>CAVZMV010000002.1:327500-3124037 GCA_963776465.1 uncultured Gammaproteobacteria bacterium
ATTGGCTTGCAGCCAGCGCACCCGGGAGCACCCACACAAATCACTTGCTGAATTTTTAACGAACAGGCCGCCGGTCGGGGTAACTTTGGAGATGCCCCGCGGCAGCAGGGACGCGCATTCTAGACCAGTTTCACGCGCTGTCAACACCCTTCACCAACTTTTCTTCGCAGGCCTCGCGCTGACGCGCGATTTACTTACGGCGCCAGGCGCCAAACTACTCCGTCGGCGTCGCTAGGTTGATGCGGACGAAGCGCCTCGGGCCAACCTGGAGCAAATAGCTCTTTCCAGCGGCAAGCACCAGTGAGCGATCCTCGGCGCGCTCCTGATCCACGCGGACTGCCCGTTGCTGAATCTGGCGATAGGCCTCAGACGTCGACTGAACCAACCCTGCTTCTTTGAGTGCCCGTACCAGCGGCAAGCCCTCTGGTGGCGCGGCCAGATTCATTTCTCGAATGTCATCGGGCAGCCCACCCTTCGAAAATTGAGCTACAAACTCCCGCAGCGCCACCTCGGCAGCCGTGGCCCCATGAAACCGGGTCACGATCTCCTTGGCCAGCTCAAACTTCACGTCGCGGGGGTTCGCGCCTTCCTCGATCCCCCGCTTCAGCTGGGTGATGTCGGTCAATGCGCGGAAAGACAGCAGTTCAAAGTATCGCCACATGAGCGTGTCGGAGATGCTCATCAGCTTTCCAAACATCTCGCCAGGCGAGTCGCTCACCCCCACGTAGTTCTTGAGCGATTTGGACATCTTCTGAACACCATCAAGCCCTTCCAGAATTGGCACCGTCATCACGCACTGCGGCTTTTGGCCATTCGCCTGCTGCAAATGCCTCCCTACTAAAAGGTTGAATTTCTGATCCGTTCCGCCCAATTCCACGTCCGCGTTTAGCGCTACTGAGTCATAACCTTGCAGCAAGGGGTAGAGAAATTCATGCATGGCTATGGGCTGGCCATCCCGATAGCGTTTGGCGAAATCATCCCGCTCGAGCATGCGCGCGACCGTGTGCTGGGCGGCCAGCCGCAGCATGCCTTCCGCTCCCAGCTTGTCCAGCCAGCGGGAGTTGAATTCCACGCGAATCTTGGTGGGGTCCAGGATTTTGGACACCTGGGCTTGATAGGTCTTGGCGTTTTCGTCGACTTCGGATCGCGTCAACGGCCTGCGAGTCTCGTTCTTGCCACTGGGATCACCGATCATCCCCGTGAAGTCGCCGATCAGGAAAACAACGTCATGCCCGCGCTCCTGGAACGCCCGGAGCTTGTTCAAGAGCACCGTGTGCCCCAGATGCAGGTCCTTGGCAGTGGGATCGAATCCCGCCTTTACGACCAGACGCTTGCCGGCTTGCTCCGCCATTGTTAAACGCGACCGGAATTCGTCGCGCGGGATCACCTCGTCGGTGCCGCGCTCGATCTCGGCGAAGCTATCCGGAGTCGGAGCCATTTTTACTATCGGTGTGAGGGCGGCTAGCAGGGCAGGATGTAAGCGTTAGTGAAGCCACAGTCCCTTGCGTGTGGGCTGGAATTGTGGTTTCTTAACTACGAGCGGCGCCAAATAACAAGTCGATAACTCTTACTACTAACCAACGAACTGGCGCTTGGTTGAGATCCGCGGCAGCGCGGCGCGGAATTTGTTTTCGGACCCTTGGAATTCATGCAGAGCGATTATAGCGGAGCGCGTCAGGTTCACCGGCCTATGACACGGCGCTCGTTCCTGCTCGGAACTCTCTTCGCGGTTACCGTGGGCGCCACGATCACGCGGGAGAGTGTTGGAACCGAGCATTCTCCCGGCACACCGCCAACTTCGGCGCAAGTTGCGGCTGCTCAGCCCGTCATGGATTCGGCGCTTGAGCAGGTGGCTCCGGTGCCCGTTCCCAGCACCACTGACTGGATCACAGTCAAGGTTCGCAGCGGGCAGAGCCTGTCGAACATCTTCGAGGAGCAGGAGCTCCCGAGCGACGACTGGCTCGAGATCATCAAGCTTGGACGTGAAGCTGCCCAGTTGCGCCGCCTTCGCGCGGGCGACCAGCTGCAACTCAGAGTTGCCGAAGGTCGCCTCCAGGAACTCGTCTACTCACCGGATCCTCGCGAGACTTTACAGATCCGACGCGACGGCGACGGCTTTGAGGCGATGCAGCTCACCGCCCAGATTCAGCATCGCACCGCCTATGCGCGTGGAACCGTCCGGAGCTCGTTTTTCGCTGCCGGTCAGGCAGCCGGGCTTTCAAACCGCCTGGTCTTAGACGTCGCAAAGATCTTCGGCTACGACATCGACTTCGCTCTGGACCTGCGCGAGGGCGACCGTTTTGCGGTGGCCTACGACACGTTGTGGAGCAACGGCAAGAAATTACGCGACGGCGACATCCTTGCAGCCGAGTTCAATACCGACGGCGAAACCTATCGTGCTGTGCGCTACGTCGATCGCCAGGGACACGCGGCTTACTACGCGCCGGATGGCCAATCTCTTCGCAAGTTCTTCAATCGCGCGCCGCTGGACTTCATCCGCGTCAGCTCTGGATTCAGCATGCGGCGCCTACATCCAGTGCTGAACTCGATGCGCGCGCACAAAGGCGTGGACTACGCTGCCGCCGCGGGCACGCCGGTCAAGGCTACCGGCGATGGCCGAGTGGAGTTCTTGGGACGCCGCAGCGGTTTTGGCAACGTCATCATGCTGAAGCACGGCGGAAATTACGAAACGGTCTATGCCCACTTGTCGCGCTATAAGCGCGGACTGAAGGAAGGCGATTCTGTGAAGCAGGGCCAAGTCATTGGTTATGTCGGCATGACCGGCTTGGCTACAGCCCCGCACCTGCACTATGAGTTTCGGGTCGGTGGGCTGCACAAGAACCCGATGACGGTGTCGTTGCCGCGCGCCGTGTCGATCCCGCGGCAATACCTGGTGCAGTTCCGGGCTGAGACAACGCCCTTGCTGGCGCAGCTTGATACGCTCAGCAACACTCGATACGCCAGCCTGAAATAGTGGGCGGAGCGCCCTAGACCGAAAACGAGTTTCCGCAGCCGCAGGTCGTAGCGGCATTGGGATTGCGGATAACGAACTGAGCGCCCTCGACGCCTTCCTTGTAATCGATTTCGGCGCCCTGCAGGTATTGGACGCTCATTGGATCGACTACCAGCGTCACGCCACCGTTGATCACTCGAGTGTCGTCGTCCTGGGCGGTTTCGTCGAACGTGAATCCGTATTGAAAGCCCGAGCAGCCCCCGCCAGTCACGAAGACCCGAAGCATCTGGTTGGGATTGGATTCCTCATCCAGCAGCGCACGCACCTTGCGAGCGGCGGAATCGGTGAAGATCAAGGGGGCTTGCACAGCGGCGTCCACGGAACGGTCACTTTACGGTCGGACCGCATTTTAGCGCCTCCGCGGGGACACCCCAACTTTTTCACTTCCTGTTCGGAAGCGGCGGCGACGCATTAGCCGAGACGTCCTCTTGGAGGACCAGCTGACCCATCACCTTCGCCCCAACGGCCATCTCCAGGGTGCGGTAGTAAAGATTGCCCACGACTGTGGCTCTGGCACCGAGGGATACGTGCTCCTCGGCATAGACGTGGCCGTTCACGCGCCCGTTGAGCATGACCCGGGGCGCCTGAACATCCCCATCGACCAGCCCGGTCACGCCCAGCGACAGCGCGGCCCCCTTGTCGGTCGAAACCACGCGACCCTTGACCCGCCCATCGAGATGCAGCCCGCCGGCGAAACGAACCTCACCCCGAATTTCGGTCTGCTCTCCGATCAAGGTTTCGACCACCAGGGACTTCTTCCAGGGCTTTTTCATCCGGACGTGCCACGCGCAGTGCCAACCTGGATCTTCCCCCACTCGAATTCCTCTTCGACTTGGGGGTCGTGGCCACTGTTGAACATCAGCGTGACCACCGCCTTTTGAGGCGTGAAACCGGCGGGCAACCTGAACTCTCCGCTGAACTCTTGAAAACGACGGAAAGAGAACAGCAGCGGATCGTGTTTTTCGGGACCGAGTTCGGACAGCGTCATGCTGCGCTTCGCCGACTGGTCATGCCCAATGAAACGCAGTTCGGCGCGTCCGCTCGCGCGCCCTTCCTGTCGGGCGGCCTGCACCAGCACGAGCTCGGTACTGGTAGCTGTCCTGGCCGGTCGTTCGAGAGATCCGCAGCCCGTTCACGTGCAGCCCCGAATGCAGGGCCTGCGGCGACATGACGCCCCGGTAGAAGGCTAGCTGCTCGCGCACGTTCGATGCCTCTTGCTGCTCGACCGCCCAGGATCGCTGGACCTGCTCGTAAGCCTGGCGGTCGATTTCGCGACCGCGGTTGAGATCTGCCAGCTCCTGCCTGGCACGATCGTTCGCTAATCGCAGGTCGCGAAGCTGACGCTCGGTCTGTGCGAGCTCGAGTCGCGCTGCATCCAGCTGTGCTGCGAGATCTGCCGAATCGCCCAACGAAGTGTTCCGGGCGAGACCGAAGAATACGGGTGTCGTCAGCACAAGGAGTGCTGCGCAAGCGCCCACAATCAGCGGCGCCCGGAGACGGGAATTGCGGCGCAGAACGATTGTCGGCGCCACGGCGCGTTACGGAGACAAGCCGGGGCCGCCGAGGCCAAGCGCCTCGTCGATCCCAAACATGATGTTGAAGCACTGGACGGCCTGTCCGGAGGCGCCCTTGACCAGGTTGTCGATCACGCAGAGAACAACAGCCGTCTTGGAATCCTGGGTCTTGTGGACCGCGATCTGACAGTTGTTGACGCCGCGCACGGACCGCGTTTCTGGGTGCGCGCCGGAGGGCAGTACGTCGACGCAGGGCTCAGCGACGAAACGCCGCGCATAAAGGTCCTGCAGATCCAGTGAAGGGTTCTTCAGCCTGGCGTAAAGAGTGGCGTGGATTCCTCGGATCATCGGCGTGAGATGCGGCACGAACGTCAGGCCCACGCGGCTCTTGGCGATCGCGGTAAGGCCTTGAACGATTTCCGGACTATGTCGGTGGCCGGCGACCGCGTAGGCCCGCAGTGAATCGGATGCCTCGCAGTACATAGAGCCAAGCTTGAGCTCGCGGCCTGCACCGGAAACGCCGGACTTGCAGTCGGCGATGAGGCTTTCGGCCTCAGCCTCGCCAGCTTCCAGTAGCGGCAGAAAGCCCAGTTGCACTGCCGTCGGATAACAACCAGGCGCCGCGACCAGTCGGGCCGCCGCGATTTTGGCCCGATTGACTTCCGGCAGCCCGTAAACCGCCTCGGCGAGGAGGTCCTCCGCACTGTGCTCGTGTTGGTACCAGCGCTGGTACTCCGCTGCGCTTTTCAGGCGAAAATCCGCCGAGAGATCGATGACTTTCACGCCCTTGCCCAGAAGGGCCGGCGCCATCTGCATAGCGGTGCCGTGCGGTGTGGCGAAGAACACCGCCTGGCACTTGGACAGGCGCTCGACATCTGGCTGCGCGAACACGGCTTCGCAGTGGCCGCGAAGATGCGGGAACAATTCGTCGGCGCGCCGTCCAGCCTCCTGACGTGAGGTCAACACCTCGACACTGGCGCGCGGATGCCGCGCCAGGATGCGCAGCAGCTCGGCGCCGGTGTAACCGGTGCCGCCGACGATGCCTACCTTGATCATGGACACGGGGCCGCCGCCCGCAAGAGCGCGAAGCGACGCATTCTATATCGGCACTGCCTTAGACTTCGGCACAAGCACAAGTCACTCTGAACCATGCTCTGGCTGAAGGCCGCTCACATCATTTTCCTGGTGACCTGGTTCGCCGGCCTGTTTTATCTGCCCCGGTTGTTCGTCTACCACTGTGAGACCACAGACGCGGTCGGTCATGAGCGCTTCTGCACAATGGAACGACGGCTGTTCGCCATAGCATCCATTGGCATGACGGGAACCCTGGTGTTCGGCTTGTGGCTGTGGATCGGCTACTGGCCAATGAAAACCGGCTGGATCCACGCCAAGCTTGCTCTGGCGCTGGGCCTGGTCGGTTATCACCACTGGCTGATCGTGCCGATGCGAGCCCTGCGAGAGCGCCGCAATCCCCACAGCGCGCGATTTTTCCGGCTGGCGAACGAGGTGCCGGCGTTGTTCCTGATCGGGTTGGTGCTGCTGGCTGTGCTTAAACCTTTTTGAGAAACCGACGCGGATAACCCGGCACTAAGCGGCCTGCGCGGGAATCGCGGATAGCGGGGAAAAAGCGGCAGCAAGCTCGTCAAGCGCCAGGCGGTACACCTCTCGCTTGAAGGACACGACTTCCTGCAAGGGATGGCGGTAATCCACCCAGCGCCAGCCTTCGAATTCCGGGCGCTGGCTGCGATCGAAGCGAACCTGCGTATCCATCGCCAGAAGCCGCAGCGCGAACCACTTCTGCTTCTGACCGACGCAGACCGGGCTGGAACCCCGGCGCATGTAGCGGCGCGGCAAGCGGTAGCGCAGCCAGTTACCCGTCACGCCTAGCATCTGGACGTCGCCGGCCTCCAGTCCGAGCTCCTCGTAAAGCTCCCTGTACAGGGCCTGAGGTGCCGTTTCTCCCGGATTGATCCCGCCCTGCGGGAATTGCCAGGCGTTCTGGTGAACGCGCTTGGCCCACAGCACCTGCCCGGCCGGATTGGCCAGAATGATGCCGACATTGGGTCGAAAGCCTTCGGTGTCGATCATGGGCGTGGCTACTTCTTACCCGCAAATTCTTTCACAAGCGCGGGGGTGCCGCCAACGCTGCTATCCTGCGCGCCCCGCGCCGCCGGGGGCATGGGCCGGAGCCCCAAAGAATCAATGCGATTGGCGATCTTCGATCTGGATAACACGCTGCTGGCCGGCGACAGCGACTATCTCTGGGGCGAATTTCTTGTGGAGCAGGGCCTGGTCGATGGTGAAGCCTACGCCCGCGAGAACCGCCGCTACTACGAGGCTTACCAGGCTGGAACCCTGGACATCGCTGCCTTCGCGGCCTTCTCCCTTGCGCCGATCGTCCAGCACGGCGTCGAGCGCCTCGCGACGCTGCGACCTCGGTTCGTCGCGGAAAAAATTGCGCCGATCGTGGCACCAGGAACTCCCGCCTTGCTCGAGCGTCACCGCGCGCAGGGGGATGAGTTGCTGATCACCACGGCCACAAACCGGTTCATCACCGAGCCGATCGCCAGGCTCCTGGATGTGCCAGTGCTTCTAGCTACCGACCCGGAAGTCGCCGGCGGGCGCTACACAGGTCGGATCGCAGGCGTTCCCAACTTTCGCGAAGGCAAGCTGCAGCGCCTGCGCCAGTGGATCGGCGGCCGCAGCTTCGATGGCATCACCGCGTACAGCGATTCGCACAACGACCTTGCGCTTCTGCGGGCCGCCGACGCGCCGGTGGCTGTCGACCCCGACGACGTGTTGCGCGAGGAGGCACGGCGCAGCGGCTGGCCGATCATCAGCCTGCGACAGCAACTCGACGTCGTGATCTCGTGAGGAATACCGCGATCCTGCTGATCGACTGCCCTGATCGCAAAGGCCTGGTCGCCGCCATCGCGGATTTCCTCTACGCACACGACGCCAACATCCTGCACGCGGACCAGCACCAGGATGCCGAGCTCGGCCTGTTCTTCATGCGGGTGGAATGGGACCTGACCGACTTCGATCTCGGCATCCCGGCCTTTCGCGAGGCATTTGCGCAACTGGCGGCGAAGTTCGCGATGCGCTGGCGCCTGGAGCTGTCCGCCGACCGGCCGCGCGTGGCCATCTTCGTATCGCGGTACGACCACTGCCTGGCCGACCTGCTCTATCGTCATCACAGCGGAGAGCTTGCCTGCGACATCCCGCTCATCGTCAGCAATCACGAGGACGCGCGACGGCTGGCGGAATTCCACAAAGTGGATTTCCATTGCATCCCTGTAGACGCCACCGGCAAGACCGAAGCCGAACAGCACCAGCTGGCGCTGCTGGAGCGGCACGGCGTCAATCTCGTGGTGCTCGCCCGCTACATGCAGGTGCTATCGGCCGACTTCGTCGCCCGCTATCCCCAAGGCATCATCAACGTGCACCATTCCTTCCTGCCTGCATTCCCGGGCAGTCGGCCGTACCATCGGGCGCACGAAAAAGGCGTCAAGCTGATCGGCGCAACCAGTCATTACGTGACCCACGAGCTCGACGAAGGGCCGATCATCGAGCAGGACGTCATCCGCGTCTCGCATCGCGACCAGCTCCCCGACCTCGTGCAGAAGGGTCGCGACCTGGAAAAGACGGTGCTGTCGCGGGCGGTGCGCTGGCACACCCAGCACCGCATCCTGGTCTATGCCCGCAAGACGGTGATCTTCGACTAGCGCAGCGCGTCGAGCAGCGGCTTGTGCAAGCGTGCGTTGCTGGCCAGCACCGAAGTCGTCTCCAGATTCAGGGCGCCCCCGGAAAGATCCGTAAACTCGCCGCCGGCTTCTCGCACGATCACCGCGAGCGCGGCGATGTCGAGGATGTTGACGTTGGACTCGATCACGGCGTCGATCTTGCCGGCCGCCAGGTAGTGGTAGTGCAGGAAGTCGCCGTATCCACGGATCCGGTGCAGACGCGGGATCAGCCCACCCAGTTTGCCCCATCGGGGTGATGCCGCGAGGGTTGCCAGATTCCCGGTCGACAGCGTCGCCTTCTCGAAAGCCGACACCTCGCTTACGCGGAGCTGCTCTTCGCCCAGCCAAGCGCCCGCCCCCTTCTCCGCCCACACGGTCTCGCCCTTGCCGCCATTCCAGCATGGCGCGCGCGACACGCCGAGGATCAGCTCGCCGCGCTGCATCAGCGCGATCTGCACCGAGAAGATGGGATAGCCGCGAACAAAGGCCTTGGTGCCGTCGATCGGATCCACGAGCCAGAGGTATTGGGCGTCGGCGTGGGCTCGACCGGTCTCCTCGCCGTAGAACCCATGGTCCGGAAAACGCTCGGCCAGGATTGTGCGGATCGCGCGCTCGGCCGCGACGTCGACTTCCGTGACCGGGCTGGCGTCGGCCTTGTAGTCCACCTTGAAGTTGCCCTGGTAGGCGCGGCGGATGATCTGCGCCGCCGCGTCGGCCGCTTGCAGGGCAGCTTGGAGATGTGGACTGTGCATGGCGCGCATCATACCGGCGCGCCTGGCTTGAACTAGAATCCCGGTCGTCGCAGGTGCCTGGCGCGTAACGCGCCGGGTGAAACTGGGAAGTGGGTGAGATGCCCACGCTGCCCCCGCAACGGTAAACGAGAAGACCCGAGTTACTCGCGCCACTGGAGCAATCCGGGAAGGCCATTCGGTGAATCGCTCGTGAGCCCGGAGACCGGCCTGCGTGAACCGGCGCCCAAGGCGCTGCCTTTCACCTATTGCCCGCGGGGAAGCGGGCCGGGAGATCTCCATGAAGCGTTTTGCGTTCTGCGCAGTGGCCTGCGTCCTGTCCGTCTCCAGCGCTCGGGCCGAAGACGAGCCAACTCCATTGTCCGAGGTGGTCGTCACCGCGACCGGGCAACCTGTCAGCCTGTCCAACGTGCTGCCCGCGCTGACAGTGATCACGCGCGACGAGATCGAGCGCGCCCAGGTCGGCGACCTCGCCGAGCTGCTGCGTTTCGTCGCCGGCGTCGAGATCGCGCGCAACGGCGGCCCCGGTCAGGTCACTTCGGTGTTCATCCGCGGCGGCGAGTCGAATCACACGCTCGTGCTGATCGACGGCATCCGCGTGAATCCGGCGACGGCCGGCGGCGCGGCCCTGCAGAACATTTCGCCGGAAATGATCGAGCGGATCGAGATCCTGCGCGGGCCGCGTGCGACGCTGTACGGCTCGGACGCCATTGCCGGCGTCATCAACGTCATCACGCGCGTCGCGGACGGGCTGCACGCTGACGCGGCTGCACGCGGCGGGAGTTACGACACGCGCGATGTGGCCGGAAGTGTCAGCTACGGTGTCGGCGATCATGGCATTGCGCTTTCGGCACAGCACGAAGAGATCGGCGGGTTCCCGTCGTGCCGCGGCGCTGCCGACGACCGCGGATACCGCAACACCACGGTGAACGCCAAGGCCCGTAGCAGCATTGCCGGTGTGTCAGTGGGCGCGCGCGCGTGGGATACGCGCGGCCAGTCGGAGTATTTCGATTTCTGCGGCGGCACGCCGGTCGACCAGGATTTTCACAACCAGGTGATCGCCGCCGACGCAGGGGTTCGTCCGGTTGCCGCATGGCAGAGCAGGCTGAGCATCTCGCGGATGGTGGACGACATCCGCCAGAACCAGGACAACTTTCTTGGCCAGCAGGATTTCGTGCGCACGACCCGGCCACGGCTGGCGTGGGAGAACAGCCTCGACCTGCCCCACCAGCGCCTGAGCGCGGGGTTGGAGGCTGCGCGCGAGCAGGTCGATGCGCTCCAGTTCGGCACGCCGATCCACGAGGACCGCGATCTGTTCGGCGTGTTCGCGCAGGACGAGATCGACGTCGACCGCCACAGCGCGGTGCTGGCCGCGGCCTTTCACGACCACGATGCCTTCGGCGACCAGTTCACCTGGAACGCCGAATATGGCTATCGCTTTCCGACCGAAACGCGCCTGACGACGGCAGCCGGCACCGGCTTTCGCGCCCCCGATGCCACCGACCGCTTCGGCTTCGGCGGCAATCCGGATCTGAAGGCGGAGAGTTCACGCAGCTATGAGCTCGGCGTGCGACAGGGCATCGGCGCCAGCCACAGCGTCGAGCTGCGCGCCTTCTGGAACGACGTCGACGACCTCATCAACGTCGTCTGCGTGTCCGGTTGCGACAATGCCGACTTCAACGACGACGTCTTCCTCGCTGAGAACCTCGATCGCTTCCGCAACCGCGGGCTCGAGCTCACCTATCGGCTGGTGCGCGATTCGTGGTCGGTGCACGCATCCGGTATCCGCCAGCAACCTCGCGACCGCAACAGCGGCGCGCGGCTATTGCGACGAGCCGACAAGACCGCCACGGCGGGCTTTGCGCAGACACTCGGCTGGTTCGAGTACGGCGTGGACGCTCTGGCCTCCGGTGACCGGATCGACTTCGGCGGTGCACGGCTGGGCGGGTATGTGCTGATGAACCTGACCGCCGGAGTGCGAATCGGCGAGCACGTGCGACTGCTCGGACGCCTGGAGAACCTCCTCGATCGCGACTACCAGACCGCCGCCGGCTACGACCAGGCGGGCCGGTCTGCGTACGTGACGCTCCGCTATAGTCTTTAGGCATGGGCAATCGCCTTTCGAAGATCGTCACCCGCACCGGCGACGGCGGAACCACCGGCCTTACCGGCGGCGACCGCGTGCCCAAGACGCACGCACGCGTACAGGCGATGGGCGACATCGACGAGGTCAACAGCCAACTCGGCGTGCTGCTCGCCCAGGAGCTGCCGGTGGCGCTGCGCGATCGCCTGACACGCATCCAGCACGAATTGTTCGATCTGGGTGGAGAGCTGTCGATGCCGGGAGCCGCGGTGATCGGCGACAAGCAGCTCGGGGCGATCGAGAGCGATGTGGAAACGCTCAACGCCGATCTACCGCCACTCAAGGAATTCGTGCTGCCGGGCGGGAATGCCGCGGCTGCGGCATGTCACCTGGCGCGAGCGATGGCGCGACGCGCGGAGCGGGCGCTGTGGTCCCTGCACGAGCGCGAGCCGATCAACCAGGCGAGTCTGAAGTACGCGAACCGCCTGTCCGATTTCCTCTTCGTCGCGGCGCGCGTGCTGGCGCGTCGCGAGGGCGGCACGGAAGTGAGCTGGCGGAACGCCTAGTCGTCCAGCCGCGTGCGCAGCGCCTTGAGCTGGCCGCGCCGGACCTTGCTGTCGACGCGCCTGCGCTTGGAGGCACGCGTAGGCTTGGTTGGTCTGCGCGTCTTGCGCCGGACCGTGGCCGCCTGGATCAGACTTCCGAGACGGCGTAATGCCTCGTCGCGATTGGCCTCCTGGCTGCGATGCTGCTGCGCCTTGATCACCACGACACCGGCTTCGCTGACGCGCCGGTCGCTGCTGGCCAGCAGCGCCTGCTTGACCTCGTCCGGCAGCGACGAGGCGTTGACGTCGAAACGCAGGTGGATCGCGCTGGAGGTCTTGTTGACCTTCTGTCCACCGGCGCCTTGCGAGCGTACCGCGTCGATCTGGATCTCGGTTTCCGGGATCGACAGGTGATCGGTGATCTGCAGCAATCAGATGCCCATCGAGCTCAGGGCGGTGATCACGCGGCTCAGGATGGCCGTCAGCGTCGGATGCTCCACCTCCAGCTGCTTGATCGCGCCGGGCAGCGCGTCCAGCAGCTCCTCGCGCTCGCCGGAGTCCTCGGAGTTCTTCAGCTGCCGCTCGATCCCCGAGATCAGCGCGTGCATGCGATCGCGATCACGCTCGTTGCGGAACGACAGGGTTTCCACTTCCGAGCGCAGCCGCTCCAGCGTCGCGCGCAAGTCGTCTTTGCTCATGCCGACAGTCTAGCGGACCGCGTCGGCCTTGCTAATCTGGCCGGCGCGGCGAGGTTCAGTCGCCGTATGCTGGGCCAGGGCTGGGAGGAGCGGTCTTGAACGCGGCAAGTCTCACCAAGCGCGCGGGTGCATGCGTCGCGATGCTGGCCTTGGCCATCGTCGGCTGCGCGTCGACGGGCTCCGGGACGCCGGCGGAAGCCGAGTCTTCCGCGCTGCCGCCGTCGGAAGCGCAGCCGCAGGGCGAGGAGCAGCCGGCTCTGTCCGAGATGGCGCCGGAGCCCGCGCCGTCCGAGCCGATGTCGCAGACCATCGAGCCGCCGTCGACCTCCGGCGAGCACAACCTGGGGGCCGAGCGGCCGGCCGAAGCGACCACCGGGGATGAGCTCGCCGAGCGCGAAGAGGCCGAATATCTGGCCGAGAAAGCGCAGCCGACGGTCGTGAATCCCTGCGCGCAGGTGATCGAGCCGGACGAGCCCATGCTCGACGAAACGCGGCGGCTCCTGGAGGAGACACTGTGCAGCACCGCGCTCTGGGCGGACAGCCTGTTCGGCGAGAAAGGCGACATCGAGGCTGCGCGCAAGGTCCACGGTCACATCGAGCTGTCCGGCGGCTACTCGGAGTTCGAGGGCAGCAAGATCCGCTTCCGCGTCGACGTGCGCGCAGAGCTGCCCACGCTCAAGCATCGCGTCAACGCATTCCTGGGGCGAGACAACGAGAACGACTTCCTGCGCGACCGCTCGGAAGGTTTCGCCCTGCGCTCGCAATTCCCGCGCCTGGACGATCGCGAAGGCTGGCTCGGCGGCCTTGGCTACTCGCTGCCGGAGACCGACCGCCTGCGCTCCGAATTCCGGGTCGGCGTCCACGGGCTGAATCCGCCGCAGCTGTTCGTGCAATGGCGCATGCGGCTCAACATCTATTCGGACCTGAACGACATCTACTACCTGCGGGCCACCCCCTTCTGGAACAGCGACGACGGCGTCGGCCTGACCACGAACTTCGACATGAGCCACGTGCTGTCGCCCAGCAGGCTGGTGCGGCTGTCGACGGCAGCGACCCGCTCCCAGAGCACCGAGGGCATCGACTGGCGCACCGCGGTGATCCTCTACCAGAACCTGCGAGCGGGCCGGGCGGTTGCCCTGGAGTCGTTCGTCCGGGGCGTCACCCAGGCGCCGGAGCCGCTCGCCGAATACGGCCTGCGCACAGTCTTCCGGCAGCCGCTGATGGGGCAACGGCTGTTCCTCGAGCTGATCCTGGGCTACAGCTGGCCGCGGGTCGATCCGCTACTGCCGCGCCAGGGGGCGGTGGGCACCGGCGCCTCGCTCGACATGCCGTTCGGCAAGACGAACTGACTCGGTCCGGCGACGACAGGCCGCCAGCCGTGAGGTTAGTCACAAATTTCTCCGCTGGCGTTAGATAAAACCTAGCGGAACGCGTGCGCGGCTGGCATGCTGTCGTAGCGTCTAGGGGAGCGTGAAGCCGGCAGATCCTCCGCCGGTAAGCGCAAGGAGCAGCACAGTGTTCAGAAGGATTTCTACGGCGTTCGCGATCGCGAGCGTCTCTTGTTGCGCGGTCAGCGTCTGCCTTGCTGACGAGATCTATCAGGAACCGCAGGAGCCCGAGATCGTCGCTACGGGCAACCGCATCGCCTACGTCACCGCCACCGGCTACGGCGACAAGCGCCGCTACGAGCTGGTCAGCGCCGACACCGAGGGCGGCGACCGCCAGGTCATCGTCGCGTCGCGCGAGCCGTTGATGTCACCGGCGTGGGCTCCCGATGGCCGCCAGATCGCCTACGTCGGCTATCTCCGCGGCGGCTCAGCCATCTTCGTCGTCGACCTCTACACGCACACGCCGCGGCTGATCACGCAGGAGCCCGGCGTCAACGGCGCGCCGTCCTGGTCGCCCGACGGCAAATCGCTCGCCATCAGCCTGTCGTTCGGCTCCAACGCCGACATCTACGTCGTCGATCTGGCCAGCGGCACGCGCCAGCGGCTGACGTCGCATCCCGCGATCGACACCGAGCCGGCCTGGTCGCCGAGCGGCACCGAGATTGCGTTCACCTCCGACCGCCTCGGCCTGCCGCAGGTATTCGTCGTGCCCAGCAGCGGCGGCGAGCAGAAGCGGGTGAGCTTCGAGGGGCGCAAGAACATGCGCCCGGCCTATTCGCCGGACGGCACCGAGCTGGCGATGGTGCACTACGAGGGCGCGCGCTCGCGCATCGGCTTGCTGCACCTGCAGGGCCGCGTGTTCCGCACCGTCAGCGCCGGTCCCATGGACGAATCGCCGAGCTTCGGCCCCGATGGTGCCTCGCTGATCTATGCCGACGTGCAGTCGGCCAAGCTCGCCGTCATCACGACGGGCCGGCAGCTGTTGCGCAGCATTCCGCAGCAGGGCGACGTCCATGAAGTGGCGTGGTCCACGGCCCTCACTTCGGTGCGTCCGGCCAGCGACGCGGTGTTCGCTTCAGCCCCCGCGGTGCCGGCACCGGTGTTGGAGCCGGCGATCGTGGAGCCTGCAGTTGCGCAACCCACGACGCAGTGGCTTGAAACGCACTAGGCAGCCGCCAGCCAGTCCAGGATGAGGCGGTTGACTGCATCGGGCTTCTCCCGATGCAGGAAGTGTCCCGCTCCTTCCACCGTGGTCCACCGGAACTCCGCCGCGAAGTAGGCGCGCGTCGCTTCCAGCATCTCACCGCGCATGTCGCGCGTGCCGCAGGCCACGAGCGTCGGCACGCGGATCTGGTCGTTGAGCCTGGCGCGAAGCTCGGCCAGCGCCGGGTCCTGCAGCCGCCGGTCGATCAGCGCGCGGTAGTAGCCCAGCGTCGCCTCCAGCGCACCCGGCGCGCGCATCATCCTGCGGACCTGCGCCACGTGCGCACGATCCGAATACTCGGGCGACCACAGCCACCACAGGAACTCCAGGAACGCGCCGTCGCGTAGCCGGCACAGCCGTTCGGGCAGCCATGGCAGCTGGAACACAAACCAGTGGAAGGAGCGGATCACGTGGCGCGGCGAGCGTCGCAGCCGGCGGCGCACCTCGGCTGGATGCGGCACCGCCAGCAGCACCGCCCGTCGGACCGCTTCGGGAAACGCCGCCAGCAAACCGTAGGCGATGGCGGCACCCCAATCCTGAGCGACGAGCAGCGCCGGCTCGCCAGCGCCGAGCACGTCGATCAGCGCCTTGACGTCGGTGGCGAGCGTCGCCCGATCGTAGAAGCCCGACGCCGGGACTTGCGTCGGCGGATAGCCGCGCAGGAACGGCGCGACCACCCGATAGCCTGCCGCGGTCAGCGCCGGGAACTGCCGCTCCCAGGTGTAGGCGTTGTCGGGGAACCCGTGCAGCAGCACCACCAGCGGGCCGCTTCCTGCTTCGAGGTACGCAAAGCGCAGGCCGTTGGCCTGCGCGTGCTTGAGCTGCATGAGGGCAGCTTCTCTAGCCGGGCGCAGGTCCGATGTAATCCATCTTGCCGAGCTCGACGCCGTTGTGGCGCAGGATGTTGTACGCCGTGGTGACGTGGAAGTAGAGATTGGGCAGCACGAAGTGCACCAGGAACGGCTGCCCCTTGAACTTCATCTCACCGCGCGGCGACTTCAGCACCACCTCGCGCTCCTCGGAGCCATCGAGCTGCGCCGGCTTGAAGCCCTTGGCGTATTCGATGGCCTTGTCGATCCGGGCGAACAGCTCGTCGAACGTCTTCTCCGTGTCGTCCCATTTCGGTGGCTCGGCCCCGGACAGGCGCGCCACGCAGGACTTGGTCATGTCGGTCGCGATCTGCACCTGCCGTGACAGCGGGAACATGTCCGGCGCCAGCCGCGCGTTGACGAAGACGGCGTGATCGATCTTCTTGGCGTCCGCGTGCGCCTGTCCCTTCACCAGGATGTTCTTGAGGTTGCGCAGCGAGTTGACCAGCACCGGCACCGAGGCCTGGTACATCGAGATCGCCATGACGTGCTCCGGAAGAAAAATGGAGCCGCCAAGTCTACGCGGCCTTCGCCAGCTCCGCCGTTTGCGCGACGTCGACGTGATCGCGATGCCTCAGCGCGCGCCCCATGCGCTCGGCGCCGAAGGCCGGCGTGTAGGCGCCCTGGTCCCACGCGAGCTTGCCGGCGATCACGACCTGCGTGACAACGCCATCGGGCCGGTTCACCAGCTGGTGATGCTCGAACAGCTCGCGCCACACGTAGCGCACGGTCGCGTCCGGCTGCCAGCGGCGCAACGCTTCGGGATCGACGACCGCCAGGTCCGCCGGCGCGCCCACCTGCAGCCGACCCGCTTCGACGGCGAAGAAATCGGCGGGCTCGCTGGTCAGACGCCGCACCGCCACCGAGACTTTCTCCAGACCGTCCTCCTGCGCGAACTTGAGCGTGCGCAGGTTGCCGTCGTAGAAGGCCATGTTCGTCAGGTGCGCGCCGCTGTCGTTGAAGCCCGGCAGGATCAGCGGATTGAACAGCAGGCTCTTGACCACCGCCGGATCGCGATTGGCGGAGATCACCCACCAGCGCAGCTGCGTGTCGTACTCACGCAGCAGGTGCAGGAAAAATTCGCAGTCGTCCGCGAGCGGCTGCGGGAATCGCGTGAAGGCCTCCGTCTCCGACTGGTCGCGCGCGCCCTGGCCCGTGGCCTGCCAGCCAAGCAGCCGCGCATACACCTGCTGCATCGTCTCGCCGTTCCAGGCGGCGACCGGGCAGGTGTCGATCGTCATGTCCGCCAGGTCGCGCGACAGCACGTTGTCGTCGCGCTTCAAGATGCGCTTCAGGCGCGCCAGGTTGAAGCCGCGCTTGCCCTTGAACCACATGCTGCGGAACGCCTCGACGTAGGCGGGATCGCTCAGGATGCGCAGGCGTCCCGCGCGGTCGTCGAGGTCCAGCTCGTTCAGGCGGCGCAGCTCCGGTACTTCCTCGGCCAGCGGCGTCACCACGCCATCGCTCCAAACCTTGAACGGCGCCGACAGCGCCTGGAAGCGGAACATGCCGCCGACGAGGCGCGAGTTGAGGATGCGCGACAGCAGCAGGCCCATCTTCACGATCGACTTGTTGGTCGCAAGGTCGATCGCCGCGACTGCCGTGGTCTTCAGCGGACGTCCGAACAGCCGTCCGCTGGTGAGCAGGAAGTTGCGGAACACGGCGAGCTTGTCGTCCTTGGGCGGCGTCGCCTGCCAGACCCGGCCCCAGCGCCGCACCACGCCAGTCAGGAACTTGAGCTCCGAATACGGCGCGAACTGCGTCGGGATCTGCTTGTGCTTGTTCGGCGCGTTGGCGAGGAAATGGAACGGCAACGCGTCGGTGGAAAGGCCGACGTAGCCCTCGCCCATGCCCTTCTCCACCAGCGCCGCCATGCGATCGAGCTCGGGCGGCGTCGGCTCGCGGCTCACCGATTCGTGCAGCCCCATGACCTCGATGCGCAGCATCGAATGCGGGATCATCGGCACCACGTTGGGTCCCAGCGCCAGCTCGTCCAAGTGCGCGAGGTAACCCGCCGAGTCGCTCCACGTCACCGTGTCGGCGACCTTGCGCAGCACCGGCTTGGGGACGTTCTCCACGCGCGCGAAGCAATCGACGATCGGATCGGCGCCGTCGCGACGCTGGGCGCCGAACGCCAGCCCCAGCGAGCAGTTCGACACGACCACCGTCGTCGTGCCGTGCCGCACGGCTTCGGGCAGGCCAGGCGCGAGCTCCACTTCAAGATCGAAGTGCGTGTGGATGTCGAGCATGCCCGGCACCAGCCAGCGACCGCCCACGTCGATGCTGCGGTCGGCGCGCGATTGCGCAAGACCCGGCGCGATCGCGGCGATGCGTCCGGCCGCGACGGCAACGTCGGCGGCGACCGGCGCAGCTCCGCTGCCGTCGAACACCAGCGCATTGCGGAACAGGAGGTCCCAGCGGTTCACGGCCTGGTCCATGGCGGCTCTTCGCTCTTGGGTCGAGGCGAGCAGCATACGCAGCGGTGCTCACCGGACCAGTAGTAAATCGGGCTCACCAGCCGCGCGTGCGTCAGGAACCTCCGGCGAACCCTGGACTCCCAATAAGGAGGTCGCCGCCATGAAAGCCAGAATCGCCATCGCCTGTTTCCTGCTTCCCCTCGTCGCGCAAATGGCGCGGGCGCAGAGCGAAGTCCCGCCCACGACGACGCCCGCGGCGACTGCGAAGAAGGCGCCACCGCCACCGGCGCCGCCCGCAGAGCCGGCACCGGCGCCCGCGCAACCTGTGGTCCCGAGGGCAGCGCCGGCGATTCCTCCGGTCGCCCCGGCCGCAGCATCGGTGCAGCCAGTCGTGCCGCCGGTGGAGCCGGTCGCGGCGCCAGCCGCACCTGTCGTGCCTTCGATGGAGCCGGCAATACCGTCGGTCGCGCCGGCGACGCCGGTGGCAGAGCCCCCCAACCCCATCAACCGGCGAGTGCCGCTGCGCGAGCGGCGGCAGCGGGAACGCTCACAACGCTAGACCGGGTCTGATTTGCGGAAGGCGGTGTGCTCGCGCAGCAGCTGCATGCGCGCATGCAACAGCCGGCTTTCCTGCTCGAGGGCCTCACCGATCGCGGCACGGAAGCCCTCGTGCGCGAACCAGTGCGCCGAATAGGTGAACGCGGGCTCGAAGCCTCGCTGCAGGCGATGCTCGCCCTGCACGCCGGCGTCGAACTGCTGAAGGCCGTTGTCGATGCAGTGCTGCACGCCCTGGTAGCAGCACAGCTCGAAGTGCAGCCCCCGCTCGTCGGCGTCGCCGCCCCAGTGGCGTCCGTAGAGCGTGTCGGACTCGCGGAAGTAGAACGCCATCGCCACGATGCTCCCCTGCCGTCGCGCCAGGCAGAACTGCATCGCCGGTCCCAGATTGGCGGCCCAGCCCTGGAGGCACTGGAGATTGAGGTACGGCCGCTGGCCACGCACCTGATAGGTGCTGGCGTACAGCTCGTAAACGCGACGCCATTCGCCCTGGCTGAGCGCGGTCCCTTCGCACCACTGGATCTCCACGCCGGACGCCGCAACCTGCGCGCGCTCCTGGCGCATGTTCTTTCGCTTCTTGCTCGACAGCCTGGAGAGGAAATCCTCGAAGCTCGCATAGCCGGCGTTGCTCCAGCCGTAGCGCAGCTGCAGGCGCGGCAGCCACCCGAGCAGCCGCAGCAGCTCGAGCTCCCCGGGAAGCAGGAACAGGATGTGCGCGCTGGATTCACTGCCTCTGCGTTCCATCATCGCCATCGCCAGGCTGCGACGCGCGTCGTCGTCGGCCGCCAGCAGGCGCGGCCCGGGCACCGGGGTGAACGGCACGCAGCAGACGAGCTTGGGGTAGTAGCTCAGGCCGTGACGCTCGTAGGCGGCGGCGAACTCGAAGTCGAAGACGAATTCTCCCCAGGAGTGCGTCTTGCGATAGCACGGCGCCCGGCTTTCGCCGGGAAGCGCCAACGCAACCGGCGACCAGCCGGTACGCGGGCCGACGCAGCCCGACGTCTCCAGCGGAGCCAGGTACTGCGCGGTGGTGAAAAGGGCGCCGGACATGCGCCAATCATCGCCTACCGCAACAGGCGCGCCACCACCTTCAGATCTGCGACGAGATCCCGCAGGGCCCGGTCCCGGCTCGCCGCGTCGGGCTGCCGCAGCACCGAGGACGGGTGCGCGGTGGCGATCGCGTGCTCGGCCAGCGGCGTCGACAACGTCTCGCCGCGGTGCTGCGTGAGGCGGAAACCACGGCCAAAAACGGTCTGCGCCGCGGTGGCGCCAAGGCACACCAGCACCTGCGGTTTGACCTGCTCCAGCTCGGCGCGCAGCCAGGGCACACAAGCCGCGACTTCACGCGCGCTGGGCTTGCTGTGCAGCCGCCGCTTGCCGCGCGGCTCCCACTTGAAGTGTTTTACGACGTTGGTCACGTAAGCGTCCGCCCGCGAAACGCCAGCCGCCGTCAGCGCCTGATCCAGGAGCCGCCCGGCCGGCCCCACGAAAGGCTTGCCTGCGAGGTCCTCGTCGTTACCGGGCTGCTCACCGACGAGCACGACGCGCGCGGAGCGAGGCCCGAGTCCGAACACGGTCTGCGTCGCGCGCTTGTACAGGTCACAGCCACGGCAGCCGCGCGCGGCTTCGCGCAGTGCCGTCAGCGAGTGGCGCTTCGGCAGGAAGTCGGCGGCGCTGCGCGCCGGCGGAACCGGGAGCTGCGCTGGCCGCTTTTTCGCCACAACCCTTCTCCCGCGCAATGTCGTCACCGTACAGAACGACGCAAACCGGCCAAGTTCCGGATCGCGACGACTTGCAATTTCTCGATGCAAATCCCCACAAATCGCCATGTTCTCGGTGTAAGCTTCGCAGCGTGCTGTGGGCGCACCGCCGCACTTCCAATCAACTTCAAGGGGTGAAAGATGGCCAAAGCCAAGAAAGCTGCTGCAAAGAAGACCGGGGGCAAGCCGAAGCTCCGTGGTGGAATCTCGACGCCGGTGGGCCTGAGCCCTCAGCTCGCCGACATCGTCGGCGGCTCGACCATGACGCGTGCAGAGCTGACCAAGAAAATCTGGCTCTACATCAAGAAGCACGGCCTGCAGGACTCCAAGAACAGACGCAACATCAACGCCGACGCCAAGCTGAAGCCGATCTTCGGCAACAAAGCCCAGGTGTCGATGTTCGAAATGACGAAGCTCGTCAACAAGCACGTCAAGTAAAGCAGCAGCCGTCGCCTTATTGCGACGGTGGAACACCACAACGCGCGGCCTGGGAGAACGGGCCGCGCGTTTTTTTATGCGCCGCGGATTTCAGGCGCGCTTCTTGCTGCCTAACAAGCCCCAAGGCTCGCGAGGCGCATCCCATGGCTCTCACACGCGAACAGAAGCAGCAGATCACCCGGCAGCTGCAGCGCCGCGAGCGCATCCTGCGCGTCGAGGGCGATGCGGACGGCGAGGCCGAGCTCGAGGCGATCGCGCGGGTGCTGCAATGCCTGCGCGACGAGGACTATGGGCACTGCCTGGATTGCGGCAGCGACATTCCCTACGCGCGCTTGCGCGCGGAGCCTACCGCGTCACGCTGCGCGCGCTGCCAAAACCTCTTCGGGAGAAATTTCGCTCGTCTGCAGCCAGGTCTGCCGCTCGAGAGCGCCGGCGACCGCGTACCCGCAGGACCGGCGTCCCACTGATCCGTGCATCGAGCGCGTGCGCGTCGAAAGGGGCGTGCACTTTGCGGTCGTTATCGAAGTAGCAGTAGACGTCGCGCGACGACGCTTTCGGCGCAGACAAGGGCGGCGCCGCCGTGCTGGCATCCGCAGGCTGACCGCCGCGCAGCCACGCGCGGATGCGATCGGCCCAACGATCCAGCGCCGCCGGCGTGTACCCGCTCGCGTAAAGCTCCTTGTCTCCGTGCAGCCGCAGGTACAGGAAATCCGACGTCAGGTCTTCCAGGTACGGCCACTTGCCGGCGGTGTCGGCGACCACCAGCGCGACGTCGTGGCGACGCAGCAGCGCGACGAAGGACGGATCCACGAAGCTGGGATGGCGCACCTCCATCGCGTGCCGCAACGGCCGGTTCTCGTCGATGGCGAGGCGCGCCCTGCCCTTCAGGCGCTGATCGCGTCGTCGCGCCAGCGCTGCCGCCTGCCGCGTGTCCCGCGGCAGCATCCGCAGGAAGCTCGACAGCAGCGCCTCGTCGTACCTGAACGTCGGCGGCAGCTGCCAGAGAAAAGGCCCGATCTTCTCCCGCAGATTGAACAAGCCCGAAGCGAAGAAGTTGCACAGCGCCTGCTCGGACTCGCGCAGCCGCAGGATGTGCGTGATGTAACGGCTGCCCTTGATCGCAAACACGAAGCCCGGCGGGGTCGCCTCGTACCAGCGCTCGTAGCTCTCCGGCGTCTGCAGGGAATAGAAGGAGCCGTTCAGCTCGATGGTGCGGAACTCGCGCGAAGCGAACTCCAGCTCGCGATGCTGCGCGAGCTTCTTGGGATAGAACACGCCGCGCCACGGCGCGTATCGCCAGCCCGAGATGCCGATGTAACCGGTGCCCATCTCCTGTAGAGCTTGCCGCTGCGAAGGCGTTCCGTCAGGCTAGCTGCCCGCATCGATCGAGCAACCCGATGGCTGGATCCTTCTTTGGCGGCAGCTTGAAGATCGACCCGAAACAGTTTCCCGATCCGCAGGAAGATGCGCCGCTGGCCTCGCAGCCGGGACGCGCACTCGCCGTCCTCGCGGGCGGCTGCTTCTGGTGTGTCGAAGCGGTCTACCGGGAGCTGGATGGCGTGCTCGAGGTGGTCAACGGCTACTCCGGCGGCAGCCGGGACACCGCTGATTACCGATCCGTCTGCACGGGCCGCACCGATCACGCCGAAGTCGTGCAGATCGCGTACGACCCCGCGCGCCTGTCGTTTGGGCAGTTGCTGAAAGTCTTCTTCGCCATCGCTCACGATCCTACGCAGCTGGACCGGCAGGGCAACGATGTCGGCACGCAGTACCGCTCCGCGATTTTCTACGCCGACGAGGAGCAGAAGCGGATCGCCCAGCGCTACATCGAGCAGATCGATCGCGCAGCTGTTTTCAAATCTCCCGTGGTGACGCGCCTGGAGCCGCTGCAGGAGTTCTTCGAGGCAGAGGGTTACCACCAGAACTACGCCGCGCTGCATCCGGGCGAGCCGTATATCCAGGCCATTGCCCAGCCCAAGGTCGGCAAGCTTCGCGAGTATTTCGGCGACGCGCTGAAACGATAGCGGCAGTAAAAAAACGGAGGGACGCGGCCTTGCGGCCGCGTCCCTCCCGCAGCAGCTTCCTTACTGCTTCTTCTCGTCCTTCTTGCGGGCGAGCTTGTCCGTCACCGGCTTGGCCGGGTTGTTGCCCTTGGTGCCATCCAGGTTGGCGTTCGCGTTCACACCCGCGGGGCCTGCGTCGGCGTGCGCCTTGGCAGGATCGGTGTTCACGTCAACCGACGTCTGCGGGTTGTCCGCGGACGGCGGCGTCACCGAGATCGGATTGCCCGTGGTGGACGTGGCCGCGTTCTTCTTGCTCTTGGCTTGCGTCTTTGCTTCCTTGCCGTCGTCCTGACCGCCCTTGATGAGGCTCGAGGCTTTGTCAGTGGCCGTGCTGGCCGGTGTCGACTGGGCCATGGCGGTGCCGGTGGCGGCCAGGGCCGCGAGAGCGGCGGCTGCGATGAGATGCTTCATGTTGTTCTCCATGTCGTGTCCTCCTACTGCTGCGGGAAGGAGTTCCCGTCCGCATCTCCCTGCAAGGTCGATGCCGGCCTTGACCCGCTCGCATTTCGCGCCAGCCGGAGTCGGGTTTCTGTCGCAATCCGCAGACGCCGGCCCGCGTGATCGGCGCAAGGGTATGGCTGCAACGGATGTTTTGGCGTCGCCTTGCTGCGACACATTCGAGTGGGACATCCAGACGCGTCGGGCAAGACGGCACTCTCCGCCTGAAGGAGCTTGCAGGCTGCGAGAGCTTGCCACTGCCCTCCCGAGCAACCTGCCCTCCGCAGGAGTGTCTTTAGGGGACCAGAGAGAACCGAGGATGCAAACGATGAAACGCCAGTTGAAACTTGCCATCTGCCTGCTGGGCGTGCTGCCGGCTGCCGCGCTTGCGGAAATCTACACCGACGAGCACGGCCGCAAGATGGAGTGTCACGACGAGCAGGTCACCACGACCACCGAGAAGGATGGTCACCCGGTGGCGGGCGCGATCATCGGCGGAGCCGCCGGCGCCGTCGTCGGCCACCAGATCGGCAGCGGGCGCGGCAAGGACGTCGCAACC
This sequence comes from uncultured Gammaproteobacteria bacterium, assembly GCA_963776465.1. Lineage (GTDB taxonomy): Bacteria > Pseudomonadota > Gammaproteobacteria > Nevskiales > Nevskiaceae > DASRHK01. The sequence continues at coordinate 351,537 of CAVZMV010000002.1, forward strand.
GCCGTCGGTGCGGTTGGCGGCGCGGCCGCGGGCCACGAGATCGCCAAGGGTGGCGAGAAGACCACGACGCGCACCGAGCGCCGCTGCACGCCGATCGGCGGCTAGCCGGCTAGCGCTTGCGTGGCTTGAGCTGGCGCGCGAGCGCGGAGGTAGGCATCAGCTTCAAGACGCGCGACACGACGTTCCAGGGGAACACCGGCACGGTGGACTCCTGCACGCCGCGCTCGATCAGGTCGGCCATGATGCGCGCGCCCTTCTCGACGTCGATCAGGAAAGGGCGGCTCTGCATGTCCTGGTTGATGGGCGTGTCGATGTAGCCGGGATACAAGGTCGTGACCTTGATCGGCGTGCCGTGCAACTCCACGCGAGCGGACGCCGCGTACGTGGCGATCGCCGCCTTGGAGGCGCTGTAGGAGCCGGAGCCCGGCAGGCCGCGCATCGCTGCGACCGAGGAGATCACCACGATCTGGCCGCTGTTCTGTTGGCGGAACAGCGCGACGGCGGCGTCGATCGTGGCCATCGCGCCGATGACGTTGGTCTCGATGACGGCGCGATCCTGCGCGAAGTGACCGGCGCCGACCATGCCGGCGCTGCCGATGCCCGCGTTGGCGACGATGAGGTCGATGCGCCCGAGCTGCGCGGCGATCTCGTCGATCGCCTTGTACACGTCCTCGTATCGCGTCACGTCCAGGGCTCGCGCCTCCACCCGTCGCTGCGGATGCCGCGCCAGGATCTCGCCACGGATTTTCTCGACCGCATCGATGCGGCGGGCGGCCAGCACCAGGTTGTCGCCGCGGCCGGCGAACTCGAAGGCCAGCGCGCGCCCGATACCGGAGCTGGCACCGGTGATGAAGATGTTTTTATCCACGACTCCCCCAGGATGATCGCCGGATCGGCAGGTTACACTGCGTCACCCCGTTCGGAGTCTTCCGCAAGAAATGAACGCGATGCGATGGGCGCTGCTGGTAGCGGCGGTCGCAGCCATGGCCACCGGCCTGATGCTCTGGCAGAAACCCCCGGCCGACCCTGAGGCCCCGCCGCCGGTGGAAGCACCGCGCGAGGCCGAGCAATCGCATTACCCGGTGCCATCGCCGGAAGTCCTTCCGGAGCCTGCGGCGGCGTTGCCACCGCTGGACGGCGGCGACGCGGCCGTGCGCGCCGAGCTGGAAGGGACCGTCGGCAAGGGGCCGGTGGAAGCCTTCCTGCTGCCGACCGAATTCCTGCGCCGCTTCGTCGCCCTGGTCGACAGCCTGGACCGTCATCCCGTGCCGCTGCAGTTCCGGCCGGTCAAGCACGTCGAAGGCGTGCCCGCGACGCAGCCGCAGGGCGATTCCTTCCTGCTGCTGGACGAGGACGCCCGACGCTACGAGCCCTGGGTCGCCGCGCTCCAGGCCGTGGACAGCCGCAAGCTCGCGGCACTGTACCTGCGCTACTACCCGCTGCTGCAGAAGGCCTACGAAGACCTGGGCTACCCGGGCGGCTACTTCAACGACCGGGTGGTGAAGGTCATCGACCACCTGCTCGCGGCGCCCGACATCGTCGAGCCGATCGAGCTGGTCCGGCCCAAGGTGCTCTATCTCTATGCCGATCCGGCCCTGGAGCAGCGCTCGTGGGGCCAGAAGACGCTGATCCGCATGCGGCCGCACAACGCCAGCGTGGTGAAGGCCAAGCTCAGCGAGATCCGCGGGATCATCGCGATCAACGAGCAGAAACCCTAGATCACTCGCGGAAGCGCGCGCTGAACCGCGTGTAGTAGAGGTTGGTCGTTCCCTCGAAACCCGAATCGGTGCCGACGAACACCCAGACGGCCCCGCTGCCGTCCGTGGTGACGTCCAGCTCGTCCGCGCCGCTGTCGTAGTTGCGCAGCTCGAAGGCCGGAGGCTCCTCGCAGGCACGCAGGTTGGCGATGTCCCCCAGCACCAGGGCATTGGCGCCACCGTCGCCTTGCGTGCCCTTGTCGACGTTGAGCTCGTTGAAGCCGTCGTGGTCCACCACCAGGGGCTCGGTGGTCGATGCGCCGGCTTTCAGGAACACCGATTCGCCCGGCGCCCCGCCGATGCCCGCGCAGCCGTGCGGGGCCTCGGTCGCGATCTGCACGCCGAATCCCACGTGGTAGGGGTGATTGGGCAAGAGCCCCTCTACCCGGCGCTTGTAGAACATGAACAGGTCGTCGCTGTGGTTGTTGCCGGAGATGAACAGCGCGCTGTGCTCGCTGCCGAGCTCCGCCGGCAGCGGCCGATAGTCGGCGACCAGCTCGTAGGACGCATCTTCCCCGACCGGGTAATCGGCAAAGGCGCCGGACCACCCCTGCACGCCCTGCGCGAAATCGAACGAAGCTGCCGACGGGTCCTCGGGCAGGTCCGCCCCCACCGAGCAGGCTGCCAGGGCTGCCGACAGCACCAGTGCGATGGAACGTCTCATGCTCTACCCCCCTCAAACGTTGTGGGCGGCACACGGGCCGTCTAGGCTACGACAACGGCCCAGGGAGCCGTGTTCAGCTTCGATTCATCTGTAGGCTTCGACAATACCTCCGACGCGGGACCCCAAGCGGCCCGCCAACCACAACCACAGGAGTCACCATGAGCAACAAACTGCTGTCTGGACTTGCGCTGACCGCGTTGCTGGCCACCGCCCCGGCGTTCGCCGGCGAAGTGAAGGCCGAAGCGAGCGTGGATGCTGATGCCCCGACGGCGCAGGCCGTCGAGTCCACCAAGTCGGCGACCGCGACGACCACCGAGACCAAGGTCAAGCACAAGAAGAACAAGACCAAGGTGACCACCAAGAGCACGACCGAGAAGGCCGGCACTGCGGTGACGGGCACGGTCGACGGCGTCACCGGCGTCGTGGGCGGCGTGGCGGGTTCTACCAAGGTCGAAGCCACCGCGAAGTCCGGCGACGGCGACGACGAAGTGAAAGCCGAGGCCAAGACCACCGACAAATAACGTCGGCGGAGAGCACGAAGGGCGGCTACGGCCGCCCTTCATTTTTTATCGCTAGATGCGCATGACTCCCGGCCGTGGCGTGGCAATCCCATAGGTCTCTGCCAGGATCGGCGCGCCCATGGCCATGAGCGCCTGGCGGTGTCCGGGGATCGGCGTGCGCAGCGTCTTCTCCTCGAAGGGCTTGAGCCGCGCCAGGCAATCCTGCGACAGCACCCGCTCGACGAACGCCGCTGTGCGCGGCCAGCGCCGGGCATCCACCGCGAAGCGCGCGAACGCCGCGTTGCGGAAGAACGCCGCAAGGCTGATGTCGGCGATGCAAAGCGCGCCGAACAGGAACCCATCCTGCGGCAGCTGGCTTTCGAGATAGTCTAGAACCTGCGGCATTTCCTCGGTCAGCGTTTTCTTCACCACTGCTTCGTCGGTCTTGCGTCCCCACACATGCGGACCGATCGCCACCTGATTGAACAGCTGCCAGATGAAGACATCGCCCATGCGCGTGTCCGCGTATTCCTCCAGCCAGCGCGCCTGCGCGCGATCGCCCAGGTCCGCGGGATATAGCGGCGGCTGCGGATAGCAGTCCTCCAGGTACTGGCAGATGACCGAGGAATCGCACAGCGTCACCCGATCATCGATCAGCACCGGGATGCGGCGCACCGGGCTGATGCGGGAGAAGCGCTCGTCGCCCATGAAGGCGACGATCGGATCGATCTCGTAGGCAACGCCCTTCAGATGCAGCACGGCAAGCACCTTGCGCACGTAGGGCGACAGGTAGCTGCCGATGATTCTCACCGGGGTCGACATGACGCTGGCAGGTTACCGAACTTGAACCTGGGCCGCAGATGATGCAGCGTTGCAGTTCTGCGCAGGCACCGCATCGGGGCACGCTCTGAAAATCACTTACGAGTTTGCGATGGCCGACGGCAGCCACCACGACTTCGTCGTCGACCTGCAGCGCGCGGGCGCTCCCGCCGCGACGGCCACGCTCCCGGGCTGGACCAAGCTGACGTATCACCAGTGCCCCAATTGCCCGCTCAAGCCGGAGCAGTCGCCGCGCTGCCCGCCGGCCGCCGATCTGTCCCCCGCCATCGGCGCTTTCGCCGCGATCATCTCCTACGAGCGCGCGGTCGTCCGGGTGACGACCGAGGAGCGCACCATCAGCAAGGACTGCCAGGTGCAACAGGCCCTGTCCTCGCTGGTGGCGCTGATCATGGCTACGAGCGGCTGCCCGATCCTGGGCCGCATGCGCGGCCTGGCGCGCACGCACCTGCCGTTCGCGACGATGGACGAGACGCTGTTCCGCAGCGTCGGCGCCTACCTGGTGAAGCAGGTGCTGATCCACAAGCAAGGCGGCACGCCGGACTGGAACCTCGCCGGCTTGAAAGCGCACTACGACGATCTGGACATGCTCAATCGGGCTTTCAAGAACCGCATCACCGAAGCGGCGGTGAAGGACTCCACGCTCAACGCGATCGCCACCCTGGGCATGCTGTCGATGGGCGTGTCGATGTCGATCGAGGATCGCCTGGAGGAGCTGGCGAAATTCGCCGTGTCCTTCGAGACCCGGCCTTAGCCGTCAGGCCTCTTCGGGAGGCTCGCGCTTGAGCAGATCGAGCTTGCGCTGCTCTTCTGCCGCTTCTGCCGCCTCGAGATCCTTCTCTTCCTGACTGCGTCCGAAGCGCGCGCGATTCTCGGCGGCCAGCTTTGCCGCCTCCTCGCGGAGCTTGCGCTTGCGCGCCTTGTTGAAGTTGATGATCTGCGCCATGGCCAGTGGCAGATTACCGCGAAAACCTCGGCGCCGCGTGCGCGTTCCGACCGTAGACCGAGCGCGTCCCGGCGCCCAGCAGCGCCGCCAGGATCAGACCGGCCAGGCCGTAGAGCAGGCCCTCGGTGGTCAGCGGCAGGCCGGGCTGCAGTCGCGTCGCCGCGAACAGGTCCCGATCCCAGACCTGGGCGAGCACCACCGGCTTCTCCCACGGCTGCGCGCTGCGCAGCCGTCCAAGCGCCGCCTCCAGGCGCCGGAACCGCGTGACCGTGCTGCGATGGATCTCGCCGGAGGCCTGGAATGCGGCATCGCTGCTGCCGCGATGGTGCTCGATGAACTGGTCGACCGTCAGCTGCACCTGCGCCGCCGACCGCTGCAGCTCCTCGTAGCGCGCGTGCGCCTCGGCCTCGGCGCCGGCGACCGTGTTGGCGTACTGCGCGTAGAACATCGGGAACTGCGCCGCAGCGAGCGCGACCAGCACGATGAAGACGCGGTCGATCAGATGTCCGAAAGCGCGAGCGAGCATGGCCTTGCTCAAGCCGCCGGCAAGTTGTGGCTGAGCATCGCGATCAGCTTGCGCTTCATCGGCACGACCCAGTTCTCCTTGAGCTTGGGCGACAACAGCCCCGCGGCCTCCAGCTCGTCGCAAAGGTGCATCTGGTGCGCCAGGTCGAACAGGTCCAGCTGCTCGGTGAAGAGCCCGTCGTCGCCGACGGTGATGAACGACACGCCCGGCGTCTGGAAATGGCTGCCGTCCGCGCGCGTGCCGGGCCCTCGGTTCCACCAGTGCGTGATGATCCGGTTGCCGAGCGTGGTGTAGCGCTCGATCGGGAAGGACCAGCCTTCCCAGCCGACCATCATCTCGCGGCCATAGTGCGTGGCCTTGATCTCGGCCCGGCTGCCGGCGAACACGCGCATGGTGCCGCCGTACTCGCACAGGTACTTGCAATCCTGCGCGTAGAACTCGTCGGCGATCCAGCCCCACTCGTTGCGCCGCGCAGCATCCGCGAACGCGGCCTGCATCGCGCTGGCGCGCGCCTCGACGATCTCGCGAGACAAGGTGGCAGTCATCGGGTCGATCTCCTGGTCAGCGGCAGTCAGTTTATGCTGGCGGCCTTCGTCCCCGGGGAGAAACCATGCGTCTGCTGCCGTGGCTTGCCGTTGCGATCCTGCTGGCTTCCTGCGCGGCGCCGGAGCGGCACGAGGCAGTTGTGCCCGCGAGCGCGGTGGAAAAACCCATCGACGCACTGCCCTACGCGCCGAGCCTGGACGTATCGGCCATGGATCGCAGCGCCGACCCCTGCGTGGACTTCTACCAGTACGTGTGCGGCGGCTGGACCCGGGACAACCCGATCCCGCCGGACCAGTCCAGCTGGAGCGTCTACGGCAAGCTCTACAACGACAACCAGCGCTTCCTGTGGGGCATCCTCGCCGACCTTGCGGATCAGAAGTCTGGCCGCAGCGCGTCGCAGCAAAAGATCGGCGACTACTTCGCCGCCTGCATGGACGAGGGCGCGGTCGAGAAGCTCGGCGCCGCGCCGCTGAAGCCCCAGCTCGACGCCATCGCCGCGATGACCAGCAAGAAGGACCTGCCGCCGCTGCTGGCGCAGGCGCATCTGCAGAGCGCCTCCAGCAACCTGCTGTTCGGATTCGGCTCCAACCAGGACTTCGAGGACTCCGAGAGCGTCATCGCCTACGCGGTGGCCGGCGGCCTGGGACTGCCGGACCGCGACTACTACACGCGCAGCGATCCCAAGTCCGTCGACATCCGCGCCAAGTACGTGCAGCACGTGCGCAACATGTTCGCGCTGCTGGGGGATGCGCCCGAGCAGGCGCAGGCGCAGGCCACGACGGTGCTCGCGATCGAGACTGCGCTGGCCAAGGCCTCGCTCACCGTCGTGGACAAGCGCGATCCCCACAAGCTGCTGCACAAGTACCGCCTGAAGTCGCTGCAGAAGCTCACGCCGAGCTTCGACTGGAGCGCTTATCTTTCCGCGCTCGGGCAGCGCGGGGTCGATCGTTTCAACGTCACCGAGCCCGGCTTCTATCGCGAGGTCGAGCGGCAGCTGAAGAGCCGCAGCCTCGCGGATCTGAAGACCTACCTTCGCTGGCACGTCGCGTCGTCCAACGCCGACTTCCTGTCCGCCGCCTTCGTCAACGAGGATTTCGATTTCTACGGCCGGGTGCTGCGCGGCACCGAGAAGCTGCGGCCGCGCTGGAAGCGCTGCGTCGCGCTCGTGGACGCCCAGCTCGGCGAGGCGCTCGGCCAGGAGTTCGTCGATCGCGCGTTCTCGGCCGAGCTCAAGGACAAGACCGTGGAGATGACCGGGCACGTCGAGCGCGCGATGGAGCAGGAGATCGGCCAGCTCGACTGGATGAGCGCGGCCACCAGGAAGCGGGCGCTGGAGAAGCTGCACACCATCGTCAACAAGGTCGGCTATCCCGACCAGTGGCGCGACTACGGCGCGGTCGACGTGCGGCGCGACGACTTTCTCGGCAACGCCCTGCGGGCGACGGCGTTCGAGCAGCGGCGCGATCTGGCCAAGATCGGCAAGCCGCTGGACCGCAAGGAATGGGGCATGACGCCGCCAACCGTCAACGCCTACTACGACCCGCAGATGAACGACGTGAACTTCCCCGCCGGCGTCCTGCAGCCGCCGCTGTATGACGCGAAGATGGACGACGCGCCCAACTACGGCAACACCGGCTCCACCATCGGCCACGAGCTCACGCACGGCTTCGACGACGAGGGTCGCCAGTTCGACGCCCGCGGCAACCTCAAGGACTGGTGGACGAAGAAGGACGCCAAGGCCTTCGACCAGCGCGCCCAGTGCATCGTCGACCAGTACGCGCAGTACACGGCGATCGACGAGCTCAAGATCAACAGCAAGCTCACCGAGGGCGAGGACATCGCCGACCTCGGCGGCACGGTCCTGGCCTACATCGCCTGGAAAGCCGCGACCCGGGACCAGGTGCTGAAGGATCGCGACGGCTTGAGTCCCGACCAGCGGTTCTTCGTGGGCCTGGGACAGTGGGCGTGCCAGAACATGCGGCCGGAGCTGCAGCGCGAGATGGCGCTGACCGATCCGCACTCGCCGGCGAAGTTCCGCATCAACGGCGTGGTCGCCAACATGCCGGAGTTCGCCACCGCGTTTTCCTGCAAGGCCGGCAGCCCGATGGTGAGCGCGAAGCCTTGCAAGATCTGGTGAGCGGAAAAATCGCGCGTCCGGAACCATCGCGACGGCGGCGTCGTCCTAAGTAGACGACGGCTTTTTCCGCATGGCGGAAAGGCGTCGCGACGTTCCGATCCAAAAAGGTTTTGGAGGATGCCATGCCGATACTCGAAACCCTGGCGCGCGACCACCGCACGCTCGAGGACACCCTGGAAGAGCTGACCGCCACCACCAGCGCCGAAGGCGATCGCCGCACCGAGATCTTCAGCCGCCTGCAGGCGCTGCTGCAGGCGCATGCGCGCGCCGAGGAGGAAGTGGTCTATCGCCGCCTGCGCGAGCGCGAGCCCGAGGAGAGCCAGCTGCTCGAAGCCTACGAGGAGCATCACGTGGCGGACATCCTGCTGCAGGAACTGGCGTCCGCCTGCCCCGGCGGCAAGGGCTGGTCGGCCAAGATCCGCGTGATGAACGAGCTCCTGCGCCATCACATCAAGCAGGAGGAGCTGAACCTCTTCGCGCTGATCCGCGACAACTTCGACGATGCGACGCAGGCGACCATGGAGCGCGAATTCTCCAGCCTGAAGCACGAGCAGCTGGAGCGATTCCTGGCGCCGCTGTGGCGGGCGACGCCCGCCTTCGCCGGTCGCGCCGCGATCACCGCGCAAGCCACGGCCGGACGGCTGGCGCGCCGCGGCGAGCTGTACGTCCGCCGCCGGCTCGCGCGTTTCGGCAACCGCTCGGCGGAGAACTAGCGCGTCCTGCAGCGCATCGCGGCTGACCACCGCGATGCGCTACGCTGTGCGGCCCTCCCCACCGGCGCGAGCGCGCGCCCGCCATGCCGCCGACGAACAACCTGCGCGGCGTCGTCATGATGCTGTGCGCCGTGAGCCTGCTGTCGCTGATGGACGCGGGCTTGAAGCAGCTGTCGGGCCACTATCCCCCGCTGCAGGTCTGCACGCTGCGCAGCCTGGCGTCCTGGCCATTCGCGTTGATCTGGGTGTTGTCGACCACCGGTCTGCCTTCGCTGCTGCAGGTGCGCTGGAGCCTGCACCTGCTGCGCGGCGTCATCGGCGTTGCGACGCTGACGATGTTCGTCTTCGGCATCCACTATCTGCCGCTGTCGACCGCCTACACGTTGTTCTTCGTCGCGCCGCTGATCATCACCGCGCTGTCCGCGTTCGTGCTGCGCGAGAACGTGGACGCGCGACGCTGGATCGTGATCGGCGTGGGCTTTGCCGGCGTGCTGCTGGCGCTGCGCCCGACCGGCGAGGGTGTGTTCACCTGGGCGGGCGTCGCCGTCATTGCCGCAGCCACCGGCTACTCGGTGTCGGCGATCACGGTGCGCGTGCTCGGGCGCACCGACAGCACGCAGAGCATGGTCTTCTGGGTGCTGACCCTGATGGTTGTCGGCGCCGGCGTGCTCGCCGCGCCGAACTGGGTGACGATCGAGCGCAGCGACTGGCTGCTGATCGCCGCGGTCGGCCTGGTCGGAGGGCTGGGCCAGTTCGCGATCACGGAGGCGTTCCGGCAAGCCGAAGCTTCGGTGATCGCGCCGATCGAGTACACCGCGCTCGCCTGGAGCATCAGCTTCGACGCGCTGGTCTGGGGTGTGCTGCCGCAGCCCCTGACCTGGGCCGGCGCGGCCGTGATCGTCGCCAGCGGCCTGTATCTGATCCGTCGCGAGCGCTCCGCCCCGGTCGTCACGCCAGCGCAGGTGCAGCCGTGATCGTGCGGTCGCGGCGCGATGACGCGCTCGCCGCGCAGATCGTGGACGTGTTCCCCCTGCGTGGCGTGCGCGCGGGCTCGGCGCTGCTGCGCGTGGGCGAGCGCCTGCTGGCGATCCAGGACGATGCGTGGAGCGCGGTCTGGATCGATCCGCAGACGCGGCGGCGGCGCACGCTGGTGTTCAAGGGCGATGGACGGGCGCTGCCCAAGCGCGACAAGCCGGACTTCGAGGCGGCGATGGAGCACGCGGGCATGGTCTACGTCTTCGGATCGGGATCGAAGCGCAATCGCCGCAGCATCGTGCGCTGGCGGATCGGCAGCGCTGCCTCGCTGGAGATCCGCGACGGCCGCGCAATCTATCGCGCGGTGCGCCGGGCGCTGGAGATCGAGACGCGTCCCAACATCGAGGGCGCGTGCGCGGTCGGCGCATGCCTGCGTCTGTTCCATCGAGGCGCCGGCGGCGCCAGGAGCGCCAGCGTCGACTTGCCGCTTGCGGCGCTGCAGGGCGGCGATGATCGAGCTGTCTCCCATTGCTGGTACGAGCTCGGCAAGCTCGGCGGCACGACGCTGAGCTTCACCGACGTTCACGCCGTCGGCCGGTCGGTGTTCTATCTCGCGGTCGCCGAATGCACCGACGATGCGATCAGCGACGGGCCGGTGGCCGGCGCGGCAGTTGGCGTCATCGACGGACGGGGCGCGCGCTGGACGGCGCTGCTGGAGGCCGACGGACGGCCGAGCCGTCGCAAGGTCGAAGGCCTCGCACTGGACCGCTCGCGTCGCAGCGGCTGGATGATCACCGACGCGGACGATCCGCTCGCGGCCGCAGAGCTGTGCCGACTGAAGCTGCGCGGGCCCTGGTGAAGAAGCTGCCCCGCGCGTTCTACGACCGCGACCCGGTCCTGGTCGCGCGCGAATTGCTGGGCAAGCACCTGGTGCACGTCACCGGTGGCGTCGAGCGCATCGGACGCATCGTCGAAGTCGAGGCTTACCTGGGGCCGCACGATCTGGCCGCGCATTCGGCGCGCGGGCTCACCGCGCGCACGCGCGTGATGTTCGGGCCGCCCGGCCACGCCTACGTCTACATGATCTATGGCATGCACTTCTGCATGAACGTCGTGACGCAGCCGGAGGGACAGGCTTCCGCGGTGCTGCTGCGCGCGCTGGAGCCGGTGAAGAACCTCGCGTCGAGCAGCAAAGGCCCAGGCCTGCTCTGCAAGGCGATGCACATCGACAAGCGTCTGACCGGGCACGACCTTGAAAGCGACGACCTCTACGTCGCTGCGCCCGAAGTCGAGCAGCGCATCGTCGTCGTCAAGCGTCCGCGCATCGGCGTGGACTACGCGCGGCACTGGGCGCGCCGGCTGTTGCGCTTCTACGTCAAGGGCAGCCCGTTCGTCTCCAAGCCCTGATGGGCTAGCTGACGATCCGCTGCGGCGGCACGTCGCCCGCCACCCGCACCGCCTCGGACGTGCCGATGCGCATGCTCGCGGTGGCCAGGAAGATCTCGCGCAGGAACCACACCAGCCCCGTGGCGAACGACAGCAGCGCCGTGATGAACAGCAGGGCCGCCGGGATCGCCGCGGAGAAATGCAGGAACGCGCCGATGAACAGCACGATGATCACCGAGCAGATCAGCAGCGCCGTGCTGACGCACATGGCCAGCCCGTGACTGATCAGCCTGGCGCGGCGCGCCAGCGTCATCAGCCGGCCGTGCAGGTCGGCATGGACCTCCTTGTCGGCGGCGGCCAGGCGCGTCTCCAGCGTGCGCGAGCGATCGATGACCCGCGCCAGGCGGTTGGCCATCACGCCGATGATCGAGCCGATGCCCGCCAGCAGGAACACGGGCGCCACGGACAGCTGGATGACGTGCGAAACGTCGGTGCCGGTGATGCTCTCGAGCATGGCCGGCATTCTACGCGGCGGGCCAGAACAGCAGGTTCATCAATCCCAGTCCGCCGTACATGCCGCGTGCGCGCTCCACATGCCGATCATCTCTTCCCTCCCTTCAGTAGCGCAGCCGCAGCTCCAGGCCCGCGAACGCCGAGCGCGCCGGCCCCGGCTCGTAGAAACGGCCGTTGGTGTCGTTGACGATGACCGAGCCTGCGTAGTTGCGGTTCAGCAGGTTGTCGACGCGCGCGAACGCGCGCAGTCGCCAGCTCGGGAACATCCAGACGTAGCCGGCGTTGGCGCCGAGCAGCGCGTAGGCCGGTGCCGTGCTGGCATTGCTCGAGCTGGTGGCGACGGCCGACAGGAACGTACCTTCGACGGCGGCGTTCCACCCCGCCTCCGCGCCCCAGCGCAGAGCGGCGAACGCGTTGGACGCCGGCACGCCGGGAACGCGATTGTCCTTCTGCACCGGCGTATCGGCCGTCGGGCAGTTGGCCGACGCGCAGGTGAGGAAGGATTCGCTGAAGCGCGCGTCGAGCCAGGTGTAGGCGAGCTGTGCGCGCCAGCGAGAGGAGAGACGCGTGACGAGCTCGAACTCCGCGCCCGTCCGGCGGACGTCGACGTTCTGGTAGGTCGTGCGCCCGCCTTGCGCGTTGGCGACGACGATCTCGTCGCGCGTCAGCGCCCCGAACAGCGCCGCATTGGCGTAAGTCGTCTGGCCCAGCGCCCACTTCGCCCCGATCTCGCCGGTGCGCGTATTCGCGGGCGCAAGGTCGCGATTGAACCCCGATTGGCCGTCCGGCCGGTAGGCCAGCTCCGCGAACGTCGGCGAGTCGAAGCCTTCCCCGTACGAGACGTACAGACGCAGCGATTCGTGGGCGCGATACAGCACGCCCGCAGCCGGCGTGACGTCGGCGAACGCGAACGAATCGCTGTCGTCCGGATTGGCTTCGGTGACGTAGTGATCGTCGGAGCGGAACTCCACGCGGTTGCGTCGCACGCCGGCCAGCGCCGACCAGTCCGGGGCGAAGTCCCATTGGACCTGCAGGTACTGGTTGAAGTCGTACGTGCGGTTGTCCTCGTCGCGACGCAACGCGCCCTTGACGCCGAGCTCGGTCCCCTGGAAGTTCTCATAACCACGGCGCTGGCTGTCCTGCACGTCGTATTCGATCCCGGCGATCAGGGTCAGCGGGCGGCCGAGCGCGCTGCCGCGCGACGTCCAGCGCAGGTCCGCGCCTGCATAGTCGTTGCCCAGGTCGACGACGCCGCCGGAGCTCAGCGGATTGGCTTGCGCCGCGATCGGCAACGACAGGTACTGCTCCACCGCCCGCGCGCCGTAGTAGCCCATCAGGCGCAGCGACTCACCGCCCCAGAGCGGCTGGTCGTAGACCAGCCCGCCCTGCGTCTGCCGCACGCTCTTGCGCGTGTTGAATTGCGTCGCCGTGGGCGAGGCCGCGCGCGGCGCCGTCTCGAACTGCGCGCGCGTGAGGCCCAGCGGATCCTGCGCGTCGGGGATCTGCACCGAGTTCAGCAACAAGGTCAGCCGGCGCCCCTCCCTGAGATCGAACGACCAGCGTCCGTTCGCCGACTCGCGGCGGGCGGCGGCGTGTCCGCGCGTGCCGTCGGTCTGGAAATGCGTGAAGTCCAGGTTGTAGTTCAGGAAGTCGTTGGCGCCACGAACGTTCGCGCTCGCGCGCACGGTGCCGTAGCTGCCGGCAACGATCTCGAGCCCGGGCTGTATGCCTGGCTCGCCCGGCGCGGTGAAGATCTGGATGACGCCGCCGGCAGCGTTGCCGTAGAGCGTCGAGAACGGGCCGCGCAGCACCTCGATGCGGCCGGCGGAGTCGAGGTTGAAGTGCGACACCTGGCCCTGGCCGTCGGGCATCGTCGCCGGGATGCCGTCGACGTAAAGACGCGTGCCGACGATCCCGAATGGCGCCCGCGTGCCGAAGCCGCGGATGGAGATCTGCTGGTCCTGCGCGTAGTTCTGGCGATCGCGCGCCAGGACGCCGGGCATCGCGGCGAGCATCTCCGACAGGTTCACGCCAGCGCGGTTGTCGTGGATCTGCTCGGCGGAGACCGAGCCCACCGCCGCCGGCGTCTCGAACGAGGACTGCTCCACGCGCGCGGGCGTGACCACAATCGTGCCGAGCTCGGTGGGGTCGTCGGCCGCGCTTGCGATCGGTGCGAGCAGCAGGAGCAGCAGCCCCCTCACCCTGACCCTCTCCCCGAGGGAGAGGGAACTCACTGCTTCTTCGCCTGCTTCACTTCCTCTTTCAGATCGTGCGCGCGCTTGATCACGTACTGGTGTATCGCTTCCTGGTACGGCGGAGGCAGGATGTCGGCGAACACCGGCATGCCTTTCTTGGCGTAGGCGCCGGCCAGGATGCCGGCGAAGATCTTGTGCTTCTCGGGCGTCAGGTAGCGCAGGTCAGGCAGCACGCCGCCGCCGACCACGTTGGTGCCGTGGCACACGCCGCAGTAGCCGTTGTAGAGCGCCTTGCCGAGGACGAGCGTCTTCTCGTCTGCGGACAACGCGGGCGGCTCCGGGATCGGCAGCAGGTCGTTCTTCGGCGGCGGCAGCTTGGCCGTGCCGCCGATCTTGAACGTGAGCACGCGCGCTTCCGCGCGCGTCTTCACGTTCTGCGATTGCATGATGTTGCCGACGACCAGCGGATAGGCACCGCCCCATCCCGCCATGAACGTCACGTACTGCTCACCCTTGGCGGTGAACGTCATCGGCGCCGCGATCACGCCGGTATTCGCAGGAGACTCCCAGAGCTGCTTGCCGGTGTCGGCGGCGTAAGCGACGACGCGACCATCGGCGGTGCCCTGGAAGACCAGGTTGCCGGCGGTGGTGAGCGTGCCGCCGTTCCAGATCGACTTGTAGTCCTGCGTCCACTTTGCCTTCTGCGCGACCGGGTCCCACGCCAGCAGATGTCCCTTGTAGGCGGAGGCCACGGATTCCATGCCCTTCAGGCTCTCGTCCATCTCGAAGGGCTGCACGCCGACGTTCCAGGTGCCGGCGCGTCCCTGCTTGGCGTTGTTGTCGGCGGTGATGAAAGTGACGGTTTCCTGCGCAGGGATGTAGACGAGGCCGGTCTTCGGGTTGAACGACATCGGCTGCCAGTTGTGCGCGCCGAGCGGTCCGGGGAACACCAGCGCCGGCTTCTTGGTCCAGTCCGCGTCCGGGTTCTCGATCGGCCGGCCGGTCTTCTTGTCCATGCCGGTGGTCCAGTTCTGCGGCATGAAGGGCGCGGCCGACAGCAGCTCGCCGGTCTTGCGGTCGATGACGTAGAAGAAGGCGTTCTTCGGCGCCTGCATGAGCACCTTGCGCCGTTTCCCGGCCGCTCCTGCGCATCCTGCGCCCGCGGCACTCGCACATCCCTGTGCATCGTCGATGGTGAGGTCCGCGAGGATGATGTGCTGCGTGGCCGTGTAGTCCCAGGTGTCGCCGGGCGTCGTCTGGTAGTGCCAGACGTATTCGCCGGTGTCGGGCTTGAGCGCCACGATCGAGGAGACGAACAGGTTGTCGCCCTTGCCCTCGCTGCGCACCTGGCGATTCCACGAGGAGGCGTTGCCAGTGCCGATGTAGAGCAGATCGAGGTCGGCGTCGTAGGCCATCGAGTCCCACACCGTGCCGCCACCGCCGAACTCGAAGTAGCGCTCGCCCGTCCAGGTCTTCCTGGCCATCTCCATGGCCTTGCTCTCGGGCGGCTTCTTGGGGTCGCCCGGCACCGTGAAGAAGCGCCACAGCATCTTGCCGCTGTCGGCGTCGTAAGCGCTGATGTAGCCGCGCACGCCCAGCTCGGCGCCGCCGTTGCCGATGAGCACCTTTCCTTTGACGATGCGCGGCGCGCCGGTGACCGTGTAGCTGCGCGTGCGATCGATGATGGTGTCCGTCTCCCACGCCTTCTTGCCGCTGGCCGCATCGAGCGCGATCAGGCGGCCGTCGAAGGAGCCGAAGATGACCTTGCCGTTCCACACCGCGACGCCGCGATTGACCACGTCGCAGCAGCCGTAGCCGGAGATCTCCCGCGGCACCTTCGGGTCGTACTTCCAGAGCAGCTTGCCGCTGCCGGCGTCGAACGCATAGACGATGGAATAGGCGCCGGTGGTGTACATGCGCCCGTCGACGACGATCGGCGTCGCCTCCGTTCCGCGGTCGACGTCGAGCTTGTAGCTCCACGCGAGGCCGAGCTTGCCGACGTTGCCGTCGTTGATCTTGTCGAGCGGGCTGAAGCGCTGCTCGTCGTAGGTGCGGCCGTGCGACATCCAGTTGCCCGGCTCCTTGTCGGCGGCCAGGATGCGCGCGCCGTCGACGGCGGCCGGCTTGGCGGCGGCCAGCGCCGCAGCGCTGAGCGTGAGTGACAAGACCGCGACGAACCCCAGGTTCCTCATGCGCCCTCTCCTTTAGCCCCACGCGTGATTGAGCTATTGTCGGCCGGCCCGGTCCAAAACTAAAGCAAGCGCCACCCGCGAGGTCGCCGACCATGAACAAGCAGATCGCATTCGCCCTCCTCTTCGTGCTGAGCGCCTGCGGCGCCAGCGCCGACGAGTCGAAGGTCCCCTTCGAGCAGCAGACCGGCCCCAACCCGGTGCTGCCCGAGCCCAACCCCTCGCTGATCCCGACGATCAACACGGCCAAGGCCGTCGGCTGGCCGAGCGGCGGCAAGCCCACGGCCGCGCCTGGCTTCACCGTCAGCGCCTACGCCACCGGCCTCGATCATCCCCGCTGGCTGTACGTGCTGCCCAACGGCGACGTGCTGGTGGCGGAGACCGAGGCGCCGCCGCGTCCGCAGGACAAGGCCGGCGTCAAGGGCACGGTGCAGGGCCTGGTGATGAAGCGCGCCGGCTCCGGCGGCGAGAGCGCCAATCGCATCACCCTGCTGCGCGACGCCGATGGCGACGGCACGCCGGAGACCCGTAGCGTGTTCCTGCAGAACCTGTTCTCCCCTTTCGGCATGGCGCTGGTCGGCAGCGACTTCTACGTGGCCAACGCCGACGCCGTGATTCGATTTCCGTATCGCCTGGGTGATACCAAGATCAATGACCCCGGCAAGAAGCTCGCCGATCTGCCGGGAGGCGACCGCAATCATCACTGGACCAAGAACATCATCGCCAGCCTGGACGGGTCCAAGCTCTACGCCACGGTCGGCTCCAACAGCAACGTCGCCGAGCACGGCATGGACGACGAGAAGAATCGCGCCGCGATTCTCGAGATCGATCGTGCCACCGGCCAGACGCGCGTGTTCGCGTCGGGCATCCGCAATCCCAACGGCATGGACTGGGAGCCGACCACCGGCGTCTTGTGGACGGTGGTGAACGAGCGCGACGAGATCGGCAGCGACCTGGTGCCCGATTACCTCTCGTCCGTGAAGGACGGGGGCTTCTATGGCTGGCCGTACAGCTATTACGGCCAGCACGTGGACGTGCGCGTGAAGCCTCCGAAGCCCGACCTCGTGGCCAAGGCCATCGTCCCGGACTACGCGCTGGGACCGCACGTGGCGGCGCTGGGCCTGACGTTCTATCGCGGCAAGCTGCTCGGGCCCCGATACGCCGGCGGCGCCTTCATCGGCCAGCACGGCTCGTGGAACCGCAAGCCGCTGTCCGGCTACAACGTCGTGTTCGTGCCCTTCGCCAACGGCAAGCCCAGCGGCAAGCCCGAGGAAATCCTCTCCGGCTTCGTCACCAAGGACGAAAAGGCGCTCGGCAGGCCGGTCGGCGTTGCCGTCGACAAGACCGGCGCGCTGCTGGTCGCCGACGACGTCGGCAATACCGTCTGGAGAGTGACGCCGCGCTGATTCCCGGCAGGCACGGCACAAAAAAAGGCCCGCACGCGCGGGCCTTTTTCGTGGAGCGGATCGTCAGATCCGTCCCATCAGCAGCAGCACGATGATGATCACCAGCACCAGGCCGAGGCCACCGCTGGGCGCGTAGCCCCACGAGCGGCTGTGCGGCCACGCCGGGATCGCGCCGACCAGCGCCAGCAACACCACGATCAGAAAAATCATTCCGAGGCTCATCTTCAGTTCTCCTTGTTGTTGTGTTCGTCGGTTTTAGCCGCTACCCGTCTTCAGGCCCGTCGTGTCCACCTTCTTGACGTGCTTGATCCCGCGCGCCACTTCCCTGGCGCGGTCGATCGCCTTTTGCGAGTCGACGGTGCCGGTCAGATGCACCACGCGATGCGTCGTCTTGACGCTGATCTCGGTGCCCTTGGTCAGGCTGTCTGCAAGCAGCGCGGCCTTGACCTTGGTGGTGATCCAGCTGTCCGAAGCGACGCGCTCGGCCTTGTCCGTGGGGCTGGTCTTGGCGTGCGTCCGCTTGCTGGAGCCGTCCCCCGATGCGATCTCGCCGTCCGGGGTCACGATCTCGTTGTTGACCTCGACCACGCCCTCGGTGTTCTCCGCAAGATCGGTCGCCGCGCGCTTGGCCTTGATGTTGGGCAGGCTGCCCTTCAGCAGCACGACGCCATTGGCGGTGGAAACGTCCAGATCCATGCCATCGAGCCGCGTGTCCGCGGCGAACTTGGACTTCACCTTGCCCGTGATCGCGGTGTCGCTGATGGCGGCGCGGATGCCGTCGCTGTGCGGCTTGTCGTCGTTGAGCTTGCCGGTCTCGTTCGGGCGGTCGGCGTCGACCCTTTCTTCGTCGTGCGCCAGGGCAGCGCCACTGCAGCTCAGCAGAACCGCTACCGACGCAGCCGAAAACGTCTTGAACAGATGCTTCGTGCTCATGGGTACCTCCTGGGAATCCTTGGGGGTTGCAGGCGCTGACCTTGCGCCTGGCTCCACGGGCTTAGACCCCCGGGTCCCCGGGAGTTCGGCGGCGTCGCCGTCCAGCGACCGCTTGCGTACGGGAGCGTACACAAGCGCCTCTGTGCCTCATCGTACAGATGGGCCGCGCTCATCAGCGTAAGAAGGGTGTTCACCCAGCCGATGTCCTGGAGGTAGCTGCATGGATCCGAACGCTGCTTCGATTCTCACGCCGCCCGACATGTCCATATGGGCCCTGGTCACGCATGCCGATCCGGTGGTGCAGGTGATCCTGCTCCTGCTGGTGATCTTCTCCGTCTGGTGCTGGGCCGTGATGGTCGAGAAGGCTCTCGACGTGAAGAAGGCGCGCGACGCGATGAAGCGCTTCGAGGACGCGCTCGCAGGTGACTCGCTCACGCCGCTGATGTCCTACAACGACCCGCATCCCATGACGCGGGTGATCTCCGCGGGCAACGCCGAGTGGCGCGATGTTCCTTCGCAGCAGGGCGGCAGATCGACGGAAAGCCTTGCGGCGGTGCGCGAGCGCATCGAGCACGCGATGCGCCTGGAGCTCGGCAACGAGATGCGCAGGCTGCAGAAGCGCCTGCCCTTCCTTGCCACGGTGGGATCGGCGGCGCCCTTCATCGGATTGTTCGGCACCGTCTGGGGGATCATGAACGCGTTCATCGGCATCGGCGTGTCGCACGACACCAGCCTTGCGGTGGTCGCGCCCGGTATCGCCGAGGCGTTGATCGCCACCGGCGTGGGCCTTGCCGCGGCAATTCCAGCGGTGATGGCGTACAACAAGTTCGCCACCGAGGCCGGGCGCTACTCCGGCCGCATGCAGACCGCCATCGGTCAATACAGCCTGCGCTTGTCCAAGCAGCCGCCGCCGGCGGCGGCCGCAGGGTAAGCGCCGTGGCCATGGGTGCGCCGCGCGGCGGCGACGACGACGAGCTGGCGCCGATGGCGGAGATCAACGTCACGCCGCTGGTGGACGTGATGCTGGTGCTGCTGATCATCTTCATGGTGACGGCGCCGCTGATGATGGTGAAGCTGCCGATCGAGCTGCCCAAGACGAGCGCCGAGGAAGTGGGCAAGCCCAAGGAGCCGGTGGTGATCGGCGTCGACACCGCCAATCAACTCTTCTACGGCGAGGAGCCGGTCAGCCACGACGAGATGGTCGGGCGCCTGGCCAAGCTCGCGCAAACCGAGCCGGATCGCATGGTTTACGTGCAGGCCGACAAGGCGGTCGACTACGGCAAAGTGGTGGAGCTGCTCGGGCTCGTCGGCACATCGGGCCTGTCCAAAGTCTCGTTGATGGCGCAGCAACCGCAGTAAGCCGCCATGGACCTGGCAACCGTGCGCAAGACCAGCTCGCTGCCGACGGGCCTGCTCGCCTCGATCGCGGTGCACCTGCTCGCGATCCTGTTCCTGGTCGTGACGTTCAGCCATACCCAGCCGCTGGACCCGCCGGTGAATCTCGCGAACGCGATCTCCATCAGCATGGAGCAGTATCGGCCCAAGCCCCCGAAGCCGCCAAAGGAGCCGCCCAAGCCGCAGGCGCCAAAGAACGTCGTCACCAGCACCGCGCCCGAGCCGGAAGAGACCATCGCCGAAGCTCCCGCAGAGCCGTCGCCGCCGGCGGAGCAACAGGAAGAGTCCGCTCCTAGCAGCGCGGCGGCCTCATACGCGAGCATCGTCGCCGGCATCCTCCAGCGCAACAAGCGCTACCCCCGCGATGCGCTGCTGAGCAGCCAGGAGGGAACGGTACGCGCCTATTTCGTCGTCAACGCGCAGGGCCGCGTGATCGGTTACCGCATCGAGGAGTCGTCGGGGATCAGCTCGCTGGATGGGGAAGTGCTGAGCCTGCTTCGGCGCGTGCGCTTCCCGCCGATCCCCAACGACGGCGGTGATCCACAGCGCCGCGAGTTCACCTTGCCGCTGGTGTTCAAGATCGAGCAGTGACCTTTAAGCTGGCCGGGAGGTGAAATCCCATGGCCGTCGATGAAGCACTGAACGAGCGGGTGCGCCGGATCCTCGGCGATCAGGACGTCACCGAGAAGCGCATGTTCAGCGGCACCTGCTTCATGCTCGGCGGCAACATGCTCTGCGCCGTCAACCGCGAGCGCATGTTCTTCCGCGTCGGCGAAGATCGCCGGTCCTGTAGCTAGGGCGGCTTGCGCAACAGCTCGGTCCACAGAGATGCATTGCGGATGCCGTGCGCTTCGGGATCGAAGGTCGGATCGCGTCCGGCTTTCTTCTGCGCCTCGTAGTCCTTCAGCGCCTGGATCGCGGGCTTCTGCAGGATCAGGATGGCGATGATGTTGAGCCAGGACATGATGCCGACGCCGATGTCGCCCAGCGTCCAGGCGTTATCCGCCGTGCGCAGGCTGCCATAGATCACCGCTGCCATCATCGCCACGCGCAGCGCCTGCGTGATCCACGGCCGGTGGATCTTGCGGTTGATGAACGCGATGTTGGTCTCGGCCATGTAGTAGTAGGCCACCAGCGTCGTGAAGGCGAAGAACAGGATTGCCAAGGCCACGAAGCCGGCGCCGAAGCCGGGGAACGTGGTCTCGATACCCGCCTGCACGAAACCCACGCCCGCTTCGACGCCGGGGATGTGCTCGGTGATCATGCCGCCGGCGGGATTCTTGACGTTGTACGCCCCGGTGCCCAGGACCATGAACGCCGTCGCCGTGCAGATCAGGAACGTGTCGAAGTAGATCGAGAACGCCTGCACGTAGCCTTGCTTGGCCGGATGGGACACCTCCGCTGCGGCGGCGGAATGCGGGCCGGTGCCCTGCCCTGCCTCGTTGGCGTAGACGCCGCGCTTGACGCCCCACTCGACCGCAAGGCCGATGACAGCGCCATAGGCTGCCTCGGAGCCGAAGGCGCTCCTGAAGATCAGCGCGAACATCTCGGGCACCTTCTCGGAATTCAGCACCAGGATCGTAATCGCGGCAAGCACGTAGCCACCGGCCATGAAAGGCATGACGTATTCGGCGAACGTCGCGATGCGCCGCACGCCACCGAAGATGATGAAACCCAGCAGCGCCGCCATCACCAGCGCCGTGAGCGCGGGCGCCAGGCCGAAGGCGTTGTGCATGCCCGCCGCGATGCCATTGGCTTGCACGCCGGGCAGTAGCAGGCCGCAGGCGAGGATCGTCGCGACCGCGAAGGTCCACGCGTACCACTTCTGCCCCATGCCCTTCTCGATGTAGAACGCCGGGCCGCCGCGATACAGGCCCTTGTCGTCCTTCTCCTTGTAGATTTGCGCAAGCGTGCACTCGATGTACGAGGTGGAGGCGCCGAGGAACGCCATCACCCACATCCAGAAGATCGCGCCAGGTCCGCCGAAGGCGATGGCAGTTGCGGTACCCGCGATGTTGCCCACACCGATGCGGCCCGACAGCGAGATCGACAGCGCCTGCCACGACGACACACCGGCCGCGGACTTCTCCCCCTTCACCATCAGCCGCACCATCTCGCCGAACCCGCGCACCTGCATGAACCGCGTGCGGATCGAGAACCAGAGCCCGACGCCGAGGCATAGGTAGATGAGCGCGCGGGACCAGATGATGTTGTCGACGGCGGTGAGGAAGGCGTCCAAGGATTTCTCCTAGTAAATCGTGAGGTAGGACGGTACGGACGTCACCACAGGTCAAACCTTGAAACGTCCTGCGGCATCCACGGAAAAGTATGCGAGGCTGCGATGAAGTTGCTGCCCCAAAGCATGAAACTTCCCCAATATTCCGTGGAATGACCTCCGGATATTGGGCAGTTCAACGGCGTGGTGTCCAACTTCCAGCCTTGATGGGGCTCGTTCTGGCGATTAAGCGCCGACGTGTCGACTGGTTCTATTAACGAGCCGCGCGCGAGATGATCATCTGAAACGAGTTGCTCCTGCTTCCTGATCTCCTCGATCAACCCAACAAACGTATCTCGCAACTCGCCAGTGGCCTCTGCTAGCCGACGCTTGCTGAAAACGAAGCTCAACTTCTTGCGCACGATTGGCTTCATGTCTGGAGGCATGTCAGCACCCGGGACAAACTCGGAAATGTAGGTAACGCGCTTACGGATCTCAGGATAATCCGCGACTACGTGCGGCGTGACGAGCTTTGTGAGCTTATAGCTGCAGAAGGTTTGTCCATAAAGCTGTTGGTGCAGTATTCGGCTTGAATAACTCAGTTCAACCCGGATCCAATCTTCTGAGCGACCTTGAAAGAGAAGAACCGGAAATTCCTCCGAACCAATCGAAGCCAATTCCTTGTACCAGTTCGTGTCAGTATTTGTGGGTACTCTCTGGGATGCATTTGTTAGCTCAGCAAGACATTCGTCAACTGCTGACAGGACATGGCGAGCGTTCTGCTTGATGAGCTCCACATCCTCGGGTTTGATGGGGCGGAAATGTGCCAGTGCATTTCTGATCGTGGCTATCTCTTCCAACTTGTTCAGAATGATCTCTTTGGCGCCCGTTTCTCTGAAAAAACGAGAGAAACACTCCCAGGTACTCAGTGATTACAACTATGAGCTCTCCTGAGGTGAGGTGCATGACGGGGCAGGAAATCGGATAGCCGATGTATCCACATTTGCTGGATTGACTAACGCGCTTTTTAGCGATGTTGCCAATAGACTCCTTGCCACCTGTTGCCACTGAAATCTGGACTGAACTCCACTGATCAAGGTTTTCATTCTTCAGAACGGTGTAAACAAAAATACGAAGTGAATTCTCGATTCGAAAGAGAATGTTTAACGCTTCGTAGTGATGTAGGTGGATCCACCGGCCTGGAATATCGTAAAGAGTCTCGTTCTGATGCTGAATCTGAGCCGCGTTCTTCCATTCCATTTTTTCACCGTTCAAAAAACAAAGGGCCGCGATAACGCGGCCCGTCTTCTACCCTAGACACCAACTCAATCCCAGCTCAACGCCCCGCCCGTCTGGTACTCGGTGACGCGGGTCTCGAAGAAGTTTTTCTCCTTCTTCAGGTCCATCACCTCGCTCATCCACGGGAACGGGTTCTCCGCGCCGGGATAGAGCTGCTTGAGGCCAATCTGGCTGCAGCGGCGGTTGGCGATGAACTTCATGTACTCGTTGAACATGCTGGCGTTGAGGCCCAGCACGCCGCGCGGCATGGTGTCGTGCGCGTACTTGATCTCGAGCTCGGTGGCCTCGCGGATCATGTTCAGCGCCTGCTCCTGGAACTCGGCGGTCCACAGGTGCGGGTTCTCGATCTTGATCTGGTTGATCACGTCGATGCCGAAGTTCATGTGCATCGCTTCGTCACGCATGATGTACTGGATCTGCTCGGTCACGCCGACCATCTTGTTGCGGCGTCCGAACGAGAGCAGCTGCACGAAGCCGACGTAGAAGAAGATGCCTTCAAACACGACGTAGAAGGCGATCATGTCGCGCAGGAAGCGCTGATCGCCCTCGGGCGTGCCGGTGTGGAAGTCCTGATCGGCCAGCGACTGCGTGAACGGCAGGCTCCACGCGGCCTTGTCGTGGATCGAGGGAATCTCGCGATACATGTTGAACACTTCCGCCTCGTCCAGACCCAGGCTCTGAATGCAGTACTGGTAGGCGTGCGTGTGGATCGCCTCCTCGAAGGCCTGGCGCAGCAGGTACTGCCGGCACTCGGGATTGGTCAGGTGCTTGTAGACCGCGAGCACCAGGTTGTTGGCGACCAGCGAGTCGGCGGTGGAGAAGAAGCCGAGGCTGCGCTTGATGATGGTGCGCTCGTCTTCGGTCAGGCCATTGGGGTCCTGCCAGAGCGCGATGTCCGCCGTCATCTGGATCTCTTGCGGCATCCAGTGGTTGTTGCAGGCGTCGAGGTACTTCTTCCAGGCCCACTCGTACTTGAACGGCACCAGCTGGTTCAGGTCTGCGCGACAGTTGATGATCTTCTTGTCGTCGACCTGAATGCGGCGCGCGCCCATCTCCAGGCTCTCGAGGCCGGTGGCGCCGGCCTCGGGCTTGCCCTGCACGGGCTTGAGCTCGAATTCGTCCGGCGGCGGCACCGGGATGCTCGGGCTCGGGTGCGCGACTTCGGCCTTGGCCTGTCGTTCTGCAGGCGTCGGCATGCGCACGACACGGCTGGACGGCTCGGGATTCGAGGTCGGGGTTGGTGTGTCTTCCCAGGTAAGCATTGCTATGTCTCCTAAATCTCAAAGGCCTCGAAGGCCTGTGAATCGTTCGATGCGCGCTGGTTGAGCTCTGGCGTGAGCAGCGCCACCAGGCGCCGCTCGACCGCCATCAGCTCGGCCTTGGATGCGCGCGGCAGGTGATGCACCGCCACCGCAAGCTCGGCCTTGGCGCGTCCTAGCTGTTCCCATCTGTCCAGGGCGCGCTGCTGGTCCAGATCCCATCTCGAAACGTCTTCCGCCATGCCCGCATACACCACCTTGCCGATGCCGTTGCCGGAGCCATCCGGCGTCGTCGTCCACACGAACACCGCGCCGCCGCGATGCGGCTTGCAGGTCTCGAGCGGATCGGGCGTCGTGAACGAGATTCCGGCGATGTGCACCGGCTGCGCAGGCAGACCTTGCAGGAATTGGCTCAACGTTCGGTGAGATGCGGTCATGACAGGCGTTCCTCCTGTTATTGGCAAGCCTCGCAATCCGGGTCAAGGATGGAGCAGACCTTCGGCGCATCCGGCGCAGCCGCGGGCTTGACGTCGTGCCCGCCGCCTCCCGATCCGACCTTGTTCAGGCGCGTATCGGTGATGGTCGTCTTCTCGGCGTGCGTGGCCCCGAGCGTGCGCAGGTAATACGTCGTCTTCAGGCCGCTGATCCAGGCGTGGCGATACAGATCATCGAGCTTCTTGCCGGATGGCTGGCCCATGTAGAGGTTCAGCGACTGCGCCTGGTCGATCCACTTCTGGCGACGAGAGCCGGCATCGACAAGGCGCTTGGCATCGATCTCGAACGCGCACTTGTAGATTTCCTTGAGCTCCGCCGGCACGCGGTGGATCTTCTGCAGGTTGCCGTCGAAGTGCTTGAGGTCATGCACCATCACCTCGTCCCACAGCCCGAGCTTCTTCAGGTCGTTGGCCAGGTACTCGTTGACGACGGTGAAGTCGCCCGAGAGGTTGGACTTGACGTAGAGGTTCTGGAACGTCGGCTCGATCGACTGCGATACACCAGCGATGTTGGCGATCGTCGCGGTCGGGGCGATGGCCATGGTGTTGCTGTTGCGCATGCCCACGGTCTTGACGCGCTCGCGCAGCACGTTCCAGTCGAAGGTTCCGCTCTGCGAGGTGTCCTGCTTGAGGTAGCTGCCGCGCTGCTTGGCCAGGATCTGGATCGAGTCGATCGGCAGGATGCCCTGCGACCACAGCGAACCCTTGAACGACGGATAGGTGCCGCGCTCCTCTGCCAGATCACTCGACGCCTTGATGGCGTAGTAGCTGATCGCCTCCATCGAGTTGTCGGCGAAGGTGATCGCCTTCTCGCTCTCGTAGGGCAAGCGCAGCTGATACAGCGCGTCGTTGAAGCCCATCACGCCAAGGCCGACCGGACGATGGCGCAGGTTGGACGCGCGCGCGGTCGCCACCGAGTAGTAGTTGTACTCGATGACGTTGTCGAGCATGCGCATCGCCGTGTTGACGGTCTTCTCGAGCTTGGCGAGGTCGAGCTTGCCGGACCCCGCCTTATCCAAAATGATGTGCGAGGCGAGGTTGACGCTGCCCAGGTTGCAGACCGCGATCTCCTGCCCGGCCTTGGTGTTGAGCGTGATCTCGGTGCAGAGGTTGGAGCTGTGCACGACGCCGACGTGCTGCTGCGGCGAGCGCAGGTTGCAGACGTCCTTGAACGTGATCCAGGGATGCCCGGTCTCGAACAACATCGAAAGCATCTTGCGCCACAGCTGCAGCGCCGGAATGCGCTTGCTGTTCTTGATGCGGCCTTCGTCGAACATCCTTTCGTACTCGGCGTAGCGCTTCTCGAAAGCGTCACCGACCAGGTCGTGCAGATCCGGCGTGTCGTTCGGCGAGAACAACGTCCACTGCCCGTCCTCCATCACCCGCTTCATGAACAGGTCCGGCACCCAGTTCGCCGTGTTCATGTCGTGGGTGCGGCGGCGATCGTCGCCGGTGTTCTTGCGCAGCTCGAGGAATTCCTCGATGTCGCGGTGCCAGGTCTCGAGGTACCCGCAGACCGCGCCCTTGCGCTTGCCACCCTGGTTCACGGCAACCGCCGTGTCGTTGGCGACCTTCATGAACGGCACGACGCCGTTGGACTTGCCGTTGGTGCCCTTGATGTAGCCACCCATGCCCCGCACCGGCGTCCAGTCGTTGCCCAGGCCGCCGGCATACTTGGAAAGCAGTGCATTGTCCTTGATGGCGCCGAAGATGCCGTCGAGATCATCCGGCACCTGCGTCAGGTAGCAGCTCGACAGCTGCGGGCGCAGCGTCCCGGAGTTGAACAGCGTCGGCGTCGAGGACAGGAAGTCGAACGACGACAGCAGCGTGTAGAACTCGACGGCGCGCGTCTCGCGATCGACCTCGTTGATCGCCAGGCCCATCGCCACGCGCATGAAGAACGCCTGCGGCAGCTCGAAGCGCACCTTGTTGCTGTGGATGAAGTAGCGGTCGTAGAGGGTCTGCAGCCCGAGGTAGTCGAACTTGGCGTCACGGTCCGACAGCAGCGCCTTGCCGAGCTTCTCCAGGTCGTAGAGCGCGAGCTTGGGATCGATCAGCTCCAGCGCGACGGCGCGATGGATGTATTCGCGGAAGTACTCCGGATAGAGGCCCTTCATCTCCTCGAACGTCGGACGGCTCTCGGCCACGCCGAGGAACTTCAGCGCCTCGTGGCGCATCGCGTCCAGCAGCAGGCGTGCAGAGACGTAGGTGTAATTCGGCTCCTTCTCGATGCGCGCGCGCGCGGCGAGCGTGAGCGCCTGCGACAGCTCGCTCTCGGGGATTTCGTCGTAGAGATCGCGCAGGGCAGCCTGCACCACTTCGTCCGAATCCACGCCGGACAGGCCGGCGCAGGCTTCGGAAACGACGCGCTCGATGCGCGCCTGGTTGAGGGCGACGATCGCGCCGTCGTCGCGCTTGACGCGAATCTTCTTGGCTTCGGCCGCGGGCTTCTTGGCGGACTCGGTGGCGCGCGCCTTGGCGCGCTCCTGCGAGCGCTTCTCGCGGTAAAGCACGTAGTCGCGCGCGACCTTGTGCTCGCCCGCGCGCATCAGCGCGAGCTCGACCTGGTCCTGGACGTCCTCGATATGGACGGTGCCGCCGCCGGACAGGTGCCGGGTCAGCGCGGACACGACGGAGACGGTCAGCGTCTCGACCTTCTCGCGCATGGCCGAGCTTTCGGCGTGGGTGCCGCCTTCGACGGCCAGGAACGCCTTGGTCAGCGCGATCTGGATCTTGCTGGCGTCGAACGCGGTGACCTTGCCGTTACGTCGGATGACGCGCACGCCGCCGGGAGCGGTTGCAGCCAGCTCAACGGGCGACGCGACGGCGGGAACGCGGGATTCGGTGGGGACAACTAGGGTATCGGTCTGCATATGGATGGGCTCCCCCGGGCTTTTTTACTGCTGATTGAAACGGTGACGGAAAGACAACGGAACTGACAGCGGTGAACCCCAATATAGTGTGTTTGCCGGATCAGTCAACCCCAACAGGCTGTGTTTTAGCTGTGCTTGAACGGGAGATAAGCTGTGGGCTTGCTGTGGACAGATCGGCTAAGCTGAGGCAATCAAAAGGATGTGCAGTGCAGCATCGAAATATGGGGTCGACTTCGAATATTTTCGAGGCCGATTCGCGATGCTTGACAGGGCCTTTTTTCCGAAGTTTTTGAGCCAATGCCCCCTGCTGGAACGAGGGCGGCGCATCTTGCCTGAAGCGTCCGGGAAAGGACAGGTCGACCGATGGTCGCTGGCTACAATGGGCCCGCGGACTCGCCAACAAGAACATTCCAAGGACCGATATTCATGCTTCTCCCCGTGATCATGGCCGGCGGCTCCGGCACCCGGCTGTGGCCGCTGTCGCGCAGCCAGTATCCCAAGCAATTCCTCAACCTCCTCGGCAACAACACGCTGCTGCAGGGCACGGCGCTGCGCGCGGCAGCGTTGCCTGGAGCGCTGCCGCCGCTGGCGGTCTGCGGAGATCAGCACCGCTTCATCGTCGCCGAGCAGCTGCGCGAAGCGGGTATTGCCGGCGCCACCATCATCCTGGAGCCGCAGGGGCGCAACACCGCTCCGGTCGCGGCCATAGCCGCCCAGCACGCCAAGCAGAAGCACGGCGAGAAGACGCTGGTCTTCCTGATGGCGGCCGACCACGTCATTCCCGATCAGGCGGCGTTCGCGGCAGCGGTCGAGAAGGCTTCTGCAGCCGCAGCGGAGGGGCGCATCGTCACCTTCGGCATCAAGCCGACGCGGCCGGAGACCGGATTCGGTTACATCAAGCTGGGCGCGCCGCTCGAGAGCGGTGGCAAGGCCCGCAAGGGGCAACCGACGGGCGCGTACGAAATCGCCGCCTTCGTCGAGAAGCCAGACCAGGAAACCGCACAACGGTACCTTGAGGAGGGCGGATATTGCTGGAACGCCGGCATGTTCCTGTTCCGCGCCGACACCATGCTCGCCGAGATGTCGCGGCTGGAGCGCGCGACCAACGAAGCGGCGCAAGAAGCCCTGGCCAAGGCGAGCCGCGATCTGGATTTCGTGCGCCTGGACGCCGAAGCGTTCGCGCGCACGCGCGCCGACTCCATCGACTACGCGGTGATGGAGAAGACTCGCGCGGCGGCCCTGGTACCGCTCGACGCGGGCTGGGACGACGTCGGCTCTTGGAGCTTTCTGGACACGCAGCCCAAGGACGCCAACGGCAACGCCACGCGCGGCGACGTGCTCCTGGAAGACGCGCGCGGCAATCTCGTCCACGCCGGATCACGGCTGGTCGCGCTGGCCGGCGTCGAGAACCACATCGTCGTGGAGACTGCCGACGCAGTGCTCGTGACGACGCGCGATCGCGCGCAGGACGTGAAAAAGATCGTCGCTAAGCTGCAAGCAGCCAAGCGCGTGGAGGCCGATTCGCATCCGCGGGTCTATCGCCCGTGGGGCTGGTACGAGACTGCCGCGCTGGGCGAGCGCTTCCAGGTCAAGCGCATCATGGTCAAGCCGGGGCAGAAGCTGTCGCTGCAGATGCATCATCACCGCGCCGAGCACTGGGTAGTGGTGCAAGGCACTGCGCGCGTGACTTGCGGCGAGCGCGTCTTCCTCTTGCACGAGGACCAGTCGACCTACATCCCGCTCGGCGAGCGCCATCGGCTCGAGAATCCCGGCAAGGTGTCGCTCGAGCTGATCGAGGTGCAGTCCGGCGGCTATCTGGGCGAGGACGACATCGTGCGCTTCGAGGACGTGTACGGCCGCGCGGCAGCAGCATCGCACCCGTCGCCGACCAAGCGGATGCCGAAGAAGCACTTGAATCACCCGGGTCCGCACAAGGAAAAGCGACCGAAGCGTCGGCCGCGCCCGAAGAAGAAGGGCTAGGCGACCGGCTTACGTCCGCGGCCGCGTCTTGGTCGACGCCGCGTCGAAGATCTTCTCGGCGTTGGCGGACAGGAAGTTGCGGAAGATCAGCGGCTGGCCATCCTTGCGCAGCATCGGCCGCCCGTTGGCGTCGATCGCCTGATTGCGCTCGATGATCTCGACGAACTGCTTCTCGGTCTGGGCAACGCCGATCGAGCCGTCCGCTTCGACGACCGGCGTATCCATGGTCGCTGCGATCGTCGCCGTCTGCCGCAACTTGGTGCCGGCTGCGCCATGGATGTCGGGCAGCATGCGAAAGCCATTCTCACGCATCGCCGCCGCCATTTCCTCGATGCCCTTGTACCCGGCGGATCGCACGTCGATCGTCACGTGATTGAAATCAGGACCGAGCGCGAGCGCGCTCGCAGCTTCGCCGGAAATTGCGGCCACTGCCTCGAGCGTCGCGCGATTCATCGGCGGGCCTGGGCGTGTCATCAGCCGATCGACGAAGTGCGAGATGAAGCTCGTCGCGTCGGCCTCGCCAAGGCCGTTGTCTCGCTCGGCGCGCGCGATGACCGCCAGGAACGGCCGATGGTCGACGGCTTCCGTCTGTGCTGCCTCGTCCTCGCGGATCAGCCTGGCGACCTCCTCCGGGAAAGCCTTCAGATCGACCTGCGAGACGAAGATCTTGAACTGCCGGTGATCTTCGCCAGGCACCTGCAGATCGAACGAGATGAGCTTCTTGGCCGGGAAGCTGTAGCCGTGCTCCCGCCGCAGTCCGAGCACGCCGGCGGCGCGCACGAACAGATCTCGGACCTTGGCGTCGGCGGTGCGGATGGCCCCATGGTCGTTGAGGAAGGTTCCGCCGTTGGCACGCACCAGCTCCTGAAGGCGCACGAAGTCCGGGACGTGGGACGCGAACTTGGCGGTCGCCGCTTCGACGAAGCGCGTGCGCAATTGAGCTGCATTCAACATCGGCACTCTCGTCAGGCGGCGCGCAGCGCCTCGACCACCGGCAGCCGCGCGGCGCGAACCGCAGGGAACAATCCGCCGAAGAAGCCCAGCAGCAGCGCAAGCATCAAGCCCTGCTGCAGCAGCTGTGGCGTCACCCGGAACGCGAAGGCTACCTGGCTGAACGTCTGCATGTTCAGCGTTGCGACGGAATAACCATTGAAGATCGCATACGACACGGCTGCGCCGATGGTCCCGCCGATGAGCGCGAGGAGCAAGGACTCCGCCAGGACCGAGATGACGACGGGTGTGCTGCCGAAGCCGATGGCGCGCAGCGTGGCGATCTCCACCGCGCGCGCCGAGACCGCGACGTACATCGTGTTGAGCGCCCCGAAGATCGCACCGATGCCCATGATCACGGCAACGGAGTAGCCCAGGACCTTGATGAACTCGTTGAGCTGCGACGAGCGCGACGCGTAATACTCGGGCTCCTTCTGGACGTTGACGGTCAGGCGCGGATCCGATGTGAGCGCATCACGGAAGGCAGGAAACGTCGCCGCGTCATCGAGCTGCACAGTCACGTTGTTGAACGCCTGGCGGCGTGCGGCCGCGGTCAGAACGTCGGCATCGACCCAGATCTCCGATTCGTGCACGTCGCCCCCTGTCTCGAAGACGCCGACGACGTCCCAGAAACCGTCGCGGATCTCCACCTTGGAGCCAACCTTCAGGTTGGCGAATTGTCCCTGCGCGCCTCGCCCGGCGATCACCTCGCGCAGCCCGGCCTTGAACATCCGTCCGTCGACGATGCGGCCTTCGGTCCGCACGGCGAACACGTCCGGGCTGGTGCCGCGAACCACCACGTTGTTGGGCGTCGTGTCGCCCTGCTTGGCAAGGTCGGTGAGCATGTAGAGCTCGAAGAGTGCCAGTGGCTTGCCGTCGGCACCCTTGCGCACACCCGGTGCGTTGGACACGATCACGGCCTGGTCGCGCAGCATCACCGAGCCCAGCTCGTCCTTGGATCCACCCCGCAGGATGATGGCGCGATCGTCGCGCCCCGTGGATGCCAGCGTGGCGCGGAAACCCTCGGCCATCGCCAGCAGCGCAACCAGTACGCCCACCACTCCGCCGATGCCGACCACGACGACCAGCGACGCGCCCCATCGCGACGGGACATTTCGCAGGTTCATCGCGGTGACTGCAGAAATCTGCTGAAGCATGCCGGCCATGTCAGTGCCCCGACAGCGCGTTGACGATATCCAGGCGCATCGCCCGCATCGCCGGGATGATTCCCACGACCAACGTGAGAAGAAGGGCGATCCCCAGCGCCACGCCAAAGGCACCCGCGGTTAGCGTGAGTCCCGTGAATCCCGGGATATGTGAGGCAAATCCCGGAAGCAGCAGCATCGCCAGCAGAACTCCGACCAGCGCGGAGCCGACGCACAGGAAAGCCGATTCAGCCAGGACCAGCAACAGCACGGTGTGATCCCTGAAGCCGATCGTCTTGAGAACCGCCAGTTCCGGCACCCGATCGCGCACGCTCTGCATCATGGTGTTCCCTGTCAGCAGAAGGAGCGTGAAGAACACCGCACCGAGAATCGAAGAGATGATCATGCCGATATCGCCGAGCTGCTTGACGAAGCTCTGGTTGAAGGCTTTCTCCGTTTCGGTCCGTGTTTCGTGCGGCGAGTTCTTGAACAGGGCATCGACGTCCTTGGCGATTTTCGGTGCCTGACCCGGGTCCTTGACTCTGACCACCATCCAGCCAATGGTGCCGTTGGCCCACTGGCGCGCTTCGTCGAAATATTCCTGGCGCAGCAACATCATGTCGAACTGGCTCCGATCCTCCGGCTTGGCAGTGTCGAAGATCCCGACCAGGTCGAAGGTCCACAGATTGCTCCCACCCTTCAGCGGCCAGATCGTGGACTGGATCGGGACCTTGTCGCCAAGTTTCCATCCGAAACGCTTGGCGAGCGTCGTCGAAACCAGCACGCCCGTTCGCGTTTCGAGAAACGCCTTGCGCTGCTCCGCAGGGAGCACGATCTCGGGATAGATGTCGAGGTAGCTCTCGCCGTCGACGGCGAACTGCGGAAAGAAGTTGCGCTCATCCTGGTAGATGCCGCCGAACCAGTTGGCAACCGTGACGTTGTCCACGCCGGGCAGGGTCTTGACCTGCTGCCAGTGGCTGTAGGGAAGGATCTCGGTGATCGAGTAGCGGCCGGTGGTAACCAGGCGGTCGGCTCCGGCAATCTTGACGCCGGCGCCGAAAGCCGCCTGCACAGCAGTGAGCAACGCGTAAAGAAGAAACGCGACGGTCACGGACAGCATGGTCAGTATGGTGCGCGGCTTGCGGCGCCAGAGCGTCGCCCAGATCAGGGGGAAGAATTTCATGTGGCGATCCTAAGCTGCCCGCAGGGCTTCCACCACTGGCAGGCGCGCTGCCTGGATCGCCGGCGCAAGGCCTCCGATCAGGCCGATCACGACCGCCCATGCCAAGCCGCGCTCGATCAACGCCGGCGTCACCGCAAAGCTGAAGGCGATCTGGGTGAAGCTGCCTCCCAGCGTCGAGACGGTCATGCCATTGAACAGGACGTAGGCGACCCCCGAACCAATCAGTCCCCCGATGAGGGCGAGCAATACGGCCTCCGCGAGCACCGAAACCACGACCGGCGTTCCGGGAAAGCCAATGGCGCGAAGCGTCGCGATCTCGACCTGGCGCGTCGACACTGCCGAATACATCGTGTTGAGCGCTCCGAACATTGCGCCAAACGCCATGATCCCCGCGATCACCGTCGTCAGGATATTGATCGCCGTGGTGAGGTTCTGCGACTGCGATGTGAAATAGGCGCGCTCGCTCTGGACGTCCAGCTGGAAGCGCGGGTCGGTGGTGATGGAGTCCTTGAAAGCCTGAAGCGCCGCCGCGGATTCCAGCTGGGTTAGGACCGACGAGGCGCCGGGTCGACCGAAGGCGTTACGGGCGGTGTTGGCATCGGTCCAGAGCTCGGATTCGTGTGCGTCCCGATCTGATTCGAAGATGCCGACGACCGTCCACTCGGACCCCCTGAACTTGAGCTTGCCGCCGACCTTGATGCCCTCGAATTGCTCGGTGGCCGAACGCCCCGCGATGACTTCGTGCAGGCCTGCCTGAAACAGACGTCCCTCGGTCAGCTTCACTTCCGTACGCATGGCAAGGCCCTCTGGCTCCACTCCCCGCAGCGCAACGTTCACGCTGGCGCGGTTGGCGCCCTCACCCTTCTTCAACTCGGTGATGACGAGCAACTCGGCCGACGCGAGCGGTCGGCCTTCAGCGCTGCGCTTGACGCCCGGCAGCGCGCGCAAAAGCGCAATGACGTCCGGCTGCAGATAAGAGGAGAGCTCGGATGTCGAGCCCGCCGAGATCATCAGCGCACGCGATTCGGTGCCCGTACCCTTCAGCGTTCTTTCGAATCCCTTGCTCATCGACAGCATCGCGATCAGGACGCCGACGACTCCGGCGATGCCGACGACGATCACCAACGACGTTCCCAGACGGTTCGGGATCGACCGCAGGTTCATCAGGGTAACGGCCAGGATTGTCTTGATCATCGGCCGGCCAGCGCGTCGACAATGGACAACCGCTTGGCGCGCAGCGCCGGGGGCAAGCCAACGATCAATCCCAGCAAGGGCATCGCCGTCAGGGCGATGATCCAGACCCCCAGGTCGGCGTTGAACGGCGGGAACTGGCTCTGGACCTTGCCCATGATGCTCATCACCTGCACGGCCAGCAGCATGCCGCTCATGCCACCGATGAAACATATGAGCAGCGCCTCGGCCAGCACGAGCACCAGGATGCGCGCATCGCTGAAGCCGATCGTCTTCATAACCGCCAGCTCGGGAATTCGCTCACGCACCGCCTGCGCCATCGTGTTGCCGGTCAGGAGCAGGATCGTGAAGAACACCGCTCCGAGGATGGAATTAAGGATCAGATTCAGATTGCCGATCTGCCGGGTGAAGTTGAGCGCGAAGTCGCGCTCGGTCTGAGTCTTGGTCTCGTCCGGCGAGTTCTCGAACATAGCGTCGATCTGGCTGGCGATGGCCTCGGACTGCTTCTGATCCTTGAGCCTCACCACGAACAGGCCGGCCAGGCCCTGGCCATACTGCCGAGCCTCATCGAAATAGTCGTAACGGATGTACATGTTGCCCTTGCGCGGGCACGAGTCCGCCGTAACGTCGCCGACGATGCCGACCAGATCGAAGGCCCATGCGCGCGAGCCATCCTTCTGCGGCCAGATCTGGGAGACAAGCGGAATGCGATCGCCGATCTTCCATCCAAAACGCTTCACCAGATCACTGCCCGCTACCGCCGCCGTTCGGGATGTTTTCCATGCGTCGAATTGATCTTGCGGCAGTCGACACTCGGTGAACACCTTCATCCAGCGATCCGGGATGGTCGCAAACTGGGGGAAGAAATTCTTCGCATCCTGGTACGTTCCCCCGAAGAACTGCGAGAACGCGACCGAATCGACGCCCGGAATCGATTCGATTTGCGGCAACATCCGTAGCGGCAACGGGCTGGTGAACGACACGCGCGCCTGCGTGATCAGGATGGGAGCATTCAGATTGACGGTGCCCAAGCCGAGCAAGGAATTCGCGGCCTGTAGCAGACCCAACAGCAGAAAGGCAGCGACCAGCGACAGCAGCGTCAGGATCGTGCGTGACTTGCGTCGCCACAGCGTTGCCCAGAGCAGCGGGAAGAACTTCACGGCGATCCGATCGCTAGGCGGCAGCCCCCAAACGCGCCTGCTCTACCAGCCGGCCCTTGTCCAGATGAAGCGTATGCGTCGCGTACTCCGCCGCTTTAGCGTCGTGCGTGACCATGACGATGGTTTTGCCATGCTCCTTGTTCAGGACCTGGAGCAGGTGCAGGACCTCGTCGGCGGTCTTGCGATCGAGATCGCCTGTCGGCTCGTCGCAGACCAACAGTGTCGGATCCGCCACCAGGGCTCGAGCGATTGCGACACGCTGTGCCTGACCGCCCGAGAGCTCGGACGGCTTGTGCTTCGCGCGATCCGCGATGCCGACGATGGTGAGGGCGGTTGTAACGTGCTTCTTGCGCTGCTCGGCCCCAAGGTTGGTCAGCAGCAAGGGCAACTCCACGTTGCGCTCTGCGGACAGGACCGGCAACAGGTTATAGAACTGGAACACGAAACCGACGTTGTGCGCGCGCCACCCGGCGAGCTTGCTCGCGTTGAGCTGATCCAGCCGCGCACCCGCAACCGTCACCGTGCCGGTAGTAGCGTGATCAAGTCCGCCGATCAGGTTCAGCAAAGTGGTCTTGCCCGACCCTGACGGACCCATCAATGCGAGGAAGTCGCCTTTGGCGATCTCCAGATCGAGCGCCTCAAGGACCCGGACGCTCTGCTTGCCGCGCGTATAGGTTTTGGAGACGCCGCGCAGGCTGACGATGGCTTCGCTCATTTCATCCTCTTTGTTCGGTACGCACGCCGGCGGCGAGCCGCCAATCTTACTGCGCGATTTTCACCTTTGCGCCATCGCTCAGCCTAGCCAGATCTCCGCTCGCGACGCGTTCTCCCGGAGACACGCCGGAGAGCACCTGGACGCCTTGGCTATCCTTCGCACCCACCTTCACGGCCCGCCTCTCGACCTTGTCATCCTTGATGACGAAGACGAAAGCTGACCCTTGGTCCTCAAGAACGGCGTTCGCGGGTAGCCGCATCGCGGGTGCGGCTGATGCTGCCTGCGCCGGCGCCTGCTCGCTCAGGAAGTTCACCCGGGCACCCATGTCCGGGAGGATTTTCGGATCCCTCTCCTTGAAACCGATACGGACTTTCACCGTCGCCTTGCTCCGATCTGCCGCCGGGATAACGGCGACCACTTCGCAGGGAATTCTCCAGTCCGGATAGGCGTTGAGCGTCGCCGCCACCGGCTGGCCGGGCTGCACGCGGTTGATGAAGTTCTCGTTGACGTCAACCTCGATCTCTAAGGAGTCCATGTCGACCAAGGTGCCGATGCCGGTGCGGGTGCCTGCCCCTCCCGCCGAGAGCGGGGAAATCATCTCTCCGGGCTGCGCGTTCTTGACGGTGATAATCCCCGAGAATGGCGCGCGCACCACGGTGTCCTCGAGTTGACGCTGTTGCACGTCGACGCCGCGTTGGGTCACCTGCAGTCGCGCGCGTAACGCGTCAACATTTGCACCTGCCGTATCCAGGGCAGACTGGCTTACCAACTTCTCTCCTGCCAACTCACGCGCTCTTTTGAGCTGCCGTTCGGCATCGGCCAGCTGCACTCTAACCTCGCCCAGGTTCGCTCGCGCAAGCTCCAACTGAGCGCGCACATTGCTGTCGTCGATCCGCGCGAGCACTTCCCCTTCCTGGACCCGTTTCCCTTCCTCGATGTAGACGGCGGTGACCTTGCCGGTGACTTTCGAAGAGACCGTCGCTTGCCGGCGGGCCACGACATAGCCAGTGGCATCCAGGACGGAGGAATTTGTGGATCCGCCGCCAGCCGCGGTAACGGCGACAGCCTGGACCTCGATCGCGGATTCGGGACGCAGCACTAGGTACGCCCCCGCCAGCAGAACCGCGCCGGCAGCAAGCCCCAGCCACAGCCCTGTCCGGCGTTCGGTCGGCGGCGTCAATGAGCGGTCGATCTTGAGCTGCGACAGCAACTCGCTTCGGTTGTCGGTCACGTTGGTTTTCACCCGGGGTCGCGCGACATCGACATTCAGCCGCGGCGAGGCGCCTAGATTAGCAGGCGCACGCGCGCTTCATCGCCTGACTGCACGGACCTCAACGTTTTCCCGCGTACAAAAGAAAGGGGGCCTTTCGGCCCCCTCAATCATCCTTATGGGATGGGTGAAATCTTTAGCAGTTGTCCTCTTCAGGACCACCGAAGTCCACCTGCGGGCAAATCGCTTCGCCCTCCTGCGGATACGGCGCCAGCTCCTGCAGCTCGTTCGTGTTGTTGTCACCGTCACCAACCGCCTGACCAGGGTCAGAGTTCGGCTCGTTGCCAGGACCTTCATCGAACGGACGCACGTTCTGCAGCGGGTCGAGCGCCGAGGTGATGCCTTCGCCCGGAACCATTTCGATCCGGTCGTCGGCCGCCACGGGGTTGATCATGATGAAGCTCAGGATGATCGTCCGCGCATCTTGGTCGTTGCCGCCCACGAGCACGTCGTCTCCGTTGCTATCCAGGACCTGCACACCACCCGTCGGCGCCAGGAACGTGCCGGAGGTCGAGTCGAAGTACTGGAACTTGGCAGAAGCCCAAGCCACCAGCTCAACGTTCTCGACGATGCCGTCATCGTCACCATACGGAGCCTCGTCAGCATCGTCACCGAAGAAGTCGTCACCCGACTCGCCAGGCGCGCTGTCCGTCAGGAAGAACGGATGCGAGAAGCTGACGTTGTAGTTCACAGCCTGACCCGCGATGGCGCCGTTGGCACCGGTCGAGAAGTTGGACTGCGCAGCAGACACCGTCGGCTGGAACGGACCCAGGATGTCGGCCATCGCAAAGCGCGGCGCACCAATTCCCAGTTCCACATCCGACCAGTCGAAGTTGGCCGTGTTCGCACCCGTGGCGCCCGCGCAAGCTGCGCCAGCCGGGCCGCAATCCCACGCGTTGCCCTGCGTATCCTGCACGCCGCCGTAGCTGAGGTAGCCGTGGCGCTGCGGATCTGCAAGCGTGCCGAGGTCCGTCAGGCCCGCCGGCAGGTTCGCGTATGCAGCTTCCGAGTACAGGAACTCAGGCGCGTTGCTGAAGCACGTGCCCGGCTGTGCACCGGTCTGCTCGACGAAGTTGTCGGTGGGGATCGTCACAACCGTTCCCGCCACGTTGTTGCCAATGGCGCCCGCGTTCAGGCTGATCTGACCCGTTCCGACGTTGGCGTCGTAGTCGAGATTGATCGTCTGGCCGCAGGTATCCAGGAACACGCTGCCGTCGAGGATGACCGGCTCGTTGAACACGATGACGATGTTGGTGCCGTCGAAGAACGCCAGGGTGACCATCGGCGGGAAACGATCCCGCAGGAGCACCTGAGCCGTATCGTCAGCCACATTCGCCGGACCGCTCGTCGTGTCGCGGATCGCACCAGCCAGCGAGATGCTCTGGTTGTCCGAGGCGCGGGCGTCAGCCTGCAGCTCGAACACATCATCGACGTTGAATTCGACGAGATCGCGGCGATCGCCCGTGCCGTTGACCACATAGTCTTCGGTCGGGGTGTGGTTGTGCACTTCGAAGTCGCTCAGAACCGCATCACCGGTGTAAGCCGGGAACGCCGCCCCGGTCAGCTCAACTTCCTCGGTCACAGCAATTGCCGTGACGTTGTCGCGCGAGGAGCCGTTGGGGCCGAGGAAGAACGCCATACCGGTCGCATCCGTGTCGGCGCGGCAGTTGCCATTGCTATCCGGCAGCAGCGCATCCGGGATACCCGCGTCGGCAAGACCAGACGGGAGATAAGTCTCGTCGTGGAAGTCGTCGCTGGAGTAACCGGTGGCGGTGCCGTTCGGCGTGCCGCAACCCGTGCCCGGATCGATGTCGTCCGCGATTTGCGGAGTGATCGGCAGGACGACGGTGCCGGTGTTGGCCGGATTGTTGATGACAACCGTGCCGCCTTCGCCGAACTCCGTCAGGCTGACGACGCCGTTGGAGAGTCCGAGCAGCTGCAGCGATACGGCGGGTCGGACGTTGTCCCAAACAGGGGTGTCGTCTGTGGAGATGAGCGTACGGCTGCTGTCGCGCGAGATGACGTGCACGAGATCGCCATCGGAGACGTTCTCGCTGAACGCGGCGCTCGTATCTTCACCGGCAATGATCACGTCGAAATCGGTCGCGCCGTTCGGGTCGATCACATACCAGTGACGGCCGTTGTTGCTGACCTGCAGAGGCAGAGCCTTGGCGGGAGTCGGGCAAGGACCGGCTGCCGGGCAGATAACGTCAATGACTTCCGGATCACCGGATCCAGTGTTGACGACCCAGAAGCCAACGTCCTTGGCACGCAGCGTTTGCGGATCCTGCAGAGCGATAACGACCGTCGTGCCATCCGGGAACGGCGCACCACCAGCATTGCTGACGTGCACGCGAGCCGTGGTGTTGATCACGGTGGTTTCGTCCGTCGGGACAACAAGACCACTCAGCGCCGTCGCCAGCGCCGTCAGCTCGTCGGAAGGATCCGGAGCGGAAGGAGCCGGGTCAGCCAGCTGGTCGGGACCGTTGATCTGGTCGATGCCCGCGAAATCAGGAGTGGCCACGGGATCGCCGTTCTCGTCGACCGTCGCGTCATCGACTTCGTCGGTCAGGACGAAATCTGCAAGCGCGGACGAGGACTGGAACAGCAGCGAATCAGCGTTGACCACTTCAGCGTCTTGAGCGGCGTCGCCCAGCTGATCGACGTCAACCTGCCCAGGAACCTGGTTCGGCTGGAACACGTTGAAGCAGAGAGCCAGAACCTGGTTCTCGACGCTGCCGTTGTTGACGGTCTGGATGATGCCGTCGAAGCCGAGTGCGCCATCGATGACGTTGTTACCGTTCTGGTCGGTGATGCTTTCGACCGGAATCTGCACGAGCACCTGCGTGCCCGACGGCAGACCCTGAACCCCTGGGGTGTCAGGATCGGTGTCGGCAACCGTGATGACCAGGCTGCGACCATCCGGGCCGGCAGCGATCGACTCAACCTCGATCGACGTGACGTTCGGCGGGTTGCCGACCAGCACGACGACAGGGTTGGCGCCGTTCAGCAGCGCCTCGTTGATGACGATCGGCTCGCTGAAGGTGACCGTCAGGACGTTGCCCTGCGCACTGGTGAAGCTGCCGCTGCCAAACTGCTGACCAATACAGGTGCCCGTGGTGTCGTTGCCGGCGTTGCCGACGTCGATTACTTCAGGCGCGATCGTATCGGCGGTCTCGGAGTTGGTCGCAAAGATGCGATTCAGCTGCACGAAATCGTCGTTGGTGCTGATCGCGATGTAGCTGACCGAACCCGCTTCGTCCTGATCGTCGCAAACTGCGCCGCCGAAATCCTGACCGGCGCCGCCGTTGACGTCGACGAAGTTCAGGCCGGGCGCGTAGATGCGCACGCAAGAGTCGGCCGGGACGTTGGTGAAGAAGAAGCGACCTGCGACCGTGCCCGTGCCGGCGGTTTCCGTGAGGATCCGCTGCTCGGCTCCGGAAGCGTAGGAGACGACGACACCCGTCGTGCCGCCATTGCATTCCGACGCGTCACCCTGCTCATCTTCGCAGTCGTTGCTGCCCTGACCGTACTGGTCAAGCTGCACCTGCTCGAACGTCAGGCGCATCGGGAAGCCGCTGATCGCGGCGCCGGTGACGCCGTTACGCAGAATGCCAGTGATGGTGCCGATCGTCGCTGGCAGCTCGATCGTTCCGGCATCGGCGTTGAAGCCGTCGAACCAGACGAGCTGCGGATTCGTCTGACCGCCCTGAATCAGGCCGCCGTTCTCCGAAGAGACGGCTTGCGCCTGGGGCGAGACGTGCGCCGTCGCACCGAGGTAGCCGGACGGGGCTTCGATCGAAATCGTCAGCGCCGATCCTGCAACCGTGCCGTTGCAACCCGTGGCCGGCGCAGTGCAACCGCCGTTCGGGTTGACGACGTTCACGACCGGGACGTTGGGAATGACGAAGTGGCCATTCGCAACCGTCTCCACCGTGTACGAGGTGGCCGCCTTGCCGCCGAGCGCCTTGGCGTTAACAATCGCCGTGATGCGCGCGCCGGCAAGCTGATTGCCATTGGTGTCCGTGATCACGCCGGAAATATTGGCGTGAACGGTTCCGGCGGAACCATTATTACCGCCAGACGAGGACACACTTACATCGTCACCGCAGCCCGCTAGACCGAGACCCGCCACTGCAAGAATCAGTGCAGCGGCAAGACGCCGGCCAGGGCTTTTCACCCTATTTAAGTCAAGCGTCATTGAGACATCTCCCATAAGAAGTAACAGAGTTAACCGACTTGGACCCACGGAAAAGCGGGCTGCCCGAGAAGGATTTGGTGTAGCCCCTCCCCCCTGACGGCAGGGAAGATAGCACATTTAAAACAGGGCGCAAGAGGCGTTCGGTCCAAGCACAGAGACTTAGCGCACAGTTTTAAGGTAGCCCCACCTGCCCTTCCCGGCATCCGCCATCGACTCGGGCAGAGCGCAAGTCTGGAAATTTTTGCGCCGCAATGCAATCGGCCCGGCGCTACCCAGCGGCTGTGGGCACTGCACCATACATATATGGAACGGTGTCAGAACAGGCAGGGGTCGTCCGTTCGAGCCCATAGGTGAAGATGCTTCCGATTTCGAAGCTAGCCCGGCCCGGCCCCGGAGCGGCAGGAAATTCAACGGCGGGCAAATTCGCTCCCATCGACAAAGAGGAACCTTGAAGGCCGGCCCCGGTCTCTAGGCGTGAAGAGAGCTCGTCTCTCTTCCTCGCAAGAAGCACATCCCTCCCGTGCTTCGTCATGTTTGGGCGGCCTTCGGGCCGCCTTTTTTATGTAGCATTGGGCGCCTCGGTCGGGGGAGCGCTCATGCGTGCGATCTTTATCCGCAAGTCGGGGGGGGCCGACGCCTTCGACTTGCGCGAAGCGCCCGAACCGGCACTCGGTGATCAGGACGTCTGCATCCGCGTTCGTGCAGCGGGGATCAACTTCGCCGACGTGCTCGCAAGGCAGGGGATCTATCCGGATGCGCCTGCCTACCCTTGCGTGGTGGGATACGAGGTCGCCGGTGTGGTGGAAAAAGCCGGCAGCGCCGCCAAGAAGTGGTTGGGCAAGGAAGTGCTCGCGCTCACGAACTTCGGTGGCTATGCCGAGCTCGCCAAATGCGACGCGCGCTACGTCTGGGAAAAACCTGCAGCGCTGTCATTCGAGACGGCGGCATCCATCCCGCTGAACTACATCACCGCCTGGGGGTTGCTCATCGCCATGGGCGGGCTGGCTAAGGAGCAAACCGTGCTGATCCACAACGCCGGCGGCGGTGTGGGCCTGGCGGCGGTGGACATCGCCCGGCATGTGGGCGCCGTTGCGATCGGAACCGCGAGCAAGCGCAAGCACGACTTCCTGAAGTCCCGCGACCTGAGCCATGCGATCGACTACACCGTCGATGACTGGGCCAAAGAGGTGATGCGCATCACCAGGGGCCGCGGCGTCGATCTCGTCATCGATCCTATCGGGGGCGACAGCTGGAAGAAGAGCTTTGGCGTTCTGCAGCCCACCGGACGGCTCGGCATGTTTGGAATCTCGTCGGCGGCAACCGGAGCGGGTTTCCGCGCCAAAATCAATCTGCTCAAGCTCGCGCTGTCGGCGCCGTTCTTCCATCCGCTCAAGCTCATCCCAGGCAATCGCGGGGCCTTCGGATTGAATATCCACGCCATGTACGAGCAGCACGCGCTGTTCAACGGCTGGATGAGACACATCCTCGGCGGCGTCGTCGCAGGTTGGCTGCGGCCACACGTCGATCGCATCTACCCGTTTGCCGAGGTGGGCGCAGCGCACGCTTGGATCGAAGGTCGCCACAACCTCGGCAAGGTTCTGCTGATCCCCTGATGGGAGCTCTCGCTTGATACGAAGCAGGTGGGTCGCGTTGCTGCTGCTGGCGGCGCTGGTTGTCGCCTTCTTTGCGCTGGGACTCGGCCGCTACTTCACACTGGACTACTTCAGGACCCAGCACGCGGTGATCAGCGCAAGCCGCGACGCACATCCGTTCGTCAGTGCGCTCACGTTCTTCGCAATCTACGTCGGCGTTACCGCGCTATCGCTGCCAGGTGCCGCAGTGATGACTGTCGCCGCCGGCGCGATCTTCGGCCTCGCCTGGGGCGTCGTCATAGCCTCTTTTGCGTCGAGCATCGGAGCAACCCT
The DNA here is from genome assembly GCA_963776465.1 of uncultured Gammaproteobacteria bacterium. GTDB lineage: Bacteria > Pseudomonadota > Gammaproteobacteria > Nevskiales > Nevskiaceae > DASRHK01. The sequence goes on from CAVZMV010000002.1 coordinate 395,055, forward strand.
TGCGTTCCTGATCGCGCGCTTCCTGCTCCGGGACCTCGTGCAAGCTCGCTACGCAAATCGGCTCAAAGCGGTAAATGACGGCGTCGCGCGCGACGGGGCGCTCTACCTGCTGACCCTGCGCCTAGTGCCGGCATTCCCATTCTTCCTGGTCAACATCGCAATGGCGCTCACGCCGATACGGCTGCGCACGTTCTACTGGGTTTCCCAGGTCGGCATGCTTGCGAGCACCATTGTCTTCGTCAATGCCGGCACACAGCTGGCCAAGCTGACTTCGCTCCGCGGCATCTTGTCGCCCGGTGTTCTGGGCGCCTTCGCGCTATTGGGACTGTTTCCGCTGATCGCGCGCAAGGTCGCCGACGCCGTCAAATCCAGGAAGGTCTACATGAGCCACACCAAGCCAAAAAAATTCGATCGCAACCTGATCGTCATCGGCGCCGGCAGCGCCGGCCTGGTCACGGCGTACATCGCCGCGGCAGTGAAGGCCAAGGTGACGCTGATCGAAAAGCACAAGATGGGCGGGGATTGCCTGAACACCGGCTGCGTGCCGTCGAAGGCGATCATCCGTTCGGCCAAGCTGCTCGACAATGCCCGCCGCTCGGAGGAGTTCGGCATCAAGTCGCTACGCGCCGAGGTGGACTTCGCGCAAGTCATGCAGCGCGTGCGGCGCGTCGTCGGGCAAGTGGAGCCCCATGATTCGATAGAGCGCTATACCGGGCTGGGCGTCGAGATCATCCAGGGCGATGCCAAGCTCGTCGATCCCTGGACCGTCGTGGTGGAAGGCCGGAAGCTGACCGCTCGCGACATCGTCATCGCTGCCGGCGCTGAACCTTTCGTGCCGCCGATTCCCCGACTTAAAGAGCACGGATATCTCACGTCCGACTCCGTCTGGGATCTCCGCGAGCAGCCCAGGCATCTGGTGGTTCTGGGCGGCGGCCCGATAGGCTCGGAGCTCACGCAAGCGTTTGCGCGCCTGGGCTCGAAGGTGACGCAAGTGGAGATGCTTCCGCGCATCTTGCCGCGCGAAGACGCAGAAATCGCCGATATGGTCATGCAACGGTTCCGCGCCGAAGGCATCGACGTGCGTGTCGGCACAAAGGCCAAGAGCGTGGAGCAGCAGGATGGCCAGAAGTATCTCGTCTGCGAGAAAGACGGCAAGGAGGAGCGCGTCGCGTTCGATCAGATTCTCGTCGCCGTGGGACGCGCCGCGCGGCTCAAGGGCTATGGGCTGGAGGAACTCGGGGTCAAGACGGGCAAGACCATCGAGGTCAACGAATTCCTGCAGACCAACTTTCCCAACGTCTACGCCTGCGGTGACGTTGCGGGTCCGTATCAATTCACGCATACGGCCTCGCACATGGCCTGGTACTGCGCCGTGAACTCACTCTTCGGTCCGCTGTTGCCGCTGCGGGGCGGAAAATTCAAGGTGGATTACTCGGTGATCCCCTGGGCGACCTTCACCGAGCCCGAAGTCGCACGCGTCGGCCTCAACGAGCTCGAGGCCAAGGAGAAGAAAATCCCCTACGAACTGTCGACTTTCAATCTGGAGGAGCTCGACCGCGCGATCGCTGACGGCGAGGCACACGGCGTGATCAAGGTGCTGACCGTTCCCGGCAAGGACCGCATTTTGGGCGTGACCATTGCGGGCGAGCACGCGGGCGACATCATTTCCGAGTACGTGCTAGCGATGCGCCACGGTCTTGGCCTCAACAAGATCCTCGGGACGATCCACATCTACCCCACCCTCGCCGAGATGAACAAATACGTTGCCGGGCAGTGGAAGCAGGCGCACAAACCGGAAGCGGCGCTGCGATGGCTTGAGAAATTCCACGCTTGGCGCCGCGGTTGAGACGATAGAATCCGCAAACTCCGGGGAGAGCGCTGATGGCCAAGGTGGTGCTGCATCAGTGGGAGATGTCCCCCTTCTGCAACAAGACGCGAAGATGCCTCCGGCACAAGGGCGTCGAATACTCGGTGATCGACTACAACGGCCTGCTGGCGGCTCGCGCCGGCGCTCTATCCAAAGTGGGCAAGCTTCCGGTCGTGGACTGGGATGGAGAGCGTATCCAGGATTCGGCCCGTATCGCCCGCTTCCTCGACGCGCAGATACCTGACCGCCGCCTCTATCCGACCGAGCCGCAGGCGCTCGCTGCCGCAGTGTTCTGGGAAGACTGGGCCGGCCAGTCGCTGTACTTCTATGAAATCTACTTCCGCATGCTGGACCCGGTGTCACTCGAGCGTGGCCTTGACCTGATCTGCCAGGGCCGGCCGAAATATGAGCGCGCCATTCTCAAATTCATCTTCAAGCGACGGTACCCGCGCAAGCTGCGTGAGCAGGGTCTGGCGCGCCAGGATCGCGCCGAAGTCGAAGCACAGTTCTTCGCCTTGCTCGATGCGCTGGAAGTCTTGCTGGAAGGCCGCCCCACGCTCGCGGGAATGGAGATCAGCATCGCCGACATCTCCGTTGCCGCGCAGATCGACGAGCTGGTCCGCACCAGCGATCTGCGCGATCGTGTGCTCGCGTATCCGCGCATCAATGCTTGGCTCGGCCGCGTTCCCTCAGCGGCGCGCCCATGATCGTCGACGCCTGGGTGCAGCATCCGACGCTGCGCTTCGCGCAGCAGCCAATGTTCGAGTCCCTGCGGCGCTGGACCGGCGGCACCATCCCCAAGACGGAAATTCCGCTGGAACTCACGCTCAAGGTTATGGAAGCAGCCGGTGTCGATCGAGCCCTGGTCTCCGCATGGCACGGTCCACAAGGAGCGTTGATCAGCAATGACGAGGTCGCCGCGTGCGTAAAACAGTCGCCAGATAAACTCATCGGCATCGGCTCCGTCGACATCGCGCACCCGATGCCGGCCGTGCGCGAGCTGCGCCGCTGCGTAAGGGATCTTGGCTTCAAGGGCGTACGCCTGCTCCCATGGCTTTGGAACCTTCCGCCGAACGATCGCCGCTACTACCCGATCTACGCGGAATGCTGCGAGCTCGGCGTGCCGTTCTGCACGCAGGTGGGGCACACGGGGCCGCTGATGCCCTCGGAACCGGGACGACCGATTCCGTACCTGGATGAGGTGGCGCTCGATTTCCCAGATCTCACCATCGTCGGAGGTCACATCGGCTGGCCGTGGGTCAGCGAGATGATCTCGCTCGCCACCAAATACCCGAACGTCTATATCGACACGTCGGCGTATACGAGCCGGCGCTATCCGCCCGAGCTCGTCGGCTACCTCAAGACGCACGGGTCCAGGAAGGTCCTGTTCGGCAGCAACTATCCAATGATCGCGCCCGCGGATTGCCTCAAGGACCTTGCCGCCCTGCAGCTCGACGAAGCGAGCCAGCGCGCGTTCCTCGGCGAGAACGCGGTCCGCGTCTTCAAACTCTAAGCGACGGCCGGGGCAAACCGATGGCGGGGAAGAGTCAATTCGGGCTGCTGAAGGATCGGCGATTCGCGCCCTTCTTCGGAGTGCAGACGCTCGGGGCGTTCAACGACAACGTCTTCAAGAACGCTCTCGGGGTGCTGGTCACCTTCGGCGCGATGGCGTTGACGCCAGCGCAGGTGGACTTCTACCAGAACCTTGCGGCCGTGCTGTTCATCCTTCCTTTCTTCCTGTTCTCTGCCACGGCGGGCCAGATCGCAGAGCGCTACGAGAAGTCGCGGCTGATCCGTGGTGTGAAGCTGCTTGAAGTCGTCATCGCGCTGCTGGCCGCGATTGGCCTGCAGCTCAAGAGCGTGCCGTTCCTGTTCACGGTGCTGTTCTTGCTGGGCGTCCAGGCGACGCTGTTCGGACCGGTGAAGTACTCGATCCTTCCGCAGATTCTCAAGCCAGAGGAAATCGTCGGCGGCAACGCTCTGGTGGAGACCGCGACCTCGCTCGCGATCCTCCTGGGTCTGATGGTGGGCGGCATCCTCATGAGCTTCGGCCACGGGACTCAGCTGGTCAGCCTGGTGGTTCTGATCGTGGCGATCGCGGGTTACATGGCGTCGCGGGCGATTCCAGCAGTTGCAGCGTCCTCGCCGGACCTGAGGATCAACTGGAATCCACTCACGGAGACCTGGCGCAACTTCAACTTCATGCGAGGCAACCGGACAGTCTTCCTGTCCGTGCTCGGCATTTCGTGGTTCTGGTTCTACGGCGCGACGTTCATCACGCAGCTGCCGAACTACACGCGCGTGTTCCTCGGTGGTGACGAGCGTGTCTTCACGCTGTTGCTGGCGGTGTTCTGCGTGGGCACCGCCTTGGGATCCTTGCTGTGCGAGCGGCTTTCCGGGCACAAGGTTGAAATCGGCCTGGTTCCGCTGGGCTCCATTGGACTCACGCTGTTCGGGATCGACCTTTACTTCGCGAATCCACACGCGGCGACGACGGTGAACCTGTCGGTCTCTGCATTCCTGGGCCAGGCGAGCAGCCACCGCGTACTGTGGGACCTGGGTCTGATCGGGCTCTTCGCCGGCTTCTTCATCGTTCCGCTCTACGCACTGATCCAGACGCGCTCGGAGCCGACGCATCGGTCCCGCATCATCGCGGGCAACAACATCCTCAACGCGTTGTTCATGGTGGCGTCGGCCGTCCTCGCCATCGTCCTCTTCGACGCCGGCCTCTCGATCCCGGAGCTGCTGCTGACCACGGCCCTGATGAACGCTGCCGTCGCGGTCTTCATCTATTCGCTGGTGCCAGAGTTCCTGATGCGGTTCCTGGTGTGGCTGCTGATCAACACGCTCTACCGCATCCGCACCGTCGGGCTGGAGAACATCCCCGACGAAGGGCCCGCGATCATCGCCTGCAATCACGTGAGCTTCGTGGATGCTCTGATCGTCGGCGGCACCATTCGCCGCCCGGTGCGCTTCGTCATGTATCACAAGATCTTCAAGATCCCGGGGCTCAATTTCATCTTCCGCACCGCCAAGGCCATTCCGATCGCGGGGGCCAAGGAAGACGAAATATTGATGAAGAAGGCCTTCGACGAAGTCGCGGAGGCGCTCAGTCAGGGCGAGCTCGTTGGGATCTTCCCGGAGGGCGGCATCACCCAGGACGGCGAGATCCAGCCGTTCCGGCCGGGCATCGAGCGGATCCTGCAGCGCTCGCCGGTGCCGGTGATACCGATGGCGCTCACCGGCCTGTGGGGCAGCGTGTTCTCGCGTCGCGACGGCTATCTCAAGCGCATGCGCATGCCGCGCAGATTCTGGTCGCGCATCGCGCTGGTGATCGCGCCGTCCGTTCCCGCGGATCAGGCGTCGGCCATCACGCTGGAGGCCAAGGTGCGCGAGCTGCGCGGGGACGTGGCTTAAGCTATGCGCCTTTTTCCGGGGGCGACATGACGCAATCGTCGAAGATCCTCGTCGTCGGCAGCGGTGGGCGCGAGCACGCGCTGGCTTGGAGACTGGCGCAGTCAAAGGGCGTCGAGCAGGTGCTGGTTGCGCCGGGAAATGCCGGAACCGCTCTGGAGCCCAAGGTCCGGAACGTGGCGATTCCCGCCGAGGAGATCTCCAGCCTGCTGCAGCTGGCCAAGGACGAAGGCGTTGCGCTGACCGTCGTCGGCCCCGAGGCGCCACTGGCCGCCGGTATCGTCGATGCGTTCACGGCCGCCGGGCTGCGCATCTTCGGTCCGACCAAAGCCGCAGCGCAGCTTGAGTCGTCCAAAGCCTTTGCCAAGGAATTTCTCGCGCGGCACCGAATCCCGACAGCCGCGTACGAGGTTCATACGGACTACGAGGCTGCGGAAGCCTGCATCCAGCGATTCGGTGCCCCGGTGGTGGTGAAAGCCGATGGGCTGGCCGCGGGCAAAGGGGTGGTGGTCGCGCAGAATGTGGCCGAGGCGCTGGCGGCTGCGCGGGACATGCTGAGCGGGAACGCGCTCGGCAGCGCTGGTCGGCGTGTCGTGATCGAGGAATTTCTGCAGGGCGAGGAAGCAAGCTTCATCGTCGTGGCGTCCGGCGGACGCTGCGTCGTGCTGGAGAGCTCGCAGGACCATAAGCGCGTAGGCGACGGCGACACCGGACCCAATACCGGTGGCATGGGCGCGTACTCGCCAGCTCCCGTGGTCGATGAGGCCGTGCGGGCGCGCATCATGCAAGACGTGATCGAACCGACGCTCGAAGGGCTGCAGCGGGATGGCATCGCCTTCACCGGGTTCCTGTATGCGGGGCTGATGATCGACCCGACCGGCGCATCCAAGGTGCTCGAGTTCAATTGTCGGCTGGGCGATCCTGAAACGCAGCCCCTGATGATGCGCTTGCAGTCCGACCTGCGGGAACTGCTCGAGCTTGCTGTGGAGGCTCGTCTACAGGACGCGCAGACGCGCTGGGATCCGCGCCCCGCGCTGGGCGTGGTGATGGCCGCTGGAGGCTATCCGGGAACGATCAGCAAGGGCGACGTCATTGTCGGCCACGATCGAGGCTTCGGCGCCGACGTCAAGGTGTTTCATGCCGGCAGCGCCATCGATCCGCCGACCGGCAAGGTCGTGACGAACGGCGGGCGCGTGCTCTGCGCCTGCGCCCTGGGCGACACCGTGCGCGCTGCGCAACGGCGCGCCTATGAGGCAGTGGCGCGAATCCATTGGCGGGGTGAGCATCACCGGCGAGACATCGGCTATCGCGCCATAGAGCGCGAAATAGGCTAACGACACTCATCCATGCACGATGCCACTGCTGCCCCGCGCGCTCCCCGCTCGCTTCCCGCGTCCCGGGGCTGGGCCTGGATCACGGAGGCGTTTGCGCTTTTCAAGCGAGCGCCGGGTCCCTGGATCGGCACCTTCCTGCTGTGGGCATTGCTCTACGCCGTCGCGGAGATCGTTCCGTTGGGTGGGCTGGCGTGCTCACTGGTCGGCGCAGTATTCCAGGCCGGCTGGATGCTCGGCTGCAGAAGTCTGGATTCGGGCGGCACGCTGAAAGTCGAGCATCTCTTCGCAGCCTTCAAGGGCGATCGGCTCGGACCGTTGATCCTGGTGGGAGCGCTCTACCTCGCCGGCCTGATTGGAATCGTGCTCATTGTGGTGATGGTCGTCGGCGGCTCGTTGTTGCCTGTGCTGCTGGGCAAGGCAGGACCGCACGATCTGGAGTTCGGTCTGGGACTGGTGCTCGGGCTGCTGGTGTTCACCGCGTTGACCATACCGATGGCGATGGCGATGTGGTTCGCGCCCGCATTGGTGCTCTTCGAAGGCTGGCAGCCGCTGGATGCCATGCGGCAGTCGTTCATCGCGTGCTGGCGCAACGCCCTGCCATTCCTGCTTTACGGACTCATCATGCTGGGCTTGCTCATTGTGGCCCTGATCCCATTGGGCCTGGGTCTGCTGGTCTTCGGACCTCTGGTGATCGCATCCGTCTACACCAGTTACCGCGATATCTTCGGCGTGCCGTCAGCGCCGGCGCCGCTGGCCTGAGCGCGCCTTGGCGACGTCCGGCCTTGCCTCGGATGGCTGTGCGCGAGCGTCGCTCCCGGCCTCGGCGATGAGCCACTCCACGAAATCCTGAACCTCTTTGCGGCTCGTCGCCCGCGGCTCGCAGAAAACGAAGAAGGCTCGCGTGGTCTTCGGCGTCTCCCCCCGTAGCTGCTTGGGTTCGAACGGCGCCACCAACTGTCCGCGCCGGATCAAACCGGAGAGGAGCGGCCAGCGTCCGAGCGCGACTCCCTGACCGTCGACCGCCGCCTGGATCATCTGGTCGTAGTGCGAGAAACCGACTTCGGCGGCAGGCTTGAGGCCAGTCACGTCGTGCGCCTGCAGCCACGTGGCCCACTCCAGCCAGGGTTGCACCGGGCTCCAGTCGTCATGCAGCAGCACGTGGTGGCGCAAGTCTTCTGGCGACCGTAGCGGGCGCTTCGAGTCGCGGAGCAGCGCTGGGCTGCACACCGGCATGACCTCCTCACCGAACAGCTTCACAGCGCCTGCAGGTGCTGCGTCCGGCGCGCAGTAACGGATCGCCACGTCGATGCGCTCCCGAGTGAGGTTCACCAACTGGTTGTCGGCGGAGATGCGCACGTCGGCGGCGGGGTGCAAGGCGCGAAACTTCGGAAGCCGTGGAATGAGCCACAGCGAGGCGAACGACACGATCGTGGTCACGCTCAGCGGCGTTGGCGCTCCAGTACCGCGAACTTTGCGGGTGATCTCGCGCAGCTGATCGAGCATCGAGCCCACGGCCCGCAGCAGGAGCTGGCCTTCGTCGGTCAGCAGCAGCGCCCGATGACGGCGTTGGAACAAGGGAACGCCCAAGGCCTCTTCGAGCGCCTGCACCTGCCGGCTGACGGCCGACTGCGTAAGGAACAGCTCGGTCGCAGCCTTGGTGAATGACAAATGACGCGCAGCCGCCTCGAACCCCGGTAACAAGTCCAGCGGGGGTAGTTGCTTGCGCTCAGCCATCGTTCCCTCGCTCTGCATGCGTTTCTCGCATGCAACACGTGCAAATAAATCGTTTGAGCCACCCCAAGCTGCACCTCACACTGCGCGCCACGATGCATGTCACTCCCGCATGCACAACCTAGCACGAAGCCCCGGTTGGCGGCTTCCAAGGAGCGAGAAAATGGACACGAATTCGAATGTGGGTCCCAAGCTGGCCTGGCGGAACCTGGCGCTCGGTGCGGCGATATTTCTGGGCGCAGCGCTGATCGCGCAAACGGTGGCGGCAAAGGCCGACGATGCGCGCGAGACGATCTACCCGCAGGTGGAAGTGGCGGATTCGATCGCGCGGCAGGGTAACGGCGCTGTTCGCGAGATTCAGCGCGAGGCGCGTAAGCTGGCAGGGCCAGCGTCGTTGTCTGAGCTTGTCAGGATCGCGACAGAAGTCGCAGCGAAGTAGGGACGAGTCCCACCTGAAGCGGCAGTACTAGTTCCGTTTCATCGACTCGAAGAACTGCGTATTGGTCTTCGTCTGCTTCATGCGATCGATCAGGAGCTCCATGGCCGCGATCTCGTCCATGTCGTGCAGCAGCTTGCGCAGGATCCAGACTTTCTGCAGCTCCCCCGGATCCATCATCAGCTCTTCCTTGCGGGTGCCGGAGCGGTTGATGTTGATCGCCGGGAACACGCGCTTCTCGTAAATGCGCCGCTCCAGGTGGATCTCCATGTTGCCGGTGCCCTTGAACTCTTCGTAAATCACTTCGTCCATCTTCGAGCCGGTGTCGATCAGCGCGGTGGCGATGATCGTCAGCGAACCACCTTCCTCGATATTTCGCGCGGCGCCGAAGAATCGCTTGGGCTTCTGCAGCGCGTTGGCGTCGACGCCGCCGGTCAGCACCTTGCCCGAAGAAGGCGCAACAGTGTTGTAGGCGCGCGCCAGGCGGGTGATGGAGTCGAGCAGGATGACGACGTCGCGCTTGTGCTCGACCAGCCGCTTGGCCTTCTCGATCACCATCTCGGCGACCTGCACGTGCCGCGTCGCCGGCTCGTCAAAGGTGGATGCGATCACTTCGCCGCGCACCGTGCGCTGCATGTCGGTGACCTCTTCCGGTCGCTCGTCGACGAGCAGGACCATCAGGTACACCTCGGGGTAATTCGCCATCAGCGACTGCGCGACGTTCTGCAGCATGATGGTCTTGCCGGCTTTCGGCGGCGAGATGATCAGGCCGCGCTGGCCCTTGCCGAACGGCGCAACCAGATCGATGACGCGCGCCGTGATGTCTTCCGTCGAGCCGTTGCCGCGCTCCATCTGGTAGCGCTCGTCCGGGAACAGCGGCGTCAGGTTCTCGAAGTTGACCTTCTTGCGGCTCGCCTCGGGCGGCTCGAAGTTGATCGTGTCGACCTTGAGCAGCGCGAAATAGCGCTCGTTGTCCTTGGGCGAGCGCACGCGGCCGGCGACGGTGTCGCCCGTGCGCAGCGAAAAGCGGCGGATCTGAGAGGGCGACACGTACACGTCGTCCGGGCCGGCGACGTAGGAGCTGTCCGCGCCGCGCAGGAAGCCGTAGCCGTCTTGCAGGATCTCCAGCACGCCATCGCCGTAGATCTGCTCGCCGCGCCGCGCCGCCGCCTTGAGCAGCGAGAAGACCACGTCGGGCTTGCGCGCCCGCGAGACGTTCTCCACGCCGAGGGATTCCGCCATCTCCAGCAGTTCTGCGGCGGACTTGCGCTTGAGGTCGGTGATGTTGAGCAGCTTGACCGGCTCAGGCGGGAGCATGACGCCGTCGGCGCCCATCACAGGCGGCTGAAACTGCGGCTCCTCGTCCGCAACCTCGGTGTTGTCGTCGAAGTCGTCGACAGGCAGCCCCTGGTGGCCCTGACCTGGATGGCCCTGGTGCCCCTGGTGCCCCTGATGTCCTCCTTGCTGACCGCCGGAGAAGTTGGGGTTGTGCGGACGCGGCCGACGACGGGATTTCATTGGACTTCAGGCGTTCTGGAGATGCGGTTGAACGAAGGCGGCAAGTTGAGCCTTGGCGACGGCGCCAACCTGGGTGGCGGCGATCTGGCCGCCCTTGAAGAGAATCAGTGTGGGGATGCCACGGATGCCGAACTGCCCCGGCGTCTTCGGGTTCTCGTCGACGTTGAGCTTGACGACCTTGAGCTTGCCCGCGGTCTCGACCGCGACCTGCTCGAGGATGGGCGCGATCATGCGGCACGGGCCGCACCATTCCGCCCAGAAGTCCACCAGCACGGGCACCTGACTCTTGAGGACGTCCTGATCGAAGCTGGCGTCGGTGACGCGAGAAATGTTTTCACTCATGGGTTTCTCCAGCTGAAAGGAATGCGCTTGGCTCGCGCGATCCTTCAAATGGGATGCGGAACGCGCGCATTCAATACGACGACCAAGCGCGCTCAGTGTTTGTTATTACGACAGAACCGACGGGAATGCGTTCGCGGTTTTCATCGTGGCGCCGAGCTGACGCCATCACCGCCTTAGCAGTTGCAAGGTATTTGAAACGATCTTGACGGCGGATGCAAGCGCGTGGAGCTCGACGCGGCGGCGGTTCTGGCGCAATCCGGGCTCGGTCTGTGAACCTCCGTGCAAACTGCGACAATACTGCACACCATGCAAGCGTCCCATCTCTCCGACGTCGCCTTTGCGTCGCTCGGGCTCCATCCAAAACTGCTCACCGGCCTGGAAAAGCTCGGCTACAGCCACTGCACGCCGATCCAGGCGGCATGCCTGCCGCTCTCGCTCGCGGGCCGTGATTTGGCCGGCCAGGCGCAGACTGGCACCGGCAAGACTGCTGCGTTCTTGCTGGCCACCATGCATCACCTGCTGACCAAGCCCCGCAGGGGTCCCGAAGGCCAGCCGCGCGCGTTCATGCTGGCCCCCACGCGGGAACTCGCCGTCCAGATCTTCAAGGATGCCGAAGCCATCGGCTGCGACACCGGGCTGAAGATGACCGTCTGCTACGGCGGCGCCGGATACGACGCACAGCGACAGGCGATCACCGCCGGGGTCGACATTCTGATCGGCACCCCGGGACGCCTGATCGACTATTTCAAGCAGCACGTCTACGCGCTCAAGCACATCGAGCATGTCGTGCTCGACGAAGCCGACCGCATGTTCGATCTGGGCTTCATCGCCGACATCCGCTATCTGCTGCGCAAGATGCCGCCGCCGGCCGAGCGTCTGAATTCTCTGTTCTCGGCGACGCTGTCGCATCGCGTGCTCGAGCTCGCCTACGAGCACATGAACAGCCCCGAGAAGATCGACATCGAGCCGGAGCAGGTCACCGCCGACAAGGTGACGCAGGCCCTGGTGCACGTGGCCAACGACGACAAGCTGCCGATGCTCGTCGGGATTCTTCGCCACCATGACCCGTTCCGCACGCTGGTTTTCGTCAATACCAAGATCGGTGCGGAGCACGTCGAGACCGCGCTCAAGGCCAACGGCTTCGAGGCCGCCACCCTGTCGGGCGACGTCCCCCAAAGCAAGCGACTGCGGCTGCTGCAGGATTTCAAGGACGGCAAGCTGCCGATCCTGGTGGCCACGGACGTCGCAGCCCGCGGGTTGCACATCGCCGGCGTCACCCATGTCATCAACTACGACTTGCCGCAGGACGCCGAAGACTACGTCCACCGCATCGGCCGGACGGCCCGGGCGGGGGAATCGGGCGATGCAATCTCGCTGTGCTGCGAAACCTTCGTCTACTCGCTTCCGGAGATTGAACGTTACATCGGCATGCGCATTCCAATACTGCAGGAAGCCGATGAATGGAAGCCCAAGGACTATGTCGCCTCGCCACGTCATGGACGCCGTCGCCCCCACCCGGGCGGGCAGGGCCATGGCCGACGGCCGGGCGATCGGGATCGCCGCCGCGGGCGTCGTTGACGTCGGGGTAGTTTTATCCTGTTCTTGCACGGACTTGCGTCGTCCCTGCTATATTCATCTCTGTGCAGTCGGTTTCGGCTTCAAGCCGGGTGTGGGATGAGCATCAGGAAAAGGCGTGGTAAGGGTTCTTTCCGACCCAGGGCAAACAAGCTGTGGGTTGCTTGTCTGCTTTGTGCGACAGGATTCGTCGGCGCTCCGCTCGTAGCAGCAGCGGCCCCGACAACCTCGCAGCCGACGGCATCCTCGCCCGTTCCCGCCGCTCGCGCCCATACGGCTACGCGCACGACCAAGCGGGTCACCAAGACCAAGGCTCGCAAGACCAAGAAGCAGCGCCGGCGTCATGGCAGACATGCCCGCGTCTACGTGCCAGCGATCCCTTCGATCGGCCACACCATGGGCCTGCAGTCCGAGCGCGACGCGCTGGCGTTGAAATCAAGCGTTGCCCTGGTGCTGGACCAGGAAAGCAACGAAGTGCTGTTCGAGAAGAACACGCACGCCGTGCTCCCTATCGCGTCCTTGACCAAGCTGATGACAGCGCTGGTCGTATCCGATGCGGCGCAGCCGATGGACGAGGTCCTTGAGATCACCACGGCCGATTCCGACTACGAGAAGCGCGTTTCCTCGCGCCTGCGGCCCGGCACCAAGCTGCCGCGTCAGGACATGATGATGCTCGCCTTGATGGCGTCCGAGAACCGCGCGGCGTCGGCGCTCGGCCGTCACTATCCGGGCGGACTCGACGCGTTCATCGCCGCCATGAACGCCAAGGCGCGCGTGCTGGGCATGAACGACACACACTTCGTCGATCCGGCCGGGCTGTCGCAGCGGAACGTGTCCAGCGCGGTGGACCTTGCAAGGCTGGTCTCCGCCGCTTATCAGAATCCCACTATCCGCGAATACTCCACGCAATCGGAGTACACGGTGAACGCGGGCAAGCGCCGCTTGCAGTTTCACAACACCAATGCGTTGGTGCGCAGGCCGCAGGACTGGCAGATCGGGCTGCAGAAGACCGGCTTCACCAACGAGGCTGGCCGCTGCCTGGTGATGCAGGCAGCCGTTCAGGGTCGAAACGTGGTTATGGTCTTCCTCGATTCCGCAGGAAAGTTGACGCGGTTCGCGGATGCCAATCGCGTGCGCCACTGGATCGAGAGCACCGCCTTGCCTCAGCCCAAGCCGACGCCGGTGCTTGCCCCGCTGCGCGACGCCACGAACCCGGCTGAGCAGAAGATGTAAGCCGGCCGGCGCTCGCCGGCCACCCACGCACGATCATTCCACCGGCAGCAGGTCTGCCAGGCGATCGACCGCGTCGAATTCCTCGATGTCGCGCCTTGGCTGCGTAGAGTCCGGAGTGCGGATCGCCACGATCTGTCCCAGGCCATAGAGGCGCGCAGCGCGCAGCACAGGCAAACTGTCGTCCACGAACAGCACACGCGCCGGATCGAACGGGTGCGTCGCCACGACCCGCTGCCAAAACCGCGCATCTTCCTTGGGCGCGCCAAAGTCGTGGGCGCAGATGACGCGGTCGAACCATCCATTGAGGCCGGTCTGCTCCAGCTTCAGTCGCCAGCTGCGCCCGTGGGCGTTGGTCGCCAGCCAGATCTTTCGACCGCTTTCCTTCACGGCGCGCAAGAACTCCTCGGAGCCCTGCAACGGCGCGATCTGGTGCCGCACTTCCCGCTTGAGCTCTGCAACGTCGAGCTTGGTGACCTGGCTCCAGTAATCCAGGCAGTACCATTCGAGGGTGCCCTGCATCGCATGAAACTGCGGTGTCAGCTGCTCGTGCGCCTGGCTGATGGACAAGCCGTGAAGCGCAGCGTAACGCTGCGGAAGAAGCTCGCGCCAGAAGCGATTGTCGAAGGCCAGATCCAGGATCGTGCCGTCCATGTCCAGGAGCACGTGATCGATCGCCTGCCAGTTGACGAGCGCAGCCATGTCCTATGATAACGGCCGCTTTTGCACGGAATGTTTCCGGTGACGACCGCAACGCTGCTGGACGAGATCCTGGCCATTGCCCTCCAGGCTGGTGAGAAGATCCTCGATGTCTACAACTCCGACTTCGCGGTTACGCGCAAGGACGATGACTCGCCGCTGACGCAGGCAGACCTGGCGGCCCACAACCACATCGTCGATGCGCTGGGCCGCCTGCAACCGCAATTGCCGATCCTGTCCGAGGAAGCCGCAGACGCTGACTACCAGACACGGCGCAGCTGGAGCCGCTACTGGCTGGTCGATCCGCTCGACGGCACCAAGGAGTTCGTCAAGCGCAATGGCGAGTTCACCGTGAACATCGCCCTGATCGACAACGGCGTGCCCCGGATGGGCGTGGTCCATGCGCCGGTACTCGAAGTCAGCTATTTCGCAGCGCATGAAGTCGGGTCGTTCCGACAGAAACAGGGTCGGCGCGAGCCGATCCGGACGCGGACCACGCACGAGCCGCCCAGCCTGGTCGTCACCAAATCTCATCGCGATGCAGCGCTGGACGCATTTCTCTCGAGAGTGCCTGCGCATGAAGCGGTCAGTCGCGGCAGCTCGCTGAAGTTCTGCCTGGTCGCCGAGGGATCGGCCGACTTCTATCCACGGACCGGGCCCACGTCCGAGTGGGACACCGCCGCCGGCCACTGCGTTGCGGAACAGGCGGGCGCGCATGTCCTCACGCTCCCCGACTGGGAGCCGCTGCGCTACAACCAGAAAGAATCGCTGCTGAACCCCGGCTTCGTGGTCATCGGCGACCCTGCTTACGGCTGGCGCCAAAAGCTCAACAGCGCGGCCTGATGGCAGGCGTGATTTCGGCAACGTACCGCCGGCAAGTCGCAGCGGCCGTGGCGGAGCTGGGCATCGACAAGCGGCAACTTGCGTCGCGCAACCTGGTGTTGTTTGCGCAGGCCAAACGCCTGGCGCCGGTCGGGGTTGGCACCGATCAGCGAGACAAGTTTCTGGTGCCTGCCGCCGCCCGAGCGTGGAGGGCGATGCGCACAGCGGCGGCAAGCCAGAGCGTGCAGCTGCTTCTGGTGTCCGCGTTTCGCAGCGTGGAATTCCAGACCGAGCTCATTCGCGGAAAGCTCAAGCGCGGCGCCAGCATCGATGATGTGCTCAAGGTGAACGCGCCGCCGGGCTATAGCGAGCATCACACGGGATGCGCGATCGACATCGGCACGGCCGGATGCCCGCCGCTGGACGAAGCCTTCGAGAACACCGACGCGTTCGTCTGGCTGGGCAAGCACGCGGCGCGATTCGGATTTGCGATGTCGTATCCGCGCGGCAATGCGCAAGGGTACGTATACGAGCCCTGGCACTGGTGCCTCGAGTCTCGGGGCAACGTCTAGCCGACGACGACCTCCGAAAAGTCCCGCGCATGCGTATGACCAGCCGCTGGCTTGTCCTTCTCATCGCGCAACAACTGGCAGGTCTTCAACCCGGCGCCGGCTGCGGCGTCCAGCTCCTCGCCGATGTCGGACAGGAACAAGAGCTCCGAGCCTGCGACCGCGATCGACTCCCGGATTTTCTCGTAGGACTCGCGCTCCTTCTTGCCGCCGATGCGCGTATCGAAATAGCCGGAGAACAACGTCGTCAGATCGCCGTGCTCGGTGTGGCCGAAGATCAGCTTCTGCGCCTCGACCGAACCGGACGAATAGACGTAGAGCTCGATGCCGGCCTTGCGCCAGCGGCTCAGGTACTCCGGCGTATCGGCATAGACGTGACCCTTGAGCTCGCCGGCTGCGTAGCCTTGGTGCCAGATCATCCCCTGCAGCGTCTTGAGCGGAGCCGCTTTGCGGTCCTCGTCGATCCATCGCTCGAGCACCGCCAAGGTCTCGTCTAGCGTGAGCGCGCGCTTCTCGATCGCGGCGACCTCACGCAGTTGTGCCGCAACCTCCGGCTCAGCCGCGCGTGGCGACACGAACGACCGCAGCCGCTGCCGGGCGTAGGGGAACAGCGTCTTGTGGACGAAGTCGATCGAGGTCGTCGTGCCTTCGATGTCGGTAAGGATCGCCTTGATCACGCCGCCGTCGCCGACGCGCTCACGCCGCCTCCACCTGATCCAGCCTTGGGAAGCGATCCGCGATCTTGTCGCCGGTGAACTTGGCTACCCAGCCCTCGGGGGTGGTGAACAGGCGGATGGCTTTCAGATGCGGCGTCGGCCCCATGTCGAACCAGTGCGTCGTGTTCGCGGGCACCGAGATCAAGTCGCCGCGAGTGCACAGGGTTGCGTACACCTTGCCCGCCTTGCGGATGTAGAACATGCCTTCGCCGTCGACGAAGAAGCGCACCTCGAAATCGTCGTGCGTGTGCTCGTGCAGGAACTTGTCGCGCATGGCCTCTTTTTGCGGGTGGTCTGCCGCCATGCTGATCACATCCACGCTCTTGAAGCCGAAGCGCTGCATGAGCCGATCGATCTGGCTGCGGTAAGCCTCGATCACCTCGTCCTGTCCCGCATGCTCGTCCAGCTCCTTGGAGGCCTGCCAGCGCTCGAACAGCACGCCGATCTTGATGAGCTGGTCCCGGATCTGCTCGAACTGCTTGTAGGTCGCCTCGGCCTTGGCCGGGCTGTCCTCCGCAAAGACTCTGAGCTCGCTCATGGTGTGGTACTCCTCAGTTCGCATTCGAAGATGAACTCCAGCGCTTCGACCCGATGGCGCGCCTCCGCCAGGGTCTGGCCCCATGCATACAGCCCATGCCCACGGATCAGGTAGCCGTGACGCGCGTGACCGGCCTGCATCTGCGCGTCCACGGTTGCCGCCAGCCGGGCGATGTCCTGATCGTTGTCGAACACCGCGATCGTGACCGTCGAATCGTGGTCGCGCACGCCCTCCAGCACTTTGAGTAACTCGTAACCCGTGAGGTTCACCGCACGGTGGCGCCGCGACAGTATGGTGTTCGCCACGGAATGGGTATGCAGCACCGCTCCGCACTGGGGCACGCGACCGTAGATCTGACAGTGCAGCAGCGTCTCGTACCGAGCTTCGGCGCGCCGGATCCTGCGCACGCCCCTGCAGATCGCAAAGGATCACGTCGGCGGGCGTCAGCTCGCCCTTGTGGCATCCCGATGCGGTGATGGCGATGGTGTCCGGTCCGGCGCGGAACGAGAAATTGCCGCCCGTCGCCGGAACCCAGCCGCGGCTGTGGAATAGCCGACCTGCCTGGATCAGCGCGTCGACCTGCAAGGGATCTGGATGGCTCATCACACGAGGAACATCGCGGCAAGGCCGAGGAATATGAAGAACCCAGCGCTGTCGGTAAGTGCTGTCAGCATTACGCCCGAGCCCATCACGGGGTCGCGGCCGAAACGGTGCAGCGTCAGGGGGATCATGACGCCTGCTGTCGCCGCCACCACGAGGTTCAGCAGCATCGCCACCGCGATCACCAACGACAGCTTGAGCTCGTGATAGATGAGAAGCGTGGCCCCGCCGAGCACCGCTCCCCACAGCGCGCCGTTCAGGACGGCGACGCGACACTCCTTGAAGAACATCTGCCGCAGCTGCGTGGACCCGAGCTGATTCAACGCCAGTCCGCGGATCATCAGCGCCATCGTCTGCGTGCCGGTATTGCCGCCGATCGACGCCACTATGGGCATCAACGCGGCCAGGGCCACCAGCTGCGCGATGACCGGCTCGAACGCTCCGATCACCCGCGAGGCGACGAAAGCGGTGCACAGGTTGAGCGCCAGCCACGGCCAGCGGTTGCGAGCCGCCTGCGCAGCCGGGGCGAAGAGGTCCTCGTCCTCGGAGAGGCCGGCCTGGCGCAGCGTGTCGCTGGCCGCGCGCTGCTGCAGCTCGTCCAGCACCGTGTCGACCACCAGGCGACCGACCAGCTGGCGATGCAGATTCACCACGGGCGCCGAGATCCAGTCGTACTTCTCGAACGCGTCGACGGCATTCTTCAAGGGATCGTCGGTGTAGAAGAAGATCGGCTCGCGGGTCATGACGTCGCCCACCATCGCCTCCGGCTCCTCCAGCAACAGCTTGGACACCGGCAGCAGGCCGAGCAGCAGCTCTTCGCGATCGACGACGAACAGCTGATTGGTGTGGGGCGGCAGATGCTTGCGCCGGCGCAGGAGCCGATGCACCGCTTCCAGGGACGTATCGTCGCGGACCGCCACGAAGTCGAGCTCCATCGCCGATCCCACCGTGCCTTCCGGGAATGACAGCACCGAGCGCACTTCCGCCTGGTCGGTGCGATCCAGCAGCTGCAGCACTTCGTGACGCTCCGCGTCCGGCAAGTCGGCGATCAGGTCCGCGATGTGGCTCGGATCGAGCGACCGCACAACCGTGGCGATGTCGGCGGGCGACATGCCGCCGATCAGCGCCCGGCGGACGGCATAGGCGGTCTCCAGCAGCACCGCGCCGCGCCGCTCGGGACGCACCAGCGGCCAGGCCATTTCCCGCGCCTCGGGCGTAAGGCTTTCCAGAACGAAGGCGATGTCCGCGGGATGGAAGTGCGACAGCCGCTGCTCCAGCGCCGTCTGCTGCTGTCGCGCCACCAGCTGCGAGACCACGTCCTGCTTGCGGTTCTCGGTACGCGACAACAGCTCGCGCTCCAGCGCCTGCCGGGACAAGAGGTCGATCACCTGCGCCCGGGAATGCTCCAGGTGGTGGTGATGCGGACGGGGTGACACGGCGGCCTCGGCCATGGCGCGGAGTTTAGACTTCTTGTGCGGCCGGATAAACGAAAAAGCCCGCAGTTCTGCGGGCTTTTCCTGAACTGGATCCCCGCTGCGCGGGGATGACCGTCGCTAGGCGATGGTCACTTGATCTTGGCTTCCTTGAACACCACATGCTTGCGCACGACCGGATCGTATTTCTTGAACTCGAACTTGTCGGGCGTGCTCTTGCGGTTCTTGGTGGTCGTGTAGAAGTAGCCGGTGTCGGCGGTGGACACCAGGCGGATCTTCTCGACGTCTTTCTTGGCCATGTCGGTGCTCCTTAGACTTTCAGGCCGCGAGCGCGGACGTCGACCAGCACGGCATCGATGCCTTTCTTGTCGATGATGCGCAGGCCGTGGTTGGACACGCGCAGGGTGACGAAGCGCTTCTCGGCCTCGACCCAGAAGCGGTGCGGATGCAGGTTGGGCAGGAAGCGTCGATGCGTCTTGTTGTTCGCATGCGACACGTTGTGCCCGACCATCGGCCCCTTGCCGGTGACCTGACAGACTCTGGACATGGTTTGAACCTCGAGAATCCGGGGGGTTGGAAGCCGCCCGGCCCAAAAAAAGGACGCGAACGATATCAAATCCAGCCGCGTTCCGCAAAAGAAACGGGGGCGCCCTCGCCGATGACGAAGTGGTCCAGGACCCGGATGTCGACCAGAGCCAGGGCGCCCTTGAGCCGCTCGGTGAGGTTGCGGTCGGCGGCGGAAGGCTCGGCTACGCCGCTGGGATGGTTGTGGGCAAAGATGACGGCCGCGGCGCCGTGCTTGAGCGCCGCCTTGACCACCTCGCGGGGATAGACCGCAGCGCCGTCGAGGGTGCCGCTGGCAAGCGGCGAGAACCGGATCACCCGGTGCTGGTTGTCCAGGAACAGGGCCGCGAACACCTCGTGCGGCAGGTCGCGCATCTGCGCCATCAGGTAGCGACGGGTTGCCTGCGGGTCCTGGAGCACGTCGCGCCGCTCGATCTGCGCGTGCAGATGCCGTCTGGCCATCTCCAGCACGGCCTGCAGCTGCGCGAACTTGGCGGCGCCCAGACCCTTTGCTTCGCAGAACTCCTCGCTCGGCGCCTTGAGCAGCGGCCGCAGCCCGTCGAAGCGCTTGAGCAGGTCCCGCGCCAGGTCGACCGCGCTTTTACCCTTGACGCCGGTCCGCAGGAAGATCGCCAGCAACTCGGCGTCCGACAGCGCCTGCGCGCCATTCGAGAGGAGCTTCTCGCGCGGACGTTCGTCGGCCGGCCAGTCGCGGATTGGCAAGTGATTGCTCGTCATGCGGACAACCTATCGCCTCGGCGACCGGGCGATGACTGCCCGAACGGACAGCGGTCAGGCCGTCTGGCTTCCGAGCAGCGGCGGCAGGGGACAGTGCAGCGTGGCGCACACGACGCGCAGCAGTTCTGCTTCAGCCACGGTGACGCTGCCATCGTGATTGAGGACTTTCAGCATCGCTTCGACGAGGGGCCCCGTCGCTTGCGGCTTGAGCTCGTCGAGCTCGGCCAGCGCGGCGTCGAGCGCCGCCACCCAGTCCTCGATCGGCTGGAACGGCAAAGCGTCGCGCGGCAGGACGACGTCCAGCCCCGCCAGATACGCCGCGCGCGCGGCGCTGCCGTCGGCATGTCCCTGCTGGGCCAGCACCGTGAGGAGAACCTGCACCGAGCGCCGGCATTGCGGGATCGTCCTGCTGCCGAACATCCTCGCCGCCTGCGGCTGGAGCACTTCCTCCAGCTGATCGCGCAGCAGCCGCGACAGGCAATACTCGAACACGCCCACCTGGCCATCCGCGTGGATCAGGAACGTGATCGTCTTCGTCAGCGTCAGCAACCGATCTCGCGGCCACTGACGCAGCGCCGGCAGCGCAATCGATGCCAGTGGCAGACGCTGCGCCGGGTGCAGGCTCTGCGTGCGGCGACAGAGCTGCTCGACCTGCTCGCGCGTGGCCGCGCCGTGCGCGGACTCGATCCCGGCGAGCTGCCGGCCACCGCTCGCGCCATCCAGATGAACCAGCAGGCCCATCAGCAGCGCAGCAGACTGCTCGCCACGCGCGGCCTTCAGAAGATCCTCCGCCAACGACTGATGTAGCCCTTCAGCGCGCAGGAAATCCGCCGAGGCGGGCTGCCCCACGTGCAGGTCGGAACCCGCGACGGCCAGGCGCGCCGGGGCATCGAAGCCCTGCATGGTCGTTCCGACGTCGTCCTCGACGCTGAACGAGGGGCTGTTCCATTCGGCACGCTTGCCTTCGATCTGACGCAGGCTGAACGAGGGCTCGAGCGCCTTGATGCGCTGCTCTATCGGCGGATGCGTCGCCAGCAGCGAGGAGAAGCCGATGCCGTCGCCGAACAGCATGTGCGAGACCTCCTCGGCGTTGGCCTTGAGCTTCGAGCCTTCGTCGATGCCGGCAATTTTCTTCAGGGCGCCGGCGATGCCTTTGGTCTGGCGGGTGAACTGAACGGCGGACGCGTCCGCCAGCGACTCCCGGCTGCGCGACACGGCAGCCTTGATCACGCGGCCCAGGAACACGCCGATCCAGCCGAGGATCATCACCGCCAGCGCCACGATCACGATCGCAGCCGTCGGGTCTCCCTTCTTGGAGCTCGTGCGCCCGCGGCCGACCATGTTCAGCACTTCCCTGCCGACGATGTGCAGCACCAGGATGCCGAACACCAGGCCCATCAGGCGGATGTTGAGACGCATGTCGCCGTTCAGGATGTGGCTGAACTCGTGGGCGATGACGCCCTGCAGCTCGTCGCGGTTGAGCTTCTCCAACGCTCCGCGCGTCACCGCCACTGCCGCGTTCGCCGGCGTGTAGCCGGCGGCAAACGCGTTGATCGCGGACTCCTGCTCGAGCACGTAGATCTCCGGCACCGGCACGCCGGAGGCGATGGCAATCTCCTCCACGACGTTGCGCAGCCGGCGATACCGCGGATTCATCGTGTCCGGCGAGATCAGCGTGCCGCCGGCCGCGCGAGCGACGACGCCACCGCCGCCGCGCAGCTGGGCGCTTCGCACCATGCTGGCGACGAAGATCACGGCCAGGGTGATCGCCGAGGTGATAACGATCACGCTCGAATAGTCGCGCGCCCGCAGCTCCTCCATGGTCAGGTGCTGCGCGTCGGCGTAGCCGAACGCCAGCACCACCACGAAGTCGATCGCGCCGACGATCGCCGCCACGGCCAGCAGGAACAGCACGACGAAGCGGCGCGAGGAGGATCGCGCCTGCGCCTGGCTCTCGAAGAAGTTCACCGTCCGATGCCCCGTCCGGGGCGACCGATCAGGTGAAGCTCACCTTCGGCGCCTGCCGCGCCTGCGGCGTCTCCAGCTCCAGCTGCTGCGCGGCGTTGAATCCGAACGCGCCGGCGATGATGTTGTTCGGGAACACTTCGCGCTTGTTGTTGTAGCCCATGACGCTGTCGTTGAACGCCTGGCGGGCGAAGGCCACGCGGTTCTCGGTCGAGGCGAGCTCCTCCGACAGCTGCATCATGTTCTGGTTGGCCTTCAGGTCCGGGTAGGCCTCGGCGACGGCCATCAGCCGGCCGAGCGCGCCGGTCAGCATCCCCTCGGCGCTGGTCAGCTGCTTCATCGCTCCCGGATCGCCCGGGCTTGCGGCCGCAGTCTTCAGGCTCGTCACCGCGGTGTTGCGCGCGGCGATCACCGCTTCGAGCGTTTCGCGCTCGTGCTTGATGTAGCCCTTCACCGTCTCGACCAGGTTCGGGATCAGGTCGTGCCGCCGCTGCAGCTGGACGTCGATCTGGGCAAAGGCATTCTTGTAGCCATTGCGGGACGTCACCAAGCCGTTGTAGATCGAGATGATGAACGCGATGAACGCGACGATGATGCCCAGCAGGATCCACGACATGGCCCACCTCTTGGTTGGACTGCGCTGGCGGCAAACTTAGCACCAACTGCGGCGTTTTGGTCCAAGCCCTATCATTGCGCCGATGGTCGCCCACCCCGCCCTGCCAGAATCGGTTCCGCTGTCGGCGCGCCGCCTGCTGCTCGGCGTCACCGGCGGTATCGCCGCGTACAAGGCCGCGGACCTGACGCGCCGCCTGATCGAGGCAGGCGCCGAGGTCCAGGTGGTGATGACGCCCTCGGCGCGCGAGTTCGTCGCGCCGCTGACGTTCCAGGCCCTCTCCGGCAAGCCGGTGCGCACCGAGCTGTTCGACGCGCAGGCCGAAGCGGCGATGGGCCACATCGAGCTGGCGCGCTGGGCCGACGCCATCCTCGTCGCGCCGGCATCGGCGAATTTCATCGAGCGCCTCGCGCGTGGCTCGGCCGACGATCTGCTGACGACGCTGTGCCTGGCCACCGACCGGCCGATCTTCGTGGTGCCGGCGATGAACCGCCTGATGTGGAGCAACCCGGCCACGCAGGAGAACGTCGGCAAACTGCGCAGCCGCGGCATCCACGTCCTCGGCCCCGGCTCCGGCTCGCAGGCCTGCGGCGAGACCGGCGAAGGACGCATGTGGGAGCCGCTGCAGATCCGTGACGCCGTCATCGGCGAGCTGCGCCAGGGCGCGCTCAGCGGCGTGCGCGCGGTAGTCACTGCCGGGCCGACGCGCGAGCCGATCGATCCGGTGCGCGTCATCACCAACCGCTCGTCGGGCAAGCAGGGCTTTGCGCTGGCGCAGGCGCTGGTTGCGCAGGGCGCCGAAGTCACGCTGATCAGCGGGCCGGTGACCCTGGCGACCCCCTCTGGCGTAAAACGGATCGACGTGGAGACCGCCGAGGAGATGCTGGCCGCGGCTTCCGACGCCGCCAGGTCGGCGCAGATCTTCGTCGGGACTGCGGCGGTCGCCGACTATCGTCCAGCCGTGAACGCGGCGCAGAAGCTCAAGAAAAAAGAGTCCGCGCTGGCGATCGAGCTGGAGCGCACCACCGACATCCTGTCCGCGGTACGCTCCGCCCATCCGCAGCTCTTCATCGTCGGCTTCGCAGCCGAGACCGAGAAGCTGGCCGAGCACGCGCGCCAGAAGCTCAAGGACAAGAAGCTGGACCTGGTCGCGGCCAACTGGGTGGGCAACGGTCGGGCGTTCGATCGCGAGGACAATGCACTGCACCTGTTCTGGACCGACGGCGAGCGCGAGCTGCCCCAAGCCTCCAAGGCCGATCTGGCGCGTGACCTGGCGCAGGTGATCGCCGAGCGTTATCGCACCGCCAGCCGATGAAGCAGATCCAGCTCAAGATCCTCGATCCGCGGATCGGGAAGGACGTCCCGCTGCCGGCCTACGCCACCGAAGGCTCGGCGGGCCTGGACCTGCGGGCGGTGCTCGACGCGCCCTTCGAGCTCAAGCCCGGCGCCACCACGCTGATCAAGACCGGTCTTGCGATCTACATCGCCGACCCGCATGTGGCCGCGGTGATCCTGCCGCGCTCGGGCCTGGGCCACAAGCACGGCATCGTGCTCGGCAATCTGGTCGGGCTGATCGATTCGGATTACCAGGGCGAGCTGATGGTGTCCTGCTGGAACCGCGGGCAGACGGCGTTCACGATCAACCCCGGCGAGCGCGTCGCACAGCTGGTGTTCGTGCCGGTGCTGCGCTGCCAGTTCGAGACGGTCGAGGAATTCCATGCCACCAGCCGCGGCGGCGGCGGATTCGGCAGCACCGGGAAACAGTAGTGCCCATCGATCTTTCCAACGCGCAGAACATCGCGCGCGTCCTGACCGAGGCGCTGCCCTACATCCGCCGCTTCGGCGGCAAGACCGTGGTCGTCAAGTACGGCGGCAACGCCATGAAGGACGACAGCACCCTGGCATCCTTCGCGCGCGACGTCGTGCTGATGAAGCTCGTCGGCATGAACCCGGTAGTCGTGCACGGCGGCGGACCGCAGATCGGCGAGCACCTGGAAAAGCTCGGGAAGACCTCGCGCTTCGTCGAAGGCATGCGCGTCACCGACGAAGAGACCATGGACGTCGTCGAGATGATGCTCGGCGGCCTGGTCAATAAGTCGATCGTCTCCGCGCTCAACCACCAGGGCGGCCGCGCGGTGGGACTTACCGGCAAGGACGGTGGCCTGATCCGCGCGCGCAAGATGACGGTCAAGGGCGAGGACATCGGCCAGGTGGGCGAGGTCGAGCAGATCGACCCGCGCGTGGTCGCGCACCTGGAGAACGGCGGCTTCATTCCGGTCATCGCCCCCGTCGGCGTCGGCGAACACGGCGAGGCCTACAACATCAACGCCGACCTCGTCGCCGGCAAGCTCGCCTCGGTGCTGTCGGCCGAGAAGCTGATCCTGCTGACCAATACCCAGGGCGTGCTCGACAAGCAGGGCGGCGTGCTGACGGGCCTTACCGTCCCCCAGGTCGAGGGCCTGATCGCCGACGGCACCATCTCCGGCGGGATGCTGCCGAAGATCCGGTGCGCGCTGGACGCGGTGAACTCCGGCGTGAAGTCCGCGCACATCATCGACGGCCGCATCACCCACTCGGTGCTGCTGGAGCTGTTCACCGATCAGGGCATCGGCACGCTGATCCGCGGTTAAACCAAGCCCTTCGCCGCCAGCTCGTCCTTCAGGTAGGCGTAGTAGATCGGCGCCGCCACCAGGCCGGCGATGCCGAACGCGGCCTCCATCACCAGCATCGCGATCAGCAGCTCCCATGCCTGCGCGTGGATGCGGCTGCCGATGATCCGCGCGTTCAGGAAGTACTCGAGCTTGTGAATCACGACCAGGTAGATCAGCGATATGACGGCCACGTAGGGCGAGTACGACAGGCTGACGATGACGATGGCGGTGTTGGATATCAGGTTGCCGATGATCGGCATGAGGCCGACGACGAAGGTCGTGATGACCAGCGTCTTGACCAACGGCAGGTCGACGCCGGCGATGGGCAGCGCAACGGCAAGGTACAGCCAGGTCATCGAGGTGTTGACCGCCGAGATCCAACCCTGCGCCAGCACGACGCGACGGAACGCCTGCGACAGCCTGCCGGCGCGCTCGCTCAGCGCGTGTCCCAGCGGCCGCCGCTCACGCCGCGGCGCGGCTTCGTGCAGCGACAGCAGCGCGCCGATGATCATGGCGATGAGCACGTAGGCGATGCCGCGGCCGATCTCGGTGCCGGCGACCTGCAGGGTGCCGGCGTGCTGGCGCAGCCACTGCACGAGCACCAGGCGGAACTCCTCGGTGCTGTCGGGCATGTACGCGGTGATCCACACAGGCAGCACGTCCTTGGATCCCTCGACGATCTCTGCGAGCTTCTGCAGCAGCGCGGTTAGCCCGCCGGCGCGGAAGAAGCTGATCACGCCCAGGATCGCCAGCGAGATCAGGCCGACGATGAACGAGGTCAGCAGGAACACCGCCAGCAGCTTGGCCCGGCTGCCGCTGAGCAGCCGCGCGGTGATCAGCGGCGCCAGCAGGTGCACCGATTCGAACACCAGCAGGCCCGTCAGCAGCGCCAGCAGCAGGTGCAGCTTGAGCACCATCAGCAGCGCCACCGCCGTGATCAGGTAGGCGGCGATATCCACGCGGCCGACGGTGAGACTGCCGCGGGCCGGGGTCATCAGCGAGGCGGGACCATCAGGGCTGGGCGGCGGTCGTCTCGTGCCGCAATTCCCTGAGGCGCGCGAGATCGTTTTCGAACTGGGCAAGAAGCTTTTCCCGCTGCACGTGCAGCTGCTCGAGCGCCTTGGGGTTCTCGATGATCGCTTTGCGGTACTCCTGGATCTGGGCTTCGAGCTTCTTGTCGATCGGCTTGCTGTCCCGCTGCAGGAGCTGCTTGCGGGCGACCAGCGAGTCGAGCTGCGTCCGCGCGTCGTTCATGGCCTTGGTTGCCAGCTCGATCCGCATGTCCAGCGCCTTCACGCGGGCGTCGCGTGTGTCCTCGAGGTCCCGCGTGCTCTGGAAGCTTTCCAGCAGATAGCGGTCATAAGCGTGCTGGCGCTGCGCCTGCCGCTCCTCCTCCGCTGCGCGCTTGCGCGCTTCTTCGGCGGCCTTGACCTCCTCGTCCGTCGGGGCGCGCGGCTTGGTGTCCACCAGCACGCCCTGATTGTTCATGATCTCCCGCTCCTTGTCGGCGAATCGCGGCGGCACAACATCGCCGCAGGCGCGCCGACCGTCTTCGTCGATCCAGCACTGCACCTTCTTGCCGGCAGCGAGCACTGGCGCAGAGCAAAGGCCAAAAATGACGAAAAGTGCGATCGCGTTTTTCATGGAACTGGTGAAAACGGCACCGAGGTTCAGTCTATCCCGTACTGGGCCTGGTAGGCCCGCATGGATGACAGAATCTCCACGGCGGCGGGGTCCCGCGCAAGGTATTCCATCACATCGCGGACCGTGACCAGGGCGATGATCCGGATGCCGGACTCCTGCTCCATCTCCTGCACCGCGGAAAGTGGCCCGCGGCCTTTCTCCTGCCGATCCAGCGCGATCAGGGCCGCCACCGGCTCGGCCCCGGCCTCCCGCAGCAGGCGCACGGATTCGCGCAGTGCCGTTCCGGCGGTCAGGACGTCGTCGACGATGACGACGCGGCCCCGCGGAGGGGCTCCCACGAGCAGGCCGCCCTCCCCGTGGTCCTTGGCTTCCTTGCGGTTGTAGACATAGGGGACGTCGCGCCCCGGAGCGGCCGCCGGGTCCGCCAGCGCGCAGGCGAGCGCCGTGACCAGCGGAATGCCTTTGTACGCGGGCCCGAAAAGCGTCTCGAACTGCACGCCCGACGCCTGCAGCGCCTGCGCGTAGGCCGCGGCGAGCGCGCGCATCGCCGCGCCGCTGGCGATGTGGCCGAGGTTGAAGAAGTACGGGCTCTCGCGCCCGGACTTCAGCGTGAAGCGGCCGAACCGCAGCACCTGGTGCTGCACCGCCAGCTGCAGAAAAGCGGCCTGGTAGGGCTGCATTAGTAGGAAAGCGTTCCCGGTAAGATGCGCGCATCCCATCATAACGGCGCTGAACACGGTCTGAACGCCGGGTTCGCCAACGGGTCGAATGCGGATCATCACGCTCAACGCCAACGGCATCCGATCCGCACAGCGCAAGGGCCTGTTCCAATGGCTGCAGAAGCAGGACGCGGACTTCCTGTGCCTGCAGGAAACCAAGGCCCAGCAGGCTGACCTTGCCGAAGAGGCGCACTACGTTCCACCGGGCTGGATGGCTTTCTTCAGCGACGCGGTGAAGAAGGGCTACGCCGGCGTCGCCCTGTACACGCGCAAGCAGCCCGACGAAGTTCTCACCACGCTCGGGCGCAAGGAGTTCGACGAGCAGGGGCGCTATCTGGAAGTGCGCTTCGGCCGCCTGTCGGTTGTCTCTCTCTACGGGCCTTCCGGCTCGGCCGGGCCCGAGCGACAGGCGTCGAAGGACCGCTTCCTGAAATTCTTCCTGCCCAGGCTCAAGGCCTGGCGGGCCAGCGGCCGCGAATACGTGATCTGCGGCGACTGGAACATCGCGCATCGCAACATCGACCTCAAGAACTGGCGCAGCAACCAGAAGAACTCCGGATTCCTGCCGCACGAGCGCGCGTGGCTGGACACGGTGCTCGGCGAAGCGCCGCCGGGCCTTGGCTGGCTCGACGCCTATCGCGTGCTGCATCCGACCGCCGAAGGCGACAGCTACACCTGGTGGAGCAACCGCGGCCAGGCGTACGCCAAGAACGTCGGCTGGCGCATCGATTACCAGGTGATCACGCCGGGTCTGCGCGACGCGCTGCAACGCGCGTGGGTCTACAAGGACATGCGTTTCTCCGATCACGCACCGCTGGTCGTGGACTATGCCGACTGAAATCCGCAAGCCGGCTGGGAACTGGCTCGACGCCTGGCGCATCTACGCGCAGCCGCGCGTGCGCACCATGCTGTTCCTCGGCTTTTCGGCGGGGCTGCCGTTCCTGCTGGTGTTCTCCACGTTGTCGGCCTGGCTGACCCAGGCCGGCGTCTCGCGCACGACCATCGGCTACTTCAGCTGGGTCGGCCTCACCTATTCCATCAAGCTGTTCTGGGCGCCGATCGTCGATCGCGTGCCGCTGCCGGTGCTGACGCGCCTGCTCGGCCGCCGGCGCAGCTGGATGCTGCTGGCGCAGCTGGGGATCGCCGGCGGGCTGGTCGGCATGGCGCTGAACGATCCGGCGCTCGATCTCGGCCGCACCGCACTGCTCGCGGTCCTGGTGGCCTTCTCGTCCGCTACGCAGGACATCTCGCTGGACGCGTTCCGCATCGAGTCCGCACCGCTGGAGCAGCAGGGCGCCATGGCTGCCGCTTACCAGATGGGCTATCGCGTGGCGATGATCGTTGCCGGCGCCGGCGCGCTGTTCATCGCGGCCGGCAGTGGCTGGGTCGTGTCGTACCTGACGATGGCGGCACTGGTCGGCGTCGGTATCGGCACGGTGCTGCTGGTCTCCGAGCCCATCGCCAGGATCAACCGCGCGACGCTCATGCAGGAGCAGCGCGTGATCGACTTCGTCGCGCGCAGCGGCCACTGGCCCAAGCCGTTGCAGACGGCGGCGGCCTGGGTGATCGGTGCGGTGTTCTGCCCGTTCCTGGATTTCTTCGCCCGCAACGGCATGCGCCAGGCCGCCCTCATCCTGCTGTTCGTCGGCATCTACCGCATGCACGAGTACGCAATGGGCGTGATGGCCAACCCGTTCTACCTCGACAAGGGCTACACGCTGGCCGAGATTGCGAGCATGTCCAAGATCTTCGGCGTGATCATGACGATGGTCGGCGTGGTCCTGGCCGGCGCGCTGGTGGCGCGGCAGGGCATCGCGCGCACGCTGCTGATCGGCGTCGTGGTGATCTGCTGCGGCAACCTGTTCTTCTCGTGGCTCGCGCAAGTGGCGGACCCGGGACTGCCGCACCTGGCGCTTGCCATCAGCGTCGACAACATCGGGATCGGCATCTCCGGCACAGCATTCGTGGCGTACCTGTCGGGCCTCACGAACGTCGCGTACACGGCGACGCAGTACGCGTTATTCGGATCGCTGTTCCCGCTGCCGGGCAAGTTGATCGCGGGCTTCTCCGGCGCCGTCGTCGACGCGATCGGCTATCCGCTGTTCTTCCTCTACACCGCCTCGCTGACGCTGCCGTCGATCGCGCTGGCCGCGTACCTCATGCGTCGGCCACCGCTTCCACCGAGTGCAGCTTCCTGAACACGTCGGCGAAGCGCCGCGCAATGGCGTTGCCCTTGGGGACTTCCGAAGGCCGGCGGTAGACCGGCATCTGCAGCCGGTCGATGTTGTCGGCGCGGCCCGCGTGCGTGGCGCCCATCAGCTTCAGGTGCTCGATGATGCGGTCGTAGTCCGACGGCACGTCGTAGCAGAACGTGCGGATGCCGTTGCGCGCAGCGGTGACGTGCAGGCAGGCCTGCAGCACGAAGCCGGCTCCGCGGCCCTGGTAGTTGTCGCCGATGACGATGGCGACGTCGGCGGCGGTCGGGTCGCCGTTGACGCGCACGTAGCGGGCGATGCCGATGCCCGGCTCGTCCGGCTTTCTCATGTTGGCCGCGCCCCAGGCCGAGGCCTGCTTGGCGTCGTTGCAGAACAGGTCGTCCAGCGCCTGCTGGTCCAGGTCCCCCGCCTCCGCGAAGTTATGGCGCCGGCGCGCCAGCTGCGACAGCAGCGAGTAACCGGCTTTCAGCCGCGGCGCGTCGTCGGGCCGCAAGGGCCGGACCAGCACCGGAGTCTGATCTTCCAGGACGTACTTGAACGCCGGCGGCAATTGCGGCGTGGCAAAGCGGTTGAGAAACATGCCTGCCCCCTGTGGAACCAGAGGGCGGATTTAATCCCCTACGGGTAGCGGGTGTCCAGCAGGTCGAGCGGATTGTCCCAGCGGCTGGAGCCGCTGCCGTCGTCGTCGGTCCGGTAGTCCTCGCGCTCCATGTCCAGCGCGCCGGAATAGTCCTCGGGCGGTGCGCAGGGTCGAGCGGAGAGCTCACCCCAGCTGTCGAAGTCGTATTCCTCCAGCGTGCCGTCGAAGTACTGCACCAGCACGATCTCGGCTTTGGGGTCGACGCCCACGATCTCGAACGGCTCACCAGCGGTTTGGTACCACTCGCCAACCGACACTTCCCTCAGCCATTCCGCCATGACACATCTCCCGCGAATCAGATGAACGATGCAACCTCGCCATCTGTTCTACGCCTGTCGCGAACGCCGTTCAAGCCCGTACCACACATTCATTGAAGTGTCGGCGATAAGTCGAACTACGGGCAGGGAATCGTGTGTCGCTTGTGGATTTTTTCGATTTCGTCCGCCACCGTACCGTCGAGTTGCATCTGCGCGCCGGAAATATTCGCGCGCAGCTGCGCCATCGTCGTCTGCCCGATGATCACGGACGCGACGAACGGCTGCATCGCCACGAACGCAAGCGCCATCTGTGCAGGATCGAGGGCGTGTGCGCGCGCGAGCTGCACGTACTCGCGCGTCGCCGCCATGGCTTCGGCGCTGGTATAGCGCGTGAAGCGCGTGAACAGCGAGAGCCGCGACTTCTCCGGACGCGCGCCGTCCAGGTACTTGCCCGACAGCACGCCGAACGCCAGCGGCGAGTACGCGAGCAGCCCGACATTCTCCCGGTGCGAGAACTCCGCAAGGCCGATCTCGTAGCTGCGGTTCAGGAGGTTGTACGGGTTCTGGATCGACACCGCGCGCGGCAGCTGGCGCTCGCGATGCAGCCGCAGGTATTCCGCCAGGCCCCAGGCGCTCTCGTTGGAGACGCCGACGTGCCGCACCTTGCCTTGCGCCTTGAGCTCCGCGAGCGCCGACAAGGTCTCCTCGATCGGCACCGCCGAAGCACTCTCGACCGGCCGGTAGCCGAGCTTTCCGAAGTAATTGGTCTGTCGCTCCGGCCAGTGCACCTGGTACAGATCGATGCAGTCGATCTGCAGGCGCTCGAGACTCGTCTCGCATGCCGCGAGCACGCTCTTGCGATCCAGCCGTGGCCCGCCGCGCAGCCACGGGAACTCCGCAGGCCCGGTGACCTTGGTCGCGACGATGACCTTCTGCCGCGTGCCGCGCTTCTTCAGCCAGGTGCCGAGGTATTGCTCGGTGCGCCCCTGCGTCTGCTCACGCGGCGGCACCGGGTACATCTCCGCGGCGTCGAAGAAATTGATGCCCTGCTCGAGCGCGTGATCCATCTGCTCGTGCGCGTCGGCTTCGCTGTTCTGCTCGCCCCAGGTCATCGTGCCCAGGCACACCGAGCTGACCTTGAGATCGCTGCCGCCGAGGGCTTGGTATCTCATGCCGCCGCGGTGCCCCGGGACGCACCACGATCGGCGAACCGCTTGAGCGCCGGCCGCAGGATCACCTGCATGGCTTCCTGCATCAGCGTCCCGGGCACGACCAGCGTCCGCGCGTCGGAGATCTGCGACCCGGGCAGCTTCGCGCGGGACTCCTCGAGGTCGACGCGCAACCGCGAGGCGTCGTTGAAATGGACCACGCACAGCGTCTGCTGCGACTGCGGGATGTCGCGCACCACGAACGGGTTGGAGGTATCCACCAGCGGCACGCGCTGGAAGTTGACGTCGGTGCGGGAGAACTGCGGCGTGATGTAGTTCACGTAGTCCGGCATGCGACGCAGGATCGTGGCGGTGATGTCGGCGGGCGCGTGCCCGCGCTCGTCGGCGTCGCGGCGGATCTTCTGGATCCACTCGAGATTGATGACCGGGACCACGCCGACCAGCAGATCGACGTAGCTCGCGAGATCGTGCTCCTCCGTCACCAGGCCACCGTGCAGCCCTTCGTAGAACAGCACGTCGGTGGCGGGAGGGATCTTCTCCCAGGGCGTGAAGGTGCCGACGGCCTGGTGCGCAGCCGCGGCCTCGGTCTCGGTGTGCAGGTAGCGCCGGATCATCCCGCTGCCGGTGCGCGTGTACTCGTCGAACAGCGCTTCGAGCTTGTCGAAGAGATTGCCTGCGGGCCCGAACAGCGAGAAGTTCTCGCCGCGAATGGTGGCGCGCTCGATCGCCGCGCGATTGCCTTCGCGATCGAACGCGTGGAAGGCGTCGCCTTCCACGATCGCCGCCTTCAGGCGCAGCGCCTCGAACATGCGCTGGAACACCTTCAGCGCGGTGCTGGTGCCGGCGCCGCTCGATCCCGTGACGGCGATGATGGGATGCGCGGCGCTCATGTGCGGACGAATTCCAGATCGAAGACCTGATGCCCCAGTCTCTCACCGCGCGCCTCGAAGCGCGTGGTGGCGCGGCTTGCGGGCCGCGCCGCGTATCCGCCGTCGGCGACGCAGTTGCGCAGCAACGGCTCGGCGCTCGCCACCTCGAGCATTTGCTCGGCGTAGTTGGCCCAGTCGGTCGCCAGCCGCAGCAGTCCGCCGCGGACCAGGCGTTGCGCCGCCAGCGCGGCGAAGTCCGGCTGGATCAGTCGTCGCTTGTGATGGCGCGTCTTGGGCCAGGGATCGGGGAAGTAGACGACGAGCTCGCTGACCGTGCCTTCGGCGATGCCGTCCCGCAGCAGCTCGACCGCGTCGTGGCAGGCCACGCGCACGTTGGCGAGCGCGAGCTCCTCCACGCGGTGCAGCACGCGGCCGACGCCGGGCCGATGGACTTCGATGCCCAGGAAGTTCTTTTCCGGTTCGGTCTGCGCGCGCGCCACCAGATAGTCGCCGTTGCCGAAGCCGATCTCGACGACCAGCGGCGCGCTGCGGCCGAAGATCTGCGCGAAATCCAGCGGCGCGGCCGGCGGCTCGATCCCGAAGCGCGGCCACAGCCGCTCGAGCGCGTCCTTCTGCGCCTGCGTGATGCGCCCCTCGCGGCGCACGAACGAGCGCACGCGGCGAAGGTGGAGTGCGGACTCAGTGCCGATGCTCATCGATCTGGATCCAGCCGGCGACGGCGGCGTCGTCGGCACGCCCGCTGGCGCGCAGGGACTCGACCACTTTGGCGCGATCGCCGGGTGTGCGGTTCTGATTCATCTTGATCTTGGCCTCGAAGCGCTCGATCGGCATGCGGAAGCCGACCACCCCGGGCGCAAGCTGCGCAACTTTCGCCGGCGACGGCGTCCATGCGCCCTGCTCGTAGTGCTCGGTCAGCTGCGCGATGTGCGCCGGCACCGCTTCTGCCGCCATCGGCTCCGGGCGGCCATGCGCGTGCACGACCGCGTAGTTCCAGGTCGGCACGTTCTTGTCGGGCTCGACGTACCAGCGCGGCGAGATGTACGCGTGCGGGCCGTGAAAGATCGCGACCGTCCGGCCCTGCGCGAACGCCTGCCACTGGGGATTGGCGCGCGCCATGTGGAACGACAGCGCGCCCGCTTCCAGCAACATCGGCACGTGCGTGACGTGCGGCTCACTGCCGTCGACGGCAGTAATCAGCGTCGCGAACGGGAACTCGCGGATGAGGCGCAGCGCCTGCTCGTCCTGACCAACGAAATGTCGCGGCGTGTAGAGGCTCATCAGAACGGCAGCCCTTCGGACGGAGAACTGGCTGACGCGTAGCGTCGGCGCGGCATGCGGCCCGCGAGGAACGCCTCGCGACCGGCCTCGATCGCCTTCTTCATGGCGCTGGCCATCAGCACCGGATTCTTCGCCTCGGCGATGGCGGTGTTCATCAGCACGCCGTCGCAGCCGAGCTCCATGGCGATCGCGGCATCGCTCGCCGTGCCGACGCCCGCATCCACCAGGATCGGCACCTTGGCGTTCTCGACGATGGTGAGGATGTTGTACTTGTTCTGGATGCCCAGCCCCGAGCCGATCGGCGCGGCCAGCGGCATCACCGCCACGCAGCCCATCTCCTCCAGGCGCTTGGCCGCGATCGGATCGTCGGTGGTGTAGACCATCACCTCGAAGCCTTCCTTGACCAGCTGTTGCGCGGCCGCCAGCGTCGCCGGCATGTCGGGATAGAGCGTCTTGGGATCCCCCAGCACCTCGAGCTTCACCAGCCGGTGATCGTCGAGCAGCTCGCGCGCGAGCCGGCAGGTGCGCAACGCGTCCTCGGCGGTGTAGCACCCCGCGGTGTTGGGCAGGATCGTGTATCGATCCGGCGGGAGCACCTCGAGCAGATTGGGCTCCCCCGCGGTCTGGCCGATGTTGGTGCGACGGATCGCCACCGTCACGATCTCGGCGCCGCTGGCCTCGATGGCCAGCCGCGTCTGCTCGAAATCCTTGTACTTGCCGGTGCCGAGGAGCAGGCGCGAGCGCACGCGGCGGCCGCCGACGACAAGGACATCAGAAAGCGTCTGGTGAGTCTGCTGGTTCATTCATCCGCCGCCGATGGCCTGCACGATCTCCACGGCATCGCCGTTCTCCAGGCGACGCTCCGCGTAGGTCGAGCGCGGGACGATCTGGCCGTTCACCTCCACCGCCAGGCGCTTGCCGGAGAGCCGGAGCTCCTCCAGGAGCGCCGACAGCGTGCTGTGTTCCGGCACGACCTGGGTCGCACCGTTGATCCGGATCTGCATGGCGCTGGGGAAGCGGTGTTGGATGGAGCGGGCGATGGGAATCGAACCCACGTTAGCAGCTTGGGAAGCTGCAGTTCTACCATTGAACTACGCCCGCGGCCGTCGCGAATTCTAGCCCAGCGCGGCGACAACGACCCGTAAATGCCACGGTATGATGGCCGCAGGCAGATTTTAAGACGTGGCTTCGCCACGTCCACACGGGGAATCCATGATCACGCGTCCTTTTTCGCGCCGCCTCGCGGCGTGCACGCTGTTTTCCGCGACGTTGCTCGGCGCCGGCGCCGCGACCGCGGCCACTCCCGCGCAAACGCTGGCGACGCTGCGCGCCAATACCGGCGGCGCATTGCTGGAGCGCGGCGACCTCGCCACCGCTTACACGATGCTGCGCGCTGCCGGAGAAACCTCACTGCTGCTGGACGATCCGGCGATGCCGGCCGTGGCGCGCGCGCAAGCCTTCCTCGCCTTTGCAGGCCCGGCGCTCGGCATCGCCGATCCCGAATCCGAGCTGCGCCTGTCGCGCGTCTCCATCGACCGTGGCGGGCGCACGCACGTGCATCTGGACCAGGTCCGTGACGGCGTCGCGGTGTTCGGCGCGCGCGTGGTCGTGCACCTGAACGACGTCGGCGTCTACGGCGTCAACGGCGCGTTTGTGCGCGATCTTGCCAGCGCGCCGAAGGCGGCGGCGTTCAGCGCCGAGCAGCTGCGCGCGACGGCGCTGCAGGTCACGAGCAAGCGGTATCCCGGCAAGACCTTGCAGGTGGAATCGGAGCGACCGATCTATTACCGCTCCGGCCTGCTCGACGGCCTGCACCTGGGCCGCACCTACCTCGCGCGGGAAGTGATCGTCGCCGGCGATGGTCTGCGCGAACGCTGGATCCTCGACAGCCAGACCGGCGGCGTGATCAATCGCATCGACGGCCTGCAGACGCTGCTGCACCGGCAGATCTACACCCCGCAGTACCACAACACGCTGGTGCTCGAGGAAGGCGACGCGCTGGCCCCGGCTGACCCGCCGTTCACCGGCGATGCGCCGAGCGACCCGCTGTCGCGCGTGCCGCGCTCGCCGGTCGACAACCTCTACATCTTCGCGGGCGGCACCTACCAGCTCTACAAGAACCTGTTCGGCCGCGAAGGCTACGACGACGGCTTCGTCGCGCCGGAGATGCAGCGCCAGGAAAGCGTGTACCTGGTCAACGAGCAGTGTCCGAACGCGTACTGGAACAGCACCTCGACCAACTACTGCCCCGGCTTCGACGCCGACGACGTGGTCAGCCACGAGTGGAGCCACGCCTACACCGAGTACACGCACGGGCTGATCTACCAGTACCAGTCCGGCGCGCTCAACGAGAGCTACTCCGACATCTTCGGCGAGACCTACGACCTGGTGAACGGCATCGAGGGCCCGCTGGGCGCGTCGCTGACCGAGGGCGAGTACTACGAGAACGGCGGCAGCCGCTGGGTGGTCGGCGAAGACCTGTCCGAGGCCGCGTCGCTGATCCTGCTGCGCGACATGTGGGACCCCGACGCGTTCGGCGTGCTGCCGAGTCCCGGCAGCGTCTCCTCGCCCAACTACACCTGCTCGAGCGCCGTGCACACCAACTCCGGCGTGCCCAACCACGCCTACGCCATGCTCGTCGACGGCAAGGAGTTCAACGGCGTCACCATTCCCGCGATCGGCATGACCAAGGCGGCGCACATCTATTTCCACGCCGAGACCCACTACCAGACGCCGACGACGAATTTCCCGCAGCACGCCGAAGCGCTGATGGCGTCGTGCCAGGATCTCATCGGCGTGCCGCTCAACGACGTGCTGGGCAATCCGTCGGTGGAGCAGATCACGTCCGCCGACTGCGACGCGGTCGACGCGGCGATGACCGCCACGCAAATGCGCCAGGACGTGCACGAGATCTGCGAGTACCAGACGCTGCTGCAGCCGGAATTCGACACGCCGGCGGTGTGCGAGGCGGGCAAGTACGAGGCGGCCGACCACGCGCAGGATTGGGAGCAGGGCGCGGGTGGCTGGACCGTGAGCGACAACTTCACCGGCGACGCGCCGGCGCATTCGAGCTGGGTCCTGACCGATCAGCCTTTCGCGCCGCACACCGGCAAGGCGATGTTCGCGCAGAACCTGCCGACAGGCGGCGCTCCCGGCAGCGGCCGCGACATCTCCGGCAGCACGCGCCTGGACTCCCCGCAGATCACGCTCACCGACGACGCGAGCTTCCTGCGCTTCACCCACAACATCTCCGCGGAGACCGGCTTCGACGGCGGCAACCTGAAGTTCAGCCTGAACGGCGGCGACTTCGCGATCGTCCCGGCGAGCGCGATCATCTTCAACCCGTACAACGCCACGCTCGGGCCGCCGGCGCCGGACCTGCCGGTCAAGCCGCCGGTCGAGATTCCCGACCCGACGGGGCTCACCTCGGGCAACTCCAACCCGATGGCCGGCGAAGCCGCCTGGAGTGGCAGCGACGAGGGCGAGACCTACGGCTCGTGGGGCACCAGCATCGTCGACCTGGCTGCGCTCGGCGCCAAGACCGGCGACACCCTGCAGCTGCGCTTCGAGTTCGGCAACGACTTCACCAGCGGCAACGTCGGCTGGTACGTCGACGAGGTCGCGGTCCTGCATTGCAGCGCGACGCCCCCGATCGGCGGGCCGCCGGTGGTGCTGCCGCCCGTCACGGTCACCGACAACACGCGCTTCGGCGGCGCGCTGGGCTTGCTGTTCCTGCTGCCCCTCGCGGGGCTTGCGGCTTTGAGGAGACGACGCGGCTGAATCTTTGCGGCTGTCGCCGGTCAGTTGGATACTGGGCCGCAGGCCCAACCTCCACGGCGTAAAAAAACATGGCGAAGCCGTTCAAGATCGTCGCGATCCTGCTGGCCGCTCTGGTCGGCCTGTTCGTCGTCGCGGCGATCGCGTTCGCCCTGTTCTTCGACGCCAACGCCTTCCGCGGCAAGATCTCCGCGGAGGTCAAGACCGAGACCGGCCGCGAGCTCACCATCGGCGGCGACATCAAGCTGCGCTTCTTCCCCTGGCTCGGCGTCAAGATCAGCCAGGTCACGCTCGGCAACGCGCCGGGCTTCGGCCCCGAGCCGTTCGCCGAGATCGGCGAGGCGCAGGTCAGCGTGCGGTTGATGCCGCTGATCACCGACCGGGAAGTGCGCGCTAGCACCATCACGCTGCAGGGCCTGCGCCTGAACCTCGCGAAGAACGCGCAAGGCAAGAACAACTGGGACGATCTCAGCGACGAGAACAAGACCGAGACCACGACGCCGGAGACCGCCGGCGGGCCGTCGACGTTCGAGGTCGCCGGGCTCGACATCAAGGATGCGGCGGTGTCGTATGTCGACGCGCAGGCCAAGAAAAGCTACAAGGTCGAGCAGCTCAATCTGAAGACCGGGACGCTGAAGCCCGGCAAGCCGGTCGACGTCGAGGCCGGCCTCAAGCTCACGTCCGCCGACCCCGCGATGACCGCCGCGCTCAAGCTCGACGGCACGCTCGACGCCGACACCAAGGCCAAGCACTACCGCTTCAAGGATCTGAAGCTCGACGTGGATGCGCAGGGCGCGGGCGTGCCGGGCGGCGCGCAGCAGATCAAGCTCTCCGGACAGCTCGATCTGGACCAAGCCGCGGGCACGATGAAGTTCGCCGACGGCAAGATCGAGCTTGCGGGGCTCGCGCTCACCACCGTCATCGACGGCAAGAACCTCAACACCGACAACCCGAGCTACACCGGCCCGCTGACGATCGCGCCGTTCAATCCGCGCAGCGTGCTCGAGAAGATGAAGATCAAGATCAGCGAGCCGGCCGATGCCAACGCGCTGAAGGAAGCCAGCCTCAACGCAAACCTTGTAGCCACTGACAAGAGCGCGACGCTGTCGGACCTGCACATCAAGCTCGACCAGAGCAACCTGACCGGCCGCGTCGACGTGCGTGACTTTGCCTCCTCGGCGATCGAGTTCGCGCTCAAGCTCGACCAGATCGATGCCGATCGCTATCTGGCCGCGCCGCCGCCGAAGTCGGACAAGCGCGCGGCTGCAGCCAAGTCGAGCTTCAACGAGACGGAGATCCCCATCAAGGCGCTCGACGGCATCAACGCCACCGGCACGCTTGCGATCGGCTCGCTCAAGATCAACGGGCTGCAGCTGACCGACACGACGATGAAGATCGCGCTGGCCAAGGGCCGGCCCAAGACCGACGAGCTCACCGCGCGCCTCTACGGCGGCAACCTGCACAGCCGCTCGGAGCTGACGCCGGGCGAGCGCCCGCGCATCGCCTCGAAGGCGACGGTATCCGGGATCCAGGTCGGCCCGATGCTCAAGGACATGCTCGGCAAGGACTACGTCACCGGCGTCGGCAATCTCAACTTCGACATCGCAAGCTCGGGCCGCACGGTCGGCGACGTGCGCCGCGCGCTTGCCGGCGAGATCGGCTTCGACCTTGCCAATGGCGCGATCAAGGGCGTCAACATCGGGCTGATCCTGCGGCGCGCGCAAGCGCTGCTGCGCAAGCAGCAATTGGCGGCGGATGCGCGCGACGCGCAGCAGACCGACTTCGCCGAGCTCAAGGGCCACGGCCGGATCGCCAACGGCGTGCTCACCACCGATTACCTGACCGCCACCAACCCAGCTTTCCGCTTCTCCGGCGAAGGCAACATCGACATCGGCAACGAGCGCATTAACTACCTGCTGAAGCCCACGATCGTGGAAACGACCGAGGGCGCCGGCGGCAAGGGCCTGGAGGATCTGCGCGGCCTGACGGTGCCGATCCGCGTCACCGGCACGTTCGACAACCCCAAATACACGCCCGACGTCGAGGAAGCGCTCAAGCAGCAGGCCGCGTCGCGCATCAACAAGGAAATCGACAAGCAGCTGCAGAAGCACGGCGACAAGATCGGCGGGCAGCTCGGTGGACAGCTCGGCGATCTGCTCAAGCGCTCGCTGCAGAAACAGCAGCCGCAGGAGCCGCAGCAGCAGCCGAAGAATCCGTGACGCGAATCAGCAAAGCCCCTCTCCCCGCGCTTCGCGCTGCCCTCTCCCGCAAGCGGGAGAGGGGAACAATCAATGAATCCCCTCTCCCCTTTGGGGAGAGGGCCAGGGAGAGGGGTAAATCCTTCTCTTCGCGGCTGCTGCACTGGTTCGATCGTCACGGCCGCCACGACCTGCCCTGGCAGCATCCGCGCACGCCGTATCGCGTCTGGCTGTCGGAGGTGATGCTGCAGCAGACGCAGGTCGCCGCGGTCATCCCCTACTTCC
Source organism: uncultured Gammaproteobacteria bacterium (assembly GCA_963776465.1). GTDB lineage: Bacteria > Pseudomonadota > Gammaproteobacteria > Nevskiales > Nevskiaceae > DASRHK01. The sequence goes on from CAVZMV010000002.1 coordinate 435,483, forward strand.
AGCGCTTCGTCGCGCGCTTCCCGGACCTCGCCGCGCTGGCGGCCGCGTCCGAGGACGAAGTGCTGCAGCTATGGGCCGGGCTCGGCTACTACGCCCGCGGCCGCAACCTGCTCAAAGCCGCGCGCGTGATTGCCGAGCAGCACGGCGGGCGATTCCCCGAGGATTTCGATGCCGTTGCCGCACTGCCGGGCGTGGGCCGCTCGACCGCCGGCGCGATCGTCGCGCAAGCCTTCGGCCAGCGCCACGCGATCCTGGACGCCAACGCGCGGCGAGTGTTGGCGCGCCACGGCGCCCTCGCCGACGACGCGCTCCTGTGGAAATTCTCCGGAGAACTGCTGCCGCGCGCGCGATTGGCCGACTACACGCAAGCCGTGATGGACCTCGGCGCCAACGTCTGCGTGTCACGCGAGCCGCGTTGCCAGACCTGTCCGGTGCACGACGACTGCGCGGCATTCCGGACCGGCCGCCAGCGCGAATTCCCGGCGCGACGCGCCAAGCCTGCGCGGCCCCTCAAGACCGCCAGCATGCTGCTGATCGAGAACGCTCGCGGACAGATCCTGCTGGAGCGTCGGCCGTCGCCCGGCATCTGGGGCGGGCTGTGGTGCTTGCCGATGCCGCAGGATTGGCGCGCATACTGCCGCGACGAGCTTCGCATCAAGGTGACACGGCAGCGCGCGCTGCCGACGGTGCGGCACGGCTTCACGCACTTCGAGCTCGAAATCCGGCCGCTGCGGCTGAAAACCTCGGCGGCCTCACCGCCCGGCGCCTGGTTCGCGCCGGCCTCGCTGCTCAATCTCGGCTTGCCGAGCCCGGTCCGGAGGCTACTCACCCCATGACGCGAATGGTCCAGTGCGCGAAGCTCGGCAAGGAGGCTGAAGGCCTCGAGCGCCCGCCGTATCCCGGGCCGCTCGGCCAGAAGATCTTCGAGCAGGTCTCCAAGCAGGCATGGCAGGAGTGGGTCGAGCACCAGACGCGGCTGATCAACGAGTACCGCCTGGCGCTGGCGGATCCCAAGTCGCGCAAGTTCCTCGTCGGCGAAATGGAGAAGTTCTTCTTCGGCGGCGAGCTTGCGCAGACCGGGTTCGTGCCGCCGCCGAAGCCCGGTGAAAATCCTTGACGGACCTGACCTGCGCCGGTTTAATACGCGGCCCCGCTGCGCAAGGCCGCGGGCGCCAGGCACCAATCAGCACGCTGGCCGGGTAGCTCAGTTGGTAGAGCAGCGGATTGAAAATCCGCGTGTCGCTGGTTCGATTCCGGCCCCGGCCACCACTTCGTGAAAAGGGCGAGCACATGGGAGCGATACGAGAAGAACGCGTCCTGGTCGTCGACGACAACCGCGACGCCGCCAAGCTGGCCGCGACCCTGCTGCGGCTCCTGGGCCAGAACGTCGAAACGGCGTTCGACGGCGTTTCGGCACTGCGCGTCGCCGAGCAGTTCAAGCCGCAGGTCGCCTTCGTCGACCTCGAGATGCCGGGGATGGACGGCTTTGCCCTGGCCCAGGCGCTGCGCCGCTCGTTCGGCTCGCTCCTGATCGTGGCGCTGACCGGCCACGACCAGCTGGCCTTCAAGGCCACGGTCGAGACCGCGATCTTCGACGCCATCATCCACAAGCCGGCTTCGCTCGAGGACCTGAGCGAAATCCTGTCGCGCCCCAAATCGACCTAGAATCCTCCTTCCGGGGAGGTGGACGTGTTGAAGCGGCGGCGATCCGAGCGGTCCAGTGGCACGATCACCATCGGTGTTCGCGCGCCCGCGCTCGCCAGGCTGTTCGATCCGTCGATGCCCGAGGAGATCCGCTTCCCCAACCTGCGGCCGCTGCCCAGCGGCAGCGCCTGGTCTGCGGTCGCCCTGGTGCGCCCCGATGCGCCGAGCGCCAGCGCAGGCATCGTCTGCCAGCGCCGGCAGCTGGCGGCGGGCGCCAACGCCTTCAGCCTCTGGCTCAAGGAGGGCGCCATCGTGGTCGAGACTGGCGGGCTCACCGTCGCCAGCAAGCTGATTGCGCCACTGCGCCAATGGACCTTCGTCGGCATCGCTTCGGCGGCGGACGGCATGCGCGTCTATCGCGGCCTGCAGGATTCGGTGGAGATCGAAGACCTCGCCGGTCTCCTGACCGGCCCGTGCATGCCGGAAACCCCGCTGGTGATCGGCAGGCTCGGCGGCAGCTTCCCCGGCGCGATCGCGTCGGTCTGCCTGTTTTCCGAGAAGCTGGGCGATGACACCATGCGCGCGATCTGCAGCGGACGGGTGGATCCGCGCTTCGCGCCCAAGCTCGGCTTCGCGTGGCTGGCTTCGGGCACCAGCGACCTGGACATGGTGTCCCGGCAGGCGCCGATGATCGTCGGCACCAAGCTCGTTCCCTTCAACGCCAGCATGCGCGCGCCGACGATCGCGGCAGCGCCGTCGATACCGGTCGCGCCATCGACACCGGCCGCGCCCGCCCCGCCTCCAAAGCCACCGGTCACGAACGTCTCCACCGCGACCGGCTCCAGCCTGTTCCGCGAGCTTGGCCTGGAGCCCGGCTCCAAAGAGCAGAAGTGACGGAGCGGAGCGGGCCGCTGCTGCGGCTCCTCGAGGCAAACACCAAGCGCATCGACCAGCGCCCGACGCGCGCGCCGGAGCGCGAGCTCGTGATCCTGTTCACCGCGCGCACTGGCTCGTCGCACCTGGCCGAGCTGCTCACCTCGGCAGGCGTCGGCGACGTACGCGAATGGCTGCATCCGGCGTTCCTGCAGGGGCAGGCCGAGTACTTCGGCGCCTATACGTTCGAGCAGTACTTCCAGCGCATGCGATCGGTCTGCCCCGGCGGCGTGTTCGGGCACAAGATGACGATCTGGTTCTACGAGGCCTTCTCGCGCGAAGTGCGGCTGGAGGATTACTTCTCGTTCACCGGTCCCAGCGTGGTGCTGTTCCGCGAGCGCCTCGTCGAGCAGGCCGTGTCGCTATATCTCGCCAACCAACGCAAGCTCTTCCACGACACGGGTGGGCCGGAGGCCAAGAATCTGGCGACGGTCGCTTACGACGCGATGGAGATCATGCAGGGCGCCGAAACGCTGTGCCTCGAGGAAGAGCGCCTGAAGAACTTCATCGAGCGCCAGGGCATGTCGCCGCGCTACGTTTCGTACGAGGAATTCACCGCGGCGGATCCGGCGCGCGTGATCGAATCGGTGGCGTCGCTGGTCGGCGTCAAGGCGAAGATCGATGCGGCGAAGTCGCGGCACAGCAAGCTGCGCGATCGCGACAACGTCGCGCACGCCGAGCGATTCGTCACTGAGAACAGCGCTTACTGCGCGTCGCTGCACACGCGGCGCCGCTGGCTGTTCGACGCCGCGCGGATCAGTCCCCTGCTGAATACGGATCGTTCCAGCGCCGCGTAGCGGCGCTCACTCTTCCACTTCTTCTTCCTGCTCCGGCGGTGGCGGCACCGGCTCGCGCGGCTCCGGCGACATCTGGGGCATCAGCGGCTCGGGCGGCTCGGGCGGCGGATACATCACCGGCGGCCGGCGGCTGATCGCGCCCGGCTCGCGCTTTCCGCGGTCCACGCCTTGACGGGTCATCGTGCGGCTCACGTCGGGCGCAGCACCAGCGCGTCGCGATGACGCCGCTGCGGGAACGCTGTCGCCGGTGACAGTGACCTTCACCGTGTCGGGCACCACGATCAGCTTCTCGACCCCGGCTGCCGGCGAGCGCGCGGAGAGCAGGAACACGAAGGCCGCAGAGCGCGACTTCGCCAGCGCGTCGAGCGCCGTGCGGGCGCCGACTTCCTCGGTCAGCGGCCCCGACGCATCGCCGCGCGACGTACCCGGCAGCACGCCCGACCAGGTGGCCTCCGGCCGGCTCTTCGGCAGATACGCAGTGCGGCGCGATTTGGCATCGGCCTTCACCGGCGCTTCACCTGTCCGCGGCGCCGAAACGATCAAGGTCTTCTCCAGGTCCAGCGGGGATTCTCCGATCGGGCCGCGCTTGCCGAATACGATGACGGCCCGCCCCTGCCGCTCGTTCAGCGCCGCGGCCACCTGCTCGAGGTCCGCCTGCGTGTAGGTGCTCTGCGCGGGCTCGATCTGACGCGTGAGCTTGCGCGATTGATCGTGGTCGAGGTTGCGCAGGAGGTCGGCGAGGCGGACCGAGAGGTCCGAGGGGTTGGCGGGCGCGGCCTGCGCTGCGATCGGCAGGCAGGCCAGGGCAACGATGAGCAACGCCCGCATGTGCTTTCCCTGCTGAAGGTGGGCCGCAGAATCTCTTGGCCATCTGCTTGCAGTCAAGGGATGACGGCGCGGTGGGCTGGGAGACGCTCCCACCGCGCCTAACCGGGAGCAAGCAGTCAAGTCGGCATGGGTGCCCCGCGGCTGATGACCATGCTAGGCCGGTCGCGCTCTCCCGGATGCTCCGGCGCGTAGAGAAAATCTACCGATCGCTGCCGCAAGTGAGACGTGGGCCTCACTCCAGATAAACAAACCACTTATCCGGCGTTGTCCAAATCGGCAATCTGCGTCCGCCCTTCACCCGTCACCACGAGCCTCATGCCCAAGTTCGCGCTTTACAGCGCTGCAGCCATCTGCCTGCAGGTCGTTTGCGTCAATGCTCATGCTTCCGCGTTCGATGACGTCACGAACGCGCCTTTGCAAACGCCGCTGCATCTGCAGCTCGACGAGAGCCTGCAGGTGCCGGACTTCACCCTGTCGCAGGCGGGCGACGCTCTGCCCACGACGATCTCCACGGCCTCGAGCGATAGCACCTGGCCCCCGGCCTCGCGCAAGGAGTTTCTCGCCGCGGTCTGGCCGCACGCGGAACGCGCCGCCAGGAAGATCGGCGTCACGCCGCACGCGCTCGTCGCGCAGGCTGCGCTGGAATCCGCGTGGGGACGTCGCGCCATCGGCGCCGACGGCCAGCCCAGCTACAACCTTTTCGGCATCAAGGCCGGCCCGGCCTGGACCGGCGAGCGCATCGAGGTCGCGACGCACGAATACGTGCGCGGCAAGCGTCGCGACAGCGTCGCCGACTTCAGGAGCTACGAGTCCATCGGCGAAGCATTCGACGACTACGTGTCGATGCTGCGCGCGAACTCACGCTACAAGGCGGCGCTCAAGCACGGCGGCACCAGCCGTCACTTCGCGGCGCGCCTGCAGAAGGCGGGCTACTCCACCGATCCGCATTACGCGAAGAAGATCCACCAGATCGCGAACAGCCACATCGTGCGGGGGCAGAGAGCTATTACCGCGGCGCGCAAGTCGAAGCGGCGCTGAAGCGCCTCTAGGCGCTCTTCGCGCTCGTCGCCGCTTCGAGCCGCGCTAACGCCGCAATCGCATCAGGCTGATTGAGCGCGGCGGCGCGGCGATACCACGCCAAGGCTGCTTCGGCGTCCCGCTCGATGCCTCGGCCGCTCTCGTAAAGACGCGCCATAAGTAGCATCGCCTTGGCATTCCCGCCTTCGGAAGCTAAAAGGCACCATTTGGCGGCTTCCTCGATCCGAGCGGGCGAAGGCTGCCATTGGCACAGGAGATCGGCCAGCGCGAACTGCGCATGCGCGTTGCCGCGGTGAGCGGCTTTTCGATACCAACTTTCGGCAGCGCCATAGTCGCGCATGGCCCCGCGCCCGAGGCGGTGACAATGGCCCAGACGCAGCTCCGCCGTCACGTTGCCCGCCGCGGCTGCTACACGAAAGTAACCAACAGCGGTCGGTAGGTCCTTTGGGACTATGCGCCCCGCCATCAGGAGTTCTCCCAACTCGACCATTGCACCCGCATGTTTTTGTTTCGCTGCCGCGCGCAACCACCGCAAACCGTCGGTGACAGACTGCTCTGTTCCGATACCGTCCAAATAAAAACGTGCGACCCGACGTTGCGCGCTGCAGTCGCCCTTCTCCGCCCAACGCAACCACTGGGCGTGCAACTGCGATAGCTCCTGGGCGCTAGCGTCACTTGCGAGGCGTAGGTTGGTCAGGGCTTCCAACGCCGCGTATCGGTCCTGTTCGGCGGCACGCTGGTACCAACTCGCGGCCGCCGCTGGATCCCTTTCAACTCCGATGCCTTTGGCGAACGCTGCACCAAGCGCAGTTTGTGCGCTGGCATCCCCCTGTTCGGCGGCGCGGAGATACAAACGTGCCGCCGCCGATGGATCAGGAGGTACGAGCTTGCCCTCCATCAGCAGACGGGCGAGGGTCCTCTGCCCTGCAGCGACTCCGCCGTTCGCCAGCCGCTCCAGGATCCCTACAGCATCGCCGCACGATGCTGCCGTCTCGTCGCCTTTCTCTATCCGCTGTAGCAGTTCCATGACTGCGGGCATACTCCCAGCCTCTGCAGCGCACTTGAGCCAATGCGCTTGCTGCTTCGCATCTGCGGGAAAGTGTTCGCCTGTTTCGTACAGGTGATATAAAGCCCATGCGGCCTGAGCACTGCCATTGTTTGCAATCTCGACCAGTAAATCTCGCCCGCGCTCGACATCTTGTGCGATGCCGAACCCGCGGATCAGCAGAAACGCGAAGTTAAACCTGCCTTCGACAGAACCCAGAACGGCGGCTCTGCCACACCAGCGCACTGCCTCGGAGTAATCCAGAGGCACGTCCTTGCCCAGCGCGTAGAGCGTGCCGAGCCGCGAGCTGGCTACTGCGCTTCCCATCTCTGCGGCCTTTTTCCATTGTTCTATCGCCGCTGCTAGATCACGTTCTCCGCCCAAGCCCACGTGCTCCATCACGCCAAGCTGAAAGCGGGCGTGGGCGTTACCTGCTTCCGCAGCGCGTTCGTACCATGCCGTTGCCTCGTCCAGATCCTGGGACACGCCCGTCCCATGCGCATGGAGGGTTCCCAATAGTTCGAACGCTGCCGCATACCCCTGGTCTGCGGCCTTACGCGCCCACCGCAAGGCTTCTGCCTCGTCCGCGGGCAGACCCTTTCCCTCCAGGTAGAAGCGCGCGAGCAGGTATTGGGCTTCTGCCTCGCCCAGGTCGGCGGCCTGCCGGCAGAGTGCCGCGGCCGCGTCGTCCGATGGATATGGTCCCGACGTGAGAAGTCGGGTTAATCCGACGAGGGCTTTGACGTGACCACGGGCCGCGGCACGACGCAACCAGGTCTCGGACTCGGAAGAATCAGCCGGGACGCCGCTGCCGACTCGGTAAAATTCGCCCACGTAATACATAGCCGCGGCGCTGCCCAGCGTAGCGCTCTGCATCATCAATTCAAATCCGCGGGCTGGATCTCTGGGGGCACCAGTGCCGTTCATGTACACCAAGGCAAGCCCGACCTGCGCGTTTACATTGCCCTTTGCCGCGGCCTGGCCCAGCCAGTGGAACGCTCGCGCGTAGTCCGGTTGGCCGCCGAAAGCGCCCGAGAAAAGCATCCCCAGTCCGACTTGCCCGAGTTCCTCGTCCTGCGCAGCCGCGGCATCTAGCCATCGTTCTGCGGCACGAAAATCCTGGTCAAGCCCAGTGCCGGTCGCATAAAGAAGGCCCAAACGCGCGCAAGCCTTCGGGTGTCCGGCTTCCGCAGCGAGACAATTCCAACGAACCGCTTCGCCGAGGTCCTTGGGCACGGTGAAGCCGTGCTGGAACAGCTCACCCAGCATGGTCTCTGATTCCTTACGTGTTCCGGATTGCGCAGGTCCGCCGAGATATATTTCGCCCAGTTTGGCTTGAGCAGGAGGGAATCCCTGCTGTCCCGCTGCGAGGTACCAGCGGAAGGCATCGGCCAGGCTTGGAAGGACGCCTTCACCCTTCTCGTAGAGGTCCGCCAAGCGAACCTGTGCTTCAGGCAGCCCTGCCTCAGCCAGCTTGCGAACACGGGCCACCGCATCGTGCTGGGTACCGGCGAGCAACTGTTTTTCGGCGCGTGCTAGTAGCGCCAGGTTACGCCGCCTACTTAGTTTGTCGAGCAATGAAGCCATCGCTGGCGACGATCCCGCTATTGCGCCTCGCGCATCGCTTCCGAGCCGGTCTTGAGCGCGCCTTCCATCAAGTACATCAGGATCGTACGCTTACCGACGGTGACGTCGCCCGCGACTGTCATGCCAGGAATCAAGCGGAAATCGGCCGGCACCTCTCTCAAAGCGACCTTGGTGATGGCGACGCGCACCTTGAAATAGGGGGCGGTGGCGTTGTTGTTCTCGTCGGTGGTGAAGGTGCCTTCACTGATGGTCTTAATCGTGCCTTGCGCAGTGCCATGACGCACGTAGGAATAAGCGTCCAGCTTGACGGTTACCGGATCGCCCACGCGGATGAAACCGATTTGCGACGCTGGCACTTTGATCTCGGCTTCCAGATCCGCGTCGAGCGGTGCCAACGTGAAGAGCTGCGGATTGGTGAAATCCGACGACATGCTGGAGGCGACCGCGCCCGTCGAAACCTTGCCGATCTTCAAGACAATGGCGTCGGCAGGAGCCACGAGCGTACCGAGCTCGAGCAACTTCTTGGCCTTCTCCAGTGACTCGCGGGTTGTGTTCAAGTCGTTCTGCACCGTGACGAGCTGGGCGCCGATATCTCCGTGCCACTTCTCCACGTAGCTCGCCCGCTGGGCGCGTGCAGCAGCCATGGTTTGTCGGGCTGCGGCAGCCTGGTTTTGCGCTTGCAGGTGCAGGCGCGACGCTTCTTCCGAAGCATCCTGAAGTGCGTTCAGTTGAAGCTGGGAAACATAACCTTTCTTTGCCAGCGGATCGAACATGTCCGCGCGATTGTCCGCCAATTGCTTGCGTTTGCCGTACTGCTCGGCGTCCCGCTGATACTGGCTAACGATTGCGGTGGCGTTGAGCACCTGGGCGTCCAGCGTCGCAAGGTTCGACTGATACTCGGCATAGCGCTTTTGCCAATTCGAGAGCTGCTGAGTGCTAAAAGAATTTTCCTTGCTGGGAATATAAGGCCTGTCTTCCTGCTCGGCAGTCAGGCGCTCAACCTCTGCCTCGTCACTGTCGAACCGTTGCTGAAGGTTCGCCACGTCGGCGCCCGTCAAAGTCGGATCGAGCTCGGCAAGGACCTGCCCTTTCTTCACGATGTCGCCGGTCTTAACCCTAACCTCGCGCACCACGCCGGCGTTAAGCGGCGAAACGTAGAGGGGACCCCCGACCGAAACGATCTCCCCGGTGCCCGTGACTATCCTGTCCAGCTTCACCACCGCAGAAAGAACTGCCGCAATCACCAACATCGCTACGAGTACGTGCAGGATGATGCGTTCATTCTTCGGCGCCGTGCGCTCGAGCACGCCGATTGTCTCGGACTCGAACGCGCTGAGCGTTTCGAAGAGACCGTCCCGTTCCTGCGATTGGCGCGCAGGAACAATGCTGCGCGGCTCGACCTTGACCGGAAGATTGCCCATTGCGGTTAGACCTTCCCGATCGCGAGAGCGGGCTTGATTTTTTCCCCGCCACGCTCAACATGGCGGTTCTGCTGATGCCAGAGCTGCTTATAAATATCGCAGCGCGCGAGCAGTTCATCGTGCGTGCCGATGTCGTACAGCTTGCCACGCTCCATCACCAGGATTGCGTCGCAGTCCACGAGCATTGAAAGACGGTGCGAAATGGTGATGACGGTCCTGCCTTGTGCCATGCGCCGCAAGTTCGAGTTGATGATGGCTTCGCTTTCAGCGTCGAGTGCGCTGGTTGCCTCGTCGAGGATCAACGCAGCAGGATCGGTCAGCAGTGCACGGGCAATGGCCAACCGCTGCCGTTGCCCGCTGGAAAGGTTGACCGCGCCTTCTTCCAGCCTCGTTTCGTAGCCTCGCGGCATGCGCTCGATGAATTCCTCGGCACCTGCCAACTGCGCCGCGCGAACGATCTGCTGCAGCGTCGCATCGGGCCGCGCGATGGCGATGTTGTCTCGGATGGTTCCGGAGAACAGGAAATTCTCGGGAAGCACCACGCCCAGATTGGCGCGCAAATGGTGAAGGTTGATCTCCCGCAGATCAAAGCCATCGACCTTGATCAGCCCCTCGTAGTCGGTATGAAGACGCTGCAAAAGCTTGGTAATCGTGCTCTTTCCGGAGCCGCTGCGACCCATGATCCCGAGCGTCGATCCCGCAGGAACCGTAAAGTTGATCCGGTCCAGCGCATAAGGCGCCTCCCGCGAGTAGCGGAACGACACATCCTGAAAACTGAATTCGCCGCGCATCTCCGGCCGCATGCCTGAATGCTCGCGCGCATCCTCAGGAGTCACGTTGACCACTTCGGCAAGCTGTCCAATGGCGCCGCGGGCCTCGGCAATGTCGAACTGCAACCTCGCAAGCTGGATAAGCGGTTGTCCCATGCGCATTGCCAGCATTGCGTACATGCCGAGTTGCCCGATGCTCTGGTTAGGCATGGTCAACGCGAAGTAGGCGCCTACGCAGATCGAGCCTGAGAACATTAGGCGCTCCAGGGGCAAGGAGTACGTGTGCGGATAGTTCGACAAGATCCCCATCGCGTAATTTTCTTGAGTCGTCTCCGCGACGCGCTCGTCCCATTCCCGCCGTCGCCGCCCCTCAATCGCCAGCGCTTTGATCGTGCGCATGCCGTAGATCGTCTCCACGAGATGCGCTCCACGTCTTTGCTCAGCTTGCACGACTTTTCGGTACTGACGAGCCAGTGGCTTGCTGAAGACAAAGACGATGCAGAAGATGAAAAACGACAGCACGAGCACCAGTACCGTAAGCCGCCAGTTGATGAAAGCCATGACTGGAACCAATCCCAGCAAGGGAACTGCATCCAGCAACGTGCCAAATAGTTGGCCGGTCATGAAACGGCGGATCTGCCACATACGGCCGACCTTGCTCATGATCTGACCCGTAGGGTTGCTCTCGAAAAAGCTGATAGGAAGCTTGAGCAGCTTTTCCAACAGATACAGGCTTAGCCGTGCATCGATTCTCGTGGTTGCTACTTCGATCAGCCGGCGGCGGTAATAGCCGAGCACCGTTTCGAACAGGATCAGGAGCGCCAGCGCCCATACCAGAACGGTCAGGGTCGACCACGAATGGTTGGCGAGGATGCGATCACTGACGATGCGGAACACAAAGGGCGGCGTCAACGCGAAGATGGTGCTCACCACTGCCGCCATGCCGATATCGAGAAACAGCCGCCGTTCCCGCAACACCTGCCCCAGGAGCCATCCGCCGCTGAACGGCTGCTCTTCGTCCGTCGTCGTGAACTTCCGCTTGAGCAGGATGACCTCGCCCTTCCAAATCTTGGAGAGCTTGGTCTCATCAACTGCGGTCAGCAGGTCCTCGCTCACCGTCGGATCGCGCAAGATAGCGACGTGGCCGACCTTGGCGTCGTGCCTTGCTCCTTCTAGGACCAAGGCGGCGCCGTTGCTCACGCGAATGATCGCGGGGAGCGAGTTGCCGAGCCGCGCAAGATCCTTGAACTTGACGTAGATGACCTTGGCTTCGATCCCCAGATCTCTGGCGATGGCCAGCAGGATTTTCGTCTTCGGCTCGCCTTCCCCCATGGCGTAGTTACGTCGCAGCTCTGCGTCACTGACGTCGACACCAAGCCTGCGCGCCACGACAGCCAGCGCCTGTAGCGCTGTGCTTTCGCTGGAGGGCGCCGTGCTGCGGCCGTCGAAGGCGTTGGACATCGTCGAAACCGGGAGCTGCCTTACTTTCGTGGGGACGCGGTCGGTGCAGCGCGGAAGATAACGCGACGCGTGCCGGCCGGCTGCTTGAGCGTTGCATTCGCGGGTAGCACTCGCTTCACGATGAACCGTCCGAAGCCGGCTACGGCGACTGGCCCCTCTGCAGTCTTTTCTACCTGCCTTCCGAGCTCCTTCAGGGCCAGCCCGACGATGCGCACGGCACGCGGGTCCTTCAAGCCTTTGAAAGCATCGGGGTTGGATGCTTTAGCCGAGGCGACGAGATCGCGAACTTTCATTTGAAAAACTCCGGGTAACAAGATTAAGGAAAGGAAGGGGATTAAACGAACCCGAGCTCGCGTAACGCCTTCCTGAATTGATTCAGCGCGGGCAAAACATCAGCGACAGTGGCCTGCGCGGCGGCGGAATCGGGATTCCGACCCATCCAGCTCATTGCGCGTTGCAGGTTCTCTGCCAGAGTCAGTGCTGCAAATTCATCCCGCAGCGCCTCGACCCTGCCGTGATTCAGGATCCAGGCCTCGACTTCCCGAACCTCTGCATCCGTAAGGGCAGCGCGGATGTCCGGCGTCAGCGCAGGATCGCGCAGCGGCATCCGTCCAACTACGGCCGCCTTGGGCTTCTTGGAGGCAGCGTCATACGAGGTGCGGACAAGCTGCACGACGTTTTGGCGGATGCGGAAATGCACGACGGCGAATACGGTCCTATCGCTAACACGGGCAGTATACTGCCCATAATTATCGACCGCAAAGGTCTGTTCGCCTCGCGCCCGCCGTCAGCGAAGGACGGTATGATGCGCGCCGACCGCACTTCCGCGCACGAATCCGAAGCACGCATGTCCCGGAAAATCTTTTGCATTGGCTTGGCCAAGACCGGAACCACCAGCCTGCATCAGGCCTTTGAAATGCTGGGGATACAATCCTTGCACCACGGCGTGGGATTTGCCCCGGACCTGAGTTCCTCTGCTTTGACGCAGCATCTCGAAAGCGCGCGCGAGTTCCGCACGAGAATCCAGGACAATGTCGCGCGCGGCGCTGCGCCGCTCGAGGGGCTGCCGGACTACGAGGCATACCTTGACGTCGCGCCGCTCACGAAGCATTTCCGGGTGCTCGACAAGTGCTATCCCGGCGCGAAATTCATCTGGACCGAGCGCGATGACCGGGACTGGGTGCTCAGTCGGATCAAGCACGTGATCCGCGAAACGCGGAGGCGGCTCTTGGCCGAAGCCGGTCCAGGGTCGCTCGACGATCTCGATCCGGATTTGCTGATCGAGCGAAAGAACCGGTTGGCCGGCGCTGTGAAAGCGCATTTCGCCAATCGTCCCGGCGATCTGCTCGTGATAAACGTGTGCGCGGGCCAAGGTTTCGACCTGCTCTGCCCGTTTCTCGGAGTATCCCACCCGAACGCACCATTTCCCTGGGCCAACCGTCACCGATATGCAGACAAGAGCTAGACCGCTGGGCTTGGCCGACTCGCGCGCAGGTGTTGAATTGGCATAGAACCAACTACAACAGAATTAGGAGCCTCATGAAGACCATCCGTTTACTTGGCGCGATCGCGCTCGCGGCGCTGCTTTGCGCGTCTGCGTCAGCGCTCGATACCGCGTCATTGGTCGATGCCAACGGCAAGCACATTGGACCTGTATTGACGGTCCGCTGGGCAGACAACTTGGACGGCGCCACCGATATCGTTGACGTCGTGTTCAAGGTGGGGGATCGCCGCATCCTCATGTATGCGACCGACCGGGAATTTTTTGGCGCAAGCGGTCGTGGGCTTTATTTCACCACCACCGACTGCACCGGCAATACATTCATCAACGCAAATGCCGCTGACAGATTTTTCAACGAGTACGTGGTGATCCGAGATCTGGATTCACCCTCGTACTACCTTTGGATGAGAAAGCCGCAGTCCTCGATCGTTCCGCGCACGGTTCGGTCCGCGAAGTTTTACGTCGGCGCATCGGCTCCCTGCGTGCCGATCAACGAGCAACTGAACGTCGGCCTGGCCAAGTCGATGCTGGATCTGAGTACCGTTTTTCAGCCGCCGTTCCGCCTTCAGACAAGTCCGGACGTCGTGGATCTTCTGAATCCCCCGTGAGGCTTTTGGCGCTCCCTAACGCGTTCGGGCAGTAAAGGCCTCCTTGGTAGCGCGGATGGTGCCACCGAGCAAAGGATCGAAGTGATCCGCCGAAGCGCGACTGCAAAGAGGCGCGGACGCCGGGAAGTCGGGCGCGAAGGCCTTGATGGTGGCGACGTCCGAGTCGCGGGGCCGCTCCTGCTTCAGCGACGTCCTGGCGTGCGCGGTGAACGCACCTATGTCGCAACTCCCGCTAGCGACGAGCTGGTAGAGCCTCAGGAGCCGCGTGCGTTCTTGCGGCGTCGCTGGACTACCCGCCGCCTCGCGTGCCGATTGGAGGAGTAGCAGAGCGCTCAGGTAGTAGGCGTGATAAAGCAACGAGCGGGACTCGCGCTTCAGTTCCGTAGGGACAGTGCCGTCGAAGCGAATCGCTCCGAGCGCCTCTCGCCACACGCCGTCCGCGTACTCCTGCAGGCGCGGGTCGCCCACCAGGACATTGGCTGTCGCCGCCGCGACGGCCGACCAGACACCGAGATTGTCATGTTGCTTGCGTCGGCCGAAATCATCGGCGATCCGCATATTCAGCTCTCGCAGCCAACCAAGGACCCGAGCGTCGCGAAAGCCCGTTCCCATCCGCAGCACGGCGAGGTCGATCGCTGTTGTGAAGCGCAGGCGCTCACGCCCCCCCGCAAAGTTGACCGGCTCCGCCAAGAGCGCGTTGGCGCTCGCCCAAGCCAGCAGGTTCGAACGGGCGCATCCCGAGTTGCCGACGTCGTGTGCTTTTACCAGGTAGGTGACGAAGTCCCGGAGCGGTTTCACTTCCGCTTCGCTTGTCGCCACTGAAGCCTCGTCGACGACCGAGCCGGCCTTGTCGGAGTAGCGCGGCTGCGCCTTTACCACTGCGAGGGGGGCAAAAACCTCGCACTTCGGCTGGGCGGCGCAGGCGTGGCCCGCCAGGAGCGAAGCCACCATGACCCAGGTCGTCTTGGCCTTGTGCGTGTGCAAGGCGCACCACATCCGTGCGAGCCGGCTATCCATATCTCAATCCTCGAAAAAAGCCATTACCCGAGGTCCAGCTAGGCGGTTATCATAGGCGCGCCGCCACCGCTCGCCGGCGTCTTGTGTCGCGGTGTTCGAACCGCAGCCGCGTTTAGATTCTCCAAATGACAAGTAAGTTGCCCGACGTCCGCGGCAGTCAGAAAGCTGCCTCCCTGTCTTTCTTCGAGTTGCACGACCTCATCTCGAGGTCCGAATATTTCGACGTCGAGTTCTACCGCGGCAAGTACAAGGATGTCGCGAAGTCGGGCGAAGATCCAGTCACGCACTATCTTGAGAAGGGCGCCGCAGAAGGACGGGATCCCCACCCAGATTTCGATACCCGCTACTACCTCGCGCAATGCGCTGAGAGGGGCCTTCGGGCCGAAAATCCCCTGCTTCATTTCATCCTGCAGGGCCAGCATTACGGGCTGAAGGCCAACCGTAAGAGCCGCTCGAAACCCGACGACCGACGAGGCAAGCATGTAGTCGATGCCATCGCCCAGTCGGGCCTATTCGACCGTCAGTTCTACAACGAAACCTACCAGCTGGATTTCGCCACCGACACCGAGGCGATCGAGCACTTCGTGCGGGCTGGCGCGGACCTCGGCAAGCGACCCAACTTCTATTTCGATCCGGCCTGGTATCTGGGCCAATACCCCGAAGCCGTGAAGGCGGACGCGCAACCGCTTCTTCACTACCTCGAGCATGGTGACCAGGAGGGCGTTCAGCCAAGCCCGCTCTTCGAACCGACTTGGTATCGGCGGACGTACAAGATCCCTGCCGACGTCAATTCACTCGCGCACTACCTCACCAATCGACGATCCGGGCGGTTCAGTCCGGTTTCCGATTTCGATCTCATCTACTACGCCGAGCGACGCCAGGACGTCGTCGGCGCCGGCGTCGACCCATTCGAATATTTCCTCCTTGCTGGGCATCGGGAAGGCCACAGCGCCTCGCCCCGACATGACGTCTCCTACTTCGCAAAGCGTTACGTCGCTAACGCTGTGTCGATGCAGCAGATGCAAGGCGGACTGGTTGGCCAGATCGAGCGTATCGAAGCCGGGGACGGCTTTGCCGTCATCTCGGGTTGGGTGGCCGACGCCAAAGACAGGAAGCAGGCGCGTCCTCCGCTCGTCATTCGCATTAGCGGCCGTGAGTTCGGCCCGATTCAATTCGAGCGCCGCCAGGACCTCGCGAGCGCAGGTATCGCTGGTGGATACGCAGCCTTCAAGGTCGCCGTTCCGGCTGCCGCCTTGCAGCTTGGAAAGATGGCCGAGATCACGCTGTTCGATGGGAGCCGCCAGCGCCTGCGTGTGTTCTGCCCGGGATCCAGCGTGAGCCCCTTCCGGCCAAGCGGAGCTATCGACGAGGTCGGCCCCAGCGGCGTCAAAGGGTGGGTATTCGATCCGGCTGTGTCAATTCAGCGCAGCAAGGCCATCCTCCGCTACGACGACGAATACGACGAGGCGGTCACTCTGCGTGGGATTCGCAACGACGTGCCGGTCCAGAATCTGATCCCCGTCGATTCGCAGCAGCAGGGGAAGGTCTATGGGTTTCGCGAAGACATCGCCCGGGTATTGGAGAGGCTGCGCTCGCGCAAGACGAAGAAAAGCGTCGTTCGCATCAAACTCATCTCCAGTGGCGTTGTTCTGTGGACGCATACCGTGCCGCTTGAGGGCGGACAACAGACGGGGGCGTTGAGTGCAAAAGCCAAGGCGCCAGTCGCGCCGCCTGCATCCGAACCGGCGCGAGGCGCGCTGCCAACGCCAACTGTTGCGCCGCAAACCGGAGCTCCTCGGCCGGCGCAGAAGCCTCGCATGCTCGTCGTGTCGTGGGACATGGGCCACAACCCGATTGGCCGAGCCTACCTGCTAGCAGATATTGCGCGCGCGCATTTCGACGTGAAGCTGATCGGGCCTCAGTTCGAGCAATACGGGAAGTCGCTGTGGGAGCCGCTGCGCGGGCAGACCGCTCTGCCTATCGAGATCTTTCCTGGCGGCGCACTCGAAGACTTCATCGCCACTGCGGTCAAGGTGGTCGAGCGCAGTCGCGCTGATGTCGTGTACGTTTCAAAGCCACGCCTGCCGTCCCTGCTCTTCGGATTCCTGATGCAACTGCGGCATGGGAGCGCGCTGGTGCTAGACATCGACGACCATGAGCTGTCCTTTTATGAAAAGGACACACCGTTGACGATGACGCAGGCGCTAGCGATCGCCAAGGCCGATCCGGAAGGCGCGCGCATGCCCTATGCAGAGGTCTGGGCCCGCCTGTGTGAGCACTTGGTCAAGCAAGCCGGCGCGATAACCGTTTCCAACATCGCTCTGCAAAAAAAGTTTGGCGGAACCATGGTCCGCCATGCCAGAAACGAAAAAACGTTTTACGTAACTCCCGAGCGTCGCGCCGCCATTCGCCGGGAGTTCGGGATCGGCGACGGGGATATTGCGGTCCTCTTCCTCGGCACCGCTCGGCCCCACAAGGGAATTTATAAGGTCGCGGAGGCTCTGGATCGCATCAACAACTCTCGCTTAGTGTTCGTGATCGTGGGCACGATCACCGATGCCCGCACCAAGAAGCAGTTGGCCGGATACAAGAACGCGAATATCAAGTACTTCGATAACCAACCGTGGGCGCGGTTGCATGAGATCGTCGCCATGGCCGACATTGTCCCCGTATTGCAAGTCGCAGAGAGTCGGATCGCCGAATTTCAGATTCCGGCCAAACTCACTGACGCGATTGCGCTCAACGTACCGGTGGTCGCGACCAAGGTGGCGCCGCTAGCCGATTTTGAGGCGAGCGGAGGTATCACCTGGGTCAGCACCGACGCCGATCTGGAAAAAATATTCCGTGCCAGACTCAATTCCGCTGCAGCGCTGCATAAGACGGTGCAACGAGCACGCGATCTCTACCTGAAGGAATTTACCTATTCCATCAATGCCGCTCGCATCAGGTCGGCGGCGGAGCAAGCCCGCAAGATGACGGTGTCCCCGGAGCTTGCGGCCGACCTCGCTGCCCTGTTCAAACACGTTCATCTGGCCTTTCCGTACAAGCTGAAGGCGACACGAACCGGTGCGCGCACCGCCGGCAAGGACCTTGTGTTCTTCTGGAAGCAAAACGACACGGACTTGTACGGTCGGCGCTCGGACATGATGATCAAGTATCTGCTGCAGACGGGCAAGATCCGGAAAATCCTGCAACTCGACCGAGCAATCAACCTGCACGAGATGAACGCAGTGATCGACCAGGGCCGCTTCGCCCCGTACCACGAAGGCAATCTCGTTTACCTCAATACGACCCGTCGACTACTGCGCATGGCCGATTCGGACACGGTTATCAAGAGAACGTTCCTGTATCGCGACGGAAGCCAGCCGCAGTCCTTTCTTGGCCAGGAATTGCCGCCGCGCGAGGCTTATGCGGATTTCGTCAGGGAGGCTCTAGCCGAGTCGGGAATGGATCCGCAGCCCATGGCGTGGGTCTGCCCGGTTGTCTTCGACTTCCCGGCGCTGGAAAAACAGATCGGATTTGAAAAAACGGTGGTCGACATCATCGACGACCAGCGTCAATGGAAGGCCCAGGAAGCCTACCTGCGCCGGGTTCAGCAGAATTATGTGGATATCCTGAACATCGGGGACGTCGTCTTGAGCAACTGCGATCCGGTTAAGGAAGGATTCCGCGATTTGCGCCAGGACATCTTGGTGGTGCCGAACGGCGCAGAAACATTCGCTGCAGATCGACAATGGGCGCTGCCGACAGATCTCGCGGGGCTGCCGCATCCGATCGTCGGCTACGTCGGGAACCTGCGCGATCGCGTCGACGTAAAATTGATTCGGCAACTGGCGGAGCAGCGCCCGAAGTGGACCATCGGTACTGATCGGGTCAGCAGGTGGCGCTCTAGACGTTCTTGCGGTAGCGGATCTGCCCAACGTGCGCTTGCTCGGCGTCAAGCCCTACGAACAGGCGCTGAACTACATCAAGCATTTTGACGTGGCAATGATGCCGCACATCAACAACCGGATCAGCGAGAATATGAATCCGCTGAAGCTGTATGTTTACTTCGCCTTGGGCGTGCCCATCGTCACGACCGACGTCGCCAACATCGGGGATCTGAGCTCGTATGTGTCGGTTGCTTCCTCGCCGAAGGAATTCATTCGCGCGATCGAGACGTGCTTGAAAGGCAGGGGCCCAAAAGTGCCGCCCAAGCTGCGAAAGGAAACGCTGGACAAAGTTTCGTGGAAACGACGAGTGGACGAAATTATTTCAAGACTGGATCTATAAAGGACTAACATGAGCAAAACAAAATCAGGGGCAAAAATGCCCCTTGCGGCGCCAGCGAAAGGTGCCACAACTACCGGCAAAAAGGCCGCTGGCACCCCCGCCAGCGCCAAACAGGAGCCGGGTTCGGCCAAGCCAGCCACGAAGCCAAAAATGCAGCATCAATTCGCGGGTACGTCTTCGAAAAGTGACGTGCCTTGCAACATCTGCGGTGGCATGGCCTTTCGACCAGGGCCTGGAGGCAGGCTATCGTCCACCAAGCAACCGCCGGTCTGCATTGGCTGTGGGTCGCTGGAACGCCATCGGGTATTTCGTTCTATCTTCGACAAGATCCGCGGCCCGGTCTTCAAGGAACTCAGCTGCCTGGCCTTCAACCGTGATCGGTCCGTGGCAGGGGGCTGGTTCGACTCGATCCAATATAGCGAGCCAGACTCTCGGCACGCATTGGACGTCGAGAACATTTCTATACCGAGCGGCGGCGTCGACGTGGTCCTTTGCAATCACGTACTTTCCAGTGTGCCCAGTTACGAGCAGGCACTGCGCGAATTAGTGCGCGTCATCTCCGGTAGAGGATTCGCCTTTGTCTCCTTCCCCAATCCGCACTATCGTCAAATAACCGACGACTGGGGCTACCCCAAGCCGCAGCAGCACAATCAGTACAGGATATTCGGCGCTGACATCGAGACGAAATTGCCGACTATCCTTCCAGGCATCGGAATCGCGCGAGTCGTTGACGAGGACCCGGTCACCGGGGCCGAGGATCGTGCATACATCATCAGCAAGAATCGCAATTTCATGGGGCAACTTGGGGAGCGCGGATTGAAACTGCGCTTCCTTCACTTCTGATCGTGCGACCCGCTGGCGCGCCCGCGGACGTCCGTCTATGGCTTTCGGGCAATCACAGTGATCACCGTGTTCGCCACTGCGCTGGACGTCATTGGCCTACGAAGGTAGGCGATCATCCCAGTCGCGTCGATCGCGTCAACGATGTCGGCGCCGAAGTCAGTGTAGACCAGGGATCGGCCGCCTTTACCATCGCCGTGGTAGTGCTCGGGCAACAGGTGGCGGTCTACCTCGGTCGAGGTGTCGACCCGCGCGATGCTGCGTGGCGGCAGAGGATCAGTCAGCGGCACTGTGAAGATATGAAAGCCGTTCGGCTTCAGAACGCGCGCTATTTCTGCAAACGCTGCAGCCGGCCGACGGACGTGCTCCAGAATGTCTGCCGTTAGAACGAGGTCGAAGGAAGCGTCCGGAAAAGTCAGAGCCTCAAGATCCTGATGCGGCAACTCAGCAGGTGCCCCTGCGCGAGCGGGCTCGCTGTAGTAGTCCGATTGCTGGTAGTGCGGCAGCGCCTTGAAGAGGCGCCGGAAAGGGCCAATCGTACCCGGCTCAAAGATCCGTAGTTCGCCGAATCCTGGTTTTTTGACAAGGTCGGCGATGGATTTTGCGCGGAATTCCTCATAACAGGAAAGGAGTGATTGAGCTTGCTCGCGCTCACGCAAGGACGCTTTGCAACTTGCGCATCGATAAGTCTCTCGGGGCGACCGATCGGCGCGCGTGAAAACCTGCTCGCCCCTGCCACAGATGCAGCAGAAGCCGGAGTAGTTATCGGACGCAAATTGCTTGTCGGCTGTCAATCGCGACTCTTTTCGTTGTACCGGATTTTGCTTTACAAGTAGGCTAGTCCGGAAGCGCCCATCTGGCAACGCATGCCAAGCGCCGCGCTAGAACGTGGACCGGCGTTCACACGGTCGCGTAGTTTGACGCACGGGAGGGGGAATGTCTGGTCCGGAATGCCAACTGACGGTCGTCGTCGCGTTTTACAACATGCGTCGCGAGGCCGCGCGGACGCTTTACACCTTATCGGCCGTGTACCAGCAGAGAATCACAGCCGAACAATACCGGGTCATAGCTCTCGACAACGGCTCGAGCGAACCGCTCGACCCGGCGATGGTCCGCAGCCATGGCAAGAACTTCGAATACATCTTCATCGAGACACGCTCAATGTCGCCGGCTGCTGCCCTGAACCAGGGTATCGCGGAAGCGCGAACGCCCTATGTGATGCTGATGATTGATGGCGCCCGCATGGCCTCACCCAGCTTGCTGGCGACAACGCTCGAGGCCTTCTCGGCGTTTCCGAATCCACTGGTCTACACCTTGGGATTGCATCTTGGCGCCAAGTCGCAGAACGTTGCATCGCAAGAGGGTTATGACCGCACCGCCGAAGACGTACTGCTCGGCACTGTTGACTGGAAGACGAACGGCTACGAGCTGTTCCAGATCTCCAACGTCGACAACAACCTGTTTCATTTTTTGGGGCGGATGCCGGAGAGCAATTGCTTTGCACTGCGCTCCGACGCGTTGGCCAAGCACGGCGGCTTCGATGTGCGCTTCGCAAGCTCCGGTGGCGGCTTGGTCAATCTTGAGATCTTCGAACGATTTTTACGTCAGCCCGATATCGTGCCGGTGGCGCTGGTAGGCGAGGCAACATTCCATCAGTTTCACGGTGGGGTCTCGACTAACGTTTCCCGGGAAACGCATCCATTGCCGAAATATCTTGCAGAGTACGAGCAGCTGTTCGGCCGCCGCTACGCACCGCCCGAGTACTACCCGAGCTATTGGGGCCGTTTCAATGCGACGACCAAGCATCTCATGCCCGCGCCGCCTTTTCGTCAACAGCTTCGATTCATCACTCTCCTGATCGAGGCTGGTCGTCTTGCCGAGGCGCGACAGCTGCTCAATTTGATGCGCCCGATTGATCCTGACGCTGTCGAGCTCAACCACCTGACCGGCCTCGTGCACATGAAGGAGCAGAACTACACTGCTGCGGAGCAACACTTCCGCCAGGCGATCCGACACGATCACTTTGGTGGCGCTAGACGCTTCTACGCATTGGGCAATGCGCTGCGGATGCAAGGCCGGCAGGACGAAGCCGCCGAGGCATTTGCGGTTGCCGTCAACAGTGGCGACGCCGGTGGTCTAGGCTTCGTCGCCTGGGCGCAACTCGAGGAGCAACGCGGCAATTTTCCGAAGGCCGCGAGCCTTCTCGAGCGAGCGCTGAAGGGCGATAGCCGTCAAAAAAGTCTGGTCATTGCCTTCCTCGGCAACCTTTACCTGAGGATGGGCCGGACCACAGACGCGGAGAAACTCTTCGACCGGACTTTAGAGCTTAACCCGCACGACCTGCGAGTCCTTTGCGCGAAGGCCGCGCATGGGTTGTCGCGCTCAAGCAAGGAGCACTCGCTTCGGGATCACTTACGCGCCGCCGACCTCTTCATAACGTCACCCCCGCAGCGCCACAGCACACTATGTGCCGCGCTGGCGCACGGCCTGCACGCACTGGGCGAGTTCCGGCGAGCGCACGAGATCGCTTCACTAGGGCTGGAAGCCGATCCCGATAATCACACCCTGCTGTTCTCCTTAGGCAATGCGTGCAGGCGCCTTGGTCGCGACGACGAGGCGATCCTCAATCTCAAGAAGGCTGTGCGCCGGGGTTATCCTGGGGCTACCCCGTATCTACTGATGGCAGACATTGAGCGCCGCCGCGACACAAATTTGACTCGCCTGCTCCTGCTCCGCGCGAAACTAGCCGATCCAAATAACGCCAAAGTGAAGGCGGAACAAGAACAAATCCGAGTGCCCAAACCGGTATTCAGTGCCACGGACCCCGACTCCTTCATCTTCACTCACGTGCCGAAGTGTGCCGGCACGACCTTGCGCCGGCTGCTCTCGGAAGCTGGCTATTACAGCGGGTTGGACTTGGACCAGATACATGTCCCGGGACAACTAGGCCGAAGCCCACGCGAGAACCTTGTGCAGCTCACGGATGAGTCGCTCGCAAGCCTGCGCCGACGAGACATCCGGCTGCTCGCGGATCATTCCTCGCACGGGATGGAGCGCACACTAAATATAAGTTCGCTTCGGCGCCCCTTCCGATTCACCATGCTGCGCGAGCCGCTGGCGCGATTCCTGTCCTACTACTATTTCTTCTTTTACAACCCCCGCGTCAACGAGGACGGTCTTAAGGGGATTGATTTTCATGCGCTCGACCGAGAAAAGGCGATGCAGCTCATCAAGGAGTATGCCAATGCGCAGACCGGTTTTCTTTCGGGCAGCACCGCAGAACGTGGCGGCCAGCGCCCGGTCGAAGCCGACCTCAAGACGGCGCTGGAAAACCTTGAGCACTCTTATACGTGCTTCGGCATTTTTGAAGACTTTGAAACATCCATGCGGGTTATGAAGAGACTTGCGCCCAACTGGCTGAAGTTTGTAAATGACGACTACGTTCCGGAGGCCAATCGAAACGATCCGTCCTATAAATCCAAAACCAGCGCGATCCATCCTCAGGTTCTCGCTTGCTTCCGCGATCACAACAAGCTCGACTATGCGCTCCACCTGTTCGCGACCAGCTTGTTCCACCAACGATACTTGTCTCTAGTTTGAACACTGAAAACAGCATGAAGATGTCCGCTTCCTCGCCCCTCTCGGACTTTCTCCATCCCGGCGAGGCACTCCTTGTGAGCTGCTGCAACCTTGGAGCAACAGGGTCGCGCTACAGCATTGCCGTAGTGACTGCGGACGAGGTGCTTTGGCTGAATCTCGACGAGGTGCTTGCGGCCACCGCCGACACTGGGGTCACAGGCCTTTGCGTCTCGGGGGACCACTGCTTCATGTGCATCCAGGGATCCAATGAGCGCGTCGTAAAATTGGGGCGCGACTTACGGCCGCTTACGACTTGGCCCTGTTCCCGCGCGCGGGATCTGCATTCACTGGCGGAGCACCGCGGCAGACTTCATCTCGCCTCCAGCGGGACCAACGAGATCGTCACCATC
The DNA here is from genome assembly GCA_963776465.1 of uncultured Gammaproteobacteria bacterium. GTDB lineage: Bacteria > Pseudomonadota > Gammaproteobacteria > Nevskiales > Nevskiaceae > DASRHK01. The sequence continues at coordinate 459,234 of CAVZMV010000002.1, forward strand.
GATGGCCAAAGCCCCGAAGCCGTTGTTTGGGCGCACTCCGAAACTGATAAGGACTACCTGCACCTGAATTCACTGTGCTTTCTTGAGAATGGCCGTTTGCTCTTCACGATGTTCGGCCCAAAAGTTGAGCAGGGCCATCGTGTTGGCGCAGTCGTCGACGCTGGCAGCGGAGTGAAGCTTGTCGATAACTTATCTGACCCGCACAGCCTCTCACTGCTCGAAGGTGGGCTCGCATTTTGCGAATCCGATCGTGGCACCTTCAATCTATTCGATCCGGAAATGCGTGCCATACGGACGGCGCAACTCGATGGATATGTGCGTGGGTGTGCTTGGACTGGACGCCACTATGTTGTGGGGAGCAGCCGCTGGCGTGGCGCGTCCCGATCCATGGGCTCGATGCGGCAGCCGCCTGCGCTGGCTGCCGATCGTCACAGCAATAACTGGCAGCGTTCGGGGTTGTATTTCCTAGGACCGGATCTCTCTGTCGCTTTCCGCTACGACTTCACGCTGCTCGCACCCGAGATCTACGACGTCGTCTATCTTGGGTCACGCTTCAATCCAACCAGAACGTTCGACGATGCCGTGGGGCGGCGGATGGATGCCATCTACGACGAGATTGAGGGCAGCCGAGTTAAGGCGCTCCCACCGGCAGCCCCCGCGAAGCCGGCGGCGTCGCGAATGCCAGGCAAGCTGCCGCAAGGAACTCTGCCGCCGGGCACCCCGCTACCGCCAGGCACGATACTGCCGCCGGGCACTCCTCTTCCGCCCGGCACTGACCTGAGCACTGCCAGGCCGCCGCCGATCGCGCCGGCGTCGCGGACATTCCACTTCGTCGAGGATTACGAGCGACTGGTGGCGCGGCTGGTGCGGGAGCATCCGCTGGACGAGGCCATGGCGATCGCCGTCGGCGGGGCTTACGACGTCATGGGGCGAATCGAAGCCAAGCTGTTGCGCGACCTGGGGCTGGCGGACGGCATGCGCATCGTCGACCTGGGCTGCGGCAGCGGTCGCCTCGCAGCGGCGCTTCACGCAAGCGCCAAGGTCTCGTACGTCGGCACGGACATCGTCCAGCAGCTCCTGGACTACGCCAAGACCAAGGCGCCGGAGTACACCTTCTTGCTGCATCGCGAGCTCAGCATCCCCCAGCCCGATGCGTCAGCCGACATCGTCAGCGCGTTCAGCCTGTTCACGCACCTGCAGCACGCGGAAACGTTCGTGTACCTGGAAGACGCGGTGCGCGTGCTCAAGCCGGGCGGCCTGATCGTGTTCTCGTTCCTGGAGTTTGCGGAACGCACGCATTGGGGCATCTTCAAGAACACCAGCAAGGCCGCCAAGCAGGGAACCTCGGTCCACCTGAACCAGTTCATCGAACGCAGCGCGATCAAGCGCTGGGCGCGAAGGCTGCGGCTGGACTTCGTCCAGTTCATCGACGGCACCACGCCGATCATGGAGGGCAACGCGTTCGGCCAGGCCGTCGCGGTCCTGAAAAAACCGCTGGGCTCCGGTCTCTAGAGGTCTTTCCGCGATCGACAGCGCCGCCGAATCAACGGGCGCAATGCAAACCACGATTCGTGCGAACCTACCGCATGACATGCGCGTAGCAAAACCAACACCGTTTCTCCGGCGCGCTCACCAGGCGCCTCGATGTCGAGCACCTGCAACGACCGACCGGCGAGCGGCAGTCTTTCTTGGTCCGCTAGCGTGCTGCGACCGGCGTTCGAGGAAGTTCGTCCAGGCACAGCCGCAGGCTGTCCCTCCAATCCGGCAAGCGCAGTCCGAAATCGCGCGCAAGCTGTTCGTGGTCCAGGACCGAGTTCCCGGGCCGCTTCGCCGGCAACGGGTAATCGGACGTCGCGATCGGATCGATCGCAACTTCCGGACACAGTCCGCGCTCAGCGCCACCCCTGACGATCGCTTCGGCAAAGCCGTGCCAGCTCGTCCGTCCTTGCGGAGTCATGTGATAGATCCTGCCCGTCGCGGCATCCGGGCGCTTGGCGATGAAAAGCGCGACCGCTTCGGCGATCTGGCGGGCCCAGGTCGGGGCACCGATCTGATCGGCAACGACGCGCAGCCGCGGCCGCTCGTTGGCGAGCCGAAGCATGGTCAGCAGAAAGTTGCTGCCGCGCGACGCATAGACCCAGCTCAGGCGGAAGATCCACGCACGCGCGCCGGACGCTGTGACGCGCTGCTCTCCTGCGAGCTTGGTCCGTCCGTAAGCGCCGAGCGGATCGACCGGATCGCTCTCCAGGTACGGACTTGTCTTGTTTCCTGAAAACACATAGTCCGTCGAGAAATGGATGAGGCCAGCGCCCAGGCGCTTGGCCTCCTCGGCGAGCAGACCCGGTGCCTCGCCGTTGACTGCTTGTGCGAGTGGTTCGTCTTTCTCGGCCTTGTCCACTGCCGTGTACGCGGCTGGATTGATGATCCACTGCGGCTTGCACGCCTGCAGGCAGGCGCGCACCGCGTCGGTGTTGGTCAGGTCCAGTTCCTGTTCGGAGTAGGCCTTGACGTCGCCCAGCGGTGCCAGCGTGCGCTGAAGCTCCCAGCCGAGCTGACCGTTCTTGCCAGTCACGAGCAGGCGCATTAGGCGTAAACCTCTGCATCCTTGAGACGCACGCCGACCTGATCCTTCTTGGAGAGAGCCGGCGGGCCGGCGAGCTCTGCGAGCGGCCAAGGGATTCGCAGATCGGGGTCATCCCATGCGATCGTCCGCTCGAATCCCGGCGCGTAGTAGTCCGTCGTCTTGTAGAGAAACTCGGCTGAGTCAGACGTGACGACGAAGCCATGGCCGAATCCGGCGGGCACCCACAACATCTGCTTGTTTTCCGCAGACAAGCGGACGGCCATCCATTTGCCGAAGCGCGGACTAGACCGCCGCAGATCTATGGCAACGTCATAAACCTCGCCGGCGACGACGCGCACGAGTTTCCCTTGCGCTTGCTGGATCTGGTAGTGCAGACCTCGCAACACACCTCTGGACGATCGCGAGTGGTTGTCCTGCACGAAGTCGAGATCAAGGCCCGTGGCATCGCGGAAAGCCTTGCGGTTGTAGCTTTCGAAGAAAAACCCACGCGCGTCGCCGAAGACGCGCGGCTCCAGTAGGAGAACCTCCGGGAGGTCCGTGGGCGTGACTTTCAGAACACCCTCTCCTCGAGCAGGCTCTGCAGGTATTGGCCATACGCGTTTTTCGCCAAAGGACGCGCCAGGGCAGCCAGCTGATCTGCACTGATCCAGCCCTTGCGCCAGGCAATCTCCTCGGGGCACGCGAGCTTCAGGCCCTGCCGCTTTTCCAGCGTCTGCACGAACTGCGCAGCCTCGATCAGCGAATCATGTGTACCCGTGTCGAGCCAGGCATCGCCACGGCCGAGCACTTCGACGTTGAGTTGCTGCCTTTCCAGGTACACGCGGTTGACGTCGGTGATCTCGAGCTCGCCACGGGGGGACGGCTTGATGGACTTGGCGATCTCGACGATCTGCCGATCGTAGAAATACAAGCCGGTCACGGCATATCGACTCTTCGGCTGCGCAGGCTTTTCCTCGATGCTCACGGCGCGCTTGTCACTGTCGAACTCGACCACGCCGTAGCGCTCGGGATCAGTCACCGGGTAGGCGAATACGGTCGCTCCCGAGGCGCGGGTGGACGCCGCCTCTAGACGCCGGGCGAGATCGTGACCGAAGAACAGGTTGTCGCCGAGAACCAGTGCGCAAGGCTGATCGGCGCAAAAGCTCTCGCCGATCAGGAACGCCTGCGCGAGGCCGTCGGGCGATGGCTGCACGGCGTAGGTAAACGAGATGCCCCAGCGCTTGCCGTCGCCGAGCATCTGCTGGAAGCGCGGCGTGTCGTCCGGCGTCGAGATGATTAATATGTCGTCGATGCCCGCGAGCAGCAGCGTGCTCAGCGGGTAATAGATCATCGGTTTGTCGTAGACCGGCAGCAGCTGCTTGGAGACGACGTGCGTCAATGGATACAGCCGCGTCCCGGATCCGCCCGCAAGAATGATGCCCTTCAAGCAGCGCGCTCCGAATAGTTGAGCGAGATCCAGTTACGATAGTCACCACTGGTGACGCCGCGCAACCAGTCGCCGTTGTCCAGGTACCACTGCACGGTCTTGCGCAGCCCCGACTCGAAAGACTCTTTCGGCCGCCAGCCGAGCTCGCGCTGGATCTTCGAGCAATCGATTGCATAGCGTAGATCGTGGCCGCGACGATCGGTGACGAACGAGATGAGTCGCTCGTGCGGCGCGCCCTGCGGATGCAGCTCGTCGAGCACCTTGCACAACTGGCGCACGACGTCGATGTTCTTGCGCTCGGCGCCACCCCCGATGTTGTACGTCTCGCCGACGCGGCCATGCTCCAGGACCAGGCGGAGCGCGTCGGCGTGGTCCTCGACGTAGAGCCAATCGCGCACGTTCACACCCCTGCCGTAGACCGGCAGCGCCTTGCCTGCAAGCGCGTTGAGGATCATCAAGGGGATCAGTTTCTCCGGAAACTGAAACGGCCCGTAATTATTGGAGCAATTGGTGGTGACGACGGGAAGGCCATAGGTGTGGTGCCAGGCGCGCGCCAGGTGATCGGAGCCGGCCTTCGAGGCGGAGTATGGCGAGTTGGGGGCGTACCGGGTGTCCTCGACGAACTGCCCGTCCTCTCCCAGGCTGCCGAACACCTCGTCGGTGGAGACGTGATGGAAGCGAAAGGCCTGTCGCTGTTCTTCTCCGAGACGATCCCAGTAACCTCGGGCGGCTTCGAGCAACGTGAATGTTCCGACGACGTTGGTGGTGATGAAATCGGCGGGCCCGTGGATCGAACGGTCGACGTGGCTCTCCGCCGCGAGGTGAATGATCGCGTCCGGCGTGACTTCGGCGAAGATGGCGTCGAGCGCCGCACGGTCACAGACGTCCTCTCGGCGAAACGCGAGCCGGCCTGTAGCCTCGGCCTCCGCAAGGGACGCCAGGTTTCCCGCGTAGGTAAGTTTGTCCAGGCAGACGATGCGAAGCGAGGGGAGGTCGCGGAGCCAGCTGCGGGCGACGCACGAGCCGATGAACCCTGCCCCGCCGGTGACGACAATAGTACGGGGATGATGGCTGGAAGCGATCATTGAGGTTGTTCTGGATTTGTATCGGGTGCCCGGCGGCAGTATAGCGCCGGGGCATATCCTCTCCGGCGTTCCGGCGAGGCCATTCAGCAACGAGAAGGGGTTCTGACAGGTGAGAATTCTGGTTTGCGGAGGCGCCGGCTACATCGGCTCCCACATGTGCAAAATGCTGGCCGAGCATGGCCATCAGGTATCGGTACTGGACGACCTGTCGACTGGGCACCTCGAGGCCGTGCGCTGGGGCAAGCTCCACCGGGGAGACCTGGTCGATGCCGCCAGGGTCTCGGAAGTGTTCCGGGAGGTCCGGCCCGAGGCCGTGATGCACTTCGCCGCCAAGGCCGTCGTGCCGGAATCCGTGGTGCATCCGGAGCTGTACTACCGCACGAACGTGATAGGGACCCTGAACGTGCTGGACCAGGTGCGGCAGATCCCTGGGTGTCTCTTCGTGTTCTCTTCGACCTGCGCCATTTTCGGCTCGGCCCAGACGCCCAAGATCGGAGAGACGCACCCGATCAACCCGATCAACTCGTATGGCCGATCCAAGAGGATGGTCGAAGTGGTGCTCGCCGACTACTGGCCGGCGTATCGGTTGCCATCGGTCAGCCTTCGCTACTTCAACGCGGCGGGCGCCGATCCCGCGGGGGAGATCGGGGAGTCGCACACTCCAGAGACGCACCTGATCCCCAACGTGCTGGAAGCGGCGGCGGGCCGGAAACCGCAGCTCCGCGTTTACGGGAACGACTACCCCACACACGACGGCACATGTGTGCGCGACTACGTGCACATCAACGACCTATGCCGTGCCCACATGCTAGGCCTGCAACTGATGCAGCGCGATCCGGGATGCCACGCATTCAATCTAGGGAGCGGCAGCGGGTTCAGCGTTCAACAAGTCCTCGAAGCAGCCAGCAACGTGATCGGTCGCAAGATGGAGTTCGAGCTCGCCGAGCGCCGACCGGGCGATCCCGCCAGTCTGGTCGCCGATTCCGCGCTGGCGCACAAGGTCCTCGATTGGGAACCGGCCTTCACGCTGGACGCCATCATCGAATCGGCCTGGCGCTGGCATCAGGCGCGGAAGTTCTGAGTTGTCTTGTGGGTGAGGCGGTTATCCCGCGCGGTGAGGGTAATGCGGTACTATGAAACGGGGTCGCTCGACGCGTCGCGCTCGAGAGAAATCAGACTGGGGGAAACCGGATGACCGGGTACAGCACACTTTTTGCGCGTTTCGGTGCGGTGATCACTACGCTTGTCGCCTTGGTTCCGGCGCCTGCGAGCGCCAACGCGCTCGCAGATCTCTACCGACTCGCAGCGCAAAACGATCTGACGCTGCGGACGGCCGCATTCCAGCGCGACGCAAACGTAGAAGTGGGATCCCGCGCACTGGCGCCTTTGCTGCCGCAGCTCGTCGCGGATGGTTATTACCGCGCCAATCGCCGCAGCGGCACATCGACGAACGTGGACGACGTCGGCACCACCTTCAGGCCTCTGGACGAAAGCTATACGACCACTGGCTACGCGCTCAGCCTCTCCCAGGCTATCTTCGACTGGTCCGCGTTCAAAACGTACTCGGCCGCCGACCGGCAGGTCGCACAGGCCGAAGCGTTATATGCCTCGGCTCAACAGCAGCTGATCGTCAGGGTGGTCTCCGCTTATTTCTCGGTCCTGGCTGCTGAGGACGCCCTGCGCGCGGATCAAAACGCGCTCGTCGGCTACAAGCAGCAGCTCGACCGACTGCAGGAAGGCTTCAAGTCGGGGGTCGCACCGGTCACAGATGTGAAGAACGCTCAGGCGGCCTCAGATGCAGCTTCGGCGCTGGTTCTGCTGGAAACGACGGCTCTTGCCAACGCCAAACGTGCACTGGCGGTCATCGTGGGTCGCCCGATCGGCGCTCTGCCTCCCTTGCGGGACGAGGTTGCTCTGGCGCCGCCCAGCCCGAACGACGTCGAGAGCTGGGTTCGCGCCGCGATCTCCGACAATCCGGACGTGATCGCCAGCCACTTTGCGGCCGAGGCGGCCGAGCGACAGGTTTCGGCCACGTTCGGCAGGCACTTCCCGACGCTCAACGCGGTCGGCTCGATTGGTGGCGTGAACTCCACTTCCCAGTTCGGAAACGACGTCGTCACCAACTACATTGGCTTGAACCTGCGCCTGCCCATTTTCCAAGGCGGGGCAGTTGCGTCCGCTGTGCGGACGGTCGAAGCCAACTCCGCGCAGGCGGCGGTGGCTTACCAGCTGGCGATGCGAACGGCAGAGCAGAACGCGCGCAATCACTATGACGGCGTCGTCAACGGGATCGCGACAGTCAACGCGGCCACCTCGGCGGTCTCCTCGCAACAGAGCAGCGTTCTGGCGACGGAGGTTGGCTCGAAAGTCGGCGTGCGCACCGTAATCGACGTGTTGAGCTCAAGGCAGCTCCTCGCGACCGTACAGAAGACGTTCGCGCAGTCGCGCTACGACTACCTCGTCAATTTGCTGTCCCTCAAAAGCGATGTTGGTCAGCTCACGGTCAAGGACGTCGACGACATCGATCGCCTCTTGGTCGGCGCTTCGCTTGGGTCGACGCGGCCTCGACCGGACCAGCGCTGAGAGAGGAGAATTTATGAAGAACGCGCTGTTCATCTGCATGCTGCTCTGCGCTGCGCCCGCCGGCGCGCAGCAGGGCTCCCAGGAATGCACCGTCCTCGTGGCCAAGGAGTGGATCGCGATGGGCGCTACAACCCTGAACGGCTGCTTGAACTTCGCCGACGAAGCCGCGACGCCGGGAGAGCGGCAGTTCGCCAAGTTTGGCGGCATTCACCTCAAGGTCCAGGGGGAGGACCACTTCCAGTCGACCGATGGCGGCAACACCTGGGAACCGGTCATCGCCCAGTCCGCGGATGCCGGGTTTGGATCCTTGAATGTCCTGCAGGCCCCTGAAAGAACGGTCGAGAGACCTGCCGAAGCGTCGCCGTCTCGCGCCCCGGTCAAAAAGAAGAAACGGAGACGGCGCCGTGCTTGAACCGGTCCAAAGCAGGGCGCTCGTCCTCATTTGGGGCGCGTTCTGCCAGATTTTGACGCGCGCCCGACCGTGAACTAGATCACAGCACGCGGCGCTTTTAGGAGCTAGAGTGGTTTTACTCTACAAAAGGGCTGTGGTATAAAGCTACGCAATCGCGCTCAGGCGCGGGTGAAAGAGTCGTCGCTCAGAAGCGGTAATGAGCACGGCACGGTATCGAGGGACGACAGGGATGTCGGTGTTTCAGAAGTTGGCATTTTCCTTGCTCATTGACTTTACGGCTGATCATTTCGGGGGATTACGATGATTTCAATTTCAGTTTCCGCAGCAACCAATGACGGGACCGGCGTCGGCGCCCATCTCGTCAGCGACCATCCGCTCAACCACCTTCTGCATCCGGATACGGCGGCCGGCCCTTTTGGCATCGGCCTCGATCTGGACGTCAACGCTCTGGGCCGTGATTCGGTTCCGGCGCCGCTGACGAGCCTGGGCGAAGCACTTAGCTCCATCGCGCCGCAATTCCTGCATGTTGGCTTCAACAACGAGCCGCTGCCTCCGGGCCTCGGTCCTGCAGGGCACCGAGCTCCAGTTCCCGCGTTTGGGCATTGGCCAGGGCGTCCCCGGCATGACCGATTCCACGCTGATCGTCATCAAAGATCTGCTGAAGTAAGCCGCTAGCCGTAACAGTCAAGATCCCCTTCTGACTTCGGTCAGAAGGGGATTTTCTTTTGTCCGCTGCAAACTCCGCTTCGCTAGAATCATCCCCCTCCATGGGGCTCATCTCCGTTTCCGTTGCCGGCTGCAAGGTCATTGTCCCTGCGCCTTCGCCGGTCGCCCTGAGCCTGGAGCGCGTCCAGACCGAACTTTCTTCGGGCCATTTGGCGCTGGCGATTCGGGAACTGGATCGTGCCTGGCGCACCAGCCCTGTCTTCCGGCCCGTTCTGGCGCACCTGTACGCGCGCCTTCTCATGCGGCAAGGTAACTGGCCCGGCGCAATCAACCTCCTGAGTTACGGGCTCGGCGACTGCCCCACCCCGGACCTCGCAGCGGACCTCAGCGCAGCCCTACACCGTTCTGGACAGACCGCAGCGGCTGCCGACAGGCTCGACGACGCCTTGAGGCGCTTCTCGGCAAACCCGCGCGGCGCCCTGGCACGGCAGACCCGAGCGGTCTTAGGAAACGTAGCCAGCAGATACGCAGGCTGGGCCGGTATTACCCCGACGCTGTCGTTTTACGGAGAAGTCCTCGAGACGTCATCGCGCGTGGACTTCGAATTGCGTGGGGCGGCTGACGAGCTTCTGGCGTTGAAGTCGGTTTCCGCCAACGCGGGACGCGCAGTTGTGCGTTTTGCCCTACCGAGGATGCCCGTATCGCAGCTGCGTCTCACAGCCAACGGCCGTCCCTTACTCGGCGGAGAGCAGACGTTTCCCATTTCTTTTGCGGTGGATGGAAGGTGTCGGGATGACAACGGCGTCATCCGAGGCTGGGCGCGAGTCGGCTGGAATCCTAGCGCCCGCCCCCGAATCGTCATCCATCGGAAAGCCGTTTCGGCCACCGGCCAATTGCCGGGCTGTCGCTGGGAATTCGAATGGGAGCGGGGCCCGTCGACCACGCCGGGGGGACGGTTCGACGTAGGGGTGAGTCTGCCGGACGGGACCGTTCAGTTGTTGCCGGATAGTCCGGTCGTTACGCGCAGCGTCGCAGTCGCGCGCCCTCGCAAGCGCGACGAGGCCGGGTCCTCCCTCGCAGACAAGCGCGGGAGAAAACCAACAGCCGTTGACATCATCATCCCGTGTTACCAGGACCGCCTGCGGACTGCGGCATGCATCGAAGCGGTTTGCCGGACGTCTCGGCAGGCTGCTGAAATTATCGTGGTGGACGATGCCAGCCCTGATCCGGCACTGTCGGCCGATCTCGACGCACACGCGGCAGCGGGTCGCGTGACGCTGCTCCGTAACCAGAAGAACCTCGGCTTTGCGGCGAGCATCAACCGGGCCATGGCGTTGCATCCCGACCGGGATGCTGTGTTCGTGAACTCCGACGTGGTGGTTTTCGACGGCTGGCTGGCACGGCTGGAGGCCATCGCTACGCGCAGCGCTGACATCGGTACCGTCACGCCCATGGCCGACGACGACTCCATCGTCGGATATACCGCGAGCGAGAAGGACGAGGTCGCCTCAGCCCGTAACCTCGACCGGTTCCTCGTGGCAAACAACAAAGGTGGAGTCAACATCGAATTGCCTGTTGGCGTCGGCTTCTGCCTTTACGTGCGCCGCGATTGCTGGCGCGAGACTGGGCCATTCGACGAAGATGTGTTCGGCCTCGGGTACGGAGAAGAAGCCGACTTCTGCATGCGCGCGCGCAAGCTCGGCTGGCGCCACGTACTGGCGCCGGATGTCTTCGTGCATCATGCCGGCAGCAAGTCCTTTGGCTCACGTCGCGCGGCTCTGTTGGAGCGTAGCGGACGGCTGCTGAACCAGCGTCACCCGGGCTACGACGCGTTTGTAGCCGAGTTCCTTAGGTTGGATCCGATGCGCCCGGTGCGCCGGTTGCTGGACATGTCACGCCTTCGTGCATTCGACACGAAGATCGACCTCATCGTGACGCTGGCGCTGTCCGGTGGTGTGGACCGCTTTGTGAGCCAGCGATGCCGGCAAATCCGCGCGGAGGGCAGGATGCCGCTGATCCTGCAGCCCGCCAAACTCGCCGACATGGACGAGTGCATCATTCGAAGCGACGAGCCGCTCTTTACCTATCTGCGCTTCGACGTCCCCGAGGAGCTTTCCCTGCTCCGCGGATTGCTCGGTTCGCTGCGCCTTCACAGTGTGGAGCTTCACCACACGCTGGGTTTGGATGCCCGTGTCGTCGACATGGTGCGCGAGGTTGGCCCCGCGATGGACGTGTATATCCACGATTACTCCTGGGTATGCCCGCGTGTCACTCTCGTCGATGGGTCTGGCAGCTATTGCGGGGAGCCGGCGCTGACCAAATGCGAGGCATGCATCCGTCGCAACGGAAGCAATACGCCGGAAGACATAACGGTTGCCGCCCTGCGGCGCCGCAGCGCCCAGTGGCTGGGCGCCGCCCGACGTGTCATCGCCCCGTCCGAGGATACAGCGCGGCGTTTGGAGCGCTATCTGCCCAAGCTGCGCGTCGAGGTCGAGCCTCACGAGCTCTTCATGTCAGATGCACCGACCCCGTCCATCCTCCCGACACCGATCGTCAAGGTCGCCGTGCTGGGGGCGATCGGCCATCACAAGGGCTACAAGGTACTTCTGGAGTGCGCGAGGGATGCGGCGAAGCGTCAGTTGCCGCTCGACTTCGTGGTCATCGGCTACACCGAGAATGACAAGCGACTCGAGCGCACCAAACGTGTATTCGTGACAGGTCCGTACAGCGATTCGGAGGTCGGCTATCTGATACGTCGCGAAGCGCCGCATGTGGTGTTTTTACCCTCTGTGTGGCCGGAGACTTGGTGCTATACACTGAGCCACGCGATCGCTTCCGGCCTGCCGGTGGTCGCCTTCGACATCGGCGCCATTGCGGAACGGCTGCGCGCCGGGCAGAAAGGAACGCTGCTCCGGCTGGGAATGTCGCCAAGGCAAATCAACGATCGTTTGATAGCCCTCGGGCGCGAAGCGATGCGCCCGGATGCGTCAATCGCGATGTCGTCGTCATCCAAGCAGGCTGCCATGGAAAACGGCAGTCCTACGAGTATGTGGAATTCACGTAATGGCTAAACCAACGAGCACCCAGACCAGCCCGCAGCCGATGACCCCGGTCGAGCTCCGAGCCTCGGCCAAAGCGCTGCCGCTGCCTTCGGGACTTTTCTTGTTCACGGTCACAGGGGCATCCCCGGTCAAGGTTTCCAAAACCGGCGACCTGCACTTTCCTGCCTTGCACGTCGCTCCGGGCCCCGGGTCGCACCCGCGCCTGGTCGAATTCATCGGCGTTCCGACCTCCATGGGGACCTGGCTCTACCATCCCGGCGACAAGCTGGTGGTGAAGGTGGAAGAGCCGGGCGCGACCCTCATCCTGACCTCCGTTCGCGCCGAGGGCACGCAGCCTCTGGATATCGATGTCGGCCGCCTGGACGGCCGCGCGCCGGCGACAACGTCAACGCTGCATGTGCCGGCGACAGGATCGTCGGGAAGCCAGAAACCGTCGGGAGCCATGGAGCCGGCTGATGCGTCGGAATCGCTGAAGCTCCAGCTCGGATTGCACGTGCGCAACAGGGGTGACGTGACCTTCACCGGCTCGAGCTGGGCCGGACAACTGGCCGAGAATCTGTGGGTCGAGGCCATGTCCATCACCCTGCACGAGACGCTGACTTCCAAGGACATCGAGTACAAAGGGCTTTCCGCCAATGGTTTCGAAACGCCCTGGCTGAGCGATGGAGCCACCTGCGGCACCAAGGGCATCTCCCTGCCGCTGATCGGGTTCGCCATCCGCCTGAAAGCGGAGGCAGCATCGACCTACGATTGCGAGTACAGCGGCTATTTCCAGTCGGGCACCACTGTCGGACCGCTACGCAACGGCGTCCCCTGCCGCTCCAAGACGGCGAGCGACCCGCTGGTCGGCATCCGGCTCCGGGTTGCCAAGCGCGCAGGTGCCAAGCCCGCGCCAGCCGCGACCGCGCCCAAAGCGGCAAGTGGCAAGGGGCCACAGTTCAGCAAGTTCCGGGAGGGCAGCAAAGAAGCCGCCAAGGCGCCCGCGAAGAAACCCGAACGGCGCAAGTAGCATCCGCGTCGCGGCCCGCAAGCTGACCGTGACGCGATGATCTACCTCTTCATCCACCAAAGCTTTCCTGCGCAGTACGCCCACGTCCTGCGGCATCTAGCGGGACGGCGCGGCAACAAAGTCTATTTCATCTCGCGACCGGGCAAGCCCAAGCGCTTCAGCTCGCTGGGCGTGCGCAGGCTGACCTATCACAAGGCTCCGCGCGGACCCGTCAACTGCCACCCCTGGACCGTCGATCTGGACGAAGCGATCCGCACGGGTGCGCTGGTGGCCGACGTCTGCAGGAAACTGCGCGACGACGGCGTCCGGCCGGATCTCATCGTCGGTCACGGAGGCTGGGGCGAGACGCTGTTCGTCAAGGAGATCTTCCCCGACGCCCCGGTGCTGACCTACTTCGAGTTCTACTATCACGTGCACGGCGCGGACATGAACTTCGACGCGGAATTCTCGTCCTCGGCGTTCCATGGACCCGAGCGCGTGCGCACGCGCAACGGCATCAGCCTGATGGCCTTCGACGCCACGGATTGGGGTCACACCGCGACCCCCTGGCAGCGCAGCGTGCTGCCGCCGGAGCATCGCAGCCGCGTAACCGTCCTGCATGAAGGCGTCGACACCGAGCACGTGCGACCAGACCCTTCGGCGGAATTCCTGCTGCCGCGCAAGCGGCGCAAGCTGACCGCGCGCGACGAAGTAATCACCTACACCGCGCGAAACCTCGAGCCGTACCGCGGGTTCCACGTCTTCATGCGCGCGCTGCCCGAGATCCTGCGGCGACGACCTCGGGCGCAGGTGGTGATCGTCGGCGGCGACGCCGTCGCCTATGGCGCGCCGACAATCCCCGGAAAGACGCATCGTCAAGCGATGCTCGACGAGCTCGGCGATCGCATTGATCTAAGCCGCGTGCACTTCCTGGGCACGCTCAGCTATGAGCGCTACGCTCGGCTGCTGCAGGTTTCATCCGTCCACGTCTACCTGACCTATCCGTTCGTGCTCTCCTGGTCGTTCATCGAGGCGATGGCCAGCGGCTGCCTGATCATCGGCTCGGCGACGGCCCCAGTGCTGGAGGTGCTCGAGGACCGCGTGAACGGTCTGGTCGTGGACTTCTTTGCGCACGATCAGATTGCGGAGCGGATCGATGAGGTCCTAGACCATCCCGACCGCATGCAGTCATTGCGCGACGCGGCGCGGCGGACTGCTGTCGAGCGGTTCGATCTGAAAACCCGGATCCTCCCGCGCTGGCAAGCCATGTTCGATGACCTTATCGCCGGCAGGCATCCCGAGCTGGACCCCTGACCCTAGCCGCGCATCCGCGATGGCGGCTCGCCGTGATGACGCTTGAATGCCTGGCTGAACGCGCTCTCTGAGGAATAGCCGACTTGCTCGGCGACCTGCGCGACCGACAGCTGGGTATGCGCAAGTTTCCACGCGGCGACGCGCATGCGGTATTCGGTGAGGTACGCGAGCGGGGGGCGACCGAGCGACTGGGCGAACCGCTCCGCGAATGCGGATCGCGACAGGTGCGCAAGGTCGGCGAGCTCGGTGACGCTCCAGTCGCGCTCGGGGTTGCGATGCATTGCCGCGAGCGCCGCGGACAGCGACTTGTCACGCAGGGCCAGCAACCAGTTCCCCGTCCCTTCCGGTAGCGACTGCACGTGGTCGCGCAACGCTTCGACGAGCAGGATGTCCGCCACGCGATTGAGGATGACCTGCCGGCCCGGCAGCGGCTTGGCGGCTTCTTCGGCGATGAATTGCAATCCGATGCGCAGCCACGGCGGCGGGGTGCCGGCGCTGCGCAGATGGATCAGCGGCGGCAGCGCCGAGACTAGAGGACGCGCGAGATTGACGTCGAAGCGGAAGTGCCCGCTCAGCAAGCGCACCTCGGGGCCGCCGCCTCCCCAGCGAAGCTGATCGGCGTCGCCGTTGAGCTCCGGCGTCAGGTCGCGAGCGGCGACGCCCGCCCGCGGATCGTCACGCACCTGATGCTCCACTCCGTCGGGAAGTATCGCGATGTCCCCCATGAGCAGTTGCAACGGGTCAGCGTCCGGTCGCACCAGCCATGCCGAGCCGCTCGCGACGATGTGGAAACTGGTGAGGCCCGGTGTGTGCATGCGCAGCGCCCATGGCGCCGAGAGCATGGCTTCGCGGAACACCGCGCCCTGCAGGCGGATGTCATCGAGGACCAGGCTCAGGGTGTCGGGTGGGCCGGCGTCTCGCATGGGCGTGGCGGCGTCTGGCGCAGGTGGCGGCGTTTCGCCAACATTTGCCGGCGGCAGACCTCTTCCTCCGGCGCGAAACGCGATTGACTATAGCATCGCGATGGGCGTAAACCGTCGATCGCAGCAAGCCGCTCGCTGACGCGGCATTTTCTGCAACGGAGCATTCCGATGACCGCGAGCACTCTGACGCCGCCGCAATCCGAAACCTGGGTGGATGGCAAACGCTGGCTGTGGCTGTTGAGCCCGATGATTCCGGTGCTGGTCCTGAGCGCGCTGGGCCTCTACCAGTGGACCGGCCTCGGCCTGTTCTGCTGGGGCGGCCCGATCCTGCTCTACGGCATCATTCCATTGCTGGACTGGCTGATCGGCATGGATCGCAACAACGCGCCGGAGTCCGCCGTCGCGCAGCTCGACGCCGATCCCTATTACCGCGCCATCGTCTTCGCGTACATTCCGGCGCAGTACGCAGCAACTCTCTGGGGCGCGTGGCTGGTGGTGAATAGCGGCGCTGCCTGGTGGGAGCTGCTGGGCCTGGTGTTCACCGTCGGCATCGTCAACGGCATCGCCATCAACACCGCCCACGAGCTCGGGCACAAGAAGGACACCATCGAGCGCTGGCTGGCAAAGGTCACGCTGGCGCCGGTGGCCTACGGCCACTTCTACGTCGAGCACACGCGGGGGCATCACAAGAACGTCGCGACGCCGGAGGACCCTGCCAGCTCGCGCATGGGCGAGACGTTCTGGGCCTTCTTGCCGCGCACCATGGTCGGGAGCCTGAAATCGGCATGGTCGATCGAGAAAGAGCGCCTCGCCCGCAGCGGCAAAGGCGTCTGGAATCTCGAGAACGATAACCTCCAGGCGTGGGCGATGACGATCGCCTTGTTCGCGGCCATGACGCTGTGGCTGGGCTGGGCAGCCCTGCCCTTCCTGCTGCTGCAGGCGTTTTACGGCGCTTCGCTGCTGGAGGTGGTGAACTACCTCGAGCACTACGGCCTGCGGCGGCAAAAAGGAGTTGATGGGCGCTATGAGCG
This sequence comes from uncultured Gammaproteobacteria bacterium, assembly GCA_963776465.1. Classification (GTDB taxonomy): domain Bacteria; phylum Pseudomonadota; class Gammaproteobacteria; order Nevskiales; family Nevskiaceae; genus DASRHK01. Next base: position 475,308 of record CAVZMV010000002.1, read on the forward strand.
CTGCAAGCCCGAGCATTCCTGGAACAGCAACAACATCGTCACCAACCTGTTCCTCTACCAACTGCAGCGACACTCCGATCATCACGCCAATCCGACGCGGCGCTTCCAGGCCTTGCGGCATTTCGACGAGAGCCCGCAGCTGCCGACGGGCTACGCGGCGCTGATCCTCATCGCTTACGTGCCTTTCCTGTGGTTCCGGCAGATGGACCCGCTGGTGGCTGCGCACTATCAAGGGGACCTGAGCAAGGCGAATCTGTACATGCCCAAGCGCGCACAGCTCTTGGCGAAGTGGAGCGGGGTCAAGCTCGACGATGGCAAGCCCGACTTGTTCCCCGGCGCCAGCGTCGCCGCGAGCGGCCTCGCGGCCGGCAGCTCGGCGCGTTATCAATGCACGGACTGCGGCTACGTCTATGACGAAGCCAAAGGCTGCCCGCATGAGGGCTTCGCGCCAGGAACGAAGTGGTCTGAGATCCCTGACAGCTGGGCATGCCCGGATTGCGCGGTGCGGGAAAAGGTCGATTTTGCGGCGGTCCCTGCGCAGTGAGCTTCAAGCGCTGGCAGTGTCAGGGCTGCGGCTTCGTCTACGACGAGGCGCAAGGTTGGCCCGCCGAGGGCATCGCCGCGGGCACACGCTGGCAGGACATCCCTGACAGCTGGACGTGCCCGGACTGCGGCGCATCGAAAGCCGACTTCCAGATGGCGGAGATCTAAAGGACTTCAGGAGCGCGTATAGAACTCCGGCGCGCCTTCGGGCTGGCGCCGGAACCGCTTGTAACCCCACCAGTACCTGCTCCGGGCACTGGCGAACGCATCGCTCCAGCATGCGATTCATCGCCGCAGCCGACGCCTGCACGTCATGGGCGTAGAGCTCATCCGGCGCGTCCATGAAGTGCGCAACGTAGCCGCGCGCTTGCGGAAGGCGCTCGCCGTACATGAAGACGACCGCGCACCCCGACTCCTGCAACACGCGGGGAATCAGTGTGGGGGTGTGCGCCTGCTGGCCGAAGAATGGAGCGAACACCCCTGAACCGGGCGGTGGATCGTGATCCGGCATGTAGTAGAGGCCCAGGTTCTTCGCAAGCTCCGGCACCATCGTCTTGCGCACCCCGATCCGCGCCGGCAATGGCCGTCCTCCAAACCGGCACCGCCCGCGCAGCGACAGCTCGTCGATCAACCCGCCTTGCGGTTTGTACATCGCATACCAGCGGCCGACGTGATAGATGCCCGACATCGGAATCGCCGCCGCCTCGAAGGCGCCCATGTGCAGCGTCAGCAACAGCAAACCCTTGCCCCGGGCGAATCCCCGATCGAGTGCCTCGACGTTGCGGTACTCCTTCACTTGCGCCATCACCCGCGACGCGGGGCCCAGCCACACCCGGGGCGACTCGATGTAAGTCTTGAATTCGTGGGCGAGCGAAGCGCGCGCAATACGCTGCTGCTCAGCGGCGGAAAGTTCAGGCATGCAACGGCTGATATTCAGCAGCGCCGCGCGCTTGCGGGAGGACCCGGCCACCCAGAGGAGCCACCCGGCGAAGTCTCCCAGACCTTGCAGCCACGCCAAGGGCAGATAGGCAAGTAGGAAGAGCAGCACACGCATGGGGGCGCATTCTATCCGCCAGAGTCTTCGGGCCGAGCGAATTCCGCGATTCCGTCGCCGATTGCCGACAGAGGCAAAGCCGGCGTAATCACGCGGTTAGGGGGCAGAGGCTTGCGGGGCGTCGCTGTGCGACGACGGTCGGTGGAAACAAACTGGCGAGTGCGGAATACAACTAATTGAATTTTATAGCTTCAAGTTTCTGGCACCCCCATTGCTTACTTTTACCGCAGTGGGCAGGGCGTTTCGTCCTGCTTGTCTTTCACGCGCTAAAGCGCATTAGGAGGCAATCATGAAGCTATACAGAATCATCGCCATTGCCGGCGTTGCGACGTTTGGCGCAGCCCTGGGCGTCGCCAACGCTGCTCCGAGCGGCGGATCGACCAGCGGCTCGGCCAGCACCAGCGGCACCAGCACCTCTGCTTCGACGGTGACCCCGGCAACGCCTGCGCTTCCGGCAACCCCAGTCACGCCTGCCGGAACCACGCAGGACAAGCCGGTGACCATCAATCAGCCGGGCGGCAACGACGGCGCCGGGATCAGCATCAAGGATCCCAACAGCGCGTCCAACGCCAGCGTGAACGCGAATACGCAAGGCAATAGCGCCAATGCGCATGCCAAGGGGCTGCTCGACTTCGGCATGATCGACAAGAACAGCGACGGCTCGCTGACGAAGGCGGAAGCGATCTCCTCGAAGAACAAGGATCTCGCCGGCGCCTTCGACAAGCTGGACGCCAACCGCGACGGTCGCATCGACAACGCCGAGTTCGCCAAGTTTGACGTGAACGTCAACGGCGCGCTGCCGTCGACGCCGGTGACCACGACGACCGATAGCAAGCTCAAGAAGAAGTAGATCTGAGCGAAAGAAACCGGCCGCGCGTTGCGCGCGGGACCGGCGGCAATAACCTCCTCCCGCAATGCGGGAGGAGGCTTTTTTTCAAGAGGAGAGCCATGCGCACATCGACATTCGCTCGCATCGTGACGGTGGTAGGTGGCGTTCTCTTGACGGGAGTCGCTAGCGCCGCGCCGGCGCCGCCGCCTGACCAGGGCATTCGGGAAGTGACCGAGCAAGTGCAAGGTCTCATCCGGCAGAACCACGAGCTCTATAAGAAGCAGCCCGACAAGTTCTACGCCATGGTCGATCAGGTCGTAGTGCCCCACTTCGATCAGAAATACATCGGCCAGATGGTTCTGGGACGGGCCTGGCGTAATGCGACCGAGCAACAGCGAACAAGGTTTATCGCCGCATTCAAGAACAGCTTGGTCCATTCGTACGCCGATGCTCTGCTGGAAAACTACCAGACGGTGAAGGCCGAGTGGAAACCAGTCCACGTCGCACCTGCCGCCACGGACGCTACCGTCAACGCCGAGCTGCAGCGGCAGCAGGGCATGCCGATCCAGCTCGGGTTTTCGGTTCATCAGGTCGGCGGCAGCTGGAAGGTTTACGACGTCGTGGTCGGAGGCATCAGCCTGGCAGCGAACTTCCGTAGCCAGTTCAGCGCGGAGATCAAGCAGAGCGGCCTGGACGGATTGACGCAGCGTCTGGAGAGCGGCGGCAAGACGCTGAAAGACGACTCCTTGCTGCGCGACAAGGGCTAGCGCGCCCGATCCGAGAGAATTCCTACTGGTTCCCTCGCCAGCGCCGGGGGAGTAGGAATAAACGAGGAGCATGTCTGGCGGCGCGCAGGTATTGTCCGGCTGAGCCCAATCAGGGCGAATCGCTTTGGGCGCCGTAGGGGCCAATGGCAATCGGGGACCTTTCCGTTCAGAACCCCCATCCGCAGCTGCCGGCACCCGAGCCGCGTACGCGCGGCTGGATGGGCAATCGCTCGATCGGCTTCAAGCTCACGACGATCGTAGTGGTCTACGTCAGCATCATCGGTGTGCTGCTCGGTGGGGTCGCCGTTTCTCTGGGCGTCACCAACGCCGTCCGGGCCTACGTCCAGGGTGAGGGTTTCTGGTCCAAGGGCCAGAAGGATGCGCTCTACTACCTCATGCGCTACGCACGCTCGCACAACGCAGCGCAGTACCAGGAGTACCCTGAAAGCGGTTGCCGTTCCGCTGGGCGATCACGCGGCCCGGATGGAGATGCGCAAGCTGGACTTCGACGAGGCCGTGGCCGAGCGCGGGTTCCTCGCCGGGGGAAATGCGCCCGAGGACGTGCCGTACATGATCGCGCTCTTCCGGCATTTCTCGGAGTGGAGCTACATGGCGGCAGCCATCGACGTCTGGGCCCGCGCTGACGAGCAGATCGTGCAGCTCGTTGCCTGGGCCGACGAGCTGCACAACGCCATCGTGCGCGACACGCTGTCGCCGCACGACGAAGCGCGGCTCATGATCGAGATCGAGCGCGTCAACAAGGCGGTCACGCCGCTCGAGCATCAGTTCTCGGAAATCCTCGGCGAGGCGGCGCGCGAAATCCGACGCCTGATGATGCAGACGATTTTTCTGCTCACCGCGGCCCTGCTGGCCGGCGGCTTGCTGATTTCCTCGTCGATCGCCAGCGGGTTGCGCATCCAGCTGCAACGCATCCGTGACGGAGCGCTGCGCGTCGCCAACGGAGACCTGCGCCAGCCCATCGCGGTCACGTCCGGAGACGAGGTCGGCAGCCTGGCGCGGGCGTTCAACGACATGATCCGCAGCCGGCGCGTCGCCGAAGAGAATCTCAATCGCGCACTGTCGATTCTCTCGGCCACGCTGGAGTCCACCGCCGACGGCATCCTCGTGGTCGACCGGCAGGGTCACATCGTGCGCTTCAACCGCCGGTTCATCGAGCTGTGGCGGCTACCGGCGGATGTGGTGGCGTCGGGGGACGACGAACGCGCCATTGCCACCGTCCTGCCGCAGCTCGAGCAGCCGGAGGCATTCGTACGCAAGATTCGTGAGGTCTATGCCGATCCTGCCGCCGAAAGCTTCGACGTTCTTCTCCTCAAGGATGGCAAGGTCGTCGAGCGATACTCGCGCCCCCAGCACATCGGCGGCGAGTATGTCGGCCGCGTGTGGAGTTTCCGCGACGTCACCCTACGCAAGCAGGTCGAGGAGGAGCTCAAGCGGGCGCGCGATCAGGCCTTGCGCGCGTCGCGAGCCAAGTCCGAATTCCTGGCGAACATGAGTCACGAGATCCGGACACCGATGAACGGCGTCATCGGCATGACCGGGGCCCTGCTCGACACATCCCTTTCCGGGCCCCAGAAAGAGATTGCCGAGACCATCCGCCTCAGCGCCGAATCGCTGCTCACCATCATCAACGACATCCTCGACCTGTCGAAGATCGAGGCCGGGGCCATGCGCACCGAGGTCGTCGAGCTGTCGGTGGCGCACGTCCTCGAGCGCGCCGCCGGCTCGCTGGCGGAGCGCGCGCAGGCCAAGGGCCTGGAGCTCGTGTCTTCGCTCGGGCCGGGCGTCGCACCCCGCTTGCGTGGCGACCCGGGCCGCATCCAGCAGATCCTGATGAACCTCGTGTCCAACGCGGTCAAGTTCACCGAGCGCGGCGAGGTCGCGGTTCGCGCACAGGTCGAGGGCCTGCACCCGAATGGCCCCGTCATCCGTTTCAGCGTGCGCGACACCGGCATCGGCATCTCGCGCGAAGAGCAGGAGCGGCTGTTCCGTCCGTTCTCGCAGGCTGACAACTCCACGACGCGTCGTTTTGGCGGCACTGGCCTGGGGCTGGTGATCTCCAAGCAGCTGGTCGAGCTGATGGGTGGCGAGATCGGCGTGCAAAGCGCGCCGGCTGCTGGTTCCACCTTCTGGTTCACGGTGCCGCTCCTGAATGAGGGCGCCGGCGACACCGACGTCGAAGCGACGTCGTTGCCGCACATCGAGGGATTGCGCGCGCTGGTGGTCGACGACAGCGGCATCAGCCGGCACTCGCTCGCGGAGCAGATGCAGGCGTGGGGACTCGCCGTCGACGAAGCGGAGAACGGCATGGCCGCGCTCAAGCGCCTGGAGGCAGCGGCGGGCTCCGGCCGCCCCTACAGCGTTGCGCTGATCGACCAGAGCATGCCGGGCATGGATGGCATGGAGCTGGTCAAGGAAGTGCGCAGCCGTCCCAAGCTTGCCGGGCTGCAGCTCGTCCTGCTGCGGTCGCTGGGCGCCAACGACGACACCGAGTCGCTGCAGAAGGTGGGCGTGCGCACGGCGCTGACCAAGCCGGTGCGCCAGTCGGTCCTCTACAACACGTTGCTCGCAGCTGCCGGCACCAAGCCCGAGAACGCGCGCAAGTCCAGCGACGACGCCGCGCCCGTTGCCGAAACCACGCTCGGCCGCCAGTGGCGCATCCTCGTTGCGGAGGACAGCCCGATCAACCAGAAGGTCGCGCGTCATCACCTGCAACGTCTCGGGCAGCGTGCCGACTACGCCGCCAACGGGATCGAGGCCGTGGAGGCCCTGCGGAAGCAGCCATACGACGTCGTGCTGATGGACTGTCAGATGCCGGAGATGGACGGCTATGAAGCCACCGCCGAGATCCGCAAGTTCGAAGGCGCCAAGCGTCACGCCTGGATCGTGGCGATGACGGCGCATGCAATGGCTGGCGATCGCGAGAAGTGTCTGGCTGCGGGGATGGACGATTACGTGGCAAAGCCGATCTCCGTGCCGGCGCTGCGTGATGCCCTCGAGCGCTTCGAGCGACGCGATGCCGGGCGTTCGACGCAGGGGCTGGAGGATGCGCTTGTGGCCTCGGGCCGCCGCGAAACCGCCGTGGCGCCGCCGGTGAACATGTCGCGCTTCTCCGAGTGGGCCAACAACGAGCCTCAGTTCATTCGCGAGCTCGCCGACCTGTTCGTCGAGCAGACCACGCTGCAGCTCGAGCTCCTGCACCGCGCCGTCGACGATGGCTCGACTGCTGCCGTCGAGCAGATCGCGCATCGCTGCAAGGGATCGAGCGCGACCTGCGGCGCGGACTTGCTGGCAGGGATGTTCCGAGAACTGGAGTCGGCGGCGCACGAAGGTCACATCGAGGACGCCGGGCCGCGCATGCGACACATCGATCGCGAGTTCGCGCGCACACGCGACTTCCTGGAGACCATGCGCCCGTCGGCGCAGCCCTCGGTAGCCGCCTAGGAACTCGGTCGCACTGCGACCGACGCAGGCGAAGACGTATACTGGTTTGACGTGGCGCTGTCGCCATTCAGCACAGTCTCATGGAGGACTACCAATGAAAAAGAACGTCCTGATCTTCGCTGTGGGAACCGTCTTTGCCTCCGGCATGGCGATGGCGGCTGATGCAGTGAACGTCAATACCGCGCAGAGCGTGGCCATCGCCAAAGCGCTGGGCGTCGGGGAGAACATCGGCGCGCGTGTCATTGCCGAGCGCGAAGAGAATGGCCCGTTCAAGAGCACCGATGAACTGGGCCGGCGGGTCCGGGGCCTGAATCAGAAAGAAGTCGACAAGCACAAGGCCAACATCAAGCTCTAGGGTAATTTCCGGCATCAAAAGCAAAGGCCCGCTCGATGCGGGCCTTTGCTTTTACGCTCAAGCCGTTTTCGCCAGCCTCTCGCGCCGCTGTGCGACGGCACGCGCCAGCTCGCGCAACAGCGCCGCGCTGTCGTCCCAGCCGATGCAGGCGTCGGTGACGCTCTGACCATAGGTCATCTGATCTGCCGCGCGGATCTCCTGGCGGCCCTCGACCAGGTGCGATTCGACCATGACGCCGATGATGCGGCGCTCGCCGGCAGCCAACTGCGAAGCGATGCTGCGGCCCACGTCGAGCTGCCGCCGGTGATCCTTCTGGCTGTTGGCATGCGAGCAGTCGATCATCACCTGCTCGGGAAGACCCGCCTTGGCCAGCGCCGCGCAGGCGGCCGCAACGCTGTCGGCGTCGTAGTTGGTGCCGGTGCTGCCGCCGCGCAGGATGATGTGCGTGTCCGGATTGCCCGACGTCTCGAAGATCGAGACCTCTCCGCCTGACGTCGCCGAGAGGAATCGATGCGCTGCGCGCGACGCCAGCACCGCATCCACCGCAACCTTGACGCTGCCGTCGGTACCATTCTTGAAGCCAACCGGGCAAGACAGTCCGCTTGCCATCTCGCGATGCAATTGCGATTCGGTGGTACGCGCACCGATCGCTCCCCACGACACCAGATCCGACAGGTATTGCGGCGTGAGCAGATCCAGGTATTCCACGCCAGCCGGCACTTCCATCCCGTTGAGATCGAGCAGCAGCTGGCGGGCCAGGCGCAGGCCGCGGTCGATGTCGTAGCTGTCATCCAGGCGCGGATCGTTGATCAGCCCTTTCCAGCCGACGGTGGTGCGGGGCTTCTCGAAATAGACGCGCATCACCAGCAGCAGGTTCTTGCCGACCTGATCGCGCAGCGCCTTCAGCCGCTGGGCATAGTCGAGGGCCGCGATCGGATCGTGGATGGAGCACGGACCGACGATGACCAGCAGGCGATCGTCGCGACCGGCCATCACTTCCTGGATCTCCCGGCGCGCCTTGACGATGGTCCGCGCCGTGGCTTCCGACAGCGGCAATTCCACCTGCACCTGCGCTGGCGTCGACACCGCGCGCACCGAGGTGATGCGTAGGTTTTCGGTGACGTATTTCATCGGGCGGGCATGCTAGCAGAGTTGCAAATCGACCGGCCCGGCGCCGCAGGCGAATCCGCTAAGCTACGCCCGCATGAACCCAAGAATCCTTTTGGCTGCAACGGTCTGCTGCATCAGCGACGCAGCCGTCGCCGCACCGATCTCACTCAACGAAGGTGCGCTGGCGCGCGGCTTTGCGCTACCCGCAATGGGGCAGCTTTCGGTGCCCGAGCCGGGCCACCTGGCGCAGCAGTTCGAGCTCGATCTGATCAACGAATTTTTCCTGGACGCCAACCAGCACGAGTCGCTGGAAGTGGATGGCGAAGCCGCTCGCCTGGCATGGCGTGGCACCTACGGGCTGGCTCCGGGATGGGCCGTCGGGCTGACCGTGCCGCTCTATCTCAGCAGCGGCGGGATTCTCGACGGCTCGATCGAGGGCTGGCATCGGTTCTTCAACCTGCCCAACTCGAATCGAGCCGACCGCGCCCATAACCAGGTGACGTATCACTACCAGCGAGGCGAGCGAACTTTGCTCGACGTGCAGGATTCGGGCGCCGGCATCGGCGACGTGCGCGTGGAAGCAGGTCGGGCTCTGGGCGAGACGGTGGCGCTGCGGGCGCAGCTGAAGGTGCCGACCGGGAGCGCTGCGCACCTGCTTGGCAATGGAGCCTGGGGGAGCGCCGTGTGGCTCGATGTGGCGCTGCCATTCGACATCGGCAGCCGATTTGACGGCTTCGTCTCGGCCGGGTTGAGCTATACCGGCAAAGGCGACGTCTTGCCGCAGCTGCAGCGCAACCTCGTCCCCTTCGGCGCGGTGGGCCTGTCGTGCCGTTTGTTCGGCGCGCTGGGCGCCTCGCTGCAGTACGGCGTTCACGGCGGCTTGTACCGCGACAGCGAGATGGCCCCGCTCAAGCGCCTCGGCGCGCCGTTGAGCTTCGGCCTGAACTACCGGCTCTCCCCGCAAACGCAGATCGAGGTGCTGGTGCAGGAAGACTCGAGCATCTACGCCTCGCCGGACTTCGTGCTGCACTTCGCGCTGGCGATGCCCTAAAGGGCGCCCCAAAAAAAAGGCCGCGAGATGTCTCGCGGCCTTTGATCAAGACAGCCTGGTTACGGCGCTTCGTCTTCCGGCAGCGTCGCTACGGCGCAGGCGTTGAACACATCCAGCGTCGCCAGGGCCGAGGCCACGGCCGGGCTGAACGTCAGGCGGATGCTGTCGAACTCGCCGGTGGTCTCCGGGATGGCCAGCAGGATGCGCTCATCCTCGTCGATGCCCGGCGGCAGGATCGGCGCGCCCAGCAGCTCCACGACCAGGGTGTCGGAACCAGCCGACGGGCTGCTGGTGTCGACGACTTCGCCGTTACGCAGCGTCTGCACGCTCGTCTGCGCCAAGACCTCTGCCAGCAGCAGATCGTTGACGGGGCGACCGACGATGAAGCCGACCGCGGGACCGCGCGGACCGTTCTCGATATCCGTTGCGCCCACCGAGAAGACAGCGCCCGGCGCGGCGTGGACGGTGATGTTGATGTAGCCCAGGCCGAGCAGGTCGAGCGCGGACAGCGACACGTTCATGCGCGCCGCGGTGTCGTCGGACGCGTTGGGAGCCGTCGGCGCCGAATCGATCACGTTCTCCGGATCCTCGACCGAGCAGGCGAGGCACAGCGCGCCCTTATCGGTTTCGACGGTGGCTCCCGGAGGCGTGTTCGAATGCAGCAACGGCGTCGCGCAAGGCGGCAGCGGCAGCACGGTCAGGCTCGCCTGCGCGTTGCGCTGCGCAGGAGCGGCGTCTCCGAAGCCTTCCGCGAGATGCGCGTTGACGACGGCGGTGCCAGCGTTCAGACCCGTGGCGACGCCCTGGTTGTTGATCTCGGCGACGACCTCGTCCGGATCCGAATCGGAAAGGATCGTCCAATCCAGGCGGTTATCGGGCACGACATGACCGACCGGCTGGCCGTTCTGCTGGTTGTCGAAGCAGGGGCCGGCCGTGTCGTTGGTCTCCGGGTTGAACACGCCGCAGGCAAAGAACTCGGTGGAGGCGCCAACCAGGACCTGAGCAGACGGCGGCACGACGCGAAGCAGCGAGCGCACAGCGATCTCGTTGACGTTGACGATCGCCGTATCGGTCAGCGTTGCACCCTGACTGTTGGTGGCGCTCGCCTGGATCGTGGTGCTGCCGACCGTGACGCCGGTGGCGCTCACGCAGTTGGCGCTGGTGCCCGGCACCGTGGCGATCGCGGGATTGGCCGACGTCCAGTTGACCGCGGTGTCGGTGATCTCACGCTCGGAGTTCGGCGCGTCGGAGTAGAAGCCGCGCGCGCAATACGCGACCGGCGTCGCAGAACCCGGCGTCGTCGACTGCGAGTCCGGATGGATCACGATCTGCTGGAGCACCACCGTGGACGGGGGGCAGCCGGCGGGTAGCGGGGTCACGTTGCAATCGGTGCCGCCTGGCGTGATCGTGAACGGCTTGCAGCCCGACTTGTCGCGGAAGCTGGCCTTGACGTACACCGTGCCCGGCGAAACCGCGGTCACGAGGCCGACGTTGTTGACGGTCGCGGCGTTGGAGATCTGCGTCGACAGCCGGCAGGCTTCCTCCGGCGTCGTTCCGGCCGGCGAGGAAACCGGATTGACGATCGACCACACCGAATCGGTGGTGATGTCGTTGGTGGCGACGGCGCCCTGCGTCGAGGGCGGCGTGGTGAAGTGGCCGAGCGCGCGGAATTGCGCCTGCGTGCCGGCAGCCCGCTGCGACGGTCCATCGACGAGGATGTCGATCAGGACCGCATCGAAGTCAGGACTGCGCACGCCGTTGTCGCCGCAAGCGGCGAACAGCGAGGTCAGCAGTACAAGTGCCGCGGCATACAACTTGTTCATCGATTCCACTCCCATCAGAAATTTGGTTCGCAAGCCCATGTGTTCGAAAGATCGCTCTCGTTGCAGGGCAACGCCTGGCTTGCGTCAATCAAATATACTAGACACAGAAGCTTGCGCCAAACTTTTAACGGACCGCGGCTGGCGCAGGGGGCTTACGCGATTGCGGTCCGATTTGTTGTAATAGCACGCAAACGCCCGCCGGCGAACCGGCCGGGCGCCCTAAGAGGTCAGGTTTTCGGTCGACGGTCCTGCCTGCCCAGGGCGGTGCCAGGGAGAGATAAGAAATGCTGAAACTTGTTGCCGGAATGTGGCTTACGTTGGTCTCCGCCTCCGTATTGGCCCAAGGAACCCAGTCGTCCCCTTACGGGCAGCAGCCCATGCCGGCCTACGGCCAGCAGCCGATGCCTGCCTATGGCCAGCAGCCCATGGATCCGGCTACCGATCAACCGGCGGAGTATCAGGCCGCGGCTTACCAGACGCCGGTGGACAACGCCGACGACGAAGAATATTACGAAGACGACGTCGACAACCGCTGGTACCTGGCGCCGGGCGGCGGACTGATCTTCTCCGACTCCAAGGACTTCGATAACGGTTACTTCTTCAGCGGCGTGTTCGGCAAGCCGCTCAACGACTACGTCGGCTTCGAGCTCGAAGGCAACTACGGCAAGCTGAACGTTGCCGGTCTGTCGGACAGCGAAGACTACAAGCGCCTGACCGTGGGGCCCAATGCCTTGTTCTACCTCTGGCGCGGCGACTGGCAGCCTTACTTTGTGCTCAACGGCAACTGGCAGAAGATCAAGCATGTCGGCGAAGACCTCACCGGCTGGGGTGTTTCCGGCGGCGGCGGCATTCAGCGCGCGATGGGCAATCGCGTCGCGCTGGATCTGCGCGCGCGTTACAACATCGACTTCATCGCCGGCGAAGGCGTCGTGCTCGACAACAAGTTCTACCTCTGGACCGTCAACGTCGGTCTGCTGTTCAAGCTGGGCGAGTGGCCGATCGACTCCGACGGCGACGGCGTCCCCGACCGGTTCGACAAGTGCCCCAACACGCCGCGCGGCGTGCAGGTGGACAAGGACGGCTGCCCGCTGGATTCCGACGGCGACGGCGTGCCCGACTACCTCGACAAGTGCCCCAACACGCCTCGCGGCGTACTGGTGGACAAGGACGGCTGCCCGCTCGACTCCGACGGCGACGGCGTGCCCGATCGCCTCGACAAGTGCCCCGGCACGCCTCCGGGCGTGACCGTGGATCGCGACGGCTGCCCGATCGACTCGGACCACGATGGCGTGCCCGACTATCTCGACAAGTGCCCGAACACCCTCAAGGGCCTGCAGGTCGACAAGAGCGGCTGCCCGATCCGCTCGCAGGTGCTGCCGCTGGACGGCGTGCACTTCGAGTTCGACAAGGATCGCCTGACGCCGGATTCGCGCACGATTCTCGACAACGTGGCGAACACGCTGAAGGAGTCGCCAGGCCTGAAGTTCGAGATCGCAGGCCACACCTGCAACCTCGGCAGCGCCAGCTACAACCTGAACCTGTCGGATCGCCGCGCCGCGTCGGTGCGGGAGTACCTGACGAGCAAGGGCATCCCGGCATCCAGCATCACGTCGAAGGGCTACGGCTTCACCCAGCCTCGCGTGCCCAACGACACCGAGGCGCACCGCGAGCTCAACCGTCGCGTCGAGCTTCGCATCCTCGAGTAGGAAAAAAGCTGCACTGAAAACGGCGCCGGAAACGGCGCCGTTTTTTTTGCCCTATTGGTTGCCGAGGTTGCGCGCCATGCGCAGGGCCAGCGCCATGATCGTCACGGTCGGATTGAAACCGCCTGACGAGGTGAACACCGAGCCGTCGGCCAGATACAGGTTGTCGAGCTCGTGCACGCGGCCGAATGCGTTGACGACAGACGCTGCCGGATCCTCGCCCATGCGCGCCGTGCCCATGATGTGCGCGGTCGATGCCGGACCCGCCAAGGGCCCGCCCTCGCCGGTGAGCTCTGCCAGCAAGCCGGCCTGCAGGGGAAACCCGGCGAGCGCGCCCGGCGACGCCTGGCAGATCGCGGCCAGCTTGGGTGCGTAGGCCGCCGACGCTGCCTGCTCGAAGCGGTGCGCCGAGCGCGTGATGCGCGGCACCGGCATGCCGTAGACGTCCTTGACGTCGGGATCCAGGTCCACGCGGTTGGCGAGCTGCGGCATGTCCTCGCCGACCATCGAGATCGCCGCGACGTGATTGCGGACGAAGCCGCTGCGCATCAGGTTCTTGTGCAGCCGGCCCCAGGTGTTGGGGATCACCGAATAGATCTGGGCCTCTCCCAGCAGCGTGTACCGAGCCCCCGACTTCGCCGATGCCGCCCTTGAGGTACGGCATCCCCGCCGCCTTGGCCGCGGGACCGAAGTCCGGACCGACGAAGTCGTCGAGCGTGAACGTGCTGGCCGGGCCGATCCAGGCGTGGATGTCCGGCTCGAACAGGCCGATGCCCAGCGTGAAGAAGTGGAACATCAGGTTGCGTCCGAGCTGGCCCGAGCGATTGCCGAGGCCATCCGGGTGCGCGCCGCTCGACGACAGCAGCAGCAGGCGCGCCGTCTCGATCGCGGACGCCGCGACGATGACGACATCCGCCGAGAGCGTGTGGGACACGCCATCGATGTCGCGATACGACACTCCGGTGGCGCGCTTGCCATCGGCGGTGGTTTCGATCCGGTGAACGAACGCCCGCGGGATCAGCTGCGCGCCGGCGAGCATCGCCGGATGCAGGAACGAAACCGCAGCACCGCCGCGAGCGTGGATCGGGCAGCCGAAGCCCGAGCAGAAGCCGCAGGAATTGCAGCGCGGACGACCGTCGTAGGTGCGCGAGTTCACCGCTTGCGGGAATGGGTACGCGGTGTAGCCCAGGCGCGCCGCGCCTTGGGCCAGGAGCTGCCCGCCGTACATCGGCGGATTGGGCGGCATTGCGAAGGGACCGCGCGGCATCTGCGCCAGCGTCGATGCCGGCATCCGCGTCACGTCCCCCTGCACGCCCAGCCGTGCTTCGACTTCGTCGTAGTAGGGCGCCAGGTCCTCGTAGGTCAGCGGCCAGTCCGCGACGTTGGCGTCCGGCACGGGCCCGTAGAGCGACAGCCCCTTGAAGTCCTGCTTCCAGAAGCGCGGTGTCTTGGCGTCCCAATGCACGGTGCCGCCGCCAACGGTGGTGGGCAGCGTGTTGACGTCGCCGATGAAGGACCGTGCCGTTCCGTTCTGCGCGTCGCGCTGCGAGCGCGCCGTGCGCGGCTCGAGCAGCTCGTCCTGGTTCTCGAACGCCCGGCCCGCCTTGACCTCGTCGTTGCCGAACAGCGTGCCGATGCCCGCGGGCGTGCCCAGGCCCGGCAGCAGGTTGCGGCCTTTCTCGAGGATCGTCACGGAATGACCGGCGTTGGCCAGCGCCCACGCCGCGACGCTGCCGCCGGCGCCGGATCCCACGATGATTACCGAGGGTTTTGCCATCGCCGCACGTGCGTCACGGGAAACGCCCCGATGAACCGTTCGACCAGAGCAACGGAATCCGGACCGATCAACGGCGCGTCGCCGGGCTCGCTGACCTGGGCATCGGTGAATCCGCGCGGCTGGGTGTCGCCCGGCCAGTTGGTATAGCTCCAGCCGGCCAGACCCTGGTTACCCCCGTATTCGGGCGCTCCGTACATCGCCTCCAGCGTATTGGCCAGCGCAGCGCCGACGAAGCTCTGCGTATCGCCGTCGGTCAGGTCGGCGAGCAGCAGGTCCTGCTGCACGGAGGAAGCGCCCACGAAATCGGAGCCGAGCCGCGCTTGCGCGCGCTCGTCGAGGTGCGCAAGCCCGCGGCGGTACACATCCTGGAGCCCGATCACCGGTCCTGCGAATTCGCGCTCGGGGATGCCGCGCGAGCCTTCGATGCGCAGGCGCCAGCCGAGCTCCGCGAGCGCGTCCAGCGGCACGAATTCCGCAAAATCGTCGTGCGCTGCGCCGGCGCGGTCGGAGAACGGGCCGCCGGTGTGGATCGGGGGCACCGGGGACTCGAACGCCCCGAGCAGCAGGTCGATGGCTTCGGCGACCCTGGCCTCCACCGCGCCTGGGGAAGGATCTTCCGGCGGACCAGGAATGAAGCGCGCCGTCACCGCCCGCAGCGTGTCGAGCTCGTGCGCGTCGAGGAATTTCCCGGGCGCGCCCACCGCTGGCAAATCCGATGCGAGCCGCGAGCTCGCGCCGCATCCGGGCAGCAGATTGAGCAGCCCCAGGGCACCGGCCGCTCGCAGGAACGAGCGCCGGCCAATGTCGAAAGTCATGACGAAAAGATAGCAGAGCGCAAAAAAAAGAACCCCGGCACGGAGCCGGGGCAAGACGCTTGTGAACCCTCGCTTTAATCTATTTTTTTCGATCCCCCAAAACTCTTACAGCCGCGGTGTCGCGAGCGCCTTGAGCGGCGCGCGCACGGTGTTGATGTACGGCTCGCCGATGTTCTGCGGCGTCGCGGTCGGCACGATGAACTGCCAGCCCTGGCCGTCGACCTCGGTCGTCGTCGCGGGCGAGAACACGTTGTCGGTGTCCTGCGTGAAGAAGAAGTGCACGCCGTGCTGACCGTACGCGCCCTGCTTCTCGCGGCAGAGCAGCTGCTCATACGGCTTGCCCGCGATCGCCGAATAACCCGCGATCACGCGCGAGTCGGTGGTCGACTCGCCCGGATACGGTCGCTGAACCGGATCGTCGCCGGTGCCGTCGTCCAGGCACGCGTCGTCGCGGTAGTACGGCACGACCAGCGCGTTGGTGAAGCTGGTGAGCCCCTTGATCTCGAAGGTATAGACCAGCGAGCCCAGGTCGCCCTTGGCCGACACCTGCTCCCAGTTGTCGAGGGTCAGCGGCACGTTGAACGTCGGATCCGGGATGTCGAAGAAGGCCGGCGATCCCATGACGCTGTCGAGATTGCCCAGCTCGTCGTTGACGCCGTCGATCGGCACGCCCTGCGGACGCAGCGCGCTGAAGTAGCGGCCCGCCTGCACGCCCGCGCCCTGCTCCACCGCGCTCGGCAGCATCGCGCTGCGGTTGTAGTCCCATGACGTGTAGAGACCGTCCGGCGGGATCGGGTGCACACGCAGGCGGTAGCGATAGGTGATGACGCCCCGATAGAACGTCTCGGTCTTGGTGACGTTGGTGCCCGAGTCGGCGCCCCAGGTCTCGCGGATCGCGCGCACCGCGCCGGCACGCTCGCCCAGCAGCGCCGAGTTGGCTTCCCAATTGACCTGCTCGTCCTCGAAGCCGACCACCGACACCGTCGAATCCGGCGACTGCTGGAACGCGCGACCCTTCCAGCGATCGACCACGTCGGCCCCATAGACGCCCGGCTGATTGGGCTTGGCGATCTTCAGGTCGCGCACCATCCAGCGGCCGGTCGCGCGCCACTGATAGTCACGCGTGCTGACGGTCACGCCGTCACGCGGGAAGCGATCGTTGGAGCCCCTGGCGGTCGCGGCCGTGCCATCGGGGCAGACGCTGCCCTGCAGGTTCGGGCCGTAGCCGGTGTTGCTGGTGCCGATCTTCTGCGGGTCGTTGTCCGACCAGAACGTGCGGTCCACCCATTGATCGGCGTTGGCGTCGCGCTGATAGCGCACGTAGCCGTTGCTGGCGTTGAACACCGAGCCACCGGCCTTGCGGAACAGGTAGACGTAGCGCGGCGCGTTGAAGCCCAGCGGATCGTTGAGCACGATCTGCTGGCCCTCCGCAGCGCCCACCGGCTTGGACAGCAGCGGTGCCAGATCGCCGGCGTCGGAGGCCATGAACGCGATCTCGTCGTCGTCGTCGAGGCCAGGCACCGGATCGGGCACCGCGGCGGCGACGCCGTTGTTCCGCCCATCGTTGACGCCGTTGGTGTCATAAGCGCGTGCGCACTGGCCGCCGGTCATCCCCCACGACTCCACGCCGATGGCGTGCACGTCGCCGTTGTCCCAGACGTACGACAGTTCCTGATCGGTTCCGGAATACACCGAGAAATCGGAATTGGCGTTGGCCAGGAAGTACGGCGCCTTCTCGTCAACCTGAACCGGGATTTCGGTCCAGCCGTTGTGCCATGCGAACGCCGCGATCTCGCCCACCGGCGCGCCGCCGAGCACGGGAGCGCCGGGCAACGGATACAGCAGCTGACCGTTGTGCGCGTTGCGGACCTGGCCGGGAATGATGCCGAACTGGTCGTAGATCTGGCCGCTGGTGACGGCACCCGACGGATATGGATACGGCAAGCCGGAAGCGGGGCGCGCGCTCCAGGCGGGAACGTCGGCTCCCGTGATGACCACCGGCTCGGCATCGCGCTTGACTCCGATGGCCTGCTGCACGGCGCCGACCGGATCGTTGGACAGCCCGATGACCAGGCCGAGGTCGCGGCCGAGATCGTCGACGAGATCGGCGGGATCGCCGAGATTGTCGATGGCATGCGCGACCGTGATGCTGACGCTGCCGTCGGGACCCGTGAGCAGCCTGCCTAGGTCGGCCACCAGGTCGGACAGCAGCTCGCTGGCGCCGTCGCCGGCACCGTCGAAGTCGCCACGGCCGATCGCCTGGATGACGGTGTCGAGGTTGGACATCACGTCGCCGATCAGGCCGAGCAGGCCGCCGTTGGTCGGCAGCGAATCTGCGCCGAAGCCGCGCTTGGCCACGGTCGGCACCGCGCCGAACTTGGCGACGCAGGCTGCGGCGTCGAGGCCGTTGGTCCTGGCGACGAAGCCGTCGCTGCGCAGGAAGTTCGACTTCTGGCACTGACCGTCCACCTGACCGCGCGGGAAGCTGTGCGGATCGTTGCCCTGGAACGGCGGCGTCTCGTCGATCGGCGGGTCGACCACGTCGGGCCGCACGAACACGACCTCGGCCGAGCCGCTGGCGCGGTCGTCGACGTAGTTGATCTCCGGGATGTCGAGGAACGGCACCACGTCCGGATGCGTGCGTCCGGCGGCCTGGATGCGACTGTGATCGACGGCGGTGTTGCCCATCGTCCGCGCCATCACGTCGGGCGTCCACATGCTGACCTGGTGATCGCCGTAGGCCGGGTGCAGCAGCACGAAGTTGTTCTGGCCGTCGAGCCTGCCGCTGGGCGTGAGGTAACGCGCGTAGCCGTCGTTCTCGGCGCGATCCCACAGCATCTGGATCAGGCCGAAGGCGATGTTGCGGTCGAGCTCGTTCTGGTACGACAGGTAGAGCGGCACCGAGTAGCCGGTGAAGTCCACGCTGCGCCGGAGCAGGGTCGAGTAGTTCATGCCCGGCACGCCGAATACGGCGCGGTTGATGTCCTTGGACACGGCGACGATCGGACCGGGCAGGATGCCGCCCTGGGAGTTGCCGTCGTAGAACACCTCGCGACGGTCGAATACCGGCGTGCCGTCCTGCTTCTGGAATTCCGGACGTGAGGCGAAGCCCGCAGGATGCTGGATCACGCGCGACAGGAACATCCAGTTGACGAAGCCCTGCTGCGAGGCGTCGGGCACGACCGGGAACTGCGAGAGGTCGACCAGCGCACTTGCGACGTTGGGCAGATCGCCGGAGGCAAAGCCGTACCAGTCGACCGCGCAGAAGATCATCTTCTGCTCACGCGCAAACTGGCTGACGTTGCCGCCCCCCACCTCACCGCGATCGCCGAGCAGCCCGTGGCCGTACAGCGACGGTCGATACGCCGGCGCTGACGCATCGAACGCGGCCTTGGGAATGCGGCACTCGTAGCGGCTGGTGACGTTGGTCCCCACCACGCGCAGATCCGGCAGGCCGTCACCGTAAAGCTCGTCGGTGCCGGGGAAGCCGTGCACGCCGCCGTCGTCCAGCGGCCGGTAGTGCAGGCGGTTGTTCGGGACGACGTTGCCCGCCTGCGCGATGCCGAACACGTCCTGCAGCGAGTTGAAGCCGTCGCGCGCCGCGTTGAAGAACGACGCACAGCCGCCGGCGATGTCGCCCTGCGGGATGGCGGCGCACTGCGCGGCCGCGCTGCCCATCAGGGTGGAAACGCTGCGCAGCGCGGAATTGGCGCTATCGACGAAGCCCTGCGTGGAGGCTGCGTCCTGGGGCGACGCGTCGCCCTGGTTGAGGAAGCTCGGGGTCGCGACCGTGCCTTCGATCTGCCAGAAATCGCCGGCGTCGATCTTGCTGTCGACGGTGAACTCCGGCACGTGGCACGGCAGCAGGTCCGGCGAGGCCGGCAGCACCGCCGGCTCGCTGTGCTTGGTGCAATCGGCTTGCGGCGAGGCGGCAAGCGTCTTGAACGCCTCGTCGCGCATGTGCACCAGCCGCGCGGTGGTGTTCTCGGTGCTGGCGACGGTGAAGTCCCAGGCCAGGAACAGCGAGTCGTCGATGGCGACGTTCGCCGCTTTCAGGACCGGCAGCACACTGGCGCGCAGATGGTCGCAGCGGCTGTCGATCGGCGGCAGGCCCGTGGACTTGGTCGGATCGGCGAAGCGCGCCTTGCAGGCCTGGAACACCGCGCCGGCCTTGATCGGCGCGCCGTTGTCGTCCTTGAGATTGCGCAGCACGACGACGTAGCGCTTGCCTGGCGTGAAGTTCTTCGCCGGGCGCAGGATCAGCGAGGTGGCGTAGGCGCCAGGACGCTGCAGCTTCTGCACGTTGGCGGGCAGTGCCTCGTTGAGCTCGTCGGGTGTCACGCCGACGGGATCGGCGTCGGTGAGATTCACGAACGTGCCGGCGTTGACATCGAGCTCCGACCACACGGGATGCTGCGTCGTCGCGTTGCCGGCGCCGACCTCGAGCACCTCGATGGGCGTGCCCGGCTGCAGCGACAGGCCGAAGTTGGTGATGCCGACGACGTTGTCCGGCGCGATCGGCGGGAAGCCGTAGGTCGCCTTCAGCGCGTCGAGCGAGTCCAGGCCCGGCACCACGGTCGCGATCATCGAGCCCGGCGAGAAACCGTCGTTGCGGTTCCACTCGGTAGGGTCGATCGGCTTGCCGGCGGCGTTGCGCGGTGTCGCCTGCAGCTCGAAGTTGATGCGCTTGCCGGTCTTGAACGTCGCGGACCCGGGCTCGGGCCTGGTGAAGTGATCGCTGGGGAACGGATACAGGCAGTTAGCCGGATCAATCGCGTCGCAGCCGCGCGTCAGCGCATCGGCGGCGGCGGCGATGACGATGGGGTTCTGCCCAGGCTCGGACACGGTGCCGCTGCCGAACACGTCGCAGGTCGCCGCGGGCAGGCCGGCGTCGCGGCACATCGCCGACAGCGGCGTGTCCGGATTGATCATCGCGCAGAACTCCCGCGCCTGCGGCTTCTGATCGTCCGGTACGTTGTTGGAGATGTTGTCGTTGCACTGCTGCGCGTAGTTGCGCTGGATGTAATCGACGTTCTCGATCAGGCGCTGCACCAGGCAGGCGCGGCTGCCGGCGTCGGCGGCGCAAGCGGTCGCGCTCGGCGGCGCGTTGCGCGGGTCATTGGCAGCGATCCCGAACAGCGGGTTGTAGGCCTGGAGGCGCAGGAGCGGCGCGGTCAAGGGCCCGAGCGAAACGAACTCTTCGTAGCCGGTGAACGGCAGCACGAAGCCGGCGTCGCCCGAGGAGTCGATGAAGTTGAACTCCTCTTCCGGAATGATGTAGCCGAAGCTGTTGTGCGTCAGGCCGAGCAGCATCATGTTCGGCGTGGCTGCCAGGCGGCGGATGTACTGGCCGAAGGTGTTGGTGGCCTCGCCGGGGATGGTGACGATCTCAAGTCCGGCGGTGCCTCCGAGCGTCAGGCGCGAGACCGTGGTCGTGGCTGACGGTGTCAGGGTCGGCAGGTGCTGCTGCTCCTGGGCGATGGCGGGACCGATGCCAGGGATGCTGGACATCGCCACGGGGCTGAAGTCGTAGTAGCGCGAGAAGCTGCTGGTGAGGCCGATGACCTCGAACAATGGATTCGTGATCGGAAGCGTCGCGGTCTGATGCTGCACGTTGAAGCTCGGCGCCAGCTGCACGCGGCGCGCCTGCGCCAGATTCAGCTGGGCGTAGCTGCACTGCTGCGCCGACGCGGGATCCAGCAGCGTCAGCGCGCTCTTGGCGATGCACTCGCCGCGAGAATGCACGCGCCGGGTACTCGTCGCTGCCGACGGTGGGGCCGCCGCCGGAGGCGTCGGCGATCGGTCCGTTGTAATAGATCGCAGTCGCGCCGGTGGCGCCTTCCACGGTCTCTTCAAGGCCGAGCACGTAGTCGGCGTGCACGGCGCGACCGAGCGCGCCGCCGGAGCTTTCGCCGATCGAGGTCGGATGCGCGGCGTACTGCACCATCGTGCCGAGCACGGCGCCATTGCTGTCCTTGGCCTGCAGGATCGACAGCGTCTTGTCGGTGTTCGCGGTCGGATCGACGCGGGGACGCCGGTAGCTGTTGAACGCCAGCTCCTGGCCCGTGGCGTAGGTCACGCTGGCGCTGCGGGCGTTGTTCTTCGCTTCCAGCGCTGCCGCGGCGGCGCCGGCGTACAGGTGATCCCGGATCCACTCCTCGGGCACGCCGCCCCAGAGGCCTTGCAGGTCGGCACCGGCATGGCTGTGCGTCGCAGCGGTGAGCACGCTCTCGACCGGCACGCCGGTGGCGGCGCTGACCGCGGCCTTCATGCCGTCCATGATGATGTTGCCGGCACCGATCGCATCGATGGTGAGGAACACCACGGCGGCGTCGCCCTGCTTGACGTAGAGCGCGCGCACGAACGTGCGCTCCTTTTGCGACTCGTCGCAATCGCCGGTGAATCCGGGCTGGAAGCTGTTGACGCAGTGATAGGCCCGCTTCGCTGCCGGATTGGACAGGCATTGGCCGGTGCCGGGCGCGCAAGCGCGCTGATCGAACTCGGGGATGAGGGCCTCGATCAGCTTGGTGTTCTCGAACGGGCCGAAACCGAAGCCGCCGAGGTGGAAATACTGGGTGACGTTGACGCCGCCCGCGCGCGCTTCCTGCTGACCGGCGACTTCTGCGTTGCTCGGACTGATCGAACGCTTGGAGCTGCCGACGCACCACTGTCCGGCGGAGCAGGCTGCGGCGGGAGCTGCGGCGAGCTGATCCAGGGACGCCTGCAGGTGGCTCTGCGCCTCGTCGGCGGTGAGGGCCTGGCTCTGGCGGCACGGAGGACCGGCTTGCGCGACGAACAGCGCCGCGGGGCCGCCGGCGAGCGTGAAGGCCGCGGCGGGCAGGTTGAAATCGAGCGCGCGGCCGGCGCCGGCCTGCAGCGCAGAGGGGCTGATCTGCAATCCGTTGGCCTGGTCGCAGTCCGCGTCCAGGCTCTGCAGCAGCCAGGCGATGTTGGTCGCCATGGGGGAAAGTGATTTGGCGCGCGACCCGCCGGCGAGCTCCACCGGGGTCACGACCGCGGCCGCCGGAACGCTGCGTCCGAGCGCCACGTCGCCGACGAAGAACTGGATCGACTCGCCGGGCTCGTAATCGAACTGCCCCTGGGCGCCGGTCACGGCGCGATGCGCCGCCGTGCGGTAGTCCACGCCGGAAACCGCCGCGTCGACGAAGCGCCCCTGCTGGGTGCCTTGCGTGGGAGAGGGTGACGGCCCCTGCGAAGGCGCGGGTGCGCCGCCGCCCGACGTGCCGCCGCCGCAGGCGGCCAATGACAACAGGAACGCCGCCGCCAGAAGGCGGATGCCAAGGGTCTTGCAGGTCATCTCTCTCTCCAAAAGGAACAAGCGTCGATGCGGCCGCGTGGGGCCGCGTTTGGTTTTTTATGGTTGTGTGGCGCGCAGGGGTCGCGCCTTATGGTTTTTTCGTTTTTTTCCCCTGCCGCGATACTAGGTTTCGCGCGCGGGGAGGGGCGATAGTAAAACCACCTCTCCTGACCAGCCGCAGTCTTTTTCAGGGCTGCGCGCAGGCAATTAGCGCCGATGCTGCGCCGCGTCACTTGCGGGGGCGCGGCGCCAAGCGTAAGTTGCCGGCCGCATGAAGATAATAATCCTGGGAGCTGGCCAAGTCGGAGCTACCCTGGCCGAAAACCTGGCGATCGAGGCCAACGACATCACCGTCGTCGACGCCAATCCGGCGCTGCTGGCGGAGCTGCAGGATCGCCTGGACATCCGTACCGTCCAGGGCCATGCGTCGTACCCGAGCGTGCTGCGCGCCGCCGGCGCCGACGACGCCGACATGCTGATCGCGGTCTCGGAGAACGACGAGACCAACATGCTGGCCTGCCGGGTGGCGCAGACGCTGTTCCGCACGCCTACCAAGATCGCGCGCGTGCGCTCGGCCGAATACCTGCGCGAGGACCAGCTGTTCGGCAACGACGCGCTGCCGGTCGACATGCTGATCAGCCCCGAGCAGCTGGTCACCGATTACATCCGCCGCCTGATCCAGTACCCCGGCGCCCTGCAGGTCGTGGACTTCGCCGAAGGCCGCGTGCGCCTGGTCGGCGTGCGCGCGTTCTACGGCGGCCTGCTGGTCGGCCGCCAGCTCAAGGAGCTGCCGCAGCATCTTCCCGGCGTCGACGCGCGCGTGGCCGCCATCTACCGCCGCGGCCGGCCGATCGCACCCGAGGGCGACACCTCGATCGAGGCCGAGGACGAGGTGTTCTTCATCGCCGCGCGCAACAACATCCCCAAGATGATGGGCGAGCTGCGCCGCCAGGATCAGCCGGTCAAGCGGGTGATGCTCGCGGGCGGCGGCAACATCGGCCTGCGCCTGGCGCACGCGCTGGAGGACAAGGTCCAGGTCAAGATCATCGAGAAGTCGCGCGATCGCGCCCGGCAGCTGTCCGAGGAGCTCAACCGCACCATCGTGCTCTGCGGCGATGCCGCCAACGAGTCGCTGCTGCAGGAAGAGAACATCGAGGACGTCGACGTCTTCTGCGCCATCACCAACGACGACGAGGCCAACATCCTGTCGGCGATGCTGGCCAAGCGCCTGGGCGCGCGCAAGGCGCTGTCGCTGATCAACCGGCTCGCCTATGTCGACCTGGTCGAGGGCGGCGTCATCGACATCGCCATCTCGCCGCAGCAGTCGACAGTATCTGCGCTGCTGGCGCACGTGCGCCGCGGCGACATGGTCAAGGTGCACAGCCTGCGGCGCGGCGCCGCCGAGGCGATCGAGGCGGTGGCCCACGGCAGCGCCGGCAACTCCAAAGTCGTCGGCAAGCGCCTGGACCAGATCAGCCTGCCGCCGGGCACCACCATCGGCGCCATCGTCCGCGGCGAGCAGGTGATCATTGCCCACCACGACGTCGTCATCAAAACCGACGACCACGTGATCCTGTTCATCGTCAACAAGAAGCACACCCGCGACGTCGAGCGGCTGTTCCAGGTCGGCGTCGGATTCCTGTAACAGCCGAGCCGTGAACTTCCTCGACGGGGGCAGAGCGCGCGAGCACGATCACGGCGCCGTGATCCAGCGCGTCATCGGCATGCTGCTGATGTTCTTCAGCGCCTCCATGCTGCCGCCGCTGGCGGTGGCGATCGGCTACCGCGACGGCGCCGACGCCGCGTTCCTGCTCGCGTTCTTCATCGTGCTGGCCGCCGGCTTCGTGGTGTGGTTCCCCGCGCGGCAGGCGCACGGCGACCTGCGCGTGCGCGACGGCATCATGATCACGGTGCTGTTCTGGATCGTGCTGGGGTTCGTCGGCGCGGTGCCGCTGCGCATCGCCACCGATTCCTGGAACAGCTGGACCGACGCGATCTTCGAGTCCGTGTCGGGACTCACGACGACGGGCGCCACCGTTGCCGTCGGCCTCGACCACCTGCCGCACGCGCTCAACTTCTACCGCGCGGAACTGCACTTCCTCGGCGGCATGGGCATCCTGGTCCTGGCGGTGGCGATCATGCCGATGCTCGGCGTGGGCGGCATGCAGTTGGTCAAGGCCGAGACCGCGGGGCCGATGAAGGACGCGCGCCTGGCGCCGCGCATCGCCCAGACGGCGCGCGCGCTCTGGTTCGTCTACGTCGGCATCACCGCGGTGTGCGCGATCGTCTACCGGCTCTGTGGCATGGAGTGGTTCGACGCCATCTGCCACGCCATGTCGACGATCTCCACCGGCGGCTTCTCCACCCACGACGCGAGCATCGGCTACTACAACAACCCGATGCTCGAATACATGGTGTCGCTGTTCCTTATGGTCGGCGCCATCAATTTCGGACTGCACTTCCTGGCGATGCGCGGCGGCGGCTGGCGCATCTACTGGCAGGACGAGGAGTTCCGCGCCTTCATCGCCATCGCCATGATCCTGATCGCGGCCATCTGCATCCCGCTGGCGCTGTCGGGCCCGTACCAGGGCAACGGCGAGCTCGCCTTCCGCAGGGGCCTGTTCGCGCTCATCGGCTTCGGGACCACGGGCGGCTTCGCCACCGACGATCCCTCGCACTGGCCGGGCTACACGCCGATCCTGCTCGTGCTCTCGACCTACTTCTTCGGCATGGCCAGCTCCACCGCCGCGGGCTTCAAGACGGTGCGCGTGGTGCTGCTGTTCAAGCAGGGCGTACGCGAGCTCACGCGGCTGGTGCATCCGAGCGCGGAGATCAGCATCAAGCTCAACGAGCGGCGCGTCAGCGATTCGGTCATCGCCTCGGTGACGGGTTTCTTCGCGACCTTCATCGCCATCGTCGCGGCCATGACGCTGCTGCTCATGGTGCTCTCGCCGAACCTTGATTTTGTGACGGCCTTCTCGGCGATCTCGGCGACCATCAACGACACTGGCCCCGGCCTTGGCATCGTCAACGCGACGATGGTGCCGGTGTCGATGAGCGGCAAATGGCTGCTGATCTTCGCCATGCTGCTCGGGCGCCTGGAGATCTTCACGCTGCTGGTGATCTTCACGCCGACGTTCTGGCGGAAGTAGGCCCGCGCTCAGCGCGCCAGCGCTGCCAGCACGGCCGGGTTGTCGCGCACCAGCTTGCGCACGACGTGCACGTAAGCCTGCTTCACGTCCGCCTTCATCGATTTCTCGTCGGCAGCGGTGATGGGCTCCACGCCCTGCACCGTCGACTGCGCCAGCTCAGGTCCCTCGTCGTGCTCGAGCACGGCCAGCATGAGCCGGTAGGTGAGCGTGCGGGTCTGCGCGTCCACGTGCCATTCGCGGACCTCGATCGTTAGCTTGCGGACGTCTTTCTCGGACACCACGTCGTAGCCCAGGGCGGCAAGCTCGTCGACCAGGTCCTTGCGGATCTGGTGCGCCAGCGGGATCAGCTGGGAGTTCGACAGGTCCTTGTCGGAGCCGGGAGCCTCGCCCAGGTACCACTCGTCCTTCTCGCGGCTGGTCACCACCTCGCGCTTCTCGGCGACGCTCAGGGCGATCGGCTTGAGCGCGGCCGCCGTAGAGGGCTGCGGCGAGTCATGCTCCAGCTTCACCCGCTCGCCGCCGATGCAGCCGCACAGGGCCAGCGCCATCAGCAGCAGGGGAACACGACAGGGCATGCACCTTAGTCGGCGCCGGCGGCCCCAAGTTCAGCGTCGTACGGCAAACTTGACCGCCTTTCACCCCGGGGACGCGTCTTTGTCGGTCTTCACCAAGGTCACGCACGCGGAGCTGGTGGAGTTCCTGCGCCAGTATCCGCTCGGCGAGCTTCTGGGCTTCCAGGGCATCGGCGAGGGCGTGGAGAACACCAACTACTTCGTCGACACCGCCGACGGCCGCTGGGTGCTGACGCTGTTCGAGCGTCTCAATCACGACGACCTGCCGTTCTTCCTCGGGCTCATGGATCATCTGGCGTCACGCGGATTCCCAAGCGCCATGCCGGCGCACACCAACGCCGGGGCCAATCTCACGCGGCTCAACGGCAAGCCCGCTGCGCTGGTCCGGCGGCTGTCCGGTCAAAGCGTGCTGTTCCCGTCGATGGCGCAGTGCCAGGCGGTCGGCCGCGTGCTCGGCGACCTGCACGTCTCGGCATCCGCCTACGCCGGGCGCTGCGCCAATCCGCGCGGCGTCGACTGGCGCGCCAAGACCGCCCAGGCCCTGTTGCCCAATGTCGATGCGGCCACCCGCGCCCTGATCGAGCAATCGCTGGCGGACGACAAGGGCACGCCATGGCCGTCGCTGCCGCAGGGCGTGATCCACGCCGACCTCTTCAAGGACAATGTGCTGTTCGTCGACGAGCGGCTCACCGGCGTCATCGACTTCTACTACGCCTGCAACGACGCCTGGCTCTACGATCTCGCCGTCACCGTCAACGACTGGTGCACCGAGCCCGACGGCCGACTCAATCCGCCGCGCTACCACGCGCTCGTCGACGCCTACCGCGCGCGCCGCGAGCTGGAGCGCCTCGAGCACCAGGCCTGGCAGCAGGTGCTGCGCGCGGCGGCGCTGCGCTTCTGGCTGTCGCGGCTGTACGACTGGCACTTCCCGCGCGAAGGCGACGTGGTCCACATCAAGAACCCCGACCAGTACCGCCGCATCCTCGAGCACCATGGCGCCGACACGGCGCCGCCGCTGTGATGCAGCATCTGCTCGGCCTGTCGCGCCTGGTGGATGGACTGACCGAGCGCGTCGGCCGCTCGGCCCGCTGGCTGATCCTGCTGACGGTGCTGATCAGCGCGGGCAACGCGCTGATGCGCTACGCCTTCAACTGGAGCTCCAACGCATGGCTGGAGATCCAGTGGTACCTGTTCGCCGCGGTGTTCCTGCTCTGCGCCGGCTACGCGCTCAAGCACAACCAGCACGTGCGCGTCGACGTGGTTGCCAGCCGACTGTCCCCGCGCGCCCAGGCCTGGATAGACGTCTTCGGCACGCTCGTCTTCCTGCTGCCGATGGCGCTGCTGATCCTGTGGCTGTCGTGGCCGGTGTTCGTCCTGTCGTGGAAGAGCGGCGAGGTTTCCGCCAACGCCAACGGGCTCGCGCTCTGGCCCGCGCGGCTGCTGCTGCCGGCCGGCTTCGCGCTGCTGGTACTGCAGGGACTCTCCGAGCTGGTCAAGCGCATCGCCTTCCTGCAGGGCCTGATCCCGGATCCCGCCGAGAAGCTGGAGGCCGGCGTCATGGAGCGCGAGCTCGCGGACGCCATCCTCAAGTCGCGGCGCGAGACCTGATGACCGCGCCTCCGAAGTTGCAGCTTCGCGTTACCGGCCTTGCGTCGGCGCAAGGCGCTCATTCCCGCACCCACGTTCGCCCGCAGCAAACGCGGGCTCACGGCGCCGTGTCATGAGCGCATTCCTCATCGCCAACATCGCGCCGCTGATGTTCGTGGCGATGGTGCTGTTCCTGCTCCTGGGCTATCCCGTGGCGTTCGCGCTGGCGGCCAACGGCTTCGTCTTCGGGCTGATCGGCATCGAGCTCGGCCTGCTCGACGCCTCGCTGTTCCAGGCGCTGCCGCAGCGCATCTGGGCGGTGATGTCCAACGACACGCTGCTGGCGGTGCCGTTCTTCACGCTCATGGGGCTGATCCTGGAGCGCAGCGGCATGGCCGAGGACCTGCTCGACACGGTCGGCCGACTGTTCGGCGCGCTGCGCGGCGGCCTCGCCTATGCGGTGGTGTTCGTGGGCGCGCTGCTGGCCGCGACGACCGGCGTCGTCGCGGCGTCGGTGATCTCGATGGGACTCATCGCCCTGCCGATCATGCTGCGCTACGGTTACGACCGCCGCTTCGCCTCGGGCGTGATCGCAGCGTCGGGAACGCTGGCGCAGATCATCCCGCCCTCACTCGTGCTCATCATCCTCGCCGACCAGTTGGGACGCTCCGTCGGCGACATGTATGCCGGCGCGCTGATCCCGGGCCTGGCGCTGGCCGGCTTCTACATGCTCTACGCGGCCGGCGTGACGGTCGTGCGGCCGGGATGGGCGCCGGCGCTGCCGCCGGAAGCGCGCGCCCGCGAGCCGGCCGCGCAGCTGGTGCGTCGCGTGCTCTTCGTGCTGGTGCCGCCGCTGGCGCTGATCTTCCTGGTGCTCGGCACCATCCTGCTGGGGATCGCGACGCCGACCGAAGGCGGTGCAATGGGCGCAGCGGGCGCGCTGCTGCTGGCGCTGATGCGCCGGCGCCTGACGCTGTCGCTGCTCGGACAGGCGCTGGACTCCACCGCGCGCATCAGCGCCTTCGTCATGTTCATCCTGATCGGCGCGCGCGTCTTCAGCCTGACCTTCTACGGCGTCAACGGGCACCTGTGGATCGAGCACCTGCTGCTGGACCTGCCCGGCGGCGCGCTCGGCTTCCTGGTCATCGTCAACGCTCTGGTCTTCGTGCTGGCTTTCTTCCTGGACTTCTTCGAGCTCGCGTTCATCGTCGTGCCGCTGCTGGCGCCGGTGGCGGTGAAGCTCGGCATCGACCTCATCTGGTTCGGCGTGCTGCTCGGCGTGAACATGCAGACCTCGTTCATGCATCCGCCCTTCGGCTTCGCGCTGTTCTACCTGCGCAGCGTTGCGCCCAGCCGCGACTACGTCGACAAGGTCACGCAGAAGAAGATCGGCAAGGTCACCACCGGCCAGATCTACTGGGGCGCGGCTCCGTTCGTGCTGATCCAGCTGGTGATGGTCGGATTGCTGATCGCATTCCCCGATCTCGTCGGCTGGGGTCTCGACGACACGCCGGGGCTCGACGCCAGCGAGATCACCATCCCGGTGGCCGAGGACCCGGACGATGCGCTGTACTGGCCGCAAGGCACCGAAGTACCTGGAGACTGACATGCGGTCATGGATGGTCCTGCTGTGCGCCTTGGTCGTAGCCCCATCGATGGCGGCGACCCCCGAGGTCAAGTGGCGTCTGCAATCGTCGTTCCCCAAGAGCCTGGACACCATCCACGGCGCCGCCGAGCAGATCGCCCGGCGCGTCGGCGAGGCCACCGGCGGCAGGTTCCAGATCGCAGTGTTCGCGGCCGGCGAGATCGTGCCGCCGCTGCAGGTGCTCGACGCGGTGCAGAACGGCACCGTGCAGGCCGGGCACACCGGCTCGTACTACTACTACGGCAAGGATCCGACGTTCGCGTTCGGAACTGCGGTGCCGTTCGGGCTCAATGCGCGTCAGCAGCAGGCGTGGATGCATTTCGGCGGCGGGCTGGAGCTGATGCGCGAGCTCTACGCGACCTACAACATCATCAACTTCCCGTCCGGCAACACCGGCGCGCAGATGGGCGGCTGGTTCCGGCGCGAGATCCAGTCCATCGCCGACCTGAAAGGCATGAAGATGCGCATCGCCGGCCTCGGCGGCGTGGTGATGTCCCGCCTGGGCGTGGTGCCGCAGCAGATCGGCGGGCCCGACATTTACCCGGCGCTGGAGAAAGGCACCATCGACGCCACCGAATGGGTCGGGCCGTACGACGACGAGAAGCTCGGCTTCTACAAGGTGGCGCCGCATTACTACTACCCGGGATGGTGGGAAGGCGGGCCGGCGCTGGACCTGATCGTCAACCTCGACGCATGGCGGGCGCTGCCCAAGGAGTACCAGGCCGTGCTCGAAGCTGCGGCGACGGAGGCCAACCTCCTCATGCTCGCCAAGTACGACGCGCTCAACACGCAGGCGATGAAGCGGCTGATCGCCAACGGCGTGAAGCTGCACCCGTTCCCGCCGGAGGTGATGCGCACCGCGTACATCGAGGCCACCAAGCTCTACGAGGAGATCGGCAGGACCAACCCGCGGTTCAAGAAGACCTACGAGTCGATGCGCGCCTTCCGCAACGACATCGTGCCCTGGCACTCGCTCGCCGACGGTCGCTTCGACGCGTTCATGCAGGCGACAATGCGGGCAGCCCAGCGAAAGGCCAAGAGCGACTAGTCATGAGAAACACCAACCGTTGGCTTCCGGCACTCGTTGCCGCCGTGCTCCTTGCGGGTTGCGCCAGCGCGCCGCCGGTTGCCGAAGAGCCGCCGCCACCGCCGGCGATGACGCCGGAGCAGACCCGCGACCAGATCCGCGCGGACTCCACGCGCTGGGCGATCGCGATCCTCGCCAAGATCCGCGCAAACTGGGAGCAGCCCAAGCCGCTGGCCCGGTTCGACTGCACCGTCGACGTCGAGATCAAGCCGACCGGCGAGGTCACGTCCGCCGCCCTGCGCAAATCCTGCGGCTCCGAAGCGCTCGACAAATCCGTGATTGCCGCGATCTGGCGCGCCTCACCGCTGCCGCTGCCGGCGAACCCGGCCGTCTTCGATCCCGAGCTCAGCCTGCACTTCGTGCCATAGGCAGCGCGTAGCTGCCGGCGACGTGCGCGATCGGCTTGCCGGTCTCGGCGGCGCTGAACAGCAGCACATCCATCACCGCCAGGCGCCGCCCCATCTTCAGCAGGCGCGCCTCGGCGACGACGTCGCCGGGCTTGCCGCGATTCAGGAAGTGCATAGTCATGTCGCTGGTCACCGCCATGACGTCGGGCCCGAAGTGCGATAGCACCAGCGCGAACATCGCGCAGTCCGCCGCGGTGAACTGCGCCGGTCCGGAGATCGCGGGGCCCGGGCGCAGCATCCAGTCCTGCCAGGGCAGGCGGATGCGCGCGTAGCCTTCGCGCACTTCTTCCACCGTGAACATGCCGTGCTGCGCCTGCGGCAGGCTCTTGCGCACGAGCGCTTCGATTTCTCCACCGGTCAGCTTCAGGTCCATGCGATCCATCCCAGTCCTACGGCAGCATCCCACACCAGCTTGAGCGACAGCACCACCAGGATGATCTTGAAGATGCCGCGGAAGGCGTGCTCGCTGACGCGGCGATTGAGCCAGCGCCCGGCGACCGTACCGAGGATCACCGCAACGACCAACGGCAGCAGCAGGTCCAGCTGCGACGCGACGGTGAACCCGACCGCGCCGTAAGCGATCAAGCGCAGCAGATGACCCAGCGTCTGCGTCATCGCCAGCGTGCCAATGACAGTTTCCTTCTTCCACTCCGGGCGCAGGAACAGTCGGCCGACGAACAGGCCCGTCGCGCCGATGAACATGCCGGGCGCGCCGTTGAGCAGGCCGGCGAACAGGAACGATGCGCGCGCGGGCATCGGTGCGGCGCCCTCACGGCTGGGCCGCAACGAAAGCAGGATCAAGGCCGCGAGCACGAGGCGCACGACGTCGACGTCGGCGCGCTCCACCAGCGGCGCGACCAGGAAGCTCGCGGGCACGCACGTCAGCAGGAACCATCCCGCCCCGTGCCACTCCACGTCCCTGACGTAGGCGACGGTGCGCGAGGCGTTGGACACCAGCTGCACGGCTGCGAACAGCGGCACGGCGGTGGTCGGCGGCAACCCCAGCGCGTAGAGGATGCCGATGAGGATGGTGCCGCCGCCAAGACCCGCGACGCCGGACAGCGTGGCGGTGCCGAAGCCAGCCGCCGCGATCGCGAGGGTGGCCGGGGTCACCCGTTACAAAACGATGGTCGTCGCCAGGAACAGCATCAGGCCCATGCCGGCGATGTCGGTGCCGGTCGTGAGGAAGATGCTCGACGCGGTGGCGGGATCGGCGCCGAAGCGCTTAAGCGCCATCGGCACCATGACGCCGAAGAAGCCGCTGGCCATGCAGGACCCGGTCATCGCCAGCAGGATCACCAGCGCCAGCAATGGCGCCTGGGTCTTGTCGGCGGTGGTCACGTACATCGCGATACCGGCGACGATGCCGGTGAAGAAGCCGTTCAAGAAGCCGAGCGAGATCTCCTTGATCAGCAGCTTGCGCAGCGGGAAGCCTTCCATCTCGCCCAGGGTGTAGCCGCGCAAGGTGATGGCCAGCGCCTGGCAGCCGTTGTTGCCGCTCTGGCCCGCCAGGATTGGCAGGAACGCCGCGAGCGCGACGATCTTCTCGATGGTGCCGGAGAACATGCTCACCACGAAACCGGCGAGGAAGGCGGTGAGCAGGTTGACCTGCAGCCAGGGATGCCGCTTGCGGAACGAATCCCAGATGCCGGTGCTGATGCGCTCTTCCTTGCTCAAGCCGACCATGCGGCCCGATTGCGCGCTGATCTCGAACGCCTGCGCCTCCATCAGGCGCCATCCGCGTGCCAGGCCGACGAGCTTGCCGTCGCCGTCGCACACCGGGTAGACCGGGTACTGCCGCCGGGCCGCCGCCTTGACCGCGTCGAGCACCTTGACGTCGGTGGTGAAGCGGAACGGATTGCTGATCATCACCTCCGACAGCGTGTCCTCCGGCGCCGCGAGCACCAGGTCGCGCAGCACGATCAGGCCGAGCAGGCGCTGATCCGGATCGGCCACGTACAGGTAGGTGATCTCCTCGACGCCGTCGGCCGCGCGCAGGAACTCGATGGCCTTGGCCACGGTGGTCTGCGGGCTCATCACTCCGCGCGGGGCTTCCATCAGCTCGCCGACAGTGTCGGGCGCCGGCTCGTCACCCTTGGCGAAGCGTTGTGGACGCAGGTGATCCGGCAGGTGCGCGGCGACGCGCCTGGCGAACTGCTGCGGCAGCTGCGCGAGCGCGCTCTCGATGCGCTCCGGCGATTCCTTCTCCAGGAGCTCGGCGGCGTCGGCGGGCACTCGCGCGCGCATCTCGCGCAGCAAGCGGTTCTGTTCCGGAGTGTTCATCGTCGATCTCTCCTTGAGACGACCGCATTATGCCGTGATGTCGTTATCATGCTCATGCATTTCCCGGGGGCGCGAATGAAGCTGTACGCAATGACCGGTTCTGGAAACTGCTGGAAGCCAGCGGTGCTGATGAAACTGCTTGCCATTCCGTTCGAGTGGATCGAGGTGGACCTGCTCAAGGGCGAGTCGCGGCGGCCGGAATTCCTGTCGAAGAACGCCAACGGCAAGGTGCCGCTGCTGGAGGTCGAGCCCGGCCGCCTGTTGGCGGAGTCCAACGCCATGCTGTGCTATCTCGCCGAAGGCACACCGTACCTGCCCTCGGACAAGTGGCAACGCGCCAAGGTCCTGGAATGGATGTTCTTCGAGCAGGTACTCGCACGAGCCTTACATCGCCACCGTGCGTTGGTGGGTCCACTTCCTGAAAAAGCAGGACGAGTGGCGCGAGAAGATCGACGAGGCGATGAAGAAGGGCTATGCGGCCCTCGGGGTGATGGACCGCCAGCTCGCGCGCTCGCCATTTCTCGCCGGGGACGCGTTCACTATCGCCGACATCGCGCTGTACGCCTACACCCACGTCGCGCACCAGGGCGGCTACGACCTGTCGCGCTTCCCGGCCGTAAGCGCTTGGCTGCAACGCGTGACACAGCAGCCGCGGTTCGAAGCCATGGTGGCCTGAAAGAGCATGGACGAGTCCGCGCGCGGGGTCCTCGGGGCAGTGGCGCCGTACAAGGAAGTGGATGTCGGCGGCGTGCGCCTGGCGTACAACGACGACGGCCAGGGGCCGGCAGTCATCTGCCTGCACGCCATCGGCCACGGCGCGAGCGATTACGCGCGCCTGAGCCTGAAGCTGCGCGCCCGCTATCGCGTGATCGCGCTGGACTGGCCCGGCCAGGGGCGCTCGGGCGCCGACAGCGAGCCGCCCAGCCCGTGGCGCTACGCCCAGTTGCTAGAGGCGTTCATCGAGCAGCTGAAGCTGGATCGCGTGGTGCTCATCGGCAACTCCATCGGCGGCGGCGCGGCGCTGCGCTACACCGCGGCGCACCTGCAGCGTGTGCGCGGCCTGGTGCTGTGCAACCCGCAGGGCCTTGATCGCGGCGGCCGCGCTGCGCGGCTGTTCTGCAACCTGATGGCGCGCTTCTTCCACGCGGGCGTGCGCGGCAAGCCGTGGTTCGGCAAGGCGTTCGCGCGCTACTACCAGATGGTCCTGCCTTCGCCGGAAGCGGAAACCCAACGCGGTCGCATCGTCGCCGCAGGTTACGAGAACGCCGAAGTGCTCGAAGGCGCGTGGCGGAGCTTCGCGCAGGCGCAGGCCGATGCCCGCGCGCTGGTTCCGCAGATCCGCTGCCCAGTGCAGTTCTGCTGGGCCATGCGCGACCGCTTCATCCCGCTGGCGCGCTCACGCGAGGCGGTGCTGAAGTTCGCCAACGCGCGCGTGGAGAAATTCCTGCTGTCCGGGCACAGCGCGTTCCTGGAAGAGCGCGTGCACTTCGATCACGTGCTGGACCGGTTCCTGGACGGGCTGCGATAGGCTGCGGGCCGGCTGGATCGGTCCGCCGGGAGACGCCGTGAATCCATCCCTGGAGGCTCGACGTGCGCCATCCCTGGCGCCCGACGCTCCCGCCGAACCGATCCAGCCGTCCCTTGATGGCGGACGTCGGAAGCCCTTGCAGGACCGTACGCGGCAGGGACGCCGCGTCCGGAGCGTACAAGGACGTATTCACAGCGATCCTGCAAGGGCTTCCGGCGTTCGCGTACGAATCTACAAGATGTAGCGCGACAGATCCTCGTCGCCCGCGAGCTTGGCCAGCCGCTCGCTGACGTAGGCCGCATCGACTTTCAGCGGCGCGTCCTTGGCATCCGGCGCGATGTAGGCCACCTCCTCCATAAGACGCTCCATCACCGTGTGCAGCCGGCGCGCGCCGATGTTCTCGGTGCGCTCGTTGACCTGCCAGGCGATCTCGGCGATACGCCGCACGCCCTCTTCCGGAAACTCGACGGTGACGCCCTCTGTTGCGAGCAGCGCCTTGTACTGCTCGGTCAGCGAGTTCTGCGGCTCGGTCAAGATGCGCACGAAGTCCTCTGCCTTGAGCGCTTCGAGCTCCACCCGGATTGGCAGGCGCCCCTGCAGCTCGGGTATGAGGTCCGAGGGCTTGGCCATGTGGAACGCGCCGCTGGCGATGAACAGGATGTGGTCCGTCTTCACCGACCCGTACTTGGTGGAGATCGTGCTGCCTTCCAC
Source organism: uncultured Gammaproteobacteria bacterium (assembly GCA_963776465.1). Taxonomy (GTDB): domain Bacteria; phylum Pseudomonadota; class Gammaproteobacteria; order Nevskiales; family Nevskiaceae; genus DASRHK01. Next base: position 510,887 of record CAVZMV010000002.1, read on the forward strand.
GAGCGGCAGGAGATCCCTTTGCACGCCCTCGCGCGAGACGTCGGAGCCGACGAACTCGCCGCGCTTGCACACCTTGTCGATCTCGTCGATGAAGACGATGCCGTTCTCCTCGACGTTCTTCAGCGCCTCGGCCTTGATCGCCTCCTCGTCGACCAGCTTGCCGGCCTCCTCGTCGATCAGCTGCTGGTAGGCCTCCTTGATCTTCATCTTCTTGGTGCGGGTCTTGCCCTGCCCAAGGTTCGCGAACATCGACTGCAGCTGCTGGGTCATCTCCTCCATGCCGGGAGGGCCCATCAGCTGCACGTTGGGATTGCCGGCGGCGACCTTGAGCTCGATCTCCTTCTCGTCGAGCTTGCCCTCGCGCAACTGCTTGCGGAACACCTGGCGCGCCGCGTTGCTCTCGGAATGGCGCTGCGGGCTTGGCTCGCCGAAATCCTGCGGCGGCGGCAGCAGCACGTCGAGCACGCGCTCCTCGGCGGCGACCTCGGCCTTGGCCTTCATCCGCTTGGTGGCCTGCTCGCGGGTCATCTTCACCGCCGCGTCCATCAGGTCGCGGATGATGGTGTCGACGTCCTTGCCGACGTAGCCGACCTCCGTGAACTTGGTCGCCTCGACTTTCACGAACGGGGCGTTGACCAGCTTGGCCAGCCGCCGCGCGATCTCAGTCTTGCCGACGCCGGTCGGGCCGATCATGAGGATGTTCTTCGGATGGATCTCCGTGCGCATCGGCTCGGGCACCTGCATGCGCCGCCAGCGGTTGCGCAGGGCGATGGCCACCGCTTTCTTGGCGGCGGCCTGGCCGACGATGTGCCGGTCGAGCTCCTGCACGATCTCGCGCGGAGTCATGGCGGCAGCCGAGGTGCCGGACGGGGTGATCACAGGGATGGAATCATTCATGGCGTTCACGGTCAGCCGATCGTCTCGATGGTGAGCTGATGATTGGTGTAGATGCAGATGTCGGCGGCGATGTGCATCGCCTTCTCGACGATCTCCTTGGCGGTCAGCTGCGTGTTGTCGACGAGCGCGCGCGCCGCGGCGGTGGCGAAGCTGCCGCCGGACCCGATCGCGAAGACGCCGTGCGGCTCAGGCTCCATCACGTCGCCGTTGCCGCTGATCATCAGCGAGGTGTCCTTGTCGGCGACCAGCATCAGCGCCTCCAGCCGGCGCAGGTAGCGGTCGGTGCGCCAGTCCTTGGCCATCTCCACCGCCGCGCGGGTGAGGTTGCCCCCGTGCTTGTCGAGCTTGCCTTCGAAGCGCTCGAACAGGGTGAAGGCGTCGGCCGTGCCGCCGGCGAAGCCGGCGATGACACGCTCGTTATAGAGCCGCCGGACCTTGCGCGCGTTGCCCTTCACGCGCGTGTTCTGCATCGACACCTGGCCGTCGCCGCCCATCGCGACCTGCTGGTTTCTGCGGACGCAAAGGATGGTCGTGCCGTCGAATTGCTGCATGGGGATTCTCTGCTCGAGGTCGAAACAATCTTGGGCCGAGCGGCCCGCTTTCAAGATCGTCAGGTCTTGGCGCGCCGCGCCCTAGGATGCGCCGCGTCGTAGACCTTCGCCAAGCGATTGAAATCCAGGTGCGTGTAGATCTGCGTCGTCGACAGGTTGGCGTGGCCGAGCAGCTCCTGCACCGCCCGCAGGTCGCCGCTCTCCTCGAGCATGTGCGTGGCGAAGGAATGGCGCAGCTGGTGCGGATGCAGCCCCCCGTCGAGCCCGGCGGCGCGGGCCCAGGCGCGCAGGCGCTGCTGCACGCTGCGCGCGGACAGGCGTGCGCCGTCGCGCCCGACGAACAGCGCGGGTTCACCGTCGGCAGCAAGCAAGGCGCGCTCGCGCTGCCAGCGCTGCAGCGCGGCGATGGCTTTGCGACCGACCGGCACGATCCGGGTCTTGCTGCCCTTGCCGACGACCCGCAGCTCGCGGCCGCCGCCGCCCAGGCAGTCCGCATCCAGGGCTACCAGCTCCGAGAGCCGCAGGCCCGACGAATAGAACAGCTCGGCGATCGCCTGGTCGCGCAGACCGAGCGAACCAGTGGCGGGCCGATCCAGCGCTGCGATCAGCGAATCCTTCTCCACCGTCCTGGGCAGCACGCGCGCCTTCTTCGGCGCCCTGACTTCCGCGGCCGGGTTGGCGGTAAGCCGACCGCGGTTGAGCTGATCGCGCAGGAACGCGCGCAGGCTCGAGAGCATGCGCTGCGTGCTGGCCGCCGACAGGCCGCGCCGTCGCAGCGTGGCGAGCCAGCCGCGGACCGTGTGCGTGGTGATGGCGGCGATGTCGGCGTCGCCTGCGTGCGCGGCGAAGTCGTGGAGATCGCGCGCTGCTGCCTTGAGCGTGTGCGGCGACAGGCGCCGCTCGTGCTTGAGGTGCTGGAGATATTCGGCGATGCGCGCCTGCAGCACGTACAGCTTCGGTCAGCCCAGGCGCGCGCGGATCGCGGCGGAGACGAGTTCCGCCGTCATCTCCAGGAACAGCTTGCCCTGGCGCGGCTGGAAGCGGTCGGCCTCGGTGCTGGCCAGCACCAGCATGCCCAGGTTGTTCTCCTTCTCCAGCGGCAAGATCGCGGCCGAAAGCAGGGGCTTCTTGGCGTCGGGGAAGAACAGCGCCGCCTTGTCGGCCTCGATCGGCCCGCATTCGATCAGCCGCGTGCGGAAGAAGTTGTCGTAGGCCTTGACCACCGGGTTGTGCGAATCCAGCCGATGCAGCCCTTCGATGTCCTGGCGGCGGATGACCTTGGACTGCACGCCGAGATAGACCGCGTCGATGTCGAAGTCGTCGCGCATGCAGCGGGCCAGCCCTGCGACGACCATCGCCAGCGTCGGCGCGGCGAGCAGGGTGCGAGCCAGACGCTGGACGCTCGAGGCGCGCAGCTCGTTGTCACGGGCGATCTGCGTGAGCTGGTTGTGCCGATCCTCCAGGCGCTGGGCGCGTCCGCGCAGCACCTCGACCTGGCGCTCGATCAGAGATACCGCCGCGCCGGCCGCGTGCCGCAGCTCGAGCGACTCGAGCAGGTGCGGGTGGCGCGCGAGGAAATCCGGATGATCCTTCAGGTAAGCGGCGACGTCGTCGTCGGTCAATCGTGCGGGTTCCAGCGGCAGCTGCGCGGACTGCGCAGCCTTCTTCACCTCGGCCATTCCATCTCCCCCTCGAACACCGTTTCTGCGGGGCCGCCCAGGAACAGCGGCTCGCCCTCCCCCGCCCACTCCACCACCAGCGTGCCGCCCCTTACCGCCACCTCGACGCTGGCGTCGACACTCTCCCACATTCTAGCCACGGCGACAGCCGCGCAGGCGCCGCTGCCGCACGCGAGCGTCTCGCCGGCGCCGCGCTCGTACACACGCAAGCGCACGCGGCCGCGATCCACGATCTGAAGGAAGCCGACGTTGACCCGTTCCGGGAACGCCGGATGGTGCTGCAGGGCCTCGCCGATCTGCGCGACCGGGGCGCTGTCCACGTCCGAGACTTTCAGCACCGCGTGCGGATTGCCCATGCTCGCAGCGCCGATCTCCAGCACGTCGCCGCTGTCCAGCGTGACGCTGTAGCAAAGCGCGCGCGCCGCGGCACTGAAAGGAAGATCGCGGGGCTCGAAGCGCGGGGCGCCCATGTCGACGCGCACGCGGCCGTCCCCGGACACGTGCAGCTCGATGGCCGAGGTCTTGGTCTTCAGACGGATGCGATCTTTGCTGCTCAACCCGTGGCTGACGATGAAGCGGCCGACGCAGCGCGCGCCGTTGCCCGACATGCCCGACTCGCTGCCATCGGCGTTGTAGATGCGGTAGCCGAAGTCGATGCCGGGCTCGGACGCCGCGTCCACCACGGCGATCTGATCGCAGCCGACACCGAAGCGCCGGTCCGCGATGGCAGCGAGCTGCTGCGGCGTCGGCGCGAACGCCTGGCGCGTCGCGTCGATCACCACGAAGTCGTTGCCGGCGCCCTGCATCTTGGTGAACTTGAGCTTCATCAGAAGCGATAGCCGAGCGCCAGCCTTACGCGAAAGCCAGCCGTGGTCTGCAGCGCGCTGTTGTACTGCTGGACGGGAAAGAGCGCGGCCAGATCGACGGCGTAGCGGTTCTCGCCGGTGAGCAGCGCGCGCGGCCCTACCATCACGATGCCGCTGTGCGTGTCGTCGAGCTCCACGCCACCGAGATCGTCGTACTCCTTGTATTCGCCTTCGACCGCGGCTTGCAGCGCAAGCGTGGCGTCGTCCCGCAACATCAGGTAGCCGCCGGCCGCGACCGACCAGATCAGATCGTCGCCGTAGCGATACTCGAAATCTCCCTTCCGCCGATAGGCGTATTGCAGGTCCGCGGCGGCGGTCCAGCGCTGGATGCGCCCATAGGTGGACGCTCCGAGCAGCACGTCGACGGAACCGCTGCCGAGCGCGAGGTCGTGGCCGTGGATGCCGTTGTGATCGCCCTCCTCGTGCTTGGAGACGGAATGCGGGATTTCCTCCTGCAGCCGGCGGGTATCGCCGGTCGGCAGCTTCACTCCCGCATGCAGACGGACGCTGAGCGTCGTCGCCTCCGCCCGATGCAGCAAAGGGGTGAGCTGCCCGACGAGGCTCACGTCCCCAAGCCCGTCCTCGCGCCCCTCTTCCAGGGCATTGCCCAGGGGCCGCTCGTAGGAGCGAATGATGTAGGGAATGCTGACCTGCACGCCCCAGCGCTCGGAAAAGCCGTAACCCGCAACCAGCTGGGTCACGGAGCTGTCGAGGTATTGGCCCTCGTCATCGTCGACGGGTTCGCCCTCGCGACGCAGTTCGTCATAACGGGTGAACTGCTGGGCGACGGCGCCGTACAGTCCGTCGCCATGGCCCAGCGCCTGGTTGGCGGAGTGCACGGCACAGAGGTCGCAAGCGAGCGTCGCGCTGCTGGCCGCGAAGGCTGCTGCTGCGAAGACTAGTCGTGCGTGCATGGAGGGACGGCTGAAGCGATGGCCGCGCATGTTAACTTGGGGCATGGCCAAGATCACGCATGAGGGTGGCTGCCATTGCGGTGCGGTGCGCTTCCAAGTGCGCGCACCGGCCAAGGTCCTGGTGCAGCGCTGCAACTGCTCGATGTGCGCCAAGACCGGGTTCGAGCATCTGATCGTCCCCGCCGCCGAGTTCACGCTGGTCTCCGGCGAGGACGCGCTCACCACCTACACGTTCAACACCGGCGTCGCCAAGCACCGGTTCTGCAAGGTGTGCGGCGTGAAGTCGTTCTACGTGCCGCGCTCCAATCCCGACGGCTACTCGGTGAACCTGCGCTGCATCGATGCCGGCACGATCGAGGAAGTGATTTACGAGGACTTCGACGGCCAGAACTGGGAGAAGTCGGGCGCGAGCCTGGCGCATCTGTCCAAACCGGCGTGAAGGCGCGGGCTGCGCCGGGTCTGTCGGTTGAGTTCGGCGGGGGCGTCGGGCGCCAGGGATGGCGCACGTCGAGCTAAACGGAGCTTTTTAGGCGTCCCCCGTCGGACTCAACCGGCAGACCCGCAGACTAGGTCTTCACAAACTCCAGCAACCGCTTCGCCAGCTCGTCGCCGCGGTCCTCCTGCACGAAGTGCCCGCCCCAGATGCGCTCGTGCGGCTGGCCCTTGGCGCCCGGCACTTGCGCGATCAGCGGCTTGTCGGCGCGGCCCAGGATCGGATCGTTCTTGCCGAACACGCACAGGAACGGCTTCTCCCACTTGCCCAGCGCGTCCCAGGCCGCGCGATTGGCCGGCACCGCCGGATCGGACTCCTCCGTCGGCACCAGCCGTGGAAAAGCGCGCGCCGCGGCCTTGAACTCCGAGCTCGGATACGGCGCGTCGTAGGCGGCGATCTCGTCGGGCGAGAGCTTGGTGACGCAGCCGTTGTTGACGATCTTGCCGATCGGGAACCAGGGCGAATACGTGGCGAACGCGCGCCAGAGCTTGAACGCCATGTTCGCCGGCTGCTGGGCCGTCGGCAGGAAGCCGTTGGACACCATGATGCGGGCGAAGCGATCGCTGTTCTCCATCGCCAGGCGCAAGCCGACGAGCGATCCCCAGTCCTGGCAGAACAGCGTGATGCTCTGCAGATCCAGCTTCTCGATGAACTGCTTCATCCAGGCGACGTGGCCTGCGTAGCTGTAGTCCGCCATCGACGGCAGCTTGTCGGACTTGCCGAATCCGATGAAGTCGGGCGCGATCACGCGCAGGCCACCGGCGGCGAGCGGCGCGCTCATCTTGCGATACAGATAGCTCCAGGTCGGCTCGCCGTGCAGCAGCAGGATCGGCCGGGCGGTGCTCAAGCCCTCGTCGAGGTAGTGCATCCGCAGACCGTTGAGGTCCATGTAATGCGGCTCGAAGCTGTAGCCCGGCAGGCTGTTGAACCGCGACTCGGGCGTGCGCAGGATGGCGTCGCTCACGCGGCTCTCCTGCCCCGCTTCTTCGGGCCCGCCAGCGTTTCCTCCAGCTCGTCGAGGGCCTCGCCCGTGTAGACGGCGAGCCTCTGCACGTGCGGTACCGAGCTGCGGCAGGCGGTGAAGCTCCAGTCGATGCGGTCGGCGTAGGAGATGACGGTGATGTTCAGCGCCTGGCCGTCGAAGATCAGCGACACCGGATAGACCGCTTCCATCTCGGCGCCGTTGAAGTAGAGCTTGTTCTTCGGGCCCGGCACGTTGGAGACGACGACGTTGAACATCGGCTTCCTCACATTGATGCGGCCGGTGAGCTGCCCGACCATGAACGGCAGCATGATCAGCGTCGTGTAATGCGTGATCGCCGCGCGCGGCATGCTCTGCAGGTGCTCCTTGCCGCGCGTCGTCGATGCGCGAATCGCTTCGAGCCGCGCCTTGACGTCCGGAACGTCGGTGGCGAGCGTCGCCAGCATCGTGCTGATGGCGTTGCCGCCGCCCTCGCTGTCGTCCTTGGGCCGCACCGACACCGGCAGGTTGGCGACCAGGGGTTTCTCCGGCAGCGCGTTCATCTCGATCAGGTAACGCCGCAGCGCACCGCCGCAGATGGTGAGGACGACGTCGTTGAGCGTGCACTCGGCTTGCTGCGCGAGCTTCTTGTATCGCGCCAGATCGTGGGTCTGCGTGGCGACGCGGCGCTGCGCAGTGACGCGCGTGTTCAGCACGCTCGGCGGCGCCGAGAACGGACCGATGAGCGCGTCGTCCGGCCGCTTGCGCGCCGAGCGCATGGTGCGCAGTCCCTTGAAGGCGCCGGGCAGCGCGCTGAACTGCTCGCGCAGCTGCTCCAGCGGGCTCACGGGCACGCGCTCCGGACGCGGCACCCTGGGAATCGGCCGCGACCAGGGCGGCGGTACGTCTTCGTACTCCGGATCCTCGGACAGGGTCGACTGGATGATGCGCACCGCGGCCATGCCGTCGAGCAGTGAGTGGTGCGCCTTGATGTACAGCGCGAAGCGGTTGTTCTCCAGCCCCTCGATGACGTGGCACTCCCACAGGGGCCGCGTCTTGTCGAGCGGAATGGAGTGCAGGCGCGAGATCAGCACGCCGAGCTCGCGCTCGCCGCCCGGCGCCGGCAGCGCCGAGTGCCGCAGGTGATAGTCGATCTCGACGTCACGGACGACTTCCCAGGCGGGAGCGACCTTGGCCAGCGCCCCGCGCGCGAGGCGATAGTTGAACGGCGGCGTCGTCACCGGGAAGCTGCGCAGATAAGCGACGAACTTCTGCATGAAATCGCCGGGTGCGTCCTTGGGCAGCCGGAAGATCTGCAGGCCCGCCACCTGCATCGCGGTTTCCGGTGATTCCACCAGCAGCCACGAGGCGTCCAGCATGTTCAGACGTTTCATTGTTGGCTCTCCCCCACGTGCGCGTGCCGAAGGATGACAGATGACGGTTTCTGCTGGCCATAGCCGGGCGTATACTCGACCGCTCGTTCAATAGGCCGCAACGGGGAACCCCTCATGAACACCGCCGTTTCTTACTTTCCGACGTCCGGTTCGGCTGGCGAAGCCGAAATCAAGCGTGTTTTCGAGAAACAGCGCGGCACCATGCTGCGGCTGCGCACCTCCACCGCCGAGGAGCGCATCGCCAAGATCAAGCGGCTGAAGGCCGCCATCCTGCAGCACGCCCCCAGCCTGTACGAAGCCGCCGACAAGGATTTCAAGAAACCGCCGGCGGAGGTCGACGCCAACGAGATCATGACGGTCGTCGCCGACGCCAACGAGGTCTGCCGGCACCTGAAGAAGTGGATGAAGCCCAAGGGCGTGTGGCCGACCATGGTGATGGGCGGCACCTCCAGCTGGATCCAGCACGAGCCGCGCGGACGATGCCTGCTGATCTCGCCCTGGAACTTCCCGATCAACCTGACCTTCGGCCCGCTGATGTACGCCATCGGCGCCGGCAACACGGTGATGATCAAGCCCTCCGAGATGACGCCGAACATGACCGCCTGGATGGTCAAGATCGTGCGCGAAGTGTTCTCCGAGGACGAGGTCGCGATCTTCGAGGGCGACGCCATGGTCTCCAGCGCCCTGCTGGCGCTGCCGTTCGATCACATCTTCTTCACGGGCTCGCCCGCGGTCGGCAAGGTGGTGATGGCCGCCGCCGCCAAGCATCTGGCCAGCGTCACCCTGGAGCTCGGCGGCAAGTCGCCGACCATCATCGACGAGAGCGCCAACCTGGACCTGGCGGCGCGCGTGCTGATGTGGGGCAAGTTCAACAACAACGGCCAGACCTGCATCGCGCCCGATTACGTCTACGTGCACGAATCGGTGAAGGACGCCTTTGTGCAGAAGTGCCTCGAAGCCATCAAGCTGTCCTACGGCGCCACGCCGCAGGACCAGATGAACTCGCCGTCACTGGCGCGCGTGGTCAACGAGCGCCACACCAAGCGCGTGAACGCGCTGCTGCAGGATGCCAAGGCCAAGGGTGCGAAGGTGCTCTGCGGCGACTACGTCAGCGAGAAGGACCACTACGTCGCGCCGACGCTGCTGGAGAACATCCCGGCCGACGCCAAGATCATGGAGGAGGAGATCTTCGGGCCGCTGCTGCCGATCATGACCTATACCGATCTGGACCAGGTCCTGAAGAGCGTCAACGACGCGCCCAAGCCGCTCGCGCTCTACATCTGGAGCAAGACCGAAGCGAACATCCAGAAGATTCTCAAGAACACGTCGGCCGGCGGCACCTGCATCAACCATTGCCTGGTGCACTTCCTGCACGGCAACCTGCCCTTCGGCGGCGTCAACAACTCCGGCATCGGCAACTCGCACGGCTACTTCGGCTTCCGTGCCTTCTCGCACGAACGCGCGGTGCTGCGCACCCGCATCATGATGGCGAAGATGCTGTTCCCGCCGTACACCAAGCTGACGCGTACGATGGCGAAGATCATGATGAAGCTGACCTAAGGCTTCGATCGGCGCGTTCGAGCGGCGTCGCAAGAAGCGCGACGCGGCTCAACGCGCCATCCGCTGTTCTACGAAATGCCGCCAGAGATGGCGGCATTTCGCTTTAAGAAGCCAAAAAACTAGGCGGCCTGGCCTCGTCGAGCCGCCAGGTCGACCAGCGCGGCATTGCGGTCGGCCGCGAAATCGCCGGCGATGTAGGCCTTGCTGAAGTGATCGGTCTGGATCACGTCGAAGCGAACTTTGTCGAACTCGCCGGCAAGGTCGGCTTCCTCGCGCGTCAGCAGATTGCGGTTGACCGCGTCCTTCAGCCGCGCCGGCGTGTCGTCGCCCGCGAGCTCGCCCTTGGCGGCGAGCTTGAAGTACTTCACGTACGGGGCTTCCGCCTTCTTCACCAGATCCCAGGCGTGCTCGAAGCGGCCGACCGGATCGCGCGGCCCGCCGTTCTTGAACACGAGCCAGGTGATGCGCTCGCGCACTTCGGTCTCTTCCATCAGGAGATCGGCGATGCGCTGGTTCAGCCGATCGCCGACCGGCTTGTACGGATTGCCGAAGGGGAACACCACGAACTTCAGGAAGCTGCCGATGGCGCCCATCGGGAAGTTGTCGAAGAAACCCTCGAAGGCCTTGCCGATCTCGTAGAGCGCGTTGTCCAGCGCCCAGCGCGCGTGCAGATAGTCTTCCTTGGTCTGGGTGCCGGAAAGGTAGAACTTCGCCACGGCCGAGGCGATGTAGAGCTGCGACAGCACGTCGCCAAGCCTTGCCGACAGCCGCTCCTTGCGCTTGAGCTCGCCGCCGAGCACGCCCATGGTGACGTCGGAGACGAACGCGAGCGCCGAGGACATGCGCTCCATCTGCCGGAAGTAGCGCCCGAGCGAGCCTTCGACCGGGCTCTTGGCGAACGCAGCGCCGGTGATGCCGTGCGTGAACGCGCGCACGCCGCGGTTGATCGAGAAGCCGATGTGCCCGAACAGCAGCTTGTCGAATGCAGCCGCGTCGTTGGTGCGGGCCGCTTCCATCTCGGGGAACACGAACGGATGGCAGCGGATCGCGCCCTGGCCGAAGATCATCAGGTTGCGCGTCAGGATGTTCGCGCCTTCGACCGTGATCGCCACTGGGCAGGCGGCGTAGCCGGTCGCCAGGTTGTTGCGCGGGCCGCGCTGGATGCCGCGCCCCGAGATCACGTCCATCGCGTCGTTGATGATCTTCCGCATCATCTCGGTCATGTGGTACTTGGCGATCGCGGTCACCACCGACGGTCGCGCAGTGGTCCACCGCCGAGGCGGTCAGGATGCGCATCGCCTCCAGCGTGTAGGCGTAGCCGGCGATGCGGCCGGTGGCTTCCTGCACGCCCTCGAATTTGCCGATCGGCATGCGGAACTGCCGGCGGATGCGGGCATAGCTGCCGAGCGTGCGATACGCCGACTGTCCGGCTGCGGTCGCCAGCGCCGGCAGCGAGATGCCGCGCCCTGCAGAGAGGCACTCGACCAGCATGCGCCAGCCCTTCCCGGCCTTGTCCGGCCCGCCGATGATCCACTCCACCGGGATGAACACGTCCTTGCCGAAGATCGGGCCGTTGTGGAACGCGGCGCCCGGATAGTGACGCCGGCCGATCTCGACACCGGGATGCGTCGACGGGATCAGCGCGCAGGTGATGCCGTAATCCACCTTCTTCTTGTCGCCGAGCAGCCCCTCGGGATCCTTCAGCTTGAAGGCCAGGCCCACGCAGGTCGCGATCGGCGCCAGCGTGATGTAGCGCTTCTCGAAGTTCAGGCGGATGCCCAGCGTCTTCTTGCCCTCGTGCTCGCCGTAGCAGACGACGCCGAGGTCGGGCATGGCGGTGGCGTCGGATCCGACCTCCGGCCCGGTCAGGCCGAAGCAGGGGATGTCGGTGCCGTCGATCAGGCGCGGCAGCCAGAATTTCTGCTGCTCCTTGGTCCCGTAGTGCATCAGGAGCTCGCCGGGCCCCAGGGAGTTGGGCACCATCACCGTCACCGCCAGGGTGATCGACTTGGTTGCGAGCTTGGTGACGACCGCCGACTGCGCGTTGGCCGAGAAGCCCAGGCCGCCGAACTCTTTCTTCACCAGCATGGAGAAGAATTTCTTCTCCTTGATGTAGGCCCAGACCTCGGGCGGCAGATCCTTGTCCTCGAACTCGACTTTCCAGTCGTCGACCAGCTTGCACAGCTCCTCGCACTCGTTGTCGAGGAAGCGCTGCTCCTCCTTGGTCAGCCGCGTGTAGCTGAAGTCCAGCAGCTTGCTCCAGTCCGGACGGCCGCGGAACATCTCGCCTTCCCACCAGACGTCGCCCGCCTCCAGCGCCTCGCGCTCGGTCGAGGACATCTCCGGCAGCACCTTCTTGAAGCCGGCGAAGATGAAGTTGCTGATCAGGGCCCGGCGCAACGGCACCACGCAGAGCACGGCGAGGATCGCGAACACGACCGTGCCCGCGATCGTGGCGCCGTGGCCGATCAGGCCCGCGAGGCTCAAGCCGGCCGTGGCAACGCCGGCGACGATCGCCCAGACCAGCAAGGGTGCGCCGACGAAGGCCAGGACCCAGACGACCACGAGCGCAGCGACGAACAGCAGTGCGATGGACATGGAAAGCTCCTACGGACTCTCGGGATTCACTTGGCGCCGCTGCGCCGCAGCGGCACGACGGAAGCGTGGGTATCCGCACCCTCGCGATCGCGAGGGATCAGGCTGCGGATCAGGAACCGCAAGTACTGCGTGAATTCGGGGCCAGCGGGCAGCGCGTCGGGATTGTCGCGGCGCATGCGCACGGTGCCCATGAAGGTCGAATAGGCGAACGTGGCCCACAGCCGCGCCTCGCTTTCGCTGAAGCCCAGGGCCAGGTAGCAGTCGTGCACGTAGCGCCGCCAGTGCTCCGACACCCGCTTGACGCAGGCGCGCGCCGCAGCGTGGTCGGTGGTCGACAGCATCATCAGCAGCCGCTCCGAGCGCTGGTCGGTGTTGGCGACCTGCCGGAAGAGCGAATGCATGCGCTCGCGCGGCGTGGTCTCCTGCTCGGCGCGCGCGACGATGTCCACCGTCTCGCGCTTCTCCCAGATCTCCAGCGCGGCCCGGATCAGGGCGTCGCGGTTCTTGAAGTGCCAGTAGAAGCTGCCCTTGGTGATGCCCATCGCCTTGGCCAGCGGCTCGACGGCGACGGCTTCCAGGCCACCGACCGACATCGCGTCCAGGGCGGCTTCGGCCCAGTGCTCGGCGTTGAGGCTCTGGCGCGGCGTCGGACGGGCTTTGGCGGGACTCTGCGGCATAACATACGCCTGCGTATTGAGGCATGCAGCTTATCAATACGCCAGCGTATGTTCAACGCTTCCGCAAATCGCCCGCCCAAACGAAAACGGCGGCCCGAAGGCCGCCGTCTGGTGCTGCGCTGGAGCGTCTACTCCTTGGATTCCTCGGCCTTGGCTTCCGCTTTGGCGGCTTCCTTCTTGGCCTCGGCCTTCTTCTCGGCCTTGGCTGCGGGCTTGCGGACTTCGTCCTTGTCCTTGCCGCTGCCCTTCTCGAAGGAGATGAGCTCCACCTCGAAGATCAGCGTCTCGTTCGGGCCGATCTTGGCGCCGGCGCCACGCTCGCCGTAGGCGAGGTTGGACGGGATGTAGAACTTGTACTTGGAGCCCGGCGTCATCAGCTGCACGCCCTCGGTCCAGCCGGCGATGACGTTGCCCAGCGGGAAGGTGATCGGCTGGTTGCGCGAGTAGGAGCTGTCGAACTCGGTGCCGTCGAGCAGCGTGCCCTTGTAGTGCACGGTGACCTTGTCGTCCTTGGTCGGATGCTCGCCCTTGCCTTCGGTGATGACCTCGTACTGCAGGCCCGAAGCGGTGGTCTTCACGCCGTTCTTCTTGGCGTTGTCGGCCAGGAACTTCTCGCCGGCTTCCTTGGACTTGCCGGCCTTGGCGTCACGCTCTTCCTTCTGCTTGGCCTGGATCTTCTTGGCGATGGAGGTCTTGATCTCCTGGCGCGCCTTGTCGTCCATGCGCGGCTCCTTGCCGGCCAGCGCCTCGTCGAGGCCGGCCTTGAGCGCCGGGATATCGACTTCGGTATTGACCTGCTTGAGCGACTTGCCCAGGTCGGTGCCGATGGCGTAGCCGAACTTCTGCGCGTCGGTGGTCAGCTCACCGGAGGCAGCGTTGGCGGAGGCAGCGTTGTTGCTGTCGCCCGAAGGCGGAGCGCAGGCGGCGGCGAGCACGCTCAGCGTGGCCGCGGCAAGCAAACGAAAAGGCTTATGCATGTGGTTTCTCGAATTTACGGAAATGGTCCGGGGAGGATTTTTTTAAAGACTTCTGGCGGAGCGAGCGGGGCCCCCGAGCCCCTGCGGGCGCCGATTATACACACCGCCACCGGACGGATCAGAGAGGAACCGGGCCCCGCCGCCGGGACAGCAATTGCACCAGCGTCTGACGCGTTTCGTCGGAGAGAAGTTCCAGCGATCGCTCGGCCATGCGCTCGATGCGGTCGTCGACGGTCAGCGACTGATCCTCGGTCTCGACCACCAGGCCGACCTGGATCAGCGTGTTGAGGTAGCCCCGGAACAGGGCCTTGTCGAAGAACTCCGGGGCCTCGCGGCCGGTGAGGATCGCCATGCGCTCGGCCAGCAGGCGGCAGTCCTCCTCGAAGCGCTCCCGCTTCAGCTGCTGGCCGGACCGATGCTCGCCGGCGAGCAGCAGGATGGTCATGCAGTAGCGCTCGAGCGTCTCGGCCAGGATGCGCGCGAGCATCGCCAGCGACGAGAACGCGCGCCCGGACACCTCGGGGCGCGCCAGGTGGCCGTTCTGGCGATGCAGCAGTCCCAGCTTGATCATCACCTCGATGGTCTCTCGCGCGCGTCCTTCGCACTCGGCGGGATCCCAGGGCAGGAAGAACTCGGTGCGCAGGAACGGATAGAGCGCGCGGCAGCCGGTGACGACCGCGTCCTCCGACAGGCTCTGGCGCGTGCGGAAGAAGTTGGCGATCAGGCTCGGCAGCGCGAACAGGTGCTGCACGTTGTTGCGGTTGTAGGTCAGCAGCACCGCGTTGCGCGCTTTGAGCGCCAGCACGTCGCCCCACGGATGCTCGACGCGGGCGATGCCGGCGATCGGCACCGACCAGTCGACGACGGCACGCGGCGACGGCTCGGGGATGTGCATGTACGGGCCGCTGGGCAGACCCTTGAGCAGCCAGATCAGGTGCCCGATCTGCTCGACCAGCTCGTCCTCGCCCACCGCGCGCTCCGGCGCGGCGAGCAGCGCCAGCGCCGCCAGGCCGACCGGGTTGGCCACCGCCGCGGAGTTGGTGCGGCGCGAGTTCTCCAGCGCCAGCTCGGCGACGAAGCGGCTGTATTCCTCGGGCCGCTCCTCGCTGTCGCGGGTCATGGCGTCGCGCCAGTCCGGCAAGTGCTGATCGGCGTAGTCCTGCAGGATCAGCGGCTCGCCGAAATTCATGTAGGCCTTGCCGTAGGACTTGCCCAGGATCTTGCCCGCCTTGAGCAGGGCCTCGGCCGACTCCTTGCTCTTGCGCCCGCCCTTGAGCTCCTTGAAGTAGCTCGACACTTCCCAGGCCTTGTCATAGCCGACGAAGACCGGGACCAGCGCCACCTTGCGGGCGCGCTGCTTGAGCGCCGATTCGACCACCATCGACAACAGCCCGGTCTTGGGCTGCATCAGCCGCCCGGTGCGCGAACGGCCGCCCTCCGGGAAGAACTCGATGGCATAGCCGCGCGAGATCAGCGAATCGACGTAAGCGCGGAACACCGCGGTGTAGACCCGGTCGCCGGAGAAGCTGCGGCGCAGGTAGAACGCGCCGCAGCGGCGCAGCAGGCCGCCGACGGGCCAGAAATTGAGGTTCACGCCCGCAGCGATGTGCGGCGGCACGATGCCCGCGTGATACAGGATGTAGGAGGCGAGCAGGTAATCCGCGTGCGAGCGGTGCGACGGCAGGTAGATGATCTCGTGCGACTGCGCCAGGTCGCGGATGCGGTCCAGGCCCTGCACGTCGATGCCCTTGTAGACGCGGTTCCAGACGAAGATCGTCAGGACGCGCTCGAGGAAATTGATCGAGGCCGACGAGTAGTCCGCGCAGATCTCGGTGGCGCACTTCTGCGCCCGCCGCGACACCTGCTCCAGCGTCTTGTTGGAGGCCTTGGCCTCCTCCTCGATCGCCCGGCGCACCGAGCTGGAGTTGAGCAGGCCGGCGATCACCACCGGGCGGCGCAGCAGCGTCGGCCCCAGCGCTGCCGTGCGCGCGCGCAGGAAATGCACGTGCAGCACGCGGGCGAGCTTGCGCACCGCCTTGGCCGAGTCGTCCTCCTGCCCGCTGACGTACTCCCGGAACGACAGGGGCCGGGCGAAGCTCGCCAGCACGTTGCGGCCGTTGACCAGGATGATGAAGAGCTTGCGCAGCATGCCGGCCTGGACGCTGTCGGCGAAGATCAGCTTGAACAGCGAGGTCTCCTGCCCGGGATCGCGTCCCCAGAACACCGACACCGGCACCAGCTGAATGTCGTAGTTGCCGGCCGCGATCGCGCGCTGCAAGAGCTTGGACAAGCCGGTCTCGCGGATCCGGGTCTCCAGCAGCGCCGGGAGGTACAGGCAGCCGGCGCGGCTGACGCTGGGCAGCTCCTCGCCGGTGCGCCGCGGGATCGGCAGGCCCAGGTCGCGGCAGATCCGGTCGAGCACGAAGAGGTCGGTCCAGCTGCGCTGCGGCAGGACGTAGCAAACCGGGCGGGCGGGATCCAGCTGCAGGCGCGCTTTGACCTCTGCGGGCGCCAGCTTGTAGCGGATCAGCGGGTTGAGCAGCCGGAAGATCAGCCACGCAAACCAGTATGTAAGGGTAACCAACGGACGCATGCCGCAGCCTCTTCTTCGGTGGCTTCCGCCCAGTCTAACCAACGGCTTCGATCGGCGGATTCGAGCGGCGCGCGAAGCGCGCGGCTCAATCCGCCATCCCCAGACGCTTGACGAGCTTGCCCCGGGTCAGGGAACCTCACCGCCTATTTTTGCGGAGCCGGTTCATGCGCAAGCTCGTTTTCGTAGGTATCGCCCTCCTCGCGGCCTGCAGCAAGCCGGCCGAAACCCCGCCACCTGCAACCGCCACGTCCCCAGCTGGCCCCAGCGCCGCCGATGCCGATGCGTTCATCGCCGGCATCAACCAGGACTTGCGCAAGATGCTGCCGTACCTGAACGCGGCCACCTGGCTGCAGCAGACCTACATCACCGACGACTCGCAGGCCATCGGCGCCAAGGCCAACGAGGAGTTCCTGGGCTACCAGGCGCGCAAGCTGCAGGAAGCCAAGCGCTTCAACGCCACGCAAGGGATGACGGCGGACACGTCGCGCTCGCTGATGCTGCTCAAGAACGTTTCCGCGCCGGCGCCCTCGGATCCCGCCAAGCAGGCGGAGCTCGCGCAGATCCTGTCGCGCATGGACGCCAACTACGGCGCCGGCAAGTGGTGCCCTGGCACGCCGATCATGGGCAAGGACTGCCTGAACCTCTCCGACATCGAGAAGATCGTCGACAACCCGGACCTCAAGCAGAAGCCCGAGGACATCCTCGCCGCCTGGACCGGCTGGCACGCGACGGCCAAGCCGATCCGCAAGGACTACCAGCGCTTCGTGGAGCTGGCCAACGAGGGCGCCAAGGAGATGGGCTTCGCCGACACCGGCGAAGTGTGGCGCTCGGGCTACGACATGAGCCCGACCGACTTCGGCACCGAGGTCGAGCGGCTCTGGGGCCAGGTGCAGCCGCTGTATGAGCAGATGCACTGCTACGTGCGGGCCAAGCTCAACGCCCGTTACGGCGATGCCGTCGTCCCCAAGGACGGCGCGATCCCGGCGCACCTGCTCGGCAACATGTGGGCCCAGCAGTGGAGCAACGTCTATCCGCTGGTCGAGCCTTACAAGGGCGTCGGCAGCCTGGACGTCACCGCGACGCTCAGGAGCCAGCGCGATGCCGAGTACAAGAAGCTGCTGGCCGAGTTCAAGGGCCGGCCGACGCCGGAGGACCTGACCGAGATCGGCCAGAAGGCCGACGCGGCGATGTCGGTGAAGATGGCCAAGATCGCGGAGGACTTCTACGTCTCCGTCGGCTTCCAGAAGCTGCCGGAATCCTTCTGGCAGAAGTCGATGCTCACCAGGCCCCGCGACCGCGACGTCGTCTGCCACGCCAGCGCCTGGGACATGAACCTGCAGGGCGACGTGCGCATCAAGATGTGCATCGAGCCCAAGGAGGATGACCTCACCACCATCCACCACGAGCTCGGCCACATCTATTACGACCTCGCCTACAACCCGCTGCCCCCGATTTTCCAGGGCGCGGCGCACGACGGCTTCCACGAGGCCATCGGCGACACCATCACGCTGTCGCTGACGCCCGGCCACCTGCACAAGATCGGACTGGTCGCCGCGCCCACGGTCGATCCCAAGGCGGTGATCAACTCGCAGATGAAGTGGGCGCTCGACAAGATCGTGTTCCTGCCCTGGGCCAAGCTGGTCGATCGCTGGCGCTGGAGCGTGTTCTCCGGCGAGGTGAAGCCCGACGGCTACAACGCCGCCTGGTGGAAGCTGCGCGAACAGTACCAGGGCGTGTCCGCGCCCAACGCGCGCTCGGAAGAAGACTTCGATCCCGGCGCGAAGTACCACGTCGCGGGCAACACGCCGTACACGCGTTACTTCCTGTCGTTCATCCTGCAGTTCCAGTTCCAGAAGGCGCTGTGCGACGCCGCCGGGTTCAAGGGCCCGCTGCACGAGTGCGACATCTATGGGAACACCGAGGCCGGCAAGCGCTATCAGGCGATGCTCGCGGCCGGCGCTTCCAAGCCCTGGCAGGAGACGCTGGAGAAGCTGACCGGCACGCGCAAGATGGACGCCTCGGCGATCCTCGAATACTTCGCGCCGCTGATCGATTACTTGAAGGCGCAGAACCAGGGGCAGAGCTGTGGCTGGCAACCCGGGCAGGCCGCGCCGGCTCCCGCCGCAACGACGCCCGCGCCCACGTCGGCGCCGGAGCCGACGGCCCCGCCACAAACCTGAAGACGTCGTCGTTCATCCAAAGGGGCGCACAATGCGCCCCTTGTTTTTGGAGCCTTCCATGAAGATCGTCGTGCGCCTGCTCGGCTTCCTGCTGCTGGTCCTGGTGGCCGTCGGCGTCTTCTTCGTCAACGCCTGGTACTTCAAGCCCTGGAGCGCCAGCGTCTTCTTCGAGCGCGTGTTCATCGAGCGGGCCCTGTACGAGCCGGAGCTCCTGACGCGCCTGCGCATCCTCGAGGGCCTCGGCATCCACGGGCACAACGCGCGCGTCTCCGACGAATCGCCCGCGGCCGACGCGCGATGGCAGGCCTGGGAGCGCGAGACGCTGGACACGCTGCATCGCTACCAGCGCGCCGACCTGGATCCAGCCCAGCAGCTTTCGTACGACGTCGCCGACTGGTATTTCGCCGACATGGTCGAGGGCCAGCGCTGGCAGCTGCACAACTACATCGTCAGCCAGCTGGACGGGCCGCAGAGCGGCCTGCCCAACCTGATGACCACGATCCAGCAGATCAACGACGAAACCGACGCGCGCGATTACGTCGCCCGGCTCAACCAGTTCCGCTACAAGTTCGACGGCGTGCTGGAGAACCTCAAGCTGCGCGAAGCCAAGGGCTTGCTGCCGCCGCGCTTCGTCATCGACAAGACGCTGGTGCAGATGCAGACCTTCATCGAGGCCAAGCCGGAGGAGCACCTGCTCTATCAGAACCTGGCCAAGAAGCTCGACGCGATCGGCACGCTTCCGGGCTCGCAGCGCGCCGAGCTCCTGGGGCAGGCGCGCAACGCCATCGAGACCGTGGTCTACCCGGCCTACCGGGAGCTCATCGCTTATTTCCTGACGCTGCAAGGCAAGGTCTCGGAGAACTACGGCGTCTGGAAGCTGCCGGAAGGCGACCAGTTCTACGCGTACATGGTCCGGCATCACACGACCTCCGACCTCACGCCGGAGGACGTGCATCAGCTTGGGCTGACCGAAGTGGCGCGCATCGAACGCGAGATGGACGCGATCCTCACCGGTGAGGGGCTGGTCGAGGGCTCGGTCGGCGCGCGCATCCGCCAGCTCAACGAGAAGCCGGAGCTCGGCTACCCAAACACCGACGAGGGCCGCAAGCAGGTGCTGGCGGACTACCAGGCGATCATCGACGAGGTGAGCCAGGGCCTGGGGCCGTACTTCAACAAGCGGCCGAAGGTAGGCGTGGAGGTGCAGCGCGTGCCGGAATTCAAGGAGAAGGACGCGGCCGGCGCCTACTACCAGTCACCGCCGCTGGACGGATCGCGACCGGGCGTGTTCTTCGCGAACCTGCGCGACCTGCGCGAGGTGCAGAAATTCCACGAGCGCACGCTCGCTTACCACGAAGCGATTCCCGGCCATCACTTCCAGATCGCGCTGGCGCAGGAGATGAAGGGCGTGCCGATCTTCCGCAAGGTCCTGCACTTCACCGCGTACTCGGAAGGCTGGGCGCTGTATGCGGAGCGCCTCGCGTGGGAGCTCGGCTTCGAGAAGGAGCCGCTGGACAACCTCGGACGCCTGCAGGCCGAGATGCATCGCGCCGTGCGGCTGGTCGTCGACTCGGGCATGCACTACAAGCGCTGGACCCGTGAGCAGGCCATCGAATACATGGTCGACAAGACCGGTATCGCCCAGGGCGGCGTGGTGGCGGAGATCGAGCGCTATCTGGTGTGGCCCGGTCAGGCGCTCGCCTACAAGGTCGGGATGCTCAAGATCCTGGACCTGCGCGAGCGCGCCAAGCGCGAGCTCGGGAGCCAGTTCGACATCCGCGCTTTCCACGACGTGGTGCTCGGCTCGGGCGCGCTGCCGCTGGCGGTGCTCGAGCAACAGGTCGATCGCTGGATCGCCCAGACCAAGAGCGGCGGCAGCCCGGGCTGATGGCCGCGCAGTCGCCGACGTCGATCAAGCTCAGGCGCGGATCGCGCCTGCTCGAGGTCACGTACGGCGACGGTTCGCGCATCGCGCTGCCGTGGGAATACCTGCGGGTGTTCAGCCCATCGGCGGAAGTGCGCGGGCATGGCGCCGACGAGCCGGCGCTGGTCGGCGGCAAGCGCAACGTGGGCATCGAGGCAGTGCAGCCGGTCGGACAATACGCCGTGCGGCTCGTCTTCGACGACGGCCACAACACCGGGCTGTATTCCTGGGACGTGCTGGAGGAGCTCGGGCGCGACTACGAGAAGAACTGGGCGCGCTACTTACAGAGGCTGGAGCAGATGCGGATGTCGCGCGATTCGGAGGTGGTCAGCCTGGCGGCGCTGCCGCCGCGCAAGTGGAGTCCACCGTGAATCCTTTTTTTTGCGCGGCCAAAAAAAGAGCCCGGCAGTGGCCGGGCACGGGAGGGAGGAGAAACCAAAATTCCAACCTTTGCGCGAGTCAGCGGGCATCCTGCCCACTGACACGCCGCGCAGGTTCGCAATCCAGCGATCCTTGTCCATCCTTGGAGCCGGTAGCCCGTGTCATCCGTGACATCCCTGTCCTTGGCTACCGCAGGCGTAGTCTGGGCTACCCCCCTCCCCTGCGAAGCCAGCCGAAGCTGACAGGTCGTGTAGGAAATGTCCTACAAGGCGATTACCGGTGATTGGGCTCCTGCAGCGGGTCCGCGAAGCCTCCGTCACCGTCGACGGAGGGGAGATCGCCCGCATCGGCGCAGGGCTGCTGGTGCTCGTCGGGATCGAGCGTGTCGATGACCGCTCGCAAGCCGAGCGTCTGCTGGAGCGTCTTCTTTCCTACCGTGTCTGGCCCGACGACAAGGGCAAGATGAATCGCTCGCTGCGGGAAACCAAGGGCGGCTTATTGCTGGTGCCGCAGTTCACCCTTGCCGCCGACACCGACGGCGGGACCCGAGCGAGCTTCACCACGGCGGCGGAGCCCGGTGTCGCGCGAGCGCTGTTCGCAGAGCTGGTCCACTTGGCGCGGGCGGCGCATCCCACGGTGGAAAGCGGCCAATTCGGCGCGGACATGCAGGTCAGCCTGACCAACGACGGGCCGGTTACGTTCATCCTGCGCAGCTAGTATCCTAGCGACCCTTTTTTGCCGGAAAGCTCGTCGACTCCTAAATGGCCGCCCGCAAAGCCAGCGTTTCCCGCGACACCAAGGAGACGCAGATCAAGGTGGAGATCAACCTCGACGGCTCGGGGCACGCGACGTTCAAGACCAGCATCCCCTTCCTCGAGCACATGCTCGACCAGGTGGCGCGCCACGGCCTGCTGGATCTTTCCATCGAGGCCAAGGGCGACGTGCACATCGACCATCACCACACGGTGGAGGACGTCGGCATCGCGCTGGGCCAGGCTTTCGACAAGGCCATCGGCGACAAGAAGGGCATCCGCCGCTACGGGCACGCCTACGTGCCGCTCGACGAGGCGCTGTCGCGCGTCGTCATCGACATCTCCGGACGGCCGGAAATGGAATACGCGGTGGAGTTCCCCCGCGCGCGCGTGGCCGACTTCGACGTGGACCTCTTCCGGGAGTTCTTCCAGGGCTTCGTCAACCACGCCAAGGTGACGCTGCACGTCGACAACCTGCGCGGGCGCAACGCCCATCACGTGGCGGAGACCTGTTTCAAGGCCTTCGGCCGCGCCCTGCGCATGGCGGTGGAGCGCGACGATCGCGCGCCCGACGCCATGCCGTCGACCAAAGGGGTCCTGTAGCCGCCGATGCGCGCGATCGGCGTCGTCGATTACGGGATGGGCAACCTGCACTCGCTGGCCAAGTCCATCGAGCGGGTCGCGCCCGACCGGCGCGTGGAAGTCAGCTACGACCCCAAGACGCTGCTCAAGTGCGACCGCCTGGTGCTCCCGGGCGTCGGCGGCGTGCGCGGCTGCATGAACGAGCTCAAGCGCCTGGAGCTGTCCGACATGGTGCTGGAAGCGGCCAAGAAGATGCCGCTGCTGGGCATCTGCCTGGGCATGCAGGTGCTGATGGACTATTCGCACGAGAACAACGGCGTCGCGGCGCTGGGCCTGTTCCCTGGCGAGGTGGTGCGCTTCGCCGATCCGGTGCCCGGCGCAACCGAGCGGCTGAAAGTGCCGCACATGGGCTGGAACCAGGTGCATCAGGCGCGCAAGCATCCGCTCTGGGCGGGCGTGCCGGAGAACTCCTGGTTCTACTTCGTGCACAGCTACCACGCCGAGCCCAAGGATCCCAAGCACACGCTCGGCAGCGCCGTGTACGGCCAGAGCTTCACCGCCGCCATCGCGCGGGACAACATCGTCGCGGTGCAATTCCACCCCGAGAAGAGCCAGGCCCCCGGCATCCAGCTGCTGGCCAACTTCGTCGCCTGGAACGGCGAGACGAAGTGACCACGCTTTAGGCGCCTTGCCTACGGTCCCGGCTTGGTGCAGAGTGCCTGCAAAGCACACTCGATCCGCGTCATCCCTCTCGTGCTGTTGATCCCCGCGATTGATCTGAAAAACGGCCAGTGCGTGCGGCTGCGCCAGGGCCGCATGGACGACGTCACCGTCTTCTCGCCCGACCCGGTGGCGGTCGCGAAGAAGTGGGTCGACGAAGGCGCCAAGCGCATCCACGTGGTGGACCTCGACGGCGCGATCAGCGGCAAGCCGGTCAACATCAAGGCGGTGGAGCACATCGTCGCCGCGGTCGGCGACGTGCCAGTGCAGGTCGGCGGCGGCATCCGCGACGAGGACACCGTGCAGAGCCTGCTCAACTGCGGCGTCGCCTACGTGATCATCGGCACCAAGGCCATCAACGCGCCGCATTTCTTGCGCGACTTGTGCCTGGAATACCCGCGCCACGTCATCGTCAGCCTCGACGCCAAGGACGGCCGCGTCGCGCTCAACGGCTGGACCAAGATCACCGGCCACGACGTGATCGAGACCGCGCAGCACTGCGAGCGCGACGGCGTGGAGGCGATCATCTACACCGACATCGGCCGCGACGGCATGATGAAGGGGTTCAACGCCGATTCGACGCGCCAGCTGGCCAAGGCCGTGAACACGCCGGTGATCGCCTCCGGCGGCGTCTCCAGCCTGGACGACATCCGCCAGCTCAAGGAGATCGAAGGCGACGGCGTGTCCGGTGCGATCATCGGCCGCGCGCTCTACGAAGGGACGTTCAAGCTCTCGGAAGCCGTGAAGCTCGCACAAGCCTGACCGCTCGCCCGAAAACAACAAGAACAATGCTGGCCAAGCGCATCATCCCCTGCCTGGACATCGACGCCGGCCGCGTCGTCAAAGGCATCAAGTTCCAGGACGTGCAGGACGCCGGCGATCCGGTCGAGGTCGCGCATCGCTACGACCAGCAGGGCGCCGACGAGCTGGTGTTCCTGGACATCACCGCCAGCAGCGAGGAGCGGCCGACGCTGTTCGCCACCGTCGAGGCCGTCGCGCGCGAGATCTACATCCCGCTGACCGTCGGCGGCGGCGTGCGCACCAACGCCGACGTGCGCGAGCTGCTCTCCTCCGGCGCCGACAAGGTGTCGATCAACACGGCCGCGGTGGAGAATCCCGATTTCATCAAGGAAGCGTCCGACCGCTACGGCACGCAGTGCATCGTCGTGGCCATCGACGCCAAGCGCGTGAAGACGCGCAAGAAGGACGTGCCGCCGCGCTGGCAGGTCTACACGCACGGGGGCCGCAAGGCCACCGAGCTCGATGCGGTGGAATGGGCGGCGCTGATGGCGCGCAACGGCGCCGGCGAGATCCTCATCACCAGCATGGACCGCGACGGCACCAAAGCGGGCTACGACGTCGAGCTGCTGCGCGCCATCACCGAGTCGGTGACCGTGCCGGTGGTCGCCTCCGGCGGCGTCGGGACGCTGGAGCACCTGCAGCAGGGCCTGCAGGAAGGCGGCGCCGACGCCGTGCTCGCGGCCAGCATCTTCCACCAGGGCGAATTCACCGTCGGCGAAGCCAAGAAGTTCCTTGCCAGCAAGGGCATCCGGGTCCGGATTTAGTAGGGCGCGCCATGCGCGCCGAAAAGAGCCCGGCGTAGACTAGGCCCGTGATCACATCCCCCGCCGACGTGCTGTCAGAGCTCTACCAGACGCTGCTCGATCGAAAGAGCGCAGCCGCGGATCGCTCGTACGTGGCCAGCCTCTACGCCAAGGGCGTCGACGCCATCCTGAAGAAGGTCGGCGAAGAAGCCGGTGAGACGCTCATCGCCGCCAAGAACCCCGACAACGCCGCGCTGGTGCACGAGCTGGCGGACCTGTGGTTCCACACGCTGGTGCTGATGGCGGCCAAGGATATTCCCCTGACCGCGCTGACCAGCGAGCTGGCCGGGCGCTCCGGCCGTTCCGGCCTGCAAGAGAAAGCCGCGAGAACCTGAAGGAGATTCGAAGATGGGCAGCTTGAGCATCTGGCACTGGTTGATCGTCCTGGCCGTCGTCGTGCTGATCTTCGGCACGCGCAAGCTGCGCAACGCCGGCGGCGACCTCGGCGCCGCGGTCAAGAACTTCAAGACCAGCATGCGCGAGGGTGAAGCCCAGGCCGACGCGGACAAAACGGTGTCGCAGCGGTCTGAGGAGAAGAAGCCAGACTCCGTCTAGTCCTGGCTGTGACCCACCACGATGTTCGACGTCGGTTTTTCAGAGCTGCTCCTGTGCTTCCTGGTCGCGCTCGTGGTCCTGGGCCCGCAGCGGCTGCCGCCGCTTGCCCGCAACCTCGGACGCTGGACTGGCCAGGCGCGCTCGTATCTGCGCCATCTCACCGCCGAGCTTGAGCGCGAGACCCACGCCGCCGAGCTCAAGAAGCAGCTGCAGGACGCGGAGCGCTCGCTGAAGGAGCACGTCGATCTGGCGCAGACAGAAGTAAAGAAACTAACCAACGCCCCCACCCAGCCTCCCCCGCATGCGGGGGAGGAGCCGAAAAGTGTTGTCCCTCCCCCGCACGCGGGGGAGGGTGCGGGAGGGGGCGGTTCATGAATGCGGCTCCCGAAGGCGGTCGCGAGCAGCCGCTGGTCGAGCACCTGCTGGAGCTGCGCAGCCGCGTGCTCAAGGCGCTGGCCGGGTTCATCGTCGTGCTGATCCCGCTCGCGTTCTTCTCCAAGGAGATCTACGCGTTCCTGTCGGCGCCGCTGGTGAAGCTGATGCCGCCGGGCGTGTCCATGATCGCCACCGACGTGGCCTCGCCGTTCCTGACGCCGCTGAAGTTCTCCGCGGTCGTTGCGTTTGCGATCGGCCTGCCCTGGATCCTCTACCAGATCTGGGCGTTCGTGGCGCCGGGGCTCTACCGTCACGAGCGGCGCATGGTGGTGCCCCTGCTGGCGACGAGCACTGCGCTCTTCTACCTCGGCGTCGCGCTCGCCTACTTCGTGGTGCTGCCGACCATCTTCGCGTTCTTCATCAAGATCGCGCCCGAGGGCGTGGCGGTGATGACCGACATCAACAAGTACCTCGACTTCGTGCTCGGCCTGTTCTTCGCGTTCGGCATCGTCTTCGAGACGCCCGTGGCCATCGTGCTGATCGTGTGGGCGGGCTTCGTCACGCCGGCGACGCTGAGCAAGCATCGCGACTACGTCGTCGTCGGCGTGTTCGTCGTCGCCGCCGTGCTGACGCCGCCGGACGTGGCGTCGCAGTTCATGCTGGCCGTGCCGATGTACCTGCTCTACGAGCTCGGCATCATCGCCGCACGGATCCTGGTGCCGGGGACGCGGCAGGTGGAGGAACAGCAGCGGGCGTTGCTGTGACGATGCGCGGCGCAGGCCTGATCGCCGCGCTGGCCATCGCCGGCTGCGCGGCCGCACCGACGCGCACGCCCCAGACCGCGCCTTGTCGCGACTATCTGGAATCGCTCGACGCGCAGATCGATCGCGCCGGAGTCCGCGATGCCGGTGCCCATCGCGTCGACGGATTTCCGTATCTGCGCTCCGACCGCTTCACCGCCTCGTTCGTGAGCGAGCTTGCCGACGAGCCGCGCCTGCAGCTGTGGCTGGAGCTCCTGCGGCAGCGCGACGTCGACGCGCGGCGCGTGGAGATCGCGAACCTCGGCACGCCGGACGCATCGGCCGTGCTGAGGAAAGTGGAGGAATGCGGGCGCACGCTGGTGCAGTTCGAGCTCGCGGACCCGCCGGCGCGCAGCCGCGTCCGCAGGAACGCGGTCGTCCCCAGCGAATACAGCGCGACCCGCAAGGCGCTGGGCCTGTATCCGCTGGCGGTGCCGTTCCTGCGCATGGGCATCCGCAGCTATCACCGCGAGGTCGAGGCCGATTTCGAAAAGCCGGTGGACGCGCTGGAGCATCCGGGCACGCTCGTGCGCTGGGATCCGGAATCGCGCGACGCGCCGCCGACCAGCGACGTCAAGGAATGGCTCGCCAAGACTGACGTGCTCGGCATTCCCAAGCTGACGGCTGCGCAGTGGCAGCGCCTGGCGCAGGCGCACGCGCCAACCTGGTGGGTCGAGCAGGGCGGTGACTACGATCGCCCGGGCGCGCCGGTTGTCGGCGCGACGCCGCGGGTGGATCGCGAGCGGCCAGTCGTCTACTTCCAGTCGGCGTACACCCGTTTTGCCGGAAAGGTTCTGGTGCAGCTCGCATACACGGTGTGGTTCTCCGAGCGCCCGTCGTCCACGGGCGCGGCTTACGCCGGCGCGCTCGACGGCGTGGTGTGGCGCGTGACGCTCGACGCCGACGGCCAGCCGATGCTCTACGACACCATCCATTCCTGCGGCTGCTATCGCTACTACCTGCCGGTGTGGCCGGCCGTGCGCAAGCCCGAAGGCGTGTTCTGGCAGGAGCGCGCGCTGTTCCCGCAGCGCGAGGTGCCCAAGGGCGTGCCGGTCGCGGTGCGGCTGCAGAGCGGCACGCACTACGTGCGGCGGGTGGTGACGAGCGCCAGCGTGCGGGCCGACAAGACGCAGCGCTACAAGCTCGAGCCGTACGCGGAGCTCCTGAGCCTGAAGTCCGGCGACGACAAGCGGCGCAGCCTGTTCGACGAGGACGGAATCGTCGCCGGGTCCCAGCGCCCGGAGCGCTACTGGCTCTGGGTCAGCGGCGTGCCCGACGCGGGCGCCATGCGCCAATGGGGCCGGCATCCGACTGCGTTCGTCGGCCGCAGCCACTTCGACGACCCGGACTTCCTCGACGCACTGTTCGAGGTTCCGGTGACGACGGAGCCGGTGCCGGTCGAGTAACATCGCCGCACACAATCGGGATCGGGGGATTCCACCATGTACGACTTGAACGGCAAGGTCGCCGTCGTCACTGGCGCGGGCTCGGGCATCGGCCGCGCGCTGGCGCAGGGCTTCGCTGCCAGAGGTTGCAAGCTGGCGCTGGCCGACATCAACGAAGCGAACCTTCGGCAAACCGCGTCGAGCCTGGGCAGCGAGGTGATGACGCAGACACTCGACGTCTCCGATCGCGCCGCCGTCTACGCCTTCGCCGCAGCCGTGCAGCAGAAGTTCGGCGCCGTGCACGTGGTGGTGAACAACGCCGGCGTCGCCGTTTCCCAGACCGTTGCCGATCTCGAGTACAAGGACTTCGAGTGGCTGATGAACATCAACTTCTGGGGCGTGGTCTACGGCACCAAGGCCTTCCTGCCGATGCTCACGGCGCAGAACGAAGGCGCCATCGTCAACATCTCCAGCGTGTTCGGCATCATCGCGGTGCCGGCGCAGGCCGCGTACAACTCCGCCAAGTTCGCGGTGCGCGGCTTCACCGAATGCCTGCGCCACGAGCTCAAGGAAGCGCGCAGCAAGGTCCAGTCGATCTGCGTGCACCCGGGCGGCATCAAGACCAACATCGTCCGCAACGCCCGCATCTTCCAGAGCTTCGACGGGCAGACCGACAAGGCCGTGATGGCCAGGCAGTTCGAGCAGGGCGCGCAGACCACGCCCGAGCAGGCCGCCGCGACGATCATCCGCGGCGTCGAGCGCGGCAAGGTGAAGATCCTCATCGGCGGCGACGCCTACATGGTCGACTGGATCCAGCGGCTGATGCCGGTGCGTTACTGGAACGTGCTGGGGGCCTTCACGCGCATGGTGATGCGGCGCAGGCAGTAAACGGTTACGCCGTCATCGTCGCGGCGTAATGTTCGCGCACGACCTCGTCGAAGGTCTTCGCGAACGTGTGCACGTCCCCCGGCCAGCGCGCCGACACGTAGTTGCCGTCGCGCACGACCCACGCTGGCGCGCTGTTCGCTGCCGTGTCGCGCATGAGGCCGCTGCTCTTGGCAAAGCGGTTCGGCGCGTCCGCAGCAACGTCGAGGAAATCTTCGGGACGCGCGAGCGCGCGCGTGACTTCTGCCTGCACGCTCATGTAGCCGACCGGCTGCCCCGGCTCTTCCAGGTAAGTGCGGTAGTAGTGCCGATCCCAGAAACGGATGAAGCGCGACATCAGCGACGCGGTCTTCTCAAGCTTCCAGGTCAGCGCCGTGGTCTTGCGACCGTGCAGCGCTGACTTGCCGGTCTTCTTCGACACGCTGCGCGCGGCAAGCACCACGCCGTGACAGACGGCCGCAAGCGGCTTGCCGCTGTCGAAGAAGTCGGCGACGAAGCGCTGCAGCTCCGCGCTCTCCAGGTACTGCCGCATCTTCTTGGCGTGTCCGCCGGGGAGCACGAGCGCGTCGACGCTGTCGACGTGCAAGTCGGAATAGCGCAAGGGTTTCAGGAACGCTGCGTCCTGCTGCATCTGCCGATACGCCTGCCGCGCCGGCGCATGCGCGCGCAGCGACAAGCCGATCAGGCGGATTTTCTTGAGCAGCGGCAGGAAGCCCCACGGATCGAGGCCCTCGCCGGTCAGCATGATCGGATCGGCCGCGCCCGGGCTGCCGTCCGGCGTCGCGAACACCAGATCGTGTCCCGCGGCTTTCAGGATCTTCCACGTGACCGCGACCTCGGTGGGATCGAAGTCGTGGCTCGGGATGGCGATGAGGATCCGCATCCCGATCTCAATCGATGGAATCGCCGCGCTGGTTGCGCGCGTCGGTCGACAGGCCCGACTTGCGCGCCGGGGACGGCGCGTTCTCCGAATGCGTCGCGAGCCCGGAACGCAGCGCGGCGAGCACCGGCTCGGTCTTGGGCAACACGCCGCGCCAAAACTGGAAGGATAGGGCTGCCTGCTCAACCAGGAGCCCGAGGCCATCGGAAATGCGCTGCGCGCCTTGCGTGCGCGCCCAGGCCGCAAACGGCTCGTAAGACTTGCCGTACGACAGGTCGTAGCAGGCGCCGCCCTCGGCGAGCAGCTGCCCCGGCAGCTTCATGAACTCGCCGGTGTGCCCGACCGAGGTGGCGTTGACGATGAGGTCGAAGCGGTCGCCCTTGAGCGCGATGTGCGTGCATGGCCGGATGCGGCCGTGCGCCTTGAACTGCTCGGCGAGCTCCTCGGGTTTCCACGGATTGCGGTTGGAGAGCGTGAGCTCCGCCGGACCGGCAACGAGCAATGGCTTCAGGATTCCGCGCGCCGCGCCGCCGGCGCCGAGCAGGAGCACGCGCTTGCCGGAAACCGCAAAGCCCAGGCGCGCGAGGTCGCGCACTAATCCCGCGCCGTCCGTGTTGTCGCCTTCCCAGCCCGCGTCCGTGCGTCGAAGAACGTTGACCGCGCCGGCGAGCGTCGCGCGCTCGCTGACCGAACCGCACAGCGCCGCCACGGCGGTCTTGTGCGGCAAGGTCACGTTGAGCCCGCGATAGCCATCCGCGTGCAGCCGCTTGATCGATTCGGCGAGTGCTGCCGGCGCGATCTCGATCCGCTCGTAGCTCAGGTCCGCGCCGACCTCGCCCGCGAACAGCTGGTGGATGCGCGGCGACTGGCTGTGCGCGATCGGCTGCCCGATGACGGCGTAGCGATCCGTCATTGCTGCGTCCTTTTTTCGCCGAAGCAGCGGCCGCGCATGCGATCGCAGTACGCCACCAGGTTCTTGTGCCGGCCGACAAGCGCTTTCAGCGGCGTGTCGAGCTCGATCTCCCACATGTTGGCGAGAAAGGCGTAGATGGCGGCGTCGATGTTGGTCGGCTTGTCGCCCATGAAGTACGGCTTGACGTTGAGGTACTCGGCGAGCGCCGCCAGATCCTGCCCGGCGCGACGGTCGATCTCCTCGGGCGAATGCCGGCCGAGGCCCTGCCCGTGCAGGTCGCGACGCGTCTTGCGCTGCACGTACGCAGAAGCGGCTTGGCGCAATCCCGGCGGCAGCGGCCCGAAGAACATGGAGCGGGTAATGGGCCACACGGCCGGGTTGATCCAGCGGTGATACAGCAGCGCGAAGTAGGTGTGCTCCGACAGCATGTGACCGAACGCGTGGGCGATGGCTTTCTGATCCGCCGACAGGTTGGCGTCGAGCCGCGTGTCGTAGGTCTTCTCGAGGTACTCGATGATGTGCTGCGAGTCGGCGATGACGTTGCCGTCGTCGCGGATGAACGGCAGCTTGCCCTTGGGGCCCTTGCCCGGATTGGGCGTCCACTTGATCTCGTAGTCCAGGCCCGCAAGCCGCAGCCAGACCTCGACCTTCATGCAGAACGGCGAGAGATTGGGGACGCCAAGCGCGGTGGGGAACTGGTGGAGCTTGATGCTCATTCCCGCAACCACTGCGCGGCCTGGCCGGCGTAGTAGCTCAGGATCATGTCGGCGCCGGCGCGGCGGAAGCACAGCAGCGCTTCCATCATCGTCTTCTTCTCGTCGAGCCAGCCGTGGCCTGCCGCGGCCTTGAGCATCGCGTATTCGCCGCTCACCTGGTAGGCACACACCGGCACCTCGAAGCGATCTTTCACGCGACGGATGACGTCGAGGTACGGCATGCCCGGCTTGACCATGACGATGTCGGCGCCTTCGGCAAGATCGAGCTCGACCTCGCGCAGCGCCTCGTCGCTGTTGGCTGGATCCATCTGGTAGTTGCGCTTGTCGCCCTTCAATTGCGATGCCGAGCCGACGGCGTCGCGGAACGGACCGTAGAAGCTCGACGCGTACTTGGCGGCGTACGACAGGATCAGCACGTGCGTCTGCTGATCGCGCTCCAGCGTCTGGCGGATCTGGCCGATGCGGCCGTCCATCATGTCGCTGGGCGAGATGATGTCGGCGCCGGCCCGCGCGTAGACCAGCGCCTGCCGGCGCAGGATCTCCACCGTCGCGTCGTTGGCGACCAGCCCCTCGTCGTCGAGCACGCCGTCGTGACCGTGCGTGGTGTACGGATCCAGCGCCACGTCGACCATGACGCCGGTCCCGGGGCTCGCCTTCTTCACCGCCGCGATCGCCCGCGGCACCAGGCCGTCGACGCTCAGCGCCTCGGCGCCGTCGGCGGTCTTCTTGTTCGCGGGGATGACCGGGAACAGCGCCACGGTGCGGACGCCCAGCTTGTGCAGGCGCTTGACCTCGCGCGTGAGCGATTTCAGGTCCAGCCGCTCGATGCCCGGCATCGAACCGATCGGGCCGACCAGGCCGCCCTCGGCGACGAACAGCGGCTGGATCAGTTGGCCGGGATCAAGGCGCGTCTCGCGCACCAGGTCGCGGACGAAGTCGGCGCGCCGGGTGCGGCGCAGGCGCGTGCTGGGATACGCTCCTCGGCTCAAGTGGTTCGCCCCGGACTTGAAAAATGAGCGCGGATTATAGCTTCGCACGGGCGGCGATCTTCTTCGCGCTGCTGGCGCTGTTCCTGATCCTGGAGGCATGGCGGCCCCGGCGCGCGACGCCGATGCAGCGGCGCATGCGCTGGCCGTCCAACTTCGGCCTCATGGCGATCAACACCGCGGTCGTGTTCGTGCTGCCGGTGGCGGCGCTCGGCAGCGCCGTCTGGGCGCAGGCGCACGGCTGGGGCCTCTTCAACCAACTTGCGCTGCCAGGTTGGGCCGAAGTGCTGCTGGCCTGGCTGGTTCTCGACGCCGCCATCTACTGGCAGCACCGCTGGCTGCACGAGATCGGCTGGCTCTGGCCGCTGCACCGCGTGCACCATTCCGACGTCGAATTCGACGCCACGACCGGCGTGCGCTTCCACGCCGGCGAGATCGCGCTGTCGATGCTCTACAAGTGCGTCCTGGTCGTCGCCCTGGGCGCGCCGGTCCTTGCGGTGCTGCTGTTCGAGACGGCGCTCAACGGCCTGTCGCTGTTCAACCATTCCAACCTGCATCTGCCGGAGCCTTTCGACCGTATGTTGCGCAGGGTCCTGGTTACACCGGACATGCATCGGGCACACCACTCGGTCCACCGTGACGAACATGACAGCAACTACAGCAACGCCTTCTCCTGGTGGGATCGCCTTTTTATGAGCTATACCGCACAACCACGCGACGGGCACGAGGGCATGCTGATCGGCCTGGAGCAGTTCCGCGAGGCACCCGAACAACGCCTGCTGCCACTCTTGCGGCAGCCGGCCCGAGCACCCACGAATCCATGACCGACCCCACCCAACTCGAAGCGCTGCTGGCCGCCACCGCGGCCGGCAACCAGCAAGCCTTTGGCGAGCTCTACCGCGCCACCAGCCCGCAACTGTTCGCGCTGCTCAACCGTATGTTGAGACGTAGGGACTGGGCGGAGGAAGCCTTGCAGGACTGCTATCTCAAGGTCTGGCAGAAGTCGGAGAGCTACGAGCCCGGCAAGGGCGCGCCGCTCACCTGGCTCCTGACCATCGCGCGTTATCGCGCGCTGGACCTCTTGCGGATGCGCCGGCCCGAGGTGCTGGAGTCCGACGGCGACGAGGAAGGACCCAGCCTGCTCGATCAGGCCGCCGACCTCACGCAGGATCCGGTTGCCCGCGCCGAGGAGCGCCAGGGCGTCGGCCGGCTGGAGCGCTGCATGGAAGGTCTCGGTGGCGAGCAGCGCGACAGCGTGCTGCTGGCCTATTACGAGGGCTACACGCACCAGGAGCTGGCGGCGCGACTCAAGGCGCCGCTCGGCACGGTGAAGAGCTGGGTGCGGCGCGGCCTCGCGCAGCTGCGCGATTGCATGGAGTCCTACGCATGAACTACGCGAGCCCCGAATTACGCCGTGCCCTGTGTTCGCAGTACGTGCTTGGCACCCTGCAAGGACCCGCGCGTCGCCGCTTCGAGCACCTGCTGCCGGCGGATGGCGCCCTGCGCACCGAGCTGCACTGGTGGGAAGAGCGACTCGCGCAGCTGGCGCTACGCCTGAAGCCTCTGCCTCCGCGCGAAACGGTCTGGCTCGGGCTGCAGCGCCAGATCGCGCGCGGACAACCGACGGCGATTGGTGTGGCCAAGCGCAGCGGACCCGACGTGGTTCGCCCATGGCAGGGACTTGCCTGGATCGCGATGGCGGCGTCGGTGGTTCTGGCGACCGCGTTGTTCCTGGGGCCAGAGGCGCCGTCGCCGACGCAGATTGCCGTCGTGCCCGCCGGACCGACGTACGTCGCGATGCTGCAGCCCAAGGAGCAGCCATCCGCATGGCAGGTGACCGTGCAGCCCAAGGCGGGTCGCATGAAAGTGAAAGTTCTCCAGCCATATCCGACCGACGCGCAGCACGACGTCGAGCTGTGGGTGATCGCCGGAGGCAAGCCGGTTTCCGTCGGCGTGATCCCGCGCTCCGGCGAGACGACGTTCGCATGGCCCAAGGACGTGCCGTTCGCCGAGAAGCTCGTGCTGGCGGTGAGCTTCGAGCCCGCGGGCGGCTCGCCGACCGGCCAGCCCACTGGCCCGGTGCTCGCGACGGGAGAAATACGCCAGATTTAGGGCCGTCAGAACTCACCACCCGCGGGGAGGTCCTAGCCTGCGGTGGTATCATCCCTACCCTCTTTTCGCCTCCCAGGTTCGCCCTCAATGTCCCCCAAGCTTCGCGCTCCGCTGGCCCTGTCCGCGGGCCTTCTCATCGGCGTGGGCATCACGCTGACCCACGGCGTCCTGGCCGACCGGCAGGCTGCCATCGTCACCGTCGACGGCGGCTCGCAATCCCTGCCGCTGAAGGACTTGCAGACCTTCGTCGAGATCCTGAACCGTGTGAAGAGCGACTACGTCGAGCCGGTCAAGGACGAGACGCTGCTGGAGAACGCCGTGCGCGGCATGCTCGCCGGCCTGGATCCGCACTCCTCCTACCTGGACAAGGACGAGTTCAAGGAAATGAACATCGCCACCACCGGCAAGTTCGGTGGGCTGGGCATCGAAGTGCAGATGCAGAACGGCTTCGTGCGCGTGGTCTCGCCGATCGACGACACGCCTGCGGCCAAGGCCGGGATCGCCGCCGGCGACCTCATCGTCAAGATCGACGAGACTCCGGTGAAGGGCCTGTCGCTCAGCGAAGCCGTGCAGAAGATGCGCGGCGATCCGGGCACCAAGGTCTCGCTGACCGTCGTGCGCGAAGGTGCGCCCGCGCCGCTCTTGATGGAAATGAAGCGCGACGTCATCGCCGTGTCCAGCGTGCGCAGCCGCATGCTCGAGCCGGGCCTCGGCTACGTGCGCGTGTCGCAGTTCGCGGTGAACACCGGCAAGCTCATGGGCGAGGAGATCAACAAGCTCAAGAAGGAGGCCAACGGCGACTTGAAGGGCCTGGTGCTGGACCTGCGCAACAACCCGGGCGGCGTGCTCAACGCGGCCGTCGAAGTGTCGGACGCCTTCCTGGAGAAGGGCCCCATCGTAAGCATCAAGGGACGCTTGGCCGATTCGAACCGCGAGTTCGGCGCCAATCCGGGTGACCTGCTGAACGGCCGCCCGCTGGTGGTCATGGTCAACGGCGGCTCGGCGTCGGCTTCCGAGATCGTTGCCGGCGCGCTGCAGGATCAGCATCGCGGCGTGCTGGTGGGCTCAAAGACTTTCGGCAAGGGCTCGGTGCAGACCGTGCTGCCGCTGCAGAACGACTCCGCCATCAAGCTCACCACCGCGCGCTACTACACGCCGAGCGGCAAATCGATCCAGGCCGAGGGCGTGACGCCCGACGTCACCATCGAAGCGGTGAAGGTCAGCCGCGCCGACTCCACCGAGATTCTCGGACTCGAGATCAAGGAAGCCGACCTCAAGGGCCGCCTGGACAATCCCAACGCCGCGCCGGTCAAGGCGATCAAGGTCGTGCCGATCGAGGACACCGACGTCAAGGGTAAGGACAAGGACAAGTCGAAGGACAAGGAAAAGGACAAGAAGGCTGCGGCCGAGGATCCGTCCAAGCTGGTCGAGAACGACTACGCGCTGTATGAATCGCTCAACCTGCTCAAGGGCATGGTGATCGCAGCCGGCGTGAAGTAAACGCGGCTGGAGTACCCCGAGGGCAGCGGACATCCGCTGCCCTTTTTGTTTTCGGCCTACTTCTCGAGCAGGAACGCGGTCTGGTACCAGTAGCTTTCCGGTGTTACGGATACAACCTTGAGAAAGCTGCCCCAGTGGCGGCGCAGGTACTCTGAGTTGTAGAACACTTGCGCCTGACCCTGACTGCCCTCACCAGGCGTCCTGTTTACGGTGAAAAAATCGAAGGGCCCCTTCGTGAATCCCAATTGCGCATCGTGATCGCGCAACATCTTGCTTACCGCGCCGTCGGGCTCTTTGGTGAGGTAGAGGTTGATGTAGTGCTCGTCCTGAATCGTCAGGTACAGCTTTCCGCCGGGTCGCACAATGCGCTTGAGCTCCAGCAACCAAGCCTCGGCGAGGTCGGCGATATGCGTGAAGACCGAGCCCGCGTAGACGAGATCGAAATAGCCGTCTTCGAACGGCAGATGCGGAAAGCTGGTGGTCGCTGCGAATCTGAATGGAGGGCTCAAGTTCTGCTGGCACCACAGAATGTGCTCTCCGCTGATGTCCACTCCCCAAACTTCGCCGTTCTTCGCGTTATCGCCCAGCCATCGGATCATGATCCCCGAACCGCACCCAAAATCCAGAATCCGCTTGCAGGTCTCCAGCGATGTTCCGGCTTTCACCAGAACTTCGTTCATCCGCGAGACGTTGGTCTTACCGATCGCAAGATACAGCTCGGGCTTATCGCTATAACCCCAGGTAAGCGCCGCGGGCGGGACAGGCAGTTGAGAATCGGTCGCCGGACGAGTCTGTCCCTTGACCAAGTAAGAAGTGTGCTCCGGCAGATATGGGTAGAACTTGGTCGGAAAGCGCGGATCCGCCAGAACGACGCCGCGGACTTTGTTACTGAACCACGTTCCGGCAAACGTCTTCCAGAGCAATCTAAGTAGTCGTTTCACTTCGGTTGCACCCTGTGGACGCTGTAAGCGGGACCCATGCTTTCGAAGCTACCGCCGCTCCGGATCGATGATCGCCGTGCAGATGTCGAGAATCTGAGTCAGAACTGCGCCTTTCAGCCGATCCACCTGTGCGGCCCTGCGCGCGTTCCAGTCGAGTGCCTTTATCTGGTGGCACAGCACGATCCCGGAAACCTTGAGGCCCGTTCCCATCAAGGACACGGCGGTCAGACCTCGAGCAATCTCCTGTCGCCCGGTGGTCACGGGGCATGTCCAGGCGAGTCCGAACTTCGCGTTAAACGCCTTGGGCGTCAGGACGATGCAGTAATGATCGCCCTTCATCTCGCGGCCGCTGGCCGGATCGAACGACAGATGGAGGATGTCACCCGCGTCGGGCGTCACTTCTCCTTCCCGGCGGGTCGCATGCCGTCCCAGCCAGGCGCTCGAATCCTGGCAGCATCTTTCGGTGCTTCGGCGATGATGTCCGCAAGGGATACTCGCTTGCGTGCAGGCGAGATCATGAGCTTCTCACCGCTGACCTCTAGATTGACGATTGAGCCGGCAGTGAGGCCAGCCTCTTTGAGGTAGGTCGGCGGGATCGTCACCGTGACCGACCCGCCCGCTTTGCGAAGTGCTGCATTTGCCATGTGCTTAACTGCCTCCTGCGTGTGCGACAAATGTAGCACACCGCAGTAAGGCGTCACAAATTTTTTCTACTCCCGCCCCGCGCGCCACCACAGGAAAAGCCCCGCCAGGGCGAGAGCCCACGCGCTGATCGGCGCGTCTCCGAGCATGCGTGACGCGTAACCGTCGAATGCGAGCAGGATCACTGCGCCGAGAACGAGGGTGGAGCCGACGATGAGCAGGCCATTGCGCCTGTGGCCACGCCGCATCTCCTCGCGCAGGCGCATCAGTTCTTCCTTGCTGGTCCCGTCGCCCCCAAGCGTTTCGCCGCGTTCCAAGCGCTTTAGCAACTGCGTGGCCAGCGCCGGCAACGTTTCCGCCAGCGACGGCATCTGCGCGCGCATGCGCTCGAACGTCGCGACCGGCCCGACGCGCTGGCGCATCCAGTCCTCCATGATCGGCTTGGCGGTCTTCCACAGGTCTAGATCGTCGTAGAGCTGGCGGCCCAGGCCCTCGATCTGCAGCAGCGTCTTCTGCAGCAGCACGAGCTGCGGCTGCACCTGGTAGTTGAAGCGTCGCGCAATCTGGAACAGGCGCAGAAGGAAGAAGCCGAAGGAGATCTCCTTCAGCGGCTTCTGGAAGATTGGCTCGCACACGGTGCGGATGGCCGACTCGAACTCCTCCACGCGCGTCGACGACGGCAGCCAGGCGCTTTCCACGTGCAGCTCGGCCACGCGGCGGTAGTCGCGAT
Source organism: uncultured Gammaproteobacteria bacterium (assembly GCA_963776465.1). Classification (GTDB taxonomy): domain Bacteria; phylum Pseudomonadota; class Gammaproteobacteria; order Nevskiales; family Nevskiaceae; genus DASRHK01. The sequence continues at coordinate 548,607 of CAVZMV010000002.1, forward strand.
TGAAGAAGGCGTGGAAATTCTCGGCGAGATAGCGCTGATCCGAGGGTGTGAGCGTGCCGACGATGCCGAAGTCGACCGCGAGGTAGCTCGGCCGCTGCGGATCGGAGGCGTCGACGAAGATGTTGCCGGGGTGCATGTCGGCGTGGAAGAAGTTGTCGCGGAAGGTCTGGTTGAAGAAGATCTCCACGCCGCGCTCGGCCAGCGCCTGGAAGTTGACGCCGAGCTCGCGCAGCCGCGAGAGCTCCTTGATCGGGATGCCGTGGATGCGCTCCATCACCAGCACGTCGGTGCGCGTGTAATCCCAGAACACCAGCGGGTGATAGATCAGCTCCGAGCCCAGCCAGTTGCGCCGCAGCTGCGAGCAATTGGCGCCTTCGCGCATCAGGTCGAGCTCGTCGAAGATGATCTTCTCGTATTCGGCGACGATGGCACGCGGACGCACGCGCCGCGCCTCGGCGGAGAACTTCTCGGCCAACTCGGCGATGAGGTGCAGCAGCTGCACGTCCTCGTGGATCAGCTTCTCGATGCCGGGGCGGATGACTTTGATGACGACCTCGACCGCGTCGGCGTTGACGCGCCCTTCCGTCTCCGCCACCGACGTGGGTATGACTTTCAAGCGCGCGCCGTGCACCTGCGCGACCGAGGCCGACGCGATCGGCACCGGATCGAAGTCAGTGAAGACCTCCTCGACCTTCTTGCCGAGCGCGCGCTCGACGATGGCCTTAGCCTGCTCGCCGGGGAACGGCGGCACCTGGTCCTGCAGCTTGGCGAGCTCGACCGCGATGTCCTCGGGGATGAGGTCGGGACGCGTCGACAGCGCCTGGCCGAGCTTGACGAATACGGGCCCCAGATCCTCCAGCGCCAGGCGCAGGCGCACACCGCGCGGCGTCGGATAGACGCCGGGCTTGCGCCCGGCGAATTCCATCAGGCCGTATTTGCGCACGGCCCGGTGGATCTGCCAGAGACGGCGGACGCGGTGGAGGATCATCGCGTCTTCTCCAGGCGCGACAATTTGGCTTCCAGCCGGTCCGCGCGCTCGCGCACGTCATCCACGCCTTCCGACCACTCCTCGACGTCGGCGGCGCGCGCGAGATCGCGGGTCTCTTCGCGCAGGTACTCGGCCGTGTCGAGCAGCAACGTGTCGGCAGTCTTGCGGCCCCAGCCGAACAGATCCTTGATGCCGTCGGCGAGGCGATGCGCCGCGCCGTCGTTCATGTACTTGGCGAACACTTCCTCCAGATCGAAGCCGACGGCGGCGATGAGCTTGTTGAAGCGCGACAGCAATTCGACATCGCCCTCGACCTGGATGCCCGACGGCAAGCCCGAGTCGCCGCGTGCGCTGGCCGCGCCCAGACGCACGAGCGCAGAGATCGGCGCGCTGACGCTGACGTCGGGTGGCGTCGGCAGCTCGGAGGCTACGCGCACGCCGGTTGCGGTGAACTCGATAAGAAAGGTCCAGGCGGGTTGCGTGACGGAAAGCGCGATGCTGCGACCGGCAAGCTCGCTGCACTCGTCGATCGCGGCGGGCTCGAGACGCAGGTAGCGGTTGAGCGCGATTTCCAAAGCAGCGCAGAGCAGTGGAGGAGTCAAAACGCCCCCCTCTGTATCTCCCCCCGCAAGCGGGGGGAGAAATCTTTTCTTTTCATTCGAGCCTGAATCCCCGATGCACCGCGACGATGCCGCCGGTCAGGTTGTAGACCTGCACCCGCGACAGGCCCGCGCGCTCCATCATGCCTTTGAGCGTCTGCTGATCCGGATGCATGCGGATCGATTCGGCGAGATAGCGGTAGGAGCCTTCGTCCTTGGCCACGAGCCGGCCGAGCAGCGGCAGCACCTTGAAGGAGTATTGGTCGTAAACCTTCGAGAGGGGCTCGCTGACGGGCTTGGAGAACTCCAGCACCAGCAGCCGTCCGCCGGGCTTGAGCGCCTGCGTCATCGAGCGCAGCGCCGCGTCCTTGTCGGTGACGTTGCGCAGGCCGAAGCCGATGGTGATGCAATCGAAGCTGTCGGGCGCGAACGGCAGCTTCTCGGCGTTGGCCTGCACCGCCGGCACGCCGACGACGCCACGGTCGGCTAGGCGCGAGCGCCCTTCCGAGAGCATGGCGGCGTTGATGTCGGAGAGGATCGCCAGGCCCTTGTCGCCCACCTGGCGCGCGAACTCGCGGGTCAGGTCGCCCGTCCCGGCGGCCACATCCAGCACCCGTTCGCCTGCCGAAACGGCGGCCAGATCGATCACGAAGCGCTTCCACAACCTGTGCACGCCCAGCGACATCAGGTCGTTCATCAGGTCGTAATTGCGGGCTACGGAGGTGAACACGCCCGCGACCCGGCGCTGCTTTTCGGCCAGCGGCACCTTCTGGTAACCGAAATCCGTGAACCCGGGCGTTTTTTTCGACATGACGGGGCGGCCGAATAGGGCGACCATGCTAACAAGGCATCGCATTTCGCGGCTGTCGGGCCTTGTTTGACTTTGGCAGCCTGCTTACCGACATTGGACGTCCGTCGTATGGCTTTGGATGACAGCCCTGGAAGGCCCCGTGCCGAGGTTTACCTCCCGATGAGCGAAGGCGGCTGGTCCTGGACCGCGGCCGAGCTGCGTGCGGCGACCGACTTCGCCGACGACAGCATCGCCATCTTCGACCTGAAGCACCGGCACCTCTTCGTCAACCGCACCGCCGCGCTGGCCTTCGGGCTCAAGCCGGAGGAGATCATCGGCAAGACCCAGGAAGAGCTCGGCTTCGACGCGGACTTCCGCGCCGAGTGGGAGCTGATGCTGCGCCAGGTGGCGCAGAGTGGCGAGCCGGTGTCGCGCGAGTACGAGGCGCTGATGCCCGGCGGCACGCGCTGGCTGCGCACGCAGATGGCGCCGGTGAAAGGACCCAGTGGCCAATTGCGCGCGCTGGCGGCGTCGACCAAGGACCTGACCGAGCAGCGACGCTCCGAAGCGCTGCGCGAGAACCAGCTGGAGATCATCCGGCAGATCGAGGACGGCGCAAGCCTCCCCGATCTGATGACGACGATCGCGCAACAGGCGCAAGCGCGCGTTCCGGGCCGCAGCTGCGCCGTGCTGCTGCGCCAGGGGAACGCGCATTTCGCGGGCAGCCCGGATCTGCCGCCCGAACTGTTGAAGGCGATCGCGCCGATCCTGTGGGCGGAGCAACCCGGCCGCGCCAGCGAAGCGGCGCCGGAGCCACGCTCGGTGGCCTGGGCCAACATCGGTCACGAGAAAGCCTGGGCGCCGGTGCGCAAGCAATTGCAGCAGCTTGGATGGCAGGCCGCCTGGACACATCCGATCCGCAGCCGCGACAAGCGGCTGCTCGGCGCGCTGCTGATGCTGCACCAGCGCGCCCGCGCGCCCAAGCACTGGGAAGTCAGCGTGCTGTCCGAGTCGGCGGCAAGCGCGGAGCTGGCGTTGGAGCATCGGCTGACGCAGGACTCGCTGCTGGAATCCCAAGCGCGCTACAGCGCGATCTTCGAGCAGACGCTGCACCTCATCTGCGTCACCGACGTGCACGGCAAGATCCTGGAGATCAACGGCGCCGCGCAGTCGATGCTGGGCTACCCGCCGGACGAAGAGGTCGGCAAGAACGTTTTCGACCGCATCCATCCGGAAGATCGCAAGCGCATGCTCGCCGTCTTTCGCCCGCTGGCGAAGAAGGACGGCGAGTCGGTGTCCGCCGTGTATCGCGTCAAGCACAACGACGGCAGCTGGCGCGTGCTGGAGGCGGTCGCACGTAGCCTTCGCAACCTGCGCGGGCGACGCATCATCATCCTGACGTCGCGCGACATCACCGAGCGCATGCGTAGCGCCGAGGCGCTGCGTCAGTCCAGCACCCGGCTGCAGCGCGCGCTGGAAGCCACCGGCCTTGGCATGTGGGAGTGGGATCTGCAGACCGGCAAGATCCACAGCGACGTCCGCTACCAGGAAATCATGGGCTACGACCAGGCCACGGCGCCGACGACGGCCGAGGGCCGCGCAGCGCTGGTGCATCCGGACGATCAGGCCGCGACCAGCAACGCCGTGCTCGCCCATCTGCGCGGCGAGACGCCGTTCTTCGAGGTGCGGCATCGCGCCAAGACGGCGAGCGGCGAATGGAAATGGCTGGCCGCGCGCGGCCAGGTGGCGCAACGCGACGCCAAGGGCGCGCCGATCCGCGTCACCGGCACCATGCGCGACGTCGACGAGGAGCAGCGCACGCAGCAGAACCTGCAGCGCGTCACCCGCCGCGTGCAGCTGCTGCTGGAAGCGTCCGACGAAGGCATCCTCGGGCTCGATCGCGAAGGCCGCTGCACGCTGGCCAACGAGGCCGCGGCCAAGCTCTTGGGCTACGAGATCGGCCAGATGCTCGGCAAGCGCCTGCAGGACCTGGTCACGCACGAGTTCGAGGGCGGCATAGAACAGAAGTGGGAGGAGACCGCGGTCGCGCGCTGCTTGGCCGACCGCAGCCGCCAGCGCAGCGTCCCCGACATGCTCTGGCACAGCGCCTGGCGCCGCTTCCCGGTGGAGTACACGATCTCCGCGATCGTCGCCGACGATCCCGAAGGCGGCGCGGTGCTGATCTTCCGCGACGCGAGCGAGAAGCGCGCGCTGGCCAAGCAGCTGCGGCATCAGGCGATGCACGATTCGCTCACCGGGCTGGTCAACCGGCGCGGCTTCGAGAGCAAGCTCGACGAGCTGATCGTCAGCGCGCGGACGCAGCGCCGCACGCACGCGCTGTGCTTCATGGATCTGGACCAGTTCAAGCTGATCAACGACAGCTGCGGGCACGCGGCCGGCGACGAGCTGCTGCGCCAGCTGCCGCGCCGGCTGCAGGAGATCGTGCGGCCCGACGACGTGCTGGCGCGCCTGGGCGGCGACGAGTTCGGCGTGCTGATGCCCAACACCACGCTCGAGGAAGCGGCCGTCGTTGCCGGCGCGCTGCGCGACGCCGTGCGCGACTTCCGCTTCATGTGGGGCGGCAAGACCTTCGGCGTCGGCGTGTCGGTCGGCGTCGTCGCGATCGACACGGAAGGCGGCAGCTCCACTTCGCTGTTGTCCGCGGCCGACGCAGCGTCGTACATCGCCAAGGGTCAGGGCCCCAACCAGGTCCACGTCTCGCAGCCTGATGACGCGGCCGTGCACGCGCGGCGCGGCGAGGTCGGCTGGGTCGGGCGGCTGCGCTCGGCGCTGGAGGAGGATCAGTTCCGACTCTACTTCCAGAGCATCGGCACGCTGGCCACCGATCCTCCGGAGCTGGTGCACCACGAAGTCCTGCTGCGCCTGCGCAACGAGGGCGGCGAGCTCGTATCGCCGGGCCAGTTCATCGCGGTGGCCGAGCGCTATCAGCTGATGTCGGCGATCGACGGCTGGGTGCTGGACCGCACGCTGAAATTGCTGGGGCGCCACCTGATCACGCACCCGGGCCTGGCGCAGCACTGCGTCGGCATCAACCTGTCGGCGGACTCGATCCGCGGGCCGCAGCTGGCGGAGAAGATCCGCCAGTGCCTGGCCAAGTACCGCGTGCCGCCGCAGATGATCTATTTCGAGATCACCGAGACCGCGGCGATCAGCGACATGCAGGCGGCCGCCGCGTTCATGGGCGAGCTGCGGCAGATCGGCTGCCGGCTCGCGCTCGATGACTTCGGCAGCGGCATGTCGTCGTTCACGTACCTGAAGAACCTGCCGGTGGATTTCCTGAAGATCGACGGCAGCTTCATCCGCGACCTGGAGAAATCCAGCCTCGACCAGTCGATCGTGCGCGCGATCCACTCCGTCGGCCGCAACATGGGCATCAAGACCGTGGCCGAGTACGTGGAGTCGCCCAGCGTGCTCAAGCGCCTGCGCGAGATCGGCATCGACTACGCGCAGGGCTACGCGGTGGCAAAGCCCCTGCCGCTGGAGGATCTGCCCGACCTGGTCATGCCGGTCGAGTCGAAGGTCACGACGGCCTGAAGTATCTGCGCCGGATCCAGTAATCCAGGCTGACGTAGCGCCCGGCGCCGAGGAACGCGAGCGCCAGCAGCATGATGAAGTAGGTGACGGCGAACTCGACGCCGTTGTTGAGGATCACCAGGTTGCCGAACTCGGTCAGGTGCTCCCAGTCCCCGTGCTTCATCAGGATCTCCTTGGCCTCCTCGAGCCGCGCGTGCGCTTCCATCGTGCGCGAGGTGGCGAACGCGCCCATGCCCTCGGCGATCGCCAGCCAGCCGTTCTGCCAGTGCACGGAGAAGGCGGCGACAAGCATGGTGAACATCATCGGGATGCACATCCAGCGCAGCGCCAATCCAAGCACCAGCGAGATTGCGCCGCCGAGCTCGGCGCCGGTTGCCAGCGATGCCATCAGCGTCGGGAACGGCAGGCCCAGGCCCCACTCCTCGCTGCCGAACCACTCGACGGTGTCGGAGAAGTGCGCGAGCTTCTGCGTGCCGGCCATCCAGAAGATCGGCGTCAGATAAATACGCAGCAGCAGCGAAGGGATGAAATCCACCACGACCAGGCGGTCGAGCTGCGACTGGGCCCAGGCCGCGGCGGCGATCAAGCGATCCTTCATCGAGTTCCCCAGGTTGATGCAGCCAGCGTAGGGCCTGCCTTGCGCGCCGGCCACGCTCGCGCGTCCGCGTTTCAGTGCAGGTCGTTCAGCGACCAGTCGTAGCGATAGGCGTCGAGGGTCTTGTGCGCCTGCAGCTCGTCGGACAGGTCGCGACCGGCGTATCGCGCCAGGTGCGCCAGCACGCCGGTCTCGCCCCCGAAGTCCGACGCGAACCACTTGTAGATGCTCGACACCTGCAGCAGGCCGTCTTTCACCTGCGCCGCACGCGGATGATTCACGAACGCGCGCGCTGCTTCCTCGAGCAGACCCTCCATGAACTCGGCGGTGTAGGCGTGTGGCGCGAGGTTCGGGCAGCCGACCGACGCGCAATTGACGGCGTAGTGCGTGCGCGCGTCCTTCCAGATCGGCCGCAGGATGCGATGCTCGATGTCGTCGAGCGAAAGTGCCTCGCCCTCCACCTTGACCAGCTTGGCGCCCCACGGCCCGTCGGCGAGGAAGCCCGGCGAGATGTCGATGTCGCGGATCGACTTCACCGGATAGTGATCGAGCACGACCTTGATCGTGGTGGCGTTGTAGAGGTTGATCCAGAACGCGCGCTGCTGGGCGCGCGAATGCCGGGAGATCGGCTCCGCCTGCAGCTGCTGCAGATAGCGATCGAGCGCGGCGCGGTCCTCGCCCTTGATCGACGCGTAGGGCAATCGGTTGACGCCGTCGGCGCCGCGCCTGACATACCTGCCGAGGAATTCGTCCCAGGCGCGATGGTCGATGGTCGCCTTGCTGGTGTCGTCGTGTGCGGCCCAGCGCTCCCAGAGATCCGCACGCGGTGCGGCGCTGGCGGCGCACGACACCGCCAGCAGCATCGCCGCCGTCAGAAATGCGCGGCGAGCCATCCGCGGATATCCGTCGTCACTTCCTCGCGGCAAATGTCGTTGAGCAGCTCGTGCCGTCCTTCCTCGTAGATCTTGACCGTGACGTTCTTCAGGCCCGCAGCGCGATACGCGCGCTCCAGCGCGCGCGGTCCGGCGGCGCCGCCGCAGGCTGGATCGGCGGAGCCCGCGATCAGCAGCACGGGCAACGGTTTGGGGATGCGCGACAGGCGGCCGACGTCAGAGAGCTCGGCACCGGCGGCCAGGAAATCGATCCACAGCCCGCACGAGCCCAGGAAGCCGCACCAGGGATCGGCGACGTACTTGTCGACTTCGGCCGGGTCGCGCGACAGCCAGTCGAAGTCGGTGCGCGCCGGCGCAAAGCGCTTGTTGAACTGCTTGAAGATGAGACGGTCGGCAAGCTTGCTGCGATGCCGGCGCCCCTGGATCAGCGCCTCGGCACGCAGCAGCGCCAGCGCGATCGCGCGCGTCAGCCCCATGTCGCCCGAGGTCGCCGACAGGATCGCGCCGGAAACCTGGCCGCCGTGCTCGACCAGGTAGTGCTGCACCAGGAACGATCCCATGCTGTGGCCGAGGATGAACACCGGCAGCTCGCGGCCGGCGACGAAGTGCGCCGCAGCGATCTCGGCGCGCACCGCCTGGATCGCGGCGAGCGCAACACTCCAGCCGTTGTGGTCGGCGAAGTGACCGTGCTCGCCCTCGCCCGCGGTATTGCCGTGCCCCGGCAGGTCCGGCGCATAGACCGCGATGCCCGCCTCGGTGAGCGCGCTGGCGAGCCGCGCGTAGCGTCCGCCATGCTCGGCCATGCCGTGGACGATGAGCAGCACCGCTTCGGGCTGCCGATCGGTCAGCCAGCGGTGAGTGTGGATGGCGGGGCCATCCTCCATCGCGACTTTCAGCGTGCTGGTCTTCACTCTGGGTGTCGGTCAGAATTCGAGCCGATCTTACCCGACGGAGACGACCATGGCCGCTGCAGCGTTGCTGGCGATAGACCAGGGCACGACCAGCTCGCGCGCCATCGTCTTCGACAAGCGCGGCGCCAAGCTCGGCGTGGCGCAGCAGGAGCTGCCGCAATCATTCCCGCAGCCCGGCTGGGTCGAGCACGACGCCAACCGCATCTGGGACGACACGCTGAAAACGATGCGCGAGTCGATCAAGGCGGCGCGCCTGTCGACCAAGGACATCGTCGCGATCGGCATCACCAACCAGCGCGAGACCACGGTGATCTGGGATCGCGCCAGCGGCAAGCCGATCCACCCGGCGATCGTCTGGCAGGACCGCCGCACGGCGGACTTCTGCCGCAAGCACCAGGACAAGAACGAGTGGATCGCCGAGAAGACCGGCCTCCTGATCGACCCGTACTTCTCCGCCACCAAGATCGCCTGGCTGCTCGACAACGTGCAGGGTGCGCGCGGACGCGCCGAGAAGGGCGAGCTCGCGTTCGGCACGATCGACTCGTGGCTGTTGTGGAAGCTCACCGGTGGCAAGGTGCACGCTACCGACGCGACCAACGCGTCGCGCACGGCGCTGTTCAACGTGCGCACCCAGAAGTGGGACGACGAGCTGCTCGACTTCTTCAAGGTGCCGAAGAGCCTTCTGCCCGAAGTGAAGGACTCGGCCGCCGAGTTCGGCAGCACCGATCCGGCGCTGCTCGGTCAGCCGGTACCGATCCGCGGCATCGCCGGCGATCAACAGGCCGCGACCGTCGGCCAGGCGTGCTTCTCCCCGGGCATGAGCAAGTCGACCTACGGCACCGGCTGCTTCCTGGTGCTGAACACCGGCGACAAGCTGCAGCTGTCGAAGCACCGTTTGCTCTCGACCGTCGCCTATCGCCTCAACGGCCAGACGACCTATGCGATGGAAGGCAGCATCTTCGTCGCCGGCGCGGCCGTGCAGTGGCTGCGCGACGCGATGCACCTGATCCGCAGCGCGGGCGACACCGAGGGACTGGCCAAATCCATCCCCGACACGCAGGGCGTGTACCTCGTGCCCGCGTTCACCGGCCTGGGCGCGCCGTACTGGGATCCGGAGGCGCGCGGCGCGATCTTCGGGCTCACGCGCGATTCGGGCATCGCCCACATCGTGCGCGCGGCGCTGGAGAGCGTCTGCTACCAGACGCGCGACCTCTTGACCGCGATGGCGCAGGACGCGGTCGCGCCGACGGAGTTGCGCGTCGACGGCGGCATGGTGGTAAACGACTGGCTCACGCAGTGCCTCGCCGACATCCTGCAAATCCGCGTGGTGCGTCCGCAGACGGTGGAAACCACCGCGCTCGGCGCCGCCTTCCTCGCCGGCCTTGCCAGCGGCGTCTACGGCTCGCTCGACGAGATCGCCAAGCTCTGGGGCGTCGAGCGCCGGTTCGTGCCGGCGTGGCCAGCCAGCAAGGCCAACAAGTTCTACGACGGCTGGAAGCAGGCGGTGGTGCGGGTGAAGACCAGCTAGCGCACAATCAGTCGACTGCACATCAGGGGTGCGGCGATGGGGGACATCACAGCGCTGTTGGCGGAAGCCCGCGCCGGCAAGGCCGGCGCCGAGGAGGCGCTGTTCAAACGCATCTACGGCGAATTGCACAAGCTCGCGCGTGCGCGACTGCGCGGCTTCGAGCCGATCACGCTGCTCAGCCCCACGGTGCTGGTAAACGAGGCCTATCTGCGCCTGTCCCGTCTTGGCGAGCTGCCGGTGGTGGAGAACCGCCAGATGTTCTTCGGCTATGCCGCCAACATCATGCGCAGCGTGATCGTGGACTGCGTGCGCGAGAAGCGCGCCGCCAAGCGCGGCGCCGGCGAGACCAAGGTGACGCTGCAGACGCAGGACCTCGGCGGCCTGATGCGGGACCCGGACGTCGTCGCGCTGGACGAGGCGATGCACGACCTGAAGAAGATCGACGAGCGCTGCTGCCGCGTCGCGGAGCTGCGCTACTTCGGCGGCCTGTCGGTGGAAGAGACGGCGCAGGTCATGGACCTGTCACCCGCAACGATCAAGCGCGACTGGGAAAGGGCGCGCGCGTTCCTGTACGACGCGCTAAGGAACTAGGCGATGGCCGAGCGCACGCTGCTCTGGCGCGAGGCTTTTGAGATCTTCGAGCGCCTGCAGGCGCTGGACGATGGCACGCGCGCATGGGAGCTCGAGCAGCTGGCGCATTCGCGCCCGGAGCTGCATGCGTACGTAGCCAGGCTGGCGAAGGCCGGCGGCGAAGCTGAAGCAGCCCAGTTCCTCGGCGGCGTTGCGGCGGATGCTGCCGGCTTCGAACGCTCGAGCCTGACCACGCGCGAACCCGACGCAACGATTGGCCCATATCGCCTAGTGCGCGCGCTCGGCAGTGGCGGCATGGGCGAGGTCTGGCTGGCGCGCCGCGCCGATGGCCTGTTCGAGACGCCGGTGGCCCTCAAGCTCATGCACGCGCACCTGACGCATCCGTCGCTGCGCGATCGCTTCGTGCGCGAGGGCCGGATCCTCGGCCAGCTCACGCATCCCAACGTCGCCAGGCTCCTGGATGCGGGCGTGGCGCCCGCCGACGCACTCTACCTGGCCATCGAATACGTCGACGGCCTGCATCTGGACCGTTGGTGCGACGAGCAACGCGCGGACATCGACGCGCGACTGCGCCTGTTCCTGCGGGTCTGCGACGCCGTCGCCCATTCGCACGCGCATCTCGTGGTGCACCGCGACCTCAAGCCTTCCAACATCCTGGTCACGCCCGAAGGCGAGGTGAAACTGCTGGATTTCGGGATCGCCAAGCTGGTGGAGAGCTCGGGCCTCGGCGACCAGACCGAGCTCACGCGGCTCGGCGGCCGCGCGCTCACGCCGGAGTACTCCGCGCCCGAGCAGATTCTCGGCCAGCCGGTGACCGTGGCCACCGACGTCTATTCGCTGGGCGTGCTGTTGTACCGGCTGCTCACCGGTCGCTCGCCGTACGGCGACGAGGCGCAGCCGGTCGCGCGCATAGAGCAGGCTGTGCTGGACCTGGAGCCGGCGTTGCCCAGTACGCGTGTCGACGACGGATCTTCGCGAACGGCCGATCTTGCCGATCGCCGCAACACGAAGCCACCTCGACTGCGCCGCCGGCTGCGTGGCGACCTCGATCACATCGTGGCGCAGGCGCTGCGCAAATCAACGGCAGAGCGTTACGCGACGGTCCCTGCTCTCGCCGACGACGTGCGCCGTCACCTGGAGCTGGAACCGGTGCGCGCGCGCGGAACCTCGGCGAGGCAGCAAGTCGCCAAGTTCGTGAGGCGACATCGGCTGCGCATCGTCGCCGCTGCTGCCGGCACCGGACTGCTCGTTGCGCTAGCGACGGGCGTCGTCTGGAAGCAGCGTGCGGCGGAGGCGGAGCAGACCTCGCGCCTCGAGCGTCTGGTCCGGCAGGGTCGTCAGGAGCTGGCCGATCAGCACCCGGCGCGCGCGGCGGTCTACCTCAGCGAGGCGTACAGCCAGGGTTACGACACGACCGGCTTGCGCTGGTGGCTCGCGCGCGCCATGCAACCGGCAGACGCACTCGACGCGCGGCCGATCGTTCACGACAAGCCGTTTTCCGGCGGCGTGTTCGACGCTGACGGCGCCAGGCTGCTGACGATGACCGACGGCCGCGGAGAAATCTGGGACGTCGCCAGCCGCAAGCTCCTGGTCACGTTGCAGGACGTTCCCGGCGACGTCTATCCGGCGCCGCGCTTCTCTCCCGATGGACGGCGCATCGCGATGACCTTCACGAAGGGCGCGCCGCTCGATCACACATCGGGGACCAGCGTATGGGACGCGCATGATGGACGCCTGCTCCACAGCGTTCGCGGCTTCATCTGGCCGGACGTCAACCAGGTCTTCGCGCCGGACAGCCGACGCTTGCTGACGACGACGCAGCCCGCGGAAGGCTCCGGCGAGGTTTTCATGGACCACGTGTGGGACGTGGAATCGGGCAAGGCGCTGCGCCAGCTGACCACGCCCGGCGGCACCAGCACGCCGGGGTTCAGCCCGGACGGATCGCTCATCGTCACCGGCGGTGAAGGCCCCGGCGACGTGACGGTCTGGAGCGCGGCGGACTACAAGCCGCGTCTCACCATCCATCCCAATCCGGGAACGCCCACCTCGGCCTACTTCGGCGCCGACGGCCGGCTGGTCTTCACCATGGGCGAGAACGGCGTCTTCAAGGTGTGGGACAGCCAGACCGGCTCTCCGGTAGACGCGCTGGGCAGTCACGCGATGTATGCGCCCGCCATCTCGCGCTCGGCCGACGGCAGCCGCTGGCTGACGATGGGCGGCGACGGCTTCAAGGTGTGGGATGCGCGCGCCGGCCGACAGATTCTTGCGAGCGATGCACCCAGCGGCTATCGCTTCGATGGACGGCTTTCGCCGGATGGCACGCAGCTGCTCACGGTGAGCGGGCGCTTCGGCCCGGCCCTTTGGGATCTGGGCCAGCGCGAGCTCGCCCACTCGCTCGACGCGCACGCCGGCGCCGTGGGCCGCGCCATCTTCACGCCCGATGGCAAGCAGATCGTCACGCTCGGACAGGACGGCCGCGCCAATTTCTGGTCGGTGGCCCGCCTGCGCCGACCGGTGTCATTGCTGCAGCACGACGATGCGTTGATTCCGCTGGAGGCGCCGGAGGTCGTGTTCGCGGCATTCGACGCGTCGGGAAACCGCGTGCTCACTGGCGCGCGCGATCAGCGCGTGCGCTGGTGGAGCGCCGACACGGGCGAGCGGCTGAAGGATCTGGAAGGACACAAGGCGTCGGTGATGCACGGCAGCCCCGCACCCGACGGACACGACGCTGCGACAATCGACGCGGACGGCCTGGTGATCATCTGGAGCCTGGACGACGGCCGCGAACGGCGTCGATGGCAGGCGACCGACGCGCCCGAGACGGCACCGATGGCGCCCACGTTCTCGCTCGCGTATTCCGCCGACGGCACGCGGCTGCTGACGACCGCGGCTGGACGGGCGCGGGTCTGGGACGTTACTACCGGCCAGCGCCTGCACGAGTTCGGAGAATCTGCATCGCCTGTGTCCGGTGCGGCCTGGCTCGGTGACATCGTGCTGACGTGGGGGAAATCCGGCGCAGCGCGCCTGCATCGGGCCGGCAGCGGCGAGCTCGTGGGGACGCTGGACCGCACGGCCAGTGGCATAGAGGCGGTCGCGGTGCACGCCGGAACGCAAAGCGTTGCGATCGCGGGCGAAGGGGGCGAGGTCGCTGTCTGGCGTGTGCGGGCTGCCGGCACGGACCAGAACTCAGTCGTCGAGCAGGGGGCAACTCGCCTCGGCCCGATCACCGCACTGGCGTTCGATGTCGACGCCCACAGGCTGGCACTGGGCGACACCACCGGCTTGATCGTGGTGCGCGATCTGTCGAGCGATGTCTCGCTGGAGCTGCCGGGGCATGCCGAGTCGATCCGGCAGCTGCAATTCAGCAGCGACGGACGGCTGCTGATCTCCGCCAGCGACGATCGTGCGGCGCGCGTGTGGGACGCCGCCACCGGCACCTCGCTCGGAATATTGGGAGGTCACACCGACGCCGTGCGCGGCGCGGTGCTCAACACGAATGGTGACCGCGCCCTGACGTTTGGCCGGCTGGAGCGCCACGCGAAACTCTGGGATGCGCGGCTGGAGCATCGCCCGGCGGAACAGGTCGCGCAGATCGTCGCCTGCAAGATCCCCTGGAAGCTCGAAGGCAACGAGCTCGTCGCTGCGACTCCGGCGCCGGAGCGCTGCGCAATCGCGGAATAAAAAACCCCGGAGTCGCCTCCGGGGTTGGTGGGCCGTATTTGCGCCGAGTGCCCGAATGCCGGCCCAAACATCCGGGCTAGGCTCTGGGCCTGCTAGCGCGCGTGGCGCGTCTTCAGCAGGGCGCGTTGGTTCCTCATCGCGCGCATCAGCTCGTCCTGCGTGGCCTTCACCGCTCGCAGCTCGGCATCGCGCGTTGCCATCGCCGCCTTGATCTTCTCGATTTCGGCATTCTTCTCCAGCAGCAACTGATAGAGGCCCTGGATCGCGGCGAGCGCCACGCCGTCGGCGTCGATCGTGGTGATCGACACGTCGTCTTCGCCAACGCCGAACGCGGCGCTGAAGTCCTGTGCCATCGGCCCTATGTGGCGAACCGCCTTGTCCTGCGCCTTGTAGTTCCAGGTCGTGATCGACATGTGCGCGACTTTCTCCAGCACGTCGCGCCCATCGACCTCGGCGAAGTTGGCCTTCTTGTTGCGATCGCTCACCGACGACCAGGCACCAGAGCCGGGATTCAGCCGCACGCCGGTCGACAGATCTGGCGCCGAGAAGAAGAAGCTGCCGCCGGAGGCGCGAACGAGGAAGCGGTCGGGAGAGTTGCCAGCGAAGTCGGCGTTCGTGGAGTCCGCCCACATGAACGTGCCGTCGGCACCGTTCCCCAGCTTGGCGTAGCGGCCGGCAGCTAGGCTGTAGTCCCCTAGCGCCTGGTTGCCCTCGCCGCCTGGCACCGTCGCAGCCACACCACCGGCATTGTTTGAGTCTCCGCCGCCGACCGTCGAGAATCGGCCGGTTGCCACATTGACCCAGCCACCGCCAATGACGCTCCTCTGCTCGCTGGCGACGTTGCCTTCACCGCCGCCGATGGTGGCGTAGAAACCGTCGGTCGCATTGTGGCTGCCTCCTGCAATGAGGTCGCCTGTACCCGCCGCCTTGTTTGCGTACCCGCCGCCGATACTGGCGTACTTGCCGCTTGCTTCGTTGTCCTTGCCGCCGGCGACGGCGGCGAACTCATGCCCGGTGATATTGATCAGTCCGGCCGTGTTGTTCTCGCCGCCGCCGACGGTCCCATGTGCAGAGTACACGCGGTTGAGTTCGCCGCCACCAATCGTTGCCGCGCGTTCGCCGTCAAGCGCGAGGTTCCCGATGCCGCCGGCGATCGCCGAGTATTCACCTCGCGCGATGTTGTTCTCGCCGCCACCGATCGAGGCGCCCTGGCGGCCCGTGAGATTGTCCTTGCCGCCGGCGATCGTGGCGTAGGACTCTTCCGTCACGTTGTGGCGACCGCCGCTCACCGTGGCGTAGTCGGCTTCAACGCGGTTGTCCTTTCCGCCTCCGATGGTCGCCCAGTTACCTGCGAGAGTCTGCGGCTCAGAAGGACTGCCGCCGCCGCCAATCAGCGAGCCGATGCTCGCCGGGTCCATGGTATTACCGAAATAGCCGCCGATGAGGCTCGGCCCCGCATCGTGCGGAACAATTCGAAGCGCGCGGCGACTGTTGACGCGCAGATCCAGCGCGGTGTCATCGGTCGTGCCGAGGAAATCGCTGGCGACTGTTCCAGCATTCCCGGTGCGATGCCATTCGTTGGCGACACTCGCCGCCGGTCCCTGAGGACCGATCGGTCCTTGCGGGCCAGTTGCACCGGCCGGACCCGTCGCGCCCGTCGTACCAGTCGCACCCGCATCACCCTTGTCGCCTTTGTCTCCCTTGGGTCCCTGCGGTCCAGTCGCACCGGTGGCTCCCGTGGAACCTGTGGCTCCGGTCGCGCCGGTAGCACCAGCCACGCCCTGCGGACCTTGTGCACCCGTGTCGCCTTTGGGTCCGGCCGGGCCCGTTGCGCCAGCAATGCCCTGCGGGCCTTGTGCACCCGTATCGCCTTTGGGTCCGGCCGGGCCGACTGCGCCCGTTGCTCCGGTTGCTCCGGCGGCACCCGTGTCTCCCTTCGCACCTTGGGGACCAGCGGGCCCTGTCGCGCCGGTTGCACCCGTTGCACCAGCAGGACCAGCAGCGCCGGTCGCGCCCGCGGCTCCCGTGTTGCCGACCTTCGCAACGATCACCCAGTTGGGCGAGGCCGGCGCAGCACTCGCAGCGCAGGTCGCGACATTGCACATCCAGGTCGAGCCACCGGACGTCGTCAGATCTCCTTTGGGGTAGCTCTGCGTTGCGACGAAGGCACCGCGGAATGTGTTCACGAACACGCCGTCGGCGCCCTTGGGTCCCGTTGCGCCGGTCGCACCCGTTGCGCCAGTGGCTCCAGTAGCTCCAGCCGCGCCCGTATCACCCTTGGGACCGGTGGCGCCCGCGACACCCTGTGGACCCATCGGGCCGATTGGCCCTACCGGACCGGTTGGACCAGTGGCGCCGGTCGCACCAGCGGGACCCGTGGCGCCGGTGGCACCCTTGGCACCAGTGGGTCCGATCGGACCCGCAGGACCGACGGGGCCCTGCGGTCCGGGTGTGGGCGTCACCAGCGACAGCGAGTAGCTCGCAGTGCGCCCGGTTTGCAGCAGCCCGATCGAGTGCGGCGGCAGCAGCAGCGCATTCAGGATGTTCAGGCGCGAGACGAACACCTGGTATTCGCCGTCAGCCAGCCCGGCGGGTAGCGTCGCCTCCAGATGATGGTCGGTCGGGCTGCCGCGCAGCACCAGCGGCGTGCCGTTCAATTCGACGTACGGCCGTTCGCTCGCGAGCAGGCCGTTGATGAACTCTGCGCCGTCGATGTAAAGCACGCGGCCCGCCCGATCCGCATAGACCGCGTTGATGTGCGTCTCGGCGATTGCCGGCGTCGTGAACCCCAGACCCGCCAGCACCCCTGCGGCGGACAAGCAGGCCTTCAAGGCCCCGAAGAGCGATCGATGCGACATTTTCTTTCCCCAAGTAAACGGTTGACGAGTGATCCCCATCGGAGAGAACCGCCGCGCGGTTTTCTGCCGATTACCAAGACAAACGAAATCCGCGGCCGAAGCGGCTCATCGCGCGATCACCGGGCAAAAAAAACCCCGGATCGCTCCGGGGTTTTTTAGGCAACGCTGAACGTTTAGGGGAATGCGCCTTCGTCCACCGCACCCGCGCAGGCGGAGAACATCTGCAGCTGCGTCAGCGCACCGACGACGCCGTCGCTGGGGAAGATCTCCACGGTGTCGAACGGCAGCGTGGTCAGCAGGCCCGCGAAGAACTTGTCGGAGTTCACGACGTTGCCGGCGATGTCCAGGATGATCGTATCGCCGCCGAGCGTCGTGGTTTCCTGCTCCTCGCCTTCGAGAAAGGTGGTGATGGTGAGGTCCGGCGCGACCGTGGCCTCGAGCAGGTCCACGCCCGGGAAGGAGAACGTGCCGCCGGCAACGCGGCCCGCCGGATAGATCACGCCGGGCGGCGCGTGCACCTGGACCGCGATTCCGCCGAGCAGCACGGCAACCGAATAATCGAAGCGCGCGAAATTCTCGAGGTCGGTGTCGACCAGGTGATTGGCGTTCTGCACCGTGCAGCCCAGGCACTGCGGGTTGGGCAAGCCCACTTCGACGGTGGTGCCGAGGCCATTGATCGGTGTCGTGCACAGCTCGTCACCGCCCACGCCTGTCGGCGGTGGTGGCGGGTTGTTGGTGCTGCCGCCACCGGCGGTGCCGGGCACCACCGACAGCGCCTGGATGCGCCGGTCGACGCCGACCTCCCCCAGGTCCGTGAGCAGCCCGGTGCTGAGATTGACGCGGAAGAGATGTGTTTCGGTGCCATCCGAATCGGTGAGATAGCCCGACGGGCTGACGCCGACGGTCTCGATGTCGAACGGCGGCGCGCCGGCGCCGCCTACGGAACGCGACAGCTCGGCGACGGTGAAGACCTGGCCGGAGTCCTGGCTGGTCGGCGTGCCATTGACGCTGCCGATGGTGACCAGGCTGTCGATGGTGCTGTCGATGCCGTAAGCGGTCGTGGTCTGCGCGCCGGCGCCACCGGGGAAGGAGACCGCGTCGATGGTCGGCGTCTCCGATGCGTGCGGATCGCCGCTGGCGTACGACAGGTGGCTGTCCTGGCCGGCGAGCGTGCCGTCCGGGAAGAAGTCGAAGCTCTCGTCCTGGGCGGTGAGCACGCGCAGACGGTCGCGGGTCGGGTCGAAGTTGATCGTGCGGATCTGCGAGCCGCCGACGTCGAGCTGCGCAACCTCGGTGGCCGCGCCGGTGCTGGTGTTCACCGTGTACAGGCGGTTGTCGCTGAACAGTACGTAGAGCGCGCCGGTGGACGGGCGGAAGTCCATGCCGATGACGAAGGGCGAGCCGTCGTCGACGTGACCGTTGATGATGCGCTCCGCCTGGATGACCCCGGGACTGTTGACCGAGAACTGCAGCAGGCTCAGGTCCTCGATGGCGACGATGCTGGCCGGTCCGGGCACGTTGCCGCCGTTGTTGCCGTTGTTCGCCGGCGGCGCGGTCTCGTCGTCGTCGTCGCATGCAACCAGCACCAGCGGCAGGCACAGGAGCAGCGCTTTGAAGGCACGGGTCATGGCGGTTCCTCGGGGTAGATGCCTGCGATAGTGCCCGGCCAGGCGGGTGTGTTCAACTGCACGGCCGCTATAATCCGCGCCTCGAATTGCCACCCCACGGAGTCACGCAGTGAAAAAGCCCGTCCGTGTCGCGATCACCGGCGCCGCCGGCCAGATCGCCTACTCGCTGATCTTCCGCGTCGCCTCCGGATCGATGCTGGGGCCGGATCAGCCGGTGATCCTGCAGCTGCTCGACATCCCCGACATGCTCGAGAAGCTCAAGGGCACGGTGATGGAGATCGACGACTGCGCCTTCCCGACCGTCGCCGGCGTGGTCGCCAGCGCCAAGCCCGAGGAAGCCTTCGACGGCACCGACTACGCGCTGCTGGTCGGCGCCCGCCCGCGCGGCCCCGGCATGGAGCGCAAGGATCTGCTCACCGCCAACGCCGCGATCTTCTCGGTGCAGGGCAAGGCGCTGTCGGAAAAAGCGTCGCGCGACGTGAAGGTCCTGGTGGTCGGCAACCCGGCCAACACCAACGCGCTCATCGCTGCGAGCAACGCCAAGAAGCTGGATGCCAAGCAGTTCACCGCGATGGTTCGCCTGGATCACAACCGCGCGCTGTCGCAGCTGGCGGCCAAGACCGGCAGCCACACGACCGACATCGACAAGATGACGATCTGGGGCAATCACAGCTCCACGCAGTACCCGGACATTTCTCACTGCACGGTCAAGGGCAAGCCGGCGAAGACGCTGGTCGACCAGAGCTGGATCGAGAAGGACTTCATCCCCACCGTGCAGCAGCGCGGCGCGGCCATCATCAAGGCGCGTGGCGCGTCGTCTGCGGCTTCGGCGGCCTCGGCCGCGGTCGACCACATGCGCGACTGGGCGCTGGGGACCGGCGGCAAGTGGACCAGCATGGGCGTGCCCTCGGACGGCTCCTACGGGATCAAGCCGGGCGTGGTCTACGGCTATCCCTGCGTCTGCGCGGGCGGCAAGTACCAGATCGTCCAGGGCCTGTCGGTCGACGCCTTCTCGCGCGAGCGCATGGACGCCACCGACAAGGAGCTGCGCGAGGAGCGGGCGGCGATCGAGGATTTGCTCAAGTAAGATAGGGACGAAGATCGATGCATTCCGGGGAGAGAGACACATGATTCGCACCGCGTCCGCACTGCTGTTCCTGATGGCCTTCGCCGGTGGCGCCCAGGCCTACGAGCTGCGCGCCAAGTCCGAGAACAGCGCGGTCAGCGTGCAGGAGCTTGCGGACCTGGTCCACAAGATCGGCGACCAGGTCGGCCACAACGTCCCGGACAGCGACCAGATCCACGTGCACGTGATCTCCGAGGCGCGCAATCGCTCCAACAGCGCCGAGATCCTCTACAACCACCGCATCGAGCTGCGCAAGCTGTTCGACGGCCGCGACCACGAGCCGTATCCCGTCGCGGGCTGGTTCGTGATCTACACCAGCGAGGAATTCGGCATCGGCACGCCCGAGAAGTCGCGCGCGGAGCTGGAGAATGCGATCCGCCGGTTCTTCACCGAGCTCAAGAAGGTCAACCCGAAGACCGAAAGCCCGTAGTCACGGGCCTTCTTTCGGCGTCAGCACGGACACGCGGCCCTCGGCCAGCTTCACGCCCGCCGCGCTGATCTCGAACTGGTACATCGAGCCGTCCGCATTGGCGATGAGCTTTCGCGCCCGCACCGTCAGCGGCGCCTCCACGTCGTCCACGCGCGCCACGTAGAGCTGGCAGTCGCGTAGCGCGGTCAGCATCCCCGGCCTCGCCGCGGACGCACCTTCGCGCTGCGCCAGGAGACCGCCATGCACCGCGGCGGCCTGCGCGCCGTACTCGATCAGGTGCAAGGCCGCGAGCTCGCCGTCGCGACGCAAGGGATGATCGACGCGACGATGTGTCGTCGTGGAACAGGTGATGGCGTCGTCGCTCCATTCCTCGACGGCTTCCAGCAGGCACATGCTGCCTGCGTGCGGCACGAGCTTGCGGATCTGATCCTGCCCGATCATCCGGCGTCGAGCTGCCAGCGCTGTCGGCCGACACCGCCGATGACGACGGCGCCGGGCTTGCCGCGCGCGAGAAGCTGCAGCAGCGGCAGCGCGCGGCCGGCGGGATTGCTCCGGCGCAATCGCTCGAGCGCGGCGTCCTCCATCTGCGTTTCGTCGGCGCCAGTCGCCTTGATGCGCAGCGCGGTCGCGGCCGTAGCGCCGCGCTCCGCGGCCAGCACCAGCGCCACGCCGAGCGGATGCGCGATCGGCCGCGTCGCAAACAGCGGCGGCGGCGGCACCACGTCGTAGCAGACCAGGAGCACCGGCTCGCTTTCGGCGCGCGTCAGCGTCGCCGCTTCGATCAGGCCCGCAGAGAACGTGTCGTCGAACGCCGAGAGGCTGGTCGACGGACGCTTGGCGCCAGCGGCGATGCCCCAGTAACCGGCCGCCGCGTTGTGCACCGAGTTGTGGAAGTCGGTCGGCGAGACGGCGCGCTGCGCTTCGGCCAGGGCCGTGCACAGACGATGCAGGATGCTGGTGTCGCCTTCGGACGTGGCAAACACGCTGGCGAGCGCCGACGGCTTGAACGACGAGCGGCCGATCGCGTCCTCGGCCACGCGAAAGGCGAGCCGCACGGCCGGTGCGGCGCGACGTCGCTCGTTCGGCGGCAGCAGGCTTGGCTGGTACACCGTCAGCTCTGCCGCTTCGTACAGGTACCTCGGCGCGCAACACGGGCGCGGCGGAGTTCCAGGTTTCCATGCCCGGAGCGGCGAAACCGACCGCTTCGACGAAGAGGTTCACAGGCGACCGAACAGCAGGCTGCAGTTGTTGCCGCCGAACCCGAAGGAATTCGACAGCACGCGATCGACGCGCTTGCGCTGAGGCTGCAGCAGCACCTGCGCGCGCAACGCCGGATCGGGCGTCTGCGTGTTGAGGCTCTGTGGCATGAAGCCTCGCTCGATGCAGAGCAGCGAGAAGACCGCTTCGGTGATCGCAGCTGCGCCGAGCGTGTGCCCGGTCCACCCCTTGGTCGAGCTGCACGGCGTGGCAGCTCCGAAGAGATCGAAGACCGCATGGTCCTCGGCGGCATCGTTGGCCGGCGTCGCGGTCCCGTGCAGGTTGATGTAGTCCACGTCGCCGACGCCGATGCCCGCGCGTTGCAGCGCTCCCCGCATGGCGCTCGCCGCGCCCTCGCCCTGCGGATGCGGCGCCGACATGTGATGCGCATCGGAGGACTCGCCGAAACCCAGCAACGCCAGTGCCCCGGCGCTCGCCTCGTCCAGGATCGCGAAGCCTGCTGCCTCGCCGATCGAAAGGCCGCGACGATTGGCATCGGCCGGCCGGCATACGTCCGGCGAGATCAGCTGCAGCGAGTTGAATCCGTAGAGCGTCGTCAGGCACAGGCTGTCCACGCCGCCGACGATCGCCGCGTCGCACAGACCCGCAGCGATGGCGCGCTGCGCGCAGCCGAACACCTTGGCGCTGGACGAGCAGGCCGTGGCTACGGCGAGCGCCGGGCCCTCGAGCCGCAACACCTGCCGCACGAAATCCGCCGGCGAGAAGCAGTTCTGCGTCGTGCGGTAATTGAACCAGTCCGGCAGCGCGCCGGCCGCGTCACGTGCGCGATACGCAAGCTCGGTGGAATGCACTCCCGCGGTCGAGGTGCCGACGAACACGCCCACGCGCGCAGCGCCATGGAGCGCGCGCAGCCCGTCGACCGCGTCCAGGAATTCGTCCTGCTGCAGCGCCAGCCACGCCAGGCGGTTGTTGCGGCATTCCCACTCAACGAGCTCCGGCGGCAGCGGCCGATCCAGGTGCTCCACCTCGCCGATCCAGCACGTCAGCGCGCAGGTCTCGAAGCGCTTCTGCTGCAATCCGCTGCGCCCCGCCGCCAGCGCGTCGAACTGCGCCTCGACGCCGCAGCCGAGCGCGGTGGTCAGCGTGTACTTAGGAATGCCCAGCGGTGTCATCGGCCCAGAAATCGTAGAAGTTGAACCAATTGTACGGAGCCAGCCGCGCGTAATGCTCGAGCCGGTCGGCGTAACGCTGCGCGCATTCCCGCAGGACGGCGTCGCGTTGCGCGCGCGACGCCTCGATGCGCTCGGAGAACAGCTCGAAGTGCAGCTCGTAGCGCGCACCGCCGCGGTAGAGGCCGAAGGCGAGGATCACCGGCACCTGCAGCGCGGCTGCCAGCACCCAGGGACCGGCGGGCAGATGCGCGGTGCGTCCAAGGAATTGCACGGGCAACGACCGTTCGCCGGCGCGGGCGCGATCGGCCATGAGGCAGACCATCGCCTCCTCGGCTAGCGCCTCGCGCAGCTTCAGGACCAGCGCCGGTCCGCGCTCGGAGGCGTCAATCACGCTCTGCGAGAAGCGCGGGTTGATGCGCTCCAGCAGCCTCGTGAACACCGGGTTCTGCGCCCGGTCCAGCAGCACGCGCAGCGGCAGCTCGCGTACGGTCAGGCCCGGCACGCGCATCACCTCGAAGCTGCCCAGGTGCGAGACGATGACGATGCACCCGCCGGCCCTTGCGCGCGCTTCCACCTCGGGCGGCCGGTGCACCTCGACGTCGAGCCTGTTGCCCTTGCCCCCGAGCAGGAAGAAGCGGTCCAGCGCCGTCGCGGCGAAAGCGTAGAAGTGGCGATAGCTGTCGCGCCAGCCGGGCGCACGGCCCAGCGCCAGGGCGAGGAATTGCTGGGAGGCCCGATACGCCTGCCGCCCGGCGATCAGGAAGTAGCCGACGACGAAGATCAGCACGGCGCGGGCGATGCCGCGTCCGAGCAGGCGCGAGATGAAAAGCAGGGCGAGCAGCCAGAACAGGCCGCCGCGCTCGCGCATCTGGTCCCACCGCGCGCTCATGTGTAGCCGAGCGTGCCCTGCGCGATCGTGCGCCCGTCGCATTCGCAGCGGAAACGCACTTGCGCCTCGGCCCAGTCCAGGTGGATCTGCACGCTCTGACCGGGCGCCAGCGGCGCCAGGAATTTAGCGGCGCGCACGCTCGTCACGCGCAGCGGGCCGATCGCGTCGCGCGCGGCCTTGGCGACGAGCTCCAGGATCAGCACGCCAGGCACCAGAGGCCGACCCGGGAAGTGACCTGCAAGGCAGGGATGATCGCCGGGCACGACCGCCGCCCGACTGGCCTCACGCACGCAGCATCTCCACCAGGCTCTCCATCGAGAGCTTGCCCAGCGCGTCGCGCGGCAGGCGCGGCACCATCCGCAGCGGCCGCGGCAGGAACAGCGGATCCACCTCGCGCGCGAACTGCGCCAGGATCACCTTGTCGCTCATGTCGGGCGCCACCACCAGCGCGGCCGGACGCTCGGCGCCTTCAGGGAGGAACACGATGCCGTCGACGACGCCGGGGATGGCCAGCAGCTTGTAGGTGAGATCCGCGACGGACGCCCGCTTGCCGCCGACCTTGATCATGTCGCCGCTGCGTCCGGTCAGGCGGAACTGCGAGCCGGTCACCGCCTGCAGCTCGTCCTGCAGCTCGATGGGCTTCGGGTAGTGCGGTGCGGTGATCGTGTTGCCCGCGAAGCCCAGGCCCTGGTGCAGCGTCCACACGTCGGTCTCGGCGGTTCGGCGGCTGGCAAGGCTGCCGCCCTCGGTGCAGCCGTAGATCTCGATCACCGTGGTCTTGAACAGGCCTTCGGCGCGACGTGCCCACTCGCGCGGCAGCGGCGCGGTCGCCGAGATGATCACCTGCATGTCGGGGAAGCGCAGCCCGGCATCGAAGCAGGCGCGCAGGTGCACCGGCGTGGTGATCAGCACGCGCGGACCCGGCGTCGCGTACAAGGTCTCGCGCAGGT
This sequence comes from uncultured Gammaproteobacteria bacterium, assembly GCA_963776465.1. GTDB lineage: Bacteria > Pseudomonadota > Gammaproteobacteria > Nevskiales > Nevskiaceae > DASRHK01. The sequence goes on from CAVZMV010000002.1 coordinate 573,009, forward strand.
CTGCGGGGAAGAACGGCTTGCCGGCGTTGGCGATGAAGCCGCAGACCAGCGGCCAGAAGACGCTGAACTCCAGGCCGTACATGTGCTGCGGCGGCACGGTCGCGACCAGCTGCGCGTGTGCGACGTGCGGCATGAGCATCGCCCGCGAGAGTTCCGCGGCGGCCACCAGCGTGCCGAAGCTTTTCGGGTGCGGCGCGGGCGTGCCGGTGGTACCGGACGTGAACGCGATCGCCGCCAGCTGCTCGGGCGGAATCAGGATCCTGGCCTCCGGCTCTGGCGGCGCGGTCGGATCGATCAGAACGGCGCGATAGGGCGCGCCCGGCACGGGCGATGGCTGATCGGACAGCACGTAGCTGCCCGGATACCCGAGCAGCAGCTCGGCGATCGCGCCGGCGCTGACGTTGTTGGGCAGCAGGTTCACCTGTCCGCGCAGGAGCGCCGCGCAGAAGGCCACGCTGAAGGCGTAACGGTCCTCGCACAGATTGATCGCGTGGCCGCCCGGTGGCAGCCGCTGCGCGAGCATGCGCGCCTGTCCCAGGAACTGGGCTTGCGTCACCACCAGCTCGCCGCGGCGGACGATCGGGGCACCGGACCTGAAGTCGTCAATCAGCGGCAGCATGGAGTCTCAGACCCTGCGGTAGTTGGTGCGTGCTACGAGCTTGAGGTAATCCCAGAAGCCCGGATGATCGAACTGGCGGTGGTGCCAGCGTCGCCAAGCGTACTCCAGCGGGAACACCGCGCCCAGGATGAGGTAGCTGATGAGGTTGGTGAACAGCGACCAGGCGTGCAGCGGCGCCCACAGCGCCAGCGCCGCGGAAACCAGCGCCAACCCCAGAAGCAGGCCGGTCCACAGGACGGTGACGCGGCGGGTGTAGCCGGCCAGCTCCGGCGGCAGCGAGCCGCCGCGGGCGGCGCGCGCTACGCGCGTGATCAAGGGCGTGCGCCCCGGCAGCAGGGATTCGCCGAACAGCATGCCCATCGCGGCAGGCAGCAGGACCGGCGGTACGTACAACGCGTATTGGCCGCCGCCCGCGAATACCAGCAGATACAGCAGGCCGGCGATCGCGAGCCAGCCGAACCAGGCGACGGCGCGCCCGCGGCGCATGGCCTGGAAAAGAGGCACCGCGGCCAGGCACACCAGGGCCGCCCACTGCAGCCACAGGTCGTGCCGCACCGTCGCAAGGTGGGACAGCAAGGGATAGGCGATGATCAGCAGCGGCATGGAACCGCCCCCGGGCGGCAGGCGTTACGAAGGTCGCTTGGATCGGTACGAGCGCAGTCAGCTTGCGCAGGGAGCCGAATCCCTGCTTGGTGGCCTCGTCCTCGGAGCGCAGCTCCACGCCGTATTTCTGGCTGATCGCCAGCGCGATCTCCAGCGCATCGATGGAATCAAGCCCAAGGCTGCCGGCCGACTGGCCGAAGAGCGCGGCGTCGGGCGCGATGCCGGCCGGATTCACGCCGTCGAGATTGAGCGCCTGCACGAGCAGCTGCGCCATGGCGGATTCTTCCGCGGTCTGTGCGGACATCTTTAGCAGTCCTTCGTCGGTTTGCCCGCGAGGAACCGCGGGCCGATGCCTTTACAATACTATCCCGAAAACGCATCGACTCCCGCACAGCGCATGGCGCTGACGATCCCTTCTCTGCCCGTTTGCCCTTACCGCGCGCAGTTCCCCCCGGCGGCAGAGGCGCGACTGCAGGAACGCACGCTCGCGCTGGTGCGCTTCGACCTGCAAGTCGCCGCGGCCGGCGGGGACCCGCGTGAAGTCGTGGTGCCGCTGGCGCAATTGCAGCAGACGCCATTGGCCGAGCAGTGGCTGTCGGAAGCGCCGGTGCATCACGGCTGGCACGACGGCATGGGCTATGCCCACAACGGCGAGGTGCTGTTCGGCCAGCTGCGTCTCGACGAGGCCGCGCTGGCGCACCCCGATCACGCGGCCTTCCGCGCCTACGTGCGCATCGATCAGCTGATGCAGAAGTTCGGCTATCCCTGCTGGCTGCGGGTGTGGAATTTCCTGGCCGACATCCATCGCGGCGCTGCCGATCAGGAGCGCTACCGGCAGTTCTGCGTGGGGCGGCATCGGGCCATGTCGCTCAAGCCGGGGTTCGAGAACAACCTGCCTGCCGCCACGGTGATCGGCACGCACGGCCAGGGCCTGCTGATCTATTTCCTGGCCGGCCGATCGCCGGGGCTGCAGGTGGAGAACCCGCGTCAGGTGAGCGCCTTTCGGTATCCGCGCGAGCATGGGCCGGTGAGCCCGAGCTTCTCGCGCGCGACGCTCAAGCACTGGGCCGATCGCGCGCAGCTGCTCGTGTCGGGCACCGCCAGCATCGTCGGCCACGAGAGCCGGCACCTGGACGACGCACCGGCCCAGCTGTCGGAGCTCAAGACCAACATCCGCTCACTGATCGGCAACGCCATCGCCCTGCACTTTGCCAGCGCGCCCGCCAGCGACGTCAGCATCGAAGGCCTGAAGCTGTACGTGCGCGACCGCTCGCTCCTGCAAGGGCTGCAGCCACTTCTGCCGCAGCATTTCCCTGCCGGCGCGCCGCTTTTGATCCTGGAGGGCGACATCTGCCGACGCGAGCTCCTGGTGGAGGTCGAGGGCAGCTACACGATGCCCGAGCGACGGTGAAGACGCTGGGCCAGCGCCTCGGTCACGGCTGGCGCGTGCTGGCGACCGGCATCTCCTTCGCGACGTTCGGGCTCGGCGGCCTCGTGATGTCGGTGACGCTGTTTCCGCTGGCCGCGTTGATCTCGCGGGATGCCGCGAGCCAGAAGCGCCGGACCCAGGCGCTGATGCACCACTCCTGGCGTCTGTTCATCTGGTTCATGAAAAGCATGGGCATCCTCACCTGGGAGCTGCATGGCGGCGAGCGCCTGCGCCAGCCCGGCCGGCTGATCGTGGCCAATCATCCGAGCCTGCTCGACGTGGTGTTCCTGATCTCGTTCATCCCCGAGGTCGATTGCGTGGTCAAGCCCGCGATCTTCACGAACCGCTTCACCCGCTACCCGGCGCGCTGGGCCGGCTACATCGCCGAGCACGCCGCCGAGCAGCTCATCGCGGACTGCGCCGCCTCGCTTGCCAGCGGCCACTCTCTGCTGATCTTTCCCGAGGGGACCCGCACGGTGCCGGGCCGGCCGATCAGGATGCGACGCGGGGCGGCCCAGATGGCGCTGGCCTCCCGCGCCGAGATCCTGCCGGTGACCATCCACGTTTCACCGCCGACCCTGACGAAGGGGGAGCCTTGGTACCACGTGCCGGAACGCGCGTTTCACGTAGCGGTGCACGTGGGCGAGCCCATCCGCGTGGACCCCTACCTGAATCAGCCTCCGGCGCTGGCGGCACGGCACCTGACCCGCGACCTGGAAGCCCACTTCACCAACGCTTTGCGGCAGTTCGAGTGACGTGCCTCACAGCGCCGGCCCGCCGGGAGCCGTATAATCCGACCCGAGTTTCGGGGAGTTTTGGTGCACCAAGATGGGTAATCAGGAAATCTTCAGCCGGCTGCGCGATCTGTTGGTGGAGCTGTTTGAAATCGAGCCGGCCAAGGTCACGCTCGAGGCCAATCTCTACAAGGACCTGGACATCGACAGCATCGATGCCGTGGACCTGATCATCAAGCTCAAGGAAATCACGGGCCGGCGCATCCAGCCCGAGGCCTTCAAGCAGGTGCGCACGGTCGGCGACGTGGTCAACGTCGTGCACGGTCTGACGACCCAAGCGGCCGCCTAGGCAGCCATGGCGGTCACCGAGCCGCAGATCCTCGACGTGCGGCGGGCAGCGCCGGATATCCACGTGCGGCTGCGCATTCCTACGGATCTGCACTACCTGCGCGGACACTTCCCGGGAACACCGATCGTCCCGGGCGTGGTGCTGCTCAAGTGGGCCCTGGACCTGGCGCGCCAGGAGCTGGCGCCGGCGCCCGTGTTCCAGCGGCTTTCGGGCGTGAAGTTCATGCGCGTCATGCCGCTCGACACGGACGTCGACCTGCATCTTCGTGCCGAGAGCGGCGCCATCGCGTTCGAATACCTGGAAGGCCAGCGCAGCTGCGTGCTCGGCCGTGCGCATTTCGTCGCCTCATGAAAACCTGCCTGGTCATCCCCTTCTACCGCCACGAGCACGCCATCGCCGCGACGCTGGCGGCCCTAAAGCCGCAAGGCCTGCCCTGCATCCTGGTAGACGACGGCAGCGGTCCGATGGCCGCATCGGAGCTGGACCGCCTGGCCCGTGAGGAGCGCGACTGGCTGACGGTGCTGCGCCTGCCGGCCAATCAGGGCAAGGGCGTCGCCGTCATGACCGGCATGGAAGCGGCGGCCAATGCCGGTTACACCCATGCGCTGCAGATCGACGCGGACGGCCAGCACGACTGCGCGGACATCCCGACCCTGCTCGCGGCCTCCAGGTCGCAGCCGGGCGCGCTGATCACCGGCGTGCCGCACTACGACGAGAGCGTGCCCAAGTCGCGCCTCTACGGGCGCTATCTCACGCACGTCTGGGTCTGGATCAACACGCTGTCGTTCCAGATCAAGGACTCCATGTGCGGATTCCGGGTTTATCCGGTGCTGCCGTCGCTCAACGTCTGGCGGCGGATGCGCTGGGGCCGGCGGATGGACTTCGACACCGAGATCCTCGTGCGCCTGTTCTGGATCGGCATCCCCGTGATCGGCCTGCCGACGCGCGTCACCTATCCCGCCGACGGCGTGTCCAACTTCGACCTGCTCGCCGACAACCTGCGCATCGCCTGGATGCATACGCGCCTGTTCCTGGGAATGCTCGCACGGCTCCCGTGGCTGGTCGGCCGGCACTGGGTGCGGAGAACGGCTTGAGCGACCCCGGCCACGCCGCGCGCGAGGCCGAAGTCACGATCCAGGTGCCGTTCTACGACCTGGACCCGATGAACATCGTCTGGCACGGCAACTACGCGCGCTACTTCGAAGTCGCCCGCTGCGCGCTGCTGGACCAACTCTCCTACAGCTACGAGGCGATGTCCGCCTCCGGCTACGCCTGGCCGGTGATCGACCTGCACGTGCGCTTCGTCAAGCCCCTGCGCTTCAATCAGCAGGTGAAAGTGCGGGCGCGCGTCGTCGAGTGGGAGTACCGGCTCAAGATCGCTTACCTGATCAGCGATGCCGCCAGCGGTGAGCGCCTGACCAAGGGACACAGCGTGCAGGTCGCGGTGGACTTGAAGAGCGGCGAGATGTGCCTGATGTCGCCCGAGGTGCTGTTCACGCGCCTGGGAGTGTCGCGGCCATGAGGCCCGCGCGTCTGGCAGCGCAGCTGCTCATGGTGGTGAGCCTGTCGGCCACCGCGGCGATCGATCCGTTCGCGCGCCCGGCCAGCGTGGAGGAGCTCAAGGCGCTCCTGGCGCCCGCGCAATCGACGCTCGCAAAAGCGCAGGCGCTGCGCGGCAAGTTCGAGCAGCGCAAGTACTTAAGCGGTGTTCCCCAGCCGCTCGTATCGGAGGGCGAGTTCACCTTTGCCCGCGAGCGCGGCGTCTGGTGGCACACGCGCACGCCGTTCGAATCCGAGCTGATCCTCACGCGCGCCGGTATCGTCCAGCGCGACGCCGGCGGCACGCCACTCCGCATGTCCGCCGAGCAGCAGCCGGCGCTGCGCATCGTCGCGGACGTGTTCCTGTCGCTGTTCTCGCTGGACCCGCGCTTGCTGGCGGAGAACTTCCAGACCTACGGCGCCGCCGACGCCGGGGGCTGGGTCGTGGGACTGGTGCCGCGGGCCGGGACTCTGGGCGGCGCCATTGCGCGCGTGACGATCCACGGGCGAACCCGCGTCGAGCGCATCGAGCTTGAAGACCGTCACGGCGATCGCACCGCCATCGTCCTTGCCGACGACGGGCGCGGCGCAGGTCCGCTCTCCGACAGTGAGGCTGCGCGGTTTGGCGCCGACGCGGCGGGACCACCACCCTCCTAGGCTAGACTGCGGCGCAGTGGACGCTCGATCCATTCTTGCCGCTGCACCGCTCTTCTCGTCGCTCAGCGCCGCCGCGCTGGAAGACCTGGCGCGCCTGTGCGATGCCGTGGAGCTGCGCAGCGGCCAGGTGCTCTTCAACCAGGGCGACGAGCCCACGCACTTCTACATCATCGCCACCGGCCGGCTGCGGGTGACCACGGCCGGTATCGTCGTCGGCTATGCGGGGCACCTGGAGCCGATCGGCGAAGTCGGCGTCATCGCCGGCGAGCATCGCACCGGCAGCGTGCACGCCATCCGCGACAGCGTGCTGCTGCGCTTCGAGCGCAGCGCCTTCCTCGCGTTCGTGATGGAGCATCCGGCAGCGCTGATCAGCATGACCCGCGTGCTGGTCCAGCGGATGACGGAGAACCAGCGGATCCGCAAGCTGGCGGCGGCGCGCGGCAATCGCACCTTCGCGGTGCTGGCAGCGACGCCGGGCATCGACGCAGAAGCATTCGCGGCGGCGCTGGCCGCGCAGCTGCGGACGTACCACTCCACGACCCGCCTGGTCAGGGCGCAGGACGTCGACGCGGAGCTGGGCGCCGGCGCGGCGCAGGCAGCGTTCGCCGGACGGATGGACGATCGCCTGACCGCATGGCTCAACGAGCTGGAGGGTCAGCATCGCTACATCGTCTACGCCTCGGGCCGTAACACCGATGCCTGGGGCCATCGCTGCATGCACCAGGCCGATCGCGTGCTCGTGCTCGGCGACGCCAAGGCGCCGGACGTGCGCAGCGCCATGCTCGACGACCTGGCCAAGAGCGGCATTCTGGCGCCGATAGAGCTCGTGCTCGTGCGTCACGAGGGCAGCGCGCCCGGCGACACCCTCGGGTGGCTGACGGTCACCGGCGCCCGGGCCCACTACTTCCTGCGGCCGGGCGACGCGGGCGACCTGGCGTCGATGTCGCGCCAGCTCACCGGCCGCGGCATCGGCCTGGTGCTGGGAGGCGGCGGCGCCCGCGGCTTCGCCCACATCGGGCTGATCCGCGCGCTGGAGCAGCTGAAGATCCCGGTGGACGTCGCCGGCGGCACCAGCATGGGCGCGTTCATCGCGGCGCTGCTGGCCTGCGGCTGGAACAGCGCCGAGATCACCTACATCTGCAACGACACCTTCGTGCTGCACAACTATCTCAACGACTACACCTTGCCGCGCGTCGCGCTGATCCGCGGCCGCAAGTTCCTGGGGCATCTGCACACGCTGCTGGGCGATCGCAAGATCGAGGACCTGCATCTGCCGTACTTCTGCATCAGCACCAACCTCACGCGCGGCACCGCCACGGTGCTCGATCGCGGTCCGCTGGACGTCTGGCTCGGCACCAGCATGGCGGTGCCTGGCATCGCCCCGCCGGTGGCCTATCAGGGTGAGTTGCTGTGCGACGGCGGCGTGATCAACAGCTTGCCGACGGACGTCATGCAGTCGCTGGAGCGCGGCCCGATCATCGCCTCCGACGTCAGCACCGAAGGCGACATCAGCGCACCCGGCGCCGGCATGAGCGGCCCGGATCCCAACGCGCTGCTGCGCTGGCAAGGGCCCGGCGAGCCGCCAGGGCTGCGCGACATCCTGTTCCGCACCGCTACGCTCACCAGCGAGAGCGGCACGCTGCGCCGAGCCGAACGATCCGATCTCTACCTGCGGATGCCGGTCGAGGGCGTGGGGATGTTCGACTGGAAGCGACTGCACGACCTGGTCGAGCGCGGGTACCAGCACGCGATCGCGCAGCTCACGCCGGCGCGCGACAAGCTGATGAGCTAAGGCCCCTTACGTTCGCGCGCGTGCGCGCATCGGCACGCTGCCGCCGCACATCGGCGTCTTTGGCCGGACATGCCTCTCGTGGATGGTGCGCATCACCAGTTCCTGATGGAAATAGCGTCGCGCCCGCTCGTGCATGTAGGCGAGCGAGGCCGGATCGGCAGTGTCGTAGTAGTTCACGAAGTCCTGCAGATGGTCCTTGCCGAGGACGGCTTGCGGCGGGTGCTCGACCGGCACGACGCCGAAATCCACGAAGAAGCGCAGGATCTGGAAGCGGTTCATCCCGACGACAAAATCGTAACCCTCGGCGCTGGCCTGGCAGGCGCTGTGGTAGAGGATCAGTCCCAGCACGATCGACGCGCGGAACGCGCGTGCGATCACGACGTTGTTGACCTCGAGCAGCCGACGCACGCGTCCGTCGACGGTGCGCGCGCCCGGGACCAGCGTGAAATACGCGGATGCCGGGTCGCGCACCGGTGTCAGGCGGAAGATGGCAGCGAGCCCGCTGCGATGACGGACCTGGAACAGCATCGAATCCGCCTCGGGCAGCACTTGTGCGCAGAAGAAGCCCAGCGGCTCGTAATGCGCCCGCAGGAACGCGTGATAGTCCGCGAGCTCATGCGCATGCGTCACCCGCTGAACGTCGAAGAGCTCGCGCCGGTAGAGCGCCAGCGCGTCGGGCGCGAGAGCCTGCTGATCAGCCATGGGCCGCCCTCCGATCCTCGATCGGGAAAAACCTGTCCGTAGCGAAGGCCACTTCGCGGAGCAATTGCCCGTAATAGCGGAACGTCATCCGCCGCGCGTGGATGACCCAGGCGAGATCGTCGTCCGCAACCAGGTCGTCGATCGCATCCCTCGCCTGCTCGAAATGGCGTTGATCGAAGCCGGCATGGCTGCGCAGGAACGTGGTGGCGCCGGCAGGAATGCCATGGCGATGGATGAGCGCGGCGGCCATGTCGCCCGCGAGATCGGCGCCCATCCCTTCGGTCGCCGATGCCACGCCGAGCAGCGCCGACGGATGCGTCTCGGCGAAGAAATAGTTCTGGGTGACGACGCCCCACGCGCCAGGCCCCGGCGCGGCTGCGGTCACCGCTTCGGGCGCCAGTCCCAGGTTCTGCAGATCCTTCAGACAGAACAGCTCGTGGCCGTGCTCCTCGTTGGCCTGCTCCAGCAGCCAGGCCCGCAGCGCGCGCTGACCGTCGTCGACACGCGAGGCGCCGCGCGCCAGCGCGCGCGAGGTATGGCGGACCAGGTGATAGGTCTCGCGCAGGTAAACCGCGTATAGATCGCGGCTGACTTCGCCGCCGCTGATCAGGTCAAAAACCGGGTTCCCGCGGATGTGCTGCTCGTAGTCGACGGCGGTGGCACCCAGCATTCGTTCGAAAGCACGCATGACTCCCCCCCGAGAGTGCGGCTGCGGCAGCCGCTTCAGACGCCGGGTCGGCGACGCCTTGGCGCCGTCAACACCACTTGATCAGCCCCAGCGAGAGCGCGACCGCGATCGCCTGCGTGCGGTTGACCGCATTGAGCTTGCGCATCGCGTTCTCGATGTGGAATTTGACCGCCCGCGGTGTCACCGCGAGCACCACGGAAATCTCGCTGTTGGTCTTGCCGTACTTGGCCCAGGTGAGCGCCTGGAGTTCGCGCGGCGTCAGCCGCGGCTTATCCGTCTGCCGTCCCAGGTGGGTTCGCGACAGCGCCACGTGCAGGTGCGGAGCCAGGTACTCGAAGAGCTTCTGGTGCCACTGCTCGCGCCCCAGGTCCGGCCCGGCGAGCGTGAAGAACGAGCCGGCGGTCGAGTTGTCGAATCGCGCGCCGTAGGAGATACCGTCCTTCAGGCCGAAATCCTCGGCCGCGCGATAGAACTGCTGCTCGGGGAGCGCCTGGTTTCGGCTGCGCAGCTCGGCCCAGTACATCGGGCGCTCGTGCACGAACAGGTTGCGGACGATCGGATCGATCTTCTGGTAGCCGCGGCGGCGATAGACGCCGACCCACGCCGCCGGATAGCGGATGCTGACGCGCCGCTGCGTTCGGGTGATGGTCTGGTCGGGTCCAATCTGCGCGACGCAGACGTCGGCGCAATCGATCGGCAGGACGTTCAGCAGCTGGCGCATCAGCACGCTGAACTGCTCTTCGGTGCCGACCTGCAGCGCCAGGTCGATCACGTCGAGCGCGGATACCAGATCGCGCTTGGAGACATACTTCGCCAGCTGCGCCGCGCTCGACATGACAGATCCCCCCCGGGACCACCGACGCTACAAGCTCGGATGTGCGGCGACATTCTCCAAACGGGGATGCCTCACCAAAAAAGCGAAGGGCCGGTTGCCCGGCCCTTGGCTCGAATCGCTGACGCTCTACTTCGAGAGGATGCGGAACTCCACGCGACGGTTCTGCTGGCGGCCTTCCTCGGTCTCGTTGTTGGCGATCGGGCTGAACTCGCCGTAACCCTCGGCGCTCAGGCGCGAGGCGTCGAGCCCGTGCTGCAGGAGGTAAGTGCGCACAGCTTCGGCGCGACGACGCGACAGCGCCAGGTTGTAGGACTCGGTGCCGATGTTGCAGGTGTGGCCGCCAACCTCCAGCGTCACCGTCGGCTGGGCCTTGAGGCCCGCCACGACCTGGTCGAGCTGCTCCGCGGCTTCCGGCTTCAGATCCGACGAGTTCAACGTGAACAGCACGCGGTTGAGCATCACCACCGTCTGCTTCTCGATGATGCAGCCGTCGGCGTCCACCTTGAAGCCAGGCGGCGTGTTGGGGCACCTGTCGCGGCAATCGGGCACGCCGTCGCGATCGGTGTCGAGCTTGCACGGATCGGCGGGTGGCGGCGCGATCGGCAGCGGCCGCGGCGCCTGGGCAATCGTGCGGAACCACATGTACTGGAGGCCGATGCCGATGTGGGTGTCGTTGAGCGTGGTGGCGCCGTCGATGGGGCCGCCGCCGAACACGCCGGCGCGGCGAGCTTCGGCGCGGAAGAACCAGCTGTCCCAGATGCGCACCCAGAAGCCGGCGCCAGCGTTGGCGTAGAGACTGGTCTCGCCCGAGCCGCCGATGGCGTCGCGCACGCCACCGATGCCGATGATCATGTAGGGGGCGACCGGACCGCGCCAGGGCGAGAGCATCAGGTCGGTGCCCAGCGCCCACATGCTGTCTTCGCAGGTGGTGCCGGGGCAGTTGACGTTGCCGAACTTGAGGTTGGCGTGCGTGTAGCGCGCGCTCAGCTCCAGCGTGGCGTAATCGACGACGGGAAAGCCGAAGAAGATGCGGCCGCCCTGGCCCTGGTCGGCAGCGCGACGCGAGTCCAGGTTCACGAATTCGTATTGGCCGCCGACGTAATAGCGCAGCTCCTCGCTGGCCGCCACCGACGGCGCGCTCCATCCGGCCGGCAATAAAGCCATGACGAGCAGCGCAATGCGTTTCATCCCGTTCACCCTGTTTTTATGGAGGTACGTGCGTAGCTCCGGCCGGTATTGTAGCCGGGGCCGCGTTGCCCGGGAAAACGCCCGCGCCGGCCCAAGTCCTTGCGCAGCCGGACCCCTGCGGCGCCATCGTCGTAAAAGCCCGGCAGTCGCTCGCACTCGGCGTAGCCCCAGCGGGCGTAAAGGCCCAGCGCCGCTTCGTTGTCCGACCGGACCTCCAGCGACATCGTGTGACAGCCCAGCGAACGGGCTGCCGCTTCGGCCCGCTGCAGCAACTGGCCGGCAAGTCCGCGGCCGCGCGCTTGCTCCGCGACGACGATGGAGTAGATCCGCGCCACGCCCGAGCCGCGTCGCGTCAGCAGCACCAGGTTGGCCAGCAGATCGGCGCCGGCCTGCGCGACGACGATGCGCGCGGACGGGGAGGCCAGCAGCCGCCGCACCGCGCGCGCATCCAGGCGATCGGACGGGAAATGCGACTCCAGGCCGACGATCGCCGGCACGTCGGCCGCGCGCGCGCCTCGGATGCGGGCCTTCGACCGCATCGCCGCTAGCGCGCCTGCTCGCGCGTGCGCGCTTCCAGCCGGACCAGGAAGTGCTCCATCACCCGCCGGTACAGCGCATCGCCGAGCGCCAGGTCCTCGACGCCGTGGTCCATGTTCGGGTTGTCGTTGACCTCGATCACCTTGCAGCGATCGCCGAACTGCTTGAGGTCCACGCCATAGAGACCGCCCCCGACCGCCCGCGCCGCCTGCACGGCGACGTTGAGCACCTGCGGCGGCGCCTCGCGCACGTCGATGGTCTGGTGCGAGCCCTCGTGCTTGCGCCCGTCGGCGCCGCGCTTGACCACCTGCCAGTGGTCCTGCGCCATGTAGTAGCGGCAGGCGAACAAGGGCTGCCCGTCGAGCACACCGACCCGCCAGTCGTACTCGGTGGGCTCGAACGACTGCGCGACGATCAGGTCGGAGCGCTCGAGCAGCTCGCGCGTCACCCTTTTGAGCTCGGCCTCGTCCTCGACCTTGATCACGCCCTTGGAGAACTGCGAGTCCGGCTGCTTGAGCACGCAGGGGAAGCCCAACTGCTTGGTGACCTCGGACAGGTTGGCGCGATGGATGATCAGAGTCTTGGGCTGGCTGATGCGATGGCGATCCATCAGCTGCGCCAGGAACACCTTGTTGGCGGCGCGCAGGATCGACAGCGGGTCGTCGATCACGATCAGGCCTTCCCGGTAGGCCCTCCGCGCGAACCGGTAGGTATGGTGGTTGACCGCGGTGGTCTCGCGGATGAACAAGGCGTCGAATTCCGCCACCTGCCCATAGTCGCTCTTGTCGATGAACTCGACCGAGAAGCCAAGATCCTCCGCCGCCGACTCGAACTTCTTCAGCGCCTTGGCGTTGGACGGCGGCTCCTTCTCCTCGTCGTTGACCAGGATGGCGAGGTCGTAGCGCGAGGACTCGCGCCGGGCCCGCGGCTGACGCCGCCGCGCGAAATACGTGCGCGCGGCCTCGAGCATGAAGTCGTAGTGCGAGGCCGGCACCTCGCCCAAGGCCATCGGCCCGAGCACCGTCACCCGCCAGTCGCCACCCTGATGCACGAACTTGGCGTGCAGCAGCGGCGCCGGGAACAGGTTGAACAGCGCGCGTGCGAGGCGCTCGTGCCGCTTGGCCAGGGTTTGCCCGAAGTAGACGTTGAGGATGTACTCGGCCGAGCCGATGCGCGCCAGGCTGCGCTGCACCCACTCCTCGACCTCGTCGTTGAGAACACGCGGGCTTTCGGCGAGCTTCAGGTCCTGGACGGTCGTGATGTCCGGCAGCACCTTGTGGCCGCGAGCGCCGGCCAGCAGCGACACGTAGTAGCCGCTGCTCTGGTAATCCAGCTCACGGCAGAGGTTGTAGATGCGCGCGCCGCGGTTGCGCGTGTGCCCTTCCTGCGTAAGGTATTCCCAGGCCGTCACCACCTCGACGCCGGGGATCTCCACCGGCCAGTCTTCCCGCTGATCGACGACGACGACGCCGCTCACGACACGGTGCCGTGAGCGTGCTTCAGCACGCGAGCGTGGGTGCTGGAGTGAGCGGGTTGCGCCGACCAGCCGGCGCGTTGGACTTCAACCCAGGTCATGCAGGCGCAGCTCATGCGGCGCTAACAGGGAACGGATCGGGGTCTTCTGGCATGGCGGCGCCAAGGTGCAGGCGCAAATCCTAGCAGCAGAAGCGTTGATTCGCGCATCGCCACCGGCAAAAATGTCGGCATGAAACAGGAGGCCGACGCTCACGGTCGCATCGTCGAAAGCGCGTTCCGGCCGCACCCGCTGCTGCGCCACGCACACCTGCAGACCGTGCTCGGCAGCCTCGCCCGCCCGATGCCGGTCCTGCCGCTCTCCCACGAGCGGCTCGAGCTTGCCGACGGCGATTTCGTCGACCTGGCCTTCGCGGGTGAAGGCGAAGGCCCGCTGGCGCTCCTGATCCACGGGCTCTCGGGCGGATTCGATTCGAAGTACCTGCGCGGCACCGCGCTGCAGCTGCTGCGCCGCGGCTTTCGCTGCGTGCTGTTCCAGCAGCGGGGCGCCGGCGCCGAGCCCAACCGCCTGCCGCGCAGCTATCACCACGGCGCGAGCGCCGACCTCGCCGAAGTCATCGCCGAACTCGGGCGACGAGAGCCACGCACGCCGCTCTACGCCGTCGGCTGGTCACTCGGCGGCAACGTGCTGCTCAAGCATCTGGGCGAGGCAGGCTCGCGCACGCCGCTATCCGCCGCGGTGGCCGTGTCGGCGCCGTTCCTGCTGCACGAATGCGCGTTGCGACTGCGCCAGGGTTTTCCGCGCGTCTACCAGAACGCGATGCTGCGCGAGCTCAAGGCCGGCTTGCGCCGCAAGTTCCATGGCAGGCCGCAGCCGCCCGGCTTCGATCTGTCGGCGGCGCTGCGCGCGCGGGACTTCGTCGAGTACGACGACGCCTACACGGCGCCGCTCAACGGATTCCAGAACGCGCTGGACTACTACGCCCGCTGCGCCAACCGGCAGTTCCTCAAGCACATCGCCCGGCCGACGCTCGTCCTGCACGCGCGCGACGACCCGTTCATGACCGCGGCGATCATCCCGGACGAAAGCGAGCTGTCGCCCGCGGTGACGCTGGAGCTCTCGCGCTACGGCGGGCACGTCGGCTTCATCGCCGCCGACGCGCGCGGCCGGCCGTACTGCTGGGCCGAGATCAGGATCGCCGATCACCTGGCGGCGCTCGCGGGCCTGTCCGTCGGCGCGAAGGCGCGCACCACGCAGGCGGCCATCGCCTGAAACCCCTTACCGTCGTCGTCCCGACGCTCAACGAGGCCCAGGCGCTGCCGGTGCTGCTGGCGCAACTGGCGCAGCAGCAATCCATCGCCTTCCAGATCGTCGTGGCCGACGGCGGCTCGGACGATGCCACGACGCAGCATGCACAAGCGGTCGGGGCGAAAGTGGTCCGCGCCGAGCGCGGAAGAGGCTTGCAGATGAACGCCGGCGCGCGCGCGTCGTCGTCGGAGTTCCTGCTGTTCCTGCACGCCGACTCGGCGCTGCCCGGTGCCGAGCTGCTGGCCGGCGCGCTCACGGCCTTGCGTGGAGAGATCGCGCGACGTGGAACCCATCGCGTCGCCGGACACTTTGCGTTGCGCTTCACTGGCGCCTCGCCGGGCCAAGCGCCGTTCTACCGCTACCTCGAGGGCAAGACGCGGCTCAACCGGGCCTACACGATCAACGGCGACCAGGGCCTGCTGATCGCGCGCGCCTGGTTCGAGGAGCTCGGCGGGTTCGACGAGCGCCTGCCCTTCCTGGAGGACCAGCGAATCGCCGCCCGCATCTTCGAGCGCGGCGCCTGGATCCTGCTGCCCGGCGAGCTGCACACGTCGGCGCGCCGGTTCGAGACCGAGGGCGTGCGCGAGCGCTACACGCTGATGGCGCTGATCATGGGCCTGCACGCAGGCGGCGCCGACGACTTCCTGGCGAAGGCGCCGCAGATCTACCGGACGCCGTCCGGGCGGTTGGAGCTCAAGCCGCATCTGGATGCGATCGAGCGCCATCTAAGCGCGCTGGGGTTCGTCCGACGCTGGCGGCTGCTGCTGCGCGTCGGCGCCTTCGTGCGCGACAACGCCTGGCAGCTTTGTTACCGGCGAGACGTGCTGCGGAGCGACGGCAAGCTGCGCTGGCTCGAGGTGCACGACCGCTGGATCGCGCCGCTGCTGAAAAATCCGCTCGCCGCTGCGCTAGCAGCGGCTCTGGCGCGAGCCTGGTTCCTGCACCGACGCCGGCGGGGTTCGTGATCTAATAGCGATGGGTCATCCTCGCTCCAGGAAGAGATGCGGGATCCGAAGACAGGGACGTCTTACCTCCGCTATAGCCTGTACCTCGCGCTGACGGTCGCCGTCGCGACGGGCAGTGGCGCGCGCGCGTCCGCCGTCCCCGCGCCACACATCACCTGCCAGTCCGAAAGCCTCAACGGCGTCGGCTTCGCCTGGTGCACCAACGCGGCGCCGACGACGGCCCGTGACCGCGTCCTGTACCTGTTCTCCAACCGCGGCAGCAATCAGCAGGCGCTGCTGGAATCCAAGCTCTATCACGCGCTGCAGGGGTACTGGTCGGGCGTGTTCGGCGTGCGCGAGCCGCTGGTGATCAGCGTCAGCTTCGGCCCGGAATGGACGCTGACGCGCATGCCCAGCGCCTACCTCGCGGGGCACCCCAGACTGCTGCCGTTCTTCGTGGAAGAGCTGATGCCCTACCTCGAGCGCAAGGTGGGGCTCGGACAGAACGGCGGCGCGTTCGCAGGCGAACGTTACGCGCTCGGCGTGTCGATCGGCGCCTTCAACGCGCTGCAGATCGTCAGCCGCTATCCGGATCGCTTCGCTCGGGTCGCCTTGCTCTGCCCTGCGCTCATGACCGTCGGCCCGTACGCATCCACGACCGACGTGTCGCGCTACGTGGCGCGCACCGGCGCCAGCGCGCCCGACGTCGCGACCGCCCGTCAACATTTCTTCCGAGACCTGGACAGCGCTGAGGCCTGGGACGCGAACGATCCTCTGCGGCTGGCCGAGTGGGTGTCGATCCCCTATCCGCCGATGCTGGTGCTGTACAACACCGACGACAAGTTCGGATTCGAGGAGGGCGCGCGGCGCTTCGCCGCGCTGGCCCGCGCGCAAGGCGCGAGCGTCGACGAGGCCAGCAATGCCGGCGGGCACTGCCTGACCGACTTCCAGATGGAGATGAAGCTGGCCGAGTTCTTCGAGTAGCGGCGCCGGGCGCCGCTGGTCAGGCCTCGGCCTTGTCCGCGCGCTTGCGCTCGTGCTCGGTGAGGAAGCGCTTGCGCATGCGGATCGCCGTCGGCGTCAGCTCCACCAGCTCGTCGTCGTTGATGAATTCCAGCGCCTGCTCCAGCGACAGCCGGATCGGCGGGGTGATGATGAGCTTCTCGTCGGAGCCCGAAGCGCGCATGTTGGTGAGCTTCTTGCCCTTGACCGCGTTGACCACGAGGTCGTTGTCGCGCGAGTGGATGCCGACGATCTGGCCCATGTAGACCTGGTCGCCATGCTCGACGAACAGGCGCCCGCGATCCTGCAGATTGAACAGCGAGTAGGCCGCGACCATGCCCGGCTCGTTGGAGATCATCACGCCGTTGTGGCGCTGGCCCACGGTGCTGTCCGCCTGCGGACCGTAGTGATCGAAGTTGTGGAAGATGAGCCCGGTGCCCGAGGTCATCGACATGAACTCGGTCTGGAAGCCGATCAGGCCGCGCGTCGGGATCGAGTACTCCAGGCGCACGCGGCCCTTGCCGTCGGGCACCATGTTCTTCATCTTGCCGCCACGCTCAGCCAGGCCCTGGATCACGCCGCCCTGGTCCTTGTCCTCGACGTCGGCCACCAGCAATTCGTACGGCTCGCAGGTGACGCCGTCGACTTCCTTCAGGATCACGTGCGGGCGCGACACCGCGACCTCGAAGCCTTCGCGGCGCATGTTCTCCAGCAGGATGCCCAGGTGCAGCAAGCCGCGCCCCGACACCTTGAGCTGGTCTGGCGACTCCGCCGGCTCCACGCGCAGCGCGACGTTGGTCTTCAACTCACGCTCGAGACGCTCGGCGATCTGGCGGGAGGTGACGTACTTGCCCTCCTTGCCCGCGAACGGCGACTTGTTGACCTCGAAGGTCATGGTCATGGTCGGCTCGTCGACCTGCAGTGTCGGCAGGCCTTCGGGACTCTTCGGATCGCAGACGGTCTCGGAGATGCCCAGGTCCTCGATGCCGCACAGCGCGATGATGTCGCCGGCCTGCGCCTCGGGCATCTCGGTGCGGTCCAGGCCCATGAAGCCCAGCACCTGCAGCACGCGGGCGTTGCGCTGCGCGCCGTCGCGGCCGACCACGGTTACCGGCATGTTGGTGCGGACGGTGCCGCGGCTGACGCGGCCGGTACCGATGACGCCGACGTAGCTGGAGTAGGCCAGCGAGCTGATCTGCATCTGGAACGGGCCATCGGGATCGACCTTGGGCGTCGGCACCTTGTCGATGATGGTCTGGAAGAGCGGGTCCATGTTGCCGCTGCGCGCTTCGGCGACGAAATCGGCGTAGCCGTTCAGGGCGCTGGCGTAGATGATCGGGAAGTCGAGCTGCGCATCGGTGGCGCCGAGGCGGTCGAACAGGTCGAACACCTGGTCGATGACCCAGTGCGGCCGCGCGCCGGGGCGGTCGATCTTGTTGACCACCAGGATCGGGTGCAGGCCCATGTTGAAGGCCTTCTGGGTGACGAAGCGCGTCTGCGGCATCGGGCCGTCGACGGCGTCGACCAGCAGCAGCACGGAGTCGACCATCGACAGCACGCGCTCGACCTCGCCGCCGAAGTCGGCGTGGCCCGGCGTGTCGACGATGTTGATGCGGAAGGTCGTATCGCTGCGCGGATCCTTCCAGCGGATCGCCGCGTTCTTGGCCAGGATGGTGATGCCGCGCTCACGCTCGAGCGGGTTTGAGTCCATCAGGCGCGTGCCGAGCTCGCCGCGCTCCTCCAGCGTGCCGGACTGGCGCAGGAGCTTGTCGACCAGCGTGGTCTTGCCGTGATCGACGTGGGCAATGATGGCGATGTTGCGAAGGTTCTGAATCACTTGGATCGGTCTCGGTGTCCACCGAAAGCGCTGGGGCGCGGCCGTGAAAACGACCGGGGCTCGGCGGACGGCAAATAGGGGCGCGCATTCTACGCGACCGCCCGGTTTGCTGCTCGCGCCCGCGACTTAGCCGGGTTTGGGTCCGATGGCGCGGCACAGCGTTCGCTCGCCGGGAGCGAACCAGGAGCACGAATACCCGGCGCGCTCCGGCGCCTCCAGGAAGGCGGCCCAGGAAGGATCCCCGCGCTCGCCACGGCCGGTGATGACGACCAGATCGACGCGGTTGGCGACCAGCCATTCGGCGAGCGGTGCCCGCACCTCATAGCGCTGGAAGCTGCGGCCGGCACCCGGCAGATGGAAGCGCAGCAAGCCGCTGTCGTCGAACATCCGGAAGCCCACCGGCAACGCCTGGCCGCGCAGGTGCCGGACCGTGTCCTGTCGCGGTGTCGGCGCAGGCTCGGCGCTTCTGACACCGAGACACGCCAGCGCCAGCATCCCCGCCGCGAGCACAAGCGCTGCGGGATAACCGCCCTGACGCCGCCCGGTCGCGAGCATGACCAGGAACATCAGGGCCAGCAGCGGCAGCTGCAGGTAGTGCGGCCGCGGGTACACGACGAAGCACAGCAGGATGCTGGGCAGCGCGTAGATGGTCATGGCCAGCGCGGCGTCGCGATGCGCCGGAGCGGCCGGCCACTGCGCGCGCACGAGGGGCCCCGCCATCGCCAAGGGCAGCAGGATCGCCAGCAGCGACAGCCACGGCGCCTGGTCGAGCAGCAGCTCCGCCGGACGCAGCCCGTCGGTGGCGCGCGAGGAGAACAGCAACGCCGCGTTGGTCATCAGGTGATGCACGAAGACGCCGGTGTCGTGGATCGCGAAGCTGAGCAGGCCGCGGTCCAGGCTCGGATAGGCGGCGAGCAGCTTGGCGGAGGACTGCCAGGCTTCCATGCCGGTCTGGCCGTTCCAGGCCATCAGGCTCAGCACCACGTGCTGCTTGAGCGCCATCGTCGCCCGCGCGCCACCGATCGGCAGCTGCCCCAGCGCGGCGATGACGAGCAGCGCCGCCAGCGGCACCGCCATCGCTTTGAGCCAGGGCCGGATCTGGCGCCGCCCGAGCGCCCACCAGATGGCGACCAGCAGCATCAGCAGCAGCGAATAGAAGAATTCGGGACGCACGTAGCTGCACACGAGCGCGCAGCCGCACAGCCAGCTCCACCGCCAGGGATCCGACCGGACGGCGCGCGCGACGATGAGCCCCGCCAGCATGGGCAGCAGCCCGAACTGCGCCACGCGCGGCCCGACGTCGAGGTTGGCGGCGCAGATCAGCCAGGCGGAGGCGGCAGAGAAGGACAGCACCGGCCAGACCTCGTAGGCACGCAGCAAGGCATACAGCAGCAGCGGCACGGCAAGCGCCAGTAGATAGGCGTTGAGGTGAAAGACCTGCAGCGAGTCGTGCGTCAGCAGGTGCAGCAGCATTGCCCAGAGCCGGTAGAGCGGCGCCCACTCCGCGGCGCGGCCTCCCGCCGCCCCGCGAAGGCCGTCGTTCTGGTACTCGCTGTCGTCGAAGTAATCGAGGTCGTGCGTCGCCGCGTAGCTGGCGAAGCTGCCCAGCAGCGCGCGACCTGTGGCCAGCAGCAGCGCCGCCAGCGCCAGGTCCGGCAGCCAGCGCAGCCGCGTGGTCACGCGGCCGCGGGCGAGCCCTGGCGCATCAGCCGTCGCGCCACCGGGATCAGCGCCAGGTAGCAGAGCGCCGACACGGTGACGGTGACGTTAATGCCGAAGGCCATGCCGATCATCACCGCCAGCACCGACGCCAGCACGCCGGTGGCGCCGTTGATGCCCCAGAACCAGGCCGTGGGGCCGCGATCGACCGCCTCGACCAGCCGCATCCCGGTGGGGAAGGCGAAGCCGAGCAGGAAGCCCAGCGGCATCACCACCGCCAGCGCCAGCGCGATGCGCATGGTCAGCGGCTGCGCCGCCGTGGCGTGGAAGAGGTCGGTCAGCCGCCATTGCAGCAGCAGCAGGTACCCGCCCACCGCCAGCCCCCAGAGCGCGAAGTTGCGCGGCTTCTGCATCGGCAGCCGGCCGGAGGCGAGGCTGCCGAATCCGCTCGCGAGGATCAGGCTGAACAGGCACACCGCCAGCGAGTAGATCGGATGACCCAGGTAGATGCCGAAGTACTGCAGCATCGAGATCTCCGCCAGCATGAAGCCCATGCCGATCAGCGCGAAGTAGCTGCTGCCGGCGGCGACCAGCGCCCGCGGCGCCTGGCGGGCGGCGCCGCGCAGCGGCACCAGGATCGTGACCACCACGGCGACGATGGAGATGCCCAGGATCAGCAGGAGCGCGATCGAGGCCATCAGGTTGCCGTAGATCACGCCGACCTTGAGCTGTCCCTTCACGATCTGCCGGCCCACGCTCGGCACGTCGGCAAAGCGCAGCTGGTTGAAGAAGAACGGCCGGTTGTCGGTCGGCACGGACAGGTCCAGCGGACTGTGGCGGGCGATGTCGTCGATCTCGGCGCGGCTCTTGGCCGCGGCGATGTTGCGCAAGAGCTCGGACGCGGGCGGCTTGTCCGGCGCCAGCATCACGTCGAACTTCAGGCGCGCGGTCTCCTCACGCAGGATGCGCAGCTGCTCGGCCGTGAAAGGGCTGCGAGACAGCACCAGCGTCGCCACGCGGTCGGCGTTGGCCACGAACAGGTGCGGGCGCGCGTCGGCGACGCCCAGGTCGAGCATCGCCGCAGTGGCAAGACCGATCATGCGGCCGGCCTCGCTGGTGTCGGCGGTGCTGTACCAGCGGCTCACCGTGAAGATGCCGTTCTCGTTGAGCGCCTGCAGGAACGCGCGCCAGCCCTCCAGCGTGTAGAGGCCGTTCTCGGAGAGGCTGAACGCCCCGGCGCCGGTCGCCGCCCAGGTGTCGATCATGCTCATCTGCACGAGGTCGAACTTCTCGCGCGTGGCGGCGAACCAGCTGCGCGCGTCGTCGACGTGCAGCGTCAGATCGGGCAGCGCCTTGATGTTGGCGAACTGGCTGTAGAGCGGATGGCGCGTCAGCAGGTTGACGAAGATCGGGTTCAGCTCCACGCCGGTGATCTGCGGCACGCCGAAGCGGTGCGCGGTGAGGATGTCACGTCCGCCGCCGATGCCGATCACCGCGGCGCGCTTGATGTTGGGCAGGTGATACGCGAGCGTCACCAAGTCGTACTTCAGATAGTCCAGCGACTCGGGCGTGCCGTCGTACTTCGGCATCAGCGTCGCCGCCGAGCCGTCGATCATCAGCGCCACCTTGGGCACGCGCAGGTCGGCCGGCATGGTCTCGGACGCGGCCCACAGCGCCGGCGCCATGGTCACTGGCTTGAAGGCGGTGATGCGCGAGTACCAGTTCCACTTCTCGTAGCGGTTGAGCGTCTGCGACTCGGGCTGGTCCTTGACCACGATCGGCCGGATGCCGACGGGCACCAGCGTGTTCAGCACGGCGAGCACGGCGAGCGCGATCGCGACCGGAACCGGCCGGCGCCAGAGGCGCTGCCCGGCTGCGGCCGCGCGCTCCGCCGGCGTCGCCGCCGCTGCGAACGCCACGGCCGAGAGCGCCGCGAAGCAGCCGGCGAGGATGATGGTCGACGGGCCGTCGAACAGGTTGAGCAGCAGGACCACGCAGGCGCAGCCCAGCGCCGCGCCGATGAGGTCCACGCCGTAGACCTGGCTGACCGGGAACGGGCTGCGGGTCAGCGCCAGGCTCACCGCCACGCCGGCGAACACGTAGGGCACGGCCATCGCCGTGAGGAGCAGCGTCCACGCCACGACGGTGGTCAGCGACGGCGAGAACGTGGTGATCAGCGTGAGCTGCACCAGCAGCGACGCGGGCATCGCCCAGGCGGTGTAGAGCGAGAAGCGCGCGAGCGTCGACGACATCGTCTGCGGCTGCCAGCGCTCGCTCGTGAGGTACACCCAGACGGCGCCCACGGTCATGCCGAGCATGGCAACGCTGATCGCGAAGAACGCCAGGTAGTACCACGCGATCACCGACAGCACGCGCGTCTGCACCACCTGGAACACCAGGACCGAGAACGCGATCAGGAAGACGCCGGCGAGGAAGGGCGCGCGGCGGGGCGGGGCGACGGCAGCACGAGCATTCACGGTGCGGGCTCCTTTGCAACGGGTGCGGCGGCGCGTGCGGCCAGGCGCGGGGTGCGCGACTTCAGCGCGAGCATCGGCTTCTCCAGGAAGTGCCAGGACGGGACAGCGATGGCGAGCGTCGCCGCCAGCGCGGCAAAGCACAAGGGGATCGGCGTGAGGTCAGGGAACAGCGCCATCAGCGACTGCTGCACGGGGAAGGCGTACAGATACGTGCCATAGGAATAGTCGCCGAGCCGGTTGAACGCCCGGATCGGCCCGGACGGCAGCAGCGCCAGCCCGATGATCGCGTAGCCGAGAACAAGCGGATAGACGCTGCGCGCCAGGACCGATCCCTTGAAGAGCAGCAGGACACCGATCAGCAGCGCGACGCCGGCAGCGAGCGTGGCGCCATCGAGACGAATCTTCTCGCGGAACAGCCAGAGCATCACGCCGGTGTAGAAATAGGCGAAGAAGGCGATCAGCATCGACAGGCCCGGGCCGCCCGCCCTGGCGCCCTGCAGCGCCAGGCAGAACGCGGCGAACGCGGCTGCGTAGAGCACGGCCACCCACAGGCGGTGACGGTATACGCCGACCAGGCCGAGCAGGCCCAGCGACAGGTACATCTTCAGCTCCCAGGGGATGGTCCACAGCGAGCCGTTGACCACGTTGGGATACGGATTGGCGGCGAACACGCTCGACAGCGCGTTGTGCGGCGGCACGTGCAGCGTCAGGTTGCGGGCGAGGAACGCGCGCAGCTCCGGGCTCGCCAGATAGTCGCGAACTCCCAGCTCGGAAAACGCGAGCCCGAACACCAGGGCGCCGGCGAGGATCGCCATCAGCAGCGCCGGCACGATGCGCAGCGCCCGCGCCCAGAAGAACTCCACCAGCGACGGGCGACGCGACAGGCTCTGCGCGACCAGGAAGCCGCTCATAACGAAGAAGATCTGCACGCCGATCCGGCCCGAGTCGATGCCGGTCAGGTCGTAGAGGACGTCGCCGCTCCAGTCGGGATTGCGTCCGCGATAACCCTGCACCAGCGGATAGGCGTGCGCGTAGATGACCATCGACGCGGCGGCCATGCGCAGCAGGTTGAAGTTGTTGTCGCGTCCTTGCGCGTGGTCGGCCAGTGGCCGCATGCCCGTCCCCGTTCCAGCCGGCGATTCTGCCGGTCGGTGCAGAAAAACTCTAGGCCGCGTCCAGCGCGGGGCGGGCGCGCTTTCAGCGCCGGAACGGATCGGGCAGCGACGGCACCGGCAGCGGCAGATCGGGTCGCTCGCCCGGGATGGGCAATTCCGCGCGGCGCGATCCGGGGCCGATCCGCTCCAGCCGGCCGGCCGGCGTCGCCGAGTAATAGCTGCGATAAGGCTCGTAGAAATACGTCGGGCCGTACCAGACGCCGTGCCAGCAGTCATAAGGGGCGTAGTAGACGTACGGCCAGGCGTCGTAGCAATCGGCAGCCAGCCGCGTCGGCGCCGGCCGTCGGGACTGGTCGGCGCATGCCGTCGCCAGCAGCATCGCCATCAGGGAACAGCAGAGCCAGGGCTTCATGTCAGGTTTGAGCGCCGTCCGCCGGGGCCGGTTCCCGTCCGCCCAGGCGGATCTTGAGCTTGAGCGCGCGCTTCTCGAGCAGATGCCAGGACGGCACTGCCAGCAGCAGAACCCCGGCGAGCGATGCCACGGTCAGCTGCCAGGTCGCCAGGCGTGGATACAGCGCGATGAGCGTCTGCTGCACGGCGAAGCCGTAGATGTAGATGCCATACGAATAGTCGCCGACCCGGTTGTAGCCGCGGATCGCGCCGCCCGGCACCAGCGCCAGGCCGAGCACGGCGTACGCCAGGAGCGGGATGTAGAGCGCGCGCGGCAGCCAGTGCTGCTGCATCGTGCCCATGGCGGTGACGAGCACCACCAGCACCGCCGCCAGCGTCCAGCCGTCGAGCGGGACGCGATCGCGGAATAGCCACAGCAGGGTGCCGAAGAAGAAGAAGCAGCCGAACGAGAGCGGATACAGGATGTGCCAGTCCTGGACCTGCAGCCGGTCCACCGCGATGCGGAAGCCGATCAGCATCGCCACCGTGGCGGCGAGCATGAGCCAGCGCCGCGCGAGCAGGCCGGCGACGCCCGCGAGCGCGAGCGCGACGTACATCATCACTTCCCACGGCAGCGTCCAGTGCGGCACGTTGACCGCGCAGCGATACAGGTTCTGCTCGAACACACCGGGCAGGCGGTACTCCAGGCGCACGCGCGCCAGCGTGGTGTCGACGCCGATGAAGCGCCAGACCTGCGCGTGGCCGAAGTACTCCGTCAGCGGCAGCGTGGTGAACAACGGGCCGAGCACCAGCGCCAGGCCCAGCACGCAGACGATCAGCCCCGGCAAGATGCGCAGCACGCGCGCGACGGCGAATCGGCGCAGCGAGCGGCTGTTCTCCCAGCTTTGCGCCACCAGGAAGCCGCTGACGATGAAGAACACCTGCACCGCGAACTTGCCCGACTCGATGCCGGAGAAATCGAACAGGAAGTCGCCGGCGTAGCGGCCCAGGCCGCGCTCGTCGAAGCCGCGCGTGAAGGGAAAGCTGTGCGAATAGATCACCAGCGACGCCGCGATGCAGCGCAGCAGGTTGAAGTTGTTGTCGCGGCCGGCGAGCCAGTGGGCCAGGGTCCGGCGCGTGGTCATGGAAGGATCGAATCCCTGGAGATACCCCAGTGTAAAAAAAAACGGGCCCGAAGGCCCGTTCTTTCTTCACGGCCCGATTTCAAGGTCCGGTCGGGTCGACCCACAGCAGCCGGTTGGGCGAGCCCGCGCCGGGGTTGCCGA
Organism: uncultured Gammaproteobacteria bacterium; assembly: GCA_963776465.1. Lineage (GTDB taxonomy): Bacteria > Pseudomonadota > Gammaproteobacteria > Nevskiales > Nevskiaceae > DASRHK01. The sequence continues at coordinate 598,173 of CAVZMV010000002.1, forward strand.
CCACGCCGGTCGTGGCGTTGGCGATCAGCGCCGCCTGCACCGCCGCCGGACTGGCGCTGGCGTTGCCGCCGAGATAGCGCGCCGCTGCGCCGGCCACGTGCGGCGTTGCCATCGAGGTGCCCGACAAGGTCGCCGAGCCGGTGTCGTTGGCGATGCCGGCGGAGACGATGTTGCTGCCCGGTCCGAACAGGTCGACGCAGGTGCCGATGTTCGAGAACGAGGAGCGCGCATCGTTGATGTCGGTGGAGCCGACGGTGATGCCGGCCGCAACGCGCGCCGGCGACGTGCCGCAGGCATCCGCGCCGCTGTCGTTGCCGGCTGCGATCGCGACCGTCACGCCGTCGTTGATCAGGTTCTGCACCGCGGTATCCATCGCAGCCGAAGCGCCGCCACCCAGGCTCATGTTGGCCACGGCAGGCTGGCCGGCCTGATGGTCGCCCGTGGCCCAGTCGACGCCCGCGATGATGGTGGTGGTCGCGGTGGAGTTGCCGCAGCCGAACACGCGCACCGGCACGATCCACGCGCCCTTGGCGACGCCGAACGTGGCGCCCACTGCCGTGCCGGCCGTGTGCGTGCCGTGACCGTTGCAGTCGCTGGTATTGGTCGGTACCGGCGCCGCGCAGTTGAACCCGAGGTTCACACAAAGCGCGCCGGTGCTGTGGCTGGCGAAGTTGCGGCCCGCCAGCACCCGGCCCGCGAAGTCGGTGTGGCTCGAGCGCAGACCGGTGTCGATGTCGTAGACCCGTACGCCGGCGCCGTTGCCGCCGTAGGTGTAGGCCTGGTTGAGCGGCAGGTTGCGCTGATCGGTGCGGTCCAGTCCCCACGACGGTGGATTGCTCTGGGTCGCCACCAGCTCGAAGGTCTGATCCTGCTCGACGTAGGCGACGAGCGGATTGCGCGCCAGCGCCTGCACCTGCACCGGCGACAAGCGCGCGGCGAAGCCGTTGATCGCATGCCCGTAGACGAACAGCAGGTCAGCGCCGCCCACTCGACCCAGCAGGTTCTGCGCAACCGGCGCAACCGCCGCCGGCCCCGGAAGGGTCTTCGACTTGAGCACCACGATGTATTGGTCCTGGATCTGGAGGCCGGCCAGCGGCCCCGCCTGTGCCGAGCCGACCGCGGATACAGCCATTGCCCCTGCCAACAACAGCTTCCATAGCTTCATTGCTCTCTCTCCTGTAGTTGAACGTTGCCGTACAGGCCAAACCGCAGCGTCGCGCCCCCCGGCGACACGCGTGACTACAGAAGGTGTACGTGTGCGGCCGCTCCCGCGACCGCATACAGGTGAGTGCCGTTCGAAGAGAAAAAGTTCCCGCTTTACAGTCAGGCCAGCTGCACCGCTGCGGCTGCGCGCCGGGCCTTGGCGCGGGCAGATTCGATATCCGAATCAAGGGCCAAGGCCACACCCATGCGGCGATGGCCGACGACTTCCGGCTTGCCGAACAGCCGCAGCTGGGTATCGGGCTCGCGCAGCGCGGCCTCGGCGCCCGCGAAGCGCGGAGCCTTGCGGTCGGCCTTGATCAGGATGGCGCACGACGCGGCCGGCCCGCGCTGGCCGATGTTGGGGATCGGCAGCCCGAGGATGGCGCGCGCATGCAGCGCGAACTCGGAGAGGTCCTGGGAGATCAGGGTGACGAGCCCGGTGTCGTGCGGGCGCGGCGAGACCTCGCTGAAGATCACCTCGTCGCCTTTGACGAAGAGCTCGACGCCGAAGATGCCGCGTCCGCCAAGGTTGTCGGTGACGGCGCGGGCGATGGCCTGCGACTTCTCCAGCGCGACCGGGCGCATCGGGTGCGGCTGCCAGGATTCGCGGTAGTCGCCGTCGATCTGCAGGTGTCCGATGGGCGCGCAGAAGCTGGTGCCGGCGGCATGCCGCACCGTCAGCAGCGTGATCTCGTAGTCGAAGTCGACGAAGCCCTCGACGATCACCTTGCCCGCGCCGGCGCGGCCGCCGGCCTGCGCGTATTGCCAGGCCTTGCCGACGTCGCGCTCCGTTTTCACCAGGCTCTGGCCCTTGCCGGACGACGACATCACCGGCTTGACCACGCACGGCAGCCCCAGCGCCTGCACCGCGGCGCGATAGAGCGCTTCGTTGTCGGCGAAGCGGTACGGCGAGGTCGGCAGCTTGAGGTCCTCGGCCGCCAGCCGGCGGATACCTTCACGATCCATCGTCAGCCGCGCGGCGCGCGCGGTCGGGATGACGGTGTAGCCCTGCTTCTCGAGCTCCAGCAGGGTCTGCGTGTGGATCGCCTCGATCTCGGGAACGATCAGGTGCGGCTTCTCGGCTTGGACCACGCGCCGGATCGCGGCGCCGTCGAGCATGTTGATGACGTGGCTGCGATGCGCGACCTGCATCGCCGGCGCGTTGGCGTAGCGGTCGACGGCGATGCACTCCACGCCCAGGCGCTGGGCCTCGATCACGACTTCCTTGCCCAGCTCGCCGGAGCCCAGCAGCAGGATCCGGGTGGCGCCGTCGGAGAGCGGCGTGCCGAAGATCGGGCCGGTCAACTAGCGGCCGCCGAAGCCGTAGACGACGCCAAGGCCGATGGCGTTGATGCCGCCGCCGTAGCCGGTGTACAGCGCCTCCACGCCCGACAGCGAATCGCCCCAGCGCCAGCCAAGGCCCGCGCTCCAGGCCACGCCGCTGCGCTTGTCGTAAAGATCCCCGTCGCTGGTGTCGATGCTGGTCACGAGGTAGCGATAGCCGATCTTGCCGGTGGCGTAGAAGCGGCCCGGGCTGCGCAGCGCCAGGTAAAGGCCGATGTTGAACATGCGCAGGTCATCGGAAGTCTGCGGGTCCTCGCCGTCGTCGTCGCCATCACCACCGCCGTCGTCGGGGATCGTGCAGCCGGGCGGCACGTTGGGCACCCCGCCGATGCAATCGACCTTGCCCAGGATGCCGCCCTGCTCGTTGTCGTTCTTGCCGGGAATGATGGTGAACGAGCCGGCGAGCTCGGCCGAGATCCAGTCGATCGTGGGGATGTGCACGCCGGTAAGGAAGTTGAGGTTGATCGGCGGGTCGACGTTGTTGAAGTTGGTGTCGACGCGCTCGGCGCCGACGCCGGCGTAGAACAGGTCGCCGGAGTCGAAGCCGCCGGCTTTGGTGTCGTCGGCGCGCGCGCCGCCGGTGATCAGCAGCGCGGCAAGCGCGCACAGATGGAGGGGTCGGGACATGGAGAATTTCCTCGAGGCTTCAAGCAGCCTTCATGTTGCGGAGCTAAGCTTAATCGAAGCTCCAATCCTAACAACTCGAAGCCAAACGCCATGTCCCGCCGCACCAAGATCGTCGCCACGCTCGGGCCCGCGACCGACGACCCGCGCGTCTTGAAGCGCGTGATCGCCGCGGGCGTGGACGTGGTGCGGGTGAACTTCTCGCACGGCAAGCCCGAGGATCACGCGCGCCGCGCCGAAGCCGTGCGCAAGGCTGCCGCGGAGGTCGGCCGCGACGTCGGCGTGCTGGCCGACCTGCAGGGTCCGAAGATCCGCATCGAGTCCTTCGCCGCGGGACCGGTGGAGCTCGTCGAGGGTGCGGGCTTCCTGCTCGACACGGCGATGGGCGCCAGCGCCGGCGACGTGCACGGCGTCGGCTGCGCCTACGAAAGCCTGCCGCGCGATGTCGTCTCCGGCGACACGCTGCTGCTCAACGACGGCGCCATCACCGTCAAGGTCGACAAGGTCGAGGGCACGCGCGTGCACACGACCGTGGTCCTCGGCGGCGTGCTCTCCAACCGCAAGGGCATCAACAAGCTCGGCGGCGGCCTGTCCGCCGCGGCGCTCACCGACAAGGATCGCTCCGACATCCGCCACGCAGCGGCGCTCAACGCGGATTTCCTCGCGGTCTCGTTCCCGCGCACCGCCGCCGACATGCACGAAGCCCGGCAGCTGCTGCGCGACGCCGGCGGCCACGCGGCGCTCTGCGCCAAGATCGAGCGGGCCGAGGCGCTGCGCGACCTGGAGGCGATCATCGGCGCCGCCGACGTGGTCATGGTCGCGCGCGGCGACCTCGGCGTGGAGATCGGCGATGCCGAGCTGCCGGGCTGGCAGAAACGCATCATCACCATGTCGCGCGAGCAGAACCGCATGGTGATCACCGCCACGCAGATGATGGAGTCGATGATCACGAGCCCGATCCCGACGCGCGCCGAGGTGCTCGACGTCGCCAACGCGGTGATGGACGGCACCGACGCGGTGATGCTGTCGGCCGAAACCGCCGCCGGAAAATATCCGGTGAAGGTGGTGGAGACGATGGCGCGCGTGTGCATCGGCGCCGAGAGCACCGCCCCGCCGGCGCGCTCGCTGGCCCGCATCGCCACGCATTTCGCGCGTACCGACGAGGCCATCGCCATGGCGACGACCTGGACCGCGCAGCATATGCACGCCGAGGCCATCGTGGCGCTGACCGAGTCGGGCTCCACGGCGCTCCTCATGTCGCGCACCGAGACGCAGATCCCCATCTACGCGATGACGCGGCACGAGCGCACGCGCAGCCGCATGGCGCTGTGCCGCGGCGTCTATCCGATCGCCTTCACGCCGACCTCGCTCGACGCCCAGAAGCCGACCGAGGAGGCGCTGGCGCACCTGCGCGATCGGGGCATCCTGAAGCCCGGCGTGCGCGTGCTGCTGACCAAGGGCGACTTCACGGGCCAGGCCGGCGGCACCAACTCCATGAAGGTGCTGATCGTCCCGCAGGCTTGAGCATGGCGGCCTCCGCACGTCCGTTCCTGTCGATCGGCCATCGCGGCGCCCGCGGGCACGCGCCGGAGAACACGCTGCTGTCGATCGACACCGGCATTCGCCTCGGCGCGCAGATGGTCGAGTTCGACGTGCAGCTGCATCCGTCCGGCGCGCTGCTCGTGATCCACGATTTACGCCTGGAGCGCACCACCAACGGCAGCGGGCGCGTCGTGGACCGCAGCTTCGACTACATTCGCGGCCTGGACGCCGGCAAGGGCCAGCACGTACCGACGCTGGAGGAGGTGCTGGACCTCGTCGATCAGCGCGTCGCGGTCAACATCGAGCTCAAGACCGCGGGCGGCACCGCCGAGGGTGTCGCCAAGGTCGTGCGCCGTTATCTCGACGACGGCTGGCCGGCGGAGCGATTCCTGGTGTCGTCGTTCCATCTGCCGGAGCTGGAGCTCTTCCGCCAGGCAGCGCCGGAGATCCCCATCGGCGTGCTGCTCTGCGGCGTGCCGCTGGAGTGGGCCGCGGAAGCCGGCGAGCTGTCGGCGCAGGCGCTCAACATCTCCGAGGAGTTCGCCGACGAGCGCCTGATCGGCGACGCCAAGGCGCGCGGCATGAAGGTCTACGTCTACACCGTCAACGAGCGCGACGAGATCGAGCGCCTGCGCAAGCTCGGCGTCGACGGCGTCTTCAGCGATTTTCCGGAGCGCGCGCTGTTCTGAGTGGAAGCGATCGCCCGGACAGGCGCGCGGGGGACGCCGTAAATACGTCCATGTAGGCTCGACGTGCGCCATCCCTGGCGCCCGACGCCCCCGCGCGCCTGTCCGGCCGATCGCTGCGACAGACGACAGCGGCATAATCGCGCATGCCCGCTTCCACCCCGCAGGCCGTGCGCTGGCGCTTCGCCCTGTGGACCGCGGCGATGCTCGGCATCGGCCTGCTGTTCGTGCTCGACGTGCGCGGCAAGCTCACCGTGCAGACGGACATCCTCGCGCTGCTGCCGGCAGACGAGCGCGACCCCGAGCTCGACCAGGCCGCGCGCCAGTTCGCCGACGTGCTGTCGCGGCGCAGCCTGTTCCTGGTGGGCGCTCCCGAGTTCTCGCAGGCGAGGAGCGCCGCGACGCGCTTTGCCCAGGCGCTGCGGGCACCAGGCGTCTTCAAGGTGGTCACGCTGGAAGTCGACGCGGGCGACGGCGTCGTGGGCATCTACCGCAGCCATCGCGACCGCCTGTTGTCCGACCAGCACCGCGCCTGGCTCGAGGACGGAGGCGAGCAAAAGCTCTACGACGAGGCGCTGCACGGCGTGTACGGCTTTGCGGGGATGGCGCGGCCGCTGCCGGTCGCCGAGGATCCGCTCAACCTGCTCGGCGATTTCCTGCTGGGTCAGCTCGCCGGCTTCGGCGGCACCAGCCTGCGCGACGGGGTGCTGACGGCGTCGGACGGTCACGCGGAGTACGTGCTGGTGACCGCAGAGTCCGAGCAGGCGCCGTTCTCCATCGCCGCGCGCGACCAGCTGATGCCGGTGATCGAGTCGGCGCTCGCCGCGGCGCGCGCCGAGCCGGGCGTGACGGTGGTGAGCTCCGGCCTGATCCTGCACGCCGCCGCCGCCTCGCGCCAGGCGCAGGCAGAGATCAACACGGTCGGCACGCTCTCCATGGTCGGCGTGCTGCTGATGATCTGGCTCACCTTCCGCTCGCTGTCGCCGCTGGTGCTGAGCCTTGCCGCGCTCGGCACCGGGGCGCTGTGCGCCGTCACGGCCTGCCATTACGTGTTCGGCTCGGTGCACCTGATCACGCTGGTATTCGGCACGGGCCTGATCGGCGTGGCGATCGACTACTCCACGCACTTCCTCGCAGACCAGTTCCGCAACCCGGACGGCTGGACGCCGCGCGACGCCGTCGCGCACGTTGGCCCCGGCATCCTCATGGGCATGATCTGCGCCGCGCTCGGATATCTGGCGCTGATGCTGGCGCCGCTGCCCGGACTGCGGCAGATGGCGGTGTTCGCGGCGGTGGGCCTGGCGACCGCGTGCGGCAGCGTGCTCATGTGGTACCCGCTGCTCGCGCGTCCGACGCGCCGGGGCAGCGCGCCGATGCTGCTGCGTCTGACCGCGGGTCTCGACGCGCTGCTGGTGCGCTCTGCCGCGCGCACGCGGATCGTCGCGCTGTCGCTGCTGGCGCTCATCGTCGTCGCCGGACTCTGGCGCGTGCAGTTCGCGGATGACGTGCGCGAGCTGCAGCGATCGCCGCCGGCGCTGATGGCCGACGAGCGCGCCGTGCACGCGCTGTTGCGCGCCGTCCCGGACAGCCGCTTCTTCGTGGTACGCGCCGCCGATCCGGAAACCGTGCTGCAAGCCGAGGAGCGCCTGGGCACGCGCTTGCGGGCACTGATGTCGCAAGGCGCGCTGCAGGGCTATCTCACCGCCAGCCGCAGCGTTCCGTCGCAGCAGCGCCAGGCACAGGATCGCGCGCTGCTCGCGCAGAAGGTGTATGCCGCCGCCGGCCTGGCGCCGCGGCTGATGCGTCAGCTCGGCTTCTCGCAAGAGGCGGTCAGCCAGCGGCTGGCCGCGTTCGCGGCCGACGATGCGCCGCTGACCCTGGAGGAATGGCTGCGGAGCCCGGCCAGCCTGCACTTCCTGTGGCGCGGCCGCGTCGGCGAGCACTACGCCTCGATCGTGAGCCTGACCGGCGTGCGCGACCCGGCGCCGCTGGCCGCGATCGAGGACGAGATCGCCGAGGCGCGCCTGGTCGACAAGGTCGCGCAGACCTCGGCGCTGATGACACGCTACCGCCATCTGGCAGCGCTGCTGATCGGCTGCGCCTACGTCCTCATCGGCGTCCTGCTGACCGTGCGCTATGGGATCGCGGTGGCGCCGCGGCTCCTGGCCGCGCCGCTGGCGGCGGCCGCGCTGTCGCTGGCGACCTTCGGCCTGCTCGGCATGCCCGCGAACCTCTTCAACGTGCTCGGGCTCTTCATGGTGCTGGGCCTGGGCGTGGACTACGCGGTGTTCCTGCGCGAAGGCCGGCGCGAAGGCGAGCGTGGCCGGGCAGCGACCGTGCTGGCGATCACGCTGTCCACGCTCGGCACGGTGCTGTCCTACGGGCTGCTGGCATTCAGCGCCACGCCGTTCATCCGCACGCTGGGGCTGACGCTGCTCGTCGGCATCACCGCGACCTACGTGTTCGCGCTGCTGGCGCAATCGCCTGGCGACGCGGTCAGCGGCGATAATGCGCGCCGATGAGCAACCGATTTCCTCCCGAGGGCGCGACCGCGCTGGAAGCCAAGGAGTACGCGCAATGGATCGCCATGGCGCCCTTCGTGTTCCAGGCCGCCCGCACGCTGCGCGACACCGGCATCCTCGCTGAGGTCGGCAAGGCGCCCGAGGGTCTGACGCAGACCGAGATCGCGCAGCGCCTCGATCTGCCCGCGTACGGTGTGCGCGTGCTGGTCGAGGCAGGCCTCGGCATTGGCCTGCTGACCGAGGATGACGCCGGTCGCTACCGCACCACCAAGACCGCCACGTTCCTGCAGCACGACCAGATGACGCGCGTGAACATGGATTTCGCGCAGGACGTCTGCTATCACGGCCTGGCCGAGCTGCCGGCGGCGGTGCGCACCGGCAAGCCCGCCGGCCTCAAGACGTTCGGCGACTGGCACACGATCTACGAGGCGCTGGCGCACCTGTCGCCGGATGTCCGCAAATCCTGGTTTGCGTTCGACCACTACTATTCCGACGTCGCCTTCGGTGCGTGCCTGCCGCTCGTGTTTGGCGCAGAGCGGCCGCGGCGCCTCCTCGACATCGGCGGCAACACCGGCAAGTTCGCGATGCAGTGCCTGGCGCACGACCCCGCGGTCGAGGTCACGCTGATGGACCTGCCGGGCCAGCTCGGCACCGCGCGGCAGACGCTGCAGGCCGCCGGCTTCACGGCGCGCGTTCACTACCACGAGGCCAACCTGCTGGATCCGGCGACGCCGGTCCCGCGCGGCTTCGACGCGATCTGGATGAGCCAGTTCCTGGATTGCTTCTCCGACGCCGAGATCGTCTCGATCCTGCGCCGCTGCGCTGCCGCAGCCGCACCCGCGACGCGCATCCTGATCCTGGAGCCCTTCTGGGACTGCCAGCGGTTCGCCTCCGCGGCGTTCTGCCAGCAGATGACCTCGCTCTACTTCACCGCCCTCGCCAACGGCAACAGCCAGATGTACCGCTCCACCGTGTTCCTGCGCTGCGTGCAGGAAGCCGGCCTCGCCGTGGAGTCGACGCACGACGGGCTGGGGGCGAGCCATACGCTCCTGGTCTGCCGCGCCGCCACGTCCTCCTAGGCAACATTTCCCTGCGATATGAAAGCCAAGAATCCTGATGTCCTGATCATCGGCGCGGGCCCTGCCGGCTCGGTGGCCGCTGCGCTGCTGGTGCAGCGGGGCTTCAAGGTGCTCGTCCTGGAGAAACAGAAATTCCCCCGCTTCTCGATCGGCGAGTCGCTGCTGGCGCAGAGCCTGGGCTTGATCGATCAGGCCGGCATGCTCGAGGCGGTGCAGGCGGCGGGCTTCCAGTACAAGAACGGCGCTGCCTTTGCCTGGCAGGGCCACTACGAGGAGTTCAACTTCGCGCTCAAGAGCGCGGCGGGCTTCGGCTTCACCTACCAGGTGATCCGCGCCGACTTCGACCAGATCCTGATCGACGAGGCGATCCGCATGGGCGCCAAGGTGCGCTACGAGGTCGAGATCGTCGACGCCGATTTCTCCGGCGAGGGACCGCTGGTCACCTCCAGGGACAAGGACGGCAAGACCGAGCAGCACCGGCCACGCTTCGTGCTCGACGCCTCCGGCTTCGGCCGCACGCTGCCGCGGCTGCTCAAGCTGGAGTACCCGTCGAACCAGCCGATGCGCGTCGCGTACTACACGCAGGTCTACGACAAGATCACGTCGGGCGCCTTCGACCGCCAGAAGATCCGCGTCACCACGCATCCGGAGCACCGCAACATCTGGTTCTGGCTGATCCCGTTCTCCAACGGCCTGTCGTCGATGGGCGTCGTCGGCGACCAGGCGCACCTGGAGGCGCGCGGCGCCAGCTTCGAGGAGCGGCTGTGGAATCTCACCAACGATGACCCGCAGTTGCGCGAGCTGCTGAAGGATCACCAGCCGTTCCGGCCGGTCGGCGAGCTCAAGGGCTATTCGGCCAACGTTCGCACCATGTCAGGGCCCGGCTTCGCGCTCCTGGGCAACGCCGCAGAATTCCTCGATCCGGTGTTCTCCTCGGGCGTCACCATCGCGCTCAAGTCCGCGCATCTTGCGGCGCCCCTGCTGGAGCGCACGCTCAAGGGCGAAAGCGTGGACTGGAAGACCGAGTTCGAGGAACCGCTGCGCTACGGCGTGGAGACGTTCCGCGCTTTCGTCGACACCTGGTACGACGGCCGCCTGCAGGACATCATCTACTACGAGAAGAAGGACCCCGGCATCAAGCGCTACATTTGCTCGGTGCTGGCTGGGTACGCCTGGGATCACGACAACCCGTACACCGGCGAGAAGGCGCTGCGTCGCCTGGACGTGCTCGCCAAAGCGGTCAAGCGCGGGATGTGATGCGCGGGCCGATCATCGCGATCGCAGCACTGGCGCTCGGCGCCTGCGCCGCTGCTCCGCCAAAGCCGGCGCCGCGCCTCGGGCTGCCGCTGCTGGCGCCGTCGACGCTCGGCACCTCGCGCTCGGCGCAGCAGGTCCTGCACGCCAAGTACGGCGACCAGGTGTCGACGCTTTCGGCCGTGCTGCAGGTCACGCCCGCGCAGTTGCGGGTGATCGCCCTGAACGCCGTCGGCATCCGCGTGTTCACGCTGGTCTACGACGGTGTCTCGGTGCAGGCCGAGACCGTCCCGGGCCTGCCCGAGCAGATCGACCCCGAGCGCGTGCTCGCCGATCTGCAGCTGGCGCTGTGGCCACTGCCCGCGCTGCGCGCGGTGGCGCTCGGCAGCCCGTGGGAGGTGACGGAGCCGGCCGACGGAACGCGCCTGCTCAAGCATGGCGGCAAGCTGTTCGCCGACGTGCGCTACGAGGGCGGCTCGCCCTGGAACGGCAAGCTCACGCTGACCAATCACACGTTCGGCTACTCGCTCACGGTGGAGTCCAGGCCGCTCGAGTCGCGCCCGTGATCGCGCTCAGGCCCGGGCTCGCCTACACGCCCGCGCAAACCCTGCCGCACAGTGGCGACATGCTGCTGATCGACGAAGTGCTGGGCTACGAGACCGAGTCCGTGCGCACCCGCGTGCGCGTGCGGCCGGATTCGCTCTTCTGCGGGCCGGACGGCGTGCCGTCCTGGGTCGGCCTGGAATACATGGCGCAAACCATGGGCGTCTACTCGGGCATCCAGCTCCTGCAGCAAGGCGAGGCGGTGCGGATCGGCTTGCTCATCGGCACACGTCGCTACGACGCGGTGGTGCCGGCGTTCGCGATCGGCTCGGACCTTGAAGTCAGCGCGCGCGTGGTGCTCTGGGAGAAGGACAATCTGTTCGCCTTCGATTGCGCGATCTTCGACGGCAGCCGCAAACTCGCCTGGGGCGAGATCAAGGCGTTCCGCCCGCACGACGTCCAGGCTTATCTGAAAGAGAACACGTGATCGCACAGACCCGGCAGTGGGTGCTCGTGACGGGCTCGTCCCGCGGCATCGGCCGCGCGATCGCCGTGCGTCTGGCGCAGGACGGCTACAACATCGTGCTGCACGGCCGCAGCCCGGGATCCGCCAGCGCCGCGGAAGAACAGATAAAAGCCGCGGGTGCCGAAGTGCGCACGCTGGCCTTCGACATCGCCGATCGCGCCGCCGCCGAGAAAGTCCTGCGCGAGGACGTCGGCGCGCATGGCGCGCCCTACGGCGTCGTCTGCAATGCGGGGGTGGCCCGCGACGGCGCCTTCCCGGCCCTGTCCGACGAAGACTGGGACCTGGTACTGCGCACCAACCTCGACGGCTTCTTCAACGTTCTGCATCCGCTGATCATGCCGATGATCCGCAAGCGTCAGGGCGGCCGCATCGTCACGCTCGCCTCGGTGTCGGGCCTCGTCGGCAATCGCGGACAGGTGAACTACAGCGCGGCCAAGGCGGGTATCATTGGCGCCACCAAGGCGCTCGCCCTGGAGCTGGCCAGCCGCGCCATCACCGTGAACTGCGTGGCGCCCGGCCTGATCAAGACCGACATGACGCACGATTTGCCGCTGGACGAGATGATCAAGATGATTCCCGCCGCCCGCGTGGGCGAGCCGGAGGAAGTGGCGGCGGTGGTCAGTTTCCTGCTGTCTCCCGGCGCGGCCTACGTGACGCGGCAGGTCATCGCCGTCAACGGCGGGCTTTGCTAAAGGATCCGAAGGTTGCAAGATTCCAATGGCTGAGCGACGGGTCGTCGTCACCGGCATGGCCGGCATCACCTCGCTGGGTGACAGCTACGAGGCCATCGAGAAGAACCTGAAGTCCGGCGTCTCCGGCATCCGCCGCATGCCGGAGTGGGACAAGTTCCCCGAGCTAAACACCCGGCTGTGCGGGCCCGTCCCCGACTTTCAGACGCCCAAGCACTATTCACGCAAGGACACGCGGACCATGTCGCGGGTCGCGATCATGGCCACGCGCGCCACGGAGCTTGCGCTCATCGACGCGGGTCTGAAGGACGACCCGGAGATCAAGAGCGGCGCGATGGGCGTCTCGTACGGCTCGTGCATGGGCGGCATCGAGGCGCTCAACGAATTCGCGGCGATGATGGGCCTGGGCAGCTCCGGCCAACTCAACGCCACGACCTACGTGCGCTACATGTCGCACACCGCGCCGGTGAACATCGGCATCTACTTCGGCTTGAAGGGCCGCGTCATCCCAACGGCGTCGGCCTGCACCTCCGGCAGCCAGGGCGTGGGCTATGCCTACGAGGCGATCAAGTCAGGCCGCCAGAGCATGATGGTCGCCGGCGGCGCCGAGGAAGAATGCGCGCCCGCGGCGGCGGTGTTCGACACCCTGTTCGCCACCAGCCAGAAGAACGACGCGCCGACCACCACGCCGAGCCCGTTCGACAAGGATCGCGATGGCCTGGTCATCGGCGAAGGCGCGGCCAGCCTGATCCTGGAGGACTACGAGCACGCCAGGGCGCGGGGGGCCAGCATCCATTGCGAGATCGTCGCCTTCGGCACCAACTCCGACGGCAAGCACGCCACCCAGCCCGACAGCGCGATGATGCAGGTGGCGATGGAGCTGGCGCTGAAGGAAGCGGGGCTGCCGCCGTCGGCGATCGGCTACGTGTCGGCGCACGGCACCGCCACCGACACCGGCGACGTCGCCGAGTCGCAGGCCACGCACCGGCTGTTCGGCACGCGCATGCCGATCAGCTCGATGAAAAGCTATCTGGGCCACACGCTCGGCGCCTGCGGCGCCATCGAGAGCTGGCTCGCCATCGAGATGATGAAGCGCAAGTGGTTCGCGCCGACGCTCAATCTCAAGAACGTCGACGCGCGCTGCGGCGAGCTCGATTACATCCGCGACGGCGGACGCAATCTTGATTGCGAGTACGTGATGAACAACAATTTTGCGTTCGGCGGCATCAACACGTCGCTGATCTTCCGCAAGCTGTAACGCGCTGTTCCAACGTCGGAGAACCTTCAGATGAAAAAAATTGCACTGCTCACCGCGTCGCTGTGCCTGGCCTTCGCCGCCGCCGCGCCGGCCAAGGACGACCACCTGCAGATGTCGATCGAGGAGGCGATGAGCTCCGACGACGTCAAGAACAACATCGACGGCTCGATCAAGTTCTACTTCGGCGAGCAGAAGTATCCCAAGCCCAAGTCGCGCTACGGCAGCTTCACCGCCAACAAGAAGACCAACTTCACCGGCAAGAGCAACAAGGACGGCTGCACCCGCGCCTTCGCCTCGGCGATGATTTCGCTGCAGGAGCGCGCGCACAAGGAAGGCGGCGACGCCGTCGTCAACATCAAGAGCGTCTACAAGAAGGACGAGCTGGTCAGCGAGACCGAGTACATCTGCGGCGCCGGCACCTTTATGGGCGGCGTGGCGCTGCGCGGCGAGGTGGTGAAGCTGCCCTAGCGCGGCAGCCGGCCCGGATCGGGGTCGTTCAGCTTCTCGATCATCACGCGCTGGCCCTCGCCGGCCTGGTTGATGTCGCTGTGCAAGAGCGCGTCGAGGAACGCTTCTCCCGTCGTTTCCGGCGGCGGCGCGTCGGTGACGCCCGGCAACGAGCGCTCGATGGCCGCGCGCTTGCGGTCGCCCTCGCTGAACGCGTCGCGCTGCGGCGTCACCAGCAGCCGCTCCAGCAGCGTCGGCTCGTTCTCGTCGTCCGCTCCGGCGGACCACGCGCTTGGCGCGGACGCGAGCAGGATCAGCAACGCCAGCATATTGGTCTTCATGGCCGGTCCAGCTTAGACCTCCCGGAGATTTCCCGCGTCAGCCGCGCTGCAGCACCTGCCGCGGCGGGGTCTGCAGCGTGCCGCGCAGAGACCACCAGGCCAGCAAGCTGACCAGGAGAGCGCCGCTCAGCGCCCCGGCCAGCAGCAACCAGGGTCTGGGGGTGTACGGCAGCTCGAACACCTGCAGCGCCAGCACCCAGACCACGCCTTGCGCCAGCACTGCGCCGACCGTGCCCGACAGCAGGCCAAGCACTGCGTATTCGGCGAGGAGGCCCTGCACCACGACCTTGCGGCTGGCGCCCAGGGCGCGCAGCACCGCGACTTCGCCGGCGCGTTGCTGGCGCGTGCCTTCCATCAATGCGAGCAGCACGGTGATGCCTGCCGCCAGCGTGAACAGGAACAAAAGCTCCAGCGCGCGCACCAGGCGCTGCATCAGCGTGCGCACCTGCGTCATCAGCTGGTCGACGTCGAGGACGGTGACGTTGGGGAAGGCGTGCACCAGCGCGCGCACGAAGCCGCGGTCGCCGGCCGGCAGGTAGAAGCTGGTGATCCATTGCGCCGGCGCGTCTTCGATCACGCCTGGCGGCAGCAACAGGAAGAAGTTGGGCTTGAAGCTGTCCCAGCGCACCTCGCGGAAGTTGTGGACGGTGAGCTCGACCTCGCGATCGGCGATCTGCATCGTCAGCCGGTCGCCGAGCTTCAGGTGCAGGCGCTCGATCGCGTACTTGTCGGCGGAGAGCCAGGGCTGCCCGCGTCCTTCGGGACCCCACCACGTTCCTTCGGTCACCTTGTTGTCGTCGGAGATCGTGTCCGTCCACGACAGGTTGAACTCGCGGTTGACCCAGTCCTTGGCTTCCGGGTCGTCGAACATCTCCGCGCTGACCGGCTTGCCGTTGATCGCCGTCAGGCGCGCGCGCGCCATCGGCATCAGCCGCGGCGCCTCCTGGGCGTGCGCCACGAAGAAGGCCTGCAGCAATGGGATCTGCTGCCATTGCACGTTGACGAGGAACTGGTTGGGCGCGTCCGGCTTCATGCGGTCCTCCCAGGCGCCGAGGAGATCCTGCCGGCCGATGGTGATCAGCAGCAGCGCATGCAAGGCCAGTCCCAGCGCGACGATCTGGCCGATGGCAGCCCGGCGGTTGCGCGCGATGTTGGCAAGACCGAAACGCCAGGCAATGCCGCCGCGATCGCGCATCGGCTTCAACGCCGACACCAGCGCGTAGGCGAGTCCGCCGAGGATCAGCGCGCCGCCTGCGGCTGCGCCGAGCACGATGCCGGCGAGCTCCCAGTCGTCGATCGTGAGCCAGGTGAGGATCGCGATCACTGCGATGGCGGCGAGGCGCGTCGCCCGCGTGCCCGCGGCTTCCGGATCGGCGCGCTGGAACACCCGCACCGGCGCGGTATGACGCGCCGCCAGCACCGGCGGCAGCGCGAAGCCCGCCGCCATCAGCACGCCCAGCACCGCGGCCTCCAGTAGCGGCAGCCACGCCGTCGGCGGCAGCGGCATCTTCAGCATCGTGGCGAGGAGGCCGGCGACCAGCGTCTGCGCGACGTAGCCCAGCGCCACGCCGACGGCGCTCGCGCCGACGCTGAGCATCAGGATCGACAGCGCGACCGAGGCGCCGATGCGCGAGCCGGGCGCGCCCAGGCACTTGAGCAGCGCGACCTCGTCGCGTAATCCCTGCGCGTGGCGCTGCGCCGAGATCGCGATCGCGCACGCAGCCAGCAGCGCGGCGGCGAGGATCGCAAGCTTCAGGAATCGGCCCGCGCGATCCAGCGCGTTGCGCACTTCCGGGCGCGCGTCGTCGAGGTCGAGGCGCCGGACACTGCGTTCCAGCTCCATGGCGTCGACGGCTGCGAGCGCGTCCGCCGGCCCCGACAGCATCAGGGTGTGCTGCACGCGGCTGCCCGGCAGCACCAGCCCGGTCGCTGGCAGGTCGTCGAGGTTGATCAGCAGCCGCGGCGCGAGGTCCGAGAATCCGCCGCCGCGATCCGGCTCGTACTCGAGCGAGGCAGTGAGGCGCAAGCGCGCATTGCCGACCTGGATCTCGCCGTCGCGCGCGACTTTCAGCGCCGACCACAGGCGCGGATCGGCCCAGGCCTCGCCGCGCGGCGGGATCGCATGCGTCTCCGCGGGCGCGCCCAGCGGCTCGGGCGCAGTCCGCAGAGCGCCACGCAACGGATACCCGGGAGAGACTGCCTTGACCGAAGCCAGGGACGTCTCCTCGCCGGCAAGCACGACGCTCGCCGTGGTCACCGTGGTCGCGGTCTGCAGGCCGTGCGACTGCAGCTGCGCGATCAGCGCCGGCGGCAGCGGATCGCGCGACGTCAGCAGACGATCGGCGCCGAGCGCGTCACCGCTGGATTCTTCCAGGGCCTGCGCCACGCGCGCGCCGAAGCTGGCGACTGCGGCAGCGGCGGCCACGGCGATCGCAATCGCCAGCGCCAGCACGAACAGCTCGCCGGAGCGCCAGCCGCGGCGCAGGCGTCGCCAGGCGAGATGGAAGACGATCACGGCGCGGGAGCCAGCCGTCCGCCTTCCAGCGTCAGCACGCGCGAGCAGCGCGCCGCCAGATCGACGTCGTGCGTGACCATGATCAACGTCGCGCCGCGATCGCGGTTCAACGCGAACAACAGGTCGATGATCTCTCCGCCGGTCGCGACGTCGAGATTGCCGGTCGGCTCGTCGGCGAACAGGATGGCCGGCTCGCCCGCGAAGGCGCGCGCGATGGCCACGCGCTGCTGCTCGCCGCCCGAGAGCTGGTAGGGATAGTGCGAAAGCCGTTGCGACAAGCCCACGCGCTCCAGCGCGCTCCTGGCGCGATCGCGCGCGTCGCGACGCCCGGCGAGCTCGCAGGGCAGCATCACGTTCTCCAGCGCCGTCAGGCTCGCCAAGAGCTGGAAGGACTGGAACACGAAGCCGACGCGGCCGGCGCGGAAGGCGGCACGGCCGTCCTCGTCGAGCGCGGAGAGATCCTGGCCGTCGAGCGCGACGCGTCCGCTCGTGGGCAGATCAAGGCCCGCGAGCAGCGATAGCAGCGTGGTCTTGCCGGAGCCGGATCGGCCGACGATCGCCACCGATTCGCCCGCGCGGATGGACAAGGCAGCGCCGGAGAGGATGGTCAGTCGCGTACTGCCGCTGTTAATCTCCTTGCCCAGTTCTTCGGCGACGACGATGTCGGTCATGTGGCGGCGGTACTTGTGGTTGGCGATTCTGTGGCTGCCCGCATCCGCGGTCCTCGCCGCACCCAAGATCCTGGTGCTGGGCGACAGCCTGAGCGCTGGCTATGGCATCGACGCGGGTCGAGGCTGGGTGGCGCTGCTGCAACAACGCCTGCAGCGCGAAGCCTATCCGCACGTGGTGGTCAACGCCAGCGTCAGCGGTGAAACCACCAGCGGCGGGCTCGCGCGATTGCCGGCGGCGCTGGACCAGCACAAGCCCGAGATCGTGCTGATCGAGCTTGGCGGCAACGACGGCCTGCGCGGACTTGCGGCGAAAAACCTGCGCGAGAACCTCTCGGCGATGATCGAGCGCTCGCGCAAGGCGGGCGCCAGGCCGGTCCTGTTCGAGATGCGGATCCCGCCCAACTACGGGCCGGTCTATGCCGCGGCGTTCCAGAAGGCGTTCCACGAGGCGGCCGCGACGCACAAGACGCCGCTGGTGCCGTTCTTCCTGGCGCCGCTGCTCGACAAGCCCGGCATGTTCCAGGACGACCAGATCCATCCGGGTGCCGACGCCCAGGCCCTGCTGCTGGACGCCGTCTGGCCGACGCTCGAAACGCTGCTACATTAGGTAAGACAAACCAGCGGCATCGTGCGAACCGGGGGCGTCCGGATGTTCGGCACTCGCTGCATCCCTTCAGGCAGATCATCCGTATCTGCATTCCGAGACAGTGGAATGAAGGGGATCTGCACATGAGAGTCGCCGTCGTCGGCAGCGGCATTTCCGGCCTGAGCTGCGCCTGGCTGCTGTCGGCCAAGCATGAGGTCGTGCTGCTGGAGCGGGAGCCCCGGCTCGGCGGGCACACGAACACCGTCATGGTGAGGACCGCCAGCGGCGAGCAGCCGGTGGACACCGGCTTCATCGTCTACAACGAGCGCAACTACCCGCAGCTGACCGCGATGTTCCGGACGCTCGGCGTCACCACCCAGAACAGCGACATGTCCTTTGGCGTCTCGCTCGCCGGGGGCGCCTACGAATACGCCGGCGACAGCCTCGCGACGCTGTTCCTGCAGTGGTCGAACCTGGTGTCGCCAGCGCATTGGCGAATGCTGCTCGAGATCCTGAAGTTCAACGCGCACGCCAAGCGCCTGCTCGCAGCGGACACGCTGCCGTCCTGCAGCCTGGGCGATTTCCTCGACGCGCACGGCTACAGTCAGGCGCTGCGCACGCGCTACCTGCTGCCGATGGCCGGCGCCATCTGGTCCTGCCCGACGCGCCAGGCGCTGGAGTATCCCTACGCCCAGTTCGCGCGCTTCTTCCAGGCGCATGGCCTGCTCAACGCCATCGACCGACCACAGTGGAAAACGGTGGTCGGCGGCAGCGCGCGATACCTCGAATGCCTGCGCAGCCGATTCGCGGGTCAGCTGCGGCTCGGCGCGCCGGTGCAGCGGATCCGCCGCGACGACGGCGCCGCCTGGGTCACCACCGCCGCGGGAGAGGAGCGCTTCGATGCCGTGGTCTGCGCGTCGCATTGCGACGAGACGCTGGCGATGCTCGCCGACGCCGACGAGGCGGAGCGCGAGGTCCTGCAAGCCATCCGCTACGCGCCCAATCGCGCCTACCTGCACACCGATGCAACGCTGCTCCCGAAACGCCGCCGCGCCTGGTCGTCGTGGAACTACATGGGCCGCGACGACGCCTTGAGCGACGACAGCATCCCGATCACCTACTGGATGAACCGGCTGCAGAACATCCCTGGTCCGACCAACTACTTCGTCAGCCTGAATCCCGTGCTTGCGCCGGCGCCGGAGAAGGTGCTGTACGAAACCACCTACGAGCATCCGCAATTCGGATCGCGCACAACCGCGGCGCAGGCCGCGCTGCCGGCGATCCAGGGTCGGCGACGCGCCTGGTTCTGCGGCGCCTGGACTGGCTACGGCTTCCACGA
The DNA here is from genome assembly GCA_963776465.1 of uncultured Gammaproteobacteria bacterium. Classification (GTDB taxonomy): domain Bacteria; phylum Pseudomonadota; class Gammaproteobacteria; order Nevskiales; family Nevskiaceae; genus DASRHK01. The sequence continues at coordinate 617,342 of CAVZMV010000002.1, forward strand.
AGACGGGCTGAAATCCGCGCTGCGCGTAGCGGAAGCGTTCGGCTGCAAGCCGGCCTGGTCGCCGGCGGAGGCCGATGCGCCGCATCCGCTGCTGCCCGCGCTCGAGCCCGACGCGGTGCGGGCGTGAGTCACGCCCACCTCTACACCGCGCGCGTCATGCACCGGCGGTTGATCCCGCCGTTGTATCGCTTCGTCTATCGGCTGTTCTACCTGCTGCTGGACGTCGACCACATCGATGCGACCAGCCGTGGTCTGAAGCTCTTCTCGCACAATCGCTGGAACCTGTTGTCGCTGCACGATCGCGACTACGGCGAGGGCCAGACGCTGCGCGCATTCGCCGAGCGCCAGCTCTCGAGCGCCGGCGTGAACCTCGATGGCGGCCGCATCCGCCTGCTGACGCTGCCGCGCCTGTTCGGCTTCGCCTTCAACCCGCTGTCGATGTGGTACTGCGAGCACCGCGACGGCAGCTTGCGCGCGGTCATCGCCGACGTGCGCAACACCTTCGGCGAGCGGCACTGCTACGTGCTTGCATCCGGCGGCCGTCCCTTCACGTATGAAGAGACCCAGGAAAAGGAAAAATGCTTCCATGTCTCACCGTTCCTCGACGTCGCCGGCCGCTACCGCTTCACCCTCTCCGAACCCGGCGAGAGAGTGCGGGTCGCGATCCATGAGACCCGCGACGGCGTGCCGATCCTCGACGCCACACTTGCCGGCGGGCGCCGCGCGCTCACCGACGGACAAATCCTTCGGCAGGTCGGAGCAATGCCATGGATGACGCTCAAGGTCGTGCTCGGCATCCACTGGGAGGCGCTGAAATTGTGGCTGCGCGGGGCCAAGTTTCATGGCAAGCCCGCGCCGCCCGTGGAACAAACCACATGAGCACCGAGAACGATCAGAACCAAGGCATGGCCCGCATCATGGCTCGCGACGGCTTCTCCCCCGACCTGCCGGCACAGCTTGCACCGCGCGCGCGCAGCCAGCGGCTCTCGCTCGGGCTGCGCATGCTGATGTACATGTTCAAGGGCATCCGCATCGGCAAGCTCGACGTGACGCTGCCCAATGGCGAGCACCGGCATTTCGCCGGGAGCGAGCCCGGTCCGCACGGCGTGCTGCACATCCGCGACGCCAAGCTTATGCGCTACGTGCTCAAGAACGGCGAGGTCGGATTCGGCGAGGCGTATCTGGACGGCTGCTGGGATTCTCCGGACCTGGCGCCGCTCTTGATGGTGATGCACTCCAACGAGCCCTACTACAAGGGCCCGTACGAGAAAAATCCGATCGCCCGGTTCGTCGGCTGGGTGCAGCACCGCATGCGCGCCAACACGCGGCGCGGCGCGGCGGAGAACATCCGCTATCACTATGACCTGGGCAACGAGTTCTACAAGATGTGGTTGGACGAGACCATGGCCTACTCCTCGGCCATCTTCTCGCGTCCCGACGAGACGCTGTGCGAAGCACAGGTCAACAAATTCCGCCTGATGTTCGATCGGCTGGACCTGACATCCGAGCACCATCTGCTGGAGATCGGCTCCGGCTGGGGCGGCTTTGCCATCTACGCGGCCAAGCACTCCGGCTGCCGCGTGACGAGCATCACCCTTTCACAAGAGCAGCTGGCGGAGGCGCGGATCCGCGCCGAGAAGGCGGGCGTCGCGGATCGCGTGACGTTCGAGCTGCGCGACTATCGCGAAGTGACCGGCGTCTACGATCGCGTGGTCTCCATCGAGATGTACGAAGCCGTCGGCGAGGAGTTCTGGCCGGCCTATTTCTCGGCGATCGCCCGCGCCCTGAAGCCCGGCGGCAAGGCTGCGATCCAGGGCATCACCGTCAATCCGCAGATCTGGGAGGAGTACCGCAGCAAGCGCGACTTCATCCAGAAATACATCTTCCCCGGCGGCATGCTCTGTCCGCCCGGGCTGTTCCAGGACCTGGCGATGCGCGCGGGCCTGAAAGCCGGCGGCGTGCAGTTCTACGGCGTCGACTACGCCGACACGCTCGCGCGCTGGCACGTCAGCGTGCAGGCCAGCGCCGATCGCATAGTGCGGAAATTCGACGATCGCTTCCTGCGCATGTGGCGCTACTATCTTGCCTACTGCGAGTGCGGCTTTAGAGTCGGCAGCGTCGACCTGATGCAGATCACGCTCGCGAAAGCTTAAAAATCTTGATCGCGGGGTTGCTGCATGAAGGGATCTCTGACCTTGTTCGCCTCGCTCGTGCTCGGCGCGCTGATCGGCGTGTCGGTGTGGGCGACCTCGCGCATGGACCTCGTGCCGGCGATCCAGGAACTGTTCGGGCGTGCCAGCAAGGACGCCAATCCCTGGTTCGTCGCCACGCTGTTCGACGCCTACTTCGGCTTCCTGTGGTTCTGGCTGTGGGTGGCCTACAAGGAGGTGAGCTGGATCGCCAAATTCCTCTGGCTGATCCTGATCCTCTGCCTGGGCAACATCGCCATGGCGGTCTACGTGCTGATCCAGCTGGCGCGCCTGCCCGAAGGCGCCGACATCGAGGACCTGCTGCTGCGCCGCTGGGCGTGACAAATCCAGATCTCGTCCCGGAGTCGTTCTGGCGAGGACGCATCCGCGCGCCGATCGTGGCGCAGCTGCGCCAGGGCATCACCGCCGAGCAGATCGCGCTGACGCTGGCGCTGGGCGGCGTGCTCGGCATCTTCCCGATCCTGGGCGCCTGCACCGTGCTGTGCGCGATCGCCGCGGTGGGCTTGAAGCTCAACCAGCCGATCATCCAGCTGGTGAACTACCTGGTCTATCCGCTGCAGGTCGTGCTCTTGCTGCCGTTCTATCGCGCCGGCGAGACGCTATTCGGGCAGCCGCACGTGCCGATCTTCTCGGTGGTCGAGCTGATCGATCGCTTCCGCGCGGGACCCTGGCAGTTCCTGCTCGATTACGGAATGGTCGCCCTCTACGGCATCGCGGTCTGGTGCCTGCTGGCCCCCCTGCTGACCGGGGCGATCTACCTGGGTTTGCGCCCCCTCCTGCAACGTCTGGCGCGCCGGATCAAGCCCGTGGCTTGACAAGGGCGTTGCTGGCGGAGCACTGTATAAATATACAGTTCACAGTCAGGAGGAAGCCCATGGAGCACACGCGCGCAGTCGACGTCATCAAATCCCTCGCCGCCGGAATCGACCCGTTCACGGGCGAAGTCTTCCAGGCCGGCAGCACCCTGCAGAACCCGGAAGTGGTGCGGGCCCTGTTCATCGCCGTGGCGGCGATGGAAGGAAAATCGGTCAAGGCGGAAAAGCCGGGCAGGCCCCGGGATCCGGCGCAGCCGTCGGCGGCGGGCAAGGCCTGGTCGCCGGATGAGGAGGCGCAGCTGGCCACCGAGTTCGACGGCGGCCTGTCGGAGAAAGACCTCGCCGCCAAGCATCAGCGCACGCTCGGCGCGATCCGCTACCGGCTGGTGAAGCTCGGCCGGCTCGACCCAGCGTCGTACCAGGGTCGCGTCCGCCAGTAGATGGAGCCGCTCACTCCACGGCAGACGGAAGTGCTCGAGTACATCCGTCGCCACCTGAACCTGCACGGTGCGCCGCCCACGCGCGCAGAGATCGTCGAGGCGTTCGGCTTCCGTTCGCCGACCGCGGCCGAGGATCATCTGCGCGCGCTGGCGCGCAAGGGCGCCATCCGCCTGCTGCCCGGCTCGGCGCGCGGCATCCGCCTGGAAGACGCCGCCAACGACGCGCTCGGCTTGCCGCTGGTGGGCCGGGTCGCTGCCGGCGCGCCGATCCTGTCGGATCCGAATTTCGAAGCACGCGTTCCAGTACCGGCAGAGATGTTCCGGCCCCGCGCCGATTTTTTCCTGCGCGTGCGCGGCGAATCCATGCGCGATGCCGGCATCCTCGACGGGGATCTGCTGGCGGTGCACCGGCAGCCGACGGCCGAGAACGGGCAGATCGTGGTCGCGCGCATGGGCGAAGAGATCACGGTGAAGCGGCTGCGTCGCGAGGGTCACGTCGTGCGCCTGCTGCCGGCTAATCCCGACTTCGCGCCGATCCGCGTGGACCTGTCGCGCCAGGAGCTGGTGATCGAGGGCCTGGCCGTGGGCCTGATCCGCAAAGATGGCATCGGCCGCTTATGACGCGGGGATTTTCGCCGCAGCTCGCCGAGCTGCTGGACGGTGGCCGTCTCTGGCGCGGCGGCCAGCTGGCGACGGTGCGGGCCGAGCCGACCGGCTTTGCCACGCTCGACCGGCAGCTTCCGGGCGGTGGCTGGCCACTGGGGGCGTTGAGCGAAATCCTGCATGAACGTCCCGGTGCCGGCGAGCTCGGCATCGCGCTGCCGCTGCTGGCCCGGCTGACGCGCGCGGGGCGCTGGGCCGCATTCGTCGCACCCCCGTTCACGCCGTATGCGCCGGCCCTGGCGCACGCCGGCATCACGCTGTCGCGCGTGCTGGTCGTGGAGCCGCCCGAGCCGTCGCAGACGCTCTGGGCAGCAGAGCAGCTGTTGCGTGCCGGCGCCGGCGCGGTCCTCTCGTGGAGCCGGACGTCGGATCTGCAGGTGCTGCGGCGATTGCAGCTCGCCGCCGAAGCCTCGGACAACCTGGCGCTCTTGTATCGGCCCGCCAGCGCCAGCCGCGGCTTCTCGCCGACGGCGCTGCGCCTGCGCGTCTGGCGCGAGCGCGGTGCTGCGCAGGTCGAGATCCTGAAGTGTCGCGGCGTGCGCAGCGCTTCGACGCTCGCGCTGGAGACGGGAGCAGCGTGCAGGGGCCCCGCTTGCGGGGATGCAGCGTCGCGAGCCGGCTCCCTTGGGGAGAAGGCTCAAATGTTCAAAGCATCCCCAAGGCAATGAGGCCGCGATGTTGTGGCTGTGCCTGTCCTTGCCCCGGCTGCCCGCGTCGGCGCTGGACTTACGCGACGGCGTCGTCTCCGAGCAGCGCGGCTCCCAGCGCTGGCTGATCACCGACGCGCCCGGCGTCGCGGCCGGCATGACGCTGGCGGCGGCCCTGGCGGTGCAGCCGGATCTGGCGGTGCACGCACGCAAGCCATCGGCCGAGCAGGAGACGCTGCGGCATCTCGCGCACTGGCTGTATCACTACGGCAGCCCCGTCACCTGCCAGATCCTGGATCTTCAAGAGCCCTTCCGCGTTCCGCGCGCGCGCCTGTGGTTCGAGGTCGGCGCGAGCCTGCAGCTGTTCGGCGGCCTGGCGCCGCTGCGCAGCCGTCTGCTCGGCGAGCTCAACGAGATGCGCCACGTCGCGCGCTGCGCCGTGGCGCCAACCCGCGCCGGCGCGGCCTTGCTCGCCGAATGCGGGCGCGAAATCACCTGCGCCGATCCTGCCGGCCTGCAAGCGGCGCTCGCAGATCTGCCCATCGCCGCGCTGCCCTGGCCGGGTGCGATCCTGGCCGCGCTGAAGGGAGTAGGCCTGCGTCGCATCGGCGTATTGCTCGACTTGCCGCGCGAGAGCTTTGCGCGCCGCTTCGGCGAGGACTTGCTGATGGACCTCGACCGCCTGCGCGGGTTGGCCGCCGAGCCGCTGGATCCGGTGGTGCCGCCGTCGCGGTACGCACGGCGCTTCGAGCTTTCCGGCGACGTCGAGTCGGTGGAGCCGCTGCTCTTCCCGCTCAAGCGGATGTGCACCGAGCTCGGCGCGTACTTACGCGCGCGCGACAGCGGCGCCTTGAGCCTGCATCTGGTCTGCCTGCACGCCTTCGGCGCGCCGACGCGTCTGACGCTGCGCCTGCTCGGCCCTACGCGCGACGCAGCGCGCATGTTCGCCGCGTGGAACGAGCGGCTGCTGCGCGAGCCGCCGGATCGGCCGGTCACGGGAGATCACGCTCGAGGTCGACGAGTTCGCCACACCGGAGCCCTTGCAGGAGGACTTGTTCGACAGGCTCGGCGGCCGGCAGCTCGACTGGCAGCAGGCGCTGGAGCGCGTGCAGGCGCGCCTGGGCGAGCAGGCGCTGTGGACGCCGATGGGCATCGCCGATCATCGGCCGGAGCGTGCTCATGCCCAGGCCACACCCGGCGCAACGTCCAACTCGTTGCCGGCGCCGCGCCCGCTCTGGCTCCTCAAGCAGCCGCGCGCGATCCAGGATCCGCAGCCGACCGCGCTGCCCGAGCGCATCGAAAGCGGCTGGTGGGACGGCGGCGACGCTGCGCGCGACTATTACCGGATAGAGCGCGACGGCAGCTCCGCCTGGGTCTTCCGCGATCGCAAGACGGGCGCGTGGTTCCTGCACGGGTACTGGGCATGAGCGCCGGCTACGCCGAGCTGCACTGCCTGTCGAACTTCTCCTTCCTGCGCGGCGCCTCGCACGCCGACGAGCTGGTGGCGCAGGCCAAGGCGCTTGGCTACGCGGCGCTGGCCATCACCGACGAGTGCTCGATGGCGGGCGTGGTGCGCGCGCACGAGGCGACGAAGAAGATCGGGTTGCCGCTGATCATCGGCGCCGAGTTCCAGCTGGCCGACGGGCCCAAGCTGGTGCTGCTGGCCGAAAATCACGACGGCTACAGCGGCATCTGCGGCCTGATCACGCGGGCGCGACGCCGCTCGGTCAAGGGCGCGTATCGACTGCTGCGCGCCGACCTCGGCGCCATGCCCGGCTGCTCGGTCCTGTGGATTGCGGATGCCGCATCTCTCACCGACGCGCAATGGGTTCGACAAACGTTCGGCGAGCACGCGTGGATCGCGGTGGAATTGCATCGCGATGGCGACGACGCGGGCAAGCTCGCACGATTGCAGGACATCGGACGACGTTTCGGCCTGCCGCTGGTCGCTGCCGGCGACGTGCACATGCACGCGCGCGCGCGCCGCGCCCTGCAGGACACGCTGACCGCGATCCGTCACGGCGTGCCGGTGGCCGAGTGCGGCGCGCGCCTGTTCGCCAACGGCGAGCGGCACCTGCGTTCGGTGGAGGATCTGCGCACGCTGTATCCGACCGCGCTCCTACAGGAAACCTTGGCGATTGCCGAGCGCTGCCGCTTCAATCTCTCCGAGCTCAAGTACGACTATCCGCACGAGCTGGTACCGCACGGCGAAACGCCCGCGAGTCACCTGGCCAAGCTCACCGAAGCGGGCGTGCGCCATCGCTGGCCAGACGGCGAGAGCCCGTACGTGCGCTCGCTGATCGACAAGGAGCTGAAGCTCATCACCCGGCTCGGCTACGAGCATTTCTTCCTGACGGTGCACGACGTCGTCGCCGAGGCCAAGCGCCGGGGCATCCTCTGCCAGGGTCGCGGCAGCGCCGCCAACTCGGCGGTCTGCTATGCGCTCGGCATCACCGAGGTGCGGCCGGATCAGGAAACGCGTCTGGTGGTGGAGCGCTTCATCTCCGCGGAGCGCAACGAGCCGCCGGACATCGACGTGGACTTCGAGCATCAGCGGCGCGAAGAGATCATCCAGTACGTCTACGCCAAGTACGGCCGAGAGCGCACGGCCATCGCCGCGACGGTGATCTCGTATCGCAGCCGCTCGGCGGTGCGCGACGTCGGCAAGGCGCTCGGCTTCTCGGCGGAGGAAATCGACCGGCTGTCCAAGTCGCTGGCCTGGTGGGACGAGGTCGAGACGCTGCCCAAGCGCTTGGCCGAAACGGGCTTTGATCCGTCGACGCCGCGGATGCGCGCGCTGCTGGTGCTGGTGCGGCAGATCCTGGGCTTCCCGCGGCATCTGTCGCAGCACGTCGGCGGCTTCGTGATCTCCGATCAGCCGCTGTCACAGCTGGTGCCGATCGAGAACGCGGCGATGCCGGATCGCACCATCATCCAGTGGGACAAGGACGACCTGGAGTCCCTCGGCCTGCTGAAAGTCGACGTGCTGGCGCTGGGCATGCTCACCGCGCTCAAGCACAGCGTGGAGATGGTGAGCCGCTGGCACGGCGCGCCGTTTTCGCTCGCCGACATCCCGCGCGAGGACCGGCGCACCTACGAGATGATCCAGCGCGCCGAGACCATCGGCGTGTTCCAGATCGAGTCGCGCGCGCAGATGTCGATGCTGCCGCGCCTGAAACCCGCCAAGTTCTACGACCTCGTCATCCAGATCGCCATCGTCCGGCCTGGCCCGATCCAGGGCGACATGGTGCATCCGTACCTGCGGCGCCGGAACGGCGAGGAGCAGCCGGTGTACCCGGATCCGGACCTCGAGCAGGTGCTCAAGCGCACGCTGGGCGTGCCGCTATTCCAGGAGCAGGTGATGGAGATCGCCGTGGTCGCCGCCGGCTTCTCGCCGGGCGAGGCCGACCAGATGCGCCGCTCGATGGCGGCCTGGAAAAAAGGCGGCGGCTTCGACCATCTGCATCAGAAATTGATCGACGGCATGCGCGCCAAGGGCTACAGCCAGGCCTTCGCGGACAGCATCTACGCGATGATCCAGGGCTTCGCCAGCTACGGCTTTCCCGAATCGCACTCGGCAAGCTTCGCGCTGCTGGCGTATTTCTCCGCCTGGCTCAAATGCCATCGGCCGGCGGCGTTCTTCGCCGGCCTGCTCAACAGCCAGCCGATGGGCTTCTATCCGCCGACGATGCTGGTGGGCGAGGCGAGGCGCATGGGCGTCGACGTGCGCAGCGTCGACGTGACGGTCAGCTGCTGGGGCGCAACGCTCGAGCCCGATGCGCGCGGTGCGCCGGCGATCCGCCTGGGCTTCAACCTGGTGTCGGGATTCAACGAAGCGGCAGCCAGCCGCATCGTTGCGGCACGCGCACAGCAATCCTTCGACGACGCCGGCGATCTTGCGCGCCGCGCGCGGCTATCGAAGCGCGAGCTCGACCTCCTGGCGCAGGCCGATGCGCTGCAAGCGCTGGCGGGACACCGACATGCCGCGCGCTGGGCAGCGCTGGGCCACGAGCGCGCGCCGGAGCTGCTGGCCGACGCGCCGCGCCAGGAGTTCGACGTGAGGTTGCCCGCGCCCAGCGAAGGTCAGGAGATCCTGTCGGACTACCGCAGCACCCGCCTGACGCTGCGACGGCATCCGGTGAGCTTGCTGCGCGATCGCCTGGATCGGCTCGGCGTCGTGCGCAACGCCGAGACGCGCGGTCTTCAAGACAAGCAGCGCCTTTCGGTCTGCGGCCTGGTCATGTTCCGGCAGCGTCCGCAGACGGCCAAGGGCGTGATGTTCATGACGCTCGAGGACGAGACCGGCATCGTCAACCTGGTGGTCTGGGCCAAGCTGCTGGAGGAGCAGCGTGCGGCGGCGATTGGCGGCAGCTTCCTGGTGGTCGAGGGCGAATTGCAGAAGCAGGAGGAGGTGATCCACGTGGTGGCGCGACGCTTCCACGATCACAGCGACTGGATCGGCGAGCTGCCGTACCTGTCCCGCGATTTCCGTTAACTGTGCAGCGGCGTCTGCGCCGTGACCGGCGGGCGGGCGTGCATCCGCTCCAGGCGCGCGTCCTTGCGCGACCAGATGTCGTTGACCCAGGCCTGGAAGCGCGCGCGGAATTCGGCATCGCCGTCGTAGTCGCCGTGGATCAGCTCCGCGGGGATCTCCAGCAGGTCCACGTGCACCGCCAGATGATTCTGCTCGCCGCACAGCCAGCTCCACAAAAGCGGCTTGTCGGTGGGCCGGTAGGCGAACGTCACGTCGATCAGGCCTTCGAACTGCTCGCCCATGGCGTTCAGCGTGAACGACAGCCCTGCGGACTTGGGCCGCAGCAGATGGCGGAAGGGCGACTGCTTGGCGACGCGCTTGGCTTCGGTGAAGCGCGTGCCCTCCGCGAAATTCACCACCGTCACCGGCGCGGTCTTGAAGATCTCGCAGGCGCGGCGGGTGGCGGCGACGTCCTCGTTGCGCAGCGCCGGATTGGCGGCGACCGCTTCGCGGGAATGGCGCTTCATGAAGGGAAAGTCCATTGCCCAGCAGCCGGCGCCGATGATCGGCACCCAAAGCAGCTCGCGCTTCAGGAAAAAACGCGGGAACGGTGCGTGGCCGTAGAACAGATCCGCCAGGATCGGAATGTCGACCCAGGACTGGTGGTTGCTCACCAAGAGATAGCTCTTGCGCGGATCGAGCGCGCCGTGCCACTGAACGTCCCACTGCGGCCCGTGCAGCACGCGGGAGATGAGCCGGATGGACGCCGCCCAGTTGTCGGCGAAATTGACGGCGAGCCGCCGCAGGGCGTCCTGCGCCGCCCGCCACGGCAGCAGCAGCTTGAACAGTCCGACCACGTTGATCAGCCCGCCCCACAACGCCACGGCCGCTGCCACCAGGATGGTCGCGAGCACGCCGACCAGGGGAGCTGGCATGAAGGTGGAGAACATCCCGGCCGCTCTACGCCTGCGCGCTTGCGTGATACGCGGGCGAGAACTCGCGCACCGCCTCGATCATCGCCGCCGCATGCTCGGGCGGGGTCGACTGCAGGATGCCGTGCCCGAGGTTGAAGACGTGACCGGGACCGTTTCCATAGCTGCGCAACACGCTTTGCACCTCTGCGCGGATGCGCTCGGGCCGCGCCAGCAGGATGCAGGGGTCGAGATTGCCCTGCAGCGCAACGCGTTTGCCCACGCGTGCGCGCGCAGCGCCCAGGTCCGTGGTCCAGTCCACGCCCAGCGCGTCGCCGCCGGCGTCGGCGAGCGCTTCCAGGTGCTGGCCGCCGTTCTTGGTGAACAGGACGATCGGCACGTGCGGCGCCGCCGCTTTCAGATGCCGGACGATGTGCGCCATCGGCGCGAGCGACCAGCGCTCGAACGCTGCGGGCGCCAGCGCCCCGCCCCAGGTGTCGAACAGCATGACCGCATCGGCGCCGCTCCGGACCTGTCCTTCAAGGTAGAGGCCAATGGCCGAGCAAAGTTTCTGCAGCAGGCTGTCCATCACCTCTGGCGCGTCGTACGCGAGCGCCTTGATCCGCTCGAAATCATGGCCGCCGCGGCCTTCGACCATGTAGGTCGCGATGGTCCACGGGCTGCCGGCAAAGCCGATCAACGGCACCGACCCGCCCAGTGCCGATTTGATCGTGCGCACGGCATCCATGACGTAGCGCAGCTCCACTTCGGGGTCGGGCACGCCGAGCCTGGAGATGGCGGCAGCGTCGCGGACGGGACGATCGAACACGGGGCCCTGCCCTTCCAGCACCTGCAGGCCCAGGCCCATCGCATCGGGGATCGTCAGGATGTCGGAGAACAGGATCGCGGCGTCGAGCGCGAAGCGCTTGAGCGGCTGCAGCGTGACTTCGCACGCGAGCTCGGGGGTCTTGCACAGCGTCAGGAAATCGCCGGCGCGGGCACGCGTGGCGCGATACTCGGGCAGGTATCGTCCTGCCTGACGCATCATCCACACGGGTGTGCGATCGACGGGCTGGCGCTTGAGCGCTTTGAGGAAGCGATCGTTCTTGAGCGTCACGTCAGGGCCTGCGCGATCTCACGCTGGATCGCCAGCGCTGCCTCTCGCGGACTCGCTGCGTCGCGGATCGGGCGGCCGACCACCAGGTAATCGGCGCCGGCGTGGATGGCGCGCGACGGCGTCATCACCCGTTTCTGATCCGCGTCGGACTTGTTGTCGACGGGCCGGATGCCAGGGGTCACGCAGATCAGTTCGCGTGGCGCTTCCCTGCGCAGGCGCTCCACTTCCAGGCCCGACGACACCACGCCATCGCAGCCCGCCTGCAGCGCGCGGCGTGCCCGCGACAACACCAGCTCGGCGACGTCGCACTGGAATCCCAGGTCGGTGAGATCGCCGCGATCCAGGCTGGTGAGCGCGGTCACCGCCAGCACCTTCATGCCGCCGCTCCTGGCCTTCGCCGCCGACTCCATGATGGCCTGGTTGCCGTGCACGGTGCAGAAGTCGGCGCCACGCTCGGCCAGGTTCTTCACGGCGCGCGCGACGGTTTCGGGGATGTCGAAGAACTTCAGATCGACGAAGACTTTCTTCTGCTCTGCCTTGAGCCAGTCGAGCAGGCCGAAGAAGCCGGTCGACATCGCCAGCTCCAGGCCGATCTTGTAAAACACCGCGGCGTCGGCGAGCTCCACCACGAGCTTGCGCGCGGCGCCGGCGTCGGCAACGTCGAGCGCGACGATGAGGCGCTCCTGCGCCGGAATCGCGGTCATGGGGTCTCCTGCGGCTTCGGGCGCTCGAGCTCGGCCACGCGCGCTTCCAGCGCCGTCAGCCGTTCCTCCAAAGCCGCGATGCCGGTCGAGGCACGAGGCACGGTCGCGGGCGGCGATTCGAACGTGGCAGGCTCGGACAGCGCCGGCGCGCCGCACAGCGTGTGCGCGTAGCGCGCTTCCTTTTGCCCTGACGCACGTGGCAGCAGCACCACCAGCGGTTGCGCGCGATCGGAGAGATCCTCCAGCGCTGCGGTCATCGCCGCGCCGTCCGGCGGACCGCCCAGATTGGCGGCGTTGGCGCGCAGCTCGGCGATCGTCTGCGGCCCGCGCAGCATCAGCGTGACCAGCACGGCCATCGGCTGGACCTGCAGCAGCATCTGGTGATTGAACCGATGTCGCCACTTGACCACGCGTCCGCTGTACTCGTCCCGCTCCGCAAGCTTCTCCTGCTCGAGGCGGTTCAGGGCCGCACCGGTGTCGCCCTCGGAAAGATTCATCACCGGGCTGCGCGAGGACTTCTGGTTCGCGGCGAGCATCACCGCGTTGACGCTCATCGGGTAGTACTGCGGCGTGGTGATGGATTTCTCCACCAGCGCGGCGACGACGCGGGCTTCGTGGGCAGTCAGGAGGATCTCGGGCATGTTCCTAGTTAAGGGGCTTGGTTTCGCGATCGAAGTGCGGCGGCAGGAAGGCGACGGTGCCGGCGCAGAACTGCTCGAAGAGGAAGGACGGGTTCTGCAGCTGCGCGCGCTTGAGCGCCAGCCGCTCCGGGTAGCCGCTGAAGCGCTTGGAAGCCAGCACCGCGTCGGTGCGGGCAAACTCGGGCCGGCGCTCGTAGCGCCACTCGTCGCCGAGATCCTCCGCCAGCTTGTACACCGGGCTCACCGCCAGGCGATCGGCGCGCATGCGCGCCGTCGGCGCCGTGGCGACGAAGCCGGCGAAGCGCTTGGGATCCACCACCAGCGCCGAGATCTCGAGCGCCTCGCGCAGACGCAGGCGCGCGTCGATCTCCCCCGGCTCGAACATCCAGCGACCGCCCTCGCCGTAGTCCGCGTTCGGGCGCGGCATGTCGATGCCGATCTGCCGCCCGGGCCCGGCGCATTCGTGGAAGAAGCTGACGTAGTCCTCCAGCCGCGCGAAGAAGTTCTGGGCGAAGCGGTAGTGCCGCTTCGGATCCACGCGGACGACGCCGCTCTCGAGGTTCCAGATGCCGTCGAAAAACGTCCAGCCGGTTCCCGCGGTGACCCGGATGGCCTGCTCGGCGAAAGTCTTCTGCGCAGGGATCTCCGGCAGGCAGGTCGACGAGAACACTGCCTCGAAGGCGCCGTCGCGGAACGGCAGCGGGTACTGCACGTCGTGCAGGATGAAGCTGCCGGCGCGATTGGCGTATCGCCGGGTGATCAGGAGATTCAGGAACTGGCCGTCGACGCTGACGGGCTCGGTACCGATGTCGAGCGCGCGCAACAGGTTCTCAAAGACGCCGTGCCCACAGCACAAAGAGAGCACGCGGCTCCCCCAGGGCAACGATCCGAGCCTCAGCGCCAGCGCGTTGGCGCGCGGCGAGTAGAACCGCGACGCGTAGTAGTCCTTCAGGCGCGCCACCTCGTCAGCGCGGCCGGGATGCAGCATCGCGGCGTCTGAAGCTTTGCGCAGGCCGCGCCGCAGCGCGCCGACGGTCTTCTTCAAGCGCTGCGCGGGCGTCGGGCTGGGCCCAGCGGCGTGGCCGATCACCTCGAAGCGGCCCACGTCGCTCAGGTACTGCTCCACCAGCGGCTCCAGCTGCGCGCCTAGCCGGGCGGCGTAGGTCAGGTACGGCTGCTCCTGCCCGCCATCGAGCAGCTCGGCCGCCAGCGGCAGATGGCGGCCGATCCAGCCACGCAGGCCCGCGACGTCCTTCTTCTGCAGATAGGTGATGGCGGCAACCTGCAGCGGCACGTACGGCTGCAGGTCCTCCTCCGGTCCGCCATAGCCCTTGGCCAATGAGAGCAGCAGCACACCGTCGACTACCGGAAACTCGAAGCAGCGGCAGCGCAGCAGTCCGAAGCGCAGGCGCTCGCCGTCGCCTTCGGCCTCCGAGGCGATGTCAAAAGCTCCGCCGCAGTAAGGGCACTGCAGGTCCGCGATGAGCGCGCGCTTCATTGCTGGGTTGCGAGGAAAAGACGCGCGATTATCCCGTAAATCATCGCGCCGCCGGGACCTGCGATCCGGAGAGGGTCTTTATCGCGGAAGGTCCGACGCGCCCATCAGGAACTCGTCGACCGCCCTCGCCGCCTGACGTCCCTCGCGGATCGCCCAGACCACGAGCGACTGGCCACGCCGCATATCGCCCGCCGCGAACACCTTGTCGACCGAGGTCTTGTAGCAGCCCTCGCCATCCGTCGTCGCCCTGGCGTTGCCCCGCGCGTCCTTCTCGAGCGCGAAGGCGTCGAGCACCTGCGGCGCCGGCGACACAAAGCCCATCGCCAGCAGCACCAGGTCGGCCTTCATCTCGAACTCGGAGCCGGGGACTTCCTGCATCTTCCCGTCCTTCCACTCCACGCGGCAGGCGATCAGCCTCTCGACCTTGCCGTCGCTGCCTTCGAAACGCTTGGTGGCGACGGCCCAGTCGCGCTCGCAGCCTTCCTCGTGCGAGGAGGAGGTGCGCAGCTTGATCGGCCAGTAGGGCCACACCAGCGGCTTGTTCTCGTCCTGGGGCGGCTGCGGCAGGAGCTCGAACTGGGTGATGCTCGCCGCGCCGTGGCGGTTGGAGGTGCCGACGCAGTCCGAGCCGGTGTCGCCGCCGCCGATCACGACCACGTGCTTGCCGGTGGCCATGATCTGATTGTCCACTCGGTCGCCAGCGTCGACCTTGTTCTGCTGCGGCAGGAACTCCATGGCGAAGTGGATGCCCGCGAGCTCGCGTCCCGGGACCGGCAGATCGCGCGGCGTCTCGGCGCCGCCTGCCATGACGATGGCGTCGAACTGCTTGTGCAGCTCGTCCGGCGCGATCGTCTCCTTCGCCCAGTTGGTGATCTTGCCGGGCGCCTCGGCGCCGACGAATACGCCAGTGCGGAAGCTCACGCCTTCGGCCTGCATCTGCTCGATGCGCCGGTCGATGTGCGACTTCTCCATCTTGAAGCCGGGGATGCCGTAGCGCAGCAGGCCGCCGATGCGGTCGTTCTTCTCGAACACCGTCACGTCATGACCTGCGCGCGCGAGCTGCTGCGCGGCAGCGAGCCCGGCCGGCCCGGAGCCGACGATCGCCACCTTCTTGCCGGTGCGGTGGGCGGCCGGCTGCGGCGTGACCCAGCCGTTCTCCCAGCCCTTGCCGATGATGAAGTGCTCGATGGACTTGATGCCCACCGGGTCGTTGTTCACGTTGAGCGTACACGCCGCTTCGCAGGGCGCCGGGCAGATGCGGCCGGTGAACTCCGGGAAGTTGTTGGTGGAGTGCAGCGTGTCCAGGGCGCTGCGATAGCCGCCGGTGTAAACGAGGTCGTTCCAGTCCGGGATGATGTTGTTGACCGGACAGCCGGTCATGCAGAACGGCGTGCCGCAGTCCATGCAGCGCGCGGCCTGCGTCCGGGCTTTGTCGTCCTCCAGCGCGAGGATGAACTCCTTGTTGTTCCGGATCCGCGCGTCGACCGGGAAGTAGGTTTCCTTCTGTCGCGGGAATTCCATGAAGCCGGTTGCTTTGCCCATTGCCTGTTCCTGTCCTTTATCGATCTGTGCGCGTCAGGCCGCGACGGCCTGGGGCGCGACCTGCGCAGCCTTGGCGGCGGCGATCTCCGCCAGCGCGCGGCGGTACTCGTTGGGGAAGACCTTGACGAACTTCTTGCGGGCGTTGGCCCAGTCGTCCAGGAGGTTGCGCGCGCGTGTGCTGCCCGTGTACTTGAAGTGACGCTCGATCAGGCGCTTCAAGATCGCTTCGTCGGCCTGCGCCGGCCCGCCGCGCTGGACGCTGTGCCAGGTCGATCGATCCAGCTTCTCCTGCTCCGCGGTGGCCAGCAGCGGCTCAATCGCAACCATCGCCGTGTTGCACTTCTTGGCGAAGTCGCCGTCGAGGTCGTAGACGTAGGCAATGCCGCCCGACATACCGGCCGCGAAGTTGCGCCCTGTACGATCGAGCACGACCACGGTGCCACCGGTCATGTACTCGCAGCCGTGATCGCCGGTGCCTTCCACCACCGCGACGGCGCCGGAGTTGCGCACCGCGAAGCGCTCGCCGGCGACGCCGTTGAAGAAGGCCTCGCCCGCGATCGCGCCGTACAGCACGGTGTTGCCGACGATGATGTTGTCCACCGCCCGCCCGCGGAAGTCGGTGTTCGGGCGAACGATGATGCGGCCGCCGGACAGGCCCTTGCCGACGTAGTCGTTGCCGTCACCCACCAGGTCCAGCGTGATGCCGTGCGCGAGGAAGGCGCCGAGCGACTGACCGGCCGTGCCCTGCAGCTGGATGTGGATGGTGTCGTCGGGCAAGCCTTCGTGACCGTATTTCTTGGCGACCACGCCGGACAGCATCGTGCCGACTGTGCGATTGACGTTGCGCACCGGCGAGATGATCAGGGCCTTGTCGCCCTTCTCGATCGCGCCCTGGGCCTGCGCGATCAGCTTGTGATCGAGCGCCTTGGCCAGACCGTGGTCCTGCGTCTCGGTGTGATGACGCCAGACCGATACCGGCACCTGCGGCTGGTAGAAGATGCGGCTGAAGTCCAGCCCCTTGGCCTTCCAGTGCGCGATGGCCTGTGACTTGTCGAGCAGCTCCGAGCGGCCGATCAGCTCGTTGAACGTGCGGATGCCGAGCTGCGCCATCAGCTGGCGCGCCTCCTCGGCGACGAAGAAGAAGTAATTGACGACGTGCTCGGGCTTGCCGGCGAACTTGGCGCGCAGCGCCGGATCCTGCGTGGCCACGCCCACCGAGCAGGTGTTCAGATGGCACTTGCGCAGCATGATGCAGCCCTCCGCCACCAGCGGCGCGGTGGCGAAGCCCATCTCGTCGGCGCCCAGCAAAGCGGCGATGACGACGTCGCGGCCGGTCTTCATCTGGCCGTCGGCCTGCACGCGGATGCGCGAGCGCAGGCGGTTGAGCACCAGCGTCTGCTGGGTCTCGGCCAGGCCCAGCTCCCACGGGGCGCCGGCGTGCTTGACCGACGACAGCGGCGAGGCGCCGGTGCCGCCGTCGTGGCCGGCAATGACCACGTGATCGGACTTGGCCTTGGCGACACCGGCAGCGACGGTGCCGACGCCGACTTCGGCGACGAGCTTCACCGAGATGTCGGCACTGGGGTTGGCGTTCTTCAAATCGTGGATGAGCTGCGCCAGATCCTCGATCGAGTAGATGTCGTGATGCGGCGGCGGCGAGATCAGGCCGACGCCGGGCACCGAGAAGCGCAGCCGCGCGATGTATTCGGAGACCTTCTTGCCCGGCAGCTGGCCGCCCTCGCCCGGCTTGGCGCCTTGCGCCATCTTGATCTGGATCTGGTCGGCGGAATTGAGATATTCCGCCGTCACGCCGAAGCGGCCTGCCGCGACCTGCTTGATCCTGGAGCGCAGCGAATCGCCGTCCTGCAGCGGAATGTCGACTTCGATCTGGTCGCGCCCGATGATCGAGGCCATGGTCTCGCCGGCTTTGATCGGGATACCCTTCATGTCGCGGCGGTAGCGCGCGGGATCTTCCCCGCCCTCGCCGGTGTTGGACTTGCCACCGATGCGGTTCATCGCCACCGCGAGCGTCGCATGCGCCTCGGTGCTGATCGAGCCCAGCGACATCGCGCCGGTGGCGAAGCGCTTGACGATCTCCTTGGCCGGCTCGACCTCGTCGAGCGGGATCGCCTTGGCCGGATCGATCTTGAACTCGAACAGGCCGCGCAGCGTCATGTGGCGCCGGCTCTGGTCGTTGATGATCTGCGCGTATTCCTTGTAGGTGGAGAAGCTGTTGGCGCGCGCCGAGTGCTGCAGCTTGGCGATGGCGTCGGGCGTCCACATGTGCTCCTCGCCGCGCACGCGGAATGCGTATTCGCCGCCGGCATCCAGCGCGCCGGCCAGCACCTTATCGGTGCCGAACGCGAGCTTGTGCAGGCGCAGCGCCTCCTCGGCGACCTCGAACACGCCGATGCCCTCGATGTTGGAGGCCGTGCCGCGGAAGTACTTGTCGACCAGCGCGCGGTTGAGCCCGATCGCCTCGAAAATCTGCGCGCCGCAATACGACATGTAGGTCGAGATGCCCATCTTGGACATGACCTTCAGCAGACCCTTGCAGATGGCCTTCTGGAAGTTGTAGATGGCTTTTTCCGGCGTCAGCTCGCCCGACAAGCCCTTGGACATGTCGGCCAGCGTTTCCATCGCGAGATACGGATGGATGGCCTCGGCTCCGTAGCCGGCGAGCAGGGCGAAATGATGTACTTCCCTCGCCGACCCGGTCTCCACGACCAGGCCGGTCGACGTGCGCAGGCCCTTGTTCACAAGGTGCTGATGGATCGCCGATGTGGCCAGCAGTGCCGGGATCGCCACGTGGTCGGCATCCATGCGGCGATCGGACACGATCAGGATGTTGAGCCCCGACTTCACTGCGTCCACGGCCTTGGCGCACAGCGACGCCAGCCGCGCCTCGATGCCTTCCTTGCCCCAGGCAGCCGGGTAGCAGATGCTCAGCTCGGCGGACTTGAACTTGCCGCGCGTGAAGGCGCTGATGTCGCGCAGCTTGGCCATGTCGGCCTGGTCCAGGATCGGATGCGCGACTTCCAGCCGCATCTGCGGATTGAGGTTGTTGGTGTTGAGCAGGTTCGGCCGCGGCCCGACGAAGGAGACCAGCGACATCACCAACGCCTCGCGGATCGGGTCGATCGGCGGATTGGTGACCTGCGCGAACAGCTGCTTGAAGTAGTGGTACAGCGTCTTGGGCTTGTCGGAGATCACCGCCAGGGGTGAGTCGTTGCCCATGGAGCCGACGGCTTCCTCGCCTTCCAGCGCCATCGGCGCCAGCAGCAGCCGCAGGTCCTCCTGGGTGTAGCCGAACGCCTGCTGCCGATCGAGCAGAGAGGCGCTGGACTTCTCCACCGGCGAGGGCGGTGGCGCGTTCTTGCCGGGCTTGAGGTCGGCGAGCTTCAGACGGATGCGGTTGATCTCCGCCTTGTGCGGCTCGGCGCGGGCGTAGCTGTCCTTGAGCTCGTCGTCGCTGATGATGCGGCCCGCGTCGAGGTCGATGAGGAACATCTTTCCGGGCTGGAGGCGCCAGCGCTTGGTGATCTTGTCCTCGGGGATCGGCAGCACCCCTGCTTCGGACGCCAGGATGACGAGATCGTCGTCGGTGATGATGAAGCGCGCCGGCCGCAGACCATTGCGGTCCAGCGTGCCGCCGATGAAGCGGCCGTCGGTGAAGGCGATCGCGGCCGGACCGTCCCACGGCTCCATCACCGCCGCGTTGTATTCGTAGAACGCGCGGCGATGCTCATCCATCAGCGTGTGGTTCTCCCACGCCTCGGGGATCATCATCATCATCGCCAGCGGGATCGGATAGCCGGCCATGACCAGCAGCTCGAGCGCGTTGTCGAAGCAGGCGGTGTCCGACTGCCCTTCGTAGATCAGCGGGAACAGCTTCTTCAAGTCATCGCCGAGCTCGGCCGACTTCATCACGCCTTCGCGCGCGCGCATCCAGTTGAAGTTGCCCTTGACCGTGTTGATCTCGCCGTTGTGCGCGATCATCCGATAGGGGTGCGCGAGCGGCCATTCCGGGAAGGTGTTGGTCGAGAAGCGCTGGTGCACCAGCGCCAGCGCCGAGATGCAACGCTCGTCGGCGAGGTCCTTGTAGTAGACGCCGACCTGGTCGGCCAGCAGCAGGCCCTTGTAGACGACCGTGCGCGCCGACATCGACGGCACGAAGAATTCCTTGCCATGAATGAGGTTCAGGGCCTGGATGGCATGGCCCGAAGACTTGCGGATGACGTACAGCTTTCGCTCGAGCGCGTCCGTCACCATGACGTCGGGACCGCGGCCGATGAACACCTGGCGGATCACCGGCTCCTTGGCCCGCACCGTCGGAGACATCGGCATGTCGCGATCCACGGGCACGTCGCGCCAGCCCAGCAGCACCTGCCCTTCCTCGCGGATCGAGCGCTCGATCTCCTGCTCGCAGGCGATGCGCGAGGCGTTCTCCTTGGGCAGGAAGATCATGCCGACGCCGTACTCGCCCAGCGGCGGCAGCTCGACGCCCTGCTTGCCCATCTCGTCGCGATACAGCTGATCCGGGATCTGGATGAGAACGCCGGCGCCATCGCCCATCAGCTTGTCGGCGCCGACGGCCCCGCGGTGCGCGAGGTTCTTCAGGATCAGCAGACCCTGCTCGATGATCGCGTGACTCTTGTCACCCTTGATGTGCGCGATGAACCCGATGCCGCAGGCGTCGTGCTCGTTGGCGGGGTCGTACAGCCCGTGTTTCCGGGCATGCCGGAGTGTGTGCCCCATGAGTTACCCCTCGGATCGCCGACAGCGTGGATGAAGAAGAATAGTGCAGCGCAGCAACGCTGCCAAGCTTGATAATTGGGGTCAGATACCTATTAAAGGTTGTGGTACCCTTCTTTCAATCAATTAGGGACAGAATGAAAAATTGCAGTAACCGCCTGAAGATCAAGCGGTTTGTTTTTTACAATATCTTAGGTCGCCTGCCCGCGAGTGCGCGCGTCGTCCGTCGCCCAATTTTCTTCTGTAGGTCTTCGAGAAAATCCGCCTCGCCGAGCGCCCAGCCTTTGAGCGCAGAATCCGTCAAAGCACTTTGAATTCTGGGGGCGACTCCCTGAGTCACCAACTCGGCGTAGCGCGCTTCGCGAGCGAACGGCGTGTTCCCAAGCTGCCAATACAAGGGGTGAGGGCGGACCAGATTGTCGTGCCGAAGGCCGACGTAGTGCCCGTAGCTGGACCAGCGATAGTCCGCTGGCCGGGGAACCAGGCCAGCGCGCACTGGATTGAGGTCGAGGTAAACCATGCATGCCAGGACGTAACGATCGGCCTGCATCGGCGCTGCCTTGTAGCGGCCTTCCCAAAGCGTGCCGGTCCGCCCGTGCCGGTCATTGAAGTAGCGGACGTAACGTCTTCCGACGGCCTGCACCATGCGGGGCAGTCCTTCTGGCGTTGCCGGCGTCACCAGCAGATGAAGGTGGTTGCTCATCAGCACGTAGCTGTGGACGGCCACTTTCTCGCGTTGCGCGTGCTCGCCGAGCAGGACGAGTAAGCGCTCGTAATCGGCGGTGTCCTGGAACGTGAGCTGCCGGTTATTGCCGCGCTGAATGACGTGGTGCGCGTGGCCAGGTATTACGAGGCGCGGAAGACGGGCCATGCGGTGGCGCTCAAAGGTAGGAAAGCCACCAGTCGCGGCGGCGGCTCTTCACGCTCGCAAACCAGCGACAAGCCGGATACAGGATGAGCACCACGCAGATCCAAACACCGTAGACCGGGAGCAAGCTGAAGCCCCATCCAGGTGAATATTGCCAAGGCGGGTTGGTAAGCACCTCCGGACCGTAGCCCAAGGCCAGCGCAGCCAAGCCAGCGAGCAGGTGCGCCAGGGCAATGTGCAGGACGTAAAAGAACAGCGGCACGCGGCCGATCGTCGCCAGGAAACGCGCACTTGCACCGCGCGCGTGCTCGAACGCGGCCAGCGCAAGCAGCGCGGGCCCGAGCGTGGCCAGAAGGTAGAGGAGAGATGGCGGATACTTGGTGACGTTCATGAAGGACATCGCCGTCGATGCTGCGGTGGCCTGAGACGTCCACGGAACAAGGTCGCCATATACGTTGGCCGTGCGCAGCACGATGAAGCTGGCGATGGAAGCCAAACCCATGAGGATCAGCCTGCGTCGTCGACGCTCGGCAGGCAGATCGTAAAGCGAACCCATCGCGTAGCCTGCCGCCATCACGCCGATCCACGGCACGAGCGGATAGGCGACGAACATGAACGGCGTGGGACCTTGCACGTGCAGGATCGTCCATAGCGGCGCCCACGAACCGAGTGATTGCGGGGTGACGCCATCGAACGCGTTGTGTCCAGCAATCATCAAAAGCCCGACCGCGCCGACGGCGGTGACTGGCAGCCGCACGAGGAGCGACAACACGACCATCGAGCAACCGATGGCCCAGATGACCTGCACACCTACGCCGCCGCGATACGTCGGATCGAAAGTCCAGACGAAATTCACCAGCGTGAATTCGAGGGCGATCAGCCAGAGGCCGCGCGTCAGCAGGAAGCGCGACAACGAGGCGCGATCACGGCGGCGCGACACGAAATAGGCGCTGCATCCGGCCAGCAGGATGAAGGTCGGAGCGCAGAAATGTGTGATCCAGCGCGTGACGAACAGGGCAGGGTAGGTGTGCTCCAGGTCGACGGGATCGAAACGAAGCTCGCTGAAGTAGTCGCGAACGTGATCCAGCGCCATGAGCACCATGACCAACCCGCGCAGGAGGTCTACCGAGTCCAGTCGATCCGGTGAAATCGCAGTCGCGTTTGACCCGGCGGCTGCTGGCGAACCCACGGTGACTGCCGACATTCGCCTCCGTGCCTATCGCAGTCGTCTTGGATCGAACAGCCGCTCGTGCTCGTCCAGCGCAAAACGGTCCGTCATCCCGGCGATATAGTCTGCGACGACGCGCGCGCGATGGATCTTGTCCCGCGACTGCTGAGCCTGTGCGAAAAGATCTGGAGGCAGCAGGCGCGGATCTCCGAACAAGGCATCAAAAAGCTCGGTGACGACGCGCTGCGCTTTGGTCATCATCCGGTGCACGCGATGGTGCCGGTACAGGTTGTCGAGCAGAAATTTCTTGAGCTCACGGCTCTGCTGACGGGTTGTAGCGCTGTAGGCGATCAATGGAGTCCGCCGATGGCGCACGTCGTCGCCGTTGCGTGGCTTCGCTTTCTCAAGGTTCGCCAAGCTGGTCGTCGAAAGATCGCTCACCAGCGCATTGATGATGCGGCGGATGGTCTCGTGCCGCTCCTGCTTGGCCGTCAGCGACCGGTAACGCGACCTGACGTCGTCGTGATGCGTGGCAAACAGCGGCACGGCGCGCAATTGCACTACGGTCAGCAGGCCGGCTCGCAGGCCGTCGTCGATGTCGTGATTGTTGTACGCGATCTCGTCGGCGAGATTGGCCAGCTGCGCCTCGAGTCCTGGCTGCTGACGTTTCAGGAAGCGCTCGCCGACGTCGCCGAGCTCGCGGGCGCGCTTGAGCGAGCTGTGCTTGAGGATGCCCTCGCGCGTCTCGAAGGTCAGGTTGAGCCCGCGAAAATCCGCGTACTTGTCTTCCAGTTCGTCGACGACGCGCAGCGACTGGGCGTTGTGCTCGAATCCGCCATGCGGTCGCATGCACGCATGCAGCGCGTCCTGCCCAGCATGTCCAAACGGCGTGTGTCCAAGGTCGTGCGCCAGCGAGATCGCCTCTGCGAGGTCCTCATTGAGTGACAACGTTCGCGCCACCGTTCGCGCGATCTGGGCGACTTCCAGCGAGTGGGTGAGGCGGGTGCGAAACAAGTCACCTTCGTGATTGACGAATACCTGGGTCTTGTATTCCAGGCGGCGGAAGGCCGAGCTGTGAACGATACGGTCCCGATCCCGCTGATATTCGCTTCGATGATCGGGCGCCGGCTCCGGATGCCGCCGGCCCCGCGATTGCGCGTCGCTGGCTGCGTATGGCGCGAGTGTCATGTCTTGATCGGTGCAGCCTGCTTCAGCGGCTGCGCGCAGAACCGGATCAGGGTCTGGTCGAGCAGGGTCGCGTCGAAGTCAGAAGTCGCCACCGCCTGGCCAAGGCGTCGCAGCAGAACCAGGCGCAATTGACCCGCCGCAACCTTCTTGTCGTTGGCCATCAGAGCGCGGAACTGTGCTGGGTCCATGCCCGCCGGTGGCGCCGTCGGCAGGCCGGCGCGTGCAACCAGTCGCACGCATCGCTCGGCTTCTTCGTTGCTGATCCACCCCTTGCGGGCGGACAGATCCGCTGCCATGCACAGGCCCACTGCCACGGCCTCGCCATGCAGCCAGCTGGCGTAACCCGTGTGGGTTTCGATGGCGTGCGCGAAGGTGTGCCCCAGATTTAGCAACGTCCGTGGTCCGCCACTACCGGCCTGGGATTCACGCTCGTCCTGCGACACGATGGCAGCCTTCATCGCGCAGCAGCGCTCGACGGTTTCGGACAGGACTGCGCTGTCCAGGGCCAATATCCCGTCGAGATTGCGCTCCAGCCAAGCGAAGAAGTCGATGTCGCCGAGCATGGCGTATTTGATCACTTCGGCCAGTCCCGCTTTGAGCTCCCGCAACGGAAGCGTCCTGAGCGTATCGGTGTCGGCGATGACGGCGCGGGGCTGATGAAACGCGCCCAGCATGTTTTTTCCGCGTGCATGATTTACGGCGGTCTTGCCGCCCACCGAGGAGTCCACTTGCGCCAGGAGAGTCGTAGGTAGTTGGACAAGGTCGATGCCGCGTTGATAAACCGCGGCGCAAAATCCCGCGAGATCACCCACTACACCCCCGCCCAGTGCCATAAGGACCCCATCTCGCGCCAGGCGTGTCGACAATATCCAGTCGAGGACCGATCCGGCCGTTTGCCAGGTTTTCTGCTGCTCGCCGGAGGGCAGGATAAGGACATCGGACTGCGCAAGTCCTGTCGCGCGCATGACGGTGTCGAGGTAATGCTCGGCGACGATGGCGTCGGTAATCACCCTCTTGTCCCGGTGCGCGAACGTCGCGAAGCTGCTCGCGGTCGCCAGCAAACCGTGGCCGATGAGAATGGGGTAAGCGCGCGAGCCCAGAGCGACCTCCAGGCGCCGCATCTAGGATGCTCCGACGGGTTGGTCCAGGTGCCGCATGATCTCGGCAACCAGCCAGCGAGCGTTGTGCCCGTCGCTCTCCAGCACCAGATCGGCGACTTCCCGGTACAGAGGATCACGCTGGTCCAGCAGTTGCGCCAGCACCTCGCGCCGATTGGGCGCTTGCAGCAGGGGGCGGTTTTCGCACCGCGCCGTACGCAGCATCTGCTGATTGACCGAGGCATGGAGGTAGACGACAAACCCGCGTGAGGCCAAGTGCTGGCGATTCTCGGGATCCAGGATCACGCCGCCGCCAGTGGCCAGCACGGCGTTGGTGCGCCCGGTCAGCTCGGCAATCACCAGCTTCTCGCGACGCCGAAATCCGGCTTCGCCCTCCTTCTCGAAGATATAGGAGATATCGACGCCGCAGCGGGCTTCGATTTCATGGTCGCTGTCGAGAAAATCCATACCTCGCTGATCGGCGAGCCGCTTGCCGACCGTCGTCTTGCCCGCCCCCATGGGCCCGACGATGAAGATGCTCCCGCGCGTGCCCAAGCCTCACCTCACTTGCCGAGGTCGCGGAGTATAACCAAGCCGCTCCTCGGCCAGCGCCGGCCGGGCTATTGGACCTTGATGCCTTCCTTGAGGATCTTCGGCGTGACGAAGATCAGCAGCTCGCGCTTGGTGTCGTTCTTCAACCGGTGACGGAACACCGTGCCGATGAAAGGGATATCGCCGAGCAGCGGAACCTTGTCCTCAGCTCGCCGCCTGTCATCCGAGTAAACGCCCCCGAGAACCACGGTATCGCCGTTGTTTACCAGCAGACTGGTGCTCACGCGGCGGGTATCAATCGCTGGTGCACTGCCACCCGTGGCTTGAGCAACGTTCTGTCCGATGGCGTCGCTCTTCACCAGCAAATCCATCTGCACGCGATCATCGGGTGTGATGAACGGCGTGACTTCCAAGGCCAACGTCGCCTTCTTGAAAGACGTCGTTGTCCCTGTGTTGCCCGACGACGAGCTGAATGGTAATTCTTGACCCTGCTCGACGATGGCAGGCCGGCCCGTCGCAGTCACGACGTGGGGCGTCGAGATGATCTCGCCCCGTCCCTCGGTTTGCAGGGCGGACAATTCAAGATCGATGAGGTAGTCAGCGCTCAGGACCGCCAGTCCGAAGTGCCCGGCGTTGGCAGCGGCAGGAATGCTGAAGTTCAGGTTATCCGGAAAGTCGGGCAATCCATCTCCGCCCTCGAGCACGCCGACGGTGTCCGCCGCGGCCTCAGCGGTGCCGGACATGCCGACGAGCGAGTTGCCGGCCCGAGCGATGTGCGTCACTCCGAATCGCGCGCCCAGCTCGCGGCTGAAGTCATCGCTCGCGATGACGATCCGCGACTCGATCAGCACCTGGCGCACCGGGATATCCAGCCGCGCGACCAGTTCGCGAATCTCGGCAATCTTTTCGCGGGTTTCGAGCACCAGCAATGTATTGGTGCGGCCATCCGTGGTCACGCTCCCGCGCTCGGACAGCTGCGACGCCTCTTTGCTCTTGATCAATGTAGCCAGTTCCTCGGCCTTCGCGTAGTTGATCTGAATGATCTCGGAGCGCAACGGCGCCAACTCCCGATTCTGCTTCTGGGCCTCCAGCTCAGCCTTGTCGCGCTCAGCCAACTGTTGCAGCGGAGCTACGAGGATGACATTGCCTTCCTGGCGCTTACCAAGCCCTTTGGAGCGCAAGATGATGTCCAGTGCCTGGTCCCAGGGCACGTTCTGTAGGCGCATGGCCATCTCGCCCTGAACCTGGTCGCTGACGACCATGTTGACGTTCGCGACGTCGGCAATGATCTGCAAAAGGGCGCGAACGTCGATGTTCTGGAACGAGAGCGAAATCCTCTCGCCGGTGAACTGCGGCTCCTCTCGCCTGCGCTGCTCGATGCGCTCGCGCGTGAGGGGCTGAAGCTCCAGCGTGAAGTTGCCGCCAGTCTGATACGAGACGCGTTCGAACTCCCCTACGGGAGTCACGGCAACCTGCACGTCGGCCCCGGTCCTGCGCACATCGACGAATCGTGCGGGCGTCGCGAAATCACCAACGTCGTAGCGCTTGAGCAGGCTGTCCGGGGCGGAGACGTCCTTGAACTGCGCGATCACGTTTCCATTTTCCTCGTGCACGTCAACCTGCGTAGCCGGATTGGAAAGCGTGATCAGGACACGCGCTTCTCCGCGCTCGCCCCGCCGGAAGTCGAGCGCAGACACCTGCGCCGAGGCGGTAGCTGCGCGAGCGGGAACCCCTTGCGGAGCGGCAGGTTCCGGCGCCGCGGCCAAGGCCGTCGTGGTGCCGAGCTCGAGAATGAGCTTGTTTCCGCTGACACGAACCTGATGCGGCACGGGCTGCGAGAGGAAAACCACCACTCTGGAGCGTCCCTCGGCCTCGGCGACGGCGACAGAACGGACCTTCCCGATATTGACGCGCTTGAGCCGCTCCGACAGAGCCAGGGAGGTGTTGGGCAGGTCCAAGGACAGGCGGGCGGGCTTGTCCAACGTGAATACTTTGGGCTCCGGCACAGGTTCCGACAGGGTCAACGTTACGACCACCGCGTCGCCTTCCCGCGCGGTGAAATCGATTGCTTGGACGACCCGTGACGCTGCCGTCGCAACGGCAGGCAGGCCCAGCAGCAGCGCCATCAGGGCGCCGACAAGCCCGGGCCTCACGCAGGCCGATGCAGCCTTTCGCCACGTGTGATTGCTCAACATGACACGAGCTCCTCGCATAATCGTTCTAGTCCGGCAGTGCCAGCTTGGCCGGACGCTCTACCCAACCGCCAAAGCCATCCGGAACAATTTCCTTGAGGCCGACTTCGGACTCGGTGATCCGCACGACCTCCCCAAAGTTCTGCCCCAGATGATCCCCGAGGGCAACGCGGTGCACGACGCCATCCGGCGCCTTGATCAGAGCATAGCGGTGATCCTGAGCCGTCACCATGCCGAGCATCCGCAAGCTGTCGACGGGGAATTCCTCTAGCGGCTCGCGATTGCGCCGCATATCAGGTCGCAGACCCGAGTCGACGCGGTCGTTTCGAGGCTCGAGCTGAACGAACGGATCACGTCGATCCGCGGGCAGGTAAACGAACGCCTCGAACTGCTTGATCTGCGGAATGGGCTCGATAGCCACCGACTTGCGGGCTTTCACCTCGGCTACGTATTCCTCGAGCTCGCCCATGTCGCCGCTGCAGCCGATCAGCAGGAGCGCGCTCGCGACGAGGCCCATCGCACGCGAGCAAATCATTTGCCGTCTCCGGCCGGAGGCTTTTCACCCTCGTCCAGATACCGGTACGTTTTGGCTTGCGCATTCATGCGCAGATTTCCCTTGGCCCCGCCAGCGGATCGAAGATCGACATTGTCGATGGTCACGATTCGGGGCAAGGCTGCTACCGAGCTCACGAAGGAGCCGATGTTGTTGTAGGGACCGACGACGATGATGCGGTTAGGCACCTCGGCGTAGAAGTCCTTGGCGATCTCGCCCTCGGGCTGGAAGAGCTCTTCTTCGAGCGCGCTGGCGACGCGTGTCTGCGAGATGTCGTTCAGCAGGCTGGGTACTTCGGTCTTGCTTGGAAGCTGCTTCAACATGTCGCCGAAGCTGCGCTCCATCTCCTTGAGCTGTGCCTTGTAGGCCTCCAGTCCGGCCACCTTGCGCTGCTTGCGCTCGAACTCGCCACGCAAGTCCTGCTCGACGGCACGCTCCCTCTCGAGCTCCTCCTGCAACGGCTTGCCGAACACGTAAGCGGCGGCGGCGAGGATCGCGATGACGACCATGGCCGCGGCTGTGACCTGCGCCCAACGTGGCCAGTTTCCTGGATTCTGGAAATCGAGCCCCTGAGCCTCCTCCCAGATCCGGTTGAGATTATCGAGCGCCGCCACCAGCCCCTCCCGCGGATTCCGCCTTTTCGCCCGTGTTCGCCTCGACCAGCTTGGCAACCGTGAGGTTCTTGACGCGCAAGCTGAATTCACTCTGACGCCGCTTGTCGCGCTCTACGGTCCTGATCACGACGAGATTGGGCTCAGCGAACCATTGCGAACTCTCGAGGTTCTTCATATAGGTCGAGATACGCCCGTTCGATTCGGCGACGCCGTCGATCGCAACGTCGGAGCCGGTCTGCTTCAAGCTCGTCAGGTAAACACCTTCCGGCAGAGTGTTCACGACCTCATCGAAGAAATGAACCATCGCTGCTCGCGACGCTTGCAGCTTCTCGATCACGCGCATGCGGGCGAGCAAGTTTGCCTTGACCTTCTCCAGCTCCTGGATCTCGATGATCTGCTTGTCCAGATCCGCGATTTCCCGACGCAGCAACTCGTTGCGCGTCTTCTGGTGATCGACACGCTCGTTGAGCACGCCGAGTCCACCCAGTGCCACGAGGAGTGCGCCGAGCGCCGACAGGATCAAGACCGCGAAGAAGCGCTTGCGCCGCTTCTCTCGCAGTTCCTGACGCCAGTCGAGTAGATTTATCTTGACCATGATCGCTTTTTAATCGAACGCACGGCTGGCCAAGCCGAGCGCCACAAGCAGCGATTTGTCTTCGGCCGCGAGCACTTTCGGGCGGGCGCGAGCGGCGATCGACATCTGCCCAAACGGTTTCGCCAGCGCGCAATTGACCTGCAGCTTTTCCTGCACCATGCGCTCCACGCGCGGCAGGCTGGCAGCTCCTCCGGCCAACAAGATCTGGTCGACTTGAGAGTAGTGCGAAGCCGCGAAGAAGAACTGCAGCGATCGGTCGATCTGCTGCGACAGGTCGGCCACGAAGTGCGGTACCAGTTCGGTCTCGTAGGGCTCCGCCAGGCCGCCGCTCTTCTGCGCCTTCAGCGCCTCGTCGTAAGACAGGGCGAATTGGCGCATGACGTCCTCCGTCAGCTGGCGACCGCCAAAGACCTGATCGCGGGTATAGACCAATTGCAGGTTGTGCAGGATGGCAACGGTGGTCGTCGTGGCCCCGACGTCGACCACGGCGACGATACGGTTGGCGCCTTGGTCGGGCATCTGGTAGCGCAGGTACTGGCAGGCGTTTTCGAGCGCGTAGATCTCGACGTCCACCACCTTGGGTTTCAATCCTGCCGCTTCCACGGCAGACAGGCGGCCGTCGACTTGGTCGCGACGACATGCAGCCAACAGCACGTCGCGCGAGGTCGGATCGCCCTTGGTCGGCCCCAGGACGTGGAAATCGAGGCTGACTTCCTCTACGGGGTAGGGAACGTATTGAGACGCGTCGGCGCGGATCTGGTCGTCCATTTCGTCCGGCGTCATCTCCGCGGACATCTGAATGACCTTGCTGATCACCGAGGCGCCGCCCACGGCGACCGCCGCCTGCTTGGTGTGGACCTTGGCACGATCAACGGCCCGCGCGATGGCTCCGGCGACGGCATCGACATCGGTCACCTGCTTGTCGGCAACCGCGTTGGGTGGCAGCGGCTCGGAGGCGAACGACTCCACGCTGACCCGGTCTCCGCGGCGGGAGAGCTCCAGAATCTTCACCGCGCTCGAACTGATGTCGACCCCGATCACGCTGGGGTCGTCTCCGCCGAACAGCGCCTTAAAGGTTTCTTGTATGCCGGCCAACCGCATTCCCCCGATTTTTAGTGACTTGGCCCGGTTCTGCAGCCTAATATAACCCAATAAGCAAACGGCGCAATGCATTGTTTTCTTGATTCGCGTCGGCGGCAGCCCTCTCTGGCGCGTTCCTCTCAAACGTGGATTGGATTCCGGACAAAATTCGCAATCAGCGCTGGCTGCGCTGGTTCGCACTCGCGGTCGGGATCGCCGTGTTCGGTCTCACGGCGCTGGTAGTTATCCTGCGATTGGTCATCGTGCCGACGCTCCCGGATGTGGAAAGCATCCGCGAGCTCAAGCTGCAGGTGCCGCTGCGGGTATTCACCCGGGAGGGTCAGCTCATCGGGGAGTTTGGCGCCGAGCGGAGGGCGCCCCTGAAATTCGCGGATCTGCCCAAGCCGTTGATCGCGGCTTTCCTCGACGCCGAGGACGAGCGCTTCTTCGAGCACCCGGGCGTGGACTGGCAAGGACTGCTGCGGGCAGCGTTCAAGCTCGCTTCCACCGGCGAGAAGGCGCAGGGCGGAAGCACGATCACCATGCAGCTCGCGCGCAACGTCTTCCTGACGAGTGAGAAAACCTATGGCCGCAAGCTCAAGGAAATTCTGCTCGCTATCCGGATCGAGAATGAGCTTTCCAAGGAGCAGATTCTTGAAACGTACCTGAACAAGATTTTCCTGGGCAACCGGGCTTACGGCGTCGGCGCGGCTGCGCAGATCTATTTCGGCAAGGATGTGCACGATCTGACGCTGGCGCAGGTGGCAACGCTGGCAGGCCTCCCAAAGGCGCCGTCGCGCGACAACCCGTTCGCGAATCCGACCCGCGCCAGAGAGCGGCGCAACTACGTGCTGCGTCGCATGCGCGACCTCGGACACGTGACCCCTGCAGAATATGAGTCGGCGATAGCGGAGCCACTCGCGCCGCGGCTGGCGCCCGCGGCGCTCGAGGCCGACGCGCACTACGTCGCCGAGATGGCGCGTGCCGACCTCTACGCACGCTATGGCGACGCCGCTTACACAGACGGCTACACGGTGCGCACCACGATCGACGCAGCCTCGCAGACGGCCGCAAACGCCGCGGTGCGCCGGGGCATCCTGGCGTACGAGGAGCGACACGGCTGGAACGGTGTCGAAGCCAAGCTTTCGGCCGCGGCCGTCGGAGAGCTCGCGTCGGATAGCGCGGAGCACCTGTTCGCGGAGCTCGAAGAGCGTCCACAACTCGGCGGCCTTACGGCGGTCGCCGTCGTGGACTGGAAGCCAAAGGCACTGCGCGTCCGCGCTCGCGAGCTGGGCACGGTCGACATCGCTCCGGAGGAATTCGCATGGGCCAAGTTCGACGAGAAAAAGGCCCTGCGTCCTGGCGACATTGTGCGCGTCTGGCGAGGCCCAAAGGGCTGGCGCCTTGGTCAGATGCCGCTTGTTCAGGGCGCGCTGGTCGCGTTGCATCCCCACGATGGCGCGGTGCGCGCGCTCGTGGGTGGTTTTGATTTCTTCTCCGGAAACTACAACCGCGTTCTGCAGGCGCGTCGCCAGGTCGGGTCGGGCTTCAAGCCATTCCTCTACTCGGCGGCTCTGGCCTTTGGTTACACGCCGGCCTCGGTGTTTCTCGACGCTCCGGTGGTGTTCAACGACCCGGGCCTGGGCAGCAGCTGGCGGCCCGAGAACGACGACCGGGAGTTCCGCGGGCCGATGCGGCTGCGCGAGGCCCTGGTGCACTCTCGCAACCTGGTATCGGTGCGCGTGCTGCAGGCGATCGGTCTCGACTTCGCGTCCGAGTTCGTCAGCCGCTTCGGCCTGCCGCGCGAGCGGCTGCCCCGCGACCTCACCCTGGCACTGGGCAGCGCTGCGTTTTCACCCATGGAGGTCGCACGCAGCTACGCGACGTTCGCCAACGGCGGGTTTTTGATCGAGCCCTATTACGTTGACGAAATCCGCAACGGTGCTGGCACGGTCGTGTTCAAGGCAGCGCCCGCGGTCGCCTGCCAGGAGTGTGAGGTTGCTCCCCCGCCGGCCGCGCCAGAGGCGGGCTCGGTAGCCGCAACACCGCCGACTGCGACCTCGACCAGCGGCCAGCCCCTCGCCCCGCGCGTGGTCGACCCGAAGATCATCTACCTGATCGACAGCATGATGCGTGATGTGACGGTGCGGGGGACCGCATATCCGGCGGCCAAGGAGCTCGGTCGCTCCGACATCGCTGGCAAGACCGGCACCACCAACGACGAGACCGACGCCTGGTTCGACGGCTTCACGCCAAACTTGGTCGCGGTTGCCTGGGTCGGCTACGACCAGCCGCAATCGCTGGGCCGCGGCGAAGTTGGCAGCAAGGTTGCGGTGCCCATCTGGGTGGATTTCATGCGGGTGGCTCTGAAGGACCAGCCGGAATCGCGGCTGCCCCGTCCGCCCGGCGTTGTCACCGTGCGCATCGATCCGGCCACTGGCCTGCTTGCCCAAGGCGGGGGTGGCGTCGACGAGGTCGTGCAGAGCGATCGTATTCCGGACGCCGGCCGGGCGCCGGTTCCCGGTGAGCCTGAGCAGCCGCCAGCCGAAGACTTGTTCTGAGATTCCAAGATCGACTGCGGAGCATGATGTGAAAAGCCGGACGACAAGCGGGGTTGTTCAAGAGGCTGCGCGCATCATCTGCGAGGAGTCGCTGACCGACTACCGGCTTGCCAAGCAGAAGGCCGTCCAGCGCCTGGGCCTGGGATTCAACACGCCGTTGCCCAAGAACGTCGATATCGAAGCCGCGGTGCTCGATTACCAGCGGCTGTTCGGTGGCCGCGACTACGCCGAGCGTCTGCGCAAGCTGCGCCAGACGGCGCTGCAGGCGATGAAGCTGCTGGCTTCGTTCGATCCGCGTCTGGTTGGCGCTGCGGTGAGCGGCGCAGTCAACGATGCGCATCGCGTCCAGCTGCACGCCTTTACCGATAAGCCGGAAACGCTGGACGCGTTCTTCCACGACCGG
The DNA here is from genome assembly GCA_963776465.1 of uncultured Gammaproteobacteria bacterium. Classification (GTDB taxonomy): domain Bacteria; phylum Pseudomonadota; class Gammaproteobacteria; order Nevskiales; family Nevskiaceae; genus DASRHK01. The sequence continues at coordinate 650,630 of CAVZMV010000002.1, forward strand.
GGCATTGTCTATCGCCAGGACGAGCGGGAGTACCGCTATCCGGACGGAACCGCCGAGAGCGTGCCTTTGCTGCGTTTCGAAGCCGGCGACGTCGGCGTCGATGTGGCTGCGTTCCGTCAGGGCGAGGAACGTCGCCTGCCGCTGTCGCCCGTTGACGGGGCGTCGATGAGCCGCCTTACCGCTTCGGAAGTCGAAGCGCTGCCGGACGCTGAGTTCGTGGACAGCTAAGCCGGAAAGCCGCTAGCGCTTGTCGATGGCCCTGTATTCGCGCTGGGGCGCGCCGGTGTACACCTGCCGCGGCCGACCGATCCGATTCTGCGGATCCGCCGTCATCTCGATCCAGTGCGCGGCCCAGCCCACCGTCCGCGCCACCGCGAACATCGGCGTGAACATGTTCACGGGAATGCCGAGCGCCTTGTAGATGATGCCCGAGTAGAAATCGACGTTGGGATAGAGCTTGCGCTCCTTGAAATAATCGTCCGACAGCGCGATCTCCTCCAGCGTCAGCGCCAGCTCCATCTGCGGGTCGTTCTCCTTGCCGAAGTGCTTGAGCACCTTGTGGCAGTGCTCGCGGATGATCGTCGCGCGTGGATCGAAGTTCTTGTAGACGCGGTGTCCGAACCCCATCAGGCGTACGCCGCTGTTCTTGTCCTTGACCTTGGCCAGGAAGGCCGGCACGCCGTTGGCGTTGCCGATGCCGTCCAGCATGCGCAGTACCGCCTCGTTGGCGCCGCCATGTGCCGGCCCCCAGAGCGCCGCGATGCCTGCCGCCATCGCGGCGTAAGGATTGCAGCCAGTGGAGCCAGCGAGCCGTACGGTCGAGGTCGAGGCGTTCTGCTCGTGATCTGCGTGCAGGATGAAGAGGACGTCGAGCGCCTTGGCCGCGACCGGATCGACGTGGTACGGCTCTGCCGGAACCGCGAACATCATGTGCAGCAGGTTCGAGCAGTAATCCAGATGATTCTGCGGATAGACGAACGGCTGGCCGAAATATTTCTTGTAGGCCGCGGCGGCGATCGTCGGGATCTTGGCGATCATGCGGTGCGCGAAGATCTCGCGATGGCGCGGATCCTTGTTGTTGATCGTGTCGTGATAGAACGCGGACAGCGAGCCGACGATGCCGGTGAGCATCGCCATCGGGTGCGCGTCGTAGTTGAAGCCCTGGAAGAAGCCCTTTAGGGACTCGTTGATCATGGTGTGCCGGCGGATCGAGCTGTCGAAGGCCTCCAGCTGCGCCGGCGTCGGCAGCTCGCCGTAGAGCACCAGGTAACAGACTTCGATGAAGCTGGATTTTTCCGCCAGCTGCTGCACCGGGTAGCCGCGGTAGAGCAGGATGCCGTTGTCGCCGTCGATGTAGGTGATGGCCGACTTGCACGAGCATGTCGACGTGAAGCCTGGATCGAAAGTGAACACGTCGAGCTTGTCGTAGACCTTGCCCACGTCCAGGCCCACCGGGCCTAGCGTGCCGGCGACGGCCGGCAAGTCGATCTTCTCGCCGTTGGCGTCGTTAACCAGGCTGTAAGAGAGGTTCTTGCTCATCCGTGCTCCCCATCGAAACCGCGGTAGTAACCGTTTGCCCGTTTGTCGTTGCCGGCGGGTAATGCGCGGGATACGCCAGCCGTGCCGCACCGCTGGTCACCGCCGCCGCAGCGACCGCGGAGGCGACAACGTCGCGCAAGCGGGGATCGAGCGGCGTAGGGATGATGTAGTCCGCGCCGAAGCTTAGCGACTTTTTGCCGTAGGCCGCCAGCACCTCGGCGGGCACGGCGGCGCGCGTGAGGTCGCACAGCGCACGCACGGCGGCGATTTTCATCTCGCGCGAAATCCGGCGTGCGCGCACGTCCAGCGCGCCGCGGAACAGGAACGGGAAGCACAGAACGTTGTTCACCTGGTTCGGATAGTCGCTACGACCAGTCGCGACGATCGCATCCTTGCGGACGGCCTTCGCCACCTCCGGCATGATCTCGGGGACCGGGTTCGATAGCGCGAACACGATGGGGCGCTCGGCCATCAGGGACAGCCACTCCGAGCGCAACAGCCCGGGACCCGACAAGCCGATGAACACGTCCGCGCCGGCCAAGGCGCCCGCCAGCGTGCGACGCTCCGTCGGTGGCTGCGCGAATTCGCGCTTTTCTGCACTCAAATCCTCACGTTCGCTGTGGATCACACCTTTGCGATCGACCAGCAGCATGTGCTGTCGACACGCGCCCAGGTCCAGGGCAAGGCGCATCGAGGCGATGCCGGCCGCGCCGGCGCCGACGCAGACGATGCGGGCGTCCGCAAGCTTTTTCCCCTGCAGCTCGAGCGCGTTGAGGAGGCCCGCGCACAGCACGATGGCGGTGCCGTGCTGATCGTCGTGGAACACCGGGATGTCGAGCCGCCGGATCAGCTCGTCCTCAATCTCGAAGCAGGCGGGAGCGGCGATGTCTTCCAGGTTGATGCCGCCGAAGGTCGGCGCGATCCGCGTCACCGTGTCGATGAAGTCGCGCGGGTTCTCGGCCGCGACCTCGATGTCGAACACGTCAATGCCGGCGAATTTCTTGAAGAGCACCGCTTTGCCCTCCATCACCGGTTTGCTCGCCAAGGCTCCGCAATTGCCCAAGCCCAGCACCGCCGTGCCGTTGGTGATCACCGCGACTAGGTTGCCCTTGGCCGTGTAGCGATAGGCATCCTCGGGAGCCTGCTGGATCGCCAGCACCGGCTCGGCAACGCCCGGCGTGTAGGCCAGCGCGAGATCCTGAGGCGTGCAACAGGGCTTGCTGACCTCGATCGCCAGCTTCCCGGGGCGGGGGAACTCGTGATAGTCGAGCGCGGACTTCTTAAGTGCCGCCGGATCGGCGCGCGACTCATCCATGAGTTGCGTCCCTCCGGGACTCGCTTCGCTGGCTCACATTGGTTCCCGGCGCATTTGTCATGGTCTGCACGCCATGCTGCAGAGCAACAAAGTCTGCCAGAAACGACAAGGCCGCGCATTGGCGCGGCCTTGGTGCCATCAGCCCTTGATTAGGCGCGCGGCGTCGCAGCGGGTTTGGCGGGAGCAGCTGCCGGAGCAGCCGGAGCCGCCTGGGTGTAACGCTTCTTGAAGCGGTCGACACGGCCGCCGGTGTCCATGACCTTCTGCTTGCCGGTATAGAACGGATGGCAGACCGAGCACACTTCGATGTGGAGCTCAGGCTTGCCGACAGTGGATCGCGTCATGAAAGTATTCCCGCAGCTGCAGATGACTTTCACTTCTTTATAGGCGGGATGAATCTCGGCTTTCATTGGGGGTCTCGGGGAGCGCCGTTCAGGATCGGGCGGCGACTTCAAAAATGGGGGCGCAGTCTAGCTTTTCGAGTCCCCCGTAGCAACCGGGTCGGGGCTTGCCATCAGGGGAGGAACAGCCGCAGGGTCGCGTTCAGATGCGTACGCCCGAACGGTGTCGGCAGGACGCGTTCCCCCTGCATTTCCAGCAGCTTCAGCTCTTTTGCCCTTCGCAACGGGCCCGCAAGGTCGGACCCGGCCAAACCCGTGCGCCGCTCGAAGTCGGCGACCCGGAAACCCTCGTTGAGCCGCAAGGCATTCATGCAGGTACTCGAAAGGCAGCTCCGCTCGTGATACTCGTCGCTCCTCCTGGACGGCATCGGCTTGGCCGGCCCGCTCGAGATAAGTCTTGGGATGCTTGTGTCGCGCCCGCCTGAGGATGCCGTCGTCCAAGGTCCGCTTGCCGTGCGCGCCAGCGCCGATGCCCAGATAATCCCCGAATTGCCAGTAGTTGAGGTTGTGCCGGCTCTGTCGGCCTGCCCGCGCATACGCGGACACTTCGTACTGGGGATACCCGCGCGCCGCAAGCATCTCCTGCCCCTGCTCCTGCATCGCCCAGGCGACATCGTCGTCCGGCAGGGGCGGCGGCTTCGCAGCGAATTCCGTGTTGGGCTCCAACGTCAGCTGGTAATAGGAGACGTGCTCGGGTTCAAGCGCCAGCAGCGCGCGTAGATCCTGTCGTGCCGATTCGAGGTCCTGCTCCGGCAGGGCGTACATGAGATCGAGGTTGATATTGTCGAAGCCCGCCTCCCTGGCCATCCGGAACGCCTCGACGATCGCCCCAGGATCGTGAATTCGACCGAGACGCTTGAGCGCCTCGGCATTGAAGCTCTGTGCGCCGAGCGAGAGCCGGTTGACGCCGGCCCTCCGGTAATCCCGGAAATGCGTGGCGTCGGCAGTGCCCGGGTTGGCCTCCAGTGTGATCTCGACATCGGGGGCAAACCGCAGCCGCTTGCTCGCCGCCGACAGCACCCTGTCGATCGCGGCGCCCGAGAACAGGCTGGGCGTGCCTCCTCCCAGGAAAATCGAGGAGAGCGCGCGCGGCTCCGCGTCACGCAGCTCGAATTCCAGATCCCGCAGGAGCGCCTCGACGTAGGCGTCTTCCGGCACGTCACCGCGCGCGGCATGCGAGTTGAAATCGCAGTACGGGCATTTGCGCACGCACCAAGGGAAGTGCAGGTACAGCGACAGCGGGATCGCGACGGCGGGGTCAGACACGCAAGGCCCGAAGCAGCTCGGCCACAGCCTGCGCCCGATGGCTGACGCGATTTTTCTCTGACGGATCGAGCTCGGCGGAAGAGCAGCCATGGCTCGGCACCAGAAAGAGCGGGTCGTAACCGAAGCCGTTGCTGCCCCTCGGTTGACGCAGGAGGTGCCCGCGCCACGTGCCGCGGGCGAGCACTGCCGCGTCGTGGCCGGGTTGCACGAAAGCCATCACGCAGACGAACTGCGCGCCGCGCTGCTCGTCGGGGACAGCATCCAGCAGCGCCAGCAGCTTGTGGTTGTTGGCTTCATCACTCGCGCGTTCGCCGGCGAAGCGCGCCGAGCGCACCCCAGGTGCTCCGCCCAAGGCGTCGACCTCGATCCCGGAATCATCCGCCAGGGCGGGCAAGCCCGACACGAGCGCTGCGTGTCGGGCCTTGAGCAGCGCGTTCTCCTCGAAGGTGAGGCCGGATTCCTCGGGGATTTCCTGGGTGAAATCGCTGACCAGCGCCAGCTGCCAGCCCAAGGGCGCCAGCAGTCCCTGAAGCTCGCCGAGCTTGCCGCGGTTACGGCTGGCCAGCACGACCTGCATGTCCGCGCGCCTCTAGTTCTGCAGCGCCTCGCGCTGGGCCTGGAGCAGCTGCTGGATGCCGGCGCTGGCAAGCTCGAGCATGCGATCGAGCTCTTCCCGCCGGAAGGCGTGGCCCTCGGCGGTGCCCTGGACTTCGATGAATCCACCGGCTTCGTTCATCACCACGTTGAGATCGCATTCGCAGTGCGAGTCCTCGGCGTAGTCCAGATCGAGCACGGGCAGACCCTGATAAATGCCCACCGAGACCGCAGCGACCTGTCCATGCACCGGGCTTTTCTTGATCAGCCCGCGGGCTTTCATGGCGTCCACGGCGTCGACCAGCGCGACGTAGCTTCCCGTGATTGCCGCCGTACGGGTACCGCCGTCGGCTTGCAACACGTCGCAATCGAGCACAATCGAGTGGTTTCCCAGCGCGTCCAGATCCACTGCCGCGCGCAGCGACCGGCCGATCAGCCGCTGGATTTCCTGGGTACGCCCGCTCTGCTTTCCGTGCGCGGCTTCGCGCCGACCGCGGTCGTGCGTGGCGCGCGGCAACATGCCGTATTCGGCCGTCACCCAGCCGCCTTCCTTCTTCCAGGCAGGCCCACGCTCCTCGACGCTGGCGGTGCACAGGACCCGGGTTTCGCCGAAGCTGACCAGCACGGAGCCCTCGGCGTAGCGTGTGAAGCCGCGCTGAATCGCAATGGCACGCAGGGCGTCGGGGGCACGGCCGGATGGACGATTCACGTTGGCGGGCTTTGCGAGAAGGGCGCGAAGTATAAACCCCGACCTACAATGTCCCATGACACTCGACGAGCTGGTCGACACCTTCGAGATGCTGGGGGACTGGGAGGAGCGCTACCGGTACCTCATCGAGCTGGGCCGCAAGCTGCCGCCCATGCCGGAAGCGGACAAGACCGAGGCCAACAAGGTGCGGGGCTGCATGTCGCAGGTATGGCTGGCGCCGCGTGCGACCGGGGGCGCGCCTGCGACGCTGGAGTTCAGCGGCGATTCCGATGCGCACATCGTCAAGGGATTGATCGCCGTGCTGTTCGAGCTCGTCTCCGGGCGCACGCCGCAGCAAATCCTCGATACCGACGTCGCATCGGCGTTCACGCGGCTGGGGCTGGAGAATCACATCACCATGAACCGCCGCAACGGTTTCTTCGCCATGGTCGAACGCATCAAGGCGATGGCGGCAGCAGCGAACGCCACCTGAAGGATCGCGGGCTACAATCGTCCGCACAACCGGGAGCCGCACCATGAGCTACGTCGCAATCCTGATCGTGGTCTTCGCGATCGTCACACTCTGGAAAGGCGTGGTGACGGTGCCACAGGGCAAGGAATACACCATCGAGCGGTTCGGCAAGTACCGCACGACGTTCGGTCCCGGGCTGCACGTCATGGTCCCTTACGTGAACCGCATCGGCCGCAAGCTCTCGCTGATGGAGCAGGTGCTGGACGTGCCCTCGCAGGAAGTCATCACCAAGGACAACGCCATGGTCGGTGTCGACGGCGTGGTGTTCTACCAGGTTCTGGACGCGGCCAAGGCTGCGTACGAGGTGCAGAATCTCGAGCTTGCGATCATGCAGCTGACCATGACCAATCTGCGCACCGTGATGGGCTCGATGGACCTCGACGAGCTCCTGTCCCAGCGCGATCACATCAACAACCGCTTGCTGTCGGTGGTGGACCAGGCAACCAATCCGTGGGGGCTGAAGGTCACGCGCGTGGAGATCAAGGACATCCGGCCGCCCGCAGATCTGGTGGAGTCGATGGGCCGGCAGATGAAGGCCGAGCGCGACAAGCGCGCGCAGATCCTCGAGGCCGAGGGCTCGCGTCAATCGGCGATCCTCAAGGCCGAAGGCGAGAAGCAGGCGCGCATCCTCGAGGCCGAGGGCCGCAAGGAGGCATCGTTCCGCGACGCCGATGCGCGCGAGCGTCTGGCCGAAGCGGAAGCCAAGGCCACGACGATGGTGTCGCAGGCGATCGCCAAAGGCGACGTGCAAGCCATCAACTATTTCGTCGCGCAGAAATACATCGAGGCGCTCAGGGAGATCGGCAGCGCGCCGAACCAAAAACTCGTGCTGATGCCGCTGGAGGCAGCGAGCGTGATCGGGGCCATCGGCGGGATCGCCGAGCTCGCCAAGGGCGCTCTGCAGAAGCAGGCAGCAACGCCGCCGATGCCGCGGCAGGGCTAAAGCGTATGCACTTCGAGCAGCTGCTGTACTGGCACTGGTGGATTGCCGGACTGGTATTCCTCACCTTGGAGGCGCTGGTGCCTGGCGCGATTTTCCTCTGGGTGGGAATCTCGGCGTTCGTGGTCGGATTGCTCGTCTGGATAGCGCCGGGGCTGACCTGGGAGCTCCAGTTCACCGTGTTTGCGGTGCTGTCGATCGTATCGGTGTTCGCCTGGCGCAAGTACCGGCCGCATGTTCCCAGCGACCAGCCCGCGCTCAACCGCCGCGGCGAGTCCTACGTCGGGCGCCATTTCACGCTCGAGCAGGCGGTGGTCAACGGCACCGGCAAGCTGCGCGTCGACGATTCGCAGTGGCGCATCACCGGTCCCGAACTGCCGGCCGGCGCGCGCGTACGCGTGACGCGTGCCGAGGGCGCGACGCTACACGTCGAGCCTTCGCCCTGATCGCGTGAGCGAGGATCAGCAAGCGCTCGCCGAGGCCCTCGAGGCCTCGTTCGATCGCGGGCGCAAGAAGCTCTACTCCGTCAGCGAGGAGATCGCGCACGCCATCACCCATGGCCTGGGCGTCGTGCTGGCGATCATCGGGCTGACGGTACTGGTCGCGCGCGCGACGCTCTATGGCAACTTCTGGCACATCGTCTCGTGCTCGATCTTCGGCGCCACGCTGGTGACGATGTACATGGCCTCGACGCTGTTCCACAGCATCCCGCAGCCGCGCGCAAAGCACATCTTGCGCGTCATCGATCACACCTCGATCTATTTCCTGATCGCCGGCACCTACACGCCGTTCACGCTGGTGACGCTGCACGGCAGGTGGGGCTGGTGGATGTTTGGCGCGACCTGGGGCCTCGCGCTTTTCGGCGCCGTATTCAAGATCTTCTACACCGGCCGCTTCGAGAAGCTCTCGCTTGCCGTGTATCTGGGCATGGGCTGGTGCATGTTCGTGGCGGTAAAGCCGCTGATGCAGGCCTTGGCGCCAGGCGGCCTCATCCTGATCCTGCTCGGCGGCCTGTGCTACACCGGCGGCGTGGCGTTCTACGTGTTCGAGCGCATGCGCTATCACCACGCGATCTGGCACGTGTTCGTGCTGGCTGGCAGCGTCCTGCATTACTTCGCCGTGCTGTTCTACGTCGTGCCGGGGCCGGCGTGACGGTCAAGAGCCCGTATCTGGTTTCGTTCGACGGAGATTTCCGGGTCAAGAAAGCGTCGACCGCACCGCCCCGCGATGCGCCGGACAAGGAGCAATGCAAGCAGCGGCTGGCCGAGGCCGTGCGCGCGCTCGACGAGCTGCAGCACGTGCTCTACGCGCACGACAACCACGCGGTGCTGCTGGTCTTCCAGGCGATGGATGCCGCCGGCAAGGACAGCACCATCCGCGCCGTGCTGTCGGGCATCAATCCGGCGGGATGTCAGGTGTTCTCGTTCAAGTCGCCGTCGAAGGAAGACCTGGACCACGATTTCCTGTGGCGGACCGCGCGCTGCCTGCCGGAGAAGGGACGCATCGGCGTGTTCAATCGCAGCCACTACGAAGAAGTGCTGGTCGTGCGCGTCCATCCGGAGTACCTGGAGGCGCAGCACATCCCGGATCTGCCGAAGAAGCTGGATCGGCTCTGGGAGCAGCGCTACGAATCGATCCGGCATCACGAACATCATCTGGCACGCAACGGCACGCTGGTCCTCAAGTTCTGGCTGAACGTCTCCAAGAAGGAGCAGCGCAAGCGCTTCCTGGCGCGCCTCGACGAGCCGGAGAAGAACTGGAAGTTCAACGCCGGCGACGTCCAGGAGCGTGCCCACTGGAAGCAGTACATGCATGCTTACGAAGACGCTTTGAACGCGACGTCGCGCCCTTGGGCTCCGTGGTACGCCATTCCCGCGGACGACAAGCCGTACATGCGGATGTGCGTGGCGGAGATCATCGTCAAGGCTCTGCAGCAGCTCGATCTGCGCTATCCGAAGCCCGACGCGGACAGCCGCAAGGAGCTGGAAGGCATTCGTCGCTACCTGGCGCGCAACTGATCCGCGCAGCTTGCCAAGGCGCGCGGCTTCCGTAGAATCGCGCCTCTCCCGGGGCACCTTGAAGGAACCTTGACGCGCGACGCCGGTCACAGGCGCGCCGTCGATCCACGGACAGAAGAAATTTATGGAAGGCGAAACCCTTATCCAAGCGCGGCAACTCTCACGTCGCTATGGGCCGAAGCTGGCCGTGGCGGATCTCAACCTGACGCTCCAGAAAGGCGAGGTCCTGGGATTGCTCGGCCCCAACGGCGCCGGCAAGACGACGACCCTGAAAATGCTCGCGGGCTGCCTGGCGCCGACGAGCGGCGACATCCAGATCAAGGGCAAGAGCCTGCAGCAGGAACCGTTGGCAGCCAAGCACAATCTGGGGTACCTGCCGGAGCGGCCGCCGCTCTATCCGGAACTGACCGTGGACGAGTACCTGCGCTACTGCGCCGGACTGCATGGGGTACCGACGGCCGAGCGCGAAAGTGCCGTCAGCCGCTCCAAGGCCGCGTGCGGCTTGACCGACGTCGCGCGCCGCAGCATCGGCAATCTCTCCAAGGGCTACCAGCAGCGCGTGGGGTTGGCGCAGGCCATCATCCATCGTCCGCCGGTGATCATCCTCGACGAGCCGACGGTCGGGCTCGATCCGATCCAGATCCGCGAGATTCGCGCCCTCATTACCGAGCTGGGCAAGTCGCACAGCGTGATCCTCTCCAGCCACATCCTGCCGGAGATCCACGCGGTGTGTTCCCGCGTGCTGATCATCAACGCTGGCCGCGTGGTCTACGACCAGCCGATCCAGGCCGCCGAGGGCAAGACCTTCGAAAGCCTGATCGTGGCGTTGCGCAAGCCGCCTGAGACCGGGCAGCTGATGACGCTGAAGAACGTCACCGGCGTCGAAACGCTGGACGCCGGACGATACCGCTTGCACATCGCACCCGGAAGCGACCCGCGCGACGCCATTGCCGAGACCGCGGTCCGCAATGGCTGGGGCCTGACCGAGCTGCGCGCCGAGGTGAAGACGCTCGAGGAAATTTTCGTGCAGCTGACCTCGGTACGGGAGGCCGCATGAAACATTCACTGATCATCGCCCGCCATGAGCTGCGGCGGATTTTCGTGTCGCCACTGGCGTGGACGGTGCTGGCCGTTGCACAGCTGATCCTGGGGCTCGTGTTCGTGCTGTCGCTGGTGGATTACACCGCCAATCCGGACATGATGGATCAATACACCGGCGTGTCCGATTACGTCGGTGCGGGCCTGTTCGGCTTCGCGACGATCGTGCTCCTGCTGGTCATGCCGCTGATGACCATGCGCCTGTTCGCCGAGGAGCGCAAAAGCGGCAGCATCGACCTGCTGTTCTCGGCGCCGGTGTCGCTCACGGACATCGTGCTGGGCAAGTTCCTTGGCCTGGTCGGCTTCATGCTGGCGGTGCTGGCGCTCCTGGCCCTGATGCCCTTGTCGCTGCTGCCGGCAACGTCGCTCGACCTCGGTCGCATCGCCGCCGGGTTGCTGGGCCTGCTGCTGATGATGCTGGCGTTCGGTGCGGCCGGCCTCTTCGTGTCGTCGCTCACGCGAGAAGCCACCATCGCCGCGGTCGGGGGTTTCGGCCTGCTGCTGCTGATCTGGCTGATCCAGATCTTGGGTTACCAGGAGAACCGCTTCGCGGAGCTGTTCAGCTACCTGTCCCTGATCAGCCACTACGAGAACCTGCGCCGCGGCGTGTTCGACTCCAGCGACGTCGCCTACTACCTGCTGTTCACCGCCTTGTTCCTGTGGGCCACGGTGCAGCGCCTCGATCTGGAGCGGAACTGACGTGGAAAACAAGAACCGCACGCTGGCGCAGCAGGCAATCTCGGCGCTTCTGTTCCTGGCGATCATCGCGTCGCTCGGCTGGCTGTCGACGCGCTTCAAGATCGAGGCCGACTGGACCTCCGGCAACCGCAATACGCTGACCGAGCCGAGCCGCAAGCTGCTCGCGTCGATGCCGGATCCGATCAAGTTCATCGCCTTTGTCTATCCCACCGCAGACATCCGGCGCGAGGTCGAGAACAGGACCCAGCGCTATCAGCGCTTCAAGGAAGATGTCAGCCTGGAGTTCATCGACCCCGCCACGCAGCCGCAGAAGGTCAAGGAGTACAACGTCTCCGCCAGCGGCGAGGTGGTGATCGAGTATCAGGGCAGACGCGAGAGCCTCAAGGCTCTGTCCGAGCAGACCGTGACGGCCGCGCTGCAGCGCCTGGCGAGCAGCGGTGAGCGCTGGGTGGTTTTCCTCGAAGGCCACGGGGAGCGCTCGATCAACGAGCGCGAGCGCGACGGCTATTCGGATTTTGCCCAGGCGCTGCGGGACAAGGGCATCAAGGTCCGCGCGCTCAACCTCGTCACCGATCCGCGCGTGCCGGACAACGCCTCCGTCCTGGTCCTCGGCGCACCGGGAAAGCCTCTGCTCGAAGGCGAGCAGAAGCTCGTGCTCGAGTATCTGGATCGCGGCGGCAGCCTTCTGTGGCTGGCCGATCCCGAAGGCGAGCCCGGCGCTCCAGCGCTGGCGCTGGCCCTGGGCGTGGAATGGCTCAAGGGCGCCGGGATCCTGCTCGACTCCGCCGCGCTGGGACTGCCGCCGTTCGTCTACGTGACCACGCAGTACCCGCCGAACGCGGTGACCAAAGACTTCGCCGAGAACGCGCTGTTTCCGCTGGTGCGCGGCTTGAAGGTCCAGGCCGCCAACGGCTGGGGTGTCGAGCCCTTGCTGACGACATCGGACCAGGCCTGGCTGGAGACGGGCGATCTCAATGGCGAGATTGCGCTGGATGAAGCCAAGGGCGACAGCAAAGGTCCGCTGACGATCGGCGTGACCATGACGCGCGACGCCAGAGAGGAAGCCAAGTCCGTCGACGAGAAGACGCCGGCAAACCTGCAGAAACCAGCCGCCGACAAGCCTTCGCGGCAGCAGCGCGTGGCCGTGATCGGCGACAGCGACTTTCTGTCGAACGCCTATTACGGTCAGCTCGGCAACAGCGCGCTGGGCATGAACCTCGCGCAGTGGCTGTCCTCGCGCGACGCGCAGCTCAACATCGAGGTGCCCAAGGCGCCGGACACGATGTTGCTCCTGCCTTCCTGGGCAAGTCTCCTCATCGGTGCAGGATTCGTGCTGCTGCTGCCGCTGGCCTTGCTCTCGTTCGGCGTTGCACGCTGGACGATCCGGCGCCGACGTTGATGCATCGCACGCGACTCAACATTGTCCTGGCGCTGGTGCTCGTCGGGCTCGGAGCCGGCATCTACCTTTCCAAGAGCAAGGAAGAGAAGAAGCCGCCGCTGACGGCGCTCGATCCGGAAAAAATCGCCGCGATACAGATCGAGCATCCCGGCGCGGCGCCGATCAGGCTCGAGAAGCGCGGCGGCACCTGGCTGCTGACGCAGCCTGTGGCGACCGAAGCGGACAAGTTCGAGGTCAACGGCGTGCTCAGCCTGGCGAGCCTGGAGCAGAAGAAGACCATCAGCCCTGTCGAGGTAAAGCTGGCGGACCTGGGACTCGATCCGCCGCAATACACGGTCACGCTCGACGGCACGAAGATGCTGATCGGCGGGCTGGAGCCCCTGCAGTTCCAGCGTTACATCAAGCTCGGGGACGTCATCGTGCTCACCGACGATCCGCCGAGCGCTGCGCTCGACCAGGACTACTCCGATCTCGTCGGCAAATCCTTGCTGCCGGACGGCGCCGAGATCCAGAAGGTCGAGGTGCCGGGCCTGTCGATGGAACGGACTGCTGACGGCAAGTGGCAGGTGACGCCCGCAGACGCCAAGGCCGGCGCCGACCAGATGCAGCGGTTCGCGCAATCCTGGATCAACGCCAAGTCGCTCTGGAACGAGTACGACGCCAGTGCCAAGGACGCCAAGGGCGATCCGGTGACGATCACGTTGAAAGATCGCACGCTGAAATTCCTGATCGTCAGCCGAGATCCGCAGCTGCAGCTGGAGCGCGTCGATCTGGGCGTCCGCTTCAACCTCTCAAAGGCGCTCGCCGACGAACTGCTGAAGCTGCCGGCCGCCGCAGCAGATCCTGCGGCGCCGGCCGCATCGGCGCCGCCCGCGACCGAAAGCAAATAGTCGCGGGCCGTGCCCGAGCTGCCCGAAGTCGAAACGGTTCGACGCGGCCTGGCGCCGCTGGTCAGCGGCCATCGCATCCTCAAGGTCACGGTGCGCGAGCGCAGGCTGCGCTGGCCCGTCCCGGCCGGGTTCGCGAAGTTCGCCGAGGGCCAGCGCGTCGTCGCGCTCGACCGCCGCGGCAAATACCTGATCTTCATGCTCGAGAGCGGCGACCGCCTGCTCGTCCACCTGGGCATGACCGGTCGGCTGCTGATTTTCAGGGACCCGCCCGCGGTGGCGAAGCACGATCACCTGGACCTGCAGCTCGACGATGGTCTGCTGCTGCGCTTCAACGACACCCGTCGCTTCGGGGCCGTGCTGCCGTGGCCGCGTCGCTTGGCGACGCACGCGCTCACGCGCGGCATGGGGCCGGAGCCGTTCTCGGAACAATTCTCCGGCGACTACCTGTTCGATCTCTCGCGCGGCCGCAGTGCGCCGGTCAAGAACTTCATCATGGACGGGCGTGTGGTCGTCGGAGCAGGGAACATCTACGCGACGGAAGCCTTGTTCCGAGCGCGCGTTCGCCCCGCCAAGCCGGCGGGCCGCCTGAGCCGCGACCAGTATCGGCTCCTTGCGCAGAAAGTCCGGGAGGTGCTGGTCGACGCCATCGAGGCCGGCGGGACGACGCTGCGTGATTTCGCCAGCGCGCTTGGTGAGGCGGGGGATTTTCAGCAGCGGCTGGACGTCTATGGACGCGAGGGCCAGCCCTGCCGGCGCTGCCGCAGCGCGATCAAGCGGCAGGTCATCGGCGGCAGATCGAGCTTTTACTGCCCCCGCTGCCAGAAGTGAATTAGTTCAGGATTCCAGGTCGCGCGAGGCGGAACGGCTCGATCTTGGCGTCGAAGGCCTCGCCATCCGCGGCCGTCATCTGAAAGCTCCCGTGCATGGTGCCGACCGGCGTGTTCAGCGGACACGCGCTGGTGTACTGGAATTCCTCGCCCGGCTTGAGCGTGGGTTGCTGACCCACCACGCCGGGGCCACGGACCTCTTCGACGTGGCCTTCTCCGTTGGTGATGATCCAATGACGCGACACCAGCTGAACCGGGTCGGTGCCCTCGTTACGGATAGTGATGTGGTACGCGAAGAGGTACTGGCCCTTGGCGGGACTGGACTGATGCGGCACGTATTCCGGCTGCACGAGGATGCGGACGCCGCGGGTGAGCGTATTGGACATTCAGAGCATTCCGGTCTGCAGTTTGGCTTCTTCGGACATCATGTCGCGCGTCCAGGGGGGATCGAACACCAGCTGCACGTCCGCCTCGGCGATCTTGGGCACCTGGAGCGCTTTTTCGCGGATGTCGCCGACTAGGATGTCGCCCATGCCACAGCCAGGTGCCGTGAGGGTCATGCGGATGCGTGCCCGGCGCGTTCCGTCGTCCTTGGGCTCGACCTTGCATTCATAGATGAGGCCAAGTTCGACGATGTTGACGGGTATTTCGGGGTCAAAGCAGGTTTTTAGCTGTTCCCAGACCGCCTTCTCCAAGTCCGCATCCGTGGGGTTCTCCGGGACTTTAGGCCCTTCCGCGAGCGTCTTGCCCAAGGCGTCCGCGTCTTTGCCTTCCACGCGGAAGAGGTGTCCTTCGACCTGGATGGTGAAGCTGCCGCCCAAGGCCTGGGTGATCAAGGCTTGGGCGCCTTCGGGCAACTCGACCTTGGTGCCCTGCGGAATGAGGGTACCAATGACGTCGCGTTTGAGGGTGAGTTGTTCGGGGCGGTGATACATCGGGGGAACGCTGACGGCTTGCCGCGGCGCACAAGGAGCGCAGTTTAAACCCCGCGTGCCTGTGCTGCATCCAATCTGGGCCTTGGGGAGCCCAGATGCGCCTGACCCAGTTCTCGTTGTCGAATCCGGCTGCCATCACGGCAGCGGCGCTGATCGTCCTGCTATTCGGCGCGCTGTCCCTCTACAAGCTGCCGATCCAGTTGTTGCCAGACACCCGGCAACCACAGCTGTTCATCAACGTCGGCTGGCGGGAGGCGGCGCCCAACGAAGTGGAGGAGGCGCTGATCTCGCCGATCGAGCGCGCCATGCGGGGACTGCCGGGCCTAACGGAGATGCGCAGCAATTCCGCGCACGGGTTCGGCGGCGTCAACCTGATCTTCCAGGTTGGCACCGACATGACGCGGGTGATGCTGGACGTGGTGTCGCGGCTGAACACGCTGCCGACCTTGCCGCCCGACGCCGACCAGCCGCAGGTATTCGCAGGCGACAATTGGCAGGGCAGCAACGCTGCCTCGATGCTGGTCCGGCCGCAGCCCGACAACCCAGTCACTGACCCGGCGGCGACGTATCAGAAGCTGATGGAGGAAGTCGTCGAGCCACGCCTGGCTCGTGTGCCGGGGGTGTCGCGGGTGAACCTCGAGGGCGGGCGACCGCGCGAAGTGCGCATCTCGTTCGATCCGCATCGGCTGGCGGCGCTGGGGCTTGCTCCCGATCGCATCGCCCAGGCTGTCGCCGGGGCGCGCGACGCTTCGGCCGGCTTCGTCAGCATGGGGCGCCGCCAGTTCACGGTGCGTTTTGCGGGTCGCGAGCCGGTCACCGCCTTGGGCGAGCTGATCGTCGGCTGGAACGAAGATCGTCCCTTGTACCTGCGCGAAGTCGCGGACATCCAGATCGCCTACCAGGACGCGCGCGCGTTCACCTTCCGCAACGGCGTGCCCGGCTACTACATCACCGTCAATCGCACCTCGGATTCCAACACCGTCGAGCTGATTGAAGGAGTAAAGGCTGCGATTGCGGAGCTAAACGAAGGCCCGCTCGCCAAAGAGCGTCTGATCATGGACCTGTCGTGGGACGCCAGCGTCTACGTGCGGCGGGCCGTGGGCTTCGTGCAGGAAAGCCTGGTGATCGGCATCCTGCTGGCAGTCGTTGGCCTGTGGTATTTCTTGCGTGGCCCGCGCGCACTGACAGTGATCGGCTTCTCTATCCCGATCTCGCTGTTCTTCGCTGTGATCACGCTGCACATGCTCGGTCGCACGCTCAACGTGATCTCGCTGGCGGGCCTTGCGTTCTCCACCGGCATCGTCACCGACGCCGCGCTGATCGTGCAGGGCAACATCATCCGTTACCTGCAGGAAGGCAAGAACGCCTGGCAAGCCACGGTCGACGGCGCGCAGGAGGTGGTGCCCGCGCTGTTCGCGTCGATGCTCACCAGCGTCGCGATCTTCCTGCCGGTGCTGTTCATGCAAGGGCTCGAGGGCCAGCTCTTCCGCGATCTCGCCATCACGATGGCGATCTCTCACGCGGCTTCGCTGCTGGTCGCCATGACCGTGATTCCGGCAGCGAACCGCTGGGCCCTGGCACGCGGCGTTCCGGCCGACCAGCACCAGCATTGGTGGCGCGCGATGGCCACGTTCGCCATGCGTTGGACCGACACGCCGCTGGCGCGTGCGTTGTGGATTGGTGGACTGGTCGCCGGCGCGCTGCTGTTCGTGCGATTCGTGGCGCCGAAGGTCGATTACCTGCCGGTGGCGCCGACCGACAACATCTGGGGCGGCTTCCAGCTCCCGCTGGGCGGCAACATCGAGACTGCCCAGAAAGAGTTGGCGCCGAAGATGATCGAGCGGATCAAACCGTACTACGAGGGCACGGCCGAACCAGCGATCAAGTACTACAACCTGTCGGCCTGGGGCACGCAGGGCCAACTGGTCGCGTACGCGAAGGATCCGCGCCGGACCATGGACGTGGTGAAGCTGCTGCGCGAAAAAATCCTCGCCGACCTGCCAGACGTGCGTGCATTCGCGCAGCGCGGCTCGCTGCTCTCGGTCGACGGAAACAACGCCCGTGAGATCCGGCTGTGGTTCCAGGGTCCCGAACTCGAGGGCCTGATGGCGGCGGCGCGCGTGGCGATGACGGAAATCCCAAAGACGATACCCGAAACCTTCCCACAACCGTACCCGCCGCTGGAGTTCGCCGATCCGGAGATTCACCTGACGCCCGACGAATGGCGCATCACGCGCGCCGGCCTGGACCGGAGCAGCGTCGCCAACCAGCTGCGCGCGTTCACGGGTGGCCTCTGGGCCGGCGAGTATTTCGACGGCAACGAGCGTCTCGACATCATTCTCAAGGGCGAACCCTGGACCACGCCCGAGCAGCTCGCAGAGCTGCCGATCGCGACACCCAATGCCGGAGTTCAGACGCTCGGCGAGCTGGCGGCGATCAGCACGACCGTGGGCCCGAGCGAGCTGGCACGCATCAACGGCAAGCGCACCGTCACGGTCGGCTTCGAGCCGCCGGAAACGATGAGCCTGGACGAGGCGATCGGGCTGATCCGCGAAAAGGTCGAGCCCAAGGTGCGGGCCGTGCTGCCTGCGAACGCGCAGATGTCCTACGCGGGCTCGGCCAATCAGCTTCAGGAAGCGCTCAAGGGCATGGCGCAGAACTTCGCGCTGGCCCTGCTGATCCTGTTTGCATTGATGTCGGCGTTGTTCCGGTCGGTGTGGGACTCATTCCTGGTGATGCTGGTGATGCCGGTGTCCACGGCGGGCGGTATCGCCGCGCTGCGCCTGTGCGGACTGTTCGGGTTCCAGGCGCTCGATCTGCTGACCATGATCGGCTTCATCATCCTGCTCGGGCTCGTCGTCAACGCCGCGATCCTGCTGGTCGACCAGACGCGGGCGCGCGAGCACAACGGCATGTCGCGCCGCGACGCGGTCCATCAGGCGCTGGAAACCCGGGCGCGCCCCATCGTGCTGTCGACGCTGACTGCCGTGCTCGGCATGCTGCCGCTGATCTTCATGCCGGGTGTCGGTGCCGAGGTCTACCGTGGATTGGCCTCCGTGGTCGCCGGCGGCATGATCGTCGGTACCTTGTTCACCTGGTTCCTGATGCCCAGCCTGTTGCGGCTGGGCGAATCGCGTCACGCTGCTCGTTCGATTGCGTCGACGGCTCCCGCCACCGCCGACGCTGCGACAAATTGAGACTGAGGTTCCTTTCGATGAAACCAAGATCGCTTGCCTGCCTGCTGGTCGCGCTGTCGATGCCCGCACTGGCGCAAGAACCAAAAGCCGCCGCCGTGCAGGTCGCCAAAGCCGAGATGAAAAACCTCGCGCCCAGCGTGACGACGACCGGCCAGGTGCGCTCGCGCGCGGGCGCCGATCTGTCGGCGGGCGTCGCGGGCCGGCTCGCTTGGGTCGCCGAGCCGGGCACACACGTGGCGAAGGGCCAGGCCGTCGCCCGCATGGATCTGGATGAGTTGCGTCTGCAGCGTGCGGAGCAGGCTGCCCGGGTCACGCGTGGGGAGCTTGCGCTCCGCTCCGCGCAGCGAGAAGTGGACCGCCTGCGCGCGGCCGGCGATGCCGTGAGCCGCGCGCAATTCAACCAGGCGGAGGACGCGCGCGACCTGGCCAAGGCCGACGTCGACGTGGCCCGCGCCACGCTGCGACAGACCGAAGAGCGGCTGTCGCGCACCGAGCTGCGCGCGCCGTTCGCCGGCGTGGTGTCCGAGCGGCTGAAGCGGGAGGGCGAGGAAGTGGCGCGCGGCGACATCGTCGCGCGTGTCGCCGACCCCGAACACCTGGAGGTTCGGCTGTTCCTGCCGCTGCGCCACGTGCGCGCGATTGCCGCCGGCGACCGAGTGCAAATCGAAGTTGCGGAACATCACGCCACCGCTTCGATCCGCCAGATCGTGCCGGTTGGCGATGCGCGCTCCCAGTCCTTCGAAGCGCTGATCGACGTGCCGCGCATGGATCCGCCGCTGGCCGCCGGCAGCAGCGTGCGAGTGGAGCTGCCACTTCAGGCGCCGCAGCAGGCGCTGGCGGTACCGCGTGACGCCGTCATCATCCGGGCCGACGGGTTGGCGGTGTTCAAGATCGGCGGCGATCAGAAGGCGCGCCGGGTGCCGGTGCGGACCGGCATCGCGCAGGGGCAATGGATCGAAGTTGACGGCGCCCTCTCAGCGCAGGATGCCGTCGTGGTACGCGGCGGGGAGTCGCTGCACGACGGCGACCCGGTTCAAGTCATGGACCCTAGCCCGGTGTAACGCCGTGTGAACGCGACCGGGGTCAGGCGCAATCCTGATTGCAGCTGGCCCGCTCGATCTGGACCGTCACGTGCGCGACCCCATGTCGTGCTTTCAGGAATGCGGCAATGCTGCGGATGACCTGATCGCCGTCGGCGGCTTCGCCGACAACCGCGTGCAGCGTCATCACGGGTTGCTGCGGAGTCAACGACCAGGCATGCACGTGATGCACGCCTTCGAGCCTCGGAACGGCCTCGAGCAACTCGCGCTGCAGATGTGTGAAATCCAGATGCGTCGGAGATCCCTCGAGCAGGACATGTCCGGTGTCTCGCAGAAGTCTGACGCCCATCACGATCAGGATCACGGCGACTAGCGCGGACAGCAGCGGATCGGCAAGGTCCCAGCCGAACCCCAGGATCAGGATCGCCGCGGCAATCGCCGCTACCGAGCCGAGCAGATCGCCGAGCACGTGCGCGGCCGCGGCGCGCACATTCAGATTGTCGTGCGATCCATGCATGACGAAGTAGGCGGCGAGGTTCACCAACAGGCCGGCAACGGCGATGACAAGCATCGGCCCGCCGGCGACAACCTTTGGTTGCGTCAGGCGAGTGGCTGCCTCGAAAAGGATCCAGACCGAGAGCAGCACCAGGAACAGACCGTTGGTGAACGCCGCGAGGACCTGATAGCGCCGGTAGCCATAGGTGCGGCGGCTGTCCGCCGCCTGTCCACTGGCAGCGGAGGCGGCCAGCGCCAAGGTCAGTGACAGAACATCGGTGACCATGTGTCCAGCGTCGGCCAGGAGCGCTAGAGAATGCGTCAGCACGCCGCCGATGAGCTCGACGACGGCGAAGCCCGCGACCAGCACCAACCCCAACGTCAGGCGACGGCGCGAATGCTGTTCCGGGTTCTCGTGCCCGCTGGCGTGATGCGCGTGATGCGCGTGCCCATGCGACCCATGTGCCATGCTCCATCTTAGCCTTCGCATGCGGGGCCGCCAGGACGATGACATATAATTCGCCGCTTTCCTGCGGCCCGGACGGACATTCGTGACGCTGAGCAAAGCAGTCGTGGGCGTGATCATGGGCTCCCGCTCTGACTGGGAGACGCTCGTCCACACGACGGAAACCCTGGAGCTGCTCGAAATCCCCTACGAGGCGCAAGTCGTATCGGCCCATCGCACGCCCGACCGCCTGTTCGAATACGCCGCTTCGGCAAAAGGGCGGGGACTGTGCATCATCATCGCGGGCGCCGGCGGCGCCGCTCACCTGCCCGGCATGGTCGCTGCGAAGACAACTCTCCCCGTGCTCGGAGTGCCCGTGCAGTCCCAGGCGCTGTCCGGAATGGATTCGCTGCTGTCGATGGTGCAAATGCCTGCTGGCATCCCAGTCGGCACCTTGGCCATCGGCAAAGCTGGTGCGATCAACGCCGCGTTGCTTGCGGCGAGCATTCTGGCCGTCAGCGACGCCAAGCTGGCAAAGCGGCTCGAGCAGTACCCGGACGGATCAGACCGACGCGGTCCTTTCCAATCACCGTCTGCCGTGAAAATCGGCGTGCTCGGTGCCGGCCAGCTGGGCCGAATGCTGGCGTTAGCCGGCCACCCGCTGGGCTTCGAATTCCTGTTTCTTGATCCCGCCGAGGAGGCTTGCGCCGCAACGTTGGGCGAGCATCTACGCGCCGATTACCAGGACGAAGCCGCGCTGACGGAGCTCTGTGGCCGCAGCGATCTTGTCACCTACGAGTTTGAAAACGTCCCGGCCGCGGCTGCGGCGTTCGTCGCCCAGCGCCGCGCGCTTCAGCCTTCGCTGAAGGCACTCACGGTCGGCCAGGATCGGTTGTCCGAAAAAACGCTGTTCAGCGAACTCGGCATTCCGGTCCCTCGCTTCCTTCCGATCGCGACGGCGCAGGAGTTGCGCGACGGCGTTGCGATGCTGGGCTATCCGGCGGTCCTGAAAACCCGGCGGCTCGGATACGACGGCAAAGGGCAAGCAGTGCTGCGCCATCCTGAGGATCTGGATCGCGCGTGGACAAGGCTGGGAGGACAGCCGTTGATCCTCGAAGCGTTCGTCGCGTTCGAGCGGGAAGTTGCTTTGCTCGGCGCTCGCTCGGCAACCGGAGAGCTCGCGTTCTACCCCCTGGTGGAGACGAGCCATCGCGACGGAATCTTGCGGACGGCGCGCCCCCGTGCAGGAGATCCGTTGCAGACGATTGCCGAAAGCTACGTGCAACGCGTGCTGGAACGTCTGGATTACGTGGGCGTGCTCGCGTTCGAGTTCTTCGTGCGTTCGCAGGCACTTTTAGGGAACGAGATCGCGCCACGCGTCCACAACTCCGGCCATTGGACGATCGAGGGCGCCCAGTGCAGTCAGTTCGAAAATCACCTGCGGGCGATCGCCGGTCTTCCTCTGGGAGACACTGCGCTGCGAGGGCCCTGCGCGATGGCCAACTTCATCGGCCGCGCACCGACTCTATCGCAGCTGGCGGCCTTGCCCGGAGTGCACGTCCACCTCTACGGCAAGGCGGCCAAACCCCTGCGTAAGATCGGACATGGGACTGTGCTCGCGACCAGCGAGAGCGAGTTGGACCAGCGGCTGCATCGACTCACCGCGCTCGTCGACGCGGCGGAATAAGCCGTTTTAAAACAAGTTGTTATACGTCAATGTTGCCGGCGAGGAGCGCATGTCGCTCGATGAACTCGCGTCGCGGTTCGACCTGCTCGCCCATCAAAGTCGTGAACATCTGGTCGGCCGCGATCGCGTCCTCTACCCGAACCTGCACGAGTCTCCGATTGCCGGGATCCAGCGTCGTCGTGTGCAGCTGCTCCGGGTTCATTTCCCCGAGACCCTTGTAGCGCTGGATCTGCATTCCGCGTCGCGTATCCGCCATCAGCGTGTCGAAGAGATCGCGGAAGTTTCCGACCGGATGTCGTCGACCTGCCCGGTGGAGCTCGGCGCCTTCAGCCAATACCGCCCGCTTGTTGAACACGCACATGCGCGTGTAATCGGCACTGGCGAAGAAGTCCGGTCCAAGCACTGTCGTGTGCAGTGCGCCGTGCGCCTCGCGGCTCACCGTCAATGAGAGCCGCTCTCCTGAAGATTCGATGCGGGCCGTGCTCGGCTGCGGAGATGGATTCCGCCGATCCAGATCCGCCGTGAACGCCTGCAACCAGGAGGCAGCATCGCCGGTAGGCACAGGCACGTGTTCACGTAGCACCGAGAGCACTGGCGCGTCATGACGACGCGCTAAGCGGTCGACCACGATGTTGAGGCCGGCATACTCGCGCACCAGCGCCGACAGCTGATCGGCGGCCAGCGGGGGCTGGCCCGCGCCGGGGATCACTTCGGCCCCATCCAAGGCCGCGTCGATCAGCCAGCGCGTCAGCTCTTGCTCATCCTTGACATAAGTGTCGAGCTTGCCGCTCTTCACCTTATAGAGCGGCGGTTGCGCGATGTAGATGTTGCCGCCTTCGATCAATGCGTACATGTGTCGATAGAAGAACGTCAGCAACAGGGTGCGGATGTGGGCGCCGTCCACATCGGCGTCGGTCATGATGATGATTCGGTGGTAGCGCAGCTTTTCGCGCCGGAACTCGTCCGCGCCGATGCCGCAGCCAAGAGCGGTGATCAAGGTGCCGACCTCAACGGAGGACAGCATCTTTTCAAGGCGGGCCTTCTCCACGTTCAGGATCTTTCCCTTCAACGGGAGAACCGCTTGGAATCGGCGATCCCGACCTTGCTTGGCGCTTCCGCCTGCGGAATCGCCCTCTACCAGGAACAGTTCGGACCTCGCCGGATCACGCTCCTGACAATCGGCTAACTTGCCGGGCAGGCCCGCAATGTCGAGCGCTCCTTTTCGCCGGGTCATCTCTCTGGCTTTGCGCGCAGCTTCGCGCGCACGCGCAGCATCGACGATCTTCCCCGCGATGACCTTCGCCTCACGCGGGTTTTCCAGAAGGAATTGCTCCAGGAACTCGCTAGTTGCAGACGCAACAGCGGGCTGCACTTCGGACGAAACGAGCTTGTCCTTGGTTTGGGAGGAGAACTTGGGGTCCGGCAGCTTGACCGAAACGATTGCCGTCAGTCCTTCGCGAGCGTCTTCCCCGGCGAGCTCGACCTTCTCTCGTTTGGCCAAGCCCTCCCCCTCGATGTATTGGTTTATGCACCGGGTCAACGAAGCCTTAAACCCCGAAAGATGTGTTCCACCATCGCGTTGCGGAATGTTGTTCGTGTAGCAGTAAACGTTTTCCTGATAGCCGTCATTCCACTGCAAGGCGACCTCGACGCTGATCAGATTCTGTCCGGACAGGAAATGGCAGACAGTTTCATGAATAGGCGTCTTGGCCTTATTCAAGTATTCGACGAACGCCTTAATGCCCCCCTTGTACTCGAAGACGTCCTCGCGACCCGAAGACTCCTCCCTGAGGAGAATTCGCACACCCGAATTCAGGAACGATAGTTCGCGCAGCCGCTTGGCAAGGATGTCGTAGTGAAACTGAATGTTGGTGAAGACCTTGGGGCTCGGCCAGAACCGCACTTCGGTGCCGCGTTTGCCATCTGCCGGCCCGGTCCTCCTCAGGGGCGCCGCGGGGTTGCCGTCGTGGTACTGCTGCTCGTGAGCCATCCCCTCCCGCCATATGTTCAAGAGGAGTTTCTCGGAAAGCGCGTTCACGACCGAAACGCCCACGCCGTGAAGGCCGCCTGAGACCTTGTACGAGTTCTGATCGAATTTTCCGCCGGCGTGCAGCACGGTCATGATTACTTCGGCGGCGCTGCGACCCTCTTCCTTGTGGATATCGACCGGGATTCCGCGTCCGTTGTCCGTTACGGTCACACTGTTGTCAGCGTGGATGGTGACGTCGATCTGAGTGCAGTGCCCGGCTAGGGCCTCGTCGATCGAATTGTCGACCACTTCGAACACCATGTGGTGCAACCCCGTACCGTCGTCCGTGTCCCCGATATACATACCGGGTCGCTTGCGAACAGCATCCAGGCCCTTAAGCACGGTGATGCTGCTCGAATCGTAGCCTTCGGAAGAATCGTCGGGGTGCTGGTGTTCCGCCATGGAGCGGCCTTAAGGACTGTGCAGAAGATGCCGCAAATTATACGTTGCTTACCGCCTAGCCAGTTGTTCCACGTGGAACAGTCGCGCGAGTTGTTCCACGTGGAACATCAAAGGCGCATCGGCATGATCACGTATTTGGCGGGCCCGCCGCCGGCGTCGTAAATCAAGCCGCTGCTATCAGCCCCTTTCAGCTCCAGCGTGAATTGCTGGGCCTTCATTGCCGCGAGAGCGTCAAGCAGGTAGTTCACGTTGAACCCGATTTCGAGCGGGGCGCCCGTATACGTGACCTCAAGCTCTTCTTCCGCTTCCTCGTGTTCGGGATTGTGGGTCTGCAATTGCAGTCGGCCGGCGTCGACCTTGAGTCTGACGCCGCGGAATTTTTCGTTGGACAGGATGGCCGATCGAAGGAGCGCTTGGCGAACCACTTCTCTATCCGCTGTCAGCTGCCGGTTTTGATGTTCGGGGATGACGCGCTCGTAATCCGGAAACCGGCCGTCGATCAGCTTAGAAGAAAGCCGGACCAGATCGACGTTAATCTGCACCTGCCCTGCGCCCAAATGCAGTTCGACGATCTCATCGGAAGGCTCGATCAGCCGCATGAGCTCGAGAACAGCCTTGCGCGGCAGGATCATCTGGACTTCATCCTTGAACCCGGTCACACGTTCCAGTTCAGAGAGAGCAAGCCGATGTCCATCCGTCGCCACCACGCGTAGCCGCTTGGGCTGCACGTGGAGGAGCAAGCCATTCAGGTAGTAGCGAACGTCCTGATGGGCCATCGCAAACTGCGTGTGCTCGAGCAACTGTCGCAATTCCGATTTCTTCAGGCGCAGCGTCTGGGAAGCCGCGACTTCCCCCAGGGAAGGGAAGTCTTCGGGCTTCAGGGTCGAGAGGGTATAGCGGCTTCTACCGGACTTGAGCTGAATCCGGTCCGAAATCGACTCCATGGTGATGTGCGCCCCTTCGGGCAGCCCGCGACAAATGTCGAAAAGTTTGCGCGCTGGCACCGTCGTTCGCCCTGGCGTCTTCACGTCTGCCTGCGCCCGGCAAACGAGCTCGATCTCCAAGTCCGTTCCCGTCACCACCAGTTCTTGTCCGCGCGCGTCCAGCAGAAAGTTGGATAGCACGGGCAGCGTCTGCCGGCGCTCCACCACGCCGATAGCGGCTTGAAGGGCAAAGAGGAGTTCATTGCGGCCGATTTCGAATTTCATTGTTGCCCCTTACTAAAGCTGTTTATAAATACATATTAGAGAATGTAGTAGCGCGACTACCAATTGCAGAACAACCCGCTATTTACCAGCGATTTCAGTGGGTAGTCGCCCCGCGAAACCAACCCGCAACATGTCCACGGAGTCCCCTACAAGTTGTGGACAACCTGGGCGAGGTTCCGGCCATCAAGCGACACCCAGAAGTTATGCACATGTTAATAGCTCAATTGGCGCAGAAGATTTTCGTAGTCCTCCCGGATCCGCGGATCGTCCTCCCGCAACTCCCGAATCTTCTTGCACGCGTGCAGCACGGTGGTGTGATCCTTATCGAAGGCACGCCCGATCTCCGGAAGACTGTGCTCGGTGAGCTCTTTGGCGAGTGACATTGCGACTTGCCGGGGGCGCGCCAAGGACCGTGATCGCCGCTTGGAGCTCAGGTCGGCGACACGGATGTTGTAGTAGCCGCTGACGATTCGCATGATGTTGTCGATCGTTACCAGTCGCTCGTACGCCGCCAACATGTCCTTCAGCGTCGAACGGGTGAGCTCCATGGTGATGGGCTCGCGCGTGAACAATACACGCGCGCGCAGCGTATTGAGGGCTCCCTCCAACTCACGGACGTTGGTCCGCACGCGCTGGGCAATGAAGAGAGCCACATCGTGGGGCAGGTCGAATTCCATCAACTCGGCCTTCGACAGGATGATCGCCACCCGCGTCTCCAGATCGGGAGGCTCGATGGATACGGTCAGACCCCAGGAGAAGCGTGACTTCAACCGGTCGTCGAGACCGTCGAGTTCCTTGGGGAAGCGGTCGCACGTGAGCACGATTTGCTTGCGGTTATCGACCAGCGCATTGAAGGTGTGGAAGAACTCTTCCTGCGTGCCCTCCTTCTTGACGAAGAAGTGGATGTCGTCGATGAGCAGGACATCGACGGTGCGGTAGTAATTCTTGAAGCTGTCCTGCCGGTTGTTGCGGATAGCCGCCACGAACTGGTTCATCCACTGCTCAGCCCCGATGTACGCAATCCGCGCGCCGGGCTGAGCGGCCACGATCGCATTGCCGATGCCGTGCATGAGATGGGTCTTGCCCAATCCAGAATCGCCGTATATAAACAACGGGTTATAGCTGGACAATGAGTCCGCAACGTGTTGGGCTGCAGCGCGCGCCTGCTTGTTGGAGCGCCCTTCGATGAAGGTCTCGAACGTGTAACGCGGGTCGAGGCGCCCTGTCTGCACGGCCGAGACGACGCCCTTGTCGGGAGCTGGGGCGGGGAATCGACCTGACTCGGTGGCGGGTAGTGCGCTGCCGCCGACGACGATCTCGGCGGTGACGGGGGGCTCGCCCAGTTGCGTGACCGCACGCTGAATCTCGGGAAGCCATCCGGATCGAACGCGCTCCATCACCATCCGGTTGGGCGCCAGCAACAGCAGTCGGGTCCCCGACAGCTTCGGCTGCAGTGGGCGAATCCAGGTATTGATGTCCTGATCCGACAGGCGACCTTCGAGCCGGCGGATGCATTGAGCCCAGAATTGGTCAGCGCTGATCACGATCGCGTGCTGGAAAAAGCGGATGGAGAGTCTATCTCTGCAGCACCGGTTTTATCCACAGGCATTTTGCTTGATGGCCGGCAGGTGAAGGGATAAACTCGCCGCCCTTTTTGGAGTGGATTCGTCATGTCGAAGCGCACCTACCAGCCGCACAGCTTGCGCCGCAAGCGCACTCACGGTTTTCGTGCGCGGATGAAAACCAAAGGCGGCCGTCTGGTACTGGCGCGTCGCCGCGCAAAGGGCCGGCGACGGCTGACGCCGTAGCATCGCGTTTCGGCGCTGTATGACGCGCTTCGACAAGCGCGTTCGCTTGCTCAGTCCCCAGGACTACGTCACGGCCTTCACCGAAGGCTCCCGCCTCCAGGGCACACAGCTCGACGCGGTGGTGCGTAACGGAGCGGATCGCCCGCGTCTTGGTCTGGCAATTTCGAGCAAGAGCTTGCCGCTGGCAACCCGGCGGAATCGATTGAAGCGGCTGATCCGGGAAAGTTTCCGACAGAACCAGCACGCGATGCCGAAGGTGGACGTAGTGGTGATGGCGCGGCGAGCTGCGGGCGCCGGCAACCACGTCGCCGTGCGGGAAGAGTTGATGCGCCTGTGGACAAGGATCGCTGACCGATGTCGCAAGTCCTGATCTGGCTGCTGCGAAGTTACCAACGGTTCCTGAGCCCGTGGCTGGGAGCCCGCTGCCGTTTCCATCCCTCGTGCTCGTCCTATGCGATCGTCGCTATCGATCGTTTCGGCATCCTCCAGGGGTCTTGGCTGACGGCCCGCAGGGTCTGCCGCTGCCACCCGCTGCATCCCGGCGGGTTTGATTACGTGCCCGAAAAATAGCCATGGAGAACCGACGCTTCTTTCTGCTGGCGCTGCTCGCGGTTGTCGGCTTCTTCCTCTACCAGGCCTGGAAAGCGGACTATCCGGCGAAGTCGGCGGCGGCTTCACAAGCGGCTCCGACCCCGACTGCAGCCGCACAAGCGCCGGAGACCGCCAGCCCGGCAACGCCGAGCCTCGCCGCCGCACCGGTGATTTCCAACCCGGTTCCTTCCGCCGCGGACACCGGGCGCGTGCGCTTCAGGACCGACACCTACGTAGGCGAAATCTCGCTCAAAGGCGCCGACCTGCGCCGACTGGAGTTGCCGCTCTATCCGGTGTCCAAGGCGCATCCGGAAAAGCCGCTCGCATTTTTGGACGATCGCGAGGGCAAGCTGTTCGTCCTCCAGAGCGGGATCGCGGGTGATGCCAAGCCGTGGTCGACGCCAGATACCGAGTACAAATCGCAGCGCTCCGAATACGTTTTGGAAGACGGCCAGACGTCCCTGGACGTTGTGCTGGAGCACGAAGATCCGGCGGGATTCACGGTGCGCAAGACCTACCAGTTCTCCCGGGGCAGTTATGAAGTCGTCCTGACGCAGACGCTCGTCAACCGCGACAACGAGCCGCTGGCCGCTGGTCCGTACCTGCGGTTCCTGAGCTCGGCTGAAGGCACCGTGCCGGATCCTCCGTTCGTCAAGAGCTTTCGCGGGATCGGCATCTACCAGCAGAAGCCCTCCACCGAGAAGTACACGTTCCAGGAGTTCGCGTTCGACGATCTGACCGAGTCGCCGTTCGAGGTGAAGCAGACCGGGGGCTGGCTCGCGGTACTGCAGCATTACTTTCTTGCCGCGGTTCTGCCGGCAGCCGGCGAGACGGTGATGTTCTCGGGCAAGGCCGCCGCAACCAGCGGCTACATGGGCCAGTACGTGGGCCCGCTGGCACCGGTGCCCGCGCTAGGCGAGCGCTCGTTCTCCACCCGGCTGTACCTGGGTCCGAATCTGCAGGGCGTGGTTAACAAGACTGCGCCGGGGCTTGAGCTGACGCAGGACTACGGACTGCTGACGCCGATCTGCGAGCCGCTGTTCATGGCACTCGCATGGCTGTTCAAGCTGACCCAGAACTGGGGCGCGGCGATCATCCTGCTGACACTCGTCGTGCGCGCGCTGATGTACAAGCTCTCGGAAGCGCAGTACCGGTCCATGGCGAAGATGAAGAAATTCGCCCCGCGTATCCAGGAGATCAAGGAGCGGTTCGGAGACGACCGGGAGCGTCTGAACAAGGCGATGATGGATTTGTACAAGAAGGAGGGGTTCAACCCGCTCGCCGGATGTTGGCCGCTGCTGGTCCAGTTCCCGGTTTTCATCGCCCTCTACCGCGTGCTGTCGCAGAGCGTCGAGCTCCGCCAGGCCGATTTCGCGCTGTGGATCACCGATCTTTCCGCGCCCGATGCGTACTACGTGCTGCCGCTGCTGTTCGGCGCGACGATGTGGGCGCAGCAGAGGCTGTCAGGCCAGACCATGCCCGATCCGATGCAGCAGCGGATCATGAACCTGATGCCGATCATGATGACCGCGTTCTTCGCGTTCTTCCCGGCGGGCCTGGTGCTCTACTGGTTCGTCAGCAACCTGACCGGCATCGCCCAGCAGTGGTACATCACCCGCAAGCTGCAGCGCCTGGGACTGGCCTAAAGCCGCGGCACCCGCGCATGCCGGACACGATTGCCGCGATCGCCACGCCAGCAGGCCGCGGCAGCGTCGGCATCCTGCGACTCTCGGGACCCATTGCCGCCGAGATCTGCGGCCGGATCGCCGGTTCGGTGCCCGCCCCGCGTCATGCAGTCCTGGCCCGATTCGTCGACGCGACCGGCGAGCCGATCGACCAAGGGCTGACCCTGTATTTTCCGGCGCCCCATTCGCTTACAGGCGAAGACGTCGTGGAGCTGCAGGGGCACGGCGGACCGGTGGTCATGGGCGCGTTGCTGGAGGCGGCGTGTGCGCATGGCGCCAGGCGCGCTCGGCCCGGTGAGTTCTCCGAGCGCGCCTACCTCAACGGCCGTATCGATCTGGCACAAGCCGAAGCGATCGCGGACCTGATCGATGCCTCCAGCCGCGAGGCCGCGAGCGCGGCGAGCCGATCCCTGCAGGGAGAGTTCTCCGCGCGGGTGAACGCGCTGCGCGACGACATCGGCGAGCTGCGGGTCTACGCCGAGAGCGCCATCGATTTCTCGGAGGACGACATCGATGCGCTGTCGCGCGACGATCTGCGCGGGCGGCTGCTACGCATCGCCGGGAACATCGACACGCTGCTTGCGTCGGCCACGCAAGGAAGGCGGTTGAGCGAAGGCATGGTCGTCGCCATCGCCGGCCAGCCCAACGTCGGCAAGTCGACGCTGCTCAACCGGCTTGCCGGCACGGACGCCGCCATCGTCACCGAGATTCCCGGCACCACGCGCGATCTGCTGCGGGAGAACATCGTGCTCGACGGCTTGCCGGTCACGGTCGTCGATACGGCGGGGCTGCGTGAATCGGACGATCCGGTGGAGCGCGAAGGCGTGCGGCGGGCCTGGAAGATGCTCGAGCAGGCGGAGCTCATCCTGTTCGTCGTCGACGACCGGATGGATGCGGCGCATGCCGACGAAGCCCTTTTGCGCCGATTGCCCGCCGGCACCGCGATCCTGCTCGTGCGCAACAAGTGCGACCTCAGCAGGCGCCCGGCGCTTCGACAGCAAGCGGAGCCGGTCACGGTGCGGGTGTCGGCTCAGACCGGAGAGGGGCTGGACCTGCTGACGCAAGAGATCAAGCGCATTGCGGGCCTGGCGACCGGAACGCAAGGGCTTTTCTCCGCCCGCACGCGGCACGTAGACGCCCTGCGGCGCACGTCGACGCACCTGCGCGATGCCGGTCGACTCGCCGGCGACAACGCGACGCTCGACCTCGTCGCCGAGGAGCTGCGTCTGGCGCAAGGTCAGCTTGCGCAGATCACGGGCGAGGTCAGCACCGAGGAGCTGCTCGGCGCGATCTTCTCGCGCTTCTGCATCGGCAAATGACCTTGCTGGTGACGGCCAAAGCCCTGCGGTATGTTGGGCCATGACTGCGACGTTCCGGTTCTGTCCGCGCTGTGCCGCTCCGCTTCAGGATGCCGACCACGGCGGCATGCGCCGTCTGGCCTGCGCGCAAGGCCACTGCGGCTACGTGCACTGGGACAACCCGACGCCGGTGGTTGCTGCCGTGGTGGAGCACGAAGGCCGGATCGTGCTGGCGCGCAACCGCGCGTGGCCGCCGAACATGTTCGCACTCGTCACCGGGTTTCTCGAGCGCAACGAGATCCCGCAGGAAGCGGTGCTGCGCGAGGTCGAAGAGGAGTTGGGGCTCAAGGCCCCGCAGGCGACGTTCATCGGCCACTACGGTTTCGAGCGCATGAATCAGCTCATCATCGCGTTCCACGTGGCCGCGGAGGGGGAGATCCGGCTCGGCGAGGAGCTGGTCGAGTTCAAGCACGTGGAGGCCCAGAAGGCGCGCTACTGGCCGGCTGCAACGGGCCTCGCGCTGCGCGACTGGCTCCGCAGTCAGGGACACGATCCGCAGCCGCTGGACTTTCCGCCGTTACGGCGCAGCTGACACGGCCAGCTCTTCGATCAGCAGGTTTCGCGCGATGCGGTCCTGCAGCGACCGCGGATGCATCAGTTCCAGGCGCTCGAGAAACGGGCGGGCCTCCGCCGGCGCCTGTCGGGACCGTAGTCCGTGCCGCAACAGCCGCCACTTCGGAGTCGCGTCCACGCGCGCCTTGAGACGCCGCATTGCCTTAGCCAGCACGAGCTCCTCGGCCGTGAAGTCGCAGCCAAGCGGGAACTCCGGGAAGAGTCCCGCCCGCCGATGTGGCGCCAGCGCTTGCTCCAGCCGCTCCGGCGTATTCTGCAGATATCTGCCTGGAATCAAGTAGTTCGCCTCGATCTTGCCGGCTTTCTTGGCTTGCGCCAGAAGCTCGGCCTGGAAGCGGGAGTCGGCGATGTTGATCAGTGCCTTGGCAACTTCGTTGTCCGTTCGCGATCGCAGCTGCGCGGCCCCGTACTCGGTGACGACGATGTCGCGCAGGTGGCGAGCGATAGTGCAGTGACCGTAGTTGAAGACGATGTTGCTGGTGGCCTGGCCGGCGTCGCGCACCGCCCGGATCATGATCACCGAGCGGCCGGTCAGCAGCTGGTGCGCCATCGCCACGAAGTTGTACTGGCCGCCGACGCCGCTGATCACCCCGCCGTCGGCCAGGCCATCCGAAACCACGGCGCCCGAGAGCGTCACCATGATGCCGGTGTTCATGAAGCGCGCATCCTTGCGCTGGAGCTTGTAGAGCCGCGGGTTGTGATCGAGCTGGTTGATCCGGTCCACGCCAGTCATGCAGATCTGCGCGCGCTCTTCTTCGGGCAGCTCACGCAGCCACCTGTAGAAGGCGTTCGGACCGAGGAAGAACGCTCCATGCAGCACGCAGCCGTTGCGCAGCGCGCGCCCCAGGCATTTGCCGGCGATGACGGCGCGCGCCTTCGGATCGGCGACGTTGGCGATGACACGCTCGCCGTCGGGAGCGACGAGGTAGCCCTGGTCGTACCGTGTCGCCTCGTTGAAGAATCCGTGGTGCTGCAGCACCTCGAAATCCTTGGTGCGGATGACGCGCAAGCCGAGCTCGGCCAGCGCCTCGAGAATCGTCGGCTGCAGGTCCGAAGGATCGCAGCGCCCGGCGTCGATCAGCTGCTGCAGTGCCCAGAAATCGTAGACGCGGCGCTTCAGGATGCCGGCGGTGTAAAGGTGCATGAAGCCGTCGACGAACATCTCGGAGGCGCCATACAGCCCGCGCGCGAAGGCGCCGGTGCCGCCGCATTCCTCGATCAGATCCGCGTGTCGCTCGAGCACGCCGGCATCCGCCAGGACCTGCTGGTAAACGTCGCCGCGCTGGTGCCGCATCAGCAGGGCATGAACGATGGCGTCGCCCAGCGCCCCGATGCCGATCTGCAGGGTGCCACCGTCGCGGACCAGCGCGCTGGCGTGCAGTCCGATCAGGTAGTCGGGGGTCGTGACGGCCAGCTTCGGGGTGGAGAACAGCGTCGTGCTGTAACGAGGGTGGTCGACGACGATGTCGAAGTAATCGCCAGACACTTCGGCGTCGTTCGCCATGTAGGGCAGGTTCTGGTTCACGAGCGCCACGGCCGCGTGCGGGCGTCCGCTGTCGCGCATGAGCGAAATCAGCTCCGGCGCGGTATCGGGGTTGCTCGACAGGCTGTAGCGCAGCTCGCTGCCGCCGTCGCGCTTGCACACCATCTGCGCGGCGACGTTGCAGCCCTGCGCGAAGACGTCGCGGGCCGCGTGCGTGTAGTTGCTGCTGATGTAGTGCTGCTGGGCGTGGCTGTTGCCGAGGAACTTGCCCGGCGTGAAGAAGAATTCACAGACCTCGACGTTGGGCGGCAAGTTCTTCGCGCGCAGCGCGGCGAGATAGTCGAGGTCGGGACAGTCGCCGAACACGCGCGCCACGAACGGCTTGAGGAACGCGCGCTCCAGCGCAGAGGCTCCCGCGGGCTTCTCCAGCGACAGCGCGGTGAGGATCTTGAGCTTGAGGCTGCGGTCCTTCAGCGCGCGTGCATAGAGCGCGTTGATCAGCTGCACCGGCTTGCCCAGGCCCAGCGGCATGCCGATGACGACGTTCGTGCCGACGCGGGCGATGATCTCGTCCACCGCGCGCTCCACGTCGTCGACGATGCAGACGGCCCGTCCGCTCATGGCAGCTTCATGCGCTCCGATGTGGTCGCGGGCCATCATGCACGCGCCGCACGCAGCGAGGGAAGCGGGCTGACACGGATCGCGGCCGCCCGTTACCATGCCGGTCCCTGACGGAAGACCCATGAACGACGCCGCCGCGCCCAAGGACCTCGACCCGCAGGAGACGCGGGAGTGGCTCGACGCGCTCGACTCGGTGCTCGAGCGCGAGGGCCCGGAGCGCGCCCATGCGTTGCTGGAGGCGCTGATCGAGCGCGCCAGGCTGTCCGGTGCCTTCATCCCGTTCTCGCCGAACACGGCCTACATCAACACGATCCCTCCGCATCTGGAGGAGCGCTCGCCCGGCGATCACGCGCTGGAGTGGCGCATCCGCTCGCTGATCCGCTGGAACGCGATGGCGATGGTGCTCAACTCCAACCGCGAGCACGCCGGCATCGGCGGCCACATCGCCACCTTCGCCTCCGCTGCCACGCTCTACGACGTCGGCTTCAACCATTTCTGGAAGGGGCCCGAGCACGCGCAGGGGCAGGACCTGATCTACGTGCAGGGACACTGCACGCCCGGCATCTACGCACGCTCTTTTCTGGAAGGCCGCCTGACCGAAGCAGAGCTGCAGCGCTTCCGCATGGAAGCGCTGGGGCGCGGGCTGTCGTCGTATCCGCACGCCTGGCTGATGCCCGACTACTGGCAGTTCGCCAACGTGTCGATGGGCCTCGGCCCCATCATGGCGATCTACCAGGCGCGGCTGATGAAGTACCTGCACAACCGCGGCATCAAGGACATGACCGGCCGCAAGGTCTGGTGCTTCTGCGGCGACGGCGAGATGGACGAGCCCGAGTCGCTCGGCGCCATCGACATCGCCGATCGCGAGCGACTCGACAACCTGATCTTCGTGGTGAACTGCAATCTGCAGCGCCTCGACGGCCCGGTGCGCGGCAACGGCAAGATCATCCAGGAGCTGGAGGGCATGTTCCGTGGCGCCGGCTGGAACGTGATCAAGGTGATCTGGGGCTCGGCCTGGGATGGCCTGATCGCGCAGGACCGCAACGGCGATCTGATCCGCACGTTCAACGAGACCGTCGACGGCGAGTACCAGAACTTCAAGGCCAAGGGCGGCAAGTACACGCGCGACAATTTCTTCGGCAAGCATCCCGAGCTTCTGCGCATGGTCTCGAGCATGACCGACGAGGACGTCGCGCAGCTCAACCGCGGCGGCCACGATCCGCACAAGGTTTACGCCGCTTACGCGAGCGCGGTGAAGCACACCGGCACGCCGACCGTGATCCTGGCCAAGACGGTGAAGGGCTACGGCATGGGCGAAGCCGGCGAGGGCCAGAACATCACCCACCAGCAGAAGAAGATGGGCGAGGAAGCGCTGAAGGCCTTCCGCGACCGCTTCAAGATCCCGGTGCCCGACGAGCAGATCGCCGGCACGCCGTTCTATCGGCCACCGGAGGATTCGCCCGAGATCCAGTACCTGAAGGCGCGCCGCAAGGAGCTGGGCGGGCCGCTGCCGTTCCGCAACCGCAAGTCCGACACGCTGCCGGTGCCGCCGCTCGCCTCGTTCGAGCGCATCACCGCCGGCACCGGCGAGCGCGAGATCTCCACGACGATGGCGTTCGTGCAATTGCTGCAATCGCTCTGCCGCGACAAGGGCATCGGCAGCCGCATTGTGCCGATCGTCCCCGATGAGGCGCGTACCTTCGGCATGGAAGGCATGTTCCGCGCGCTGGGCATCTACTCGGCGGTAGGCCAGAAGTACAAGCCGGAGGATTCCGAGCAGCTCGCTTTCTACAAGGAGGACATCAAGGGGCAGATCCTCGAGGAAGGCATCACCGAGGCCGGCGCCATGTCGTCGTGGATCGCCGCCGCGACCTCGTACTCCAACCACGGCGTCTCCCTGGTGCCGTTCTTCATCTTCTATTCGATGTTCGGTTTCCAGCGCGTCGCCGACCTGTGCTGGGCCGCGGGCGACATGCGCGCGCGCGGATTCCTGATGGGCGCCACCGCCGGCCGCACCACGCTCAACGGCGAGGGCCTGCAGCATGAAGACGGACACAGCCACATCATCAGCGGCACCGTGCCGAACTGCCGCTCGTACGATCCGGCGTTCGCCTACGAGCTAGCGGTGGTGGTTCAGCACGGCATGCAGCAGATGTACGGTCCGGAGCCGCAGGACGTTTACTACTACCTCACCGTCTACAACGAGAACCACCAGCATCCGGCCATGCCTGCCGGCGTGGAAGAGGGGATTGTCCGCGGCATGTACAAGCTTCAGGCGGAGCCCGCGCCGGGGAAGCTGCACGTGCAGCTGCTGGGTTCGGGCAGCATCCTGCGTGAGGTCATCGCCGCCGCTGCGCTGCTCAAGGAGGAGTGGGGCGTCACCAGCGACGTATGGAGCGTGCCGAGCTTCACCGAGCTGGCGCGTGACGGTCACGACGTCGAGCGCTGGAATTTGCTGCACCCTAACGAAACGCCGCGCGTGAGCTACGTGCAGCAATGCTTGAAGAATGCCAAGGGCCCCGCCGTCGCGTCCACCGACTGGGTGCGGGCGTACGCCGAGCAGATCCGGCCCTACGTGCCGATGGAGTACCACGTGCTCGGAACGGATGGTTTCGGGCGCAGCGACAACCGTCCGGCGCTGCGCGACTTCTTCGAAGTCGATCGGCGCTGGATCACGGTCCGCGCGCTCAAGGCGCTGGCCGACGAGAAGCTGGTCCCGCTGGAGCGCGTGGCCCAGGCCATCAAGATCCTCGGCATCAAGCCGGATCGCATCGCGCCCTGGAAGGTCTAGCGGGTCATGGCCGCCATCGACGCGAAGGTGCCCGACATCGGCGACTACCAGGGCGTGCCGGTGATCGAGGTGCTGGTGAAGGATGGCGACCGCGTCGAGAAAGACGCGCCGCTGATCGTGCTGGAGTCCGACAAGGCGACGATGGAGGTGCCGTCGCCGGCAGCCGGTGTCGTGCGCGGCCTGAAGGTGAAAGCCGGCGACAAGCTCTCGCAAGGAGACCTGATCTGCCGGCTCGAAACCGCGGACGCTGAGGCAGCAACGGCCAAGGAGCCGCCGAAACCTGCCGCCGAGGCGCAACCCAAACCCGCGCCCGAAAAAGCCGCCGCCGAGAAGCCAGCGCCTGCGACAGCAAAGAGGTCGTCTACGCCTGCTTCGAAAATCGAAGTGACCGTTCCCGACATCGGCGACTACCAGGGCGTGCCGGTGATCGAGGTGCTGGTCAAGGACGGCGATCGCGTCGAGAAGGATGCGCCACTGATCGTGCTGGAGTCCGACAAGGCGACGATGGAGGTGCCATCCCCGGCTGCCGGCGTCGTGCGCGATCTGAAGCCCCAGGTAGGCGACAAGGTTTCGCAAGGCGATCGGGTCTGCACCCTGGAGGCTGCAGACGGCGCTGCCCCAGACGTCGTGGCGACCGCGCCGCCGGCGGAAAAGACCGCACGCCTATCCATCGGACCCGCGGTCGAGGACCGCGCTACGAAATCAGTAGCAGCGCCCGCGCCGACGCAAGCAGCGTCCCCAGCCGCGCCGGCGGGCGGCGCCCATGCCGGCCCGGCGACGCGCAAGTGTGCGCGCGAGCTCGGCGTGAATCTCGCCAGGGTCGGCGGCAGTGGTCCGCACGGTCGCGTCACCATCGAGGACGTGCAGGCGTTCGTGAAAAGGGCGATGAGCGCACCCGCGCAAGCGGCCGGCGGCGCCATTCCGCCGATCCCGGCGGTGGACTTCGCCCAGTTCGGCGAGATCGAGAAAAAGCCGCTCGCGCGCATCCGCAAGCTCTCGGCGACGCACCTGCATC
This sequence comes from uncultured Gammaproteobacteria bacterium, assembly GCA_963776465.1. GTDB lineage: Bacteria > Pseudomonadota > Gammaproteobacteria > Nevskiales > Nevskiaceae > DASRHK01. The sequence continues at coordinate 688,199 of CAVZMV010000002.1, forward strand.
GCGCCTGGCTCAACATTCCGCACGTCACGCAATTCGACGAGGCGGACATCACCGACGTGGAGGCCTTCCGCAAATCCTCAGCGGAGGAGACCGACAAGAAGCTCACGCTGCTGCCGTTCATCATGAAAGCCGTCGCCAAGGCGATGGACGAGTACCCGGAATTCCGCTCCTCGCTTGCACCCGACGGCGAGACGCTGATCCTGAAGAAGTACTGTCATATCGGTTTTGCCGCCGACACCGAGAACGGGCTGGTGGTGCCGGTGGTGCGCGACGTCGACAAGAAGGGCGTCGTGCAGCTTGCCGACGAGTGCGGCGCGCTAGCGAAGAAAGCCCGCGACGGGAAGCTGAAGGCCGACGATATGAAGGGAGGCTGCTTCTCGATCTCCTCGCTCGGCGGCATCGGCGGCAGCCACTTCACGCCGATCGTCAACGCGCCGGAAGTCGCGATCCTGGGTGCATCCCGCGCGCAGACGCGGCCGGTGTGGAGCGGCAAGGCCTTCGAGCCGCGCCTGATGCTGCCGTTGTCGCTGTCCTATGATCATCGCGTCATCGACGGCGCGTATGCCGCACGCTTCATCGTGCTGCTGGTCAAATTGCTGTCCGACGTCCGGCGCCTGGCTTTGTAGGCGCCGATTCATTCAAGACAGGGAGAGGTTGCGTGAAAAAAGTCCTGACGATCCTGGTTCTGGCGTGCGGCAACCTGGCGCTGGCGGCGCCGCCGGAAGGCAAGACCCAGTACATCACCGACGAAGTGACGGCGACGCTGCGCGACGCGCCGCGCAACGACGCCACGATCAAGGGCCTGTTCAAGAGCGGCACCCGGATCACGGTGCTCGAGACGCTGGGGCCCGACAGCTTCGCGCACGTGCGCATGGAGGACGGCCGGGACGGATGGATCCCGACGCGCCTGATCTCCAACACACCGGCCGCCAAGGACCGCCTGAGCCCACTGCAGGTGGAGCTGAACCAGGCGCGCGAGCGCGTCAAGGCGCTGGAGAAGGACCTGACGCAGACCAAGGAAGACCTGGCCAAGGCGCTGCCGGCGCTGGAGCTGGCCGCGGACAACGAGAAGCTCAAAGCGCTCGTGGCGGAGAAGGAACAGGCTGGGGCGGATCTGCAGCGTCGCTATAGCGACGAGGAGTCCCGGCGCAAGACGCTGATGACGGGCGGGGGCCTCGTCGTGGGCGGCGCCATCCTCGGGCTGGTGCTGCCGCTGTTGCGGCGCGGCCAGCGCCGGCGCGGCGGCTTCTAGCCGGACGCGCGCGCCACCGTTCAGCGGCGATTCAGGCGGGAACCTTCAGGCTGCGAGCCGATCTATCGGCAAGGCGCACCGCGCGGGGAGTGGGGAATGAAAATCCATCTGGCTGCATGTCTGGCAGCGTTGCTGTGCTCCACCGCCGCCAGCGCCGCGGGCGGCAACATCACCGGCGTCGCCGGGTTTCGGCAGCTCGACGAAGACCAGTGGGCCCCGACCGACACGCACGGCTTGCTCGGCGTGCTGGCCGACTTCTCCTACTGGGATTTCCCGCTGCACATCGAGCTCGGCCTGAATGGGTCCCGCGACGAGGCATCCGGCCGCGACGAGGACCTGGAGCAGTCCGTCGGCCAGTTCTCCGTCGGCGCGGTGCTGATCCCGGACTACGGCCACATGCGTCCGTATTTCGCCTTTGGCGTCGCGGCGGTAACGATGGAAGCGGAGATCGAGGACGCCGGCGGACATGACCGCGACGAGGACACGTCCACCGGCGCCTACATCGGCGGCGGCATCCTCTGGCGCCTCACGCCCAACTTCGACCTGGGATTCGATGCGCGCTACCTGGGCGGCACCGACATGCGGCTCTTCGGCAACAAGGTCGACGCGGACTCCTACACTGTGGCCATGCGCATCGGCTACGGCTGGGACTGGCACCGTCGCGACTACGACGACGATCGCCGTGGGCCGCCGCCCCGTCGCCCGCGCCGCTACTAGCCAGTTCCGACCGGTCGTCCGCGCGCGCGTTCCTGCGGATCGGGCAAACTACGGCGCATGCAAACACATCGATCGATTCTGCTGGCATTGTGCGTCGCTGTTCTTGCGGGCTGCTGCGCGCGCCCTCCCACAGCGGATGCGGCGTCCGTCCAGGTTGCCGGCAAGGTGACCGACGTCGCCGGCTTCGAGCAGTTCATCGCCTCGCGGCCTACCCCGGCGCAATTCCGGCAGCGCTATCCGGACGTGCTGCTGGTGGTTCCGGGTGACGTCGCCACCAAGGAGCTGCGCATGGACAAGAGCCGCTACTTCGCCGAGCTCGATGGGCAGCAGCGCATCGTCGGCGGGGCGTTCCGCTAGGGCGTCGCTTCGGATTCCGTAGCGGCGGATGAAGGACCGCGACACGTACCGCCGGATCTGGGACGCCGTAAAGCAGATTCCACGCGGCCGGGTCGCGACCTACGGCCAGATCGCCCAGGCGGCCGGCTTTGCCAAGCAGGCGCGGCTCGCGGGTTATGCGCTGCACAACCTCTCCGCTGGATCGCACGTCCCCTGGCATCGGGTGATCAATGCGCAGGGGCGGCTGTCCTTCCCGCCCGGCAGCGCCTCGTTCCGCGAGCAGAAGAAGCGGCTGCAGGACGAGGGCATCGCCTTCGTCGGCGGCCGCATCGACCTCGAGCGCTTCCGCTGGCGCGCCCGCAGCGACGCGCCCGTGCTGTAGGAGGGGCTGTTAGCCCCGACTGCTTTCGGGGCCAACGGCCCCTCCTACACCGTCACCAGATCCGGATGCGCTCGCTCTCGGGCTTGAACAGCTTGTCGCTTTCGACCACGCCGAACGCGTCGTAGAACGCCGGCATGTTGACCACCGCGCCGTTGGCGCGGAATTCGCTGGGCGAGTGCGGATCCGACTTGATCCGGTTGAGCAGGTTCTCCTCGCGGTACTGGCGCCGCCATACCTGCGCCCAGCCCATGAAGAAGCGCTGGTCGCCAGTGAGCCCGTCGAGCACCGGCGCCGGCTGGCCGCCGAGCGAGATGCGGTAAGCCTTGTGGGCGATGGTGAGCCCGCCGAGGTCGGCGATGTTCTCGCCCAGCGTGAATTTGCCGTTGAGCTTGTATCCCTTCACCGGCTCGTAGGCGTCGTACTGCGCGGCGAGCCTGGCGGCGCGCTCCTCGAACTTGCGGCGATCGTCCTGCGTCCACCAGCTCTTGAGGTTGCCGTCGCCGTCGAACTGGCTGCCCTGATCGTCGAAGCCGTGACTGATTTCGTGGCCGATGACCGCGCCGATGCCGCCGTAGTTGGCCGCGTCGTCGGCGCGCGGGTCGAAGAACGGCGGCTGCAGGATCGCGGCCGGGAAGACGATCTCGTTCTTCTCCGGGTTGTAATAGGCGTTGACCGCCTGCGGCGTCATGCCCCACTCGTCGCGGTCGATCGGGCCGCCCAGCTTTTTGGCGTCACGCCGGTATTCGAAGCTGGCCACGCGCATGACGTTGCCGACGAGATCGCCGTCCTTGATTTCGAGATCATGGAAGTCGCGCCACTTGTCGGGATAGCCGATCTTGTAGCGGAACTTGGACAGCTTCTCCTTGGCGGCGAGCTGCGTCTTCTCGCTCATCCAGTCCAGCGTCTTGAATTCCTGGCCGTAGGCGCGCAGGAGATTCTTCACGAGCTCCTCGGCCCGGGCCTTGCTGTCGGCCGGGAAGCGGCGCTTGACGTAGATGCGGCCGAGCGCCTCGCCCAGGCACTCGTTGGCCGGCGAGTCGGGATTGCCGTTGCCGTGCTGCAGCACCGCCACGCCGCGCTTCCAGCGCGGCTTCTGCTCCTGGATGCCGTTGAGCGTGCGACCGTAGAAGTCGAAGTTCTCGTCGACGAACGCCTTCGACAGCATCGGCGCGTAGGCGCTGATCACCCGCCACTTGAAGTAGCGCTTCCAGGTGGCGAGCTTGGTGCTGCGGATCTCGCGGCCGACGGCTTTGGCGTAGCTGGGCTGCGCGACGATCACCGCGGAGAGCGAGCCGAAGCCCGCGGCCTTGAGGTAGGCCGGCCAGTCGATCTCGCCGGTCAGCTGCGAGAGCTCGGCGGTCGTCACCTTGTTGTAGGTCTTGATCGGATTGCGATTGTCGACCTTGTCCCACTGCGCCTTGGCCAGGCGCGTCTCGAATGCCATCACGTCCGCTGCCGCTGCCGCGGCGCCGTCGACGCCGGCGAGCGTGAGCATCCGCTCGGCGTGCTTCTGGTACTTGCCGCGGATCTCCTTGAACTTGGCGTCGTCCTGCAGGTAGAAGTCGCGATCGGGCATGCCAAGGCCGCCCTGCACGAAATCGCCGATGTAATGCTCGGAGTCCTTGCGGTCCTGATGGACCACCGGGATCAGCGGCGCGTTGACGCCGATCTGCACCAGGTGCGCCATCTGGACGGGGATATCGCGCCGGGAGGCAAGCGCATCGATGCGCGCGAGCTCGGCAGCCAGCGGCTTGATGCCCAGGCTCTCCAGCTCGGCCTCCGCCATGAACGAGCGGTAGAAGTCGCCGACCTTCTGCGCGTCGCTGCCGGCCTCGTGCTTCTCGGCCGCGGTTTCCTGGATGATCTCGCGCAGATCGGCTTCCGCGTCGTCGGCCAGCTTGGTGAAGGCGCCGTAGTTGGACTTGTCCGCCGGGATCTGGATGCGCGCGAGCCAGGCGCCGTTCACCGCCCGGTAGAGATCGTCCTGCGGACGCACTTTCGGGTCGAAGTTCTGCCGGTCGATGCCCGAGACCTGGCTCTTGGGGACGACGCCGATGCTGGCGCACGCAGACAGCGTCAGGGCAGCCGCGCCCCACACGTAGCTCTTCATATGGATGGTTCTCCTTCCCGGATCGGCAAGCGTTTTTTGACCGCGGGATGATACTTCAAGCCTTGCGGCCGGGCGCTCTACACGGACGCCGCGATCAGGCCGATGGCGAGCCAGTAGGTCGACAGGATCAGCGCCTGCGCGCCGGGGTACGAGCCGCGGAACTGGCGCACCGCCAGCGCCGAATCGGACAGCAGGAACACGAAAGCCCCGACGAGCGCGCACAGCGAGTCAGGCGAAGGGAGCGCGGCGTGCCGCGCGCTCGCCGCCAGCACCATCGCGAAGATCACCGCGCAGTAGACCACCACCGGTGCCTTGAGCGGACCGGCGTGCGGCAGCAGGAACCACAAGAGCAGTGCGCCGTAAGGAACGACCACCCAGGCCCACCACGGCACCGCGATCGGGGTGACGCCCTGCACGAACGCGGCGACGAACAAAAGGTGCGCGCACAGGAAACTGACCAGCCCGCCGATGAACCAGCCATTGCCCTTGAACATCAGGCAGACATCGCCGACGGTGGACACCAGCAGCGCCGCGATGACGAGCTCGCGGTACGGCGTGGTTCCGTCGGCGCTCGCGGCAAAGGCCGCGATCAGGAGCGTGGTCAGCGGCTTGAGCAGATAGAAGCTGCGATGGCGCCGCTCGTTCCAGTCCGCGGCGATGGCCAGCATCGCGCAGACGACGGCGCCGGCCGCGAACAGGTTTATCATTCCGCCCTCCCCGTTTACGACAAGCCTAGCAAACACGTGCCGACTGCGACGCGCCCGCGATGAACGTGCACTGGTTCTGCCACGCGCCCTTCGAGGACCTCGGCTGCATCGCGCCGTGGCTCGCGGCGCGGCACGCCAACGTCACCTGCACGCGCTTGCACGAAGGCGGCGTGCCGCCGCCGCCCGAGCAGTACGACTGGCTGATCGTCATGGGCGGCCCGATGAACGTCTACGAGTTTCAGCGCTACCCGTGGCTCAAGGGCGAGCGTGATGCGATCCGCGCCGCGTTGAGCGCCGGCAAGCGTGTCCTCGGGATCTGCCTGGGCGCGCAGCTGCTCGCGGACGTGCTGGGCGGCCAAGTCGCGCGCAACGTGCATCAGGAGATCGGCTGGTTTCAGGTCGAGCTCACCCCGGCAGGGCGCGCCGCCCGGGCTTTCGCCGAGAGTCAGCCGCAGTTCCAGGCGTTCCACTGGCACGGCGACACCTTCGCCATCCCGCCGGGATACGACAACCTGGCCACGAGCGAGGCCTGCGCCAACCAGGCGTTCGCCAGCCGTGACGCGCGCGTCGTCGGCCTGCAGTTCCACCCGGAGATCACCGCCGCCAATGCGCGGGTCTGGTTCGAGCACGAGCGACCCGCGCCGGGACGTTACGTGCAGACGCCGGAGGAAATCCTGCGTGAGCTGCCGTACTTCGCGCAGAACAACCGTCAGATGTATCGGCTGCTCGCCCGCATGAGCGCCGCCTGATCGCCCATGGACGCCCTGCTCAACCCGGAAATCTGGATCGCGCTGCTCACGCTCGCGGGGCTGGAGATCGTGCTGGGCGTCGACAACATCATTTTCCTGACGATCATGGCCAACAAGCTGCCGGCCGAGCAGCGCGAGCGTGCCCGCATCATCGGGCTGGCGGGCGCCTGCCTGACCCGCATCGCGCTGCTGCTGTCGCTGGCCTGGCTGGCGCGCATGACGGCGCCGCTGTTCACCGTCGCCGGCCAGGGCATCTCGGGCCGCGACATCGTGCTGATCCTCGGCGGCTTGTTCCTGATCGCCAAGGCCACGTACGAGATCCACGAGCAGGTGGAGGATTCCAAGGACACCGCCGAAACCGCCATCGGCCGCGCCATGGCCGGGTTCGTGTCGGTGATCGTGCAGATCATGATCATCGACATCGTCTTCTCTCTGGACTCGGTGATCACCGCCGTCGGCATGACCCAGAACATCCCGGTGATGGTCGCGGCGATCATGATCGCGGTGGGCGTGATGATGTTCTTCTCCGGGCCGGTCGGGCGCTTCGTCGAGCGCCATCCCACGATCAAGGTGCTGGCGCTGGCCTTCCTGATCCTGATCGGCATGGCGCTGGTGGCCGACGGGCTGGAGTTCCACGTGCCCAAGGCCTACCTCTACTTCGCGATGGCGTTTTCCGTCGTCGTGGAGATGATCAACATCCGCGTCCGCCCGCCCCGCAAGGCCTAGGCAGGCTCCGTAGGCGATTGCGGATCCGGCGCCAGCCGGTGGCGCAGGTTCAACGCCGGCTCCTCCAGGAACTGGTACATCAGGCGCGCGAGCAGCAGCGCGATCGCGACGGTGGCCAGGCCAAGCAGGAAACTGCGCAGGTTCACCGGCACGCCGGTGAGAACGCCCTGGCGCGCTGCCCACGGCCGCACCAGGAACACCAGCGGCAGATGCAGCAGGTAGATGCCGTAGGAATAGCGGCCCAGCCACATCAGCGCACGCGACTGCAGCAGCGCCCCGCTCCAGGCCGGCGCGCGCGCGTGCACGCGCAGCACCGCGGCGCCGAAGGCGATCGCCGCCAGCGTGGTTTCCAGCGCGATGCGCGGCGAGGTGTGCTCCGACGGCGAGGTCGCGACGATGCCGACGATGCCCAGGCCCGCCGCCAACCCGACGACGCCCGCAGTGTGGGCCCGCGCCAGCGCCTCTTCCGGGCGGAGCGTCGCGATCAACGCGCCGGCGATCAGGCCGTCGTACCGCGTCATCGTGCCCATGTAGAGCATCACCCAGTCGGCGTGCGCCGCCACCAGCGCGAGCTTGGAGGCGCAGCACACCGCGAAGAGCACGAGGCACAGCCGGCGCAGCGCCTGCGGCGGCGTCGCCAGGACCAGCAAGGGCCACACCAGGTAGAACTGCTCCTCCACCGCCAGCGACCAGAAATGGTTGACGCCGGGCCAGCCGCCGCTGATGCCCTGCGCCATCAGCCAGTTCTGTACGTGCAGCACGTACCAAAGCGTGTAGTCGTGCAGGCGCGAGCCGCGCACGGACGCATCGACCTGGGGCAGCGCCAGCCAGATCAGCGCGATCACGAAGTAATACGCGGGCAGGATGCGCAGCACGCGGCGGATGTAGAAGCCGCGGAAGTAGCCGCCGTGTCCGCGCGTGCGCAGCAGGATGCCGGTGATGAGGTAACCCGACAGCACGAAGAACAGGTCCACGCCGAGCAGCATGCCGGGCTGCAGCTGCTTGACCAGGGTCGATGGGCCCGAAAGCGGCATGACCCAGAAGCAGTGCACCAGCAGCACCATGAGGATGGCCAGGCCGCGCAACGCGTCCAGCGGCGCGATGCGCTCGACGGCGTGGCTTCCCTGCGCTGGCCCGGTCATAAGCCCTAATATTGCCTGATGGATCAAAGCCCACCCACGCCGATGCGCGCGCGTCCCGGATATCCGCACGTGCAGCGCATCAGCACGCGCTGGAAGGACAACGACGTCTACGGCCACGTCAACAACGTCGAGTACTTCAGCTTCTTCGACACCGTGATCAACCAGTTCCTGATCACGCGCGGCGGGCTCGACATCCATCGCGGCGCCGTCATCGGGCTGTGCGTGGAATCGCACTGCGCCTTCAAGCAGCCGCTCGCCTTCCCGAACGCGGTCGACGCGGCGCTGCGGGTTGCGCGCGTTGGCAACTCCAGCGTTCGCTACGAGATCGGTCTCTTCGGCGAAGCCGCCGCCGAGGCCGCGGCCGAAGGCTGGTTCGTCCACGTGTTCGTCGACCGCGCGAGCCGGCGACCGCATCCGATCCCCGAGGCATTGCGGGCGGCGCTGCAGACCCTGCAGGTGGGCCGCGCATGAAGGTGCGCGCCGCCGTCCTGCGGCAGATGGGCCTGCCCGCCCCCTACGCGGAGTCGCGTCCGCTGTCGATCGAGACCATCGAGCTGGCGCCGCCCGGGCCGGGCGAGCTCCTGGTGCGCGTGCGCGCTGCCGGCCTGTGCCACTCGGACCTGTCGGTGATCGACGGCTCGCGTCCGCGCGTGATGCCGATGGTGCTGGGCCACGAAGCCTGCGGCGACGTGGTCGAGGTCGGCGCAGGCACGCAGGGCTTTGCCCGCGGCGACCAGGTGATCTTCGCGTTCGTCCCAGCCTGTGGCCATTGCGCGCCCTGCGCCAGCGGCCGGGCCGCGCTGTGCGAGCCCGGCGCCAAGGCCAACGTCGCCGGCACGCTGCTGTCGGGACATCGCCGCCTGCAGTCGCGCGGCGGCGGCGACCTGAACCATCACCTGGGCGTCTCCGGCTTCGCCGAGCACGCCGTGGTGTCGGCGCACTCGGCCGTGAAGATCGACGATCCGCTGCCGCCGGAGATCGCCGCGCTGTTCGGCTGCGCGGTAATGACCGGCGTCGGCGCGGTGGTGAACACGGCACGCGTCGCCGCCGGCGACAGCGTCGCCATCTTTGGCCTGGGCGGCGTTGGCCTGTCGGTGCTGCTCGGCGCGCGGCTCGCCGGGGCTGATCCAATCGTCGCCGTCGATCTGGTTCCGGCCAAGCTCGAGCTGGCGCGCGCGCTGGGCGCAACGCACACGGTGCTCGCCAGCGACGGCAGCGCCACCGACGCGGTGAAGCAGCACACCAAGGGCGGGGCGCAGTTCGTGTTCGAGACCGTCGGCGCCGAAGCAGTGCTGGCGCAGGCCTACGCGGCGACGCGCCGCGGCGGCACCACGGTGACGCTGGGCCTGCCGCATCCCGACAAGCGTTTCTCGGTTCCGGCCGTGAGCCTGGTGGCCGAGGAGCGCACGGTCAAAGGCTCCTACATGGGATCGGCCGTGCCCTCGCGCGACATCCCGCGCTTCGTCGCCCTTTATCGCGCCGGCCGTCTGCCGGTGGAGCGTCTGCTCACCGACCGGCTCACGCTCGACGACGTCAACGATGCCTTCGATCGGCTGGCGCGCGGCGACTCCGTGCGTCAGGTGATACTGTTCGAGTAGATGCGGCCCCGGGGGCCACCGCTGTCGATTTCATGGAGCCGCTTGTACCGAGCATGACCGCTCAACCGCCCTACCTGGACGACCCCGACGCGCTGGTGACCGCCGCGGACCAGGGGCATTACGAGTTCGTGCGCGCCCTCATCGCCTCGGGTGCGGACCCCAACATGACTACCGCCTTCGGCGACACGCCGCTGATCGCCGCCGCCCGGCACGGTCACGACGCCATCATCGAGCTGCTGCTCGCGCACGGCGCCGACGTCCACGCCCAGGACCGCGACGGCGACAACGCGCTGTCGGTGGCGGTGCACCACGGCCGCGAGTCCACCGTGGCGCTGCTCAAGGACCAGGGCGCCAAGGAGCCCGATGGCCCCTCGGCCAAGCAGCTGATGATGGATGCGCTGCGTAAGACCCAGCAGGCCGGCGCTGGCCTGATGCCGGCCACGGTGGTCACCGACCCGTTCGGCGAGCTCACGCGCCTGTCGGAGATGCTCGCGCACAAGCAGGACGGCAGCGGCGTCTGGCGGCTGCTGGTGGAGTCCGGCCGCAGCATCATGGTCGCCGACGGCTGCACGCTCTATCTCGTGCGCGAGAACAAGCTGCATGTCGAGGTGCTGGTGACGCACAGCCTGGGCATCGCCCTGGACGCGGCCGAAGGCCGCGGCGACATCGCCGAGCCGATGCCGATCTACCTGCCCGAAGGCGGCGTCGACGAGTCCTCGCTGGCGGCGGTGTGCGCGGCATCGCGCCAGGCCGTCAACGTCCACGACGTGCGCGACCTGCCGACCTGGACGCGCTCGCGGCGCTTCGACGACCACGTCGGCTACAGCACCGTGTCGGTGCTGAGCGTGCCGATCCTGTCGCGCGGCGAGATCTTCGGGGTGCTGCAGTTCGTCAACGCTACCGACTCCACGGGTCGCGTCGGCGCGTTCACGGCCCAGCACGAGACCATCGCCCACTCCATCGCCACGCTGATGTCGCTGGCGCAGCTGGTGTTCAACCTGGGTTAAACGCTGCCGGCGGCGCGCGGTCCAATCTCTCCGATGCTTCGCAAAGCCACCCTTCTGGCGATGGCCGGGCTGATCGCCTGGACGGCCGGCTGCACCTCGCCCCCGGCGCCGCCGGAGGAATCGGCTCCCGCGCGCCTGCAGGCGCCGAGCCAGCCGCGCGTCGCCGCGCCGTGCCGCGCGAGCGCCACCCTGCGCTGCATCGCCGTCGTCGCGGCCAACCCCGGTGCACAGAACGCTGCGACCTTGATCGGCGACGACCTGGTCCGCAGCGATCGCTTCGCGGTGCTCCGATCCGAGGCTGCCGCGCCCATGTCTTCCGGTCGTTTCGACGCCGCGCCGTGGCAACAGCGCGGCGTCGACCTGGTGGTGCTGGTGGAAACCGGCGCTGGCGGACGCATCCTCAAGGTGCGCCTGGAGGACGCGCGCGCCGGGCGCACCTTGCTTTCGGAGGAATTGCCGCTCGCTCAATACCTGACACCGCGCGCCATCGCCCACCAGGCGGCCGACGTCGTGTTCGAGCGGATCACCGGCGTGCGCGGTGTGGCGGCAACCTCGATCGCCTTCGTCGACCGCGCCCCGGCCCGCGGCCCGGCGCAGTTCCGCCTGCTGATGGCCGATGCCGACGGCAGCAATCTCACGGTGCTGGCCGAATCCGCAGAGCCGCTGCTGTCGCCCGCCTGGTCGCCCGACGGAACCCAGATCGCCTACATGGGTTACGACCGCGGGCCGCCGGCGATCTTCGTCAAGGACCTGCGCAACGGATCGATCCGCAAGCTGGTGTCCGAGGCCACCGGCGTCGGCGCGCCGGCGTGGTCGCCGGACGGGCGCCAGATCGCGTTCACGGTCAACGCGCGCGGAGGCTCCGACATCTTCGTCATCGACGTGGCCAGCGGCGCGCGCCGCCAGCTGACGCAGGCGCAAGGCATCGACACGGAAGCGGCCTGGTCGCCCGACGGCCGCACCATCGCCTTCACCTCGGACCGCGGCGGCGCGCCGCAGGTCTACACCATGCCGGCGTCCGGCGGCGCTGCGCGTTCGCTGGGCCATCTGGGCCGGCAGACGCTGCGCCCCAGCTACGCGCCGGACGGCGCGCGTCTGGCGATGGTGGTGCTGCAGGGCAGCCGCTTCCGCATAGGTCTGTCCGATCTTGGCGCGTCGCGTCTGCGCCTGCTCAGCGACGGCCCGGGCGACGAGAGCCCGAGCTTCTCGCCCAACGGCGCGACGCTGGTCTACACCACGCAGGCGGGCGCCAGCGGTCGCGGGGAGCTCATCGCGCTGCCGCTGGACGGCGGCGCGCCGCGCCGGCTGTTCCCAGGCTCCGACGTGCGCGCAGTGGCGTGGTCGCCGTTCCGCACGCGACGCGTGCCGATCAGCGCGAAATAAATTTCTCCGCAGCGGCCGGCGCCGCGGACGCGCCGGTAAAATGGCGCGATGGAGCTTGCCCTCGCCGCCGATCCCGCGCTGCTCGAATTGACGTCGAGCCTCAACGCGGCGCAGCGCGAAGCGGTGACGGCACCGCCGGAGCATCGGCTGGTCCTGGCCGGCGCCGGCAGCGGCAAGACCCGCGTCCTGACGCATCGCGTCGCCTGGCTCATCGCGGCCGAAGCAGTGTCGCCGCACTCGATCCTGGCGGTGACCTTCACCAACAAGGCCGCGGCGGAGATGCGCGGACGGCTCGAGCAGCTGATCAACGTGCCGATCCGGGCGATGTGGGTCGGTACCTTCCACGGCGTCGCCCATCGCATGCTGCGCCTGCACTGGCGCGAGGCGCGCCTGCCGCAGAGCTTCCAGATCCTGGACGCCGACGATCAGACCCGCATGGTCAAGCGCATCGCCCGGAACCTGGAGCTCCCCGAGGACAAGTACCCGCCGAAGATGCTGACCGGCTGGATCAACGGCCAGAAGGAGGAAGGGCTGCGGCCTGACCAACTGGTCGACCAGGGCGACTTCACCCAGCGCCAGTTCGTGCGCGTCTACGTCGCCTACCAGCAGCAGTGCGAGGCCAACGGGCTGGTGGATTTCGCCGAGCTCCTGCTGCGCGCTTACGAAGTCTGCCGCGACAACCCCGAGATCCAGCGGCATTACCGCTCGCGGTTGCGGCATCTCCTGGTCGACGAGTTCCAGGACACCAACACGCTGCAGTACAAGTGGCTGCGCGTGCTCGCCGGCGACACCGGCAAGCTCTTCGTCGTCGGCGACGACGACCAGTCGATCTACGCCTTCCGCGGCGCCAAGATCGAGAACATCGTCAAGTTCTCGCGCGACTATCCCGGCGCCGAGGTGATCCGCCTGGAGCAGAACTACCGCTCGACCGGGATGATCCTCAACGCCGCCAACGGCCTGATCTCGCGCAACACCGGCCGGCTGGGCAAGAACCTGTGGACCGACCGCGGCGAAGGCGACAAGATCCAGCTCTACTCCGCCTACAACGAGTACGACGAGGCCGAGTTCGCGCTGGCGCGCATCGCCGAGTTCCGCGAACACGGCCTGGACTATTCCGATCACGCGATCCTGTATCGATCCAACGCGCTGTCGCGCGTGCTGGAAGAGACGCTGATCAAGCAAAGGATCCCTTACCGGATCTACGGCGGCCTGCGCTTCTTCGAGCGCATGGAGATCAAGGACGCGCTGGCCTGGCTGCGGCTGATCGCCAACCGCGGCGACGATCCGGCCTTCGAGCGCGCCGTGGCGACGCCGCCGCGCGGCATCGGCGCCACCACGCTGGAGCGCTTGCGCACGCTGGCGCGCGACAAGAACCTGCCGCTGTTCGAGGCCGCGAAGGCCGATCCCAACGCGCTCGGCCGCTCGGCCGGCGCCGTGTTCCAGTTCATCGAGTTCGTCGAGCGGCTCGCCGCCGAGCTCTCGTCGCTGCCGCTGGCGCAGATGACCGAGCGCGTGATCGAGGCCACCGGCCTGCGCGAGCACTATCGGAAAGAAAAGGGCGAGCAGGCCGACTCGCGCATCGAGAACCTCGACGAGCTGGTCTCCGCCGCGCGCAGCTTCGAGAACCCGGAAGAGGAAGGCATCTCGCCGCTGGACTCGTTCCTGACGCACGCGGCGCTGGAAGCCGGCGAGGAGCAGGCCGGCGCGGGACAGGACGCAGTGCAGCTGATGACGCTGCACTCGGCCAAGGGCCTGGAATTCCCCGTCGTGTTCCTGGTCGGCCTGGAGCAGGGCCTCTTCCCGCACATGCGCGCGGTGGAGGAAGGAGGGCTGGAGGAAGAGCGCCGGCTTTGCTACGTCGGCATCACCCGCGCGCAGAAGCACCTGTTCATTTCCTACGCGGAAACGCGACGCCTGCACGGCGCCGATCAGATGGGCATGCCGTCGCGGTTCTTGAAGGAGATCCCCGAGGAGTGCGTCGCCGAGACGCGCCAATCGCGCTCGGGACTGCTGCGCCGGGCCCTGGGCAGCAGCTCCGATTCGATCCGGCAGCAGTACGGCTTCGGCGCCCAGACCGCGCGGCAGCCGCCCCGGTCGTACGCGAGCTCGAGCGACCACCGCGCCGAGCGCCGCCCTGCCGCGCCGCCCGCGCAGGAGCTTTTCGGCGGCTTGCGCCTGGGCCAGAGCGTGCGCCACGACAAGTTCGGCGACGGCGTGATCCTGAACTTCGACGGCGACGGCGAGCGCACCCGCGTGGAAGTGCGCTTCGCCCACGCCGGCACCAAGTGGTTGATGCTCAACGTCGCGCGGCTTCAAGGACTCTAACGCTATTTAAATCCTCACGATTTTCCTGAACCGCCGGGGAAATGCGTGGTCGCAAACTAAAGCCTTTTTGAACGCGCTTTGTGACCCCCCGGGCCGCGGCGCGTGCCGGCGAAGGAGAGGCGGCCATGTCCGAAGTGAGCTCCGCGCCCACGCGCAAGCGCGGCGCCGCGAAGAAAAGCCCGCAGCAGCAGCCGGCGGCTGACGTCGACAGCGCGCTGCGCGCGGCGCGCATCTGCATCGAGCGCGTGACCCCGCTGGTGGACAGCGGCCGCTATCCCGCCAAGTCGACGGTGGGCGAGCAGATCACCGTCGAAGCCGACGTGTTCATCGACGGGCATGAGCAGCTGGCGGTGCGCCTGCTGTGGTGGTCGCCGGCCGAAGCGCAGCCGCAAGCCGTGCCGATGCGCTTCCTGGGCAACGATCGCTGGCAGGCGCTGGTGCCCGCGTCCACGATCGGCCGTCACCGGTTCACCATCGAAGCCTGGCTCGACGTCTGGGGCAGCTTCCGCCACGACCTTTCCAGGAAGATCTCCGCCGGCGTCGCCGTCGCGCTGGAGCTGGCCGAAGGACGGCTGTTCCTGCGCCGGGGCCTGGAGCGCGCGCAGGCCGGCGCCAGCGAGGCGCTGAACACGGTGATGGCGGAGCTCGATGGCGCGGACGACATCCGCGCCGGGCAGATCCTGCTGAGCGACGCCACGGCTGCGGCGATGGCCGCGGTCGACGAGCGCAAGTTCGTCACGCGGCTGGCGCCCGAGCCGGTCGTCGACGTCGAGCGTCGCGCCGCGAGCTTCGCCAGCTGGTACGAGCTGTTCCCCAGATCGGCGACGCGGGACAAGAGCCGCCACGGCACGTTCGACGACGTCATCACGCGGCTGCCGGCGATCCGCGCCATGGGCTTCGACGTGCTGTATTTCCCGCCGATCCATCCGATCGGGCAGAAGAACCGCAAGGGCCGCAACAACAGTCTTACGGCGCAGCCCGGCGATCCGGGCAGCCCCTACGCGATCGGCAGCAGCGAGGGCGGCCACGACGCAGTGCATCCGGAGCTCGGCGGCATCGAGGCGTTCCGCCGCCTGCGCGCGGCGGCCGAGAAGGAAGGCATCGAGCTGGCGCTGGACTTCGCCGTGCAGTTCTCGCCGGACCATCCGTGGCTCAAGGAGCATCCCGGCTGGTTTTCCTGGCGCCCGGACGGATCGTTGCGCTACGCCGAGAACCCGCCGAAGAAATACGAGGACATCGTGCCGCCGGATTTCTACAGCCGCGAGGCGGCGCCGGCGCTGTGGCTGGCGCTGCGCGACGTCATCGAGTACTGGGTCGGCGAAGGCGTGCACACATTCCGCGTCGACAATCCGCACACCAAGCCATTGCCGTTCTGGGAATGGCTGATCGCCGACATCCGCCTGCGCCATCCGCAGACGATCTTCCTGGCCGAGGCCTTCACCCGGCCGGCGATGATGCATCGGCTGGCCAAGATCGGCTTCGCGCAGAGCTACACCTACTTCACCTGGCGCAACACCAAGGCTGAGCTCACCGAGTATCTGACGCAGCTGACGACCGAGGCGCCGAAGGATTTTTATCGCCCGCACTTCTTCGTCAACACGCCGGATATCAACCCGTACTTTCTGCAGACCTCCGGGCGCCAGGGCTTCCTGATCCGCGCGGCGCTGGCCACCACGCTGTCGGGCCTGTGGGGCATGTACAGCGGCTTCGAGCTCTGCGAAGCCGCGCCGCTTGCGGGCAAGGAAGAGTATTTGGATTCGGAGAAGTACGAGATCCGCGTGCGCGACTGGAACGCCCCCGGCAACATCGTCGCGGAGATTTCGCGGCTCAACCACATCCGCCGCGGCAACCCGGCGCTGCAGACGCACCTCGGGGTCAAGTTCTACAACTTCGGCAACGACCAGGTTCTCTACTACGGCAAGGCGATGCCCGATCGATCGAACATTGTCCTCGTCGCCGTGTGCCTGGATCCGCACCGCGCGCAAGACGGCCATTTCGAGGTGCCGCTGTGGGAGCTTGGCCTGCCCGACCACGCCAGCGTCCAGGTCGAGGAGCTGATGCGCGGTGAGCGCTTCACCTGGCACGGCAAGGTGCAGCACTGGCGCTTCGCGCCCGAGGGCCTGCCCTTCGCCATCTGGCGGATCACCCCGGGAGCGACGGCATGACGCGCGCAGAGAAGGCGCCGGCCAAGGCAAAGCTGCCGCGCAAGGCGCGCGAGCTGCCGTTCACCGCCGATCCGCACTGGTACAAGGACGCCGTCATCTACCAGCTGCACATCAAGTCCTTCTTCGATGCCAACAACGACGGCATCGGCGATTTCCCCGGGCTGATCCAGAAGCTCGATTACATCGCCGAGCTCGGCGTCAACACCATCTGGCTGCTGCCGTTCTACCCGAGCCCGCGTCGCGACGACGGCTACGACATCGCCGACTACCGCGGCGTGCATCGCGACTACGGCAACATGGCCGACGCCAAGCGCTTCATCAAGGAAGCGCACAAGCGCGGCCTGCGCGTGGTGACCGAGCTCGTGGTCAACCACACTTCCGACCAGCATCCCTGGTTCCAGAAAGCGCGCCGGGCCAAGCCTGGCAGCGCCGCCCGCAACTTCTACGTCTGGTCCGACACCGACACCAAGTACGCCGGCACGCGGATCATCTTCACCGACACCGAGAAATCCAACTGGGCATGGGACCCGGTGGCCAACGCTTATTACTGGCATCGGTTCTACAGCCATCAGCCCGAGCTCAACTTCGACAACCCGCAGGTGCTGAAGGCCGTGCTCAGCGTGATGAAGCACTGGCTGGCGCTGGGCGTCGACGGGCTGCGGCTCGACGCGGTGCCGTACCTGGTCGAGCGCGAAGGCACCAACAACGAGAACCTGCCGGAAACGCACGCGATCCTGAAGCAGATCCGCGCCGCGGTCGACGCCTCCTTCCCGGGCCGCATGCTGCTGGCCGAGGCCAACCAGTGGCCCGAGGACGTGCAGCACTATTTCGGCCTGCCCGGCGGCGACGAGTGCCAGATGGCGTTCCATTTCCCGCTGATGCCGCGCATGTACATGGCGCTGGCGCAGGAGGACCGCTTCCCGGTCACCGACATCCTCCGGCAGACGCCCGACATCCCCGCCAACTGCCAGTGGGCGATCTTCCTGCGCAACCACGACGAGCTGACGCTGGAGATGGTCACCGACAAGGAGCGCGACTACCTCTGGCAGTTCTACGCGCAGGACAAGCGCGCGCGTCTGAACGTCGGCATCCGCCGCCGCTTGGCGCCGCTCCTCGAGCGCGATCGCCGCCGCATCGAGCTGCTCAACTCCCTGCTGCTGTCGATGCCGGGCACGCCGGTCATCTACTACGGCGACGAGCTGGGCATGGGCGACAACATCTTCCTGGGCGACCGCGACGGCGTGCGCACGCCGATGCAGTGGTCGCTGGACCGCAACGGCGGCTTCTCGCGCGCCGATCCGGCGACGCTGGTGCTGCCGCCGCTGATGGATCCGCTCTACGGCTACCAGGCGGTCAACGTCGAGGCCCAGTCGCGCGACCCGCACTCCCTGCTCAACTGGATGCGGCGGATGCTGTCGATCCGCAAGCGCCTGAAGGCCTTCGGCCGCGGCAGCCTCAAGCTCCTGTATCCCTCCAACCGCGCGATCCTCGCCTACCTGCGCGAGTTCACCGACGCCGACGGCAGCATCCAGGACGTGCTGTGCGTGGCCAACGTCTCGCGCACGGCGCAGGCGGTCGAGCTCGACCTGCCGATGTTCAACGGACGCGTGCCGGTGGAGATGATCGGCGGCGCCGCCTTCCCGCCGATCGGGCAGCTGCCGTACCTGCTGACGCTGCAGCCGTTCGGCTTCTACTGGTTCCTGCTGGCGCCCAAGGCGGCAATGCCGTCGTGGCACTCGCCGCAGCCCGAGCCGCTGCCGGACCTGCGCACCATCGTGCTGCGCCACGAGGTGTCGGAGATCCTCACCGAGCCCGCGCGCGGCATGCTCGAGCGCGACGTGCTGCCCGCGTACCTGCCCAAGCGCCGCTGGTTCGCCGCGAAGGACGACAAGCTCACGAGCGCCCGCATCTCGGCCTCGACCATGCTGCCGGGCACCGCGCGGCCGATCCTGTTCAGCGAGATCGAGACGCACAGCGCCCGCGGCACCGCGTCGTATTTCCTGCCGATGGGCTTCCTGCCGGAGGAGGAGATGATAACGGCGCTGCCGCATCAGCTGGCGCTGGCGCGCGTGCGCCGCGGCCGGCGCGTCGGCTACCTCACCGACGCGTTCACGCTCGACGCGCTGGCGCAGGGCGTGGTCGCGCTGCTGCGCGCCGGCAAGAGCGTGCCGATGGAGAAGGGCGAGCTGAAGTTCATGGCGAGCTCGCGGCTGGCGTCGCTGGAGATCCCCGCCAACGCCGAGATCCGCCGGCTGCCGGCAGAGCAGTCCAACAGCTCGCTGGTGATCGGCGACAAGGCGATCCTGAAATTGATCCGTCGCGTCACCGCCGGCGTGCATCCGCAGGCGGAGATGGGGCGCTGCCTGACCGAGCGCGGCTTCGCCAACATCTCGCCGCTGCTCGGCGAGGTCTCGCGCGTCGACGACGAGGGCGTGCCGCACGTGCTCGCCGTGCTCGAGGGCTTCATCCACAACCAGGGCGACGCCTGGTCGTGGACGCAGAACATGCTCACGCGCGCGATCCAGGACGCGATCATGACGGCGGAGGCGGTGCCGGCCGAGCAGCGCGCCGACGCCCTGGCCGAGTTCGCGCGCTTCGCCGAGATCCTGGGCCGTCGCCTGGGCGAGATGCACGCGGTGCTGGCGCAGCCGTCCGACGATCCCGCTTTCGCGCCGGAGACCGTCAGCGCCGAGCAGGCGGCGAGCTGGGGCACGCAGACGCAGCAGCGCCTGGACGAGGCGATGGACCTCCTCGCCGCGCCGCGGCAGTGGGCCAGCGACGCCGACAAGAAGATCGCGCAGACCCTGGTCGCACAGCGCAAGCGCCTGCGCACCGCGGCGTCGCGGCTGGCAGTGCAGGGCGCCGGCTCCCTGGCGACGCGCATCCACGGCGATCTGCACCTGGGTCAGCTGCTGGTGGCGCACGGCGACGTCTACATCATCGACTTCGAGGGCGAGCCGGCCCGTCCGCTGGAAGAGCGGCGCGCCAAGTCCAGCCCGTTGCGCGACGTCGCCGGCGTGCTGCGCTCGTTCGACTACGCGGCCGCGAGCGCCGCCGAAAGCGGCGGCGCCGGCCAGGGCGAGGCCGAGGCTGCCAAGAAGCGCGACATCATCGGCCGCTTCCGCCAGATCTCGGAGCGCAGCTTCCTGGAGGCTTATCGCGTTGCCGCGCGCGGCGTCGCGCACCGCTGGTCCAGCCCCGGCGCCGAATCCGCGCTCATGGAATTGTTCACGCTGCAGAAGGCCGCCTACGAGATCGCCTACGAAGCCAACAACCGGCCGAACTGGCTGCCGGTGCCGCTGCGTGGGCTGGCGGCGTTGGCCGAGCGGCTGCTCGCCAAGGAGCCGACCGATGGATGACATGGCTCCGGACGACGGCCTGGGTGTCGACCAGAGCGCCGCGCGCGCTCTCAGCGAAGGAACGCTGGGCGATCCGTTCTCGCTGCTGGGGCCGCATGGCGAGGTCGTGCGTGTCTACGCGCCCGGCGCGCGCGAAGTGGAAGTCGTCACCGGCGCCCGCGCGACCAAGCTGCAGCCGATCCGCATCGATGGCCTGTTCGCCGGCCGGCTCGCGCACGGCGGCAAGTACCTCCTGCGCATCCAGTGGCCCGGCGGCGTCCAGGAAACAGAGGATCCGTATTCGTTTGGCTTGCTGCTCGGCGACACCGATCTGTACCTGTTCGCCGAGGGCAATCATCGCGACCTCGGACGCTGCCTGGGCGCGCAGCCGATGACGATCGACGGCGTCGCCGGTGTGCGTTTCGCGGTGTGGGCACCGAACGCGCGCCGCGTCTCGGTGGTCGGCGACTTCAACGCCTGGGACGGCCGCCGTCACCCGATGCGCAAGCGCGTCGAGGCCGGCATCTGGGAGCTGTTCATCCCGAGATTGCCGTCGGGCTCGGCGTACAAGTACGAGATCCTCGGTCCGCACGGCCTGGTGCCGCTCAAGGCGGATCCCATGGCGCTGCAGACGGAAGTGCCGCCGCGCACGGCCTCGGTGGTGCCGGACGGCCGCCCGTTCGCGTGGACCGACGCGGCCTGGATGGCGACGCGCGCGCGCCGTCAGTCGCCGCAGGCGCCGATGTCGATCTACGAATTCCATGCGGCGTCATGGCGCCGGAAATGGGACGCCGGTCATCCGGCGCTGTCATGGGACGAGCTCGCCGATCAGCTGATCCCTTACGTCACGGAGCTCAACTACACGCACGTCGAGCTCTTGCCGATCATGGGCCATCCCTTCGGCGGCTCCTGGGGCTATCAGCCGCTGTCGCTGTTCGCGCCGCAGGCGGACTTCGGCGAGCCCGCGGGCTTCAAGCGCTTCGTCGATCGCTGCCACGCGGCCAACGTCGGCGTGATCCTGGACTGGGTGCCCGCGCACTTCCCCACCGACGCGCATGGCCTCGCGCGCTTCGACGGCACCGCGCTCTACGAGCACGAGGATCCGCGCGAGGGCTTCCACCAGGACTGGAACACGCTGATCTACAACCTGGGCCGCAACGAGGTGCACGGCTTCCTCATCGCCTCGGCGCTGCACTGGCTGGAGCAGTACCACATCGACGGGCTGCGCGTGGACGCGGTGGCCTCGATGCTCTACCGCGACTATTCGCGCCGCGCCGGCGAGTGGGTACCCAACCGCTACGGCGGCCGCGAGAACCTGGAGTCCGTCGCCTTCCTGCGGCACTTCAACGACGTCGTGCACGAGCGCTGCCCCGGCGCGCTGACCATCGCCGAGGAATCGACCGCGTGGCCCGGGGTCACCCATCCGACGCGCGACAATGGTCTGGGGTTCGATTACAAGTGGAACATGGGCTGGATGCACGACACGCTCAAATACACGGCGGAGGATCCGATCCACCGCCAGTACCACCACGACAAGCTCACCTTTGGCCTCGTCTACGCTTTCTCCGAGAAGTTCGTGCTGCCGATCAGCCACGACGAGGTGGTGCACGGCAAGGGATCGCTGATCGGCAAGATGCCCGGCGATCGCTGGCAGCGCTTCGCCAACCTGCGCGCGTACTTAGGCTTCATGTGGGCGCATCCGGGCAAGAAGCTGTTGTTCATGGGCTCGGAGCTGGCGCAGGAGCGGGAGTGGAACCACGACACCCAGCTGGACTGGAGCGCGCTGCAGGATCCCATGCACCGCGGCGTGCACGACCTGGTCGGCGACCTCAACGCGCTCTACCAGTCGGAGGCGGCGCTGCACCGGCTGGACTGCGAGGGCATCGGCTTCCACTGGATCGTCGGCGACGACCGCGCCAACAGCGTCGTGGCGTTCATCCGCCACGGCGGCGACGAAGCGCCTCCCGTCATCGCGCTGTGCAACTTCACGCCGGTGCCGCGCTACGGATATCGAATCGGCGCGCCGCGCCAAGGACGCTGGCGCGAGGTCCTCAACACCGACGCACAGAGCTACGGCGGCTCCGGCGTCGGCAACATGGGCCTGGTCGAGACCAGCAGCCAGCCGAGCCACGGCCAGCCGTTCTCGCTGTCGCTGACGCTGCCGCCGCTTGCCACCGTGCTGCTGCGTCACGAGTCGCGCTCCACCGATGGCTGAGGGCTCGCTCAACCGAAGCGAGCGCCTGCAGGCATCCTCGCAGCACCATATCCAGGCGCTGGGCGCGCACTGGGACGGCCGCGGCACGCACTTCGCCGTGTTCGCCGAGGATGCCGAGCGCGTCGAGCTGTGCCTGTTCGACGAGGCCGGCCGGCACGAGCGCCGCCTGGAGATGCCCGAGTGCAGCGACGGCGTCTGGCGCGGATACCTGCCCGGCGGCAGGCCCGGCCAGCTCTACGGCTATCGGGCCTACGGACCCTACGAGCCCAAGCGCGGGCTGCGCTTCAACGGCCACAAGCTGCTGCTGGATCCCTACGCGCGCGCGCTGCGCGGCGACCTCAAGTGGCATGACGCGCTGTATGGCTACCGCATCGGCTCGCCCCGGGCGGACCTGTCGTTCGACCGGCGCGACAGCGCGGCCTATATGCCCAAGGCCGTGGTGGTCGACGATCGCTACGACTGGCCCGACGACCGGCCGCCGCGCGTGCCCTGGTCGGACACGGTGATCTACGAGATGCACCTGAAGGGGTTCAGCCAGCGCAATCCGCACGTCGGCGACGCCGAGCGCGGCACCTTCGGCGCCCTGGGTCATCGTCGGACCGTCGAATACCTCAAGAGCCTGGGCGTCACGGCGGTGGAGCTCCTGCCGATCCACGCCTTCGCGCGCGATCGCATGCTGGTCGAGAAGGGCCTGACCAACTACTGGGGCTACAACACGCTGGCGTTCTTCGCGCCGGACCCGGCGTATCTGTCGGACGGCACACTGGCACAGCTCAAGTGGGCCGTGCAGCAGCTGCACGCGGCCGGCATCGAGGTGATCCTGGACGTGGTCTACAACCACACGGCCGAGGGCGACCAGATGGGCCCGACGCTGTCGTTCCGCGGCTTGGCCAACAACGCCTACTACCGGCTGCAGCCGGAGGATCCGCGCTTCCACATCAACGACACCGGCTGCGGCAACACGGTCAACTTCAGCCATCAGCGCGTGATCCAGCTGACCATGGATTCGCTGCGCTACTGGGCCACCGAGTACCGCATCGACGGCTTCCGCTTCGACCTCTCGGTCACCCTGGGCCGGGAGCCGCACGGCTTCGACCCGGGCTCGGGGTTCTTCGACGCGCTGATGCAGGACCCGGTGCTGTCGCGCCTGAAGCTGATCGCCGAGCCCTGGGACATCGGCCCCGGCGGCTACCAGATCGGCAACCATCCGCCGGGCATGGCCGAGTGGAACGGCAAATACCGCGACGAGGTGCGCAAGTTCTGGCGCGGCGACGCCGGCCTGCGCGGCGCGCTGGCCGCGCGCCTGCAGGGATCGGCGGACCTGTTCGACCATCATCGGCGCCGGCCCTGGGCCTCCGTCAACTTCATCACCGCGCACGACGGCTTCACGCTCGCCGACTGGGCGAGCTACAACGAGAAGCACAACCAGGCCAACGGCGAGGACAGCCGCGACGGCGCCAACGACAACGAGTCCAACAACTGGGGCGCCGAGGGGCCGACCGACGACGCCGCGATCAACGAGGTGCGCAGCCAGGTCACCCGCGCGATGCTGGCGACGCTGCTGTGCTCGCACGGCACGCCGATGCTGCTCGGCGGCGACGAGTTCGGCCGCAGCCAGCAAGGCAACAACAACGCCTACTGCCAGGACAGCGAGATCTCCTGGTTCGACTGGGCGCACGCGGATTCCGATGCCGGCCGCGGCATGCGCGCCTACGTGGCGCGGCTGACCGCGCTGCGCCGCGAATGCGCGAGCCTGCGCAGCGAGTATTTCCACCACAGCCGGGTCGAGCCGCTGCCCGGGATCCGCGACCTCGACTGGTTCAACGAGCGCGGCGATCCGATGGAAGAAGACGACTGGCAGTACTTCGAGGGTCGCCTGCTCGGGGTGCGCCGGGCGCTGCCGATCGGCGACGCACGCGTCGAGGTGTCGCTGCTGCTGATCAACAACACCGACGAGGCACGCCCGTTCATCCTGCCGCAGCCGACGCTGCGCTGGCGCCTGCGCCTGGACAGCGCGCAGCCCGCAGGGATGGAGCGCGACGTCGGCGAATCCGAGGTCGAAGTCGCCGCGCACAGCGTGCAGGTGCTGGTGGCGATGATCGAGCGGCCGGAGCAGTGAGGCGACCGCGCTTGTGGGCGCCGGCGCAGACCGCCGTGCATCTGCAGATCGGGGATCAGCCGGCGGTGCCGCTAGTTCGCGCGGGCGAAGTCTTCGAGAGCGATGCGCCGCTCGCCGCCGGGACGCGCTACCGCTTCCGGCTCGACGACGGTCGCGCCGTCCCCGACCCGCGCTCGCATTTCCAGCCGGAGGACGTGCACGGGCCCAGCGAAGTCGTCGACCACGCGGCATTCCCGTGGCGGCATCGCAACTGGCGCGGACGGCCGTGGCACGAGACCGTCATCTACGAGCTGCACGCAGGCCTGTGCGGCGGCTTCAAGGGCGTGCGCGAGAAGCTGGCCTACCTGCAGTCGCTGGGGATCACCGCGGTGGAGCTGATGCCGCTCGCGGATTTTTCCGGCAAGCGCAACTGGGGCTACGACGGCGTGCTGCCCTACGCGCCGGACTCGGCCTATGGCAGCCCCGATGATCTCAAGGCGCTGATCGACGCCGCGCACGGCCACGGCCTGCAGGTGTTCCTCGACGTGGTCTACAACCACTTCGGCCCCGACGGCAATTTCCTGTCCGCCTACGCGCCGCAGTTCTTCCGCGAGGACGTGCAAACGCCCTGGGGCGCGGCGATCGATTTCCGTCGCGCCGAGGTGCGGGAGTTCTTCGTCGACAACGCGCTGCACTGGCTGCTCGACTACCGCGTCGACGGCCTGCGGCTCGATGCCGTGCACGCGATCCACTCCGACGATTTCCTGCCCGAGCTCGCCGCGCGCGTGCGCGCGCGGATCGAAGCGGGGCGGCACGTGCACCTGATGCTGGAGAACGAGCACAACGAGGTGACGTTACTGCGCGGCGCCCCCTCTCCCTTGACGGGAGAGGGCCGGGGAGAGGGTGAAACGATGTACGAAGCGCAGTGGCACGACCAGCTCCACAACGCGCTGCACGTGCTGCTGACCGGCGAGCGCGAGGGCTACTACGAGCCGTACGCCGACGCGCCGGCCCAAAGGCTGGCGTCCGCGCTGGCGGGCCTGCGCGCCCGTGACGACGTCGCGCCATACTCGCTGATCGCCTTCCTGCAGAACCACGACCAGGTCGGCAATCGCGCGCTCGGTGAGCGCCTGACCCTGCTCGCCGACGCCGACGCGCTGCGCGCGGCGGTCGTGCTGCTGCTGCTCTGCCCGCAGATCCCCTTGCTGTTCATGGGCGAGGAATGGGGCTGCCGCGCGCCGTTCCTGTTCTTCACCGATTTCCACGACCAGCTCGCCGACGCGGTGCGCGAGGGACGGCGCAAGGAGTTCGCGAAGTTCGCGGCGTTCGCCGATCCGAAGGCCCGCGAGCGCATCCCCGATCCCAATGCCCAGGACACGTTCGCCGCGTCGCAGCCGGATTTCGCCGAACGCGACCGGCCCGTGCACGCGCCGTGGCTGGCGCTGTACCGCACGCTGCTCAAGCTGCGCGGACAGCAGATCGTGCCGCGGCTGCCCGGCGCCCGCAGCGACGGCGCCGAAGCCATTGGACGCTCGGCGGTGGACGCGCACTGGCGCCTGGGCGACGGCTCGCGCTTGCGCATCGCCGTCAACTTCGGCGCCGAGGCAGCGAGCCTGCCGTCGACGACCGCGCCGCTGCTGTTCGAAAGCCGCGCGGGCGCGGTGCTGGCCATGCGCGGCGGCGTGCTGCCGCAGCGCAGCGCCTGCGCGCTTCTGGAGCCCGCGGCATGAGCGACGCATCGCTGCTGCGCCTCGCGCGCAGCGCCGGGCTGGCCACCGATTGGCTGGACTTCCGCAACGAGCGTCATGACGTCGAGCCGGAGACGTTGCGCGCGATCCTGCAAGCGATGGGGCTGCCCTGCGGCTCGGACGCGCAGGTGGCCGAGAGCCTGGAGCAGACCGGCGCGGACCCCGACGCCGCGCCGTTGCCCGCGCTGCTGACGGCAGTGCAACGCCAGACCATCGCGCTGCCGACCCGCGGATTCGCCGAGGGCCAGACGCTGGAGCTTTCCTACGAGACCGGAGGGACCGCGGCGCTGACGGTCGAGCGGGACGAAGCGGGGCTGCATCTGCCGGCGGTGGCTCCGCTCGGCTATCACCGCCTGACGCTGGAGAACCGGCAGATCACCCTGGCCGTGACGCCGGCGCGCGCGCTCGGACCGCAGGAGCTCGCGCCGGGACGCAAGCTGTGGGGGCTGGCAGCGCAGCTGTACTCGCTGCGCCGCGCCGGCGATGGCGGCATCGGCGACTTTTCCGCGCTTGCCGACTTCGCCGTGCACGCCGCGCGCGCAGGCGCCGATGCTGTGGCGGTGAGCCCGGTGCACGCGCTGTTCTCCGCCGATCCGCAGCGCTTCTCGCCGTACGCGCCGTCCAGCCGACTGTTCCTCAACCCGTTGCACATCGATCCTGCGCAGGCCTTCGGCGCAGGCGCAGTGCGGGCGATCGTCGATGCGCTTGGCATCGCGCCGGAGCTGCAACGCCTGGAAGCGGAGCCGCTGGTGGACTGGCCCGCCGCGGGCCGCTTGCGCACGCAGGTGCTGCGCGCGCTGTTCGACGCGCTCAAGCGCGGTCCGCTCGCGCCGGGCCGCGCCGATCCGCTGGCGGCGGAGCTCGCGCGCTTCCGCCGCGCCCGCGGACAGGCGCTGGAGGATCACGCGCGCTTCGAGGCGCTGCATGCGCATCACCTCGCCCGCGGCGGACCCGGACACTGGCGCGACTGGCCCGAGCACGACGCGCGCGGCGAGGCGGTGCGCGCCTTCGCCGAGGCGCACGCCGACGAGGTCGATTTCCACCTGTTCCTGCAATGGCTCGCCGACCGGGGCCTGGCGCACGCGCAGACGACTGCGCGTTCGGCGGGTATGGCCATCGGCCTCATCGGCGATCTGGCCGTCGGCACCGACGGCGCCGGCAGCCACGCCTGGAGCCGGCGCTCCGATGTCCTGGTGGGCCTGTCGGTCGGCGCGCCGCCCGACGAGATCAACCAGCAGGGCCAGAGCTGGGGGCTGACGACGTTCTCGCCGCGCGCGCTGGTGGCGCACGGCTACGCGCCGTTCCTGGAGCTCCTGCGGGCGTCGCTGCGCCACGCCGGCGGCCTGCGCATGGATCACGTGCTGGGATTGAACCGGCTTTGGCTCGTGCCCGAAGGCGCGCCGCCGACGCAAGGCGCGTATCTGAAATATCCGCTGAAGGACCTGCTGCGCCTGATCGCGCTGGAGTCGGTGCGGCATCGCGCGCTGATCGTCGGCGAGGACCTGGGCACCGTGCCGGAGGGCTTCGGCAAGACGCTGGCCGACGCGGGCGTCATGGGCATGCGCGTGCTCTGGTTCGAGCGCGAGTACGGGCTGTTCCGCGATCCGTCGCGATGGACCACTCAGGCCATGGCCCTGACCAGCACCCACGACCTGCCGACCGTCGCCGGCTGGTGGAAGGAGCACGACATCGACTGGCGGCTCAAGGTCGGCCAGCTGCCGGCGGACGCGGAGCCCGCGCAGCGCGAGCGCCGCGCCGACGAGCGCCGCGCGCTATGGGCGGCGGGCGTGCACGCCGGGGTGGCCCAGGGCGAGCCGCCGGAGCCGGCGGAACCGGAGCGCGCCGTCGACGCGGCGATCCGTTTCGTCGCACGCACGCCCTCGCCCCTGGTCATCGTGCCCGCCGAGGACCTCATCGGCGCCGATCAGCAGCCGAACGTTCCCGGCACCGTCGACGAGCATCCGAACTGGCGCCGGCGCCTGCCCGCCGAGACCCGCGCGCTGATGAAGACGCCGGCCGTGGCCGCGCGCCTGGAGCAGCTGCGCAACGGACGCCGGCGATGAGGATGCCGCCGCGCGCCACGCTGCGCCTGCAGCTGCATCGCGGCTTCACGCTCGACCAGGCCGCCGAGCGCGTCGAGTACTTCGCGGCGCTGGGCGTGAGCCACCTGTATCTCTCGCCGATCCTGACCGCGCGCGCGGGCTCGATGCACGGCTACGACGTGGTCGATCACGGACGCGTCAATCCCGAGCTCGGTGGTGAGGAGGCGCTGCGCCGCCTGAGTACCGCGTGCCGCGCCCGCGCCATGGGCCTGGTCGTCGACATCGTCCCCAACCACATGGCCGTCGGCGGCGCCGACAACGCCTGGTGGCTCGACGTGCTGGAGCACGGACGCGCCAGCCGCTACGCGCGGCACTTCGACGTCGACTGGAACGTGCCCGATCCGGCGCTGCGCGGCCGCATCGCCGTACCGCTGCTGGGAAGGCCCTACGGCGAGGCGCTGGCCGCCGGCGAGATCAAGCTCGAGCAGGAAGGCGGCAAGTGGCATGCGCAGTATTTCGAGCATCGCCTGCCACTGGCGCCGCGCACCGTCGATGCCTCGCTGCCGGAAGTCGCGCGCGACCCGGCGCGGCTGAACCGGCTGCTCGAGCGCCAGCACTGGCGGCTGGCGTGGTGGCGCACCGCCGGCGACGAGATCAACTGGCGGCGCTTCTTCGACATCGTCGGGCTGGCCGGGCTGCGCGTGGAGGAGCCGTCGGTGTTCGAGGACGTGCATGCGACCACGCTGCGCCTGTACGCCGAAGGCCTGATCGACGGGCTGCGCGTGGATCACGTCGACGGCCTCACCGATCCGCGCGCGTACTGCCGCAAGCTGCGCGCGCGCCTGCGCCAGCTCGAGGGCAAGCGTCCCGCCGGCGCGCCGGCGCCGGCGTACCTGATCGTCGAGAAGATCCTCGGCGTCAGCGAGCGCCTGCATCGCGACTGGCGCGTGGACGGCACCAGCGGCTACAGCTTCATGAACCACGTCAACGCGCTGCTGCACGATCCGGCCGGCGAGGCGCCGCTGACGGCGCTGTGGACCGGGCTGACCGGGCGCGCAGGCGAGTTCGAGGTGGAGCAGCGCCGCGCGCGCCGGCGCATCGTCGACGAGCTGCTCGCCGCCGACTTCAGCGCGGCGGCGCTGGCGCTGCACCGCATCGCCCGGAGCGATCCCGCCACGCGCGACGTGACGCTCGCCGCCATCCGCCGCGTCCTCACCGAGATCCTGGTGCAGATGCCGGTCTACCGCGTCTACGCCGATCGCAGCGGGCGCTCGCCGGCGGACGAGGAGCTGATGGCCGGCGTGCGCGACGCGGCGCGCATGACGTGCCGGCCCGCAGAGCGCGAGCTCGTCGACGTCATCGATCGCTGGCTGGGCGGCGAGCCGCCCGCGGCCCTGGCCTCGCGCGGCGCGCAGCGGCTGCGCCTGCAGGCGATCGCCCGCTTCCAGCAGCTGTCGGCGCCGCTTGCAGCCAAGGCCGTCGAGGACACGGCGTTCTATCGCCACGGCCGGCTGCTCTCGCGCAACGAGGTCGGCGCCGATCCGGCGCAGTTCGCGCTGACGCCGGCAGCGTTCCATGACGAAAGCGCGCAGCGCCTGCGCCATTTCCCCGACACGCTGCTGGCCACGGCTACGCACGACCACAAGCGCGGCGAGGATTTGCGCGCGCGCCTGGCCGTCCTCTCCGAGATGCCGCAGCGCTGGGAGCAGGCGGTGCGCGACTGGACCGCGGGCAACGCTGCATCACGCATCGTCGTCGATGGCGAAGGCGCGCCCGGGCCCGCCGACGAGTACATGCTCTATCAGATGCTCGTCGGCGCCTGGCCCCTGGACCTCGCGCCCACCGACACCGACGGTCTGCAACGGCTCGCCGAGCGGCTGTGGGGCTGGCTGCAGAAAGCGGTGCGCGAAGCCAAGCTGCGCAGCAGCTGGATCGAGCCCAACCTCGCCTACGAAGCGGCGTGCAAGGCGTTCCTGGAGCGGCTGCTCGCCCCCGCGCAGTCCGCCGCGTTCCTGGCCCAGGTCCGCGCGCTGGTCGACGCGATCGCGCCCGCCGGCGCGCTCAACGGCCTGGCGCAGACGCTGCTGCGCATGACCACCCCCGGCGTGCCGGACCTATACCAGGGCACGGACTGGTGGGACTTCTCGCTGGTCGATCCGGACAATCGCCAGCCGGTGGACTGGACTGCGCGCGCAGCGGCGCTGGCGCGCAGTGACGATGCCGCGTCCCTGATGCAGCGCTGGCGCGACGGTCGCATCAAGCAGCAGCTGATCGCGCGCACGCTGCGGCTGCGCCAGCGCCTGCCGAACCTGTTCGCGCGCGGCCGCTACGAACCGCTCGCGTTCGAGGGCGAGCACGCCGATCGAGTCGTGGGATTCGTGCGCGCCGATGCGACGTCGACGCTGCTGGTGATCGTGCCGCGCTGCTGTGCCGCTCTGGTGCAGGCCGACGCTCCTCGCGTGACGCCCGAGCGCTGGGGCGATACGCGCGTGCGGCTGCCGACTGCCATGGCACGCCGTGATTGGATCGACGCATTGCACGAGCAGCCGATCGCCGGCGAAGTTTTTCGGCTGGCCGACCTCTTGCAGACCTGGCCGGTGGCGCTGTTGACCGCCGGTCGTCAGGCCCAGACGACCAGGCCCAGCTCCAGCGGATGAGATTGCAGCGCGTTGGCCGGGCGCACGCGCAGCCGCAGCTGCTGCAGTCCCGACAAGGGTTCGAGATCGCCTGAGAAGATCGTGCCTTCAGCCGAGGATTCCGCCGGCTGCAGCGCCATGATGCAGTCGGTGGAGAACTTGCTGCTGGCGTCGGCGTGCCCCAGCACGCACTCGACTGCGACGTCGCCGGCGGCAAGGCCGTTGAGCTGCACCAGCGCCTTGAGCTTCAGGCGCTCGCCGTGATCCAGCGATGGCGGCGGCGGCTCGACCAGCCGCAGGCGCACGCCGGCCCAGGCATCGCGCACCCTGCGCTTCCATTGCGCCAGCGCCTGCGCGGCGCCGTCGACCGGAAGCCGCCGCGTCTGTCGCGCGGCGGGACCATAGAAGTCGCGCACGTAGTCCATGACCATGCGCGCAGAGTTGTAGCGGGGGATCATCGTCTTCATCGAGTTCCGGGCGATGCGGATCCATTCCGGCGCGTAGCCGGCGTTCTGCGCGCCGTAATACAGCGGCGCCACCTGATGCTCGACGATGTCCAGCAGCTGGCGGCACTCCTCCTCGTCGCGGCGGCGGCGCGCGGCTTCGTCGTCGTGCAGGTGCGCCCAGTACCGCGGGTCCACCGGCTCCACGGCGAAGCCATTGGGCCCGTCCGGGCCGTTGGCCACATAACCCTCGTCCCACCAGCCGTCGAGCACCGACACGTTGACCACGCCGTTGATGCCGGCCTTCTCGCCGCTGGTGCCGCTGGCCTCCAGCGGGTACTCGGGGTTGTTGAGCCAGACGTCGCAGCCGCGCACCAGGTGGCGCGCCAGCCACATGTCGTAACCCTCCAGCACCAGCAGCCGGCCGACGAACTCCGGCTTCTGGCTGGTCTCGTAGAGCCGCTGGATCAGCGCCTGCCCCGGCATGTCGCGCGGGTGCGCCTTGCCCGCGAAGATCAGGATCGCCGGGCGCTGCGGGTCGTTGAGGATCCGCGACAGCCGCGCCTCGTCGGTGAGCAGCAGCGTCGCGCGCTTGTAGGTGGCGAAGCGGCGGGCGAAGCCGAGCACCAGCGTCGCGCTGTCCGCGTCGGCGACGTGGCGCAGCGTGCGGCCGATGATGGCGTCGGGCACCTCGTTGCGGCGCAGCTGCCGCTGCAGGCGCCGCGCCACCTCGCGCAGCATCCCGTGCTTGAGCTCGCGGCGCACGGCGCAGAAGCGCTCGTGCGGGATGTTGTCGATGCGGCGCCAGTAATCGGCGTCGAGCAGGCGCTCGCGCCAGTCGCGGAAGCTCTCGTGGAACAGCCGCGTCCAGGCGCCGGCGAGGAACGTGTGCAGGTGCACGCCGTTGGTGAC
This sequence comes from uncultured Gammaproteobacteria bacterium, assembly GCA_963776465.1. Lineage (GTDB taxonomy): Bacteria > Pseudomonadota > Gammaproteobacteria > Nevskiales > Nevskiaceae > DASRHK01. The sequence continues at coordinate 720,230 of CAVZMV010000002.1, forward strand.
GTGGCGGATCGGCACATCGCGCGCCGCCAGCTGCGGCCACAGGCCGCGCTCCATCTTGCGCGCCACGCGCCCGTGGATCTTGGACACGCCGTTGTGGAAGCGGCTGCCGCGCAGCGCGAACGTGGTCATGTTGAAGCGGCCGTGCTGCAGGTCGGCCATGGCCTCGCCGGTGCCCAGGCCCAGGAAGCGCTCCTCGCCGACGCCGAGCTGGCGCAGAAGCGGCTGCAGCAGCGCTCGCAGCTGCGGATTGTGGAAGACGTCGTGGCCCGACGGGACCGGCGTGTGCGTGGTGAACACCTGGCTGCCGGCGACCAGCTCCAGCGCCGTGTCGAAGTCGCGGCCGCCGGAGATCTCCTCGCGCAGGCGCTCCAGGATGAGGAAGGCGGCATGGCCCTCGTTCATGTGGAACACCGTCGGTTTCAAGCCCAGCAGGCGCAGCGCGCGCAAGCCGCCGACGCCCAGCACCATCTCCTGACGGATGCGCGTGTCGGCGTCGCCGCCGTAGAGCTGGTGGGTGATGGCGCGATCGGCCGGCTCGTTCTCGGGCACGTCGGCATCCAGCAGGTACAGCCGCACGCGGCCGACGCGCGCCTGCCAGAGGCGCAGCTGCACGGTGCGCTCGCCGATCTCGGCGCGCACGCGCAGCTCGGCGCCGCTGCCGTCGACGCAGGCCTGCACCGGCAGGTCGGCGAAGTCCGACGCATGGGCGTGCGCGTGCTGCTTGCCGTGCGCGTCGATGGTCTGGGTGAAATAGCCCTGGCGATACAAAAGCCCGACGGCGACGAAGGGAACGCCAAGATCGCTCGCGGCCTTGCAGTGATCGCCGGCGAGGATGCCCAGGCCGCCCGAATAGATCGGCAGGCTCTCGTGCAGCCCGAACTCGGCGCAGAAGTAGGCGACGAGGTCGTGATCGGGATCCAGGTGCTGGGCGATCTCCGGACGCGGGGCCGCCGCAAGGTACGCGTCCAGCGACGCCAGCGCGCGGCTGTAGTCCTCCAGGAAGTCGCGGTCCTCGGCGGCGCGGTCGAGCTTGCCCTGGGCGACGCGGCGCAGGAACAGCTTGGGGTTGTTGCCGCACGCGGACCACAGCTCGCGGTCGAGCCGCCAGAACAGGCCCCGGATGTCCGAGTCCCACGAGTACGCGAGATTGCCGGCGAGCTCGGGCAGGCGCGAGAGCTTGGGCGGGATCCTCGGGCGCAGCTCCAGAACGAACGTGGTCACGCTCATGGCAGGCGGATCGAAGCGCGTTGGTGTGCGTAGGGCCTTCAACAGACAATAGCCGATCCATTGGGTTGCATTCACTTGCCATGATCGAAGGCCTGATCGCGCAGCGCGTGCCGCAGGTGCAGCTGCTCGACGCCGCGCAGCGGCCCGCGTATTTCCGGCGCGTGTCGGAGTTCCTGTCGAGCAAGCGCTTCGTCGGCTGCGCCGGTCTTGCGCTCGACGACGAGATGCGCGCGCTGATCGCGGCGCTCGCCTGCCTGCTGATCCTGCGGCCGCAGGCGCCGGTGTTCCCGCGTCTGCGCAGCGTGCTGGTGTATCCCGGCGCGTTCCTGGTGCCCGGGATCCAGGATGAGCATGGCCTGGTGTGGGACGAGGCCGAGGAGCGCATCGGCGAATCCTGGGGCGGCGACCGGGTGATCCTGTCGTGGCCCGACGTGGAGGCCGGGCTCGACGGCGGCGACGTCAACGTCGTGGCGCACGAGTTCGCGCACCAGCTGGACGATCACAAGGGCGGCGCCGAAGGCGCGCCCACGCAAGTCGATGCGGCGCGCTGGGCGCACGTGATGCGCACGGAGTACGAGCGGCTGCAGCGGCACCGACGGCCGCCGGTGCTGGACCCTTACGGCGCGCAAAGCCCGGCGGAGTTCTTCGCGGTGGCGACCGAGGCGTACTTCCAGCGCGGCGCTGCGTTGCAGCGCCATCACCCGGAGCTCTACGCCCTCCTGCGCGACTACTACCTGCTCGACACCGCGCGGCTCGGCGTTACGCCGCCTGCATGAGCGGCGCGGCCTCGGACGCGTAGAGGCCCAGGTATTTCTGCGCCGAGCCGCGCCAGCTGAAGTCGCTGGCCATGGCGTTGTGCTGCAGCTGCCGCCAGCGCTGCGTCGAGGATTGGTATGTGGCCACGCAGCGCCGCAGCGCACCCAGCAGTCCGCCGCGGCTGGCCTCGTCGAACACGTAGCCGGTGCCGCGCGCGGTGTCGTCGTGCGCGTCTGCGTCGGCCACGCTGTCGGCCAGCCCGCCGACGCGCCGCACCAGCGGCAGCGTGCCGTAGCGCATGGCGTAGAGCTGCGTCAGGCCGCAGGGCTCGAAGCGCGAGCCGTGCACCAGGATGTCGCCGCCGCCGTGCAGGCGATGCGCCATCTGCTCGGAATAGTCGATGCGCACCGAGGCTCGGCCCGGATAAGCCTGCGCCGCCCGCTGGAATCCGGCTTCCAGATCGCGATCGCCGCGGCCCAGCAGCGCGAACTGCAGGTTCGGGGTGGCGCCCATCATCTCCGGCAGCGCGTCGAGCACCACGTCGGCCATCTTCTGCGGCGTGATGCGGCTGATGAACACCGCCAGCGGCGCGTTGGCATCGACCTTCAGGCCCAGCTCGGCCTGCAGCTGCGCCTTGCAGGCGTCCTTGCCGCCGCAATCGGCGCGCGAGTAGCGCTGCGCCAGATGCACGTCGCTGGCCGGGTTCCACAGCTCCTGATCGATGCCGTTCATGATGCCGACGAGGTCGCCGGCGCGGGCGCGCAGCAGGCCGTCGAAGCCGCAGCCGAACTCAGGCGTGCAGATCTCGCGCGCGTAGGTCGGCGACACGGTGGTGATCTTGTCGGCGTAGCGGATGCCGGCTTTCAGGTACGAGAAGCTGCCGTAGAACTCCGCGCCGTCGACGCCCATCGCCGCGGTGGGGATGTCGAGCCCGCCGAGCACGTCGAAGCCGAACTTGCCGGCGAAGGCGGCGTTGTGGATGGTGAAGACGGTGCGCGGGCGCGGGTGCGGCGCGAAGCCGATCAGCAGCGGTGTCAGGCCCGCGTGCCAGTCATGGCAGTGCACGACGTCGGGCTGCCAGTCCAGGCCGGCATTGCCGAGGCCCACGCGGGCGGCGGCGTGCGAGAGCACCCCGAAGCGGCGCGCGTTGTCCGGCCAGTCGATGCCGTTGTCGTCCGAATACGGCGTGCCGCCGCGCTGATAGAGCGGCGCGCTCACCACCAGGTACACCGGCATGCCCGTGCTCGTGCGGCCGGCGACCAGGCTCACGGGCGCGCCGGCGATGGTGCCAAGGTCGGCGACGGTGCGCGGCGCCTCCAACTGGTCGAGCGCGGATGGATACGCCGGCAGCAGCAGCCGCACGTCGGTGTCGAAGCGCGCCAGCGCCTGCGGCAGGGCGGACACGACGTCCGCCAGGCCGCCGGTCTTGGCCAGCGGATAGGCTTCTGCAGCGACGATCAGGACCTTCGGCCGCGTTTGCACGGGCTCCCCCCAAGACGTTTGTTGTCTGACAGCACTGGCAAGTGCTGTGCCACAGGGATTCTGGCTTTAAGTCCGTCAGCGGACAGACAAGCGCAGGGTTGCGGGGGCTGCAAACTGCAAGAGGTGCCGTGCGTCGACAGTGCAATGCGCAGCGGTCAGCGATTATTTTTTGACCTTGACGAGATAGCTCTGAATGGAGTTCTCCGCCAGGCGCGCCAGCAGCGCCTGCACCTTGGCCTGGTCCTTCTCCGGCCCGATGCGCACGCGGAACCAGGTGTCCTTGTCGTCGATCGTCACCTGCTCCACGCGGGACTCGATGCCCACCAGCGCGAGCTTGGCTTTCTGCGAATCGGCCTCCGCGCGCGAGCGGAATGATCCCACCTGGATGATGTACTCGCCGGGCTGGGCGATCGCCGGCGCCGTGTCCTTGCCTTTCTCGGACTTGGCTCCGGGGATCACCACCTCGTAGCTGGGCAGCATCTCGTAGAACGAGAAGCGGGTCGGCTCCTTGGGCGGGACCGGTACCGGCTTCTTGGCCTCGACCGCGACGACGGCGGGCGCGGCGCCAGGCGGCCGCGCGACCGGTCGGCCGATGTAGACGAATGCGGCGACGGCCAGGCCGAGCGACAGGCCACCGAGGGCCCACAGCCAGCTTGGGACCGCGCCGCGATTGCGGGCTTGGCGCGATGCGGCGGGCTTGCGGTTGGCGTAGTCGCGGGACATCTAGGGCGCGTCGTCCTTGGCGCTCATCTGCTGCGGAGCGGAGACGCCGAGTATGCCAAGGCCGTTGGCCAGGACCACGCGCGTCGCCGCGATCAGCGCCAGGCGCGCCGCCTGCAGCTCGGCGTCGTCGAGCAGGAAGCGGTGCGCGTTGTAGTAGCTGTGCAGCGCGTCGGCGAGCTCGTTCTTCAGATAGAACGCCAGCGTGTGCGGCGCGTGATTGGCGGCGGCAGCGCGCAGCACCTCGGGGTAGCGTGCCAGCGCTGCGAGCAATGCTTTCTCGTGCTCGTTGTCCAGGCGCGGCAGCGCCGCAAGGCCCGCTTCCTGCTGCCAGGTGCCGCCACGCTCGGCCAGCTGCGCGAACACGCTGCAGATACGCGCGTGCGCGTACTGCACGTAGAACACAGGGTTCTCGGTGCTGCGCTCGCGCGCCAGGTCGATGTCGAACTCCAGGTGCTGGTCGTGCGAGCGCATCAGGTAGAAGAACCGCGTCGCGTCGGTGCCGGCTTCACTGATGAGATCCTGCAGCGTGACGAAGTTGCCGCTGCGCTTGCCCATGCGTCCGGAAGACAGCGTCACGAACTGGAAGATGGTCACGTGCAGGACGTCGGTCCGCCCGGTGAGGAGCTCCATGGCCGCGCGGATGCGCGCCAGCAGGCCGTGGTGATCGGCGCCCCAGACGTTGATCAGCTGTCCGCCGCGCTGCATCTTGTCGACGTGGTAGGCCAGGTCGTTGCCGAAGTAGGTGGCGGTGCCGTTGGCGCGCACCAGCACGCGGTCCTTGTCGTCGCCGCGCTCGGACGTGCGGAACCACAGCGCCCCGTCCTTCTCGTAGGTGTGCCCGGAGGCGCGCAGCTCGCCGCGCGCCTTGTCCGCCGCGCCGGACTCCACCAGCTCGCGCTCCGAATACCAGCGGTCGAAGCGCACGCCGAAGCCGTCGAGCGTGGCGCGGATGCCGGCGAGCTGATCGGCCACGGCCAGGCGCTGCACCGTCGCGTAGTCCGCGCCGAGGAGCTGGCGCACGCGCGCGATCAGCGCCTCGAGGTACGCCTCCTGCCCGGCCTTGACCCGGTCCTTCTCCTCGTCGCTCGCGCCTTCGGCGGCGACCGGCTCCTCCGGCAGGCCGGAAAAAATCCCTGTCGCCGGTTGGAAGAACCTGCGCCCGTGCTCGGCGGCGAGCTTGTCGGCGGTGGCGCGCAGGTAATTTCCCGGGTAGCCGCGCGCCGGGATCTTCACGGTCTCGCCGAGCAGCTCCAGGTAGCGCAGCCAGGCGCTCACCGCGAGCACGTCGACCTGCCGGCCTGCGTCGTTGACGTAGTACTCGCGCAGGACGTTCCAGCCGGTGGCGGCCAGGATGTTGGCGAGGCTGTCGCCGTAAGCGGCGCCGCGGCCGTGCCCGACGTGCAGCGGCCCGGTCGGGTTCGCCGACACGAACTCCACCATCACGCGCTTGTCGGCCTGCGGCGCGACGCGGCCGAAGTTCGTGCCCGCGGCGAGCACGTCGCGCACGACGGATTGAAACGCGTCGCGCCCCAGGAAGAAGTTGATGAAGCCCGGTCCGGCGATCTCCACCTTGGTCACCTGCGGCGACACGGGCAGGTGAGCGACCAGCGCCTCGGCCACTGCGCGCGGCGGCTTGCCCAGGGACTTGGCCAGCGCCAGCGCCACGTTGGTGGCGAAGTCGCCGTGCTTGGCGTCCTTGGTCGCGTCGATGTTGATCGTGGCGGGCGCGACGCCCTCGCCGAAGGCAGCGACCACGGCTTGCCGAACGAGGTCTTGGAGGTGGGGTTTCATGGGGCGCGGATTCTACCGTGGTGGACGCGCCGCGCGCGCCTGGATTTTCAGAACAGATCCGCCGGATCGACGTCGACCGACCAGCGCACGCGTCGCGCTTCGGGCAGCTGCTCGATCTGCGGCAGGCACTCCGACAGCAGCTTCTGCAACGGCGGCCGCGTCGCCGACTGCAGCAGCAACTGCGCGCGATAGCGCCCAGCGCGCCGCTCCATCGGCGAGGCCACCGGCTCGCCGACCCGCATCCGGCTCGGCGCTCCGATGCGCTTGCGCGCCGCGGCGAGGAACTCCAGCGCCGCCGCCGGCGCCACCGACTCGGCACGCAGCAGCGCCAGATGCGCGAACGGCGGCATCTGCAGGCTCTGCCGCTCTTGCAGCAGCGCCTCGCACAATCCGTCGTAGCCTTTCGACAGCAGCAGCTTGAGCATCGGATGCGATGGCTCGCGCGTCTGCAGGATCACCTGTGCCGGTCCGCCCGAGCGCCCCGCGCGGCCCGCGACCTGCGTGATGATCTGGCCGACGCGCTCCAGCGCGCGGAAGTCGGAGCCGTACAGCGCCTGATCGGCGGAGACGATGCCCACCAGCGACAGCCGCGTGAAGTCGTGGCCCTTGGCCAGCAACTGCGTCCCTACCAGCACCTGCACGGCGCCGGAGCCGATATCGGCGAGCAGGCGCTGCAATTCGCCGGCCTTGGCCAGCCGGTCGGAGTCCATGCGCTCGACCCGCATCTGCGGGAAGCGCTCGCGCAGCGTCTGCTCGACGCGCTCGGTGCCCTGACCCAACGGCTTCAAGTCCGTCGCCGCGCAGCTGGGGCATGCTTTCGGCGCGGCGCTCTGCGCGCCGCAGTGGTGACACACCAGGCGCGCGCCGTAGCGATGCATCGACAGCCGCGCGTCGCAGCGCTTGCACGCCGCGATCCAGCCGCAGGCTTCGCACAAGAGCGTCGGCGCGTAGCCGCGACGATTGAGGAACAGCAGCACCTGGCCGCCGGCGCCGACGTGGCGCTCCACCGCTTCCAGCAGCGGCGGCGACAGCCCGCCTTCCAGCGGCCGCGTGCGCACGTCGAGCAGCTGGATCTGCGGCGGCGCCTCGTCGCTCGATCGCTTGCGCAGGTGCAGGTGCCGGTAGCGGCCGCTGCGCGCGTGCTGCAGCGATTCCAGTGAGGGCGTCGCGCTGCCCAGGATCGCCGGTATGCCGGCGTGGCGCGCGCGCCAGATCGCAAGGTCGCGCGCAGAGTAGCGAAGCCCGTCCTGCTGCTTGTAGGAGGTGTCGTGCTCCTCGTCGACCACCACCAGCCCCAGCCGCGCGAACGGCACGAACACCGCAGAGCGCGTGCCGATGACGACGCCGGCCTCGCCCGAGCGCGCGCGCAGCCAGCTCTGCGTGCGCTCGGTCTCGCTCATCCCCGAATGGAACGCGGCGACGGTGGAGCCGAGCCGGCGCTGGAAGCGCTCGACCAGCTGCGGCGTGAGGCCGATCTCCGGCGCCAGCACCAGCGCCTGCTTGCCGTTGCGCACGAGCTCGGCGATGCGCTGCAGGTAGACCTCGGTCTTGCCGCTGCCGGTCACGCCCTGCAGCAGCGTCACGGCGAATCCCGGCGGATCCGCCTCCAGCGCGCGGAGCGCCTGCGCCTGCTCGGATGTCGGCGTCGGCGGCTGCTCGGTCCCGGCCTGCGCTGCGGGCGCTACCGCGACCGCCTCGACCCAGCCCTCGCGCAGCGCGCGGCGCACGGCGGCGCCGCGCAACGCTACGGTTTCCGAAGCAGCCAGCGCCGCGAGCAGCCTGCGCAGCTGGGTGGCGCGCGTCGGCATCGTCACGAGCGCTTCGCGACCCCGCGCGGTGATGCGCAGCTGTCGCTCCCGCTTCATCAGCGCCGGCCCGCCGCGGCGCAGAAGCCCCGGCAGCGCCGTGGCGAACACCTCTCCGGGCGGATGCTGGTAATAGTCCGCGGCGAAGTGGCACAGCGCCAGCAGGTCCGGCGGCAGCAGCGGGCCGTCGTCGAGCACGTCCTCGATCGGCTTGTAATCACGCGCGTCCGAGCCCGTGGCCGGGCGCGGCGCCGAGGTCGCGATGCCGACGAGTTTTCGCCGCCCGAAGGCGATGCGCACTCGCGCGCCCGGCGCAAGAGGGGGGGCGGCCGAAATGGGCACAAAATAGTCAAACGTCTGCCGCAGCGGCGTCGGCACGGCGACGGAGACGAGCAGGCGCGTCATGTCGACCGATCTGTGAATAACTTTGGGGATAGAAGGGGCATTCCAGGAGTGTCAAGCAGGCACGGATGCGGCACTGCGGCGGTGGCGTGGGGAAACAGGCAATAACCTATGCGCAGTTAAGCATTTGCACTAGTTGGCGGGTACTGCTTTTTGACCCCATTTGGAGGGGTTTGCAAGAGGGCGCATCCGATGCACTGTGCATAAACGGACGGGCGGGCGCACCCCCCGGTCCCCATAATCGGCCGCATGCACACCGACCGCCAGGCGCTCCTGGCCCTCCTCACCGGCGCCGTGCTGATCGGGTTTGCCCCGATCTTCGTGCGCCTGGTGGACGTGGGCTACACCGCCGCCGCCTTCTGGCGCACCGCCCTGGCGCTTCCGGTTCTGCTGCCATTGTGGCTGCGCGGTCGCACCCATCGCCGCGGGTCGACGGCGGCCATCGGCTGGCTGTGGCTGGCGGGCCTGTTCTTCGCCGCCGACCTCGCCACCTGGCACCAGTCGATCCGCTTCACCTCGGTGGCCAACTCAACCTTGCTCGCGAACCTCGCGCCGGTGTTCGTCACGCTCGGCGCCTTCGTGCTGTTCCGCGAGCGCGTCTCGCGCTTCTTCGTCGCGGGCCTGGCGCTGGCGCTCGCCGGCGCTGCGGTGCTGATGTCCAACAGCTTCGGCATCAGCCGCGAGACGGTGCTGGGCGACCTGCTCGGCGTGACCACCGCGATGTTCTACGCGGGCTATCTGCTCGGCGTGTCGCGCCTGCGCCAGAGCCGCGCGGTGGTGGAGGTGATGTGGTGGACCACGCTGGCCTGCACCGTCGCGCTCTTGCCGATCGTGCTGCTCTTGGGCGAGTCACTGTGGCCGCAGTCGCTGCACGGCTGGCTGATCCTTCTGGGCATGGCCTGGCTGTCGCACGTCGGTGGCCAGGGGCTGATCGCCTACTCGATGGCGCACCTGCCGGCGTCGTTCTCCGCCGTGAGCCTGCTGCTGCAGCCGGTTGCGGCGACGGTCTTCGCGTGGCTGCTGCTCTCCGAGCGCTTCGGCGCGCTGCAGGCGATCGGCGGCGCGATCGTGCTCGCCGGCATCGTCAGCTGCCGGCTGGCGATGACACGACGGGTCAGTCCCGCAGGGTGAACGGGCTGAAGTTGGTCTGCCGATCGTAGATGTCGACGTTCTCGGCGCGCTTCAGGCGGCCGACCACGAAGTAGGTCACCGGCGTGAACACCACCTCGACGCCGACCTTGAAGGCGAAGTTGAAGACCATCACGGCGAGCAGCGTGTCGTGCGTCCACAGGCCGTAGAAGGCCAGCGGATAGAAGATCGCGGAATCCAGCGCCTGTCCGCAGAGGGTCGAGCCGATGGTGCGCGTCCACAGGTGCCGCCCCTCGGTCCACACCTTCATCCGCGCCAGCACGAACGAGTTGACGAAGTCGCCGACCCAGTAGGCGCAGATGCTGGCGAGCACGATGCGCCCGGTGGTGCCGAACGCCGTCTCGAGCGCCGGCTGCAGCACCCGGTTGTAGTCGGTGTCGGCCGCTGGCATGTGCAGGATCACCCACGACATGAAGGTCGCGAACAGCATCGCGCCGAAGCCGGCCCAGATCGCGCGCCGGGCGCGGGCGTAGCCGTAAACCTCGGTCAGCACGTCGCCGAAGATGTAGCTGATCGGGAAGAAGAGATTGCCGGCGCCGAAGCTGACCAGGCCGATCAGCGGCAGCGTGATCGCGCAAACCTTGGCCGGGCCGATGAGGTTGGAGCACAGCAGCACGGCGACCATGCCGGCGACGCAGAAGTCGTAATAGCGGAAGCCGCGCTGCGCCGGGGCGTCCATGGGTCAGCCGGTACTGCGCGAGCTTCTTCTGCAGCTGGCTCAGCGATTCCTTCCAGTCGGCCTTGGCCTTGGCGACGTCGGCCGCGGATTCGAGCTTGCTGTGCTCCACGGAGACGGCGGCCTTGCCGTTGCCCTTGCCCTGGAAGCTGACAAGCACGCGGCTGACGCCGTCGCTCCAGATCATCCGCATCGACTTGTTGACCGACTGGCGCGTCACCTCGATGCCCTGCGCCGCCAGCCAGTTGGTGCGGGAATCCAGGTCCTTCCAGGCGTCGTAGAGCCGGTCGAGCGAGACGTTGAAGGTCTTGTTGACGTGCGCCACGAAGCCGTCGGCGGTCTGGTGCAGCTCACGCAGTCCGCGCGCGCGCTCGTAGGTCACGGCGACCATCTGCGACCACCAGCCGGAGTCCAGGTATTTGCTGCTCAGCAACGCGGCGATGTCGCGATGTGCGAGCTTTTGCGCTTCCTGCTTGTCCAAAAGGCTGAACCACTCCTTCCAGGTCCTGCCCGTGGCCCGCTTCACCGCGTCATCCGAGATCGGTGCCTTCCTGCGCTCAGCCATGGCTCAGGGTCCCGCCGAACTGGAACACGGTCATCTGCGCGAGCTTCTCGTTCTTCGCCGTTTCCTCGCGCGGCAGGTCGGCGTTGACGTGCAGCCACGGCAGCTGGCTCTCGACGCCGTACTGGATCTCGGGCACGGCCGCCGCCGGATCGTCGAGGCTGCCGATGGTCACATAGATCCGCGACGCCTCGTCGTAAGCGAAGGTGAGCGGCGTGCCGCATCGGGCGCAGAACCCGCGCTTGGCCAGCGACGAGGAGGCGTAGGCGCTGGGCTGGCCCGCGGTCCACGCGAGCTTGTCCTTGGGCACGCCGGCCAGCGCCGCGAACACGTTGCCGACGGCGCGCTGGCACATGCGGCAATGGCACAGGTGGATTTTCTGCAGCGGCGCGTGCGCGGCGTAGCGCACCGCTCCGCACTGGCAGCCGCCGGTGACCGGCGGCGCATCGCTCGTGGATTTGCTCATCGCCATCTCCGACTCGAGGCCGCCGCATCGTCGCACGCGTCCGTCGCGGGCGCATCCTGCGCATGAACCAGCCACTGCCGGAGCGCGCCGTCCCGGCTCGGGGCGTGATGCAGCGCGTACACGAGGGCCTGCACCGGCACCGCTTCCTGCTGGCGCCGCTGTCGTTCGGCCTGGGCGTGGCCAGCTTCATGCTGATCCAGCGCAGCGAGGGCCTGGCGCGCTGGCTGGCGGTGCTGCTCCTGGCGACCTGGCTGTTCAGCGTCGTCGAAGTGCTGGTGCCCAGGCGCCTGAAGCTGGCGCCGTCGCTGCTGCGTTTCATCACCCAGCAGACGCACCAGGAGGCGTTCTTCTTCACGCTGCCGTTCCTGCTGCAGACCACCAGCTGGCAATCGAGCCAGGCCGTGTTCACCACCCTCGTCATCGTCGCCGCGGCCTGCTCGATGTGGGATCCACTGTACTTCGGACAGATCGTCCGGCGGCGCTGGCTGTACCTGGGCTTCCACGCGCTGGCGTCGTACGTGGTCATGCTGGTGGCGCTGCCGCTGCTGCTGCAGCTGACGACGGCGCAGACGCTGGCGCTCTCCGCCGGCGCGATCGTGCTGTTCGCTGCGCCGAGCCTGGGCGAGCCGCCCGACCGCGACGGCCGGCCGATCGGCTGGTACCTGTTCGGCGGCGCGCTGGCGCTGGCGGGGCTGGCCTGGGTCGGGCGCAGCCTGGTGCCGCCGGCGACGCTGTGGCTCGGCGACGCGACGATCACCACCGTGATCGACACCAAGCACCGGGTTCCCGGCATGGACACGCGGCGCATCGACCCGGCCCTGGCCGTCGAGCGCGGCGTGTACGCCTACACCGCGATCGTCGCGCCGCGCGGCCTGCACGAGCGCGTGTTTCACGAGTGGTATCAGGGCGGGCGGCGGATCGTCAGCGTGCCGCTGGAGATCATCGGCGGCCGCGAGGACGGCTATCGCGCCTGGACCCACAAGACCGGATTCAGCGGCGCCAAGGGACGCTGGAACGTCCGCGTCGTCACCGAGAGCGGACAGCTCATCGGCAAGTTGCGCTTCGTCATCGCCGAGGATCCTTCCAAGCCCGCGGCCGGGCCCTTGCCCGTGCCCAAGCCGCTGGAGCAGGCGCCGGACGCGCCGGTGTTCACCGACCTGCCGCCGCCGCCCCCGCGGTCAGAGCCGCGCCTGCAGGAGTGGTCCTACCCCGATCCGATGGCCGACGAGCCCCGCGATCCCGAGCCCGAGCGCGCGGAGCCGCCGGAGTATCGATATCAGGAATATCCGGAATACCGCGAAAGCCCGCCGGTCCCGGAGAGCTCCCGCGATTACGAGAGCCGCCGCGAGGCGCCGGTGGACGAGGGGAATTACATCAGCCCGTACGAGCCGCCGATGCCGGAGGAGGAGGACGAGGACGCGAGCCCGCCGCGCGACTTCAATCCCGACCGCGACTTCAGCCCAGTTCCTTGAGCGACTGGATCATCGCCACCATCACCTTCTGCGCGTCGCCGTAGACCAGCGCGCAGTTCTCGGCGAAGAACAGCTCGTTCTCGACGCCCGAGTAGCCCTTGCCCTGTCCGCGCTTGATCACGTAGACCTGCTTGGCCTGGTCGACGTTGAGGATCGGCATGCCGTAGATCGGCGAGGTCTTGTTGGTGCGCGCCGCCGGGTTCACGGTGTCGTTGGCGCCGACGACGATGGCGACGTCGGCTTCCTTGAACTCGCCGTTGACGTCTTCCATGTCGTGGATGATGTCGTAGGGCACGCCGGCCTCGGCCAGCAGCACGTTCATGTGGCCGGGCATGCGGCCCGCCACCGGGTGGATCGCAAACTTCACGTCGACGCCCGCGGCCTGCAGCAGCTTCACGAACTCGTAGAGCTTGTGCTGCGCCTGCGCCACGGCCAGGCCGTAGCCCGGCGCGATGATCACCTTGCTCGCGTACTTCATCGCCACCGCGGCGTCGGAGGCCTCGGCCGATTTCATCGTCCCCTTGATCTCGCCGCCGGCGACGTCGGTCTCGCCGAAGTTGGAGAACAGGATGTTGGGGATCGAGCGGTTCATGGCTTTTGCCATGAGGATCGTCAGCAGCGTGCCGGCGGAGCCGACGAGGACGCCCGCGATGATCATCGCCGGGTTCTGCAGCACGAAGCCTTCCAGGCCGACAGCCATGCCGGTGAAGGCGTTGTAGAGCGAGATCACCACCGGCATGTCGGCGCCGCCGATGGGCACCGTCATCAGCACGCCGAAGGCCAGCGCGCCGAGCAGGAACAGGGTGACGCTGAAGTCGGACAGCCAGGCGAGGATGGTCACGCCGATCGCCAGCGTCGACAGCAGCACGATGGCGTTGACCATCTTCTGGCCGCTGAAGCGGATCGAGCGGTTCATTTTCCCGTCGAGCTTGGCCCAGGCGATGATCGAGCCGGAGAACGACACCGCGCCGATCAGAAGGCCCAGGAGCGCCATGGTCTGGTCGACGTAGCCCTGCGTGTGCGCGCTGTAGAGCTCGGCCGCGGCGATCAGCGCCGCCGAGCCGCCGCCCATGCCGTTGAACAGCGCCACCATCTGCGGCATCGCCGTCATCGCTACGCGCTTGCCCTGCCACCAGGCCCAGGCATTGCCGACCGCGAGCGCGATCAGGATCAGCGTGAGGTTGACGCCGAAGTGCGGGTTGTCCCGCCGGGCGAAGGCCAGGCTCACCAGCACGGCGACCACCATGCCGACGCCGGCCCAGACGATGCCGCTGCGCGCCGTCACCGGCGAGGACATGCGCTTGAGCCCGAAGATGAACAGGAAGGCGGCGGCGAAGTAGGACAGCTGGATCAGCAGATTCATCGCCGGCCTCCTATTTCTTCGCGTCTGCAGGCTTGGACGACTTGAACATGCCGAGCATGCGCTCGGTCACCACGTAGCCGCCGGCGGCGTTGCCGGCGCCGAGTAATACGGCGACGAAGCCCAGCACCTGCTCAAGCACGCTGTGCGCGTTGCCGAGCGCGTACATCGCGCCGACCACGACCACGCCGTGGATGAAGTTGGAGCCCGACATCAGCGGCGTGTGCAGGATCGCCGGCACGCGGCCGATGATCTCGTAGCCGGTGAACGCCGCCAGCATGAAGATGTAGAGCGCGGCAAAACCGGTGATGACCGTGGTTGCGTCCATGTCTTAGCCCCCTTCCACGGCTTTCTTCGCCGCTTCGTTCTTGATCTGCCCTTCGTGCGTGAGACAGGTCTTGGCCACGACCTCGTCGGTCCAGTCGAGCTTGAGCACCTTGTCCTTGATCATCAGCTCGAACAGGTTGTACTGGTTCTTGGCGTAGAGCTCGCTGGCGTGCTCGGCGAGCATCGACGGCACGTTGAGCGGCGCCGCGATGGTGACCTGTCCGACCTGCACGGTCTCGCCCGGCTTTCGAGTACTCGCAGTTGCCGCCGCCTTCGGCGGCGAGGTCGATGATCACGGCGCCGGCTTTCATGCCGTCGACCTGCGCCTTGCTGATGAGCTTGGGCGAGGGACGACCCGGGATCGCGGCGGTGGTGATGATCACGTCGGCCATCTGGATGTGCTTGGTGACCACCGCGGAAACCTTCTCCTTCTCCTCGGGGGTGAGCTCGCGTGCGTAGCCGCCCTGCCCGCGTGCGTCCACGCCGGTGTCGACGAACTTGGCGCCGAGCGACTCGGCCTGCTCCTTGGTCTCGGGCCGCACGTCGTAGCCTTCGGTCATCGAGCCCAGACGCCGCGCTGTAGCGAGCGCCTGCAGGCCGGCGACGCCCAGCCCCATCACCAGCGTCTTGGCCGGACGGATCGAGCCGACCGCGAAGGTCATCATCGGCAGCAGGCGCGCGATCTGTGTGGCGCCGAGCAGCGCGCCGTAGTAGCCGGCGAGCGCGGCCTGCGAGGAGAGCGCGTCCATCGCCTGCGCGCGGGTGATGCGCGGAACGAGCTCCATCGCAAAGCAGGTGATGTTCTTGTCGCGCAGCTTCCTGGTGAGGTCGGCCTCCTTGTGCGCGTAGACGAAGCACATGAGGATCGCGCCGGATTTCATCGCGTCGACGATCTCGGGCGAGGGCGGCTGCACACCGACGACGACGTCGGCATCGGCGACGAGCGTTCTGGTGTCGTCCACGAACTTGACGTTCTTGTAGGCCGCGTCGGCGAGCTTGCTGGCAAGGCCAGCGCCGGTCTGCATGCTGATCTCGGCGCCGAGCTTGGCGAGCTTGTCGGCGACTGCTGGAACCATGGCCACGCGACGCTCACCGGGCCGCGCCTCTTTGAGCACGGCGATCCTGACAGTCATGGGTACTCCCCAGGCAGTTCTTCGAGGCGGCCGAAGTTTAGCCCATTGCCCCGCGCCGGGAAGAGCAGCTGCATCCAATCCAGCTGCAGCCGCGTAAGTAGCGTTGCACCACTCCTCTTAGGAAGACCCAACCAATGCGCACCCAAATTCTCGCCGGACTGGCGATGGCCGTGCTTGCCCTGTCGGCGTCGGCATCCAGCCATCGCGAAGCGCCGTTCATCACCGAGCATCCCAAGGTCGACGGCTCCGACTTCTACCTGTTCCGCAGCTACGAGCCCGGCCGCGAGGCCTTCGTCACGCTCATCGCCAATTACCTGCCGCTGCAGGACGCCTACGGCGGCCCCAACTATTTCGCGATGGATCCCCAGGCGCTCTACGAGATCCACCTCGACAACAACGGCGACGCGCGTGAGGACCTCACGTTCCAGTTCCGGTTCACCAATCTCTACGGTCAGGCCAACATCCCCAGCCTCAACGTCGTCGGCGGCAAGGTGCCGGTGAGCGGCGGGCCCGCGGGCGGCGTGCAGGTGCCTCTGGCAAACATCGGCGGCGGCAGCGGCGATTCCCCCGGCGCCTTGAACGTGACGGAGAGCTACACCGTGACGCTGGTGCGCGGTGATCGCCGCACCGGCACGGCAGCGCCCGTGACCAAGCCCGGCGGCGAGACCGTGTTCGCCAAGCCGGTCGACAACATCGGCACCAAGTCGATCCCGAACTATCCGGCCTACGCCAGCAAGTTCGTCTACGAGGTGAAGATCCCTGGCTGCGCCGCCAACGGCCGGATGTTCGTCGGCCAGCGCAGCGAAGGCTTCGTGGTGAACCTCGGCCAGGTGTTCGACCAGGTGAACCTGAATCCGCTCGGCGCCCGCGACTCGGCGTCCAACGTCATTGGCGACAAGAACGTCACCTCGCTGGCGCTCGAAGTCCCCGCCAGCTGCCTGACCGCCGGCAGCGATCCGGTCGTCGGCGCCTGGACCACGGCGTCGATGCGGCAGAGCCGCGTGCTCAACCCGTCGCCGCAGAGCGCGTCCAATGCGTCGGGCAAGGGCGCGGCGGTCCAAGGCGGCGCCTGGACCCAGGTTTCGCGCCTCGGCAGCCCGCTGGTGAACGAGGTCGTGATCGGCATCACCGAGAAGGACAAGTTCAACGCCAGCCAGCCCAAGGACGACGTCGCCAATTTCGGCACCTACGTGCTGTATCCGACGCTGCCGGTGCTGGTCAACGTGCTGTTCGGCGTGCCGCCCCCGGCGACGCCGCGCAACGACCTGCTCGCCGCCTTCGTCACCGGCGTTACCGCAACGGTCAACGGCGCGTCGTTCAAGTACACGGCGCCGGCCATGCTCACCACGCCGGGCGAGATGCTGCGCCTCAACACCGCCGTCGGCATCACGCCGGTGGCGAGCCAGAAGGACCTCGGTTTCCTGGACTGCGATCTGGGCGGCTTCCCCAACGGCCGCCGTCCGATCGACGACGTGGTCGACATCGCCCTGACCGTGGCGGAAGGCGCGCTGAGCGGCACCAACGGCCTGCAGACCTGCGACGTCAGCGGGCCGACGCCGACGGTGAGCAATCCGGGCGCGGTCGTAAACGACGGCGCGCGGCCGGATCCTTCGGCCTATCTCACCGCCTTCCCGTACCTGAACGATCCGATCCCGGGCTCCATCGCCGCGGCCGTCGCGTCGCGCTGAACAGGAGAGCCACCATGACTATCAAGAAACTCAGACGTGCAGTGCTCGTCGTCGCCATGGCGACGACGGGCCTGGCGGCCTGCAGCAACGACGGCGGTGAGGATGCCAACGACGAAGGTCCAACGACCACCTCGCTGTCGGCGTTCGTCGCCGCGCTCATCGGCACGCAGACCTGCGACAACGCGCAACCGACGCCGATCAACGGCGTCGAGCTCGTTGCCGACGAAGTGCCGATCGATGTGGACGCTCTGGTCCCCGGCGACTCGGGCTGCCCGCCCACCTAAGCGCCCCCTGGGCCGGTCCCCCATGCCGGCTCTTCGCGCTTTCACCCCGCGCCCCCTCGCGGGGTTCTTTTTTTTCAAGAGACGAGAATGCGATCGCTCTGGCTGGTGCTGCTGATGGTGATGGTGCCGGCGTCCGCCGCCGAGCTGGCGCGGCCGTACGTGCCGGCGGGCGATGCGGTGATCCTGCAGACGTTGCCGTCCTCGGGCGATCCACGGGTGAAGAAGTTCGAGGCTCTGCAGGCAGAGGTGCGGTCGCGTCCCCGAGACGTCGGTCCCGCGATCGCGCTGGCGCGCGCGTACATCGATTACGCCAGGGCGACCGGCGACGCGCGCTATCTGGGCCGTGCGCAGGCGCTCATCGTCCCCTGGCTGCAGGGATCGCCGGTGCCCGCAGATGCGCTGCTGGCGCACGCGATCGTCCTGCAGGGCCGCCATCAATTCACCGACGCGCGCCGCGCGCTGGACCAATTGCTCCGGCGCGATCCGGATCGGGACGAGGCCTGGCTGACGCTTGCCGCGGTGGCGCAGGTGCAGGGGGATCTTCCCGTCGCCCGCCGCGCGTGCGCGCATCTGCTCGGCAGCGGCGATCGGCTGATCGCGGCCGGCTGCATCGCTTCGCTGGCCATCGACACCGGAAACGCGCGGGGCGGTTACGACGCGCTGGCCCTGGTGCTGCAGCAGCAAGCCGGCACAGCGCCGGAATTGCAGGCCTGGGCGCAGGGTCTGCTGGCCGACGCTGCCAAGGCTTTTGGCGATGCCGCGCTGGCGGAGACGCATTTCAGGGACGCCTTGCTGCTGACGCCGGGCGACAACTTCCTCCTAGCGGGCTACGCCGATTTGCTGCTCGATCAGCAGCGTCCGCGGGAGGTGCTGGCGCTCCTGAAGGATCATCTGCAGTCCGACACCTCGTTCCTGCGGCTGGTATTGGCTGAGGCTGCCTTGCAGATGCCGCAAGCCTACGTCGACATCGCGCAGATGGCGCGGCGGTTCGACGATCTGCGCGCACGCGGCGACGGCGAGCTTTACGGCCGCGAGGAAGCCCGCTTCGCGCTGCAGCTGAAGCACGACCCGGCCCGGGCGCTGCGCATCGCGCAGGAGAACTGGAGGCTGCAGCGTGCGCCGGAAGATGCCCGCATCCTTCGCGAGGCACAGGTCGCCGCAGGCTCGCTGCAGCCATGATCAGGCTCGAGCTTCCGGCGATCGTGTTGCTGGCCTGCGCGCTGTGGCCGGCCGCGGCCGGTGCACACAAGGAAAGCGACGCGTATCTCACGTTGCGCACGGATCCGGCGCAGGCCAACGTCCTGCACGGCCAATGGGACATCGCCCTGCGCGACCTCGCCTTCGTCATCGACGTCGACCGCAACCGCGACGGCGCCGTCACCTGGGGCGAGGTCAAGGCGCAGCGCGACGTCATCGAGCGCTACGCGCTGGCGCGGCTGGTGGTGCGAAGCGACGGCCGCGCCTGCCAGACCCGGCCGACCGGGCAGATGATCGACGAGCACACCGACGGCGCCTACGACGTGGTGCTGTTCGATGCGGTCTGCGAGCAGGAGATCCCCAGCCGCGTCACCGTCGACTATCACTTGTTCGACGACGTCGATCCATATCACCGCGGCATCGTCACGCTGCGCGCGGGTGATCGCACCGCCGCCGCGGTGCTGGGGCCGGACGCGCCGACCGCAGCGCTGGACCTGCAGCAGCTCGCCCGCTGGCATCAGGCGAGGAGCTTCGCGGTCAACGGTGTCTGGCATATCTGGACCGGGCCGGATCACCTGCTGTTCATCTTCTCGCTGCTGCTGCCGGCGGTGCTCCTGCGACGGCGCGGCGCGCCCGCGTGGACGCCGGTGCCGCGGCTGCGGAGCTCGATGTGGGAGCTGGTGAAAGTGGTGTCGGCGTTCACGGTCGCGCACTCGGCGACGCTGACGCTGTCGGTGCTCGGCTACGTCCACCTGCCCAGTCGCCTGGTGGAGTCGGGAATCGCGCTGTCGGTGATCGTCGCCGCGCTGAACAATCTCTATCCGGTCGTCACCAGCCGGGCCTGGCTGCTCGCGTTCGCCTTCGGCCTGATCCATGGCCTGGGCTTTGCCAGCGTGCTCGCCGGCCTGGATCTGCCCGCTGGCGCGATGGCCGCCGCGCTGAGCGGCTTCAGCCTTGGCGTGGAAATCGGCCAGGAGGCGATCGTGCTGCCCTTCGTGACGCTGGCCTTCCTGGTGCGCCGCACGCGCTTCTACCAGGTCGGCGTGCTGCGCTTCGGATCGGTCGCGATCATGGGCATCGCCTCGGTGTGGCTGGTGCAGCGCGCCTTCGACGTGGTCATCCCGGGCACGGGCTTCCTGACGCCCGCGTGAAGCGACGCCGGCATAATCGCACCGTGCCAGTCCGCGCCACGACCGCCGCGCTCGATCGCAACGACCCGCTGCGCCAGCTGCGGCGGCAATTCGTGCTGCCGCGCGGCGTCATCTACCTCGACGGCAATTCCCTCGGCGCCTTGCCGCGACAGACCGGCGCTGCCGTGCGCGACGTCGTGCGGCACTGGGGCGCGGATCTGGTCGGCGGCTGGAACCGGCGCGGCTGGGTCGATCAGCCGCAGCGCGTGGGCGACAAGATCGGCAAGCTCATCGGCGCTCGCGCCGGCGAGACGCTGGCGGCGGACTCGACCTCGGTGAACCTGTTCAAGCTGCTGTCCGCGGCGCTGCAGCTGCGACCGGGCCGGCGGGTGATCCTCACCGAGAGCGGCAACTTCCCCACTGATCAATACATCGCGCAGGGACTCGCCGCGCATTTGGGCGGCGTGGAGGTGTGCGCGGTTCCGGCAGCACAGATCGAGGGCGCGCTCGGCAACGACGTCGCCGTGCTGATGCTCACGCACGTGGACTATCGCAGCGGTGCGATGCACGACCTGCGCAAGCTGACGCGCGCGGCGCATGCGCGCGGCGCGCTGGTGCTGTGGGATCTGGCGCACTCCGCCGGCGCGATGCCGCTCACGCTCGCCAAGGACGGCGTCGACTTGGCGGTGGGCTGCGGCTACAAATACCTGAACGGCGGCCCCGGCGCTCCGGCGTTCCTGTACGTGGCGCGCCGTCACCAGGCGCGCGCGTCGTCGCCGCTCGCCGGCTGGTTCGGCCACGCCCGGCCGTTCGATTTCGAGCCTGCATACGCGGCGGCGCGCGGCATCGCGCGCTTCCAGGCTGGCACGCCGCCGATCCTGGCGATGACGGCGCTGGAGGCTGGCGTGGACCTGCTGCTGCAGACGGACCTCGCCGCGCTGCGCAAGAAGTCCCTCGCGCTCGGAGAATTGTTCATGAACCTCGTGGAGCAGACGCTGCCGGAGTTCTCCATCGTCACTCCGCGCGAGCCGGCCCGGCGCGGCAGCCAGGTCTGCCTGCGGCATCCGAGCGCCTGGCCGATCACGCAGGCGCTGATCGCGCGCGGCGTCGTCGGCGATTTCCGCGCGCCCGACATCCTGCGCTTCGGGCTCGCGCCCGCGTACCTGCGTTACGCCGACGTCGTGGAAGCCGTGGCGCGGCTCTACGCGATCCTGCACAGCGGCGAATGGCGACAATCCCGTTTCCGCCGTCGCACCAAGGTGACCTGATCATGACGAGAATCGCTTTGATGGCCGTGCTGCTGCTCGCCGGCTGCGCCGCGCAGGCGGAGAAGCCGGTGCTGTCCTGGGACGACGTCGCCAAGCGACCGCTGCCCGGCGCCGGAATCCGCATTGCCTATGGCGATGGACCGCAGCAGTTCGGAGAGCTGCGCCTGCCGAGCGGCAAGGGGCCGTTCCCCACCGTGGCGCTGCTGCACGGCGGCTGCTGGCTCGCGGATTTCGACTACGCGCACGTGACGCCGCTCGCCGAGGCGCTGACGCGAGCGGGCTATGCGACGTGGACTGTCGAGTACCGCCGCGTCGGCGACACCGGCGGCGGCTGGCCCGGCACGTTCGACGACGCGCGCGCGGCAACGGAGTTCTTGCGCAAGCTCGCGCTCGACCATCCCCTGGACCTCAAGCGCGTGGCCTTCGTCGGTCACTCCGCGGGGGGACAGTTGGCGCTCTGGCTCGCCTCGCGTGACAGCAACGCGGTCACGCCCAAGGCAGTCATTGGCCTGGCGGCCATCACCGATCTCGAGTCTTATCGTGTCGGACCCGAGGGCAGCTGCCATAGCGCCGTCGACCCGCTGATGGGCGGAACCCCGCAGCAGCAGCCCTTGCGCTACGCACAGGCGTCGCCGATGGCGCTGCTGCCGAACGACAGGCCGGTGTGGCTGATCCAGGGCGAGCGCGATCGCGTCGTTGCTGCGGATTCGGCGCGTGCCTACGCGGCGGCGGCGGGATCGTCAGTCAGGCTCGTGACGATCCCGAGCGCGGGTCACTTCGAGATGGTCGTGCCCGAGGGCCCGGCGTGGGCGGCGCTGCTGCAGGCGCTGCGCGAAGCGCTGCCTAGCTCTTGGTGAACAGCGTGTCGAGCTTCTGCTCGTAGGCGTGATAGTCCAGCACGTCGTAGAGCTGGTCGCGCGTCTGCATCCAGCCGACGACGTCCTTCTGGTGTCCTTGCTTGCGGATCGCGCCGTAGACGTTCTCGGCGGCCTTGGACATCGCCCGGAACGCTGACAACGGATACAGGACCATGGCCACGCCCTGCGCGGCGAGTTCGTCGCGCGTGTAGAGCGGGGTCTTGCCGAACTCGGTGATGTTGGCGAGCACCGGCACCTTCACCGCGTCGACGACCTTGCGGTACATGCCGATGTCGGTCATCGCCTCGGCGAAGATGAGATCCGCGCCGGCCTCGACGCAGGCGACGCAGCGGTCGATGGCGGCGTCGAGGCCTTCGACGGCCAGCGCGTCGGTGCGCGCCATGATCTGCAGGTCGCCGGTGCGCGCATCCACCGCGGCCTTGATGCGGTCGACCATGTCGTCCTTGGGCACGATGGCCTTGCCGGGACGATGGCCGCAGCGCTTGGCCTGCACCTGATCCTCGATGTGCACGGCGGCGACGCCGGCGCGCGTCATCTCCTTCATGGTGCGCGCGATGTTGAAGGCGCTGCCCCAGCCGGTGTCGATGTCGACCAGGAGCGGCGTCTCGACGCGTCCGCAGATGCGGCGCGCGTCCTCGAGCACGTTGTCGAGCGAGGTGATGCCAAGGTCCGGCAGGCCGTAGCTGGCGTTGGCCACGCCGGCGCCGGACAGATAGATCGCCTTGAACCCCGCGCGCTGCGCAAGCAGCGCCGTGTAGGCGTTGATCGCGCCGACGATCTGCAGCGGCTTTTCGGCAGCGAGCGCGGCGCGGAAGCGCTGACCCGCGGTCATCCCCGCTTCTCGATTGGCACGTATTCCTGCAGCGGCGGCCCGATGTAGTCCGCGCTGGGACGAATCAGGCGGTTGTTGGAGCGCTGCTCGATGATGTGCGCCGCCCAGCCGCTCACGCGCGAGACCACGAAGATCGGTGTGAACAGCGGCGTCGGGATGCCCATGAAGTGATAGGTCGTGGCGTGGAAGAAGTCCGCGTTGGCGAACAGCTTCTTCTCGTCCCACATGATCTTCTCGACGCGCTCGGACACGTCGAACAGGCGCTTGCGATAGGCCTTGTCGCCCTTCAGGTCCGGCGAATCCATCTCGGCGAACCGCTTGCTCCAGACCTTGATGAGGGCGTTGCGCGGATCCGACGTCTTATAGACGCGGTGGCCGAAGCCCATGATCAGTTCCTTCTTGGCGAACATCTCGTGCACGCCACGGTCCGCGTCCTCGGCGTCCTTGAACTTGGCGATGAGCTCCATCGCCGCCTCGTTGGCGCCTCCGTGCAAGGGACCGCGCAGTGCGCCGATCGCGCCCGTCACCGCGGAATGCAGGTCCGACAACGTGCCGGTGATGACGCGCGCGGTGAAGGTGCTGGCGTTGAATTCGTGCTCGGCGTAGAGGATCAGCGACACGCCCATGCATTTGACGAAATCGGGATTGGCTTTCTTGCCGTGCAGCAGATGCAGGAAGTGCCCGCCGGTGGTCTCCTCGTCGGTGACCGTGTCGATGCGCTTGCCGTTGTGGCTGTAGTGGTACCAATAAAGCAGGATCGACGGGAACACCGCGAGCAGGCGGTCCGCGACCTCGTTCTGCTTGGGGAATCGCCCCTTCTCGAACTCTCCGGTCTCGGGCTCGAGGTTGCCCAGGATCGAGCAGCCGGTGCGCATCACGTCCATCGGGTGCGCGGTCTTGGGGATCTGCTCCAGCGCGGTCTTCACGCCGGCGGGCAGTCCGCGCAGCGTCTTGAGCTTGGCCTTGTAGGCGGCGAGCTCGCTCCTGGTCGGCAGCTTGCCGTAGAGCAGCAGATACGCGCACTCCTCGAAGTCGCCGACCGCGGCCAGGTCCTCCATGTTGTAGCCGCGATAGGTCAGACCCACGCCGGCGACGCCGACGGTGCACAGCGCCGTCTGCCCGGCGGAAACGCCCGCCAGGCCGCCCGACTTCGAAGGTGCTTTTGCTTCAGCCATCTCGTACTCCCTGAAAAGCAAAACTGGGTCCCCGCCTTCGCGGGGATGACCTGACTTCGTCAGGCCACTTCAACCATCTGGAAATCCGATTTCGCGGCGCCGCAGTCCGGACAGGTCCACGTGTCGGGAACATCCTCCCAGCGCGTGCCTGGCGCGATGCCCTCCTCGGGCAACCCCTTGGCTTCGTCGTATTCGAAATCGCAGATCAGGCAACGCCACTTCTTCATCGGCAGTCGATCTCGCGCGGCAAGCGCTGGAAGGGCCGCGGATTATGCCGTGGGAGCGATGGTCCTGTCAGTGTGACCGCCGCGCCGGCGATCGTTATGCGGCGCTCTGCTCGCTCTGCAGCTGATGGATCAGCCGGCGGACCGCGGCGTCCGGATTGCACGGCGCGGAGCGGCCCGAGCACAGATCGTCGAGGAAGTGGCCGGCCTGCATGCGCAGCGGATTGGTGCCGTCGAATTCGGTGAACGCCAGGCTGTCCTGCTTGGGGTAGAAGGCCTCGAGCCGCAACCAGCGCATCTTCTGCTGGCCGTGATCGTAGACGCGGTACCAGCGCGCGCTGCGCAGCAGCGTGCCCAGTGCGTCCGGCACGGGCGGGAGCTCTTCCTCGCGCGCCGGCTCCACGCAGTCCGGCGTTTCGACCGTCGACAACGCGGGGTCCTGCGTCTCGATCATGACGAGCGCGTCGGCCGTCTCCGCGATGCGATGCGGCAGGCGGGCCGCGACCTCAAGAATCTCCGCGGAGACGCCAGCCGCTTCCAGGCCCGCGGCCAGGCGCTGGCGCAGGCCCTCGTCGAGCGGCGCGGAAGGATTCTCGCCGAGCGCATGCTCCATCAGCTCGTCCAGGGCGCGCAGGGCGTCGTGCCATTGCATGCTGTCGTGGCCGTGGGTGAGCAGCTGGTGCACGAGCACCTCGGTCCATTTCTCGTTGATCAGCGGCAGCACCGAGCTGGCGACGAGCTTGCCCATGAAGCGTCCGTCGATGGCGGCGAACGCGAGCTCGCGGGCGCGGCCGCGCAGCCACTGCGCGCGCTCCTGCGCGTCTTCCTGGAGCTCGGCCAGGAACTTGTCGACCACTACGGAGGGCAGCGCGCGCAGCCCGGCCATGGCCGGGCGCACGAATGCGGCCGACAGGTCGAAGTCCGAGACGCAGCGCTCCAGCAGCGAATTGACCGGAACGGCGGCGTCCTGCCCCGACAGGTAGCCGTTGGCCGCCTTGCGGACGAGGTCGCCGGCGATCAAGCGCAGCGAGTGGCTGCGGTCGGTGAAGAACGAGGCGTCGACGAGCGCCGACTTGATCAGCGGGAAGCGCAGGTGCTCGAAGCGCTCCTTGAACTGCGGCGACAGGTGCTGGTCGGCCGCCACCGAGCCGAACAAGCGACCCACCAGCGCCAGGCGCTGAATGATCGCGCGGGTGCGCACGGCCATGGTCTCGTGGCCGGCCTTGAGGCTTTCCAGAAGCTCGGCCGCCAGGTGGGCGTTGGAGTAGCCGCCGTGGCGGCCTTGCTCGGATTCGCGCTTCTGGGCGACGTCGATCAGGAGCGCTTTGGTATGCGGATCCACGTGCAGCGCCGCAGGGGACGCGGCAGCGGTGGACACGGGCAGCGGCTCGTTGGCGACCGGAGCCACATGCGGGCCTGCTCCCGGCAGGCTGTACTGGCCCAGCCTTTCCGCGACGCGCCTGTAGACCTGGTCCAGATGCGCGATGACGCCCTGCTCCAGGAGCTCACGCGTCAGCTCGGCCGTGCGCGCCGACAGGTCGGTGCGCGCGGTGCAGTCGCGCGCCACCAGGCGCATGCGCTCGGGCGAGAACCGGGCTGCGATGGGCGTCACCGACAGCCGGGCGCTCAAGCCGTCCATCTGATCGCGCAGCCCAAGCCACAGCGACTGGCACAAGGGGCCGACCTGGACGGCGCCCGGGTTGCCAGCCGATGCGTCCATTGCCGCGGCTGGGCGCGACAGCGCGCGCTCGAGCTCTACGGCATACGCGCGCTGCACCGATGCCGCCGACAGCCGCACCGCGTGCAGCGCGTCGATGAAGTCGCGGCGCAGGCGCTCGTCCCGGGTCTTCTCCGCCTTGGCGGTGAAGTGGCGACCGGCGCCAGCCAGCGCGCCGCGCACCAGGTTGTTCAGCGCGTCCTTGGCAACGTCGGCAAGCTCCTCGACGACCGGGTGCGTCTCGGCCAGGGGCACCGGCGTGGTCACCGCCAGGAAGCTGGGGATCGGCGCGACGTAGCGTGCGGTCACCCTGGGTTTGGACGCGAACATGACGGCACCTACGAGAAGCAGGCTGTCAGTGTCCGGCCTGGCGCCCGCGGCGTCAGTAGTCAAAACATCGTGATGTCTACAGCGCCGCCGGGGCGGGGCCTCGGTTATCCGCTTATCCGTATAGGTGGATATAATCGCCCTCATGAACACGATCCCGCCGAACCGAATCGCCGAGCTGGACCGGCTGCTGGCCGACCGCATCCTGATCCTGGATGGGGCGATGGGCACGATGATCCAGAACCACCGGCTGGAAGAGGCCGACTACCGCGGGGAGCGCTTCGCGGACTGGAAGCAGGATCTGAAAGGGAACAACGATCTGCTGGTGCTGACGCAGCCCCAGATCATCCGTGGCATCCACCGCCAGTACCTGCAGGCGGGCGCCGATCTGGTCGAGACCAACACCTTCAATGCCCAGCGTATTTCCCTTGCCGACTACGGCATGGAGGCGCTGGCCTACGAGATCAACGTCGCCGCGGCAGGCCTCGCCCGATCGGCCGCGGACGAGTTCTCCACGCCGGATCGGCCGCGCTTCGTCTGCGGCGCGCTGGGGCCGACCAACCGCACGGCCAGCATCTCGCCGGACGTCAACGACGCGGGCAAGCGCAACGTCACCTTCGACGAGCTGGTCGAGGCTTACGACGAGGCGGCGCGCGGCTTGATCGACGGCGGCGCGGACCTTCTGATGATCGAGACCATCTTCGACACGCTCAACGCCAAGGCGGCGATCTTCGCCTGCGAGACGCTGTTCGACCGGATCGGCCGCCGCCTGCCGCTGATCATCTCGGGAACCATCACCGATGCGTCGGGCCGCACGCTGTCGGGGCAGGTGGTGGAAGCGTTCTGGAACTCGGTCCGCCATTCACGCCCACTGGCGGTGGGCCTCAACTGCGCGCTCGGCGCCAAGGAGATGCGCCCTTACATCGCCGAGCTCGCGCGCGTCGCCGATTGCCACATCTGCTGCTATCCCAACGCCGGGCTGCCCAACGCGTTCGGCGAATACGACGAGAAGCCGCACGACACCGCCTGCATCCTGGAGGACTTCGCCGCGTCCGGCTTCGTCAACATCCTGGGCGGCTGCTGCGGCACCACGCCGGACCACATCGCCGCGATCGCGGAGCACGTCCGCGACAAGTCGCCGCGCCGGCTGGCGCTGCCCGAAGCCGCCTGACCTAGAGCCATCATGCTTCGTCTCTCCGGCCTCGAGCCGCTCAACGTCGGCCCCGGCTCGCTGTTCGTCAACATCGGCGAGCGCACCAACGTCACCGGCTCGGCGAAATTCCGCGACCTCGTCAAGGCCGGCGACTTCGTCGCCGCCGTCGCGGTGGCACGCCAGCAGGTCGAAGCCGGCGCGCAGGTCATCGACGTCAACATGGACGAGGGCATGCTCGACTCCAAGGCGGCGATGGTGCGCTTCCTGCACCTGATCGCCTCCGAGCCCGACATCGCGCGCGTGCCGGTGATGATCGACTCCTCCAAGTGGGAGGTGATCGAGGCGGGCTTGAAATGCGTGCAGGGCAAGCCGATCGTCAACTCGATCTCGATGAAGGAGGGCGAGGAGAAATTCATCGAGCAGGCGAAGCTCTGCCTTCGTTACGGTGCGGCCGCCGTGGTCATGGCGTTCGACGAGCAGGGGCAGGCCGACACACTGGAGCGCCGCAAGCTGATCTGCCAGCGGGCCTACGACCTGCTGACGCAGAAAGTCGGCTTCCCGGCCGAGGAGATCATCTTCGATCCCAACATCTTCGCGGTCGCCACCGGCATCGAGGCGCACAACAACTACGGCGTCGACTTCATCGAGGCCACGCGCTGGATCAAGCAGAACCTGCCGGGCGCGCTGGTCTCCGGCGGCGTCTCCAACGTCAGCTTCTCCTTCCGCGGCAACAACCCGGTGCGCGAGGCGATCCACTCGGTGTTCCTCTACCACGCCATCCGCGCCGGCATGGACATGGGCATCGTCAACGCGGGCGCGCTGGTGGTGTACGACGCCATCGACCCGGAGCTGCGCGAGCGCATCGAGGACGTGATCCTCAACCGCCGTCCGGATGCCACCGAGCGGCTGGTGGAGATCGCCGGCAAGTTCAGGGGCGACGGCAAGGTCGCGGAGAAGGAGGACGATGCCTGGCGGTCCTTGCCGCTGGGGCAGCGCATCACGCACGCGCTGGTCAAGGGCATCGACCAGTTCGTCGAGGCCGACACCGAATTGCTGCGCGCCGAGATCGCCGCGCGCGGCGGCCGGCCACTGGAAGTGATCGAAGGCCCACTGATGGATGGCATGAACGTCGTCGGCGACCTCTTCGGCGCCGGCAAGATGTTCCTCCCGCAGGTGGTGAAATCGGCGCGGGTGATGAAGAAGGCGGTGGCTTACCTGATCCCCTTCATCGAGGCGGAGAAGAAGCCCGGCGACGCCGTGCGCGCCAAGGGCAAGGTGGTCATGGCCACGGTCAAGGGCGACGTGCACGACATCGGCAAGAACATCGTCGGCGTCGTGCTCCAGTGCAACAACTACGACGTGGTCGACCTCGGCGTCATGGTGCCGGCGCAGAAGATCCTCGACACCGCGCGCGCCGAGAAGGCCGACGTCATCGGCCTCTCTGGCCTGATCACGCCGTCGCTCGACGAGATGGTGAACTTCGCCAAGGAGATGCAGCGCCAAGGCTTGACGCTTCCATTGCTGATCGGCGGCGCCACCACCTCGCGCGCGCACACGGCGGTCAAGATCACGCCGCAGTACCAGCGGTCCGGTGGTCTGGGTGAAGGACGCCTCGCGCTCGGTGCCGGTGGTGTCGCAGCTCTTGTCGGACGAGCAGCGCCCCAAGCTGATGGCCGAGGTCAAGAAGGACTACGACGCCATCCGCGAGCGCCACGCCGCCAAGCACAGCCAGGAGAAATTCCTGCCGCTGGCCGCAGCGCGCGCCAACAAAACGCCGGTCGACTGGAGCGGCTATCGGCCGCCGCGCCCGAAGATGCTGCTGCAGCAGGACCACGACGTCGGCGCGCATGCGCACGCTGGTGCCACGCAGTTCGTGAAGACACTGCTGGATTACCCATTGGCCGAGCTCGTCGAATACATCGACTGGGGCCCGTTCTTCAGCGCCTGGGAATTGAAAGGCCGCTATCCCGACATCCTCAACAACCCCGCAACCGGCGAAGCCGCGCGCAAGCTGTTCGCCGACGCGCAGGCGATGCTCGATCGCGTGATCAGGGAAAAGTGGCTGACGGCCAACGGCGTCATCGGCCTGTATCCCGCCAACAGCGTCGACGACGACGACGTCGAGGTCTACGCCGACGAGTCCCGCAGCAAGGTCATCGCGCGGCTCTGCAGCCTGCGCCAGCAGACCGAGCATCGCGCCGGCGTGCCCAACCGCTGCCTCGCCGATTTCATCGCGCCGAAATCAACCGGGCTGCACGACTACGTCGGCGCCTTTGCGGTCACCGCGGGCCTGGGCAGCGCCGAGAAGTGCGCAGAGTTCAAGAAGGCCAACGACGACTACAACGCGATCCTGCTCGAGGCCCTGGCGGACCGGCTCGCGGAAGCCTTCGCCGAGCGCCTGCATCAGCGCGTGCGCAAGGAGTTCTGGGGCTACGTCCCCGACGAGCACCTGGACAACGAGGCGCTGATCTCCGAGAAGTACGCCGGCATCCGGCCGGCGCCGGGATATCCGGCCTGTCCGGAGCACTCGGAGAAGGCGACGCTGTGGCAGCTGCTCGACGCCGAGCGCAACGCCGGCATCCGCATCACCGAGAACTTCGCGATGTGGCCCGGCGCGGCCGTGTCGGGCTGGTACTTCGCGCATCCGCAGTCGCAGTACTTCGTCGTCGGCCGCATCAACAAGGAGCAGGTCGCCGACTACGCCCGGCGCAAGGGCTGGACCCTGCGCGAGGCGGAGAAGTGGCTGTCGCCCAACCTCGGCTATGAGCCGGAAGACTAGGGTCCGTCGACCTCGGGGCAGGTAAAGCCCGCTCCATCGCCGACGGGAACGTCGATCAGCGTCCCATTCGGCGCCAGGAAATTGGATTTCTGGCAGCGCCCCATGATCTCGCGGCGCGGACACTCGTGCGGATCGTCGCCGGCGTTGGGCGGCACGTTGCCCGTCGGCGGGGGCGGCGTTGCCTGCTCCAGACAGCGCTCGCTGGTCCATGGCTCGTCCCACACCACGATGCCCGAGCCCGATGCCTGCGCCGGATCGGCGTAGTTCAGCGGCTCCAGCGCGAAGTACTCGGCGACGTCGGGATGCCGCGCCGAATCCACCCGTGACCGGTCCACGCGCGCACCAACCGTGCGCGCCATCACGTCGGCGGTCCACATGCTGACCTGGTGATCGCCGAACGCAGGATGCAGCAGCACTTGCTTGGGCGGACCGTTGAAGGCGCTGTTGTCGGTGAGGTGCAGCGCGTAGCCGTCGTTCTCGCTGCGGTCCCACAGCATCTGCATCATCGCCATCGCCAGCGGCCGGTCGAGGTCGTCCTGGTAGGACAGGTAGAGCGGCACCGAGTAGAGCGCGAAGTCGGAGCTGCGCGTCAGCAGCGTCGAGTAGTTCATGCCGACGACGCCGAGCGATCCGCGCTTGATGTCCTTGGACGCCGCGACGACGACGCCGCCCAGGATGCCGCCCTGCGAGTTGCCGTCGTAGAAGACCTCGTCGCCGGCGATCAGCGGCACGCCCTCGACCTGGAAGGCCGGGTGACCGCGGAATCCCTGCGGATGCCGCAACAGCCGCGCGAGGAACATCTGGTTGAGCATGCCTTGCTGCCCGCCGTCGGGCACGACCGGGAAGAACGACAGGTCCACCAGCGACAGCACCACGCTCGCCAGATCGCCGGACGCGAAGCCGAACCAGTCGGCGGCGCAGAAGATCACGTCGTGCTCGGTGCCGAACAGCCGCAGCTGATCCTGGTTGACCTCGCCGCGCGAGCCGAGCAGGCCATGGCCGTAGAGCGACCCGCGGCCGGGCCGCGCGTCGGCGGCCGTGGCGGTCGCAAAGTCCTTGCCCGCAAGCGCGGCGTGCGGGATGTTGCAGGTGAAATTGGTCGACAGCGAGCCGGTGCGATCCGGCAGACCGTCGCCGTAGAGCGCGGCTTGCGGATCGGCGCTGAGAGCGTCGGTGGGGTTGTAGTAGAGCCGGTTGGGCGGCAGCGACAGCGATGCCACGAGCTCCAGGAAATCCGTCGGGCTGAACACGTCGCAGACCTCGCCGACCGGCGAGACCGATCCGCACTGATCCCGTACCGGGCCCAGGAGGTTCGGAACATTCTCGTCGTAGGCGCGCAGCAGCGCGCTGAATTCCGGCGCGGCATCGAGCGGCGAGGGATCGGGCGCGATCACGTAGCTCGGCACGGTGAACGTGCCGCGGATCCGGCGCGCCAGCTCCTCCTCGGGGTTCTCCTCGATCACGTCGACGGTGAAGGCGGGCGCGGCGCCGAGCGACAGGATGTTGCCCTGCGCATCCTCGGTCTGGCCGAGCACGTTCTGGAACGCATCGTCGCGCATGTGCCGCAGCCGCGAGACCTGGTTCTCCGCGCTGTTCACGGTGAAGTCCCAGGCCAGGTACAGCGACGGATCGCGGGCGATGCCGGCGCGATCGAGCACGGGGAACACGCTGGCTTCGAGCTCGGCGCAGCGCTGCGCCACGACCGGCAGCAGCAGCGATCCCAGCTGGTCGCGACAAGTCGCGAAGGCGGGGCCCGCCTGGATTGCGCGACCCTCGTCGTCGACGAGGTTGCGCAGCACCACGACGTAGCGGCGACCCGCGCTGAAGTTCTTCGCCGGCCGGATCATGAGCGCCGGTTTCTTCGGCAGCAGCCCGCCCACGCCCTGGTTGGGCAACAGGCCGCCGGCGTTGAGATCGATCTCGGCCCACACCAGGTGGCGCTGCGGGATTTCCACGTCGGACTGCGGCACTTCGAGCACGATCACCGATGCATCAGATGCCTCGAATTGCGACAAGTCCGTCAGCGGGACCGCACCGACAATCGCGCCGGTGGGATGGCCATCCGGCGCCTTCACGATCCCCAGGTGCGGCACGTAGGTGACGATCGGCTGGCCCGGCGAGAAGCCGTCCTGCCGGTTCCACTCGGTGGGATCGATTTGATGGCCGGCGGCGTTGCGCGGCGTCGCCAGCGGATTGAAGTTCACGCGCCGGCCGGTGCCGCCACGCTCCACCGACTGCGGACTGCCGACGCTCGCGGCGACGGTGAAGTGGTCGTTGGGGAAAGGCAGCAGGCAGGCGCTGCTGTCGAGCAGGTCGCAGCCGAGCAGCATCGCGTCGAGCGCCGGCAGCACGAGGTCCGCTGCGGGCGAGGGCTCGGGACTGCTTGCGAAGGCCGAGCAGATCTCCTCGGGAAGCCCCGCGTCGATGCACGGCTGGTGCAGCGGCGTGGTCGGATCCAGCAGCGCGCAGAAGGCTTCCGGCAGTGGCGTGCCGCGGCAGGCGTTGGCGTACGAGCGCTGCAGGTAGTCGATGTTGCGCACCAGCGCCGGCAGGATGCAGTGGCCGTCACCGAGGTTGCTGCAGGCGGCGAGCGACGGCGGCAGCGTCGAGTTGGGCGCGTCGAACAGCGGTTGATAGGCCTGCAGGCGCAGCAGCGGCACCGACAGCGGGCCCATCGACACGAACTCCTCGTAGCCGGTGAACGGTGCCGTGAAGCCGGCGTTGCAGAAGGGATCGGTGTCCGCGCGCACGCAGTTCACCGCCGGATCGACGTAGCTGAACTCGTCCTCCGGGATGAGATAGCCGAACGAGTTGTGGGTGAGGCCGAGCAGCATCACCGCGGCCTGCGGATCGGCCAGGCTCTTGATCCACTGTCCGAAGGTGTTGGTCGCCTCGCCGGGGATGGTCACGATCTCCAGGCCCTGCGTGCCGCCCAGGGTGATGCGCGTCACCAGCGTCTCGGCCGTCGGCGCGATCTGCGTGAAATCCACCGACGCGGTATCGAGGATGCCGCCGAGCACCGGGACGTTGCGCAGCGGCGTCGGCGTGAAGTTGTAGTAGCGGTTGAAGATGCCGGCGGGACCGGCAGCGGCGAACGCCGGGTTGGTCACCGGCAGCGTCGCGCGCTCGTGCCGCACCGACATCGTCGGCGCCAGCGTCCGGGCCTGGCTCACGTGATCGAGCGCGGCGCCGGCGATCGCCTCTCCGCGGCAGCGGACCTGATCGTAGGTGTTGGGCTCGGGGATGCCGACGCAATCGCCGCCGGAGCCGGAGGCATCAGCGATCGCGCCGTTGAAGTACAGCGCGACGCCGCCTTCCTCCTCCAGCAGCTCCACCGCGCCGAGGATGTAGTCGGCGTGCGTGACGCGCGGGTCCTCGTCGACGCTGGTCGGATGCGCGCTGTACTGCAGGATGCTGGCGACCAGCGCGCCATCGCTGCGTTCGGCGCGCAGCAGCGACAGCTTGCTGTCGGCGTCGGCAAACGGGTCGACCCGCGGCCGGCGGTAGTTGTTGAACTCGTTGGTGTCGGTCTGCGCAAGCTTGAGCGCGACCGGGACGAGGTTGCCCGCGGCTTCCCGTGCGGCGTCCGCCGCGCTGGTGACCAGCAGATTGTCGATCCAGTCCTGCGGCACCCCGCCCCAAAGCCCTTGCAGGTCGGCGCCGGCGTGCGTGTGCGTCTGGCCGAACAGGATGTCGTCGTGCTCGACGCAGGCGCCGGCTTCGCAGGTCGCTGCGTTGACGGCAGACATCACCTTTTCCTGGATGACGTTGCCGGCGCCCGTGGCATCCAGCGTGACGAACGCGACGCGATGCACGGCGCCGGATTCATCCGGCGACTGCAGGATCATCACGCGGACGAAGGTGTTCTCCTCGTTGCCTTCGCGGTTGACGTAGACCCGCTCCTGCGCGGGCTGCGTCAGCTGCTCGCCGACCTGGTTGAACGGGTTGGGCAGGTTCTGTGTCGGGTTGATGCCGAAGCCGCCGAGGTTGAATTTCTGCGTGCGCGTGCCGACGCCGCCCAGGCGCGGCTCCGCCACGCCGTCGATGTGCTCCTGCGTGGGCGTGACGCTGCGCTTGGCCGCCGCCGCGCAGACGTCGGCCGCTTCGCAGGTTTCGGCGACGGGAGGATCCACCGGCGGCGGATTGGCGGTGCCACCCCCGCTCAAGGGGTTGCTGGTGCCGCAGGCAGCGGCGAGCAAGGCGGGAAGACAGGCAAGACACGGCGCGCGCAAGCGCTCGAAGCAGCGGAACATCGACGACTCCATCCTTGGACGTGCAGCAATCCGACGCCCAGATCATATGCGATGCGCAAGGCCCTAGAATTGCGCATGGCCGAAGGACGCCTCCAGAAAAGGATCGCCGAGCTGCGCAAGACGCGCTGGCTGCAGGGTTTGCTGGTCGTCGCCGGCGTGGCCGCGGTCGGGCTGACGATCTTCATCGGCGGCGAGAAGCTGTTCCAGTGGCAGCCGCCGCCGGAGTTCGCCCAGTACACCGAGCGCATGCCCGACGGCGTTCCGCTGGCCGACTTCGCCAGCAACGACAGCGTCGAGAGCGTGACGGCCCAGCTGCGCGCGCAGAACCACACGCCCGAGCACAGCTCCAGCCACAAGTCGGAGAGCCGGCGCTACCCGCCGCGCAAGCTCGACGCCATCGACGTCAGCGCCTACCGGCACGAAGGCCAGCGCGGCCACCTGACCCTGGAGTTCTTCAACGATCGGCTGTACGAGGTGCGCTTCGAGCCCGACGACGTCAAGGCCTATGCCCCACGCCTGCACGCGTCCGACAGCGCCCTGAAGCGCGACCGCATCGGCATGGTGGAGCTGGTGCGCGGCGCGCAGCGCATCGTCTCCAACGTCGACCTGGCCAACACCAAGGTCGGCCGCGAGCTCAACACCCGGCCGTACGTGATCTGGCAGGACCTGCGCCTCAAGCAGCAGCTGGCGCAGTGGGAAGAGACCTACGGCGTCGAGTCCGTGCGCAGCGAGGATTGACTACGCGCGTCGCTACTCGGGTTTCACGAACTTCAGCGTCATCCGGTCGCTCTCGCCGATGGCCTGGTACTTCGCCCGATCCTGATCGCCGCGCTTGAACGACGGCGGTAGCGTCCAGACGCCGTCGGCGTAGTCCTTGGTGTCCTTCGGGTTGGCGTTGATCTCCGACTTGGCCGCCAGGCGGAAGCCGGCTGCCTGGGCCAGCTGCTGCACGTATTCCTCGGTGACGTAGCCCGTCTTCTTCATAGCCTCGATCGGCGTGCCCGGCGCCGCGCGATGCTCCACCACGCCCAGGGTGCCGCCGGGCTTCAGCGCCTTGAAGAACGCGGCGAACATGTCGCGCTCGTAATCCCCCGAGATCCAGTTGTGCACGTTGCGGAAGGTCAGCACGAGGTCGGCGGAGCCCGGCGGCGCTGCCTCCCAGCGATCCGGCTTGCCGAGCTCCGTGATCACGGTCCGGTCGTAGAGCTCCGGATGGGCCGCGAGCTTCTGGCGGAATTCGTTCATCGCGTCGATGCGCCACTGGGGCGCGCCTTCCCAGGAGACCACGTAGCCCGCGGCGATGAACTTGCCCGATTCGCGCAGGTACGGCGCCAGGATCTCGGCATACCAGCCGGTCGCCGGCCACACCTCGACCACCGTCATGTCGGGCCGGATGCCGAAGAACTCCAGCGTCTCGCGCGGGTGGCGGTAGCGGTCGCGGGCCACGAACGACTCGGTGCGGTGCTTGCCGGCGACGGCTCGCGCCAGGGCGTCGGCGCCGCGCGTGCCACCGGAGGCGCATGCGCCGAGCGTGCACGCGATGAGGGCGACCGCGGCGATTCTGAGAGTCATGTGTTCTCCTGCGAGCATCGAGGCATGTGCCTAAGAATAACCCGTTGCAACCGTTTTCCAGGCTGGCGCATCTCAAGCAAGACCCGGACTCTCGGGCCGCACGATGAAGGGGCGTCGCCATGCGCAAGACCAAGCTTTGTGCCGTGCTGATCGGCGCCGCGTCGCTCGCGCCGCTCTCCGGCGGCAGTCATCCGGTCGCCGACGCTTCCGGATTCGTAGCGACGCCGCTGGGCACCGCCATCGCCAGCCAGGGCAACCAGGCGCTGCGCACCATCCGCGAGGAAGCGCGGCGATGCCTGCTAAGCCAGAAGCCCGCGCCGCTGGAGGCGTTCCTGTAGGAGCGGCCGTTGGCCGGTCGCTCCTGCGCATCCATGCGCCCGCGACACTTGCACGTCCCTGTGCGGCGCGATCGGTTTCGGGGCCAACGGCCCCTCCTACAACGAATCCCCAACTGCTCGCAGCTGTAGGCGAGCTTTTTTATTCAATGGTGGTGGCCGCCCGGGCCGTGCACGTGACCGTGCTCCATCTCCTCCTCGGTGGCATCGCGCACGTCGGTGATCTCCACGTCGAAGTTGAGCGCCTGGCCGGCGAGCTCGTGGTTGCCGTCGACCGTGACCATGTCGCCGGCGAGATGGGTGATGCGCACGACGCGCTGGCCGTGATCGCTCTGCGCATGCAGGCGCATGCCCACTTTCAGGTCGCCCATGCCCTTGAACATGCGACGCGGCACTGCCTGGATCAGCGCGTCGTCGCGCAAGCCGTAGCCGTCTTCCGGCGCCACGCGCACGTTGAGCTTGTCGCCTGCCTGCTTGCCCTCGAGCGCCTTCTCCAGGCCCGGGATGATGTTGCCGGTGCCGTGGATGTAGGCGAGCGGCTCGTGGCCGCGCGAGGAATCGAGCTTCTCGCCCTGCTCGTTGGTCAGGGTGTAGTGCATCGAGACGACTTTGTTGGCAGCGATCTGCATGACGGGGACCTGGGAAGGAAGGCAGCTATGTTATTGCCTGTACCGCAGCGACACTATCTTGGAGACTCGAAGAACACGTAGTTCGTTCCGTAGTCGCTGATCTCGAAGTAGACCTTCTTCTCGCCGCCGTCGGCGTCGAAGTTCTGGTTCTCGTCGAGCACGCCGTAGCCGAAGCGATAGGGCCGCGACGCGTCCTCCTGCGTGCCGTAGGCCGTCGACAGCTTGTCGATGTGGATGAAGCGGCGCACCAGCTTGTCGCCGGCGTAGATCTCGAGGACGCCGTTGGTGCCGGTCCAGTTCTGCATGCGTCGGCTGAACTGGTTCTGGGTTTCCTGCGTGCAGGACGCGACGAGCAGCGCGGCCAGCAGGACGAATGGGGTGCGCATGCGTTGGGTCTCCGCGGTGGGATGCGCCATCTTAAATCCCGCCGGCAGCGGTTATTGGCTAAAATCCGGCCAAACGCCGGGCGTGCCACAGCAGCCCGGCTCAATTGTTTGTGGAGGAGCAATGAGCGCCGCGCTGGACAACAAGATGCCGCCAGGCATCCCGTACATCATCAGCAACGAGTTCGCCGAGCGCTTCTGCTACTACGGCATCAACTCGATCCTCGCGGTGTACATGGTGCAGTTCCTGCACTTCACCGACGCCAACGCCGCCACCTGGAACTCGCTCTTCAAGGTCGGCGCCTACTTCTTCCCCCTGGTCGGCGCCATCGTCGCCGACGTGTTCTGGGGCAAGTTCAAGACCATCATCGTCTTCTCGATGGTGTACTGCGCCGGCAGCTTCGTGCTCGCCTTCTCCACGACCGCGCCGGGCCTGGCGGTCGGCCTGTTCCTGGTCGGATTCGGCACCGGCGGCATCAAGCCCTGCGTGTCGACCAACGTCGGCGACCAGTTCACCAGCAAGAACCAGCACCTGATCGAGCGGGCGTTCTCCTGGTTCTACCTGGCGATCAACGCCGGCTCCTCGATCTCCATCTGGCTGTGCCCAGAGCTGCTCAACAATCCCAAGTACGGCCCGAAGATCGCGTTCGGCGTGCCGGGCGCGATGATGTTCGTCGCCACCGTCGCCTTCTGGCTGGGCCGCAACAAGTTCGCCGTGATCCCGCCGGCGATGACGCGTAACGTCAACCGCGGCCTTGCGATGTTCGCGCTGGGCTTCGCGCCCGTGCTGGTGATCTCGATGCTGGCGTATCCCAAGTTCGGCGCGCTGGGTGCGCTGGCGACGCTGATCGTGCTGTTCTGCCTGATGGTGTTCCTGTGCCTGAAGACCGGGCTGCGCAACGCGCTGCCGGCCGAGCTGGTCGACTGGATGGAGCACGTGTTCACCGGCGAGGGCCTGAAGATCGTCGGGCGCCTGCTGATCATCTATTTCTTCGTCGCCATGTTCTGGATGCTGTGGGACCAGTCCAACGGCAATACCTGGACGCTGCAGGCGCAGTCGTCGCTGATGGACAAGAACCTGGGCTTCGGCATCCGCGTGCTGCCGGCGCAGCTGCAGGTGGTCAACGGGCTGATGATCCTGGCGCTGGTGCCGATCTTCACCTACGGCATCTATCCCCTGTGCGAGCGCTTCTTCAGAGTCACGCCCCTGCGCAAGATCGGCGCGGGCCTGTTCATCACCGGCGCCTCGTTCCTGATCGTGGCCTGGGTCGAGAACGAGATCCAGTCGGGCCGCAGCGTCTCGATGTGGTGGCAGATCTTCGCTTACCTGATCCTGACGGCGGGCGAAGTGCTGGTGTCGATCACCGCGCTCGAGTATTCGTACAAGCAGGCGCCGCTGCGCATGAAGAGCTTCATCATGGCGCTGTTCCTGCTGTCGGTGAGCCTGGGGAACCTGATGATCGCCGCGGTCAACCAGGCGATGATCAAGCCGGTGCAGGCGGTGACCATCACGGCGGGCGAGCAGACCTGGGTCCAGCTCGATGACGTGTCGGGTTTCGTCACCGGCCAGAAGATCGACTTCACCGGCGACACCGGCATCTCGGTCGGCGGCGCCGACGGCAGGACGCAGCCGCTGCAGGGCACGTTCCTGGTCTCGGAGATCGACGCGTCCGGCAAGCGCGTGCGCCTGATGGACGTGGTCAACCGCCAGCCGATCGCCACGACCGGCGAGTACAAGCCGACGGCGGAGGTCTCGACCTACTACCTGGTCGGCCCCAACTACTTCTACTTCTTCGTCGGCGTCATGGCCGTCATCGGCGTCATCTTCGTGTTCGTGGCGATGATGGTGAAGGAGCAGACCTTCGTGCGCGCGGACAACGCGCCGGCGTGATCGCATGAGTCCCGGCGAGACCGTCCTGCAATTCCATCCGCCCAGCGGCGACGCAGCGTCGCGGCTGGAGGGGAACAAGCTCGCCAAGCGCATCCGGCGCCAGGTCGGGCAGGCCATCACCGACTACAACATGATCCAGGACGGCGACCGCGTCATGGTCTGCCTGTCCGGGGGCAAGGATTCCTGGACCATGCTCGACGTCTTGCTCGGGCTGCGGGAAAGCGCGCCGGTGGACTTCGACATCCTGGCGCTGAACCTGGACCAGAAGCAGCCGGACTTCCCCGCCGAGGTGATCCCGGACTACTGCCGCAAGCTCGGCGTGCCGTTCAAGGTGCTGGAGCAGGACACCTATTCCGTGGTGAAGCGCGTGGTGCCGGAAGGCAAGACCATGTGCAGCCTGTGCTCGCGGCTGCGCCGCGGCGCGCTCTACACCTTCGCGCACGAGAACGGCTACAACAAGATCGCGCTCGGGCACCACAAGGACGACATCGTCGCCACCTTCTTCCTGAACCTGTTCTTCGGCGGGCGCATGGCGGCGATGCCACCCAAGCTGCAGAGCGACGACAAGCGCAACATCCTGATCCGGCCGCTGGCCTACGTGCGGGAGCGCGACATCGCCGCATACGCCGAGCGCAAGGGATTCCCGATCATCCCCTGCAACCTCTGCGGCTCGCAGGAGAACCTGCAGCGCAAGCAGGTGCGCAGGCAGATGGACGCCTGGGAGCGCGAGCATCCCGATCGCGTCGAGAAGATCTTCGCGGCGCTGACCAACGTCGCGCCCTCGCAGCTGGCCGATCCGCAGCTGTTCGATTTCGCGGGCCTCGGCGGCGGCCGCGCCGACGCGGTCAGCTGGCTGATGCCGGAAACCGCATGACCGCTTTCTCCGATCCCAAGAAGCTGTACTTCTTCTTCGACTTCATCTCCCATAACGCTTACCTGGCCTGGCGCCAGATCGGCCCGATCGTCGACAGGCACGGTCTGACGCTGGAGCCCGTGCCGGTGCTGTTCGCCGGATTTCTCGAGCGCTTCGGCCAGAAGGGTCCGGCGGAGATGCCGTCGAAGGCGCGCTGGATGCTGTGGAACGTGCTGCGCAAAGCCAAGCTGCACGGCATTGCCCTGGCGCCGCCGCACTCACACCCGTTCAATCCGTTGCTGCCGCTGCGCGCCTGCGCCGCGGTCGACGGCGCCGATCGCATCAAGCTGGTCGACCGGCTCTGGGCGGCAACCTGGACCGAGAGCAAGGCGGTGTCCACCGAGGAAGTGGTGCGCGGCGAGATCGCCGCCTGCGGCCTGGACGCCGAGGCGGTGCTGCGCGCGGCGGCGAGCGAGCCGGTGAAGGCGCAGCTCAAGGCCAACCTGGAAGATGGCCTCAAGGCGGGCGCGTTCGGCGTGCCGACCATGCTGGTGGGCAACGAGCTGTTCTGGGGCTTCGACGATCTTGAATATCTGGATGCCTTCCTCTCGGGCCGCGACGCGATCGCCGACAAGGGCGCGCACGCCGGCTGGTTCGCGGTGAAGCCGAGCGCCATGCGCAAGCAGGTGTCCAGGCCGTGAAGACGAGCATGCGCAGCAGCTGGCTCCTCCTCGCCTGCCTCGTCGGCGGCGCAGCGCAAGCAGCGGACTCGCCGTTCCTCTGGCAGGTCCGCGGCCCGCGCGCGACGCACTACCTGCAGGGCTCCGTGCACATGCTGCCCGCCTCGGCCTCGCAGCTGCCGCCAGCGCTGGAGACCGCGTACGCGACGGCGCAGGGCCTGGTGTTCGAGAGCGACATCGCGGCGCTGTCCTCGCCGGAGCTGCAGGCGCAGATGCTGCAGGCCGCAAAGGAAAGCGATCCGGCCGGCCTGCGCGGCAAGATCAAGCCCGCGCTCTACCAGAAGCTGCAGAAGCGCAGCGCCGAGTGGGGCCTGCCCGCCAACGTCTGCGACGCGTTCAAGGCCTGGTTCTGCGCGATGACGATGGAGGTGCTGTCGGCGACGCGCGCCGGCTTCCTGCCGGAGTACGGCATCGACCAGCGCTATTTCGCGCGCGCGCAGGCCGACGCCAAGGGCATCGGCTGGCTGGAGGACCCGAGCCTGCAGCTCGGGCTGTTCTCGGAGATGCCGGACAGCCTGGGCGCGCAGTTCCTGGCGGCCACGCTCGACGAGCTGACCGACGCGAGCCTCGGGCCCGACCTCTTGCTGCGGGCCTGGCAGACCGGCGACGTCGTCGGCATGGAGAAAGTGCTGAAGGATTTCCGCACGCGCTACCCCGAGGCCTACCTGCGGCTGATCGCCAACCGCAACCGCGCGTGGATGCCCAAGCTCCTGGCGCTCATCAACGGGTCTTCCACGCAGCTGGTGATCGCGGGCGCGGCGCACTGGATCGGACCCGACGGCATCATCGGCGAGCTCAGGACGCGCGGCTACGAGGTGCGGCCGGTCGCCGCGGTCGCGACGAGCGTTTCCGTGGTCACTCCCGGCGCGCCGTCGGCGCCGCGGGACCCACGCATGGCCGGCGCGCCCTGGATGATGACGTTCCTCTACTGCCGCGACCCGGCGGCGGCGCTGGCGTTCTACCGCAAGGCCTTCGGTTTCGCGCAGGGCGTCCAGACGTTCGACAAGCAGGGGCGCCTGTCGTACGCCGAGGTGAAATACCAGGACGCGGTGATCATGCTCGGCGGCGAATCGCCGGCGCAGGGCCGCTACGCGCCGGTGACGCTGAAGTCGGCGCCGTCGTCGCAGCCTTACATCTACATCGCCGACCTGGACGCATTCGTGGCCAACGCCGTCGCCGCCGGCGCCGAAGTGGTCGAGCGGCCGACCGACCGCGCGTGGGGCGAGCGCACCGCGCTCCTGCGGGACCCGGAAGGCTACCTGTGGATGTTCGCCATGCGCATCGGCACGGGCGGCGAAGGGCGGCAGAAGCAGCCGCAGTAGATCAGCGCGAGTCGTCGTACTCGAGCGGCTCGCCGGCCGCATCGGCGCGCCAGCGCGCTATCGCCGGATGTGCCAGCACCGTCTGCACGTACTGCGCCTCCCAGCCGTCCAGCGGGACGGCATAGGTGACGAACCGCAGCGCCACCGGGGCGAACATGGCGTCGACGATGCCGAAGCGCCCCAGCAGCCAGTCGCCGCCGTCGCCGTGCCGAGCATGCGCATCGCGCCACAGTCCGCGGATCCGGGCGATGTCCGCTGCCGCTGCCGCCGAGATCGCCTTCGGGGTTTCGGGGCGCTGCAGGTGGAACGGCAACTCGCTGCGCAGATCGGCGAAACCCGCGTGCATCTCGCAGGCCATCGCCCGCGCCAGTGCCCGCGCCGCGGGCGACGCGGGCCAAGCATCGACGATGTCGTGGCGATCGGCGACGTGCTCGCAGATTGCCAGCGACTCCCAGACCTTGATCTCGCCGTCGATCAGCAGCGGCACGCGGCCGCTGGGAGAAAGCGCGCGGACCCGCGCGCGCCAGTCGGCGTCGCTGAAGAGGATCTTGCGCTCCTGGAAGACGACGCCGTGGTGCTGCAGGAACAGCCAGGGCCGCAGCGACCATGACGAATAGGTCTTGCTGCCGATCACGAGCGTGAGGTTCGAATGCGGGCTCGCCATAGAATGCCGCGATGATACGGCTGCTCGCCTTCGTCGGTTGCCTGCTGATCGCCATGCCCGCCTTCGCGGGCATCGACGTGCGCGTGCGCGGCCTGGGCGACGACGAGCGGGACAACGCCTACAAGCAGAGCGCGCTGCTGGCCTATGCCATGCGTCAGGATGCCGACAAGGCCGAGTACGACACCGCCGAGGTCGAGCGGCTGTTCAAGCAGGGCGAGGCCGACATCCGCACCGCGCTGCAGCCGTTCGGCTGGTACAACGCCGAGGTGAAATCGCAGCTGACCGGCGCCAAGCCGGACTGGACCGCGACCTACACCGTCGACGCCGGGCCGCAGACGAGCATCTCGAAGATCGACCTCGTGGTCGACGGCGAGGGCAAGGATGATCCGCAGATCGACCGCGTCGTGCGCCGGCCGCGGCTCGCGGCGGGCCAGCGGCTCAAGCACGAGGCGTACGAGGAGCTCAAGGCGCGCCTGCAGGATGCGGCGTACAGCGAGGGCTACCTGGACGCGCG
This sequence comes from uncultured Gammaproteobacteria bacterium, assembly GCA_963776465.1. Lineage (GTDB taxonomy): Bacteria > Pseudomonadota > Gammaproteobacteria > Nevskiales > Nevskiaceae > DASRHK01. The sequence continues at coordinate 763,369 of CAVZMV010000002.1, forward strand.
CTTCACGCGCCACGAGCTGCGCGTGGACGCGCCCGCCAACCAGGCCGAGATCCGCCTGACGCTCGACACCGGCCCGCGCTGGTACTTCGGCGAGCTGACGATCGAGCAGGACGCCAGGCTCGACGACGCCTTCCTGCGCCGCTACTCGCGCATCACGCCCGGCGCGCCGTTCGATTCCACCAAGCTCTTGGCGACGCAGTTCGCGCTCAGCGACCTCGACTACTTCAAGTCGGTGGAGGTCGAGACGCTCAAAGGCCAGGCCGGACCCGAGCGCCGCATCCCGGTGATCGTGCACGCCCAGGCCAAGAAGCCGTACCTGTTCCGCTTCGGCTTGGGGTACGGCACCGACACCGGGCCGCGCGCGCTGGGCGGCGTGGAGTTCCGGCGGCTCACGGCGACGGGCCACAAGCTGCGCATCGACCTGCGTCCGTCGCAGCACATCTCCACGGGCGTCGCCGAGTACAAGATCCCTTACGGACGCTTCCCCGGCGACAGCATCAGCTTCCCCTTGCAGGTGCTGCGGCAGGACTTCCAGGGCATCGACGAGGACCTGTATTCGATCGGCGTCTCCTACAACCGTCAGCTGGGCGAATGGCAGCGGCGCTACTACCTCACCTACACGCACGACCGCTACACGCTGCAGGACGAGCCGACGGCGACCAGCATCCTGCTGACACCGGGCATCGCCCTGTCGCGCACCTCGGCCGACGATCCGATCTACCCACGCCGCGGCTGGTATGCCTTCTTCGACGTGCACGGAGGGCACACCGCGGTCCTGTCCGACACCACCTTCGTCGAGGCGCTGCTGCGCGTGCGCACCATGCTGCCGGTGAACCGCCGCACGCGCCTGCTGATGCGCGTCGAGGAAGGCGTCGCCTTCGTGCAAGGCTTTGCCAGCCTGCCGCCGTCGCAGCGTTTCTTCGCCGGCGGCGACGAGAGCGTGCGCGGCTATGCCTATCACTCGCTGGGCCCGCGCGACGAGAAAGGCCGCGTCATCGGCGGCAAGTTCCTCACCACCGCCAGCGCCGAGGTGAACATCGACCTCTACAAGACCTACGGCATGGCGGTGTTCGCCGACGCCGGCGGCGCCGACGACGTGCCCAACGTCCTGCTGCACTACGGCGTGGGCGTCGGCCTGCGCTATCGCGCGCCGTTCGGCGCGATCGCGCTGGACCTGGCGCATCCGCTGGACAAGGACGCCTCGCCGGTGCGCCTGCACCTGGGCGTGCGGATCGGCCTATGAGGCTCAAGCCGATCGGACGTCTGCTGGTCTGGCTGTCGGCGGCGGTGCTCGTCCTGTTCTTCCTGACGCTCGCGGCCTCGATGCTCGCGCTCACCAGCCAGTACGGCCTGCGCACCACGGTGCGCATCCTCACCGCGTTCAGCGACGGTCACTTCAGCGTCGGCGCAGTGCAGGGCAGCCTCGCCGCCAGCCAATGGCAGGACCTCGAGTACAGCGATCGCACGGGGCTGCGCATCCGCGTCAAGGCCATCACGCTGCACGCCGTGTCGCGCGACGTTCTGCGGCAGCGCCTGCACGTGGCGCTGATGGAGGTCGAAGGGCTGGAGGTGAATCTGCCCGTGTCGGCGCCGCGAGGGCCGCGCGCGAGCCCGCTGGATCTGCCCAGCCGGCTGCCCTTCGACGTGATCGTGGACTCGCTGGTGCTCACCGACGCCAGGCTCAAGCAGGGCGAAGTGGAGGTGCTCGTTGTGGAGCGCGCTGCGCTCGCGGCGCAGTGGCTCGGCGAGGAGCTCGAGGTGCTGCGGCTGCAGAGCGGCTTCAAGCGCACCGGGCCGCTGGAGTTCCGCGCCAAGGCCCACATGCACGGCGACCAGATCGACCTGCGCGACCTGTGGCTGCAGGGTCCTGGCGAGCTCACGGCCCAGGGCACGCTGGGCCTGGAGAAGTCGCCGAGCGATCTCAAGCTCACCTGGCGTGGCGCGCGCTGGCCGCTGGTGACCGAAGGGGTGCCGCCCGGGATCGCGGACGTCGCAGGCGAGGCCACGGTGAAAGGGCCACTCGACGACTATCGCTTCGAGATCTCCGCGGCCGCGGTCGTCCAGAAGGTGCCCGCGCGCCTGTCCGCGCGGGGCGGCGGCAGCTTGCGCGATCTGTCCATCGAGCATCTGCAGCTGATTGCAGATCAGGGCTCGGCCGAGCTGCACGGCGCTCTTGCCTGGGCGCCGGCGCTGCGCGCAGACCTTGCCGGCAAGGTCAGCAAGCTCAATCCCGCCTTGTTCGCGCCCGACTGGCCCGGGCTCATCGACGGCAGCCTGAAGACGCAGACGACGATGCGCGACGGCGAGCCGCAAGTGGCGTTCGAGCTTCGCATCGACCCATCCAAGCTGCGCGGACAGGCATTCGCGGCCACCGCGCGCGGCAGCACCAATATCCGCAGCGCCAGCTTCGAGCAGCTGACGGTCACCACCGGCGGCGGATCGCTCACCGCCAAGGGCGACGTCGCCTGGCAGCCGGCGCTCGCGGCCAACGTCGACGCAAATCTGGCGCAGCTGGATCCCGGCGTGTTGTTCCCCGGGTGGCCCGGCAAGCTCAGCGGCACTGCCCAGGTACGGACGCTCGCGGCGACGCAGCCGCCGGACCTGCGTTTCTCCGTCGACATCGAGCACTCGCAGCTGCGCGGCTATCCGCTCACGGCCACGGCGCATGGCAACTGGCGCGCCCCCGAGCTGCACCTGGACGATCTGGACATCCGCTCCGGCGAGACGCACCTGACCGCCAGCGGTCGAGCAACGTCGCCGTTCGACCTCACGGCGCACCTCCAAAGCCCTGACCTGGTGGCGCTGCATCCGGACCTGGGCGGCGCCGTGCGCGCGGACCTGACGCTGCAGGGCCCGCTCGATCAGCCGCACCTGGTCGCCAAAGCGACGGGCACCGGCCTGCGCTGGCGCGGCTATCGCGCCGGCAAGCTCGACGTGGATGCCGACGTCGATCCGCGCGTGCCCTCGCACTTCACCGTCTCGCTCGTCGACGGCAATTTCGGCGTGGTGGTCCCGCAGGCCACGCTCAGCGCCAAGGGCATCGAGCGCTATCACTACGTGGTCTTCGACGGCAAGAGCGAGCGCGGCGACCTGGCCTTCGCGGCGGAAGGCGGCTACGACCGCAAGCGCCAGGAATGGGGCGGCTACCTGACGTCGACGCGCGTGGCGCCGAAGGATCTGCCGGACTGGAAGCTCGAGAAGTCGACGCCGATGCTGCTGGGGCGCAAGCGCCAGAGCGTCGAGCCGGCCTGCATGTCCGGCGGCGCCGGACGCGGCTGCGTCCGCCTGGAGCAGAACGTCACCGGCCAGGGCCTGCGCCTCTACGTGGATCTCGAAGACCTGCAGCTGGCGGCGTTCCAGCCGCTGCTCTCGTCCGACACCCGCCTGGAAGGCCACGCCGATGGCGACGGCTACATCGAGATCGCCGGCGCCGACGTCGCCGCGATCCAAGCCGAGGTGCGGCTCAACGGCGTGCGCATCATCCGCCCGGGGCTGCCGCCCTTTCAGATGCAGCCGAGCCGCATCAAGGCCGATCAGCAGAACGGACGGCTGCACGCGGTGGCCGACTTCAAGCTCGACCAAGGCAGCATTGCCGCCGACGTCGCTGCCGAGCCCGGCGCGACCTTCCGGGAGCGCCCGCTGTCCGGCCAGATCCGCGTCGACGTGCCGGATCTCTCCTTCATCCAGCATTTCTCTTCGCAGCTGCGCGCCGTCTCCGGCAAGGCCGGCGGCACGCTGCAGCTGGGCGGCACGCCGGCGCTGCCGCGCTTGCGCGGCGAGATCGTGCTCGCCGACGGCCGCGCGCGGCTGGTGACGCCGGGCATCACGATCGAGCAGGTGCAGCTCCGCCTGAGCGGCAACGGCGACGGCCCGCTGGCATTGAGCGGCTCGATGCGCTCGGGCGAAGGATCGCTGGCCGTCTCCGGTGACGTCGATCCCGCGCGGGCGCCGCCGCGCGCGAACGTGTCGGTCAAGGGCGAGAACTTCCAGGCGGTGGCGACGCCCGACGCGCGCATCTGGATCACGCCGGATCTGCGGCTGGCGAGCGACGACACCGGCGTGCACCTCGAGGGCAGCCTCACCGTGCCGCGCGCCGAGATCACGCCGCGCAAGGGTATTGGCGACCAGGGCGTGGCCGTCAGCGCCGATCAGATCATGGTCGGCGCCGAGCCGGCGCCGCCCAATGCAGCGCTCAAGGTCTACAGCACCGTGAAGGTGGCGCTGGGCGAGCAGGTGAGCTTCAAGGGCTTTGGCCTGACCACGCAGCTCTCGGGCAGCGTCACCATCTTCGAGGAGCCGCTGCGCGAGACCAGCGCGCAAGGCTCGCTCTACCTCAACAACGGCCGCTACAAGGCCTACGGGCAGGACCTCAACATCGAAAGCGGCCGGCTGATCTTCGACGGCGGGCCGGTGAACAAGCCGGCCGTCGACCTTTACGCCACGCGGCATCCGCAGAGCGACGTCACCGTCGGCGTGCGCGTGCGCGGAACGCTCAACCGTCCGGAGCTGCGCCTGCAATCCGATCCGCCGATGCCGCGCGAGGAGCAGCTGTCCTGGCTGGTGCTCGGCCGGCCGCTCGACGCGAGCTCCTCCTCGGACCGCAGCGCGCTGACGCAGGCGGCGCTGTCGCTGGGACTGTCGGGTGGCGATTACCTGGCGCAGCGGCTGGGCAAGGGCGTAGGCCTGGACACGCTGACGATCGGCGGTCCCACCGCCAGCGGCTCAGGAGTGGCGGCCGATGCCGGCACCATCCAGGGCTCGCAAGCTTCGATGAGCCGCGGCGCCTACCAGGATCAGACGCAGGCGGCACAGCTGACCTTGGGCAAATACCTCACGCCCAAGCTGTTCGTGAGCTACGGCGTTTCCCTGTTCCAGCCCGGCCAGACGTTCCGGCTGCTCTACGACCTGGGTCGCGGCTTCAAATTGCAGACCGAGTCGGGCGTCGCCAACGGCGCCGATCTCATCTACACCTTCGAGCGCGGCAAGTAGGTCGGCGCAAGCGTGGGTCGGCCCAAGCCGAAGGCGGAGCCGACGGGTGACCTTACGAAGCGAGCCGTTCTTTGAGCCAGCGGCCAATCACGTCGATCTCGTCCGGGCACACCTGGTGCGCCATCGGATACGCGTGCCACTCGACCTGGTAGCCGAGCTCCTGCAGCGCGTCGCGCGTGTACTCGCCCATGACCATCGGCAGCATCTGGTCGTGCTCGCCGTGGCACATCAGGATCGGCGTGTCCTTACGCTCCGGCCGAGCCTCGGCCTGCACCTTGTCGCCGAGCGGCAGGTAGGTCGAGAGAGCCATCACACCGGCGAGCTTCTCGGTCGAGCGCAGCGCCGTGTGCAGGGCGATGGCGCCGCCTTGCGAGAAGCCGGCCAGGACGATCTTCGAAGGCAGGACGCCGCGGCCCCGCTCGTTCTCGATGTAGCCGCGGACGATGCGTTCGGAGTCGCGGATGCCCGCCTCGTCCTGCTGCTTCAAGTTGCCGAGGCTGACGATGTCGTACCAGGCGCGCATCGCGTAACCGTTGTTGATCGTGATCGGCCGCACCGGCGCGTGCGGGAACACGAAGCGCACCGCGTGGTCCTTCGGCAGGTCGAGCTCGGGCACGATCGGCACGAAGTCGTGGCCGTCGGCGCCAAGCCCGTGCAGCCAGATCACCGCCGCGCGCGCCGGAGACTCCGGCTCGAGCACCACTGCTTCATTAGTCTGGTTCGTCTTCATGCGGCGAAGTTTAAGATATGCGCCCATGCGCTCACCGGCCGCCCTCGCTTTCGTCCTCCTGCTCGCCGCCTGCGGGCAGACCGGCGATCTGTACCTGCCCCAGAAAGTGCCGCCCGCATCGACGCCTGCGCCGGAAGAACAGGACCAGAAGAAGGGACAAGTGCCCTCCCCCGCCGAGCCCGAGCCTGCGGCGCGGGAAATCCGTCCGGAATAGACCTTGGACCACTTCGAATTCCGTAGCGGCGAGCTCCATGCCGAGGACGTGCCGGTGTCGCGCATCGCCGCGCAGTTCGGCACGCCCTGCTACGTCTACTCGCGCGCGACGCTGACGCGGCACTACCGCGCCTTCGACGACGCGCTGGCCAGCCGCCCGCACCAGGTCTGCTACGCGGTCAAGGCCAACTCCAACCTGGCGGTGCTGCAGGTGCTGGCCCAGCTCGGCGCCGGCTTCGACATCGTCTCTGGCGGCGAGCTGCTGCGGGTTCTGCGCGCCGGTGGCAGCGCGGACCGCGTGGTGTTCTCCGGCGTGGGCAAGACCGAGAGCGAGCTCAAGCTTGCGCTGGAAGCCGGCATCGCCTGCTTCAACGTCGAGTCGGAGACCGAGCTGCGCCGGCTCTCGTCACTGGCGCAGGCGGCAGGCAAGCGCGCGCCGATCGCGCTGCGCGTGAATCCCGACGTCGACGCCAAGACGCATCCGTACATCTCCACGGGCCTGAAGAAGAACAAGTTCGGTGTCGACGTGGCGACGGCAGAGCGCCTGTATGCGGAAGCCGCGCGGCTGCCCGGCGTCGAGCCCATCGGCGTCGCCTGTCACATCGGCTCGCAGCTGCTGGACGTCGCGCCCTACCTCGACGCGCTGGACCGCGTGCTGGCGCTGGTCGATCGGCTCCACGCCGGCGACATCGCCTTGCAGCACATCGACATCGGCGGCGGCCTTGGCGTGCGCTACAAGGAGGAGAAGCCGATCGCGCCGGCAGACTGGGCGAAAGCCTTCCTGCCGCGCCTGGCCGGACGCTCGCTCAAGCTCTTCACCGAGCCGGGACGCGCCATCGCCGGCAACGCCGGCATCCTGCTGACGCGCGTCGAGCTCCTGAAGCCCGGCGCGGAGAAGAACTTCGCCGTCGTCGACGCGGCGATGAACGACCTTTTGCGTCCGACGCTCTATCAGGCCTGGATGGACATCATCCCGGTCCGCGAGAACGCGGCCACGGTGGCGACGAGCTACGACGTGGTTGGCCCCGTGTGCGAAAGCGGCGACTGGCTGGGCCGCGATCGGGAGCTCGCAATCTCGCAAGGAGATCTCCTGGCGATCCGCACCGCCGGTGCCTACGGGTTCTCGATGTCGTCGAACTACAACTCGCGGCCACGTGCCGCGGAGGTGATGGTCGACGGCGACAAGGCGCACCTGGTGCGTGCGCGCGAGACCTTCGACGACCTGGTTCGCGGAGAGTCCCTGCTGCCGTGACAGATGCATCGCGCACGGGCAGCCAGCGCCTGATCCTGATCGACGGCTCGGGCTGGTTGTTCCGGGCGTTCTACGCGCTGCCGCCGCTGAAGAATCCGCGCGGCGAGCCGACAGGCGCGATCTACGGCATGAGCAACATGCTGCGCAAGCTGATCAAGGATTACGCGCCGCAGCGCATCGCCGTCGTGTTCGATCTCGGCGACAAGACCTTCCGCAACGAGCTCTACGCCGACTACAAGGCCAACCGGATGGAGACGCCGGAGGACCTGTCGTCGCAGTTCCCGGCGATCGTGGAGATGGTCGAGGCGATGGGCCTGCCGGTGCTGCAGGTGCCGGACGTGGAGGCCGACGACGTCATCGGCACGCTAGCGACGCAGGCCGGCAAACGCGGCGACGAGGTGCTGATCGTCACCAGCGACAAGGACATGGCCCAGCTGGTCAACCAGCACGTGTCGCTGCTGGACACGATGAAGAACAGGCGGCTGGATCCGGCCGGCGTCGAGGAGAAGTTCGGCGTGCCGCCGGAGCGGATCATCGATTACCTCTCGCTGATGGGCGATTCCAGCGACAACATCCCTGGCGTGCCCGGCGTCGGCGAGAAGACCGCGGCCAAGCTGATCAAGGAATACGGCTCCCTGGACGCGCTCGTGCAGCGCGCAGAGGAAGTGAAAGGAAAGCTCGGCGAGAACCTGCGCGCGCACCTGCCCAAGCTGCCGCTGTCGCGCGAGCTCACGCGCATCCGCTGCGATCTGACGTTGCCGGTCACGCTCGACGACCTGCGCGCGCGCGAGCCCGACAAGCCCAAACTGCTGGCGTTCTTCCAGCGCATGGGCTTCAACCGCTGGGCCGACGAGCTCAACGTGCAGCCCGCTGCCTTTGCGCTCTCGGCCGGACCTTCCCCACCGACCGCGTCTGACGCACCCGCCGCTCCGGCGCAGAGCGCGGTGGCCCCGTCCGCGCCGCGTCCTGCCCCCTCTGCGACGCGCGCCGACCTCGTCACCGACGAAGCCGCGCTGGACGCCATGCTGGTCAAGCTGCGGGCTGCGGAGCTGATCTGCTTCGATACGGAAACCGACGCGCTGGATTCGGCGCGCGCCGGCCTGGTCGGCATCTCGTTCGCCATCGCGCCAGGTCACGGCTGGTATATCCCGCTGACGCACGACTATCTCGGTGTGCCGGCGCAATTGCCGCGCGACCTGGTCATCGCCAAGGTCAAGCCGATCCTGGAGGACGCGAAAATCCCCAAGCTCGGCCAGCACGTGAAGTTCGACATGAACGTGCTGGCGCGCTACGGCATCGACGTCGCCGGCATCGCCCACGACACCATGCTGCAGAGCTACGTGCTCGACGCCACCGGCAACCGCCACGACATGGACACGCTGTCCGAGAAATACCTCGGCCACGTCACCATCAAGTTCGGCGACGTCGCCGGCAAGGGCAAGCACCAGATCACCTTCAACCAGGTGCCGCTGGAGCAAGCCGCCAAGTACGCCGCCGAGGACGCCGACGTGACGCTGCGCCTGCACCAGGTTCTCTATCCGCGCGTGTGCGAGGTCGAGGGCATCAAGCGCGTCTACGAAACCATCGAGATGCCGCTGGTGCCGGTGCTCGCGGCGATGGAGCAGGCCGGGGTCAAGGTCGACGCAAAGATGCTGGCGAAGATCAGCGCCGACTTCGCGCAGCGCATGCACGATCTGCAGGGCCAGGCGTTCAAGGAGGCTGGCCAGGAATTCAGCCTGGGCTCGCCCAGGCAGCTCGGCCAGATCCTCTACGAGAAATTGCAGCTGCCGGTGCTCGCCAAGACGCCCAAGGGCGAGCCGTCGACGGCCGAGGACGTGCTCGAGCAATTGGCGGCGCAGCATCCGCTGCCGCGGATGATCCTGGACTGGCGGACGGTGCAGAAACTGCGCTCGACCTACACCGAGCAGCTGCCGCTGGCCATCAACGCGCGCACCGGACGGATCCACACATCCTATGGACAGGCGGTCGCAGCCACGGGACGGCTGTCCTCATCGGATCCCAATCTGCAGAACATCCCGATCCGCAACGACGAAGGCCGCAGCATCCGCCGCGCCTTCGTCGCCGAGCCGGGCAACCTGCTCCTGGCCGTGGACTACTCGCAGATCGAGTTGCGCCTGATGGCGCACTTCTCCGAGGATCCGCGACTGATCGAAGCCTTCGAGACCGGTCGCGACGTGCACCAGGCGACGGCGGCGGACGTCTTCGGCTTGGCGCCGGATGCGGTGACGGCCGATCAGCGCCGGGCAGCCAAGGCCATCAACTTCGGGCTCATCTACGGCATCTCGGCGTTTGGCTTGGCCAAGCAGCTCGGAGTGGCCCGCGGCGAGGCCGGTGAATACATGGAGCGATTCTTCGCCCGATACCCTGGCGTCAAGCGTTTCATGGATACAACCCGCGAGTCGGCGAAAACCAAAGGCTATGTGGAAACTCTCTTCGGCAGGCGCTTGTATTTGCCCAACATAAACTCGCGAAATGCGGCATTGCGACAATATGCCGAGCGAACCGCGATCAATGCGCCGCTGCAGGGAACTGCGGCCGATCTGATCAAGGTGGCGATGATCGACTTGTCCGCGTATTTGAAGACGAAGCACTCCGATGTCCGCATGATCATGCAGGTACACGATGAATTGGTGTTCGAAGGTCCCGCGGAGCTTCTGGGCTCCGTGGCGCCTGACCTCGCGGCCCGCATGTGCGCGGTGCAGCCGCTAAAGGTGCCGCTGGCAGCAGATTTTGGCCTGGGCACGCAATGGGATCAGGCACATGACGCCAGCGGGCAGGCCAGCAGCACTAAATCTTGAAGCAAGCTTGAACTTTCCTCGAGGGGTCCAGTCATATCTATCGAGTGTCACCCCTGACGCTCTTCCGCCTGCACTCCCTGGGCGGATCCGGCACCCCCAAGCCGGAACTAGTTGCCCGGTGATTCACCCCCCGAATCACCGGGCATTTTTTTATCCCGGTCGCCTGCCTTCAGCCAGCCTAGGACTTTCTCGCGGCCTTCCTCGACGCCGAGCTTCGTCTGCGACGAGAACAATTGCACGCTCACCTGCATCGGCAGCTTCTTGAGCTCCGATTGCACTTTCTGCAGCTGGTTCTTCGCAGCCCCGTAGCCGAGCTTGTCGGCCTTGGTGAGCAGCACGTGGCAGTTGCGCTGCCGATGACCCACCCACGACAGCAGCTGGTGGTCCAGCCCGGTGAGCGGATGGCGGATGTCCATCACCACGATCAGTCCGCGCAGGTTGTCCCGCTCCTCCAGATAGCCGCCGACCAGGTGCCCCCATTCCCGGCGCACCGCTTCCGGCACCTTGGCGTAACCGTATCCCGGCAGATCGACCAGCCGGCCGGTGCCGTCGACGTCGAAGCAGTTGATCAGCTGCGTGCGGCCGGGCGTCTTGGAGACGCGCGCGAGCTGCTTGCTGTTGACCAGCGCGTTGAGCGCCGAAGACTTGCCGGCGTTGGAGCGTCCGGCGAACGCCACCTCGGAAATCTCTGGCGACGGCAGCTGCGAGAGCTGCGCGCAGGAGATCACGAAGTGGGCGGCGGCGAGGGGGTTATTCATCTGGGAGAAAGGCGCCTGGTGTAACATTTGCCCGCAAATTATCATTCTCCGCCGCGGCTTGGAGCCGCGCGAACCTCGCAAGAGCGTAAACGGGAGCCCCAAAGCAATGAAGCGTCTGCTGCTTCTCGGACTGCTGGCCTGTGCTTCGACCGCGTATGCGGAGACCGCTGCCGATCCGTTTGCCGGCGGCAACGCCGAAGCCGGCGCCGCCAAGGCCGTGACTTGCGCCGCTTGCCATGGCCCGGGTGGCAACAGCGTGAATCCGGAATGGCCCAAGCTCGCCGGGCAGAGCTCGAAATACGTCTACGAGCAGCTGGTGGCGTTCAAGACCGGCAAGCGCGTGCAGCCCATCATGCAGGCGCAGGCAGCGCCGCTATCCGAGCAGGAAATGCGCGACCTCGCGGCCTACTTCGGCGCGCAGAAGCAGCAGCCCGGCGTCGCCAATCCCGCAAGCGTCAAGACCGCCGAGAAACTGTTCCGCGCCGGCGATGCCGAGCGCGCACTGCCGGCTTGCGCCGGCTGCCACGGGCCCAAGGGATCGGGTAACCCTGCCGCGGGTTACGCCCGCATCGGCGGGCAGCACGCCCCCTATACCGCCGGACAGCTCAAGATTTTCCGTACGGGTGACCGCAGCCAGAGCGTCAACAGCAAGACCATGGCCGCAGTCGCCGCCAAGCTCACCGACGCCGAGATCGAGGCTTTGGCCTCGTACGTGAACGGCCTGCAGTAGCCTCTCCACCGTTTTTCAACCAAGGATTCGCTCCATGCGTTTCATCGCTCGCGCCTGTCTTGTCCTCTCGGCTCTGCTCCCCCTGGCCTGCAGCGCCGCCGAGGAACCCGCGTTCCAGCAAGGCAAGCACTACAAGGCGGTGCTCACGCCGCAGGAGCCGATCGACCCCAAGAAGGTCGAGGTGACCGAGGCGTTCTGGTACGGCTGCCCGCACTGCTACCACTTCGATCCGGCGCTGGCCGCATGGCGCGCCAAGGCCCCGGGCGACGTGCTGTTCGATCGCCTGCCGTCCACGCTGGGGCGCGCGGACGGCGAGGCCCACGCCCGCGCGTTCTACGTGGCGGAAGCGCTCGGCGTCGGCGAGAAGATCCACAAGCCCTTGTTCGAGGCGATCCACCAGGATCACAAGACCATGAACACCCTGGACTCACTGCGAGAGCTGTTCGGCTCGGCGGCCGGCGTCAAGGCAGCGGATTTCGACCAGGCATCCAGCAGCTTCATGGTCGATGCGCGCATGCGCCGTGCAGATTCGCTGCTGCGGGCATATGGCGTGAGCAGCGTGCCGACGATGATCGTCGACGGCCGCTACATGACCGGCGCCGGCATGGCCGGCAGCAACGACAAGGTTCTGGAAGTCGTCGACTTCCTGATCGAGAAAGTCCGCAAGGAGCGCAAGCTGAAATGACGCGCACTGCGCGCGTCATTTCATCCTGAGCGAGCGAAGAATCTCCTACCGCTGCGCCAGGCGGCGCTTGCCTTTCTTGCGGGTGGGAGCGGCGAGGGCCTGACGCGCCGCACCGACGCCTTTCTCCATCACGATCTTCCAGTCGCCGGCAGCGTCGCGCCGCCAGAACTGCTGCACGCCGGACTCGCTGGAGCGACCGTCGCGCTGGCGTGAGACGCGGAACTGCGCGAGCACGAGGTCCTTCTCGCCGGGGTACTCGAAGACGTTGACGTGATCCACCTCCAGCTCGCGATAGGCGGCCGGCGCCGGCGCTTGGCGGTAGAACCCGCGCACGCGGCCGCGATCCCCGGACAGCCAGGCCAGGCGCCAGTCGTCCAGGCGCTCTAGCCACTCCTGCTTGAGCGCCTCGGCTTCCTCGGCGAACAGCCACTGCACGCTGTCGGCGAGCACCACAGGCGTGCCCACGCCGACGGCGTGCTGCAGCCACTCGAAGTCGTCGTTCGCCACCGTCACGCAACCCTGGCTGGATTGCGGCGCGCGAACGTAGGTGTCGCGCGGCACGCCGTGGATCCAGATGCCGTGCCCGTAGCGGTTGTCGGCGTGATCCCAGTCGTTGGGATAGTCCAGCGTCAGCGCCCCGGCGCCGTACATGTCCGGCAGCGCCGAGTCGCCAATCAGCCCGTTGATGCGGTAAACGCCGACCGGGGTGCGCAGGTCACCGGCGCCGCGCTTGTTCATGCCGAGTTGGCCGATGCCGGCATAGCTGTCGCGCAGGCGATGCCATCCGTCGTCGTCGCGCTCCATCAGGAACAGCCGTCCCTGCGACAGGTCGACCACGATCGCGCGCGATGACTCGCCCGATACGTGGATCAGGTTCCCGGGAACGGCGTCGCTCGTCAGGTCGCGCTTGATCAGGCGCCGCTCCATCTCGGCGTTCAGGCCCTGCACGCGCGCGTCCGTTTCCGGCAGCGGCAGGCGGGTGCGTCCGCCCGACATGGCGTTCAGCAGATCGCCGTAGAGCAGCCAGCCGAGCTTGTATTGCGGACGTTGCGCCAGCAGCGAGCGGAAGTCTTCGGCGGCGCGGGCGGGCTCGCCGGACTGCCAGAGCTCCCAGGCTTCGAGCAGGCGTGCTTCCGTGGTGGCGGCTGATCGCGCCGCGTCAGGCTGAACCGCTGCAGCTGTGCCGCAGACCAACAGAGCGAAACAGGCCAGTGATCGGCCGATGAACCACATAAGAAATCCAGCCTAGCGTACGTACTCGCGCGTGATCAGCCAGCGGCCATCGACGTTGCGGAATTCCAGCACCTTGTTGACGTGATCCGAGTAGGTGTCGGACTCGTAGTTCTGCACGAAGCTCACGCGTGCGCGATCGGCAGCCATCGACGTGACTTCGGGATTGCTCGCGGTCACCTTGATGTGCGTCGCCTTGCGGATGCGATCGCGCCGCTGGCTCTCCCACTCGGCGCGGCTGCCGCCGTCCTCTGGCGAGAAATCCTGGGAGTAGGCGGCCATGTAGCGGTTGATTTCGAGCGCGGACCAGGCAGCGGCCCACTCGTTGAGCGCAGCGGTGACCGGGCCCTCGATCGCCTGATCCGGGGCGGACACGGGCGGCTGCACCGCCAGCGGCGCAGGCGCGGCAGCAGGCGGCGGCGTCGGCACCGCGACGGGCGCGGCGCCCGGCTGCGGCAGCTGGCTGAGCTGGCCAACGACGGACAGCTTGTAGCGTGCGCCGGAATTGGCCTGGTTGAGCGCCAGCGCGCGCGAGTAGGCGGCACCGGCCATCGCGGCGTAAACATCGCCCAGATTCTCGTGCGCGGTCGCGTAGCTGGGATGCGTGGCAAGCGACGCTTCCAGCGCCTCGCGGGCTTTCTCGTACTGGCCCATCTGCGCGTAGAGCACCGCCAGGTTGTTGTACGGCTCGGGCAGCTGCGGATAGTCGCGCGTGAGATCGGAGAACACGCGCAGCGCGTCCTCGTTGCGATTGAGCTTCATCAGCACCAGGCCGCGCGCGAAGCGGGCCTCGGCGTCGTGCGGCGCGCTCGACAACTGCTGGTCGAGCCGCTTGAGGGCGCCTTGCAGGTCACCCCGGCTGACCAGGGCTTGCGCCTCGTCCGTCGCCGGCGAAGCCAGGGCGGCCGAGCACATTGTCAGGAGCGCCGCCAGGCAGGCGGCCAGGCGTCCATGTCTTTTCACGCCGAAACCTCGGGGAAATTACGCAAAAGCGGGGCGAGTAATATAGTTGAAGTCGCTGCCCCGCGCAGTCGCAAAATCGCTCTAGGGATACTCTGAACAACTTGACCTCGTCCCTAGACAAGCCGCTCGCGACGCTAACATCCCCGCAAGCGGGGCCCCTGCACGCTGCTCGCGGCTCTTAATGCACCTCCTGGTCGTCAAGACTTCGTCGCTGGGCGACGTCATCCACACCTTGCCCGCGCTCACCGACGCGCAGGCGGCGGTACCGGGATTGCGCTGCGACTGGGTCGTGGAAAAAGCCTTCGCGGAGATCCCCGGGTGGCATCCGGCCATCGAGCGCGTGATTCCCTGCGAGCTGCGGCGTTGGCGAAAGCATCCGTGGGCAACCTTCCGCAGCGGCGAGTGGCGCGCGTTCGACGCCGAGCTGCGTCGCAGCGTCTACGACCTGGTGATCGACGCCCAGGGCCTGCTCAAGAGCGCCTGGCTCGCCAGCCGCGCGCGCGGCACGCGCGTCGGGCCGGATCGCGCGAGCGCGCGCGAGACCTTGGCGGCCTTGCTCTACCAGCGGCGGCTCGCTCTGCCGGCGCATGACGAGCAGCACGCCGTGGATCGCATGCGGCTGCTGTTCGCCCACGCGCTGGGATATGCGGTGCCTACGTCCGCGCCAGATTTCGGGTTGCGGGGCGATCAGTTCCCGGCTGGTTCACTGACCGGCCGCTACGCGGTCCTGCTGCACGCCACAACCTGGCCGAGCAAGTGCTGGCCGGAAAGCTCGTGGCAGCAACTCGGCATATGGCTGGAAAGCCAGGGCGTCACTGCGGTGCTTCCGTGGGGCACTGCCGCGGAGCACGCGTCCGCGGTGCGCATCGCGGGCGCGTTCGGGGGCACCATCCTGCCGCGCATGCGCCTTGGCGAGCTGGCCGGCTTGCTCGCGCATGCCACCGTCGCGGTCGGCGTCGACACTGGCCTGTCGCATCTGGCCGGGGCGCTGGGTACCCCGGCGGTGACCCTCTACGGTCCCACGGTGCCCGCGCTGACCGGAACCGTCGGCCGCAATCAGATCCATCTGTGCGCGACCGACGGCGCCGCAATCGACCGCGGCCGCCACAACGACGTCGCAGTGGAGCGCGTCGAGGCAGCGGTCAAACCGTGGCTGTCAGCCGGGAAAGCGCCTGCCGCGCCCACGAAAACGACAGCTGCGCGCGCGCCGTCTGTTGTGACTGTTCCACGGCCGCCCGGTACGCGGACTCTTCATTGAGCAGCCGCTCCGCGGACGCCAGGGCCCGATCCGGGCTCAGCGCCGCATAGGCGGGGAAGGCAATCCGTTCGATGCTGCCGTTCCCGCCGAGCGCGACGATCCGGCAGAGCAGGGCATCGCCGGCGACCTGGCCGGGCACGTGGCTTTCGTCCATCTGCAGAACCAGACGATGCCTGGCCATCATGCGCAGGTAGTCCGGGTAAGCAAGGCGTCGCTCGATCAGGCGCAGCTGGACGCCGGAAGCCATGGCGCGCACGCGGTCGGCTCCGCCGTCGGCGATCATCACCGTCAGCGGCACGCGGCAGCGCAGCGCCAGCTGCGCAGACAGCCGGATGGCTTCCTCGTGACGCCGACTCGCAACGTCGAACTCGCGCGTGCCGACGAGGATGCCCTGGCGCTGCTCGACCGGGATCGAGAAATCCCATTCGGGAACGTCGACCGGGTACGGCGTCGGGATGTAGTGCAGCGCCAGCGAAGGCGCGAGCCTGCGGTAGTGCTCCAGCGACGCCTCGGTCGCGGCGACGGCGCCGTCGGCGAGGGCGAGCGCCCGGCGGACACCGGTGCGCTGCCACCACCAGCGCGTCTGCTGCTCGATCTGGTGCAGGCCGGTCTCCTTCCAGGACACGAAGACCCGCTGGCCCCGCTGCTTGAGCGCCCTGATCGCCGCGACGGCCGCTCCGCTGCGCCTTCGCAGCAGCACGATGACGGCGTCGCAGGGCTCGGTGATCGTCGCCACGCGTTGATGGAACCGCCCGCCGGTCGCAGCTGCGTAAGCCCAGTAATTGACCGGCGGATGCGTGTGCGGGTCGGGAGCCCCGACGCCGGCGCGGTAGTCCATCGGCGCATCGCGGCCATCCGCGTTGAGCACGTCGACGCGCAACGCCATCAGTAAAGCTCCGGCTCACCGGGTGGCCGGTACTTGAACCGGCGATGCACCCAGAAATATTGCGCGGGCGCCATGCGGATGCCTTGCTCGAGCACGGCGTTGATGCGCGCCGCATCGGCGGTGTCGTCGCCGCTGGGGAAGTTATCCAGCGCCGGCAGGAACTGCACGTGCCAGCGCGTGCCCTGTCGCGACGGGAAATACGGCACGACTTTGGCGCGTCCCATCTGCGCCAGCCGCGAGGTGGCCGTGATCGTCTGCGTCTGCACGCCGAAGAACGGCACGAACACGCTGTGCTTGGGATCCAGCGTCTGATCGGGCGCATACCAGATCGCCCGACCGTCGCGCAGCGCGCGCACCAGTGGCCGCAGCTCGTCGCGCGGCAGCGCAGGCAGACGCGAGCCGCGCTGGCGGAAGCGATGCATCAGGTAATCCAGGACCAGGTTGCTGTACGGCCGGTACATGACGTGGAATTCGCGGTTCTCCAGCGCGACGTAGCGGGCGCCGATCTCCAGCGTGGTGAAGTGCCCGGTGAGCAGGATCACGCCGTGGCCGGCCGCGAGCGCCGCGTCCAGGTGCTCGATCCCGCTGACGCCGCCACGCCGGCGCACGCGCGCGTCGCTCGCCCACCACGCCAATCCCGCCTCGAACACGCCGACGCCCAGCGCCTTGAAGTGCGCGTCGACCATCGCCTCGCGCGCCGCGGCGTCGAGTTCGGGGAGGCACAACGCCAGGTTGATGCGGACCACGTCGCGCCGGCGCTTGAGAAGGCGCCCCGTGATCCAGCCGAGCCCCTCGCCGATCTTCACCACCGCGGGAATCGGCAGCAGGCAGATCAGCCACAGCACCATCACGCCGAACCAGGTCGGCCAGTGACGGGGATGCAGGAATGAGGCTTGGAATTCCGGCGCCTTCATCGCGCGGATTCTAGCGGGTGCGAGCCGTGTATCCTCTGGCGGATGCGGCTCGTCTACACCTTGCTGCTCTACCTGCTCACGCCCTTCGTCCTGCTGCGCCTGCTCTGGCGCGGCTTTCAGATGCGCGCGTACTGGCAGCGCATTCCGGAGCGTTTCGGATTCGTGCCGCGCGCGCCGGTCGCGGTGTGGCTGCACGCCGTCTCGGTCGGCGAGAGCGTGGCCGCGATTCCGCTCATCAAGGCCCTGCTTGCGCTTCACGGTGCGCGCCAGGTCTGGGTCACGACGATGACGCCGACCGGCTCGGAGCGCGTGCTGGCCGAATTCGGCGACCGGATCGTGCATAGCTACGTGCCCTACGACCTGCCCGGAGCAGTCGCGCGATTCCTCGATCGCGCGCAGCCGCGGCAGGTCGTGGTGATGGAGACCGAGCTCTGGCCCAACCTGTTCTACGCCGTGGCTGCGCGGGGCGTGCCGCTGATCGTCGCCAATGCGCGGCTGTCGCCGCGCTCGTTCGCGGGCTATTCGCGATTCCGCGGCGCCGTTTCCGGCTTGCTGGCGCAGTGCCACGCCGTCGCCGCGCAAAGCCCGGCAGACGCCGAGCGGTTCCGGGCGCTCGGCGCGCCCCGGGTGAGCGTGATGGGCAACCTCAAGTTCGAGTCCGCGGTGCCGGAAGAGCAGGTGCAGCGCGGACACGAGCTGCGTCGAGCATTGTTCGGCAATCGCCCGATCTGGGTCGCCGCGAGCACGCATGAAGGCGAGGACGACCAGATCCTGGCCGCGCACGCGCTGGTGCTGCGGCAGATGCCGGCGGCGATGCTGGTGCTGGTGCCGCGTCATCCGCAGCGCTTCGACGCCGCCGCGCGCGCCATCGACAGGGCCGGATTCCATTGCCTGCGCCGCAGCACCTGGCAGACCGCGCCGCAGGCGGCCACCACCACGCCGCGCGTGTTGCTCGGCGACACCATGGGCGAGATGTTCCTCTACTTCGGCGTCGCCGACGTTGCATTCATTGGCGGCAGCCTGGTGCCCGTGGGCGGGCACAACGTGCTGGAGCCGGCAGCGGCGGGTCTGCCCGTGCTGTTCGGCCCGCACATGTTCAACTTCGTCCAGGCCCGCGAGTTGCTGCTCGGCGTCTCGGCGGCGCGCGAGGTTTCCGACCCGGCGGCGCTGGCGAACGCGGTGCTCGGGCTCCTCGCCGACGAGCCGATGCGCAGGCGGATGGGCGAGGCCGGCCGGGCGGCGGTGGACGCCAACCGCGGGGCCCTCGACCGCATCCTGACGCTCCTGTCAGGTTCACAAGAGGCACGGCAAGCGTAGAATCCCCTTCAGGTACAAGGGCAGGGAAGGCTTTTGGCCAGTAAGCAGCCGGCATTACCCGGCGCAGAGCAGGAAACGAGAAGAGTCGAGCTGCTGCGCTCCGATCCGCAACGGTATGCGGAGATGGTTCGTTTTGTCAGCCGCTTTGGCATGTACTGGCTCGATCGCAGCGGCGTGATACGCAGCTGGAACCTCGGCGCCCAGAACATCACCGGCTTCGACGCCAGCGAAGTCATCGGCAAGCCCTTCACGACGCTGTTCTCCGAGCGTTCGATCGCGGAGAGCGTGCCGCAGAAGGCGATCGCGCTCGCCCATACCAACCGTCACCACCGCGAGGAGCAGAGCCGCCGGCACGTCAACGGCGGCGAGCTGTTCGTGTTCTCGACGCTGGATTCGATGCGCGCGGAGTCGGGCGAGGTCACCGGCTACGTCGACGTGTTCTACGACGTCACCGAGCAGAAGGCGCGTGACGCGGTCCTGTACCGCCAGGCCACGCGCGACCCGATGACCGGCTGCGCCAACCGCGGCCACTTCGTCGAGGTCGCCAGCCAGGAGATCGAGCGCGCGCGGCGGTTCTCCGAGCCCTTGTCGGTGCTGCTCTTGGACATCGATCACTTCAAGACCATCAACGATACCTACGGCCACGACGTCGGCGACCAGGCCATCATCCTCATGGCGCGGACCTGCAGCGACTTCGTGCGCAAGATCGACACCGTCGGCCGGCTCGGGGGCGAGGAGTTCGCGATCCTGCTGCCGCGCGCCAACAAGGAGCCGGCGTACGAGATGGCGCAGCGCCTGCGGCAGAAGATCGCCGAGCAGCACCTGATGCTGCCGCAGCGGGATCTTGGATTCACCGTGTCGATCGGCGTTGCCTCGCTGCGTCCTTACACGCGCGACTTCGCCGAGTTGCTTCGCAACGCCGACACCGCGCTCTACAAGGCCAAGCGTCTCGGCCGCAATCGCGTGGAAGTCTGGTTCGAGTAGGCGTGCCGCGGGAAGCTCCCGCGGGACCATCATGAATACGTCCATGTAGCCTGCGTATGCGACGTCCTGTCGCATACGCTCCCGCGGAAGCTTCCCGCGTCCCTCCATTTCCGTGCATTCTTCGCGACATGGAGTTCACCAACCAGCTGATCCTGCTGGCAGGCGTCTTGTTCCTGACCAGCATTCTCGCGAGCGTCGTCACGCCACGGCTCGGCGTGCCGTTGCTGCTGGTGTTCCTGGTCATCGGCATGCTTGCCGGCGAAGACGGCATCGGCGGCATCAAGTTCTCCGACTACAGCCTGGCCAACCTCGCAGGCACCGCAGCGCTGGCGGTGGTGCTGTTCGACGGCGGCATGCGTACGCACATCGAGGATTTCCGCGTCGGCCTGCGGCCGGCGCTGTCACTGGCGATCCTCGGAACGCTGCTGACCGCCGCCATCGTTGGCGGCTTCGCCGCCTGGCTGCTGCACCTGACGCCGGCGGAAGGCATGCTGATCGGCGCCATCGTCGCATCGACCGACGCCGCTGCGGTCTTCTCGCTGCTGCACAGCAACGCGGTCTCGCTGAACAAGCGCATCAGCTCGGTGCTGGAGATCGAGTCCGGCAGCAACGACCCGATGGCGGTGTTCCTGACGCTGGCGGTGCTCGGATACCTCATCGCGCCGCAGGAGTACACCTGGGCGCAGACCGCGATCCTGCTGATCGAGCAGCTGGGCATCGGCGCCCTGTTCGGGCTTGCGGGCGGGAGGCTGCTCGCGTACGCGCTCAATCGGCTCGAGCTCAGCGATTCGCTGTATCCGCTGCTGGCGCTGTTCAGCGGCTTGCTCATCTTCGGCTTGACCGCGCTGATCGGCGGCAGCGGCTTCCTGGCCGTGTACCTCGCCGGCCTGATCGTCGGCAATCGCAAGGTCCGCGCCTACGCCAGCATCCGCCGCTTCCACGACGGCATCGCCTGGATGAGCCAGATCGGCATGTTCGTGATCCTTGGCTTGCTGGTCACGCCGAGTCGACTGATCCCGGTGGCCGTACCGGGGTTGCTGATCTCCGCCGTGCTGATCCTCGTCGCGCGGCCGCTATCGGTGTGGCTGTGCCTGCTGCCATTCCGTTTTCCGTGGCGCGAGCAGGCCTACGTGTCGTGGGTCGGCCTGCGCGGCTCGGTGCCGATCCTGCTGGCGACGTTCCCGTGGCTGGCGGGTGTGGAGCACGCGGGCGTGTTCTTCAACATCGCCTTCTTCATCGTGCTGGTGTCGCTGGTGGTGCAGGGGTGGACCGTCGCGCCGGTGGCACGGCTGCTCGGCCTGCAGCTGCCGCAGCAGACCGCACTGGTGCATCGCGTCGACCTCGACCTGCCGGGTCAGCGGGGTTACGAGGTCGTGAGCTACCGGCTGGAGCCCAACAGCTCGCTGATCGGGATGAAGCCCAAGAACCTGGCGCTGACCGACACCTCACGCGTGATCTGCGTCGCGCGCCATGGCCACGTGCTGCGCTACAAGGATTGGGGCGCCCTGCGTGCCGGCGACTACGTGTCGCTGCTCGCCGAGCAGGATGAGCTGCCGGAGCTCGACGAGCTCTTCAAGTCCACGGCCAAGAAAGTCGAGGAGCAGCTGTTCTTCGGCGAGTTCCTGCTGGACCCGGCGGCGCCGGCCGAAGGCTTGCGCGAGGCCTACGGCACCGACCTGCCGGAGAGCGCGGCCGGCAAGACCGTGGCGCAGTTCCTGACCGAGGTGCTGCCGCGTCCGGTCGTCGGCGACAAGCTCAAGCTCGGCGAGATGGAGCTCGTTGTGAAGAAAATGGAAGGCGAGCAGGTGTCGGAGATCGGCTTGCGGCTGCCGCACTGATCAGGGCGGTAGAGCTGGCCGACGCCGGCGCCACCGTTGCGCAGCAGGAACGTGCCGTCAGTGAGCGCGGCGCCGACCGTCGAGGTCTGCAGGCTGGAGCCGCTGGCAAAGGGTCCGGCATTGGACAACGCGCGGGTGACCGGATTGCCGAGTCGAACGATGAAGCTCATGGGATTCCCCCCGGAGTCGCAGGCGTGATTGGGCGGGGCCTGCGGACGCAGAGTGCCTCGGCCGCAGCGCCGCTGTCAGTCGAAGGCGTTCGGGAAATTCAGCTTAAGGGCTGATCGATCGCTGCGCCGTGCAGCGCCAGCGTGCCGGAGCGCCCGGGGATTTCCCCCATGGCCACGGCACACGCGGGCAATGTCGCCAGGTCGAGCGTCGACAACAGACTTTCGGTGGAAACCAGCTCGTAGCCTTGGGCTTTCCAGCCCACGAGCAGCCGCTCGAACGTCGGTAGCCATTTCATGCCTTCGAGCTCGGCGTGCAACGTGTAGACGTGGCCAGTCGGCAGCGCCGTGGTTGTGAGCTGCAGAACATGCTCGTGTACGTTGTCCGGCGTTCGGCCGTCGACGCCGATCAGTTCGTCGAGCGTCGGCAAGGTCGACGGCAGCTGCGGCACTTCGACGCGCTTGCCGGCGACGATCGGGATGAACGGATGCGTCCCGCGGCCATCGGAGGCATAGCGGAATCCAAACTCGGCCTCGAGCTGATACGCAGCATCGTTCATCTGCCAGCCGGCGGCGCCGAGCGTGAGCGGTGGCGTGCCAAACACCGACTTGAACGCGTCGACCGCCTTCTGCATTTCGGCGCGCGTCCACTTCGCATCCGCGTGCGCGACGCCGTCCTGCCACTTCACGTGATCGTAGGTGTGGATGCCGACTTCGAAGCCGGCATCGCGCACTGCGCGCATCTCGCCGGCGCACTTGCGGGCGATGTCCGGTCCGGGCAAGAGCGTCCCGTAGAGCAGCGTCTTGACGCCGTAATGCTCGACCACGGAAGTGCGCGACACCTTCTTCATGAAGCCGGGGCGGAACACGCGCTTGATTGCGCGGCCGGTGTGGTCAGGGCCCAGGGAGAACAGGAACGTGGCGCCGGCGCCGTGGCGCCGCAGCGTCTCCACCATCGCCGGCACGCCTTCGCGCGTTCCGCGATAGGTGTCGACGTCGATTTTCAGCGCGAGCTTCACGAAAGCCGCGTCAGGCCACCAGCTCTCTCGCGTCTGCCACGTGCGTCCGGTAGGCCTCGAAGATCCCGCGCAGGGCGTCCGGCATCGACACCTGCGGCTTCCAGTTCAGGTCGCTCATGGTGTTGGTGATCTTCGGCACGCGGTTCTGCACGTCCTGGTAGCCCTTGCCGTAGTACTCGGCCGACGTGGTTTCGACCAGCTTCACCTTGGCGGCGTTGTCCCGGTACTCCGGGTAGCTTTGCGGCAAGCTTGAGCATCATCTGGGCCAGCTCGCTTGACGGAGAAGTTGTTGGCCGGGTTGCCGATGTTGTAGATCTGGCCGCTGGCCATGCCGCCGCGGTTCTCGATGATCTTCATCAGCGCGTCGATGCCGTCGTCGATGTAGGTGAAGGCGCGCTTCTGGCGGCCGCCGTCGACCAGCTTGATCGGCTCGCCGCGCACGATGTGGCCGAGGAACTGAGTGATCACGCGCGAGCTGCCTTCCTTGGCGGTGTGCAGGTTGTCCAGGCCCGCGCCGATCCAGTTGAACGGGCGGAACAGGGTGTAGTCGAGGTTCTCCATCTGGCCGTAGCCGTGGATCACGCGATCCATCAGCTGCTTGGAGCAGGCGTAGATCCAGCGCGGCTTGTTGATCGGGCCGTAGACCAGCTCCGAGCGCTCCGGGTCGAACTCGGCATCGGGGCACATGCCGTAGACCTCGGAGGTCGACGGCCACAGCAGGCGCTTGCCGTGCTTGACGCAGGCCCGCACGATCGGCAGGTTCGCCTCGAAGTCGAGCTCGAACACGCGCAGCGGCTCCTTGACGTACTTGGCCGGGGTCGCGATCGCCACCAGCGGCAGGACCACGTCGCACTTGCGGATGTGGTACTCGATCCACTCCTTGTTGATGGTGATGTCGCCTTCGAAGAAGTGGAAGCGCGGCTTGTCGAGCACGTCGGCGATGCGGTCCGTCGCCATGTCCATGCCGAACACCTCCCAGTCGGTGGCGTCCAGGATGCGCTTGGAGAGGTGATGGCCGATGAAGCCGTTGACGCCGAGGATCAGGATTTTCTTCTTCATTGCTTTAGGGGGCCTTGGTCGCTTTCAGCGGGGCGTCACGCACCGGGATGCTTCGGTTTCCGAAGCGGCCAACGAAACTGGCGGCATCGAGCGGCTCGCCTGCAAGCTCCGCGGAGCCGATGCGCAGCAGGCGCTGATCGCCGCAGCGCGCCAGGAGCTCGGAGCCCTCGACGAACAGCGAGGGCGGACCCTCGGATTCGCGCGTCAACAGCTGCGTGCGCCAGACGGTCAGCCGGCCGATCGGCAGGTCCGAGAACGCGCCGGGGTAGGGATGCGTCACCGCGCGCACCAGGTTGTGGACCTCGGCGGCCGGATGCGACCACGGGATGCGTCCGTCCTCGGGCTTGCGGCCGCCGAAGTACGAGCCCTTCTTCAGGTCCATCTCCTTGTGCTTGGCCACGCCCGCCAGCAGCGGCGGCAGCGTCCGGTGCAGCACGACCTCCGCGGCGACGACGACCTTGTCGAACACCTCGCGCGCCGTGTCGTCGGGCAGGATGGGCACGGACATCTGATCGACAAGCCGGCCAGCGTCGGGCTTCTCCACCATCTCGTGCAGCTGGCGCCGGTTTCCTTCTCGCCTTTGATGATCGCCCAGTTGATCGGCACGCGGCCGCGATATTTCGGCAACAGGGAGCCGTGCATGTTGTAGGCGCCGCCCTTGGCCAGGGCCAGCACCGCCGGCTTCAGCATGTGCCGGTAATAGAACGAGAAGATGAACTCGGGCTTGGCTGCGGAGATCTTGGCGAACGCCTTGGGCTCGTGCGGCTCCGTCGGCGCGATCACCGGGATCGCGTGCTCCTTGGCCAGCGCCCGGACGCTGGAGAACCAGATGTTCTCGCCGGGCGCGTCCTCGTGCGTCACCACCAGCTTGACCTCGATGCCGTGCGCGAGCAGCACCGACAGGCAGCGCACGCCGACGTTGTGGTACGCGAACACCACCGCTGTCGTCACGACGCAGCCTCCTCGTTCTGCAGCACGGCGGCGATGAGATACCGCGGGCGGGCACGCACCTCCTGGTAGATGCGGCCGACGTACTCGCCGAGGAGGCCGATGCCGAACAGGGCGATGCCGATGAGCAGGAAGGCGATGCCGAACAGCGTGAACAGGCCCTCGGCCTCCGGGCCGACGATCAGGCGGCGGATCGCCAGGTAGACCACCAGGAACGCCGATAGCGTGGAGATCAGCATCCCCGACATCGAGACCAGCTGCAGCGGCACGACCGAGAAGCCGGTCACGAGGTCGAAGTTGAGGCGGATCAGCTTGTAGAGCGAGTACTTCGACTGCCCGGCGGCGCGCTCCTCGTGCTTGACGTCGATCTCGGTGGGATGCTGCGAGTAGGTGTAGGCCAGCGCCGGGATGAAGGTGTTCATCTCCTGGCACTGGTTGATGGCGTCGACGATGCGGCGGCTGTAGGCGCGCAGCATGCAGCCCTGGTCGGTCATCTTGATCGACGTGGTCTTCTCGCGGACGCGGTTGATCATGCGCGACGCATACGTGCGGAACATCGAGTCCTGGCGCTTCTCGCGGATCGAGCCGACGTAGTCGTGGCCCTCGTCCATCTTCGCCATGAACTTGCCGATCTCCTCGGGCGGATTCTGCAGGTCGGCGTCGAGCGTGACCACGCGCTCGCCGCGGGCGTGCTCGAAGCCCGCGAGGATCGCCCGGTGCTGGCCGAAGTTGCCGTTGAACATGATCACGCGCGTCACGTCCGGGCGGCTGCGGAACTGGTCGCGAGAGCAGCTCGGCCGAGCGGTCGCGGCAGCCGTCGTTCACGAACACGATCTCGTAGCGCAGGCCAGTGCATCCAGCGCCGGATACAGGCGCGCGAACAGCGTCGCCAGGACCGCCTCCTCGTTGTAGACCGGGATGACCACCGACAGCTGGACGTTGTTCGGCTGCATGCTCTAGGCCGCCGCCTTCATCGCCGGGCGCAGCACGGCGTTGACGGTGTCGCACACGCGCTGGACGTCGGCGCTGTACATCTCGGCGAAGAGCGGCAGGGTCACCGTCGAGCGGCCGATCCTTTCGGCGTGCGGGAAATCCCCTTCCTGGAATCCGCGGGCGCGGTAGAGCTTGAACAGGTGCATGGCCGGGTAGTGCACGCCCACGCCGATGCCGCGGTCCTTCATCTGCGCGATGAACTCGCCGCGGGTGATCTTGAGCTTCTCCAGCGGCAAGAGCGGCTGGAACATGTGCCAGTTGCACTGGCTGAAATCCTTCGGCGGCAGCTCGCAGCCGAGCGTGCGCGAGAAGCGGCGGAAGTATTCCTGCGCCAGCTCGCGACGCCGGGCAGTGACCGCCTCGAGCCGGCGCAGCTGGTGCACGCCGATCACGGCGGCGATGTCGGTCAGGTTCGACTTGCCGCCCAGCACGTCCACGTCCATGCCGCCGTCGGGGAAGCGCGTCACGCCCTGCAGCCGCAGCTTCTCGAACAGCTGCGCCTCGGCCTCGGTGTTCATCACCAGGCAGCCGCCCTCGCCGGTGGTGATGTTCTTGTTGGCGTGGAAGCTGAACGAGACGAGGTCGCCGAACGTGCCGATCTCCTTGCCTTTCCAGTTGGCGCCGATCGACTGCGCCGCATCCTCGATCACGCGCAGCTTGTGCTTGGCGGCGATGGCGTAGAGCCGGTCGCGGTCGACCGGCAACCCGCACAGGTCCACCGGCATGATGGCTTTGGTGCGCGGCGTGATGTTGTCTTCGACCAGGTTCAGGTCGATGTTGCGCGTCACCGGGTCGACGTCGACGAAGACTGGCGTGGCGCCGACGGTGAGCACCACATTCGCCGTAGCCACCCAGGAGAGCGGCGTGGTGATGACCTCGTCGCCCTTGCCGATGCCGCACAGCTTCAGCGCCAGCTCCAGCGCCGCGGTGGCGGAGTTCAGCACCCGCACCGGCCGGCCGGCGCAGCGCTTGGACAGCGCGGCCTCCAGCTCCTTGACCTTCGGGCCGCTGGTGATCCAGCCGGAGCGCAGCACCGCCGCGACGTCGGCGATGGTCGCCTCGTCGATCGAGGGTCGCGTGAATGGCAGGAATTCGGCCATCGGCGATTTTAGCTTTTCGCGACGAGGTAGACGCCAACGATGATGAGGCCGATGCCGCCCATCTTCATCGCGGTCACCGCCTCGCCGAACAGCCACCAGCCGAAGAAGGCGTTGACCACGTAGCCCAGGGACAGCATCGGGTAGGCGATGCTCACCTCCACCCGCGACAGCGCCAGGATCCAGATGACGACGCTGATCGCGTAGCAGGTCAGGCCGCCGAAGATGTAAGGATTGGTGGCGACAGCAACGCCGATCGGCCGCACGTTGGCCATCGAGAACTCGAAGTGGCCGATCGAGCGGGTGCCGGCCTTGAGCAGCAACTGCGCCACGGCGTTGAGCAGGACGCCGGAAAGGATCAGCGCGAACTCGTTGGTCTTCATGGCTTGCGGAAGGCGGCGTGGCGATGATGGATGGCGATGACTTCCATCGGCAAGCCGGCGTCCTGGAGCTCCTTCAAGGTCCCGGGCGAGGTGAAGGCGACAGCCTTGCGCGCGGCGTTCCAGCGCTGCGGGAACTCCTTGACCGTGGGGATGAACCGCTCGGGCTCCATTTGCTCGCCCAGCGTCAGCTCGTCGGAGAACTCCACCGGCATCAGGGTCCGACGCAGGTAGTACGGGAGCGTCTGGTCGTAGCCGCGGATCACGAAGAGCTCGGTGTCGTCGTCGATGAAGGGCGCCGCCTCGCTGGCGATGGTGCGCGCGGACTTGATCGGCGAGAACTCGTGGTAACCGCCGTTGATGAACTGCAGCGCCACCAGGCTTGCCGCCCCTAGCCAGAACGCGGAAGGAATTTTGCGGCCGACACTTGCGGCGCGCACGCAAGCCAGCGCGCCCAGGACGTAAGCGGCGGCGGCCGCCATCGCCCACGGCGCAAGGGCGAGATTGATCTCCGCCGGTGTGTTCCGGGTGGACAGGAACCGCACGACGATCGGGGCGGCGAGGCCAATCGCTCCCCAGAGCGCCACCGAGAACCAGGCGTGTCGTTTCAGGATCTGCGCCGGGGCCTGCGCCAGGTACTGGCCGAGCAGCAGCCCCATCGCCGGGAACATCGGCAGGATGTAGCCCGGCAGCTTGGAGCCGGACAGGCTGAAGAACAGGAACACGAACGCGACGTAGATCAGGAGCAGGCGACTGGCGAGTTGCGTCTCGCCGGTGGCGGTCCAGCCGAAGCGCAGGAACTGGGGCGCAAGCGTGGTCCAGGGCAGCAGGCCGCCGACCAGGATCGGCACGAAGTACCAGATCGCGCCCTCGCGATGGTGCTCGGTGGTCAGGTAGCGCTGGAAATGCTCGTGGATGAAGAAGAAGTGCGCGAACTCCGGGTTGCGCATCGACACCAGCACGAACCACGGTGCGGTGAGGGCGAAGAAGAGGGTGAGGCCGACGATCCATTCCATCCGCCGCCACATCAGCCACTGCCGGCAGATCAGGCTGTAGAGCACCAGCACGGCGCCCGGGATCAGGATGCCGATCAGGCCCTTGGACAAGGTCGCGCCGGCCATCGACGCCCAGACCGTCCACATCCAGCGCCGTCGCGCAGCGTCGGTCGCCCGCGGGTCCTGGGCCAGCAGGAATCCGCAGAGCGCGGCGGTCAGGAAGAAGGACACGCCCATGTCCAGCGTGACGACGTGGCCGACGGACATCCACCAGGTCATGCTGATGGTGGTGATCGCGGCGAGCGCGCCGGCAGCCTCGCCCCACAGCTTTCGTCCGGTGAACCAGACGGCGACGACGCCCAGGAATCCGGTGAGCGCGGTGAACAGCCGCGCCGCGAACTCGCCCAGGCCGAAGACGCTGAACGAAATAGCCGACGCCCAGTACTGCAGCGGCGGCTTCTCGAAATACTTCAGGCCATCCAGGCGCGGGGTGACCCAGTCGCCGCTGGCGAGCATCTCGCGGGAGATCTCCGAATAGCGCCCCTCGTCGGGATGCGCAAGGTCGCGGTAGCCCAGGGGCCCGAACCAGATCAGCGCCGCGGCGAGCCAACAGAGCAGGGTCGTCCGGGTGGGGTTCAACGATCGGTTCCGTGAGGACGGGGCGCGCAGATGATAGGGCCTGCGCCGCCGCCGTGCGAAGCGGCTAGACTCTGTCGCGTCGCAATCAGCGCAGGGAGTGTTAACGATGAGCCGGTCGAGTCACAAGCTTTGCTTTGCCCTGGCGGGAATCGCAGTGACGGTCGCAGCCCACGCCGCTGCGCCGGCCCAGCCGGCCGTGCCGCCGACCAAGGCCGCGGTCGCGGCAGCGCCGGTGCAGAAGTCCGATCCCAAGAAGATGAAGGTCGACGACATCCGCGCCTGCATGCGCGGCAACCTCGTCGACCGCGGCTCGCTGCGCGACCTCATCGTCAAGGCAACCGACCGCGAGGGCGGCACCCACGAGATCAAGATGAAGCTGTTCTGGAAGCCGGGCAAGGACGCTCTGGCGCGCATGAACCTGCGCGTGCTGGAGCCCAAGGACCTCCGCGGCTCCAGCTACCTGCTGCTGGAGCGGGAGAAGGGCGAGGAGGTCTACTTCTTCCTGCCGGCAAACAAGACGGTCCTGAAAGTGACGGGCAATGAAATGACCCGGCCGCTGTGGGGCACCGATTTCAGCTACACCGAGATCAAGCAGGTCCAAGGCCTGCTGCTCGACGGCACCACCAAGCGCATCGCCGACGCCACCGTGGAGGATCGCCAGACCTTCGTGCTGGAGACGGCCACCAAGGCCGAGAGCACCGGCTACAAGAAGGTGCTGTCGTACGTCGACCAGGCCAGCTGCACGCTGCTCAAGAGCGAGTTCTTCGCCAAGGGCAGCAAGGGCAGCAAGCCCCGCAAGGTCCTGAAGGCGGACCTGTCCACGCTGATGCAGGTCGACACCTACTGGCTGGTGCTGGGCTACACCATGACCAACCTGGCCGAGGGTACGCACACAGATCTCACCATGGGCGACCTCTACCTGCTGGAGAGCAAGGGCGAGCGCGCCTTCGATCCGGAGCAGTTCTTCCAGGCAGCCGAGTAGCACCGCCCGGGCCGCGATTCAGGCCTTGAGCCAGCTCGCGCCGGCGGTCGCGCCTCAGGCAGTCGACGCAGCCCGCTTGCCGCCCGACGGCGCGCCCGGCCCTGTCTCGAGCTTCCTGGCCCGCCATCCGGGCTGGATGCTTGCGGCCACGGCCGCTGCAGCCCTCGCTGCGTTCGCCGCGCTGCTCGACGTCGATCGGGGGACGCTGCGCATCGGCATCGACCCCTCGATGGACCCGCTGGTGGCCCAGGACGATCCCGAGCGCCAGTACTACGAGCAGACGCGGGTGCGCTTCGGCAACGACGAATCGGTCCTCGTCGTCATGCATGCGCCGGACGTTTACGCGCCCGACGCGCTCAAGCGCCTGCAGGCGCTGACCGATGCGCTGGAGGATCTCCCCGGCGTCGAGCAGGTCGACTCTCTGATCAGCACCTCGCTGGGCAGCGCCGCCAGCGGCGAGCTGCACTTCGAGAATCTGCGCAGCGCCGACCTCGACGAGCCCGCGCTCGCCGGCCGCCTGCGGGCCGCCGTGAAGGGCAATCCGCTGATTCGCGGCCAGCTGATCTCCGACGACGGCCGCTCGGCGGCCATCGTCATCAAGCCCGAGCTGCAAAGCGATCGGGAGATGCTGGAGCAGGGCCTGGTCGAGCGCATCACCGCCGTCGCCGACGAGCAAGCCAGCGCGGACGTGCAGATCTGGGTCACCGGCGGCCCGGTGGTGCGCGCGGCCACCAGCCAAGCGGTCCTGAAACAGTTGCGCTGGGTGGTGCCGGCCATCGTCGTGCTGCTGACCTGCCTCCTGGCCCTTGCCTTCCGCTCGGTACGCGGGGTGCTGCTGCCATTGGCGACCATCCTGATTGCGCTCGCCTGCACGCTGGCGACGTTGTCGCTGCTTGGCCGGCCGCTGAACCTGATCACCAGCCTGGTGCCGCCGCTGCTGGTGACGATGGGCCTGGCCTACTGCGCCCACATCCTCTCCGAGTTCGAGAGCTTGCCGGCGGGCCTGGCGCCGGAGCAGCGCATCGCCATGCTGCTGCACGAGGTGACTGCGCCGGTGGTGCTCACCGGTTTCACCACGATCGCGGGCCTGCTGGCGCTGGCGATCGGCGCGCTGCCGGCGACGGTGGAATTCGCCTGGCTGTCGGCGCTGGGGGTGTTCTACACCGTGGTCCTGGCACTGTCGTTCGTGCCTGCGTGCCTGCGTTTCGCCGCGCCGCGCGCGCCGCACGACGCCATGCCGGGTCAGAAGCTGTTCGAGGAAGGCAGCCGGCGGCTCGGCAACTTCGACGTGCGCTATCGCACGCGGATCCTTATCGTCGCAGCGCTGGTCTTCGCCGGCGCTGTGGCGTGCAGCACCCGCATCCGCATCGGCGACCACTTCGTCGGCATCTTCCCCGCGGAGGCGCGCGTGCGCGCCGACTACGACGCGGTGAACCGCGCGATGGGAGGCGTCAGCTCGCTGCCCATCGTCATCGAGGGCAAGCCGGGAGCCTTCACGGACCCGGCGGTCCTGGTCGAGCTCGAGCATCTGCAGGCGTGGCTGGCGGGGCAGCCGGAGGTCGGCGCCGTCAGCGGGCTCGTGGACCACGTGAAGCTGCTGAACGCCAACCTCGCCAACAACGCCACGCTGCAGATCCCGCAGTCGCGCGAGCTCGTCACCCAGCTCCTGTTCTTCGGCGACGGGCCCGCGCTGCAGGCCGTGGTCGACCGCAAGCGCGGATCCACGATGGTCAACCTGCGGCTCAAGGTGGACGACACCGCCGACATCTCCGCCTTCATCGAGCGGGTGAAGCCGCGCCTGGCGCAGCTGTCGCCGGGCCTCACCGCGCACATCACCGGCAACGCGGCGCTGCTGGTGCAATCGGTGCACACCGCCACCTCCGGACAGGTGCAGAGCGTGGGCCTGGCCCTGCTGATGGTCTACCTGTGCCTGGCCATCCAGTTCACGTCCTGGGGGATCGGACTGCTGGCGTCACTGCCGACGCTGCTGCAGACCGCGCTGTATTTCGGAGCGCTGGGGCTCTCCGGCGTTTCGCTCAATGCCACGACCAGCCTGGTGGAGTGCCTGGTGCTGGGCCTTGCGGTGGACGACACCATCCACTACCTGGCGCGCTTCAACACCGCGGCCAAGCGCACCGGCTCGGAAGCCAGCGCGGCTGTTTCGGCGCTGGCGGCCGTCCTGCGCCCCGTCACGCTCACCAAGGCGATCCTGGCCGCCGGCTTCCTGATGCTGGCGACCGGCGATCTGCACAACCAGGTCGTGTTCGGCTGGCTGGCGGCGCTGACGCTGTTCTCCGCCTGGCTCGTCGACGTGCTGGTGACGCCGGCGTTCATGAGCCGCGTGCGCATCGTCACCCTGTGGGACACGGTGCGGCTGGACCTCGGCCGCAACGTCCAGGCGACGATCCCGATCTTCGCCGGCCTGTCCACCCGCCAGGCGCGCATCTTCGCGCTGCTGTCCAAGCTCGAGACCGTGCCGGCCGGCACCCGCGTCATCAGCGAAGGCGATCCGGGCGGCGACGTCTTCGTCGTCATCGACGGCGAGCTGTCGATCTGGATCGAGCGCGATGGCGGCCGACACGAGCTGCGCCGCCTGCACCGCGGCGGCCTGGTCGGGGAGCAGGGCTATTTCGGCCAGCGGCGCACGGCCAACGTCGACGCGCTGACCGGCGTGCGCCTGCTGCGCTTCGACGACGCCGACCAGGAGCGCATCTGCCGGCGTTATCCCGGGATCGCGGCGCGCGTGTTCCTCAACATGAACAAGATCCAGGCCGAGCGCAGGGCGGAGATGCAGCGGCCGCGTTGACGCGCCGGTGCAGCGGGGGGGCGCGCTATCATCCGCTGGCGCTCCATCCTTCCTCGGGGAAACAAGAATGGCTTCGATCTCACGCCTCGTCCTGGTGCTCGCCGTCCTGGGCGCCGGTCGCGCCGGCGCGCAAGAGCCGCGGGACTACTACCTGTATCAGCGCGCGGCTTTGCCCTCGGCGCTGCACGTCGACGTCGAGACCGCTACAGGCACGCGCGACGCCGGCGCCTTCGGTCGGCGTGGGCTGGAGGGCCTGGTGCGCACCGGCCTGACGCTGGCGGAGCACTGGACCTTCGAGGGCACGGTCGGCGTCGCCGAGGATCGCGACACCGATGAGCGCGGCGTCGGCTTCTCGGCGGAGGCGCGCTACGGCTGGAGCCCTGAAGGCTCGGGCTGGGGACTGGGCGCCGGCGGCGGCTATCGTCGCGACTACACCGGCGTCAGCATCCCTTACGTGCGCATGATCGGCGAGCGCGCGCTGGCGCGGTGGAACATCGCGGTGAGCGGCCTGGTCGAGTTCCCGGTGAACGAGGCCGACGAAGAAGAGGAAGAGGAAGCGGCGGAAGGCGAGGGCCAGCGCGACGCCGCCGACCTCATCCTGAGCCTGGGCACCAGCTATGCGGTCAGCAGCGCGCTGCGGCTCGGGGTCGAGCTTGCCGCGGAGGATCTCGAAGGCTTCGTCGACGACGAAGAGGCCGAGGGCGGCGCCAAGTTCATCCTCGGACCCACGCTCAACTATCGCTTCGGCGCCGACCGGATCGTGCGCGGGCACGTGGGCTGGATCTATGCCGCGACCGCCAACGAGCCCACCAACCCGGGAGCCGCGGACTACCGCGGCAATCGCCACGGCGTGCTTGCGCGGGTATCGCTGGGCTTCGGACGGTAGCGATGCACGGCGCGACGCGAGCGGTATTGATCGCGGCGAGTCTCGCGCTGGCATCCTGCAACAGCTCATCGCCGCTGACGCCATCCGGCGGCAGCACGGACCCTGGCGGTGGATCGACGACGGTTCGCATCCCCAACTCCGGCCGCGTGCTCTCACCGATCGGACGGATGACCGTAGTGGGCAACTTCCCGACCGGCGGGCGCCTCTCGCCGGACGGCCGCTTCTACTGGTCGGTGTCAGCCGGGCACGGGCAGAACGACGTGCACGTAGTCGACGTCGCCACCGGCCTGGTCACGCAGGTGCTGCCGCTGCCGGGAAGCTACGGCCAGATGGCGTTCGCGCCCGACGGTCGACGCGCGTACGTCTCCGGCACCCCAAAGGGTGGCAGCGTCCCCAGCGGCCCGACCGTCGGCGACGACGGCGACGTGATCCACCGCTTCGATGTCGAGCCGACGACCGGTTTCGCCACCGAGATCGAGCCCTTCGCGCTGCCGGGCACGACCGGCGGCTCCGCGCGCCTCAACGGCTTTCCGCCGGATCTGACCAATGGCCTGCCGAGCGGTCCGGTCGGGCTGGCGGTGAGTCCCGACGGCGCGTGGCTCGTCGTCGCGCTGTACAACGCGGATCAGGCGGCGATCATCGACACGGCCAGCGGCGCCGCGAGCACCGTGCGCGTCGGCGCCTATCCGTTCGCGGTCGGCTTCGAGCGCAGTGGCCGATTCACCTACGTGACCAACGCCTATGACGGCACGCTTACCAAGATCGACGTCGCCGCAGCCAGCGTGGTCACGACGATCGGCGGCGTTGGCGGCCTGGACGGCGACGTCAACTCGCAGCCGCAGTACGTGCTGGCAGACCCGACCCGCGATGTGATTTACGTCGCTGTCACCAATCACGACGGCATCGCCGTGGTCGACACCGCCAGCGACGCCGTCACACGATTCATCAGCGTCAAGCGCGCAGAAGGATTCGGCTCGCAGCCGGTGGCGCTGGCGCTCTCGCCAGATGCCGACACGCTTTACGCCGCCAACGCCGGCGAGAACGCGGTGGCCGCGATCGCGCTGGCG
This sequence comes from uncultured Gammaproteobacteria bacterium, assembly GCA_963776465.1. Classification (GTDB taxonomy): domain Bacteria; phylum Pseudomonadota; class Gammaproteobacteria; order Nevskiales; family Nevskiaceae; genus DASRHK01. The sequence goes on from CAVZMV010000002.1 coordinate 797,973, forward strand.
GACCGCGCCGACGGCAGCGCGCAGGCCTTCGACGTCATCGGCAAGATCCCGACGGCCGACTACGCCACCGACGTGCAGGTGACGCCGGACGGCGAGACGCTAATCTGGCAGGCGGGTCGCGGCGTCGGCACCGGGCCCAACCCGGATTACTGCAGCTCGCACGGCTGCCCGGCGGTCAACAACGACACCAGCCCCGACGTGAGCCCGTATCCGAGCTACATCGTCGACCTGCTGATCGGCCGCGTCGGCGTGCTGCCGACGCCATCCGACGCGTTGTTCACGCAGATGACGGCGGTGGTGGACGCGGCGCAGCGGCCGGAGAACGCACAGGCGCCGCCGCCCGACACGCCGCTGATCGGCGCCGACGGCGGCGCCAGCGACCAGATCAAGTACGTGTTCTACCTGGTCAAGGAGAACCGTACCTACGACCAGATCTTCGGCTCGGACCGTCGTGGCAACGGCGATCCTTCGCTGCAGGTGATCGAGGACAACTGCGGACCGGACAACGTCGACTTCCAGGGCGAGGATCGCAGCCATCCGGGCTGCGGCACCACGCCCAATCACCACGCGCTGACGCGGCAGTTCGTGCTGCTCGACAATTTCTACGAGAACAGCGAGGTCTCCACCGACGGCCACGTGATCACCGCGGGGGCCTACGCCACCAACTACACGCTCAAGGCGATGCACCAGGACTATTCCGGCCGCGAGCGGCCGGCGCAGGAGGTCGGCGTGTTCCCGGTGACGTTCCCGCCGAAGTTCTTCCTGTTCGACCAGGCGGTGACGCAGGGCGTGAGCTTCCGCAACTACGGCGAGTACTCCGGCGGCGCGGCGCCGGTCGCGAGCTTCATGGGCCTGGACGCGCTCGATCTGCAGAACCGGCTCAACGACCTGAACTTCCACGTCGGCCGGCTGACCTATCCGCAGGTGCTCGCCAACAGCGCGCTGGAGTACGCCAGCAACATCTTCAACGGCTGCTTCAACAACGCCAACGCGCCGAACTCGCCGCTGTGCGCGTTCGACTGCGGGATGGGGTGCCGGGGCAGCAACGTCCTCGCGCAGTCACGCATCGACGTGTTCAACGCCGAGTTCACCGCGCAGACGCTCACCTGCAACGCGGCGACCGTCGGCACGCCGCTCTGCCTGGTGCCGCAGTTCAACTACATGATCATGATGAGCGACCACACCAACGGCGTGGGCGATGGCGCGCGCGATCCGCTGTCGATGATCGCGGACAACGACCTTGGCGTTGGCCAGCTGGTCGACATCCTGTCGCACTCGCCGATCTGGCCCAACACCGTGGTGTTCGTGATCGAGGACGACTCGCAGGACGGCGCCGATCACGTCGACGCGCACCGCGCGCCGGTGCTGGTGGCCGGCCCATACGTCAAGCGCGGCGGCCAGGTGATCTCCACGCGCTACGACCAGCTCTCGGTCATCCGGACCATCGAATTGATCCTGGGGCTGGAGCCCTTGTCGATCTTCGACGCGGTGGCGACGCCGATGTTCGGCGTGTTCACGTCGACGCCGGACACGACGCCCTACACGGCCATCCAGCCGGAATACGACATCCTGAAGACCTGTCCTTGCGCGCCGGAGGGCGAGGGCGCCAAGTCGCTGGCGGCGAAGAACGCGGCGCTGTCCGACGCGCTGCCGTACCACTTGGTGGATCGCGTGCCGCAAGCGGTCAACGACCGCATCCTCTGGCAGCGCGTATTCGGCGCCGCGCGGCCGGTGCCGTCGCCTGGGCCCAACGCCTCGCGTCTGGAGCATGGGCGCGCGGTGGAAGCGATGCGCCTCTACAAGCGTTACGGCAAGAACCCTGCGCAGGCGCGCGAGGAACTCGTCGAGTACCTCGGCTCCGAGGACGACTAGCCGAGCAGCTGCTCGGCGATCGGCGGCGCCGGGTAGTGGAACGCGACCGGGCCGCGCTCCTGGCCGGTCAGGATCTGCTGCACCGCGTCCGAATCGGAGCGGCGGATCTCATCGGGTGTGCCGTGATCCAGGATGCGGTCCTGGCCTATGACGTAGACGTCGTCGGCGATCGAGAGTACCTCGTCGACGCTGTGCGAGACCACGACCCCGGTCCCGCGCATTCCCTGGCTCAGCGTGCGGATCACCCGCATGACCGCGCCGAGGCCAATGGGATCCAGACCGGCGAAGGGCTCGTCGTACATCACGAGATCGGGGTCGAGCGCGATGGCGCGGGCCAGCGCCACGCGGCGCGCCATGCCGCCCGAGATCTGGTCGGGGAACAGTGGGTGCGCTGCGCGCAGGCCCACCAGCTGCAGCTTCATGATGACGATGTCGTGGATCATCGACGCCGGCAGCCGCGTGTGCTCGCGCAGCGGGAAGGCGACGTTGTCGAACACCGACAGGTCGGTGAGCAGCGCCTGCGCCTGGAACATCATCCCCATTCGCTTGCGCAGCTCGAACAGCTCGCGGCGCGGCAGCGCGTGCACGTTCACGCCGTCGAACTCCACCGTGCCCGCATCGGGCTTGAGCTGTCCGCCGATAAGGGCCAGCAGCGTGCTCTTGCCGACGCCCGAAGGGCCGATGATCGCGGTGATCGCACCGCGGCGGATGTCCAGGTCGAGGTTATCGAGGATCTTGCGCGTGCCATAGCTGAACGACAGGCCGCGGATACGCACCAGCGCGTCGGTATTCGTCGTCGGAGCCGCTGAGCCGCTCATGCGTTGGATCTCGTCAGTTGGCGCGCCCGGAGAGATTCGAACTCCCGACCACTTGGTTCGAAGCCAAGTACTCTATCCAGCTGAGCTACGGGCGCGTGCGCAGATTGTAGGGCGCCGCCCGGCGGCGCTTCACGTCGGCCAGGTCGATGACGTCGGACTTGTGCTCGGTTAGCGCGTCGAGGATGGCGGCGTGCAGCCCGTGCGCAGGCAGATCGCGATGGCGTGCAGCCCCGCCGTCGCTGCGCCACACCAGGTAATCGGTGTCCTGGTCGGTGAAGCCCAACTGCGCGAAGGTCGACGGAAAGCTCGGCAGATGATCTCCGTAGAACGCCAGCACGCCGGGCTCGGGCCGCAGCCGCAGCGCATCGCTGATGATGCGCACCATCGCATCGGCGTTGCCGATGCTGCGCAGGAACTCCAGCAGGTCTCGGCGGCGCGGCAAGTCAGGCAGGCCGGGCGCCGTGCGCTCGCTGTTGGCTTCCGCGCGCACCTGCCACGGGCCGTGGTTCTCCATGGTGATGGCGAACACGAAGATCTTCGGTCCTTCGTACCGGATCAGCTCTGCGATGTGCTTGGCCACTTCCACGTCGGAGGTGTAAAGGCCGACCTTCTCGGCGCCGGGAAATCCCTCGACGCCGATGAAGCGGTCGAACCCGAGCTGTCCCATCACCTGGTCGCGTCCGTAGAAGCGCCGGTCGAAGGGATGCAGGCAGATGGTCTTGTAGCCGGCCGCGCGCATCTTCGAAGCCAGCGACGCGATCGGCTGGCGCGCGAAACCCTGGTAGGGGTTGTAGCGATCGAAGCCCACCGCGGATTCCGGCAGCCCGGTGAGCACGGCAAACTCGGTGCGTACGGAGTTGGCGCCGACGCTGGGCACGGCCATGCGCCCCCACTGCACCGACTCGTTGCGGCAGGCGTCGAACGCCGGCACCAGATCGCGCGACACCGCCGGATGCAGCCGGCGCGCGTCGAAGAAGGATTCGCACTGCACGACCACCACCGGTCCGGTCGGCTCGACGTCGTCGGGCAGCGTCGGCGACGAGGCGGCAGCAGCCGCGATCCGGCGAGCAGGCCGCTCGGCGCGCCCGAGGATGCCATGCATCGCGATCGTGGCAAACGGCCCGAACTGCGCGGAATCTGCGATGGGGTCGCCGCTCGGCTGCAGCCGGCGCAGGGCGTTGGCGGTCGGTACCAGGAGCGGATGCGCGATCAGCCAGCCGATACCGAAGACGGCGGCGGGAACCAGGGCCGCGAAGCCCGACTCGAGCATGAGCGAGCGTGGCTCGAAGCTGAAGAGGCCAGCGAACAGCGCGATCACTGCGGCGATGCCGAGCACGACCCACTTGGTCTCGGGGAAGATCAGGCAGACGCTGGGGTTGCGGAAGATGTCCGCGGCGGTGAGCAGGTCCGCGGACACGATCGGCTCGAACAGCGTGCGCCGCTTCATCCAGTCCGCCACGCCATAGGCGCAGGTCATGGTGCAGACCAGGATGCCGGAGAAGATGGGCTTGCCCGTGCCGAGCACGAGGAACGCAAAGCAGGCCATTGGCACCGCGACATCGAGCAGGGCCGGCACCAGGCTGAAAGAGCGACAGCCGATCAGGCGACGCGCCACCAGCCAGCCGGCCGCGCACAGGACGAATCCCACCATCAGAGGAAACGAGGTCACGCCCGGGATTCTAGGCTTGGTTGGAGACTGCCATCGCCGCCGCGGGCGCCACGCCGACGTGGCCGCGGACTTCGGGCACGCGCTCGCTGGGCGTAACGACCTCTTCCGCGATCATCTGGGGCATCGTCGGGGCGCGCTGCGCCCAACGGACCAGCAAGCCATCGACCGCCAGCGCGACGCCCTGGTCGGAGAAGTAGCCGCCGTTGACCTGCGTCTGCGCGGCGACCACGCGGCGGAACGCGTCCAGCGCAGTCGGCTGCGGCGGGGTGGCCTGCGACCAGAAGTCGTTCAGGCTGCCCTGGAAGGTGAGCTCGCGCATGTCGTAGATCGCTTCGCCCAGCGCCACTACCGGTCGCCCGAAGGTCATGGCCAGGTAGCCCACCGTGCTGTTGACGGTGACGACGCCGCGCGCATCCCGCAGCAGCAGATCCGGCGTGCCGCGCTCGAGGAAGTAGACGCGATCGCCAACGCCCAGACGCCGGGCGCAGCGACGGACGATCGGCCGCCAGTTGCGCAGGCTGGTGTCGAGCGGATGCTCGGTGATCGCCAGCAGCGCCTTGGCATCGGCGTGCTGCGCAAACGAGCGGATCACCACCTCGATGGCGGTGGAGATGTCCGGGAACCGGGAGTGGAAGCGGATCTGCGAATCGGCTTCCAGCTGCAGCGGGAATACGAAATGCCCAGCGACGCCGGCGCGGATGCGGCGGACGTCGCGCCACAGCCGCAGCTTGGCGAGCGGCGCCAGCAGTACCCGGCGCGCGCCGCCGGCGTACTCCACCAGCTTGTGATGGGGGCGATGCGTCCGATAGTGGTGGAACCGCCAGTACAGCAGCATCGACCAGACCAGGTAGCGGATGTCGTCGATCGCGCGGCGTGCACCGCTGTTGTGGATCGGCTTGCCGCCATCCCAGGCCGGCAGGAAGCGGGCGGCCTCGCGGAACCAGCCGATGTCGCGGCGCAGCGATGAATTGCCGTTGACGCCGCCTTGCTCCACGGTGATCCAGTTCGGGCGCAAATAGCCCTCGTCGCAGCAGTGCACCGCGATGGACCGCGCTTTGGCCAGGGCCACGGCGGGGCGGTGCAGCGGGCGCCAATCGCCGAACAGGACGATATCGGTGATGGCCCATTCGCTGAGGCACTGCTCCAGGAAGGCGGGCCAGCCGGCAAGCTTTCCGGTGTAGCTCACCGCACCGGGGAGCGACCAGAACGCGCAGTCGCCGCCGTTGAAGTTGATCCGGCGCACCACGTGCCCCTGGGCGGCAAGCGCGTGGCCAAGACGATCGAAGAACGTCGAGGCGTTGCCCTGCAGGAAGAGGAAGCGGCGCGCGCTCATCTGCCGCTCAGGAGTTGGCCGCGGTCGCGCGCATGCGCCGCATCAGAGCGCCTTGCAGCCGTCGCAGCCGCACCAGCGGACTGATGGGCCAGGCGGCCGGGTCGGTGAGTCGCTCGATCAGCTGCTCCGGCGTGCAACGCTCACCCGAAACCGGGTCGACGTAGCGCGGATAAAGGATGAGGACACCGGCGACCAGCTGCTCCAGGCTCAGGCGCCGCTGGCGCCGCAATTGCGGCGTAAGGTCGGTGGTCAGGCCCCAGCCCGCGTAGAACGGCCGCCCATAGACGACGACGCTGCGGTGACGCAGCAGGGCCTCAAAACCGGCCAGGGACGTGATGGTGTGGACTGCGTCCGTGGCGGCGATCAAAGCGTCGCTGGACACGCCCCGCACCACCTGGTCGGCGAAGCGCAGCGCATCCGCGTCGGGGATCTCCCCGCGGCGATGGCCGGCATCGACGTCGGGATGGGGCTTGTAGAGGATGAGCGCGTCCGGGTTGGCGGCGCGCACCGCCTCGAGCAGGCCCAGGTTGGTATTGATGCCGGCGTGCCCCAGCATCACCGAGCAGTCGTCCTCGACCTGGCCGGGGACGAAGATCCGGGCGCGGCCGTTGGCTGCCGGCAATTCGGGCAGGTCGCCGCCCGTGTTGTACTTGGTGATGCCCGCGGCGACGATGCGCTGGATCAGGCCGGCCGCGCGCTCCAGCAGCGGCGCGTCGAACGTCGTCTCGTTGAGGATGATCTCCAGGTCGCTGGGGCGCGTCGGGTCGTAATAGATCCCCCGGCTGTCGACCACGATCGACGCTGCTTGCGTGAAATCGGCGCCGAGCCCCACCGAGCGCAGGAAGCCGTCCTCCACCCGCACGACCGGGACGCCGGCGAGGCGCGCGGTGTCGGCCAGATCCTGCGGCTCGCGCGAGCCCCACACCGCAATGCTGCCGCCGCGCGACTGGGCCAGGCGGACCGCCGCAGCGGAGGTATGCACGAAATGTGGCTTGCGGTCAGCCGGCCCCAGGAAGTCAGCGATGCGGCGGCGCTTCCAGAACGACATGCCCAGGCAGACGGCCACGTCTTGCCCCGCCGTGGCGGCCGGCCGACGGCGCTCGGCGGTTGTATCCATAGACATGGCTTCGACCGCGGTCGACATGTTCAGTGGGCGCGTTGCCGGGCTGAAGCCGTTGAGATCCGGCGAGAATCTGCCAATGCGGCGCTGATCGCAGCCAGTTCCAGACGCATCCGTTTATCCCTTCTTTGAGCGGGCTTTTTGCCACGCGATGCGCGGTTCGCTCGACCCCGCATCACCAAGTATAGGCCATGTTGCAGCACACAACCCTGCCCCCGTTGTGTCCTTTAGTGACGGCCTTACCGCCTCATCACATACCCAAAGTTGAGTCTTCCGGGGCGTGAAACGTTCCGAGCAATCGCTCGACGGCTGCAAAGTGCGTGGACCATTGGGGCGGCGACCAGGCACGCAGGCGCTCCAGCTGGGCCTGCCGGCGGGGGGAATCCGGCCGCGCGTAATCCAGGATGGCCGTGCGCCAGGCGGCCCCATCGAGGGGATCCAGGTATTCGGGGGCTCCGGCGCCCACCTCGCGCAGAGCCGGCAGGTCGCTGCAGATGACGGGGACCCCGGCCGCCAGAGCCTCGGCGATCGGCAGGCCATAGCCTTCGGCGAACGAGGGCAGCAGCAGGGCACTGGCGCCGGCGAGCAGGCGGGCCAGCCTCGGGTCGGCCAGGACGTTGTGCTCGTCGACGATCCCGCGGATCGGCGCGCAGCGCTCGATCATGTCGATGACGTTCTCGTTCTCCCAGCCGCGGCGTCCGACCAGGATCAGCTTGGGCGTGGCCGGCCCCAGACGCAGGGCGAGCTCCCGCCAGAGATTGAGCAGCAGCAAGTGGTTCTTTCGGGGCTCGATCGTGCTGATGCAGATGAAGTAGGGCGCGATCGCGCTGGCCTCGGCCTTGCCGACGGGCAGCAAGTCCAGTCCCAGCGGGGCGACGCAGACGGGGGGTGTGCGGCCGGCGCTGGCCAGGAACGGTGCGAATTCGGCGGCCGTCGCCGCGGAGTTGACGATGATTGCGTCGGCGAGCCGCGCTGCGGTGTCCATCCGGCGCGCGTGGACCTCGGGCTGGCCCGGCCGGGCATATTCCGGGTAGGTGACGGGGATCAGGTCGTGAACCATGCAGACGAACCGCGCGCCCGTGCGCTTGAGCAGGCGCGCGATCGAGGCGGTCTGCCCCAGATGGTGATGCGAAACGAGCATATAGGCTGCCGGCCCGCCGAGCGCGCGAGACCATTTTTCCAGGCCGAGTTCTCCGCGCAGGAACAAGCTGGCCTGGATGCGCCCGGCAAGCTGCACTGCCAGATCGCGGAAATCCTTGTCTCCCTGCCACACCCGCGCCAGCGTTTCGACGTAGCGCGTGGCTAGCGCCTGATCGACGAGGCCGAGACGACCGAACGGAGCCATCGCCGCGGCAGACCCTTTGGGCAACAGCCGTTGGGCATAGGCCATCTCGACCCGGTCGATGCCGGTGGGAGCAGGTCGCTCGGCACAGGAGATGAGCCGGGACAGATCGAGCAGGATGTTCACAGCCGTCTCAGGCTACGCGGTTGTAAAGCTCCGCCAACCGCTTCTGATAATTGGCCATCGAATACAAGGCCGCCTGGCGACGCCCCTTGCTGGAGAGCTCGCCGCGCAGCTGCTCGCCGCTGTCGAGCGCGCGGATGCCTTCGGCCATCTCCATCGTGCTGTACGGGTCCACGAGCACCGCCGCATCGCCGGCGACCTCGGGCAGGGAAGATTCGGTCGACGTCAGCACCGGCGTGCCCAGCAGCATCGATTCCAGAACCGGCAGCCCAAAGCCTTCATACAGCGACGGGAACAGCACTGACTTCGCGCCGCGGATCAGGCTGACCAGCAGCGGGAACGGCGCGTAGTCGATGTGCATGATGCGGCGCCGCGTGACGGTGATGTTGTCAATGCGCTCGAGGTAGCGCACCACGTCCTCGTTGAGCAGACGCATTTCCTCGTCGGACTTCCAGGCCAGCTTGCCGAGGATCACCAGCGGCGTGTCGACCTTGCTGGAGAGGTAGGCCTCGATCAGCCGGCCGACGTTCTTCTTCGGCTCGATGGCGCCGTAGAACAGGAAATAGCCCTTGTAGGTGAGGTTGAAGCTGCCCTCGACCTCGCGGCGGACAACCTCCTCGGGTTTGTTCATGTACTTCGCGGGGATGTCGACCGCCTGATAGGTGTTGGTGACGCGATCCTCGGCAACACCGAGCAGGTTGACGATGTCGCGCTTCGAATTCTCCGACACCGTGACGATGTGGTCGGCTTTCCTGACCAGCGATTGGACCAGGCCGAAGTAATGACGCTTCACGTCCAGCGTGGTGTAAGGCAGGCGCAGCGGGACCAGGTCATGCAGCGTGTAGAGGTTGCGCGCGCGCGGCACGTGCAGCGGCAGCGGATAGGTCCAATGGACCAGGTCGGGCTGTTTCGGCATCCGCACCGGCAGGCGGCGGTTGAAAAAAAACCGGTTGTGCGAGGAGGCGCGCGCCCACAGATTCGGCGAATTCCACAGTTGATCGTAATAGGGCAGGCGTGACTGGAATTGTCGGGTGATGACCTTGCCCGTGATCGGCACGGTTTTGGCGCGGACGCCGAAGTTCGAGCCGAACCATTCCTGTGCGGACTCGATCCACTGGGCAAAGGGATGGCGGGCGCCGCGCGCATCGAAGAACGCGATCTCCGCCAGCAGCGGATGCTTGGGCGCCGCGCGCGTGCCGTACAGCACGTGCACCTCGTAGTCGAGCTCGTGCGCGCAGTGCGTGAGGTTGCGGGCGTAGGTGGCGACGCCGGTGCCGGACTCCAGCGCCAGGTTGTAGCCGTCGATCAGGATGCTTTTGCGCGACAAATCTTCGGGTTCCGGTGATGGGTCCGCTCCGGAGCCGAACCGGCAGCCGGCGTGATCGAGTTCTTGGGTGCGGCGCGCGCATGTTACCGGAGATTGCCCGGGATTCCAGCCGCCCTTGGAGGTCGGCGCGCGTCATCCCCGCTACAATTCGCCCGTCGCGGGACACCCAGTTTTCGAAAGGAGAAGTCATGAAGGTCGTCGAACTTGTTGCGGCGCTGAAAGCTGCTGACCCCAAGCTTTTTGGAACGGTGCCGGATCCGCTGGCGGCCAGGATCGTCGGGCGGGCGCTCAAGGAAATCGGCCGGCAGATCGAGTCCACCAGCGAAGGCACGATCATCGTCAACGGTTTCGGCCGCTTCATCGTCAAGCGCGTGCAGCCGCGCGCGGCCGGCAAGTCGACCAAGCGCGTGATCTTCCGCCGTCCTGCGGCCGCCGCCGACAAGCCTGCTTGAGAGCGCTGGGCAGGGCGTTAAGGACGACGCGCTGAAATGTTCTTCCTGTCGAAGAAAGCCGCGCGCGCGCACTGGCAAACCGGCGACAAGGCCCGCGATGCCCGGGACTGGCCGGCCGCGCGCGCCGCGTATGCCAAGGCGCTGAAGCTGCAGCCGTCCCGATGGCAGGTCTGGCTGCAGTACGGACATGTAGCCAAGGAGGATGGCGATCTTGCGGAGGCCGAGGCTGCTTATCGGACGGCACTGACGATCAACCCGGACATCGCCGACGTGCATCGGCATCTGGGTCACGTGCTCAAGGGCCAGGGCCGATGGCGCGATGCGCAGAATCATTTCCAGAAACACCTCGATCGTGATCCGGGGGCCGAGACCGTGCGCAGCGACCTCGAGTCGCTGAAGAAGCACTCCGTCGGTCGGGACCAGTGGTACGACGGTGTCAGCCCGCACGGCGTCGACCACGGGCTGGCCAAGCTCGGGGTCCGCAGCAACGGCGGACTGCCCAACCCCAGTTACTTCGGACGTCGCTTCGCCGATTACGAAATCGCGATGCTCAACGTCAAGAACATCGGCTACACGCTGGCGCGGGCGCTTTCCGAGAACCTGGGCGCGCGCGTGGTGACCAAGCCGCCCGACCTCGCGCTCGCATCGAAGGCGTGCACGCAGGCGGACATGGAAAGCGATTGGGCCTCGTTCTGGTCGCGCGAGCTGAAGACGCAGGTGCGCTATCACCGCAAGCTCTGGGAGTTCTGCTACATCGCCCAGGCGCTGTGGAAGGCGGGCAAGCTCAAGCCAGGTCAATCAGGCCTGGGCTTCGGCTGCGGCAACGAGCCACTGGTCGGCGTGTTTGCCAAGCACGGCGCCGAAGTGCTGGCGACGGATCGCCCCGCCGAGGCGTCCAAGGGCGAGCTGTGGGAGATGCCGCTGGCAGACCTCGACGCCTATCGCCAGCAGTACGCCGCGATCTGTCCGGATGCCGAATCACGCCGCAAGATCAGCTTCCGGCCCGTGGACATGCGCGATATCCCGACCGATCTGGCCAGCCGCTTCGACTTCTGCTGGTCGGCCTGCTCGTTGGAGCACCTGGGCAGCATCGAGCTCGGCCTGCACTTCATCGAGCAGTCGCTGGCAACGCTCAAGCCGGGCGGTGTGGCGGTGCACACCACGGAATTCAATCTCGACGACGAAGAGACGATCGACAACTGGCCGACGGTGCTGTTCCAGCGCAAGCACTTCATGGAACTGGTGGAGCGCTTGCGGCGCAAGGGCCATCAAGTCGCAGACCTGGATTTCGATGCAGGGAACGGTTTTCTCGACGGCTTCGTCGACATGCCGCCGTGGTCTTATTCCAAGCAGGCGCTGAAGCCTGCATCGGACGATGCCCATCTCAAGCTCAGCCTCGACGGATTCGTCTGCACGTCGTTCGGCGTGATCGTCACCAAGGCTTGAGGGAAGGCTAGGCGGTCAGGTCGACCCGGCCCTCGGCGTCGAGGCGCACCAGCGTCAGCGAGCGCAGCGCCAGGCCGCGCTGCGTTCGGTCGTGATCTTCCGGGTTGACCTCCTCGAAGGACTTGAGCGTGTCCATATGGAAGGTCAGCACGCAAACGTCTGACGCGCAGGGCCCGAGCTCCGCCAGAAACAGGCCGCCGCCCGGACCCGCGTCCACGTCCTTGCGCGGCCCGAGCAACGGCACGACCACGGAGTCGGCGCGCAGGGAGAACCCCGCGTTCTGATCCTCCGCGACGAAACGAAGAACGTCGAGCAGCAGCAGGTAGCGAGCGCCCTTCTTCACGCGCAAGACCAGATTGGCCTCGCGGTTGCCGACCATCCAGCGATGCGGCGGAGCGGCTTTCACTTCCGTGCACTGCGCATCGGACCATCCGGTGCCGAAAAAGGGCTCGGTCACCGACCAGCGGAACAACGGCTGCTCGCTGGCGTCCATTGGCTGACTCATGGGCGGACTCTCCTGGGGTATCGAATGGATTTTTCGCTTGCGCCCCGCACAACTGCGCGCAGCTTCGTAAAGCTCGTAGTCCAGCTCATTGAGCTTGCGGATCCGCTGAAGCAGGGCATCCGGCACGCGCGAATCAGCGTCCCGGTAGCTGCGTTGACGGCTCAAGGCGTGATCGGGATAGAAGCCGAAGCGCTCGCACAGGTCGACGACGAACTGTCGCAGATCCTCGGTAACGCCGACCACGTCGAGGGACTGAACCTTGTCCTTCGCGCGCTGCAGGTCCGCATCGCCGAGCTCCTGCGGGAACATCACCGCGGGTCCTTCGACGGGACCGGGGTTGGCGGAAGTCGTATCGAAGATAAAGTTGCGAACCTGGTAGTTGCTCGCAAACGGCCGCGCTACGGGATGCTCCAGGAAGTCCTCGAAGCCGAAATCGTCGGCCCGCACCAGCGCACCAAGCGTCGTGCGTTCGCTGGCGCGCTTGGCGTGCCAGAAGTGCGAGATGACGCGCTCGGTGGGATCGCGCAGCAGCGTCATGTACTGGAAGCCGGCGTCGCGCGGGAAGCGGGTTTCGATCTGGATTCCGAAATGCCCGCGGACGAACTTCTTGCGCGCAAGTGCCTCGGCCGGCACGGCGCGCAGCTGCCTCCAGATCGACGCCTCGCGCAGCACCTCGTCGTAATGGTAGTGGCGCTGGATCCAGTCGTTGATTGAGGTCCCAGCGGTCTTCATGACGTGGACGAAAACCAGTTTCGGCGCCGGTCGCGTCTCTCCGCCGGCTGCCGCATGGACCGACGGACGCGAGCGCGCGGCGTCGTGCGCCGCGCCGCCAAGCAGGCTGCGGATCGGTTGAAGGCCGCGCGCGTCGCTCACAGAATCAGCTGGATCGCAGCTACAAATTCTTGCCGAAGTATCCCGCTGCCGCGACCTCGTACAGCACCTGCACGAAGTCTTTCACCAGCTGGAAGCTCTTGGCGTCGATGTACGGCAGCACGATCAGCTCGTCGCCCGGCCGCAGCTCGGCGTCGGCGTCCAGGATGATCTGCCCGCTGGCGCGGCGGATCATCACGTTGCCGGTGCGGCCGCGCTCGGTGGCGCCTCCGGCACGCAGCACGTAGTCGTCGACGCTCAAGGCGCGATCGAAGACGACGGCCTGCGGTGCGCGGACCTCGCCGGCGACCATGATGGTCTCGGATTTCTCCGGGATGACGATGATGTCCTCGTCACGCGGCCGGATGTTGGCGACCTGGCCAGCGTCGTCGACCACGACCAGCCGGCCTTCCGGACGCACCTGCCGGGCGCGCTGGATGTAGCTGGCGATCAGCTGGGCTTCGCTGGACCGGATCTGCGCTTCGCCGGTGGTGGTGGAGATGGCGTAGAACAGCGACTTCTCCAGCCGGTCGAGCGCCTCCTGCAAGGCGCGGCTCTGCATCTGCGCCACGCTCGGCCGCAGGATGTAGACCGAGGACGTGTCGGCCAGGCGCGGGTTGACGGCAATGTGGTTCAGCATCTCCGGCAGCGTGGCATCGCGGTCAGCCACGACCATCGACGGACCGATGCGGCTGCCCTGGATCTGGACGGCGACGGTCTGCGACGACGCGTCGGTGAGGAACGTCACCTGGTCCTGATCGTAGAGCGCCGCGTTGGCCAGCTCGCCGACCTTCATGTACGTCGCATAGGGACGCGCGTTGCGCGTGCCGCGGATGAACGCATCGGTCGCCGCCGGCAGCGGGCGCGCGAGCTCCAGGATCTCCCGGCCTGCCGTGCTGGAATCCGGGATCTCGAACAGGTAGTTGTTCCGGATCGCGCCGCCGGCGGCGATCATCGGGAACTGGCGCGCGACGACGATGGTGTCGCCGTCCTGCAGGTTGACCGACGGCAAGGCGCCGGTCAGCAGGAACTTGTAGAGATCGATCTTGGCGATCGTGGTGTTGCCGCGACGCAGCGTGATGTCGCGATAGCTGCCGCGCGTGGGATCGACGCCGCCGGCGCGATTGAGATAGTCGAGGACGGAATCCGACGCCGTGCCCAGATGGCGACCTGGCGATTTCACGAAGCCGGCGACGTAGATGCCGACCTGGTGGGCGCCCTGCAGCGCGGCGTAGACCTTCACGTTGGACGTATAAGCCGATCGCAGCTGCTGCTGCACGGACGACTGCAGATCAGCCACGCGTACGCCCGCGACGTGGATCGGGCCCACGCCCGGCAGGAACACGTTGCCCTGCGTGTCCACGGTGCCGGCCGATTCGGCGGTGACGCCACCCCACAGGCGGATGCTCACGTTGTCGCCGACCTGCACGCGATAGTTCGGGTTGGGCGTCAGCGCGGCGTCCGGCGGCGCGCCGGAGAACAGGCTCGCGCCGAACGGCTGCAGGCTCGTCGTCAGCGGTGCTTGTTCCACCGGGGCGCCCAACGCGGGAACCTGCACTGGCGGAGGCGCCGGCGGCGGGATCGCCTGGCGGTCCCGGAAATTCATCGGGTCTTCCGCAGCGGCGCGTACCGCGAACAAGAGCGCGATGGCGCTCAGCACTCTGGCCTTATCCCGCATGTTCGCGCACTCCTGCAACGATCAGCCAGCCGATGCCGTACGCCACCGTGAGCATCGCAAACAGCGTGAAGACGATCAGCAGGCTTCGCGGGTATCGGATTCCTGCGCCGGCGTGGCGTCCACGGTGCGTACCAGGAACAGCTGCTGGCGCTGGGCCTGCAGGAAAGCGTTCTCCAGGGCGCGTGATGCCGACTCGTAATCGGACTGCGCAAACGTGCGTTCCAGCTGCAGCCTTTCGTACGCGGCCATGTCCGGCGCGATCGCGCCGTCGGGGCCGGTCAGGCGACCTTTCTGGGTGTCGATCTGCTGCTCCAGCGCCCTGACCTGGTTCTGCAGCTGCTGGTAGCTGGGGCTGTCCGGCTTCATGTAGGACTTGGCAGCGGTGAGGTCGGAACGCGCCTGCGCCAGACTGCTTTCGAGCTTGCCGATCACGTCCTGGATGGTCTCGGCGGACTTGGAATAGTCCAGCTCGCGCTGCTTGGTGCGAAAGCCGGTGATCTTCTCGTCGATCGCGGCGACCCGGTCCTCGGCGCGCTTGACCTCGGCGCGGGCGACCCGCAGTGCGTCTTCGGCCGAGCGCTTGTTGAGGCGATCGACCAGCTGATCGCCCAGCTTCAGCAGCGTGTCGGCGACGCGCTGGGCGTCTGCGGGATCGAACGCGAAAACCTTGATCACGCCGACGAAGTTCATGAAGTCGTAGTTGACCTTGATCATCGCGCCGCGACGGAACAGGTACTTGTACATCTGCTCGAGCGTGGGCTCGCTGCGGATGCGCGCGATGAAGTCGATCCGGGGGCGACGGTAGACGCTTTCCACGTTGACCTGCTGGTGCAGGCTCGCCACGGCCTCGCGCGACTGCATGAAGTCCAGCACTGCCAGCGTATTGGTGTCCCCGACAGGAGTGAGCATCGCGCCGGGCACTGTCGTGCCCGCGACGGGGGGGCTCAGAACCACGAAGTGCGCTTCCGACAAGTCCTGCGGAGCTGCGATCAGGAAGTAATAGGCCGCGGTGATCAGGGTCGGCAGGAGCACGCAATACGCATAGGGCCGATGCTCGCGCAGCCAGACGCGTGCGTGCTCAAGCCAGTCCGCCGCCAGGCCCGCGGCCTTTTCGGACGCGGGAACGACCTCGCGCGCGACGGCCGGCACGGGCTTTCCTCTAAAGGGAGACATAGTCGGCCACCATCTCGTCGATGCTTGCGTGCCAGCGCAGCTTGCCTTGGTGCAGGACCGCGCCGTGATCGCAGTATTGTTTCAGGGTTTCGGGCGAATGGGACACCATCACCAGCGCCGCGCTCTCCTTCTTGCGCTGGTTGATGGCCTCCACGCAGCGCTGGCTGAAACGGTGATCGCCGACCGCGGTGATCTCGTCGATCACCAGGCAGTCGAACTTCACCGCGAGCGAGGCGCCGAAGGCCAGGCGTGCCCGCATGCCCGAGGAATAGGTCTTGAGCGGCATGCGGAAGTAATCGCCGAGCTCGGCGAAATCCTGCACGTAGTCAAGCGTCTCCTTGATCGGCGCGCCGTAGATGCGGGCGATGAAGCGCACGTTGTCGGCGCCGCTGAGGCTGCCCTGGAAGCCAGCGCCGAAGCCCAGCGGCCACGACACCGACATGCCGCGATGCACGCGTCCCGACGTGGGGTATCCACGCCGGTGAGGATGCGCAGGAGCGTGGACTTGCCCGTGCCGTTGCGGCCCATGAGGCCGATGCTCTGCCCCGGACGGACGGTGAACGAGATGCCGTCGAGCACGCGATGCGTCGCGCTGCGCGTGCGGTGGATCTTGGTGACCCCCTGCAGCGCGATCATTCGAGCATCACTTTGGGCCGGGCGGCACTGACCCCGAGCATGCCCAGCAGCGTCAGCCCCATGCACCAGCAGATCACGTAGCCCGGCTTGGTCAGATCGCTGTCGAAGTGCTCGAACACGCCCTCGCGGATCATCTCGTTGATCTGCGCGGTCGGGATCCAGACCATGAAGTCCTTTCCGAACGACGGGATCTGCTCGAAGATCGTGAAGACGTTGCTGACCGGCAGGAGCAGGTAGGTCATCGGATGGATCAGGCGGTCGAGCGTGGGGAACAGCACGTTCCCCGCCATCGCCAGCATCGCCATCCCGAAGCAGAACCAGAAGTTGAGCGCCCAGGCGCCCAGGAACAGCAGCGGGCGTCCCGGCACGGTGCCCAGGCCCATGGCCGCGGCGGCCAGCATGATCAGCAGGCCGGCGACGAATGGGGCGACGGTGTCCAGCACGACGCGGGCGAGCAGCATGTCGACGATGGTCACGCCGCGGTGATAGAGCAGGCTGCCATTGGCCTCGACTGTCGTTCCGGCACGGTTGACCGCGCCGCGGAACGTCACGTACGCCGTGTAGCCGCTGACGTAGAACGGAACCACTTCCATCCCCCAGGGCAGCACGGAAAAGTTGCCGAACGAGTGCACCGTGGCGATGCCGATGGCCAGCAGTCCAGGCTCCAGGAAGAGCCACAGGTAGCCGACGTTGTCGCGGCCGAAACGGGTATGCAGCTCGCGCAGGATCAGTGCTCCGACCGTGCGACTCTGCGTGCGCACGCCCGACAGCCACCAGGGCGCAGCGGTAAGCGTTGCGTTCACGGCAGGACCGGTGGCGGCGTCGTGGCTTCGTCCAGCACCAAAGGGCGGACGTCGGCCCAACCTTGCCCGACGTCGCAGGCCAGGTGCGGCTGACCGCGCCCGACCTGGTCGATCAACAAGTACCTGACGGCAGCTGCGGCCGCTGGCGGCGTGATAGGCGCTGATGACCTGCACCTTGACCGCCGGGTGTTCCGCATCGGCAGGCATGGCCACCGCCTCGCCCAGCGGTGCCTTCGCCACGAAGGTGGCGATCGACGTGGGCGTTGTGTAAAGCGCCGGCGACGGTGCCGCAGCGCGCGTCTGGGCTCCGGCGCAGCCGCTGAGCGCGACGGCGGCGCACAGCAAGCCGGACAGCCACGAAGCCGCCGTCAGACGTTCCAGCTCAAAGCAGTGGCGGGCGTTTCTCGTTGAAATGCGCATAGACGTGGGAACCCGTGTGCAACTTTGTCAGCCGCGACAAGACTTTACTTGCTCGAGGTTAGCAGTGCACGTGGCGCGCCCGGCAGGATTCGAACCTGCGACCCCTGCCTTCGGAGGGCAGTCCTCTATCCAGCTGAGCTACGGGCGCGTTGCGGATGCGGGAGAGCGTGCAGCAGCGCGCGTAGCTTACGCGCTGATTCTTTCAGCCGCTATACTCGCGCGGTTTGCGCAACCCGGGGGCGGCGTTGGAAAAGAATCACGACAAAGTCTTCTTCACCACCTTCAGCGCGGTGCTGGCGACGCTGGGCGCGATCACGGCGATCTGCATCATCACCGCGAACCTCATCACGCCGTCGAGCGAGCCCGACGCGGCGTCGCTGTCGCGTCTGGACGAGCGCACACGGCCGATCGGCATGGCCGTTACCGATGCAGCGCTGCTGAAAGTCTCCGCTCCGGCCGCCGCATCGGCGCCGCGATCTGCCGACCAGGTGGTCGGGCAGGTCTGCACGGCCTGTCACGGTGGCGGCTTGCTGGGCGCGCCCAAAGTCGGGGACAAGGCTGCGTGGTCGGCGCGCGCCAATGCCGCCGGCGGCCTGAGTGGCCTGACCGCGTCGGCAATCAAGGGCAAGAACGCGATGCCCCCGCGCGGCGGCGCGACCGATCTCAGCGATGCCGAGGTCAAGGCCGCGGTGCAGGCGATGCTCAAGCAGAGCGGCATCTAAAGCGCCGCGTCACGCCGGGGCGTATCGCGCCTAAGGTCGCCAAAGAATCTCGTAATCCCGCCAGCGCACGTAGAGGCCGAACGCGCGCTCCATGGCATGCGCCAGTGTGTGCTCGCGCAGCTGGCGCAGCGACAAGCTCTCGTAGGGCTCGAACGCGATCCGGTCGCGCGTCTTGCTGTGCATCTCTGCCAGCAAGTCCGCGCGTATCGCGAACTGCGTGCCGGTGACGAATTCCTGATAGTCCTTGAGCGCGTCGAAGCGCGTCGGTAGACCCAAGGTCTGCAGCACCTGCTTCATCTCGATGTACTGCCAGGAATGGAAGCTGCTCTGGTGCAGGGCGCTGGCGATCATGCCCAGCCGCGGCTGCTGCGCAAACGCGTGCAGGTTGGCGTGCCAGCGCTCCGGCGTCCCGATGAGCGAGCGCGTCAGGTTGTTGCGCCAGACGTCGCCGATGCGCGTGTGCGAGCTCTTCTTGGACTGCAGCAGCAGCACGACGTCGAAGCCCTTGAGGTCGATGTCGGCGAGGTTCTGCCAATGCGCGCCGATGTCGAAGCCACGATTTTCAACCCGGCGAACGCGAGCCTTCGGTTCGAACTCGCGCACTGCGCGTTCGACATCGCTCGAATCGGAACGGTCGCCCACCGCGACGCACAGCTCGAAGCGGGTACCTTGCAGGGAGCGCAGGTAATCGCGGATCTCCGGCCACAGTTCCGGGTAGAACAGATGCACCAACACCAGCGTGCGCAGCGGCGGCGGCTGGACCGCCATGCGCTCGAAGGGCGTGATCCGCAAGTGATGCCGCTCGTTGCTGATGCTGTTGCGATGTCGCTGGAAGCGCTCCGGGTCGCGCCCGCCGAACGCTTCGTTGTTGCAGGACACCCGATGGATCTCGTCGCGCAAGCGGCGCGGAGGATCGGTTGCCAGCAGCCGATCGAGGATCCTGCGGCCTTCGCGCTGCCGCCCCAGGCGGGTGAGCATTTCGGCCGTCGTTAGTTCGAAGCGCTGCCGGCGATCGGCCGACATCGGCACCAGCCAGGCGTCGCTGCGCAGCGCGTCGACGAGGCGATCGGCGTGGTCGAGCTTGCCCATCCGCATGAGCGTCTGCGCGCGGTGCACGCGCAAATCGAAGCGCGCGCGCAGGCTCACGCGACGCTCGGCCTCGTCGTGCAGCGCGATGAGCGCGGCCCAGTCCCGGTAAGCGCCGGCCGCCCAATGCATCTGCCGGTGCCGCCACAGCGAGGAGCCTGGACGCCGTTCGATCCACAGCTGCAGGATCCGTTCCGCCTCGGCCACACGCCCGTGGTCGGTCAGGCAACGCACCAGCTCGGCAGCGAAGCGTTCGTGGAACGGGTCGCTGCGCGTGGCGTCGGCCAGACAGTCGACCTGCTCGTCGAAGCGCATGTCCATGCCGAGCAACGCGGCGTTCTCGAGCGCCAGGTCCCGGCGACTGAACCGGCGTTGCGCTTCCCGCAATGCCAGCCAGGCGCGATCGACTTCTTCCGCCTCGATCAACGATTCGATCCACAGCCGGCTATCTTCCAGCGACACGATGTCCCGACCGGAGAGGTCGGGCACAGGCCTCGCCTCGTCTGCGGCGCGCAGGTCGGCAAGTGACGCGGCATGCGCATCGTCGAAGTCCGCTCGCTCGCAGAGCTCGCACGCTCTGCGCCGCTGTGCAGCAGAGAGACTGTCCGGCGCTGCTCGATGGCGCGCAGCGATTTCGCGCAACGCCCCAGCAGCACCAACGGCATCGTCTGCGTCGAGTCGAAGAGCCGCCGCGGCCAGCAATTGATCGGGATCCAGCAGCGTCGCGCCCAGCTCTTCGACGGTCTCGCGCGCCCGCGGAAATTCTCCGCTCAGGGCCCAGGCGCGCCCGAGCGCGATCGCCAGCGCGGCTACGTTGGGGCCCGCCGGCTCGGCCGGTGCGTCGAGATGCTGGATCGACTCTCGGTGGAACCCGAGCACGTTGCCGGCGCGAACCAGGTCAGGCAGGTCTGCGCGCGCTGTCGATCGGAGCGCCTCGCCGAAGGCCCTCTTCGCCGCCGCGTAGTCGCGGCGCGCCAGCAAGCGGATGCGCAGGATTTCCGTCCGCACGTCGTCGACAAGGGACGCCGGCAGGGCCTGAAGTTGACGCTCGGCCTCGTCGTAGTGCTCCAGATGCATCAGCTCGCGGATGCACTCGATCGCGAGCTGCGGCCGCTCCGGAAGCTGTTCGCCCGCAGCGCGCCACCAGTGCAGGGCCCGCTCGTGCAGGCCGAGCTTGCGCGCGGCGTGCGCCGCCTTAAGCATGGCTCGCGGACGGTCCGGGAATTTCTGCGCCAAGGCCTCGAGCTCGGCCAGCTTCGATTCGTACAGCGGCATTCTCCGCGGTCATCGACTCGGGGCGCGGGATGATCACATGAATCCAGGACGCTGGTCGCCGTCACCAGGTTGGCTCGCGCCAATTTGGTGCAACGGTGCGTGGCACACGGCTTGCTTTAGCAGCCTCGGACGTTTCAACCGGGGGTTTTAGGCGTTGCAGCTCTGGGGGCCGGCGTCCGTCAACCATCCATTTTCAGGAGAGGCTTGCATGAGTCTGAAGCGAATTGCCGCGGGCTTGTCCCTGGCATGCGTGAGTAGCGCCACATTTGCGGGCGTAACCGCCAACGTGGGGGCTTTCAGCGAATACATGTTCCGCGGCGTCGAGCAGTCGGCGGGGGCGGCCGTGCAGGGCGGCGTCGACTGGTCGCATGACCTGGGCATCTACGCCGGCACCTGGATCTCGAACACGGACTTTGCGGGCTACTCCAGCTCGTATGTCTCGTACGAGACCGACGTCTACGGCGGCTTCACCAAGAAGTGGGGCAACGTCGGCATCGACGTCGGCGGCTTGTTCTATTACTACCGCGACGACACCCGCCTCAACACGCTCGAGATCTACGCGGGCCTGTTGCTTGGCCCGGCGACGATCAAGGTGTACCAGACGGTCGGCGGCTATTTCGGCACGCAGGATGGCAGCGGCGACGACGAGGAAGGCACGTACATCACCGCCAACGCCGCGATCCCGCTGAGCGACACGCTCTCGCTGATCCCGCAGGTGGGATACAGCTTCGGCGACGGCCCGCGTGATTTCGTGGTGGGCCTGTTCGAGCCGGTCGATCCGGAAGACAAGTACCTCGACTACAGCGTCACGCTCGCCAAGACCATCGAAGGATTCGTCTTCAGCCTGGCAGTGGTCGGCACGGACCTGGAAGGCGACAAGCAGAAGATCGTGGTCGGCCTGAAGAAGACCTTCGATCTCTAGGCTGCATCCGTTGCACGAAAGGGCCGCGGAAGCGGCCCTTTTTTATGGCGGCTTGTCAGGGCGCCGGCCGATCCATCTCGCGATAGCGCACGGCTTCGGCCAGGTGCGCCGGCGCGATCGCCTCGGCGTGGGCAAGATCCGCGATGGTGCGCGCGACCTTGAGCACCCGGTGGTAGGCGCGCGCCGACAGCGATAGCCGGGTCAGCGCGGCTTCGAGCAGCTTGCGGCCTGCCGCGTCCACGGCGCAGTGGCGTTGGACCTCCTTGGCGGTGAGCCGGGCGTTGGGTTTGCCGGCCCGGAGCAGCTGGCGCTGCCACGCATCGGCGACGCGGACGCGCACGTCCGCGGTGGAGTCGCCATCGCTCAGGACCGGGGCGGTGAGGGCTTCGCGCTCGACGCGCGGCACGAAGATCTGCAAGTCGATCCGGTCCAGCAGCGGGCCGGAGATGCGTCCTCGGTAGCGCAGAACCTGGTCCGGCGTGCAGCGGCACTTGCCCGAGCTGTCGCCGAGATATCCGCAGGGGCAGGGGTTCATCGCTGCGATCAGCTGGAAGCGCGCCGGAAAATCCGCTTGCCGGGCTGCGCGCGAGATGGTGATGCGCCCGCTCTCCAACGGCTCGCGCAGCACTTCGAGCACGCGCCGGTCGAACTCCGGGAGCTCGTCGAGGAACAACACGCCCAGATGCGCCAGCGTGATCTCGCCTGGCCGCGGCGAGCCGCTGCCGCCGACCAGCGCCACGCCGGAGGCCGTGTGATGCGGCGCACGGAACGGCCGCCGCTGCCAATGTCGCCGCGGATCGAACCCGTCGGGGCCGATAGACGCGACCGCGGCGACTTCCAGCGCCTCCGCGTCGGTCAGCGGCGGCAGCAACGCGCAGAGCCGGGCCGCCAGCATCGACTTGCCGGCGCCGGGTGGGCCCAGCAGCAACAACGTATATTGGATTTACCCCAAACTGGTAAAATCCCAGAATGAGCAAAACAAAGGCTTATTCCTATGTGCGTTTCTCCAGCGCCCTGCAGGCACAGGGCGACTCGCGTAGGCGCCAATCACAGGGTGCAATCGACTATGCCCAGCAGAAGGATCTCGACCTGGTGGAGACCTTCGAGGATATGGGTGTTTCAGCATTCAGAGGGAAGCAGCTCAGGGACGGACAACTGGGCGTATTCCGCGATCTGGTGGAGCGCGGAAAAATTGAGCGCGGAAGTCACCTGATAGTTGAATCACTCGATCGTCTGTCCCGAGCATCGCCAATCAAGGCGCTCGGCTTGTTCTCCCAGATTCTCGGGCAAGGCATTGTGATCGCCACCCTATTCGACAACCAGGTCTACACGGAGGAACGGCTCGAGAGAGAGCAAGGCGCGCTGTTTTTGGGACTGGGGGCGATGATCCGCGCTCACGATGAGTCCCGCACCAAATCGGAGCGTCTGAAGGCGGTTTGGGAGCAGAAGCGGAAATTGATGGACGTGCGCAAGCTGACGCGCACATGTCCCGCGTGGTTAAAGGTCAGTGGCGACTACCAGCAATTTGAGTTGATTCCAGAACGCGTCGAGGTCGTTAGGCAGATTTTTTCGTGGGCATGCAGCGGCTATGGGAACTTCACGATCGCGCGGAAATTGACGGCTGAGGGTATCGCGCCCTGGGGACCCACGAGGAAAGGGAAAACTCGAAACGCGAGAATCTGGATGGAGTCATACGTCACCAAGATTCTCCAGAACCGAGCAGTGTTGGGCGAGGCACAGTTTCACCGATACGAACACGTAGGCGACATTAAACAGCGGGTCGCGGCTCTCGAACCCCGGCGCGACTACTACCCGGCGATCATTGCCGAGGAAACTTTCTTGAAGGCCCAGGCTGAGCGGAAGCTGAGGCGCGTGCGGGGCGCCGGACGAAAGGGAGCGGCTGTCACCTGTCTCTTCTCAGGCATCGTGTTCTGCGGAGCCTGCGGTGCACCAGTTTGGTATGTGAACAAGGGTGCGTCGCCAAAAGGGGGACAGCACCTTCGATGTTCAACTGCGCGTGGCAATGGACGCTGTTCCTCCTTTCCATGGCGCTATTCCGACCTCGAAGACCGGTTCCTTGAAGTTGTTCGGCAGCTGGACGTCCAGGATGTGATCGCCGCAGCACAAACTGACAAACAACTGGCAGCTCGCGCGAAGCTCAATGCTATCGACGCGGAAATCACGCGCGTCTCATTGGAGATCGAGCGACTGGTAAAGCTTCTCGCCAAGCATGGTGACCTCCCGGAAGCGGACACAGAGCTTGCAACGCTGAGTGCCTCGCGCAGCCGGCTGAACGCGGATCGCGAAACTTTAAAGGCGGAGGTGCTTCCTTCCGAGCCGGAGCAGGTGAAGAGCGCGTTGTTTGCCCTCAAAGAGAGACTGGCGTCGCTGCACGCGGCGCAAGCGACCGAAGAGTTGGGGGCTTTGCGGACTAGCCTGTCAGCAGAGCTAAAGCGGGCGATTCACCGCATCGAGTTGCACACGAACGAGCAGATGCTCCCGCCAGAGGTTGATGAAGAAGCGCTGCAAAGCCGGACGAAGTTCCCGCCCGCCTTCCGCGATAAATTGGGTCGGGATTGGGAATACACGGTTGCGGATGTTCAGCGCATTCTTACTACCCCGTATGGGAGGCGGCTCTACGCTGAGTCGCAACGGCAGTTCACGATCCGTTACAAGAACGGCGCTGTTCAAGTCGTAAAGCCGTCCCTCGGCATTAACTACTTCCTGGATCACGAAGTGCGTTTCAAGAAGCTGCGCCGCCCGTCCTCTGAGTCGAAGACTTAGCTGCGACCCGCCCGCATCAGCAACTGATGCGGCTCGAGCCCAAGACTGGTCGCGATTCGAGCAACGAGTTCAATCGTTGGATTCACCTTCCCGAGCTCAAGCTTGCTGACGTAGTTGCGCGATAGACCGGCGTTCTCCGCCAGCTGCTCCTGCGTCCATCGCCGTCGCGCACGTTCAACGCGCACATTGTCGGCAATCACTTGACGCCACCCACCTGACCGGGATGCTTTCGGCATCCGAACAGCCTGCGGGCTCGCCAGGGTGGAATCTACGCACGACAGGGTGCACGATGACCACAAAAGGATGCATATTGTGCTGGTGCATCCGCACGTTCCGGGGGGAATTGAGATGACGCACGCCGCAACGCTTAAGTCCATCAGACGCCAGCAGATGCCGCGCCGCCCAATCGCGCCGGTCAGCGGTTCGCGGAGGCTGGGCTGATGGAAACCAACAAGCCAGAAGCGCCTGGGAGAGCAGCCAAGGTCATTGGCGGATGGATCATTCCGATACTGCTCGTAGCCGGTTACGTCTACTACCGCTTCGCCATGGACCCCCGGAACGACACTGAAACCTGCGAGGCGCTCATACCGCGGATTCAGGACATCGTTAAGGACGACAAGTCAGGGCAATACGGCGAGTTAGCCAGCATCACTGAAGTTTCGGAGGTTCCGGGACAAGCCGATCCTCCCGAAGTGGAAGGAAAGTTGCTCAGGAACTGCAAGGGGACCGCTCAATTCGCGACGGCGGGGAAGATGCGGATCAACTTCTACGCCTCAGAAGCTTCGAATCAATTCTACTTTGGGTTTCACGAAATCTTCGCCGAGGACTGTCAGGCGCTGGTTCCGAAGGTGATTGCTGTTTCAAAGGAAGCCGAGCATCAAGACACGGGGACGATCATTGCGCTGCAGGACGTAGCTGAGATCAAGGGTGCCCCCGCCAGAGACGACGTCCCCGGAGTTATGGCAAAGGATTGCGTTGGAACCGCCTTCTTTTCGTCATCGGGCAAACAGCGCATCAATTTTTACGCGACGAAGGGTGAGGACTCGGTGTTCTATGGATTCGTCCGGCTCGACGAGGGCGACGCCGCTGCGCTTGACCGCCTGCGCGTCGAGGCGCCGCAGTCGGTTGTAAGCGCCTCGAGCCCCGCCGCCACTACACCAGTTGCGGAGGCTCCAGCGATTAGTGCACCAGCATCTGCTACGGCGGCTCAGTCGTCATCGCACGACGAGAAACGCCAAGACTTCAGCGGCGTCTACGAAAGCGGGGACGGCGACGTAACCATCACGCATCGAGGGAATCGCATCGGATTCGCCATCGACACGGTCTTTGAAGACCGCACCTGCAGCTTGAATGGCGATACGGAACTGCTGGACGGCAACCGCGCTCGGTGGGCGTCGAATGAAGAGGACGATAGGTGCGTGGTGCAGTTCGAACTGAACGCGAGCAGTGTTCAGATCGAGACGAGCGAATGCAGCCTATATTGCGGGCTGAACGCCTCCATGGACGGCGTTTACAAGCGCAAGAAACAAGAGCCTTCGCGCCCGACGTCATCAGGGAGCAATCCTCCAGCGTCCGACTCGGTGAGCCCGTGAAAGCCTCGACAAGGCTGCTACGTCTTCTTGCGCCCCTCCTTTTGACTGCGTGCGCGGCGGGCGCGCTCAAAGTTGGCGACACGATATGCCCGAACGACTGTCCGGGCGGGCTATCGGTCTATAACTGGCGTGAAGAGCACCGGTTCGGGGACGACGCTCCGGCAGGGCTTAAGGGCGTGCAGGTGTTCACGCACGAAGCCCCGCCTGGCACGGGGCAGGTGTACGCCTATGTCAGATACGAGGCGCGCAACAAATACCGGGTCGAAGCCGTCAAGTACTGGTCGGACTACCAAGCCGACTTAACCGCAGAGCAAGCGCCTGCGCTCGAACGTCGCGCAAATGCTGAAGCGGAAGCGAAGGTGAAAGCTGCAGAAACAGCGGCAGTCGCGAAACCCATCATCGACATGCTCGAACGAGATCGAGTCGCGCTCGTTGCCCAGAGAAAGCGGGAGGCGAAAAGTGAAGCCGCCGCATTGGCTTCGAGATGCGAACAACTCGGGAACGTTGAACTGCCAGTCAATCAAGTGAAGTTCCAGACCGCGGTTCAGATGATGACCATTTACGAACTGGCGACTGGCTTAGATCAGGCGACCGTAGCAGCGGGCTTCAAGACGGCTTCGCAAAAAGACGAGCAACGCCGCCGCGCACTGGAGGAAATCATCGCCGGAAAGTTGCAAAAAGGGCTCGCGCCAGACGAGGTTGCCAAGTCCATCGTGGAAGACGAACTGCTGATGAAGGAGTTCCGCTATCTGACGAGCGGTTCAGATCCTCGCGGGCGGCGGATCAATAGACCGCTGACCATTGAGGAAACCCCGATTGCGTTCACCCTGCTCGTGGAGTGCGACTGACGGCGGTTGCCTGCGCGACGTTAGGCGCGTTGGATGCGTGATTCGGGCTCATGGCACCCTCACTCCAACTTGGGGATGCGCCTGAGGCGGGTCACCCCCTCCCGCCGGAAGGCCCACCGCCACTCTTGATCGGATTGGGGAGCCCGCAGGCGCCCCTTTTCACCGAGCACCCAGAAGCTCCGATCATGTTTGCAAAACCGCTTCGCCTGCGCGAAGGTCATCGGCTTGGTGGGGTCGATGATGCGCGGCTTAACCCGCGGCTTAGGTCTCGAAACAATCCAGTTCATAGTTACCTACCTCCGCGGGGAAGGCGGCAGCCTTCCGGGACTCATACGACCCATTCGGAGCCATCATCGGGTCCAGGCTTACCGGCTGGGGCCACTCGCAACTTCGATGGTGCAAACCGAGTGGCAGCAAACGTCCCAGGTGCTGGGGCCACGGTCGGCTCGGCCGCCGCTGCGTCCGCTTCGCCACCGATCGCATCGATGAGCGGCTTGGTGTCATAGCTGGTCGTTTGCGCGACTGCTTCCAAGAAGGGCTTGAGCCAGGTGGCGCTACGGATGTGCTCGAAGGGGACCGAGTAATCACGCCCCTCGGCATGCTGTAGCACGCAATGCATGGCCACTGCCGCCAGATGCAGCGGGGTGCAGGCCGACTCCGGTAGCAGTGCAACCAGATAGGGCTTCGCCTCGCCCTTCGCGCTCTGAGCCCCACGCTTGATCCCGAGTGCATGCTTCAAGCCGTCCATAGTCAGTCCCGGACTCAGGAGCTTTTTGGCGCGCAACTCCTTGAGCAGTATCCTGAGGTCGTCACGGCGGCTGCAGAGGAATCGCAGGGTGTAAAGGGAGCGCGGCAGGACATCCGCATAGCCCCACAGCACCTGAGCCTGCGAGCCAACCAGCACCAAAGCCTCAACATGTTTTCGGTCGCGCTCGGGGTCCCATCGACACAGCTTAAGGAACCGGTGCCAGTCTTCAGCGCCTTCGTCACCATTCCTATTGCAGGCTTGGCGGGCGCTGTTCACAAATGCTGCGGCTTCAATCAGCCCCTGCGTCGTCTTCGCGAGATATTGGTTGACCCGAGCTGCCATCAGGTCAGGATTGCCGCGCTCCTCTGCTGAGAACCTCCCAATGGGATCGTCCTCAGGGTCGAGCGTTGCAGATTTGATTGTGGGCTCGCCCTCTACAAATAGATCGTCGTCGAGCGTCGCGCTTTTCATGAAAAACTCCTTAGTTGGGACGTATGCCGCCCTACGACTTGTCCGAGCGCAGCGCGCCAAGATCGACCGCAGGTGCGGGAGCGGATGAACCATCCGACCGCCGCTATCATTGGCCTTGCTTTACCCGGTGAATACGGACAACTCGGCTCGCAACAACTGTTGGTAAGGTAGGGACAACTCCGCGTCACGCACTGTTGGAGGTTGTGACAGTGGCAATCACCAAGAAGCAACTGGCATACCTCTGGTATGAGTTCCTGCAGGTTGCCGTGTTTCTCGACCTCGACATCGATTGGGAAAAATATCCCGGCTGGGGCGGCGAAAGAGAGGTTGTGCCCGGCGGGTTTGAGGGGTGGTGGCTCTCGCGGGGTTCTGCGGCTTTTTGCGAAATGCCAGTGGCAAAAATCGTCAGCGTTACCGATACGGTAATGAGGGTCGACATTCCCCTGACGCTAACCAAGCGCGAGATTCACGACTCAATCGATGCACTGCTGTCGCGTCACCAGAAACCAGAAGTCGTCGGTACGCACGGGTTCAGTCCGACAGGCGAAGTGCGATACAACGAAATGCTCGCGTACCTAAGGCGACTGCAAGTCGAGTGGTTCTCCTTTGAACCCGACAAGGCGAAACGAGTCGGTATTGTTGCCCTTGCTCAAGAGCGGGAGCTCAAACGTGTCTTGGCGCTGCAAAAAGAACTCACCAAACTGGGTAAGGAAACTGAGGCGCGCAGATTGAAGATGCCCGCTACGGTGCCAGCGAAGAAACACCAGGCCCGTTATGGAAAGCGCTGGTTGGAAAAGGGTGAGGCAATAATGCGCGACGTCGCGGTAGGCGACTTCCCGGGCGAGAGTTACCTAAAGATTCGAAACTAGGCCTTCAAAGCCCGCGCCACCTTCGAGCTTACAACCGACGCCGCCATCTCCCGAAGCAGGTGCGGGTTCGACTCGACGTAGATCGCCGTCGTGGACACCGACCGATGCCCGGCTAGTACGGCGATATGCTTAAGGTTGAACCCCTGGTTCGCGAGTTGGGTGATGAATCCTCTCCGACCAGAATGACCGGACGCTCCTGGCATGCTCGTCCACTCGCGGTAAAAACGGCGAAACAGTTGGCTCGCTGTTACAGACGAAAACGGCTTCCGATTCTTGGTCAGGAAAAGGGGGTGCCGATTCGTGCCCGCTCGCACGGCATTGCGCGCAACCGGGCTGATCTTGGCGATATGGTTGTTCAAGGCGGCGACGAGCGCCGGGGCGACGAGGAATAGCTCTCTCTTTCGCCCCCCTTTCGTGCGCGTCAGCGTCACGACCTCACGCAGCCGATCCTCGGCATCCAGGATGTCTTCAAGATCGAGCTGCGCAATCTCCCCGACCCGCAGCCCCGCGAAGTGCGACAGCGCAAACATCGCTGCGTCGCGTTCCGGGTATCTACTCAGTCCCCCGATGATCACCAAGGCCCGGCTCTGATCGTCCTCGGTCAACACCTGCGCTCGTTTCGGCATCGTCGTCACCCCCGTTTTCATTCAGAAATGCATAGATCGGAAGGTTGGCGCTGGAGGTAGTTGATCCAGAACCCGATAGATTGACTTCCTACAAGTCCATGCGACGATATCATTAGTAAAAACCGTGGCTTAGGCAATCTTTAAGGTTTCAGCGCGCCGCCCAGGAGGTCCCAGGCGGCGATTTAGGGTGCGCGTGCACCCTTGGGACGTTCAGACGCCGGGACGCGGGTCCTGCGGGCTCCTGAGGTCGTACACGGCGGCTCATCGGCGAGTGGCGGGAGAAATTTCCCAGAACGCCCCGGTCGACTCGGACGATCACCAGTTGGATACATACGCGAATGACACGTACTACAGCTCACAAGATGCAGCGTCGCGACATCGCCGTCGCAGAATTCGACCGCGCCTACCGCGACTGGCTGAAACCGCTCCTGAACGACCTGTCATCGCCGACCACCGATTGGGTCGCTTGCACCTGGGGATTCAAAAGAGGTTGGGCTGGATCGTCCAAGCGTGATTGGAAGGCGGATGTGAAGCGCGGGATGACTTGGTGGTCGCGGAAGGTGCGACGTCCTTATGCTGAAACCCTGCTTCTAAACAACATGGAAATGCTCTCCAAGCTTTCAAAGCAGATCGAACAAATGCTCTTGAGAGTGGAGCGCAATGTATGGGGCACAACGAAAGCACCCTTCCATGCCTTCCACATCGTTACGTTGGAGCGATCCAAACACGGATACCCACACCTTCATTTCCTGATACGCGTTCCAGTAGGTGTGACGCCACAAGAGGTTCAAGACTTCATCGCTGAACTCAAGGTGAAGATGGACCCGCCAGTACTTGGGCAGAAGGCGCTGACGACGCCCGCGTATAGCGTTGAGGGTTGGTTCGACTATCTATTGAAAGATCGAGGCCTCGAAGATGAGGTCTCTCGTGGAGTTTTTTACCCCGATGGCAAGTGGGGTCCGCCACTCATCATGGCGCTCGACATGCCCGAGGAATACAAAGCACGTTCGCTAAGGCGGTAGTTCGAAACTACCGGTTGGCGCGCACGTTAGAGCCGCCAAATTCATCAGCGATGGGCAACGGAGTTTGCGGGAGTGTTGATCAGCACCATGCGATCAGTGACCAGCGGCTAAAGATAAGAGTGTGAGGAAGTCTCATTAGGCTTCCTTTTGCTTTGAAAAAGTCATAAGTCCCTACGTCACCGCCTTCGAAGCATCGTCGAGGTGATCGACCGGAGGTCAGACCCTTCGACCATAAATCAAATGAAGCCGACAGTAAGCCAGAGAAAGAATGAAGACCAAAAGAGCGAAACGTTACGAATCAGTCCTCAGCTTCAGATGTGAAGACGCCCTATCGACTGTTCTCAAGACGCGGTCGAAATCGGAGGCTAAGAGCGTCAGCACTTTGATCCGAGAAGCACTGATTGCAAACGCGAGGCGCGGCAGCAAAGAGGCGAACACGAGGACGACACGATGAAAACAAAGAAGCAATCCACTGACGATGTTTGCAGCGATGCAGTTGAGACTGAACATCAGGCTCTAAAAACACCGCAGACGTTCAACGTGCATGAAGAATCACAACTCAAGGGACTGTACGCCTATCTGGTCGCCGTCTTGAAGCGTGAACGTCACCTAACCGTTGTTGCCTTTCCCTTCGAGCCCTGAGGTCGCGTTCATGAAAAAGAAATCAACACGTCCCCAGGATGCTTCGCCTCTGAGAGTGGCGAAGCGGTCGTTAGCCGAGGAATACGAAGCGGCGATGCTCAGATCGGGAATCGATGTCAGCTTCAGCAGCATCGTGACCAAGGCGAACGTCGCCGACTTCGTTGCTCAACTGCACGCTACGCTTGAGAAGACCGAGTGCATGTCGATCTTCGCGTGGGGCGAGGACCCGGCGCTTGCTCGGGTGTCGTCTCGAAGGCTGTGAAGCGCACGTTCTCTGTGCATCCACAAAGGGCAGCAACCCCGAAAGCGGCCATTCGACTCCTACATCGGGGCCAGCGAAGCCGAATGAGATGTCGATCCCACAAACGCATCCGAGATGGCTGTTGATGCAAGGCACCACGTCTCCCAAGGGCCCGCTACCGGGCCCTTGTTTTCTTAGCTCGTGATTCTCCTGAGTGACTCGGCGCTAGAAGGGACCGCTGACCGCGACCACTTTGACGGCTTTGAACCATTTCTCGATGAGGACCCTGAACGTATCGCCAACTTCGGTATTCGGCTCGAAACCGCTAATGGTGGCCGTATCTGAGTCTTGGGTCCATTCCCTTGCAAACTCGAACATGAGACCACGCTCATAGAAAATCTGCATACTCAAGAAATACCGGGTTGTTCGCCAACATTTGCTCTGAAATAGTGGACTGCATATCTCGGTATCCCAACGAACCGTCGGCGCCCCAAAATCCGCATGCTGGTTAAGGCGAAAAGCATGTGTGACGGAGACAGCCGAGCCCAGAGTGGGATCGGCTCGTAACGCTGACGGATCTTTCACTTCCAGCCGCTCGGGATTGGACATTAGAGAACAGGCGCTGAACATTCCGCACACGATCAACCAACTTATCGTTCGCGACATAATGCTGACCTGACACTCCGACGGTTCGCCCGATTGCGCTGGGACAAAAGAGAGCAAACACGCCCGCCAAGAACACCTTGACGCTCGCGCTGCCGACATCAGCAAAAGTGTTCCACGCGGTCTCGCCAGCTTCGCGTCCCGGAAGAGAGAAGCAACACCCGAACCTACTTTGGAGTTCGCGCGCGGCGTTTAGCTGTTGCTCTTTTTCGCCATGCCTCAGGTCCCCCAGTCTTACCGGGGCCACCTGACGAGTAATACGAATGCACGTGGTACGCCACATCTGAGGGGAACCGGGATCGTTGCTTGAGCTCAGTGACGCTGGCCTTGAGCCTCGCTAACTCCCGTTTCACTGCAGCGAGCTGCTTAGCTACTGAAGTACTCATCTGATCTCCCCAGGTTCTGGCTCTTGGTGCCTCGTTCGTTCTTCAAGCGAAAACGCACTGCAAGAGCCGCAAGAAGTTTCGGACGAATTCTGTGCTTGCAGAGTTCAGCAGCTACTACAGAAGCAGCCGTTCGGACCCGTATAGCAGATGCATCCTCCTGATTGGCAGCAACGCGAGCAGCCGCCATTTGAGCAGCAACTCATTATCCCTTTGACCTTGCCGCCTTTGAGGTCGTCGACTGTGGCAATTGAATCGGGAACCCAGTAGTAGCTGTCAGCACCGCGACCAACAACCGCTGCCTCCTTAAACGTTACGTCGCTTACGTAAAACGTTTTCGAATCCACTGAGGTGGCCGTTACGTTACTTGCGTAGATTAGGCCGACGGTTCCCTTCTGCTTCTCGTTCTTCTGTGCAATCTGGAGATTTTCCGGCGTCGTCCGGTCTTTGGGACATGCCAGCGTTGGTTGCGGCTGCTCTGGGTTCAAAAGCGATGGTTTTTCCGAAGCGACAGCGCTACCAAACGCGAGACTCAGAAGTAACACCGTGGTGAACGTCTTCATAGCTACCCCCCCCGTGTGGATACAGCAAAGGATCGTATGTAGAAATCATTCAACGCACCTGCGACACCACACCCTACGCTCGACTTACGTTGCTGTCGAATCCATGTGGCATAGGGGGTGATCGGCCCACG
Organism: uncultured Gammaproteobacteria bacterium; assembly: GCA_963776465.1. Classification (GTDB taxonomy): domain Bacteria; phylum Pseudomonadota; class Gammaproteobacteria; order Nevskiales; family Nevskiaceae; genus DASRHK01. Next base: position 831,148 of record CAVZMV010000002.1, read on the forward strand.
AAACATCGGATTGATTCCAGCTTTATAGCCAGAAGGATCATTCTCGTAGTTATCCTTCGTTCATGACGCGCTCCCAGGCATGGAGCGCAAATGTGCGCACAGTCAGTACCGAGAAAATGCGGAAGCTAAGGCTCTGCATCCAAGCTGACCCACACCCCGTTACGCTCGACCTCGATCTCCGTGACAGGGTGCACCTCCCACAGCGTCTGCCGAAATCGCTTCAGGTGATTCCTGTGTGATGGGTCGAGCATCAACCACCCGCTGACTCGCACCGCACGCCGCTCGTCAATCGTCGTCTTCACTTTGCCTTCCGTCCACCCCGGATGATCAACCCGAACCCTGGGTGTCGTCTCCACCACGACGGATTCGGATTCTTTCTGACTTGGCTGACCAACCAGTGCGGCGTGCCAATCGGTTTCGTTGGCCTTTTTCATCCCGCAGTTCGTGCTCTCCGCGCTGCCCTTCTGCGGGCTTAACTTCACGAAGTAACCCACCACGCGCACTGCCGCGCCCTCATATGGCGCGATCTGGGCAAGCTGTTCAGCAGCCCAATTCTTTCGCTGACTGCCTGCCTTCGGGTAGGGGAGCGCGGCAATCGCCGACCATTCCACGTCGTGGTAGGAGACAGGAACATCAGTGCGATTCTTGCGCTTGTTGGTGTCCGGGTCCTCGCCATCACCGTCGGGACCGCAGGTTCGCCCATTGATCATGAAGGTCCCAACCACGGGGTCAGGCTTGTCCCAACTGGCGCTGACAGCGCTGGCGACGGTCGCCTGTCCTGCCGCCCCAGGCTCCACTCTGACGTTGCGACTCCAGACCCATCCCTCCAATCCGTTGTCGGTTCGAACGTGGAGGAAACCATCGGTCGACATCGCGTCAATCAAACCCAGCCCAGTAGGCGGCTTCAACAAGCCCAAGGACTCGTCCGCTGTTGAGGGAGTCGGACGCAGATTGACGTTGCGGCTGACGACGGCGCGGCCATCGGCGAACGCCGGTGCCGCGATGAGCAGGAGAAAGATGAGTCCGACAATCGGGATCATGGGTCAGTCCCGAATCGCCATACCCCTTCGATCATCTCGGTGAAATGTGCCACTACCTGATGCTTCTTCGACCAGATACTGCGATCAATGGAGATCAAGCAAGTGTTGAACCCTGCATGGAACGCGGCAGTGAGCTCGCTCGGTTCGTCAGAGAAGATCAGAGTCTTTTGCGCGGGAACAGGCAGTACGTTGCACAGTTTCTCGAATGTAGCCGTGTCGCCCAGCGATCCGGTGCTTGCGTTCCAGAAACCTGTAAAGCACTGCGCGATGGGCATCATTTGCGCGATCGCCGAGATTTGATTCAAGCCTTGTTCCGAGTGAAGCGCGAAGAGCCGGATGCCGAATCCTTGCCATCTCGGCAGCCAAATGCAGCCGTCATGCGACAGAAGGTAGTTGGCGTAGGACCTGTGCCAGTTGGGTGAGGGTGGGAACTCAAACTTGAATCGCAGGACGATGGCTCCAAGTTCTACCTCCGTGCCGTCTCGGCGAACGAAATAAAGTTTTCGTGAGCGTTCGGGAATCGCGTCCGTCGTGACTACTGGGATCGGCGTCACTGATGGCGAGTCCATAGGCGTTGGATGCGCGGTCGGTATCGGAATCGGCGCTACTGACGCAGCCTTAGCAGCGCGGATCTTTGCTACTTGTTCGTAAAGCTCTCGGCTAGCACGCAAGCGATCCCGTACGGATTCTTTCGGTTGGGGCACCAAGATTTCGCGGACATGCCAGAGTCCATCGGGAAGCCCTTCGCGAAACCATTCGAGCGCCACGAGCCCGAGCGCAGCAAAGGGCATGAAGGGAATGCCTACTGCCGCTACCACCCATTTGAAGTGTCTGTGCGCTCCCGTAGCGCCATCAAGGACGAGGTAGAGCCATCTCAGCAACAGACCCGGGCTGGCGACCACTAGGACGCCAGCGCACATAACCGTCTGCAGCGCCAAGACTGGCACCAAGATAAAAACCCAAAGCATCCGGCTCACAAAGTCGCGCACGCGGTGAGACGCCAAGGCTCCGTTCCTAGGCATTGTAGGCTTTAGAAATGACGCGACAGCCCCCAGTGTCGAAGAACTTCCCGCTCCGACCCGAAGACGTCAAGCCCATGGAGCCGGAGGTGGCGCCACCGTTCTGTCGCGAAGGCTGGGTCTTCGAACTGAAATACGACGGCTACAGGCTCATCTGCGCGAAGCATGCAACAGGCGTCCAACTCATCACGCGCAAGGGCAAGGATGCTACGTCGTGGTTTCCTGAGGTTGTCCAGGCACTCGCGGCGCTTCCGCACTTGGACTTCATCGTGGACGCTGAGGTCTGCGTCGTTGACGCCAAGGGCGTTCCTGACTTCGAGGCACTGCGCGGCTTGGCGCGCCCGCGCCGCAAGCATGTCCCCAACGTCGCGCTCTACGCCTTCGACCTGCTGGCTCTCGACGGAAAGGATTTACGCGACCTGCCGCTGCTGGAGCGCAAGAAGGCACTCCGTAAATTGATACCCAAGCGCGCTTTGGGCGTCGGCTACGTCGCTCACGTTGAGCGCACGGGCAAAGAACTGTTTGCCGCAGTCCGCGAGATGGGCATGGAAGGCGTGATCGGTAAGAAGGCTGATTGGCCGTACGTCGGCGGCAAGACCCAGCTCTGGCTCAAAGCCAAGCAGCAGGGCTAGCACGACGGTTGGGAACGCCCAAAGTGAAAGAGCCGAAGACCCTAAGGCGACGCCGGCTTTTTCTGCTTTTTAGCGACGGGGGCGAAGAGCGTCGAAGTCTCGTCCTCGTGTCGCCAATCCTTGAGTAGCTCGGCGTGCGCATTGACCAGTTCTGGCGCGCTATCGGTACTGGCGCAGCGCGCAGCGCAACAAACATCCGACGGCAATCTCTACTGCCATGGTGGCACCAGCGAACTGCATCTCGCTGGGGTTGTAGTAGTCGATAGCGTGTTCTCGTGCGCGGAAGAAACTCATCGGCGTCGAGTGTGAGTGAGCCGAAAGGTAGGCGTAGAGCGCGTTAAGGTGGTCTCCATCCCAGCCCATTCCCTCTTCGGCAGCGCGGCGCATGCCTCCAACGAAGTACTCCTCGCCGGTGAGCAGTTTCTTCTGACGCTGCTCCGGGAGCATCGTGAAGTCCGGATGCGCCCGAATCTCAGCCTCGATCTTCCCTCGACCTTCACGGAGATCGAGCGTCTCGGCTGCTGGGAAGGCGCGCAAGAGCTTGATACGAGCGCACGTATCGTGAAGCCTGAGGAGTAGGTATCGCAGATTCCATTGTTGAGGCGCGACGCCTTGCCGAAGGTAACCGTGCATGGTGGCTGCCTCGACCATCAGCCGCGACATCGCAAGAATCGCGGACTGATCGAACATGCTCGATTGCGAGAGTGCCCCCAAGGAGCGTGCGTGCGCGCACAGCTTGGCGAAGACCAGTGAGGCGAGTTCCCCGGCGCGGGTTGTAGGCGCGCCGGTCTGCGCCATCGAAATCGAATTTGCAAACCCGCCGATGGTGGCAAGTTTGCTAATCGCCTCGTTGAATGTCTTCGCTGTCTCCTTTTGGTCTGAGGGCTGACGGCTCATTGCCCGTTCGCCGCAAACGTCACTTCCTTATTGAACCGCGACTGGTCTACGGCTGCCTTAATGCCGAGTTGTGTCTTGAAGAGCGCGACCAATTCTTGTGCGTGCCAAGGGTTCATATACGGGTCAATCAGCAGCGAGTCGAACCTGTCGACGTCCAGATTGTTAAGAGTGATGTGCGTCGCCACTGGCGCATCGACCGCCGTAGATAGTGCGCAAATGCGAATCTCGTTCTCGTAGCCGAAACCGGATCGTTTCAAGGTCAGCGCCGGCACTGCGTACCGCTCTGCGTTCTTCGCGAGGGTCTGCTGACTCTGCGCGAGAACTTCGCGTTTCAAATCCTTCTCGTCAAGGTACCGAGTTCGCACCATGTAGATTTTGAGTGCTCGGTCGCATGTCGCATTGCCCAGCATCGTCGCCAGAGAATCCAGACGTATCCCCAGGCGAACTACGCCCAACTGCCCTGCATACGTTTTCCACAGGGCGTTGGAGCTGTAATCGAAACTGAAACACTTAACGTGTGGTGATGCGTAGGCGAAGGGAGCCTCGCCCTCGAATAGGGTCTTCGTGACCTCCCGCTCGTACTTGTCCGACCACTGACTTGGATGCGCGAAGCTCCACTCCTTCCTTGTGAAGAGCGCGATGGCTTCGGCAAGCGAACAGTACCGATAAACGCGGTGGCGACTTAAGGCTGCGACCGGCTCCTCCAGGAAGATCGGCATTGGCAGGTCGGCGAGCGTTTTGTCCCACGTCAGCAGCGGCACGGTTTCCGCGTAGAGCGGACGTCGATCAGGTTTCATGGCTTGCGCCCCTTTTGAGCCCTATAGCCCCGCAATCTGGATCGAGCCATGTGCCTACCTGCTTGGTAAGGACTTCGACAATCGTGCCACGCGTCCCGCAAAGAGAGCAGCGGAGACGCCTTGCGAGGCGACCGACGTGACCATTGCTGGAGTATTTGGGGCGGCGTTCGGTCTTGCGGATTTCGTGTCCGCAGGATGGGTTGGTGCATCGCCATCTCTGGGTGAACTCGGGCATGCCCGACGATACGTCCCAGGTGGCTCGCTATGCGAGCCTACTGATGGGTGACGTGCTTTAATGGCGCGGGCTCATCGTCTAATTTGGCAAGACACCGCGAACAGCGGAATCCCGGTTCGATTCCGGGTGGGCAAAGAGCTTTCGCGACGAGCGCTCTTTGCCGACCCGTTCTCCAGCACTCTGCTTTATGAATGAAGCGCAGAGGGAGCGCGTTTTCCAAGCGCAAACCAAGAATGTTCGCGTCCTTGAGCGCGCATGGGCGACCGTCAACCGCCAAATCAACGTCGCGATTCTCCGCAACGACAAGCTCGGCGTCGAGCTCAACACGAAGCTGCTCGCGCTCATCTATTGCGCGCTTGCAGAAGCCATGTTCTCGAAGCTCCTTCATACACCCTCCGCGTTGCCGCTCGACTACGTCGAGCAGATCAAGGCGCACGCTCACAAGGATGGGGTGAAGGCAGGGTGGCTCAAGTGCCTTGAGTTGGCGATGGATCCAGTCGACAGAACGGGAAGTCACGCTCCCAACGTGCGTCAACGGGTTTCAAGACTGATCGAGAAGTACGTCTTCGACCCCAGCCTTTTGCGCAACAAACTTGCGCATGGGCAGTGGCAAGTAGCGCTCAATCGCGCTAACGACGAGATCAATAGTGATGTGACAGAGGAGCTTTCAACGACTGATGTTGTGGAATGGTACCGGCGCAAGTTCGCTTTGGAAAAACTCGTCGCTATTTTTGAGGACATCATTGAATCACCACAGAAAGCCCATCACCGCGATTACTGGTGCCACATCACCGAATTGGAAGAGGGGGAGTCGGAGCTTGCCAACTGGACCTTCGATAAGAAGGTGCAGCAGCTTCGCGCCAAGCACTTGAGGGCTCCAAAGCCCGGTGCCCGGTAAAACTCGGGCTACCAAACCTCCGGCTGCACCCGTACGACTCTGACACGTAACTTCTGCTGGCAGCATCTCCCGAGTTGGTCTGGTAGCTCCTCGCTTGTTATGCCGTGAGCACGCGTGGCGAGAATCTCCCATACCGAAAACCTCGCCTGCCCACCGCACTCGTCGCAGCTGGCATGGATCAAGGCATTAAGGGGGAGGGAATCGATGCGCATGGAAACAGAAGGTAGTTCTGGATTGTTCCGGCAATAACTGTCCGTCTGGACAGGCGCGGTGCGCGACACCGCGTGCCGCCTCCGAATCAAGGACTTGACAGCACTTGTATCATGTAGCGAAACCCTGTTGTCGTGGGTCGATCTGAGAGCACTATCCGGGGGCGATCGTGAGTCTGGCCAACGAACCGCGGCACGCATTGAACGCGGTCTGTCCCTACTTCACGATGTTCCCGCTTGAATTTCCGCTTCGTGCGCTAAGAGGATCAAATACGAAGAGGGACATCGTACCTCGACCCCTTTTGCGGTCGGGGCACTTCGAACTACGCAGCTCGCTACAAGGGGCTGCCCTCGTACGGTGTCGATTCCTCTCCGGTTGCCGTTGCGATCGCCAGAGCGAAGCTGGCTGTTGCGGCAAAGGAAGACGTTCTAGAGCTTGTGGAGGAGCTCCTGTCGACGAAGATTCGCATCCAACAACCTCAAGGACCTTTTTGGTCTGCGGCTTTTCACCATGACACGTTGCGCCAACTTTGCTTGCTGCGTAAAGGCTTGAAAGAGCGGAGAAGCGGGCGTGCTCACCTCTTGAGAGGGGTCGTCTTGGGGTGCCTACATGGGCCTCAGTCCAAGGACCCAAGCCAAGCAGGCTACTTTTCGAACCAGATGCCCCGCACGTTTGCGAGCAAGCCAGACTATTCAGTTCGCTATTGGAAGAAGCACAACCTTCACGCGCGCAACGTAGATGTTCGGGAACCAATTAAGCGAAAACTCGAGCGCGTGCTCGCGTGTTCGATGCGCACCCCTAACATCCTTGGTGCCATCTGCTACGGAGACAGCACAGAAGCTCAGTCATTCAGACATGTTCCAGACCGAGTGTCCCACGTCATAACGTCGCCGCCGTACTACGGGTTAGTCACCTATGTTGAGGATCAGTGGCTAAGGAACTGGTTCGTCGGGGGCTCCTCGTCAATCCGCTATAGCAACGGCGTGCAGCTGTCTCATCGCTCACCGGAGGATTTCGCACAAAGCCTTGCGCAGGTTTGGAATCACTGCGGTCGCCGACTGAGATCAGACGGAAAGATGGTGATTCGATTCGGTTCAATTAAGTCTCGAGATAGAGATGCGCGAGAGATTCTGAAGCGTTCTCTAGAGCTCGCTTCAGATCAATGGCGAATCACGCACACCCATGATGTGGGGACAGCCTCGTCAGGCAATCGTCAAGCTGACTCGATGGGTGCTGAATCGAAACCGGCGAATGAGTACGATTTTACCGTAAGGCCCGCGTAGTCCGCCTGCATGCTAACTGTTCGCATCTCCTCGCCAACGTAGAGTTACGCGACGTTCACTCGAATTCGTTGGCACGAGATGTTCGGCATGCTCGTGGCAGTATTGGTGAACGAATCCCTTGACCGCACGCGCCGTGCGCACGACCTCAGCATCATCGGGAAGGTGGTAGGAAAGGTCATCGGACACGAACACGATTGCCTTCGCACGCGCGCGGGAGATGGCAACATTCGTGCGGTTCAATCCTAAAAGAAACTCCTCTTCGGCCTCCACAAGGTCAGGGTCGCCGACCCCGAAAGATACGAGTATCAGGTCGCGCTCGCCCCCTTGAAACCGCTCCACTGTATCGACGGCGTTTTCGATCAAGGCCGGATCATCTGTAGGAAAAGCAGTGGTTAGGGCGCGAATGACCGCGGCTCGTTGCGCACGATGGGGCGTCACAATTCCGACAGCCTGCGTCCAAAAATAGTTGACGTCTAGGTCGCCTGAAACCTTGCTGCGTCCTTCAAGACCTCGGCGCATCGTTCTTCGTGCGAGCGCGACGACGCCAGCAACCAAATCAGCTTCGAAAGCGTTCGCCTGTCCCGCTTTACCGTCGGGGTAAGTGACTGCCATCGTCGCAAAAGTCGGATTCAACAGTGCCGGGAACAGCGTTGACCATGGCAACGTGCTCGGCCAGTCCACCGGTTTGGTGGTTAGCTGATTGAGCGACAGGCGGGTATCGGGAAACTCCGCCTTGAGCTCCGCCGGATATCCCAACTCGCGAGCAAACGCGACCAGCGGTTCTGACGAGCGGTAGTTGGTAAGAAGTGGACTGGGCAGAAGGTCTCGGAAGCGGTGATGGAAGTAGTCCAAAATGCTGCCGACGATGAACTCACAGCCTTTTGGTGGTTCGATTTTGGATATGGGTGGCATCTGAAGGCGGTCTCCGAGAAGAACGAGACGCCCACTGGTGGCCAATAGCGCCAGCGCTCCCACCGCGTGCGCTACATCGACCTGGCTCGCCTCGTCGATCATTACGAGGTCGAAGGCTTCAAGCATCGGCTCCGACGCCTGCTTTTTGGCGTTCTTACCTGGAAGCCCTGCGAGATTGAACAGTTGGTGCACAACCGAGAACACGATCGTCGCACCGTCTCGGTTCTTCAACTCCTGGCGCAATTGCTCAATTTCCGATCGCTCGATCCGCTTGTAGTCAAGGGACTTTTCCGCAGTTCCACTCTGCTCTTCGCGGTTGATCCAGCGAACTCTACAGTTGCTGCCAAGTTTCCCCAGCAACGGCAGCAGGTCTTGATACAGGGTCTCCACGGCTTGGTAGTTGGGCCCTGTAACCAAAACGTTCGTGGCAGAGTTCTCCTCGGTGGCAAGGAAAAGTTCTGCGGCGCAGATCGCCGCGCCTGTCATTGTTTTGCCCGTACCTGGCGGTCCCCAAACCTGTGCGAGGCAGTAGCGTAGCGCGGCTCGAAGTGCCGTCTCTTGGCTTGAATTGATAGGGTGTCCCTGCTTTCGAAGCCAATTCAGCGCCGCTGCGATTCCACTTGCTTTCCATCGCGATGATGTCGCGGCTACCGAAGGCGCATCCCAGAGCGCCTCTGCGCCGCGTGATGCTTTCTGCTTGGTGGGCTTAGGTATCGCATTCTGCCGCTTGCACAGTGCAGCCAGTGCTTGACTGTGAGGCTGCGCGATTGCGGGATTTCCAATCGCACGGACAAACTGCTCCTTACGATGTGCGCCCTGCGTGAAGGGAGGCCCGCTGACGAGCGAGCAACCCGCGTCTAGATCAATACCAGCCTTAACCAGCGCACGCCCCACGTCGGTCCAATAGAACCCATCGTGATCTACGACGACGATCCCGTTAACGCGGTCGAACTCGACGATGGTTGCCTGAAGGGCAGATGCCACAGAGGTGTACTGGCGATGGCCGAGTGAGGCGCCACTTGAACCGAGCTCCTGCGATGCTTTCCGATTTAGCAGTCCTGGGCGAGCATCCACGAAGTACGTCACTTGGTCGCCGATCTTGAGTTTGCTGTTTCGTGACGTGACGGTGACCTCATAGACGCGCAGGTCCGCTTCTTGGGTACGGTTGAAGCGCGTCAATGCATCGTTAAGGGCTTGCCCTTTAAGCCGGTTGGTTAGCCGGATGCTTACGTATTCCGCTTCAAGTTCGTCGGGGTCCCGCCCGTAACTTGCCTTGCTCGACATGATCTCCGTCTGTTCCTCAAGAAGCGTGTGGAGGATGAGCAGTTGACCGTCAAGGCTGACCCCTCGGTAATCAGGCAATCTCATCAGCGCCAGGGGGGGCGCGACCGCGGTGAGTTTCCCTTTGAACGTCTGCTGGACATGGAGCGTCACGCGCATTAGCGTCATGACGAGCGTGCGGAGCGTGTGGTTGTATGCCGAAATCTGCTCCTGCCTATTGCTTACATGTTGCTTTTCCCAAATCTCATAGATGCGCTCCTTGGGGATTGCGTCGCTCAATGGTTCGCGCTGAAACGCGGAGACCTTGGGCTTGTCTTCCAAGAGCACATCGCCGACCGCGAGCAGAGTTTGAACATGCGGGACCGGCAGGATTTCGAGGCGACGGATCGCGTCCTTGATGAAGGACACGGCAGGCGTCAAAGCATACTGCGGATGTCCCATCACCTCTTCGGGGGGAAACAGCCAGATCAAGCCGGTCAACTTCGGGTCGCCAAGTAATCGGTGAAGGTGCCTGCCGACCACCGTTCGAAAGTGCTCGAACTGGCGAACATCCCAAAAGTGGATCTGCAGCGTTGCCTCGGTGACGTTGTCGTGCCGAGGGTCTTTTTGAGCACGTTCGATCAAGTCAGCTAGGTAGTACATCACGCGCTGCAGACCTTCAAACTCATGATCCAGATCGCGCTGCTCAACAGTCCAAGCTTCAGGCCGTCGCTTTGGATCGTCCCCCTCCACGGCAGGCTTCGGTGCTGCGCCGAAAGCACGGTGGGGGCGGTAACTCCCATAGACCGAAAGCCCAGTCGTAAAGCCAGTGGCAGCGTCGAAGTTGACGAAGATGTATGCGCTCAGGTGAGAGAACCGCGGCAACGTCGCGCATTGCCGCCCCGTTGCCGCGCGTGTTCCTGCAAGCAAGTGCGTCGCGCGCTGCGGCAACAGGCGTCGTTCCGCAGCCAAGCGATTGTGCGTGCCAAAAATTGCGTGATCAGGCGGGCACGTAGATAGCAACGAAACTGTCCCAACAGCGCCGTCACTCAGCGTGCGCGCCATGCCTCGTGATACGTCTGGAATTCGGGACAAGTGATCCACGTCCTGCACCTTGTTCGAGCAGTGCTCGGAATGCACAGGCTCCTTTTCGCCCGTCGCCTTGTTCTTGGGTGCCCAGGATGGATTGGCAAAGAAATCGCACATTCCGCAGTACGAGCCTACATGCGGTTCCAGCTTCGACCAACCAGCAGTTGAGGCGACAGCGACCAGGTCTTCTCGAAAAATCTTTCGCATGCTGACTGCGTACTGGTCGAACTCGACGAACTCGACTCGTTGCATTAGTGCCGCTACGCGCGCTTCTGCTGGGATTGCAACCAACGAGTCCAACGGTTTCGAATCGGGCGGGTCCAACATCCAAAGGGCGGGATGGTCCACCACGAGATATTTGTCCGCAAGTCCGACACGCTTTAGCCAGAGCGCGAGAAGCACCGCGTAGAGCGTTACTTCGATCGCGTAGCTCGCATTGATCGCTTCACTACGCTTGATGTCGATCGGTAGTAGCCAAATTCGCTGATCGTCCGACGCTATCGTTTGTGTGGCGCCGTCGGCCAGCACCGCCCGAACGCGGCGTTCAGATGGCACATGCGAGTGTGGATCGAGCGCAATGATCACGTCGGGGCGGAGGTCGGCAAGCATTGGCATCTTTGCGCGCGCTCCCTCTCCGATACCCAGGATTTCGTAGAACGACTGGCTTAGTTGCGACGCTTGGAATTCGCCCTCCATGAAGATGTAGGGTCGTTTGACGCCAGCAATCAACGCGTCCTTTAAGCCGCTCTTCGTCTTTTGCGGTTTTCCCTTCGGGCTGAAATTGACCATCCGCTCGGGGAAGGCTTTGCTCAGTTCTTCGAAGCGCTCGCTCTCTAGACTTCGACCGGAACGAGTGAGTGCCACGATTCCAGGGCGCCACTTTGCAGGTGGCGGGAGATTCTCAGTCGCGAACGGCGCTTGAGCGCGAAGCGGCGCGTAGATGGACAAGTAAAGCTGCCTGCGGCAGCTGGTCCTCAGAAACTGGGAGATCACGCCTTTGGAGACTTTCGGTTGCCTCTCGCTGCCCAGCTCAGTCGTTTCCACAACCACCTCCTATCTGCTTCAATGAAGCAGATGAATGCGCATGCAAGAAGAGATCAGCGAGGCGCAAAGTAACGATACTCCTTGCCACCGCTCGGCGACGTCTCCTCCCTCCGCACCAAGTATCCGGCCTCAGCAAGCTGTTTTAATTTGTTGCTGACGTTATTTGCTGACCCCATATTGTGCGGTGGCCGAATTAGTTCCGCGGTTGTTACCTCGCCAAGCGACATTGCCGCATCGAAAACGGGTTTTAAGCCTGTAGTTGGCGCCGGTCCTACAATGGACCAAGAACCCTTGCCCTTCCAGATAATCAAGGGCACGGCGCGCTTGTTTGCTGCCGCGTCAATGTTATCGATGAGATCGGGAGACTTAAGTCCCGTGACGGAGAAAGCCTTCTCTCCCGCGAATTGACGTGCGATGGCGACAAAACTCTCGCGAGGGAATGAAGCGTCCATACGATCGACGCCATCCAAATCGAAACGGAAATGAATCGCTTCTGGATGTGATTCGATTGCGTTCAGTAACTCCATGAAGACAGCTCTCCCTTCGTCCCGACCCCACCCATCGCTCCGCTCCATGAACTCTCTAAGACTCAGTGTGACTGTCTTCATGGGGTTCAGTGAATCAGAACCTCTAGGGCCTAGTCAAGCGCATAGCGCGCGACCCAGTGGGTACCAGGCAGCGTAAAAAGTGATGCAGCACGGCGCACCTCGGTGACTGCATACCCGCCCGTTGTCGCAGGAGAAAACGTAAGTCGCAATGTAGGAAGACGGAGGTTCAGGAGCGGCTCATGACGCCGCAAGACGCCCTTCGCACTTTGTGTGATGCCGCACCCGGCCTGGTCGCCGTGTCGTGACACGCCGATGTTCACCGCGTAGAGGAGGACTTCCTCATCGGTGCGGGAGGCGAGTGAAGGATAGTGCTGTGCGAGTGACGGTCGAAGCGTAGCCAAGACGCCAGCCCCAGCGTCTGCCACGGTGACCTCTACCATCCGACGCGTGCCCTGAGCCGGCGTGTAGACCTGTAGCGCAGCCCATCCGGGGCGCTGAGACGCGCCGTGACGCCCGACATTGTCAAGTAGCTCGGCGAAGTAAGTGAACGACGACTGTCGCAAAGATTCGCGCACATCATCTGCCGCGAAAGCGGATAGCTTGTCCGACAGGCGTACCGGCAAGGAGCGATCGATGCCTACTCCCGGCGGGATTGCCACGATCTCTTCCAATGCAGGATGTTGCCCGCGCTCGTGACTATTGGCACTGCGCGTCATTCGAAGCTCGACATCAGCTGGCAGCAAGTCGAAGAACCCCATCCGTTCCAAATAGCCGCCCAGCCCCCAAGACGAAAGACCGACGAGGGCTACCGAGCAACCGCCAGCAGCCAACTGATGTAGGTAGGACAGCAGCCGAACGCACGCTCCGATCATGAGCTTCGTATCCTGCCCAAAGTGGATCTCAAGCCCGTGGTCGATGTCGGCGCGCAAGGTTTGCGACAGCCACCCATCCATCTGCGTGGCGTCAAACCAACCAGACCCCACGAATGCTTTGTGCACGTTTTCTTGGCCAGGCACTTGCGCCCAGTGTAGCGCCGGCTCCCGCCGCTGCACGCGCATCGGCGAGGGGGTTGACCGGCACCTGTTCTTCTGGTTCACTGAAGGCCATGAACCACACGTCCTCCTCCAGTCGATCCCGAAACCAGGCCTTGTTTGGCTACGGGTTCAGTAGATTCAATGAAGCAGATTCCGCTCGGAGAGCGCCGGACTCTCGAGCGATCCACCTTTGATCCGGCTAGTAAACGTCCCCCAAGGACAGGAGTTTTTATGGCAACCGAGTATCAAGTCACCTGCATTAACAAACCGCACCGCCAGAGTGCCCACGAGCACATCACGCATATCGGCAACGTGAGTGCCAACTGGCGAGTCACCCGGGAGAGCGCGATTCAGCGAATTAACTCCGGGCAGGCGGCGTTCTTCACGCTCGACCAGCACCGGCGAAAGGTCTACGTCGGCGTGGTGCGCGAGTCAGGCAAACAGCCCTACCTGCGCACGCACGCGGACGGCTACTGGAACGACAACCTGCTCGCTCAAGAGGAGTGCGGCGCGCTCTGCCCCATCGTGTCCTGATCCGAAGTTCCCGCGGCAGGTGAGTCGGCAAGGACGCCGACTCAACTCAGGGATTGTCCGGTTAGCCTTCTAGGAGAAAACAGTGAAAATCAATCTTGCACATATTCGTGAACGGTCGACGTCTGGCGGCTACATTGATTTCGCAGTGTTTGATGCGAAGTCCAACTCCGGCGACAACGCGACCTTGCTTGCCCAATTAACCGCCAGAGCCCGCGCAAGCGGTCTGAAAATTGACCAGTCCGCACTCGCCTATAGCCAGCATGGGCGCATTCAGTTCTACGGTTCTAAGAACCTAGTAGACCATCTGGCGCGTAGTGGGCTCCCACGCTGGACGCACGAAATTTCCGTGTGAACCTGCGGCCTACGTCCGGGCGTCGCCAACCGCCCGGCAATTACCACATAACATGAAAATCGAGTGACCGCCTGCAGCGGCGATCTCCAGCGCACGCTTGGCCTGGTGCTGGCCGCGCACTTCGCTCAGCTCCGGCACGGGCTCGGTCGCGGCCGGCGTGGATCGCGGCTGTGCCAACGGTACCGCGCCCGCGTGCAGCTCGGCGCACAGGGTCGTCAGCCGCCAGGCGACGTGCACCCGTGCCGATCCGGCGAGCAGCGCTTCGTCGGCGTTGGCCGCGGGCACGAGCAGCCCGTGATTGGCTGCCATCGCCTGCAGGGTCGCGGGCAGGACACCGCGCACCGGCCTGAGCTCGCCGGCCAGCGACAGCTCGCCCAGCACCTCGGTCTGCGCCAGCGGCGCTGTCGGCACCTGCTCGGATGCCATCAGCACGCCGAGCGCGATGGCCAGGTCGAAGCGGCCGCCCTCTTTCGGCAGATCCGCCGGCGCCAGGTTGACGGTGATGCGGCGATTGGGGAATTCGTAGCCGCAGTTCTGCAGCGCTGCTTTCACTCGATCGCGCGACTCGCGCACCGCCGTCTCCGCCAGGCCGACCATGTAGAAGCCGGGCAGGCCCGGCGACAGGTCCACTTCGACCGTGACGAGGTCGGCGGCCAGGCCGTTCTGGGCGCGTGAAAGGACGGTAGCGAGAGGCATCACGCGACCGTAGCCCGCGTCATGCGCGCGGCGCACCTGTCCGAACGGACGCGGCTACGGGCGCTTCTTCTCCAGCGCCGCCAGCCGCGCCTCGAGAGCCGCGAGCTTGGCTTGCGTGCGCGCCAGCAGATCCGCCTGCACGTCGAAGCGCTCGCGCGAGACCAGATCGAGCTGCTCCAGGCGCGCGCGCAGCAGCACGCGGAAGTTGTCGCGCAGCTCGCTGCGCAGGCCTTTGAGGCCAGGAGGCAGGAGCCGCAGCAACGACTCGGCGATGTCTTCGATGCGCTTGCTGGAGTCCATGAATCTCTAGGCGAGCAATCCGAGGCGCGCGCCGAGCCAGCGGGTGGTCGGCGCCTGGATCAGGATGGTAGCAAGCACGGCGATGAAGGTGACCGAGGCGATCATCTCCGCCCCTGGCGCCTTCATCCCGACCAGCATGCCGGCGAGCGCCGCCGGGATGACGCCGGTCTCGCGCGTCCAGCACATGAACAGCATCTCGCGCAGCGACCACTTCGCCCTGCGATCCGGCAGCGCGCAGGCGAACACCGTCAGCGGCCGCGCCACGAACATGAACACCACCATCAGGAGCAGGCCCGGCAGCCAGTAGCGTCCGATCAGCGCGAAATCCACCTGCGAGCCGAGCAGGATGAAGATCAGCAGTCGCATGAACAGGCCGGTGGAGTGCACGAAGTGATGCATCTGCTGCTCTTCGGCCGCTTCCATCGCAAAGCCGAACGCGTCGCGATTGCCGATCACCAGGCCGAACACGAACACCGCCATGAAACCGCTGCCGCCGATGGCGTCAGCGCACAGGTAGGCGGCCGCCACGCCGATCGCGACGACCAGCGGCGACACCGAGGCCAGCCAGCCGTAGCGGTGATGGCCCATCACCGTACCGCCGGCAAGACCGATCGCCGCGCCGATGCCGAGCCCCAGGCCGGCCTCGCGCAGGAACTCGAAACCCGCGTCCGCCAGCGAGAGCTTGGCGGTGCCGGCGGCGACGCCGAGCACGGTGAACGTCAGGATCGCGCCCATCGCATCGTTGAAGGCCGATTCGCTGATCACAGTCTGCTCGACGCGCTCGCGGATCCGCACCTGCTTGAAGATCGGCACGAGCGTGGCGGGATCGGTCGAGGCGAGCGTCGCAGCCAACAGCAAGGCGACCGCGAATGGCACCTGGAACAACTGCTGCGCAGCCAGCGCGGTGACTACCGCCGTGATCAGCAGGCCGATCGTCGCGATCACGACGATGGTGATCCACACCTGCTTGAGCACGGCAAAGCGCAGCGACGCGCCGCCGTCGAACAGGATGAACGACGCGCCGAAGATCAGGATCAGCTGGTTCGCCGTCGAGTCGGCGGCGAGGTCGAGCCAGCCGAGCAGCTGCGGTCCCATGAGAATGCCGATCACGAGGTACACCGCGACGTCGGGAATCCTCAGGCGGCTGGCCATGGCGCTGCCCACGGCGCCCGCTGCCAGGGCGATCGTCAGGGTTTCGAGCAGATGCTTCGCGCCAGAGAGCGCAGTCGCTTCCATTGGCGCGATTGTATCGAGCGCTCGCATCGCCGGGCGCACACCGTTGGTGCACCCGTGCCCCAAAACAGGGTCGGGCGGGACGAAAGTCGCTGGCATGGTCCCTGCATTTGCTCCCCCTCGTCCGCGGCGAGGCTCCGCGCGACGTCAGGGGCGTTCCACCAAAGCCTTTCATTCACGGAGTAGAAGCCAAATGAAATTGATCTCAGCGATCATCAAGCCGTTCAAGCTCGACGAGGTGCGCGAAGCCCTTTCCGAGATCGGCGTCGCCGGCATCACGGTGACGGAGGTCAAGGGATTCGGCCGGCAGAAAGGCCACACCGAGCTCTACCGCGGCGCCGAGTACGTCGTCGATTTCCTGCCCAAGGTGAAGATCGAGGTCGCGGTCGACGACACCAAGCTCGAGCCCGCGATCGAGGCCATCACCAAGGCCGCGCACACCGGCAAGATCGGCGACGGCAAGGTCTTCGTGTTCACCCTTTCGCAGGCCATCCGTATCCGCACGGGTGAGACCGGCAAAGATGCCCTTTAAGAAGCGCACCGGGAGCTCATCCATGATCCGTAAATTCTCACTGTCACTCCTGCTCGCGGCCTGTGCGCTGACCGCGGGCCCCGCGGCGTTCGCGCAGGACGAAGCACCGTCAGCGGCGCCCGTCGCCGAGGAAGCCGCGCCCGCCGAAGAGGCCGCCGCGCCGGCGCCGGTCGCCAAGAAGAAAAAGAAGAAGGCCAAGGCCGAGGTTGCGGCTGCCGAGGCTGCGCCCGTCGTGGTGGCGCAAGCCGCCGACGAGCCGACGCCGGCACCCGAGTCGGCACCGCCACCAGCCGCCGAGCCCGCGCCGGCGCCTGCAGCAGCTGCTGCGGCACCCGCGGAAGCAGCACCCGCGGCCGCTCCGGCGCCCAAGTTCAACGAGGGCAACGTCACCTGGATGATGACGGCAACGGCCTTCGTGCTGCTGATGTCGCTGCCGGGCCTGGCGCTGTTCTATGGCGGCATGGTGCGCAGCAAGAACATGCTGTCGACGCTGACCCAGACCTTCGCCATCTTCTGCATCATCGCCGTGCTGTGGGTCGTCTACGGCTACAGCGTCGCGTTCTCGCAGGGGACCACGGCCTTCTTCGGCGGTTTGTCGAAATGGATGCTGGCAGGCGTGGTCACGCCCGACGGCTTCACCACCTTCACGCCGACGGCGACCTTCAGCAAGGGCGTCGTCATCCCCGAGCTCATCTTCGCGATGTTCCAGCTCACCTTCGCCGCCATCACCGTGGCGCTGGTGGCCGGCGCCTACGCCGAGCGCATGAAGTTCAAGGCCGTGCTGATCTTCTCGGTGCTGTGGTTCACCTTCGCCTACCTGCCGATGGCGCACATGGTCTGGTGGTGGGCGGGCCCTGACGCCTACACCTCCGCCGACGTCGTCGACGCGCAGAACGCAACCGCGGGCTGGCTCTGGCAGCTGGGCGCGCTGGACTTCGCCGGCGGCACGGTGGTGCACATCAACGCCGGCGTCGCGGGCCTGGTCTGCGCGCTGTTCCTCGGCAAGCGCTCGGGCTACGGCCGCGTGCAGATGGCGCCGCACAGCCTGGTGATGTCGATGATCGGCGCCTCGCTGCTGTGGTTCGGCTGGTTCGGCTTCAACGCCGGCTCCAATCTGGAAGCCAACGGTTATGCGGTGCTGGCGTTCGCCAACACGCTGTTCGCCACGGCCGTGGCCGCGGTGGCGTGGTTCTTCGCCGAGTGGATCGTCAAGGGCAAGCCATCCTTGCTGGGCATCATCTCCGGCGCCATCGCGGGCCTGGTCGGCATCACGCCGGCCTGCGGCTTCGTCGGCATCCAGGGCGCGCTGATGATCGGCCTGGTCTGCGGCATCGCCTGCTTCCTGGGCGTCACCTATTTGAAGAAGATGTTCGGCTACGACGACGCGCTCGACGCGTTCGGCGTCCACGCGGTGGGCGGCTTCCTCGGCGCGATCCTGACCGGCATCTACGTCAACCCGGCCCTGGGCGGCGTCGGCGTCTACGAGAACTGGTTCACCCTGAAGGTCGGCTACTCGTCGGCGCAGGTGCTGATCCAGCTCAAGGCCGCGCTGACCGCGGTGGTCGTCAGCGGCGGCGTCGCGGCGGTGATCATGGCGCTGCTCAAGTACACCATCGGCATCCGGGTGACCGAAGAGCAGGAATCCGAAGGCCTGGATCTCTCCGAGCACGGCGAGAAGGCCTACAACTAGCCAACGTCTCCTCCAAGCCTCTTAGCGTCTACAGAGGTTAGGTTAAGGGGCGGGTCGCAAGACTCGCCCCTTTTTTATTGGCCACGCTAAACTCGCCGCTCGCGAAGGGAGGCCGCGCCGTGAAAATGCTCATCGCAGTGATCAAGCCGTTCAAGCTCGACGCCGTGCGCGAGGCGCTGGCCGAGGTGGGCGTACAGGGCATGACCGTCACCGAGGTGCGCGGCTTCGGGCGCCAGAAGGGACACACCGAGCTCTACCGCGGCGCGGAGTACACCGTCGACCTGCTGCCCAAAATCAAGCTCGAGGTCGCGCTGCCGGACGACATGACCGAGAAGGCCTGCGAGGCCATCCTCAAGGCCGCCAAGACCGGGCAGATCGGCGACGGCAAGATCTTCGTCTACGACCTGGACCAGACCGTGCGCATCCGCACCGGGGAAGCGGGCAAGGACGCGATCTAGCAACAGGCAGCCGGGGGGCGCCGATGATCAACTCAGGTGATACCGCGTGGATGCTGACGTCCACTGCGCTGGTGCTTTTCATGACCCTGCCCGGGCTGGCGCTGTTCTACGGCGGGCTGGTCCGGACCAAGAACGTGCTGTCGGTGCTGGCGCAATGCTTCGCCATCACCTGCCTGATCTCCGTGCTGTGGCTCGTCGTCCTCTATAGCCTCGCCTTCGCTCCGGGCGGCGCGTTCGTCGGCGGCCTCTCCAAGGTGCTGTTCAGCGGCGTCGGCGAGGGCGCCGTCAACGGCACCATCCCCGAAACCGTGTTCTCGATGTTCCAGCTCACCTTCGCCGTCATCACCCCGGCGCTGGTGGTCGGCGCGTTTGCCGAGCGCATGAAGTTCTCCGCGATGCTGTGGTTCTCGGCCCTGTGGGCGCTGCTCGTGTACGGACCGGTGTGCCACTGGGTCTGGGCCGGCGACGGCTGGCTGCTCAAGCGTGGCCTGCTGGACTTCGCCGGCGGCACGGTGGTGCACACGACCTGCGGCATCGCCGCGCTCATCGCTGCCCTGACCATGAAGGCGCGCGCCGGCTTTCCCGGCACCGCCATGCCGCCGCACAACATGACCATGACCGTGACCGGCGCCGGCATGCTCTGGGTCGGCTGGTTCGGCTTCAACGCCGGTAGCGCGCTCGCCGCCAACGGCAACGCCGGCATGGCGATGCTGGTCACGCACATCTCGGCCGCAGCGGGAGCGCTCGCCTGGATGGCGATGGAGTGGATCAAGTACGACCGGCCGAGCGTGCTCGGCATCGTCACCGGTACCGTGGCCGGCCTTGCCACGATCACGCCGGCCTCGGGCTACGTCGGGCCCGGTGGCGCGCTGGTGATCGGTATCGTCGCCGGCATCGTCTGTTTCACGGCGACGAGCTACATGAAGCGCGCGCTGAAGGTGGATGACTCGCTCGACGTGTTTCCGGTGCACGGCATCGGCGGCATGGCAGGCACGCTGATGGCCGGCGTGTTTGCGTCCGATGCGCTGGGCGTATTCAGCGGGCAGGGCTACGCCGAAGGCATGGCGATGGGATCACAGCTGGCGGTCCAGGCGCTCGGCGTCCTCTCCGTGGCGGCCTACACCGGCGTGGTTACGCTGGTGCTGCTCAAGCTCGTGGACCGCTTCCTGGGGCTGCGCGCCAGCGCAGAGGAAGAGACCATGGGCCTGGATCAGACCCAGCACAACGAGCGCGGCTACGACTTGTAGCTAGCGATTCCCGTCCGGCTTGGACGGCAGCGCCCTGAGGTATCCCCACAGCGCGTGGATTTCCTCGTCGGTCATGCCCTGCGTGGCGGTCCACGGCATGTACTGGGGATTGAGCTTGCGGCCGTCGGGCGTCACGCCCGTGCGCAGCACGGTCGCGAACTGCGCCTCGGTCCAGTCCCGCGTTTCGCCGCCGGTCGTGAGGTTCTTCGCCGGTGGCCAGTCCGGCGGAATGCCAGGGATCTTGCCGCCGGAAAATCCGGGGCCATGACAGTAGGTGCACGATACGGCGAGGTAGCGGCCCTGCTCCTGCGTCGTCGCCGGCGCAACCACGGCAGGGCGCGCGCCGTGGTCGATCTTCTCCGCCGAGAGCACATCCGCCTCGCGATCGAACAGCAGCACCATGCGCATGATCGGGCCCAGCGTGGACTTGGGCATCTGCCGATCCACGGGCGGCACGCTGCGGATGTACGCGATCAGCGCGCCCACGTCGGCGTCGCTGAGCGCGTGGAACTCGCCGGACGGCATCAGGATCAGTGGGCGGCCGTCGCGGGCGACGCCATGGCGCAGCGCTCGCACGAAATCACCATCGCTGTATTCCGGCGGCAGGCCGCCGGCGCCGCGGGTGAGATTCACGCCATGGATATGCGCGACGGCAGGATCGTCGATCACCGCAGCGCCGCCGAGATCGTCGCCATGACACTCGCGGCAGCCGCGAATCTTGGCAACGTGCCCGCCGTGCGCGACGACGGCCGGATCATCGGAGACGGCCACCGATTCGGGCTGGATGTCGTAATGCCGGCGCAGGCGATGCTCCGAGACGAAGTAGATCGTCGCCGCTCCCACCAGGACCAGAACAACCACACCCGTCAGCACTTTGAGCAGCAGCTTCATCGCGGACCTTCCTTGGCTAGATCTTGTTGTGCGTTCCATCGCAGAACGGCTTGCGGCGCGACTGCTTGCAGCCGCACAGCCAGACGGTTTCGGGCGTCTTGCGTGGGCCGACGACGAAGCGGATCGGCGCAAGGCCGCTGCCCGAATGGGAGCCGTCGCACCAGGGCTGATTGCCCGAGCGGCCGCAGGCGCACCACAAGGTACTCGCCCGGCCCCAGCTCCTGCAGATACGGCCCCTTCTTCCCCAACGGTGCAGTCATTGCGCCATTTTAGGGAGTGGCCGCGCCGTGACAAAAGTTTGCGGTTCATCGGGCTTGCGCCATGGCCGCGCCGGGTTAGACTGCAACGCAGCTACGTCGGAGTTTCACGCTCATGAATCCCCTCAAAGTCGTCGTTGGCGCCCTGTTGGCTCTGGCTTCGGTTTCGTCCTATGCGGCCGTCTACCGATGGGTAGACACCGAGGGGCACGTGCATTACACCGACAAGGCCGAGCCCAATTCGGAGCCGATCAACATCCGCACCGGCCAGCCGCGAGACACGACGCCGCTGCCGTCGTCCTCGACCACGTCGTCGGCCACTTCCTCCTCCTCGGGCACCTCTGCCCCGACGACGCAAGAGCAGAAGGTGGCGCTGTGCGCGCAGAAGAAGCAGCAGCTGGCCAGCTACAAGACCGCGACCAAGATCGTCGAGACCGACAGCCTCGGGCGCAAGCACGAGTTCACTGCGGAAGAGCAGACCCAGCTCGTCACCAAAGCCCAGCAGGAGATGCAGGAAGCCTGCGGCGCCGCCGGCGTCAGCACGTCCAGCGTCGCGCCCTGAAAGGGCGCCCTCCGCCTAGCGCGCGAGCGCTTCCCTGACGAAATTCGGCAGCGCGAACGCCGCGCGGTGCACGTCGGCGTTGTAGTGGCGCGTGTTCAGCTTCTTCAGCGCCGCTGGCTCCAGGCGCTCGGCGAGCTTGCCTTTCTTCTTGCGCGCGATCGATGCCGACCACCAGCCCGACGGATAGATCGGCTGCGGAAACGTCAGCAGATGGGTCTGCTTGAAGCCGGCGGCCAGCATCGCCTCGTGCATCTCTCGGATCAGCTCCAGGTGCAGCAGGGGTGACTCGGACTGCTGCACCAGCATGCCGTCCTTCTTCAGCGCCTTGATGCAATCCAGGTAGAAGCGCTTGCCGAACAGGCCTTCCGCCGGCCCGACCGGGTCGGTGGAGTCGATGATGATGAGGTCGATGCTCTCGCGGCGCGCGCTCTTCATCCACTTCAGGCCGTCGCCGAAGAACAGCGTCGCCCGCGGATCGTCGTTGGCCTCGCACAGCTCCGGGAAATACTTCTCCGACAGGCGGGTGACGCGCTCGTCGATCTCCACCTGCGTCGCGGACTTCACCTCGGGGTGCTTGAGCACCTCGCGCAGCGTGCCGCAGTCGCCGCCGCCGACGATGACCACCGTTTTCGGGCTGGGGTGCGAGTTCAGCGCCGGGTGCGACATCATCTCGTGATAGAGGAAGTTGTCGCGCGTCGACACCATCGTGCAGCCGTCGATCGCCATCAGGTAGCCGAAGGTGTCGGTCTGCCAGATCTCGATCTTCTGGTAGGGCGTCTGCTCCTCGTGCAGCAGCTGGCCCTTGAGGGAGAACGCCGTGCCCGTCTTCTCCACGGGTTCGGTGAACCACGACTTGTCGAGCGCCATCGGGAGAATTCTCACATAGAATCGCGCCGGCGAGTATAGAGGCTCTGGTGTCCGCGATGAACGACGCAAAGTCCTGGCAGGCAGCCGACGCCCGCGAGCTGTACAACATCCCCTTCTGGGGCGAGGGCTATTTCGACGTCGCCGCCAATGGGCATCTGCTGGTGCGCCCGCATCGCGAGCGCTCACCCGTCAGCATCGATCTCTACGAGCTGGCGCAAGCGCCTGCAGCGCGACGGCCTGGCGCTGCCCGTCCTGGTGCGCTTCACCGACATCCTGCACGACCGCGTCGACGCACTGACGGGTGCCTTCGCCGAGGTGATCGCCGAGCTTAAATATCGCGGCGCCTACACCGCCGTGTACCCGATCAAGGTCAACCAGCAGCGCGTGGTCGTCGAGGAGATCGTGCGGCACGGCGGTAGCCGCGTCGGCCTGGAAGCGGGCAGCAAGCCCGAGCTCGCGGCGGTGCTGGGGCTGGCCCCGGCCGGCAGCGTCATCGTCTGCAACGGCTACAAGGATCGCGCTTACATCCGCCGCGCGCTGATCGGGCAAAAGCTCGGTCACCGCGTCTACATCGTCGTCGAGAAGCTCTCGGAGCTGCCGCTGGTGATCGAGGAGTCGGGCAAGCTCGACGTGACGCCGATGATCGGGCTGCGGGTGAAGCTCGCGGGCTCTTTCACCAGCACCCAGCAGAACACCGGTGGCGACAAGTCCAAGTTCGGCCTTGCCTGCGCGCAGGTGCTGGAGGCCTGCTCGCTCCTGAAGGACGCAGGCAAGCTCGACTGTGTGCGCATGGTGCACTTCCACCTCGGCTCGCAGGTCGCCAACGTGCAGGACGTGGCGCGCGGCATGCGCGAGGCCGCGCGCTTCTACGCCGAGCTGCGGGTGCTCGGCGCGCCGGTCGACGTGGTCGACGTCGGCGGCGGCCTCGGGGTCGACTACGAAGGCACCCGCAGCCGCAGCTACTGCTCGATGAACTATTCGCAGCGGGAATACGCGCGCAACATCGTGCGTACCTTGCAGGAGATCTGTGCCGAGACCGGCCAGCCGGAGCCGTCACTGATCAGCGAGTCGGGCAGGGCGCTGACCGCGCACCACGCCGTGCTGATCACCTCGGTGATCGAGCGCGAGTCGGCGCCGGCGTCGCGCCCCGAACCACCCGCCAAGGATGGCCCCGCGGTCTTGCGCGAGCTGCACGGTCTGCTCGCGGCGCTCGACACGCGCGGCCCGCTGGAGATCCTGCACGACGCCGCCGCGGGGCTGGCGGCGGCGCAGACGCAGTATACACGATGGGTCTGCTTTCCTTGCCGCAGCGCGCATACGCGGAGAAGGCCTACTTCGCGGTGTGCCGGGCGCTGGTCGGCAAGCTCGACGCCAACATCCGCGCGCACCGCGACGCCCTCGACGAGCTGCGCGAGAAGCTGGCCGAGAAGTACTTCTGCAATTTTTCGGTGTTCCAGTCGATGCCGGACGCGTGGGCCATCGACCAGGTCTTCCCGATCCTGCCGATCCATCGGCTCGATCAGATGCCGACCCAGCGGGCGACGCTGTGCGACCTCACCTGCGACTCGGATGGGCGCATCGACGCCTACGTCGATCGCGAAGGGGTGATGCCGACGCTGGCGCTGCACCGGCTCGAGGATGGCGAGCCGTACCTGCTCGGATTCTTCATGGTCGGCGCCTACCAGGAAATCCTCGGCGACATGCACAACCTGTTCGGCGACACCAACGCCGTCAACGTCTCGCTCGACGGCAAGGGCGGCTGGACGCTGGACGGCGCCGAGCAGGGCGATCGCACCGACGAGCTGCTGCGCTACGTGCACTTCGCGCCCGAGGAGCTGATGCAGGCCTACCGTCACAAGCTCGCGACCTCGACCCTGGCGCCGGCGGAGCGCGACACGCTGCTGGCCGAGCTGGAAGCGGGACTGAGCGGCTACACCTACCTGACGTGAGCAGTTAGCCAGGGTTTTTCGGTGAGGCTCGACGGGGGCGTGTGGCGCCAGGGACGGCGCCACCCGAGGCTAACGGAGCTTTTAAGTCGTCCCCCGGCGGGCCTCACCGGAAAACGCTAGCAGGCGCATCTGATGAGCCGCTGCGCGTTTATCATTGCGCCATGCAAGACCTGCCGTTCCATCCCGCCGTCGCCGAGTGGTTCACGTCGCGCTTCAACGCGCCGACGTCGGCGCAGTCGCAGGCCTGGCAGGCGACTTCGCAGCACCAGAACGCGCTGATCGCCGCGCCGACCGGCTCGGGCAAGACGCTCGCGGCGTTCCTGTCGGCCATCAACGACCTGGTGGTCGAAGGACTCGCTCGCGGTCTCAGGGACGAGGTCCACGTCCTCTACGTCTCCCCGCTCAAGGCGCTGTCCAACGACATCCAGAAGAACCTGCAGGAGCCGCTGGCGGGTATCCGCGACAAGCTGCTCGAGTCTGGACTGCCGGACGTGCCGATCCGCGACGCGGTGCGCACCGGCGACACCTCGCAGGCCGAGCGCCAGCTGATGCGCAAGACGCCGCCGCACATCCTGGTGACCACGCCCGAATCACTGTTCATCCTGCTGACCTCGGACTCCGGCCGCGCGATGCTGTCGCACGTGCGCACGGTGATCGTCGACGAATTGCACGCGGTCGCCGGCACCAAGCGCGGCGCACATCTGATGCTGTCGCTGGAGCGGCTCGAGGCGCTGTGCGGCAGGGCGCCCGTGCGCATCGGCCTGTCGGCGACGCAGAAGCCGATCGAGGAGATGGCGAAGTTCCTCATCGGGGATCGCGACGCACCGGTCCGGATCATCGACACCGGCCACACGCGCAAGCGCGACCTTGCGCTGGAGCTGCCGAGGGCGCCGCTCGACGCGGTGATGGCCAACGAAGTCTGGGGCGAGATCTACGACCGGCTGGCGGAGCTGATCCGCGAGCACCGCACGACGCTGATCTTCGTGCCGCAGCGACGGCTGGCCGAGCGCGCGTGCCGGCATCTGGCCGAGCGCATCGGCGAGGAGCACGTGGCCTGCCATCACGGCGCGCTGTCGAAGGAGCATCGGCTGCAGGCTGAGCAACGGCTGAAGGCCGGCAAGCTGCAGGCGCTGGTGGCGACCTCGTCGCTGGAGCTCGGCATCGACATCGGCGACATCGACCTCGTCTGCCAGCTCGGCTCGCCGCGCACCATCGCCGCGTTCCTGCAGCGCGTCGGCCGGTCCGGCCACGCGGTCGGCGCGACCCCGAAAGGGCGGCTGTTCCCGCTGTCGCTCGACGAGCTGGTCGAATCGGCCGCGCTGCTGGACAGCGTGTGTCGCGGCGAGCTCGACCGCATCCATTTCTCCGACAAGCCGCTCGACGTGCTCTGTCAGCAGGTCGTCGCCGAGGTCGGCTGCCGCGAATGGGACGTCGAGGAATTGTTCGCGATGATCCGGCGGGCGCAGAACTTCCGCGATCTCGACCGCAAGACTTCGAGCAGGTGCTGCAGATGCTTGGCGAGGGCTATTACCACGCGTCGCGGGCGGCGCTCCGCGCACCTGCACTACGACGCCATCAACGGCAAGCTGCGCGCGCCGCAAGGGCGCGCGCCTCACCGCGGTCACCAACGCCGGCGTGATCCCCGACCAGTTCGACTACGACGTCGTGCTGTTCCCCGAGGAGCATCGCATCGGCTCCATCGGCGAGGACTTCGCCTTCGAGAGCCTGCCGGGCGACATCTTCCAGCTCGGCAACACCTCCTACCGCGTGATCAAGGTCGAGGTCGGCAAGGTGTTCGTCGAGGACGCCCACGGCCAGCCGCCGACGATGCCGTTCTGGCTGGGCGAGGCGCCATCACGCAGCAACGAGCTGTCGGCCGCGGTCTCGCGGCTGCGGCAGACGTTCCTGGAGCGCACCGACACTGGCTGGCTGCAGACCGAGGTCGGGCTGCCGGCCGCCGGCGCCTTGCAACTGATCCAGTACCTGGCGGCGGCGAAGGACGCGCTCGGCACTTTGCCGACGCTCGACACCATCGTGCTGGAGCGCTTCTTCGACGAGGTCGGCGATACGCACCTGGTCATCCACTCGCCCTACGGCTCGCGCGTCAACCGCGCCTGGGGCCTGGCGCTGCGCAAGCGCTTCTGCCGCAGCTTCAACTTCGAGCTTCAGGCTTCAGCGCTGGAGGACAGCATCATCCTGTCGCTCGGGCCCACGCACAGCTTTCCGCTGGCCGACATCGAGCATTACCTGAAGTCGGCGACCGTGCGCGACCTGTTGATCCAGGCACTGCTCGACGCGCCGATGTTCGGCACGCGCTGGCGCTGGAATGCGGCGGTATCGCTGGCGGTCCGTCGCATGCGCAACGGCAAGCGCGTGGCGCCGCAGCTCCAGCGCATGGATTCGGAAGACCTGCTCGCCGTTGTCTTCCCGGACCAGCTGGCCTGCGCCGAGAACATGGCCGGCGGCGATCGCGAGATTCCCGATCACCCGCTGGTGAAGCAGACCATCGACGACTGCCTGCACGAGGTGATGGACGTCGAGGGCCTCGTGGCGCTGCTTGGTCGGGTCGAAGCCGGCGTGGTGCGGTTCGTAGCCTGCGACCTGACCGAGCCCTCGCCGCTGTCGCATGCGATCGTCAGCGCCAAGCCGTATGCGTTCCTGGACGACGGCGATGCCGAGGAGCGGCGCACACGCGCGGTGAAGTCGCGCTCGCTGCTCGATCCCTTGGCGGCCGGCGAGATCGGCCGCATCGATGCGGATGCAATTCAACGCGTGCGCGAGGAGGCCTGGCCCGAAGTCGCCAACGCCGACGAGCTGCACGACGCGCTGGTCGTCTCGGGCTTCCTGACGGCGGCGGAAGGCGCGCCGTGGGATGTCCTGTTCGAGGCGCTGCGCGCCGAGCGACGGGCCGTCGTCGTCGAGCGTGGTGCGACGCTCTGGGTAGCCGCGGAGCGCATGCCGCACTTCGAATCCGAAGAGGGCAGGCGCGAGCTGGTCCGCAGCCGCCTGGAATTGCTGGGGCCGGTGACGGAGGCGCAACTGGCCGCTCCACTGGGCTTGAGCGCCCTGGAGGTCCAGGCTGCGCTGCTCGCGCTGGAAGCCGAAGGCGCGGTGATGCGCGGCAAGTTCGAAGAATCAAGAGAAGAACTGGGTCCCCGCCTTCGCGGGGATGACACGCAGTGGTGCGAGCGGCGCCTCTTGCATCGAATGCATCGCTACACGCGCGACCGGCAGCGCTCCGAGATCCAGCCGGTGGCGCCGGCGCAGTTCATGCGATTCCTGCTGCGCTGGCAGCAGGTGGCCCACGTGAAAGTCGACGAGCGCCGTGAAGGCGACACCGGGTTGCTCGCCGCGCTGCGCCAGCTCGAAGGCTTTGCCACGGCAGCGTCCGCATGGGAGGCGGATCTGCTTCCTGCGCGCGTGAAGAACTACCGCTCATCGATGCTGGATCGGCTGTGCGTAGCCGGCCGCGTCGCCTGGTTCCGGCCCTCGTCGCGCATGAGCGCCGAAGCACCGCGAAAGTCCGGCCCTGTGCGCGTCACGCCGATCCTGTGGAGCGAGCGCGAGACGCTGGCGCACTGGCGCGCGCCGGTGGAAGCCGAGGACGTGGCTTTGTCGTCGCGGGCGCAGCGCGTGCAGGCGAGCCTGCAGGAGCACGGCGCCTCGTTCGCCGACGACCTCGTCGCCGATACCGATCTTCTGCGCACCGAGGTCGAGCTCGCGCTCGGTGAGCTCGTGGCCGCCGGCCTCGTCACCGCCGATTCCTTCGCCGGATTGCGCGGCCTCTTGCTCACCTCGGCGCGCCGCAGCCGCCTGCGCGAGCGCGGCCTTGGCGTCGAGGAAGCTGGACGCTGGTCCCTGACGCGCAAGCCCAGGCGTGGCGTGGCGCAAGCCGGCGCGCTCGCAGAGCCGCACGTCGAGCATGTCGCGCGCGTGCTGCTGCGACGCTACGGCGTGGTGTTCCGCAAATTGCTGGAGCGCGAGAGCACGCTGCCGCCGTGGCGCGAGCTCTTCTACGTGTACCGGCGCCTGGAAGCGCGCGGCGAGATCCGCGGCGGCCGCTTCGTCAACGGCTTCGCCGGCGAGCAGTTTGCGTTGCCCGAAGCAGCGACGACGTTGCGCAAGATCGCCAGGGAGACGCCGGACGAGGAGATCGTCGCCATCAGCGCATCCGATCCGCTCAATCTGGTCGGCGTGATCCTGCCCGGCGAGCGCGTGCCGGCGCTGTCGGGGAATCGCGTGCTCCTGCGCAACGGCGTACCGGTGGCGGTGCAGACCGGACGTGACGTGCAGTACCTGCAGAAGCTCGACGCGAAATCCGAATGGGAGCTCCGCAACCTGCTCATCCGCCGCCAGCGGCCGGGCAGCTATCTCGAAATGCCCCCTGCGCACCAGTGAAGCTTGCGACGCTGATCTGCCATCCCTCTTCCAGCAGCGGCGCCGTCCGGCGTCTGGAGGCTGGCGTGAATCTGGGCCCGAGGATGCTGCGGCTCTCGTACCGCCTCGACGCCGACTTCGCCGCGCTGCGCATTCCGCCGCAGGGCGCAGTGGAGCGCGGCGAGGATCTCTGGAAGCACACGTGTTTCGAGGCCTTCCTGAAGTCCAAGGCCGAGCCCGGTTACGTCGAGTTCAACTTCGCGCCTTCGCGGCGCTGGGCGGCGCTGGAGTTCTCCGCCTATCGCCAGAGCGACGGTCCGACTCCGGAAGAGCCGGTCACGCAGATCAGCATGGCTGTCGACGAACACCTGCTGCGGCTGGACGCGCTGATCATGCTCGACCGCCTGCCGCCGATGCGCCGGCCGCTGCAGCTGGGCTTGTCGGCGGTGATCGAGGAGCGCACCGGCACCACCTCGTTCTGGGCGCTCAAGCATCCGGAAGGCCGAGCGGACTTCCATCACGCAGACGGATTCGTGCTGGAGCTTCCATGAGATTCGGCATCGATCGGCTGATAGAGGAGCCGGCGCTGCGCAAGCCGCTCGCCGGCAAGCGCCTGGCGCTGCTGGCGCACCCGGCGTCGGTGACCCGCGATCTGACGCATTCGCTCGACGCGCTGTCGGCGATGCGCGAGCTGAAGCTCACCGCCGCGTTCGGCCCGCAGCACGGCTTGCGCGGCGACAAGCAGGACAACATGGTCGAGTCGCCTGATTTCCGGGATCCGGTGCTCGGCATCCCGGTCTTCAGTCTCTACGGCGAGGTACGTCGGCCCACCGACGCGATGATGGACAGCTTCGACGTGCTGCTGGTCGACATCCAGGACGTCGGTTGCCGCATCTACACGTTCATCACCACGCTGCGCTACGTGCTGGAAGCCGCGGCCAGGCATCGCAAGCCGGTGTGGGTGCTGGACCGACCCAATCCCGCAGGACGTCCGATCGAAGGCCTGCGGTTGCGCGAAGGCTGGGAGAGCTTCGTCGGCGCGGGGCCCCTGCCGATGCGGCACGGGCTGACGATGGGCGAGATGGCGCACTGGTTCATCGCGACGCTGAAGCTCGACGTCGATTGCCAGGTGATCCAGATGCAGGGCTGGCAGCCGGATGCGGCCCCCGGCCATGGCTGGCCGCTCGGCGAGCGCACCTGGATCAATCCCAGCCCCAACGCGCCCAATCTGTGGATGGCGCGCTGCTACGCGGGCACCGTGATGCTGGAGGGCACCACCCTCTCGGAGGGCCGCGGGACCACGCGGCCACTGGAGCTGTTCGGCGCGCCGGACATCGACGCCCGTGCGCTGATCGCAAAAATGCAGGCGATGGCGCCGCAGTGGCTGCGCGGATGCCGATTGCGCGAGTGCTGGTTCGAGCCGACGTTCCACAAGCACGTCGGCAAGCTTTGCGCCGGCGTGCAGGTGCACGTCGAGGATCCTTCCTACGATCACGAGGCGTTCAGGCCCTGGCGCCTGCAGACGCTCGCGTTCAAGGCTTTGCGCTTGCTGAAGTCCGATTACCCGCTGTGGCGGGATTTCCCGTACCAGTACGAGCGCGGCCGGCTGGCGATCGACCTGATCAACGGCAGCGAGCTGCTGCGCACCTGGGTCGACGATCCTGCCGCGACGCCCGCGGACCTGGACGCGATGACGCTGCCGGACGAGAAATCCTGGCAGCAGGAGCGCGAGGCGCTGCTGCTCTACCGCTAGCTTTTCACCAGCGCGTCGAGCTTCCTGAACGCGTCCGAGTAGGCGTTCGGCGAGGTGCCTTCGGGGAACTGGTGCGTCAGCTTGGAGTGCGCGGCGACGAAATGCTCCTGCGCGCCGAACTTGGACAACAGCGCGAACAGGCCGGCGATGACGATCGGCGCGAACAGGCGGCGCGCCTCGACCACGCTGGTGCCGCGGCGCCGGATCTCGGCCAGCACCGCGAGGTGCGTCGGGATCCCCATCTCGATGGCCCGATGGAACAGCGTCCGTGGCATCGCCATGGAGTCGGCAATCTGGTTGCCGAAGGAGCGTGCGCTCCAATGCCATCGCACCTTGTCGATCCACTCGCCCATCGTTTGCCCCGGCTGTTGAACTGCAAACGATCGTAAGTCGCCTGCGGCCAAGGCCAGTGGGGTAAGAGATTTCTTCTCTAGGGAGGGGCGCTCAGCCCGGCTTGCGTTGCAGCGACAGGCCGGCGAAGGCCTGCTGCACCGGCATCAGCGAGATGGTGTTGACGTTGACCCGGCCCGGCAGCGTCGCGATCCAGTGCACTGTATCGGCGATGTCCTCGGGCGTGATGGCGTCCACGCCCTCGTAGACCTTCGCGGCCTTGGCGTCGTCGCCGTGGAATCGGACGTTGGAGAACTCGGTGCCGCTGCACAGGCCGGGCTCGACGTCGGTGACGCGCACGGCGGTGCCCAGCAGATCTGCGCGCAGGTTGAGCGAGAACTGCCGCACGAACGCCTTGGTGCCGCCGTAGACGTTGCCGCCGGCGTACGGCCACTCGCCGGCGATCGAGCCGATGTTGATGACGTGTCCGCGATTGCGTTCGACCATGCCCGGCAATAGCGCGCGCGTCATGTACATCAGTCCCTTGACGTTGACGTCGACCATCTGGTCCCAGTCGTCGAGCGACGCCTTGTGCGCGGGCTCCAGGCCCAGCGCGCCGCCGGCGTTGTTGACCAGGACGTCGATCTCGCGCCATGGCGCCGGCAGAGCCGCGATCGCCCGCTCCACGTCGCCGCGCTTGCCGACGTCGAGCGCGATGGCATGAGCCTGGTCGCCGAGCTCGGCCGCGACTTTTTGCAGCTTGTCGCCGCGCCGGGCGCACAGGACGAGTTTCGCGCCGTCCTTGGCAAACCTGCGCGCGATGGCGACGCCGAATCCCGCGCTGGCGCCGGTGACGAAGACGACCATCTACTTTTCCATGCCCAGCGTGCTGGTGGTGCCGGAGCGCGACGTGGTCTCGACCGCGGGCGCCGTGCGCAGCACTCGGTCGCCCAGGCCCATCGACACGCCCCACCAGTACTTCTCGTTGCGGAAGTGGTGGTAGCGATGCTCGCGCACGCGGCGCTGGTAGTAGGCGTTGTCGGGACACCAGGGGATGTGCGCGAGGAAATGCACCCACTCGTAGTGCAGGCCGAGCATCAGGTACACGGTCATGTAGGTCAGCGTCCATTCCTTCCACGGCCACAGCGCCCAGAGGATCAGGAGGTTCAGCGGCAAGGTCAGCGCGTGCACATGGCGCGGGATGAACACCCACTTGAGATTCCACGGATCGGCGTGATGTCGCCGGTGCGTGACCGGCAGATAAAAATCGACCTTGCGGCCGAGGATCGTGCGCGGCTTGTAATGCAGCATGAACACGTGGATCAGCCATTCGTTGAACGGGAAGTAGGCCACCGCGATCGCCGCGACGATGGCGTCGCCCCAGCTCAAGTTTCCGTAGTACAGCCGCCAGGCGCCGAAGACGACGATGAACAGCGCGATCAGCTGTGGGCTGGGATGCGTCAGGAACACGCGCCAAGCGGTGCCGGCGTCGCGCGGCAGAGTGTCGGGCGGCCGCATGGGATTGCGCTTGGCCGTGTCGGCCGCCGCGATCATCTCGCGGCCGTCGGCGCGTTCGGTTTCGGTGGTCATGTCAGATCTCCGGGAATACGACGGGGCCGGTCCAGAAGCCCAGGGACTTGGCGAGCGCGTAGAGGCCGCGCATCTGGGTCACGTGGAGCGCTTCCAGGCTGGTGACGATTTGGCCGATGCCCGCGAGCGTCGGCAGGCGCATCAGCGGCTTTGACGGTCCGGATCCCGGCGGGTCGATCTGCGGTTCGCTGCCGTAGCGCTCGCAATCCAGGCCGAAGGTGCCGCTGGGGATCTTGTACCCACGCGAGGAAAGATTCGGCGGGCTGGACCAGTCCAGCGCGTCGGCGAGGTTGCCGGAAATCTGCGAGCGGCTTCCCAGCCTGGGCAGGCCGAAGCGCCACGAGATGAAATTCAGGATCGCGTTGGGATGCAGCAGGCCGTGATGCACGTAGCGCCGGCGCACGCGGGGTCCGATCAGCGCGCAGGGCACGCGGAATCCCAGCCGCCCGTCGTTGCCGGTCACCTGCGCGTCGCGCGCCGAAGGCGTGAGCACCGGCGGCGTCACGTGATCGAAGAATCCGCCCCACTCGTCGTAGTTGATGATCAGCAGCGTGCGCGGCCAGGCCGGGCTTGCGCGCACCGCATCGTAGACGCGGTTGAGCAGCGTCTGGCCGGCGCGCACGTCGGAATGCGGATGGTCGTCGTTGGAGAGCGGATTGGGCGCGCCCGATTCGTAGATCGGGTCCACGAACGCGACCGACGGCAGGTCGCCGCGCGCGCAGTCCTCGAAGAACACTTCCAGTGGCCGGCTGATCGCCATGTATCCCGGCTTTCGCCAGAGGCCGACGAACGGCAGATTGCCGTAGTAGTAGCGTCCGAGCAGGCCCTTGTTGATCAGCGCGTCCCACACCGTCGGCAGCCTGGAGACTTTCTCGACGCCGTCGCCATCGCGGAAGTCGTTGTCGCCTGCATGCATGTAGAAGCGATTGGGCCAGGTGCCGGCCATGATCGCGCTGTGATAGCGGTCGCAGATGGTCCAGTCGTCGGCGATGCCGGAATAGAACGGCAGATCCTCGCGCCGGTAGTAGCCCAGCGGCAGCGTGTCGCCGAGCTGCGTGGGATCGGTCTTGAGCCAGCCGCCCTGCATATGCACGCGTCCGGCTTCGTAGCCGTGATTGGGATCGGCGCTGCCGCAGCCCTGCCACGGAGAGGGATGGCCGAGCAGCATCGGATAGGTCTGCCGCATCACGCCCGCGCGATCGGGGTACGCCAGCCCCGCCTGCACGCCGTTGGCGCCCGGCACCCAGCCGAGGAAATGATCGAACGAGCGGTTCTCCATCATCATCACGATGACGTGGTCGATGCCGCTCTTGGACGGCAGGGGCCAGGCGGCGTCGGCGGCGCGCGGCAGCGCCAGCGAGCCAAGGCCAGCCGCGAGTCCCGCGACGACCTTGCGTCGACTGGGATCGTGCTCGCTCATTTGAGAACCCCCTCCAGCGCCTTGCGGCCGATGTCGACGTGATTCTGCGCGCATTTGCGCGCGCGCTCCGCGTCGCGCTTGCGCACGGCGGCGGCAAGCGCCTGCAGGTTGTCGAAGTCGCGGAACTCCGCCTCCATCACCCGGGTCAGCAGCCCCCAGACCTGGCGATAGGTCTTGTTCATCGTGTTGAACGCGAGGCGGTAGGCGATGTTGCCGCCGGCGTTGACCAGCAGGCCCCAGAACTGCAGCGCCAGCTCCTGCAGATCGGCGGAGGCTTGGGTGGCGCGCATGCGCGCGATCACGCCGTCGAGCTGATCGGCGAGCTTGGCGCCGCCTTTCTCGGCGGCCGAGGCCGCGATGTCGGGCGCGATGGACGAGCGCATCGCCATCACCGAGCGCGCCACGGCGGGGCTGACGTTACCGGACGCATCCACCAAGAGGCTGGGCAGCAATTCGAGTCCTCCTTCCGAATGGAAATCGAGCACCACGTGATTGCCGCCGTGGCGCACCGCGACCAGGCCCGCCTGCTGCAGGCGCTTGATCGCCTCGCGCACCGCCCCGCGGTTGACGCCGAGCATCTCGGAGAGCTCGCGCTCCGCCGGCAGCGGATCGCCGGGCTTGAGCTCGCGACGGACGATCTTGTCTCGCAGCTGCCGGTAGACCGACTCCGACAGCGGCAGGCGCGGGACGGCGTTGAAGGCATGGACGGGCATGAGGTCAACTTATCATACCAGTCCAGCGTTTTTCCAACCGGAGTGGGCGCTAGGGGTGCGGGGAGTTTTGGCGGGAGCGTGCGCGCCACGGATGGCGCGCTCGAAGCCTACAGGGACGTATTCACGGCGGTCCCGCCTGAGCTCCCCGCGCCCCGGAGGAACACCTCTTACGGTTTCGTCGCCCTGGCCCGCGCGATCGCTGCCCGCACCTGCTCCGGCGACGTGCCGCCGTGCGTGTTGCGCGCCCGCACGCTCGCTTCCAGCGTGATGTGCTGCATCACGTCTGCCTGGATCACCGCGGAGAACTTCTGCAGCTCCACCAGCGGCAGCGCTGCGAGCTCGCAGTTCTTCTTTGCCGCATGCGCGACCGCCTGGCCCGCGGCGTGGTGGGCGTCGCGGAACGGCAGACCCTTGCGCACCAGGTAGTCGGCCAGATCGGTGGCGGTCGAGAACCCCTTGGCCGCCGCTGCGCGACACGCCGCCCGATCGACCTGCAGGTGCGGAACCATCTCGGTGTAGATCTCAAGGCACGCGCTGACCGTGTCGATGGCGTCGAACAGCGGCTCCTTGTCTTCCTGGTTGTCGCGGTTGTACGCCAGCGGCTGGCCCTTCATCAGCACCAGCAGCGCGTTCAGGTCGCCGATCACGCGGCCGGCCTTGCCGCGCACCAGCTCCGGCACGTCGGGGTTCTTCTTCTGCGGCATGATCGAGCTGCCGGTGCAGAAGCGGTCTGGCAGCTGCACGAAGCCGAACATCGGCGAGGACCACAGCACCAGCTCCTCGCTCCAGCGCGAGAGGTGCACCAGGATCAGCGCGGCGGCGGCGCAGAACTCGATGGCGAAGTCGCGATCGCTGACCGCGTCGAGCGAGTTCTCGCTCACGCCTTCGAAGCCCAGGAGCTGCGCGACGTACGCGCGATCCAGCGGAAAGGGCGTGCCGGCGAGCGCCGCCGATCCCAGCGGCAGCACGTTTACGCGCTTGCGCAGGTCGGCCAGCCGCGCCCGGTCGCGCACGATCATCTCGCGCCAGGCGAGCAGGTGATGACCGAACGTCACCGGCTGCGCGATCTGCAGGTGCGTGAAGCCCGGCATCACCGTCTCGACCTCGCGCTCGGCGAGGTCGAGCAGCGCGCCGGCGAGCTTGCCGATCGATGCGCTCAGATGATCGATCGCGTCGCGCACGTACAGGCGCAGGTCGGTCGCCACCTGGTCGTTGCGCGAGCGGCCGGTGTGCAGCTTCTTGCCGGCGTCGCCGATGCGCTCGGTCAGGCGCGACTCGACGTTCATGTGCACGTCCTCGAGCTCGCTCTTCCAGTCGAAGCGTCCGGCCTCGATCTCGGCCTGGATGCCGGCAAGGCCGGCGACGATGCGCTCGGCCTCCACCGCCGTGAGCACGCCGACCTTGGCCAGCATCTGCGCATGCGCGCGGCTGGCGGCGATGTCCTGGCGGTAAAGGCGGCGATCGAAGCTCACCGATTGCGTGAAACGCTCGACCAGGGACGAGGTCGCTTCCGAGAAGCGCCCGCCCCAGAGTTTCTCGCTTCCCGATTTGCTCATCGCCCGCGCCCCGTAAAGAGGCGCGGATTATAGAGCGCGAGCAGCGTGGAGGGGCCCCACGCTGTTTGTGGGGATCCTAGCGTCGCGAGTCGCTCTCTGGCGCGTAGCGCCCGCGAGCAGCGTGGAGGGGCCCCACGCTGTTTGTGGGGATCCTAGCGTCGCGAGTCGCTCTCTGGCGCGTAGCGCCCGCGAGCAGCGTGGAGGGGCCCACGCTGTTTGTGGGGATCCTAGCGTCGCGAGTCGCTCTCTGGCGCGTAACGCCCGCGAGCAGCGTGGAGGGGCCCCACGCTGTTTGTGGGGATCCTAGCGTCGCGAGTCGCTCTCGGGCGCGCAGCGCCGCCGACCGCGGCACAAGCTCTAAACTAGACCCGTGGAGCGCGTAGACCCCAGCCCGGATCGACCCGACAGCGTCATCCCCGATTTCTGCCGCGCGCGGGCGCTGTTGCCGGTGGTGTTCGTCATGCAACTGGTGGCTACGGTGCTGACGCTGGCCGACGCGCAGCTGCCGGACGACGTGGCGCAGCAATACGTGCTGACCTCCCTGTACCTGCAATGGCTGGGACTGATCTGCGCGGGCATGCTCTGCTGGCTGCGTCCGCTGCTGCTGTCGCTGCCGCCGCGCCTGCTGTTCCTCGCCTGCTGGGCCGTGCTGCTAGTGGTCACGCTGGTCGTCAGCATCGCCGCCTGGAAAGTCGCGAGCCTGACCTTGCTGCCGCTGGTGGCCGGCACCGAGGAGCGCTTCGTCTTCAGCAACCTGTGCATCAGCGCGCTGATCTCGCCGCTGCTGCTGCGCTATTTCTGGGTGCAGAACCAGTGGCGCGCGCAGGTGCGCGCCGAGGGCGAAGCGCGATACCAGGCGCTGCACGCGCGCATCCGCCCGCACTTCCTGTTCAACTCGCTCAACAGCGTCGCGGCGCTGATCGCGACGCGTCCGGTCGAGGCCGAGCGCATGGTGGAGGATCTCTCCGACCTCTTCCGCGTGACGCTCGGCCAGCATCGGCGCCTGGCGCCGCTGGCCGAGGAAGTCGAGCTGATCCTGGCCTACCTGCGCATCGAGCAGGTGCGCCTGGGCGACAAGCTCAAGGTGGAATGGGAAGTGGCCAAGGACGTGCTCGACATCCCGATCCCGCCGCTGACGCTGCAGCCACTGGTGGAGAACGCGATCGTGCACGGCGTCGCGCGCTGCAAGGACGGCGGCCTGATCCGCATCGCGCTGCACCGCATGGGCGACGAGCTGCTGGTGCAGATCGAAAATCCGCTGGCGCCGGTGGCGGACACCGCGCCCCCGGGATCGCGCACGGCGGTGCGCAACATCGCCCAGCGCCTGGGGCTGATCTACGGCGAGCGCGCCACGCTCGCCGTCGGGCACGAGGGCGACGTGTTCCGCGCCACGCTGCGCATCCCGGTCCTGCCTTCCAGGCTGGAGCCGGCGTGAGGATCGTCATCGTCGACGACGAGCCGCTGGCGCGCGAGCGGCTGCGCCGCCTTCTGGCCGATCTCCCGGCCTACGAGGTGGTCGGCGAAGCCGACAACGGCGAGACCGCGCTGGAGCTGATCGAGCGCGAGCGTCCGGACATCGTGCTGCTCGACATCCGCATGGGCGGGCCGGACGGCCTGCAGGTGGCGCGGCGCATCGCCCGGCAAAGCCTGCCGCCGGCGGTGATCTTCACCACGGCTCACGCCGAGCACGCGCTGTCGGCGTTCGACGCCAGCGCGCAGGGTTACCTGCTCAAGCCGGTGCGTCGCGACAAGCTGCAGGAAGCGCTGCAGCGCGCGCGCCGGCCGAGCCGCGCGCTGAGCCTGGAGAAGCTCGCGGCCAGCGAGCGGCCGCAGCGCGAGTTCGTCGTGGCGACCACGCGCGACGGCATCAAGCGCATCCCGATCGACGAGATCGTCTACTTCATGGCCGACCAGAAGTACACGACCGTCCACCACCTGCACGGCGAGGTGCTGATCGAGGAATCGCTGAACAAGCTCGAGGAGGACTTCGCGGCCTGGTTCCTGCGCGTGCATCGCAAGGCGCTGGTGGCGACGCGCTTCATCACCGGGCTGGAGCGCGGCCGGCAGGAGGACGAGGAGATCCACTGGCTGCGGCTACGCCACGTCGCCGTGCTGATCCCGGTGAGCCGCCGGCGCCTGGCCGAGGTGCGGCGCTTCCTCACCGACAAGCCAGAGCTGCCATGAGGAAGACCATCCGCATCGCCACCCGCGAGAGTCCGCTGGCGATCTGGCAGGCCGGGCACGTCGGCCAGCTGCTCGAGCGTGCCCATCCGCAGGTGAGCGTCGAGCTCGTGCCGATGTCCACCAGCGGCGACCGCTTCCTCGACGCATCGCTGTCGCAGGTCGGCGGCAAGGGCCTGTTCGTCAAGGAGCTGGAGGAGGCGATGCGCGACGGGCGCGCAGACATCGCCGTGCATTCGATGAAGGACGTGCCGGTGCACGTTCCCGACGGCCTGGTGATCGGCGCGTATCTGGAGGCGGCCGACGCGCGCGACGCGTTCGTGTCGCTGCAGTACGCGCGGCTGGACGATCTGCCGCGCGGTGCGCGCGTGGGCACCGCTTCGTTGCGCCGGCAGGCGCAGCTGCGCGCGCGGCGCCGCGACCTGCAGGTCGGCGAGCTGCGCGGCAACGTCGGCACGCGCCTGAAGCGCCTCGACGAAGGCCGCTTCGACGCGATCCTGCTGGCCTGCGCGGGGCTCGACCGGCTGGGCTACGGCGAGCGCATCCGCGAGCGGCTGGCCGAGAACGAATTCGTGCCGGCGATCGGGCAGGGCGTCATCGGCATCGAGTGCCGTGACGACGACGAGTCCACGCGCGACTACCTGCGTGCCCTGAATTCGATCCCGGCGGCGCAGCGGCTGTCGGCCGAGCGTGCGCTCAACGCGCGCCTCGGCGGTGCCTGCCACGTGCCGGTAGCGGGACACGCCTTCATATCCGCCGGCCGCATTCGCCTGATCGGCCTGGTCGGCAAGCCCGACGGCACGCAGCTGATCCGCGACGAGATCTCCGGCGACGTCGCGCAGGCCGAAGCGCTTGGGGCGGAGCTGGCGGAGAGCCTGCTGTCGTTCGGCGCGGCCAGGATCCTGCGCGATCTGGGCATCGCCGTATGACCGGGGAGGGCTCGCTGTCGGGGCTGCGCGTGCTGGTCACGCGCCCCGCGCATCAGGCCGACACGCTGTGCCGGCTGATCCAGAAAGCAGGGGGCGAGCCGCTGCGGCTGCCGCTGTTGTCGATCGAGCCGGCGCCAGCGTCGCTGGCAGTGCGACAGCTGGAGCTCGCGCGCGGCTTCGACTGGTGGATCTTCACCAGCGCCAACGCCGTGCGTCACGCGCGAAGCATGGATGCCGGCGCCTGGCCGCGCGGCTTGGCCGCAGTAGGCCCGGCGACCGCGGCGGCGCTGGAATCGGCAGGCGGCAACCAGGTGCTCGCGCCGCTGCAGGGCAGCTCCGGCGAGGCGCTGCTCGCGCGCGACGAGCTGCAGAGCCTCGCCGGCAAGCGCGTGCTGATCGTCACCGGCGCCGACGGCCCGGAAACGCTGGCCAGCGGCCTGGAGAGTCGTGGCGCCACCGTGGTGACGCTGGCGGTGTATCACCGCGTGCCGCTGCCGCACGCGCCCGAGGCGATCGAGTCGGCGGTCAAGCGCGCGAAGATCATCGTCGTCACCAGCGCGCAGGCGCTCGAGCATCTGTGTGATCTGGCAGGCGCGCCGTTGCGCGCGAGCCTGTTGCGGCGGCAACTGGTCGTGCCGAGCCAGCGTGTGGTAGAAATGGCTGCAACCCTCGGCTTCGCAGCGCCGGCCATCGCGCCCGATCAGATGACCGACGCCGCCATCGTGCACTGCCTGGAATCGTGGTGGAAACTGCAACCGAAGCCCTAAGCCCGCCTGCTGCGCCCGCGCCGCCGCCGCCGCGCGCGCGCCGCTCGGGCGTCGGCTGGCTCATCCTGCTGATCGTGCTCGCAGCGCTCGGCGCCGGCGGCTGGTTCGGCTGGCAATGGCTGCAGCAGCAGTGGCAGCACCAGCAGGAGCGCGACGCGGCGCTCACCAGGCTGCTGACGGAATCGCAGCAGCTGCGGGCCCGCACCGACGAGCTCGCGCAATCCCTGCGGGCGGACGACGAGATGGCGCGCAAGAACGCAGCCGACATTGCCGCCCTGAGCGCGCGCGTCGACGAAACGACCGCGACGCTGGCGCGGATGAACGAGGCGGTGCAGGGCGGGCGCACGCGCATGCAGCTGGCGGCGGTGGAGCAGCTGCTGCTCATGGCCAACGATCGCGCGCTGCTGGCGCGCGACGCCGCGGGCGCGGCGCAGGCGCTGGCGCAGGCCGACGAGCGGCTGGCGGCGCTCGACGAGCCGCGATTGTTCAAGGCGCGCGAAGCCATTGCACAGGAGCGCGCTGCGCTCGCGGCCTTGCCCAAGATCGATCTCACGGCGGCGACGCTGAGCCTGTCGACGCTGATCGCCGAGTTGCCGAAGCTGCCGCTGCAGGGCCGCGTGCCGGATCGTCTGACCGAGGCCACCAGCCTGTCGTCGCCGCCCGAGGGTCTCGCCTGGCCGATCCGGCTCTGGATCTCCCTGAAGCAGGCGCTTCGCGCGGTCTTCATCGTCCGGCACGACGCCGGCGCAGCCGCGCTGCTGCCTCCGGAGCAGGAAACGCTCGTGATCCATATTGGCCTGCTCAAGCTCGAAGGCGCGCGACTGGCGTTGCTGCGGGGGAACACCGCCGCGTTCCGCGAATTGTGCGGCGCCGCTGGCGCCTGGCTGCACGACTACTACGAGGCCCAGGATCCGGGCGTGCAGGCGGCACAGGCGGAGCTGGATCGATTGCGCACGCTGGAGCTGACGCCAGCGATGCCCGACATCAGCCGCAGCCTGACGTCGCTGCGCAGCGCCATGTCCGCGCCGGCGCCGTAGACCGGCGCCGCCCGATGATCAGATTCCTCCTGGCGGTGGTCGTGGCGCTGGTGCTCGGCGCCTCGGCCGCGTACTACCTGCACGGCGACGCCGGCTACGTGCAGATCGGCTGGCGCTCGTGGCTGTTCCAGACTTCGCTGCTGGGTTTCGTGCTCGGCCTGATCGCGGCCGCATTCGCGCTGTACTACGGCGGGCGGCTGCTGCTAGCGGGGCTGCGGCTGCCGGGACTGGTGCGCGAC
This sequence comes from uncultured Gammaproteobacteria bacterium, assembly GCA_963776465.1. GTDB lineage: Bacteria > Pseudomonadota > Gammaproteobacteria > Nevskiales > Nevskiaceae > DASRHK01. Next base: position 872,506 of record CAVZMV010000002.1, read on the forward strand.
GCCATGGACGATCGCCGCGCCCGCCGCGCGCAGTCCTCGTTCGAGTCCGGCCTGCAGCAATTGCTGGAAGGCCGCTGGCACAAGGCCGAGATCGAGCTCCTGCGCCGCGCGGCCGATCACCGCGCGCGCGGCCTCAACTACCTGTTTGCCGCCAGCGCCGCGCGTCAGCTGGGCGCGCACGACCGGGCCGAGCGTTACCTCAAGCAGGCCGGCGAGTCCCTGCCGGTCGCCGCCTCGCTCGCGCGCGCCGAGCGCGCCGTGGCGCAGTCGGAGGTGCCGGCCGCGCGCCAGCTGCTGCTGCCGCATCACGAGCAGGATCCCCGGCACGAGCGCGTGATCGAGCAGCTCGCTGACGTCCACGCGCGCTCGGGGGACTGGGACGCGCTGGATCTGCTGCTCTCGTCAGCACCCACAGGCAAGGCGCTGTCCCGGGAGCAGCTGCAGGCATGGCAAACGCGCCTGGGCCGCGGGCGCATCGAGGCCGCGATCGCCGTCGGCCGCATGGATCAGCTCAAGAAAGCCTGGGAGTCCGTCCCGACCGCCTTGCGCGCCACGCCGGAGCTGCGCCGCGCCTACGTCACCGGCCTGATCAAGCTCAACGCCGAAGCGGAGGCCAGCGCCCAGATCGAAGCCGGACTGCGCGCGGGCTGGGACGCCGAGCTGGCGCGCCTGTATGGCGAGCTGCAGGGAATCGATCCGATGACACAGCTCGCCTCGGCCGAGCACTGGCTGGTGCAGTTCGGCGAGAAGCCGGAGCTGTTGCAGATGGCGGCGCGCGCCTGCCGCCGCAACAAGCTGTCGGGCAAGGCCCGCAGCTACCTGGAGGCGCTGCTGCGCGTGGCGCCGTCGCCTGCGGCGTACCTGGAGATCGCGCAGGTGTGCCAGGACATGAAGTCGCCGGACGAGGCGGCGCGCTATCACCGCCAGGGACTGGAACTGGCCGCATCCGAATCTCGCGCGCTGCGCCCGTTGTAGGCATCCGCCGATTGCGCAGGGGTAGGTGGGCGCTGCTAGAATTTCAGCCCACCCGAACACCCCGGTGATCCCTTGAAGCTTGGTGCGTTGTCCGCGCCAGTGCTGTTGCTGTCGCTGGTTGCCTGCGGCAGCAGCTCGCCGTTGGGCGGGGCCGCCGCGACGGGGGCCAAGGGAGCGCGCGCCGAAGCGGCGCGATTCCTCACGCAGGCGACCTTCGGACCCACCGTCGAAGAGATCGACGCGCTGGCCGCCGACCGCAACTACGAAGCCTGGCTGGAGCAGCAGCGCGCCGCGCCGGTGAGCCTGGAGCTGCCGTACCTGCAGCAACAGGCGAAGGCCCTGACCCAGAACGACCGGGTGGAAGCCTGGTGGCGCTTCGCGGTCACCGGTCCCGACCAGCTGCGCCAGCGCATGGCGTTCGCGCTGTCGCAGATCATGGTCGTCTCGGACCAGTCGCCGCTGTCGGTGCAGCCCGAGGGGACGGCCTACTACTACGACCTGCTGGCCAGGAACGCGCTGGGCAATTTTCGGGACCTGCTCGAGGACGTGACGCTGTCCCCGGCGATGGGCCACTTCCTCAACATGTGGCACAACCAGAAGCCCAACAGCGACAGCGGCATCCGCTCGGACGAGAACTACGCGCGCGAAGTCATGCAGCTGTTCACCATCGGCCTGGTGCAGCTCAACCTCGACGGCAGCCAGAAGCGCGACGCGGACGGCAACGCGATCCCGACCTTCAGCCAGAGCGACGTGGCCAACCTGTCGCGCGTCCTGACCGGCTGGAGCTGGGGCGATGGCACCGGCGACGCGGACTTCAGCAAGGCCGACGGCGACTGGACGGCGCCGATGCGGCCCTACGAGGTGTTCCACGACGAGAATGCCAAGGTCATCCTCGGCAACACGCCGGTGCCTGCCGGCATGCAGGCGCGCCCCGAGCTGGACCTGGCGCTGGGCGTGCTGTTCAACCATCCCAACGTCGGGCCGTTCATCGGACGCCAGCTGATCCAGCGCCTGGTGACGAGCAATCCGTCGCCCGCGTATGTGGCGCGCGTGGCGCAGGCCTTCAACGACAACGGCGCCGGCGTGCGCGGCGACCTGTTCGCGGTCGCCCGCGCCATCCTGCTCGACCCGGAAGCGCGATCGGCGTCCGGCCCGGCGATCGGCAAGCTGCGGGAGCCGGTTCTGCGCCCCACGCACCTGTGGCGCGCGTTCCACGCCAAGGCCGGGAACGGACGCTACGACTACCTGCAGGCTGCGGGCGCGTTCGGCCAGAGCCCGCTCAGCGCGCCCAGCGTGTTCAATTTCTTCCGACCGGACTTCCGGCCGATCGGCGTGGTCTCGCGCGCGGGCCTGGTGGCGCCCGAGTTCGAGATCACCAACGAGGCGACGCTGATCAACCTGTCCAACGAGATGCGCCGCGTGGTCGGGCTGTATTCCAGCTCGCAGGGCAACAGCTCCACCGTGCCGTCGGCCATCCTGCTGGACTTCGCGCCCTGGGAGACGCGCGCCGAGGAGCCCGAGCATCTGGTGGACGACCTGAACCTCGTCCTGATGTCCGGCGAGATGCCGGCCGCGATGCGGGAGGCGCTGCTCGAGTACCTGCCGACGACGACGCCGGGCCGCCCGGACCTGCGCATCGCCGACGCCCTCTATCTCATCGTCTCCTCGCCGCAGTACGCGGCGCAGAACTAGCAGGGCGCTCATGCTCCGTCGCACCAATCGCCGTGGTTTCCTGCAGCTGGGCCTGAACACGCTCGCGTCGAGCAGCCTGCTGGCGACGCTCGGCGGTTTCGAGCGCGCGCTGGCCGCGGCCGACACCAGCGGCTACCGCGCCTTGGTCTGCATCTATCTTTACGGCGGCAACGACGCGTTCAACCTGCTCGTGCCGCGCTCCACGGAAGCCTATAACCAGTACGCGCAATCGCGCGGCGGGCTGGCGGTGCCACGCATGCGCCTGCTGCCGCTGCGGCCCGTCACCGACGACGGCAACGACTACGGCGTGCATCCCAATTGCCGCGGCATCCAGCAGCTGTTCAACGAGGGGCAGCTGTCTTTCGTTGCCAACGTCGGCTCGCTGGTGGAGCCCGTCACGCGCTCGCAGTACCTGTCGGGCAGCGCGAACCTGCCGCTGCAGCTGTTCTCCCACGAGGATCAGCAGGTGCAGTGGATGACCGGCCGCTCCGACAGCAGCGAGCGCAAGGGCTGGGCCGGCCACATCGCCGACCTTTTGGCCGGGCAGGGATACTCGCCGAAGCTGTCCGTGAACATCAGCCTGGCCGGGACCAACATCTGGCAGAGCGCCGGCGACATCGTCCCGTACACCATGGGCCTGAACCGCGCGCCCGAGCTGGAGGTTCTGAGCTTCGGCGGCGCCCGCGCCGAGACGTATCTGAAGATCCTGGAGCAGGCCGGCGCAGCCGAATCGCTGATGACGCAGGAGTTTGCCGCGACCGAGTCGCGCGCGCTCGAGCTCGGCCGGACCATCAACGATGCCCTGGCCGGAGCGCCGGCCCTGACCACGGAATTCCCCGCGTCGTACCTGGGCCAGCAGATGCGCATGGCCGGACGGATGATCGCGGCGCGCAACCAGTTGGGCGCCTCGCGGCAGATCTTCTTCGTGGGGCTGCCGGGCTTCGACACGCACGACGACCAGCTGCAGACGCATCCGGGGCTGCTCACAACCCTGAGCGACGCACTGCGCGCTTTCTACGACGCCACTGCAGAGCTCGGCGTCCAGGACCTGGTGACGACCTTCACCGCGTCCGAGTTCGGACGCACGCTGACCAGCAACGGCGACGGCACCGACCACGCGTGGGGCTCGCACCAGCTGGTGATGGGCGGCGCCGTCCGCGGAAAGAGCATCTTCGGGCGCATGCCGAACCTGACCATCAACGGCCCCGACGACGTCGACACCGGCCGCATCATCCCGACGCAGGCGATGGATCAGTACGCGGCGACACTGTCGCGCTGGTTCGGGCTATCGGAGTCGGATCTCGACCTCGTGTTCCCCAACCTCGCCAACTTCGCCAGCCGCAACCTCGGCTTCATGGGCTAGGCGCCGCCCACCGGCGCCGGGCTCTCGAGCGCCGGCCAGGTCTCGAAGGCGTAATCGAAGGAATCGTAGAACACGTGGTCGGCGTCCAGGCCCGCCGCCACGAACGCGCGCTTGCCGGCCTGCACCATGACCGGCGGCCCGCTCATGTAGACCTCCCGCCCCGCCAGGCTCGGATAGCGCCGCAGCACCACCTCGTGCACGAAGCCGCGCTCGCCGCGCCAGTCGGCGTCGGGCTCGGACAGCACCGGCGTATAGGCGAAGTTGGGGTGCTGCTCCGCCCACTGCCGCGGCAGCTCGTCGAGGTACAGATCGCGGCGCGAGCGCACGCCGCGGAACAGATGGAACGGCTTGGCGATGCCGCGCGCGAAGGCGTGCTCGAGCATCGCCTTGATCGGGGCAAGGCCGGTACCGCCGGCCATCAGGATCACCGGACGATCCGAGTCCTCGCGCAGGTAGAACGCACCGAGCGGTCCCTCGAAGCGCAGGATCGTGCGCTCCGGCATCTCGTCCTGCACGTAGTGCGCGAAGCGTCCGCCCGGGGTGACGCGCAGGTGCAGCTCCATCGGTCCGTCGGGCGCCCAGGCGTTGGCGATGGAGAAGCTGCGGCGCCGGCCGTCAGGCAGCAGGAAATCGATGTACTGGCCCGGCATCCAGCGGAACGGACGGTCGGTGCGCGGCAGCTTGAGCGTCAGGCCGATGACGTCGTGCGCCAGCATCCGCCGCTCGATCACGCGCGTCGGCAGCTGCTGCGGGCGCAGGTCCTGGAGCTCAGCCGGCTGGTGCAGGTCCAGCGTCAAGTCGCTCGCCGGGCGCGCCAGACACATCAGGATGTAGCCCGCATCGATCTCGGCTTGCGACAGCGCGTGCGGCGGGATCGCGTAGGTCACCTCGCCTTGCAGGCAGCGCACGCGGCACGAGCCGCAGCCGCCGGTCTTGCAGCCGAAGGGCAGGGCCAGTCCCTGCCGCAATCCGGCCGTGAGCACCGTCTCGCCATCGTCCACGGCGAAGCGCACGTCGCGGCCAGCGAGTCCAACCGTGAATGTCATGCGCTAAAGTCTAAAGGACATCAAACGGAGCCCGCGATGAAAGTGCTGAAGGAGTTTCGCGAATTCGCCGTGCGCGGCAACGTCGTCGACATGGCGGTCGGCATCATCATCGGCGCCGCCTTCGGCAAGATCGTCTCCTCCCTGGTGGCCGACGTGGTGACGCCGCCGATCGGGCTGATCGTCGGCGGCGTCGACTTCTCGCACCTGGCGGTGACCCTCAAGGGCGGCGAGCAGCCGGTGGTGCTGGCCTACGGCAAATTCCTGCAGAGCCTGTTCGACTTCACCATCGTCGCCTTCGCCATCTTCCTTCTCGTGAAGGGCGTCAACACGCTCAAGCGCCGGCAGGAAGCGCACGAGGACGCCAAGGACGCGGCGAAGGAAGCGGCCAAGCCGCCGAGCCGCGAAGAGGAGCTGCTCACCGAGATCCGCGATCTGCTGAAGCAGGGCCGATGACGGATTCCACCGGACCGATCGTCACTCTCGCTTACCGGGAGTGGGCGCCGAAGCTTCCGCCGGAGACCTCCGCGCGGCTCGCGAGCGAGGTCGAGGCCGGGCGCGTGCTGCTGCTGCCCGGGCTCGCGTTCGCGCTGGAGCCGCAGGAGGAGAAGTTCCTGGACCCGCGCTGGTCCAACGGCAGCGACAAGAACATCAGCCTGGAGAGCGCTGCGGCCACGCTTCGCGGCGCCGCCGGCACGCCGCAGGAGCTTGCCAGCCTGCGGACGATGGTTGCGCGCTTCCGCGCGCAGGCGATTGCACTGATCCAGTCGCTGTTCCCGGATTACAAGGGACACCTGCGCGTCGCGCGCACCAGCTTCAGGCCCGCGCGCGTGGAGGGCCGGGAAACATCGTGGCGCAAGGACGACAGCCGGCTGCACGTCGACGCGTTCCCGTCGCGCCCCAACCGCGGCGAGCGCATCCTTCGGGTGTTCACCAACGTCAATCCTTCCGGCGAGCCGCGCGTGTGGCGCGTCGGCGAGCCGTTTGCCGAAGCGGCAGCGCGATTCCTGCCGAAGATCCCGCGGCAGCTGCCCGGCTCGGCTGCGGTCCTGCGCGCGCTGCGTATCACCAAGTCGCGGCGCAGCGAATACGACCACCTGATGTTGCACCTGCACGACGCGATGAAGTCGGACCTCGACTACCAGCGCGCCTCGCCGCAGACGCGCGTGGAGTTCGCGCCGGGCAGCACCTGGATCTGCTACAGCGACCAGACCTCGCACGCGGCGATGTCGGGGCAGCACATGCTCGAGCAGACGCTGCACCTGCCGGTCGCCGGCCTCTACGATCCGGCCAGCGCGCCGCTCAGGGTGCTGGAACGTCTGACCGGGCGGACGCTTCTGTAGGTCGGCTCAAGCGCGCAGCGCGGAGCCGACGTGCTCTCGCACCAGTTGAGCAAAGCGCTCGGGCTCTTCCAGCGGTGGCAGGTGTCCGCAGCCCTCGAGCGTGACCAAGCGCGCCTGCGGCAGGCGTTGCGCCAGCGCCACGCCGTTGGCGTAGGGCACGACGCGATCCTCGGTGCCGTGGATGACGAGCGTCGGCGTGCGCAGCCGGCTGGCATCGACGCCGGCTTCGAAGAACTGGACGCAGGCCGCGAATTGCGCAGCCCAGCACTGCGGCGGCGTCGGATGGCGCAGCCGCGCTTGAAGGACCTGCTCGAAGCGCGCGGGGTGTCGCTCGGTCCATCCCGGCGCGAACGAAGTCGGCATCGCCCGTCGCGCCGATTCCACCGGCGGCAGTCCCGCGACTTCGCCCCACAATTTCAGCGTCGCCTCCGGCGCGGGGACACTGCCCGGTCCGCCGCAGGTCGTGGATACCAGCGTCAGGCTGGCGACCTTCTGCGGGTGCAGTTGCGCCAGCTGCAAGGCGATGTAGCCGCCCATCGAATGGCCGAGCACGTGCGCGGACGAGATGCCAAGCGCATCGAGCACGCCGGCTGCGTCGTGCGCCAGCATGGCGATGGAGTACGGCGCCGGCGCCTTCTCGGAGCGCCCGGTGCCGCGGTTGTCGAAGCTGATCACATGCAGCTCCGGGGAAAGCTGCGACTGCAGGTCCTGCCAGCACCAGTTGGAGTAGCCGAGCCCGGAGATCAGCAGCAGCGCCGGTCCACTGCCGGCCTGCTCGACCCACAGCTCGACCTCGCCGATGCGGATCGTGCTCACGGCTCGACGTAGTTCAGGTCGCGCCCGTAGGTTTCGGGCAGCGCGCGCAGCGCGACGAAGGCGAGGACATAGACGACGGCGCCAAGGGCGAGCGTCGCGGGCACCAGGCCAAGTCCCGGCTTGAGCGCAGTCAGCGACAGCGTGATCGGAATGGTCATGGCGCGCACGATGTTGGGCACCGATGTCGACACCGTCGCGCGCACGTTGGTGCCGAACTGCTCGGTAGCCATGGTGATGAAGGCGGTCCAGTAGCCCTGCATGAGGCCGATCACGAACATGAGGTACCAGTAGAGCTGCACCGGCTTGCCGCGCAGGCTCATCAGCGCGACGGTCAGGATCGCCAGCGCCGCGAAGCAGACGTAAAGGATCTTCTTGCGCGACTGCAGCCATTCGCTGAGCAATCCCGAGCAGCCGCTGCCGATGGCAAGCCCGACGGCCTGGTAGAGCAGCACGTCCGCGACTTTCAGCGGCGCCGACAGGCCCAGCGCGGCACCGTACTCCGGCGCCAGCGTCACGAACAGGGCGGAGACGTACCAGATCGGCACGCCAATGGCGATGACGGAGAGAAATTTGAACAGGCGCGGCGCCGGCCGCAGCAGCTTGCGCAGATCTCCCTGGCCGCGCTGTCCCTTGTGCTCGGCGAAGATCGCTGACTCGCGCAGCCCGTACCACCGCCCGATCAGCACCACCAGGCCGAGGAGTCCACCGGCAAGATACGCCGTGCGCCAGTGGAAGTGCCCGCCGACTTGAGAAGCCGTGACCGCGCCCACCAGGCCGAGGAAGGAGATCACCGTGGTGCCGTAGCCGCGCAGGTTCTTCGGCAGCAGTTCCGACACCAGCGTCACGCCTGCGCCGAGCTCGCCGGCGAGGCCCACGCCGGCAAGGAAGCGGAGCACCGCGTATTGCTCGACCGTCGTTACGTACGCGTTGGCGATGTTGGCCAGCGAATAGACGGTGATGGTTGCGATCAGCGCCAGGCGACGGCCGAAGATGTCGCCGATCGCACCCCAGCCGAAGCCGCCGATCAGCATGCCGGCCATCTGCAGGTTGAACAGCGCCAGGCCCCACTTGGTGTTGGCCTCGCCGACCAGCCCGAGCTCGGTGAGCGAGGCTACGCGCACCACGCCGAAGATGACGATGTCGTAGAGGTCGACGAAGTAGCCCAGGGCAGCGGCCAGGACGGCGAAGATCAGCGCCGCGCGGGTGGTCATCTAAAAGCTCATGAAGAGGCCGCCGTTCACCGGCAGGTTGGCGCCGGTGATGTAGGCGGACTCATCGGCGCTCAAGAAAGCGACCACGCGCGCGATCTCGCCCGGCTCGCCCATGCGGCCGACCGGGATTTGCGCGCAGATCTTCTCCAGCGCTTCTGGCTTGATCGCAGCGGTCATCGGCGTGGCGATGTATCCCGGCGAAACCGTGTTGACGGTGACGTTGTGGCGCGCGCCTTCCTGCGCCAGCGACATCGTCAGCCCGTGCATGCCGGCTTTCGACGCGGCGTAGTTGGCCTGCCCGAACTGTCCTTTCTGTCCGTTGACGGAGCTCACGTTCACCACGCGCCCGAACTTGCGCGCGCACATGCCTTCGAACACCGCGTGCGTGCAGTTGAAGGCGCTGTCGAGATTGGCAGCGAGCACCTCGCGCCATTGGGCCGGCGTCATCTTCGTGAAGCGCGCATCGCGCGTGATGCCGGCGGCGTTGACCAGCACGCCGACGTCGCCGAGCTCGCGGATCGCGGCTTGCGTCGCCGCGTAATCCGACAGATCCACCAGCTTCACCGGGATGCCGTGCTCCGCGCTCCAGGCGTCGCTGCGCGCTCGCGCGGACGGGTGATCCAGGGCTACAACTTGCAGGCCAGCGCGCGCGAGCTCAGCGCAGATGGCGGTGCCGATTGCGCCGATGCCTCCCGTAACTACGGCGACACGCTGTGACATCAATTCCCCTTCTTGCGCGTGCTGTCGACGTCCGCCTTGGTGTCCGGGTCGAACTGGCGCTGCAGCGCGCGCTCGCCCTGCACCTTGGCGATGCTGATGTCGTAATCCAGGCGCAGCGGCGCCGACAGCCGGCCGTCGGGCGCGATCGCCTGGGCCTGCAGCGTCACCGGGCCGGAGACGTACACCGGCTCGGAGTAGAGCGGCGAGCCAGAATTGGGTTGCGCGCCGCTGGTGGTGTAGACGACGTAGGCGTCGGGGTCGTTCGTCGTCAGCGTGACGCGCTGCGGCTGCTCGTACACGCCCGCTGCTGGCTGCGCGCTCACGGTCAGCTGGCCGGTTGCCGCGGCGCTGCCCGGTCGCGGCAGCTTGAAGCGCTGCATCGGGCTGGACAGTCCGCTCGTCGAGTTGTGCGAGAAGCAGGTGTACAGCGTGCCTTCGCTCAAGGGCTGATCCAGCGCCGCCGGCGAGCGCAGCGTCGGATACTTGCCGCCGGATTCGCAGTGCACGCGCGAATCGGCCTGGCTCGTGCGCAGGACGTTCTGGCTGGTGAGGACGATCTCCGGCGGCGTCGCCTCGGGCAGCGGCTCGCGCGCCTTGCCCAGGAAGGCGACGATGTCCTGCATCGTCTCCTTGGTGCGCGGCAGCTCCAGGTGATCGTAGTGCTGGCCGTACTTCACGTTGTAAGCGAGGTTGTAGGCGCCCTCGAGCTTCGGCGAATGCTCGTACGGCGCCGGGAACAGCGTGTCGCCGTGGCCGGTGCCGTCGTACAAGGTCATGTAGCGCACGGCGGCAGGCGTCTCGCCGCCGCGGTTGAGCTGCGTCAGCCAAGGCGAGCCGGGGAACAGCTCGAAGGCGACGCCGCGGTTCTGGCCGCGCGCATCCGGCCGCGCAGTCCAGACGCCGTGATTGGCGCCGCAGGCGGCGACGAAGCTGCGCACGCGGTGGTAGGCGTTGTTCTGCTTCATCCATTGCCGCACGAGTGTCACGCCGAGCGAGTGCGCGACGATGTCGACCTGGCGGATCGAACGTCCGCTCTTCTGCGACAGGTAGGCCTGAACCGCCGCCACGAAGCGCTCCAGCGTCGGCACCGACAGATCCGCCGAGTCGAACGCGCGCACGCTGTTCCAGCCGTAAGTGAGCGCCCAGAGCTCGTCGCCATGCCAGCCCTGGCTCTTGAAGTATTGCCGCGCCGGCAGCCAGAAATTCGCCGACACCGTGTTGCCGTGCACGAAGATCACCGGCGTCCGCGTCAGGCCGCCGCCATCGCCGCCGAAGCCGCCGATCTGCTCACCGGTCTCGTTGGACACGGGCAGCTGGAAGTCCGCCGGGAAATCGCGCAGCGTCGGCGCTTCCTTGCCGGCGACGGCGTAGATCTTCTCGCGGGGCGCGCAGGCGCTCGCGCAGAGCGCGAGCGCCCCCGCGAGAGTGGGGACCCAGTATTTCAACGTCGAGGTTCTCATCATGGTGCCCAGAACAGATAGACGAAGCGGAGCTCGAACAGCGGCGCCGATGGAATTGCCGCCGCTTCCTGCACGCCGTTGAGCTTGGGACGCTGGCAGACGGTGTCCGCGGGATCGGCGCAGTCGCTGATCGCGCGACGATCGCCGTTCGGCAGGATCGCGGCGACATCGTACTCCATCGGGAACTGGCTGCCGCGGCCGTTCAAGGGGTAGGAGACGCGCAAGTCGAAGACCGACGACGTGCGGTAGATGTAGTAGAGGCTGGTCGACAGGTACAGCTGGCGGATGCCCTTGTCCTGGCGCTCGCCGGGAACGGGGATGAGCTCGAAGTGCGAGGTCAGGCTGCACTGCTCCGGCGGGATCAGGATTCCGGGAATCAGGCCGCCGGTCGGATTGGCGCACAGCGTCGTCGCCGGCTGCGGATCCTTGAACGTGGCGGTGACGTTGCCGAACTTGTTCGGTCCGCGCGACTTGCGGAAGAAGGCGCCGACGTCCCAGAACCATTTCTCGGAGAACTTGAAGGCGAGGTTGCCCTCCAGGTTGTAGACGTTGGCGGGCTCGCTGGGCGTCATGCCGCCGTAGCCCGGCGTGTCGTTGCGCCCGTTGAACTGGTAGGCGGCGGTGCCGTCGAACTGCAGCCGTCCGAACAGATCCGCGTGCAGGGCGATCTGCGGGATGGTCGTCCAGTAATGCGTGCCGACGTTGAGCAGCGACTTGGTGTCGTAGGAGCCGACCGGCAACTTCACAGTCGTCGACAGCAGCCCATTGAACTTGATTGGTCCCCATCGATGCTCGTTGCCGTAGATGCCGGCGAGCACGAAGAGATCGCCGACGCCGTTGCCGCCGGTGTGCAGCCCGAACAGGCGCGAGCGTTCGTTGATCGCTTCGGACGCCTCCTGCCAGGAGGCGTTGGCGATCACGCGGAAGATCTGCTTGTGCGTGTTGAGGATCGGGATGCGGGTGTTCTCGAACAGGTTGCCGATCCACAGGTAGCGGAACAGCAGCAGCGCGGCGTCGACGTGCTCGCCCTCGGGAACGAACGGGCTGCCCAGCGGAACCACGCCGCCCTCGTCGTCGAACACCTCGGTGATGCGCGTGTAGACCAGCGTGTGGTCGGCGTAGGCGCCGCGCGGCAGGTCGGCGTATTCGGACAGGTGCGGCGTGAACAGGATGCTGGCGCGCGCCGGTGCGGCCGCGCAGAGCAGTGCGATGAGGATCGCGCGCTGGACGATACGGGTCATGGTCCGTGCATCCAGAAATCGCCCTGGCCGAAATTCCAGGTCGCCGACAGCAGGAAATATCGGCTGGCGTAAACACGGGCGACGCCCAGGCCATCGACGTGGTCCGAGCCATTGGCCGTCGGGTTGCAGCCGATGACCGGCAAGGCAACGCAGTTCACCAGCTGCTGCTGATACGGCAGGTCGAACTCGCCGCTCCTGCCCGCGACCGGCAACACGTAATGCAGTGACAGCCGCAATCGCTGCAGGGCGAACCAGTGCAACGCCGCATCTGCGCGACGGTCCCGGATGCCCGAGTCCTCGAGCGTCCGCGGGTCCGGGAAGGTTTCCATCAGCAGGCCCGCATCGGGCGGATGCGCCGAGGCGCGAACCTTGCGGTACTGGTTGGGCTCGCCCCGCAGATCGTAGTAGGACGCGCTCGCGTATATGCCGCGCCAGATCTTCGCTGCCAGCGTCGCGTCCAGGCTCCACTGCGCACCCTGGCGTTCGGGTTCGTGGCCCTGGAAGGCCGGCTCCTCGTTCTTCGAGAATGCGCGCCAGTGCGCGCCTGCGTCGAGGAAAACCCCGCCGAACGGACGCCAGTACGCGCCCAGCGAGCCGCCATACGAGAACGCGTTGGTGCCGACGTTGACCGCGGCGTCGGGGTGGCGTCGACCGACGGGCAGGCTGACGTCGCCCAGCAGGAGGATCGAGAACGGCGTGTCGGATTTGTTGCGCCAATCGCCGGTGCCATACAGCACGGGGCCGAAGTGCAGAGCGATGTCGGTGATGCCGGATTGCGAATCGCGCAGGTCGTTGGCTCGGGCGTATTCGGCAATGGCGCCGTCGGCGCTCACGTGGGCGTAGCCAAGATCGGCCCTCGCATTCCAGAGCCGGCTGGAGACGAAGGGAATCTCTTCGGTCTCGAAGAACGGGAAGAACCATTCGAGCTGGGTGTCGAAGCGCTTCTGCGGGAATGCGCCACCGGAACCGTAAGTCGGCGCGACGCTGTCGCGCTCGCGTCCGTGCTGGTCGTAGATCGCATCGCGCGGATCGACCGACAGCGCGGAGGTGGCGTACATCGCCGGGTACTTGGCCAGGTAGCGGCCGAACTCGAGGAGCACCGGCTCACCGGCGGCGGCGGTTACCGGAATGAGCAGCAGCAGGGGCAGATGGCGCTTCATGCCGGCTCGGAACGCACGCTCTGCAGGTACTGATTGCGCAACGCCGGCTTGTCGATCTTGCCGGCGCCGGTCTTGGGCAACGACGCAAGGAACAGGTACGCGCGCGGCAGCTTGTAGGTCGCCAGCCGCTCGCGCAGGCGGCGCGCGATGGCGTCAGCATCGGCAGAAGCGCCGGCCCGCAGGCGGATCGCCGCAAGCCCCACCTCACCCCAGCGCGGATGCGGAACGCCGAGAACGGCGCACTCGGCTATGTCGTCGAGCTGATAGAGCGCGCCTTCGACCTCCGCGGGATAGACGTTCTCGCCGCCGGAGATGAACATCTCCTTGCGTCGGCCGACGATGCGATAGAGGCCGCGCTCGTCGCGCCGAGCCAGATCGCCCGTCCACAGCCAGCCGTCGCGGATGCTCTGCGCGGTTTCCTGCGGCCGCTGGTAATAGCCGCTGCACACCAGCGGTCCGCGCAGCGTGAGCTCTCCGGCTTCACCGTGCGGCACCGGCGACCCATGCTCGCTGCGGATCACCGCCTCCAGCTGCGGCATCGGGTAGCCGACGCTGTCCGGAGAACGCTCCGCTTCCTCGGTGGAGATCGCGAAGCAGTTCACCCCGGCTTCCGTCATGCCGTAACCCTGTCGGAAGCGGATGCCGCGCGCGCGGTAGATCTGCGCCAGCCGCGGTGGGCAGGGCGCGCCGCCGGAGATCGCCCACAGCACCGAATTGACTTTGGTTTCCGCGAAGCGCGGATGCTCGGCCAGGAGCTGGAACATCGTCGGCACCATGAACCAGTGCGTCGCGCCCAGCTGCTCGGACAACTCGAGGTACGCCTGCGCCTCGAACGTCTCCATCAGCGCCACGCGGCCGCCGGCCCACAGCAGCGGCGTGGTGAACGCGTTGACCGCGGCGTGGAAGCAGGGCGTCGCCTGGATCACGCAGTGCGACGGCGCCAGTCCCCAGGCCAGCGCAGTGTTGGCGGCGTTGGCGAAGGTCTGCCGATAGGGAATCATCGCTGCCTTCGGCAAGCCGGTGCTGCCACCCGTGAACAGCAGCATGTGCAGGTCTTCGGGCGTGACTGCGATCGTGGCGGTGAGCGGCGGCGCCTGCGCCAGCCAGGTCTCGTAATCGGCAAGCGGGACAGTTGGGCGGTGCATGCCCTCGGCCTGCGCGCGATGGCGTTCGTCGTGCAGAACCAGCGACGGCGCCACATAGTCGGCCAGCTCGCGTTGCTCGCTTTCGGCCAGGCGGTAGTTGAACGGCGTGTAGACGAAGCCGAGCTTGGGCGCCGCCAGGATCAGGTCCAGGTGCGCGATGTGATTCAGCGCCAGGATGCCGACGCGGCTGCCGTGCGCGATCCCGCGCTCCGACAGTCTCGCGGCCAGCCGCTCGGCGCGCTGGTTCAGCTCGGCGTAGGTGAACCAGCGCCCCTTGAACCAGACGGCCGGCTTGTAGGGCGTAAGTTGCGCGCGCCAGGCTGCCAGGTCGCCGATGGTCGTCGGGTTCACGACCGATACCTCACGCAGAGCGCGTTCCACACGTAGCCGATGCCCGCCGCCGCGAGCACGCAGACGTCGCCGGTCTTCAGGCGCCCCTGGTCGCGCGCCAGCTTGAGCGAAAGCAGGACGTCGACCTGGCCGATGTGGCCGTAGTCGGAGAGATAGATCGAGCGCTCCGGCGAAACGCCGATCCGGCGCAGCACTTCCTCGTGCGCGCTGCGCTTCATGTGCAGCAACGCCACGTACTTGGCTTGCGACGCGGTGATGCCGGAGCGCTGGCAGGCCTCGTCGATGACGCCGGCGAAATTGTCGAGCGATTTCTGCTCCAGCCTGGTCTTCATGCCGGCGGGATCCGGCACCTGCAGCCTGAACTCCGCCAGATTCGCGCCAGTGAGCGGCCGGCGCGTGCCGCCGACCGGCACGATCACGTCCTCGGAGAAGCTGCCGTCGGTGCGGAAGGCGCTGCCCAGGATCTCGAAGCCTGCTCGGCCTTCCGCCGGGTGACCGCGCTGGATGACCGCAGCCCCGCCGCCGGCTGCGAGGTTGTTCAGGAAGCGCGTATGCGGGTCGGTGTAGTCGACCAGGTCGCCGTTGCGATAGCCGCCGGCGAGCAACACCGTGTCGAGCGTGTTGTCGGCACGCAGCAGGTCTGCCGCGAGCTTGAGTCCCAGCACCGCGGTGCCGCATTTCTGCCCGATGTCGAAGGCCCAGGCGCGGTTGGCGCCGAGCTCGTGCGCCGCCTTGATGCCGGCGGTCCAGACCGGATATTCCTTGTGCTCCTCGGTCATGCAGATGAGCGCGTCGACCTGGCCCGCGGAGACGCCCGCTTCGCTGAGCGCGCTGCGCGCTGCGTGGATGCCCATTGCGTTGGTGTGATCGTCGGGCCCCGGTACGGTCTTGCTCGAGATGCCCATCTTGTCGCGCACGACGCTTTCGGGGATGCCGGTGGCGCGCGCGATGAAGGCGGCATCGTGCCGCTGCTGCGGCAGGTACACGCCGATGCCGGTGACCACGCTCATTTGTCCTTGCGTGGCGCCATCCCGCGCGACACGAACTCCATCACCTCGTCGAGCTTGCGCTTGGGCGGCAGCGCGCCGCTCCAAAGGCAATAGCGCAGGCCCAGGAAATGGCTGATGCCCATCATCGCCCAGGCCCGCTCCTCGGCGCTCCCCGGCGCGACCTGTCCGCGCTGCCCGGCATCATCGAGCGCTGCCGTGTAGCGCTGGGCGAGCTTCACGTAGTAGTCGCGGAACGCGGCTTCGTCGACGAACTGCGACTCCTGGACGATGCGGTAGACGCCAGGGTGCTCGAGCGTGAAGCGCAGGAAGCTTTCTACGCCCTGGCGCTCCGTCTGCATCCGGCTGCGGCCGGCGCCGACGTCCTGCGATACGTGCGCCCGCAGCGCGTGGCCAAGCTCGCGCACGAGCACGGAGAAGATTTCCTCCTTGCTGCGGAAGTACAGATAGAAAGTGCCCTGGCCGATGTCGGCCCGCGCGGTGATCGAGCTGACGGAGGCGCCGTGAAAGCCCTTGCCGCCGAACTCCGCCTCTGCCGCTTCCAGCAACTTGCGTCGCGTCGCCTCGCCGCGAGCCGTGACCGGGATGCGCTCTCCGCCCATGGCGCCCCTCTAATGTGAGACCTGACTCAGGTCTCAGGCTAGGCGGCTACTGACGGATCTGTCAACCGGTTCTCAGCGGCTGGCGACTGCCCGCAGGCCCGGCCGCGGCTGGACCGGCAGGTCGCGGCGCTGCTTGAGCACCATCAGGCAACTCTCGAACGCGCGCGAGATGCGCGTCTGGATGCGGATGCGCTCGAGCTTCGGCCAGGTGGCGCGCTCACCCTCGGCGATGAACCGGCGGATGTCCGCACTCGTCGGATTGGCGAACATCCGCATCAGCTGGGCGGGCGAGTGCCGCGGGAACACGTTGACGTCACCCGAGTAGCGCTGCCGCAGGATGTTGTCGATCTTGGTCAGGGCGCGCCCGGCGCCGTAGGGGTCGATGTGCTTGCGCGCCAGCGCCAGGGCGTTGCGGCCGCTGGAGGTCAGAAGCTCCCGTGCCAGCGGCGCCAGCCCGCGCTTGGGCAGCGCGTCGGACATGAACGGCACGATGTGCGGATTGGTCTGGCTGACGATGTAGTGGTTGACGTTGTGCAGGCGCGCCAGCCGCAGCATCGGCATGTCGGACGACAGCGTGCCGTCGACCCAGCGCTTGCTCGGCAGGTACGGCACGGCGCGTCCGGAGAAGTCGCGCGCTTCGAGCATCACCGGCGGGAAGACCCCGGGGACGGCGCACGATGCCAGCACGCCGCGCGACAGGAAGACGTTGGGCGCGGTCAGGTAGTTGAGCAGGCGACCCTGCTGGTGCGGCTCGGCCGGCGACACGGTCACGCCGATGATGCGGCGCGTGCGTTCGAAAGCCTGCTCGAACGTCTCCTCGCCGATGTTCTGGGCCAGGCAGCTTTCCAGCTGCGCCGGATCCATCACCGCCCGCCCGCGCAGGGCGTGGGCAAGGCTGACGCCTTGGAAAGCGCGCAGGTTCAGTCCGTCGGGGTCGAACATCAGCGGCAGCTGCCGATCGTCGCGCACGCCGACCATGCCGGCGATGATGGAGCCTGCGCTGGAGCCCGAGATCACGCGCGGCAGCAGGTCGTGCTGATGCAGCGCCTTGATCACGCCCAGGTGGAACATGCCCAGCGTCGCGCCGCCGGAGAGCATCAACGCTGACCTGCCGAACACGCCGCCCGTGCGCTTGAAGAAGAGGATCTTCTCGTCGGGCCCGAAATCCGGGAAGTCGCCGGCGCAGACGTAGTCCAGGCAGCGCGCGACTTCGTCGACGTACTCCTCGATCAGCTTCTTGGTGCCGGCGCGCGCGACGCTGTAGAGCGCGGCGTTGGTGATGTTGCCGAGGTTGCCGTGCAAGCCTTCGTGAAGCATGTAAACCAGGGGCCGCACGTCGGCGCGACGGCGCAGCGCCCGCATCTGCGCGAGGCGCTCGCGGATCAGCACGTAATCGAAATCCTCCGAGGTGTCGTCGGCCTGCCAGGCGTCGTGGCCCTCGAGGCGGTCGAGCTCGGCAGCGATCTCGCGCCAGGTTCGATAGTCGGGCGCCTGCTGAAGATCGGCCAGGCGCTGCTTGATCTGCTTTCGGATCACGTTCTGGAGAGTGGCGAAGCCCCCGAGCTTCGACTCCAGTGTATGCGATTTCCCCGCGGACGCGACCGGCGTCGCGACGATCTTTAGCCGCCGGTGGGGACTCTCAGCTTCTGGCCCGGCTTGAGACGGCTGGAGCTGCTGAGCCCGTTGAGCCGCTGCAGCGATGCGACGCTCACGCGGGTACTGCTTGGCGATGTGCGACAGCGTCTGGCCCGAGCGGACCTTGTGCGTGCGATACGTGGCCTTGGTCGACTTCGCGTGCTTGCTGCCGGTGGCGAGCGTCGCGCTCTTGGCGGTGGCCTTCTGCACCGGCGTGAGCGACGTCAGGATCGTCTGCGGCGTGTCGTGATCGCGCGGCGGCACGCGCACGACGCTGCCTCGGCGCAGTCGTTTGCCCAGCTTCGGGTTGGCGTGCTTGAGCGCGCTGAGGGTCACGCCGTACTTCTTGGCGATGCGCGCCAGCGTGTCGCCTTTGCCGATCTTGTGCTGCGTGTAATAGAGCTTCTGCTGCGCGTAGCGCTCGCTGCCCGTGAGTGAAGCCAGCGCCGTGCGGAACGCCTGCGCCTGCCCCGGCGGCAGCCGCAACGTGTGACCCGGTGGCACGTAGAGCTTGCCTTCGATGACGTCGGGACGATAGGCAGGGTTGAGCCGGCGGAACGTGGTTTCGTCCGTGCCCGACAGCCGCAGGAGCGTCTGATAGGGGATGTAGTACTCGCTGGTCTGGACCTGGTCGAAGCGAAGACGATCCTTGCGCTGCAGGTTGCCGAAATGCTCGGCGTAGTTACGCTCGACGTCCGAGGCGGCCAGGAACTCCGCGTAGAAGTTGCGCGACGCGAAGCCGAAGTTCTTGTGGTGATAGCGCTCGACCAGATCGGACAGGCTGTTGCCGTTCACGGCCTGCAGCCCGCGTGCAAGGCCCCCGCGGCCATGGTTGTAGGCGGTGACGGCCAGCGGCCAGTTGCCCAGCGCCTCATAGTCGTCCTTGAGATGCTCTGCAGCCGCCTCGGTGGAGAACCAGGGATCGGCGCGATCGTCGACCACCTCGTTCAGGCGCATGTAGATGCGCGCGGAAGACGGCATGAACTGCCAGATGCCCGCGGCGCCCACCTTGGAGTAGGCCTCCTCGTTGAAGCTCGACTCCACCAACGGAAGCCGGGTCAATCGCGTCGGCAGGCCTTCGCGCGTGAATACCGATTCCATCTCGGGCAGGTATTTGCCAGAGGTCTCCAGCGCCAGCGCCGTGCGCTCCTTCAGCCCGCGCTGCACGCGCACTTCGTCGGCCGCGTTGCGGAAGCGACTGTCATCGTCGATGCCGGAGAACAGGTCGTAGATGCGGCGCTCTTCAACCGTCAGCTGCTCGGGATGCGCGCGCTTGGCGTGCACTTGCCGCAGCAGCTTCTCGTATTTGGCCTTTTCCTTCTTCTCGGCCTGCGATTGCAGGCCGCGGACGCGCCAGGGCTCCATCGTCGCCGCCTGGGCGCGAAAGTCGAGCACGGTGAAGACGCGATCCGGATAGTCGGCGGTGTGGACGACGCTCTGGTACTCGGAGTACTGCGAGAACACCCGGGTCCAGAAGCCGATGTTCGGCTTCAGGATCGGCAGGTGCGGGAAGAGCGCCTCGTCGGCGGGAGCGGCCGACGTCTCCATCGCCGCGAGCCGGGCGATGTCGACTTCTCCCTTTGGGGCGGAAACCTCGTCGGCGCGGGCCACGCCGGTTGCGATCATCGCCACGCCCAACAGCCACCTGCAACGCTTCATATTGCGCACCTAAACAGCCACCCGCCATCCTTCCCTCGATGCGGAAGATGCTATCGCGTCGGCTGCAGGACGGCAATCAACTTTCCGTGGGAATTTATTGTGATTGCGGCACTTTTTGTTGGACCCTGGACCGTGGAGAAAATATCCCGCAGCGGTCTGGGCAGCTAGACTAAGCCGCCCTTTTACCCCACCGCGAAATGCCGCAGTCCCATCCGCCGATCGAGCCGTTCCGCACGCACCGGCTCAAAGTCTCCGCGCTGCACGAAATCTATGTCGAGGAGTGCGGCAACCCCGCCGGCAAGCCGGTGGTGTTCGTGCATGGCGGTCCCGGCGGTGGGGTGGAGCCCTGGCACCGCCAGTTCTTCGACCCGCGGCGCTACCGGGCGGTGCTGATCGACCAGCGCGGCTGCGGCAAGTCCACGCCCCATGCGGAATTGCGCGAGAACACCACCTGGGATCTGGTCTCAGACATGGAGGCCGTGCGCCGCCAGCTCGGGATCGAGCAGTGGGTCGTCTTCGGCGGCTCGTGGGGCGCCACGCTGGCGCTGGCCTACGCCGAAACCCATCCGGAGCGCGTCCGCGGGCTGATCCTGCGCGGCGTATTCCTGCTGCGGCCGGAGGAGATCCGCTGGTTCTACCAGGAAGGCGCGAACTGGCTGTTCCCCGACGCCTGGGAGCACTACGTCGCCGCCATCCCGGCCGCCGAGCGCGGCGACTTCGTCAAGGCTTATTACCAGCGGCTGACCAGCGAGGACGCGGACGTCCGGCGCCGCGCGTCGAAGGCCTGGTCGATCTGGGAGGGAGCAACCAGCAAGCTCCTGCCGTCCGAAGACCTGGTCAAGCGCTTCGGCGAAGACAAGTTCGCCGAGGCCTTCGCCCGCATCGAGTGCCATTACTTCACGCATGGCGGGTTCTTCAAGACGCCGAACTGGCTGCTGGAGAACGTGGGCAAGCTGCGCCGGATTCCGGGCGTGATCGTGCAGGGTCGCTACGACGTGGTCTGTCCGATGAAGTCCGCCTGGGATCTGCACCGGGCCTGGCCGGAGGCCGAGCTGCTGGTCGTGCCCGATGCCGGCCACGCCGCCAGCGAGCCAGGCATCCAGTCGAGGTTAGTGGAGGCTGCCGACCGTTTCGCGGCGCTTTAGGTCGGCGAACATCTCCAGGGCCCTGGCTCTGGAGATCTTGCTGTCGGACCCCAGCTCGCCGTTGCGCCACCAGGCTAGCACCTGCGCGCTCGGGATGCGCCAGTACGGCACTTCCGGAAACCGCTCGATGTCGGCGACGACATAGCCGCGAATGCCCTGGATCTTCTTCAGGAAGCCGGCTTCCTCGAAGTGGCGGCTGGAGCCGACCATGTTGCTGGGGCAGAAGTAGACGCCATGGCGCGAGAGCGAGCGCACTTCCCAGCGCCCGCCCGATCCGTCGATCGCGTCGAAGGGCGCCCCTTCGCTCGGCGCGGTCTGGCCATGCAACACCTCGCTGGCGATGCGGCGCTCGAGGATGAACGAGACGCGGCGCCCATCGGTGAAGTACTCGCGGATCGCCTGATCGGGCAGCTTCATCGCCTGCGACAGCGCGGCGAGATTCCAGCCGAGCAGCCCGTCGGCAGAGGGCGCCGACGGTTCAGCGGCGGCGCAGCAGCACGATGCGATGACTGTTAGTGCCAGCCCGATTGTTGGCCACGCCCCAGATGTGCGCGGTCTTGGTGAAGCTCTGTTCATGGATGAGCACCCCCTCGCAGTCGAAGCCCGCGGCGAGCCCGGCCGGCACCACGTGCTCCTCGAGCTTGACGGTGCCGCCGCGGACCTCGCCGACCTCGAAGGCGACGTGGCCGCCGCGCGCGGTGATGCGATGAAGCTCGCACATCGTCGCCTCGATCAGCACTGTCCAGTCGGTCAGGCGCGGCGTGGCGGAGATCTTCTGGGAGATTTCGTCGACCGCGATGCCGTTGAACCAGCAGCGCCTCGGGTACGGGCGCACCACCGGGGTATGGACATCCCTCCAATTAGATGAGTGATGAAGCTTTTCCGGGGGTAGCCCGCCATGTCCATGAGTGGTGGTGAAATCTGCACTAGGACACGGTCTGAATGTCCATGGACACTCCAGGTAGCGCCGACGGTACGCCGAAGGCGCGAACTAACTCCGCCGAGCCGAAGGCTCGACCTTCGGCTGCAGCGCTTGGTTGGGCCGCACTAGTTTCCTTGGATTCGTTGGAGCAGCAGTGCCTCAAGCTTTCCAGTGCTCTCGCAAGTTACGTAGTTACTGACGTGCCCGTAGCTCACAATGAGAACGTGGTGCTTTTGGTACCACCCCGTTTTTCCGGCTGCCTGGACCTGAATTCTTGTGCTTCCTGGACCATTGGGCGTGAGAGCCAAAGTGACGCTGAGTTCCTCCTTCTCTAGTCGCCCTTTGCCCTTACTACACAAAAAATAGTCCGGTTTGCCGGCGAACGAGCCAGCGCCTGTAATGACGCCTGTTTGTTTGTCGCTGCTCGTAATGGGGATGTTTTCGAGCGCGAGACTTTGAGCTGCTCGCATCCAAAGGTCGTCGGAGGACATCTTCACTTCACTTTGGGCGGGTCCGACGAAGTGCGGTGCGACCTCTAGCGGCGCTTGGGCAGCGCACCCCGCTACGGCTAGCGTCATTGCGAAGTTAAGGAGCTTCATACGCGCTCTCCAATCCAAAAAAAGATGACCTTTTGTGACGCGATTTCATGCAGCCCAACGTGTGCAGCGATGGGTTGGCGCGCGTCACTGGCCGCACCACTGACTCTCACAAGGAACCCCATCGTTGTCGCCGTCCATCTTGGTGTCAGGGCAGTTTTTGATGAAGAACGAAGCCTCTGCACATGAATGCATTTGCGAACAATACACGCGGCCGTCGCAGGTGAAGGATGCGGCTGCAGGCGCCGCAACACTCGAACGAAGGTCGTCGCTCTCAGGTGGCGCGGCTTTTAGACGATGCCGGTAGAAACCACCTGCGGCGACCGCGATCAGCACGACGATGAGAAGAACCCGTTTCATTTGGTGTTCGCGGCCCCCGGTGCGCCCTGCGGAACCGAGCGTTCGTCTGGGACGACCTTGAAGAACTTAAACGCAAGCCGGGCTCTTATCACAACAACGGACTCGTACAGGCTTTGAACCAAGTGCCTCACTTGTTCAATGGGATATTCGCAGAGCGGACCAAGAATCACCTCTCGTAACTGGAGATCGTCTGAGAAAGGATAGAAGTAAAGGCCGCGCTCGGCTGCGCGTTTTTCAAGGTTCACCCAGATTCGAGTCTCTTCCTCATAACGCCAGTGTTCGTACTTTGTGGAGAGCAATGCCGCGAGCAGCATCGCGTCAAATGTAGGCGGAATGCCGTCAATGAACTTGGCCAAAATGCGCTCGGGGGCATAATTAGTGTCTTGGAGTATGTCGTGAGGGACATCGAACCCCAGACAGATGCCATGGTGCTTGTCGCCGTAGTGACTCCACAGCACCGGGTTATGCCAGCTCTTGCTGAAAGAAAGCAGCCCCCTTTTTTCATTCGTCGCCGTCTTCCACTCCCGGAGCGCGGCCCTAGCTTGCTTTTGACCGCCCACGTTCACGGCTAGTAACTCGAAGGGGTCATTTACCTCGGCTAGGCGGGCAATCTTTATTCGCTTGAGGGCAATGTCGCTTAGGCCGTTCTCTGCCGACAGTAAGTGATATACACGCATTACGGGGTCGGCTGACTACTTCCTGAATAGAACAATCCTGTTTGAGTTGGTGCCGCGCTTGTTATTTGCGACGCCCCAGATGTGCGCTGTCTTTGTGAACGCCTGCTTGTTTACGTAGATCGTTTCGCACTTGAAGCCCGCTCGTTCTCCCGCCGGCAGCAGAAGCTTTTCAAGCTCGATTCGCCCGTTGCGAACCTCTCCAACTTCGATTGCGACGAACCCACCTGGCGTTGTGACGCGGAACAGTTCACGCAGTACGCCGCCCATAAAATCGGTCCACGACTCCGGAGTCCTTGAGTTTGTAAGGCGGTCACCGAAGGCTTCCGGTACGTCGTTAAACCAAGCTCGCAGCCAATTGTCAGACGCATAAGAGACCACATCGAGGAAGGGTGGCGAAGTGACCGTTAGCCGGACGGACGCATCTTTAATCGCGGGCGTGCACGCGGCGTCGTCAGTTAAGAAGAGCGCCTTTTTCGCGGCCATTCGTAGATTCGAACGCTCGGTTTCCGAGAGCCCCTTCAGCAACTGCTTCGTCTTCCGAAGAATGAGCGCGCGAACATCCCGATAGACGGGCTTCTGCCGCAGCTTTCTGTTGATCAAGATCTGCCGCTCAGGACTCACTGCTTGATTTGGCGGAAGCGTGTAGACCGAAAAGAATCCAGCTGAGTGGCCGGATAGACGGCTCGTAGCGACCATTCGTATCCAGGCGTCTAGCTCGTCCTCCGTTGCCTCGCTTCGGCGCTGCCTTAGATACTTCTTCAGGGAGGTCAGTTCGCCTTCAGTTGCGGGGGCGTAGAACATCGACAAATCGCGATCGGCGCGCGCCCTTCGGTCAAGGCGGATCTGGTCAAGGCGCTCCTCTACGTGCTCGATCTCTGGTGGCGAGAGCCGCGGCTGCGCCAAGAGGTTCGAGATCGGATTGGCATCGTTGGCAATGACATTCCGGCCCATGCGCGCCGCTTCGATCGCCGTCGTACCTCGGCCGCTGAACGGATCGTAGGTCCGGTCTCCAGCTTTGGAGAATCGCTCAATGAAGTACGCCGGTAGCTGAGGCTTGAAGCAAGCACGATAGGAAACTTCATGCAGGTTTGACCCGCGCCGCTGACTCGCTGTCCAGAGCTCGCCGACCACATAGCGAACGCCGTCAATCTGCTGTGCTGGTTTGGGAGGTGCTACGCGGCGAGGCTGTTTCGCTGATACGTGATGTTTGGTCATTTTGCTCTCGCCATTTGCGAAACGAGAGTTGGACCGTACCAAAGTCAAGACGCTTGTACAAGCCCCGGCAATAGTGGTTTGCGACCTCGATCAGCGCCCCGAATGCTATCCGTGCGAAGGCTCATGGGATGAGCCAGCGGCGTTACGGGCGCGAGCGTTTCACGACCCAAGAGAAGCAAGCACAGCCCGGAAATTGTTCAGACCAGCTTCGATGTTCTCCACGATGTCTTCCGCAAGGTCTTTCGGTTCTGGAAGGTTGTCGAGGTCTGCGAGGCTGGAGTCCTTGAGCCAGAAAAGATCGAGGCTCGTCTTGTCCCGGGCGACGATGTCGTCATAGCTATACCGCCGCCATCGGCCATCGGGATGGGTCTCGGCGTGCCAGGTCTCCTTGCGCACATTCCGATTCGCCGGGTTGTAGCAGGCGATGAACTCGGCGAGATCCTCGAAGCGCATCGGTTTACGCTTCAAGGTGTGGTGCACGTTGGTGCGATAGTCGTAGTACCAGATTTCCTTGGTCCACGGCTCCTTCGCGGCAGGCTTGTTGTCGAAGAACAGCACGTTCGCCTTGACGCCGTTGGCGTAGAAGATACCTGTAGGCAGACGCAGGATCGTGTGCACCTCAGTGTTCTCCAGCAGCTTCTTGCGGACCGTTTCGCCGACGCCGCCCTCGAACAGCACGTTGTCTGGCATCACGACCGCCGCGCTGCCCGAAGTCTTAAGCATCGTGCGGATGTGCTGCAGGAAGTTGAGCTGCTTGTTGCTACTCGTCGCCCAAAAATCCTGTCGGTTGTAGACCAGGTCCTCCTTCTCCTGCTCGCCCTCCTCGTTGGTGAAAGTCATGCTGCTTTTCTTGCCGAAGGGCGGATTGGCCAGCACGTAGTCGAAGCGCCTGCCGCTGTCGGCTATGAGCGCATCGTTGGGTGAGACCAGGCTTTCACCGTCGATCTCGCCAATGTTGTGCAGGAACATGTTCATCAGGCATAGCCGCCGCGTGTTGGCGACAATCTCGTGGCCGTAGAACGTCTCGTGCTTCAGGAAGGCCTTCTGCTTCTTGTCGAGCGCGTGACTGGCGACGAGGTGGTCGTAAGCAGCCAGGAAGAAGCCGCCAGTGCCGCAGGCCGGGTCGGCGATCGACTTGCTCGGCTGGGGTTGTACGCAGGCGACCATCGCCTTAATCAACGCGCGCGGCGTGAAGTACTGGCCGGCACCGCTTTTGGTATCTTCCGCGTTCTTTTCAAGCAGGCCTTCGTAGATCTCACCTTTGGTGTCCGCACCTAGCACGATCCATTCGGTGTCATCGACCATCTCTACCACGCGGGCTAGCTTGGCCGGGTCCTGTATCTTGTTTTGACTCTTGGTGAAGATCTGTCCCAACATGCCGGGCTTGCCGGCCAGCTCGCGTAGCACCTCCACGTAGTGCACTTCCAGCGCTGCGCCCTTAAGGTTCTTCAGCGTCGGCCACGCGCAGTCAGCAGGGATCCCAACCTTGCGGCTGTAGGGCGGGCGGCTGTACTCGTCCGCCATTTTCAGAAAGATGAGATAGGTGAGCTGCTCCAGGTAGTCGCCATAACCCACGCCGTCGTCGCGCAACGTGGTGCAAAACCCCCAGACCTTGGAAACGATGGAGTCGGTGCTGCTCATGCTTGGGCTACTCGTAGTTTCTTGCTGGACTTGGCTTTCGTTGATCCCACTACCGCTCGCTCCGCGCGCATGCGCGCCAGCAAGGCGTCGGCGGGTTCGTCATCGGGGTTCTGTGGGAGCAATTTGCCGGCGAATGCCCGCGTCAGGATGGAATGGCGCAAGGCTTCGGATTTTCGGAGATTGGTTTCGATCTCGATTTCGATAGCCTCGGCTGCTGCCAGCGCTGCCCGCGTTTGCGCCACAAGAATTGTGATCTCGTCCGGTGATGGAACGGGGATTTCCAGGCTTCGAACGTTATCGAGATTCAGCCCTGGTTTCCCGGCGCCGTACGCCGCTCGTTCAAGATCTCTCCGCCCCCCGCCACTGCTAATAATGTAGAGATGCAGGTACTCGCTCAGTGAGCTATCTAAGGGGCGACAAAGCGCGACGTGTTGGCTCACGAAGGCCTCCCCGATGTCGCCTTTCTGGAAGCCAGCTTTCGTAACGTTCGCCCCGGTAATAGTGATAAAGATATCGCCGTTACGAGTCTGCGTTCTCGTTCCCTCAGAGCCCGTAGGCGGTTTCACGAAAGCAATATCGGTCAAGTCGAGGACGTCACGCTTGATGTTCTGCGCACGAATGAAGAGGCTTCCGGACTCGGAATAAAAATCAGCCCAGCCACGCGAACCAGAGGTGATATGGCCCGTCAGCTCATCAAGGGTTGCGAAGGCCCAAGATTCAATTTCATGCGATCGCTCACTTACGAACTTAGGCTTGCTGCTTTTGCGCTCCTTGAGCAAACGAAGGTATTCATTGGCGGCGGGGCCTTGGTGTCCATTCGCTGCCCGCCAGTTGGCCGTGAGCTTGCCTTCGAAGGCGTGCTTGAGCAGGGCCTGCCGATACACCGCCAACTGCACGCGCGCGAGCTTGAGATTGTCGATGCCCTTATCGAGCTCTGAAAATAGCTCCTCGATTTTCGCGACGATGCGGTGCTGCTCATGCAAGGGCGCCAGCGGAAAGGGAATCTCTCGCAGCTTGCTGGCACTAACGTTCCCGACTGCGATGCCAACTTTGCTCGCAGCGATCTCTCGCCAGTAGACAGGGCTTTGAAGAAAGTATGCAAAAAACTTGGCATCGATCAATGGCCGAAATCGGATCAAGTAGGACGCAAATATGGATCTTTGTGGCTTTCTTAGGAGGTAGCTGAAGCCGACTGACCCAGCACGGGAGATAACAACATCACCGTCCTGCAGGAGATACTCCGCGAGCGAGTCGGGTTCGTCCCTGCAGTATGGAACGCTATCCCAGTCAATCTCGCCTGATGTGATATCGGTCGTGCGGAGGAACTTCAAGGTTCCACTGTCGGTGGCCTTGGTGGTAAAACCATATTGAGGGTGCGTGCATACCTCGCCCAACTTCGCCTGAAGCCAGGTCGGAGGCAATTGATCGAGATCACTCACGCCACCAACGCCTCATTCAATTCCGCAATCAGCGGCTCCATGCGCTCTCCAAACAACTGATGCATCCGACCCAGTCCACCTTCGGCGTCGAAGGGCGCCATCTCCAGATCGTCGCGCTCCAGATGGAATGACGTGCTGACGTGGTCGCGGATCATCTGCAGCCAGGCCGTCTGCGCGTCGGTGAACTTCACCGCGGTTCCCGCATGGCGAGCCATGATCCAGCGTTGAAAATTCTTGCGCACGGTGTCATCAAATGTAGAAAGGGCTGCGTCGATGCCCGTGACGCGGCGTATGAGCGCGATCAGCGCCGTGAGTTCGTTGATAGGCTGCTTGATCTGAGCGTTCTCGATCTGCTGATAAGCGCGCCAGACTCGTAGCGGTGCAATGCGTGGGGCGTCGCTGCGCAGCTTTGCCATCACAGCTTCGAGCATGGCGAATGTTACTTCGCGTCGGCGGAAGGGCTCGCTGTAGAAAATGGTCAGGGCTGTGAGCTGGTCCTTGTGTGCTTCCAGCCAGGCAATAAAGTCTTTTGCCAGCGCCTCGGCATTGGTCATCGCATCCTTGTCCCACTCGGCGCGCATGAGTTGGTCCAGATGCTGATGGTTGATGCTCTGCTCCTTGTCGCGGCGTATGGAGTCAAGCAGCTCCACCAATGGCCCGGTGAAGACATTGGCGGCGGCTTTCACCAACAAACCCTGGGCGTTTTCGCGGTGGGTGTCGCCGGGATCGGTGCCGGTGGGTTGCCCGGCGAGCTCCAGCGCCTTGGTTTCGATCGCATCTGCATCGATGGAGGCGAACAACTGGCTGACGATTGCGTTCAGGCTAACGCCGCCGGACTGCTCGGCGATACGAGCCTGGTCCCCCGGCTCCAGTTGCTTGGCAAGGCGCGAGAGGCGACCCGCCAGTGAGCTGACGGTATCGGTGTCGCTGGCTCCCATCATGACGCCCATAGCCAAGTCCTTCAGCGGCACCGTGGGCTTGGTGATGAGCGGCGCGCTCGCAGTCTTGAGCGACTTGGTAACGCCGATCGCATCGACGATCACGTAATGCGTCTTGGCGCTCGCGGCTGAAGGACTGACCTTGCGGAGGTCGTCGTGTCCCAGCGTGCGGGTGCCGCGCCCCTTCATCTGTTCGAAGTAGTTGCGGCTCTTAACGTCGCGCATGAACAGCAAGCATTCCAGCGGCCGCACGTCGGTGCCGGTGGCGATCATGTCGACGGTAACGGCGATGCGCGGGTAGTAGTCGTTGCGGAACTGCGCCAACACCGACTTTGGATCCTCGTCCGCCTTGTAAGTGATCTTCTTGCAGAACGCGTTGCCCTCCGCAAATTCTTCGCGAATGATCTGGATGATGTCGTCGGCGTGACTGTCGGTCTTCGCGAACACCAACGTCTTCGGGGTCTCCGTGCGGCCCGGGAAGATGTCGGGCAGCTTGTCGCGAAAGGCTTTGATGATTGTTCGGATCTGGTCGGGCACGACGATCTTGTCGTCCAGCTGCTTGGCCGAATACACCTCGTCCTCGTCCTGCTGCTCCCAGCGGCGGGCGCGAGTGAGCTTCTCGCGTTTTTCCACCTGCTGCTTCGCCACCAGCTTCGTGCCGCCGGCGGTGACGTCCGTCTCAATCGTGAAGACCTCGCAGCCGACATTGACACCGTCGGCCACCGCTTTCTCGTGGTTGTAATCGCTCACCACGTTTTTGCGGAAGAAGCCGTAAGTGCGATTGTCCGGCGTGGCAGTCAGGCCGACCAGGAAGGCGTCGAAGTACTCCAGCACCTGCAGCCACAGGTTGTAGATGGAGCGGTGGCACTCGTCGATGATGATGAAGTCGAAGAACTCAGGCGGAACCTTGTCGTTGTAGACGACGGGCATGGGCTTCTTCGGCCGGGTGAGTTGCTCGGCCGGACTGAGTTCTTCCAATGCTTCGTCCAGCGGCTCCCCTTTGAGGATGGAATAGAGGCGTTGGATGGTGCAGATGCAAACTTGGCAATCGCTGGGCATGAAGGAAGTCTTCAGCCGCTGCACGCTGTAGAGTTCGGTGAACTTGCGGTTGTCGTCGCTGGGCACGTAGGCCATGAACTCCTGCTCGGCCTGCTCGCCCAGATTCTTCGTGTCCACCAGGAACAGGATGCGCTTCGCCTGGCCGTGCTTTAGCAGGCGATAGGCCTCGGTGATGGCGGTGTAGGTCTTACCCGATCCAGTGGCCATCTGCACCAACGCCCGGGGCCGGTTGTCCTTGAGCGAGACCTCCAGGTTGGTAACGGCAACTTCCTGACACGCCCGCAACCCGAGCTCTGCAGGTGGCCGCTTGTCCGGATTGAGCAGTGGCATTCCCGCCAGCCTGGAGCGAAGGGTGCTGCCCGCCTCCAGAAAGGCGCGCAGGGTTTCGGGCCGATGGAAGCTGAAGACCTCGCGCGAACGCGGCTTCGGATCGCCTGCGTCGGTGAAACGTGTGATCGTGCCGGTGCTCTCGTACAGAAAACGCAGGGGCTGCTGGTTAGCTACCCACTTGAGTTTGGCAGTGGCGTAGCCCTCGGTCTGGCCCTCGACCGCTGTGAGGTTTTGGCCCAGTTCTGCCTTCTTTGCCTCGATGACACCAACGGCCTTCTTGTCCACGAAAAGGACATAGTCCGCGGGCCCCACATCGGTCTGGTACTCGCGAACCGCAATGCCCGGTCCGGCATTGAAGTCGATCGACTTCTTGCTCTGTACGGCCCAACCGCATTCCCGAAGCATCTCATCGATGCGATCACGGGCCGCTTGCTCGGCATTTTGGTTTGCGGTCATGAAATTTGCGGCCGGGTCAGCTGCAGGCAGCAATGCACTGAAATCCTAGCATCTGCTGCGTGGACGCCCGCCTAACCGAGGCGCCGTTGACCGAGCCGGCTTCGAAGACAAAGCGGGACCTGGGTCCCGCCCGGCGGCCACCCTGGCCGGTTGGGGCCGGAACTGCCGGTCACAGGGTTCTGCGCTGTCTGGTTACTTGCGAGCAGTGGTCGACCGGCGGGCTGCTTTGACGGCGGCTGCACCAAGCTTCTTAGGCGACGCGCGAAAGGCACGCGACATTCGCGCACCCGCATCTGTAGCCTGCATCCTATCCAGCATCGGCTCTAGATCTGGGAGCTTCGCATCACTGCGACGGCGCGTGCGCGACTTCTTTACCTTCATGCATCCATGATACTACCCAGCGCGGACCACCTTTTGTCGCCAGAGTTAAAGTAGCGCAGAGCGGTCGGTGAGAAACATATCCATTTTTACGCCGCGCAACGTTGGAGCTCAGCCGCGCCCATATGCGCGCAGCGCGTGGAGGGAACCAGCTAAGGCTTCTGAGAGTCGAGCCAGGTCCCGATGAGGGAAGTTAAGACCTCTTCGATCTCGCAGGCTTTGGCGCCGCACTTGCTGCACTTGGCTTTGCGCTCAAGGTCCCCAACGTGCCACGCGCCTGAATACTTCGCGCGCCTCTCTGTGCGGATGCTCAGATGGCCGCAAGCCTTGCACTTCCAACGCTGGGTGAATTGCGGAGACACATAGAAAAACTACCGCGCGAAATACTCTACGAGTCAAGGAGACTAGATTGGCGCGGTGCGACTGTGATAAGTCGCCGTGCTAGCGCTCCCGACAGTCACGGCGGGGGTGTCACTACGCAAGCCAGAAGCGCAAGCACGGCAGCGCAACACTGGGCTTGCTGAGTCGGCCCCGCTACTGTCCAATCGGACAGCATGCTCCGCCCCGAACACATTGCTCCAATGGAGCCCACGCTAGCGCCCCCGTTCTCACGCGAAGGCTGGCTCTTCGAGCTGAAGTACGATGGTTACCGGCTCATCTGCGGGAAGCACGCGACAGGCGCGAAGCTCATCACCAAGAAGGGCAAGGACGCCACTGTTTGGTTTCCCGAAGTGGTCAGCGCGCTAATAGCTTTGCCTCACGTCGACTTCATCCTGGACGCCGAGATCTGCGTGGTAGACGACAAGGGCGTCCCAGACTTTGAGGCGCTGCGAGGACTGGCGCGGCCCAGGCGCAAACATCTGCCCAACGTCGCGCTATACGCCTTCGACCTGTTAGCCCTGGATAGCAAGGATCTGCGCGAGCTGCCGCTGGTAAAGCGCAAGGCGATGCTGCGGGACCTAATCCCCAAGAAGGCGCCTGGTATCGGCTACGTCGCGCACGTTGAGCGCACCGGCAAAGAGTTGCTGGCTGCCGCGGTGGCGATGGGAATGGAGGGTGTTGTCGGCAAAAAAGCTGACTCGACCTACGAAGGCGGCAAGTCCAAGCTCTGGCTCAAGTGCAAACAGAAAGGTTGGCACGATGGCTGGGAGCGCCCGCTGCGGAAGACCAAGCGGCGCTAAGGATGCTCAGAGCGAAAGACGCTGCCGCCCCAGGAAGGCTTCAGCGTCCGCTTTCGAGCTCGTGAAGCAATGTCGAGATTCGGCCAGCAGCTGCCCGTCACCGCAGCTGGCATTACGTTCCAGCAAGCAGCCATTCGATCCAGCTGCGAAGCTGCCGATCGCAGCAGTCCGCCAAGATTCCCAGGCGACCTGTAGGCTGAAGAGCATTGGGGCATCACCGCGTCGTGGTGGTTCTCAGCGTTTGCGTTGGTTTCTAAGCGCTCTACCACCGCGTCGCATCCGGTCGATAGCGAGATGCAACCGCCCGGCTTGAGCACTCGCAGTATCTCGCGCACTGCTAGCTTCGGTCGCGGCGCAAACATGTGACCGAACTGGGACAGCACCACGTCGAACTCAGGTCGATCATGGCGCTTCGGCAAGCAGCCTCTCGATATCGGACTCGATACGGCGCGCCCGGGTGTCGTTTCGGTGTGTTTCACCGAAATACGTAGCACGCAGCTGGCCGCGCTTGTCGATCAAGTAGAACGCGGGCCAGTACCTGATTCGACAGGGCATCCCAATACGAGAAGTCGCCGTCGATCATCACAGGGAAGCGAATGTCGTACTCAGTGACCTTGCGCTTGACGTTTGCAACGACACGCTCGTGCGCAAGTTCTGGGGTGTGGACGCCGATGATCTGCAAGCCGCGTGGCTCATATTTGCCGTAGGTCGCATTGACCCACGGCAAGGACCCGACGCAGTTGCTGCACGCGAAGGTCCAGAACTCGACGAGCACGACCTTGCCGGACAGTGCCTGCAAGGTCAGTGGTGGAGAGTTGATCCAGTCGGCGGCTGCGCGATGTGTAAAGGCCGGAGCCATGTGGGGCGAGGCGCTGGTCAGCGCGAGGGCGAGAAGGATGCTGCGCATGGGCTCCACCTTAGATCAGCGCGAACACCGGGGCGACCGACGTCGCCCCGGCATCCTTGCAACGTGTCGATGTTCTAGATTCGGCGGAACGTGATCTTGCCGACGGGCTTGCCGCCGAAGTGCTTCTGCGAACCTGTCATCGTGGCCTTCTTTGGATTGTTGTCCTTGTCGGCCGCGGTGTAAGTGTCGCCGTCGTCACCGCCGGAATCGTACGCGTATAGCTCGACCGTCTTCGTGGCGACGAACTTGGCGCCGTCCATCAGGTTGACGTTCGACGCGCCCGCGAACCAGTCCGGGCTTGGCGCAATCATCGCCACTGCCGAGATCTCGGGGAACGCCGCGGTCACGTGCACCTTGCTCATCACGGTCTTGCTGAAATCCTTGATCGGGTCGCTCTCGAACAGTGCACCCGCGCGGCCCGCGGCGACCGCGTCCTTGATCTCCTTGTCCAGCGGGCTGTGCTTGCCCTCCTCCGAGAGACGCTCCAGTCCGGCGGTCGGCTGGGTGCCTTCCTTGTAGAGCGTGAACTGGCCGTTGTGGCTGGCGCCGATGATTCCGGAGAAGTGCGGTCCGGTCAGCAGACCAGCCTGCGGGTATTCCGTGGGGAAACGATCGGCGGTCCACAAGCCGGTGACGGTGACTTCATAGTCCGCGCCGTCATCGGCGAGCACGGGCACGCTGGGCGTGCTGAGCGCAATGGCGGCGGATAGAACCAAGCTAGACGACTTCATGGCTGCAACTCCTGCAATGGATTGAGGGATTCCCAAGCGCCTTTCGAACGATCGAAAAGCAGGGTGCCGCGCGCGTGCGCCGCGACGACCGCATGCGATGCGGTCAATGCGACGCCGGTTGCGAGGCTGCCCTCCGGCAGCGGGAATGACTGCAGAACTTTGGGATGCGCGGGCTCCCGCACATCCACGAATACGAGACGGGGCCCAGGCGCCGAGCCGACCAGCGCTGCAACGCCGTCGAGCACATCGACGTTGACGGGCTGGATACCGGGATCGAGCACGGCGACAGCGCGTGGTGCGGCTGCGTCGGACACGTCGATGACGTTGAGGCCTTGCGCGTCCGCGACATAGAGCGTCGAGCCTTGCTGCGCCGACTCGACCGGAAAATTCGCAGGCTTGGCGCCGCCCGGTGTGAACCCATACGTTCCAAGACCTAGGACGCCAACTGTCGGGATGGCCGGCATCGTGAGGTCGGCGATCTTCAGGCTGAAGTGCGGCCCCCATTCGTGCGTGGAAACGTAGGCGTAGTGTCCATCGCCCGACAACAGCGCGTCGGGCTGACCACGGCCAAGATCGGCGGTGCCGATGCGCGCCGCGAGATTGCCGCTCGTGTCGTAGTGCCAAAGCGACATGGCCGATGTGCCGCCCGATACCACCACCCGGCCAGCGACCGCGGAGACACCGGAGAATGGGCCGACGTCGACGGCGACAGGCGCGCCAACGAGCACAGGCTCAGCTGGATCCGCCAATGAGAACACGCCGAGTTCCCCAGGCGGCTGCGCATCGAGCACGAACAGAAATCCATCCGCGGTAGCAAGGTCATCGGCGCTCGCGAGGCTCGCCGGCAGCGACATCAGCCGGTGGCGCCGGCCGAGGCCGAGCCCGATGATCTCGATACCGTCAGCGCCGCGCGACGCATAGGCCCAGTCGCCGTTGACGACGACGTTTGCAGATTCGCCGCGCTGCGTCGTTGGATAGCTGAACGCGCCCCAGCCCAGCCCGACCCAGGCACAACCGGTGAGCGAAAGAACGACCGGTGCCAGCGCGAGCGCTCGTCCGATGCTTCGATTCCGGTGTGCCATCCGCATGTGCCGCTCCGTTGTTGAACGGGGCGCACTGTGGTGGTTTACGGGCCCGCGAGATAGCTCCCGCAGTCCGGGCCGTATGCCCGCGCGTTCATGCGGGACGCTGGGTCATGTACCGCAGCGTTTCGGACATGCGCGCCTTCAGCTACGCGGAATCCTCAGCTTCTGTCCGGCGCGGATGTGGCCGGCGTGGCGCAGGCGATTCATCCGCCGCAACGAAGCCGTGCTTACCCCGTATCGCGCTGCAAGCTGCGAAAGCGTCTCGCCCGCGCGCACCCGGTGTGTGCGCATGCGTCGCGCCGAGGACGTGGCTTTGACTTTGACGAGCTTCGCATCACGGCGGGTGTGCCCCTTGCGTGCGTTGTGTGCGCCACGATGTTCGATCCGTTGGCGGTCGTACAGCTCCGAGGCGCCGAGCGCCGCAAGACTGGTGCGAAACGCCGTCGCTGCGCCGGGCGGCAAGCGCACGGTGTGACCAGGCGGCACATACAGCTTGCCGCTGATCACGCTCTTTCGATAGGACGGGTTCAGTTGCCGGAAAGCCTTCTCGTCGCTACCCGAGAGCCGCACCAGCGTCCTGTAGGGAATGTAGCCTCGTTCGGTCTTGACCTCGTCGAATCGCACCGGAGCCTGTCGCTCGATGCGCCCGAAGAACTCCTCATGAGCGCGCTCGACGTCCGACGCGGCCAGAAACTCCGCATAGAAGTTGCTCGACGCAAAGCCGAACCTGGGATTGCGATAGCGCTCGATGAGGTCGGCCAAGCTGTTGCCCTGAACGACGCGCAGACCTTTTGCGACACCAGCGCGACCATGGTTATAGGCTGTGACCGCAAGCGACCAGTCGCCCAGCAAGGCGTAGTCGTCCTTGAGATGCCGGGCTGCTGCCTTCGTCGAAAACCATGGATCCGCACGGTCGTCCACGACCTTGTTCAACCGCATGTAGATCCGCGCCGACGAGGGCATGAATTGCCAGATGCCTTTGGCACCGGCGCCCGACGCAGCCGCTTCGTTGAAACTCGACTCCACGAGCGGCAGGCGGGTCAGCCGCCTCGGCAAACCCTCACGCTCGAAGATCGCCTCCATCTCCGGCAAATACTTGCCCGAGCTCTGCAGCGCTGCGGCGGTGCGCTCCTTGACGCCTCGCTGCGCGCGAACTTCGGCTGCCGCTCGCCGGAATCGGTCCGGATCATCGATGCCCGCGAAGAGGTCGTAGACGCGGCGCTCTTCGCCGGATAGAGGCGCTCCGGAGCGCTGCTTGGCGTGAACCGAGAGCAGGAGCTTCCGGTAACGGGTCTTGGTCTTGCCTTCCGCCAGGGACTGGGCGCGGCTGACTTGTCCGCGTCCCTTGGTCAATGCCTGGTCGCGGAAATCCAGGACCTCCAGCACGCGCTCCGGATACGCCGCGCTGTGGATGACGCTCTGTCGCCGCGAGTAATGCCCGAACACGTTCGTCCAGAAGGCGATCCTCGGCCGCAGGATCACGGGGCGCGGAAACAGGGCGTCTTCGGTGCGCGCGTCGTCCGTCCCTGACCTTTCGGGCGTCGACTGCGCGGAGGCCCCCGTGGTCAGCAGCGCCAACAGAATCAATCCACGAAGATGCAATCGAGCCACGAGATGAACCCCCTGATCGGTATGGATGCAGCCGCTCAGAAAGAGCCTATGAGGCTGCGCTTAAGCGAGGCTTAAAAGAGATCGACTCACCGCTGGGCAAGCAGCGCGAGCAGCTGGTCCATTTCCTCCTGATCCTCCAGGTAGTACTCGGCTGCCGATCGAATGTCCCTACCGACGCGGACGCCCAAGACCCGATCCGGATTGCGCAGTGAAAAGACGTCCTCGTCGCTATCGTCATCTCCGACATAAAGGGCCCGCTTGAACCCCAGCCGCTCGCAAGCGCCCAGCAGCGCGTCCGCCTTGTTAGGCGCTTCCTGCGGCACGATGTTGAGCACCGCCTTGCCGCCGACCAGCCGAGCTTGATCGAGCGCGGCTGCGGCGGTACGGATGCGGCGCTCGGCGTTGTGGGGATCGATACTCGCGCGGTAATGAATCGCGAGGGAATACCGCTTGTCCTCGATCGAAATCCCGGCGAGGCTTTCGAGACGCTCGAGGAGGTCCTCGCGCCAGTCCGCGACGCGCTGCGCGATCGAACCAGGAGGGCGAGCACCGAAGCCCTCGGACCCATGGTTGCCGATGATTCCCTGCAATGGGATGCCTGCCACGAAGCGGATGACATCGATACGCGCGCGCCCGGTGAGCAAGATGGTGGGATATCGCCGTGAGCACTCGACAAGGAGCTCGCGGGTGATTTGCCGCATCGTCGCCGAGTCGGGGTCGGAAACGATCGGAGCAAGCGTTCCGTCGTAGTCGAATGCCAATAGCGTGTCTGACGCGAAGAATGCATCGAGCGCAGGTTGATGGGTGTAGTCCAGGATCGGCTTCATGCAGGGGCGATACCGTTGCCAGGGTGATCGGATAACAAGCCAATCAGTTGATCGCGCCGGCGCAGCTGGCTCGCGTCAAGCAGCATGCGCCCTGCCCAGCGGTAGACGTTGAATTCCGCAACCAGGCGGCGCATCGCTCTCATTCTCGCGGCCTGCTCGTCGAGCGGCATGCGTAGTGCCGCGGAAATAGCGCGACTGGCCTCTTCAATATCGTACGGATTGACCATGAGCGCTTCCGCCAGCTCGCGCGAAGCACCGGTGAACTTCGACAGAATCAACACGCCACGCTCATCCGAGCGGGCGGCGAGAAATTCCTTGGCGACCAGGTTCATCCCGTCGTGCAAGCTGCTGACGTAGCAGAAGTCAGCGGCGCGATAGAGCTTGAACACGTCGGGTGGCTCGGTGTGATAACGGTGAAGAACGATCGGCTTCCAATCGGTCTCGCCGAACCTGGTATTGATCCGCTCGACGAGCTGTTCCACGTCCCGATTGAGTTGGTCGTAGCGCTCGATCAGAGTCCGGCTGGGAGAGGCAACCTGAAGGAAGACAAACTTGCGTCGCAGTTCCGGCTCGCGCTCCAGCAAACGCTCCACCGCGCGGAACCGCTCTTCGATCCCCTTGGTGTAGTCCAGGCGATCAACACCGACGCCTAGCCGGCCATCGGGTGGTAGCTTGAGACTCTGGAACAACTCCGAGCGGCATTGTTCGGGCGACGGTGCAGCCTCGGCCCAGCGACTCGGCCATTCGACCGAGATCGGGTAGGCGCGCACGAGCGTGCGACGTTCCTTCTGGATAACGGCGAGATCCTCGCGATCGAGTCTGGATTCGAGGAAGCGATCCGCGGCGTCCATGAAATTGTTGCAATGGAACTGCGTGTGAAAGCCAAGAATGCTGCTGCCGAGCAACCCTTCGACGAGCTCGACATGCCAGGGACAGATGCTGATCTGCTCCGCGTTCGGCCACGGGATGTGCCAGAAGGTCAGAATGGTTGCCTTGGGCAGCTTCTCGCGCAGCATTCGCGGAACGAGCGCGAAGTGATAGTCCTGCACCAGGATCACCGGATCATCGCTCGTGACCTCCTGGCACACCGCGTCCGCAAATTTTCTGTTGACGGCCTGATAGTGACGCCAGTCCTCCGTTCGGAACGTCGGACGCGCGTGTGCAACGTGACACAGGGGCCACAGGCCTTCGTTAGCGAAACCGTAGTAGTAGCCCTTCTCCTCCTCGGCGCCGAGCCACAGCCTTCGGACAACGTAGGACTCTTCACCCGGCGGAACGCGCACGTGATCCTCTGCGTCAACGGTCTCTCGATCTGCAGAACCGGCGCCGTGCGCGATCCAGACTCCCGAGCAAGCGCGCATCACGGGCTCGAGTGCGCTGACCAGTCCGCTGGCTGGGTGAAGGATGCGGATGGTCCCATCCGGCGCGCGATCATGGATATAGGGCTCGCGATTGGCTACGACGACGAGCCGTTCGCCATGGAGGTGTCGCTGCAGCGTCAGCTTCAAGCGCTGCGGATTCCAGAGGCCCCCGTGCAACTCAGACTGCTCCTCGCGTGCGAGACGGTCGAGGAGCTCACGTAGATCCTTCACCAACGGCACGAACTCTGGCCTCTTCGGGTCGCCGCGCCCCTGCGCCATCTGCCGAAGCGTGTTGCTCCAGCCGCGCCAAAGGATGCGCACTGACATCAGCGTCACACCTGACGCGAGCACCGCCAGCACTATGAATGCAATCAACAAGAACTGCTGCGTCCTCGCCTCACGACGAGCCGCGAAGCTGAGGTCGTGGATGAGCACCGCAAAACCGAGAGGCTTGTTCTCTTCGTCCAGAAGCGGGAGAGCGCTGACGTGCACATCGCCCCCGGGGAGCTCGCGGATCTCGCGCCACGCTATCCATTGCGACGTGCCGGTCTCATCCATCGACTGCACGTACGGCCCAACCTCCTCGCACGCAAGTGACTTCGGATAGTCCTTGGTGGCGGCGATCAGCTTTAGATCTGCCGCACACACGCTGGCCGCAAGAATTCGTTCATCGCGCGCGATGTCGTTGAGCAAATCCTTCAGATCCTTGACGTCGCGCCGCTGGAGATCGCTCACGAGAGCCCTTCTCGCACCGTTGACCGCAAGCTCCGCTCGCAAGGCGACATCCTTCTGGAACCATCCACGTGTGGTCTGCATCACCGTCCACCAGGCCACGGTGACGAGCAGCGACAAGGCTGCAAGCCATACGATGACGAACCGCACCGTGGTTTTCATTCCCGATCCGTCATTCGAGCCGTTTCATGTAGTCGCGTGAATCTGCTAGCGTCGCCGCATGGAGTTGGAAAACCTCGGACTGATCGGCAACTGCCAGTTTTCGGCGCTGATCGAGAACACCGGCAGCGTGGTCTGGTGCTGTCTTCCACGCTTTGACTCCGAACCCGTGTTTGGTCGTCTACTCGATCCCGCAGGCGGCATGTTCGCGATCGAGCCGGCCAACGGCTCCGCGGGCCGGCAGCGGTATCTCGACAACACCAATGTGCTAGAGACCGCCTTTGACAGCGACGGCGGACGATTTCGGGTCGTGGACTTCGCACCGCGTTTTAGTCTCCACGACCGCATGTTCCGTCCAACGCAGCTCGTGCGAATCATCGAGCCGCTCGACGGCACGCCTGTGATTCGCGTGCGGTGCGAACCCGTCCAGGGATGGTCGAAGAGCGTGCCACAGCGACTACACGGCTCGAACCACATTCGATTCGAGGGATTCGACGCGCCATTTCGGCTCACGTCGGACATCTCACCGACCCATCTCGAAGGCCAGCCTTTCGCATTGACCGAAAAGCGTCATCTCGGTACTGACCTGGGGCGCTCCGATCGAGGAACCGCTCGCGGCGCTGTGCGAGCGGTTCCTCGACCAGACCGTTCGCTACTGGCAACGCTGGGTCAAGCACTGCAACATTCCGCCGCTGTATCAGCAGGAGGTGATCCGTTCGGCACTGGTGCTGAAGCTGCACTGCTTCGAGGACACGGGCGCAATCGTCGCTGCGATGACCACCTCGATCCCCGAAGCGCCCGGTAGTGGTCGCACCTGGGACTATCGGTATTGCTGGCTTCGCGACGCGTATTACGTCCTTGGCGCCTTGCGCTTGCTCGGACACTTCGAGGAGCGCGAGCACTTCATCCAGTACCTGTTGAACATTGCCGCGAGCGCGCCGGACCTTGACCTTCGCCCCCTGTATCGGGTGGACGGCAGCAGCGATCTTGCGGAAGCGGAACTGCCGGATTGGGCGGGATTCAACGGCCACGGCCCGGTTCGCATCGGCAACGGCGCCGCCCTGCACAAGCAGCACGACGTCTTCGGCGAGATGGTCCTCGCGCTCGCGCCGATCTACATGGACGATCGCTTCACGCAGGAACGCTCGCCTATGACGCTGAACCTGCTGCAGCGGCTTGCGCGCAAGGGCATCGACGTAGCCGGTACACCGGATGCCGGAATCTGGGAGTTCCGAAAGACGTGGGAGCCGCAGACCTTCTCCAGCCTGATGTGCTGGGCTGGCGCTGATCGAATGGCACGTATCGCTGACCGGCATTGCGCGGGGGGTTCCGCAGAGTTTCACGAGGCTGCCGAACGACTTCGCGAACAGATTCTGTCGCGCGCTTGGAACGCATCCCGGCAGAGCTTTGCGGCCTCTTATGGAGGAACCGAACTCGACGCCGCGCTCCTTCAGATGGCGCCATTGCGGTTCCTGCCGCCCGGTGATCCAAGACTCGCAGGATTGGTCGACGCCATTGCATCGGAGCTTGGTCGTAACGGCTGGCTGTATCGATACCGGAGTGATGATGGCCTTGGGGTTCCTGAAGTGGCTTTCGTGATCTGTACGTTCTGGATGATTGAGGCGCTGGCCGCTACCGGTCGCAGAGACTTGGCGCTGTCGTCGCTCGATCACGTTCGCAAAGCGATGTCGCCGCTTGGACTTCTTGCGGAGGACTACAGCACTGCAACCGGGAAGATGTGGGGAAACTTCCCGCAGGCGTATTCGCACGTTGGCCTCATCCATGCCGCGTTTGCCGCGTCGCCGGGCTGGAGCGACGTGCTCTAGTCGCCAGGCGGCCCTTGGAGGATCACGACCGCGCGCGGCGGATTAGCGAGGACAAGATGCGCGGCGCGCGAATGTCAGGCGAACGCCGGGACAGCGTCGTAAACCGGCAAATCGATCGAATCTGGCGCTTTGACCGTCTGGGACTCGTGACCGTTCTTAGGCGCCGCTTCCCTGATAGCGCGCTGCTGAAGAATGCAGGCAAGAACCTCGGCGTCGTTGGCGGCCCTGATCGGATCGCATGCAAGTGCCGCTTTGAGCGCGGCGCGAAGCCAATCAGACTGCGAGACATCGGTCAGAACTTCGTTTTCCAGCATGATCCTTCCCCCTTGAGCACCGGTATTCCGTTGCCGGCGATGAATTAACTGAACCTCGGGTCTCGCAAGGGTTGAGTGGGCAAACGCGGCGAAACGACAACGACGTTTCGCCGCGCGCCTTTCTGACTCCTCCAGCCGCAACCTTGCACCCGCAGACCCGGTCCGCGCCGCCCTGAGACTCGGCGCACATGGTCGGCGCGCGTTGTCTCGAACTGAGCGGCACGGGATTCGCGGTGACACAACAGCATCTCCACTTTGCATCGACATCTCCCACGGAGATTGACGCTACGCTGCGGACCTTAAGGCTGTCTTAAGTCGACCTGGTCAATGCGTACTTGGGCAGGATGAATGTCGCCCTTAGCCCGCCCATTGGCGCTCGACTGAGCTTGACGACACCCCGATGTCGCAGCGCAATCGACTTGACGATGGCAAGCCCCAGGCCTGTGCCGCCCTCCGCGCTATCGGCGCCGCGATAGAAGCGGTCGAACACGCGCTCACGTTCTGCTTCTGGGAGACCGGGGCCAGAATCCTCCACTTCCAGTGTGGCTTCGGTCCGCGACTCGGACAGCCGAACCAATACCTTGCCATCGGGCGGCGTGTAGCGAACCGCATTGTCGACGAGGTTGCGCACGAGCACCCGCAGTGAATCCGCGTCCCCAACCATTTCGACCTCCGAGTCAGTTTCAAAAGCAAGGTCGGTCCTTCGCGAAATGGAATAGCTCGCGCACTCGGAGATCGCTTCGCGCACGATGCCTGAAAGATTCAGCTGGCCCACTTCCGCCATCGCCGCCCCGGGCTCACTGCGTGCCAGTGTCAACAATTGCTGAACCAGATTTCGCGCACGGGCCATTGCGGCAACCAGCTTCACACGGATCTCCTCCCGTGCCCGTTCGTCCTGTGCTCCACTGAATAGCTGGATCTGGAGAGACAGCGCGGTGAGTGGCGATCGCAGTTCATGAGCAGCGTCAGCGATGAAGCTTCGTTGCATCTGGAGCGCGGTCGAAAGCCGCTCCAGCAACCGGTTCACTTCGGCGACCAGAGGTTCAATTTCGTAGGGCAGCCCAGCGGACGCCAGTGGCCGTAGGGTGTCCGCATCGCGGCTGCGCACTTCGCTGACGACGCGCTTGATGGGCTCCATCGTTCGCACGACGATCAGCCATATCGCAACTGCCAGCAATGGCGTCAGGAGGAGCAATGGCGCGATTGTCTTCAGCGCGACGCTGCGCGCCAGCCGCTCGCGAATGACGGACAGTTGGGCAACCAGAATGATGCGTCGAGGCGTTTCGATCGTGAAGACGCGCCATCGACTGCGTCCGATCTCAAGATCGGAGTATCCATCGGCGACCCGGTGTGGGAACTGCACCGGCGAGGGCGAGGAATACACCGGGGCACCGTCCTTGTTCCAGATCTGGATCTCGAAGTCCGAAGCGTCACCCTGGAGGGAGATTGGCGCGTCGGGCGCCGCCGCGCCCTGCGCGCGTAGCGACAGCGCCATTTGCTGCAGCTGGTAGTCGAGCAGCAGGCTCGTCGAGACCTGTGCACGGCGATAGGTGAGCAGGCCAGCCAAACCGTCTACTACGATGGCGAGCGCCATGAGACCGACGAGGAGCCGTCGACGGATCGATGTCATGCGTCCACACAGTACCCGACACCGCGCAAAGTGCGGATGAACTCGGCGCCAAGCTTGCGGCGGAGCGTGTGGATGTAGACCTCGACTGCGTTGCTGGCAACCGGCTCGTTCCAGCTGTAGATGCGGTCTTCTAGCTGCTGGCGAGAGAGTACGGCTCCCGGACGAAGAAGAAGTGCCTCCAGCACGGCAAACTCCTTGGACGACAAAGTGACCAGCTTTCCGCCTTGCGTGACCGACCTTGTAACTGTGTCCAAGCTGACGCCCCTATGCTCGATGGTTGGCGTCGCTCGTCCAGCACTTCGCCTGCGCAACGAGCCGATCCGCGCGATCAATTCGTCGAGGTCGAATGGCTTGACGAGGTAATCGTCTGCTCCGGCATTCAGACCAGCAACTCGCTGGCGGACCTCGTCCCGGGCAGTGAGCACGATAACCGGCGTCGTCGCGTCTTCCTTTCGAAACTCACGCAAGATCGCCAGGCCATCACGGCGCGGCAGGCCCAGGTCGAGCAGGACGATATCGAAGTGCTGGCTGCGCAGCGTGTCAGAGGCAATGATCCCATCCTGCACCCAGTCCGCCGAGTACCCCTCGCGGCGGAGCACGGTGAGTACACCATCCGCGATCATCTTGTCGTCTTCGACCAACAGCGCTCGCATGGTCGCCTCTGGGGGTCACCGGTGAGGCCGGATTAGAAACGAACGATCTTAAGCCCGCCTTAAGATTCAGCGCCTAGTGTGAGCCTGCTTGCTCATGTGATGACTTGGCCAAGACGCTCTTTTTGTCCTCCTGGGGCGCGATGGCTGGCACGGCGAAGTGACTCCCATGCTTCGCCGTGCCGACTTTCTCCAAGGCTGGCAGTTCCTGGTCGGGTCACCGCTTTCCGGAATGAATCGCGCACAATTGCCTCCAGACGTCGTCCAGTTCTTGCTGGACAAGGTGGATTCAGTGCCGCAGCTGGAGGCGCTGCTCCTCCTCCACGCTTTCCCTGAAACCATCTGGAGCCGGAGCACTATCGGCGAGCGCCTGTATGTCTCTGAGCGGGACGTCGTCGTCATTCTCGCCAAGTTGACTCGCTCCAACCTGCTGCTCGAACTTGGCGACGGGACGTTCAGGTTCAATCTGCAGTCATCTGACGCAGGCGTAGTGCGGACACTGTCCGAGCACTATCAGAAACATCTGGCAGCCATTGCTCGAATCATCCATGAAAAGCCGGCGCCTGCGCTGCGTGAATTCGCGCAGGCTTTCAACGTAACAAAGGGAGAGTGATCATGGATGCGGCCGTCTACGCACTCATTGCCATCATCGCATGCACCTGCGCAGTGCTGCTGGCGCGCGGCTACATCAAGTCAAAGGCACCACTGCTGTTTTGGAGCGCCCTCTGTTTTGGTGGCCTCACACTGTCCAACTCGGTGTTGTTCATCGACCTGGTGATGTTTCCCAGGTTCGATCTCTTCGCGCTGCGGATGATCATCACGGCGTCCTCCCTGGGTCTGCTGGTGTTCGGGTTCATCTGGGACGGGGCCAAGTCATGACGACGGGATTCCTCACGGGTGTGATCTTCACGCTCTACATGGTCGCCAGCCTGTTCTTCCTGAAATTCTGGAGCCGAACGCGCGAACGCCTGTTTCTCGCGTTCGCGCTCGCGTTCATCAT
Organism: uncultured Gammaproteobacteria bacterium; assembly: GCA_963776465.1. Classification (GTDB taxonomy): domain Bacteria; phylum Pseudomonadota; class Gammaproteobacteria; order Nevskiales; family Nevskiaceae; genus DASRHK01. The sequence goes on from CAVZMV010000002.1 coordinate 917,099, forward strand.
CGAGGGCTTCAATCGCCTGAGGTTCCTGTTCGTGGAAATGCCGGCGGAGGGCAGCCCTGGTATTTACGCAGTGCGGCTGTTCGCGTTTGCTCTGATCGCGGCTGCGATCGTGTCCAAGAATCTCAGCCAGGGGAAGTCACCTGGTGAGTGACTTCGATCAGAAGGCGGACTTGCGTTTTCGTAGTCCACGCTCTTGGTTCGACCTCAAGGGAACCTTCTCTTGCCCCGACTAGGAAGCATCGGGCTGGCGAGCCCCCAAAAACTGGGTCCTGGCATGCGGGAACAGGCGCCCCATCACGCTGTCGTACCCAGCGGGCAAGGCGAATGCGCCGTGACGCACTTCCGCCTCGCCGAGCCTCAGTTCTTCCCGCATCAGCGAAGTCCTATCCAGTCCCGGCGGCATTCTTGGCAGCCCGCGCCTCAAATCGTTTGAGCGCGTCGCGCAGCACGCCCGCAAGCAAGGGCTTGGTGACGTAGTCATTCATGCCCGCCGCCGAGACCACGCTCGCGTTCCCCCGCTTGGGCCTCGGCGGTTATCCGCGTTGCCCGGTCTGCGCATCCTTAAGGGATGACATGAGCTCCGCCAGACTCGTTTGAACCTGCTGCGTATGCAGGACCCAGCGATTGGCGTGGAGCGCGTCGCGTCAGGTGAGAACCAAGACGGTCAGCAAACCTAGTAGGCCCAGACCGGCAAGAGCGAAACTAATGCGAAGCCGCGATTCGAGTTTCACGCTCTCGGGTTACTCCAGTCGAAGTCTGTTCCGTCAACCGGGACGGACACGGAATTATGGTTGAAACGTCCCCCTCGTCTTGAAAGGTTGCTGAAAGGTTGATGCCCGTATGCTGCGTGGGTCGATGCTGCGAAAGCCAGCGTCGATCCGAAGGTTGGATGGCGAGAGCCGACGACCTGCTTCAAACCGGATTGTCGGCGTCGCTGCTCCGGACCTGCGGGCACATCCGAAGTGAGAGTTGCTGGATATGAAGCGTCACCTTGTAGTGCGAGTTCTCGTCTTGGCCGCCGCGATCGATGCAGGCGTCGCCAATGGGCAGGCGACCGATTCTCCTTTTGCACTATCGGCTCCGCTTGCGTCCGATGAAATGATATTCCCTCGGCCGCCAATACTTCAGCCCAACATCGCTTTCTGGACGCGCGTGTTCTCGCAGTACTCCGAATACCAAAGCGTAATCCACAGCGCTAGCCAGCCCAATCGTGTTTTTGTAGTGTTGGACTTTCGCGATCAAGCCGGGGTCATGGACCCGGTGCGTGTGCGTACCCTTCAGGCTCAGGCTGAAAAGGTCGAGAGGGCACGATTTGAGGGCTTACTGCGCGGGATTGATGACAAGCGCGCAACGCCAGCGTTGCTCACTGCCGAGGAGCGGCGCGTCTATGACTTGTTTGCGGATCTCGATGATCCGGGCCGGTTCAAACGCGCGTCCGAAGAGGTGCGGGTTCAGCGTGGGCTCAAGGAACGGACTGCCACGGCGCTGCAGACGTCCGGCAAGTATCTGGCAGCCATGGAAGACGTCTTTGCACGCGAGGGGCTTCCGACCCAACTGACACGGCTGCCGCTCGTCGAGTCGAGCTTCAACGAGCAGGCTTACTCCAAAGTTGGCGCGGCTGGCATCTGGCAGTTCATGCCTTCGTCTGCAAGAACGTACATGCGCCTGAACCAGGTGGTTGACGACCGGGCCGATCCGTGGCTCTCAACCGAGGCGGCAGCCCGGCACCTGAAGGACGACTACGCACTATTGGGTGATTGGCCGTTAGCGGTAACTGCCTACAACCATGGTCGCAGCGGCTTGGCCAGGGGCCTGAAGCTCGTGCAGGGTAATTCACTCACCGACTTGATCGAGCGTTACGACGATAAGCGCTTTGGGTTTGCCTCGCGCAATTTTTACGCGGAATTCCTTGCGGCTTCCGACGTCGAGCGTAACCACGCACAGCACTTCGGATATGTGCAACGGCATGAGCCATTGCGTTTTGATCAGGTGCAGACGACCGGTTACTACATTCCCTACAAGACGCTTTTGCGCTTGTCGGGCACGGACGAAGCGACGTTCCGGCGTCTCAATCCTGCCTATCGTCCCGATGTGATTGAAGGCAAGCTCTACGTACCTCCAGGGCACACGTTACGCCTCCCGGAGGGACGCGCAGAGAAATTTAGCGCGGCACTGGCCGACCTCAGCAGGTCCGAGCGTCATGCCCAACAGAAGTTGTACTGACGTACAGCACAGAGTACTGCCAGGTGAATCGCTCGCGACGATCTCGAAGCGATACGGCGTCGAGCTGACAGCCCTGCGCAGCGCAAACCCGAAGATTGGCAAACGCCTGAAGGCCGGCAGCGCGGTGCGTGTGCCAACCAGGGACGACTACCACCCGATTGAAGCGGCATCGGTGAAACCAATCCCGAAGGCGACCACGGCGAAAGTAAAGGTTGTCTCCGTCGCTGCTCATCCACAGCCAAGTGAACCGGCACATCGAACGCACACCGTGCGGTCGGGGCAGACGTTGACCCAAATCTCAAAGCAGTATCGGGTGAGCGTCGAGTCGGTGCGCAAGATGAATGGTTTGGGTAAGTCGACCCTCATCAAGCCGGGTCAGAAACTGAGAATCCCCGCAGCCTCGGCGCGTACCGGCTGACCCTCTGGCGCTGGCGGATCTCCAGCACAGCGTTTTAGATGAGCGAGATGCGTCTCAATTACCGGTTGTTCCGTGCACTGGCGACCGTTGCTTTTCTGGGCCCGCCCTCGCCCAGGCGCGAATCTCCTGACGACGTGAGAAAGGGTCAACATCGCATTCGGGGGACGTTTTGCAGGGCGCAATTATTGGGATAATCGCCTTTCTGGTTTTAGCCGGATTGGCGGTCATCGAGCTCGACGATCGCTCGCACGACCACCCCAGGCAGCAAGAGCGTGACGAGAAGAAGGATCAGGTCCTGGCCGCCGCCGGAATCCGGATTTTCCGCTGGAATGCGGCACAGCTTCCATCCGTCGATCAGGTGGAACAGAAGTTCGCATTGATCCTGAGGTCACCCCCCATCACTGCTGCGACTCAGTCAAGAGACACGTACGTCAGTCATCACAATCACAACAATCGGGTGTGGCAAGCCTGCGCAACCTTCCGTCTGCCGTGATCAGGAACGGTCCACCGAGCCCCTTCTGTGGCTCCGCTAACTCGGCTGGGGACAGTGGCGTTTGCGTGGTGGGTGGCAGTGTGCGATCTGGCGAGCGAGCGTCTAGCGGGGCCAGCACTCGATGGCCGCGCAATGCTGCCGCCGCCGGTTCGTCGTCCATTGTGAAACCGTCCCTATGACAGATTTGTACGCTGCCGATATGACCGGCAGACCGGTCGTGAGTTCGATGCGCCCTGTGAGCCCTGGACTTGGTCGCGCACTGGCCTGAGCTCGCGGGAGCATTGCTTCACCCCTCGGGGGTGGGAGCCGCCTTGCCGGCGCAATAAAAAGACGCGGCGGCTCGTCTCAGGGGGTGCCGCCGCGCCAGCCGTCGAGAAGGAGAGGTGTATCCGGCACGACGACGGATCAAAGAATGGCAGATCAACCTTTCAGGCAGCTTTCGAAAGGTCGGCGGGGCTTCCTTCGCCCGCCAGAGCGCGAAGCGCTAGGCTTGACCCAGGATTACTTTCGGGGAAGAACTGTTCGCCTCCTGATTGTTGAAGACGACGTGGAAATTGCTGAGGGGCTCGTTTCCGCACTGCGTCGGTCGGGCCATGCAGTCGATTGCGTGGCGCGCGGTGCCGACGCGCTCTCTGCGCTCGAGACCGAGCAATATGCGCTAGTGGTACTGGACTTGGGATTGCCGGACGTCGACGGCCTGGACGTCCTGAAGGCTCTTCGCGCACGCCCAAGTCACACCCCTGTCCTCATCCTCACTGCCCGGGACTCGCTGCGCAGCCGAGTAGGCGGGCTAGATGTTGGCGCAGATGACTACGTGCTCAAGCCCTTTGACTACGAAGAACTCGAAGCGCGTATTCGTGCCGTCACGCGGCGGACCATGAGTGGCAGCGGTGCCGATGTCCAGCTCGGCAACCTCACACTGAAATCGGCGGAACGCCGCTTCTACGTCAACGACACCCCCGTGGAGCTTTCTCCCCGGGAATTCGGAGTGCTGGAAATCCTGCTGCTGCGCCACGACCATGTCGTCAGCAAGTCCCAGGTCGAGTCGCACGTATGTGACTGGTCCGAGGAGCTGACCGAAGGAGCGATCGAGCTCTACATTCATCGCGTCCGGCGCAAGATCGAGGGTGCCGCCGTCGAGATACGTACGGTGCGCGGCTTCGGGTATCTCTTGCAACAACCTCGTCCCGGTTGAGGCGGCTCTAAAACATGCGCGATCTTTCCCCTAGCCTACGGCGCCGGCTTTTCGCCCGGCTGCTGTTTCCTCTATTCACCTTGCTCGCACTCGCCGGTTCCGCGTCCTTCTTCATTGGGCGCCACTACGCCAATGAAGTCTACGACGGCTGTGTCATCGATTCGTTGAGTTCGCTGGCTTCGCTGACTCTCGAACAAAGCGACGGGCTGACTTCTTTGAATCCGCATGGATTTGCCCCGGCCCCGTTCGAAAGCAATGTCGCGGACAAGACGTATTTCAAGGCAACCAGCAATCGACGCGGCTATATCGCTGGCTATGCCGGCTTGCCTCCAACGCCGCCTGACACAAAGCCGTATCGTGGCGTGCAACTGTTCACAACTGAAATCGACGGGGCACCGGCGCGCGTCGCGGCCCTGGACGTCCCAGGTTCCGAGCCGGACGAGCGCGTAGTGCTGCAAGTTGCCGAAACGCAACGCAAGCGCCGTGATCTCGCCGACACCATCCTCCTGTCGGCGCTTGCACCGCAGTTGCTTGTCGTCGTGGTCGCGGGACTCGCAATCTGGTTTGGCGTCCGCAATGGGCTCAAGCCTCTGGACGCCGTTGCTGCAGCAATTGGCGCGCAGTCGCATCGGTCGCTGCAGCCGATCCCAGAGTCCGGGGTCCCGACCGAGGTGCGCCCGCTCACGAATGCTCTGAACGCCTTGCTATCGCGGCTCGACGCCACTCTGGCTGCGCAGCGCAAGTTCGTAGCTGACGCGGCTCACCAACTGCGTACACCGCTGGCTGCGCTGAAGCTGCACCTGGATCAGGTGCAGAACGACTGGTCAGCAGCGGACATGCGGGCAACTCTGGATCGCCTGCGGGTGTCGACCGATCGCGCCGTACGTCTGGCGCAGCAACTTCTGGCGCTTGCCCAGGCTGAGCCCGAGGCCGCGCAGCAGCAGCCTATGGAACGGCTGGATTTAAGGCGCCTTGCCCAAGAGACGGGTGCGGATTGGGTGCCGCGTGCCTTGAAGAAGAATATCGATCTAGAGTTCGTAGCTGACCCACAGCCAGTTGAGGTTATCGGCAACGAGATGCTCTTGCGCGAAGCGATCAACAACTTGTTGGACAACGCCGTGAAGTACCACCCGGGCGATGGTCGCATAACCCTCTCAGTCGCGGGCGGCGATCAGGCATGTTTGAGCGTGGAGGACGACGGCCCCGGAATACCAGCGGATCAGCGCACTTCCGCAGTCCAGCGCTTCCACCGAGGCGATCGCAAAATCACTGGAGGCGCAGGACTCGGACTTGCGATCGTTCAGGAGATCACCGGGCTCCACCAGGGCACATTGCGACTGCTGGAAGCCCCTAGCGGACGCGGATTGCGTGCAGAGATGCGATTGCGAGCAGGAACACGCCCGGTGACGTAAGTCGGAATCTGGCGAAGGAGCGAGCGGGCCGAGATAAGAAGAGAGCCCGGCGGAAGCCGGGCTCAATTGTTCGCGACCATTAGGGGGACGATCGCGCATGAAGGGTATGGGAGGCCCTTCGCAGCTAGTATCGACCTTTCAGGCAGGGGCCGTGCGGCGCTGCCAACTTTTATCTGTCGTGAAAACTATCGCGCTCCGTCCGGCGACCGGTGACCTGAAAGCTGTTTGTAAGCTGGGCCGCATAGGCTTCCTGCAATTCAGCGATTTGGCGATTTCAGCGTGCTCGGACGATTTTTGAGACGGCTTCTTGTTTGCCTAATGCTGTTTGCACCAGCCGCGCACGCGGCTGCGTCCGATGTTTCCGCCATGCAAACGGTCAGGGGTGCTACCGAAACGATCCAGGCAATGATCAAGGCGCATCACGCCCAGTTTGTCCATGACCGAAAGAGTTTTTACCAAGCCGTCGAACAAGCAGTCGCACCAGCTTTCGACCTGTCGTACATCGCTCAGGTCACCCTGGGGCGCAATTGGCGCTCTGCCAATGAGGCTCAAAGGACACGCTTCCAATCTGCCTTCAAGAACACGCTGATTCACGCTTACTCCGACGTGCTGCTGGATTACAGCGAGTCCTCACATGTGGAGTGGGGCCGGTCGTCAGGGGACGATGCCCAGGCAAGTGTCCGAGCCACGGTAGTAAGACAGGCGGCGCCGCCGATCTCACTTAGCTTCGAGCTGCGTCGGACGGAGGGCGCCGTGTGGCGCGCATACGACATCAGCGTCGAAGGAATAAGCCTTATTGGCAATTTTCGCAGTCAGTTTGCGTCCGAGATCAAGCGAGACGGTCTGGACGCCTTGATCGATCGGCTGGAACAAGCGCAAATCGGTCAACCCGACCGCAACGTCGCCCCAGGCGAGCAGCAGCATTGACACGATGCCTGGCTGCGCCAGGCCGTGCAGACGGAGACACGCGATGAGACTGAAGCTTCACGTTTTGCTTGCCGCGGCAGCAATCGCAACGCTGCTCGGCGGTTGCGAGGCCAATGGCGGTCCGCAGCCAGGCGTCGGCGGCGGGGGCAATGGTCCGGACACGGACATCTCTGATTGGACTTGTACGAGCCGCGGCGTGGGCTCAGCGCAAGGGGCAACGGACGGTTTACTGTGCCAGGTCGTCGGCGCCATCTCAGTCTGCGAGATCGCCGATCCACAAAACGTCGCCGATGGAAACGCGGACAGTTTCGCTATCGTGGACTTTCCGGTCGCAGCGCTTGGTCCTGTGGTGGTGGATGTGCTGGGCTTGAACGGCACAGCGACAATTACAGTCGACCTCGGAACGACCATACCAGCCGGGCACGTAGCGGCATTCGACGTCACCCTGCCGGGAATGATCGTCGAAGCTGCAATTCTTCAGGACATCAACGTGCGATCGCTCGTGGGTGAAGACGTCGTCGAAGAGATCAACGTTGGACAAGCACTCAACCTGCTTGGGCTGCTTGGCGATCCAGACCACCACTTGCTGGGCTTTGTGAACACGCAGGCGTACCGACCACCTTCAGATCGAGTTCAGCGCGACGGGCGCCAACGCCGATGTGCTCGATGACGTTGCTCACGTGTTCGACGCGTGTACTTCGGCCCAGCCTCCCTGATCGCACTATGGATTCCGAACGCGGCTGCGGCGCGAGCGAGTTTGCATTGACGATCAGACATGCCCTCGTAAGCAGAGCGCAATAAACCAAATCCGGGGGCGGCGCATCTAATGAGTGAGCGAAACCCGGGAGATCCACGAGATGCGACTTTCTGACCCCGACCCGCGCCGACGAGCTCCGCCGTGGGTCGGCGTCTGGATCGCACTATTCATGGCCGCCGAGGCCCTTGCAGCCGAGCCACTTCGGCCAGAGTCATCGAGAACTGCGGCGCCGATCGAGCGCCTTCAGGAGCAAGTCAGGAACCTGCTTGACAGCTTGGACGAACTCCGGCCTGACGGAAATCCAGTGGAACAGCGCAACCGCATGGAAAAGCACTGGACGAATGCCAGCCAGTTCCTGCTGAATGCGCAGACAGCCGCCGGAACGGGTGGCAACCGCGAACCTGGCGATCAGCGCAGCAGACTCTGCACGAAAGCCCCTGCAGTGGACCCCGAACGGTACGTTGCGGCAATGAAAGACCTTCTATGGGAGGCGCGCGGGCAGCTGGCGGATATTCACCAAGCTCAGGGAGTCGCTCGCCAGGATCAGCTCCGCGTGTTGGTGGACGCGACTTACACGAGCATGACTTCACTGCGCAGCTACGGACCAAGAGCCAACCGGCCGGTCGCACAGACCGATGCCGGGGCCATGGACTGCGACATCTGAAAGCTTCCTGAAGGGTCGTCGCGCCTAAGCTTGCTTGGCCAGCGCGAGCGGACTCCATGGCTTTTCGACGGATTCACTTCGTCGCCAGTGACGAATCCCAGGCGCAGGAACAGGACGATGCCGAGGATCGTCAGCAGGCTCGGCGTGAACACGCCGCCGAAGGTGCCCAGGCCGGAACCCACTGCTTCCTGCGTCGATGCCCGCATCCGCTCCCCGCCTGCATGGCCTGGACCCGATACTACACACGCGAACGCGCGCCCCCGTTGCACCGGGTTTGGCAGAATGCGGTGCGCGGCGGCAATCGTCTCCTCGTACCTGCAAGCAGCCAGGATGCCTACATGACCCGCCTCGCCGCCTTCTCCGAGAACTTCCTGGGTCATGCGCCCGGTTGGTACAAGCTCGCAATCGTCTTGTTCCTGGCCGGCAATCCCGGCGTGCTGCTGGTGGCGGGACCGTTCATCGCCGGCTGGGTGATCCTGGTGCAGTTCATCTTCACCCTGGCGATGGCGCTGCGATGCTATCCGCTCCAGCCCGGCGGGCTGATCGCGGTGGAGGCGATCGTGCTGGGGCTGGCCAGCCCGGATGGCGTGTACCAGGAAGTCGCGGCCAACTTTCCGGTGCTGCTGCTGCTCATGTTCATGGTCGCCGGCATCTATTTCCTGCGTGAGCTGCTGCTGCTGGTGTTCACGAGCATCCTCGTGCGGGTCCGCTCGAAGCTGGCTCTGTCGGTCACGTTCTGCGGCGCCGCCGCGGTCCTGTCCGCCTTCCTGGACGCGCTGACCGTCGTCGCCGTCGTGCTCACCGTATGCGCCGGCTTCTACTCCCTGTATCACCGCGTGGCCTCCGGTCGCGGCCCCCATGACGATCACGATCCGGGCGACGACCAGCACGTCGGGCAGCATCGCGAGGACCTGGACACCTTCCGGGCCTTCCTGCGCAGCCTGCTGATGCATGGCGCCGTCGGCACCGCGCTGGGCGGCGTCTGCACGCTCGTCGGCGAGCCGCAGAACCTGCTCATCGGCAAGCTCGCCGGGTGGACGTTCATCGAGTTCATCCGGCATTCCGCGCCGGTCTCCATGCCGGTACTCGCGGCCGGGCTCGTCACCTGCGCGCTGCTCGAACAGCTCGGCTGGTTCGGCTACGGGGCGAAGCTGCCGGATTCCGTGCGGGCCACCATCGAGCGCTACGAAGCCGACCAGTCTGCGGCCCGGGACGCCCGGACCGTCGCCAGGCTATGGGTCCAAGCGATCGGCGCTTGCCTGCTGGTCGCGGGCCTCGGCCTGCACGTCGCCGAAGTGGGACTGATCGGCCTCACCATCATCGTCTTCGTCACCACGCTCAACGGCATCATCGAAGAGCGTCGGCTCGGACACGCCTTCGAAGAAGCGCTGCCGTTCACGGCCTTGCTCGTGACGTTCTTCGCGGTGGTCGCCGTGATCCACGAGCAGTACCTGTTCCGGCCGGTCATCGACTTCGTGCTCGCGCAGGACGGGCGCGCACAACTCCTCTGGATGTTTGCGGCCAACGGCATCCTTTCCGCGATCAGCGACAACGTCTTCGTCGCCACGGTCTACATCTCCGAGATCAAGAATGCACTGGACGGCGGGACGCTGGCGCGCGAGCAGTTCGATCTCCTGGCGGTGAGCGTGAACACGGGCACCAACATCCCGAGCGTTGCCACCCCCAATGGTCAGGCGGCCTTCCTGTTCCTCCTGACTTCGTCGTTGGCGCCGCTCGTGCGGCTGGGCTACGGGAGAATGTTGTGGATGGCGCTGCCCTACACCATCGTCATGACGGCAGTGGGCCTGCTGGCGACGGCGCTCTGGCTGTGACCGCGCCAGCGCTCGCTGCGACCATTGGGCCTGCACTGGATTCCCCGCATGCGGTCACATTTCAGGGGCTTCGCGTCCTTGTGGGCGCGCGTCGCCGCGTGCGGGAGCCACCAGTCCCGGCGCGGATTGCCGGGGCGAGCGCCTGCACTCCGCACGCCTGCAGGGGAAAGACCTCGAGGATGCGAAGTTCGAAGGTGCAGACCTTATAGCGCGACCTGGATCGACGGCGCCGTCTGTGCTGGCGGCTCGATTGGATCATGTGCGGGTGCACATCCCTCGATTCGTTAGAGTTGCGACTGACCCTGACCTAATCTTCGTCACCTTTCTCGGCGCGACTTGTGAACCGTATGTCGCCGCTGATGCTATCCAGCACAATGGCGCCGCGGTTGCGGCTCACCTTCGTCGCCGAACCCTCCGTCCATTCCTCGGCCGTCGTTTCCCTGGGCACCCGTACTTCGCCGCTGAAGGTGTGAGTCCGCACTGGCGCATCTGGTATTTCGTCGAGTTCGAAGCGAATGTCGCCGGAGAGTGTCTGCGCCTTGATATAGGGGACGGCTCCGATACTCCCAGAGAACTCGAGACTTCCCGATATCGACTTCAAGGTCATGCGCGTCACTTTGCTGCCAGCGAGTTCCACCCTTCCCGAAACGGTCTCCAGGGATAAGTGGTCCCTGAAGCCGGCGAGGCGGATCTTCCCGCTCGCCGTTGCAACCGTGGTCTCTCGGCTGGGAGCGACGACAGAAACCGATCCCGACGCGGTTTGTACGCGGATAGACGGCGAGTCCGCATTCACGTTGACACTGCCGCTGACTGTCCTGACGCGAACCTCACCGGCGAGGTTTCGTACCGTGACTCGCGCGCTGTCACTACTGGTTTCGATACTGGCTCTTCTCGGCACCTGTACGCGCAACCGCGTGGCGCGCGCGGGACGCGCACCCTTCCTGTTTGTCAGCTGGACATTCCTTTGCGCAGCATCACCGCTGAACTGCAACCACTGCGAGACATCGTCGATGCTGGCGATGATCTCGACCTCGTTCCGGTCCCAACCGGCGACCTCGACGCTGCCTTCCGCAATGCTGACGAGCACTCGGCCCGTGGACTCCAAGGGAAGCAATTCGCGAACAGAGCGGCGCCCGTTCTGTGCCTCCGAGGAATCCAATCCCAACGTCGTGGCTGGGACAAAACCACAGAGAACTAGCGCGGCAAGAACGACTCCTGCCAAACGAGACGGCGGCGCGGGCGGGTATTGCATTGACGTTTGATGCGCCGACCAGTGGAAGCGTTTAGACGCAGACCCCATAGGACACACCGTCTGGTCGAGGGCGGCGGCATCGATTGCGACGCATGAAAGCTTCCTGAAAGGTTGGCGACCGTAAGCTGGCTTGGCCAGCGCGAGCGGACTCCATGGCTTTTCGACGGATTCACTTCGTCGCCAGTCTGCCGCGCGCGCTGGCACCTGATCTTGGCGATCGAGACCCTCACTTGCTGGGCTTCATGAGCACGCAGGCGTACGACTACCTTCAGATCGAGTTCAGTGCCGACGTGCTCGATGACGTTGCTCACGCGTTCGACGCGTGTACTTCGGCCCAGCCTCCCTGATCGCACTGTGGATTACTACCGGGTGGTCGTCGAGGGCACGGGAATCATCTATGCGGTGGAGGATGGTAAGCCGCCCGCGGTTGGCTTCTACGTCACGCGCGCGCTCATCGCTGAGGATTTTGCGGACGCGATCAAGAAAGCTCTGACCATGACTCAGGGCCAGTGGTACGGCGAGGAGTATGGTCGCCGTAATCGCGGTAGCCCGCCAGGCTTGCGCGCCGTGAAGGTGGAGCTCATCGAGCTGCAGGAATATGTATTGGCGCCAGAACCTCGGTACGCCTTCTTCACATCGTCGAAGTAGCGAGAGAGCCGGTCGGTGGGTCAGTATCGCCGGGTCGATCCTACCCAGTCTCATCCCTGTAACTGGCAGCCATGGCCTTCCATCGCCTGCCCGTTCGACGCTTACGCTTTTGGCACAATAGCGAACAAAGCCCTGCCGTTCATCCATCACTGGGTCGCTAGAGAATCATGACTCGAATTGCGACCGTGCTCTTCAACAATTTTCTAGGACATGCGCCGCCTTGGTACAAGGCGGCAGTTGTCGGCTGCCTATTGCTCAATCCTGTAGCGCTCGCCGTCCTTGGTCCCTTCACGACGGGCTGGCTGATCCTCCTGGAATTCATCTTCACTCTGGCGATGGCGCTGCGGTGTTATCCGCTGCAGCCAGGCGGATTGATTGCGCTGGAAGCGATCGTCATGGGGCTTGCGTCGGCAGAGGGCGTGTACGCCGAAGTCGTCGCTAATTTCCCGGTGCTGCTGTTGCTGATGTTCATGGTGGCGGGCATCTACTTTCTGAGGGAACTCCTTCTCTTCATATTCACCGTGTTGCTGGTGAAGTTCCGCTCCAAGATGACCCTGTCTCTCATCTTCTGCTCGGTGGCCGCGCTGCTCTCCGCGTTCCTGGATGCACTGACCGTCGTGGCCGTTGTGCTGAGCGTTTGCGTCGGCTTCTATGCGCTCTATCACCGCGTGGCGTCAGGGCGACGCCATGATGAAGAGCACGACCACAGCATCGACGACGTAGTGCGGGATGAACATAAATCGGACCTTGATCAATTCCGCTCGTTCCTACGCAGTCTGCTTATGCATGCGGCAGTAGGCACCGCTCTGGGCGGGGTTTGCACACTGGTCGGCGAGCCCCAGAACCTTGTCATCGGCAAAGTCGCCGGGTGGAACTTCGGAGAGTTCTTTCGGCACGTTTCTCCAGTATCGATGCCCGTTCTTCTGGCCGGATTGATCACGTGCGCCCTTGTCGAGCGTCTCAAGTGGTTCGGATACGGCGATGAGTTACCTGACTCGGTGCGTGCAGTTATCGAAGCGCACGCAGCGCGGGATGCGCAAGCCCGTGATTCGCGCACGGTCGCCCGGTTGTGGGTGCAGGCAACCAGTGCGGCTCTGCTGGTCTTGGGCCTTGCGTTTCATGTGGCGGAGGTGGGTCTCATCGGCCTGACGATCATCGTTCTGACGACCGCGTTCAACGGAATCGTTGAGGAGCGCCGGCTGGGCCATGCCTTTGAAGAAGCACTGCCGTTCACCTCCTTGCTGGTTACGTTCTTCGCGATCATCGCGGTTATCCACCAGCAGCACCTTTTTCATCCCGTTATCGACCTCGTTCTGCAGCAGAGCGGACGTCAGCAGCTCATCTGGATGTACGCGGCCAATGGATTGCTGTCGGCCATCAGCGACAACGTCTTTGTAGCGACGATCTACATCTCCGAACTGAAGTCCGCTCTGGAGATAGGGACGGTGACCCGGGCGCAGTTCGACTTGCTGGCAGTAAGCGTGAATACGGGAACGAACATTCCGAGCGTGGCCACACCCAACGGCCAAGCAGCTTTCCTTTTTCTACTCACCTCGTCGCTCGCGCCGCTCATCCGCCTTGGCTACGGCACCATGCTGTGGATGGCGCTCCCATACACCATCGTGATGACTGCAACAGGGCTCCTTGCAACAGTTCTATGGCTCTGAAGCGGTTCCCAAACAGGTGGGCGGCGCCTAGACTTTGGATATGTCCCGTCTGCTGATCCCCATTGTCGTGGCTTGCAGCTTCCTCGTCGGCGGCTGCGCGCAACAGCGGTCGAGCTGCGCCACCGGCCCAAAGGCGAGCTGTCGAGGCGCCGAGCTCAAATCGGCGCTGCTGCAGGGCAAGGATTTGAGCGGTGGCGACTTTCGCGACGCAAATCTGGAGGGCACTTTCCTAGTGGGCGCAAACCTGCGGGGTGCCAGCTTCCATGGCGCCAATCTGAGTTATGCGAACCTCACAGGCGCCGATCTGCGCAACGCCAACCTGGAAGGCGCCAACTTGCAGCACACGACGTTTTCAAAAGCCTTGATGAGCGAGGCCATCTTGATCAACGCTCGGGGCGACCGGACGTCGCTCGATGGATCGGACTTGACGCGCGTGCGGGCGGAAGGCGCCGAGCTCACAACAGCCAATATGTTCGCGGCCAACCTGGTCGAATCGGACTGGCGCAACGCAAAGCTTTCCGGAGGAAAGTTTGGTGCTGCAAACGCCTATCACGCGAACTTTTCCTCTGCGATCCTGGATGAAGCGGACATCTCGGGTATGCACCTCAATGGCGCGCGCTGGATTGACGGCAAGACCTGCGGCGTCGGCTCGATCGGTTCCTGCAAGCCGGGTCCCGATCTCCAAGGGCAGTAAGGTCACGAGAAGGCCTTTCTCGGCGCCAACCACCTAGTGATAGCGAACACTGGTCTAGTTGTCATCGCGGTTGGCCTAGTGTTGGTCAACGCGTTCTTCGTCGCCGCAGAATTTGCCATCGTCAAGCTGCGGGTCACACGCGTCCAGGAACTTGCCAAGGTGCATGGCTGGCGAGGACGCATTCTTGCAGCGATTCACCACAAGCTAGACGCTTACCTTTCGGCGTGTCAACTCGGCATCACGCTCGCGTCGCTGGGTCTTGGATGGATCGGCGAACCCGCTTTTGCAGTCCTGCTCGAGGCTCCCGCGGAATGGCTCGGCCTCGATGACGATCCTCAGAAAGTGGAGGCCGCGGCATTCGTCTTCGCGTTTTCGACGATCACTTTCCTGCATATCGTCATCGGTGAGCAGGCGCCGAAGTCGATGGCCATCCGCAGGGCCGAAGCCGTGTCCCTGTGGACCGCGCTGCCGTTGTGGTTGTTCTACTGGGTCGCCTTCCCTTTCATCTGGCTTCTCAACTTGAGCGCGACCTGGGTATTGCGAGTGATGGGCCTTGGAGGCCGTGATCCACACACCCACGAAACACCCTATACACGACAGGAGCTCCGATCGATCCTCAGCATGAGCCGCCCCGCGTCGGAAGGTCCGGAGCGGGCCATCGCGGCCGCTGCGACGCACGCGCTGGAACTCCCGGAACTGCATGTCAGCGATCTGATGCGTCCGCAGCGCGAGATGGTGAGTCTGCGTAAGAACGCCAGATACGTGGATGTGTGGCGGCTAATCCGCGAGCATCGCTACAGCCGCTACCCCGTTGTCGAAGCTGAAGGCGAAGTGATCGGAATTCTCCATCTCAAGGACATTTGCATGGAGGACGATGGGCCCGACTATTCATCCCGACTGACGCGATGGGTTCACGAGCCGGTGTGGATCGCAGAAGAGAGTTCGGTTGCCGAGCTCCTGCGCTTGTTCCAGGAGGGCTTGAGCCATTTTGCGATCGCCAGCAGTGCCAACGGCCACACGACCGGGTTCCTGACGCTAGAAGACGTGCTGGAATCGATCTTCGGCGAAATCATTGACGAGCACGAAAGACAGCGTCGCCAGCAGGTCCGCCGTGAGCCACGCTGGGACGGTTACGGCAAGCTGCTGGCGCGAGGCGATACAGCGCTCTTCCGCATCGAGCGCGAGCTTGGCCGCAATATCGAAAGCAGCAAGGACATTGGGACCGTCGCTGGCCTCCTGATGCGAAAGCTCGAACGGGTTCTGCAAACGGGCGACTGGATCGAGCACGATGGCTTGCGATTTGACGTTCTGAAAGCGCAGGGGCCGCGCGCGCACTGGGTTCGGATCGGTTCTGCCGACCCTGACTTACCCTTGCAGAGACCGGCGCAGCAACCAGAAGCCACTGAAATCCGATAGGTCGCTCCCTCGCTCGCCGACGCGCTGCGCCGAACTGCAGCACTGTGATGCACTCCGATCCCAAGAACTCGACGCCGACGCGAAGGTTCGATGCGCGCAGCGCGCTTGCCGCTCAGACTTGACGCGGAGACGCTGAACGTCCGCTTTCGGGACGATGTCGATCGATTGAGTGTCTGCAACGGGTCGATCTGAGTCGTTCGAATGACCGCGGCAGAAAAAAGCTGACGTTCGAAGTTCTGGTCCGGCACAAACCGGATCTCTGCCCGACGAGTAGCTATTTTCGCGGAAGGTGTCCCTGCATTCTCAGCTTCAACAACCGCACGAGCCGCGGGTCCATGAACTCGTATTTGTCCGGGACGTCCAAACACACGATTCGCTTGCTCTTGAGCAAGGCCGGAAACATCGTTTGGAGCTTGTTCCTATGGACACGCTCCATCGCAAAAATCTTGTCGGACCATTCGATCAAATCCTCGCTTATCGGATTGTCAGCGCTCGGTTCGATGCCCGCCGAGGCGGTTTCAACGCCAGGATAGCTCTGGAAAACCCGCTCTGCCGTGGGGCTGCGGAGGCGCGCAAGGCTGCAAACAAAAAGGATACGCAGGCGTTTCGCTCGGATTATGTCAAAGGTCAATTACCGCTCAAATGGATAATTATCCATTTCGCCGATAATTGGGAATAATTGCGACTCTCCTGCTTCGCAGCAGGGGCCGCACGCTTTCTTAGTGCGCTCTCTTGGAGATTCAAAATCGCCTGAGCCACGGTTCCTTGATCGGCTACGACATAAGTAGTGAGCGACTTTTTCTGTGCGTGCTTCAGGAAACGCGCATCTGACACTTCGATAGAAGAAGTGCGACGGTTCGCCTACGCCATCTCGTTGCGTAGACCCGTTTGCTTATGAACCGGAACTACTCATCTCCGCAGCTGGCGGCGGCCGCTTGTTTACAAATTTGTCGATGAAGTCAGCCATCGAGAATTGGTAGATCAATGCATCTCGCGGAATCTGGACGCCGTGCCTCCGCGCTAGTTCCTTTGCAAAGTCCAGTTGTCTCTCTGTTGGAGGCTTGAGATCTGGGTCCAGCAGTTTTCCGAGTACGTGGACCAGCTGACGAAGCATTGTTGCTGCAAGCGCGCTCCGGGCCTCTTCCGTAACCATCCGCGACATCTGTTGATTGATCACGGTGGCGACGGCAGGCGGCACCGATAGGTGGAATTCAATCGACTCCGACGTGAGGGACAGCTCCAATGGCGGGCATCCGGCGTTAGCCTAGGTGCTAATCCTAGTATGTAGAATCGTAGTCTGCATCCACCGACGCTTTTGGACATGGCAGTCCAGTCCAATAAGTGTCGGCTCCTCTCGGTCTTTGCACGCAATGTGCGTGCGGAGCGCTTGCGCTTGGGCCTATCCCAGGAGGCGCTGGCTGAGCGTGCCGGCGTTCATCGAACCTACGTCGGCATGATTGAGCGCCGCGAAAAAAACGTCACGATCTACAACATAGAGCGGATTGCGGTCGCTCTAAGAATCAAGCCAGCGCTCCTGTTGGATGAGAATAGGTCTTCAGGTCTTGCCAGCTAGCGCTCGTCGCTAGCGTGAGTGGCGCGGCGATCGGGGGCGTAGCACTTAGCTAGGGGAATTAGGCATGCATGCCGAGGCGCGACTCACGTTCACAAATCAAAGCCCTCCGGACGCGGCTGACGTCGGGCACTACCTTTTCCTTTTTCGCGGAGTGTACGTAGCAGCCATACTGCGGCCTGGCTTCGCAAACCGACCGGTAGGTCGGTTACCGGAGCTTGATCAGCGGCTGCGGCGATACTTGCAGCAGCTTGACCTTGACGCGGTCGGCGCATTGTTTGCGCACGAACTGGGCACAGATTCGCTTTCCGTGCGACGTATTGCAGTGCAGAGCCCGCTGGAAATCGTCATGGTCGGCATCCCGGCGGCTCTCGCTCTTGCGGTGATAATCTCCGGCGGCAAGATCAAGTTTGATCCGAAGGCGGGTAGTGTTGAAGCTGAACTCCCAGCTCTTGCCGATGGTATTCGCAAGTTACGCGAAGTCCTCACGAAGCGAGCGAACGCACCGCTTGACTACGGTATTCGGCCAAAGCAAGTGACCTTGTCTCCGCAAGAGCTCAAGGAGCTGCTCAAGTTCGACCCTGCATCTGAGAAACGCGGTGGCTTTCAGCGCGTGCTCATCGGCATGCAGTTCCGCGTTAACAGGAAAACCCGCGAACTCCAACTGCTACCTCATGACATTGAAGTCATCATCAAGCATGGCCGAAACCCGCGGAAGGGTGGTTGGCAATCGAGCATCAAAAAAATCTTTGGGCGACATTTCGATCTGAACCCGTAGCCGGTAACCTTACGGCATCGACACCGACCACTAGCTTTCGGTATGAAGTGCAAGTCAGCATAGGCGACGTTGTTATTTTCCGTGTGGCCACTGCACCACGTTGTCTGCTCCTAGTTCCTTCTTAAGCCGTGCGACTTCGTGTGTGAGTTCTATGATCTTTTCGCGGGCTGACTGCAGGTCGGACACCATTGCGTCGTATTGCACCTTCATGTCGACTTTGTCTTGCTTGAGTTCACGGTTGCGACGGCGTGCAGCTTCAACGAGTGACGTCGGGGATGGTCTCGTGTCGCCAGGATTGTCCTCGGTCCACTGCTTAATCTCTCGAATCAGGTCGGGATAGCGATTCTTTCGAAGAGCGGTCGGGTCACGTCCCGCTTCGCGGGCGACGTTGTTCTGGCTTACGGGCGTGCCCTTGGGCAGCTGAACTGTACGGCCTGTTCTGAGCCGCTCAAATGCGGCTAGATATTGAGCTTCTGCGCTCTCTCGCTCAGGCTGTGACACGTGAGAACCTCTCTACAGCGCCCAGCTTCTCCCGCAGCGCACGATGCAGGGGCGTGGCTTTGGGCAGGTCTTTCAGCCGGACCACCATCGTTCTCCCCATAGCGCTGACGGCGGGCCGCTTTGTTCGGTCTAGCAAAGCGTCGACGCAGCCAGGGCAATGCACATAGTTGTCCCAGCCGCCGTAAGGACATCGATCCCTGCGGAGACACAATCCGAAAAGCGTAGCGCGAATCGCGACGCGCCCCGCCTTCATTTCCTTCTGGATTTCAGCGGAACTCGCTGTGTGATGCAGATTAACCAGGACGGCCGCCTTTCTTTTCTCCCCGTATGGGCTGATCCATCGCGAGTCGGAGAGTTGGGTCGCAAGCCTCGCGGCGGCGGCATAACGCTCGTTGATCAACTCAGTGGCGAACGTGCTGTTGAATCGTAGTTTCGCGAAGCCGCGGTTGTAGTAAATCGTCTGCTGTCGAACAAGGTGTTTCGCTTGCAGTTGCTGAGACTCGATACTTACTTCCCCCGAAGCCGCCATCATGACCAAGGCTGTTCTTCGCAATTGATGGGGGTGGAAATGCCAAGGCTGCCCGATCGCGTACTGAACCTGATTCAGCGTGGGTTCCACTGACCTAGCAATGCGTTCATCCTCGGGCTGAATGAGTAGTTGGGCCTCGTCGAAGAGTTTTGGGCAGTATTGCCGCCACTGGCCGAGGCCCGTGACCCGCTCGCGGATGGAGGAAGTTCGTCTCGCAACCGAAGGTCGGCCGGACGCCCATGGTTCAGTGCCCGGGGTATGCAGGTACGGGTTTGCCATGTGCTCCGGCAAGACGACGATGCTTTCGTCGTGCGCCGCAAGGCTCATCCGAAGTCGTGCGACGAAGGTCATAGCTTTGACCGCGATCTCTGCTTCAGGCGCGGTGACCCAACGCGCGTCATCGTCTTGGGTAGTCTTAGTTGTTTCTCCGGAGAGGCTGTAGAGACGGCCTAGCCGAGGGTCTTCTTCCACCTTGAGACAATCCGTCCGCAGCGTGCTGGACTCCTGAGCTCGGATACCGCTCCACGTCATCAGGTAGTTTCTACCAACGAAAAGAATCTGGTTGAAATAGCGAGCAAGGCTCCTAACGGAGTTGCGAGAAGCAGATTCTTGTTCGGCGTCTCCAGCCCAGCGCATGAGCAGATCAGCTACGCCGTAGCGTTCGGCAATATCCATAAATGGGCCCAACTTTACGTTCCCTTTGAGGTGGAAGCCGCTATTGAACGGACCCTTGTGTACCTCCTTATCCCAACGAGCTGCCTTCAACGTGCCGTAGTTAGTGACGTAGGCTTTGACGGCTAGCGTGAAGAGATCCTCCAATGCTTTCTGATGGGATAGCGCCTCTTCTAGAAAATGTCGGCAGCGCGCCTCTTGGTAAAGCCAGAGTCGAGGCGGAATGAAGGGCGTCTGTTCCTTGGCGCCTCGATTCGGAACGAGCCGCGCGAGATGCGCAATTTGAGCGGGGGTCAGCAGTGTGAAGCCGAGGACATCTCTCGCACTGTACAGCTCGTCCAGAAGACCAATAAGTGGCTTCTTGTAAATCGGAGATATCGCTGGAGCCAGGTCATCAGTGACGACTGCATCAAACCTATGTAGTGAGGACGCAGGGATAGGCTTCTCGATGCTTGATGGAACTGCAAAGACTGGCTTCAGTGCTGCCGCGTAACTCTTCAATGTCATCGGACTGATGGAGCGGCGTTCGCCGAATTTGAACCACGCCATCACGAGTTGAAATAACCGAAGATTCTCCGGAGTAAGGCTGACATTCGTGGAACGAACTCTATCGAGGACAATTACGCATGACCGCCGAGCCTCGTAGCTAGAATCCCAGCGTGGGTCCGACAGGACGCTGACCGCACTGCCATCGGGACCAGTCGTTACCGCGAAATTCCTAGGGGGCGGCCACTCGAGCAAGCTGCTCGGCAAGTCGGCATTGTCTTCATGGACCCTAAGTGCTCGCATGGTTGTGAACTCGGTTCATCGAGATGATCTGCCATTGTTCGACGAAAACGTCATGATAGTGTTCGGCGGCCATACGCTTCTCTGCTTCGTCGAGCCAGCGCAACCATTTGTCCCCGAGCTTTCGGAACGCGACAAATTTTTCAGCGATCCGTGTAATCACCGCGTACTTCGGATGATCCGTCCCGCGGGCGTTCTTCCCTGTCTCGCATGCAAGCTCGCGCATGGCGAGGGCTCGTAATGACGCCAGTTGCCAGACGTGATCGAATGATTCCAAGTCCCTATTCGATTCGCAGAACAAGCAGGCTCCCGCGGTTAGGCAGTCGGGTTTGGGGGCATGTTGGTCAGCGTTGGGCTGCAACTTGGGTTGCTGGGTTGCGCATCCACCCGGGCCGGCGGCAGGCGTAAGCATTCGCTTGGTCCCGCGCCAAAAGTGCGTTATTTCGACCAAGGCCTTTTGGTGGCTCATGTGTCTGTACCGGCCGTCAAAAACCCCCGGCGTGTTTTGGAGAAAATCGGGACCACGCCCTGCTTGGTTTCGCTCCATCCAGTTTCCGGAAGATTTTCGCAACACACCTGGACTGAAATAGGGTTGTCCCAACTCTTTGCAGAGCTCTCGGAGCCGCAGAAAGAGCGCGCTCTCACTGTTCCCCTGCCGCGGCCTTACAAAGGGAAACAAGAGCCCTTTTGGGTCGAGTCCGAATAGTTCGTTACGCCATGAGAGGTAAGTATTGAAGTGCTTGCGGAACTCAGGATAAACGGAAAAGACGACCTCCTTATTTGCGCGCCCCTTGAAAGCGGTCATCTCCACCATGCCGTCTCTTGAGTGATAGCGCCATTTTTCGTTGCGCAGCTTGCGCGCCGGAGCTCGATTGGCGCCGGTTTGTTGCACGAAGATGTGGAACTCGGCGTCGAGACGAAGGTTTACAAGCGGAGACCTATGGCGCTTCCAGATTGCGAGGTCGTTCGACAACTGATGAATTCTGGCTTGTCGGACCGATGGACGCGCATTTTTCTTCGGCTTCCGAAGGCTGCAAGCCAACTCATGTTTGCGACCCTCGGAAAAATGGAGCACGACCGGAATTGGGCCGCGCACGGTTTCGACGGACAGCGCGCTTGTGATCTCCCGCAGAAATCTGACGAACTCAAAAACCTCCTGAAGTCCGCTCTTCTCGGACTTCTGAGAAAGTTGGTTCGGTGGGGATCGCAGCTTCGCACGACCTAGTAGCGCGCGAGATTGCATTCCGAGCGCCGGTGCGAGACTTTGGGCTATCGAAGCGCACGTTCCGTAGACTGTCTCCCGCTTGTGGCGGAGGCGACGCTGGTGGTCGACAAAGCGACAAAACAGGGCCACCGCGTTGTGGATTGTCGGCGATTCTCCATGAGTGCCGAGTCGATCGGCAAACGTGTAGAACTTGCGGATGTTCCGGACGTGCGCACGCGTGGAGAACAGGCTTCCACCTGCGACCAGCTTAGCTACGAATGTTTCGTGGAGGCCCTCAACCAGGGGTAGACGCGCACGAAGCAACGGCCCTAACCGTCCGCCTTCAGCGGCACTTTGGAACTCGGTCGAGCGCGCTCTTGCGCCGCCTCTGAAGAGCAGAGGTTTCAGGTCTAGTGGGTGTTCGTTCGGCCCATACGTTGCCGAAGGGAACGTCAGGTCGGGCAATGGTTCAGGCATCTGAAGCGGCTTCGAGCTCGGTGGTTACGATGCCGAACGTCTCTCGTGTAAAGCGGTCCGCCAGTTGAGCTCGCTCCTTTCTGTCTTGTACGAATCGGATGTAGCGCCACGTCGTTGCTTCTTGGGCGTGGAGCAAGACTTCCATGAGAAAGGCGACTGCTTCGCGGATGCGACCGAGCTGTACGCCGATTTCGGCGAACGATGTGGCAAAAGAGGCTCGCGTACAGTGGAACCTGAACCCCTCCATATCTACGCCCTGTACCCGAGCGACCCGCCGCAGGGTAGCCATCGCGCTATTAACGATGGAACTCCTGTTAAGTCCGACAGCGGCGAATCGACGCCCCGTTGCAGTAAGGAACAGAACATCTTTGTCTTGGGGGCGTGCCAGCCGTTCGCGCTGCATGCGCCGTCGGCTATTCGCGTATTCAAGCAACTCATCGCGCAACTGCGCTGCGATTATCGTCCTCCCGCTCTTTCCGAATTTTGTTGCAACGGGTGGATTTGCCGCGGGGCCGATCGAGAGCATTAGGACTTGCTCTGAGCCTTCAATCGCCTCCGCTTTTTCCAACGTCTGGATCTTGAGATCGGCAATCGAGCCAAGACGCATGCCCGTGTTGAACCCGAGCCACAGCATGTAATACAGCTCGATCGATGCATGTTCTTTGGCTAACCGCAGGATCTCGCCCTGTTTGGCGGCGCTGACCGGCCACGCGCCGTCTTCGAGGCGTCTGTCCGCCGCGCCGCTGGGACTCGGGTTGGAGATTGCAAGCGCGCTGGACACGATGCGCTTTGGATATGGGAAGCCTTGCGAGTCGTACAAGCGGATGGTCTTTTCGGCCATTTCCAACTCCGCATGTCTGATCAGCCCAGCAACCAGTCCCCACCGATAGAAGTTCAAGACCACACGAATCCGCGCTGCGGCCGTGGATCGCTCCAACGTTCCTGCTTCCGCTCTATTGACCAACGCGCCCCGGTATCTGACTAGGCAGCGCTCACTTCTCTTGATTGGCCAATGTCGCCAATCGGTCTCAGTTTCTTCCAACCAGTTGGCATAGGCATGAAGGGCCGTGCACTCGTGATGCAGCGTTCTGACGTCTAAATCCGCACTCAAGACAAGGTCGGCCCTGGAGTAGAGATAGTCGTTAGCCTCTCCCCATGGTTGTCCGGTCTTCCAGAAAATTACAGGGAAGCCGTCGACCCTCCCAGGCCGCACTTTGAAGACGAGTTTCTTGTCCTTGTCGTCTTCGTCGTCCGAAAGGCTGCACGATTTTGGTATCAGCGTGATCGCAGCGGTCTTGGCCAAAGCTCCTCCCTGCGGGCGGCTTTGTCCATACTACCACGACATGCCCTTAGTGGACAGTCATCGAAGATAGGCCTGTAAGCCAGTTATCGTCTGCGTACTGCACCACGTCCAGGAACGGCGGCGAGGTCACCGTCAGGCGCACGCTGCGATCGGCAATGGCGGACGTGTCGCGCGCATCGCAAACCAGGAAGCGCGCCCTGGCACCGGCGAGGCGCTCCCGCTCGTCTGCGGAAACGGATTTCAGCAGCGCGCTGGTCTTGCGCAGGATCAGCCCGCGCGTGTCGCGGTACTCCGGCGTTTGCCCGCGCCGCTGGTTGATGCGCCGCTGCGCGTCGGCGCCGACCGCCTGGTTCGGCGGAAACGTGTAGACCGAGAAGAAGCCTGGCGAGTGACCGGTCAGGCGATTGGTCGCCACCATCCTGATCCAGCGATCGAGCGCGTCCTCGTCGCCGGATTCACCGCGCTGCGCCAGATAGGCGCGCAGCGACGTGATCTCCGCGAGCGTGTCCGGGTGATAGAACATCGACAGGTCAATGTCGGGTGCGAGGTCCGTTCGCATCGGAATCGCGGACAGCCGCTCGGCGACGTCGTCGAGCGTCGGCGGCTCCAGCCGTGGCCGCGCCAGGATGCGCGAGAGCGGGTTGATGTCGTTGGCGATCACCCGTCGGCCCAGGAGCGCCGCTTCCAGGGCCGTCGTGCCCCGGCCGCTGAAGGGGTCGTAGACCACGTCGCCGGGCGAGGTCAGCCGCTCGATGAAGAAGCGCGGCACCTGCGGCTTGAAGCAGGCGCGATACGAGATCTCGTGCAGCGGATGGGCGTCGCGCTGCTTTGCGGTCCAGAACTCGTTGACGTAAACCGGCATCAGCCCGCTGGCCATCGGCCGCATCTCGCAGACGGTCGCGCGCCCGAAATCGCTGAAGCCCCGCAGCTGCTCGTGCAGCCTCATTGCTTGCTTGACCTCCATCCGAAGCCCTCGTCCGCCTTGACCGATTCCAGCACAAGGCTGGACCGCAGGTCTTTCACGCCCGGCAGGCCGATCAGCGTGTGCATGGTGAAGTCGGAGAAGGCCTTGAGATCGGCGACGAACACGTGCAGCAGGAAATCCAGGTCGCCGGTCATGACGTAGCAGGCGCGGATCTCGGGCAGGCGACGCACGGAAGCCTCGAAGCTTTCCGCGACGTCCTTGGATTGCCGCTCGATGCGCACCTGGATGAACGCCTGGATCTGCAACCCCAGCTTCTCCGGATCCAGCCGCGCTGCGTAGCCTGCGATGACGCCGCGCTCCTCGAGTTTCTTCACGCGACGCAGGCAGGCCGTCGGCGACAGGGACACCTTGTCCGCCAGCGTGATGATCGCCAGGCGGCCGTCGCGCTGCAGCTCGCGCAGGATGCGCAGGTCGGTGCGGTCGAGCTCAGTCACGCAGTAATTCTCTATTAATAGCGCAAACCATAGTGAATAATGCCACAAATATCGATTATTACGCGGTAAAACGGAGCAAGTCGCCGACGGCTGCGGGATAGCATGGTTGCAACGACTCTTCCAAAGGGCGGAGGACACCGATGTTCGGCGCCAACACCAGCGGTTCCCTGCGCGGCGACTACTCCCGCGCGCGCAAGGACTTCACCATCGACCAGGACATGCGCCTCTACAGCGCCGACGATCAGGCGATGTGGCGCAACCTCTACAGCCGCCAGTCGCGCATCGTCCAGGGCTACGCCTGCGCCGAGTTCCTCGACGGCCTGAAGCTCCTCAACGCGGCCGACCGCATCCCCCAGCTCGAGCGCATCAGCGATGCGCTGCACGCCCGCACCGGCTGGCGTCTGGCCGCGGTCCCGGGCTTCATCCCCGACGTCGCGTTCTTCCAGCACCTGTCCGAGCGCCGCTTGCCGGTGACCGTCTGGCTGCGCAAGCCCGAGGAGATGGATTACCTGGTCGAGCCGGACATGTTCCATGACTTCTTCGGGCACGTGCCGATGCTGTTCCACCCGGTGTTCGCCGATTACGTGCAGCTCTACGGCAAGCGCGGACTCGAGGCTGCGGGCGACAACGCGTTGCCGCTGCTGGCGCGCCTGTACCTGGTACACCGTGGAGTTCGGGCTGATCGACACCGCCGAGGGTCTGCGCACGTTCGGCTCCGGCATCATCTCGTCCGCTGGCGAAACGCCGTTCTCGCTGACCAGCACCGAGCCGCATCGGGTGCGCTTCGAGCTCACGCGGGTCATGCGCACGCGCTACATGATCGACGACTTCCAGAAGACCTACTTCGTGGTGCGCTCGCTAGAGGAGCTGCATCGCGCGGTCGCTGACGACCTGCGTCCGGTCTATCAGAGGATCGCCGGAGCGACCGAGCTGGATCCCGCCTGCGTCTATCCGGGTGACGAGCTGGTCGCGCCGCTGTCCAAAGCTGCAGCCTGAAAGGCTGAAGCGTCACCGCTCGCAGGTTCGACGGCCCCGCCGGCTTGGCATAACCTCCTTGACCTCATGAAAAGCAAAGACCAAAACCCGCTGGGCACTGACGGCTTCGAGTTCGTCGAGTTCACCGCACCGACACCGCAAGGCATCGAGCAGCTGCACAGGCTCTTCGACCTGCTCGGGTTCGTCGCCGTGGCCAAGCACCGGAGCAAGAACGTCACGCTCTTCCGCCAGGGCGACATCAACTTTCTGGTCAACGCGACGCCGTACACGCACTTCCACCAGTTCGCGGTGGCGCATGGACCCTGCGCGTGCGCGATGGCATGGCGCGTGAAGGATGCCGTCAAGGCGTACGAATACGCCGTGAGCCAGGGCGCGGTCCCGTTCGACGCCAAGCCGGGCTTCATGGAGCTGCGCCTGCCGGCGGTCTACGGCATCGGCAACAGCGTGCTGTATTTCGTCGATCGATACGGCGGCGAGCGCTCGATCTACGACGTCGACTTCCGTTTCTTCGACAAGGTCGACCCCAAGCAGCCGGGCATGGGCCTGACCGAGCTCGATCACCTGACGCACAACGTCGAGCGCGGCAACATGGACATCTGGTCCGGCTTCTACGAGAAGATCGCCAACTTCAAGCAGATCCGCTATTTCGACATCGAGGGCAAGCAGACGGGCCTGTTCTCCCGCGCCATGACCTCGCCGTGCGGCAAGATCCGCATCCCGATCAACGAGAGCGCGGACGACAAGTCGCAGATCGAGGAATTCCTGAAGCAGTACCGGGGCGAGGGCATCCAGCACATCGCGCTCGCCACCAAGGACATCTACAAGACGGTGGAAGCGCTGCGCGCGCGCGGCGTGGAGTTCATGGACACGCCGGACACCTACTACGACAAGATCGACGAGCGCGTGAAGGGCCACACCGAGGTCGTGGCGCGGCTCAAGGCGCTGCGGATCCTCATCGACGGCGCGCCGCAGGAAGGCATCCTCCTGCAGATTTTCACCAGCACGGTCATCGGCCCGATCTTCTTCGAGATCATCCAGCGCAAGGGCAACGAAGGCTTCGGCGAGGGCAATTTCAAGGCGCTGTTCGAATCGATCGAGGAAGACCAGATCAAGCGCGGGGTGTTGAAAGGCGAGACTGCCTGACATGTCTCGCAAGTACATCTATCGACCGCACGTGGAAGGCCAGGCGTCACGCCAGGCGCACGCCGACCTTCCGGAAGGCACCTACGAGCGCGAACTGGGCAAGGAAGGTTTCTTCGGCCCGGCCTCGCACATGTATCACCCGCAGCCGCCGACGGCATGGACTTCCTGGGAGGGGCCGCTGCGGCCGCGCGCCTTCGATTGCCTGAAGCTCGCCGCGGGTGCGCCGTCGCCGTGGGATGCGACCGAGCTGCTGTTCAACGCCAACGTGCGCGTGCGCTACTGGGTATGTCCGAAATCGATGGATCACCTCGTGCGCAACGCAGACGGCGACGAGCTGCTGTTCGTCCACGCCGGCAGCGCGCACCTGTTCTGCGACTACGGCCATCTGGCGCTCCAGGCGGGCGATTACGTCGTGCTGCCGCGTGGAACCATGTGGCGGCTCGACTGCAAGCAGCCGGTGACGCTGCTCCTCATCGAGGCGACCAACGGCAGCTACCAGCTGCCCGAGAAAGGGCTGGTCGGGGAGCACGCGATCTTCGATCCGGCGATGCTCGACATCCCGGCGATGGACCCGGCATTCAAGCTGCAGCAGCGCGGCAAATCGACCACACGCGCCTGGCAGGTCAAGGTCAAGCGCCGCAACCAGATCTCCACCGTCACCTATCCGCACAATCCGCTCGACGCGCTCGGCTGGCACGGCAACCTGCATCCGGTGCGGATCAACGTCAAGGACATCAGGCCGCTGATGTCGCACCGCTTCCACGTGCCGCCCTCGGCGCACACCACGTTCGTCGCCAACCGGTTCGTGGTCTGCACCTTCGTGCCGCGCCCGTTCGAGACGGACCCGGGCGCGATCAAGGTGCCGTTCTTCCACAACAACGACGACTTCGACGAGGTGCTGTTCTATCACGCGGGCG
Source organism: uncultured Gammaproteobacteria bacterium (assembly GCA_963776465.1). Taxonomy (GTDB): domain Bacteria; phylum Pseudomonadota; class Gammaproteobacteria; order Nevskiales; family Nevskiaceae; genus DASRHK01. Next base: position 944,992 of record CAVZMV010000002.1, read on the forward strand.
ATTTCTTCTCGCGCGACAACATCCACCCCGGCATGATCACGCTGCATCCGTGCGGCTTCACCCACGGGCCGCACCCCAAGGCGCTGACCAAGATGCACAAGCAGGAAAAAGCCGGCACCGACGAGTACGCGGTGATGATCGACGCGCGCGATGCGCTCGAGGTTGCTCCGGCTGCCGCGGGCGTGGAGTGGGCCGACTACCACCGATCCTGGCAAGGGAAATGAGACATCAACGGTTGCTCGCGCTGACGATCGCCGCGGCGGTCGCCGGCTGCACGGGAGGAAGCTTGTTCCATCGCAACACGCAGAAGACGCTCGCCGGCTACGGCACCTGGGAGTCGCCGCTGGAGGCCGAGGACGTGGCCGCGGACGCGATCCGGCTCGAGCAGGTGGAGCTCGACGGCGACGACGTCTACTGGATCGAGGGCCGGCCCGAGGAGAAGGGCCGCAACGTGATCGTGCGCCGCAACGCCAAGGGCAAGATCGAGGACGTGACGCCGCGCGGCTTCAACGCGCGTACGCGCGTGCACGAGTACGGCGGCGGCAGCTACGCCGTGCGCGACGGCACCGTCTACTTCTCCAACTTCTCGGACAACCGCCTGTATCGCCACCCGCGCGGCGGCAAGCCGCAGGCCCTGACGCTCTCGGATTCGATGCGATACGCCGACTGCATGATCGACGCCGCGCGCAAGCGGTTGGTCTGCGTGCGCGAAGACCACAGCGGATCGGATCGGCAAGCGGTCAACACCATCGTCACGATCCCGATCGACGAGGGTGGCGATGGGCACGTGCTCGCGTCCGGCGCCGACTTCTACTCCAATCCGCGCCTCTCGCCGGACGGCAAGCAGCTTGCGTGGCTGCAATGGAATCATCCCGACATGCCGTGGGACGGCACCGAGCTGTGGGTGGCGTCCATCGCGCAGAAGGCCAAGCCCAAGCCCAAGAGCAAGCCGAAAGGCAAGTCGAAGTCGCGTGGCAAGAAGCCCGTCGCCGCGGCTGCAACCGTGATCGCCGTCGCTGCGCCCGAGCCGCTGATCCTCAAGGACAAGAAGCGCGTCGCCGGCAGCGCCAGCGAGTCGATCTTCCAGCCGCAATGGTCGCCGGACGGCGTGCTGCACTACGTGTCGGACCGCAGCGGCTGGTGGAACCTGTATCGCTGGAGCAAGGGCAAGAGCGTCGCGCTGGCGCCGATGCAGGCCGAGTTCGCCGACGCGCAGTGGAACTTCGGCTACTCCACCTACGCGTTCGCCGACGCGGGGCGCATCGTCTGCAGCTACACCGTCGACGGGCGCTGGCACCTGGCGACCATCGGCGCCGATGGCGCGCTGAACACGCTGGAGCTTGCCTACGCGCCGCATCTCTTCGTGCGCGCCGACGCCGCGCAAGCGGTGTTCCTCGGCACGGCGCCGACAGCCGCCGACGCGATCGTGCGGGTCGACCTCGCGGATCGCAGCGCCAAGGTGCTGCATGCCGCTTCCGAGCACGCGCCGGATCCGGCCCTGACCTCCGTCGCCGAGCCCATCGAGTTCCCGACGGCGATGGGACGCAGCGCGCACGCCTTCTACTACGCGCCGAGAAATCCGGACTACGGCGTGGCGCAGATCGAGCGGCCGCCGCTGATCGTCATCGGCCATGGTGGCCCCACGTCCACCGCGCACGATTCCTACAACCCCAAGATCCAGGTACCTGGACCACGCGCGGGTTCGCGGTGGTCGACGTCAACTACGGCGGCAGCACCGGCTACGGGCGCGAATACCGCCAGCGCCTGAACGGGCTGTGGGGCGTCGTCGACGTCGAGGACTGCATCGCCGCCGCGCGCTACCTGGTTTCTCGAGGCAAGGCCGACGACAGGCGCCTGATCATTCGCGGCGGCAGCGCCGGTGGCTACACCACGCTGGCGGCGCTGACGTTCCACGACGTGTTCAGGGCCGGCGCCAGCCACTTCGGCGTCAGCGACATCGAGGCGCTGGCCAAGGATACGCACAAGTTCGAGTCGCGCTACATGGAGCGCCTGGTCGGACCGTACCCGGCGCAGCGCGACCTCTACGAGTCGCGCTCGCCGATCCATTTCGTCGATCGCATCCGCGCGCCGCTGATCCTGTTCCAGGGGCTGGAGGACAAGGTCGTGCCGCCGTCGCAATCCGAGAAGATGGCGACCGCCCTGCGCCAGGGCGGCATCCCCGTGGCCTACGTCGCCTTCGAGGGCGAGCAGCACGGCTTCCGCCAGGCGGCGAACATCATCCGCGCGCTCGAGTCGGAGCTGGCTTTCTACGGCGCGGTGTTCGGCTTCCGGCCCGCCGGGGATCTGCCGGCGGTCCACATCGACAACCTGCCGTCGCGCTAGGCATTGCGGACGGCCGCCGCGACCGTCGACAATCGCCCCATGAAGCTCGCCACCTTGAAGGACGGCACCCGCGACGGGCGACTGGTGGTCGTGAGCCGCAACCTGCGCTCGGCCGCGCTGCTGCCGGCGGCGCGCAACCTGCAGTCGGCGCTCGACGACTGGCGCAGCGTCGCTCCGCACCTGCAGGAGCTGACCGACAAGCTCAACTCCGGCCGCGTCCGCGACACGCTGGAGTTCAAGCCGCAGGAATGCCACGCGCCATTGCCGCGCGCCTACCAGTGGGCCGACGGCTCCGCCTACGTCAATCACGTCGAGCTGGTGCGCAAGGCCCGCGGCGCCGAGATGCCGGAGTCGTTCTGGACCGACCCGCTCATGTACCAGGGCGGCAGCGACCAGTTCATCGGCCCCTGCGATCCGATCCGCGTCGAGCGCGAGGAGTGGGGCGTCGACTTCGAAGCCGAGATCGCCGTGGTCACCGACGACGTGCCGATGGGCGTGACGCCGGCGCAGGCCGCGTCGGCGATCCGGCTGGTGATGCTGGTCAACGACGTGTCGCTGCGCAACCTCATCCCCTCCGAGCTCGCGAAGGGCTTCGGCTTCTTCCAGTCCAAGCCTTCGTCGTCGTTCTCGCCCTGCGCCGTGACGCCCGACGAGCTGGGCGCTGCCTGGAAGGACGGCCGGCTCCACCTGCCGCTCTTGTCGCAGCTCAACGGCGCGACCTTCGGCCGCGTCGACGCCGGCACCGACATGACCTTCGATTTCCCCGCGCTGATCGCGCACGCGGCCAGGACGCGCCCGCTGTGCGCGGGCTCGATCATCGGCAGCGGAACGGTCTCCAACAAGGGCGCGGACGGCGGTCCCGGCAAGCCCATCGACGCCGGCGGCGCGGGTTACTCCTGCATCGCCGAGCTGCGCACGGTGGAGACGCTCGCGTCCGGCGCCGCCAAAACGCCGTTCATGAAGTTCGGGGATCGCATCCGCATCGAGATGCTCGACGCCGGCGGCAGCAGCATCTTCGGCGCCATCGACCAGGTCGTCGAGCGCTACCAGCCTTAGGGATCGGGAGGTCCCTATGCTCAAGCTCTACTCGGTACTGGCGCTCGTCCGCGTCGTACCGCGTGCGCATCGGCCTGGCCCTGAAGGGCATCGACTACGAGTACGTGCCGGTCAACATCTTCGGCGGCGATGCGGGCGAGCAATACGGCCCGACGTACCGCGCGCTCAACCCGCAGTCGCGCGTGCCGACGCTCGTCGACGGCGATTTCGCCCTGGCGCAGTCGCTGGCGATCCTCGAATACCTGGAGTCACGCTTCCCGGAGCCGGCGCTGGTCCCGGCGGACGCGCGCCTGCGCGCGCGCATGTGGTCGTTCTGCCAGACCATCGCCGCCGACATCCAGCCGCTGCAGAACACCGGGCCGCTGGCATACCTCACGCAGCAGCTCGGCGTCGACGATGCCCGGCGCGATGCCTGGATCCGGCACTGGATCGAGCGCGGCCTGTCGGCGCTCGAGGCCGAGCGCGGGGCCGCCGAATCGGCATTCGTGTTCGGGGACCGGCCGACGCTGGCCGACTGCCTGCTGGTGCCGCAGGCCTACAACGCCGAGCGCTTCGCCTGCGATGTCGCGAAGTTCCCGCGGCTGCTGGCGGTCGCGCATCGTTGCCGCGCGCTGCCGGCCTTCGCCAAGGCCCACCCGGACCGCCAGCCGGACGCGCCAGCGCCGCGCTAGTCCTTCCGCGCGTTGTGCTTCTTGCGGTACACGCCCTTGCTGTGGCGATCCTCGGCGGCCTGGATGCGCGCCTGCTCGGCAGCCGAGACCTGACCGCTCGCTGCTGCGCCCGCCTGCTTGCCGGCTGCGTGCGCTTGGCCGGCTTCCGCCACGGCCGCCTCGCGACGCGTGAGCTTGCCGGTGTCCAGGCCATGCTCGATGCGCTTCTGCTGCCGCACGTTGCGGTGCACGTCGGCCTGCAGCCGCTGTGAAGACGCCGATGCGGGATTGCCTTCCTGCGCGTCGTGCTTCTGCCGGTGGATGTCCTGGCTCGCGCGGTACTTGGCGCGATCCAGCTTCTGCTGCTCGTCGCGGCTGATCTTTCCGTCCTTCATCGCGCCGGCTTCCATGCGGTTGATCACCTGCTGCTCGCGCTCCAGCCTGCCGGCCTCGCGCGAGTTGAGGTCGCCCGACTTCAGGCCCTCCTGGATGCGCTGCTGCTGGTTGATGTCGCGCTGGACGTCGCGCTCGGCCTTGGTCTGGGCGATGGCGGCACCGCTCGCCAGTGCCGAGGCGACGGCGACGACAAGCAGGATTCGAGGAAGGGTCATGTGGCGTTCTCCGGACAGCGGAGCCGACAGCCTAACGCCAACCGCGGCCGCGATCTGTGCGCTGGGGCTCGGAGCGTGCCGGCGGCGAGCGCTCGGCGCGCGAAGGCGGTGAAAGCTGCGCGCCGCGCGACCCGCCGTCGCGGGTCGGCGGGCGGTTGTCGTGGGTCGGCGGGCGGTTCGGGCGGTAGCTGGATCGGCCGTCGCCGCTGCGATAGGTGCGCTCGTAGCCGCTGCGCCCGTCGCGAGGCCAGCCGTAGCCGCGCGAGTATCCACCACCGCGGTCGTAGTGACCGTGCCGATAGGGCCGGTGGTAGTAGTGCGAGTAGTAGTACGGATACGGGTAGTAGTAAGCCGGCTGATAGACGATGAAGCTGAACACCGGGTACGGCCGATACACGTATCGCGGCTCGTAGTCGTAGAGGTAGTCGACTTCCTCCTCGACGTAGGCGACGTCTTCGTCGATGTCCTCTTCGACATCGTCGATGTCCTCGCCCCACGCGCGGTCGTCGTCGTCATCGTCGCCGCGGGCGACCGTCCGGTTGCCGCAGTCGACCACGGCGACGTCCTTCTCGCCGGCTTTGGGTCCTTCCCCGACCAGCACCGTCAGCTTGTGCGAGACCGCCTTGCCGTCGGCGCCGGTGGCCACCGCCTCCACTGTGTTGCGTCCCTGGCGCAGGCCGCGCTTGACGGTGAGCCGCGGCCATTCCTGCGTGACCTCGCTTTCCTTGAGTCCATGACCGTTGACGAAGACGCTGATCTGCTTGACGTCGGAGCGCGGCTGCTGGAAATCGAAAACGACCTGGGCCTCGTCGGCCGCGCGGCCGCAATCCAGGCCGCCTGGCGGCTGGATCAGGCTGGCAAGCACGCGGGGTGCGGCAGCAGCGCCATTCGTGGTAACGGCCATAACGGCCGCGGCGAGGAGAAAGGCGAATTTGCGAGGGTTTTGCATGGTGCCGTTCATAACATGCCCTGGCTGACTGGCCGCTGAACGGCGTGGCGCGCACCAGGAATCGGTCGCCACAACGACAAACGGGACGCCGAAGCGTCCCGTCTGTCGTCGCCGAGGCCTGCTTTAGACAGACTCGGTTTCCTTGCGCGACTTGCCGGTCTGCGTGGTGCCGGCGTTGAGCCGGTCCCAGGCCGACCGCGTCGCCGGACGCGCGCGCTGCCAATCCAGCTTGGACTGGCCGCGGATGCGGTTGTAGTCCTGCTCCAGATTGCCTTCCACGTCCTCGAAGGACTTGCCGTTGTAGCGGCTGAAGCCTTCGTAGCCGGTGCGATACGCCGGCTGATAGTCCTCGTAGCCGTAGCTCTTGTCGTAGTACGACTGCGACTTGTGCGCGTCACGCCAGTAGGCGTCTTCCTTGGTCGGGTTCACCTTCTCGCCAGCCGCCTTGCCGGCCAGACCGCCGACCACTGCGCCTGCCACCAGGCCGACCGCTGCGCCAACCGGGCCACCCAGCACGGTGCCTGTGGCAACGCCGGTCGCAGCCGAGGCCGCGGCACCAGCAGCGATACCCGCGGCGCCGCCAGCAGCAGCGCCTACGCCCGTGCCCACCGGATGCGCGCCAGGCGCTTTGGTGATCGGATCACGGTTTGCATCGCGAGCTTCCTGCTTGCGTGCGTCCTTGTTGATGTCCTTGCTCATGTGCTTCTCCTTGTGAATCACGGCGCGCCGAATCGCGCGTCGATTGAGCTATTTGGACTGCACGCTTGAAGCGAGCGTTCCGCATGGGTTTAGCATGCACGAGTCGCGCCGCCGAGAAGTTCCCCCGCGTGCTGTCGTATCGTTGCGTGCATGAGATTCCTGGGCATCGGCGGATACCACGCGCTCGGCGACATGTACTGGAAGCTGGCGCAGGCCGGTCACGAAGTGCGCGTGTCGGTGGAGCACGAGGAGGCGCACGGGATCTTCAAAGGCATGGTCGATCGCGCGCTTGACTGGCGCGGAGAGCTGGACTGGCTCCGTGCCGCCGGCGAGGACGGCGTCATCGTGTTCGAGTCCGCGGACGGCGCCGAGCTGCAGGACGCGTTGCGACGCGACGGCTTCAACGTCGTCGGCGGCAGCGCCGCCGGCAACCGCCTGGAGCTCGACCGCGCCTTCGGCCAGGCGGCGATGCGCGACGCGGGCATGCAGGTCGCGCCCGTGCACGACTTCACCTCCTTCGATGCAGCGATGGAATTCGTGGCGCGCCGACCGCGACGCTACGTGTTCAAGATCAACGATGCCGAAGCCTCGTCGTCGCGCAACTACGTCGGCGAGATGGACGACGGCGCTGACATCTGCGCGCTCATGCGCATGGAGCAGCGTCGCGCGCCGAAGGACAAGCCGCCGAGCTTCGTGCTGATGGACCACGTGCGCGGCGTGGAGATCGGCGTCGGGGCCTACTTCAACGGCACCGCGTTCCTGACGCCGGCAGTGCTGGACTGGGAGCACAAGCGCTTCTTCCCCGGCGACCTTGGCGAGCTGACCGGCGAGATGGGGACGCTGGTGACATACCGCGGCTACGAGCGCATCTTCGGCCAGACGCTGGCGCGCATGGCGCCGTTCCTGCGCGAGTCGCGCTACCGCGGCTACATCAACCTGAACACCATCATCAACGCCGACGGCATCTGGCCGCTGGAGTTCACCTGCCGCTTCGGCTATCCGGGCTTTGCGATCTGCGATGCGCTGCACGTCGACGGCTGGGACCGGATCCTGAAGATGATGGCGACCGGCACCGGCGAGTCGTTCGCCACGCATCCCGGTTATGCGGTCGGCGTGGTGCTGACGGTGCCGCCGTTCCCGCACGAGTACGGCTACGCCGAGCTCTCGCGCGGCACGCCCATCTTTCTGCGCGACGGACTCACCGTTGCCGATCCGCATCTGCACCTGGGCGAAGCGGGGCTGGAGGACGGCGAGCTGGTCGCCGCCGGGTCACTCGGGTATCTCGCCGTGGTGACCGGTCGCGGCGCCGACGCGCGCGCGGCGCAGGAATCCGCCTACGCCCTGGCGCGAAAAGTGGTCGTGCCGAACCTGCGCTACCGCAACGACATCGGCGAGCGGTTCCTACGCGAGGATTACGCGACGCTCAGGTCGCTCGGATACCTGGACTGAGCGGCGCGGCTCTCGCGGCGCGGCGTCGCGTCTTCCCAGAGCGTCGCCCGATAGCGCCGGAAGCAGGCCTCGCCGGCGGACAGGCGCAGCAAGGCGCCTTCGGCGATCGGCCTCGCCAGCGAGGGATCCTTCGCCACCAGTGGCTGGATGATCTCGCGGTTCCAGTCGCGCGAGTGCTGCACGTCCAGGCCCGCGTGCAGCTGGAAGTAACGGCGGCCTTTGGGCGAGACGCCGAGCCGCCGCAAGCCCTCGTTGACCCGCGCGACACGTCCAGGCGCGGTCATCTCGATGACGCCGAGCGCGCCGATGGACTGGTAGGCGTAACGACGGTTGGCGGCGAGCGCCACCATGAGATTGGCCAGCGCCAGCGCTTCCGGCACGGTGGTCTCGATCTCCGGCTGCAGGCCGAGCTCGCGGGCGACGTCGCCGAGCATGCCGCCGTGCATGCCGCGCGCGTGGCCGCGTCCCATCTCGTCCCAGTAGTTGCGCGCGAGCTCGAGCTTGGCGCGCTCGGGGAAGCGCACTTGCGTCAGCGCGACCAGATCGTCGAAGCCGGCTTCGCCGGCGATCTCCTGCTCCAGGAACCAGCGCATCTGCTGCAGGTCCGCAGCCTCTGCCAGCCAGGGGAACAGCGGATCGTTCTGGCCGGGTCCTGTCTCGCGCAAGCTCTCGAACCACTGCATGAAGCCGCGTGCGTCCTGCGGCAGGTCGACGATGCGCAGCGCCGCGCGCGCCGCTTCGACGAACGCACCTTCCAGAGCGCGGCACTCGAATTCGGCGGCGAGATCGTCGCGCCATTGGCCGCTCGCGTGGCCTGGACGCAGGCGGCTCTGGTTGAAGCGGGCCAGGCGCTGCTGCAGGGTTTGCTGGTCCAGGCTCATCGCCCATCTCCGGGCAGCGTCGCCGCCAGACCGACGGCGGCGATGCGCTCGACCTCGGCGTAGGCGGGCGTCTCCAGCTCCTCGCCGAAGACGTCGGGATCGATCTCCTCGTAGGTGAAGGTTGCGCGGGCCGCTTCGAGCAGTGGCTCGAGCGCGGCGCGCAGGCGGTCGCGTCCGTCGACCACCGCCGTCGCCGTATACAGCAGCAGCGTGCCGCCGGGCGCAAGGCGCGACATCGCCTCCCGCACGATACGGACCGACAGACCCTCGCCGAGCTGTCCGCCGCCGTCGCGGTAGGCGCGGCCCGCGGGATCGGCGAGGTAGGGCGGATTGGCGACGACGAGGTCGATATCTCCGTCGATCGAGGCAAGGACGTCGCTGTGCACGCAATCGACGTTCCGGCCGGCGAGCTGCGCGTTCACGCGCGCCAGCTGCAGCGCCTGCGGGTTGATGTCCGCGAGCACGATGCGCGGGTCGCCGCCCGCGAAGCGGGCCGCCAGCAAGCCGCCCGCGCCGGAGCCGCAGCCGACGTCGACCAGGCGCCGCGGCGGTCGCGCGCGCGACGAGAGCGCTGCTCGCAGGAAACGCACGAAGCGGTACGTGTCGGGCCCGAAGAAGACGCTCTCCGGCGACAGCGTCGGGTAGGCGGAGTGGAAGAACAGCGATCCTTCCGCGGTCGAGCAGCGCAGCCGGCTTCGCAGGAGCGCGCCCACCGGCTCCATCGCATCGGCGTCGTGCATCGCGGTGAGGATCGCCGGCGGCAAGAGCTTCGGCTGGAACGGCAGGCTCCAGCCGAAGATGTCGCGCGCCGATCCGGCGACGCGTCCACCGTCTCGGGCGAGCACGCGCGCGTGGGTCGCCGGCGTCACCGTGGTGAAGGCGTAGTCCTGGGACGACAGCCAGCGGCCCACCGCCAGCAGCGCCGCGATGGGACGCGCAGCCAGCACTGGGGGTTCGGGCTCAGGGCGCAAAGGCGTGGATCGGTCTGGGGTCCTGCAAGCTTGGAGTGCCCCGCGGCACGCCAGTTCCGGCGCCGCGCGCCTGCGGTCAACCGTCGGCGAATGGGTACGTCGTGTAGCCCTCTGCGCCCTGCGAGTACCAGGTCTTGCGATCGTCGGGCGTCAGCGGCACGCCGTTGGCGAGCCGATGCGGCAGGTCCGGATTCGCCAGGAACTTGCGGCCGAAAGTGATCGCGTCCGCAGCACCGCTGGCCAGAGCCTCCTGTCCGCGCTGCAGGTCGTAGTCGGAGTTCAAGACCAGCGCGCGCTTGAAGACCTTGCGGATCAGCGGCGCCACCGGCGGGCGATCGGAGGTGCCGAAGGTGCCGGTGGGCCCAGGCTCACGCAGCTCCAGGAAGACGATGCCGAGACGATCGAGCATCACCGCCGCGGCGGTGAACAGCGACGCCTGGTCGCTGTCGTCGACGCCCTGGATCTCGCCGTTGGGCGACAGGCGCACGGCCGTGCGATCCGCGCCGACCGTGTCGATCAAGGCGCTGACCACTTCGCGCAGCAGGCGAATGCGGTTGTCGATCGACCCGCCGTACGCGTCGGTGCGCAGGTTGCTGGAGTCGCGCAGGAACTGGTCGATCAGGTAGCCGTTGGCGGCGTGCAGCTGCACGCCGTCGAAGCCGGCGGCGATGGCGTTGCGCGCCGCGGTCGCGTAATCGCCGATCACGCGGGGGATCTCCTGCAGCTCGAGCGCGCGCGCCTGCACGTACGGCTGCTTGCCCTCGTAGGTGTGGGCCTTGCCGGGCGCGAGCGTCGCACTCGCCGACACCGGCTGCACGCCGTGCAGCGACGGGTGCACCACGCGGCCCATGTGCCAGAGCTGCGCGAAGATGCGTCCGCCGGCGGCGTGCACCGCGTCGGTGACCGTGCGCCAGTGCGCAACGTGTGCGTCGCCCCACAGCCCGCCAGCATAGGGCCAGCCGCTGCCTTCGATCGAGATGTGCGTGGCCTCACTCAGGATCAGCCCCGCCGACGCGCGCTGCGCGTAGTACGTTGCCATGAGCGTGGTGGGAACGTGATCGCGCGTGGCGCGACCCCGCGTCAGCGGCGCCATCCAGATGCGGTTCCGGCACGTGAGGTTGCCGACCCGGATCGGGTCGAAGAGCGTGGGCATGCGCCGCACTCTAAGCGAAGCGGTAATCGTCGAGCGGGAAGCGGCCCGCGCGTCGCAGCGCCGCCAGCGCCGAGGACAAGCGCAACAAGGTGGCCTCGCCGTGCTGGTTGAAGTAGTAGCTGTTGGCGGTCGCGCACTGCCCCGCGCTGAACACGGTGTCGGCGGCGCGGCTGTGCATCAGCGCGACGAACCGCGCCTGCGCCTCTGGCGTCGGCTCGAAGGTCGCGGCGCCGCGACGGCGCATTTCCTTCAGGCAGCGGTCCATGTGCCGCATCTGGATCTCGATGGTGTTGAAGTAGCAGAAGCCGCTGTACCAGGTACGGGCTGTGGATGTTGAACAGGTTGGGGAAGCCCGGCACGGTGATGCCTTCGTAGGACTGGTAGTGGTTGCGGTTCCACAGGTCGCCCAGCTCCACGCCGCCGCGGCCGACGACGTCGAAGGCGGGGAAGTTGCCCTTCTGCCAGAGGTTGAATCCGGTCGCCAGCACCAGCGTGTCGATGGCCCGGCGCTGGCCGTCGGCGGTGACGATCGCGTCGGGCTCGATGCGCGCGATCGGCGTCGTCACCAGCGCGACGTTGTCGCGCGTGAAGGTCCTGAAGTAGCGGTTGGAGAACGTCGGCCGCTTGCAGCCGAAGCTGTAGTCCGGGGTTAGCTTGCGGCGCAGCTCCGGGTCCTTCACCTGGTGCGCGAGGAAGCGCTTGCACACCCGCTCCACCATCCGCGTCAGGAACGGCAACTGGCGGTTGTGCAGCACGCCGCCGACCATGATGAATTCCAGGATCGTGTCGCTCCACCAGCGGAAGTAGCGCTGCACCAGCGGCACGCGCGCGAAGAGCTTCTGCAGCCAGCCCGGGATGCGCGGATTGGTGCGCGGCAGGACCCAGATCGGCGTGCGCTGGTAGACGTCCAGATGCGCGAGCTTGTCGGCGATCTTCGGCATCACCTGCACGGCGCTCGCGCCGGTGCCGATCATCGCCGCGCGCTTGCCGGTGAGATCGAAGGTGTGATCCCACTCCGCCGTGTGGATCACCTTGCCGGCGAAGGAGTCGACGCCGGGAATGTCCGGCCGCTTGGGCTGCGACAGGAAGCCAGTGGCCAGCACCAGGAAGCGCGCCGTCACCGGCGGCTGACCCGTCGGCTGCACGCGCCACATGCCGGCCGACGCGTCGTAGTCGGCTCTCTCCACGCTGGTGCCGAAGCGCATGAAGCGGCGCAGGTCGTACTTGTCGGCGACGTGCTGCGCGTAGGCCTTGAGCTCGCGGCCCGGCGCGTACAGGCGCGACCAGTTGGGATTGGGCTCGAACGAGTACGAGTAGCTGAGCGAGACGATGTCGACCGCCAGTCCCGGATAGGTGTTGAGGTGCCAGGTGCCGCCCAGGTCGTCGGCGCGCTCGAGCATCAGGATCGAGTCGATGCCCAAGCGCTTGAGCTGGATCGCGGCGCCCATGCCGCCGAAGCCGGCACCGACGATGATCGCTTCGTATGTAGGAGGGGCCGTTGGCCCCGATTTGTTCATCGTTTCCAATGTGCTTTCCTCTTCACGGGACGATCGGCACCAGCAGCCGCGAGCCGCCGGCCCCACCCACGGCGACGCGATCGAGCGCCAGGCCCGCAGGCAGGTGATAGGCCGACACGCCGACCAGGTACAGGCGCACGCGATGGCCCGCGCGGAAGCGGTTGCCGATCGGCCAGAACTCGATCGAATAGCGACGCTGCGCCAGCGGCGTCGCGGGCTTCTTGGTGTCGTAGATGCCGTACGGCTGAACGACGTTGCCGTTTGCGTCGGTGAGCGAGCGCGACAAGTCGATGTCCGGGAAGGACGTGCGCAGCCGGCCGGCCGAGACCGGATGCGCGCTGCCGTCGGGCCAGACGTCGGCGATCACGGCGTAGAGATCGCTCTCGGCGGCGGTGCTCGACAGCGCGAGCTCCAGGCTCGCCGGCCCCACCATCGTCACGTCGGCATCGAGCGCCGCGGTGGTGTACGACAGCGACAGCGGCTCGACCAGCGTCATGTCGTCCAGCTGCGGGATCGCGGTGAACAATGTGTTGAACGAATACGCACCCGCGCCGGTGCCGCCGACGACCGCGGTGGTGTACGGATCGGTCGCGAGCGGCAGCGACGGGATCTCCGGCAGGAGCTGCGTCGCGGTTTGCGAAGGCACCTCGAACGCGAGCGTTCCATCGTTGAGCGAGCGCGCCGTGCCGCTACGCGCGGCATCGAGCGCGAGCGCGATCCAGCGTGTGCCCGGCACCGGCCAGCCTGCCGCGTCGATCCGGACGAAATCGCCGGCGAGATAATCGGTGCGATCGCCGTTCGACAGCAGCATGCGCACCGGCGCATCGCTCTCGACGCCGGTCGCGAGGCCGCGCAGCCAGCGGTCGTACCAGCGCTTCTGCTCGTCGAAGCGCAGCGTCTCGGTTCCCTGCGGCGCGCCGTCGTGCCCTCCGGCGATCAGCATGTGCGCGCCGCGATCGCGCAATTCCTGGAAGGCCTGGAACGGGCCGCGCGGCTCGACGTCGTAGAAGCTCGTCAGCATCAGGATCGGCAGGCCGTTGACGTCGCCGCGCATGCCGCGCTCGCGCCACCAGTCGTCCAGCGTCGGGTGCTGGATGTAATCCAGGCCGACGCCGAACATCGCCAGGGTCGGGTCGAACATGCTGGTCTGCGGATCCCGCCCCGCGCGGCTGAAGCTCTGCGCTGCCGCCGGCCCGCCGATCCCGACCAGCACCGCGGTGCCGGCGACGAGGTTGGGGATGCCGCCGGGATACAGGAGGTCGCGATACAGCTCGTGCGTGCCGGCGCCGAGCACGGCCGCCTTCACGCAATCGGGCAGCTTCAGGTGCAGCGAGTTGTAGACGGTGATGGCGCTGGCGGAGAAACCGAACAGTCCGAGGTTGCCGTTGCTCCACGGCTGGTGGCAGGCCCACTCGAGGACCTCCACGACGTCCTGCTGCGTGCGCGGTCCCAGCGCGTCAAAGCCGCCGTCGCTGTCGCCGGTGCCGCGGATGTGCACCTGCAGGTAGTTGTAGTCCGGGCCGGCGAACGACGCGCAGCAGCCCGGCGAGTACGGGCTGAACTCGACGATCACGGGGCGCGGATCCAGCGTGCCGGTGCCGCCGACGCGCGTCAGCAGCGAGATGCCGTCGGAGAGGACCAGGCGCTCGTCCTTGGTGACGAAGTCGCCGGTCGGGGTGCCGGGCTCTTCCGTAGGCGGCGCCGTCGGGTCCGCGTGGCCGCCGCCGCAGCCGGCGAGCGCGCCCAGGAGCGCCAGCGTGACGAGCGCACGCGCTTTCACGCGCCACCTCCGAATCCCGCGCGCAGCTGCGTGCTAACAAGCCGGCCCCAGCCTGCGAGATAGCCCTCGATGCGCGATGGCGGCACCAGGTGCGCGTCGAGCGCCAGTCCGCGCAGCATCCAGCGGTTGAACATCAGGATCTCGGCAGGGGAGCTCACCGCGCCGGGCTGCGCGTCGAAGAAGCGGCGCGCCGTGCCGTCCACGGTCTGGTCCAGGCTCGCGGCGACGTCGCGCAGCGTGCGCGCCAGCTTGGGGTTGCGCCGGCTGGCGAGCAGCAGCTCCAGGTAAACGTCGTTGACGTCGCTGCGGAAGAACTCCGTCCAGGCGGCCTCGACGATCGCGGGCATGCGATCGCCGGCCTGCGCCCAGGATTGCATCAGCTTGCCCAGGCGCTCGTAGACCTGCGACAAGAGGTGCTGCGCGCTTTCCAGGATCAGCGCGTTCATGCTGGGGAAGTGGTGGTGCCAGGCGCCGCGCGAGACGCGCGCGCGAGCGCAGACCTCGCGCACGCCGGTGCCGGCGTAGCCGCGATGGGCCAGGCACCAGAGCGTCGCCTCGATCAGCTTGCGGCGCATGGCGGCGCTCCGCTGGGCCTGGCTGTGGCGGGCGGCGCGGCGGGCAGGGCGGACGGCGGGCTTGCGGGCGGCGGGCATGCCCCATAACATACAGGACAAGCGGTCGGTATGTCACAGAGCCGCGCGGTTCCCCGACGAGCGATAGAGAGGAGCGCGGCGATGACACGAGCGATGCGGTGTGCGCTGTTCCTGGTCTCCTGCGCAGCAGCGCTGCCCGCGCCCGCGCAGGCCGGCGTTTCCGCAGCCGAGGCTGCGCGCCTGGGCAAGGAGCTGACCGAGGTCGGCGCCGAGCGCGCCGGCAACGCCGCCGGCACCATCCCTGCCTGGGTCGGGCGCGAGTCGTTCGCGCCGGAGATGCTGAAGCTCACGCGCCAGAACCTCGAGGACCTGCGCGTGCGGCTGGTCAAGGACATTCAGCAGATGCTGACCGACCCTTCGGTCACCGCCGACTTCCTGACGCAGGGCCAGACGATCATGGACGCGGAGCCGGCCAAGGCCGACCGCGTGCTCGAGCTGGTCCGCGCCATGCTGTCCGCCGACGCCGGCCTCAAGGCCGAGTTCAACAAGACCCTGGCCGCGCGTGGCGGCAAGAGCGTCGACGGCCTCATCGACCAGGTCAAGCAGAAGAAGCTGAAATTGCCCCAGCTCACCGACGACATCGTCGCGGCCGTGCAGGCGGTGAAGGCGGGCCATCCGGATTTCCTGTCGCGGCTGACCCAGGCCTTCGGCGTCGGGCCGATGCTGGAGATCGTCGGCCTGGTGGACAACCCCAAGGCGCGCGTCAGCGCCAACACGCTGGTGATGAAGTACATGCCGTCGTACGTGCGCGGCTTCCTGGAGTACCGCACGCCGGGCAAGGCGACGACGATGATCGACTCGATCAAGCCGCTCTACGTCGTCACCAACGCCAACCTGAATGAGTACAAGGGGCAGCTGACGGAAGGGCATCGCGCGATGTTCGCGACCTATCCGGACTACAAGATGATCGTCTACCCGTCGGCACGGAACTCGTTCTATCCCGACGCGATCATCAAGGCGACCGTCACCAACGCCACGCGCGCCTCGCTCAACGGCACCGACGACGTGCAGGGCGCCGAGCTCGGCTTCCCGTTCCCGATCCCCAAGTCCGGCGCCGAGCCGATCTGGAACCACAAGCTCAAATTCCGCGGCTCGGCGGTGAAGCGCTACAACAACCAGGCGATCGTCAAGGCCGACGGCAGCTACAAGATCAGCAAGCTGCTCGAGGACGTGAAGTTCAAGTACGCGAACCTGAAGGAGCCGGCGAGCATCGGCAAGAACAAGATCTTCGCGCTCTACCTGCAGGAAGTGCTGTCGCCGCCGCGCGTCGCCGGGCAGATCATCCTGGTGCACGAGACCGCCGGCGGCGCCGGCAACACGCGCGCCGCCTGGATCTACACGCCGGGCCTGGGCCGCGTGAACCGCGCGCCCGACGTCGGCTACGACAATCCTTCCATCGGCTCCGACGGCGAGCAGTTCAACGACCAGATCGACGTGTTCAACGGCGCGCTCGACCGCTACGACTGGAAGCTGCTCGGCAAGCGCGAGCTCCTGATCCCGTACAACGCCTGGCTGCTGAACTCGCCGACCTTCAAGTACAAGGACATCATCCGCGCCGGCCACATCAACCAGGACCTGGCGCGCTACGAGCTGCATCGCGTGTGGGTGGTCGAAGCGACCCTGCGCAAGGGCCTGCGCCATCGCTTCGGCAAGCGGCGCTTCTACATCGACGAGGATTCCTGGGCGATCGCGGCGGTCGACTGCTACGACGATCGCGGCGCGCTGTGGAAAGTGCAGGAGGCGCACCTGCTGACGGTGCCATTCATCCCCACGGTCACCGGCATCCCGGAAGTGATCTACGACCTGCAGAGCAAGCGTTACTTCATCACCGCGCTCTCCAACGAGGACGTCATCAGCGACTTCGAGGTCAGCTACGGCGACGAGTACTTCTCGCCGGGCTCGCTGCAGCGCAAGTCGCGCGCGAAATGAAAGTTGTGTCGTTGCTGGCCGCGCTATGCGTGGCCACATCCGCGGCGGCCGCGCCCGCACCAGCGCTGCCGGCGGCCAAGGCTGCGCACAACCGCCTGCTCGACATCGCGGCGCTGAAGGATGGCGTCGTGGTCGTCGGACAGGAAGGGGTGATCCTCACCTCCGCCGACGCCAAGGCCTGGGAGCAGCGCAGCGTGCCGGTGAGCACCATGCTCACGCGCGTGCGCTTCGTGGACGATCGTCACGGCTGGGCGCTCGGCTACGACGCGACGATCCTGGAGACGCGCGACGCGGGCCAGAGCTGGACGCTGCGGCATCACGACGACGAGGGGCGCGCGCTGTACGACGTGCTGTTCCTCGAAGATGGCCACGGCATCGCCGTCGGCGCCTACGGCAGCTGGTATCAGACGCAGGACGGCGGCGCGACGTGGAGCGCGGTCGACAACGTCCTCAGTGGCATCGGCATGCACCTCAACGCGCTGCTGCGCCTGCCCGGTGGCGCGCTGGTCGCGGCCGGCGAGCGTGGCCTGGTCGCGGTATCGGCCGACGCCGGCGCGACCTGGGAGCTGCTCGACTCGCCGTACGGCGGCTCTTTCTTCGGCGCCGTGCCGCATGGCGACAACGGCCTGGTCGCGTTCGGCATGCGCGGCAACGTGTTCATCGCCGATGACCTCGCCAAGTGTCCGCGCATGAAGCCGGAAGCCTGGGATCCCTACACGCGCGAGAACCTCGAGGACGCGGCGGCCATCGGCGCGCGCGGCTGGCGGCGCGTGGTGGAGCCGCGCCGCGACAGTCTTTACGGTGCCTTGCCGATGGACCCGCAGCACGCACTGCTGGTGGGCTTCAACGGCGCCGCGGAAACGCTCGACGCCGCCGCCGGCACGCTGACGCCGCTGCCGACGCCGGCCACCGAGACGATTGTCAAAGCGGCGGTGTTCCGCGGCCGGCTGCTGGCAGTCGGTCGCCGCGGTGTGCAGGACTTGGGTGCGTCCCCGACAGCCGGCGCGCATGGCGCGCCCTACAAAACGCCGTGACCGCGCAGACCGTGTCGACCGGATTCACCCGGCGGATCCTCAAGATCGTCGAGGTGCCGATCTTCCATTGGCGCCGCGCGACGCTGGCGGTGCTGGTGCTGATGACGGCGTTCTTCGGCTGGCACGCGGCGCAGCTCAAGCCCGACGCCGGCTGGCTGAAGATGGTGCCCAAGCAGCACCCGTACATGCACACGTTCATGGAGTACTACCGCGACTTCGGCGGCGCCAACACAGTGCTCATCGCCCTGCACAACAACCGCGGCGACATCTACCAGCCGGCTTTCATGGAGACGCTGCGGCAGGTCGCCGACGACGCCTTCTACATCCCCGGGGCCGATCGCTCGCGCGTCACGTCGATCTTCTCGCCGAGCATCCTCTACATCGAGGTGGTCGAGGGCGGCCTCTCCGGCGAGAACGTGGTGCCGTCGAGCTACGCGCCGACGCCGGAGATGATGCAGCGCATCCGCCGCAACGTCGGCAAGGCCAGCGTCATCGGCCGCCTGGTGTCCGAGGACCAGACAACGGCGCTGGTGCAGCTCGAGCTCCTCGAGAACGATCCCACCAGCGGCACGACCAGCGACGTCGCGCTGTCGCGCCTGTCGCCCCGCGAGCGCGCCAAAGCCGTGTGGGAGCAGACGGCTGGCGCACCGCTTGGCGAGCGCCTGCGCGCGCTCGGCCAGGCGCTATCTCCCAGCATCGGCGCCAATGCGAGCCTGGACTACGTCAAGGTCGGCGACGCGCTCGAAGCCATCCGCGCCAAGTACGAGAACGACGACGTCTCGATCCACATCGTCGGCTTCGCCAAGGTCGTCGACGACATGACCAAGGCGTCGTTCGAGGTCGGCGCGCTGTTCGTGGTCGCGCTGGTGCTCACGGGCCTGCTGCTCTGGCTCTACGTCGGATCCTTGCGCCTGGCGCAGCTGGTCGTCGCCACGTCATTGGTCGCCTGCACCTGGGAGCTGGGCTTGCTGCACGCGTTCGGCTTTGGGCTGGACCCGTTCGCGATGCTGGTGCCGTTCCTGATCATGGCCGTGTCGGTGAGCCACGGCGTGCAGTACGTCAGCGCCTGGGCCAACGAGGTGTCGACCCGCGACGCGACGCCGTACCAGGCGTCGCTGGCGACGTTCCGGTCGCTGGCGATTCCCGGCGTGGTGGCGCTGCTGACCAACGTCGCCGGCTTCTCGACCATCTACCTGATCAACATCCAGATCATCCGCGAGATGTCGTTCAACGCCGCGTTCGGGATGCTCGGCGTGATCATCGTCAACAAGGTGCTGCTGCCGATCGTGCTGTCGTACCTGCGCCTGCCCAACCCGGACAAATTCCGCGCGGCGCAGGAGCTGCGCGGCCGCATCGGCGACTCGGTGTTCCGTCGCATGGCGGTGCTGACGCGGCGCGGGCCGGCGACCATCGTCGTGGCGGTCTGCACGCTGCTCTCGGTGTTCGGCGCCAGCCAGTACCACCGCGTGCAGATCGGCGACACCACCGAGGGCGTGCCCGAGCTCAAGCCCGACTCGCGCTTCAACCAGGACGCGCGGATCATCTCGCGGCATTTCACCATGGGCGTGGACCACTTGAAGGTGATCGCCGAGTCCTTCGACGACGGCTGCGTCGACTACGGCGTCATGTCGGAGATCGACCGCTTCAGCTGGTACATGACCAACCATCCCAGCGTGCGCGACGTCCTGTCGCTGCTGGAATTGTCCAAGGTCGCGCACTCGGGATTGAACGAGGGTCGCCTCGACGCCGAGGTCGTGCCGCGGCAGCCGCAGGCGCTGGCGCAGGTCACCTCGCTCGTGCCGACCACCACCGGGTTCCTCAACTCCACCTGCTCGGCGCTGGCGCTGTTCGTGTTCACCACCGATCACAAGGCGCAGACCATCACCGCGTTGACCGACGCGGTGCAGCGCTACGCCGCCGAGCTGCAGCAGGACAAGCGCGTCACCTTCCGCCTCGCGTCCGGGAACATCGGCGTGATGGCCGCCACCAACGAGGAAGTGCGGCGCAACGAGTTGCCGGTCGTCGCCTGGGTCTACGGCGTGATCATCCTGTTCCTGTGGCTGTCGTTCCGCACGCTGTCGGGCGTCCTCTGCGTGATCCTGCCGCTGTCGATGGTGACCTTGCTCGGCTACGCGGTGATGGCGGCGATGGGCATCGGCCAGAAGGTCGCGACCCTGCCGGTGCTCGCGTTCGCCTGTGGCATCGGCGTCGACTACGGCATCTACAGCTACTCGGTGGTGGCGCAGGGGCTGCGGCGCGGCATGTCGCTGGAGGAGGCCTACTACCAGAAGATGCGCTCGACCGGAAAGGCCACGCTCTTCACCGGCGTGGGCCTGGCCACCGGCGTCGCCATGTGGCTCTTCTCCAAATTGCAGTTCCAGCGCGACATGGGCGTGCTGCTGATCTTCGGGTTCACCGCCAACATGATCGGCGCGATCGTGGTGCTGCCCGCGCTCGCGCATTTCTTCTCGCGCGAGGAGCTGCGCCACGCCGGGCGCGACCTGTCCGCGGGCGCCGAGGGTGCATTCGAGGAGCCGGATCGCAAATGAAGAGCCTGAAGGACAAGAAGTGCCTGATCACCGGCGCGGCCAGCGGCATCGGCCGCGCCACCGCCATCGCCTCCGCCCGCGAGGGCGCCGAGCTGTATCTCACCGACATCAACGCCGCGGCGCTCGACGCTGTCGCCGCGGAGATCTCCGCGGCGGGCGGTCGCGTCGCTTTCAAGCGCGCGCTCGACGTCGCCGATTACGACGCGGTGCGCACGTTCGCGGACGACATCCACAAGGCGCACGGCAGCCTCGACGTGGTGATGAACATCGCCGGCATCGCCATCTGGGGCGGTATCGACACCATGCCGATGGCGCGCTGGCGCAAGCTGATCGACGTGAACCTGATGGGCCCGGTCCACGTGATGGAGTGCTTCATCCCGCCGATGATCACGGCGCGGCGCGGCGGCCACCTGGTGAACGTGTCCTCTGCCGCGGGTTTGTTCGGGCTGCCCTGGCACGCGGCCTACAGCGCCAGCAAGTTCGGCTTGCGCGGCATCAGCGAGGTGCTGCGCTTCGACCTGGAGCGCCATCGCATCGACGTTACGCTCGTGTGTCCCGGCGGCGTGCGCACCGGGCTGGTCGAGACCATCGAGATCCACGGCATCGACCGCAGCAATCCCGAATGGAACGCCACGCGCCAGCAGTTCGTGCGCCACGCGGTGACGCCCGAGGTCGCCGCGACGGCGATCCTGCGCGGCATCCATCGACGCAAGTACATGGTCTTCACGTCGCTAGACGTGCGCATCGGTTACTGGTTCCAGCGCAAGTTCGCCTGGCCTGTACGAGCAGGTCATGCGCCTGCTCAACCGGCGCCTGCGCAAGGTCGTGCGCGCCGGCGCCGCGACGCAGGTCGCGCAATGAGCGCCGACGCGCTGGCGCCGCCGGGCGGCTGGATCGACGCCGGGCCGCGCATCGGCGTGCCGCCGCCAAGCCGGCACGGCTTCGTGCTGCGCGCGCTGTCCTTCGCGGCGCGACGCTTCGGCCGCAGCCAGCTGCCGGACGTGTTCACCGTTTTCCACATCAACGCGCGGCTGTTCTGGCCGTGGCTGTTCTTCGCCTCGCGCCTGATGCCGGGCGGGCGCCTGCCCGCGCAGGAGCGCGAGCTCGTCATCCTGCGCACCGGCTGGAACTGCCGCAGCCGCTACGAGTGGGGACAGCACGTCGACATCGGCCTGCGCGTGGGCCTGACGGATGCCGACGTCGTGCGCGCCGCGCAGGCGCCGCAGTCGTTCGTCGAAGAGCGGCGCCGCCTGCTGCTCGCCGCCTGCGACGAGCTGGTCCGCGACAAAGTGGTGGGCGAGGCGACCTGGCGCGCGCTGACGGCGCATTACAACGAGCGCCTGCTGATCGAGATCGTCATCCTGGTCGGGCACTACGTGATGGTGGCTGGCTTCCTGAACAGCGCGGGCCTCAAGCTCGAGCCGCCGATCGAGTCCGTGCTGCAGGCATTCCAGCAACGCGCTGCCAGGGTGACGACATGAGCGTGAGCGGCGTCCGTTTCGGTTTCGCTGTGGCGCTGCTGTCGGCAGCGTGTCCTGCACTTGCGCTCGAGTGGCAGTCCGGCGACTTCAGCCTGAACGTCAAGAATCGCATCACCAGCGGCGTGATGATGCGCATGGAGGAGCCGAGCAATGACCTGCTCGGCAAGCTCAACGTGCCGGGACAGAGTCATCTGTGCGACGTCGACAGCTGCCTGTCGCTCTCCGGCGATCCGGAGCCCAACCAGCGGCTGGTCGATGCTCCCGGCGCGTTCTCCGGCATCAACACGGACAACGGCAATATGAACTACGAGCAGTTCGACCTCGTCGCTGCCAGCAACCGACTGTCGGTCGACTCGGTCGCCACGTGGGGCAACTGGCTGGCGCGCCTGCGCGTGATCGGTTACTACGACCCGGTCAACGCCGACTTCCGCGAGCGCCACAACGACACGCGCTTCCAGGCGGAGCGCACGGGTCGTCCTTCCAGCATCGAGCGCGAGTACGCGCGCGGCGTCGACGTCTACGACGCGTACGTCTCTCGCGCGTTCGACTGGCTCGGGCGCAGCGCGCAGATCTCCGTCGGCTCACAGACGGTGCGCTGGGGCGAGAGCACGCTGATCGCGCGCAACTCCGTCGCCGAGATCAACTCGCCGAGCTCGGTGATCCTGCACACGCCCGGCTTCGAGATCAGCGAGGTGTTCCGCCCCGTGCCGGGCATCGTGCTGGGCTCGAGCCTCACGGAGTCCACCTCGGCCGAGCTCTTCTATCAGCTCAAGTGGCAGGCGGTGCAGCCCGATCCCAACGGCAGCTTCTTCGGCGACCAGGACATCATCAAGGGCCGCTACGCCGCGGTGACGCTCGGCAACCACGGCGAGGATCCCGACCAGCGCCAGCGCGTCAACGGCCCGATCTCGCTGGTCAGCAGCACCAGCCTCACGGTCTATCCGGACCCGCCGCACGAGCCGCGCGACATGGGCCAGTACGGCGCGCGCTTCAACTGGCTGATGCCGTGGAACGACGGCATCGAGCTCGGCCTGTATTTCCTGAACTATCACAGCCGTTATCCGATCGCGAGCGCCGCCGCGGCCGACGAGTCGTGCACGCGCAACGCGCCGCCCAGCGCCACAGGCGGGGCCTCCGGCGCGTTCATCGCATGCCGTGGCTTCAACGGCCGCCTGCTGGGGCGGCAGGACCAGCACAATCCCGAGCGCGAGCCCCTGCCGGTCGACACGTTCCGCATCTGGCTGGACTATCCCGAAGACATCCAGATGTACGGCATCAGCTTCAACACCAACCTGGGCTCGCTGTCGCTGGCCGGCGAGTACTCGTACCGTCCCAACCTGCCGCTGCAGATCCAGATCAACGACCTGATCTTCACGGCGCTGCAGCCGGCGTTCCCGGCGGAGCGCACCGACGTGACGCCGGTCGACACAGATCTGCTGGCGCAGCTGGCGGCAACGGTCGGACTGTTCGAGGACCTGGCCGAGCTCGGCCGCTCGTCCTTCCCCAGCTACGAGGACGCGGTGCCGAGCTACCTCGCCAAGTACCGCAACTACGGCGTCGTGCAGCCGCACCAGGTGATCCCTGGCTACGAGCGCCTCAAGGTGGGTCAGTTCGATCTGACGGCGATCAAGGCGTTCTCCAACGTGATCGGCGCCGACCAGGTCATCGTCATCGGCGAGGTCGGCTTCACCCACGTCTACAACATGCCAGACAAGAGCGTGCTGCAGTTCGAGGGCAACGGGCCCAACCGCACGCACGCCAGCGAAGGCCAGGACGAGAATGTCTCCGCGCCGGGCGAGCGCAACTACGCGCACCTCAATCCCACGCGCCAGCGCTCCGGCTTCGCCGATCCGTTCTCCTGGGGCGTGCGCTCGCTGATCCGCGGCGAGTACAACGACGTGGTGTTCGGCTGGAACGTCATGCCGACGCTGATCCTGCAGTGGGACGTCGGCGGCATCGCGCCGATGCCGTACCAGAACTTCGTCGAGGGCCGCAAGCAGGTCGACGCGGGCGCCGAGGTCAGCATCAGCGAGGCGCTGGCTGCGCGCTTCAACTACCAGATCTACTGGGGAGGCGGCCGCGAGAACACCTACGCCGACCGCGACAACCTTTCGGTGAGCGTGTCCTACGCGTTCTGACGTGCGCCCCCTGCTTGCCGCTTGCGTGGGCCTGCTGCTGATCGGCTGCGGCAATGACGCGGACCAATCCGCGCCAGCGGTCGGCGGCCCGGACGATCCCGCAGAGTGCGCGGCGCTGACGCCGCTGCAGGATCAGGCGCTGCGCCTGGGACGCGTGCCGCCCGGCCAGACGCTGATCGTCGTCGGCCAGAGCGGCATCGACCGCGTCGCCGACTTCGCGCGGGGCACCGGCAGGCAGCCCGCCGGGGCGATGTGGTACGTGGAACTCTTCAGCGACGCGGCGACGCTCAGCGCGCAGCTCGACGACATCGAGCGCGAGGCGCGCGACTACCCGGGACTCGTTTACCAGATCGGCCTGTCGTTCGGCGCGGTGTCGACGCCGACGCTGCCGCGCGGCGCGCAGGTGGCGCTCGGCTCTTACGACGAGCAGCTCGCGATTCTGGGCGACTGGATCCGCCGCCAGCCGACGATCGTCTACCTGCGCCCCGGCTACGAGTTCGATCTCCTCGGCGGCCAGTACGGGCCGGCGCCGGTCTACCAGGCCGCCTACCGGCGCGTCGCCGACGTGCTGCGATCGCGCTGCGTGCACAACCTGCAGCTGGTCTGGCACTCGGCCGGCGCGTTCTGGCGCGCGCTCGACTACTCGGGCGCGGTCGGCACGATCGGCGGCTTCGATCGACCCGACGTGCTCGCGCGCATCGCCGCCGGCCTGCTGTCGGGATCGGTGATCCCGGTCGACGACCTGCAGCCGATCTCGCTGTTCTATCCCGGGGACGGGTACGTCGACGCATTCGCGATCTCGTACTGGGGCGATGCCTGCTGCTTCGGCGAGGGATCGGCCGGCGCCAAGGCCGCGTACGAGCAGCGCACGCGCGAGCTGCTCGACGAGGCGCGCGCGATGGGCCTGCCGCTGATGATCGGCGAGTCCACGCCGGTGTACATCGGTGCCGACTCCGGCGAGGAGAGCGTGGCCTGGATCGACGGCTACTTCGACCTGATCGAGGAGTACGACATCGGCCTGACGTCCCTGATCTCGTACGACTGGACCGAAGGCGGCTTCTTCGCCTCGCCGGTCTTCAACGGCTACTGGCCGGACGCGCGCATCCAGGACTTCGACGACACGCGCGCGGCCTTCCTGCGCCGCACATCGGCGCCCCGCTACCTCTTCCGCGCGCCCTGACGGACAATCGCGGCATGCGCCTGAACAAGTTCATCTCGGAGACCGGCATCTGCTCGCGCCGCGAGGCCGACCGCTTCATCGAGCAGGGCCGGGTGAAGGTCAACGGCCGCCGCGCGGACCTCGGCACCCAGGTCGAGGAGGGCGACGACGTGCGCCTGAACGGCAAGCGCATCGGCCAGCGCGAGAAGCCGCACGTCTACATCGCGCTGAACAAGCCGGTCGGCATCGTCTGCACGACCGATCGCTCCGAGCGCGACAACATCACCGACCACGTCAACCATCCGGCGCGCATCTTCCCGATCGGCCGCCTGGACAAGGAATCCGAAGGACTGATCCTGCTGACCAGCGATGGCGACATCGTCAACGAGCTGCTGCGCGTGGAGAACCGCCACGAGAAGGAGTACGTCGTCACCGTCGACCGGCCGGTCACCGACAAGCTGATCGGCAGCCTCGCGCGCGGCGTGCACCTGCCCGAGCTTGGCGAGACGACCAAGCGCTGCGTCGTCACCCGGATCAACGCGAACATGCTGCGCATCGTGCTGACGCAGGGCCTCAACCGGCAGATCCGCCGCATGCTGGACGTGTTCGGCTACGGCGTGCGGCGTCTGCAGCGCGTGCGCTTCGTCAACATCCAGCTGGGGAACTTGAAGCCCGGCCAGTGGCGCGACCTGCAGCCGCACGAGCTGCGCGGATTGCTGCCGCAACGCGGCGATGCGGAGTCGGCGCCGGAGCCGCAAGTCGCCGAGCGCCGAGAGCCGAAGGCGCCACCGCCGGAGCTGAATCCCTGGCTTCGGCGATAGCGCTCGTAGGGCGCGCCATGCGCGCCGTCTCTAGCCAGGGGTGCGCTGCAAGAACGCCTTGATTTCCTGCTCGAGCTTCTTGCTCGTCAGCATGCTCATGTGATCTTCCGATTCGACCCGGATCATCTTCACGGATGGATTGACCGCGGCGAGCCGCTCGACGGTGTCGCGCGGATCGTCCTCGGGACCGCCACGCAGCGCCAGCACCGGCACCTTGAGATCCACGGCCTGCTGCTGCGTGACCGCCAGTTCCTTGAGACTCGCCACGACGAGCAGCAGCGCGACGCGGTCGTTCTCCGGACGGTCGTAGGGATCGTCGCCGCCGAAGAGCGCCTTCACGCGGTTCCAGGCGAAGGAGCCGCGCATCAGCCAGCCAATGAGCGTCAGCTCGCCTTGCGTGAACAGGCCATTGCCGATCGTCACCGCGGAGAGGAAGCGGTCGGGATGGTTGGCGACGAGATACATCGCCACCGCGCCGCCCATCGAATGGCCGACGACGTGCGCCTTGGGGATCCGCAGCTTGTCCATCACCGCCAGGACGTCGCTCGCCATGTGTTTTCCGTAAGCGTCTTCGCCGTGCGGCCTGTCGCTGCGACCATGCCCGCGCTGATCGATGCCGATGACGCGGAAGTCGCGGCTGAGCAGGTCGCCGATCTTGCCCAGCGCCCGCGCATAGTCCGACGCGAAGCCGTGCAGCAGGATCACCGGCTCGCCGGAACCGTAGTCCGTGTAGGCGATGCTGGCGCCGCTGGAGGCCACGGACAGGTAATCGTGGGCGGCCGCGGCTTGCGTGCCGGCCAGAAGCAGGACGGCCAGCCAGAGCTGCGCACTCCAGCGTGCCAAATGAGAAGGACTGATCAAGTGCTCACCCCCGGAAACGACCAGATTACTTGAATTGACAAATGTCATATAATCGGCAAGAGCTATCGTTGGCACTCTCAAACCCGCGCAATCCCGGATGAACCGCTCGCTCGCCTGTCTCCTTGCCTTGCTCTGCGCCGCCTGCGGCAGCTACACGCTGCCGGTGGAGACGGGACCCATCGGCACTGGCGGCGGCAACGCAGGTTCGGTGACGGTGAAGGACTGCAACACGCTGTTCGCTTCGCGGGTGCAGCCGCGCCTTGAGTTCTGCCGCAACTGTCACGTCCCCGGCGGCGTGGCCGACGTGCCGGAAGGCAAGCTGTTCATGCTGTCGTCCGATTCCACGCAGGATCGCGCGAACCTGACCGACTCCTGGGAGCGGCTCGGCCGCAACGACAACGGCCCGTCGCGCATCCTGAAGATGGCGTCCGGCACCGACACGCGCTCGCACACCGGCGGCACGCCGTGGCCATCGGGCAGCGCCGCCTACGTCGAGATGCACGCCTATCTGCTCGGCCTCGTGGATCCGTCTGCCTGCGACCTCGGCGTGGTCGGGGGCGTCATCGACGACCTGCCGCTCCTCGGCGGTCCGCGCGGCGGCAGCCCGATGTCGAATTTCTGCGAAGGCAAGCACGACAGCGCGATCGTGCCTGTGGATCCGCGCACGCTCGTCGTGCCCGGCGTGAACCAGGGCAAGGCGGTCGCGTTCAACACCTACTGGAAGGCGTGCCCCAACGCCGTCGCGCGACCCGCGACCTGCGGCGCGCTGCGCGAGCAGGCGGCGCTGGGCTACTTCGTCGCGCACGGACAGGGCGAGCCCAACACACCACTCTCCTTTGCGGGGGGTAACGACAATCCGAGCGGCCTGTCGGCGGAGTTGTACAACCAGCTTTGGGACTCCGCCTGGGGCCTGCCGTCGCGGCCGGACAATTTCGACGAGCTGGTCGCGGAGCGCTACGGCTCGCCGCGCAGCATCGGACGTAACCCGTACCCTTTGCCCGGCGAAGATCCGAACGCGACCAACGGCGGGTCGGGACAGTTGCCGATGACGTTCACGCAGATCCGCCGCGCCGATGGCACCTGGACCGGGCAGATCGGCGAGAAGGTCTGCATCTTCTGCCACAACGGCCAGCTCGGCACGGCCGAAGACGGGCCGGGCATGGGCCCGCAGCTCGGCGGCGCCGGCAGCATCGGCGACTTCACCGTCGCCAGCAACGACTTCGCCAAGGCGCAAGGGCCGGCGGGCGCCGGCACGAACGCGGCGCTGTCGGGCGTGACTATCTCGACCAATCGCGGCAGCGGCGCGATCGACTTCTTCCAGCTCGCCTTCGTCCTGTTCAGCAACGGCGACCCGCAATTGCTGCTCAACGACAAGATCGTGCTCAGCCAGGCGATCGGCAACATCAAGAGTCCGCCGTGGTGGAATCTCGCCTATCGCCCGCAGAAATTCCACGGCGCAATCCTGCCGACCGACTCGTCGCGCATCGACCTTGCGGCGTACTACGACCTCACGAAGGGCCTCTCCGGCGGCGGCGAAGAAGCGCTCGCGTGGATGGACGCGCATTCCGCTCCGTTCCAGACCTGGGCGGAAACCGTCGCCTCGCCGCGCTATCCGCGGCCGATCGATACCGCGCTCGCCGAGCAGGGCGCGATCCTGTTCCATTCGAAGAACCTTTGGGAGCCGTCGCTGAACAACCCGGGCGCGCGGCCCGCCGACGGCAACGGCTCCTGCGCGGGCTGTCATGGCGCCTACTCGCCACGCTACGCGCACGACCCCTCGTATCTCGACACGCCCGAGCTCGCCGGCATCGCTGCGTATTACGTGCCGACGTCCATCGTCGGCACCGATGCGGTGTATTCGGAGGCGATGCAGAGCTTGCGCAACGCTGACGGGAGCATCAGCCCGTCGATCATGAATCAGCCGGTGATCTACTGCGGCGTCGGCGCGTCCGGTTACACCGAAGACAAGACGCCGATCATGCTCGCGCCGCCGCTCTGGGGCATCTGGGCCGCGGCGCCGTACCTGCACAACGGCTCGGTGCCGAACCTCTGGGGCGTGCTCGATCCCGCGCACGAGCGGCCCAACATCTGGAAACGCTGGTCCACGCCCGCGCGCGCAGACCAGGAGGGCCAGGTGATCATGGGCTACGACACCAATCTGGATCGCGCCTTCGACTTCGAGAAGGTCGGCTGGGGATACGACGAGATTCCGTGTGGCGCTGCCGGCTCGCAGCCGTACCTGGCCTGCAATCCGATCGATCCAAACACGCCCTCGCCGGTGCAGCAGATCCTCGCCAATATCTACACGCTGGTCGGCCTGACCTGGAACCTGCCGCGTGCCGAAGGCCTGCGCATGTCGGAAGAGGACATCGAGAACCGCAAGATCTTCAACACCAACTTGTATAGCCAGGGCAACCAGGGTCACGAGTTCACGTCGGTGCTCACGGACCAGGAGCGCCGCGCAATCATCGAGTACCTGAAGACCCTGTAGGTCCGATGCGCATACTTCTCGCGCTCTTTGCGGCAGTTCTCGTCGGCGCGTGTGGAAGCTACACGTTGCCGGTGGAAACGCCGTCGATCGGTGGCGGCAACGGGGGCGGTGGCTCGGTCACGGTCAAGGATTGCAACACGCTGTTCGCGTCGCGCATGCAGCCGCGCCTGGCGTTCTGCCGCAACTGCCACGTGCCGGGCGGCGTCGCCGACGTTCCCGACGGTCACTTGTACATGCTGTCGCAGGACGCTTCGCAGGATCGCGCCAACCTGCACGACTCCTGGGAGCGGCTCGGCCGCAACGACAACGGCAAGTCCCGCATCCTGAAGATGGCGTCGGGCACCGATGATCGCTCGCACACGGGCGGGTCGCCGTGGCCCGTTGGCAGCGACGCCTATAAGGAAATGGACGCGCTGCTGCTCGGCTTCGTCGATCCGTCTGCGTGCAACCTCGGCGTGCTCGGCGGCCTCACCGAGGATCTGCCGCTGCTCGGCAGCTCGCATGGCGGGCACGCATGGTTCGATTTCTGCGCCGGCAAGTCCGATGACGCGTCGTTGCCGCCCGATCCACGCTCACTGGTGCAACCGGGCATCGACGACGGCAAGGCGGTGCACTTCAACGCGTGGTGGAAGGATTGCCACGTGAATCCGGAGCTGGTGGGCGAGCGGGCGCAACCCAAGACCTGCGGCGAGCTGCGCGCAAGCCATGACGCCGGCAAGCGCCTGATGCTCGGCAACGGCGGCGAAGGCTCCGGCAGCATCTTCCAAGGCGACGAGAACATCGGCTTCGTCGACGCCGCCGACTACAACAACGTGTGGCGCTTCTGGGGCATGACGTCGCGGCCGGAGAATTTCGACCAGCTCGTGGCCGAGCGCTACGGCATGCCGCTCGCCGCGGCCCGGAATCCGTACCCGTTGCCCGGCGAGGATCCCAACCAGACCGATGGCGGCAGCGGCCAGCTGTCGCCCTTCATGACGCAGGGGCACAACGCCGACGGAACCTGGAACGGAAAGATCGGCTTCACCTGCCATGCCTGCCACAGCGGCGCAGCCGGGTTGCCGGAGGAAGGCGAGGGCCTGGGGTTCCAGTACGGCAGCGGCAACTCGCTGCATGACATCGGCGTGATGGCGCGCGAGTTCGGGCTGACGACACCGGGCGCGGCGCAGGTCGGGCTCGCGCTGGCGCTGTTCGCCTCCAACCGCGGTACCAACAACGCGCAGTTCGCCAACATCGTCTCGCCGCCTGGGCCCGGCAGCACGCCGGCGGAGATCGTCGGCTGGCCGACGTCGGGCTCGACGGCGTCGATGGATACGCCGGCCTGGTGGAACCTCGGCAGCCGCCCGCTCAAGTTCGTCGACGGCGTCGTGCCCGCGGACGCTGTGCGCGTGGACCTGTCGTTCTACATTCCGCTGTTCGGATCCGGCGGGCCCACCGACACCGACGCCTGGACCAAGGCGCACGACCAGGATGCGGACCACTGGCTGCTGGCGATGAAGTCGCCGGCGTATCCGCTGCCCGTCGACACCGCGCTCGCGGAGCAGGGCGCGATCCTGTTCCATTCCAAGAACCTTTGGGAGGCGAGCCTGAACAACCCGGTGCCGCAACCCGAAGGCGGCAACGGTTCCTGCGCGAGCTGCCACGGCGCCTACGCACCGCGCTACGTGAACGATCCGGGCTACCTCGCCACGCCGGCGCTCGGCGGCATCGCCGGGAACATCGTGCCCCTCGCCGTCATCGGCACCGATCCCGCGCGCCTGGAATCGTTCACGCGCAGCGGCGCTGCTCCCGGCGAATACCCGGAGACGGCCGGCACGCAGCAGGATTGCGGCAACCAGAACAGCGAGGCATTGCGCGGCGATCGCGCGCTCGGCTATCTCGCGCCGCCGCTGCACGGCGTGTGGGCGACCGCGCCATACCTGCACAACGGCTCGGTGCCGGACGTCGCCTCGTTGCTGAAGCCGGCAGAGCGGCCCAGCCTCTGGCGGCGCGTATCCGCGCCCAGCCTGCAGGCCAACGCGGTGATGGGCTTCGACACCAGCGTGCAGCGCGCTTTCGATCAGGACCGCCTGGGCTGGAAGTTCGAGACGCTTGCCTGCGGCGACGGGACACTCCCGGTCCTGGATTGCAGTCCGGTCAGCGACGGCCCGAGCCCGGTGCAAATCCTGCTCGACGAGATTTACACAAACGTCCTCGCCGGCTGGAACGTCGGCAACCTGCCGGTGTTCGCGCAATGGACGCCGGAGCAGGTCGAGAACCGCAAGATCTACAACACGCACCAGTTCAGCCAGGGCAACGCCGGCCACGCGTTCACCTCGGTGCTCACCGACACGGAGCGGCGTGCGCTGATCGAGTATCTGAAGACGCTATGACGACGGTCGTCCGGCGCAGCCGTGACGGCGTAGCGCTGGCGGGCAACACCTGTGGTCCTGCCGACGGCACGCCGATCCTGCTGTTCCACGGCGGCGGACAGACGCGCCACGCATGGGGCCGCTCGGCCGCGCGGCTCGGCGACGCCGGCTATCGCGCCACGGCCTACGATCTGCGCGGCCATGGCGACAGTGGCTGGCCCGCGAGCTATGACCTCGACTCCTTCGTCACCGACATCATCGATCTCGCCGCCGCCGAATCCCGTGCTCCGGTCGTCGTCGGCGCCTCGCTCGGCGGCCTGTCGGCGCTGCTCGCCAACGCCACGCAAGCCGGCGAGATCTCGTCCGCGCTGGTGCTGGTCGACGTCGCGCCGCGCCTGAATCCCGCAGGAGTGGACCGGATCCTCGGCTTCATGACGGCGCACCCCGACGGTTTTGCCAGCCTGAACGAGGCTGCCGCAGTGGTTGCGGCGTACCAGCCGCAACGTGCCGCCCGCGCGGATCCGCAGGGCCTGAAGAAAAACCTGCGGCAGCGCGACGGCCGGTGGTACTGGCATTGGGACCCGGCGATGATGGCCACGTTCCAGCAGGCGCGCGGGGACACGCTGGACCACGAGATCTTCTACCAGGCCGCGGAGAAGCTGAAGCAGCCGATCCTGCTGGTGCGCGGCATGCTGAGCGACGTGGTGGACGAGGCCATCGCGCGCGAATTCCAGGACCGCATCCCGCACGCGCGTCTCGCCGAGGTGGGTCAGGCCGGGCACATGGTCGCCGGCGACCGCAACGACGTGTTCCTGGACGCGGTGATGTCCTTCCTCGGGTCCGTCGGATGATCCGGTGCTATTTCCCGCCGGTCATCAGCACGTGCCGCGCGAGGATGTTGCGCTGGACCTCGTTGGTGCCGGCGTAGATCGAGGTCTTGCGGTAGTTGAAGTAGATCGGCGCGATCGGCGCGGCGTAATCGGGACCAGACCGCGGCCCGGCGGGGCGACCGCGCAGCTCGGCCCAGGTGTCCTGCACGAACGGCAGCGCATCCTCGCCCAGCGCGTCTAGCGCGAATTCACTGAGCGCCTGCTGCAGCTCGGTGCCGACCAGCTTGAACAGGCTCGACATCGCACCGATCGCGGTGCCGCTCTCGACGCTGGAGAAGAAGCGCATCTCGGTGGCGTCGAGCGCCTCGACCTTGATGGCCAGGTCGGCGTAGCGCCGCCTGAAATCCGGATCGTCGATCAAGCCTTTCTCGCGCGCGATGCGCCGGACCTTGGTGAGCAGGTAGCGCAGCAGCGAGGCGTAGGCGACGCCGCGCTCGAACTGCAGCAGGTACTTGGCGTAGCTCCAGCCCATGCCTTCCTCGCCGATGCGGTTGGCGACCGGCACGCGGACGTTCTCGAAGAACACCTGGTTGACTTCCTGCTCGCCGTCGATCGGACCGTCGAGCGAGGGCAGCGCGCGTACGGTGATCCCGGGCGATCTCATGTCGAGCAGCAGGAACGAGATGCCGTTTTGCGGCTTGGCCTCGCGGCTGGTGCGCACCAGGCAGAACATCCAGTCCGCCCATTGCGCCTGCGTGGTCCAGATCTTGGAGCCGTTGAGCACGTAGTCGTCGCCGTCGCGCTCCGCGCGCATCTGCAGCGACGCGAGGTCCGATCCGGCGCCAGGCTCGGAGTAGCCCTGGCACCAGAGCTCGTCGGAGGAGAGGATCGGCGGCAGGAAGCGATCCTTCTGCGCCTGCGTGCCGTATTCCATGATCACGTAGGCGACCATCATCAGGCCCATCGGCTGGATCAGCGGGCAGCCGGCACCGGTGGTCTCGCTCTGGAAGATGTAGCGCTGCGTCGGCGTCCAGCCCGGCCCGCCGTATTCCTTCGGCCAGCCCGGTGCCACCCAGCCGCGCTCGAACAGCTTTTTCTGCCAGCGGACCTGCCCGGCCCGGTCCAGGTAGCCGTTCTTGGTCTGCGCCATCATCGCCTTGAGCTCGGGATCGAACGCCGTCTTGATCCACGCGCGCACTTCATCGCGGAACTTCAGCTCGTCTTGGGAGAACTGCAGGTTCATGCGGCGTTCGCCAGGCTGAGCTCGGCGTAGCGCCGCAGGTGGTGATCGGCCGATCCGAACTGCGCGCCGATCGCGGTCACGCGCCGGAAGTACTGCCCCAGCGCCAGCTCCTCGGTGATGCCCATGCCGCCGTGGATCTGGATCGCCGCCTGCCCGATGAACTTCGAGGCGTTGGCCACCTGCACCTTCGCCGCGCTTGCGGCGAGCATGCGCTCGGCATCCGGCGCGTCCAGCTTCATCGTCGCCACCTGCGTCAGCGCGGCGGACTGCTCCAGCTGCGAGAACATGTCGGCCATGCGGTGCTGCAGCACCTGGAAGGTCGCGATCGGCACGCCGAACTGCTTGCGCTGCGCGGCATAGCTCACCGTCATCGCCAGCATCTGGCGCATCGCGCCGACGGCTTCGGCGCAGATCGCGCAGATCGCTTCATCGACTACGCGCTCGACGTCACCGCCGATCATCCGCGCCGCTGGCACCACCACGTTCTCCAGGGCGATGTCCGACGCGCGGCCACCGTCGAACGTCGGATAGCTCTGCATGCTCAGGCCTTTGGCGTTCGCGTCGACGAGAAACAAGCCCGCGTCAGTGGCGATGACGAGGTGCGTCGCCCACGGGCCGCCGACGACGACGGACTTCTTCCCGTTCAGGACGTGGTCGGCGCCGCGCCGGGTTGCGGTGATCTGCGTCGGCACGCCGGCGAGCGCGATCACCGTCCTGCCCTCGATGATCGAGGGCACGAACTCGTTCGCGAGCACGCCGGCGTTGCGCTTCAGGAGATTGCCGCCGATCACCAGCGTCGACAGGTACGGCTCGACGACCAGCGCCTTGCCGAATTCCTCCATCACGATCGAATGCTCGATGGCGCCGCCGTCGGTGCCGCCGAGTGATTCCGGGAATCCCGCGCCGAACAGGCTCAGATCATTGGCGAGCGCTTGCCAGACCTGCGGGCGCCAGCCCGGCTCGGCGCGCACGACCGCGCGCCGCGTCTCGAAGCTGTAGTGGTCGGCCAGAAAGCCGGCCAGCGTGTCGCGCAGGAGGTTCTGCTCTTCGCTGAACTCGAAATCCACTGATCTATTCCCAGATGACTTTCTGGCCGGCGTCGTACCAGCGCGCGAGCTGCGGCTCGTACTTCTTCTCGATCACGTTGCGCTTGATCTTCATCGTGGGCGTGAGCATGCCGTTGTCGATGGTCCACGGCTCGCGTACCACCACCGCGAATTCCATCTGCTCGTGTGGATCGAGCGCCGCGTTGGTCTGGTCCAGCAGATGCGACAGCTCGTCCGCCGTGCTCTTGCGCGCGCCTTCGTCCGCCACCGCCTTGCGCGCTTCCTCGGCCAGCAGCACCAGCGCGAACGTTGCCGGCTGGTTGGCGCCGCCGACGCAGACGCATTCGATCTTCGGGTGCGTTCCGAGGCGGTTCTCGATCGGCACCGGCGCGACGTACTTGCCCTTGCTGGTCTTGAACAGCTCCTTGACGCGGCCGGTGATGCGCAGCCGTCCCTCGGCGTCGACGTCGCCCATGTCGCCGGTCCTGAAGTAGCCGTCCGCGGTGTAGCACTCGGCCGTCTTCGCCGGCTCCTTGTAGTAGCCCATCATCTGGCCCGGGCTCTTCACCAGGATCTCGCTGGTCTCGGGATCGATGCGGCAGTCGACGCCCGTGTTGGGATGGCCGACGTAGCCGACCCGCGCCCGGCCCGGTCGCGTGAAGTGCGAATACGCCATGTTCTCGGTCATGCCGAACGCTTCGAGCAGCTCCAGCCCGAGGCTGCGATACCAGGCGATCGTGGTGGGCGGCAGCGGCGCCGCGCCGGTCAGCGCGACGCGCACGTTCTCCAGGCCGAGCTGCTCGAGGATCTTGCGCTTGACCTTCTTGCCCAGGATCGGGATGCGGAACAGGACGCCCTGCCTGCGCTTGGGGATCCTGGCGAACACCGCGGTCTGGAACTTGCTCCACAGGCGCGGCACCGAGAAGAAGATCGTGGGCCGCGCGCGCCGCAAGTCCTGCACGAATGTCGCGAGCGACTCGGCGAAGAACACGTGGAAGCCGAAGTAGGTCGAGTTGTTCTCCACGCACAGCCGCTCGGCGACGTGCGCAAGCGGCAGGTACGACAGCATGCGGTCTTCGTGCGTGGCGCTGACGATGTCGCTCATCAGCGTGCCGCAGACGTTGAACGAGTTGAAGCTCTGCATCACGCCCTTGGGCTGGCCGGTGCTGCCGGAGGTGTAGACGATGGTCGCCATCTCGGACAGGTCGCGATCGGGCTCGCCCTGCAGCCGCGCGGTTGCCGCGACGATGTCGTCCCACTTCGTGCCTTCGGTCTGCGGCGCCAGGGGCAAGGTGATGATCGGCATGCTTGCCGGCACGCCCGCTTTCATCGTCTCCCAGTCATCGAGCCGGCCGACGAACAGCAGGCGCGACTCGCTGTGATCCAGGATGTAGCGCACGGTATCCGCAGCGAGCGTCGGATACAGCGGCACGGTGACGTGCCCGGACATCCAGATCGCCCAGTCCGTCATGATCCAGTGGGCCGAGTTCTTGCCCAGGATGGCGATCTGGCTCCTGGGCGGCAGCTTCAGCGACTGAAGATGCGCGGCCATGCGCCGCACCTGGTCGAGACACTGCGCCCAGGTGTAGTCGACGACCTTGCCGCCGCCGACCGGCTGTGTGAAGTGGACTGCGTCCGGCTGCGTCCTGGCCCAGTGATACAGGCAGGCGAGCGGCGTGCGCGCTGCCGGCGCCGTCATGCTTTGGATCGTCGGTTCGCCCTGGCCTTGGCGGGCATCGCGCTCTCGTCGGTGTAGGGCGCAAGGAATGACGTCATTGCCGCGACCGCGGCATCGCGGTACGGCCTGGTGATCGTGCCGTGCTCGAAGAACGACCGGCGAAAACAGGCGGTACCGATCTCCACCGCAAGCGTGGCGACGTCTGCGCCGCTCAGCCGCGGGTTGATGGCCTTCTGCTTCCAGACGATCTGGCCGAGCGTGCCCAGGCGCTTGATCGTGAGCTCCTGCGCGCGATAGCTGTCGTCGGTCACCGCGCCGCCGAGGATCAGCAGCATCGCCACCGGATGGGAGTTGTGGAAGCGCACGGCATGCTCCACGACGGCGACGACGGCCTCGCGCCAGGTCATGCGCTGCAGCTCGTCGGCGCGCGCGACGAACACCGATTCGAGCTCCACCAGGTAGCGCGTCGCCAGCTCGTTGAAGATGGCGTAGTGCGTCGGGAAGTAGGCGTAGACGCTGCCGCGCGTGTAGCCCAGGCGCTCCGCCAGCACCGGGATCGAGAAGCCGGACAGCCCGTCCTGGGCCAGCAGCGCCTCCGATTCCTTGACGATCCGATCGAACCGGTCCTTGGCGCGTTGCTGCGTCGGTTGACGGGCGACGGCCAGCGGATCGAGCGTGCTGTTCATGGCGCGAGAATAGCGGCCCGCTCCTCAATTGACAAATGTCACAAACTATAGGAGCGTCTGCCGCGGGAGGAGGGCAGACCGTGCACAGACACTGGATGGGGAGAGTGCTGATCGCCGCTTGCGCCGTGGGGCCGACGGCCGCGCACGCGAAGAGCTTCGACATCCCGGCGTGGGGCGAGGAAGACATCGCCGCCCAGCTCAACACCACGCTCACCGTCGGCGCCGCGATGCGCATGGAGAACCGCGCGGACGACCTGGTCGGCAAGGGCAATCTCAATCCGCAGGTCTGCGGGCGCGAGAACGGCCGGCTGCGCTGGCAGAGCTGTCAAGGACTGTTCCGCACGCAGATCTTCCCCGCGCAGCACCTGGTGGACGCGCCCGGCGCGTTCACCAGCAACGCCGACGACGGCAATCTCAACTACGACCGTCACGACCTGACGCAGGCGCCGGCCAAGGTGGTGATGGATCTCAAGCTCAGCCGCGGCGA
Source organism: uncultured Gammaproteobacteria bacterium (assembly GCA_963776465.1). Lineage (GTDB taxonomy): Bacteria > Pseudomonadota > Gammaproteobacteria > Nevskiales > Nevskiaceae > DASRHK01. The sequence goes on from CAVZMV010000002.1 coordinate 982,485, forward strand.
GTGGGGCCTCTTCGTCAAGGGGCTCTACCACTACGATTTCGTCAACAACGATTTCACCGAGCACCATCCCAACCGGGTCACGCGCGGGAACCTCGACCAGGTCGGCAACGTCTCGATGCCCGGCGACGAGCTGCTGCCGGCGCCGGCGCCGGTGCCGTTGCCGGTGCTCGGCGTGCGCAGCGACTCGCGGCCGTGTCCCGCATCGCGCAATCCGACCGGGCTTCCCTGCGGCCTGGTCTACGGCGCGGGCGGCGTCGTCGACGAGAAGCGCCGCGACGGCGAGACGCTGCGCCAGGTCGGAACCGGCTTCCAGCTGCTCGATGCGCTGATCTACGGCGCGCTGCCGCTGCCGTTCGATCGCAAGCTGACAGTCAAGATCGGGCGCCAGAGCGTGAACTGGGGCGAATCGACGCTGATGTTCTTCGACTCCATCAACCAGGCCAACCCGGTCAACGCCAACAACCTGTTCCGCGTCGGCTTCCAGGTGGACGAGCTGGCGACGCCGGTGGCGATGGCCTTCCTGGCCACCGACCTGTTCGAGGGCGCGTCGATCGAGGGCTTCTACCAGCTCGAGTGGCAACCGACGGTGGTGCCGCCGCCGGGCTCGTTCTACTCGCCGATCGACATCGGCAGCGACAACGCCATCGGCTTCCTGACGCTGGGCTTCGGCCAGTCCGCCGAGGATCCGGATCATGTCGCGCGGCTCCTGGACAACTCGCTGTCGGGCCTGACCAACACCACCGCGTCCATCGAGCGCCTGCCGGACCGCACGCCGGGCTGGGCGGGCCAGTTCGGCGTCTCGTTCAAGTACTACGCGGACTGGCTCAACAACGGCACCGAGATCGACCTGTACTACATGAACTACCACTCGCGCCTGCCGTACTTGAGCCTGTACTCGGTGCCCGACGGCTGCGCGCGCTACACCACCAACCTCACCGAGTTCTCCGTCGCCTGCAACGACACGCCGCTGATGCACTCGCTCACGGACCCCAACCATCCGGAGGCGGCGACCAGCGACGCGGTGCACTTCGACTACATCAAGTTCTTCCTGGAGTATCCGCGCAACGTCCATCTCTACGGGCTGAGCTTCAACACCGCGATCGGCGACATCTCGCTGCAGGGCGAAATCGGCTACCGGCCGGACGCGCCGCTGCAGGTCGACGCCGAGGATCTCGCGTTCGCGGCCTATGGCCCGGCCGCCACGCTGTGCCATCTCCCGGAAACCGGTTGCTCCGGCTCGGGGCGCGGCAACGTCGCCGGACTGCTGCCGCCCGAGCTCGGCTTGCCGCTCGACGCGCTGGGCATTCCGCTGTCGGGTGTGGGCCTGCTGCCGGACGGCTCGCTGGGGACGTATCCGAACAGCGATTACGTCACCGACGCGCAAGGCACGCCCGGCGCGTTCCACGACACCTACGACCTGGTCATCGGCCACATGATGGGCTCCGGGCGCGCGTTCCCGGCGTTCATCACGCCGTACCGCGGCACGACGATCGGCACCAATCCGCAGAACTCCTACATCCGCGGCTGGGAATACTTCGACACCTGGCAGTTCAACCTCGGCGCCACCTACCTCATGGGCTCCACGCAGCTGCCGTCGCGCCTGATCTTCGCCGACCAGATCATCCTGCTGGCCGAAGTCGGTGCGACCTGGGTGCCGGACTTGCCGCCGCTCGACGAACTGCAGCTGGAAGCTCCGGGCACCTTCCTCCACGCCAGCGCCGGCGCCGACGGCTCCGGCAGCGATCGCTCGCGGCAGGCCTGCTCGACCAATCCCGCCTGCTCCTACGGTCCGGACGGCGTGCGCTTCAATCCGCATCAGGAAGACCTGGACCTGTACCCGGATCGCGTTTCCTGGGGCTACGACATCGTCGGCGTGATCCTCTACGAATCGGTGCTGCCCGGCATCAGCCTGCGGCCGTACCTGATCTGGAAGCACGACGTGCAGGGAACGGCCCCGGGACTCGCCGCCAATTTCATCAACGACCGCATGCTGTTCGATGGCCTGCTGGAGATCCGCTACAAGGACCGCCTGTCGCTCAACATCGGCTACAACCTGTGGGCCGGCGGCGGCAAGGCCAACCTGCTGCGCGACCGCGATACCCTGCGCGCCTTCGTGAAATACCAGTTCTAGCCCGGAGAGGATCGATGAACGTACGCACCTTCGCATGGCCCACGTTGCTGCTCGCGCTCGCGCTGCAGCCGGCTTGGGCCAAGGTGACGCCCGCGGAAGCCGCCAGGCTCGGCCAGGAATTGACGCCGGTCGGCGCCGAGAAGGGCGCGAACAAGGACGGCAGCATTCCGGCGTGGACGCCCGCCGCGAAGCGCGGCTCGCTCAAGGGCGAGTACGCGAGCAATCCCGAGATCGATGGCGACAAGCCGCTGTTCACGATCACCAAGGCCAACATGGCGCAGTACGCCGCCAGGCTCAGCGAAGGGCACAAGCGGCTGCTCACGTCGTACGACACCTACAAGATGAACGTCTACCCGAGCCATCGCCTGGTGTCGTTCCCCGACTTCGTCTACCAGTGGACCAAGTGGAACGCGACCAACTGCCAGCTCGTCGGCGTCGACAATCCGGACAACTGCAAGGTCGGCTTCACCTTCCCCATCCCCAAGTCCGGGGCGGAGGTCATGTGGAATCACCGGGTGCGCTATCGCGGCGACGGCGCACGCCGCTACAACAACCAGATGGTCGTGCAGCAGAACGGCAGCTTCCAGCTGACCAAGCTGCTCGAGGAAGTGAACTTCTACTACGCCACGGAAAAGAATCCCGTGCCGCTGATGAAGGACAGCGGGCTCTTCATCAAGTACTTCTCGCAGACGCTGGAGCCGCCGCGGCTCGCCGGCACCATGATCCTGGTGCACGAGCGCGCGGGGTCCGGCAGCGAGGGTCGCGCGGCCTGGCTCTACTCGCCGGGCCTCAAGCGCATCCGCCGGGCGCCGACGGTGTGCTGCGACAACCCGTACGAGGGCACCGACGGCCACCAGTTCTACGACCAGGTCGACATGTTCAACGGCATCCTGGAGCGCTTCGACTGGAAGCTGCTCGGCAAGAAGGAGATGTACATCCCGTACAACTCCAACCGCATCGGCAGCCCCAGGATCAAGTTCGCGGACCTGGCCAAGCCCAAGCACCTGAACCAGGACCTGCCCCGCTACGAGCTGCACCGCGTCTGGATCGTCGAGGCCAACGTCCGCAAGGGCACCAATCACACGTTCCACAAGCGCACGCTCTACGTCGACGAGGACAGCTGGTATCCGTCCGCGATCGACAACTACGACGCCAAGGGCGGCCTCTACCAGCTGCAGGAGGGCCACACCGCGTTCGCCTACAACGTGCAGACGGTCGGCGGCGTCCCGGAGGTGATCTACCACTTCGACTCGGGGCGCTATTTCGTCACCGCGATGGCCAACGAGGACAAGCCCAACGACTTCTCGGTGCGCTTCCCGGAAGAATATTTCGAGTCGGCGACGGTGCAGAAGAAGTCGTTGAAGTAGGTTTGCGGCCAGGTCACGCCGTTCTGGTCGCGAGCACCCCGTCGCCCTGCGTTTCTGCCGCGAACCCCGACCGCCGCAATCGCGTCACGACCTCATTGGGCACATCGCGGCGGCTGGTGAGCTTGTTCGGCGCGCCGGTGTAGTGGAACAGGCGCCCCCCGCGCCGCAGCACGCGCGCGAGCTGATCGTAGAACGCCTGCGAGTACAGCTCGCCGGCGATGCCGAACCGAGGCGGGTCGTGCAGGATCGCGTCGAACGATGCGTCGGGCAGCGTCGCGACGTGCTCGACGATGTCGCCCTGCGTCAGCGTCAGCAGGCTCGATTCCGCAGGGTCCGGTGACCATGGGTTGAGGCTGCGCAGCCAGATCACGTCGGCGTTCTTTTCGTACGAATGCACGCGCTGCGCTTGCCCGCGCAGGCACCACGCGGCGAAGTAGCCCAGGCCTCCGCACGTATCCAGCACGATCTTGCCGCGCGGCTGGATCAGGCCGACCTTACGCTCCGCATCCTGGTAGGGGCTCAGCTGCGCGGTGGGCAGCATCTTGATGCCGTCGATCTCGAACGTGGGCGGCCCCCACTCGGTCGGCACGAGCTTGATCAGCGAGGTGCCGAATCTCGCGACAGGCCGAAAGGCCGCGCCGTCCCAGTAGTAGATCGTGCGGTCCTTGCACGTTTCCATGAACGGAAAGTCATGGTCGTTCCACCTCCATCCCGACGCGTCGACCTCGGCGGTGCTCGTCGACCGCTGCAGATCGAACGAGCACTGGACGGACCGCACGCCGGCGGCCCGCGCGGCGAGCAAGGCGTCGTGGACGGGCAGCGTGATCAGCGGACGGGTCGGATCGCTCACGAATCGCCAGCTTACGACGTGAGCCCGCCGAGGACTCGTCAGTCGATCCGATAGATGCCGGCGGCGGTTCGGTAGAACATCGCGTCCTTCTCGTCGTCGGAAAAATCGGCCACGATCTTCTTCATCCCGTTGTACAGGACCGGGTAGGCGATGGAGAGCTTGTCGACCGGGAAGTTGCTCGCAAACATGCAGCGCTCGGGCCCGAAGCATTCGATGGCGTGGAGGAAATAGCGCCGCTGCGCTGCCACGAATTCGTCGGAAGTGGGCGCCTTGTCCCGCAGGTGCCAGCCAAAACCGTTGTCCGGCATCGACAGCCCGCCGAGCTTGGCCACCACGTTGTCGCATTTCGCGATCTCGCGGATGTCGGCCTGCCACTGCTTGAAGATCTCCTCGCGCTGGCTGGCATAGCGGCCGACGCCGAGCGGCGTGCCGAAGTGGTCGAGAACCATCTGCGTGGAGGGCACGGCCCGCGCCAGCTCGAGAAAGTCCCGGTTCTGGTGATGGTAGTGCCAGGCGTCGTAGGTGAGACCGCGATCGCCGAGAGCCTTCACGCCCGCGCGGAAGGCAGGCAGGCGATACAGGCCTTCCGGCGCCGGCCCCGGCAGCATCAACGATTCCGGATTCGGATCGCGCGCGGCAGCCAGGCGGATGCCGCGGAAGCGCCCCTGTCCCAGCGCGATGTGCTGGTCGAGCACTTCACCGACGGCATCGCCCAGGGTGAGATCGGCGCTGGAGACGATGGCGGCGACGACGGCCTCGCCGTTCTTGCCGGCCTCCGATCGCTTGGCCTGCTCCACCACGAACTCGGTCTCGCCCAGGACCTTCAAGTGCTCCGGGCCGTCTGGCCGGTACTCGGCGTGGCAGTCGACGAACACCGTCTTCTCGATGTTGTGGCCGGTTTCGGTATCGCGCCAAAGGTCTTCGACCTGATACACGATCCCCACGCGCCACAGGTGATGGTGCGCATCGATGATGCGGCGGTCGGGATCGATGATCTTTTCCTGGATGGAATACAGCCAGCTCTCGCTTCTCTGTTGAATCATGGGTGCCTCGGCAGTGGGGTGGCGCATTGCGCGGCAAGGTGACTGATGGCAGCGGCGCGCTGCATCTGGTTCATGAAGTTGCGGTCGTGGCCGGGCGTCAGGAACGCGAGCGACAGTCCCGTCGCCGGGTCTGCCCATGCCAGCTGGCCGCCCGACCCGGGGTGGCCGAACGCGAGCGGGGAGTTGGCCTTGCCGAATCCGCGAAACGCGCCGCCCCGCTCGCCGCAGATGAGGATGCCGAGGCCGCGATTCGCCAATTGCTTCGATGCCGCATCGACGAGCTCGCCCGTGCGGATCCGGCGCGCGCTCGCCAGAGTGTCCTGGTTCCAGACCTCGACGCCGTCGAGGCCGCCGTGCAAGAGCGCTTGATAGAACAGCGCCAGATCCTGCGCGTTGGCGAAAGCGCCGGCGCCGGGCGCGCCGACGGCGCGGACCTCCGGCCGGTTGAACGCGAGCAGAGTCTCTTCGTTGATCTCCGCCGGCACGCGCATGCCGAGCTTCGCGTAGTCCTCCTCCGTCGGTGGCGCGCCTTCGTGCGTCACGGGCAACACGCGTGCGTTCTCGGCGTCCGGCAAGCCGACGAAGATCGAGGCCATCCCCAGGGGATCGAGCACGCGCTTGCGGATGAACTCGGCATAGGGCATCCCGCCGCGACGCTCGATGATCTCGGCGATCACCCACATCGACGACGTCGCGTGGTACTCGCACCGCGAGCCGGGCTCCCAGTTCAGGCGCCACTGCGAAAAGCGCTGCAGCGTCTCTTCCTTGGAATTCCACTGCAGCGGCGCGAACGGCGCCTGGGGAAATCCCGAGGTGTGCGTGAACAACTGTTGGACGGTGACCTGGTCTTTCCCGTGGCTGGCGAACTCCGGGATGATGTCGGCAACGCGCTCGTCCTCGGCGAGCCGGCCGTCCTGGAACAGCAGCCATGCGGCGGCATAGACGATGCCCTTGGTCGCCGAGAACAGGCAGATGAGCGATTCGTTGCTTGCGGAGCCGAAGCTTTCCGCAGCCACCACTTCTCCGTTGCGCGCCAGTGCGATCTGGGCGGCGGGCAACAAACCCTCGTCGACGTCGCGCCGCACGCGGCTCAGGAGCGCTGTGACGGATGGCCCCACGTCAAATGCTCTTGTTCCGCGACTGCCAGTACTCGTCCTTCAGCAGGCGCTTGTAGAGCTTTCCCGTCGGATGCCGCGGCAGTTCCCGATGGAAATCGACGCTGCGCGGACACTTGATCGGCGACAGGTGCTTGCGGCAGTACTCGATGAGCTCGGACGCCATCTGCGGCCCGGCGCGGTCTGCGTCCTTGAGCTGCACCGCGGCCTTGACCTCTTCGCCGTACTCCTCGTTGGGGATGCCGAACACGGCCACGTCGACGACCGCGTCGTGCAGGATCAGGACGTTCTCGGCCTCCTGGGGATAGATGTTCACGCCCCCGGAAATGATCATGAAGTCCTTGCGGTCGGTGAGGTAGAGATAGCCTTCCGCGTCGAGGTAGCCGACGTCGCCGAGCGTGCTCCAGCCCTGGGGATGGCGGCCCTTCGTCGTCTTCTCGCGGTCCTTGTAGTACTCGAACGTTGGGCCTCCGCCGAAATAGACGACGCCGGTCTGGCCCGTGGGCAGCTCCTCGCCCGCGTCGTCGCAGATATGGATCTTGCCGACCATCGCGCGGCCGACCGAGCCCTTGTGCTTGAGCCACTCCGCGCTGTTGAGCTGCACGAAGCCGTTGGCCTCGCTGCCGGCGTAATACTCGTAGAGGACTTCGCCCCACCACTGGATCATCTGCTCCTTGATCGGCACCGCGCAGGGCGCCGCGCCGTGGATGGCGTAGCGCTGGGAGCGCACGTCGTAGCGCGCCCGCACTTCCTTGGGCAGCTTCAGCATGCGCACGAACATCGTCGGGACCCACTGGGCATGGGTGATGCGGAACTTCTCGATGCACTGCAGCGCGAACTCGGGCTCGAAGTGCTCCATCACCACCACGGTGATGCCGTTGCGGATGGAGGTCATGCAAAAGCCGAGCGGCGCGGAGTGATAGAGCGGCGCCGGCGAGAGGAAGATCGAATCCCTGGTGGCGCCGTAAAGGATGGTCATCACGGCGAACTGCTCTTCCTCGCCGTACTTCTTCTCCGACAACGGCCGCTGCACGCCCTTGGGAAAACCCGTGGTGCCCGACGAGTACGGCATCAGCGCGCCTTCCGCCTGGTCGGCGATCGGGGTCGTAGGCATCTGCGCGGCCGCATCCTCGAAGCTGGCAAAGCCGTCGATGACGCCGTCGAGCATGAAGTAGCGCTTGACGTTGGGCGTCTTGCCGACGAGTGGCTGCACTGCCTCCTTCACCGCTGCAGAGGTGATGAAGACGCGCGCCTCGCAGTTGTCGACGATGTACGCGACCTCGGCGGTCTGCAGGCGCCAGCTCACCGGCGTGAAATACAAGCCCGCGCGCTGCGCCGCCCAGCTGATCTGCAGGTAGCGGGGATGGTTCTCCAGCATGATGGCGATGTGATCGCCGCGCTTGAGGCCGAGGCTGCGGAACAGGTGCGCGATCTGGTTCGCACGGGCCTCGAGCTCTCCGAAGGTCACGACCTCGCCGCTCTTGGCCATGATGTAGGCGGGCTTGTCGGGCGTTGCGGCTGCCACTTCACCTGGATGCATGGGTCATTCCCCCGCTTGCCTTGGGCATGGGCTCGGCGCCCGTGAAAATGAAGTTGTGTTGCATGTCGTCGCGCGCGGCCTGCATGTGCCGCACGTAGCTGCGGAACGTGCCGTTGTAGTTGCCGTCCTGCCGCCGGTTCGACTCACCCTCGAAGTTGTAGTACCCGGGCGTGCATTCCTGGTTCCAGCTGGTCTTGCCGCGGCTCTTGATCACTTCCTGCACCCACATCTCCTCGGCGCTCGCGGTGGGTTCCATGGTGTGGTGGCCGTGCTTGCGCATGTAGTCGATGCACGCGGCGATGTGATCGCCCTGCGTCTGCAGCATCTCGGTCAGGTTGAACTGATAGCTCGCCTGGTATCCGCCCATGATGAAAAGGTTCGGATAGCCGTGACTGTGGATGCCGAACAGCGTGCGGATGCCGTTCGCGTATTTCTGGTCGAGCTCGAGGCCGCCGCGGCCGACGATGCGGTTGTAGGTGCCCGTCTTCTGCACCTGAAAGCCGGTGGCGTAGATGAGCAGGTCGACCTTGTAGCTCTTGCCGTCGAACCACGGCCCTTCCGGCGTGATCTTCGTGACGCCCGCGCCGCGCGTGTCGACCAGGTGCACGTTCGGCAGGTTGAAGGACGGCAGATAGTCGTTGTGGAAGCACGGCCGCTTGCACATGAACATGTACCAGGGCTTGAGCGATTCCGCCGTGGCCTTGTCCTTGACGATGGCCTCGATGCGCCGATGGATTCCCATCATGTAATCGATGTTGGCTTGCTCCTGCGCCTGGATCCGCTCCTCCCGCGACATCGCTTTCATCCGCGCGTGTTGCGCTTCCAGCTTGGCGCGGTCCGCGTCGGTCAGCTGCGCCATCTGGTCCGTCGCCATGCGTTGCACGAGCGGCAGCTCCGACATCGCGATCGCCTCTTCGCGGCGCTTGGCCTGCCAGCCTGGAGCGAGAGACTTGGCCCACGCCGGATCGGTCGGCCCATCGGGACGAAGATCGATCGAAGAAGGCGTGCGCTGGAAGACGAACAATTCCTTCGCCGCCCTGGCGAGCTCCGGCACCACCTGCACGGCGCTGGCGCCGGTGCCGATGATCGCCACCGACTTGTCGCGCAGCTTCTCGAGATTCGCGCCGGTGTAGGAATAGTCCCAGCGCGAGGTGTGGAACGAATGACCCGCGAAGCTCTCCATCCCGTCGATCTTCGAGAGCTTCGGTTGCGACAGCGTGCCGTTCGCGCAGATGACGATGCGCGCGCGCATGTGGTCCCCGCGATCGGTGGCGAGGTGCCACATCTCATCGTCCTCGTTCCAGACCGTCGACGTCACGGTGGTATTGAAGACCGCCTTTTCGTAGAGGCCGTATTTCCTGGCGATGGCCTGGCAATGCGCGAAGATTTCCGGGCCGCGCGCGTATTGGTTGGCCGGCACGTGCTGCATTTCATCGAGCAGCGGCAAGTAGTCGTACGAGATCACGTCGCACGACACGCCGGGGTAGCGATTCCAGTACCAGGTGCCGCCGACGTCGGCGCCGCGCTCGACGATGCGCAGGCTGTCGACGCCTTTTTCGCACAGGCGGGCCGAGGTCAGCAGCGCCGAAAAGCCCCCGCCGATGAACAGCACGTCGACGGCATCGGCGATCGCCTCCCGCGGCGGCACTTCGGCGACGAAGGGATTGATCGCGTACTTTGTCAGCGCACCTTCGAAGTCGGAAACGAACTGCGTCCTGCCTTGAGGCCGCAGCGAGAGGCGCAGGTCCCGTTCTTCGCCGAACTTCCGCTTGATCTCGTCGTAGTAGGAAGGCGGCTTGTCCGGCGCGCGCATCTGTCGCTCTCTATCTTAAGTGTGGACTTGAGACTAGGAGCCGGAGAAGGAGCCAGCAAGGGCCGTTTTCAGCAGTCTGCAGCGGACAAATTCGCTCGCGAACTCCGTCATGCCCGCGAAGGCGGGCATCCAGTTCTGATGTTGGCGTTCGAACGCTAGGAAAAACTGGATTCCCGCCTTCGCGGGAATGACGAATTGATCAGAGTTTTCCTACTTCGCGAACATGTTTTTCCGGAAGGTCGCGGGACTCACGCCGAACACGCGCTGGAACGTGCGCCGGAAGCTGCGCGGGTCCGCGTAGCCCGTCTGCGCGGCGATGACCTCGACCGGCTCGCCGAAGGCCAGCATGCTGCTGACGGACTCGCGGAACACGTGGTTCGTGAGCTCGCGGAACGAGGTTCTCTCCAGGGCCAGGTTGCGCCGCAAGGTCGCCACGCTGATGCCCGCGGAGGCGGCGATCTCTTCCTGGCTGGTGACGCCGGAACGCAGGGCATTGGCCACGAACGATTGCAGGGTCGGCGTCGACAAGCCGCTCCGGCGCTTTTCGATGTCGAGGAAGATCTGGTAGATCCCCGAACGCCAGTCGGCGAGGTTGCGCTTTGCGGTCTTGAAAGCGGCGACGCTCCGCGGCAGGACGATATCCACGCCCTGACCGCCGAACTGCACGGCGCAGCCGGGCGCCGCCAGATGATGGATCACCCCTGAGGGGCGGCCATCGGCGGTGCGAAAGCGGATCACCGGAAAGGTGGTGTCGGCCAGCCACTGGAACGTGCAATAGAACGGGATGCAGGCCAGTTCCAGGAAGATCTGGCGAGCGTCCGCCGTGCCGTTCTTGAACGTCATGCAGTAGTGCATCTCGCCGAGGCGGAATTTCACCTCGGAGTGCACGTCCGGCCAGAGGATGTTCGCCGCGCCGGCAAAGGCGCTGATCGCTGCGCCCAGCGTGGGCTCCTGCATCGCGCGGGCGACCATCAACTCCGTGCTGCCGGGCGCCACCGGATGGGAGCTCAGGCCCAGAAGCTCGTCGCCGACCTGCTGGCCGATGCACGACAAGATCGTCCACACCGTTCCCGAATCGACGTAGTCATCGCTGCTGGAGAACGAGGACGCGGGCGCGCCGGAGCGCTCGAGCAGAGCGGGGATGTTGTCCACGCCGAACCTGGACTTCTCCATGAGAGCCCGCAGGTCTTTCATGGAGATCTGCGCAGTCCGGCGCTTGGTTTCGGCAATCACGTCGATCGCTCCAGCTCCGACGCCATTTGGGCGACGGTCCCCGGAGTATAGGCCTGCCGGAATCGGCTGGCAGCCGGCGCTCACACCGCATCTTTCTGGAAGCTGGCGCGATGGCGTCGCATGCCCTTGAGCCAACGGTCGTAGTCATTGGCTTTCCTCTGGAAATAGAGCTCGACTTCCTTGTGGGGGAGCACCAGGAAGCGTCCGGCGGCCATGGCCTCGATGCACAGGTCGGCGACGAAATCCGGTTCCAGGATCCCGTCGCCCGCGGCCTGCACCACATCGACGATTGCGTTGGGATCGGCCATGTACTTGAGGATGTTGGTGCGCACGGCTTGGGGGCACAGGACCGACACGCCGATGCCGCGATCCACGTAGTTGATGGCGAGCCACTCCGCCAGGGCGACCGCTGCGTGCTTGGACACCGCATACGCACCCGAGTCGAACTGGGACAGGAGGCCCGCCGCCGACGACGTGCTCAGCAGGTAGCCGCTACCGCGGGCAAGCATCCCGGGAACGACCGCGCGCGCCGCGGCCAGGTGCGACCAGGTGTGCACGTTCATCATCTTCTGCCATTCGGCGGTCGGCATCTCCAGCCCGCCGATCCGGCCGTACCCGGCATTGGATACGAACACGTCGATGCGCCCGTGCAGCTTTTCCGTGCGCGCGACCAGCGCCTCGATCGCCGCCTCGTCGCTCACGTCGAGCTGTTCGGCGGAGGCCTTCGCGCCGATCGACGCCGCGGTTTCCGCGGCATCGGCGCCGTTCAGGTCCACGCAGACGACGAAGCGGGCACCGTTGGCCGCGAACCGCTGCGCCAGCGAGCGGCCGATGCCGGAACCGGCGCCGGTGATGATCGTGACCTTGTCCTTGAGCTCCATGTGCAGCTATTGCGAAACAACACGGCCCGGGGATGCCCCGGTGTGCTTCCCACTTCTGAACGTGACCTTGCCATTGACACAGATAAGGTCATACCCGCCGGCTCGCGACTGCTTGCGCCAGTCTCCATCGGGCAGGTCGCGGGCGTGCTGGTATGACGACGGATCCACGTACAGCCGGTCCAGCCCGTAGACGAGAAGGTCAGCGGCTTTGCCCTTCTCGAGGGTGCCGCGGTCCTTGACGCCATAGACCTTCATCGGCAAGCCGCTCATCTTGTGATGCATCTGTTCCAGGCTCAGGATCTTGCGTTCACGCACGATGTCGACCAGGAAGTCCGTGGCCCAATGGCCGCCGGAGAAGATCTTCAGGTGCGCACCGCCGTCCGAACCGCCGGGAATCACGCGCTCATGCGTGAACAGCTCGCGCAGGATCTCGGGATTCGTGGCCGTGGCATTGGGTGACCGGAAGATCGCGGCGCCCTTGGAGCTCAGGATGATGTCCGCGAACAGGTCGATGGTCTTGAGCCCGCGCTCTTTCGTGACCTTGCCCAGCAGCTGGCCTTCCAGGTCCTTGAACTCCTTGCTCTCGCCGACCGAGATCACGACGAAGCGGTCGAGATCGCCACCGACGATCATGAATTTCTGCGGATCGTACGCAACACGAAGGCGCGCCCGATACTTCTCATCCCTCAGCAACGCCAGGCTCTTGTCGAGCGAGCCCGCGTAGGTGAGCTCCCGGAACGTCTCGTCCGAGTCGAACAGCGTCAGCGTGCCCAGCGAAATCTCGGCCCAGACCCGGTGGCAGAACGACGCGGCCCACATGTCGAGGCCCTCCGCGCGCGTCGAATCCAGCCACGCCAGTCCCGCCTTGTGGATCGGAAACTCGTTGTGGGTGGCAATGACGTTGTGGAACACGGGCCGGCCGGTTTCGCGTGCGAGTCGCGCGGAGACGGCGACGGTCTCGTCCTTGCCGGCAAGACCGGAGAGGCACTGGATGACGCCCTCGCCACGCTCCTTGAGCACCGACGCGATTTCGCACAACTGGCCGATATCCATGACGTCGCACGGCATGGGCGTCCCGTCGGAATCCAGGTGCAGGTTGTTCTTGCCCAGGGTGGAGCAGGAGAATCCGATCGCGCCGGCATCCATCGCTTCGTTGAGCAGCCGCTTGATCTCGGCCATCTCGGTCGGCGTCGCTGGCCGACTCTTGGCTTCATCCACGCCCATGACGAAGATCATCAGCGCGTTCAGCGGTACATAGACCATCGCGTTCACGGCCTTGTCGGTTCGTCGGATCGACGCGAGGAACTCGGGGAACGACTCCCAATCCCAGGGCAGGCTGGCCCGTTGGTGGGCAACGGGGATCTGCTCCACGTTTTCCATCATGACCATGTAGCGATCCTGGTGTTCCTTGCGGCAAGGCGCAAAACCGAATCCGCAGTTGGCCATGACCACCGAGGTGACGCCGTTCTGACCGCTATCCGCGCAGGTCGAATCCCTGAAGATCTGGGCGTCGTAATGGGTGTGGTGATCGACCACGCCGGGCGCGACGATCAGCCCGCTCGCATCGACCACTTCGGTGGCACCACCGGAGATCTGGCCGATGTCGACGATCCTGCCGTCCTTGATGCCGACGTCCGCCTTGAAGCGAGGCGCTCCGGTTCCGTCGACGATGGTTCCATTCTTGATCAGCAAGTCGTAAGTCATCATGAGAGTGTTCCTTCGTGGTGCTGCTTTGCGTTAGAAATAGTCATAGGACAAGGTCAGTCCATAAGTGCGGGGCGGGGCGATGCGGCGGACAACGACATCGCCGGTCTTGAACATGCTGACTACGGCGAGCTCGTCGGTGAGGTTGCGTCCGAAGGCGGTGAGCCGCCAATGGCCATCGACCGTGCGCAGGCTCGCCGTGGCGCCGAACAGATCGTAGGGCGCGTGGCGAAACCGGCTATCGCCTTCCAGCGTCGAGTTGGTTTCGCCGGTGTGCGACCACGATCCGCCGAGCATGAGATTGAGGGAGCCGCTGAGCCGCCAGGTGTAGTTGACCAACGCGTTGGCCTGAAGCTTGGGCGAGAAATTGAAGCTGTTGCCGGCAAAATCCGTGGGCTCCCCGCTGACGAACGCGTAACCGGTGAATTCCTCCACGGTGGTATCGATGTACGAGCCCGCCACCGCCAGAGAGAGACCGTCGGTGGCCCGCCAGTTGATGCTCAGCTCCGCGCCTTTCACCTTGGACTTCGGCGCATTGCGGATGACCGGCAGGGGTCCGAAGATCGGATCCGGTGTCTTCACCAGGAGCTGCTTGTCCTTGTAGTCGTAGTAGAACAGCGCAGCGTTGGTCTGCAGCCGGTGATGCAGGAATCCAAACTTGGCGCCGGCTTCGTAGGCATCGACACGCTCTTGCGTGGCCGGCAGGAACGAGGAGGAACCCGTCGCAGCGAGCAGTGGATAGCTGCCGGACTTGTAGCCGCGGGTGTACCAGGCATAGACGAGTCCGCCTTTGGGTGCCCAGTCCACACCGGCCTTGTACGCGAGGTTGCTTTCGGTGAGCTCGTGTCTCCACAGCAGGTCCGGCCGACCGTTGCCCTTGTCCTCCTCTCGCTCGGTGACGTTGCCCTGGTCCTCGACCAGCGTCAGGCAGTCGCCTTTGCTCGCCGGCAGCGTCGGCAGCAACCCGGCCTGGAGCCGCCGCAGCAGGCTGAGCGCATTGATCGGCACGGCGAAGCCCGCCGTCCCTTCGGAGTCGAGCGTCTCGTAGATGCAGGCGGAGTTGCTCCGGCTGTCCTGCGTATACCGCGCGCCGAGGTGCGTCTTGAACTGCTCTGCGAAACGAAAGTCCAGGTTGCCGAACGCGCCCACCGACTGCGAGTCGCCGTACGACAAGCCCGCGCCGCGATTGCCCAGGAGCCCGACGCCGTAGGGCGACTTTTCCGTCGGCGGGCCCCATGGCGACTGCGACGTCTCGGTGTCCATGAGGATGAAGTAATCGATGTCGGTCTTGTCCCGGGCGCCGTTGGCGCCGACCATCCATTGCAGGCGATCGCCGAAGGCCAGACCGTCGAGACGTGTTTCGATCGCGTCGAAGGCGATCTTCGCGGTGATGTCCACTTCTGCGTTGTAGACGTCGACCCCGGACTGGGGAATTTCCGAGTGATCACTTGTCATCACGCCGTGGTTCAGCAGCACGACCAGGTTGGTGTCGTCGGCGACTTCCCAGTCGGCGCGCAGGGCCCCGTACCAGAAGTCGTCGTTGAGCTTCCAGTCGCTGTGGGGATCCCAATCCGCACCGCGCGTGTCGCTGGAGTCTTGCGAGTAATACGGATAGTTGGCGATCCGCTCGTGCGGCTTCTGCACGGCTGCAACGATCGGTATCGGACTCAGGAACATCGCCTGCGCCGCAGTCGCGTCGCTGTGGTCCTGCCATCCGGCAAAGGTCAGCGCGAAGCGCAGCCCCGACCAAGCATCCCAATTGAGCATGCCGCGCCATGACAGCTTGTCGACTTCACCCAGCGTGTCGTCCGGGCGCGTGTGGCTGGTCTGGTATCCCTGCGTGGACCTTATTGCACGCGCCGCCACGCGCGCACCGACGGTGTCGGTGATCGGGCTGCTGGCGAACCCCTCCATATCTGCGGTCCGGAAGCTGCCATACGTACCGCTGAGGCCGGCTTCAAGATGTCCACCCGGTTTGTTGGTGATGAAGTTGATGGCGCCGCCGGTGGAGTTGCGGCCGTACAGCAGACCTTGCGGACCTTTGATGACCTCGACCCGCTGGATGTCGATGGCTGGCCCCTTGGACATGATCGAGTACGGCAGGCTGATCTCGTCCACGTAGACGCCGACCGTCGGCGTCGCGTTGTAGGTGGTGTCGTTGAAGCCGACGCCGCGCAGGGTGTAGACCGGGGTGCCATTGCCGCTGTCCGCAAAGGTGAATCCCGGGACCACCAGCTGCAGATCACGCGTATCGGTGATGCCGAGCTGCTTCATCGTCTCGCCGCTGAATGCCTGCACCGACAGCGGCACTTTGTTGATCGACTCGGAGCGCTTCTGCGCGGTGACGACGACTTCCTGCATCACCACGGTGGATTGCTCGGTGGCAGCAGGCTCGACTGCCTTGTCCGGCGACATCGGTACCACCGGGATGGTCGGCAGCTCTGGCGTTGCAGCGCCGTCGGAGGCCTTCGCACCGTCAGTCTCAGATGCGGGCGGCGCGGGCGTGACGCCCTCTTCCTGGGCGGTCGCAGCCGTCGCAGCCTGGATATTCGAAATTGCAATGAAGAGAGCGGCGGCAGCAATCCCCATTGCGCCGGCACGCCGAGCAGACACTGCTTCCATGCCGGAACGCACCAGACGATTCCTCCCCACTTACCCTTCGAACCACACTACGAGCCGGGGAGGACGATCAGCAATGGTTTTTGCTCGCAGTTTGTGCCGGACACTTTCGCTCAAGGCAGGGCGAAGGTCCTGGACGCGGGAGTCCGATCTCAGGTCTTACGCGGATGTCGCCTGGGGGTCGAGAGCGGACGGCGCAAGGTCAACACGTCGCACGACTGAATAGTGGTTATGGTGGGATTCGAAGCGGAAACCAACCTTACGGCCAATTCACCAAAGGGCAGAGCCCGACTTGTGGCCGTCATTCGCTAGCACTTTGGACTTCTCGTAGCCTTGTGCCCTCGACAGAACAACGGAGCGGCGATGGCCGGCGAATTCAAGTACGAGGCCTTTATCAGCTACAGCCACGCCGACGAGACTTGGGGAAAGTGGCTGCATCAAACGCTGGAGCGTTACCGCGTACCTGCACGGCTGGTGGGCAAGGCCGGCGCGCGAGGGATGGTCCCGCAAAGGATCGGGCGCTGTTTCCGCGATCAGGCGGAGCTTTCGGCAGCAAGCCAGCTCGGGCAAACGTTGCAGCAGGCCATACGCGATTCGCGAGTGCTGATCGTCGTGTGCAGTCCCCGGTCGGCGGCGTCACATTGGGTCAATGAAGAGATCAAGTACTTCCGCTCGCTCGGTAAAGGCGACTCAATTTACGCGCTGATCGTCGACGGCGAGCCCAACGCACTCGATGCGGCGCAGGAGTGCTTTCCGCCTGCGCTTTGGGAGACGGAACCGCTCGCGGCGGACGCGCGCCAGGCCGCCGACGGCAAGGCCGATGCTTTCTTGAGACTCGCGGCCGGAATACTCGGCATCGGCTTCGACGAACTGCGTCAACGCGAGCGGCGCAGGCGCACGCGTTTGGTGGCGCTTGCGGTGGGAACATCGCTCGCTATTGCCGCAACGACCACGGTTCTTGCGATCAACGCGTACTACGCGCGCAATGAAGCGGATCACCGCCGCGAGCAGGCCAATGATCTGATCAACTTCATGCTCGGCGACTTGAAGGAAACACTTACCCAGGTTGGTCGGCTCGACGCGCTGGATTCCACCATAGACAGAGCGGTGAACTACCTGGGATCAATTCCCTCCACGCCGGGCGAGTGGGCGAGCGTGGATCCTGAAGCGTTGGCGCAACTCATCGCCACGCAAACTTCCATTGCTGAAGTCCGTTACGCCCGTGGAAAATTGCCAGAGGCCATCGCGGCCGGCCAGCAGGCTATTGCGGCGGCGCGCGAACTCAAGCGCCGTCAGCCTGACGATCGTGCGGATCAATTGCTGGCCACTGCAATTTACGCGTATGGCGAGCCCGTGCTGGAAGGAGGCGACTTCAAGACTGCGACACCGCTGACCGAGGAAGGCCTCGCGCTGGGCAGGGCGCTGCTAGCAAAAACCCCTGGAGATCCTGATCGAACCTTACTTGTCGCGACGCTGCTCAATCAGGCTGGCTGGATCAAGCTTTACGGGCCGAGCCTAGCGAAGGATGCAGCCATGCACGACAACCGGGAATGCGCCGAGATCCTGCGGCCCGTCGTGCAACGTACCGACGTCGGCAGTCGCTACGCTCGCTACCTTCTCGGACGCTGCGAAGCGCCGGTTCTGCTTTGGGACGGCGACGTCGAAATGGCGCTCGGATTTTCCAGTGCGGCGCAAACTGCGCTCCGACGTTTTCCAAGAGACGTCCAGCTCCAGGCTGATGCGCTGGCAGGTCTCGCCGCGTCGGCGGAGATATTTACCAAGCAAGGCCACCCAGAAGCAGCTGTCGAGCCCGCACGGGAAGCGGTTGCCATCGGTCGCCGGCTGATGACGATCGAGCCCGGCAACCTCGACTGGAAGCGCAGTGCGGCAGAGGCCCTGGTGCGCGCTGCCGACGCAGAGAGAGGACTCGCTCGCTGGATAGACGCGTGGCGTGATGCCGATGAGTCCCTAAAACTCTTCGGAGAAGTGCTCAAGGTTGATCCGGACAGCGCTTTGGCGCGTGCGCAGTTGAGGTTCCTGCGAACAATTCGCGCGCAGATAGCATTCGAGGAAGGGACAGACCCGGATCGGGCCTTCGGGGAACTCGATGCCGGAATCGCCATGAGAGCCCCGAACGACAATGACCCTTCGTGGTCGCTCTTTGAAATGAGCATGCGCGCCCATCAATGGCTATATGCCCGCGGGCGACGGCCGGACCTAGCGCTGTCCGCAGCGAAGGAAGCTCGCCGGCTTCGAGGAGAGGCCCGCTCGGATGCCGGGGTTCTCGTCGTTTCAATGGTCGACTATCTCGATGGCCGTATTGAAGAAGCAGATCGTCGATTTCGGCGCTCACCGGACGGCGATGGCAACAAGTTTTTCGCAGTGGTTGCCAAGTTCCGCGCCGCAGGCTGTGAGCAACGGCTTCGAGCAGGTGGTCCGGCCTGCCCTGCAAGCCCTTAGCTGCTCTCGATCGCCCGGTCTGTCGCCCCGTCGCATCAACCGTTTTGATCAGGCGAGCAGAATGGCTATCGGTTGCCCGAGAGCTGCCGTTCTCGACCGACCGCTTGTGGCCCGTTTGAAGTCGTCCGGCGCTTTTCCGTCTACGACGGCTCGATGCTCCAAAGCGGGCACGGTGATGATCTGATTCCTTGAATTGCGGCTCATGGCAGTTGCTCCAGGGAACGCGACAAGCGGCCTGTGTCCGAGCCGGCCGCCGCGTTCCATAATGGCGCTCGGGGCCTTTAGCTCAATCGGTTAGAGCAGCGGACTCATAATTCGTAGGTTGCCGGTTCGAGTCCGGCAAGGCCCACCAAGAATGATCACCGTCGGCGCGGCGGTGGCGCGGGCCAGTGGCGTGGCGCCAGTCACGATCAACGTCGGCCGATCTGATAGAGCTGCCAGAGGTCCTGCCGCGACATGTGCAGGAACGGCCGGATCGCCCGCAGTCCGGTCGGGCCGATGCTGTTCTCCAGGTAGTCGAGCTCCGTGAACTTGTCGCGCGTCGCCTGATCGACCTCGGGCGTGAAGCCGCTCTCGCGCATCATCAGGATGCCTTTCGCCCGCATGGCCAGCTCGGCGCGCAGCCGCAGGTAGCACAGCAGGTCCGCCACGACCGGGCCCTGGAAGCGCGCGCGCAAGGTCTGCAGGTAGATGCCGATCTTCGAATCGGCGAAGCGGCCGGAGTTGATCAGCTCGACCAGTTCCATGTCGGCATTGAAGCCGACCTCGAGCCAGCGCTGCAGGCTGGACTCGCTGTGCTTGAACAGCAGCAGGAGCAGCGGCGGCAGCACGACCAGGACTGCAGCAGCTGCCAGCAACGGCGAGAAGAAGAGGTGGTTGTAGGCCGAGTGCAGGAGCATCGCCAGGATCAGTCCCGGCGCGAGCGCGCGGGACCCGATGCGGCCGTGTTGCTCCGACAGCATCAATACGAGGATGCCAAAGATTGCCGTGGCTCCGCCGTGCATGATGGCGGTGCCAAACCCGCGCACCAGCCACAGGCCCAGCGACGCCTGCCGCATCAGGTCGAGGTAGTACAGGTTCTCGATCATGGCGAAGCCGGTGCCGACCGCGAAACCGAAAATCGCGGCGTCGACCAGGAAGCCGATGCGGTGAAGACGGATCAGCACGATGACGACGATCGCCTTTAGCGTCTCTTCGATTGGTGGTGCGACATAGCGCGAGTACATCGTCAGCGGCATGTCGAGGCGCTCGAGCATGAAAGAGTTGACGAGCCAGCCGAGGCCCGCGCAAGCCGCGCCGAGCAGGATCACGACAACGATCGCACGCGGGCTGACGAGCTTGTAGGAGTCCATCCACAGCAATGCAGCCAGCAGGCACAGCACCGGCAGCAGGCCGGCCGAGGCGCGCAGGGCCAGGTCGAACGTCATCGCTGAATCATGAGGCTCAAAGAATCTTGAGCGAAACCATGAATTCCTGGTCGCGCTCGCCGCCATCGGCAAAGCCGGCGGCGGCGCCGAGCGACAAGGTCATGTCGAGCCGATGCATGACGACGAAGCGAAAGTCGATCTGCGCACCGATGTCCTGCGCAGTGCGGTCAGCGTCGTTGTTGCCGGGGTTGGTCGCGAGCACGCCGGCGAACACTGCAGTGCGCATCCACGTCAGGTAGAAACCGGGCGTGCCGACGCTCTCGAACACGAGCGGCGGCAGGTTCCACTCCAGCGTCGACTTCGCGAAACTGCGGCCGCCGATCTCGTTGAGCTCGAAGCCCGGAAAAGCCTGGTGCTCCCGGTAGCGCTTGATCTCGCCATGGTCGACGTAGTTGTTGCCGAAGCCGCCGAAGAAGAAGTTGGCGAACGGATCGTCCAGGTCGCCGTCGGCGATGCCGGCCGCGTTGCGCAGCCACACGGTTGAATGTGCCGGACCGACCGGCAATCCGAAATCCAGGCCCGCGCGGATTTTCGGAATGACTTCACTGTTGACGCGATTGCCCGTCGCAACCAGTTCCCAGCGCCAGCCTTTCTCGTCGTCGACGTTGCCGAGCGAGTTGTGGATGTAGCTGTAGTGCAGGCCGCTCTTCAGGGTCAGCAGCCGGTCGAAGTCCACCTGCACGTTCTGCGAATCGGGTAGGCGTTCAAGGTTCGTGTAGTACGTGAGATCGACGTCGACGTTCAGCGTGCGCGGCTTGTCGTAGATCAGCGCGTGCTCGTAGCCGCCGCCGAAGGAATTGCCGCGGCGGCTCTGCTTGGTGGGCCCGAAGAGATCATAGAAATCGGCATCGTTATGGGTGACGCGCACGTGCCAGCCCAGATGGCGATACTCGAGCTCCGCATGCGTGCGCTCGCTCGATGGCAGCGCGCGATCGGGGCTGTAGGACGCGGCCAGCGTCAACGTGTCGAACATCAGCGGATCGGCGAAGCGCACGAAGAAGCCGCCTGCCGCGTAGTCCTTGTAGCCCTCCACGATCGGATACATCGCCGCCAGCTCCAGTTCACGCCACGGCAGGTACGCTCTGCGCCGCGTGACCTTGCTCTCGAAGTCGATGCGCGCCGGCGAGCCGACCTCCCAGTCGCGGACCATCGGATAGCGCTTCGCGATTTCCGCGCCGAGGAATCTCACCGCGGATGCATCCTCGAGTACCTGCGGCTGCTGGATCGTCACCGGCTGGAATCCGGCGCCGGTGTAACTGAACGCGATCAGGTTGCCGTCGGCCTGCGGGATCGGACGGAACAGGCCGGTGTCGGTGTTGGTGAGCAGGTCGAGTTTTTTCCCGGCAAGGTCGTAGCGGAAGATGTTGGAGACGCCGGTGTAGTAGCTGCTGCCGTACAGGGAGCGGCCGTCCGCCGAGAACACGAAACCTTCCGGCACCGCGGTGCCGAAGTCGAAGCTCGCGATCGGCTCGGCCTTGTCGGCGGCCAGATCCGCGAGCCTGAAGACCGCGAGCTTCTGCTTGCCGCTGATCTCGCCGACGGAAGCGGACATCGACGTGCCATCGGGAGAGATGTCGATGTCGTAAACGTCGGTGCCGTACGGGAAGGTGTAGACCTGCGTCCAGGTTTCGTACGGTGCGGGCATGCGCACCAGCGTGTTCAGCCCGTTCAGGTGGCGGATGCCGTAGAGATCACCGGCGGCCTTGCTCAAGGCCAGGTCGCCGATGCGCGCGTCCTTCTGCAGCATCCGCGAGCGGCCGGTCGCCAGGTCGTAGGCGATCAGGTCGCGGAACGCGTTGTTGTCGGTCGTGTAGATCAGCAGGTCGCTCTGCGGGATGTACGCGAGCGACGTCACGGTGTAGTGCGCCGGGCCCTTGATGTCCTCGAGTTGCTCGATGGAGCCATCGGCCAGCGAGATCGCGCCGATGTGCGCCACCACGCCGGGCCGTCGCACCGCCGTGTAGAGCTTGCCGCGCTGCGGGTCGACGAAGGCGCGCGAGATCGAGCCCAGCGGCTCGCGGGAGATCGGCTTCACTGGTGTCAACGGATAGCGCGTCACCTGCGCCAGGTTCTCGGCCTGGAATTGCCGCTCCCACGCGATCCACTTCTGCCACGCGTCGTCGAGCGGCAGGCCGAACACCTGCTCGAAGTGGTCGGCGAAGTAGCGCTTCGTACCGTTGACGCGCTTGAGCCAGTCGACGACTTTCGGTGGTGAGTACTCCAGCGCCAGCCACGAGATGAAGCGCGTGCCGTACAGGTAGGCGTTCACGCCGACCTGGAAATCCACCTGCGTGCCTTGGGACACGAGGCCGAGCGGATCGTAGAAGTGCGCCTGGTCGCGCACCATCGCGCGGAACACCATCTCGTCGTAAGCGCCCTGGCCGCGGCCGATGCCGCCGGCCATCCAGGTCTCCATGAAGACCGCGCTGCCCTCGAGGTACCAGCGCGGCACCGTGTTGCGCGGGGCGGTGAGATAGGCATACAGCAGCGACTCCGGATGCTCCTGTTCCGGAATGATCTTGCCGCCGAACAGGCCGCGCCAGCGCGCATCGGAGCTCGCCCATTGGTCCATGGTCGCCACGTGCACCAGCTCGTGGTTCATGATCAGGAAAATGCGTTCGCTGGGCGACAGCGTCTCGAAGCTGCGCGACATTGGCGCGATGTCAACGAGCACGGCGTCATTGGGCGCGCTGCGCGCGGCCGCGTTACCGGCGTCGGTGAAATCCTTGAGGAACACCGTGACCTTCTCGTACGGCTTCCAGTCGAGCACGCGCTGCTGCCATTCCAGCGAGTTGTGGAACGAGCGCGTGACGTAAGGCACCAGGAAGGTCTGCGCCGGCTCGAAATACACCAGGCGCATCTGCTCGGTTTCCAGCACGCTGAGGTTGAGCTCGTCGGCGGCAGCGGCGCCCGCGAACGCGACCAGCGCACAAGCGCCGATCGCGTGCAGTTTCGTCATTTACTGCTGGAGGTTGGCTCCGTAGTTCGCCAACGCTGCGTTGAACGCCGGATCCGCCAGCGCCGCGCTGAAGGCCGGGTCGCTGGCCAGCAGCGCGAAGTTCGCGTTGCTTGCGAGGTTGGCGAGGTTGGCCTGCGCCTTGGGGTCGTTGGCCAGGCTGGCAAGGCCAGCGAGCGCCTTCGGATCGCTGGCGAGGTTCGCCAGGTTCGCGAGGTTGGCTTGCGCCCTGGGGTCGCTGGACAGGTTTGCCAGGTTCGCGAGGCTCACGAGGTTGGCCTGCGCCTTCGGGTCGTTCGCAAGATTGGCCAGGCTCACGAGGTTGGCCTGCGCCTTGGGGTCATTGGCGAGGTTGGCCAGATTCGCAAGATTCGCGAGGTTGGCCAGGTTGGCGAGATTGGCCTGGGCCTTGGCGTCATTGGTCAGGTTGGCGAGGTTGGCCAGGCCCGCGAGCGCCTTGGGATCGTTGGCGAGGTTGGCCAGGCCCGCGAGGACCTTGGGGTCATTGGCCAGGTTCGCCAGATTCGCGAGGTTGGCAAGATTGGCCTGCGCCTTGGGGTCGTTGCTCAAGTTGGCCAGATTCGCGAGGTTGGCGAGATTGGCCTGCGCCTTGGGGTCATTGCTCAAGCTGGCGAGATTGGCGAGGTTGGCCAAGTTGGCGAGATCCGCGCGCGCCTTGGGATCGCTGCCCAGGTTGGCAAGGCCGGCGAGCGCCTTGGGGTCACCGCTCAAGTTGGCCAGATTGGCGAGGTTCGCCAGATTCGCGAGGTTCGCGGCCGCCTTGGGATCTGCGGCCACCGCCGCGAGCATCCCCGGGCTCTTCGCCAGCTCGGCAAAGGCCGGGCTGCTCGCAAGCGCCACGAAGCGCGCGTCGCTCACGAGGTTGCGGAACTCCGCATCCTTGACGAGCTTCTCGAACACGTCGGTCTGCATCAACTGCGCGACCTGTTGATCGCCGAGTTGCACGTCCGTGGTCTTGAGCTCGCTGCCGCGATAGCGCTCGGCGGGAGCAACCGGGCCGGCCAGTCCATCACCATTGGGGACGTCATACACAAAGTGAGCGATCAGCAGGCCGCCTGCCGCAACGGCGATGACGCCGCCCACCACCCAACCCTTGTTCACCGTATTGGCCACGACTGTCTCCTGTGGTTATGCGCCCTGCGGGCGTTCCCTGTGCCTGGCTGGCACTGCTGACTAACCGACGCGACTATACGCCTGCATCCACCATGCCTTTTTCGCTGGGCGGATACTGTGATGCGGGTCACAGGGATTTCTAGGCTTCGATCTGAAAAATCTGGTCAAAGCCCGAATAACGCAGCACATCCAGGATGTGCGCGTTGAGTTTGACCAGGCGGAGTCCGCCGCCCACTGCTGCCAGGCGCTTCTGGGTTTTCAGCAGTACACCGAGGCCTGCGCTCGAGATGTACTCGAGTTGTGCGAAGTCCAGCCGCACGGTTCCGCTGATCGCGTCCAGGGCGGCTTGCGCCTTGGCGGCTTGCACAGCGTCGAGCCTGCCGATCAATGCCAGCCCGCCGTCCGCTTCTTTTCGAATCTCCAGCATGCCGAGCTCTCTCTATTGCGCGGTCCGCATCTTGAAGGAAATGCGGCTCTGCCGCCCGCGGTGGTCGAAGCGGATGTCCTGCACGAGCTTGGGGATCAGGTGCAGGCCGAGGCCTCCCGGACGGCGCGTTTCCAGCGGCGCGTCCGTATCGACCTGACGATCGACCGTGGGGTCGAAGTTGTCGCTGTCCGGATCGACGAGCGTCACCAGCACCGCGTCGGCCGCGCGTTCCAGCCGAAGCTGGATGCGCGTCGTGCCGCCGCTGCCGTACTTCACCATGTTGGTGAACAGCTCCTCGATCGCAAACTCGACGCCGAAGCGCCTGGCCTCGGGCAAGCCATGCGCAGTCCAGAAGTCCTTGACCAGACCGAAGGCCGCTTGCAGCTCGGCAAAGTCGCGGCGCAATCCCATTTCCGACACATCTTTCTGTGCGCGTCGCTTGAGCAACACGATGGTCACGTCGTCGGGTTGCGGGCAGCCCGCGAACGCCGCTGCCTGCTCGCGGATCAACGCAGAGAGCTCGGCGGCTGGCCGCTCGTGATGTGCGCAGATCAGCGCTTCGACCCGCTCGATGCCGAATTCCTCGCTCCCCGCGTTCGGCCATTCGTAGATGCCATCCGAGATCAGCGCCACCAGGTCACCGGGTTCAAGCGCCACTTGCCGCGGTGGTTTCGGCGACGCGATGCTTGCCGCACCCAGCGGAAAACTCGTCGGGCGATGCCGCTCGATCGCACTGGTGGCGGCACTGAAGTGCAGGATCGGGCCCTGGCCGCCGGAATGGAATTCGAGCAGGTGCCGGCGCGCGTCGATCACGCCAAGGAACGCAGTGATGAAGCGCTCTGGCGGCAGCAGCTCGGCAAGCTGGTTGTTGGTGTGCTGATAAGCCTGGTCGAGGCTTGCGCCCAGGCGCAGGGCCAGCCGCAACATCGCCTGCATCTGCGTCACCGATAGCGCCGGACCGATGCCATGACCGGTGGCGTCGCCCATCAGCACGAAGACGCGGTCGTTCTCGAGCGCAACGAGATCAAAGGTGTCGCCGCCGGTTTCGTCGGCGGGATGAAAGGTTCCGTACAGCTCGTAGCCCACCAACCCGGGCACCACGCGCGGCAGCGTGCTCATCTGCACTTCGCGCGCGACTGCGATCTCCTGCTTGAGGCGCTCGCCGGCGAGCAGGGCCTCGGTCATCTGCGCGCGCTGCAGGGCAACGGCGCATTGCGCGGCGAGGGCTTGTGCCACCTCTTCATCATCGGCATCGAAAGCGCCGCCGTGCTTGTTGAGGATCTGCAGCGCGCCCACCAGCGCGTCGTCGTGACCGATCAGCGGCAGCGCGAGCATGCAGCGCGTGACATAGCCGCTGCGCCGGTCCACCTCGGGATTGAAGCGCGGATCGCTGTAGCAATCCGGCACGTTGATCAGCGCGCGGGTTCGCACGCACTCGCCGACGATGCCAAGGTCGGCCGGCATGCGGATCGGCTCGATCCCGGTGGCCACCCGCATCACGAGTTCGTGATGTGCGCGGTCGTAGAGCCACAGCGTGCCGCTGTCTGCGCCGAGGACCTCGCGCGCCGACTGGACCACTTCTCCGAGCAGGCTGGTGAGGCTGAACGGCGCCGCCAGCTTGCGCGTGACGTCGAGGATGCGAGTCAACGCTTCGGAACTGATCTGTCGGCGCGAGGGCTGGTGCGTGGAGTCCGTCATGAGGAACTATGAGTTGCTCGGCAATCACCGCCCGGCCGCGCGCCGGAAGCCTGAGTATAGGGCCTGACCGAAAACCCTCTGAACGCCCGCCAGCCAGGCCTGATCTGTAGAAAATAACTACCTGCGCCGCGGGAACGCCGGCCAATGGCCGGATGATCCCGCCGTTGGCTCGCTCCGGGCCGACGTTGCATTGCACTGCCCCGGGGCGCACTTGGCTATCAGATGATGAACTCGATCCCGGGTAACTCCATCGCGCAAGCTACTGTGTCGCCGCATCCGCGCACGGTCGGATGGTTCGGCACGACTGCTGTCGCCATGGGCGGCATCAATCAGAGCCTGTTCCTCCTCGGCGCGCTGTTCATCGGCCAGGAACACATCCTCGGGCAGGGCAGCGCCGCGGTTCCGCTGCTGATCGTCGGCCTGCTGCTCGCATGGGCGGCGACGCCCGGCTGGACCGAGCTGATCATGATGTACCCGAACCGCATCGGCGGTATCTCCGCCACCTGCGCGGAGGCGTTCCGGCCTTACAGCCCCGTGCTCGCCAATCTCACGGGCGTCTGCTACTGGTGGGGATGGATCCCGACCTGCGGTCTCACCGCGCTGCTGTCAGCCTCCGCGCTCCATCATTGGTACCTGCCGTGGATGCCGGTGCCGATCCTCGCGACCTGCATCGGTACTGTTCTTCACCGGCGTCGCGCTGTGTGGCGTGAAATGGCTGATGCGGCTGGCGATCCCGATCGCGACAGTGTCCGCCTTGCTGGCCTTCCTGTCGGCGGTGATCCCGATGTTCGCGGGCACGGTCGACTGGCAGCGCGCGTTCACCTACGAGCTGACGATCCCGTTCGAAGGCTGGTTCGGCGAGTTGACCAGCGTCATGGCCGGTCTCTACCTGATCGGCTTCGCCGCCCCCGCGTTCGAGCAGGCGGCCTGCCACGTCGGCGAAACCATCGATCCCAGGAAAAACGTGCCGCGCGCGATGTACGCCAGCGCCGGCCTGGCGACGCTGTACTTCGTCGTGCTGCCGGTGGTGTGGCTCGGCGCGCTGGGCCCCGAGCCGCTGGGCCGCGAGCTGGCGCTCGAGCTCGGGCCGACGTTCGCTCCCCTGCTCGGCGGCGCGGCCAAGAGCGCAGCCATCTGGTTCATGATCCTCAACATGTTCCACGGCACGATCGCGCCGCTGGCCGGCGCGGCGCGCACGATGTCGCAGCTGTCCGAAGACGGGCTGCTGCCCGAGTTCATGGCCAAGCGCTCGCGCACCGACGTGCCCTGGGTGTCGACGTGGATCACGGCGCTGTTCGCCATCGCCTTCCTGTGGATCGGCGATCCGGTGTGGCTGATCGCCGCGGCCAACCTCACCTACCTCATCGGCATCTCGATGCCGAACATCGCCGTCTGGCTGCTGCGCCGCAATCATCCGGAGATGGAGCGGCCTTATCGGGCGCCGCGCGGCACCATCATGCTGGGCGTCGGCGCCGCCGGCATCTGGCTGCTGACCACCATCCTGGGCTTCGAGCAGTTCGGCCTGCCGACCGTGCTGATCGGCATTGCCTTCGCCTACTCGGGCTCGGCGCTCTACGCCGTGCGCAAGATGCAGGATCGGCGCAAGGCCGGGCTGCCGCTGATCGGCCACACGCTGCACTTGAAGCTCACCGGCGCGATGCTCGCGGTGCTGGTGCTCGACGGCCTGGGTTACCTGATCGCGGTGGCGCACGTGCCGACGCACGACAGCGCGCTGATCGCGCTGCTGGCTGACATCTTCGTCGTCGTGGCGCTGCTCACCATCAGCGTTGGCCTGGTGCTGCCGGGCATGATCGCCCACTCCGCCGTCGAGGTTTCGCGCGCGGCCGAGCGCCTGGTGCGCGGCACGCTGGCCGACTTCACGCGCGCCATGCATGCGCTGGCCGCCGGCGACCTCGACGCGGCCAAGGCCCGCTTCGAGTTCAAGCCGGTGGTCGTGCACTCGCAGGACGAGGTCGGCGACATGGCGCTGTCGTTCAACCTCATGCAGGAGGAGATCGGCCGGGCCGCGGTCGGCCTGGAAGGCGCGCGCCAGGGCCTGGAGACGCGGACCGAGGATCTCAAGGCGACCAACGCCGAGCTCAGCCAGGCCAACCAGCAGCTGGAGGCGACCACGCAGCGCGCCAACGAGATGGCCGCGGCGGCGATGGAGGCGAGCACGGCCAAGGGCGACTTCCTGGCCAACATGAGCCACGAGATCCGCACGCCGATGAACGCGATCATCGGCATGACCGAGCTGTTGTGCGACGGCGCGCTCGACGAGCGCCAGCGCGAGTTCGCCGACACCATCCGCAACAGCGGCCTGCACCTGCTGAGCCTGATCAACGACGTCCTGGACTTCAGCAAGATCGAGGCCGGCAAGCTGACGCTGGATCACACGCCCTTCAACCTGCGCCGCTGCGTCGAGGACGCGCTGGACCTGGTCGCGCTGCCCGCTGCGGACAAGATGCTGGACTTCGGCTACGAGTTCGCAGCCGGCACGCCGGAGCTGATCGTCGGCGACAGTGGCCGGCTGCGCCAGATCCTGGCGAACTATCTCAGCAACGCGGTCAAGTTCACGCGCAAGGGCGAGGTGCTGGTTACGGTCTCGGCGGAGCCGGCCCCGGACGGTCACTACGAGTTCCAGTTCGCGGTGGCGGACACCGGCATCGGCATTCCTGCCGAGAAGCTGGACAAGCTGTTCCAGAGCTTCAGCCAGGTCGAGTCCTCCTCCACGCGCCGCTACGACGGCGCCGGTCTCGGGCTCGCGATCTCCAAGCGCCTGGCGCAATTGATGGGCGGTCGCACCTGGGTGCAGAGCGAAGTCGGCCGCGGCTCGACGTTCTATTTCACCGCGGTCTGCGAGGCGCAGCAGGCATCGCCCGAGCGGCGCGATGCGCAGGCGCTACGCGGCCGCCACCTGCTGGTCGTGGACGACAACCAGTCGAGCCGGCGCATCCTTACGGGTGGTGCGGAGTCGCTGGGCATGTCGGTGCGCGGCGCTGCCAGCGCCCGCGAGGCGTTGCAGTGGCTGGCGCAGGGCGAGTCATTCGCCGTTGCCGTGATCGACCAGTTGATGCCGGAGATGGACGGGCGGACGCTCGCTCGCGAAATCGCCGCGTATTATCGGCACCGCGTGCCGACGTTGATCCTGACCAGCGCCGCGGTGCGCAGCGAGGTGGACGACCCGGACTTCGCCGCGTTCCTGCCCAAGCCGGTCCGCCGCTCGGCGTTGACCGATCTGCTGCTGCACGTGCTGGACAAGCGGCCGGCAGCGCGCAAGCCGGCGACGGCGAGGGCGGTCGCCAAGACGGTGTCGCCGCTGCGCATCCTCATCGCCGAGGACAACCCGATCAACCAGAAAGTGGTCGAGCGCATGCTGCAGTCGCTGGGCTACGCGCCCCATCTGGTCTCCGACGGCAAGCAGGCGGTGGCGGCGCTGGAAGAGGCACGCTACGACGTCGTCTTCATGGATCTGCAGATGCCGACCATGGACGGGCTCGAAGCCACGCGCGCCATCACCAAGCGCTGGCCGCGCAGCGGGCGGCCGCCCATCATCGCCATGACCGCCAGCGCCCTTCTGGGCGATCGCGAGCGCTGCCTGGAGGCGGGCATGGACGGTTACATCTCCAAGCCGATCGAGCGCGCGCGGCTGACCGAGGTGCTGGGCGCGATCAAGGCGCGAAGCGCTGCCAACGAGATCGAAAGCCCCCTGGTCGCATAGACCGCTGACCGCGCCGGCCCCCTGAACGCGCAGACACATCCGCCGGACTCGCACGCTTGCCGGGCCGCCAGGGAATCGGCATAAACTGCCTCACCTCCGATTCGCCCCCGCGCGATTGCGTCCGGCGAAGCGGTTGGCGCGTATCGATGTCTCCGCCGGCAGAACCAGGCGGTTCCAGATCACCAAGCAAGGAGAGGAACAACAATGAGCAAGCATTTTTCCAAGAAGCCCCTGGCGCTGGCAGTGAGCGCCGCGTTCGCGTTCGGCGCCACGGCTGCGCAGGCCTCCGTGTTCCAGACGACGGACCTCGGGGCCGGCTACATGGTGGCGCTGGCCGGCGACGCCAAGGCGGGTGAAGCCAAGTGCGGCGAAGGCAAATGTGGCGAGGCGATGTTCAAGAAGATCGACGCAAACTCCGACGGCAACGTGTCCAAGGATGAGTTCATGGCGCACGTCAAGGCGCACGAAGGCAAGTGCGGCGAAGGCAAGTGCGGCGACAAGAAGGGCAACAAGACCGGCGAGGCCAAGTGCGGTGAAGGCAAGTGTGGAGACAAGAAGAAGTAAGGTTTCCGGCGCGGGTCTTGGTCTGCGGCGGGCCCTCACGGGCCCGCTCGCGGACGTCTCGCCGGGCGAGATCGGCTTCCTGGAGGTCGCGCCCGAGAACTGGATGAACCTCGGCGGCCGTCTCGGCCGCCAGTTCCGCGCGTTCACCGAGCGGTTCCCTTTCGTCACGCACGGGCTGTCGCTGTCGATCGGCAGCCCGGCGCCGCTGGACGCAGCGTTCGTGCGCAACGTCGGCAGGTTCCTGGACCTGCACGGCATCGCCGATTACACCGAGCACCTGACGTACTGCTCGGACGACGGCCATCTCTACGACCTGATGCCGATCCCGTTCACGGCCGAGGCGGTGCATTACGTCGCCGCCCGTGTGAAGCAGGTGCAGGACATCCTGCAGCGGCGCATCGCGCTGGAGAACGCCAGCTACTACGCCGCGCCGGGGCAGGAGATGAGCGAGGTCGAGTTCGTCACCGCCGTGGTCGAGGAAGCCGATTGCGATCTGCTCCTGGACGTCAACAACATCTACGTCAACAGCATCAACCACAAATACGATCCCGTGCAGTTCCTCCATGGGTTGCCGGGCGAGCGCATCCGCTACATCCACGTCGCCGGCCACTACCACGAAGCCGAGGACCTGCGCGTGGACACGCACGGCGCCAACGTCATCGACCCGGTGTGGGACCTGCTCGACAAGGCCTACGCGCGCTTCGGCGCGATCCCGACCTTGCTGGAGCGCGACTTCAACATCCCGCCGCTGGACGAGCTGATGCTGGAGATCCGCCAGATCAACGCGCTGCAGGCGCTGCACGTGCGCCAGCAGCAGCGCCAGGAGATCCGGGCGTGAGGCCCGCGTTCCAGGAGCTGCAGTACCGGTTCGCGGCGCACATCCGCGATCCCGAGAAGAACCCGGCGCCGCCGGACGTCGAGGACCGGCGCATGGGCATCTACCGCGAGCTGTTCTACAACAACGTCGAGGATTTCCTGCAGACCGCCTTCCCGGTGCTGCGGCGGATCACGGAGCCGGAGCACTGGCACGCGATGGCGCGCGATTTCTACGCGCGGCACCAGTGCCGCGAGCCGCAGTTCTACAAGATCGCCGAGGAGTTCCTCGAGTATCTGGACGAAGAACGTGGCGCGGTCGTGGGCGATCCTGCGTTCCTGCGCGAGCTTGCGCACTACGAGTGGATGGAGCTGGCGCTGTCGGTCTCGGAGATCGAGCTGACGCCAGAGCTCGCCGATGCACAGGGACGTGCGAGGATCGCGGGCGCAGGATGCGCAGGAGCGATCGATCCCAACGGCGATCTGCTTGCCGGCATTCCGGTGGTGTCGCCCTTGGCGTGGACGCTGGCCTACGACTTCCCGGTGCACAAGATCGGACCCGACTTCCAGCCCACCGCGCCCGGCGCACCGCCGACGCTGCTGGTGGTGTACCGCACCCGCGCCGACGACGTGAAGTTCATGGAGATCAACGCCATCACCGCGCGCCTCCTGCAGTTGATCGAGGACGAGCCCGCGCCGGGCGCCGTGCTGCTGCGGCGGGTCGGCGAGGAGATCAAGCATCCGCAGCCGCAGGCCGTCGTCGCCGAGGGCAAGGCGATCCTCGCGTCGCTGCGCGAGCGCGACATCCTCCTCGGAACGCGCCGCTGAACCGGCGCGCACGACGCGCCCTACGCTAGAATTCGCGCCCCGAGCTTCGTAGGGCGCGCCATGCGCGCCATTCAATGTCCGTCGCCGAACAAGCGGCCCTGCGCCGCACCTTCGCCATCATTTCCCATCCGGACGCGGGCAAGACCACGCTGACGGAGAAGCTCTTGCTGTTCGGCGGCGCGATCCAGCTGGCCGGCACGGTCAAAGGACGCAAGGCCTCGCGGCACGCCACCTCGGACTGGATGGCGCTGGAGCAGCAGCGCGGCATCTCCATCACCACCTCGGTGATGCAGTTCCCGTATCGCGACCGCATCGTCAACCTGCTCGACACGCCAGGCCACGAGGATTTCTCGGAAGACACCTACCGCACGCTGACGGCGGTGGACTCCGCGCTGATGGTGATCGACGCCGCCAAGGGCGTGGAGCCGCGCACCATCAAGCTGATGGAAGTCACGCGCCTGCGCGACACGCCGATCATCACCTTCGTCAACAAGATGGATCGCGACGGCCGGCCGCCGCTGGAGCTGCTCGACGAGATCGAGAAGGTGCTCGGCATCCAGTGCACGCCGATCACCTGGCCGGTGGGCATGGGCCGCGAGTTCAAGGGCGTCTACCACCTGATCGAGGACCGCTTCTATCTGTACTCGGGCGACAAGCACCGCGTCTCGGAGATCGAGACCATCGATGGATTGCTCTCGCCGGGTCTCGCCGACCGCTTCGGCCACGTCTACGCAACCTTGCGCGACGAGATCGAGCTCTTGCAGGCGGCCGGCACCGGCTTCGACCTGGACCTCTACCGCGCGGCCAAGCTGACGCCGGTGTTCTTCGGCGCGGCCATCAACAACTTCGGCGTGCGCGAATTGCTCAACGGCTTCGTCGACTGGGCGCCGCCGCCGCAGCCGCGCGTCGCGCAGTTCAAGGGCAAGGACTTCCCGATCCACCCCGAGCACGAGAAATTCACCGGGTTCGTGTTCAAGATCCAGGCGAACATGGATCCCAAGCATCGCGACCGCATCGCCTTCGTGCGCGTCTGCTCGGGCCGCTATCACAAGGGCATGAGCCTGCACAGCGTGCGGCTCGACGCGCCCGTGCGCGTGCAGAGCGCGCTGACGTTCATGGCCGCCGAGCGCGAGGCGGTGCAGGAAGCCTGGCCCGGCGACATCATCGGCCTGCACAACTACGGGACCATCGCCATCGGCGACTCGTTCTCCGAAGGCGAGGCGCTGCGCTTCACCGGCATCCCCAACTTCGCGCCCGAGCTCTTCCGCCGCGTCGTGCTGAAGGATCCGATGAAGGCCAAGCAGCTGAACAAGGGGCTGGACCAGCTGTGCGAGGAAGGCGCGACGCAGGTCTACCGGCCGCTGACCAACAACGACATCATCCTCGGCGCCGTCGGCACGCTGCAGTTCGACGTCGTGCAGTACCGCCTGCGCGACGAGTACGGCGTCGAGTCCGCGTTCGAGCCGGTGCAGGTGCACAGCGCGCGCTGGGTGACCTGCGCCGACGGCAAGAAGCTCGACGAGTTCGTGCAGAAGAACGACACGCGCATCGCCAAGGATCACTACGGCGGGCTGGTGTATCTCGCCTCGAGCAGCGTCAACCTGTCGATGACGCAGGAGCGGCACCCCGAGATCGTGTTCCTGGATACGCGCGAGCAGCAGGCGCTGCCGCAGGCGGCATGAGGGCGCGCGCGGGACGCGACGACGCGTTCGCGGCGCTGCGCTACCCGGAGTTCCGCAACCTCATCTCCGCGACGTTCCTGATCACCGCCGCGATCCTGATCCAGGAAGTGGTGATCGGCTACGAGCTGTACCGCATCACCCACGATCCCTTGTCGCTCGGCCTGGTCGGCCTCGCGGAAGCAATCCCGTTCATTGGCTTGGCGCTCTTCGGCGGACACCTGGCGGATCGGCGCGAGCGCGTGCGGCTGATGCAGCTGGCGCTGCTCGCCATCATGCTGGGCTCGGTGGTGCTGATCTTCGTGCTGCGGCCCTCGGCGCGCGCGCATCTGTCGCAGACCGCGGTAGTCGGCACGATCTACGGCACCATCGCGCTGCTCGGGCTGGCGCGCGGCATCTACTCGCCGGCGTCGTCATCGCTCAAGGCGTTCCTGGTCCCGCGCGCGCTCTATCCCAACTCCTCGACCTGGGTCAGCACGTTCTGGCAGGCGGGCGCGATCCTGGGTCCCGCGAGCGCCGGCTTTCTCTACGCGGGCCTGGGCATCGATGGCGCGCTGTGGGTCGTGCTCGGATGCTTCGCTGCGGCGTTCGTCCTGATCTCCACCATCAAGCCGCGTCCGCCGACCGCGGCGGAGCTGCACGCCGCGAACGTGTGGTCGAGCCTGCGCGAGGGACTCTCCTACGTCTTCCGCACGCCGATCATCCTGTACTCGATCTCGCTGGACATGTTCTCCGTGCTGTTCGGCGGCGTGGTGGCGATCCTGCCGATCTTCGCGCAGGACATCCTGAAAGTCGGGCCCGAGGGCCTGGGCGTGCTGCGTGCTGCGCCGAGCATCGGCGCCATGCTGACGCTGCTGATTACGGCGTTCTGGCATCCTGCCAAGAGCCACGCCTGGCGCAACCTGCTGTGGTCGGTGGCGGGCTTTGGCATCGCCACGCTGGTGTTCGCCATCTCCGAGAGTTTCTGGCTGTCGGCAGCAATGCTGTTCCTCACCGGCGCCTTCGACAGCGTCAGCGTGGTCATAAGAGGCACGGCGCTGCAGGTCCTGCCGCCCGATCACCTGCGCGGCCGCGTGCAGTCGGTGAACGGCATCTTCGTCAGCAGCTCCAACGAGCTCGGCGCTTTCGAGTCGGGCGTGGCGGCCAAGCTGATGGGCACGGTGCCGTCGGTGATCTTCGGCGGCGTGATGACGCTGGCCACCGTCGTCTGGATCTGGCGCCGCTCCAGGACCCTGGGCCTGTTCGAGGTGCGCCTTGCCGACGTCAATGCCAGCGCGGCGAGAGGAAGTAGTCCTTGAACCGGTAGCTCGGATCGCCGACGAAGCGATCGTGCTGCACTGGCCCCAAGTCGGTCAGGTGGAACAGCTGGTAGAGCTGCGGCAGGAAAGCCAGCGCGTTGAGCTCCTCGCAGTTCACGTGCAGGACCTCCATCAGGATCTCCGGGCGATGGCGGCGCAAGAGCGGCTCCATTGCCGCGAGCACGTGCTTCTCGGCGCCCTCGATGTCGAGCTTGATCAGCACGCGGCCCGCGTCCCTGAACAGCACCTCCAGGTAGTCCGGGTCCAGCGTGAACACCGGGTACTCCCGCACCTGGCGCGCGTCCAGGCGCGCGTGCGCCTCGACCAGCGAGCTGCGCGTCAACGCGCGGTCGCCGCGCGCCGCCACGGTCGGCTCGTAGAACGTGGAGAGGCCACCGCGCGTGAACACCGCGGCGTTGAGCGGCGTCACATTGGCCGCGTCGTTCGCCAGCAGATTGTCCAGCAGCGCGCGATAGGTACGGGGCGAGGGCTCGAAGGCGTAGACGCGGCCGCGGTCGCGTCCGGCCAGGCAGTCGGAGAAATACAGCGAGTAGATGCCGACGTTGGCGCCGATCTCCACCACGTTGTCGACTTCGCCCATGTGGCCTTCGAGGAAGGCGATCACTTCCGGCTCGTAGAGGAACTCGCGGTAGAACAGCGCCGGGAAATCGATCATCCCGGGATGCGGCACGAGCTTGAGCTGGCGCTTGGTGCCGGCAAGCCGGCGCTGCACGGGCGCGAAGCGCTCGATCGGCCAAGCGGCCATGGACAGCTCCACGAGCAAGCGCTCGCGCGTGTGCCCGCGCGGCAGCAGCGGCAGCACCAGCGACCACAGCCGCAAGTACAGCCAAGAGGCCAACACGCTGCGTCCGACCAGCGCGTGGAATCGCGCGGACAGGGATTTCAGGCGCTCGAGGAGCGATCGCGTCACGTCGTCCTCGCTAGACCTTGATGTGCACCCAGCCGCGCTTCTGCCAGGCGGCGGTGAAGATCGCCGTCTGCAGCAGGCGATAGCTGCCCATCGCGATCCAGATCGCGGTGAGGCCCAGGCCGAACACCGGCCCGAGCAGGTAGGCGACCGGAAGGAACAATCCCCATTGCAGGCCGGTGGCCACCGCCATCACGAAGCCGCTGGCCCCGGCGCTGAGCAGCGCCTGCATCATGATCAGGCCCAGGCCGTCGAGCAGCACCATCGCGCCGATGAGCTGCAGCGGCAGCTTGCCGATCGCTACCAGGTTCTCGTCGCGCACGAAGATCCGCAAATCGGTCTCGGCCAGGAAGATCATCCCCAGCGCCAGCGGCACGAAGATCCACAAGCCGACGCGGAAAACGTCCCAGGGCCAGCGATGCGCGTCCACGGCGTCGCGGCGTCCGAGCGCCTGGCCCGAGAGGGTGGCCGCCGAGATGCCAAGGCCGATCGCAGGAAGGATGGCGACCAGCGTGATCGTGATCAGCACGTTGGCGACCGCAAGCTCGGCGGTGCCGACCTTGCCGACGATCCAGAAGAGCACGGTGAAGCCGCCCGAGAACAGCAGCTGCTGCACCGACGAGGGCAATCCCAGTTTCAGCAGCGACTTGAACTGGTCCTTCGTCGGCTTCTTGTGCAGGAAACCGTGACTGTCGGCGTGCTCGCGGCCCAGGAAGAAATAGGCCGAGGTGCCGACCAGGATCGCGAGCGTGGTGCCCAGGCCCGCGCCCGCCGTGCCCATCTGCGGCAGGCCGAACAGTCCATGGATCAGCGTGTAGCTGAAGATCACGTTGAGCACGTGCATGCCGACCAGCGTGTACATGTAGAAGTTGGCGAGCTTGACCGCGCTCCAGTAGCCGCGGAACGAGAAGTTGATGCCGACGGCGGCCGTCGCCACCAGCCGCCACTGCAAATACTGCGATCCCTGCCGCACGACTTCCGGATCGTCGTTGAGCGCCTGGAAGATCCACGGCGCGGCCAGGATCAGCACGGCCGACAGGGGGATGCCGATGGCCAGCGACAGCAGGATGCCGCCGTTGAGCGGCACCGCAGCCTCGTCGAGCTTGCCTTCGCCGACGCGTCGCGCAGCGATCGCCTGCACTGCCGGCGCGAAGCCGGTGATGAACGCCACCGCCATGAAGTTCAGGAAATTGGCGAGGCCGGTGCCGGCGAGCGCGGCGGGCCCCAGGCCTCCCACCATCCAGGCGTCGACCAGGTTCAGCAGGTTCTGCGACATCATGCCGCCGATGATCGGCAGCGACAGGCGCCAGACTTCGCGCGAGCGTTCGCTCAACACTCCCCCCGTTTCCCGCTACCCCGTTGCTACTTCTTGTCTTCGACGACGTTGACGATGGCGGCAGCCATGGAAAACGGCTTGGTCCCCATGCTGCGCGACAGGCTCGGCGGCAGGTGGCTCTTGTCGATCTGCAGCAGCGACACCTGCGCGAAGCCACCGGGCGCCTCGCCGGCCCAGGATTCGGCGACCGGCGCTTTGCTTCCCTTCGCGGCCTTGCGCGGCTTGATGCCCATGCGCGCCAGCTGCTCCTGCGCGGGCACCAGGTCCAGCGCGCCCTTGTCGAGCGAGGCGCTGGAGGCCTGCACCTCGACCCAGGTGTTGAAGTCGAATCGCAGCAGCGGCTCCGCCAGCGCCCTAAGCAACGGCGTGCGCAGTGCGCGCGAAGCGGCCCGCTGCGCCAGCTGGCCGAAGCGCTGCGACCGGCTCATGAGCGCGCCGCCGCCCGATGGCAGCGCGCGATGCTCGTCGTTGCGCTTCCTGCGGCCGAGCGCGGGCTTCAGCGCGCTGCCGAAATTGGATTGCACGTGCGCGCGCAGGCGCATGCGCTCGCCGTCGCCGTGCGGCTCGGTCAGCACCTGCACGTCGATCTTCCACAGCGGCACGCCGGCGCTGCCGGGGATCTCTGCGGACAAGCGCATCCGGTCCGAGTCCGGATGGGCGGGGTCGTGCGACGCGGTGGAGGCGGAGGCGAGTCGATCGCGCAGCCGCTTTAAGATGCTCATCGGCTATTAAGACAACAGACCACGGGCTGTGATCGCATCTTACCGTTTTGTCGTGACCGGCCGGGTTCAGGGCGTGGGCTTCCGCTACTCCGCGCAGCGCAAGGCCCGGCAGCTGGACCTGGCGGGCTGGGTCGCCAATCGGGCCGACGGTGCGGTGGAAGGCGTGGTCAGTGGGGATCAAGCCGCGCTGGGCCAGTTCAACACCTGGCTTTCGGACGGTCCGCCCGGCGCGCAGGTCTTCACGCTGGACTGGAAATCCACGGACGAGCAACCCGGCTCGGGCTTCGAGATCCGCCCTAAGCCGTAGGGCGCGCGCTGCGCGCCGTCAACGCTTCTTCAGGAACCCCGCCGTGGCTTTCTGCGCGAGCCGGAAGAAGAGCTCCGGCGCCATGCGCTTCAGGAAGTAGCGCTGCTTGGCGTCGGGGTGGGTCAGGCTGAGGAAGCGGTTGTCGAGCACCGCGCGATAGATGTCGGCGGCGACGTCGTCGGCGGTGACCTTCGCGTCCTTCATCAGCCGGTCGGTGATCGCGAGCATCTGCGACGCGGGCGCCATCGCGGCTTCGGAGTCGCCGAGCGCGCGGCTGGTCTGGATCAGGTTGGTGCGGAAGAACGACGGGCAGGCGACGGTGACGCCGATGTGGTGCGGGTGCAGCTCGAAGCGCAGGGTTTCCGACAGCGAGATCACCGCCGCCTTGGCGACGTTGTAGCTCGCCAGCGCCGGCGGGTTGGCCAGGCCCGCGAACGAGGCGACGTTGACGATGTGGCCGCCGCCCTGCGCCTTCATCACCGGGATCGCGGCGCGCGCGCCGCGCAGGCAGCCGTAGAAGTTGATGTTGAACACCCACTGCCACTGCTCGAGCGGGGATTCCTCGACGGTCCCGGCGGTGGCTACGCCGGCGTTGTTGATCAGGACGTCCAGGCCGCCCCATTCGTCCGCGACCCGCCCGACGAGCTGCTCGAACTGCACCTCGGAGGTCACGTCCAGCGCGTCGAACAGGCCCTTGCCGCCGGCGGCCTGGATCTCGTGCAGGGTTTCCTGCGCCGCGGCGGGCTTGAGATCGGTGACGGCGACCTGCCAGTCGCGCCGGCCGAAGTGATTGGCGAGCGCCCGACCCAGGCCGCTGCCGGCGCCGGTGATGAGGACGCGCTTGCCGACGAGCTTACCCATCAGCCGGCGGAGCCGGCAGCCATCTCGAAGGCGCGACGATAAATGAACTCGAACGAGAAGCTGCGCTTGCTGGCCTTGGACTCGACGTATTCGGCCATGCGCGCCAGACGCCTGGGCAGCTGCATCACCTTCTCCTGCGCCGAGCGGCCCAGGGTGGTGAGGCCGGTCAGCTTGTCGATCGCCCAGTGGCGCACCAGGTCTTCGACCAGCTTCAAGTATTCGCGCGGGCCGTAGATGCCGGCGCGGCGCTCCACCTCGGACATCTGCGCGTAGCCCTCGATGTTGTGGCCGGGCATGGCCAGCGCCGGCACGACATAGGCAAGCGCCGCCAGCGCGCGGTTGGTATCGGCTTTGAGCACCGCCGAGAAGCTGTCGCGGTAGAACGCGTAATGCCGCGATTCGTCGGCCGAGACATGGGCCAGGATCTTCTGCAGCTTGGGCTCGTGGTTGCCGGCGATGCGGCCGGCGTTGGAATGCGCGGTCTGCGTCGCCTTCTCCTGCAGGCTGGTGTAAGCCAGCAGTCGGTACGGATCGCCCTGCCAGTTCGGGTTGAAGCCGGACTCGATGTACTGGTACTGCAGGCGTTCCAGGTGGGCCATGTCGAACACCCGCGCTTCGCGCACGTAGTCGCGCATGACGCAGCCGTGACGGTCCTCTTCGGCCGTCCACATGTTGTTCCACTCCGCCCAGGGTCCCTCGTAGCCCATGTACACCGCCACCAGCCGGTGGAAATGCGGCAGGCCTTCCTCGGTGAGCAGGTTCAGGGCCAGCGCGACGCGAACGCTGTCCGGCAGGCCCTTGGCGCGCGCGCGCATCGCCTGCAGGTCGGCCTCGGTCTCGGGATCGCTCTGCTCGTTGGCGGGCAAGAGCTCGCTGGGCATCCACAGCTTGCGGCTGTCGCGATGGCGCACGATGTATTCCGCAATCAGCGGCTCCAGGTCGCGCAGTACGTCCTGCTGCGCGGCGATCTCGGTGGTCGGGACGGGCTGGTTCATCGGCTGGGCGCTCTACAAAGGGTGGCTATTTTAATCCCGGCCCGGTTCAGGGCTGGATCAGGGTCAGGAACTCGGTGCGGGTGCGGTGATCCTCGCGGAACGCCCCCTCCATGTAAGAGGTGGTCATCTGGCTGTTCTGCTTTTCCACGCCGCGCATCATCATGCACAGATGCTTCGCCACGATGACGACGCCGACCCCGCGGGCGCCGGTGACTGCCTGGACGGTCTCGCCAACCTGGCGGGTGAGGTTCTCCTGGATCTGCAGGCGGCGGGCGAACATGTCGACGATGCGCGGGATCTTGGACAGCCCGATCACCTTGCCCTGCGGCAGGTAGGCCACGTGCGCGCGGCCGATGAAGGGCAGCAGGTGATGCTCGCAGAGCGAATACAATTCGATGTCGCGCACGATCACCATCTCGCTGTTGCTGCTTTCGAAAATCGCGCCATTGACGATCTCCTCCACCCGCTGGCCGTAGCCTTGGGTCATGAACGCCATGGCTTTCGCAGCGCGTGTCGGCGTGCGCAACAGCCCGTCGCGCGACAGGTTTTCGCCGACGGCCTCGATGATTCCCCGGTAGTGCTGTTCCACGGAGATGTCCGGTTGCTGGGGCGGGCGCAGAGTTTGACACAGGGTCCTATACGCGGGTTCGGGGAGCGCGGATGAGTTCCTCAGGCGAGATCAAGCAGGTCCCGATCGACCTGATCCGGCCCGGCTCGCAGCAGGCGCGGCGCTATTTCGACCCCGACGCGCTGCGCGAGCTGTCCGCGTCGATCCGCGAATCCGGGGTAGTGCAGCCGATCGTGCTGCGCACCACGGTCTGGGGCTACGAGCTGCTCGCCGGGGAGCGCCGCTGGCGCGCCGCGCAGCAAGCGGGGCTGCACGAGATCCCGGCGGTGGTCCGCGACGACCTGTCCGACCGCGAGGCCTTCGTCATCGGCCTCATCGAGAACCTGCAGCGCGAGTCGCTGACGCCGATGGAGACCGCCGCGGGCTTGAAGCGCCTGGGCGAGATGTTCGCGCTCACGCACGAAGAGATGGGCGAGCGGGTCGGCAAGTCGCGCGAGTACGTGTCCAACCACCTGCGGCTGCTCAACCTCACCCCGGCCGTGCAGAGCATGGTCAACGAGGGCCTGGTGTCTCTCTCGCACGCCAAGGTGCTGGCGGGATTGGCGGTGGAAGAACAAGGCCTGCTGGCGGTGCAGGTCGCCACGCAGGGAATCTCGGTCCGGGCATTGGAGCGGCGCGTGGCCGCGGCGCGTCGCAAGCGCGCGGGCGAGAGCCTGGTCTTCATGCCGGCCAAGCCCAGCGACTGGAAAGTGCTCGAGCGCGAGCTCGGGGAATTCTTCGGCTATCCGGTCCTGGTGCAGGCGGGCAAGGACGGCAAAGGCGAGCTGCGCGTGCGATTCCATTCACTCGACGAGCTCGACGGCATCCTGCAGCGCATCGGTTACATGGGGAAGTAAGCAGTGAACAGATTGCGAAATGCAAAACTCGAGGCTCAACTCTTGCATCCCGCACGTCTTACTCACAGCTTGCTTGGATAAGCTTGTGGATAAGCGCCGTGGCAGACCGCTCGAACCCGCGCCAGGCCGTGATCCGCTCCTTTGTGATGATTTTTTTACCGCTATGTTGCATTGAATGCTGACGCAGCTCGCGCTGGATTTTTCTTCCTGGCGAATCGTCGAGCGTGTCTCGCGAAAGGCGCGTCGCATCCGCATCGAGATCCGCACGGCCGACGAGGTGTTGCTGGTGATCCCGCACCGCGCCTCAAGACGCGAGGCGCACGCGTTCCTCCAGAGCCGGACGTCGTGGATCCAGCGCAAGCTCTCGCAACTGCGGCAGCGAAGCCCGACGCCGCCGACCGTGCCGCTGCGCTGGGAAGCTGCTGAGCTGAAGACACTGAAGAACAACGCGCGGGCCGAGGCGCAGCGGCTGATGGCGATCGAAGCGCCGCGGCTCGGCGTCAGGCCGGCCGGCTTGCGGATCGCCGATCAGCGGACCCTGTGGGGCAGTTGCGGCGCGAGCGGGCGCATCAGCCTGAACTGGCGGCTGGTGCTGGCGCCGCCGGAGGTCCTGCGCTACGTGGTGATCCACGAGCTGGCGCACCTGGTGCACCGTAACCATTCGGCGCGGTTCTGGAATCTGGTCGAGCGCCAGATGCCGGACTTTGCAATTGCGCGCCGCTGGTTACGCGAGCACGGCAGCCAGCTTCACGGCGCTGGCAACACATAGTTCCGCGGCGGGGTTGTCTTTACCCGGCGGACAGGGGTGTAATGTCCGCCGTTCGGGCGCCGCAGACGGGGAGATAACAACATGGCAACGCTGGACACCTTGACCGCCAAGGACTACATGAACGCGCAGATGGTGACGCTGGCGCCCGACACCGACGTCATGGCGGCGATCAACATCTTCGTGCGGCGCGGCATCGGCAGCGCGCCGGTCGTGGCCGAGGACGGCAAGCTGCTCGGCATGCTGTCGGAGAAGGATTGCCTGAAGGCGGCCCTGACCGCCAGCTACGAAGGATCCGCCGGCGGCCCCATCAAGGAATTCATGAGCGGCAAGACCGTGGTCGTCGCCCCCGAGACGACGCTGCTCGAGGTCGCGTCGATGTTCGTGGACTCCAACTTCAAGCGCTACCCGGTGGTCAAGGACGGCAAGCTTCTGGGGCTCATCTCGCGCGCCAACGTCTTGCGGGCGATCAACGATCACAGCTGATCCGAAGGATCAGCGCTGTAGGAGGGGCTGTTGGCCCCGATTTGGTTGGATCACCGCGGACGCAAGTCGGGGCTGACAGCCCCTCCTACATCGACGCGCTTTTCCGCAGCTGCCCGATCTTGCGCAGATGCACCAGCAGCAGCGAGACCGCTGCCGGCGTGATGCCGGAGATCCGGCCGGCCTGCGCGACGGTTTCGGGTCGGTGCTGCGCCAGCTTCTGACGCACTTCGGCCGATAGGCCGCTGACCGCCGCGTAGTCGAGGTCCGGCGGCAGGCCGGCGTCCTCGTAGCGACGGCTGCGCTCGATCTCGGCAGCCTGGCGCTCCACGTAGCCGGCGTACTTGGTCTCGATCTCTATCTGCTCGGCGACGTCGGCGTCGGTGGCCGGCGCCAGGCCCTGCGC
Source organism: uncultured Gammaproteobacteria bacterium (assembly GCA_963776465.1). Lineage (GTDB taxonomy): Bacteria > Pseudomonadota > Gammaproteobacteria > Nevskiales > Nevskiaceae > DASRHK01. The sequence continues at coordinate 1,026,054 of CAVZMV010000002.1, forward strand.
CACAAGCTCGGCGTACCGCGTTTCCGGTCGGCGCAGCAGCGCAAGGGCGCGGCCCTTGCCAAGCTCGTCGCGCACCTTGCCCAGGTGCTCCTGCTTGTGGGAATACCGCTGCCAGCGCGCGTCGTCGACCAGGCCCAGGCGCCGTCCCACCGGCGTCAGGCGTGCGTCGGCGTTGTCCTCGCGCAGCAGCAGCCGATATTCGGCGCGTGAGGTGAACATCCGGTACGGCTCGGTGGTGCCGCGCGTGACCAGGTCGTCGACCAGCACGCCGATGTAGGCCTCGTGACGCTGCGGCACCCAGGCCGGCAGATCGCGCACCGCCAGCGCCGCGTTGATGCCGGCGAGAAGTCCTTGCGCCGCCGCTTCCTCATAGCCCGTGGTGCCGTTGATCTGCCCGGCGAAATACAGGCCGCCGATGATCTTGGTCTCCAGCGAGCGCTTGAGGTCCCGCGGATCGAAGTAGTCGTACTCGATGGCGTAGCCGGGGCGGGTGATGCGCACCGCTTCCAGCCCCTTGATCGTGCGCACGAAGCGCTCCTGCACGTCGTAGGGCAGCGAGGTCGAGATGCCGTTGGGATAGATCTCGCGCGTGGACAGCCCCTCGGGCTCCAGGAAGATCTGGTGCGAGGCCTTGTCGGCGAAGCGGTTGACCTTGTCCTCGACGCTCGGGCAGTAGCGCGGCCCCGTTCCTTCGATCGCGCCGGTGAACATCGGAGATTGAGCGAATCCCTCGCGGATGATCTCGTGCGTGGCCGCGTTCGTATGGGTGATGTGACAGGGGACCTGGCGCGGATGCTCCTCGCGCGTTCCCAGGAACGAGAACACGGGGGTCGGCTCGTCGCCCGGCTGTTCCTGCAGGACAGCCCAGTCGATCGTGCGACCGTCCAGGCGCGGCGGCGTGCCGGTCTTGAGCCGGCCCACGCGCGGATGCAGCTCGCGCAGTCGCGCGGCCAGCGCGTTGGACGGCGGATCGCCGGCGCGTCCACCCTGGTGATTGGTGAGGCCGACGTGGATCTTGCCGCCGAGGAAGGTGCCGGTCGTCAGCACCACGGCCGGCGCCAAGAACTCCAGGCCCAGGCGCGTGACGACGCCGCCGACCCGTCCGTTCTCGACGATCAGGTCCTCGACCTCCTGCTGGAACAGCGACAGCCCTGGCTGGTTCTCGATCGCCTCCCGGACGGCCAGGCGATAAAGCACGCGATCCGCCTGCGCGCGGGTCGCACGCACCGCCGGACCCTTGCTGGCGTTCAGCATGCGGAACTGGATGCCTGCGCGGTCAGCGGCGCGGGCCATCAGGCCGCCAAGCGCGTCGATCTCCTTGACGAGATGGCCCTTGCCGATACCGCCGATGGCCGGATTGCAGGACATCTGTCCCAGCGTCTCGATCGACTGGGTGATCAGCAGCGTCTGCGCGCCCATGCGCGCGGACGCCAGCGCCGCCTCGGTGCCGGCATGGCCGCCACCGATGACGATGACGTCGAAGCGGTTGCTCACGGCAGCCCTAGATCTTCCAGCTGCCCGTGATCAGCGCGGTGTTGACCGCGTCAACGACCTTCTTGGGGTCGGTGCTCTTCTTGGAGAGCACCATCGTCACGTCCGAGTTCTTGGCGGCATTGACCTGCCAGGCGATGGCGCCGGCGGTGAACACCACCACGGGGAGCTTCTTGGTGCGCGGGTCGGAGCGGACCTTCTCGAGCCACTGCAGCCCGTTCAGGCGAGGCATGGACAAGTCCAGCAGCACCACGTCGGGGCGGTGCCGGTAGGCCATGGCGAGCCCGGCCTCGCCGTCCTCGGCGATCAGGACTTCGTCGAATCCCGAAGACGCGAACAGGCTTTCGTAGACGGCGATGATCACCGGGTCGTCGTCGATCAGCAAAACTTTCTTCACAACCTCATCCTCAGGAAGGCGGCGCTGCCGCCAGGGCTTTGACACTGGCGCGGACGCCCACGAACGCGCTCTCGATTTCGGCCGTCAGCTTCTCGGCTACGCCCAGCTGGCCGCTCTGGCCGGCGTGCTCGAGCTTCTCGAACAGATTGGCCATCGCGATCATGCCGATGGTTCCGGAGGAGCCCGTGCAGCGATGGCCGATCCGCTGCACGTCGGTCGCCGAGCGCTCCGACAAGGCCGTCTTGAGCAAAGCCAGCTGCTCGGCGGTCTGGTTGACGTAAAGCTCGGCCAGGCGGCGCAGCAGGGCGACGTTGCCCTTGGTGATCTGCCGCAGCTGCGAGAAGTCCACCGGCACGCCGGGGGCTTTGGCCGCTGCCGGGGCTGGTGGCGCCGCCACCGGGGCCGAAGTCGTCGTGGTGGCAGGCGCGGAGACGCCTTGCTTCTCGATGATCGCCGGCGAGCGCTGGGCGAAGCGCTCGATGGCGTCGCGCAGCACTTCGGTGGAAACCGGCTTGGCGATGTAGTCGTCCATGCCGGCGGCCAGGCAGCGGTCGCGGTCGCCGACCATCGCGTGCGCGGTCATGGCGATGATCCACGTGTGCCGGGTGCCGCGCTCGCGCCGGCGGATCTCGCCGGTGGCATCGTAGCCGTCGAGCTCGGGCATCTGGCAATCCATCAGGATGAAGTCGTAGGTCTTCTTCTGCAGCGCTTCGAGCGCCTCGAGCCCGTTGCCGGCGAAGTCGGCGCTCTGCCCCAGCTCCTTGAGCTGCAGGCGGGCGACCTGCTGGTTGAGCTCGTTGTCCTCCGCGACCAGGATGCGCCACTTGGTGGCCAGCACCTCTTCGGGCTTGGCCGGCTTGGTCGCCGGCTGCGCGGGCGTCTGCTGTGGCGGCGCGATCTGCGCGCGCGCCACCAGCACCGACATGGTGTGCTGCAGCAGTGCATGCCGCACCGGCTTGGTCAGCGCCGCGGCCACGCCCGCGCCCTTGAGCGCGGTGGCCGCATCGCGGCCGACCATGTTGTGCAGCAGGATGATGTGCATGTCGGCCAGCGCCGGCACCTGCCGCAGCCGGCCGGCGAGCTCCAGGCCACCGGTGCCCGGCAGGCTGCGGTCGATGATCGCGAACTGGTACGGCGGCTTGCCGCCGAAGGCAATGGCCGAGACCTTGTCGAGCGCCGAGGTGCTGTCGCGGGCCTGGTCGACCTGCAGTCCCCAGCTGCCGAGGCGCTCGCCGAGCACCCGCAGGTTGGTTTCGTTGTCCTCCACGATCAGCGCGCGCATGCCGCGCATGTTGCTCACGTCGGCGCCGGCCACCGACGCGGTGGCCGTCTTCTTCAGCGGCACCGAGAACCAGAAGGTGGAGCCGCGGCCGGTATGGCTGTCGCAGTTGATCGTGCCGCCCATCACCTCGACCAGGTGACGCGAGATCGCCAGGCCCAGGCCGGTGCCGCCGTACTTGCGGGTGGTGGAGTTGTCCGCCTGCATGAACGGCTGGAACAGCCGCTCACGGGCCTCGCGCAGGATGCCGATGCCGGTGTCGCGCACCGAGAAGCGCACGACCACGCCGGTGTCGGACTCGGACTCGAGCGCAGCCTTGACCTCGACCTCGCCCTGCTCGGTGAACTTCACCGCGTTGGAGGTCAGGTTCACCAGCACCTGGTGCAGCCGGCGCGCGTCGCCCTGCAGCACCGACGGCACGTTGGGCTCGACTACGGAGATCAGCTCCAGCCCCTTGGCCTGCGCGCGCTCGGACAGCGTCAGCACGGCCTGCTCGACGACTTCGTTGGGCTGCAGGTCGACGGCCTCGGCGCTGACGGCGCCCGCCTCGATCTTCGACAGGTCCAGGACGTCGTTGATGATCGCCAGCAGGTTCTCGCTGGAGACGCGGATGGTCTCGGCGATCTCGTTCTGCGACGGTGTCAGCTGGGTCTTGAGCAGCGCCGCGGTCATGCCCATGACCGCGTTCATCGGCGTGCGGATCTCGTGGCTCATGTTGGCCAGGAACCCGGACTTGGCACGCGACGCCTGCAGCGCCTCCTCGTGGGCCAGCCGCAGCTCCTGCTCGGTGGCGCGGCGCATCTCCGCCTCGGCCAGCAGCTGCTCGTTGGCGCGCTCGAGCTCCGCCGGCGAGCGCAGCGTCAGCGCCAGGGAGATCAGCCGCAGGACGATGGGGACGGTGACGACGCAGGCGATCGCCGCCAGCACCTTGACCGCCGCCTCGAACCCGTAGATCGGCAGCCAGATGGTGACCGCGTTGAGGACGTAGGTGGTGCCGCACAGCAGCGCGAACGCCGAGACCAGCCACCAGGCGCTGCGCATGACCTCGTTGTGGCGCTGGCGGACGAAGTAGGCGAGGGCTACGGCGATCGCGAAGAAGGACAGCGCGATGAGCAGGTCGGCGCCGACGTGCATCCAGATGACGTCGCCCCGGCCGCCGTAAAGCTGCGCGCGCGTGGTGAAGCCGTGAGCGAAAAGCCAGTCGAACATCGTCGGATCGGAGGAGGAAGGCTCGAAGAGGTACCGCCCTGTTCTTGTCGCGACATCATATCAACAACCCCCCGCCGCTCTTACGGCAAAGGCGCCCCGTCCGGCTCGGCAAACTGCGTACGGCCGGCGGCAATTTGCGCCGTGCTGTAGTGGCGGGCGATGAGGGAGCGCGCGTCGCTGAACAGATCGGGATTTCGCCCGGAGAAGGCCTCCCAGCCTTCCTCGGGACGGCCCATGCGGGCGTGGATGATGTGCATGAACGCCAGGGTCAGCGTCAGATGGAATTTTTCCGCAGCGCCGACGCGCTGCACGTACGCCTGCAACAGGTCGCGGAATCCGTGCGCCGCCTCGCGTAAGGGGCGCGAGCGCAGGCAGTGCCAGGCCGCGCGCACGTGATTGCGATGCGTGAACTCCGCCGGGGGCAGGGTGCCGTCGCCGAGCCGGCGCAGCAGCGCCTCCTCATCCATGGCCCGCGGCGCGCCCTACAGCGCGATCTTGCCGGTCAGGGTCTGCCACCACATGCGCCAGTCGCCGAGATAGCTCAGCCATGGGTACTTGAACGTGGCGGGCTTGTTGTGTTCGAAGAAGAAGTGTCCGACCCAGGCGAAGGCGTAGCCCTGCACGAACGCGACGCCGATCAGCCACCAGGTGCGCGTGAGGATGGCGCAGGCCACCAACACGATCCCGAGGCTGGTGCCCACGAAATGCAGGCGCCGGCAGGTCCGGTTGGAATGCTCGGCCAGGTAGTACGGGTAGAAGTCGTCCAGGCTCTCGTAGCTCGGGGATGTTTGTTGGTTCATGGCATGCTCCGCCTGTAATCAGGCAGTTTAGTGACCGTAACGCAAAGACCACGCTAGTAATAATGGCCCAAACACGGCGCGTCGCGAAGACTCCGCATGGCTGAAGAACGACCTCTGCTGGGTTGGCGGGAATGGGTGGCGTTGCCTGCCCTCGGCGTCAGCCGGATCAAGGCCAAGATCGACACCGGCGCGCGCTCCTCGGTGATCCACGCCTACGCCATCGAGCACCTTCCGGGTGGACGCATCCGCTTCGAGGTGCGTCCGCGCCGCGGCAGCACGCAGTCGGTCTGGTGCGAGGCGCTGCTGCTGGACGAGCGCGTGGTCGCCGATTCCGGCGGCCACCGCGAGAGCCGGCCGTTCATCCGCACGCCGGTGCGCATCGGCGCCACCGAATGGAACATCGACGTCTCGCTGACGGCCCGCGGCTCGATGCTGTTCCGGATGCTGCTGGGCCGCGTGGCGATCGCCGGCCGCTTCCGCGTGGATCCGGCCGCGTCCTACCTGATGGGCCGGCTGTCCCGAAAGACCCCTACGACGACTCCATGAAGATCGCGATCCTCTCGCGCAACCCGAACCTCTATTCGACCCGCCGGCTGGTGGAGGCAGGGGAGAAGCGCGGCCACGTCGTCAAGATCATCGACGTGCTTCGTTGCTACATGAACATCGTGCCGCACTCGCCGGAGATCCATTACCGCGGACGCAAGCTGGAGCGCTTCGACGCGGTGATCCCGCGCATCGGCGCCTCGGTCACGTTCTACGGCACCGCCGTCGTGCGCCAGTTCGAGATGATGGGCGTCTACTGCCTGAACGAGAGCGTGGCGATCACGCGCTCGCGCGACAAGCTGCGCGCGCTGCAGCTCTTGGCGCGCAAGGGCATCGGGCTGCCCGTCACCGGCTTCGGGCACGCGCCCGACGACACCAAGGACCTGGTCAAGCTGGTCGGCGGTGCGCCGCTGATCATCAAGCTGACCGAAGGCACGCAAGGCGTCGGCGTGGTGCTCTGCGAGACGGACCCGGCGGCCGAGTCGGTGATCGAGGCGTTCCGCGGGCTCGATGCGTACTTCCTGATCCAGGAATTCGTCCGCGAAGCCGAGGGCGCCGACATCCGCTGCATCGTCGTCGGCGGCAAGGTGATCGCCGCCATGCTGCGCAAGGCCAAGGACGGGGAGTTCCGGTCCAACCTGCATCGCGGCGGCACCGCCACCAGCATCAAGATCACGCCGGAAGAGCGCTCGACCGCCACGCGCGCCGCCAAGATCATGGGCCTGAACGTCGCCGGCGTGGACATCCTGCGCTCCAATCAGGGGCCGGTGGTGATGGAGGTCAACTCCTCGCCGGGCCTGGAGGGCATCGAGGAGACCACGGGCGTCGACATCGCCGACCAGATCCTGGACTTCATCGAGAAGAATGCGCGGCCGGGCAAGACGCGCACCAGGGGCCATGGCTGAAACCGGGCAAATCCCGTTCTCCATCGGCGGCGTGCAGGTGCCGGCGGGCCAGCGCGTCACCGTCAACCTGCCGGTGGCCAACCTCTACACCAATTCGCCGGTGGTGCTGCCGGTCATCGTGCAGCACGGGCTGCAGCCGGGTCCGCGGCTGTTCGTCAGCGCGGCGCTGCACGGCGACGAGATCATCGGCGTGGAGATCATCCGCCGGCTGCTGCGCCTGGCCGAGCTCAAGAACCTGGCGGGCACGCTGCTGGCGGTGCCGATCGTCAACGTCATGGCGTTCCTGCACCAGTCGCGCTACCTGCCGGACCGGCGCGACCTTAATCGCAGCTTCCCGGGCTCGGACTCGGGTTCGCTGGCCGCGCGCCTCGCCAACCTGTTCCTGAAGGAGGTGGTCGGCCGCTGCGAATGCGGCGTGGACCTGCACACGGGCGCCATCCACCGGCCCAACCTGCCGCAGATCCGCGCAGACCTCACCAACCCGGCGACGCTGGCGCTGGCGCGCGCCTTCGGCGCGCCGCTCCTGCTGAACTCCAATCCGACGCCGGGCACGTTGCGGGAATACACCACCAAGAAGGGCATCCCCGTGCTGCTGTATGAATCCAGCGAGGCGCTGCGCTTCGACGAGACCTGCATCCGCATCGGCGTGCAGGGCACGCTCAACGTCATGTACGAGCTGAAGATGCTGGAGCGGCCGGCGTCGGCCACGCGGCGCGTGGTCGAGCCGGTGGTGGCCACGTCCAGCACCTGGGCCCGCTCGCCGGCGAGCGGCATCGTCCGCGCCTACGTGGCGCTCGGCGACGAAGTGAAGTTCGGCCAGACGCTGGGGATCGTCGGCGATCCCTTCGGCGAGATCGAGACGGTGATCGCGAGCCCCACCGAAGGCGTGGTCATCGGCCGGCTGAACATGCCGCTGGTGCACGAGGGCGATGCGCTGTTCCACATCGCCCGCGTCGAGAACGTCGCCGCCGCGCGCTTCACCATGGGCCACCTGCGCGAGGACGCGGCCGTGTGGCATTCCATCGACGAGCCGCCGATCGTCTGATGAGGGGCAAACGCCCGAGCAGGATTCCCGAATCCGGAGCGCCGCCGACCAGCGGAGCCGAGTGGCGCGGGCTGAAAAGCCTGCTGCCGTATCTCGCCGAATTCCCGGCGCGCGTGTTCGTGGCGATGGCCTGCCTGGTCTCCGCCAAGGTCGCCGGGGTTCTGCTGCCGCTCGCGCTCAAGCAGATCGTCGATGCGCTGACCGCGTCCAACCGCTCCTTCGTGACCATTCCGATCGTGCTGCTGCTGGCGTATGGCGGCCTGCGCTTCTTCAACGTGCTGATGGGCGAGCTGCGCGATGTCGTGTTCGGACGCGTCGCCGAGCGTGCGATGCGCCGCGCCGCGCTCAACGTCTTCACGCACCTGCATCGCCTGGACCTGGACTTCCACCTGTCGCGCCGCACGGGCGGCCTGTCGCGCGACATCGAGCGCGGCATCTCCGGCATCAGCTTCCTGCTGCGCTTCATGCTGTTCAACATCGTGCCGACGCTCCTGGAGATCGGCATGGTCGCGGCGATCCTGTGGGGCAAGTACGACTGGCACTTCGCCGCCATCGCTTTCGGCGCGGTGGCGCTCTACGTGTCCTTCTCGATCGCCGTTTCCGAATGGCGGACCAAGTACGTGCGTGCCGCCAACCAGCTGGACTCCAAGGCCAACACGCGCGCGATCGACTCGCTGCTCAACTACGAGACGGTGAAGCTGTTCGGCAACGAGCGCCACGAAGCGGCCGAGTACGACCGTTTCCTGGCCGACTGGGAAAAGGCGCAGGGCCAGAACCGCATCTCGCTGGCCGGCCTGAACCTGGGCCAGTCGCTGATCGTCGCCGGCGCGCTGACCTGGATGATGATCCTCGCCGCCGGCGAGGTGACGTCGGGCCGCATGACGCTCGGCGACTTCGTCGCCATCAACGCCTTCATGATCCAGCTGTTCGTGCCGCTGAACTTCCTGGGCTTCGTCTACCGGGAGATCCGCCGCGCGATGACCGACATGCAGCGCATGTTCGACCTGCTCGGCGTCGACGCCAAGGTCAAGGACGCGGCGGACGCCAAGGAGCTTCGCGCCACGCGCGCGACCGTGCGCTTCGAGTCGGTCGACTACGGCTACAGCGCCGCGCGGCAGATCCTCAAAGGCGTCTCCTTCGAGATCCCGGAAGGGCACAAGGTGGCCGTGGTCGGTCCCAGCGGGGCGGGCAAGTCGACGATCGCACGCCTCTTGTTCCGCTTCTACGACGTCGACGCCGGTCGCATCACCGTCAACGGCCGTGACATCCGCGACTACACGCAGGACGCACTGCGCGCGCACATCGGTGTCGTGCCCCAGGACACCGTGCTGTTCAACGACACCATCTTCTACAACATCGCCTACGGCAAGCCGGGCGCGCAGCGCGCGGACGTCGAGCGGGTGGCGAGGCTCGCGCACCTGGAGCAGTTCATCGCGCAATTGCCGGAGGGTTACGACACCATGGTCGGCGAGCGGGGCCTCAAGCTGTCGGGCGGCGAGAAGCAGCGCGTTGCCATCGCCCGGGCTCTGCTCAAGGACCCGCCGATCATGATCTTCGACGAAGCGACGTCGTCGCTGGACTCGGCTTCCGAGCAGGCGATCCTGGCGGCGATCCGCGAAGTGGCGCAGTCGCGCACCTCGCTGGTCATCGCGCACCGCCTGTCGACCATCACCGATGCCGACCAGATCGTGCTGCTGGAGCGCGGCGAGATCCGCGAGCGCGGCACCCACGCGCAGCTGCTCGCTGCGGGCGGCGCCTACGCCAGCCTCTGGCGGCTGCAGCAGCGCGAGCACCACCTGGCCGCAGCGCCTGTGGAATAATCGCCGCCCTTGCGGAGCTTGCCGATGGCGCGATTCAGCCTGAACCTGAAGGAACGCATCCTCGGCCGCCTGCTGACGCCGGACATCGACGAGGTCATGTCGAAGATCCCCAAGCCCGTCGGCAGCTTCGGCTACGACCCTTGGGGCTACAACGAGGACACCGCCAGGATCGGCGTGGCCTGCGTGCGCTGGCTCTACGAGAAGTACTTCCGCGTCACCGCCACGGGCTTGGAGAACATCCCCGCCAAGGGACGCGTGCTGGTGGTGCCCAACCACTCGGGCCAGCTGCCGATGGACGGCGTGATGCTCGGCTACGCGCTGGCGACCAACCCGCACGGGCCGCGCGCCGCCCGCGCGATGATCGAGCGCTTCTTCCCGACGGTGCCGTGGCTGGGCAATCTGCTCAACGCCTTCGGCGGCGTCATCGGCGATCCGCTCAACTGCACCAAGATGCTCGAGAGCGAGGAGGCGATCCTGGTGTTCCCCGAGGGCGTGCGCGGCTCCGGCAAGCTCTACAAGGATCGTTACCAGCTGCAGCGCTTCGGCAACGGCTTCATGCACCTGGCGATGAACAACAAGACGCCGATCGTGCCGGTCGGCGTGGTCGGCTGCGAAGAGACCATGCCGTCGGTCTACGACATCAAGCCGCTGGCGAAGCTGCTCGGCATCCCGTATGCGCCGATCGCGCCTTTGCTGCCGCTGCCGGCGCGCATCTACCTCAATTTCGGCAAGCCGATGACGTTCAAGGGCGGTGTCGGCACCAGCGAGGAGGAAGTCGCGGAGAAGGTCGAGGAGGTGAAGGACGCGATCCGCGCCCTCATCGAGCAGGGGCTCCAGCAGCGCACGAAGATCTTCTAGCACCATGGCCGACAAGAAGACGCTCACAGGCGGCAAGAAGACAGTGCTCGTCACCGGCGCCGCCGGCGCGCTTGCGCAGCGCGTGATCGAGCGGCTGCACGAGCGTTACCACGTCATCGCCGTCGACTTCCGCCGCAAGGCCGAGACGGCAGCCGACATCCCTTCGTACAAGGTCGAGCTGGAGAAGCGCGGGTTCGAGGACGTGTTCCGGAACCACAAGATCGACGCGGTGCTGCACATCGGCCGCATCTTCCCGCACGAGCACGATCGCCTGCGGCGCTACAACTCCAACGTGCTGGGCACCAAGCGCCTGCTCGAGCTGTGCCGCAAGTATTACGTGCGGCAGGTGATCATCCACTCCACGTACTTCGTCTACGGCGCCTCGCCGTACAACCCGGCGCTGCTCGACGAGGACGCGCCGCTCAAGGCCTCGGAAGTCACCCAGGACCTGGTCGATTCCGTGGAGGTCGAGTCGCTGGCCACCATCAACATGTGGAAGCACCCGGAGCTCAACATCACCATCCTGCGGCCCTGCAACGTGCTGGGGCCCGGCGTGAAGAACAGCATGTCGCTGCTACTGTCCAAGCGGCTCGCACCCGTCCTGGTCGGGTTCTCGCCGATGATGCAGTTCCTGCACGTCGACGACATGGCCGAGGCGATGGTGGCGGCCTTCGAGCAGAACAAGCCCGGCATCTACAACGTCGCGCCGGAGGATTGGGTGGCGTACCAGAAAGCGGTCGAGGAATGCGGCTGCCGCAAGCTGCCGATACCGTCGATTCCGCCGCTGCTGCCGCGCGCGATCAGCCGGGCGCTGAACTGGAACGCGTTCTTTCCGCCGTACCTGATCAACTACTTCAAATACCCGGTGATCCTCGACGGCCGCCTGTTCCGCGAGGCCTTCGGCTGGAAGCCCAGACGGAACCTCAACGACATCTTCAGCTACTACCGCAAGAGCAAGCTGGAGCCGGCGGAGTAGCTCTCACTGCGGCTTGAATTCGATGACGCGATACCGGCCGCCGAGCACGACGTGGCCGTTGTTGTCGATGAACGAGATGCTGTTTGAGTAACCCAATCCCGGGTCAGACGCCGCGCTCAATTTGGTGAGGGTCTTGCTGCCAAGGTCGTAAGTGCCGACCTGTCCGCCGCATGCGTAGTACAGGCCGCCGCGCAATGCGAGCGCCTCGATGGAAGAGCCGCAGAAGCTGTCCAGCAACGTCTCCGTACCGGCGCGGAAGCGTAGGCGCCACAGCTGACCGCTGCCGGTGCCCGCGTAGGCGCGCACCTTGCCGTCGTTCGCCTCGGAGAGCACGAAGGCGGTGTAGTCGCCGTTCGTCGACTGCCAATACTCGTGCGTCTGGCCGTCGAACATGTGCAAGCGGTTGTTGGCTAGCGCGATGATCTCCATCGCAGGGTCGTCGTCGACGTTGGCGACTCGAACTTGATCGACCCAGCCGAAGGAGTGGCTCTGCCACTTGAGGGCGCCCGTCTGCGGGCTGAAGACGTTCACGCGCTGGCTGTCGCCGGCGACGATGTCCACGGCGCCGTCGCCGTCGACATCGCCGGTGGCGAGCGAGCGCATGCCGCCAGGGTCGTAGTCGTAGGTGAATTCTGAGCGCAACGTACGCGTGCGCCCGTCGATGACGTAGATCGCGCGGTCGTAGAGGCGATCCGTCGCGACGAGAATCTCCATGACCCCGTCTGCATCCAAATCGGCCAGCTTCAGATCGTGCAGGCCGGTCCAGGCCGCACCATGGAAGAAGTAAGGATACGAGCGCCATTTCAGCGCATGCGTCGACGCTCCGTAGATGGAAATGATCCCGTCCCCGTAGCCGCCGTCGCTGCGCTCGCCGGCGGTCACGATGTCCGGTTTGCCGTCGCCGTCTACGTCGCCGACGTCGGACAGGAACGCACCGTCGGACTCTTCGCTGCGCCACTCCATCGAGCCACGTAAAGCCGCGACACGCAGATAGCTCGGGCCGCCGTCGCCGGAGCTCCACAGGATTTCGACCAGGCCATCATCGTCGGCATCGAAGGCGTCGATCCGGGTGACACCGTAGTCGGGGTTGCTGACGCTCCACAGATCGGACCCGTCACTGCTGTCGAGGACGTGGATCGAGCCCCATTGGCCATCGCCATAGAGGACCTCGACCTTGCCGTCGCCAGTGACGTCGGCGAGCCGCATGGCGCTGAGGTCGAACTCAGGCGCGCGCTCCCACTTGACCAAGCGGACGTCGGCGTCGACGGCCCGCACGGCGAACCGGCCTTCGCGGCAGACGATCTCGGCCTTGCCGTCCGCATCGACGTCGGCGAGAACCAGCTCGTCGCCGAAACCGATGGCCGAGTTGTCCCACTTCATCACCGTCATTGGGCCGCGCTGGGTGATGAAGTGCCCGGTGCTGAACACGAGGTCTAGGCGGCCATTGCCGTCAACGTCGCCAAGGCCAAACGACTGGCCGCCGTAGGGAATCGTGCGGCGTAGTGCACGCGAAGCCGGATCGAACAGCTCGGTCGATGAATCATGCAGCACCACGAGATCGACAGAGCCATTGTTGTCGGCGTCGCCCATCTCGAATCCCAGCACGGGCCCGGACGTGGAGAAGGCAGCAATACGCGTCAGCGTGAAGGCGTCGAAGATCTCGACAGTGCCGTCGCCGAGCCCGACATAGATCCGCGAGCCTGGAGGCGATGGGAAGGCCTTGAGCGCGGTAAGACCGGACGTGTACACGGGGCTTTGCCAGCGGATCCGGTATCTGTGCTTGGCCGGCACGTATTCCTGTACCGACCAGGCTTCCGCGCCGTACGGATAGTGGTAGCCAAGGATGCTGGAGAAGATTGTTTCCGCGCGGCCATCGCCGTCGACATCGATGTGCTCCAGAGCCCGGATACCGATGCCTTGCCCGTATTCGGAGGTCTTCCAGACTTCCGAAAATCCTGCGCCTGGCGAAATAGCTGCTGCCGGCAGCGCGAAGAAGAACGCAGATATGCCGGCCAGCAACGAGACAGCCCGGCCGCTGGGCGTGAGGCGAATCATTGGTGTTCCCCCCGGAACTTTGCCGCGAATCGGACAATGGACGCGGCTATTTGGTCATCACTATAGCATCGGGACTCTGTGGTTCCGGCCCAATTCGGGGTGCCGGATTAGAATCCGCGCCTGACCCGATTCGCGCTGCCCATGCCCGCCGTCCCGCAGGCAGACGTGCTGCTGCACGTGCTGCTCACGCTCGCCGCCATCATCATCCTGGGCCGCCTGCTCGGACGGCTGCTGCGACCGCTCGGCCAGCCGCAGGTCATCGCCGACATCCTCGCCGGCATCCTGCTCGGGCCCTCGCTGATCGGCGCGCCTGCTGCCGCGGTGCTGCTGCCGCCGCCGGCCGCTCCCGCGCTGGGCCTGGTCGCGCAGCTAGGCGTGATCCTCTACATGTTCCTCGTCGGGCTGGAGACCAATGCCGGCTACCTGCGGGGCCAGTGGCGCCGGACCTTCGCGATCTCCACCGCCGGCATGTCGACGCCGTTCGTGCTCGGCATCGGGCTGGCGGCACTGCTGTATCCAGCGCTCGGAGATCCGCGGGTCCCGCTGTCGCATTTCGCGATGTTCATGGGCGTCGCCCTGTCGATCACCGCGTTCCCGGTGCTCGCGCGAATCCTTTCGGATCGCAAGCTGCAGGGCACCCCGATCGGGCAGCTGGCGCTCGGATGCGCCGCCGCAGGCGACGTCGCGGCGTGGTGCGTGCTCGCGCTGGTGGTCGGGCTCGTCCAGACGCAGGGTGGGGGCGTCGGCGTGGTGCTGTGGACGCTCGGGTTCGCGCTGGCCATGCTGGTGCTGGCGCGTCCGCTGCTGGCGCGCTGGACGTCCGGCGTGACGCTTGAGCAGGCCGGCAACGGCGCCATCGTCGTCGCGCTGATCGGCTGCCTGCTGTCCGCGGCCGCGACGGAGTGGATCGGCATCCATGCGTTGTTCGGCGCTTTCCTGTTCGGCTTGCTGATCCCGCACGACAGCCCGCTGGCGCAGACGCTCGAGCGACGCTTGCACGACGTCGTCAGCATCGTGTTCCTGCCGGCGTTCTTCGCCTACAGCGGCCTGCGCACTCAGATCGAGCTGGTGAACACGCCCGGGCAGTGGCTGATCGTCGGGCTCATCGTCCTGGTTGCCAGCGCCGGCAAGTTCGGCGGCGTCGCGCTGTCGGCCCGCGCTACCGGCCTTGGCTGGCGCGACGCCGCGATCCTCGGCTCGTTGATGAACGCACGCGGGCTGGTCGAGCTCATCGTCCTCAACATCGGGCTCGACGTCGGCGTGATTTCGCCGACCGTCTATTCGATGATGGTCCTCATGGCGCTGCTCACGACCATTGCCACCGCACCGCTGATCCGCCTGCTCGGACTGCGGGCGCCGTAGCGCTCATGCCCCTGACCTCCAGCGGAAGCTTCGCGCGGCTGAAGCTCACCGGCGCACCCGTGCTGACGGTCCGTCGGCTGAGCGTGCGTTACCAGCGACACGACGGCTCTGGGCTCAACGCCCTGCGCGACGTGCACCTGAACCTGCACGAAGGCGAAACCGTGGGCGTGGTCGGGGAGTCCGGATGCGGCAAGTCGACACTGGCGCGCACGCTGGTGGGGCTGGAGCCCGCCAGCGCCGGCGCCATCAACTTCGACGGGCGCGACATCGCCACCTTGAGCGAGGAACAGTGGCGGCCGCTGCGCCGGCAGATCCAGATGGTCTTCCAGGATCCGGGCTCGAGCCTGGATCCGCAGATGTCCGTCAGGCGCATCGTGGCCGAGCCGCTCGAGGCCCTCTACTCGGGCATGTCGGGGCAGGAGCGTCGCGCCCGCGTGGAGGAGACCATCGAGCGCGTCGGGTTGTCGACCAGCCTCGCCGACCGCTACCCCCACGAGCTGTCGGGCGGACAGAGCCAGCGCGTGGCGATTGCGCGAGCGCTGGTCGTGCGCCCGCGCGTGCTGATCTGCGACGAGCCGGTGTCGGCGCTGGACGCCTCGGTGCAGGCGCAGATCATCAACCTGCTGCGCGAGATCCAGCGCGATTCCGGGCTTGCCCTGCTGTTCATCAGCCACGATCTGGCCGCCGTACGCATGATGAGCCACCGCATCGTCGTCATGTACCTGGGCCGGGTGATGGAGACCGCCGACACCGATGCGTTGTTCGCCCGGCCGATGCACCCGTACTCGCAAGCCCTGATCGCGGCGCTTCCGGGGCGCGGCGGCGGCGCGAAGCTCTTGCGCGGCGAGGTGCCCGATCCGCGTCACCCGCCCAGCGGCTGCGTGTTCCGGACGCGTTGCCCATCGGCCGACGCCCGATGCGCGATGGCCGTGCCGGCCAGCCGACGCACCGCCAGCGGCAGCGTCGCCGCCTGCTTCTATGCGCCCGAGCCGCCGCCGCAGGTCAGGCTGCCGGAGGAGGAGCCGCCGGCCAATGACGAGGACGAAGAGGTCCTTTAGGTCGAGCAGGCCGGGCGCAGGCCGTGCTGCTGCGCGTACTGATACGCCGTGCGCGCCTTGGGCAGCCGGTTGTTGAGCTCGCGGATGCGCGATTGATCGGATGGGTGCGTGGACAGCAGCTCCGGAGGTTTGCCGCCCCCGGCCTTGGCCATGTTCTGCCACAGCGCGATCGCGCCCTCCGGGTTGAAGCCGGCCTGGGACATGAGGTCCAGACCATACAGATCGGCCTCGGTCTCGTGCGTGCGCGAGTAAGGCATCAGGAAGAACACGCTGGTCGCCACGCCCAGGACCTGCGGGTCGACGCCGGTGGCGGCCGAAACCACCGTCGTGCCGAGCTCGTTGAGCATCTGATTGGACACCCGCTCCGAGGAATGGCCGGCGATGACGTGCGAAACCTCGTGGGCGATGACGGCAGCGAGCTGGTCCTGGGTCACCGCCACCTTCAGCAAGCCGGTATAGACGCCGATCTTGCCGCCGGGCAGCGCGAACGCGTTGACCTGCGGGTCGTTGAACACCGTCACTTCCCAGGCCCGCCGCTCGGCGATCTCGTTGGTGATGGCGCTGGCCACGCAGGTGACGTAGCGGTTCTGGCGGTCGTCGATGCTGCGGGGCACTTTCTTCTGCATGTCGCGGAAGGCCGCGATCCCCATCTGCGACATCTGGTCGTCGGAGACGAGCTTGAGCTGGCTTCGTCCCAGCGGGCTGGTCGCGCAAGCCGCCAGAAGAACCGCCAAGGCCAGCCCCCACAAGGTCGTTTTCACTGGAAGTGTCTCCAAAAAACGGTGGCACGGATGATAGAGGAACTGCTGCATTCACAAAGTGATGCCGAAGCTTGGACAGCGGTTCCGCGCGTTTGACGCTTGCTCCTTTTTATGTACAGTAACGCCGGGCGAAAGCCTGGGGGCTATTGTTTCTTTTGGGGGATTTTTTAAAGAATCCACGGCCTCATGGTCGGCGGCGCGAGCCGCTGTATTGTCCGGCGGCAGCGCGCCGCCTCGATACAAAGGAAGGGATGTGCTTTATGGCAAATCGTGAGAATGGCACCGTGAAATGGTTCGACAACGCCAAGGGCTACGGCTTCATCAGCCGTGCGTCCGGACAAGAGGACGTGTTCGTCCATTTCCGGCAGATTCGGGGAGAGGGCTACCGCACCTTGCAGGAAGGTCAGGCGGTGCAGTTCAGCGTCGTGCAGGGCCAGAAGGGCCTGCAGGCCGAGGATGTCTCCGTCGTAACCTGAAGTTTTCGGGTTGATACGAGCGGCGGCCCCCGCTTCACGGCCGCCGCAGCTTCAAAAAAGAGCCGATCCGCATCAGCTGGTCGGCTTTTTGCGTTTTTTACCGCCCCATCTGGAACAGTTTCTTCATGCCGGCGCTGGAGACGCTGGTGCCGCCCAGGCTCCAGCCGCCGTCGACCGGGATCACCGTGCCGGTCACGTACTCCGCCATCGGGCTCGCGAGCCACAGGCAGCAGTCGGCGATGTGACGGACTGCGCCGAAGGTGCCCAGCGGCACGCTCTCGGCGACCAGCTTGCGGGTTTCCTCCGTCGGCGCCAGGCGCTTCATGCCTTCGGTGTCGTCGATCGGGCCGGGCACCACGGAATTCACGCGGACGCCGGCGGCCCCCCATTCCATCGCGGCGACGCGCGTGATCATGTCCACGCCAGCCTTGGCCGCGCAGACGTGCATCTGCAGCTCCATCGGGTTGTATGACTGCGGCGCAGAGATGTTGATGATCGAGGCACCGGGCTTTTTCAGGTGCGGAAAGGCCGCCCGCAGCACGTGGAAGGTGCCCATGAGATCGATGTCGACCACCGACTTGAAGCCGTTGGGGGAGATCCCCAGCGCCGGCGCCGGGAAATTGCCGGCAGCGCCGGACACCAGCACGTCGATCGCGCCCAGCCGGTCGTGGGTCGCCTTGAGCACTTCCTCTACCTTGGCGTAATCACGCACGTCGCAGGCAAAGCCGACCGCTTCGCAGCCGTGTCGCGCGAGCTCTGCCACCGCGGCGTCGACCTTGTCCTGCTTGCGGGAAATGACCGCGAGCCTGGCGCCGGCTGCGGCGAAGGCGTGGGCGATTCCCAGGTTGATGCCGCTGGTGCCCCCGGAGACGAACACCACCTTGCCGGAATAGTCGAACGGACCCTTCATCTTTGCGGGCGTCGCCGCCGCGCCAGTGTCGCCAGCAATCCCAGGGTGAGCAGGCCGACGCCCAGAGCGCCGCCGCCTCCGTCGGATGTCGGTGGCGGCGGAGGTGGCGGCGTGCCATCGCCCACCAGGCGGATGCTGCGGTCGGTACCGCCCTGATCGCCGGCCGCGCCGTTGCCGTCCTCGTATCCCGACCAGGCGCCGTCGTGCCAATCCACGACCGTTGCCGGATTGCTGTCGAGGGCCTGCCCGGAGAAGTCGGTGACGCTGATCGCAAGCTTGAGGCTGCTCGCGTTGGCCAGCGGCGCATCGGCCGCGACGGTGAACGTGTGCGAGTACGCGTCGTCTGCGTAGCGCAGGTAACCGCTCGGTGCGCCGCCGGCCTGCGCGCGCCAGCTGCCGGTCGTGGCGCCGGTCTGCAGCGTGAACGCACTGCCATTGGCGGCGACGCCCTCGAAGCTGTAGGTCACCGGCAAGGTGACGTTCTGGCCCGGATACTGCGCGACGACGCCAGCGTTCTCCACGCGCATCGGCTTGTTGAAGGCGATCCAGATGGAATAGGCGTGCCCGGCCTGCAGCGTGCCGGGCGTATCGACCTGGAAGGCGCGCGTGGTCGCGCTCGCCTTGGCCCACTGGCCCGCGAACACGACGTGACCGTCGGCGTTGTCGCGCACCTGCACCGCCGCGACGCTCGGCGGACCGGCCTGTCGATAGACGCCCAGGACGGTCGCATTGGTCAGCTCGGTGCGCACGCGCGGGACTTCCGATGCGGGAAGAATGAAGCCGCTGTTGGAAACGTTGATGCCGCCCGGATAGTCGCTCAAGCCGCCGACGGTCGGCTCCACTTCCAGCGTGTACGCGGGGATCTGGTAGGTGTTTGCGAAATATTCGTCGGTGCTGCCGATGCCGCTACCCGCGGGCGACGAGCCGTATCCGTAACGTCCGCCGGCGACGGCGCTCATGCGCTGCGCGAGCTGCTGCTGGAGCGCATTGCGCCGCGCGTTGCCGGTGTCGGCGGCGAGGTAGTCCCGTCCATACGAATGCGTGTCGACGAACAGCCGCAGCCGGTTGGCAGGCCCGAGGGCCGCCGCCGCCTGCAGCGCCTGCGTCTCACGCTCCGATGCGGCTGCGACCCCGCGGTAGACGAGCGAACAGGGTGTGCCGGACGAGCCCGGCACGCCGCCCCACCAGGGCGGATTGTTGCGATTGACGTCGACACCCAGGGTCGCATCGGCCAGCGTCAGCAGGTCCTCGTCGACCGGCACGCCGTCGGCGTTCATGTTCTTGCGGCGCAGGCGTCCGTCACGCGGCTCGTCGGAGGAGTCCTCGGAGCAGGTGGACTGCTGCGCGCGCTGGGGATAGCGCTGCGTCTGCAGGAAGCCGTCGACGTTGAGCACCGGCACGGAGACGCTGTGCACGTTCTCCACCAGGTATTGATAGAGGCCGTGGTCGGCCCGGTTGCCGAGCAGGCGCTCGATGTATCCCGCCGCCACTTCCGGCGCCACCCACTCGCGCGCGTGGATCGTGCCGTTCTGCAGAAAGGCCGGCTCGGGGAAGCCCTCCGCCGTGAGCGCGTCGGCGTCGCCGATTCGGAAGCTCCAGATGTCGCGCTGCAGCGTGCCGTTGCCGGCCGTCTTGCCGATGCTCTGGAACGACGCCACCGCGCTGTTCTGCGTGGCCAGGTCCTGCAAGCCGGCGATCAGCGGCGCGTAAGCGCGAAAGCCGGTGACGGGGGTCTGCGAGCTCACCGGCAGCGGTACCGGCACGCCGATGGCGATGCAGACCTCGCCGGGGGCGCACTCGGCCGACGGCGTGGACTGCACGTAATGGATCACCGCCGCGCCCGCCGACAACGGCAGCCAGCAGGCAACGAGGGCGAAGCGCTTCATCGCAGCCACCCGCTCACCTGCTCGCGCAGCGTGCTTGGCATTGCCGGATTGGCGGCATAGGCGCGCAGGAAGCCTGTCGCGCGCGGCGCCCCGTTCCACCACAGCGCCAGCAACGCGCGCCGGCTGGCAGCGTCGTCGCGGCCGCGTTCCGCCAGCTGCGACAAGGCGTCGAACGTCGACGGATCGTCGCGCGCCGCCAGCAGCTGCGCGCAGCTGCCGCCACGGACCGGATCCGCCAGACAGGCCGTCAGCTCCGCGACCGACGGCTGCAGCGAGGCCATCGCCAGCGTCGCGGCTGACGCGAGCGCCGGCTGGCGCGCCGCTTTGCCGAGCACTTGCATCGCGGAGCCCGGCGGCAATGCATCGACGACGTCGGCCAGCGCGGCGACCACGAACGCGTCCGCGGGCCTGGCGAAGAGCGCTCCGTAGATCTCCGGGTCGCCGAGCCGGCGCGCCAGGATTGCGCTGGCTTGCGTCGGCAGCGCCTGGTTCTTGAGAGCTTGCAGCTGCGCGGGCGATGCGCCCTGCACCAGCAGCGCGATCGCTTCGGGATCGTCGAGCGCCAGCGGCGCGCCCGCCGACAGCGATGCCTTGGCGGCGGCAAGGTGCTCGTCCACTTGCCAGGCGCGCAGCGTGCCGCGGGCCAACGAAGCCACGTCGACGGCGGGCACCATGACGTCATCGTGATGCGGCTCCGGCGAAGGCTTCAGCGCCTTGGCGGAATAGCGGGTGAGCGCCTGCACGCGCGCCCGCAGCTCCGGCGTCGGCGCCTGCGAGCGCGCCTGGATCAGCCATTGCCCGAGCTCTTGCTCGGCGCGCAGGGTCGAGAGGTCCGTCGCCCCGACAGAAGTGACGGCGCCCAGCAGCAGGGCAAACAAGCAGTGACGCATCCTCATGGCTCCAGGCGCTCGACGATCCACGATCTTCCCTTGCGACGATAGCGCAGCCGGTCGTGCAGCCGGCCAGGCTGTCCCTGCCAGAACTCGATCGTCTCGGGCTCGACGCGATAGCCGCCCCAATCCTTCGGCAAGGGTACCGGCTTTCCATCGTGCTTGTCCGCCAGCGCGCGATAGCGCTCCTCCAGCTCCGCGCGCGAGGACACCACGCGCGATTGCCGGGACACCGCTGCCGAAAGCTGCGAGACGCGCGGGCGGGAATGGAAGTACGCCAGCGCCGTCGCGCGCGGCAGCTTTGCGACGCGCCCCTCGATCCGCACCTGTCGCTCCATCCTGTCCCACCAGAAGACCAGCGCGGCACTGGCATTCGCGCCAAGCTCCGCGCCTTTCGCCGACGCGTGATTGGTGTAGAACGAGAAGCCGCCGCGCTCCAGGCCCTTGAAGAGGACCATGCGCGCGTGCGGCCTGCCGTCCGCGTCCGCGGTGGCCAGCGTCATCGCCGTGGGCTCCATCATTCCCGCTGCCCCTGCCGCCGCGAGCCAGCGCTCGAATTGCGCCAGTGGCTCGGGCAGCAGGTCGTGCTCGAGCAGCGGCGGATGCTTGGTGTACTGCGACGTGGACCGGGCGAGCTGCGGCATAGAATGGCGACCCTACATCACCCGCCGAGCCTTGTCATGACGAGCTTCAAAGCGCTGCGCGTGCACCAGATCGAGAAGGCCACCGAGTCGCGTCTGGAATCGATCACGGTCGACCAGCTCTCCGCCGGCGACGTCGTCGTGCGGGTCGCGTATTCCGGGATCAATTACAAGGACGCGCTCGCCGTGACCGGCAAGGGCCGCATCATGAAGGGTTTCCCGAAAGTCGCCGGCATCGATTTCTCGGGCGTGGTGGAAACCAGCGCCAGCCCTCGCTACAAGCCCGGCGACAAGGTGCTGGTGACCGGCTGCAACATCGGCGAGGTACTCGATGGCGGTTTCGCCGAAGTGGCCCGGGTTCCGGCCGACGCAGTGGTTGCCCTGCCATCCGGACTGTCGCTGCGCGAGGCGATGGCGATCGGCACTGCCGGATTCACCGCCGCGCTGGCGCTGCGGCGCATGCTGGAGAACCATCAAAGCCCCGCGATGGGCCCGATCGCGGTGACCGGTCCCACCGGCGGCGTCGGCGGAATCGCCATCGACCTGTTCAAGCGCGCCGGTTTCACCGTGCACGCTATCACCGGCAAGGCGGGCGTCGCCGACGACTACCTGAAGTCCATCGGGGCGGACGCGGTGCTTGCGCGCCAGTCTCTCGAGATGGGCAAGAAGCCGCTGGAGTCGGCGACCTGGGGAGGGGCGGTCGACAACCTCGGCGGGGAAACGCTGGCGTGGCTGACGCGGACCACCAGGCCCTGGGGGAACATCGCCGCGATCGGCCTGGCGCAGGGATTCGAGCTTTCCACCACGGTGATGCCTTTCATTTTGCGCGGCGTATCGCTGCTTGGAATCCACTCGGTCGAGTGTCCGCGGCCCTGGCGCGAGGCGCTGTGGCAGCGCCTGGCCAGCGACTGGAAGCCGCAGCACCTGGATCGCATCGTCACGCGCGAGATCGCGCTGGAGGATCTGCCCAAGGTCTGCGGTGAGTTCGTGGCGGGCACCATCCAGGGACGCACGGTGGTCAGGATCGCCGGCGGATAGCGGCGGCGTTAACATGCCCGCCTGATCGACCGGGGCGGTTCTTCGATGTCCACTTCATTCCTGCGCGCCGCGGGCGCGCTGTCGCTGTCGGCCGCGCTGCTTGCGGTGTTCGCAGATTCCCTCTCGGGCCAGCGAAGGCTGGAGCGGGAAGGCCCTGAGCCTGCCGAGGAGCTGCTCGCCGCCAAGAGCGTCTACTCCAGCCGCGCCGGCCAGGTGCCGGACGGCGCAATGCGCAAGGCCGTCGAGCACAAGCGCGCGATGGAATCGCTGAAGGCGCAAGTCGCGGGCGCCGCCGGCGACTGGGCCGAGTACGGACGCGGGCCGCTGAACTGCGCGCCGTCGTTCTGCAGCGCACGCGTCGACAACTTCGCCTACGACCCGGAGCACAAGCGGCTGTTCGCGGCGGTCGGCACCGGCGGCATCTGGATGAGCGAGGCGGTCGACGGCGACGAGCGCACGCTCGCCGATCACTGGGTCTCGGTCGGCGACAAGCTGCCGACACAGGTGAACGGCGGCGTCGTCTGGACCGCCGGCACCTTGATCGCCGCCGGCGGCGAATCGGTGATGGGGAACAACGGCTACATGGGCCTCGGCGCGTTCTGGACCACGGACCTCGGGCAGACGTGGACGCAATCCACCGGCTTCCCGGACGGCGCGCAGGTCTACAACGCGCGCGCCGACCTCGGCAATCCGCAGATCGTCTACATCGCATCGAGCAAGGGCCTGTTCCGCTCCGACGACGCGGGCCGCAGCTTCGTCAACGTGCGCTTGCCCACGCACCATGGCGACACCGATTGCGCCGGCGTCGAGGACATCGCGTCGGAATGCCAGTTCACCAACATGGCCACGGACGTCATCGTGAAGGCGCCGGGCGGCGCCACCGACCAGACCTGCAGCAGCAATGGCTGCCCGGTGATCGCTGCGCTCGGCTGGCGCGCGGGCTACCAGCATTTTTGGGGGACGGAGATCCCGGAAGCGGAGGACAACGGGCTCTACCGCTCCGAGACCGGCGAGCCCGGCACGTTCACCAAGCTCGACGTCTACGCCGTCGACGTCAACAGCCCGCTCGGCCTGCTGCCGCAGGACCGCATCGGCCGCATCGAGATGGGCAACGCAATGGGCCCCGAGCAGGACCACAACTACGTCTATGCGCTGGTGCAGGACGCAGTGCGCTTCACCCAGGGCTATCAGCCCTTCGAGTTCCCGTCGGACGCGATCCCGCGCCTGCCGTCGGTCGTCACCACGGCGATCGGCGGGCTCTACGCATCTTCGGACTTCGGCTCGAGCTGGGTGCGCATGGCCGACACCAACGAGATCGCGTTGACCCCGGGCTCGCTCGGGCTCCTGGCCGGCGTGCAGGCCTGGTACAACGAATGGATCGCGATCGACCCGACGCGCCAGGTTCCCGTGCTGGGCATCCCGACGCGCATGACCTTCGGGCTCGAGGAAGTGTTCCAGAACATCACCTCGCCGCTGCCGGTGCCGCTCAATGGCATCGCCCAGTCCGGTCCGCAGGATTTCCTTGTGATCGGCGCGTACTCGGGCCTGGTCGGCACCAGCACGCATCCCGACCAGCACGTCGGCCTCTACGTCCCGACCGGCGACGGCGGCGTCTGCCTGATCGTCGGCAACGACGGCGGCGTGTTCAAGCAGTGCGCCGGCGCCGGCGAGGAGATGACGCAGCTCGGCTGGGGCAGCGGCAACAACGACGGCTTCTACGCGCTGCTGCCTTACGGCATCGGCGTGGCCAAGGACGGCACGGTCTGGTGGGGCCTGCAGGACAACGGCTCCGGACACATCGAGCCGGATTCGCGGGAGATCATCGAGGACTTCGGCGCCGACGGCTTCTTCGCCGAGGTCGATCCGGACAACAGCGGCGTGCTCGTACACCGAGTCGCAGAATGGCGGCCTGCGCCGCACGGTCGATCGCGGCGCCTCGTCCACCGGCATCGCACCGCCCTTCCGGCGCGTGAACTTCGCTAACTGGTTCTCGATGGATCCGCTCGACGCGCAGCACATGGTGACCGCTGCGGGCCAGATCTACGAGACGCTCAACGCGCAGACCGTGACGAGCGGCAGCTGGATCCAGGTGTTCGACACCGGCACCAATCCCGATACCGGCGCGACGCGCACGACGACGGTGATGGACGTGCAGGGCGACGCGATCTACGCCGGCTTCTGCGGCGACTGCGGCTACACGGCCGACAAGACCGTCTTTAAGAACGGCATCGCCACCAACGTCGGCGGCGACCAGCCGCCGCAGAAAGGCACGCCGAACGGCTGGCACTTCGCCGCCGCGCAAGGCCTGGAGCAGCGCTTCATCGCCGGCATGGAGATCGACTACGACGATCCGCGCACGGTCTACGTCACGCTCGCGGGATACATGGCCAACATCCGGCCCGCCGGCTCGCACCTCGATGCCAATCCGAACATCGGCAGCGGCAGCGTGTTCAAGTCCACGGACGCGGGAGAGACCTTCACCAACATCTCCGGGAACCTGCCCAACACGCAGGTCAACGCGATCGTGCTGCGCGGCGATCAGCTGATCGTGGCAACCGACATCGGCGCGTTCATCTCCAGCGACACCGACGGCACGCTGTGGGCGCCGCTGGGTAATGGCTTACCCAACGTGCCGATCAACTACATCCGCCTGCAGCCGGGCAGGTCCGACACGATGTTCGCAGCCACGTTCGGCCGCGGCGTCTGGACCTACGTGTTCGAGGACGGTCCGGTGGTCGACGTGCCGACCACGCCGGACGTGTCGCTCGAGCAGCGGTTCGGCGGTGCGATGCCCTGGTCGACGCTGCTGGTCATGCTCTTGCTCGGTACAGCGACATCGTCCCGAACGCGGTGGAGAACTGCTGCGTCTCGGCGACGTCGCTGAACCCGGCCTCGCGCATGAAGTCCGGCAGCCGCCCAGCCACGTTGTCCGCGGTGTTGGGGAATCCGTCGAGCAGCTGAATCCCGAAGAAGGCCGCGCGCATCAGCGGATTCGCCGCGCGGCCCCAATCGGCCAGGTGCAGCTCGCCGCCGGCCTTGAGCACGCGCCGCACCTCACGCAACGTCGCGAGCTTGGCGTCGCGGTGCAGGTGGTGGAGGAACAGGCTGCACACGACCTTGTCGAACGCGGCGTCGGCGTAGGGCAGGGCGTCGGACATGCCGACGTCGAACCGGATGTCGGCGCCGCCCTGCGATGACTTGGTCCGCGCGCGCTCGAGCATCTGCGGATCGCCATCCAGCCCGGTAAACCTGGCGCCGGGCTGCGCGCGCCAGGCCATCAGGGTCAGCGTCGCGGTGCCGCAGGCCAGGTCCAGCACCTCGTCCGCGGCCTTCAGGGCTGCCTGGGCCACGAGCGCCGACTTGAACGTCCGCTCGCGCGTGGTCAGCGCGACCACCCGGTCATAAGCAGGCGTCAGCCAGCGGAACCCCAGCGCGGGGACGTAACGGTCGGCGGGCGGCGACATTGCGCAAGTCTCGAGCATCGGCCGTGGCGTCACAACGGCGGGAATTACGATAGGATTCCTTCGCACCGGCCCATGGAAAGGGCACGGCGGGTCTGCACCACGTTGCGGGCCAAAGAAGTCACGGAGGACTTCGCGCTTGGACCCGCATCACAGCCCCAGAGACAACCACTTCAACCTGCTGCGCCTGTCGCTCGCCGCGGGCGTGCTGCTGTCCCACTGCTTTTCGCTCAGCGGCTTCTCCAAGCTCGCCGAGCCGTGGGTGGCTTTTACGGGCGGGCCTCGCACGCTGGGCACGGTGTGCGTCGAAGGATTCTTCATCCTGAGCGGCTACCTGGTATCGGAAAGCTTTCAGCGCTCGCCGAACCTCCCGACCTATCTGACCGCGCGCGGCTTGCGCATCTATCCCGCGGCGATCGTGGCGGCGCTGATCGTCGGCCTGCTGCTCGGCCCGCTGGTCAGCACGCTGGCCCCCCTCGCGTACTTCCAGTCCGCGGGCCTGCAGCATTTCCTCTACGCCGCGACAACCTTTCTGGACCTGAACGCCAAGGACTACGTCGAGGGCGTGTTCGCGTCGAATCCGGTCGTCAACCGGCTCAACGCGCCGCTGTGGACGATCTCCTGGGAGCTGCTCTGCTACGCGCTTCTGATCCCGGTCGGGATCTTGCTGTACCGTCAGCCGAAAGTGTGGCTTCGCCGGGCGGCCTTCGCCGGACTCTGCCTGCTGACGATCCCGGGCGCGATCCAGTACGCGCTGCGCCCGCTGCCGAACGATCACTTCGCCGGGCTGCTCGTGTTCTGGATGTTCTTCAGCGTCGGCATGCTCGGCAGGCAAGTGCTGCCGCGACTGCCGCAGAGCGCCGCGCTCACCGCCGTCGCTTTCATTGCGTTCCTGGGCCTGAACTACGTGGAGCGCTACGCGCCGGTCATCGGCATGGCGGGGCCATTCCTGTTCGGCTACGTGCTGCTCACGGCGGCGACCCGGCTGCCCCGCAGCTGGCTGGCCTACAACCGGCTCGGCGACTTCTGGTACGGAACGTATCTCTACGCCTGGCCGATCCAGCAGACGGTGGTGCTGCTGCTGCCGGGGATCGGGCCCTGGAAGCTGTTTCTCCTGGCTCTGCCGATAACGCTCGTGGCGGCGGCGCTTTCATGGCACTGGCTGGAGCGGCCCGCGCTGCGCCTGAAGGCGCGCCTGGGAAACGTCCGGCGCGGCTCGACGCCGCGGGTGACGGCTAGGGTCAGTCCCGCGTCAGGGTTCTGAAGAGGTCCGGGCTGCCGCGCAGCCAGCGCGGATCGCGCATCTCGACCAGCCATCGCGCCAGGATCTCGGGATTGGCGCCGAGCCGCGCATCGCCCCAATAGCCGTGCCGGTAGGGCGGCCCCCACATCGGCAGCGTGTCCCAATGGTCGTTGATGTAGGAGACGGCGCGGACGACGTCGGCGTTCTGCCGGATGAACGCCAGGAACGGCGCGAACCACTCGTCCCAGATCTGATCGGGCGTGCGCGGGGTGAAGGTGACGCCGTCCGGGCTGTAGCGCAGCGAGGAGAGGTCGTATCCCTTCGGCGTCGCCTCCGCGATCATCAGCGGCTTGCCGTGCGCGCGCGCAAACCGGAGGATCTCTTCGACCGGCCGGTTGCCGCACCTGGCGGCTGCGTACCAGGACAGGCCGATCCAGTCCACGGCTGCGTCGCCCGGATACCAGTTACGCAGCGGGCGGTTCTGGTAAGTGCCGGAGCAGTCCGCGGCGGCGTGCCACACCATGACCACGTTGCGGGCGCCGGCAGCGGACAACCGCTCGCGGAAATGCAGCCAGGCCCGGCGGAATTGCGCGGGGTCGTGGTGATTCCAGAACCCGTCGACCTCGTAGCCGAATCGCAGGTAGACCGGGCGGCCGACGCCGATGAGGACTTGCGCCAGGCGATCGATGTTCGCGTCCAGCTTCCCGTCGGCGACGCGCTGCAGATGACCGACGACATAGAGGCCCAGCTGCAGGGTGCTGTAGGGCAGCGCCGCGGCGCGCTTCTCCAGCGTCGCCATGCTCGCGTCCAGTTCGCCGGGTCCTTCGTCGCGATCGTCGAGTACCGGTCCGAGGCGGGAGTAGAGCATCACGCCGCCGGCCGGACCCAGCCAGAGTCGCTGGTTGCCAGCCGAGGGGCTCTGCTGGCCGACGACCAGCAGGTGCGTGCCGGGCGGCGGCACGAAGACGCGCTGGTCCACTGCGCGCGCCCTGTGCGGCTGCGCGGGAGCCGTGGCGCAGCCGGCGAGCGCCACGCATGCCAGCAGCAGGCCGTGCCGCGCGAGCGATGCAGCGTGCATCAACCTATTCCGTCAGGCGCAGCTCGCTGATCTTGTCGGCCTGGATTTCCGCCGGCGTGAACGGCAGGTGCTTCCAGTGCTTGCCCGAGTACTCGCGCGTGAAATCCGAGAAATGCGGGTTGGCCGGGTCGGTCGACTGCGAGTAGGTGACGAATGCGTCGGCATGCACGCCCTGCTCGCCCCAGGTCACGGTCTGGATGTAGCTGTTGCCGTAGTAGATGTCGTATCCGGTCTGGGTGATGCTCGGCGAGTCGGCGATGGTAAAGGCGCCTTCGAAGAAGTTGCCGCCGAAGATCGGGATGTCGCTGGCGATGCAGCACGGATGCTGGATCTGCCCGAGCGTCGCGTCGAAGGCGAAGCCGCTGGCCTTGACCCGGGCGACGCCGGCGGTGAACGCGGCGCGGACGGCGTCCGCGCTGGTGTCCAGGTCGCGCGGCGTGTTGACCGGGTCCGCCGCGGAGAACGGCACGCGCCAGAAATTGCCGCCGCGGTCCGCGCCGCCCGTGAGGGCCTGCAGGAATTCGCGCCACACATGCGCCCCGATCGAATCGAGGTTGGCGGTGCCGTCCCATTGCATCAGCGCGGCGCAAGCGGCGGCTTCGTCGCCCGCTGCCGTCGGACAGATCTCGCTCAGCACGTTGGCCAGGCCGTACTCCGCGGTCTTGATCCGCGCCGACAGCGCGACTTCCTGCAGCAGCGGCAGGGTGAACTTGGTGCCGGGCAGGCCGTCGCTGCCGTCGAGCCGGCGCTGCACCTGAGTGATGGCCTGCTGCGTGCGATACGAGCGCGGCGTCGCCTCGTCGCCGATGATCGCCGCATAACCGGTGATCGGCGCGGCGGGGTTGGTCAGCCAGAAGCTGTCGTTGTTGTTGGCCACCCAGTCGTCGCGTTGCAGGCTCGGCAGGTTGCTCGGTCCGAAGATGCCGGGCCGCGGCGCGTCGACGTCGCTGTCCCACTCGCACTCCGGCCGGGACCCGTCGAGCACCGGCAGGCCGGGCACCAGCGTGCCGACGACCGTGTTGATGGGGATCGCCTGGCAGGTCTGCACCTTGGCGTCGGACACGTTGGGCACCACCGAGATGTCGCCGTAGTAGGCCTTGCCGCCGGGGCCGCTGGCGACCGTGTTGACCCAGGGGATGCCCAGGATCTCGCCGTGCAGCTGGATGAACTCCTCCAGCGACGTGGCGGTGTTCCACTTGGCGAACTGGTTCACCAGCTGATCGTTCTCGGCGTTGGCGTCGCGCAGCGCGTAGGCCTTCACCGGCGTCCAGCCGAGCACCGGCACGTCGACGCCGCCGGCGTTGGTGGTGAGCACCAGCATGGGCCCGTAGTGCGAGCGGTAGAGCGTGCGCGTCTCCTGCGTCATCGAGCCGTCGGCTTCCTTGACGTCGACCGTCACCGGCACCTGCTCGATGTCGCGGAAGCCCGTGCCGTACAGATACTGGAACGGGTTGAGCGGATTGAGCGTCAGCTCGTAGAAGGTGAAGCGGTAGGCGGTGGAGACGGTGTGGCTCCACGCGAAATGGTCGTTGAAGCCGATCAGCACCGCCGGCACGCCGTGCAGCGCCACGCCCATGATGTCCATGCTGCCGGGCAGAGTGGCGTGCGCGAGGTACAGGCGCTCCGGCCCGGTCCACGGGAAGTGCGGATTGCCGTAGACCATGGACGAGCCGTCCTGCGTGGCGTCCTTGCCGAACGCGTACATGTTGCTGCCGAAGTGCTTGCCGCGCAGATCGGTGAAGTACTTCAGCGGCCCCGGATCGGCTTGCAGCGCCGCCTTCAGGCGCGCCGGACTCACCGTGGACTTCGGAACGGGCAGCAGCGGCTGCGCGTGCACGATCTCGTTCAGGAACACCGAGGAGCTGGCGATCAGCGCCAGGCGGAAGTAGCGCCGGTACATGTCATCGGGCTCGATCTCGAACAGCCAGTCGGCGTCGCGACAGGCTGCGTGCCGGCCCGGATGGGCGCCGGCTTTCAGCTCGCGGATGTAGCGGTTGTAGCCATCGACGAAGCCTTCGCTGACGCGCTTGAAGTCGGGCAGCGTGTGGTCGCGCGTCGGGGCGATGCCGCGCTCGTCGGCCGCGAATTTCCAGAAGAAGTCGCTGTCGACGTTGGTGGCGGTGACGCCGTTGGGGACGATGGTGTAGGTGCCGTCGCGGCCGAAGTACTTGGCGCGCAGGCCGCGGATCGTGACCAGGTCCTCCTGCAGCACGCACAGGTTGTCCTCGGCAAAGGCGTAGCCGTAGCCGTAGCCCAGGCTCGCGAAGCTGTCGGCCTTGATGTGGGGGATGCCCAGCGTGGTGCGGGTCACCGTCACGTCGTATTTGCCGGTGCCGGCGCCGCCGCCCACGGGGCCGGACAGGCCGGGCGGCGACGAGCTGCCGCAAGCGGCCAGCAGGGTGGCCGAGCAAAGAATCCCGAATCGACGCATACGCATGGCTGACCCTCTCCTCCAGGTTCCGGTCTGATGCCGGTGGCTCAAGTCTATAGCGCCGGCAGCCCTGCGCATCCGCCCACACACCCTTTTACTACTGGTGTTTTGTCCCGGCCGAACCTATTGTTCCAGTCCTGCAAGTAAGGACCAGGGAGGCCAGTCGATGCTCCCGCACGAGAGACCAAGCTCATGAACCGCACATCCTGCGAACTGCTTCGCCGAATCACCCTGTCCGCCTGTGTCGCGCTGCTGCTGAGCGCCTGCGGCAGCTCCTCACCCGTCGGCGGCGGCCTGGGGACCGTGCCGGGAGGCGGCAGCGGCGGCGTCAAGACGTTCCGGATCTGCCCCGGGCCGGAGGCGCAGAAGGACGCGCTGATCGCCTTCTTCGACGCGCACGAAGGCGACACCATCGAGTTCTGCGAGGGCCAGTTCAATTTCACCAGCGGCCTGACCATGGTCGGCAAGAAAGGCATCACCATCAAGGGCGCCGGCAAGGACAAGACGTACCTGCGCTTCGTCGACTCCACCGATCAGGATGGCTTCAACCTCAACCGCATGACCGGCATCACCGTGCAGGGGCTGACGATCTACGACGCGCCGGGCAATGGCCTGCGCGTCTTCCGCTCCGACTACGTCACCATCCGCGACGTCAAGGTCGGCTGGAGCGTGTCCGATCCGGCTTCGCCCTACGGCAACTACGAAGCCCCCGATGCCACCAACACCCCGCCGGCGTCGTGGACGCGCAACGGCTCTTACGCGTTCTACCCGGTCATCTGCCACCACGTGCTGATCGAGGACTCGATCTCGGTGGGCTCCTCCGACGCCGGCGTCTACGTCGGCCAGTCCTCCGACATCCTGGTGCGGCGCACCGAGGCGTACCACAACGTCGCCGGCTTCGAGTTCGAGAACACCTATCGCGCCGAGTTCGTCGACAACTTCGCGCACGACAACGTCGGCGGCTTCCTGGTGTTCGACCTGCCGGGCCGCGTGCAGTACGGCGAGAAGAACCTGGTGCACCACAACCAGAGCTACCACAACAACCTGAGCACCTTCGCGCCGCACGGCGCCATCGTCGCCGCCGTGCCCAAGGGCACCGGCGTGCTGGTGCTGGATTCCGACCAGCTCGAGCTGTACGAGAACGACATCAAGGACAACCAGAGCTTCGGCATCGTCGTCGCCAACTACGGCCTCGTCGACCCCAGCTACGGCGACCCGCGCTACGACTTCTTCCCGGAGGGCATGCACTTCTACAACAACGTGCTCACCGACAACGGCTATTCGCCGCAGCTGCCCGATCCCAACCGCAGCACCTGCCACGGCCCCAACGGACTGCCCGGACCCGCCGACCTGACGCTGCCCACGGGCATCGTCGACTGCATCAGCGACAACGCCACCATCCTGCCGACCATCGCCGCGCTGAAGAACGGCGGCCGGTCGACGCAGATCGGCTGGGACGGCGGCGTCGACACGCCCAACGACTGCACGACCGTGCCGACCGACCGCTACGGGGTGCCGCTGACCGAGCCCAATCCCAACGAGACCCTGGAAGAGCGCTACGAAAAGCGTAGCGACGAGCGCGGACGGCCGAACCTCTACCAGTTCGATCCGATGCCGGAGTGCAAGTACAACGCCTACAAGTTCGAGAACGGGTCGCTGAAGAAGCCGCAGCAGGGCTTCTGCGTGGAGGGCAACACCTTCAACAAGACCCGGCCCGACATGCTGCTGGTGACCGACTTCGCCAACTTCCATTTCTCGACGCCGGATCCCACGGATCCGATGAACCTCGTTCCGGCCGACAACGCGCTGCCGCACGACTGCCCGATCGTGGAGGCGCCGCTGCTCGCGGAATTCCCGCCGATCCTGGGCGAGTACGTGCCCAACCCTGCCAACGATCCGCGTCCTTCCGACAGCGAGCTGGCATCGGTGTGCGCCGCCGGCCAGCCCGGCCAGGTCAACCAGGCCGCGATCGCGCGCTACAACTGCCCGCGTCTGGACGACTACGGCCTGTTCGCCGATCCGGCTGATCCGACGAAGAATCCCAGCGGCACCGGCGTGCCGTTCGACCTGAACACGATCCTGTTCTCCGACTACGCCGTGAAGTCGCGCTTCCTGTTCCTGCCGCCGGGCCAGAAGGCCGTCTACCAGGACAGCGTGGACTGCGAGACGCTCAACATCTACGACTGCAAGACCGCGACGCTGGCGTTCCCGGTCGGCACGGTGTTCGCCAAGACCTTCGCGTTCCGCACCGGCGACGTCGACAACGTGGTGGAGACGCGGCTGCTGATCAAGCGCACGCACCAGGACGGCTCGCCGGTACTGGACCGGCTTCGCCTACCTGTGGAAGACGGCCGCCGACGGCTCGCGTTACGCCGAACTCAAGCTCGAGGGCGAATCCGTGCCCGTCTCCTGGGACTACGACGACGAGGATCCCGAAGCGCGAAACGGCGCCGGCGTGCGTCCGCATTACAGCGGCAGCACGCAGCATTACGGCGTGCCCAACGCCGGGGCCTGCCTGCTGTGCCACGGCGGTGACGATCGCGAGGCGGGCACCGCGCCGATCGGTCCGAAAGTCCGCAACCTCAACAAGGACCACGATTACGGCGGCGACGTCGGCGTGATGAACCAGCTCGAGTACCTGCACGCGCGCGGCCTGCTCGACCTGCCGTCGGGCAAGGCGATCGGCGACCTGGAGCGAATGGTCAAGTTCACGGTGCCGGGCAGCGGCGGCGACGCCCCCAACTCGCCCGAGGACAAGCACAAGCGCGCCCGGGCGTTCCTGGAAGTGAACTGCATGCATTGCCACAACTCGGCAGGCGCGGCGCAGAACTCCGGCCTGTCGCTCAACACCTTCTCCGAGCCGATGGGACGTGGCGACGGCATCTGCAAGCCGCCGATCGCGGCGGGCAAGGCGGCCGACAACGCGGACTACGACATCGTGCCCGGCGACGCCGCCTCCTCGCTGCTGCCGATCCGGCTGTCGTCGACGCAGGCCGGCATCAAGATGCCGCCGGTCGCGCGCTCGGTGATGCAGCAGGAGGCGGTGGACCTGATCGTCGACTGGATCAACACGGTCGTCGCCGATCACGCCTCGGAAGGCGCCAACACCTGCGGCGCGAGCTCGGGACTCCTGAAGCGCTACCTGCCGATCGAGTTCATGAAGCCGCTGTCGGAGATCTCGGAGAACCTGCAGCACGGCGGCGGCGGGTAAAGGCCGCGGCCGCAGCAAGCGCCAGCAGCAACGGCAGCGGCAGCGCCCCACCGAATCGCGACTCCGACGCCGGCGTGACCGTCGGCGGCGGCGTCACCGGCGGCACCACCACCGGCGGATCGAACGCGGCGAGCAGGCGCGGGCCGCTGACCTGGCGCGCAATGGTGGCGTGCGCCGTGAAGCTGTTCTCCGCCGACGGATCCGTATCGCACTCGTCGACGCAGCCGTCGGCGTAGCCGACGAGGATGCGGCCCTCGTTGTCCATCGTGGCATCCATGAAGTCGAGCAGGTTGCGATAGCTCGGCGACCCGGAGCAGACGATGCCGTTGGAGCAGATGCCGCCGCGCTGCACCGGATGTCCCGGACTTGCATTGACCAGCTTCCAGGATTTGCCGCCGTCGAGGGTGGTCGCGACGTACAGGAACCAGTCGCCCGGGAATTCGCGCACGTTGGAGTCGCCGAACTCCTCCGAGCCCAGGAACGCGTAGGCGGCGCGATCGTCGTCGCCCGCAACCACCGCGGCGAACACCGAGTTGACGATATGCAGCGGACGGCCGACGTCGGTGTCGTCGGTCCAGGTGCGGCCCTTGTCGCGCGACACCACGATGCGTGGGCGGTCGTCGCCGAGGTTGGCGTAGCCGAAGTAAATGGTGCCGTCGGCTCCGATGCCGATCGACGGGTCCCAGCGGCCCATGATGGTGTTGGGCACCACGCGCACCTGCCAGGTCAGCCCGCCGTCCTCGGACACGGCGACGCCGTTCTGCAGCGGCGTCAGCCGCGCTGGCACGTAGGCGGTGCCATCGCGCGCGACTTTCACGTGGCCGTGGATGCTGCCGCCGCCCAGGCCGAAGATCGGCACGCCCACCGGGAAGGTCAGGCCGCCGTCGTCGCTGCGCGAGCACTCGGCGGTGACGAGATCCTGCGAGCAGTAATAGATGGCCTGGTCGTAAAGCGGATGCGGCAGCGGGAATCCGGACGGGTAGGGACCCATGCCCATGGTCTGGTGATCCAGGCCCGAGCGCACCTCGGCGCCGAACAGCGCGTTGGTCCAGGTCTCGCCGTCGTCGTCGGTGAACGCGCCCATGCTCTGGCCTTCGCCGACCACGAACTGGGCGACGAAGATGCGGCCGTTGCGATCGCCGGCGAGGATGGGGTCGGAGGTGGTGATGCTGGTGAAGAACGTCGATACGTCGGTCCACGTCGCCGTCGTCGGCTGCGTCGAGTCGTCGAACTCGGCTCGCAGCGTGTTCAGGCCCGACAGGAACAACGTGCGATTGGTGGCGGGATTCACCGCCAGTGTCGGCTCGCCGGTGTCGCCGTCGAGCTCGTCGGGCGCGGCGAAGTTCTGCATCTCGATGCCGCCTTCGGTCACATTGGTCGACGGCGCAATCGAGGTGAGAGCGATGCTCGCCGCCACGGTGCCGCCTGCGACCACCGACGGCAGGATGCGGATCACGTACTCGCGCTTGCCGCCGTATGCAGGCAGCGCGAAGGACTCCGGCGCACCGGGGCCGGGGCTGTTGGCGGCGACGAAGGCGAGGTTGTTGTCGAGGTCGTAGAGGAACACGTCGAAGTCCTCGACCGGGTCGCCCCAGGTGAAGACGAAGCGGATCTGGTCACTCGGATGCTGATCGAGGTAGTTCTCCGGCAGATCGATGGTCAGCCGGAACTCGTCGCAGGGCTCGGTCGTCGAGCAGCTCGCCGGCGGCGTCGAGTTGCCGACGAACGTGATGTTGGAGATCGCAAAAGGTCCGGCGACGTAACCGAGGGTCGGCGTGGCCGGCGTGATCATGCCGCTACTGGGCGTGGACGCGAGCGCCGAAGACGACGCGCCGATCGCCAGCACCGCGAGCCATCGGCGCGGCCGGCGCAGGAGAAAGAGCGTGCCGAAGAACGCAAGCAGATCCAGTCCCAGCGCGCCGCCGAAGCGGGTGTTGTCCGCGACCGCGACGGGTGGCGGCGTCGTTCCGCCACCGGGAACCTCAGGCTCGTAGCTGACCACCGTGCCGGCCGGATCGAACGCGGAGTAAAGACGCGGTCCCGCCGTCTGCCGCACGATGCTGCCGACGCGCGCGAAGGTATTCTCGCCGCCGGTGAGACACTCGCCGACGCAACCGTCGGCGTAGCCGATGACGATGCGGCCTTCCGCGTCGGCGACCACGTCCATGAAGTCGAGCAGGTTGCGGTTGTTGCCGCTGCAGCCGATGCCGCCGAGGCAGATGCCGCCTTCGCGCTGTACCGGATCGGTCGGCGTCACGTTCTGCGTGACCCAGTGGGCGCCGCCGTCGAACGTCGTCGCAGCGTAGAGATGCCAGATGCCTTCGTAACTTTCCGTGTAGCCGACGCCCTTGGCAGTCGAGCCGTGGAAGACGAACACCGCGCGATCGCCGTCGCCGGCCGCGACCGCCGGGAAGACGACGTTGCGTACGTCGACCGGTGCAGAGACGTCGTGGTCGCTGTCCCAGGTCAGGCCGCGGTCGCGGCTCACCGCGATGCGCGCGCGTCCCTCGACCGACTGGTAGCCGAAGTAAACCGTGCCGTCGGAACCGACGACGACGGAGGGATCCGAGCCTTGCGTGGACTCGGTGTCGGGGATCATGCGGATGTGCCAGGTCAGGCCCGCGTCTTCCGAGACGATCACCGCCTGGCCCGAATCGCCGTTGACGAAGCAGCTCTTGTTGGGCACGTAGACCGTCCCGTCGGCCGCAACCTTGACGTGACCGTGGATGCCGGCGCATTCGGTGGTGTACATCGGCACCGGCGGGGCGAAAGTGATGCCGCCGTCGTCGGAGCGCGCGCACAGCGCGGTGAACAGGTCCTGCGAGCAGTAGTAGAGCGGATCCGGATAGAGCGGGTTCTGCGCGAGGAACGCGAAGGCGGGCGGATACGGTCCGGCGCCCAGGCTCTGGTGATCGACGCCGCCGGGGATGCCCGAGCCTTCCGACGGCAGCCAGGTCGCGCCGTCGTCATCGGTGAAGGACAGCAGGCTGGTCACGCCCAGCAGCTGCGACACGAAGATGCGGCCGGTGTACGCATCGCCCGTCAGGATCGGGTCGAGCGTCGTGACGGAGAACGGCGAGGACACGTCTTCCCACGTCGAGACGCCCGGCTGCGCGTCGTCGAACGCGACCTTGAACGTGCTGAGCTCGGCCAGGAACAGCACCGCGCCGGTATTGGGATTGACGTCGAGCGTGGGCTCGCCGGCGCTCTGCGCCACGCCTTCGGGGGGCTTGTGGTCCACGAACGACAGACGCGGTCCCGGTTGCGCGTACGGCGCCTCGGCGTCGACCAGCCGGATCGCGCCGGTGACGATGTCGCCGGGCGGC
Organism: uncultured Gammaproteobacteria bacterium; assembly: GCA_963776465.1. Taxonomy (GTDB): domain Bacteria; phylum Pseudomonadota; class Gammaproteobacteria; order Nevskiales; family Nevskiaceae; genus DASRHK01. The sequence continues at coordinate 1,063,204 of CAVZMV010000002.1, forward strand.
GCAATGTTGGGATAGGTGATGACCTGGTAGATGTGCTGACCTGCGAGCGCCGGGAAGGTCACGGTCTCCGGATCGTTCGACGAGGAATTGCCCGCGACCGCGTTGCCGTCCGCGTCGAGCACGAAGAGCTCGAAGTCGTTGACGCGCGTCGGCCAGGCGATGCTGGCGACGACCAGCCCGTAGGGATGCAGCGTCTCGTAGTCGGCGAGTAGGTCGACGGTCAGCGTGAAGACGTCGCAGGTCACCGTGCCGTCGAAGCATTGGCCCGCTCCGACCTGCGTCGTCGGATTGTCGACCCATACCGGGCCACCGGTGTAGGTCAGCGGTCCGCTGTCCAGCGTCAGCGTGCCGGCCCCGCCCGCGTGGGCGATCCGTGTGGCGCCGAGGAGCGCCAGTGCCAACAGCCGAGTTGAAGTCTTCATGGTGTGCCCCCCGAGGGCGCAACGATACGGTCGAGTTCGATTCGCAGGATGCCCTTCTGCGTCGGGCTTCCCAAGTACAGCGCGCCTTCGCGCTCCAGCACGCCGATCACGGGCGCGTAGGCGTCGGCGCCATCGTCGCGCAGATCGCGGGTGATGGCGCCATCGGCGTCGAGGCCGAGGATCCAGGTGCGTTTCGCGGGCGCGGGCTGCAAGGCGCGCGGCAGCTTGAACCAAAGCGCGCGCAGCCATGGCGACGACGCCAGTCGATCCATGCGATCCAGGCGCGGCGCATAAAGCGACAGCCAGAATCCGCCGCGCGGATCGGCGCCGATCTCCGCCGGATAGCCGGGCAGGCCGTCGACGAACACCTCGGTCTTGCCCGCATGCTTGCCGGTGAGCCAGTGCTTGAGCACGCGGTAGCTCGTCATCTCGCAGACGAGCACGAAGCTCTCGTCCGCGGCGAGCGCGATGCCGAGCGGGAAGTAGAGCCCGTCGACGAGTACCTGCGTGGTCCGGCGATTGGAGTCGTAAGCGAGCAGGCGTCCGTTGGCGCCGTGCTCTACGAACTCGGCCCAGCTCTGCGCCGGGGTGTAGCGGTCCGATGCATCGGTGAAGTACACGATCCCGCGCGCGAAGGACACCGCTGCGTCGGCGGCGTGCCGGATCGGCCGCCCCTGCGCTTCCGACACCAGCGGCAGAATTCGTCCTTCGACCGCGGCGACGAGTCCGGCATCGCCCGCGGCGGCGATCACGACCTCGCCGAGCCCGCGCGCGACGCCGAACGGCCGGCCCGGCGCGACACCGGCAATCTCGAGCTCGGGCTCTGCCGCGCCTCGTTCTTCACGCTCGTTCTCTTCGGACGCCTCGAACAGGGCCACGCGCCCATCGGCCAGGCCGCTGAGCAGATGATTCTCCGGGCCGGGTGCAAGGAAGGCGGGCCCCTGGAAGTCCAGCGAGACCTTCTCCGCGTCGTCGATCGCCTGCACCGGCACTGACGATGCGCGCACCGGCGTCGGCGTCCAGGCCTGCGGCGCGATGCCGGCGGGCCAGCAAACGAAAACGGCCGCTGCGACGATCAGCGCCGCAGCGGCCGCCAGGAAGAGCGTTCTCAGAACCGGATCCGCCGCCGTCGCAGCAGCGCCATCGCGCTGATCCCTGCGAGCAGACCGAGCCCGAGGCTGCCGCCGAAGCGCTGCTCGGTCTCCTGCATGAGTCCGCCACCGCCGCCGCCGGGAATCTCCTGGCCGACGACGATCTGCGCCTCGGCGACGTTGCTGGTCAGCCGACCCTGCGTGTCGCGCGCGGTCATCGTCGGCCGATACAGGCCCGGCTGCGTGTAGACGTGCTGGACCACGCCGGTGTCGCTCTCCATGGTCTCGCCGTCGTTGAAGTCGAACACCCAGCGCGCGATCTGTGCGCCATCGGGGGCCGAGGAGCCGCGTCCGTCGAGCGTGACCGTGAGCGGCGCCGGGCCGCTGGACGGCGCCGCCTGCAGGATCGCCATCGGCGCGTTCGCCAGATCGCAGGCGGTGTTGCCGACGATCTCGTAGAACTGGCCGTCGCCGGTCTCGTCGATGATGCCGTTGTTCTGCGGCGTCACCTGCGCGCGCACGCTGCCGGCGACGCCGGTGATGAAGGTGCCTGTCGGCGGCGAGCCGAGCACCGCCTTGTCCAGGATCATGACGATGATGCCGTCGGCGCTGTAGGCGCTGGCCGGATCCAGGTCGCCCATCTCCGTGAACACGCGCGCGACGCCGACGCCGACTTCCGGTGTCGACACCACGCGCGTCGTGCCGTAAGCGAAGTGCGGCGTCGGGCTGTCCTGCGTGCTCATCGACACGAACCAGTCGTCGGCGCCTTCGGGCAGGTTGGGACCCAGGAAGCGCACGGTCCAGCGCAAGCCGGGCGGCACTGCCGACAGGCTTGCCATCTTCATCGTGAACACCAGACGCTCGGGGAGCGCGAACGGCTCGGCCATCGCCACGTACTCGATGTCGCCCTGCGGCGTCGCCGGCGTGGCGGTGTCGCCTTGCGGATCCTCGATGAGGATCTTGCCGGGCAGCTCGCACGGCAGCTGCTCGACCACCACACCGTCGCCGACGGCCGGCGCGATGTCGTTGGAGTGCACGCTCTCGCCGATCGCGTTGATCGCCGTCACCTGGTAGTGATAGCTCGCCTCGGCCGACACGTCGTGATCGGCGTAGAACGGCTTGCGGGTCTCGGCGATCGGCGTCACCGCCTGCGCGGTGTCGCCGCGGTAGACGCGGTAACCGGTGATCGGCGACTCGCCGTCGTAGGGCGCGATCCAGCGGATCTCCACCGAGCGCTCGTCGCGACGTCCGTTGATCAGCGGGCCTCGAGGCACCGTCGGCGCCGGCGGATCGAACTTGGCGAACAGGCTCTTGCCGCCGGCCTGGCGTGCGACCACGCCCTTGGCCGAATACGTCGGCGGTCCGTTCTGCCGCAGGCAGATGCCGACGCAGCCGTCGGCGTAACCGATGATGATGCGGCCCTTGCTGTCGGTGACGACGTCGAAGAAGTCGAGCAGGTTGCGGTTCGGCGGCGAGGCCGGGCAGCCGAGGCCATTGAGGCAGATGCCGCCCCTCTGCACCGGGTCGCCGGGGATGAGGTCCTGGATCAGCCAGCTGGCGCCGCCATCGTAGGTGACGACGAGGTAGGTGTACCAGACACCGGGAAAATCGCCGGCGTTGGAGTCGCCGGGAGACGTCGTGCCGTGGAACGCGCAGGCGGCGCGGTCCGGATCGCCGGCCACGCACTCGACCCAGACGGTGTTCTTCAGCCCCAGTGGTCCGTCGACCGGCTGGTTGTAGACGTAGGTGCGGCCGTGATCCTTGGACACGCCCACCCACGGCCTGCCGTCGTTGCCATTGGCGTAGCCCATGTAGAGCGTGCCGTCGCGCGCGAGCGCAGCGGAAGTGTCCGACGCGCCGGGCCCTGCGCCGGGGATCGGCCGGTACTCCCAGGTGAGGCCGTTGTCTTCGGAGACCACGACGCCGCTGGCGTTCTCGCAGGTCTCCTGCGGCACGTAGACGGCGCCGTCGGGGCCGACCTTGACGTGGCCGTGGTTGTTGCAGGCAAGGCTCGTACTCTGGCCGGGGCTGCCCGTGAAGATCGGCACGCTCGGGTTGAAGGCGAGGCCGCCGTTGTCGCTGCGCGAGCAGAACGCGTTGACGATCTCGTGCGAGCAGTAATAGATCGCGTGGCGATAGAGCAGGTTGGGCGCGAGCCCGGGCGCGTACGGCCCGCCGGCGAGCGATTCGTTGTCGGCGCCGTGCGGCTGGCCGCCGCCCTCGCTGGTGCCCCAGCTCTGGCCTTCGTTGTCGGAGGCCGAGACGATGCTGCCGCCGCCCTGCAGTTGCACCACGAACAGTCGCGTGAAGTCGGTCGGATCCGGGTAGCCCTCGGCGTCGTAGGCGAAGTCGGCGACGAAGATCGGGTCGAGCGTGCCCGCGGCGGCGCTGGTCGGATCGCTGACGTCGGTCCATTTGGTGAGCGCCGGCGAGTAGGTGTCGTCGAACTCCGTCTTCATCGTGACGACTTCGTAGATCATGAAGACGTTGTCGCTGCCCATGTTGACGTCGAGCGTCGGCTCGGCGGCGCGCAGCGCGGAGAACTCCAGCGGCGGACGGTAGATGTCCATGCGCGGACCACCAAGGGTCGCGTTGGACGGCGTCGGCGCCGGCCCTTCGCCACCGCCGCCTTCCGAGGCGCCGGGCACCAGCTTGACGGTGCCGTTGAAGGTGCCGCCGTTGACCAGGAACGGGACCACCTGGATCGTGAGCGTGCGCGTGCCGCTGCCCGCGGACACGGCGACGTGCTCGGGACCAGCGCCGCCGGAGCCGTCGCTGCCGACCTGGGTCGCGCCGTCGTAGACGCTGAGGTCGTAGTCTTCGTTGGGGTCGTCCCAGGCGATCGTCACGTCGATGGTGGCGTCGGGATGCGTGGTGACGTAGTCCTCCGGCAGTTCCACCGTCAGCTCGAAGTTGTCGCACGGCAGGCCGATGCCGCAGGCGCCGGCGGGATTGCTGATGACGAAGGGTCCGCCGGTGTAGCCGAGCTCGGGTGTGGACTCGCTGATGGTGCCGCTGGGCGGATCGGCGGCGTTTGCGAGGAACGGGAGCGACGCGACGAGGAACGCGGCGGAGAGCCGCAGGGCGGGAGACAGGGTCATACGGACGCACCTTCGAATGGTTTCGCGGAGCGTCCCTGCCCCTGACAGGCGCTCCTTATACAGCGGGCGCTTTCGCCGCGTCCATTGACGTTTTGTTTACAACCGCGCCGCAGCGCGGTCAGAACGCGTCGCCGGGGACCCTGATCGCGCCTTCCATCAACACGCGCGCGCTGCGGCTCATGATGGCCTTGGTCACGGTCCACTCGACCGTCGACCTGCCTCGCCTCGCGCGCCGACGCGCAAGGTGCCCGAAGGATGTCCGAAGCGCACCGCTGTCGCGGCCGCCGCCGCCGGCGGCGAGATTGACCAGCGTTCCCGGGATCGCGGCGGCGGTGCCGATCGCCACGGCCGCCGTGCCCATCATCGCGTGATGCAGCTTGCCCATCGACAGCGCGCGCACCAGCAGGTCGACGTCGCCCGCGGCGACCTTCTTGCCGCTGGAGGAGACGTAGTCCGTCGGCGGCGCGACGAACGCGACCTTCGGCGTGTGCTGGCGCTTGGCGGCTTCGCCGACGTCCTTGATCAGCCCCATGCGCAGCGCGCCGTGCGCGCGGATGGTCTCGAACTTCGCCAGCGCCTTCACGTCGCCGTTGATCGCGTCCTGCAGCTCGGTGCCGGTGTAGCCGACGTCGCTCGGCGTTGACGAAGATCGTCGGGATGCCGGCGTTGATCATTGTCGCCTTGAGCGTGCCGACGCCGGGCACCTCCAGATCGTCGACCAGCTTGCCCGGTGGGGAACATGGCGCCGCCGCCTTCGCCATCGCCCTCGTCCGCGGGATCGAGGAACTCCAGCTGCACCTCGGCGGCCGGGAAGGTCACGCCGTCGAGCTCGAAGTCGCCGGTCTCCTGCACCGCGCCGTCGACGATCGGCACGTGGGCGACGATGGTCTTGCCGATGTTGGCCTGCCAGATGCGCACGGTGCAGGTGCCGTTCTTGCGGAACGCGGCTGGCGTCGATCAGGCCGTTGCTGATCGCGAACGGCCCGACCGCGGCAGACAGGTTGCCGCAGTTGCCGCTCCAGTCGACGAAAGGCTGTGTCGATCGAGACCTGGCCGAACAGGTAGTCGACGTCGTGATCGGGCTTGCGTGCTCTTCGACAGGATCACGGTCTTGCTGGTGCTGGAGGTGGCGCCGCCCATGCCGTCGATCTGCTTGCCGTACGGATCGGGGCTGCCGATCACGCGCAGCAGCAGCGCGTCGCGCGCCGCGCCGGGCTTCTGCGCCGCTGCGGGCAGGTCCTGCAGAGCTGGAAGAACACGCCCTTGCTGGTGCCGCCGCGCATGTAGGTCGCGGGGATTTTGATCTGCGGTGCGTGCGCCATGACGTCAGGCAGCTTTGGCTCGATTCGAGGAAATCCTGCGCGAAGCGCTGCAGCACGCCGCCGGCTTCGTAGATCGACACTTCTTCGGCGGTATCCAGACGGCAGGTCACCGGCACTTCGACGCTTCTCGCCGTTCTTGCGATGGATCACCAGCGTCAGATCGGCACGCGGCTTGCGCTCGCCGATCACGTCGAAGGTTTCGGTGCCGTCGATGCCCAGCGTCATGCGATTCGTGCCCGGCTTGAACTCCAGCGGCAGCACGCCCATGCCGATCAGGTTGGTGCGATGGATGCGCTCGAAGCCTTCCGCGGCGATGGCTTCCACGCCCGCGAGGCGCACGCCCTTGGCTGCCCAGTCGCGCGACGAGCCCTGGCCGTAGTCGGCGCCGGCGATGATGATCAGCGGCTGCTTGCGCTCCATGTAGGTCTCGATGGCTTCCCACATGCGCATGACCTTGCCTTCCGGCTCGATGCGCGCCAGCGAACCTTTCTTCACCTTGCCGTCGACCACCGCCATCTCGTTGACCAGCTGCGGATTGGCGAAGGTCGCGCGCTGCGCGGTCAGGTGATCGCCGCGATGCGTCGCGTAGGAATTGAAGTCTTCTTCCGGCAAACCCATCTTCGCGCAGGTATTCGCCGGCGGCGCTGTCCAGCATGATCGCGTTGGACGGCGACAGGTGATCGGTGGTGATGTTGTCCGGCAGCACCGCCAGCGGGCGCATGCCCTTCAGCGTGCGCTCGCCGGCCAGCGCGCCTTCCCAGTACGGCGGACGGCGGATGTAGGTGCTCTGCGCGCGCCAGTCGTACAGCGGGCTGATCTTCGTCGCTGCCGGCGGCCTTGAACGTCGAACATCGGGTCGTAGACCTTGCGGAACTGCTCGGGCTTGACGCTGCCTGGCGACCACTGCGTCGATCTCTTCGTCGCTCGGCCAGAGGTCCTTCAGCGTGACCGGCTTGCCCGTCTTGTCGATGCCCAGCACGTCTTTCTCGATGTCGAAGCGCATCGGTGCCGGCGATGGCATAGGCAACCACCAGCGGCGGCGAGGCGAGGAACGCCTGCTTCGCGTACGGATGGATGCGGCCGTCGAAGTTGCGGTTGCCGGACAGCACGGCGGTCGCATACAGATCGCGGTCGATGATTTCCTGCTGGATCTTCGGGTCCAGCGCGCCGGACATGCCGTTGCAGGTGGTGCAGGCGAACGCGACGATGCCGAAGCCGAGCTGCTTCCAGCTCGGGCAGCAGGCCCGCTTCTTCGAGATAGAGCTGCACGGCCTTGGAACCCGGCGCCAGCGACGACTTCACCCACGGCTTGCGCGTCAGGCCACGCGCGTTGGCGTTGCGCGCGAGCAGGCCGGCGGCGATCACGTTGCGCGGGTTGCTGGTGTTGGTGCAGCTGGTGATGGCGGCGATGATCACCGCGCCATCCGGCATCTGGCCCGGCATCTTCTTCCCACTTGCCGGCGATGCCGCGCTCGGCCAGATCGCGCTGGTCGGCAGACGCTTGTGCGGGTTCGACGGGCCGGCCATGTTGCGCACCACGGTCGACAGATCGAACTGCAGCACGCGCTCGTACTCGGCGGTCTTCAGCGCGTCGGCCCACAGGCCGGTGTGCTTGGCGTAGGTCTCGACCAGCTTGACCTGCTCGTCTTCGCGGCCGGTGAGCTTGCAGGTAGTCGATGGTCTGCTGGTCGATGTAGAACATCGCCGCGGTGGCGCCGTATTCCGGCGCCATGTTGGAGATCGTCGCGCGATCGCCCAGCGTCAGCGCCGCCGCACCTTCGCCGTAGAACTCCAGGTACGCGCCGACGACTTTCTGCTTGGCGCAGGAACTCGGTCAGCGCCAGCACGATGTCGGTGGCGGTGATGCCCGGCTGCGGCTTGCCGGTCAGATCGCACGCCGACGATGTCCGGCAGGCGCATCCACGAGGCGCGGCCGAGCATGACGTTCTCCGCTTCCAGGCCGCCGACGCCGATGGCGATCACGCCCAGCGCATCGACGTGCGGCGTGTGGCTGTCGGTGCCCACGCAGGTGTCGGGGAAGGCGACGCCGTCCTGCACGTGAATCACCGGCGACATCCTCTCCAGGTTGATCTGGTGCATGATGCCGTTGCCCGGCGGGATCACTTCCACGTTCTTGAACGCCTTCTTGGTCCAGTCGATGAAGTGGAAGCGATCGTCGTTGCGACGGTCTTCGATCGCGCGGTTCTTCGCGAACGCATCCTTGTCGAAGCCGCCGCGCTCCACCGCCAGCGAGTGATCGACGATCAGCTGCATCGGCACCACCGGATTGACCTTGGCCGGATCGCCGCCCTTGCTCGGCGATCGCGTCGCGCAAGCCGGCCAGATCGACCAGCGCGGTCTGGCCCAGGATGTCGTGGCACACCACGCGCGCCGGGAACCACGGGAAGTCGAGATCGCGCTTGCGCTCGATCAGTTGCTGTCAGAGAGGCGTCGAGCGTCGCCGGATCGCAGCGACGCACCAGGTTCTCGGCATGCACGCGCGACGGTATACGGCAGCTTGTCGTAGGCGCCGGGCTGGATGGCGTCGACGGCGGCGCGCGCGTCGAAGTAGTCCAGCTTGCTGCCGGGAAGGGGCTTGCGATGGAGGCGGTTCATGATCAGCGGAGCCGACAATCGGTCGCAACGACCGTGGGGCCGCTATTCTACCGGCCCCATCGAGTCGCAACGCCCGTGGCCGCACCTGATCGCCTCCTTTCCGAAGGCCTCGCCAGATTCGGGATCAACGACCCCGCGCTCGGCAAGCGGCTGCTCGATTTCCTGCGCGAGCTCGTCAAGTGGAACCGCGTCTACAACCTGACGGCGATCCGCCAGCCGGCCGAGATCGTCACCCGGCATTTCCTGGATTCTCTGGCCATTCTGCCGCTCGTGAAGGGGCGGCTGGTCGACGTGGGCTCCGGCGCCGGGTTCCCCGCGATCCCGCTGGCGCTGGCCCGGCCCGGCCTTGCCGTGACGGCGCTCGACAGCAACGGCAAGAAAGCGCGCTTCCTTCGCCACGTGCAGCGGACACTGGAGATTCCAAATCTGGAAGTGGTCGAGCTGCGCGTCGAGGAATTCCGGCCGGCGGATCCGTTCGACGTCGTCGCCAGCCGCGCGTTCGCGTCGCTCGCCGACTTCGTCGAAGCCACGCGCCACCTCGTCGCGCCGGGTGGCCAATGGGTGGCGATGAAGGGCAAACTAGACGCCGGGGAAATCGCCGGCATTCCCGGCGATGTGCAGATCAGGGAGAATCGCCGCTTGAAGGTGCCGGGACTGTCCGAAGAGCGGCACGCCATCATCGCGGTAGCGAAGTAATGGCCCGAATCGTTGCGGTGGTGAACCAGAAGGGCGGCGTCGGCAAGACGACCACCTCGGTCAACCTCGCCGCCGCGCTCACCGCCACCAAGCAGCGCGTCCTGCTGGTCGACCTCGACTCCCAGGGCAACGCCACCATGGGCGTGGGCGTCAACAAGAACGCGCTGGAGCGCACCTGCCGCGACGTGCTGCTGGCTGTGTGCAAGCCCGACGACGCGATCCAGAACCTGGGCGCGCTCGGCTTCTCGCTGCTGCCCGCCAACGGCGACATGACCGAGGCCGAGGTTCGGCTGCGCGAATCCGCCGACGGCGATCGCGCGCTGCAGGTGGCGCTGTCCTCGGTGTCGCCGCGCTTCGACTACATCCTGCTCGACTGCCCGCCCGCGCTGTCCAAGCTCACGCTCAACGCGCTGGTCGCCGCCGACAGCGTGCTGATCCCGATGCAGTGCGAGTACTACGCGCTGGAAGGGTTGTCGGCGCTGCTCGACACCGTCCAGCAGATCCGCTCGGTGATCAATCCGCGGCTGGCCATCGCCGGCCTCTTGCGCACGATGTTCGACCAGCGCAACAACCTGGCCGAGCAGGTCTCGGCGCAGCTGACCGAGCATTTCGGCGACAAGGTGTTCCGCACCGTGATCCCGCGCAACGTGCGCCTGGCCGAGGCGCCGAGCCATGGCTTGCCGGGCACGGTCTACGACCCACAATCCACCGGTGCCAAGGCGTATCTGGCGCTGGCGGTCGAAATCCTCTGGCGCGACAAGAAGCGCCAGGCGGCGTAAGGCGCCATCCGTGCCGATCGAACCTGAAGAATCAAGCGGGAGATGAACATGTCGCTGGCAAAGAAAAAAGGTCTGGGGCGCGGTCTGGAATCACTGCTGTCGACGGTGGCGCCCACCAAGCTCGACTTCCAGCCCGGCGAGACGCTGCGCGAGCTGCCTCTGGAGCAGATCCAGCCCGGCCGCTACCAGCCGCGGCGCGTGTTCGACGAAGGCGCGCTGGCGGAGCTCGCCGATTCCATCCGTGCGCAAGGCGTGGTCCAGCCCATCGTGGTGCGCTCGCTGGGCGCCAACCAGTACGAGATCGTCGCGGGCGAGCGCCGCTGGCGCGCAGCCAAGCTGGCCGATCTCAAGAACATCCCGGCCGTCATCCGCACGCTCGACGAGCGCGGCGCGATGGCGGTGGCGCTCGTGGAGAACATCCAGCGCGCCGACTTAAACCCGCTGGAAGAAGCCGATGCCATGCAGCGGCTGATCCAGGATTGCGGCCTCACGCACGAGGAATGCGCGCAGGCCGTCGGCCGCAAGCGCACGACGATCTCCAACCTCCTGCGCCTGCGCGAGCTCGAGGACGAAGTGCAGCAGCACGTCCGCGAGCAGAAGCTGTCCTTCGGTCACGCCAAGGTCCTGCTCGGGTTGACCACCGGACCGCGGCGCGTGTCGCTGGCGCGCCTGGTCGTCGACAAGGGTCTGTCGGTGCGCGCCACCGAGGCGCTGGTGGAGGCCGAGAACGCGCCGAAGGATCAGCCCGGCCGCGTGCTGCCGCGCCCGTTCGGCAAGCTCGAGGGCGAGCTGTCGGCGCGGCTCGGCACCACGGTCAAGATCGACAACTCCCGCGGCGACAGCGGCAAGCTCACCATCGTCTTCAAGGACATGGGCGACCTGGAACGGGTCATCAGCCTGCTTCGGTGAGACCCGCGTGAAACGCGGACCGACCTACAAGACCGCGCTGATCACCGGCGCCTCGTCGGGCATCGGCGAAGCGTTCGCCTACGCCCTGGCCAAGGAAGGCTCGACGCTGATCCTCGTCGCCCGCTCGGGCGACAAGCTCGAGAAGCTCGCGCACCAGATCCGCGCCAAGCATCAGCGGCGCGTGGAAGTCATCACGGCGGATCTTTCAAAGAAGTCCCCGGGCGCCGCGCTGGCAGCCGAGGTGGACAAGCGCGGCCTCAAAGTCGACCTGCTGATCAACAACGCGGGCTTCGGCCTGGTCGGGGCGTTCCACAACCTGGACGCGGCCCGCGAGCAGCAGATGGTGGCGCTCAACTGCGCGGCGGTCGTAGACCTCAGTCACGCCTTCCTGCCCGGGATGCTCGACGCCGGCCACGGCGGCATCGTCAACATCGCCTCGCTCGCCGCTTTCCAGTCCGTGCCCTACATGTCGGTCTACGGCGCGACCAAGGCCTTCGTGCTCTCGTTCAGCCAGGCCTTGTGGGCGGAGTACCAGAAGCAGGGCCTGCGCGTGCTCGCGGTGTGTCCCGGCCCCGTCGAGACCGGCTTCTTCGAGGCGACCGGGAACTCCAAGCTGCGCAAGACCGTGCCGGACTCCCTGGTGTGGAAGCCCGAGGCCGTCGTCGCGCTGAGCCTCAAGGCACTGCGCGCGAATCAGACGATCGTGGTGCCGGGATATCAGGCCAAGGCTGTGACGTGGATGAGCCGCCTGATGCCGCGGCGGCTCTTGGCGCAGGTGTCGGCGCGGGTGATGCGACGCTAGCGCGACGGCGGGTGATCACCGCCCGCCGGGCGACGGCGTTATAGGTGTAGCTCAGGTCCGTCCCCGCCAGCATCTGATTGAGCGCCGACTCCGGGCTCATCTGCCCGCGCACCTGTCGTGTTTGCGCGACCCGGGCGGAGTAGGCATCGAACACGACGTCGCCGCCGATGGTCGCAGCCCATTTCTCCATCGCCACGCCGAGACTTGCGGCCGGGATGTCGAACTGGAAGCCGGTCGACGCCGGTCCAGCCGCGAAAGAGGCACTGCCGCAGAGCAGGATCAGGGCCAGTGCGAAGCGTTGCCAGATCGGTTTCACGGGTTTCTCCTTGCCGGACACGGCCAGATGTTGCGCCGCAGAAGATTGACCGCGCAAGGCGCCGCCGACTAAAATTCGCGGCTCTTTCGAGCCCCCTCGCAGGTACGGCAGGTGTGGGAACAGTTCCGTCCGGCGATGCGGTTGCAGCTGACGGTGACCGTGGCTGCAGCGCTGCTGGCGGGGTGGCTCGCGGGGTTGCACGGTGCGTTGTCCGCGTCGCTGGGGGGGCTGATCGGGATGTCCGGCAGCCTGGCGTTCGCGATGATCGCCGTGAGGAGCAGAGGTCAATCCGCGGGGGACGTGCTCGTGTCCGCGCTCAAGGCGGAAGGCGCGAAGCTGTCGCTGATGATCGTGCTGCTGGTGCTGGTGCTGGTGAGTTATCGCAAGGTCGTCGCCCTCGCGCTGCTCGGTTCGTTCATGGTTTCGGCCGTGATCTTCGGGCTTGGCGCCTTTGCCGCGCAGGGACGGACGCACACAGGCAAGGTTTCTAGAGACAACAGGTTCTGATCGATCGATGTCCGCATCCGCCGAGCTGACTCCAAGCGCCTACATCGCGCATCACCTGACCTTCAAGACGCAGCCGGTCACGGACGGGCTGCTGGTGAACGTCGATTCGGTGATCACCGCGGTCCTGCTCGGCGTGGTGTCGATGGGCCTGATCTGGTGGGTCGTGCGCGGCGCCACCGCCGGCGTGCCCAACAAGCGGCAGGCCTTCGTCGAGATGCTCTACGACTTCGTCGACGGCGAGGTCAAGGGCATCTTACCACGGTGACCGCACCAAGTTCGTGACGCCGGTGGCGCTGACGGTGCTCATCTGGGTCCTGCTGATGAACGCCATGGACTTCCTGCCCGCCGACCTGATGAGCAAGGCGCTCGGGATGGGTCGGGCAGCACGAGTTCCGGCTGGTGCCGACCGCCGACGTCAACACCACGTTCGCGCTGGCGCTGTCGGTGTTCTTCCTGATGATCTTCTTCTCGATCAAGGTCAAGGGCTTCGGCGGCTGGATCCACGAGCTGTTCTTCGCGCCCTTCGGCACGCCAATCCGCTGCTGTGGCCGCTCAACTTCCTGTTCCAGATGGTCGAGTACATCTCCAAGCCGCTGTCGCACTCGCTGCGACTGTTCGGGAACATGTACGCCGGCGAGATCATCTTCCTGCTGCTGTGGATGTGGGCCGCCACCGGCCTGGTCGGCAGCTTCTTCGGCTTCCTGCTCGGCTGGGGCTGGGCGATCTTCCACATCCTGATCGTCGCGCTGCAGGCCTACATCTTCATGATGCTCACCGTCGTCTACATCTCGATGGCGCACGAGCATCACTAGACCTCATTTCACTCAACCGCTACCGCAAACAAAGGTAATCAACAAATGGACCATGCTCAGCTCATCGGCCATGATCCAGGCCTTCACCGGCATCGGCATCGGACTCATCATCGGCCTCGGCGCGCTCGGCGCGTGCGTGGGCGTCGGCATCATGTGCAGCACGTTCCTGGAAGGCGCCGCGCGCCAGCCGGAGCTCGATGCCGCATGCTGCAGACCAAGGTGTTCCTGCTGCTCGGCCTGATCGACGCCTCGTTCATCATCGGCGTTGGCCTCGCGATGTTCTTCGCCTTCGCCAACCCGCTGCTGAGCGCGATCGCACAGACAGCGCACTAAGCGCCAGTCTTTCCGGAGGGCGCAGCACATGAATCTGAATCTGACGCTGGTCGCGCAGGCGCTGGTGTTCGCGGCGTTCATCTGGTTCAACGTCAAGTTCGTCTGGCCTTTGCTGACGAAGGTGATCGAGGATCGCCAGAAGACCATCGCCGACGGCCTGGCCGCCGCCGAGCGCGGCGCCAAGTCGCTGGAAGAAGCCTCCGCCAAGAGCGATGAAGCGCTGAAGGCCGCGCGCACGCAGGCGCAGGACATCATCTCCAGCGCCACGCGGCAGGCGTCGCAGACGGTCGAGCAGGCCAAGACGCAGGCGCAGACCGAGGCCGATCGCATCAAGGAAGCGGCGCGCGCCGAGGCGGCGCGCGAGATCACCGCGGCCAAGGAAGCGTTGCGCAAGCAGGTCGGGGAGCTGGCCGTGGTCGGCGCCTCCAAGATCCTGAAGCGCGAGATCGACGCCAAGGCGCACGGCGACGTGCTCAAGGAACTGGCGGCGCGGATCTAGAAATGGCCGAGCCGTCCACACTCGCGCGTCCCTACGCCAAGGCGATCTTCGAGCTCGCCCGCGACGAGAGCAAGGTCGGCTCCGGCCGCGGCGTCGCCGCCGGCGGCCTGGCCGACTGGTCGGCGATGCTCACGGGCCTGTCGGAAGCCGTGCGCGATCCCAAGGTCGCAGCCGCGATCGGCCATCCCTCGATCGGCCGCGGCCAGCTCGCGGACATCCTGATCCAGGCGATGGGCAAGTCCGCGTCCGAACCGTCGAAAAACCTTCTGCGCCTGCTGTCGGACTACAACCGCCTGCGCCTGGTGCCGATGATCCACGAGCAGTTCGAGACGCTGCGCGCCGAGTACGAGAGCCGCGTGGACGTGGAGATCACCTCGGCGGCGCCAGTGGACAAGGCGCAGCAGCAGGCGCTTGCCGCCGCGATCAAGAAGCGGCTCGCGCGCGACGTCGACATCGAATGGAAGACCGACGAGTCCCTGATCGCCGGCGCGCGCGTGCGCGCGGGCGACCTCGTCATCGACGGCAGCGTGGCCGGCGAGCTCGAGCAGCTGCGCACCGCATTGACCGCCTAACCGAATTCTTTTGTAGGAGGGGCCGTTGGCCCCGACCAATAGGAAACCGAACAAATGCAACTGAACCCTTCCGAGATCAGCGATCTCATCAAGTCCCGCATCAAGAACTTCGAAGCGGCGGCCGAGGCGCGCAACACCGGCGTCATCGTCTCGCTGCAGGACGGCATCGTGCGCATCCACGGCCTGTCCGACGCGCTGCAGGGCGAGATGCTCGAGTTCCCGGGCAACACCTTCGGCCTGGCGCTGAACCTCGAGCGCGACTCGGTCGGCGCGGTCGTGCTCGGCGACTACAAGCACCTGAAGGAAGGCGACACGGTAAAGACCACGGGCCGCATCCTCGAGGTGCCGGTCGGCCCTGGCCTTCTCGGACGCGTGGTCAACGCGCTCGGCCAGCCGATCGACGGCAAGGGCCCGGTGAAGGCCGCCGGCCAGTCGCCGATCGAGAAGGTCGCGCCCGGCGTCATCGCGCGCAAGTCGGTGAGCCAGCCGGTGCAGACCGGCTACAAGTCGGTCGACGCGATGGTGCCGATCGGCCGCGGCCAGCGCGAGCTGATCATCGGCGACCGCCAGACCGGCAAGACCGCGCTGGCGATCGACACGATCATCAACCAGAAGAACTCCGGCATTAAGTGCGTCTACGTCGCCATCGGCCAGAAGGCGTCATCGATCGCCAACGTCGTGCGCAAGCTCGAGCAGAACGGCGCGATGGCCAACACCATCGTCGTCGCCGCCTCGGCGTCCGAGTCCGCCGCGCTGCAGTTCATCGCGCCGTATTCCGGCTGCTCGATGGGCGAGTACTTCCGCGACATCGGCGAAGACGCGCTGATCATCTACGACGATCTGTCCAAGCAGGCCGTCGCCTACCGCCAGGTTTCGCTGCTGCTGCGCCGCCCGCCGGGCCGCGAAGCCTACCCGGGCGACGTCTTCTATCTGCACAGCCGACTGCTCGAGCGCGCCGCGCGCGTCAACGAGGCCTACGTCGAGGCGTTCACCAAGGGCAAGGTCAAGGGCAAGACCGGCTCGCTGACGGCGCTGCCGATCATCGAGACGCAGGCCGGCGACGTGTCCGCATTCGTTCCGACCAACGTCATCTCGATCACCGACGGCCAGATCTTCCTCGAGACCGACATGTTCAACGCCGGCATCCGGCCCGCCATGAACGCCGGCATCTCGGTGTCCCGCGTCGGCGGCGCCGCGCAGACCAAGGTCATCAAGAAGCTCGCCGGCGGCACGCGAACCAACCTCGCGCAGTATCGCGAGCTCGCGGCGTTCGCCCAGTTCGCCTCGGATCTCGACGAAGCCACGCGCAAGCAGCTGGAGCGCGGCCAGCGCGTCACCGAGCTGATGAAGCAGAAGCAGTACGCGCCGCTGTCGGTCGGCCAGATGGCCGCCTCGCTCTACGCGGTCGAGAAAGGCTTCATCGACAAGGTCGAGGTTGCCAAGGTGCTGGCGTGGGAGGAAGGCCTGCATCGCTACATGGCCGACAGTGCCAAGGCCACGCTCGACAAGCTCGACGGCGGCGACTGGAACGACGCGCTGGAAGCCGAGCTGAAAGGCGCGATGGAAGCCTACGCCAAGCAGTCCGCGATCTAAGCCATCTGATCTAGAAGAGAACCACTGTGCCGGGCGCAAAAGAGATCCGCAGCAAGATCAAGAGCGTGAAGAACACGCAGAAGATCACGCGCGCGATGGAAAAGGTGGCGATGTCCAAGATGCGCAAGGCGCAGGAGCGCATGGCGCAGGCACGGCCGTACGCGCTCCTGATCCGCCGCGCGCTCGGGCACCTGGCGCAGGCCAAGCTCGAGTACCGCCACCCGTTCACGGTCGAGCGCGAAGCCAAGCGCGTCGCCCTGATCATCGTCTCCAGCGACCGCGGCCTGGCCGGCGGTCTCAACATGAACGTCTTCCGCGCCGCCATCCGCGCGCTGCGGGACTGGAAGGACAAGGGCGTGGAAGTCGACGTCGCGCTGATCGGTAACAAGGCGGTCGCCTTCTTCCGCCGGGTCGGCGGCAAGGTGCTGGCCACGGCCACGCAGCTCGGCGACAAGCCGAAGATCGACCAGCTGCTCGGCACGATCAAGGTGATGACCGACGCCTATCGCGAAGGCTCCATCGACCGCCTGTTCGTCGTATCCAACACCTTCGTCAACACGATGACGCAGAAGCCCACCGTGATGCAGCTCTTGCCGATCGAGCCGGTGAAGGACGAGGGGCTCCTGTCGCACTGGGACTATCTCTACGAGCCGGATCCCAGGGAACTGCTCGACACGGTGCTGCAGCGCTACGTCGAGTCGCAGGTCTACCAGGCAGCGGTCGAGAACGCGGCGTGCGAGCAGTCCGCGCGCATGGTGGCGATGAAGTCGGCGTCCGACAACGCCGGCAAGATCATCAACAAGCTGCAGATCTCCTACAACAAGGCGCGCCAGGCCAACATCACCAAGGAGCTGTCCGAGATCGTCGGCGGCGCCGCAGCGGTTTAACAAATTCAACAGGTATCGAAAATCATGAGCAGCGGAAAAATTGTCCAGATCATCGGCGCGGTCGTCGACGTCGAGTTCCCGCGCGACGCCATCCCCAAGATCTACGACGCGTTGAAGATCGAAGGCTCGCCGCTGACGCTGGAAGTCCAGCAGCAGCTGGGCGACGGCACGGTGCGCTGCATTGCGCTGGGCTCGTCCGAAGGCCTGAAGCGCGGCCTGGTCTGCAACAACACCGGCAAGGGCATCTCGGTGCCGGTCGGCCCGGCCACGCTCGGCCGCATCATGAACGTGCTGGGCGACCCGATCGACGAGGTCGGCCCGGTCGACGCCAAGGAGCACTGGGCGATCCATCGCGCCGCGCCTTCGTATGAAGACCAGGCCGGCTCCACCGAGCTGCTAGAGACCGGCATCAAGGTCATCGACCTGCTCTGCCCGTTCGCCAAGGGCGGCAAGGTCGGCCTGTTCGGCGGCGCCGGCGTGGGCAAGACCGTCAACATGATGGAGCTGATCAACAACATCGCCAAGGCGCACTCGGGCCTGTCCGTGTTCGCCGGCGTCGGCGAGCGCACGCGCGAGGGCAACGACTTCTATCACGAGATGATGGAATCGGGGGTCATCAACGAGAAGAACCTCGGCGAGTCCAAGGTGGCGATGGTCTACGGCCAGATGAACGAGCCGCCCGGCAACCGCCTGCGCGTCGCGCTCACGGGCCTGACCATGGCCGAGTACTTCCGCGACGAAGGCCGCGACGTGCTGTTCTTCGTGGACAACATCTACCGCTACACGCTGGCGGGCACCGAGGTCTCGGCGCTGCTAGGCCGCATGCCGTCGGCCGTGGGTTACCAGCCTACTTTGGCCGAGGAGATGGGCGTGCTGCAGGAGCGCATCACCTCCACCAAGAAGGGCTCGATCACCTCGATCCAGGCGGTCTACGTTCCGGCGGACGATCTCACCGATCCTTCGCCCGCGACGACCTTCGCGCATCTTGATTCCACCGTCGTGCTGTCGCGCGACATCGCCTCGCTGGGCATCTATCCGGCCATCGATCCGCTCGACTCCACGTCGCGCCAGCTCGACCCCAACGTCATCGGCGCCGAGCACTACAACACCGCCCGCGACGTGCAGGGCGTGCTGCAGCGCTACAAGGAATTGAAGGACATCATCGCCATCCTGGGCATGGACGAGCTGTCCGAGACCGACAAGCAGGCCGTGGCCCGCGCGCGCAAGATCCAGCGCTTCATGTCGCAGCCGTTCTTCGTCGCGCAGGTGTTCACCGGCTCGCCTGGTAAGTACGTACCGCTGAAGGAAACCATCCGCGGCTTCCGTGGCATCGTCGATGGCGAGTACGATCACCTGCCCGAGCAGGCGTTCTACATGGTCGGCACGATCGACGAGGCCGTCGAGAAGGCAAAGAAGTTGTAATAGTCGGCGCGTTCGAGCGGCGCAAGAAGCGCGCGGCTCAACGCGCCATACGGTTGGCGAGGTAAGCAGAGATGGCGCAGCTGAAGGTTGACATCGTGAGTGCCGAAGGCCACATCTATCACGGCGAGGCCGCGATGGTGTTCGCGCCCGCGGCGATGGGTGACGTCGGCATCGCGCCGCGCCATGCGCCCTTGCTGACGACGATGAAGCCCGGCGAGCTGCGCGTGCAGACGCCGTCCGGCGAGATGCTCAAGTTCTTCGTCGGCGGCGGCATCCTCGAGGTGCAGCCGCACCTGGTCACCGGTACTCGCCGATACGGCGCTGCGCGCCAAGGACGCCGACGAGGCGGGAGCGCTGAAAGCCAAGCAGGATGCCGAGTCCAGGCTCGCCGGCGCCAAAACCGAGACCGACCTGAAGCAGGCGCAGCAGGAACTCATCGAAGCGGCCGCGCGTCTGAAGTTCGTGCAAGACATCAAGAACGCCACCCGCGGATAGAGGTCCCCATGCCAGCTCCCCAGCGCATCGCACGGTATTCCGGCGCTGCGCTTGCGGCGTGCCTGCTGCTGGCAGCTTGCGGAGGTGGCGAAACGCAGGACGATTCCACCGCCGAGCACGGCAACCCGAACACGCCGTCGGCCGGCGCGGCCGGCGCCGAAGCCGCCAGCGAGTCGCTGAACTGGGCCGGCTACGTCAAGACCGGCGGCATCGGCGCGTTCACGTCCATCAGCGGCAGCTGGGTCGTGCCGGACCTGCAGTGCGGCACCGACAACGCCAACAGCTCCACCTGGATCGGCATCGGCGGCGGCGTCACCGGCGATCCCACGCTGATCCAGGCGGGCACCGAGCAGGACTGCCGCGGCAGCGATAAATTCTTCGGCGCCTGGTGGGAAGCGCTGCCGCTGCCGCAGGTCCCCGCCGAAGGCGCGATCCTGGTCACCGGCAATTTCCCGGTTGCGCCCGGCGATCACGTCAGCGTCTCGATCGACAGCAACGCCGTCGTCGTCTGGCAGATCTCCATCGTCAACGCGACGCAGGGCTGGACCTTCAACCAGACCGTCCCCTACGTGGCGGCCGGCGATACCGCCGAGTGGATTGCCGAAGCGCCGCTGACGGCCGGCACTTCCGGAACCGGACAGTTGCCGCTCGCGAACTTCGGCCGGATGACGTTCTCTGGGCTGACGGTCAACGGCGCCCCGGCCGCGCTGGCGTCCGGCGAGCGCGTGAACATGGTCGATGGCGGCGGCGCGGTGCTGGCAAGCCCCTCGCACCCCGGCTCGGGTGGCACCGCCTTCGACGTCTGCCACGGCTCTGGGGCCTGCTAGCTCTGAACCCCACCCCCGAACGGGGGGTCTGAAAGATCGTATCCCGCATACAGGCGAGGCATGCGATCCCCGAACAAAAAACAGAAGCTGCTGATCGTCCTGGTGATTCTGGGCCTGGGCCTGCTGGCACTGCGGCTGGCCCTGCCGGGCATCGTCCGTGACCAGATCAACGCGCGCCTGGACGACATGGGCGAGTACCACGGCCACGTCGCCGACGTGGACATCCACTTGTGGCGCGGCGCCTACAGCCTGCACGAGTCGGTGATCGAGAAGAAGACCGGCAAGGTTCCGGTGCCCCTGCTCAACGCGCCGCGCATCGACCTGTCGGTGAGCTGGAAGGAGATCTTCCACGGCGGCCTGGTCGGTGAGGTCGAGTTCGACCGGGCGGAGATCAACTTCGTCGACGGTGGCAGCAAGGCGAGCAGCCAGAGCGGACGCGGCGTCGACTGGCGCCAGCAGCTGGAAGCCTTGCTGCCGATCAAGCTCAACGAGGTGCGCCTGGTCGACGGCACCATCGTCTTCCACAATTTCATCTCGCAGCCGCCGGTCGATCTCAAGGCGACGGACACCGACGCCATCGTCTACAACCTGACCAACGTGCGCGACGAGAACGGCGAGCGCGTGGCCAGGTTCGAGGGCCACGCCAACATCCTGGACCAGGCGCCGCTGGAAACGGCCGCGAGCTTCGATCCGTTCGGCGAGATGGAGGACTTCACCTTCGATCTCAAGGTGAGCGACGTGGAGCTCACCAAGCTCAACCCGTTGTTCCAGGCCTACGCCAAGGTGGACGTCGCCTCCGGGCACGGGGATTTCGTCCTGCAGATGACGGCGGAGAACGGCAAGCTCTCGGGCTACGCAAAGCCGATCATGCAGAACGTGGAGATCGCCAGCTGGGAGCAGGACGTCGAGCAGCAGAAGGACAACCCGCTGCGTGTCGCCTGGGAGTGGGCCGCCGGCGCGGTCACGACGCTGTTCAAGAACCAGACCAAGGATCAGCTGGCGACCAAGGTGGAGTTCGGCGGCACCCTGAAGAACCCGAAAACCAGTACCTTGGACACCGTCATCAACATCCTGCGCAACGCCTTTGTCCAAGCCTACAAGCCGCAGTTCGAGCAAGCGCGCAAAACCAAGGACTAGCGGCGGCGACGCCGCGACCGGTCCGCTCCACGTCGTGATCCTCGCCGCGGGCCAGGGCACGCGCATGAAGTCCGCGCTGCCCAAGGTCCTGCACGCGCTCGCCGGACGGCCGATGCTCGGGCACGTGCTCGACACGGTCGACGCGCTCGAAGCGGCGGCGTGCCACATCGTGCACGGGCATGGCGCCGAACAGGTCAAGGCTTGGTGCGACGCCGCTTACGCGCGCTCCGCGCAGCTGCGCTGGGTGCTGCAGCAGGACCAGCTCGGAACGGCCCACGCGGTGCAGCAGGCGCTCCCGGGAATCCCGGATTCGGCGCTGGTGCTGGTGCTCTACGGGGACATCCCGCTGATCCAGGCCGAGACGCTGCGTGGATTGCTCACGGCGGCGCGCGAGGGCGCCGCGCTGCTGACGGCGGAGCTGCCCGAGCCGCGCGGCTACGGCCGCATCCTGCGCGACAAGCGCGGCGCCGTGATCGGCATCGTCGAGGAGAACGACGCCACGGACCGGCAAAAAGCGATCCGCGAAGTGAACACCGGATTCATGGCGGTCCCGGCGCGGCTCCTGAAAGCGTGGTTGCAGCGCGTCGGCAAGGACAACGCCAAGGGCGAGTTCTATCTGACCGACATCGTGGCGCTCGCCGCCAAAGACAAGGTCGCGATGTCGGCAGTGCGGGTAGCGTCGACGCAGGAAGTGATGGGCGTCAACGACCGCGTGCAGCTGGCCGAGCAAGAGCGCGCCTACCAGCGCGCGCGGGCCGACAAGCTGCTGCGCGAGGGGCTGCACCTGGCCGACCCCGCGCGCTTCGACCTGCGCGGCACCTTGAAGCACGGTCGCGATTGCAGCATCGACGTCGGCGTCGTCGTCGAGGGCGACGTGGAGATCGGCGACGAGGTCGTCATCGGCCCTTACGTGATCCTGCGCAACGCGCGGCTCGGCGATGGCACCCGCGTGGACGCGCACTCCGTACTGGATTTCGTCGACGCCGGGCGCAACTGCCGCATCGGTCCGTTCGCGCGCATCCGCCCGGAGACAAAGCTCGGCGACGAAGTCCACGTCGGCAATTTCGTCGAGATCAAGAAATCGACGCTCGGCAAGGGCGCCAAGGCCAACCACCTGGCCTACATCGGCGACGCGCAGGTCGGCGCCCGCACCAACATCGGCGCCGGCACCATCACCTGCAACTACGACGGCGCCAACAAGCACCAGACCCTGATCGGCAACGACGTGTTCGTCGGCTCCGATACGCAATTCGTAGCGCCGGTGAAGGTCGGCGACGGCGCCACCATCGGCGCCGGATCCACCATCACCCGCGACGTGCCGCCCGGCGTGCTGGCCGTGGCGCGCGCGCGCGAGCAGAAGGTCGTCGCCGGCTGGCAGAGACCCGTAAAGAAGAAATAGCGTTGCCGGGCTTTCCCGGGAGGCCGGCGCTCCGCTGATACGTTTTGACCACTGCGCACCGGGAACTGCCGGCGCCTAATGGCGCCCAGTCGCCCCGCCGGTTCCCTCCATGCGCTTCCCGCAGTCGCTGCGCCGCTCTCTGGCCGTCGTCGCCGTGCTCGCCACCGGCGCTGCGTTCGCCGAGCTGATCCCGCTCGGGGATCACATCCTCAAGCTGCGCGCCAACGAGGCGATCGCGACGCTGCCGTCGGGAGCCTCGCCACTGGTCGCGGTGCTCGACACCGCGTTCGAGGTGGGACATCCGGCGCTGCGCAGCCGGCTGGTGACCGGCTACAACGCATTCACCGGCGGCAGCGACGTCGGTCTCCACCTCACAGATCCACAGCTCTACACGCACGGCACGGCGGTGGCGTCGATCATCAGCAGCGACCCGCTGCTCACGGTCTGGCCGCGCGCGGTGTTCCCCGGCGCCCGCATCCTGCCGATCAAGGTGTGCTGCACCGACTCCAGCGGCGGCGCGCTGACCGACAGCGCGCTGCTGCGCCAGGGCATCCTCTACGCTGCCGGCATCGCCAACGACTATGGACACGCCTCGCCCGAGCGCGCGCGTGTGATCAACATCTCTTTCGTGCTGTCCGCGCAATACGACCTCGGGCTGCTCGATGCGATCACCCAGGCGACGCAGGCCGGATCCATCGTCGTCACGGCGCTGGGCGAGGGCACGCCGCACATTTCCGAATACCTCGCGCAGATCCCTGGCGTGATCGGTGTGGTCACCGCGGCGGACGGCTCCAGCCGTCCGCTCTCAGGGCATCCGATCCCGGTGATCCCGGCGCCCGGCACCAACATCCTGGCGTTGCTGCCGGGCGGCACGGTGCTGGCGGCGATCCCCTCGCTCGGAACGGTCGCGGGCAGCTCCTTTGCGACGGCGGTGGCCTCGTCGGTCGCGGCCATGGTGTTTGCAGCCAACCCCAACCTCTCGCCCGCCGACGTCGCCGCGATCCTGTCCTCCGCCGACGTCTACGACGCGCAAGGTCTGGACGCGCTGCGGGCGGTGCAGAAGGCGGACCAGCTGCCTTTGCCGTCTGCACCCGTCCCTGATGGCGGATCGACCGCAACCGGTTCTGCCGGCGGTGGCGCGCTGGACGGCGTGACGCT
This sequence comes from uncultured Gammaproteobacteria bacterium, assembly GCA_963776465.1. Taxonomy (GTDB): domain Bacteria; phylum Pseudomonadota; class Gammaproteobacteria; order Nevskiales; family Nevskiaceae; genus DASRHK01. Next base: position 1,086,899 of record CAVZMV010000002.1, read on the forward strand.
TTGTCTGCTCAGTGCGCTGCTGCTGCTCGGTACGTCGAGGCGCAGAGGTCGAATAAACTAGCGGCCCATCTCCCAAGGGCCAGACCGCATGTGCGGCATTGTCGGAGCGATCGCCTCGCGCGACGTCGTTCCCATCCTGATCGAGGGCCTGCGCCGGCTGCAGTATCGCGGCTACGACTCGACCGGCGTCGCCGTGATCGACGGCGCCGGCAAGCTCCTCCTGACCCGCGCCGTCGGCAAGGTCGACCGCCTCGAGGCCAAGCTGGCCGCGCAGCCGCGCGCGGGCCACATCGGCATGTCGCACTCGCGCTGGGCCACGCACGGCGGCGTCACCGAGGCCAACGCGCATCCGCATGTCGCCGGCGGGCGCATTGCGGTGATCCACAACGGCATCATCGAGAACCACGCCGCGCTCAAAGCCGAGCTCATCGCGCAAGGCGTGGTCTTCGAGTCGGAGACCGACACCGAGGTGATCTCGCACCTGGTGCACGCCTTCGTCCGCCAGGGCGCCGATCTGACCAAGGCCGTGCAGAGCGCCGTGCGTCGCCTGGAAGGCGCCTACGCCATCGTCGTGCTCGACGCGCAATCGCCGGATCGCGTGGTGGCTGCGCGCATCGCCAGCCCCCTGGTCGTCGGCCTTGCCGACGGCGAGAACTTCGTGGCCTCCGACGTGCAGGCGCTGCTGCCGGTGACGCGCCGCTTCCAGTTCCTGGAGGAAGGCGAGGTCGCCGACGTGCGCCGCGAGGGCGTGACCATCTTCGATCGCGAGGGCCGCAAGGTCAGCCGCCCGGTGCACGAGTCATCACTGTCGGCGGACGCGGTGGAGCGCGGCGAGTACGCGCACTACATGCTGAAAGAGATCTTCGAGCAGCCGCGCGCGATAGCCGACACGCTGTCCGAGCGCATCGCCGGCGACCGCATCCTGGAAGCGGCGCTGGGCCCCAAGGCCCAGGCCATGCTGCCCAAGGTCCGCGGCGTGCACATCGTCGCCTGCGGCACCAGTTGGCACGCGGGGCTCATCGCGCGTTACTACATCGAGCAGGGCGCGCGCCTGCCGTGCGCGGTCGAGGTCGCGAGCGAATATCGCTATCGCCGGCCGGTCGTGCCGCCCGGCACCTTGTTCATCGCCATCTCGCAATCGGGCGAGACCGCCGACACGCTCGCCGCGCTGCGCGAGGCCAAGAAGCTCGGTTACCTGGCGACGCTGTCGATCTGCAACGTGCCCGAATCGTCACTGGTGCGCGAAGCCGACATGGTGCTGATGACGCGCGCAGGTCCGGAGATCGGCGTCGCCTCGACCAAGGCTTTCACCACGCAGCTGGCGGCGCTGGGCCTGCTCGGCGGCGCGCTGGCGCGGCACAACGGCATGGACGCGCAGACCGAGGCGCCGCTCGTGCGGCAGATCGCGCACGTTCCCGAGATGGTCGAGCGCACGCTCAAGCTCGAGCCGCAGATCCGGGAGTGGGCGAAGCGCTTCGCCGACAAGCAGCACGCGCTGTTCCTTGGGCGCGGCCCGACCTTGCCGGTGGCGATGGAAGGGGCGCTCAAGCTGAAAGAGATCTCTTACATCCACGCCGAGGCCTACGCGGCGGGCGAGCTCAAGCACGGGCCGCTGGCGCTGGTGACCGCCGAAATGCCGGTGGTCGCGGTCGCGCCCAACAACGCGCTGCTGGAGAAGCTGAAGTCGAACCTGCAGGAAGTGCGCGCGCGCGGCGGCCAGCTATTCGTGTTCGCCGATCCCGACACCGGCTTCAAGAGCGAGCCGGGCGTGGAGGTGATGCTGATGCCCGAGCACATCGAGGCGCTGCAGGCGCCGCTGGTCTATACCATTCCGCTGCAGCTGCTGGCGTACCACACCGCCGTGCTGCGCGGCACCGACGTCGATCAGCCGCGCAACCTGGCGAAGTCCGTCACTGTGGAGTGAAGAGACCGCCGAGCAGAGCGCCGATCGCGCTCCAGTTCGACGCCACGAACACGATCCAGAAAGCTGCGATGCCGGCGGGGATCGCGTAGCGCTCCCAGAAGCGCTGCTCCCACGCCGGGTTCTCGATCGGCGTCTCCAGCTCCACGAACTTGGGTCGCCCGAACTCGCTGCGTCGGAAATGGCGGCGGCGCGGCTGGCGTGCGCGCGGGGCCAAGGCATTGCGGTTGGCGGCGGACTTGGTGAACAGGTCTTCGGCGGTCGCGGACATCGTCGGTCTCCGGGTGGTGGCGCGCATGGCGCGCCCTACGTTTGGTGCAGGACTGGACAAGTGTAAATACATACACTAGTCTACGTCCATACAGTAGTCGCCAGAGGTGCGCCATGTCTGAACTCACCGACCGCCAGGCCGAAATCCTCTCCTTCATCCAGAAGCAGCTGCGGCACAACGGCATGCCGCCGACGCGCCAGGACATCGCCGAGGAATTCGGCTTCGGCTCTCCCAGCGCCGCCGAGTCGCACCTGCGCGCGATCGAGGCCAAGGGCTACATCCAGATCGTGCGTGGAAGCTCGCGCGGCATCCGCCTGCTGGCGCAGTCGACGAAAGCGCTGGCCTACCAGTTCGAGCTGCCGCTGCTCGGCCGCATCGCCGCGGGCACGCCGATCACCGCGCCGGAGAACGTCGAGGAGCGGGTGACCATCGATCCCAACCTGTTCCATCCGCGAGCGGACTTCCTGCACCGGGTCGACGGGCACTCGATGAAGGACGCCGACATCCTCGACGGCGACCTCGTCGGCATCCACGCCCAGGAGCAGGCGGAGAACGGGGCGATCGTCGCGGCAGTGATCTCCGAGAAGCGCAGCGGTGACGACACCATCACGCTCAAGCGCTACTTCCGGCGCGGCAGCCGGATCGTTCTCAAGTCGGAGAACAGCGATCCACGCTACAAGCCGATCGAGGTGGACCTGTCGCAGATCGACCCGGAAAGCCAGGAGCGCCCGCCGTTCCGGCTGGCGGGAATCTTCGTCGGGCTGATCCGGGCGCGGCGGTAAAACCGGCGTCGGATCCGCTGCGCTTGATCCGACCTACTAGAAGCTGCGCTCGAAGCGGATGCCCATCCAGTCGGGACCGACGATCGGTGCAATGTAGGTCGCGTCGTAGGGCGTGACCGTCAGCAGAGCGGCCCCGTAGCCAAGCGCGCCGCCGACAATGACGTCCCGCCAGTGATGCTTGTCCTCGCGCACGCGGATGTAGCTCACACCGGTGGCGGCGATGAGCGCCGGCACGCCGAACTTCCAGCCATAGCGCTCCTGCAGGAAGCCGGCCTGCGAGAAGACGAAGCCGGCGTGTCCGGACGGGAAGCCGTACTGCCCGCCGTTGGGCCGCTCGGCCCAGCTGGTGCCGTTCAAGGCCACACGCAGCGACGTCACGACCACCTCGGCCAGGATCGTGTCGCGCAGCCATTGCTTCTCCCCCTCGACGTCGTCCTTGAGCCAAGCCGTGCCGAAGGCGACGATCGGGAAGAGTCCGGTGGCGATGTCGCCGGCGAGTACGTCGGTCGTGTTCTCCGCGGCCGCCGGTCCGGCCCGCATGGCCGCAAGGCCGAGAACCAGCACAAACGTCAATCTGCGGATGGCGCTCACTTGAGTGGTCCTCCTTCGGACGGCGGGCGCCAGTCGACGGCGCCGAATCGGGTTTGCCCCAGGAACGAGTAGACGATGCTGATCGCGCCGACGCTCTGGCGCGTCGGCTCGGGCACGTTGTCGTAACGCGCGGTGCGGTGCGTGTCGGTATAGCGCACCGTCAGGCCGTGCAGGTTGTATACGCGCAGCGTGAGCGAGATGTCGGCGCGGCGGATGTGCTCCGACCCGCTGGTCTCGGTCGCGCCGTACTTGCTGATGAAATAGTCACGGTAGGTCGAGTCGATCGAAAGGCGGTCGCCGAAGATCAGGCGCCAGGCCAGGAGCTCCTGCGGCGTCACGCCGTAGTGGTAGTCGCGCTGCCCTTCGCCGGTCGCGGGATCGACGGCTCCGACGCCTTCGCCGTTGATGACGCCGCCGGCGCCGTAGCCCAGTCCCGCGAGCACCGTGCCCTGCAGCGCCACCAGCGGCGACAGCCACCACTGGCCGGTGGTGCCCATGGAGAACCCGGTGGTCGACGCGCGGAAGACCTGCGGCGCGATGTAGTCGAACTGCCCGTACAGTCCCCAGATGCCGCGGTAGTTGTCGCCCAGGGAGTAATCCCTGCCCACGAGCAGGCCGCGGCTGATGATGTTCTCGAAGGTGTTGCTGGTGGACGCCGTGAACTGGAACGAGAAATAGTCGAACGGCCGCGTGTAGGTGTAGCCGGGCTTGCCCGGCAAGCCGTAGGCAACCGTCGCGTCCAGGCTCACGTCGTTCTTCTGGAAGTCCTGCGAGATCGCCGGGCCGGTGGGGTCGTTGTTGCGGTTGACGTTGGAGTCCTGGTTGGCAGAGATGATGACGCCGAGGTCCAGGCGCGTGAACACCGCCGGGTCGTGGCTCTGGAACACGCCGTCGAACTTGTCGCCGAACATGGCGCGATTGACACCCACCGGCGGCGACATCGCGGTGGCGCCGAGCACGCGCCAGAAGCCGGGACGCTGCGTGCCGGAGCTCTCGAGCAGGAGGCTCGCCATGCGGAACAGCGGCTCACCCAGGAAGTTGCCGCCGATCCCGGTGGAGACCATGTCGTTGATCGACGGTGTCGTGTGCTCGCCCGCGTATTCCCAGAGCGTGCTGCCGAACAGCGTGTAGGGCGTGGACTCCCAGAACGACAGTCCCGAGGCGCGGGCAAAGCCCTGGTACATCGAGCCCTGGTAGGGGTGGGCGAACTGGTTGATGGCGAACGGGTCGGTGTCGACGATCCAGCGCTGCTTGATGTTCTCGCTGAAGTTGGACGTCGGCGATCCGTAGACCGATTCGTCGACGACGTAATGGTTGTAGCGATTGAGGAAGTAGTCGAAGCCGACGATCTCCGCCGCCGGGATCCACCAGCTCTTGCCGCGGCCGACGCCCCAGCCGTAGATGGGCTCGGGCTCGCCCGCGGCAAACGCGGTCGGCGCTTCCTGCTGCTTGGGCGTGGTGAGCTTGGGCGCGTCTTCAGGAAGCGGCAGCGGCAGCGGCAGCGTCGGTTGCTGGGCCGATGCGGGCAGCGCCATGAGCAGAAGCAGGCTGGCCGCCAGCCATGCGCCGCCGCGCGGCGCACGCTCGTTTACTATCGTGCCAGCCACTGCCGTCGCTGCCATCGTCGCACCGTTCTTATGAGAAGTAGTTTTGTACGCTGCCGTACACCAGACGCGTCGTGAGCGCACCGTTTCCATTCGAATCGTTGCTGGGCGCGCGCTGCATCCAAGATGTTGAGCGTCTGCGCCGCTATGAAGTTCCAGAGCGCGGCCAGCCCGGGCGGGCCAGCTGTGCCTTGCTGCCGCAATCGGACGCCGAGGTCGCCTCGATCCTGCAGGCGGCCAACGAGCAGGGCTTGAAGCTCGTCATCAGCGCCGGTCGCACCGGCCTGGTGGAGGCTCAGCGGCCCGACGGCGAGGCGGTGCTGTCGCTGGAGCGGCTGAACAAAGTGCTGGCGATCGAGCCGGACCGGCGCCTCGCCACGGTGGAGGCGGGCGTGTCGATCGATGCGCTCAATGCAGAGCTCGCGCCGCTGGGGCTGATGTTCCCGCTGGAGATGGGGTCGTCGTCCGCGGCCACCGTCGGCGCCTGCGTCGCCAACGCCTCGGCCGGAGCCAACGCCGTCTGCTACGGAACCGCAGCGCATCTCTGCGACGCCGCATGGGGCTTCTGGGGGCGAGGCTCGGTCGCCGGCCCGGACGTCGGCAAGCTCTGGCGCATCCCGGACAAGGAGCGCTTGGCCATCGATTCGGCGCACATCCGCCCGCACTGGGGTCTCATCGGATCGCAAGGCGCGTTCGGCGTCATCACCCGCGTGCGCTTGCGCCTGCATCCGGTTCCGGCCGAGCGCGAAGCCGCGCTGATTCCGGTCGCAAGCATGCCGGACGCGATGGACGTGCTGGCTGCCGCCCGCGCCGAGTTCGCCGCAGACGTCGAGGAATTCGAGTTCATCTCACGCGAGGCGATGGCGCTGGTGCGCGCGCTCAAGGGCGCGGCGTTCCGGCTCCCGTTCGAGCGCGATCCCGACGCGCCGTTCTACCTGCTGCTGCAGGTCAAGTCGCGCGAGCCATCCGAACTGACCTCGAGGCTCTACGACTTCCTGGCCAAGGAGCTGGCGCTGGCCGACGAGCGCATCGGCTACGCGCCGCTGGCGGCGCTCAAGTCGATCCGGCATTCCATCACCGAGGCCAGCAACCTGCGCATGCGCCAGCGCGGCGGCGGCCGGCTGGCCTTCGATACCGCCACGCCCACGGCGGTGTTCGGGGATTACCTGGCCGAGCTCGAGCGCCGCGTGCGCAAGGCGCAATCGCACGTCGAGTTCGCGGCCTTCGGCCACGCCGGCGTCGGCGGCGCGCATCTGCACCTGCTCGGCGACGCCGAGCACCCGGTGCGATCGTCAGACGGCTTGACGCAGCTGGTGTTCGACGTGACCGCGGAGTTCGGCGGCACGTTCAGCGCCGAGCATGGCGTCGGCACCAAGTGGGGCAGTGAATTCCTGCGGCGGACGCCGCAGGACGTACTTCAGGAGCTGATCGCGGTGAAGCGCGCGCGGGACCCCAACAACGTGCTGAACCCGCGCTGCTTCGGCTTCGATCAGGCGCTAGCGGCTTAACTCACCCGACAGCGCCGGCCGCTGCGGTGAGCAGAAGCTGGCCGAGATCCGGCAGTTCTGGCCGTAGACGGAGCAGTTGCGCATGGCCTGCTCCTCGGCTTTCTCCTTGGTCGTGCCCCAGGAGTAGCCGGCGTGCATGTTGGTGCCGTCGGCGATGGCGCCGCAGGCGTTGCGCAGGTGCACGCGGATCTGGCAAGGACGGCCTTCAGCGTTCTTCTGGCACTCGGTCATCGCCAGCTGCTCGGCCTGCTGGGGCGTGTCCTGGTTGATCGAGTAGCCGGTGGCGAGCGTCTCCCGCGAGGCGGCGATGGCGCCGTACCAGTTCCTCGCGGCGGGCCGCGCGGCGGGGCCCTGCGGCTGGTCCTGGATTCCGTATTGCGGCTCCGATGCACAGGCGAAACACGACAGCGCCGCGACAATCAGGATCATTTTTTTCATCTGCTCGCTCCCTTGGTTATGCGCTGATGCTACTGAGGCGGCAGCGGGACTTCAAACCGCGACCCCCTTCAGATCGTAGGTGTCCGCGCCCTTGATGCGCACCTTGATGCGCTGGCCGGTCGCCAGCTTGCCGGGTCCTGCGTAGTCGATCGTCACGCTGCCGTCGATCTCCGGCGCGTCCGCATGCGAGCGGCCGATCGCGCCGCCGGGCGTCACTTCGTCGATCAGGACCTCGAGCACGCGGCCGACCTTGGCCTTCAGCTTCGCCGCGCTGATCTTCGCCTGTGCCTGCATGAAGCGGTGATAGCGCTCCTCCTTGACCGCCTCGGGGACGGGATCGGCCAAGGCGTTGGCGGCGGCGCCGTCCACGGGCGAGTACTTGAAGCAGCCGACACGGTCCAGCAGTGCCTCATCGAGCCAGTCCAGCAGCTCCTCGAAGTCGGCCTCGGTCTCGCCCGGGAAGCCGACGATGAAGGTGCTGCGCACGGTGATGTCCGGGCAGATCGCGCGCCAGGCCGCCAGGCGCTGCAGCGTGTCCTCGGCGGCGGCGGGACGGCGCATCGCCTTGAGCACCGATCGCGACGCGTGCTGGAACGGGATGTCGAGATAGGGAAGGACCTTGCCCTCGGCCATCAGCGGGATGACCTTGTCGACGTGCGGGTAGGGATAGACGTAGTGCAGCCGCACCCAGACGCCGAGCGCGCCGAGGCCGCGGCACAGGTCGAGCATGCGCGTCTGGTATTCCTGGCCGCGCCACGTCGCCGAGGCGTACTTGAGATCGGCGCCGTAGGCGCTGGTGTCCTGGGAGATCACCAGCAGCTCCTGCACGCCGGACGCGGCGAGCTTCTCGGCTTCGCGCAGGACCTCGTCGATCGGCCGGCTGTCCAGGCGCCCGCGCATCGACGGGATGATGCAGAAGCTGCACTTGTGATTGCAGCCCTCGGAGATCTTCAGATACGCGTAATGCTTCGGCGTGAGCTTGATGCCTTGCGGCGGAAGGAGGTCCAGGAACGGGTCGTGTTGCGGAGGCACCTGCTGGTGCACCGCCTTCATCACCGACGCGTAATCCTGCGGGCCGCTGATCGACAGCACGTCCGGGAATTTCTCCCGGATCAGGTCGCCCTTGGCGCCCAGGCAGCCCGTGACGATGACCTTGCCGTTCTCGGCCATTGCCTCGCCGATCGCATCGAGCGACTCGGCGACCGCGGAGTCGATGAAGCCGCAGGTGTTGACCACGACGACGTCGGCGGCGTCATAGGTCGGGACCGTTTCGTACCCTTCGGCGCGCAATTGCGTGAGGATGCGCTCGGAATCGACCAGCGCCTTGGGGCAGCCGAGCGAGACGAATCCAACCTTGGGAGTGCTGGCGGCCCTGGCGGCGCGCGCGGTACGAGAGGACATCGGAACGGTGCTGCGAAAAGGGCGCGTAGTGTAGACGCCTTGGCCATTCCTTGCTCAGGCCGCGGCGGCCTTTCGCACCTGCCCCGGGCCGTAACCGTGGACGCGCTTGAAGCAGCGCCGGAAGGCGGCCTCGGTCTGATAGCCAAGGCGCTCGGCGACGCCGCGCACCGATTGCCGCGGATCCTGCAGAAGCTTGGCCGCCTGGGTCATCCGCCACTCGGTCAGATAGTTGATCGGGCTCTGGTCCAGCAGCTCGGCGAAGCGCAGCGCAAAGGCGGTGCGCGACATGCCGGCGACCTCGGCCATCGACGCCACCGTCCAGTCGCGGCCCGGGTCGGCGTGGATGGCGGCCAGCGCCTTGGACAGGCGCGCGTCGAGCAGCGCCGCGATCAGTCCGCGCGGCGATTCCTCATGATTGATGTAGTGCCGCACCGCCATCACGAACAGCGCGTCGGCGAGCTTGTCGACCACCGCGCGTCCGCCGAAGCCGCCGCCGCCGCGGATCTCCGCGCACAGCAGCTGGCCCAGGTGGCGGAAGCGCTCGCCGCCGTCGGCGGCACGTACCAGGATCAGCTCGGGCAGCGCGCGCAGCAGCGGGTTGCGCGCGCCGTGGATGAACTCGACATTGCCGCAGAGCATCGTCGTGTAATCGTCGCCCGCGGCGCCGGGACAGGACGACAGGTCGTGCGCCGTCCCTTGCGGCAGCACGATGAAGTCGCCGGCTTCCAGGACCACGGGCTTCTTGGAGAAAGGTCCGGACATCAGGCAGCGGCCGCTGTCGATCAGGTGCAGGTAGGCCGTGGCCGATGCCGGCTCCACGTCCTTCCACTCGCCGCAGTACTTCGCGTCCTCGCTCAGGGTCGCGCGCACGCCGTAGGCAGCGATGACCGCGGTGAGGACGTCTTCGACCGGGGGCTTGAGCATGCTGTCAGTCTACGCCGCGACTGCGGCATGATGGCGGCTCCACGATTGCCCGGAGCGGTCATGTCCAACTACTACGAATCCGAAGACCTGAAGAAATTCGGCGGCATCGGCGAGCAGGGCGCCAAGTCCATGGCCGACGACTTCTTCCGCTACTACGGCAACGTCACCGGCACCGACACCGCGCTGACCAAGCGCGAGAAGGCGCTGATCGCGCTGGCGGTCGCGCACGCGATGAAATGCCCGTACTGCATCGACGCCTACAGCACCCAGTGCCTGGAGACCGGCTCCAACCCGGAGCAGATGATGGAAGCGGTGCACGTCGCCGCGGTGATGCAGGCCGGCATCACGCTGGTGCACTCGGTGCAGATGCAAAACCACCTGAAGAAGCTCGTGCTCTGATGGCCGTTGTCCGGCTCGCCGACGTGCCACCGTCGAAGTACGACTTCGACGCGCTGCTGCACGCGCGGGGGCTGGCACTGCCCCCGACCGCGATCGACACGCTGCAGGTCAACGTCACCAAGCTGTGCAACCAGGTTTGCCGGCATTGCCACGTCGATGCCTCGCCGTCGCGCACGGAGAAGATGTCCCCCGAGGGCATCGCCAAGTGCGTCGAGATCCTCGAGCGGCATCCGCAGATCGCCAAGCTCGACATCACCGGCGGCGCGCCGGAGCTGCATCCGCAGTTCGACGCGCTGGTCGAGCGCGCGGTCGCGCTCGGCCGTCACGTCATGGTGCGGCACAACCTCACCGTAACCTTCGACGGCAATCCGCAGACCAAGGAATCCAAGCGCTACCTGCCGGAGTTCTTCGCGCGCCATCGCGTGGAGGTGATCTCCTCCTTGCCGTACTACCAGGAGTACTTCACCGACGCGCAGCGCGGCAACGGCGTCTTCGGCAAGAGCATGGCGTCGATGAAGCTGCTCAACGCGGTGGGTTACGGCGTCGACGGCTCCGGGCTGGTGCTGAACCTGGTGTACAACCCGGTCGGACCGTACCTGCCGCCGGCGCAGGCGCAGCTCGAAGCGGACTACAAGCGCGAGCTGCAAGCCAAGTTCGGCGTGCGCTTCAACGGGCTTTTCACCATCACCAACATGCCGATCAACCGCTTCAGGCTGCACCTGGAGAAATCCGGGCAGTACGAGGCGTACATGGAGAAGCTGCTGGCGGCGTTCAATCCGGCAGCGGCCGAAGGCGTGATGTGCCGCAATCTCATCTCGGTCGGCTACGACGGCACGATCTACGACTGCGACTTCAACCAGATGCTGGAGATGGACGTCGCCGGCGCGGACAACAAGCGCGCGACGATCTTCGATTTCGACTTCGATGCGCTGATGAAGCGCGGCATCCGCTTCGACGCGCACTGCCTGGGCTGCACCGCCGGCGCCGGCTCGTCCTGCGGCGGCGCGACGGTCTAATTACCGCGCCGAACGATCTTCCAGCGCCGACGGACCTTCGTCGTCGCCTTCGTCCTTGGCCAGCTCAAGCGGCAGCTGCTTCTTCACCGCAATGCCGAGCTTGCGCAGGCCTTCGGCGCGGCCCATGAGATTGCCGCGGCCAGTGCTGAGCTTGTTCATGGCGTCGTCGTGCGCGCTCGTCGCCTTGTCCAGGTGCCGGCGGATGTCGAGCAGATCGTCGACGAAGCCGCGCAGCTTGTCGTAGAAATCGCCGGCGCGCCGCGCGATCTCTGCCGCATTCTCGCTCTGGCGTTCCAGCCGCCACATGCTTTCGACGGCGCGCAGCGTCGGCCAGAGGTTGGAGGGCGAGACCAGCACGATCTTCTTCTCGAACGCTTCCTCGAACAGCCCGGGGGCGGCGGTCAGCGCTTCGACGTAGGCAGGCTCGTTGGGCACGCACAGCAGCACGAAGTCCAGTGACTTGATGCCATACAGCGCGGCGTAGTCCTTGGCGGCAAGATCGCGCACGTGCCCGCGCAGCGCCGTCACGTGCTCCGCCAGCGCCGCGCCGCGCGCGGCGTCGTCGGCTGCGGCGGCCGACCTCAGGTATGCCAGGAGCGGCAGCTTGGCGTCGATGACGATGTCGCGACCGCCCGGCAGGTGCACGACGAAGTCGGGGAAGCGCCGTCCACCGGCCTCGGTCTGGGCGCTGAACTGCTTCTCGTACTCGCGGCCAGCGGTGAGGCCGGACATCTCCAGGATGCGCTCGACGACCAGCTCGCCCCAGGCGCCGCGCGTCTTGCTTTGTCCTTTCAGCGCGGACGCCAGCGCGTTGGCCTCCGACGATACCTGCTGGTTGAGCTTCTGCAGCTGTGCGATCTGCTCCTTGAGCGCGACGCGATCGCGCGTCTCGGTGTCGTAGGTCTGCTTCACCTGCTGCTCGAAGCCGGCGATCTTCTCGCCCAGCGGCTTTAAGATCGCGTCGAGGTTCGTCTGGTTCTGCTCCACGAAGCGGCGGCTCTTGTCCTCGAGGATCTCTTGCGAGAGCTGCTTGAACGAGGCCGTCATCTGCTCGCGCGCGGACTCCAGCGTCGAGAGCTTGTCGACCGATGCCTTGCGCTCCTGCTCGAGCAGCGTCTGCAGGCGCGCCAGCTCGGCGGCTGCGGCGGTCCGGCCGCGCAGCAGCAGCAGCGCAACGGCGGCGGCACCGAGCGCGGCGCCGGTTGTGAAGAAGAGAACCTCCATGGGATCGCTCTAGCGGTGACGATGCCGCTGATGCTTGCGCGAGAACGCCAGCAGGAATTCCATCTGGTCGGCAAGGATCCGGCGGTTCTGCAGGATCAGGTACTCGGCCAGGTTGGGCGTGTAGGGCACGGCCAGCAGCTTCATGCCGGATTCCTCCGGCGTGCGGTCGTCCTTCTTCTGGTTGCAGTCGCGGCAAGCCGTGACGCAGTTCTCCCAGACGTTGTGGCCGCCGCGCGAGGCGGGCACCACGTGATCGCGCGTCAGCTGCGAGCTCGGGAAGACGTCGCCGCAATACAGGCAGAGGTTGCGATCGCGCTGGAACAGCGTGCGATTGGTCAGCAGGGGGGCGCTGCGCTCGAAGCGCTTGGAGCGGTCGGCGACGGCGACGATCGAGCCGACCTCGATCCTGGATTGCAGGCCGGTGCGCGCGCAGATGCCGCCGTGGATGACGAAGCGCTCCGCGCCCGCCTCCCAGCACACGCGGCGGCGGGCGTACAGCGTGACGGCGGTCTGCCAATCGATCCAGTTCACTGGCAACCCACCGGCATCTAGTTTGAGAATCGCCGGAATGGACATTGCATCTGGATCATAGCGCGGTCACTCGATATAGCGCATCCCCGCCGCGATATCTGGCGACCGGCTGCTGCGGTCACTCTATGTTTTGCACCTGCTCGCGCATCTGCTCGATGGCGACCTTCATCTCCACCGCACAGCGGGTCATCTCGGCGTCCTGGGACTTGGACGACAAGGTGTTGGCCTCGCGATTGAGCTCCTGCATGAGGAAATCCAGGCGCCGGCCGACCGACTCGCCCTTGGCCACTACCGAGCGGATCTCGGTCAAATGGCTGGCCAGGCGCGACAGCTCCTCGTCGACGTCCAGGCGCTGCGCCGCCAGCGCGACCTCCTGCGCCAGCCGCGCGGGCTCGACCTCCACGCCCAGCTCCGCACAGCGCGCTTTGAGCTTCTCGACCCACTGGTCGCGCACCTGCGGATAGCGCTTGCGCACGATCGTGATGAGCTGGTCCAGCGCGTCGCAGCGCTCCTTGAGGAACACGCCCAGGCGCGCGCCTTCGCGCTCGCGCATGGCGGAGAACTCCGTCAGGGTCTGCTCGAACAGGCGCGTGGCCGATTCCAGCAGCGGCGTCAGGTCCTGGCCCGCCTGCTGAACGATCCCCGGGAACTGCAGGACGCGTAGCGGATCGGGCTCGGCGTGCGCCCGCAGCGACACCGCCACGATCTCCAGCGCCGCCTTGAGCTCCGCCAGCCGCGCCGAATCCACCTGCAGGCCATTGCCGGTGGCGCCGCTGCCGGTGTGACGCAGGTTGCACTCGATCTTGCCGCGGGTGACGCGCGCGGCGGCGAGGGTGCGCAGCTCGTTCTCGATGCCGCGCAGCTCCTCGGGCATCTTGAACTGCAGATCCAGGTAGCGGTGATTGACCGAGCGCAGCTCCCACGCCAGGCGGCCGAGCGGGGTCTGCGATTCGGCGCGCGCAAAGCCGGTCATGCTGCGGATCATCGGAGGGGCCGGTGAGTGAAGGAGTCGGATTCTACGCTGGACTACACTCATCCACCCGACCGCTCAAATGGAGCATCGATGGAATTCAAGACGCTGCTGTACGAAGCCGCCGATCGCATCGCCCGGATCACCCTCAACCGGCCCGATCGCCTGAACGCCATCGGCGTGCACACCGGCCGCGAGCTGCGCGAGGCGGTGGCGCGCGCCAACGCCGACGACGGCGTGCACGTGATCGTCCTGCAGGGCGCCGGGCGCTCGTTCTGCGCCGGCTACGACCTCAAGGAGTTCGCGGAGGGCGCGAGCGAGTACAACCAGTCGATGCCGTGGGACCCGACGATCGACTACCGGATGATGAAGCAGAACACCGACGACTTCTTCAGCCTGTGGCGATCCTACAAGCCGACGATCGCCAAGGTGCAAGGCCACGCGGTGGCGGGCGGCAGCGACATCGCGCTGTGCTGTGACTTCGTGGTGATGGCCGAGGACGCGAAGATCGGCTATCCGCCGGCGCGCGTCTGGGGATGCCCGACCACGGCGATGTGGGTCTACCGGCTCGGCGCGCAGATGGCCAAGCGCATGCTGCTCACCGGCGACCTGATCGACGGCCGCGAGGCCAAGGCCATTGGCCTGGCGCTCGACGCAGTGCCGGCAGGCCAGCTCGACGAGCGCGTGCTGCAGCTGGCGCGCCGGATGTGCGGCGTGCCGAAGAATCAGCTGATGATGCAGAAGCTGGTGATCAACCAGGCCTACGAGAACATGGGCCTGGCCAGCACGCAGATGATGGCAACGCTCTTCGACGGGATCACGCGTCACTCGCCGGAAGGCATCTGGTTCCGCGAGCATGCCGCCACGCACGGGTTCCACGATGCGGTGAAGATCAGGGACAGCGGAGAGCCGATCCCGGGAAGCAAGCCAACGCCAAGACAGCCATGACAACCCCAGAGCAGCCATCCATGGCGCAACCTCACATTGAATCCGAAACCCCAGCCCGGCCATCCGTAGCCGGGCGCTCCGAAACGCGAACGCCGCCATTCAAGGCGGCGTTCAATCGCGTTTTCGTCTCCCCTAAAACTGAGCGGGCGGCTTTCGCCGCCCGCCGTTTCGTTACTTCTTCTTTGCTTTCTTCTTCGCTGTCGACTTGCCTTTCTTCGCACTCTTCTTCTTCGCTGCCATCGTACTCTCCCCATTCAAGACTCAAGGTTTTCACAGCGCTTGCGCCGCGCAATGAAGCGCGTATCGCTTCACTGGACACCAAATGTGGACGAATCGCGCGCAAAGATCAACTGCTCCGCGCGACGCGCGCGTCGCGCTCACTCGGATTTTTTTCGCGCGTGACGCTCGTCGCTTCGCTTGCGCTCGCGATGTGCGCGTGCGCGTCGACGACGAAGTTCACACCGCAATCGCTTTCGTACAACGTCGTTGCGACGCACGCGCATTCGGTCGACATGTTCACGGAAGGTCTCGCCATGGTCGACGGCGAGATGTACGAAAGCGCGGGCCGCTACGGCAACTCGCGCATCTGCCGATCGCGGTCCGCGCGCGGCGATGGCCGCAAGTGCGTCGAGCTCGCCAAGCAGTTCTTCGGCGAAGGACTGACGGTGATCGGCTCGCGCGTGCTGCAGCTGACCTGGCGCGAGGGCGAGGGCTTCGTCTACGACCGCGCGCTCAAGTCCGTCGACAGCTTCAAGTACCGCGGCGAAGGCTGGGGCCTGACGTCCGACGGCCAGCGCCTGTTCATGAGCGACGGCAGCTCGGAGCTGCGCGTGTTCGACCCGGCGACCTTCCGCGAGACCGGCGTGCTGGTCGTGCGCGACGCGGGCGATGCCGTGCCGTTCCTGAACGAGCTGGAGTTCGCGCGCGGACTGATCTGGGCCAACGTCTGGCACAGCGACGGCATCGTCGCCATCGATCCGGCCAGCGGCCAGGTCGTGGCGCGGCTCTACCTGGGCGAGCTGCGCAAGCAGCTGCAGCTGCCCAGCACGCGCGACTCTGCCGAGAACGTGCTGAACGGCATCGCCTACAACCCGAGCAATGATCACTTCTACGTCACCGGCAAGCGCTGGCCGACACTGTTCGAGCTCGAGGTCGGCCCGGTGTCGGCGCCGCTGCCCAAGGCGGCCCGGCACTGACGGGCGGTAAGGACGCGTTCCACTGCGTTGACGCTGTCGCCGGCGACGGCGTATAAGAGCCCCGGGCGGCACGCCGGCACATCCATTTCGCGGAGTTGGTAATGAACCTTACGCACGAGCATAAAGAGCTGTATCGCACGGTCAAGAAGTTCGTCGAGGACGAGATCAACCCGCACGTGAACGACTGGGAGGCCGCCGGCATCTGGCCGGCGCACGAGATCATCAAGAAGATGGGCAACCTCGGCCTGCTCGGCATCAGCAGGCCGGTGGAGGTACGGCGGCCTGGGCCTGGACTACTCCTATGAAGTGGTCTTCGCGCAGGCGCTCGGCAACTGCCATTGCGGCTCGGTGCCGATGGGCATCGGCGTGCAGACCGACATGGCGACGCCGGCGCTCGCGCGCTTCGGCTCGCACGAGCTCAAGCAGGAATATCTCGTTCCGGCGATCAAGGGCGACGTGCTCGTCTCGATCGCGGTGTCCGAGGCCGGCGCCGGCTCCGACGTCGCCAGCATCAAGACCAGCGCGCGCAAGGAAGGCGGCGACTACGTCATCAACGGCAGCAAGATGTGGATCACCAACGCCACGCAGGCCGACTGGGCCTGCATGCTGGTCAACACCAGCGAAGGCAAGGTCCACCAGAACAAGTCGCTGCTGATCGTGCCGCTGGATGCCAAGGGCATCGACCGCAAGACCAAGCTCGACAAGTTGGGCATGCGCGCCTCCGACACGGCGATGATCTTCCTCGACGACGTGCGCGTGCCGCAGCGCAACCTCATCGGCCAGGAAGGCATGGGCTTCATGTACCAGATGCTGCAGTTCCAGGAGGAGCGGCTGTTCGGCGCCGCCAGCAGCATGGACAGCCTGGTCAACATCATCAACGAGACCATCGAGTACGCGCGCCAGCGCCAGGCGTTCGGCGGCAGCGTGCTCGACAACCAGTACGTGCACTTCCGCCTGGCCGAGCTCCGCACCGAGGCCGAGTGCCTCAAGGCGCTGGTGTATCAGGCCACCGATCAGTACGTCGCAGGGCAGGACGCGACGATGCTCGCGTCGATGTGCAAGCTGAAAGCCGGACGCATCGCGCGCGAGGTCACCGACAGCTGCCTGCAGTTCTGGGGCGGGCAAGGGTTCATGTGGGAGTCGCACGTGGCGCGCGCGTACCGCGACACGCGCCTGATGTCGATCGGCGGGGGCGCCGACGAGATAATGCTCGGCATCATCTGCAAGCTGATGGGCATCCTGCCGAGCAAGCGCAAGCACGAGCAGAACAAGACGGCGAAGGCGGCCTAAATCGGCTCGCCGGTCTGGTTCGGCGAGAGCGTCGGGCGCCATGGATGGCGCACGTCGAGCCTACAGGGACGTATTTACGCGCGTCTCTCGCCGGACCAGACCGCGAGCCACATGATTTTCATTGCCCTGCGCAGGCCGTCGAGCCCGGGTACTTCGACTCGTCGGCGACGATGACCTGATCGATCCACTGCTGGATCAGTGCGTGCCCTTCGTCGTGCACCACGCTGCGCGCCAGCGGCGGCATGCGCGCTGCCGGCGTGGTCGCCGACGGCCCGATGCGGAACTCGAGGATGGACTCCAGCGCCGAGCTGGGCTTGATGTCGTAGGTGCGGCCGCCAGCACCTTCGGCACCTGCGGCCGTCGGCTGCTTGCAGATGCCGTAGCTCCCGTCCACCGCGCGGAACGAATCGAGGTAGAAGCCGGTGCTCGCCGCGAAGCCCTTCGGGTTGTGGCAGTGCTGGCAGTTCACTTCGAGGTATGCGCGGGCGCGCGACTCGATGTCTTCAGCGGAGTTCGGCGCAAATCCCGCGTCTCCCGGCTTGTTGAACACGGGCACGCGCTCGAGCTTGGTCGCGATCTGCGTCAGCGGATTGACGCCCAGATCTCCGGGGCAGCCGGCAAGCAGACCATGCTCGCACCAGTACTGGATCTGGTTCTTGCCGTGGACGTCATGGCCGCTCTGACCGGTAACGGCTTTCGACTCGCTCGCGTAGGCGCGATTCAGGAAGCGAACCTTGGGTCCGATCGGCGAGGCGCCCGGCTCCTTGTCCTCGCCCGAGTGGCAGGTCAGGCAGTCCAGGCGATTGGGAATCAGGTAGCTCTGCGTGCTGCCCGCGTGGTGGGCGCCGGAGTCGACATCCGCGTAATCCCACGACGCCGATGCGGTCGCGCCGCCGAGCGTAAGCCTGGCGACGCGCTTGCCGGTCGTCGCATCCGTGCTCCAGACGTAAGCCGCGCCATCCCAGTGCTCGCGCCCCTTCGACGTCACGCGCTTGATCAGCAGGCGCGTCTCCACCGGGATTTCCGTGTTCCCATCCGGGAAGGAGAACGTCTTGGCGATGATCGTGCCGACCGGGAACGCCATGGTCGCATCCACGCCGTTGCTCACCTTGTCGTTGTAGACCGCGCGCGTGCCGGGCGGGATGTAAAGCACGCGGTACTTCACCGCGTAGTCCGAGAAGAGCTTCGTGGTGAGCGCGAACGGCACGCCGCCGCCGTTGGGAGCGCTCGCTGGATCTTCGGGATTGGAGAACAGGTGGTACTGATCGAGCGTCGGGCAGTCGACCTTGGCCGCGCCGAAGTTGGCCTGGCCGCCGGGGGCCGCGGCCTCGCAGAGCTGCTTGACCTGCTCCGCCGTCGGGCCCGGATCGAAATCGCCGCTGCGCACGAACGGCTCGATCACCACCGGCGGCAAGGGCTCCAGGGTGCGGCCGTACTGCGCCATGCACTGGTGCGGCGTCATGTCGAAGTCCGCGGCGAAGTCGGCGAGCGCCGCCGGATCGAGCGCGGTGAGTACCGAGAGCACCGAGGTCGGATCAGCCGGATCGACGCTGCTGTTGACCACCGCCTCGAGTCCGCGCGTGCCGTGGAAATTGGCGTAGGTGAGCCCGCCGCCGCTGAACTCGTTGTCGTCGTCGATGCAGGCGGGGAACCACTCCGGCCTGATCAGCGGCGCGCCGGCCGCGGCGGTGTCGAACTTGTAGGCGTTGTAGATGCACTCGGGGTTCGGGTAGCGGTTGCCCTGGATCGGCTTGCCGCGCTCGTCGGCCGGCACCGGCTTGCCCTCGGCGTCGGTCGGGTACGGGCAGTCGGGGCGGTACTGGTCGACGAGGCCGTCCCACATGATGTGCGCACCCTTCAAGGCCAGCACCCCGCCGGCCGCCACGCAGGTCGCGGCGTTGACCGGGTTGAGGCATCCGGCCTGGTTCTTCAGGCTGATCACGGCGGGGAAGGCCCGCAGGATGTCCTGGTTCTGCAGGTCGGTGGTGGACGGCACGGGGCCCTGGTCGCCGTTGTTCACGAACTTGTTGCGGAAGATGTGCACGCCTTCGCTGTAGCCGTCCATGCGCTTGTCGCCCGGCTGGTCCGCCGGCGGGAACAGCGCGTAGCTGATGTGCAGCACCGCCACGAAATTGTTGTCGACGAACTGGTTGTCGAAGATGTCGATGCGGTCGTAGCCCAGCGTGATGAAGCCGGTGCCAGGCGGGACTTCCCTGACCAGACCCGGGTGCTCGGCAACGTTATAGGCGTTGTTCATCCGCACGACGTTGTGATGCATGCGCGTGCGATCGCCGTACTGGGTGAGGCCGTCCAGGTCGTAGACCAGGAAGCCGCCGGTGTTGCACTCGGCGAGGTTGCCTTCGTACTCGCCGCTGCGCACGTTCTCGATCTCGAAGCCGAACGGGTTGTACAGCGTGCGGCTGTTGCGGATGATGGCGATGTTGCTCTGCCCGACGTAGATGCCGGCGTCGGAGGCGCCGACCGCCTCGGACTCCTCGATCAGGATGTTCCGCGACAGCACCGGGTAGATGCCGTATCGACCAGTGTTGGGGTTCATTGCATAGTCGGGTGAAGTTGTATCGCCTAGCACCCCGTTTTCCGGCGAGTCCGGGTTGCGCGTCGGCGGATCGGTGCACGGAACGTTCAGGCGCCGCGCGTTGTTCTCCTGGTAGTTCGCGGCGGTGATCGGGTCGGGGCTGGCGCGGCCGCCGCCCGAGGACCACATCGCGCGCACGCGGCGGACGGTGCCGTGGTCGACGCCGCGGAACTCGACGCCGTTACCGCCGGAGTCGACCACCGTCAGATCCTCGATGGTGACGCCGTGCACGTTCACGGCGACGATGCCCTGCGCAACGTTGGCGTTGCGGAACGACAGCACCGTCAGGTCCTTGCCGCAGCCCTTGACCCGGACGTCCTCGGTGTTGACGAGCTGGAACGATTGCGTGAGGTCGAAGAATCCGCAGTCGAACTGGATCAGGTCGCCGGGCGCGGCCTGCACCATCGCCGCGACCATGTCTGCTGTCGCGCTGTCGCCCGGCTTGATCAGGAAGATGCGGCCCGTGCTCGTGGGCGGCGCGATGGATCCCAGCGTCGACGCCGGCGAGCTGGAGCCGCAGCCGCTCAGCGCGACGAGGCAGACGATAGCGATGAGCGAGCGACGCAGCACAGTCAACCCTCTACCAATGCTCGCCCTTGAACACGTTGGCGAACACCACCTGCTCCAGCGTCGGCTTGCGCTCCGGCTCCTTCTTGCCGGTCTTGGCGGCCGAGGAGGACGGGAACAGGTTGAAGCCCTTGTTCAGGATGTAGTCGTTGAGCTTGGGCCACAGCGCGTACGACAGCTGCGCCGCGGTGCCCATCGTCGTGGCGATCGACTTGGGCTTATCCAGGATCGCGCGCAGCACGGTGTCGGCCGCGTGGTCGGGCGACCAGGCCGGCACGTAGTTGTAGATCTTGGTCGGCGCGATCATCGGCGTGCGCACCAGCGGCATGTAGATCGCGGTGATGTCGATGTTGAGATGCTTGACCTCGGCCGACAGGCAGCGCGAGAACGCGTCGAGCGCCGCCTTGCTGGCGACGTAGGCCGAGAAGCGCGCGGCGTTGGCGAGGACGCCGATCGACGAGACGTTGACGATCTGCCCCGACTTGTTCTTGGCCATGCTGGGGAGCAGGGCCAGGATCATGCGCACGGCGCCGAAGTAGTTGAGCTGCATGGTGCGCTCGAAGTCGTGGAAGCGATCCAGCGACTCCAGCACCGCCCGGCGGATCGAGCGGCCGGCGTTGTTCACCAGCACGTCGACGTGGCCGAAGTCGTTGAGCACCGCCTGCGCGCACTTGTCGATCGCCGCCATGTCGGACAGGTCGCACGGATAGACGTGCGCTTCGCCGCCGGCCTTCTGGATGATCTTCTGCGTCTCCTCGAGCTTCTCGCGCGTGCGCGCGACCAGGATCACCTTGGCGCCGGAGGCGCCGAGCTTCTTGGCGACGTTGAAGCCGATGCCCGAGGACGCGCCGGTGACCATCACCACCTTGCCCGCGAGCTTCTCCACCGCCTTGCGCGGCACGCGGACCTCCAGGTCCAGGTGCAGCTCCCAATACGCCCACAGCTTGTCGGCGTAATCCTTCATGTCGGGGCAGGCGATGCCGCTGCCCTTCAACGCCGTGCGCGTCTTCTTGTCGTCGAAGACCGCGCGGTTGAAGGCATAGCCGAGCACGCCCGGCGGCACGCCGACGGCATCGGCAACGCGCTTGCGCAGGCGCGCCGGCACCGCGCCGCCGACACGGCCGGCGAGCTTCTTCATCGACGACGGGATTTTCGGCAGCTCGAAGTTCTTGGCGACCTCCGGGCCGTGGGCGGCCTGCAGCAGCGTCTGCATCAGCTCGCCGACGGTGGGCGAATTCGACTGGATCAGGAAGAAGGCCTGGCCGTCGAGTCCCGGCTTGTGGGCGATGTAGTCCATCGCCGCGGCGACGTAGTCGACCGGCGCAATCGCCACGCGGCCGCCCTGGATGCCCAGGACCGGCAGCCACTTCGGCACCGCGTAGCTGATCTTCTGGATGGTCTTGAAGAAGTAGTACGGCCCGTCGATCTTGTCCATCTCGCCGGTGCGCGAGTCGCCGACCACGGCGCCCGGGCGGTAGATGCGGAACGGCACCTTGGCTTCGTTGCGGACGATCGCCTCGGACTGGAACTTGGTGCGGTAGTACGGGTGCGAGAGCTTCTGGCCCTCGTCGAACATGTCCTCGGTGAAGCGGCCGACGAAATCGGCGCCGGCGACGGCGACGCTGGAGGCGTGATGCAGGCGCACCGGTCCGCCGAGGTCGTTGGCGAAGTTGACCGCGTTGCGGGTGCCCTCGTTGTTGACCCGGTCCGCGGTCTCGTCGTCCATGTTCATGTCATAGACGGCGGCCAGGTGGAAGAAGTGATCGATCTTGCCTTGCAGCTTCTTGAAGTCCGCGGCCGAGACCAGGCCCGGCGTGGTGATGTCGCCGTAGACCGGGATCAGGTTCTTGCCGGCGGCGCCAAAGCGCTGGCGCAACGCGTCGAACTTGTCCTGCGAGGATTCGCGCACCAGCACGTGGACCTTGGCCTCGTCGCGCGAGAGCAGCCGCTCCAGCAGGAACTTGCCGATGAAGCCGGTGGCGCCGGTGACGAAGTAATTCATGGTTCTTGATCCCTGTGGTCCCCTCGCGGGGCGCCTAGTTTATGCTCAGGGCATGACACCCGCCCAGACCCGTGGCCCGACCGACGTTCCGCTTCTGGAGCAGACCATCGGCGCGTATTTCGAGGAGACGGTGCGCCGCTTCCCCGGCCACGAGGCGCTGGTGGTGCTGCACCAGGACGTGCGCTGGACCTGGCGCCGCCTCGACGAGGAGGTCGATCGCCTTGCGCGCGGCCTGCTGGCGCGGGACCTGAACGTCGGCGATCGCGTCGGCATCTGGGCGCCCAATCTCACCGAGTGGGTGCTGGTGCAGTTCGCCACCGCCAAGCTCGGGATCATCCTGGTCAACATCAATCCGGCTTATCGCGCCAATGAGCTGGCGTACGCGCTCCGCCAGTCGGGCTGTCGCCTGCTGATCGCCGCGCGCAGCTTCAAGACCAGCAACTACGTGGCGATGCTCGACGAGGTCCGCGGCCAGTGCGCGGACCTGAAGGAAGTGGTGTTCCTCGACGAGTCAGGGCCGGGCGACTGGGCGAAGCTGATCGCCGGCGGCGAGCGCGTTGCGCGCGACGCGGTGTCGGCGCGCATGCGGCAGCTCGAGCCCAACGATCCGATCAACATCCAGTACACGTCCGGCACGACCGGCGCGCCCAAGGGCGCGACGCTGTCGCACCGGAACATCCTGAACAACGCTTTCTTCACCGCGCGCGGGATGGGCTTCTCCGAGCGCGATCGCTTCTGCATCCCGGTGCCGTTCTATCACTGCGCCGGCATGGTGGTCGGCAACCTCGCCGCGATGACCTGCGGCGCGGCGATGGTCATCCCCGCGCCCTCGTTCGAGCCGGGCGCGACTCTTCGCGCCATCGCGCAGGAGCGCTGCACCTCGCTCGGCGCCGTGCCGACGATGCACATCGCCATGCTCGCGCACCCGGACTTTGCGACCACTGACGTGTCCTCGCTGCGCACCGGCTTCATCGGCGGCGCGCCGTGCCCGCTGGAGGTGATGAAGCGCCTGGTCACCGACTTCCACATGCCGGAAGTTGCGATTGTCTACGGCATGACCGAGACCTCGCCGGTGTCGACGCAGACGGCGCAGGACGATCCGATCGACAAGCGCGTCGGCACGGTCGGCCGCGTGCATCCGCACGTGGAGATCCGCATCTTCGATCCGGAAACGGGCAAGGTCTGCGCGCGCGGGCAGCCCGGAGAGTTCCAGACCCGCGGCTACTCGGTGATGCTCGGCTACTGGAACGACGAGGCGCGCACGCGCGAGGCGATCACGCCCGAAGGCTGGATGCGCACCGGTGACCTGGCGACCATGGACGAGGCGGGCTACGTCAACATCGTCGGCCGGCTCAAGGACATGATCATCCGCGGCGGCGAGAACGTGTACCCGCGCGAGATCGAGGAGTTCCTCTATACCCATCCCGACATCCGCGACGTGCAGGTGATCGGCGTGCCCGACGCGAAGTTCGGCGAGGAGGCGATGGCCTGCGTGATCCTCAAGGACGGCGCGCCGGCGCTGACGCAGGAATCCTTGCGCGCGTTCTGCCGCGACCGCATCGCGCACCACAAGATCCCGCGCTACGTGCGCGTCGTCACCGCGTTCCCGATGACGGTCACCGGCAAGGTGCGCAAGGTCGAGATGCGCGCGGAAGCGGTCGAGCTGCTCGGCTTGCAGGAAGTGGCGGCGCGCAAGACCGCGTAGACGTCACTTGCCGATGAGGGCGTTGAGCGCCGGCAGGTTGATGGCCTTGACCAGCTCGTCGGCGACCGCGTGCGGCGCTTCGACGCGGATGAAGACGTTGTGCAATACGAGCTCCTTGGCGCCGGGCTTCAAGCCCCCATCGGCCCCGACCGTCGCGTCCTCGGTCTTGCGCGGCTCGGAATACGAGCCCAGGTAAAGGAAGGTGGCGTCGAAAGAGCTGTCCTCGCCGCCGCCGTTGAGCGACTGCACCTTGGTTGCGCGCACGGCGAACTTGGCGCCCGGCACGCTGATCTTCTGCCACTTCGCGCCGTTCTCCTCGAACAGGGTGAAGTTCCCAGCCGGCTCGTTGGTGCGGATCGCGATGTACGGCGACTGCTCCTTCTGCAGCGCGTTGACGCGCGCGACGTAATCCGCCGGCATCTTGCCCGCCTGCAGCTGCGCCATGATCGTTTCCATCGCCTTGCTCAGCCGCTGCATCCGCGCCGTTTCCGGCTTGATCCCGAGCTGCACGTCGTAGCCGACGGCGTAAGGACGCTGCGCCTGGTCGGGCGACGTCAGGTCGTCGGCCGCCAGGCTGCCGTCGTCGGTCAGGCTCCAGTCGAGCTTGTCGATACCGGTCAGCGCATCGCGCAGCGCCTTCTTGATCTTCAGCGAATAGGCTTTCTCCTGCGGCGTGGTCGGCCGGGAGTCGCCGTCGGCGAAGGCGATCCCGCAGGCGAGCATTGCCGCGGCGCCGATGAGCAGGTTGCGTGCATTCATGATCAGACGTCTCCTAGCGATCCGGCTCGATGCGCAGGCCCATCTGCGGGTTCTGCAGGAACTTGACGATGTTGCCGGCCATCGCGTCGGCGATGCGCTCCAGCGTGGCGCATGCGGTCCAGCCGCGGCCGGTGTGCCGCTGGATCTCGAAATCGCCGACGACGCGGCCGTTCTCGCGCAGCTCGCCGCGCACGCGCGCGCGCTTCTTGCCCGTGTAGCTGCCGCCGCCCATCGCTTCTGCCTTGACCGTCTTCATGTACAGCACGCGCCCGCCGGTGCGATCGAGGTCGTCGACGAGCTGCACCTGGATGCCGTGATCCGCCGCCTCGGCGGCGATCGCCGCGGGCAGTCGGTGCGGGAAGCTGCATTCCCGGCGGATCGCCTCGGTGGTGGCGTACTCGTCGTAGGGCACCACCCGCGGCATGCTCACGACGTCCCTGGCATAGCCGCGGGGCGGCGGTCCGCTGGAGCAGGCCGCGAGCGTGGCGGCAATGCAGACGATCGGGATCATGCGATGGGTCATGGCGGTCTCTGGGGTCCCTAGAAGGAAAGATCGTTGGCGAGGTCGCGCGCGGCGATGCGCATCGCTTCGAGGATCGCCGCGTCGACGTTGCGGTAGCCCGGCGGCTGGTCCCATTCGTCCTGCACCTCGCGACGGCGCTCCGCCGCGGCGCTCCACAGGATCCGGCCGGTCGGCAGGTCGATCAGCTGCGCCGTTGCGCGCACGTAGCCCTGCGGGTCGCTGGTCGGGAAGAAGCCGTAGTAGTTGCGCGAGGTGCCGGCGTTCGCCAGCTGCAGCAGCAGGAGCCGATCGAAGCCGCGGAACTGACCCAGGCCGCGGTAGTCGCGCTGGGCGTAGTGGTCGCCCAGGTTGACCGCCACCTTGGGGAAGCGCTCCGGATCCACCGGCTCGGTGACGCGGCGCACCTGCATGCCGCGGCGCTCGAGCCTGGCGACGATCTCGTCGCAGCTCGAATAGAAGCCGCTCAGGTCCATGCGCTGCAGGTGTCCGTTCAGTCCGCTGGACGTGGCCTCGTTCACCGCCATGTCGAGAAAGCCCTGAGCGCCGTGCTTGTAGGTTGTGGCCTGCGGCAGCGGCGCGAAGGCCACGCCGATCACCGCGCCGCTGTTCCAGAGCTCGGGGCCCGGACCGATGCGCGCGACCTTGTTGCCGCAGCCGGCGACGGCGGCGGCCAGCAGCACGACTGCCAGCGTTCTGATCACACGTCCCCCTCTTTGTACTTGGCCGCATCGTCGAGGATGCGGCGCTGCTCCAGGCGCGGCTCGCGGTCCTTGTCGCTGCTCCAGATTATCTCGGGGAACAGCAGCACGCGCAGCAGGCCGATCAGCATCCACAGGTAGCTGACGGTGAACAGCACGCCGCAGAACATCGACACCCACTCGAACGACGGCGCCACGTACTTGATGCCCCACCAGGAGACGACGTCGGTCACGGAGGCGGCCAGCCCGATCGGGAACACCCACTGGTAGGACTTGATGTGGTTGAACTGCAGCGAGAACGGCACGCCGACGATGAAGAAGCTGGTGGTGAAGCCGAACAGGTGCGCGTGGGTGAAGGCCACCAGCTTGCCCAGCGACATCTGCGCGAAATAGGCCTCGGCGCTGCCATGGAGGTTGAGCTGGTAGGCGATCTCCGACGCGCCGAAGCAGAAGGCGATGCCGAACATCACCACGGCCATCGCCATGCCGCGCTTCACCGCCGGCGGCAGGTCGCGCAGGTTGAGCTCGATGCTGCGGTCGGAGAACGGCACCAGCCACCAGATGACGAGGTCGAGCAGGAAGAACACCGCGATCAGGCCGAGCGGACCGCCGATGGTGATCCACTTGGATTTCTCGGGCGGCAGCTCGACCACCTGGTCGCTCTGCACGGGCTTGTCCGAGAAGAAGTCGAAGTCGTCCTGCGCGCCCTTGGGCGTGCCGACGTCGTCCGCCTGCAGCTGCTTGTGCTCGCCAGGCATCGCGTCGTCACCGGCGAACACGGGCGCCAGGGAGAACAGCGCCAGCAGCACGCCGGCGACGGCGCTACGCACCCTTGAGTCTCACGTAGAGCAGCGTCCCGGCCTTCTTCACCGCCGCGGTGATCGCGGCGTCCAGATCGTCGCCGGAGGCGGCGGGCAGCTTGTCGACCGCAACGTCCTTGAACGATGCGTAGACCTTGCTCTTCAGCGCCTCGGGCACGTGCTTGGTGTTCATCGGCTTGACCACCGTGACCTTGAGCTGGCGGTCGGTGGCCATCAGCAGGAAGAAGTCCTTGCCCTTGTAGCTCGCCGGGAAGATCAGCGCCGTGCCGATCGGCTTGTGATCCTGCAGCGGCACGTAGATGGTGTTCTCGTCCTTCTTGCCCAGCGCCGCGCCCAGCGACTTGGCGCGCGCCACGTCGGCGTCCGTCAGCAGCGCGTCGCGCGGCAGGTACTCGCGCACGCCGGGGAACTGCTCCTGCACTTCCCTGGGGATCAGGCTCGTCACGTCGAGCCAGCCGGTCTTGCTGTCCGGCGTCGACTGCTTGTCGCCGGGATTGGCTTTCTCGGCTGCTTCATCGGCGTTGGCGATGCCGTCGCCGTCGGCGTCCTTGCGCGCGATCTTGTCGAAGGCCGCGAGGCTCGCGCCGGCTTCCTTGAACTGCTGACCGAAGGCGTTGAGCGGCGTGCCGCCGCCATCCTTGTGGCAGGCGTTGCAGGAAGGCGGATAGCCGTACTTCTGCTTGTAGAGACGGGCGAAGGCAGGCTCAGCCTGCGCCGTGGTGACGCTCATAAAGAGCGTCATTCCCGCGAAGGCGGGAATCCAGTTGTGCTTCTGCATTACTGCCCTCCCTCAAAAATCAAACATCCCCGGCACCGCCGCCCGCATCTCCTCGAGGATCTTGGGATTATCCGCCAGCGCGCGCTCCAGCTGCCGGCGCTGCGCGGAGTCGGCCGGCGGCATCAGCTTGTTCTCCTTGTCGCCGCCGCGATAGCGGCTCCAGTCCAGCACCTCGCGGATCTCGGACTTGGCCTTGATGTGCGCCAGCACGTCGGCCTCGGTCTTGCCGGACATGAAGCCCAGGCGCTTGCTCGGATTGCCGCGATGGCAGGCGAAGCAGTAGCGGTCGTAGTGCTGCAGCACCGAGCCTTCGGCGATCACCACTGGCGGCTCGCCGCTGGCCAGCGGCGGCGACATGTCGGCGGTGTCCAGGCAGCAGAACGCCGGCGCGGTCTTGTCGCCCAAGGCCACGGTCAGCGCCTGCATCGTCTTCACCCGCGAGAATGGCGCCGGCGCCAGCACGCTGGCGTCGAGCTTGTCCACCGCTGCAAGCAGCTTCTCGCGCTCGTCCTTCGCGGCCTTCTCCAGCGCCTTGGCGTCCGCCTCGGTGAACAGCGCCGCGATGCCGAAGGCGCCGTCGATGTCCTGCGCCGAGAGCAGGCGCTTGGGCTGGCGCGGCGTCAGCGGATCGAGCTCGGCCGGCAGCTTGGGGAGACGCTCGAAGGCCTCGAGGTCCTCGTTGGACTTCGGCGTGGCCTGCTTGTCCCGGTGCGGCAGCAGTTTGGCCATGGTCGCGTTGAACCAGCCGCGCGGACCGCGGCGCTCGGCCAGCGGATCGCGGTTGAAGAGGTCGTTGCCGGGAACGGCGATGCCGGCAGCGGGCCAGCTGCTGGCCTGCATCTCGCGCAGGCGCTGGGCCTCGCGGCTCTTGTCGTCGAACTCGCCCGGGCTCCACAGGTAGGTCAGCGCGACCTTGAGCATCTGCCGGCGGCATTCGGCGCCGGCGTCGGCTTCGCCGCAGCCGTCGATCCAGGCGCGCTGCGTAACCGGGATGAAGCCGCCGACGTCGGTGAGCTCGTCGAAGCGCTCCGGCGCCGACAGCTGCACGGCGATCGGCGCGGTGAGATAGCGATCGCGGTTGAAGCCGGCAGCAGCGCGCGCCTCGACGATCTTTGCCGCGGTCTGCGGCTGGCCGTTGGTCTCGTTCCACGGGCGCTGCGGGAAGATCGGCGCCGCGCCCTGATGGCAGGTCGTGCAGACGGCGCGCTTGGCGTAGACCAGCTTGGGCTGGCAGCCCTCGCAATAGTCCTGCACCAGCTGGAACTCGAAGCGGCCCGCGGCCTCGTTGTACGACAGCACCTCGATCTCGTGCGCGTTCTCCACGAAGCCCAGGAATAGCTGGCCGCGCGGCGCCAGGCCCAGCGAAGCAGCATTGTTGGACGCCTGGAAATCGGCCGCGACCAGCACGCGCGGGCGCTGGTAGTCGGCCGAGGCCTTCAGCAGCGACCGTCCGTGCGGGATCATCACCACGAGCGGCGCCTTGCGCTGCGGATCGTAGGCGCCGATCGTCGCGATCAGCTTCTCGAACGGCCAGGGCAGGGACTCGTGGTCCGCAATCAGGTGGTCGAACAGCGAGCGCGTGCCCGCGGGCGGCAGATCGTCGGAGGGGATGAGGCGCGCCGAGAGGGCATCGGCTTGCGCCGCCAGCGGCTGTTTCGCCCGCTCGCTGATCTTCGGCGCGGAGCGCCCTGCGAAGAACCATGCCGTGCCTGCGATCGCAGCCAGCAGCAGGAGCAGCGCGCCGATCTTGGGGCCGGGCTTCATGCCCCAAGTTTACCCGGCTAGCCGGGGCGGGCGCGCTCGATGCGGTAGGCGACGAAAGCGAAGCCCAGATAGGAGACGAGCGCGCTGAGCGCGACCAGGCTCGCGCTCTTCAGCAGCCACGGCCCCAGCGTCTGGCCGGTCTGGATCAGCGCCAGCGCGATGCCGAAGATCCAGGCGCCGCGCGCGTGCTGCGGAACGCGGCGCGCATACAGCCAGATCGCGCCGAGCAACAGGCCGAGCTCCAGCGCGAGCTCGACGAGCGGGTAGTTCCACAGCCCGAAGCCCTGCTTCATCGCGTTGTCGTAGAGCGGCAGGTCCTTCACGTGCACCGGCAGGTCCAGGAACCAGTGCGAGAGCACGGCGAGGCCGACGATCACGGCGGCGGCGACGCCCGATTTGCGCCAGAACCGATACAGCGCGCTGCAGGCGATCGCCCAGATCACGCCCGAAACGAGACTGTGCGTGTACGGCATGTACGCAAGGTCCAGCGGAAAGGCCTTGGTGAAGCCCGGCACGTACTCGGCGCGCTCGACGCCGAGCAGCACGAGCAACGCCCAGCCGATGTCGACCGCCTGCACGGCAAGAAAGAGGATCCACAGCGGTACGTCCGGGCGCGTGGACTTGAGGGCGAAGCTTGCGCTGTAGTGGCCTACGAACATGACAAACCTCCTGTCTCTGCGGACCCGCCGGTCAGGCCTGCAGGAGACGCGCGTAAATACGTCCATGTAGGCTCGACGTGCGCCATCCCTGGCGCCCGACGCTCCCGCAGGCCTGACCAGCGGGTCCCGCGCGTTACATCAACTTCAGGAATTCCCGCAGCGCCAGCTTCTCGTCCTTCGACAGGTTCACGCCGAACTGATGGCCCTTGTTCTCGACGAGGTCGTCGCACTTCATGAAGAGCGGCGCGTGCGGATTGCTGGAGGTGAAGTGCGCCAGCGGCGTGCCCTTGGCCACCGGCAGCTTGATCTTGCCCTGCCCGTCCTCGCGCGGTGCCAGCTTGAAGTCGCGGTCGGTGACCGAGGTCTTCTGCGGGCGATGCACCGGATCGTTGGGATTGTCGGACGTCAGCAGCTCGGCGAAGGCGGCCTCGAACTGCTTCACGCGTCCGGCCACGGTGTAGTCGATGGTTCCGTCCTTGAGGTAGGTGAGCTCGCCGATCGCGTTGTTATGCAGGAACGGCGAGATCGCCCAGGCCGAGAGCAGCGAGATGCTGCGCAGGTAGCCGGGACCGCCCTCGATCTTCGTGCTGCCGGCCTTGATGCCGCCCACGCCCGGGATCATGCGGTTGATCACGCGCGGCACCGAGCCCGGCGACGGCCGCTGCTTGTAATCGATGGAGGAGAACTCCTCCCAGATGTGCCCTTCGTTGTGGTTGTCGTGCAGCGCCCGGCACATGTTGGTGCCGATCACGCCGAACGGCACCGGCTCGTCGCTGCCCAGCCAGTCCTGGCCGAACACGTCCTTGTCGGAGAACTGCTTGGGGCGCCAGCTCTTGCCGGTCGCGACGAGGTACTTCTTCCGGAACTCCTCGGAGTTGCGCTCCTCCGTGGTGAACTCGTGCTGCCAATAGTCTTCCTTGCCGAAGACATGGCCTTCGTAGAATTTCGCCAGCTGCTCCTTGTCGGCGCGGATGTTCGGCGGCGCGACTTGCGAGGAATGGCAGCCGGCGCATTCGCGCGCGAAGACCTTGCGGCCCGCCGGCACCTTGGACAGGTCGATGAACTTCGATCCCGGCGTGCCGTCGACGTCCTTTGCCTGCATCAGGTAGGTCGGGCCGCCGGTGACGAGGAACGCCGCCAGGTCGTCCATCTTGGCGTCCGCGTAATTCCACGGCTCGCAATCCTTGGCGCACTGCGCGATGCGGAACGGGCGCTGGTGGGAGTCGTCGCCGAAGAAGCTGCCAGGCGAGGGGAAGTTCGGCGCCCAGCATTCCTCGGTGCACATGCCGATGTTGACGTAGACCCGGATCAGCGCCAGGTGATCGCCGACCGAATCCTCGCCGCCCTTGAGCACGTTCTGGGTGAGGCCTTCGCGGATCTCGCCGGTCACCGGGTCCTTCATCTTGTGCTTGAACACCCGGCGATTCTGGAAATCCATGATGTTGTTCTGCGTGCCGGGATTGTTCTGGAAATCGTTGGCCACGAGCGAGGTGTCGATCGTGCCGACGCGTCCGGCCTGCAGGGCGATGCGCGCCAGCGAATCTTCCGGCGCGCCCTGGAAGAACATCGTCGGCTGGTTGATGTGCTGGTTGCCGATGGTGGCGGAGATGTCGGTCCACTCCGGCTCGTTGGGGTTCTTCGGCGGATGCGTCGGATCGAAGCCGACGTGACACTGCACGCACGGGTGGCCGACGACGAAGCGCAGGTTCTTCTGCAGCTCGTCGCGGCGGTACGGCGCCGCATGCGGATCGAACACGACCTTGCCGCCGGCGTCCTTGGTCGGATCGGCGAGGTACTTGCGGTAGCCCAGCACGCCGGAGGAGTGCGGATCCGGGCACTTGTCCCAGAAGTAGGTGCTCTCGTCGCCCTCGGTGCAGTCGGGGTCGTTGATCAGCCCCCACTTGGTGAAGCGGTGCTTGCGCTCGCGCGTGTCCAGCCACGGGTACCAGATGTCGTCGATGCCGTTGGGCGCGGTGCGCGAGAAATGCAGGTAGATCTCGTCCTGGTTGCCGAACGTGCCCTTGAACCAGACGTCGCGGCCGCGGCGCGCGCGCTCGCGATACGCCTTCGCCTTGGCCGGATCGGACTTCTCCAGATCCTTGAACAGCGCGTTGACGTATCGGCAGGACTCGGCGTCGTAGCCGGTCGGCTGCGGCTCGTCGCAGGGCGGCGGCGCCTTCTGCGGGATCGGCGCGAACTTCCAGGGACGCTCGCCGTGCCACTCGTGATAGAGGTGTTGCGCGCCGTCGGGCCAGACTTTCTTCGAGGCGAGCGTGGCGTAGAAATTTGCGTCGAGCCACTCGCGCTTGGCGTTGAGCTCCGGCGTTCCCTGGTAGATGCCCAGAGGCAGGATGCTGCGCGTGGCCAGGTCGTCGAGCGACACCGAGCGATAGGTCGCGGTGTACGGCTCGTCCGGCACCGGATATTTCCCGTACTCCGGCCAGTACTCGTCCGCCATTGCGACGATCGGCGCTGCCGCCAGCGCCAGCCACGCGAGCTTCCCCTGCATGCGGCGTCCCCGTCTTGTTCTAAAAGAGCCGAAAGTCTACTCCAACCCTTTCGCGAGTCCGGCGGGCAGCGCCGCCCGGAGCCGCGTGATGCACTGCTGCATCGCCGCGGGCTCGTAAGGTGTTGCGGGCACCTTGCCCCACACCGGACCGGGCCAGGCCGGATCGTCGGTCTGGCGAACGATGTGATGCACGTGCAGCTGCGGCACGGCGTTGCCCAGCGCCGCGAGGTTGAGCTTGTAGCCGGCGAAAGCCTGCATCGCGGCGCGCGACAGCTGCACGGATTCTTCCCATAGCTGCGCGCGGTCGGCGTCGTCGAGCTCGTAGATCTCGCGGATGGCGTTGCGCCGCGGCACCAGGATGAACCAGGGATAGTTCGCATCGTTCATCAGCAGCAGCCGGCAGAGCGGCCAGTCGCCCAGCACGCGGCAATCGCGCGCCAGCTGCGCATGCAGCTCGAAGCTCATCTCACGGCACCAGCTGGTAGACGTGGCCGTCGAACGAGGTGATGTAGAGCTCGCCGTCGGCGTCCTCGCCGAACGAGGTCGGCTGCGGCACCGTCGCGAAGTGCACCACGCGCGCGCTGTCGGCGCCGCGCTCCAGGCTCCACACCCGGCCGCTGCAGAAGTCGGTGAAGAAATACTTGCCGAACGCCGCGGGCACGCGCTCGCCGCGATACACGTAGCCGCCGATGACGCTGCAGCCGTAGCGATGGTCGTAGGAATGCACGGGTGGCAGCGCGCCGCCGGCATCGCCCGGCAGGTTGGGGCGGCCGCCTTCCAGCATGCGCCAGCCGTAGTTGCCGCCCCGGGTGACGAGGTCGATCTCCTCGATCTCGTTCTGCCCGACGTCGCCGACCCACAGGTCGCCGGTCTGGCGATCGAACGCGCCGCGCCAGGGATTGCGCAGGCCATAAGCCCAGATCTGCGGCTTGGCGTCCTTGCGGCCGACGAAGGGGTTGTCCGGCGGCGCGTCGCCGCGCGGGTCGATGCGCAGGATCTTGCCGAGGAGCTCGGAGAGGTTCTGCGCGCGATTCTCCGGGTCGTTGCCCGAGCCGCCATCACCCGTGCCGACATAGAGCATCCCGTCGGGGCCGAAGGCGATCCAGCCGCCCTTGTGGTTGGGGTAGGGCTGGGCGATCTCCAGCAGCGTGCTCGATCGCTTGTCGCCGCGGCTCAGACGCTCGACCACGGTGCGTCGCGGCGAGCTGATGGGCGAGTAGTAGACGTAGAAGAATCCGTTGGTCGCGTATTCCGGATCGAAAGCCAGGCCCAGCAGGCCTTCCTCTCCGCCGCCGCGCACCTGGCTGCGCAAATCACGGAACACCTCGCCACCACCGCCGCCCGCGCCGAGCTTCAGGCGATGGATCATGCCCGGCTGCGTGGCGACATAGACGTGGTCGGCGTCGCCGGGCGCCCAGGTCAGGTACAGCGGGTGGTCGAGCTGCAGGTCGCCGAAGACGCGCACGATGTTGAGCCCCTGGATGTCCTTCGCGCCCGGCACCGGCGTCATCATCAGCAACGCTTCGTGCGGACTGGCCGGTCGGTACGTCCAGTACAGGCCGGTGCACGCCAGCAACAACGCGAACAGCAGCCACGTGAGACGCCGCATCGCAACCCCCGCCAAGTCCATCCGCTACACTGAGCGCCCTCAAGTTTAGGGCGTGATCGCGCCTCGCACATGTCCCGGACCGCCTTGGTCGCGGGCCCGACCGGACTGGTAGGTCGGCTGCTCGTCAAGCGACTTCTCGCCAATCCCGCCTACACGCGGGTGATCGCGCTCACGCGCCACCCGCTGCCCGAATCCGGCGCCAAGCTGGCCCAGCTGCAGACCGATTACGGCGACTTGAAGCAGCTCAAGGGTGCGCTCGCGGCCGATGACGTGTTCTGCTGCCTGGGCACGACGCTGCGCAAGGCCGGATCGCGCGCCGCCTTCGAGCGCGTCGACTATCACATGGTCGTGGAGCTGGCGCGCGCGGCCAAGGCAGCGGGCGCCCGGCAATTCCTGGTCGTGTCGGCGGTCGGCGCAGCGCCGAAATTCCCGGCGCCGTTCTATTCGCGCGTGAAGGCGCGCATGGAGCAGGCCGTCGCCGAGATCGGCTTCGAGGCAGTGCACGTCCTGCGGCCGTCGCTGCTGCTCGGCGCGCGCGCGGAGCGTCGCATCGCCGAGGATCTCGCGCAGCGCCTGGCGCCGCTGGTCGCGCCCCTGTTCGTGGGCCCGCTGAAGAAGTACCGCCCGGTCGACGCCGACGAAGTCGCCGCGGCGCTGGAACGGCTCGCGCTCGAAGACCGCAAAGGTGTCCAGGTCCATCACCTGCCGCTGTAGCGCAGCATTGCTGGCGCTCGTGCTGGGCGGCTGCAACAGCAGCGGTCCCGGAACCACTGCGATCGGCCTGCCGGGCGTCAACGGCGACGTGCCGGTCAGCAACGCCGCCACGCTGTTCCCCGGCCCGGAGCAGAACCTCTACGAGCCCACGCTCGGCATCGATCCGACCGATCCCGACACCATCGTCGCGTTCGTCACCGACCTGTCGATCACCAACGCCAGCGCCGGCGTGACCTGCTGCGCGGATCGGCTCTATCGCTCCACCGACGGCGGGCGCAGCTGGGTCGATGGTGGCTACCTGGATCATCCCGTCGAGCCCGACTACATCCTCGGCGCCGATCCGACGATGACGTTCGACGCGCAGGGCATCGCCTATTTCGCGGACATGTTCCGGCCGGCGAACGAGTTCCGCTACATCTACGTCTACCGCTCCGAGGACGGCGGCGCGCGCTGGTCGGCGCCGTCCATCGCGTTTGCGCCGGAGCGCAGCGCGGACGGCCTGCATTGCACGAGCATCGACAAGGAATGGCTGACGCCGGGATTGCAGGCAGGCGAGCTGATGCTCGTCTACACGCAGACCAATTTCCGCTGCGCGCTCGGCGAGGAGCCGACCGGCCTTGGCGTGCTGCTGGCCGTGGAGGACATCGGCATCTACATGAAGCGTTCCTACGACGGCGGGCGCTCGTGGACGCAGGGCCAGAAGATCTGGGACGGCTACGCGCTGGGCGCGATCGCCAAGGCGGCGCCCGACGGCACGCTCTACACGGCGTTCTGGGGAATCGTCACCACACCCGATCCGCTCTGCCCGCAGCTGATCCTGGGCGATGTCTTCGAGCCGCAGCAGGGCCAGTTCTTCTCGGCGATCCTGCTGGGACGCTCGCTCGACGACGGACAAAGCTGGAGCTATCAGCAGTTCAGCCAGTGCAGCTACGCCGACGCCACGCTGCCGGGTTTCCTCGCCAAGCCGGGCGACTTCGGCGGCGGCAACAGCCTGCCCAGCGTCGCCGTCGACGAAGCCACCGGCGCCGTGCACGTCGCCTTCCCGAACCTGTCGCTGCCGGAGAACCGCTTCTCGATCACGCTGACCTCGACGCTGGATCGCGGCGCCAGCTGGTCGGAGCCGGTGGCAGTGACCAGCGGCCCGGACGATGCGCGCCAGCCGTCGATCCTCGCCGACGCAGGACACCTGTGGATCGCCTACCAGACCACGCGCAGCGACAACACCGGCGACACCTGGATGATCCATTCGGTCGACGGCGGCGCGTCATGGAAAGCGCCGCAGCGGCTGTCGAGCGAGAGCGCGCAGTACACCGGCAACCCGCAGGTGCGCGACTACATCGGCTTCGATCGCGTCGGCGATCGCTTCTCGGTGATGTGGACGCAGGCGCAGGCCAACGCGCCCACGGTCATCCGCGCCTGGACCGGCACGCCGGATTGATTACGCGCGCTTGCGCAGCCGCGCGTAGTAGAAGCCGTCGAACGACCCACCCGGCGCGATGCGTCGTCCGACGGTGCAGGCTTCGCCCCAATCCGCTTCGATCTTCGCGTCTTCGGCTTCCGGCTGCGCCGCCAGGAATTTCTGCGCGACGTCGACGCCTTCCTCGCTGAGCGTCGAGCACACCGCGTACAGCAGCACGCCGCCCGGCTTGAGCAAGGGCCAGAGCATGTGCAGCAGGCGCAGCTGGACGGCCGCGGTCTGCGGCACGTCCTCGGCGCGGCGCAGGAGCTTGATGTCGGGATGCCGGCGGATGACGCCGGTGGCGGAGCAGGGCGCGTCGACGAGGATGCGGTCGAATGTCAGACCCTCGGCCCAGGTCGACGGACGCGTGGCGTCGGCGCGCTTCCAGGTCGTCTCGATCTTCAGGCGCGCGAAGTTGCTGCGCAGCTTCTGCAGGCGCTGGGCGTCCGAATCCAGCGACAACAGCCGCACGTCGGCGAGCTCCAGGATGTGCGCCGACTTGCCGCCCGGCGCGGCGCACGCATCGAGCACGTGCTGGCCCGGCTGCAGGTCCAGCAGCGGCGCCGCCAGCTGTGCGGCCGCGTCCTGCACCGATACCGCGCCGTCGGAGAACCCCGGCAGCTTGTCCACCGGCGCCGGCTCGGCGAGCACGATGGCGTCGGGCGCGTGCTCGACGGGCGCCGCCTCCAGCTTCACGTCGCGCAGCGCGGCCAGGTATTCGTCGCGCGAGCCGCGGCGGCGGTTGACGCGCAGCGTCATCGGACCGGGCTGCTGGTTGGCGGCCAGGATCTCTTCCCAGCGCTCCGGCCAGTCGCGCTTGAGCGCTTCGATCAGCCAGGCCGGATGCGAGAAGCGGATCGCCGGTCCCGTCGGCAGCGCGGCCTCCAGCGCCTCGCGCTCGCGCAGGTAGCGCCGCAGCAGCGCGTTCACCAGGCCCTTGGCCCACGACTTGTTTAGCGCGTCGGCGGCGCCAACGGTCGCGGACACCGCAGCGTGCGCCGGCACGCGCATCGATCGCAGCTGGAACAGGCCCGACAGCAGCAGCGCGTGCACTTCGGGCTCGCGGTCCAGCGGCTTCTGCAGCATGCGACCGGCGAGCGCGGACAGCAGCGCGTGATCGCGCACCACGCCGAACGCCAGGGCCTTGAGCAGCGCGCCATCCAGCGCGCCCGCGCGCGCGGCCTGGGTCACCGACTCGTCGAGGTTGCGGCCCTCGAGCACGCGGGCGATGGCGCGGGCGGCTTCGGCCCGGACGTCCGGCGGGGCGGTCACGTGCGCGGCAGCCGGATCTGGAATTGCGCGCCGCGCTCGGCGGGGATCAGCGCGATGTCGCCGCGATGCGCGACGAGCAGCGAGCGGATGATCGCAAGCCCGAGGCCAGTGTTGCCGAGCTTGCGCGCCGTGGTGAAGAACGGCTCGAAGATGCGCTGGGCGTTCGCCGGGGAAATGCCGGGGCCTTCGTCGGCGACGGTGATCACGGCATCGGTTGCCTGCGCGCGCCAGTCGATGCGCGCGCGCGCATCGGCCGCGTGCTGGCGCACGTTGTCCAGCAGGTTGCTGATCACCGAATCCAGGACCTCCGCGCTCATCGCCACCCGCATCGCAGGTAAATCGGCCGGCACCGCGATGGGCATGCCGGCCTGCCGGTAGCGTGCCACGGTCGCGCCGAGAACGCTGGCCAGATCGCACGATTCGGCGCCGACGCGCATCACGTCCGCGCGCGCGAGCTCGAGCAGCCGGCGCACCAGATTCTCCAGGCGCTGCGCGTCGGCGGAGAGGATGTTGAGGAAGCGCACCCGCTCCTCGGTCGACATCGTCTCGGCGTGATCGCGCAAGAGCTCGACCGCGCCCTGGATCGCGGTGAGCGGCGTCTTGAACTCGTGCGACACGTGCGCGGCGAAATCGCGGATGTACTTGGCGCGGCTCTCCAGGGTCTGCGCCATCGAGGCGACGGTTTCCGAGAGCTCGGCGATCTCCCGCGTGCCGGGATGCGTCAGCGGCGTCACCGCGCCCTGCTCCCCGCGCGAAGCACGCCGCGCCTGGGCGATGAGGTTCTGCACCGGGCGCGCGATCGTCGCGGAGACGAGCAGCGACAGCGCCAGCACCACCGCTAGCAGGACCAGGCCGGCGCCGATCAGCGGCTTGCGCTTGCCGTAGATGGCCTGGCGGATGTTCGCCGGCGTTCGCGCCAGCAGCACCGCGCCAAGGACGCGATCGCGATGCACGATCGGCACGGCGACGAACACGCGGATGCGCGTGCCGCGGCTGATCGAGCTCAAGCTCGGGTCCGGCGAATCGGACGCGCGCGAGCGCATCAGGCTCATCGGCTCGCCGGCCAGCGCGCGCTGGACTTCCTCGTGGTTCAGCAGCGAGCGCCCGAAGTCCTCGCTGGTGGAGGCGACGACCACGCCCTGATAGTCGACCACGCGGATGCCGGCGAGCGTGACCGTCTGCGCGCTGCGCAGGATCGGCGTGAGCTCCATGCCGACGCGCTGGGCGAGGAAGTCCGCCGGCTTGCCGGGCGCCGCTTCCGGCGGACGCGGATGGATGAAGTCGGTGGCGAGATCCAGGTCCGCGGGCTGCGGGCGCCAGCGTCCCTCCGGATCCGCAGGCGGCAGCGGCGCCGTGAACGGGTTGCCGTAGCGCGCCGCGTCGAGTGTCGCCTTGACGCCGGGCTGCGGCGCCGTCAGCCGCGTGAAGATCGCGTCGAAGGTCGACGCGACGAACACGCCCTGGGCGATCAGCTCGGACTGCGTCTG
Organism: uncultured Gammaproteobacteria bacterium; assembly: GCA_963776465.1. Classification (GTDB taxonomy): domain Bacteria; phylum Pseudomonadota; class Gammaproteobacteria; order Nevskiales; family Nevskiaceae; genus DASRHK01. Next base: position 1,125,835 of record CAVZMV010000002.1, read on the forward strand.
CCGCACCAGCGCGCTCTCGTAGATGCGCAGCCAGAAGATGCCGCCGAGCGGCAGCGCCAGGATCATCAGGTTGATCAGGAGCAGGATCGTGCGCAGCCGCACGCGGCGCAAATTCATTCGCAGTCGCCGAGCTTGTAGCCGATGCCGTGCACGGTCTGGATGGGATCGGCGCCGATGGCGGCGAACTTGGAGCGCACGCGCCGCACGTGGCTGTCGATGGTCCGGTCGGACACGACCTTGTGCAGCTCGTAGGCCTGATCCATCAGGTGGTCGCGCGAGCAGACTTTCCCCGGCCGCGCGAGGAGCGTGCGCAGGATGCCGAACTCGGTGAGCGTGAGCACGAGCATCTGGCCATCCCAGGCGGCCTGATAGCGCTCGGTGTCGAGCGTCAACCGTCCATGCCGCAGCAGCGCGGGCCGCGTTTCCGCAGGCGCCGAAACACGACGCAGGCAGGCGCGCACGCGTGCGACCAGCTCGCGCGGCGAGAACGGCTTGCCGATGTAATCGTCGCCGCCGAGCTCCAGGCCGACGATGCGATCGACCTCGTCGTCCTTGGAAGAGACGAAGATGATCGGCACGCTGCGATTGGCGGGATCGGCGCGCAGCTGCCGGCAGACCTCGGTGCCGTCGAGCTCGGGCATGAGGATGTCGAGCACCACCAGCGCCGGGCGCTCGGCGGAAAAGCGACGCAGCGCCTGCTCGCCGTTCTCCGCCGCCGTGACCGCGAAGCCGGCCTTCTCCAGCGCGAAAGTGACGACCTCGCGGATGTGCGCGTCGTCGTCGACGATGAGGATTTTCTGCATGCCGCGAGATTATCAGCCCGGCTGATCGGCGCCGGCGCTTGCACCGCAGTTGCACAACCTTCCTTGGGAGTTGCACCGCGCGCTCGCTGCGGCTGCACTGCGCGCGCGGAGACTGCCTCGCCATGAAACCACTTTGGCGTCCGTCCACGCACTTCCTTAAGTGCAGGTCTGCTCCCCACGGATCCTCTGCGCTCGTGGACGGACGCCGCCACCATCAAGGAAAGCCAATGCATCTGCGTGTGATCGTCTTCGTCGGTTGTGTGCTGCTCGTCTCCGTCCTGCCGGGCGCGGCGCGGGCGGACGGACCCCCATCCGCGACGCCCTTGTCCGGGCGTCGCACGCTGGCGGTCCTGCTGCTCGCGACCGGGCTGTGGACCGTCGCCTTGCGCGCGACCCGCCCGGCGCCGCCGCCACGGATCGTCATCAGGGGAATCGACCATGTCGAGTGATCGCACGGATGTCTTCGGCCGCTTGTTCCAGTCCTCGGCGCTCAAGATCCTGCTGCTCGGATTCCTGGTGCTGGTGCTGCAGATCCCGGTCTCCATGATCGGCGCCCTGGGCACCGAGCGCGCGGCCACGCGCGACCGCGCCGCGGCGGAGATCGCGAGCAGCTGGGGCGGAACGCAAAGCGTCACCGGGCCGTTCCTGGTTGTTCCCTACCGGCTGCGCAAGAGCGACGCGGCGGGGTCCAAGCTCGCCGACGAGACGCACGAAGCGGTGTTCCTGCCGGAGACGCTCGACATCGACGCCAAGGTCGACGTGCAGAACCGCAGCCGCGGCATCTTCGCCGTGCCGGTCTTCACGGCGCGCACGACACTGCGTGGACAGCTGCCGCGCCTCGACGCCGCGGCGCTGGGCATCGACGGCACGGTGCTCCTGGACAAGGTCCAGCTGGTGATGCGTCTCTCGGACATCCACGCGGTGGACTCCGCGCCGACGCTGCGGTGGAACGGAGCCGACCACGCTTTCGAGCCCGGACGCGAGGACTTCGCGGAGACGAGCGGCCTGCGCGTGACGCTGCCGGAGCTCAAGGCCGAGGGCGGGGAGTTCTCCATCGCCCTGAACCTGCGCGGCAGCGGCGGTCTTTACTTCACGCCACTCGGCCGCCAGACGCAGGCGACGATCCAGTCCTCCTGGCCACACCCGAGCTTCCAGGGAAGCTGGCTGCCGAAGGCGCGCGAGATCGGCGCATCCGGATTCTCGGCGAGCTGGTCGATCCCGTACGTCGCGCGCGGATTCCCCAACGCCTGGCAGCGCGGCGACGTCAGCGAGAAGACGCTCGAGGCTTCGCGCTTCGGCGTCGACTTCTGCTTCCCGGTCGATCCCTACCGGATGAGCGAGCGCAGCCTCAAGTACGCGGGACTCTTCATCGCCCTGACGTTCGTCGCGATCTGGCTGTTCGAGGTCCGCGGCGGCGTGCGCACGCACGCCGTCCAATACCTGCTGGCCGGCGCCGGCATGTGCCTGTTCTACCTGCTCGAGCTGTCGCTGGCCGAGCACCTGGGATTCGCAGCGGCATACGTCGTCGCCAGCGCGGCGATCACCGCGCAGGTCGGGCTCTACAGCCGTGCCGTCCTCAAGGCATGGCCACGCGCTGCCGCGATCGCAAGCCTCATCGCGGCGCTGTACGGATTGCTCTACGTGCTGCTGCGCGCCGAGGATTACGCGCTGCTGGTGGGGTCGACCGGGCTCTTCGTCGTGCTCAGCGCGGTGATGTACCTGACGCGCGGCGTGCAATGGAGCGCGACCGCGCCGCCGAAAACGCCCGAGCGCGCGGGCGAGCCGGAATGGAGGCCTATGTGAACGTCTTGCCTATCCATCCGCGCGCGCCCTGGTGCGCCGCCATCGGCGTGCCGCCCGGCCGCTGCAGCTGGCGGATCAGCAGTGCGCCGTCGCTGCACGCGACGGCGAGTCCACGGTCGCTGACGTCGAGCACCGCGCCCGACTCGCCGCCGATCCGGCCGGGCAGGGGATGCGCTTCGTAGACGCGGACGCGCTCGCCGCCGATCTCGCTCCAGGCGACCGGCGCCGGGTTGAACGCGCGCACGCGGCGCGCCAGCTCGTCGGCTGTCGATCGCCAGTCGAGCCGCGCCTCTTCCTTGGAGATCTTCTTGGCGTAGGTCGCACCCTGCTCGGGCTGCGGCGCGTCGCGCAGCGTGCCGGCCTCCAGGCCGCGCAAAGCCTCGACCACGAGCTGCGCGCCGAGCGCGGATAACGAGGCGAGCAGGTCGCCCGCCGTCGTGTCGGATCCGATCGGCACTGTTCCGGTGAGCAGCATCGGACCCGTGTCGAGACCTGCGTCCATGCGCATGATGGTGACGCCGGTCTCCCGATCGCCAGCCAGGAGCGCACGCTGGATCGGGGCCGCGCCTCGCCAGCGCGGCAGCAGGGAGGCGTGGATGTTGATGCAGCCCAGGGGCGGCACGTCGAGAACCGACGGCGGCAGGATCAGCCCGTACGCGACCACCACCATGACCTCAGGACGCAGCGCGCGGAGCTCGTCGACGGCTGGACCGATGAGCTTCTCGGGTTTGAACGTGGGCAGCCCGAGCTGCTGCGCACGCAACGCGACCGGCGCGGCGGTGAGCTTGCGACCGCGGCCGGCGGGACGATCGGGCTGCGAGTAGACGCCGACGATCTGGTGACCGGCTTGGTGCAGCGCCTCGAGGGCCGGCACCGAGAACTCCGGCGTGCCGGCAAAGACGAGCCTCAAACGGCGTCTGCCCGCGGCGCTATCGGTCGGCTCCGGCCTGCTCTTCGCGCATCTTCTTCATCAGCCGCTCGCGCTTGATGCTGGAGAGATGGTCGATGTAGAGCTTGCCGTTCAGGTGATCGACCTCGTGCTGGATGCATTGCGCCAGCAGCCCCTCGGCCGTGAGCTCGTAGGGCTCGCCCTGGCGGTCCAGGGCTTTCAGCTTCACCCGCCGATAGCGCTTGAGCTTGTCGCGCACGCCCGGCACCGACAGGCAGCCTTCGTCGACCTCCTCGGCGTCGGCCGGCTCCAGGATCTCGGGGTTGATCACCACGATCGGCTCACGCTTGCCTTCCTCGGACGCGCAGTCCATCACCGCGACGCGCTGGGCGATGCCCACCTGGGTGGCTGCGAGGCCAACGCCTGGGGCCGCGTACATGGTCTCGAACATGTCGTCGATCAGCTGCTGCAGGGCGGCGTCGAAACGCTCGACCGGGCGCGCTTTCTCGCGCAGACGGGGGTCAGGGTGATGCAGGATCTGCAGGAGGGCCATGTCGATAAATCAGACGATCTTCTTACGCTTAGAGCTTGCGCCGCGGGCCATTTATGCCAGAATCCAACCGGCGTCCGTGGGGAGTCGCGAGCCGTGCAAAAGTATAACCAGTTTGAGCCTGCCGTTATCCGTGCCCGCGCCCTGCGCCGGGCCGCAGCGCTTTTGGGAGGACTGCTGCTGACCAGCGCCGCGGCTGCCCAGACGGCGCCGGCGACGACCGCGACGGTATCCACGCCCGAGGTGCGGCTGCAGGAAGACGCGCCCCTGCGCTACACGGTCAAGAAGGGCGACACCCTCTGGGCCATCTCCAAGAAATTCCTGAAGGACGCCTGGCAGTGGCCCGAGGTCTGGACCACCAACAACACCAAGGTCACCAATCCGCACCTGATCTATCCCGGCCAGACGCTGCTGCTGGTCTACAAGAACAAGCGACCGCAGATAGTTCCGGCCGGCGACATCGCCGCCGAGAACCGTACCGAGAAGCTCTCGCCGCAGATCCGCGAGCTGCCGCTGGACCAGGCGATCCCGACCATCCCGATCGACGCGATCCGCGAATTCCTGCGCGGACCGCGCGTGGTCTCCCGCGACGAGCTCAACCGCGCGCCGTACATCGTCGATTTCAACCAGGACGTGATCGAAGGCTCGTCGCGCATGGCGGCCTACATCAAGAACGTGCAGCAGCCGGTCCTCAGCGGCTACGAGGTCGTGCGCCGCGGCCAGGTCTACAAGGATCCCGACAGCGGGGAAGTGCTCGGCTACGAGGCCATACCCACCGCCGAAGCCGAGATGCGCGAGTTCGGCAAGCTGTCGAAGGTCGAGCTGGTCACCGCCCGGCGCGAGGTCCACGCCGGCGATCGCCTGCTGCCGCTGGAGACGGGCCTGTTCGAGGCCAATTTCTATCCGCATGCGCCCAAGGATGCGGTGGGGGGGCGGATCATCTCGGTGTTCGAGGCCCTCTCGCAGGTGGGCCAGTACAAGATCGCGACGATCAACCGCGGCGACCGGGACGGGATGGAGCCAGGGCACGTGCTGTCGATCCTGCAGGCCGGGCGACGCGTGCGCGATCCCTACGGCGCCGGCCGCGTGCAGCTGCCGGACGAGTACGCGGGCGTCATGCTGATCTTCAAGGTCGGGCAGAAGGTGAGCTACGGGCTGGTGATGGAAGCCACCAAGGCGATCCACGTGCTGGACAAGGTCGAGAAGCCGCGCTCTGGCGAGCGGGACTGATCGCGGGCTCACCGCGTGGGCGCGGGCGAAGAGGCGGACCTTCGCGCATGGCTGACCCTGGTCCGCGCCCCCGGCATCGGCGGTGGAACGGGCGCGCGACTCCTGGAGCGCTTCGGCTCCGCGACTGAAATCCTGAAGGCCGGTCCCTCGCGCTGGAGCCAATCCGGACTTCCGCTCGCGCTTCACGCCGGCATCTCCAATCCCGACACCGTCGGCATCGAACGCGATCTTGCGTGGCTGGCTGCAGAGGGCCGCGCGCTGATCCCGCTGTCGGACGAGCGCTACCCGCAGCTGCTGCGGCAGATCTCCCAGCCGCCGATCGCATTGTTCTGCCAAGGCGACGTCGGGCTGCTCTCTGCGCCCCAGATCGCCGTCGTCGGTGCGCGCGCCGCGACTCCGGAGGGATTGGACAACGCCCACAAGTTCGCCGCGGTCCTGGGCCGCGCGGGCCTCGTGGTCACCAGCGGCCTGGCGCAAGGCGTGGACGGCGCTGCGCATCGCGGGGCGCTGGAGTCCGGCAGCGGCACCATCGCCGTGTGCGGCACTGGCCTCGACCGGGTCTACCCGGCCAAGCATCGCGAGCTGGCGCACGAGATCGCAGCGAAAGGCTTGCTCGTGTCGGAGTTTCCGACCGGTGTCGCGCCGCTGTCCGAGAACTTCCCGCGGCGCAACCGCATCATCTCGGGGCTCGCCTTCGGCGTGCTCGTGGTGGAGGCGGCCGCGCGCAGCGGATCGCTGATCACCGCGCGGCTGGCGATGGAGCAGGGCCGCGACGTGTTCGCCATCCCCGGCTCGATCCACAACCCAGCGGCGAAAGGCTGTCATGCATTGATCCGCCAGGGCGCCAAGCTGGTCGACAGCGCCCGCGACATTCTCGAGGAGGTGGCGCCGCAGCTGGGCCTGCGCGTGCCGGCGCGCGAAACCGTCAGCGCGCTGCAGCCCAAGGTCGATGCATCGCAGCGCAAGGTCCTCGAGGCCGTCGGCCATTCCGCGACGAGCTTCGACGTGCTGATGGAGCGCGTCGCGATGCCGGTGGAGGAGCTCTCGTCGGTGCTGCTGATCCTGGAGCTCGAAGGGCTGATCGCGGCGGTGCCGGGTGGCGCGTTCATGCGCAGAGGGTGACGGCGAAGCGAACGCCGGGCGTCCTTCCAGGACCGGCATGAATACGTCCATGTAGCCTACGGACGCGCCGTCCCTGGCGCGTACGTTCCTGGAAGGACGCCCGGCGTCCGCAGCGACCGTGGTGGGACGAGATGCGGGAAGCTTCCGCGGGAGCGTATGCGACACGACGTCGCATACGCAGGCTCCAGGGATGGATTCACGACGGTCACGCGGGAGCTTCCCGCATCGAAGCGCGCGAACACCGCTCTGGCGCATTTCCGAATTCGTCGGCAGAATGGATCGCATGAAGGAGAGCGTCCTCGACGTTCTGATGTATCTCTTCGAGAACTACCGGCTCGGCGAATTCTCCGACGCCGACTACCACTCCACGCTGCACACCGAGCTCGTCGGCGCAGGCTTCCCCGACGAGGAGATCCAGCACGCGTTCGCCTGGCTCGACGGCCTGGGCCGCGAAGGCCAGCTGCCGCTGCAGTTCGGTCCGGGTTCGGCGATCCGCGTCTACGCGCGCGAGGAGCAGGACAAGCTCGCGACCGAGTGCCGCGGCTTCCTGATGTACCTGGAGCAGCTGGGCATCCTCTCCCCGGAGAATCGCGAGCTCGTCATCGACCGGCTGATGGCGCTGGAGGACGACGTCGACGTCGAGCGCGTCAAATGGGTGGTGCTGCTGGTGCTGGTCAACATGCCCGGCTCGGAGGAGCAGGCGGTGCAGGTCGAGGACATGGTTTACTACAGCGGCGACTGGCTGCACTGAAGAAACCTCCAAAACGCTTGCGCCGCAAGCGTTTGAGCGCCGTAAATCCTTTCCACTGGCTGGACATCGCGCAAACGCGCACGTTATAAGCTTGCGCCCAATAAGGCGCTGCGACGCCGTTTCCGCCCATAAGCTCCAATGAATCTGGTCATCGTCGAGTCGCCTGCCAAGGCGAAGACAATCAAGAAGTATCTCGGCAAGGACTTCGAGGTGATGGCCTCCTATGGCCACGTCCGCGACCTGGTCCCCAAGGATGGCGCGGTGGATACGGACGCCGATTTCGCGATGAAGTACGAGGTCATCGCCCGCAACGAGAAGCACGTGCGCGCCATCAGCGCAGCGGTCAAGAAAGCGGACGCGTTGTACCTCGCGACCGACCCTGACCGCGAGGGCGAGGCCATCTCCTGGCACCTGGTGGAGATCCTGCGGGAGAAGGGCCTGCTCAAGGGCAAGCCGGTCAAGCGCGTGGTGTTCTACGAGATCACCGCCAAGGAAGTGAAGAACGCGGTCGACAATCCGCGCGAGATCTCCACCGACCTGGTCAACGCCCAGCAGGCGCGCCGGGCGCTGGACTACCTGGTCGGCTTCAATCTCTCGCCGCTTTTGTGGCGCAAGGTGCAGCCGGGCCTGTCGGCCGGCCGCGTGCAGTCTCCGGCCCTGCGCCTTATCTGCGAGCGCGAGGCGGAGATCCGCAAGTTCGTGCCGCAGGAGTACTGGACCGTCGAGGCGCGGGCGGAGAAGGACCGGCAGGCGTTCGGCGCGCGGCTGGTGGAGCTCGACGGCCAGAAGGTCGAGCAGTTCACGCTGACCGCGGCCGGCGGCGCCGAGTCCGCCAAGAAGAAAATCCTCGAGGCTTCGCGCGGCGAGCTCAAGGTCGCCACCGTCGACAAGAAGCAGCGCCGCCGCAATCCGGCACCGCCGTTCACCACCTCGACCTTGCAGCAGGAGGCCAACCGCAAGCTCGGCTTCACCGCGCGCCGCACCATGCAGACGGCGCAGCAGCTCTATGAAGGCGTCGACATCGGCGGCGACACCGTCGGCCTGATCAGCTACATGCGCACCGACTCGGTGAACCTGGCCGAGGAAGCGCTCAAAGAAATCCGCCACGTGATCATGACGCAGTACGGCAACGCTGCCTGCCCGCCGGAGGCGCGCTACTACAAGGCCAAGTCCAAGAACGCCCAGGAAGCGCACGAGGCGATCCGTCCGACGTCGGCGTTGCGCCTGCCCAAGGAGGTCGCGCACGCGCTGAGTCAGGACCAGGCCAAGCTCTACGACCTCATCTGGAAGCGCGCGGTCGCCTGCCAGATGATGCCGGCCGTGTTCGACACCGTGGCGGTGGAGCTGCGCGCCGGCGCGCCGCACGCGTTCCGCGCCAACGGCTCCGTCCTGATCGAGCCTGGATTCCTGGCCGCCTACAACGTGCGCGCCGAGACCTTCGTCGATCGCACCGCCGAGGACGAGGAGGACGACGAGAAGCGTCTGCCGGCGCTCGCCGTCGGCGACGTGGTCAAGTTGCTCGAGGTCCTCCCCGAGCAGCACTTCACCGAGCCGCCGCCGCGCTACACCGAAGCCTCGCTGGTGAAGACGCTGGAGGAGTACGACATCGGCCGGCCGTCGACCTACGCGTCGATCATCTCCACGCTGGTCGCGCGCGAGTACGTGCACCTGGAAGGCAAGGCCTTCATCCCGACCGACGTCGGCATGATCGTCAACCGCTTCCTGACCGAGCACTTCGCGCACTACGTCGACTACCAGTTCACCGCGCACCTGGAGGACGAGCTCGACGAGATCTCGCGCGGCGAGCGCGAATGGGTGCCGGTGCTCAAGGAATTCTGGAACGCCTTCAAGCCGATCATCGACGAGAAGATGGAGCTCAAGCGCCAGGAGATCTCCGAGGATCGGCAGCTGGGCACCGATCCGGTCAGCGGGCGTCCCGTGTCCGCGCGGCTCGGACGCTTCGGGCCGATGGTGCAGATCGGCACCAAGGACGATCCGGAGAAGCCGAAATTCGCCGGTATTCCGGGCAAGCTGCGCATCGACACGATCACGCTGCCGCAGGCGCTCGAGCTCTTCAAGCTGCCGCGCAAGCTCGGGCAGACGGCGACCGGCGACGAGATCGAGATCAACATCGGCCGCTTCGGCCCTTACGTGCGCTACGGCAAGAACTTCGTGTCGCTCAAGAAGGACGACGATCCGTACACGGTGGAGCTGCCGCGCGCGCTGGAGCTGATCGAGCAGAAGAAAGCCGCGATCGAGGCGGCGACGATCACCAAGTTCACGGGCCCGGACGACCTGCTGATCCGCGTCATCAAGGGCCGCTTCGGACCGTACATCACCGACGGCACGCGCAAGGCGCGCATCCCTCGCGGCAAGGAGCCCGAGTCGCTGACGCAAGCAGACTGCGAGGCGCTGCTGCTGGAGCAGAATCCGGTCAAGGCGAAGAAAGCCAGAAAGGCGCCCACCAAAGACGCGCCCGAAGCCGCTGCCGGAACGACAAAAGCCAAGAAGGCGCCCGCGAAAAAGGCCAAGGCCAAGCCAAAGGCCAAGAAGGTCGCAGTCGCCAAGAGCGAAACGCCCGGCTGATCCGTACGCGGCTTCGGGTACTCTTGCGCGCATGACCAACGCGCGGGAAGCCAATCGACTCCACCTGCAGCACGCGGTCGCCGCGCTGCGCGCCGGCGGCGTCATCGCCTATCCCACCGAAGCGGTGTGGGGACTGGGATGCGATCCGCTGAATCGCGCCGCCGTTTCGCGCCTCCTCACGCTCAAGCGTCGCGACTGGCGCAAGGGTCTGATCCTCATCGCCGACAGCTTCGAGCAGCTCTGGCCTTTCGTCGCCGATCCGCTGACGACGCAGCACGAGCCGGCGCTGGCGAGCTGGCCCGGGCCCGCGACGTGGCTGCTGCCAGCGTCGCCTTCGGTGCCGCCGTGGATCACCGGCGGGCGCCCGCAGATCGCGGTCCGCGTCACTGCGCATCCGGTCGCCTCCGCCCTGTGCCGCGAGTACGGCAGCGCGCTGGTCTCCACCAGCGCCAATCGCTCGCAGCGGCCGCCGTTGCGCACGCGCATGCAGGTCCAGCGGCAGTTCGGCAACCGCCTCGACTACGTCGTGCCCGGTGATCTCGGCGGGCTGGAACGGCCGACACCCATTCGCGATGTGCAGACCGGCGAGCTGATCCGGGCATGAGCACGGCGCCGCCCGACGCCGGTGCCGTGCTCGCGTATCTGCGCGGACTGCAGGATCGGATCTGCGGCGATCTGGAAAGGCTCGATGGCCAGGCGTCGTTCCGTCACGACGCGTGGGAGCGCCCGGCCAGCGAAGGCTCCAGCCTCTCCGGCGGCGGCGACACACGCATTCTCGCGGACGGCCCCTTGTTCGAGCGCGCCGGCGTGGCGCTTTCCAGCGTCCATGGCCGGCAGCTGCCCGCGTCGGCGACCAAGCAGCGGCCTGAGCTCGCCGGCCGCGGCTTCAAGGCGATGGGCGTGTCGCTGGTGCTGCATCCACGCAACCCCTACGTGCCGACCGCGCACATGAACGTGCGCTTCCTCATCGCCGAGTCCGCCGGCGCGGCGCCAGTGTGGTGGTTTGGCGGCGGGTTCGACCTCACGCCTTATTACGGCTTCGAGGAGGACGCGCGCCACTGGCACCACACGGCACGAGAGGCGTGCACGCCGTTCGGCGCCGACACCTACGCCCGGTTCAAGAAAGCCTGCGACGACTATTTCTTCCTGCCGCACCGCGGCGAGCCGCGCGGCATCGGCGGGCTGTTCTTCGACGACTGGAGCCGGGGGGGCTTCGCCGAAAGTTTTGGCCTGATGCAGAGCGTAGGCAATCATTTCCTGCCGGCTTACGCGCCGATCGTCGAGCGGCGCCGTCATACCGTGCACGGCGAGCGCGAGCGCGACTTCCAGCTCTACCGGCGCGGCCGCTACGTCGAGTTCAACCTCGTGCACGATCGCGGCACCTTGTTCGGCCTGCAGTCTGGCGGTCGCACCGAGTCGATCCTGATGTCGATGCCGCCGCTGGCCGCATGGCGCTACGACTACAAGCCGGCCCCGGGCACGCCCGAGGCCGAGCTCTACGAGAAATTCCTCAAGCCCCGCGACTGGCTCGCCTGAGCGCCGCGCATCCGAACAGGCCGAGCAGCGCCGCCAGATCCAGCGCGCCGCCGAAGCGGTTCTCCACGGTGCTCACGGTCGGCGCAGGCGTCACCGGCCCGACGTCGATCACCGGCGGCGGCAGCACCGCGCCCTTCTCGCAAAAGTCGTTGCCGACGATCGGCTGCGAGACGTCGTAGCCCAGATCGTCGTGCACGAACACCAGCGCGCGGCCGGCCAGCGGCAGCGTGCGCACGGTCACGTTCTTCAGCATGTCGCCAGGTGCAAGGTCCCAGGCCGCCTTGTCGAGGACGGCGCTGACCACGCCGTTGGCGTCGATGCCGCTGGCGTCCAGCGCCGGCGTGTCGGTCACCGGCGTGAGGATGCTCGCCGTCTGGTCGCTGGTGCTCGCGTGCCAGCGCCCGTCGGTGTAGCTCACCGTCGTGCTGTCGGCGTCGATGGTGATGCTGTATCGCCGCGCGTTGGGATGGTCGAAGGAGATCACGAACGCGGCCTCGCCCTGCAGCGGGATCGCCGCGGCGTTGGTGACGCTGAACACCAGCTTGCCGGGTTGATCGGCGGGCTCGGCGATGCCCAGGCTCACCAGGTCGGCCCACGGCGGCCGCGCGCCCGGCTCGCCAACCTCGTCCCGATGCAGTTGACCGGGCAGCGTGCAGACGGCGGAGGTGACCGGCGCGCGCTCGTCGACCAGCGGCGCGAAGTCGTTGCTCGGAGCGCCTTCACCCTGCGCGTTGCGCGCCGTCACGGTGTAGCGATAGGTCGCGCCAGGCGCGTTGGCTGTCATGTCGACGAAGCGGGTGCCCTGGTAATTTGCCGCGAGCACGGCGCCGTCGCGCTCGATGGTGTAGCCCGTGATCGGGCTGCCGCCGTTGTCGGTGTCGACGTCGAGCACGGTGTAGGCGCGGGTGCGATAGCCGCTCAGGCGCGGCGCCGCCGGCGCAGCGGGCTCGACCGGGTCGAACTGCGCGTACATCCGCGACCCGCCGGTCTGGCGCGCGATCACCGCAACGCGATGGAAATGTCCCTGCGTCCCGCGCGAGCACGCGCCCAGGCAGCCGTCGGCGTAGCTCACCAGCACGCGGCCCTCGGTGTCGATGACGGCGTCGTTGAAATCCAGCAGGTTGCGATCGCTGCCGCCATTGCCGATGCCGCCGGGGCCCTGGACGACGTCGTCCGGCGCCACCTGTTCGATGAACCAATGGGCGCCGTAATCCAGCGTGCTGGCGATGTAGAGATGCCAGCTGCCCGGATAGTCGATGGACTGGGCGGGGAAGTTGAAGTCGAGGGTGGAGCTGTAGAACGACAGCATTTCCGGAAACCGCGTGCCGACGAACGCCACGGCGGCGCGGCCCGCGTCGCCGGCGACCACGGCGGGAAAGACGGCGTTCTGGATGCCCGCGAGGGCGCCGACGTCCAGATCGTTGAACCAGGTCTGCCCGTGGTCCTGCGACACCGATACGCGCAGGTGTCCGGTGAACGGCACGTAAGCGAAATAGACAGTGTTGTCGCGGCCGATGGCTACGGACGGATCGGTCTTGCTGATGTAGCCGGACACCTGGTCGGAGACCTGGTGCTCGGCCCAGATGTGGCCGGCGTCCTCGGAGACCAGCAAACCCGGGTGACCGGCGCCGAGCACGGGCACGTCGAGCTGGCAGCCCTTGTTGGGCACGTAGACGGTGCCGTCGGGAGCGACCTTCACATGGCCGTGGATGCCGGTGCAGTTGTTGATGATGGTCGTGGGATCGGTGCTGGTGCCGGTCGTCACTGCCGTGTAGAGCGGCACCGATGGCTTGAACGTGAGGCCACCGTCGTCGCTGCGCGAGCAGTAGGCAATGGCCACGCCCTGCGAGCAGTAGTAGATCGCGCTCGGATACAGCGGATGCGGGATGAGCGCGCCAAGTCCAGTCGAAGGATAAGGCCCGGCGCCGAGCGTCTGGTGGTCGACGCTCGAAGCGGGAAATCCTTCGCCGCCCGGAAGCCAGGTGACGCCATCGTCGTCGCTGAACTCGGCGGCGCTGATCGGTCCGGCGAGCTGCACGTTGAAGATGCGCCCGGTGGTGCTGTCGGCGGTCAGGATGGGGTCCAGAGTGACGAGGCTGCTGATGTTTCCGGGCGCGGATTCCCACACGTGCCGTGCCGGCGAGGTTGCGTCGTCGAACTTCACGCGCAGCGGCTCGATGGTGTTCATGTAGAACACGCTGCCGGTCTGCGGGTTGACGCCGAGCGTGGGCTCCGCGGCGGACAGGCCGATGCCGGGGAAATCGATCGGCTTGTAAGCGGCAAACCGGGGCCCGAGCCCCTGCGCTGCGTAGGGCAGGCTCGGATCCGCCGCCGCGTCCTCGATGCGCACCAGCGCGATGCTGACGCTGATCGGGCCGCTGCCGGCAGCCTTGACGACGGTGTTGCGCGTGCCGCCATCGGGCACCAGGATCAGCTGGTCCACGCCTTCATCGACCGCGCTGCCGCCCTGGGCCCAATGCGCGGTCGGATCGGCCGGATCGCCGGTCGTGGTGTCGGCATCGACCGATTCGCCGCCGGCGACGTCGCCGCTGAACAGCAGGCGGATGAAAGTCTGCGGATGCTTCTGGCCGTAATCCTCCGGCAGCGCGATGGTCAGCGCGAAGCTGTCGCTGCCGTCGGCGGTGTAGATGAGCGGGTTGGCCTCAGTGTTCGCCTCGGTCAGCGTGCCGCTGGCCGGCTCGGCGGCGCCGGCAGCGATGGAGAGCAGCGCGATGCCAGCGGCAAGCAGCGCGCGCATGCGCCGCCGCAGCGCGATGAGCAGGAGAGGCAGCAGCGTAAGCCAGCCCAGGGCGCCGCCAAATCGCTTCTCACCGTTGGATGCGATCGGGTCCGGCACCGGTGTAGGCGTCGGCAGGAGGATCACTGGCGGCGCCAGGTGCGCGCCCTTGGCGCAGAAATCGTTGCCGACGATCGGCTGGTTGATGTCGTAGCCGAGATAATCCCGCAGGAAGATCTGGCCGTTGCCCCCCACCTGGTCGCCCTGCACGCGGATGTTGCCGAGCACGTCGCCGGCCTTCAGATCCCAGGCCTCCTTGTCGACCACCGCGGTCATGACGCCATCCGGTCGCACGGCGCTGCTGTCGAGCGCAGGCGCCGGCAGCGCTGCGAACACGTTCGCGAGCTGGCTGGAAGTGCGCGAGAACCAGCGTCCATCCGTGTAGGTCGCCGTCGTGGCCGTCGGATCCATCTGGATCGTGTAGCGGCCGTTGCGCGGGTGATCGAACGCGATCTTTGCGGAGCCGCCGAACGATCGCATCTGCGCAGTGAAGACCAGCTTGCCCGGCTGATCTTCGGGTTCGGCCACGCCGAGGCTGACGATGTCGGACTCCGGCGTCTCCGCGCCCGGCTCGGCCACCTGGTCGAGCCACAGCTGGCCCGGCAGCGTGCACACCGCGGACGTCACCGGCGCGTGCTCATCGACAACGGCCGAGAACGTGTTGCTGTCGGCGCTTTCGCCCAGCGCATTGGTCGCGCGGGCCGTGTACACGTAGAAAGCGCCAGGGTCGCTCGCCGAAGTGTCGACATACTTCGTCGCCGGGTAATGGGTGGCGATGCGGGTGCCGTTGCGTTCGATGTCGTAGCCGGTGATCGGCGAGCCCGCATCGTCGGCGTCGATCTGCAGGACGACGTAGTCCTTCGTGCGCCATCCGCTCACGCGCGGCGCAGGCGGCACCGCAGGCTCCACCGGGTCGAACGCCGCGTACATGCGCGGCCCGCCGGTCTGGCGCGCGATCTGGGCGATACGCATCGCCGACGGCGAAAGCCCGGTCCGGCCTGGCGAGCAATGGCCGACGCAGCCGTCGGCGAACGCGGCCAGCACGCGGCCCTCGTTGTCGATGGTGGCGTCGTTGAAGTCGAGCAGGTTGCGATTCTCGCCGCTGGCGCCCAGGCCCTTGGGGCCCTGCAGCAGGTCGTCCGGCGCCACCTTGGTGACGTGCCAGTGCGCGCCGTAATCGTAGGTCGTCGCGACGTAGCCGTACCACGCGCCGGGGAACTCGATGTCTTCGTCGGGCTGGTCGACCGTTGCGAGCAGGCCGTCGCCCTCGAAGAAGTGCGGCAGCTCGGGGAAGGCGGTGCCGACGAACGCGATCGCGGCGCGGCCGGCGTCGCCCGCGACCATCGCCGGGAACTGGCCGACGTGGACACCGGCGATGGCGCCGACGTCGAAGATGTTGAACCAGGTGCGGCCGTGGTCCTGCGACACCGCAACGCGGAGGTGACCATCGAGGCCGTGGTAGCCGAAGTAGACCGTGTTGTCCTTGCCGATGGCCACCGACGGGTCATTGGAGTTTTGGGCGTTGGAGAGCTCGTCGCCGACCGCGCGCACGCTCCAGGTGACTCCCGCGTCCTCCGATACCAGCACGCCGTGCACGCCGTTACCGAAGGTGGGCGAACTGATGTTGCAGGCCTTGTTCGGCACGTAGACGGTGCCGTCGGGCGCGACCTGCGGATGCCCGTGCAGGCCGGTGCACTGCGTGTTCAGGAAGATCACCGCCGGGGGCTTGAAGGTGACGCCACCGTCGTCGCTGCGCGAGCAGTAGGCGTCGGCGATCCCCTGGGAGCAGTAGTAGATCGCGTTGGGATAGAGCGGATGCGGGATCAGCGCACCGAGGCCGGTGCTCGGGTACGGGCCGGCGCCCAAGCCCTGATGATCGACGCCGCTCGAGGGGAAGCCGTTGCCGCCCGGCAGCCAGGTCTCGCCGTTGTCGTCGCTGTAGTCCGCGGTGCTGATCGGTCCGGCGAGGTTCAAGGCGAAGACGCGGCCCGTGCCCGGGTCCACGGTGAGGATCGGATCCAGCGTCACGAGCGTGCTCTCGATCCCAGGCTTCGACTCCCAGGTATCGCGCGCAGGCGCGGTGCTGTCGTCGAAGCGCGTGCGCAGCACGTCCAGCGCGTTGATGGAGAAGGTGTCGCCGGTCACCGGGTTCACGCCGATGGTGGGCTCGGCATAGTCCAGGCCCACGCCGGTGAAATACCGCGGCGTGTGAACCGCGAATCGTGGGCCCGGACCCTGCGCCGCCCAGGGCAGCGTCGGGTCGCCCGGATCGTCGGGGATGTGCGTCAGCGCGATGCTCACGCTGATCGCGCCTTCGCCGCCGGAATTGTTGACGGTCATGTCGCGCGTGCCGCCGCTGGCCACCAGGATCACCTGGTTGACGCCCTCGGTCAGCGCGTGACCGTTGGCCCAATGGGCGGTGGAGTCGACCGGGTCGCCGGTCGGCGTGTCGGTGTCGACGGATTCCGATTCGCCTGCGACGCTGCCGCTGAACAGCAGGCGGATGTAGGTTTGTGGATGCTTCTGCGGATAGTCGTACGGCAGGTCGATGGTCAGCGCAAAGCTGTCGGCGCCGCTGGCGGAATAAGTGAGGGGATGGGCGTCCGTGTTCTCAGCCGTCAGAGTGCCGCTGGCGGGCTCCGATCCAGACGTGGCAACGGAAAACAGCGAAGAGGCGACGACGAGCGCCGCGCGCAAAACGATGTACCGCATGGATTCCCCTCTAGCGCTCCGTGCAGGCGGAGCGTCTCCCTCGAATCGAGGCGAAATCTTAGCCGGTTTCGCCTTGCGCGCGGTGTAGCATAAATCGCTCCATGACCCTGACCGAGCTGCGTTATCTGGTGAACCTGGACAAGGAACGGCACTTCGGCCGCGCCGCCGAGCGCTCCTTCGTTTCCCAGCCGACGCTATCGGTGGCGCTCAAGAAGCTCGAGGAAGAGCTCGGCGTGCCGCTGTTCGAGCGCAACCGCGGCGAGGCTCGGCCCACGACCGCGGGCGAGAAGATCATCCGCCAGGCCCGGCGCGTTCTGGCCGAGGCCGAGCTGATCAAGGACCTGGCGCGCGAGGGTCAGGACGAGCTCGTGGGCCCACTGCGCTTCGGCGCGATCTACACCATCGCCCCGTACCTGCTGCCGCACCTGGTTCCGCTGTTGCGCAGCAAGGCGCCGCGCATGCCGCTGGTCATCGAGGAGAACTTCACGGCCGTGCTGCTGCAGCAGTTGCGCGACAACGAGCTGGACCTGGCGGCCCTGGCGCTGCCGGTGGACGTCGACGGGCTGCGCGCCTGGCCGGTCTACGACGAGAGCTTCGTGGTGCTGCTGCCGCCGGACCATCGCTGGAGCAAGGAGAAGTCGATCGCAGCCAAGCGCCTTGCCGAAGAGCCGCTGCTCCTGCTGGGTGCCGGGCACTGCTTCCGCGAGCAGGTCATCGCCGCGTGCCCCAAGTGCGTCGACCATGACCCGGATACGCCGCGGCCGGTCACCGGCAGCTCGCTGGAGACGATCCGCCACATGGTCGCCAGCGGACTTGGCATCTCGGTGGTCCCCAGAAGCTCGGTGGAGAATCGTGCTACCGAATCCGAAGCGCTGACCGCACGGCCCTTCGTGGCGCCGGCGCCGTCGCGGCGCGTTGCGCTTGTCTGGCGCAAGACTTATCCACGAATGGCCGCGGTGCGGCTGGTGCGCGACGCCATCCTTGCCTCGAGCCTTGCAGGCGTGGAGCGGCTGCCGGACAACGCACCGCCGGAGTAGTGTAGGAGGGGCCGTTGGCCCCGATTGCCACAGCAACAACGGAGACAACCATGTTCAAGTTCAGCGGCAAGCGACCTGCCCACATCGGCGTCGCCAACGGCAGGCTGGCGCCGGTGTCGCGCAAGCCCAACTGCGTCAGCAGCCAGTGCGATCCGGCGGATTCACCGCACTACGTCGCGCCGCTGGGCTTCGCCGGCGACGCCGCCACGGCGATGAAGAAGCTGCGGGACGTCGTCGAAGATATGCCGGGCGCCAAGGTCGTCGAGTCGCGGCCGGACTATCTCTATGCCGAGTTCTCGACGCCGCTGATGGGCTTCGTGGACGACGTGGAGTTCTACTGCGACGGCAAGGCGATCCAGGTGCGCTCGGCCTCGCGGCTGGGCTACTCGGACCTGGGCGTCAACCGGAAGCGCGTGGAAGCGATCCGCAAGGCCTTCACCGGCTAGCCGGTCACGCGAACCGGGATCCACATCGCCAGAAAGTCCTTGAGCGCCTGACGCAGCTCCGGGATCGCTCCGCCGGCGTCGGCCTCCATCTGCGCCGCCTCGAGCATCATCGCGCAGTAGAGCCGCGCGATGATCATCGGTCGCCTGCAGTGCAGAGCTTTGAGCTCGATGGAGATCATCATCGCCGTGCCGCGATTGCGCACGTGCAGCTCCTCGGCCACGCGTGGCACCTTGCGGCGAGCTTCTGCGAACCAGCCGCGCAGCGCCCGCTGCTCCAGACAGCCGTTCAGCTGCGCCAGCGAGGAGCGCATGATCCGCTCGATGCCCGGCGGCAGGCTGCCGGCCTCGTGGATCATCCTTCCGAGCATGCCGTCCAGGAATTTCTTGTGGGCCTCGGCGAGGTAATCGCCGATGCTTGCGAACTCCTGCGTGAAATCGCTCTCGCTGAGCCTGGCCGCCGCGGCGATCGCCGACGCGCTGAGCTCCTCCAGGCGAAGCTTCTCGGCGAGCGTCGGTGCGACGGAAAGCAGACGGCCCCTGCGGGTCTCTACGGGTGTGAAATCGTTCATCCGCGATGCTGGTTCTTGGGGACGGCGTATGTTGCCGGCATTGGAGCAAACGTCATGCCAGTGGACGATCAGCGGAGAGCACTGGCAGCCGGACGGCTGCGCTAACCGCCTACGTCAATGTCCGACGATGCGCGTCAGCGCGAGGAGGTGGTGAAGCTCGCTTGCGTGAGCTGCGGCGTGGGCCTGGAGCGGGCCAGGTACTCCTGGTATTGCGCGGTGACGCGGCGGACGTAGTCCTGCGTCTCCCGGTACGGCGGAATGCCGCCGTACTTCGCGACCGCTTGCGGGCCGGCGTTGTACGCGGCCAGCGCCAGGCCGACGTTGCCGTTGAAGCGATCCAGCATGGCGCGCAGGTAGGCGGCGCCACCCCGGATGTTCTTGTCGGCCACGAACGAATCCGAGACGCCGAGCTGGCTGGCCGTCTGCGGCATCAGCTGCATCAGGCCCTGGGCGCCGACCCGCGAAACCGCGCGCACGTCGAAGCAGGACTCGATGCGCGCCACTGCCTTGATCAGCGCGGCTTCCAGGCCGTGGGCCTGAGCGTGCCCGGCGAACAGGGCGTCGTACTTGGCGCCGCGCGCCTCCAGCATGGTCGGCGTCATGCCGCGGCAGGAGGCCACGGCGGTCGGCCGGGAGGTGTATTCGCCGAGGAAGCGCGCGCCGCGCACGCGCTTGAGATCGCTGAAGGTGCGAACGCCCGAGGCGTCGCGATGCTGATAGATCTTGGGCTTCTCGTCCTGCGCGGCGACCGGCTGGGCACAGCACAGGGCCAGCAGTACGGCGGTGATCAGCTTGCGGGCGCTGCTGCCCCGCTCATTCCCTCGATGCCCCATGACCACGTTCCCCCCGATGCGATGAATAGACTACCCCGAATCCGGCGCTAAAGTCAGCCACCGATCGACTGGTAATAATCCATCAGGATCCGGGCGACCTCGGGACGGGAGAACTCCGGCGGCAGATCCATGCCTTTGCCAAGCATTTCACGGACTTTGGTGCCGGACAGGTTGATGAAGTCCTCCGGCGTGTGGCCCGGCGCCTCGCGCATCATCACCACCTTGCCCAGCTTCTTGGACCAGGCGGTGTTGTCGGCGCCGAAGATCTGGATCTTCAGCGCGCCGGGCGGCACGTCCTTCTCGAAGATCGCCTGCGCGTCGAAGGGGCCGTAGTAGCTGCCCACGCCGGCATGGTCGCGGCCGACGATGAGATGGGTAGCGCCCATGTTCTGACGGAAGATCGCGTGCAGCACCGCTTCGCGTGGGCCGGCGTAGAGCATGTCGAAGCCGTAGCCGTAGACCATCGCCGAGTTGGGCTTGAAGTAGAGCTCGACCATCTTGCGGATCGAGGCATCGCGCACCGGGGCGGGGATGTCGCCCTCCTTGAGCTTGCCCAGCAGCATGTGGATCACCAGGCCGTCGGCCTTGAGGCGCTCCATGGCCATGTGGCACAGCTCCTCGTGCGCGCGGTGCATCGGGTTGCGCGTCTGGAAGGCGACCACCGTCTTCCAGCCGCGCTGCTTGATCTCGTCGCGGATCTGCACGGCCGTGCGGAAGGTGTCGGGGAAGTCGGTGGCGAAGTACGAGTAGTTCAGCACCTCGATCGGGCCCGACAGCAGCGTGTTGCCGAGGGTGGTGAACACCGCCACGCCCGGATGCTTGGGATCCAGCGTGCCGAAGATCTTGTCGGCCATCAGCTTGATCTGCTCGTCGCTGACGTGCTCCGCCGCCTTGACGTCCATCACCGCCAGGACCGGATGGCCCTCGACGTTGGGGTCGCGCAGCGCGATGCGCGAGCCGGTGCGCACGTTGGTGTCCTTGGTGAGGTTGACGATAGGCACCGGCCAGAACAGTCCCGACGTGGTCTGCATCTTCTCCGCCACCGACAGCGCGTCGGCAAGGCCCATGTACCCCGTCAGCGGGTTGAAGTAGCCGGCGCCGAGCATGACCGCGTTGGCGGCCGCGGCCGAGTTCAGCAGCAGCGAAGGCAGCGTTTCGGCTTCCTTGGACAGCGCGGCATGGCGTGCACTGTCCGAGACGAAAAGGGGCTTGAGCTCGGCGGAGCCGTGGGGCTGGATCATGGCGGTATGACTCTGGAGAACCGGGGGGACGAAAAAGAGCGCGTGATTCTATCCGAAGAGCATGTGCAACCCAATCGCCGCCAGCAGCAGCGCGAACGTGCGCGACAGGGTCGTCGGCGACAGCCGGTGCGCCAGCCGCGCCCCGAGTGGCGCGGTTGCCACGCTCGCGACAGCCAACCCGGCGAATCCCGCGAGGCTCACGTAGCCCAGGCTCCACGCGGGCAAGCCTGCGGTTCCCCATCCCGCGGCGATGAATCCGGCGGCGCCACCCCAGGCGATCGGCATGCCGCAGGCAGCTGAGGTGCCGACCGCCTTGCGGATGTCGACGCCGCGCAGCGACAGGTACGGCACGGTGAGCGAGCCGCCGCCGATGCCGATCAGCGAGGACAAAAGGCCGATGACGGTGCCGGCGCCGAGAAGCTCGACGTTCCCCGGGCGTGTCGGCGTTGCCGTCGGCTCGGGCTTCTGGCCCAGCAGCATCTGCAGGCTGACCAGCAGCGCGCCGATCCCGACGATGCGCTTGAGCGCGACGCCGGACAGCGCGTCGGCGATCTGCGCGCCGACGAGCGCGCCGATCACGAGGCCGGGCGCCACGCGCAGGAAGATCGGCCAGAGCACGCCGCCGCGGCGCTGATGCGAGAGGGTCGAGGAGATCGAGGTTGCGCCGATCACCGCCAGCGAGGTGCCGATCGCCATCTGCATATAGATGGCCGGAGCCACGCCTTGCATCGGCAGTACGAACGCCAGCGCCGGAACCATGATCAAACCTCCGCCGACGCCGAACATCCCTGCCAGCAGGCCGGCGAACGCACCCGTGACCAGGAAAATCAGAAGAGATTCCATGAGTGCGACAGCTAGAATGCGGCAGAGGTCGAATGCTACATGAACGTCCGAAGACTCTGGCTGATCGCGATGCTGTGCATGGCGCCGCTGGCGGCAGCGCAGGACCTGGCTGCGCAGCGCAGCGCGTTCGTCTCGGCGCTGGCGATGACGCGCGCCGGCGTCGCGCAGAGCACGGAGATCGAGGCCCTGCAGCAGTACCCGCTGTATCCCTACCTGCAGGCTGCGCGGCTGCAGCGACTGCTTGCCGACGCACCGGGTCCGCCCGCTGATTCGCAAGTGGCGGCGTTCCTCGTCGCCAACGACGGCCAGTTGTGGACGCGCGATCTGCGGCGATCCTGGCTGTCGAGCCTGGCCAGCCGCAGCGAGTGGCCACTGTTCCTGCAGTCCTACGACGACGGCGTCGCCGACCCGACGCTGCGCTGCCAGCAGCTGACCGCGCGTCTGAGGACGCTGCCCGAAGGCGCGCCGCCGGATGCGCTGCGCGCCGCAATCTACGCGCGCTGGATGACCCCTGACGATCAGCCCGAGCAATGCGACGCGCCCTTCGCCTGGCTCAAGGAGCAGGGCGCGTTGACGGAGGACGCGATCGAGCAGCGCGCCAGGCTTGCATTGAGAGCCGGCCGGCACAAACTCGCGCGCGCCCTGGCAGCGGGCCTTCCCCCCGAGCGTGCCGAGCCGATCCTGCGCTGGGCGGCGCTGATCCAGACGCCGGGTCCCGAGCTGGAGAAGCTGTTCGCCAAGCCGCAGACGCCGGTGGAGATCGACGCGCTGTACGACGGATTCGCGCGCGCGGCCCGCGCCGATGGCGCCACCGCGCTCAAGCTCTACAAGCCGCTGCTGAAAGCCCGCGACATCCCCAAGGCGCGGCGCGCTGATTTCACCCGGGCGCTGGCGACGGGCCTGGCGCAAGACCGGCAGCCGGAGGCGATCGAGTACTACCGCGAGCTGCCGGACAAGGGGCTCGAGGACAAGGACCTGGAATGGCGGCTGCGCGCGGCCATCTGGAACGGCGAGTGGAAGCTGTTCTCCAAGTGGTACGAGCACGCGCCCGACGCGATCACGTCGCAGTCGCGCTGGCGCTACTGGCGTGCGCGCGCGCTGGAGGAGACCGGCAAGCGCGAGCAGGCGAACAAGCTGTACGAGGAGCTCACCGAGGAGAACGGCTACCACTCGGTGCTCGCCTCGCAGCGCTTGAGCCGCGCCTTCACGCCGCACAACAAGCCCTACGCGGACAATCCGGAAATGCAGGCGCGCCTGGCGCAGATCCCGGCCCTGCAGCGGGCGCGCGAAGCTGCGGCGGTCGGTGAATATCCCTGGGTTGCGCCGGAATGGAAAGCCGGGATCGAGGGACTGTCCGCGGACGAGCGCCTGCAGGCCGCACGGATGGCCGGCAGGTGGGGCGGCATGCTCGAGCAGGCCGTGACGCTGACGGCGCAGCAGCAGATGTATGACGACCTCGATCTGTTGTATCCCCAGCCCTACGGCAATGAGATCGCGGAAGGCGCGGCCCTGTCGGGGCTGCCGCCGGAACTCATCCGCAGCGTCATGCGGCAGGAGAGCCTGTACCGGCCCGACGCGGTGTCCAGCGCCAACGCCATTGGCCTGCTGCAGATGCTGCCGGGCTCCGCGCGCGACACGGCAAAGCGCTGGAACCTGCCGGTGCCGACGCCCGACGATCTGAAGAAGCCGCGGATCAACGTGCCGCTGGGCGCAGCGCACCTGCGCGAGTACGCCGACGACTTCGGCGGCCGGGTGATCTTCGCGCTCGCGGCCTACAACGCGGGCAAGACGCCGCTGCGCCGGTGGCTGCCCGACGAGTCCCGCGACGCGGAGATCTGGATCGAGAACATCCCGTACACCGAAACGCGGACCTACGTGCAGCGCATTCTCTGGAACATGGTCGTCCACAAGTGGCGCGCCACCGGGCAGCCGCAGACCGTGGTCGAGCACCTGGCGCCGGTGATCAGGCCGCCGCCCGAGGGCTCGTGAAGCGCTACCTGGTCGGCGGTGCGGTGCGCGACGCGCTGCTCGGCCTGCCGGTGAAGGAGAAGGACTGGGTCGTGGTCGGCGCGACGCCGCAGGAAATGGTCGACGCCGGCTACCGGCCGGTCGGCAAGGATTTCCCGGTGTTCCTGCACCCCGAGACCAAGGAGGAGCACGCGCTGGCCCGCACCGAGCGCAAGACCGCTCGCGGATATCACGGCTTTGCCGTGCACGCCGGCGCCGAGGTGACGCTCGAGGATGATCTCAAGCGCCGCGACATCACCATCAACGCGATGGCGCAGGACGAGCAGGGCCGGCTGATCGATCCATACGGCGGCCGCGCGGATCTGGAGCAGAAGATCCTGCGGCATGTTTCGCCGGCGTTCGCCGAAGACCCGGTGCGCATCCTGCGGCTGGCGCGCTTCCACACGCGCTTCGCGCCGCTGGGCTTCGAGGTCGCCGAGGTGACGATGGCGGTGATGCGCCAGATGGTCGCCGACGGCGAGGCCGACGCGCTGGTTCCCGAGCGCGTGTGGAAGGAAACCGAGCGCGCGCTGATGCACGACAAGCCGAGCACGTTCTTCAGGACGTTGCGGGATTGCGGCGCGCTCGCGCGCGTGATGCCGGAGATCGACGCGCTCTTCGGCGTGCCGCAGCGCGCGGACTATCACCCGGAGGTCGACACCGGCATCCACACGCTGATGTGCATCGACGTGGCGGCGCGCGCCGGCCTGCCGCTGGAGGTGCGGGTGGCCGCGCTGCTGCACGACCTTGGCAAAGCGCAGACGCCGCAAGGCGAGCTGCCGAGCCACAAGATGCATGAGCATCGCGGCCTGCCGCTGGTGGAGAAATTCTGCGAGCGGCTGCGGGTTCCCAATGCCTGCCGCGACCTCGCGCTGCTGGTCACGCGCGAGCACCTCAACGTGCATCGCGCGCTGGAGCTGCGTCCCAAGACCTTGCTGGAGCTGCTGGAGCGCTTCGACGCTTTCCGGCGGGCGTCGCGCTTCGAGCAGATCCTGCAGGCGTGCGAGTGCGACGCCCGTGGACGCCTGGGAATGGAGGACAAGCCGGTTCGCGAGACGGAGTATCTGCGCGCGGCAGCAAAAGTCGCGCGCGGCATCCAGCCGCGCGAGCTTTCGGATGCGGGGTTCTCGGGCGCTGCGCTGGGCGAGGAGCTGTCCCGCCGTCGGCAGCAGGCGCTTGCAGGATTCAAGGACGCGGGCACACACTCGGCCACGGATTGACAGCCACCAGGAGAAGGGACATGCGCAAGACAGCTTTGCTGATCGTCGCCGCGATCGCTGGTCTCATCGGCATTCAGGGCTGCGAACGTCACGAAGACAGCGGCAAGGTCCGCTCCGCGATCGAAGCCCGGAACAAGGAGCTCGGCGCGGCTTTCGCCAAAGGCGATTACGCCGCCGTCGCGGGGATGTATTCCTCGAGCGCGCAGCTGTTCCCGCCCAACGCCCCGGTGGTCAGCGGCCATGACGCGATTCAAGGCGCGTGGAAGAGCTTCATCGACGGCGGCTTCAAGGGACTGGAGCTGTCCACCAGCGAGGTCGAGGCGGTCGGCGACCACGCCGACGAGGAAGGGACCTACCGCCTGGTCGGACCGGACGGCCAGACCACGGCCGACTCCGGCAAGTACATGGTCATCTGGAAGAAAGAGAACGGGCAGTGGTTCCTGCACCGCGACATCTGGAACTCCAGCAGCCCGCCGCCGCCGCCTCCGGCTGCGCCCGCGCCCGAAACCACGGAAGCTCCGGCGGCGGCACCTGCGCCTGCGGAAGCTCCGCCGCCGCCGGCTCCCTGAAGGCGCTTCTAAAGCAGTAGCAGCAGCGCGGCGCCGAGGACGATCCGGTAGACCGCGAACGCGGTGAAGCGGTGGGTCTGGATGTAGCGCAGCAGCCACTTCACCGCGGCGAAGGCCACGATCGCCGACACCACGAAGGCAATGCCCAGCGCGACCCAGTCCTCGCTTGCGGGGCCGGCCTTCACGGTCTTGACCAGCAGCAATGCGCTGGCGGCGAACATCGTCGGGATGCCCACGAGGAACGCGAACTCGGTGGCGGCGATGCGGCTGGTGCCTCCGACCAGCATGGCCGCGAAGATCGTCGCAGCGGAACGCGACGTGCCCGGAAATACACCGGCGACGATCTGCGCGATGCCCACGACGATGGCAACCGTCCAGCTGATACGCGCGTGCTCCGGCCGTCGCGCCGCGATCGATTCGGCGGCGATCATCCAGACCCCGCCGATGATGAGCGCCCAGGCCACGGGCGCGATCTCGGTCGGAAGCTTGAAGCCGAGCTTGGAGACCACGAGCCCAAGTACGGCGGTGATGCCGAAGGCGACCGCGAGCTTGGCCGCGTAGTCGCGGTTGTCGGCCTGGCCGAGGCCGAGCGCCAGATCCCACAACCTGCGCCAGTAAATCAGCGTCACCGCCAGGATCGCCCCCGCCTGGATGGCGACGTTGAAGAGATCCGAGCGCGCGCCCAGGCCCAGCTGCTCGGCGATCAGCAGGTGGCCGGTGCTGGAGATCGGCAGGAACTCGGTGATGCCCTCGATGACGCCGAGCAGGATCACTTGCAGAAGATCGGTCACGATGAAACCCTAGCCGCAATGAAGTCGGCGCAGCATAAATGAAGGACAGCCCCCGGGTCGTACTGGTCACGGGCGCTGCGCGCCGCATCGGCGCGGCGATCGCGCGCGAGCTGCACGCGGCCGGCATGAACGTGCTGATCCACTATCGCTCGTCGCGGGCCGACGCGCGCGCGCTCGCTGCCGAGCTCAACCGCGAGCGCGCCGGCTCCGCCGACTGCCTGCGCGCCGACCTGCTGGACCTGCGCGCGATCGAGAAGCTCGCGCGCGATGCGCACGCGCGCTGGGGACGGCTCGACGCGCTGGTCAACAACGCGTCCACCTACGCCAGGACACCGCTCGACCGGCTGACCGAGAAGGCCTTCGCCGAGATCGTCGGCAGCAATCTGCAGGCGCCGCTGTTCCTGGCGCAGGCCTGCGCGAGGCGGATGCGGCGGCAAGGCGCGGTGATCAACATCGTCGACACCAAGCCGGCGCGCGCTGGCTTCTCGGCTTACGGCGCAGCCAAGTCCGGGCTCGCGGCGCTGACCGAGATTCTGGCGCTGGAGCTCGCGCCCGCCATCCGCGTCAACGCGGTGGCGCCGGGTCACATCCTGTGGGCGGAGAGCACCAAGCTCACCAGGGCGCAGCAACGCGCCGAGCTTGCGCGCGTGCCGCTCAGGCGAATCGGCACGCCGCGCGACATCGCGCTCGCCGTGCGCTTCCTGCTCTCGTCCGATGCCGCGTATGTCACCGGTGCGGTGATCCCCGTGGACGGCGGGTTGCGCCTGGGCTAGTGCAGCGAACCCGAGATGATCTGCAGGTTCTCCCGCGTCTCCCCCTGAAACTCGCCGTTGCGGCCGAAGCGACGCTCGGCGAACTCCGCGTGACCG
Source organism: uncultured Gammaproteobacteria bacterium (assembly GCA_963776465.1). Taxonomy (GTDB): domain Bacteria; phylum Pseudomonadota; class Gammaproteobacteria; order Nevskiales; family Nevskiaceae; genus DASRHK01. The sequence continues at coordinate 1,153,039 of CAVZMV010000002.1, forward strand.
TCGTTGCCGACGGTGACGATCGAGCTGCAGCGCGTGCCATAGCGCTCGCCGCGGATGAACGGCGGCGACAGGAATCGCTCCATCTCCAGGCCGACGCCGGTGTCCGGCAGCTCGTCGTCCTGCGCAGGCTCGGCGTCGGCCAGCGCGGAGAACAGCAGGTTGCGCGAGGCCACGCGCTGATTGACGAAGGCCTGCATGGCGCGCCGCAGGCGTTGCGCCTTGGGCCAGGGCGTGTCCAGTGACGCGTTGGATACGACGTGGATGCCGGGCTCGAGCAGCTGCTGCGCGAAGCCCTGGTGGTTGTCGCAGAACAGCACGTTGGCGCCGTCGAACAGCAGCAGGTTGAAGCCGGAGTAGCGCTCGGCCCGACCCGCCAGCTCCTCGGCGTACTGATCCACCGACAGCTCCGCCTGCACGAAGTCGCGCACCAGCCCGCCGCGGGACGGTGCGCCGGCGTCCGGCGGGATCATGCGGCGGATATTGGTGATCGCGGCCAGGCGGCCGTGCCGCGACATCGCCAGCCAGCTGCCCCCGTGCGAGAGATCGCGGCCGCCGAAGACGTCGTGCTTGCCGTTCCACCAGGCCGCGGGCGCGGCGGGGCGGTCGTGGAACTCGTCGCGATTGGCCGCCAGCGCCAGAGAAAAATCGGCGTGGGTTTTCCAGGCCAATGCGATGAGACACATGCGGGCAGCTTGGAAGCCGTGCGCATTACTGTCAAACGTTGCGCCGCGTTATCCTGCGGTCATGTCGAAGACGCTCGTGTCCAAGCTGCTGCCGTACGAGAAGAAGGTCCTCCAGGAGCTGCGGCACTGGCAGGCGGAAAAGCCTGGCTGGGGCTCGCGGCTGCTGGCCGCGCCGTCGGGCAAGGCCGCGGAGGTGGTGCAGGCGCTGATCCCCGCGTCCGCGCTGCGCGCGGCGCTGGAGGGCGCGCATCGCGTCGCCCAGAAACTTTCCACGCAGCGCTCGATCCTCAAGCGCGCCGGCGTCGCCGAGCTCAAGGAACTGCGCGCACAGCCGCTCGAGGTCTGTGACCGCATGGCCAAGACCGTGGCGCGGCGCGCCATGGCCGTAGCGGGCGCAGGCGGCGCTGCATTCGGCGTGGCTGGGGCGGCCGGCCTGGTCGCCGACGTCCCGGCGCTGATCACGCTGGCGCTGCGCTCCATCGTGCAGACCGGCCTGTGCTACGGCGAGAACGCGCTGTCTGATCCCGACAGCCGGCTCGCGATCGGCGTGTTCGCGCTGGCATCCGCCAACACCGAAGAAGAGAAGAAGACCGCGGTCGCGGCATTGCGCGACTACGGCGACGGCCTGCTGGACGTGGCGTGGCGCGAGGGCGTGGAGCGCGCCGCCGAGCGCGAGTTCGCCAAGGAAGCCGCGATCTTCAGCGTGCAGAACCTGGCCAAGAAGCTCGGCATCAACATCGGCAAGCGCAAGGCGGCCGGTGCCATCCCCGTGTTCGGGGCGCTGGTCGGCGGCTCGGTGAACGCGTGGTACCTGTACGACATTGCCCGCTGCTCACGCTACGTGTTCCAGGAACGCTGGCTCAAAGAGAAGTACGGCAAGCTTCCCGCCGCATGAGCGGCAACCGGATCGTCATCGTCGGCGGCGGCTTCGCCGGCCTGCACGCCGCCAAGCGCCTGGGCAATTCGCCCTACCAGGTCACGCTCGTCGACAAGCGCAACTTCCAGCTGTTCCAGCCGCTGCTGTACCAGGTCGCTACCGGCTCGCTGCCGCCGGGCGACATCGCCATTCCGCAGCGCGTCGTGCTGCGCAAGTTCAAGAACGTGCGCGTGATCCAGGCCACCGCCCGCGACCTCGACCCGCAGCGCAAGGTCCTGCTGCACGACTTCGGCGAGCTTGCCTACGACACGCTGATCGTCGCCACCGGCGTCAAGCACAGCTACTTCGGGCACGACGAGTGGCGCGCGTTCGCGCCGGGCCTGAAGACCATCGAGCACGCCACCGAGATGCGGCACCGGATCTTCCGGGCCTTCGAGCTGGCGGAGATCACGGAGGACGCGGCCCGGCGCTCCGAGCTGATGACCTTCGTCATCGTCGGCGGCGGCCCGACCGGCGTGGAGCTGGCGGGCGCGCTCGGCGAGCTCGCCCACAAGATCATGCTCAAGGATTTCCGCGCGATCGATCCCCGCGAGACGCGCATCGTCCTGGTCGAGGGCGCCAAGGAGATCCTGCCGGTCTACGAGGCCAAGCTGCGCGCAGCCGCGCTGCAGTCGCTGCGCACGCTGGGCGTCACCGTGCTCACCGAGACGATGGTGGAGCAGATCTCCGAGGGCTCGGTGCAGACGCGCCGGGGCGAAACGCGCGAGACGATCCGGGCCGGCACCGTACTGTGGGCCGCTGGCGTCACCACTTCTGCGTTCGGCGTTGCGCTGTCACGGCGGCTGGAGCTCAAGCTCCAGCGCGGCGGCCGTATCGCGGTCGACCCCGACGCCTCGCTGCCCGGCCATCCCGACGTGTTCGTGATCGGCGACCTGGCGCAGCGCATCGATGCGCGCGGGCGGGAAGTGCCCGGGCTCGCGCAGGGCGCGATCCAGGAAGGCAATCACGTTGCCCGCCTGCTGCTGGCGCGGGCCAAGGGCAGGACCTTGCGGCCGTTCAAGTACCGCGACTACGGGACCATGGCCGTGATCGGCATGAACCACGCGGTCGGCGACCTGAAGTTCGTCAAGGTCACCGGCATCCTCGGCTGGTTCATCTGGGCCTTCGTGCACGTGATGTCGCTGATCGACGCCGAGCAGCGCGTGCGGGTGTTCGTGCAATGGGCGTTCAAGTACTTCACCCGGCGCGAGGGGGACCGCCTGATCACCCAGCAGCTGCCCGCCGTGCCGCGGCCGGAAGACGAGGGCTAAAGGTCCGGGTCATCCCGCGCGCCGCTTCTGGTCGACCAGCCGCAGGATCATTGGCGTCAGGATCAGCTGCATCGCCAGTCCCATCTTCCCGCCCGGGACGATGATGCTGTTGGGCCGCGTCATCCAGGAATTGCTCAGCATCGAGATCAGGTACGGGAAGTCGATGCCGTGCGGATCGGCGAAGCGGATGATGACCATGCTCTCGTCGGCCGTGGGGATGTCGCGGGCGATGAACGGGTTGGACGTGTCCACCGTCGGCACGCGCTGGAAGTTGACGTGCGTGCGGGAGAACTGCGGGCACATGTAGTTCACGTAATCGGGCATGCGCCGCAGGATCGTGTCGACCACCGCCTCCTGCGAATAGCCGCGCTGGCGCTGGTCGCGGTGCAGCTTCTGGATCCACTCCAGGTTGATGATCGGCACCACGCCGATCATCAGGTCCACGTGCCGCGCCAGGTCGATCGTGCCGTCGGCATAGGCGCCATGCAGGCCTTCGTAGAACAGCAGGTCCGTGCCCGGCTCGAGGTCGCGCCATGGCGTGAACGTGCCGCCTTCCTGGCCGGCGGCCTGCGCCTCGGCGTCTTCGTGCAGGTAAGTCCGCGTGCGGCCGCCGCCGCTCGTGCCGTAAGTCGCGAACAGCGCATCGAGCTCGGCGAGCAGATTGGCCTCGGGACCGAAGTGGCTGAAATCGGGGTCGCGCTGCATCGCCTCGCGCATGCCCTGGCGGTCGTAACGGTGGAAGGCGTCGCCCTCGACGACCTGCGCCTTGATCCGCTCGCGCCGGAAGATGTGCTGGAAGCTGTTCATCACCGTGGTCGTGCCCGCGCCCGAGGAGCCGGTCACCGCGATGATCGGATGTTTTAGGGACATGGGATTTCCTGTAGGAGCAGCCGTTGGCCGCGACCGGTCGGGGCCAACGGCCCCTCCTACAACCGCACCGTCGGCCGGAACAGCGAGCGCTCGTTGAACAGGGGCGACACGTAGGGCTTGTCGGCGCCGGTGTCGAACTCCAGGTGGTAGCGCTCGATGCGCTCGACTTCGTCGGAGGAGCCCAGGATCGCCGGCACGCGCTGGTGCAGCTCCGCGGGCTTGACCTCCAGCAGCCGCTCGCGGCCGGTGCTGGCGCGCCCGCCGGCGTGCTCCACCAGGAACGCGAGCGGATTGGCCTCGAACAGCAGCCGCAGCCGGCCATGGCGTCCGGGCTGCTTGGAATCGCGGGGGTACATGAAGACGCCGCCGCGCACCAGGATGCGATGCAGCTGCGCAACCGTGGAGCCGATCCAGCGGATCTTGAAGTCGCGCGAGCGCACGTCGGACTCGCCGGCGCGGCACTCACGCACGTAGCGCGCAACGGGCGGCTCCCAGAAGCGCTCGTTGCCGGTATTGATCGCCAGCTCGTCGATGCCGTCGCTGACGCGCAGGTCCGGATGCGTGAGCAGGAAGTTGCCGGTCTCGCGATCCAGCGTGAATCCATGCGAGCCCTTGCCGACACTGAGCACGAGCATGGTCGAGGGACCATACAGGGCGTACCCCGCCGCAACCTGCTTGCTGCCAGGCTGCAGGAAGTCGGTTGTCGTCGGCGCGCGGGTGCCGGTATGACGCATCACCGAGAACGTCGTGCCGAGCAGGCCGTTGACGTCCGCGCTGGAGGAGCCGTGCAACGGGTCGAACAGCAAGAGGTAGCGGCCGCGCTCGAACTCGTCCGGGATGAGGTAGGGCTCGGCCATCTCCTCGGAGGCCATGCCGGCAACGAGGCCGCCCCATTCGCAGTAACGCAGCACGATTTCGTTGGCCATCGCGTCCAGGCGCCGCTCGCCTTCTCCCGGCGGCTGCTCCAGGGCGCCTTTGGCCGTCATCGCGGCAATGGCCTTGATCGCGGCGGCGATGTCCACCAGCAGCGCCGCCAGGCGGCTGTCGCCTTCCGTGCCGCGGAGCTGCTCGATGAGGAATTTGGACAGCGTCGTGCGGCCGAAATACATGCGCTTCCCCCCAAGTCCGTGGGTGACCTGTCTGCTATTGACTGCGGCGTCCGGCTCCTTGTTCAGTCTTTCCGGACGGGCATTTCTGGCAGAATTGATCGCAAATGCAGCACCAGCAGGACTTTCGGGGGGCGATGGTGAACCAGAAATTGTGGATCTCTTGCGCGGCAGGGCTCTTGGGCCTCTGCGCGATGCCGACGGCCTGGGCCGCGTTCGGCGATACGGACACGACGTTCGGCACGACGACCGGCGTGCCCGGCTTCACCGTCACCGATCTGGGCGGGGCGGAGGACTTCGGGCAGGACATCGTCACCGGCCTGGACGATCGCATCTACACGCTGGGCATCCAGCGGGCGGCGACAACCTCGACCACGATCCACCTCATCGTCAGCCGGTTCAGCAAGGACGGCGCGCTCGACGCGACCTTCGGCGACGGCGGCAAGCTCGACCTCGGCCCGTTTGACGCGCCCGGCGCGGCCTATCACTTCGAGGTGCTGGACTCCGCGACGGCGGCGGATCGCCGCATCTTCATCGGCGTCCCCAGCTGCGGCACCGACGGCTGCGTCGTCAACGTCGTCAGCTTCCTGTTCGACGGCGAGCTCGATCCGGACTACGGCACCGGCGGCCTGGCCCGCTTCGGCATCAATGAGGACGACCCCGTCGTCAACCAGCTTCTGCTGCTGCCGGGCGGCAAGCTCTTGGTGCTGACGCAGCACGACACCGACACCGGAACGGCGACCATCCTGGCCCGGCTCAACACCGACGGCGCCCTCGACGGCACGTTCGGGACTGCCGGGCGCGTCGACGTTTCGGCGCGGGCTTGCGACGTCGGACCGGCGCTGACGCTGGGTCGCGTCAGCCCGAGCGTCTACGTCACCGCGGGCACGCGCGCGGTCTGCGCCAGCGCGCCAGTGCCGGCGGTGACCCGCGTGAACCTGACCAACGGCACGCTGGACACCACGTTCGGCACCGGCGGACACGTAGTCGGCGATTTCGGCTTCACCGAGGACATCGTCGGCCTCGTCGCGCAGGAACAGCTCGGCGGCACGATCGCCTACGCCATGGGCAACTTCAACAGCGCCGGTGGCCTGGACGTCGACATCATCACCCTGCAGGAGAACGGCAGCCGTGACACGAGCATTCCGGCGGAGAGCGGCTCGTACTCGCCCGTCGCCCAGTACACGCTCACCGGCGGCGCCCAGTTCCAGACCGACGGCAAGGCGATCTTCAACGGCCGCTACCAGACCAGCCTGACGAACGCCGACCAGGCGATCACGCGCATCCAGGGATCGGCCAAGCTGGCGCATCAGCCGCGCTTCGCCGTGGACAACCAGCCGCCGCTGCGCTTCGTGGGCTTCGCCGACCCGTCGGCGACGGTCGAGGAGAGCGATGGCACGACGACGGTGATCGTCACGCTTTGTCGCGCAACCACGCAGGGTACGTGCGTCCCCGCGCCGAGCACGCAGGGCGTCCGGGTGCCGTTCTCGCTCGGTGGCTCCGCCACCAACGGCATCGATTACACGCTGTCGACCAACGCCTTCGTGATCCCGGCCGGAGCGACCACCGGCAGCGTCGTCGTCACCATCCTCAACGATGATGTCGAGGAATTCGCCGAGTCCATCCTGTTCACGCTGGGCCAGGCGGACAACGCGCAGAACACGGCGAACGGCAACACCTTCATCCTGCAGATCGACGACGACGACCTGCGCGTCACTCCCGCGCCGAACACCGGCGACGGCGGCGCGCTGGGGCTCGGCCTGCTGTCTGCGCTGCTGGGATTTGCCGGCTTGCGCCGGCGGATCGCCAGCGTCACGCGCGACTAGCGAACCGGTCGAATACGCCGCAGGTAATAGGCAAGCTGCGGGCATGCTTGCCAGAATGCGGCATGCAACTCTCCGCCGGTGATCTTCCAGCGTTCGGCCTGCTGCTGCGCGACTGCCGCCGAGCGCGCAAGCGCTCGCAGCTGGACCTCGCCGTGGAAGCGGACGTCTCGCAACGTCACCTGAGCTTCCTGGAGTCCGGGCGCGCGCAGCCCAGCCGCGAGATGGTGCTGCAGCTGGCGCAGGCGCTCGACCTGCCGCTGCGCGAGCGCAATCGCCTGCTGACGTCGGCTGGCTATGCCGGCGTCTATCCGCAGCGGCGGCTGGACGCCGCCGACATGCAGCCCGTGCGTCAGGCGCTGGAGATGCTGATCAAGCACCACGAGCCCCTGCCGGCCATCGTCGTGGACCGCGCCTGGAACCTGTTCATGGCCAATGCCGCCGTGCCGCGGCTGTTCTCCCTGATGGGCAACCTCGAGGAGGTCTGGCGGCGCGTCTGCGGCGATGGCCCGCGCAACGTGCTCAAGCTCATGTTCCACGAGCAGGGCATGCGACCGTTCATCCGCAATTTCGGCGACATCGCACCGTCGCTGCTCGCGCGCACGGCGCGGGAAGCGCTAGAGCATCCGCAGGTGCACGAGGTGCTCGAGGAAGTGCTGCGCTATCCCGGAATTCCGGCGCGGTGGCGCAGCATCGACCTGCACACGCCCGCGGTGCCGGTGCTGCCGACGGAGCTGTACGCCAGCGGCGTCAGCCTGAAGATGTTCTCCATGCTGACCACGTTCGGCACTCCGCAGGACGTCACCACCGACGAGCTGCGCGTCGAGAGCTTCTTCCCGGCAGATCCGCAGAGCGAGATGCTGCTGCGCAAGATCGGCGGCGCGTGAAGCTGGGTGCGAACGCCGAAAGCCCTTCCAGGACCGGCATGAATACGTCCATGTAGCCTGCGGGCGCGCCATCCCTGGCGCCGCACGCTCCCGGAAGGGCTTCCGACGTCCGCACCAACCGTTCGCATCGACCCCTCAATCCTCGATCCCGAGCTCCTTGATCTTGCGCGTCAGCGTGTTGCGGCCCCAGCCCAGCCGCCGCGCTGCTTCGATGCGCTGACCGCCGCATTCGCGCAGCGCCGTTTCGATCAGCGCGCGCTCGAATCGCGGCGCTGCCTCGGCGAGCACGTCGACACGACCGTCCTGCAGCTGCGCCTGGATCCAGGTGCGCAGCGAATCGTCCCATTGCACCTCAGGCGCGGGCGGCGGCGCCGGTTGTGGCGCGCGCGCCGATTGGGGCATCGGCGCGGTCGGCGCCGGCAGCTCGTCGAGGCCGGCGCTCGGAGGCTGAATCATCGGCGCGCCCGCTGACACCATGCCGGGCAGCTTGAGCTCGGCGGGCAGATCCTGCGGATGGATGTCCAGCCCCGGCGCCATCACCGTCAGCCAGCGGCAGGTGTTCTCCAGCTGGCGCACGTTGCCAGGCCAGTCGAAGGCCTTGAGCAGCGCCAGCACTTCCGGACGCAGGCGCTTGGGCTCGGTCTTGAGCTCCTGCGCCGCTCGCGCGAGGAAGTGACGCATCAGGAGCGGCACGTCCTCGCGCCGCTCGCGCAGCGGCGGGATGCGCACGCGGATCACGTTGAGCCGGTGGTACAGGTCCTCGCGGAAGCGGCCGCGCTTGACCAGCGCGTCGAGGTCCTGGTGCGTGGCAGCGATCACCCGCACGTCGACGCTCAGCGGCGCCACGCCGCCGACGCGATAGAACTGGCCGTCCTGCAGCACGCGCAGCAGCCGCGTCTGCAGGTCCGCCGGCATGTCGCCGATCTCGTCCAGGAACAGCGTCCCGCCGTCGGCCTGCTCGAAGCGGCCTTTGCGCTGCGCCTGTGCGCCCGTGAACGAGCCGCGCTCGTGGCCGAACAGCTCGGACTCCATCAGGTCCTTGGGGATGGCGGCGGTGTTGATGGCGATGAACGGCTTGTCCGCGCGGGCGCTGGTGTCGTGCAGCGCGCGGGCCACCAGCTCCTTGCCGGTGCCCGATTCGCCGGTGATGAGCACGGTGATCTGCGACTGCGACAGCCGGCCGACGGCGCGGAACACGTCCTGCATCGCCGGCGCTTCGCCGATCAGCAACGCGCCGGCGGCGTGCGCGGGCTGCGCGCCGGTGCTTTCGCCGCGGCGACGTGCGGCGCGGCGAACGAGGTCGGCGACGCCGTCGACGTCGAAGGGCTTGGGCAAGTACTCGAAAGCGCCGCCTTTGTAAGCCGCGACGGCGGCGTCGAGATCCGAGTGCGCGGTCATGATGATCACCGGCAGGCGCGGATGCGCGCTGCGCACGCGCTCCATCAGTGCCAGCCCGTCGACGCCGGGCATGCGGATGTCGGAGATCAGCACGTCGGGCGCGTGATCCTGCAGCGCGTCGAGCAGCTCGGCAGCGCCCTGGAACGTCTGCACCTGGAATTGCTCGCGCGCGAGCGACTTCTCGAGCACCCAGCGGATGGACTCGTCGTCGTCGACCACCCAGACGCAGATGGCGGTGTCGGTGGCGGCCCGGGCCAGTGCGGTCATGTGGGGTTACCGAGGATGCTGGGGATCATTGCTGGAACGGCACCAGGATGGAGAACGTCGTGCACCCCGGACGCGACTTGCATTCGATCGCGCCGCCGTGGCTCTGGATCAGGTACTGAGCAATAGGCAGGCCAAGTCCGGTGCCGTCGGCGCGCGTGGTGACCATCGGATAGAAGATCTTCTCCTGCAGCTCCTCGGGGACGCCGGGTCCGTCGTCCTCGATGTCGATCTGCGCGACCACGCGGTGGCGCTGGCCGACGATCGTCACCTGGCGCTTGGCGCGCGTGCGCAGGGTGATGACTCCCTTGGTTCCAACCGCCTGCATGGCGTTGCGGGCGAGGTTGAGCGCGGCCTGGATCAGCTGCTCGCGATCGGCTTCGAGCTCCGGGATGCTGGGGTCGTAGTCGCGCACGACGCCCACGCCCGCCGGCGCCTCGGCTTCGATCAGCCGGCGCACATGCTCGACGACCTCGTGCACGTTGATCAGGTTCTTCTGCGGCGCGCGGCTCGGTCCCAGCATGCGGTTGACGAGGTTCTGCAGCCGGTCGGCTTCGCGGATGATCACGCGCGTGTATTCGCGGTGGTCGGCGTCCGGAAACTCGCGCTCCAAGAGCTGCGCGGCGCCGCGGATCCCGCCCAGGGGATTCTTGATCTCGTGGGCCAGCCCGCGCACGAGCTCGCGCGAAGCCTGCTGGCTTGCCGCCAGCCACTCATCGCGCGTGGTCCGCAGGTGCCGGTCGACGGCCACCACTTCCATCAGCAGCCATGGCTTGCCCGACAGGATCGGGGTCGCGGTGCAGTCGACGGTGATCGGTTCCTCTCCGGCCCGTTGCAGCCGCAGCTCGCGATCGATGAAGCCGCCGCCGCCGCTTTGCGACTCCCGCAGCCGCGGCTCGTGCTCGGCAAAGGCCGGGATCGCCGTCGCCAGTGGCGACGCCAAGGCATGGCGTCGGCTGATGCCGAAGAGGTGCTCGGCGGCCGCGTTGAGGTAGGCCACGTTGAGTTTTTCGTCGAGCGCGATCACCGCGCCGCTCAGGCTGTCGAGGATCAGCTCCGGCCTGAAGCGGCGCAGCGGGCTGAATTTCATGAGAGGGGGCAAAGCAAGTTGCGGGCCACGCCCCAGAGTAGCGCGTCGGCCCCCCGGCCGCACCAAAAAAGTGCGTTTAGCGGGCCGTCGTCAGGGGTTGCAGGTGGACCAGCACAGGCTCGGAGCGGCTGATCTCGCGGCCACTGCTGTCGATGACGGCGGCGCTGACCATGTGATCGCCATTGTCGGCGCCCGTGAAGAGGAAGGCCGTCGAAACGGTCGGAACCGGGTTCTGCAGCTCGCCGTCCAGGTAGTAATTCAGGTTCTGGCCGTTGCCCAGGGCCGGCGTGAGATTCACGGTGACGGTGAATTTTCCAGAGGGAAGCGTGGCGTCGGGGGCTGGCTGCGTGACGTCGACACGCGGGCCGCTGCCGCCGTACGGCGCGGGGCCGTTGAGCAGACGCGTGCTCGTCGAAGATTTTCCGGACTTGCGGCTTGGCAGCAGGCCGTAGGACTGCAGCCCCGGCAGATCCACCGCCTTGGCGTTCGCCGATCCGGGCTTGTCGCCGTAATGCGTGACGCCTTGCTCATCCTTCCACTTGTAGACCGGGTCGGCGGCCGCACTGGCCGCCAGCATCCACAGTCCGATCAATACGGTCGCGCGCATGCAGCCACGATAACTGCCGGCGCGGACCAGAACAATGCTCAGTTTTTTGCGGAAAGTTCCCGGTCCAGCGTCGCCGCGAGGGCGGACCGCCGATAGATGCGCTCCACGACGACGGCGACCAGGGTCACCGCAAGGCCCGCGACGAGATCGACGACGTAGTGGTATCGCAGGTACACGGTGGAAACCCACAGCGCCGCGGTCGGTACGAGCAGGATCCAGAAGCGCCGCCGGTAATGGCGCCAGTCGAACAGCAGCAGATACAGCGACGCTGCTGCGTGGATGCTCGGGAACACGTCCACCTGGTTGCTGCCGGCGTTGATGAGCGGAAGCATGAAAGTCGTCAGCGGCCCGCCATGCAGCGGCGCCAGCGTGACATCGAGGTGAGGGCCTCCCGCTGGAAACAGGCTGTAGCCCAGGAAGCCCAGGGCGTAGAGCGTGAACAGTCCGACGAAGCAGTTGCGGAAGCGCACCAGGTCGTGCCGCCAGTAATGGAGCGGGCCGAAGACCAGGTAATAGAAGAAGAACAGGTAGGCGGCCATCATGCATTCGGTCAGCCACGGGTGCTCGATGGCCAGGAAGTAGCGCGCGGCCGGCGCGCCGAGCAGTCCCGTATCCCAGTTCGTCAGCATCTGGTCCGCCGAGGCCACGCCGATCAGGTGGATCGCGCTGGTCAGCGAGTAGAAGGAGATCGCCATCGCGAACGTGTACCAGAGCAGGCGTGCGCGCCAGCGCGCCGTCGTCGGTCGGCGCTCGGTCCAGGGAATCAGCAGCACACCGATTGCGGCGAGGCCGAAATAGGTCAGCGCGTGCAGATCGAGCGGCCCTGCCGCCAGAAGCCGCAGCGCGATCCACAGCAGGAACGCGTTGAACGCGTATTCGTGCGGGAGCACTTTTGGCGCCAACTGGTTTCTCCTCCGCCAAAGCAAACGCCCCGCTTTCGCGGGGCGTCGTGAAAAGACTTCTACCGCTTAAAGCGAATAGTACATGTCGAACTCGATCGGATGCGTGGTCATGCGGAAGCGCGTGACCTCCTGCATCTTGAGCTCGATGTAGGCGTCGATCAGGTCGTCGGTGAACACGCCGCCGGCCTTCAAGAACCCGCGGTTCTGGTCCAGGTGCTCCAGCGCCATGTCCAGGCTGTGACACACGCGCGGGATCTTCTTGTCCTCTTCCGGCGGCAGGTGGTACAGGTCCTTGTCCTGGGCGTCGCCGGGGTGGATCTTGTTCTGGATGCCGTCCAGGCCCGCCAGCATCATCGCCGCGAAAGCGAAGTACGGGTTGGACATGCCGTCCGGGAAGCGCACCTCGATGCGGCGACCCTTGGGGCTCTGCACCCAGGGAATGCGGATCGACGCCGAGCGGTTGCGCGCGGAGTAGGCCAGCATGACCGGCGCCTCGAAGCCCGGAACCAGGCGCTTGTAGCTGTTGGTCGTGGAGTTGGTGAAGGCGTTGATGGTCTTGGCGTGCTTGAGGATGCCGCCGATGTAATACAGCGCCGTTTCCGACAGGCCGCCGTACTTGTCACCGGAGAACAGGTTCTTGCCGTCCTTGGCCAGCGACTGGTGCACGTGCATGCCGGTGCCGTTGTCGCCGACGATCGGCTTGGGCATGTAGGTGACGGTCTTGCCGTAGGAGTGCGCGACGTTCTGCAGCACGTACTTGTACGTGAGCATCTCGTCGGCCTTCTTCACCAGGGTGTTGAACTTGGTGCCGATCTCGCACTGGCCGGGCGCCGCCACCTCGTGGTGGTGCACCTCGACCTCGATGCCCATCTCCTCGAGCGTGAGGCACATGGCGTTGCGGATGTCCTGCAGGGAATCGACCGGCGGGACCGGGAAGTAGCCGCCCTTGACCGGCGGACGATGGCCCATGTTGCCGCCTTCGTATTCCTTGCCCGTGTTCCACGGCGCTTCCTCGGAATCGATGTGGACGTAGGAGCCCCACATGCCGGAATCCCAGCGCACGCCGTCGAAGATGAAGAATTCGAGCTCGGGGCCGAAGTAGGCGGTGTCGGCGATGCCGGTGGACTTCAGGTACGCCTCGGCCCGCTTGGCCAGCGAGCGCGGGTCGCGCGCGTAGCCCTGCGCGGTCGACGGCTCGATCACGTCGCAGGTGAGGATCAGCGTGGACTCTTCCGCGAACGGATCGAGCTTGGCGGTATCCGCCTCGGGCATCAGGATCATGTCGGACTCGTTGATGCCCTTCCATCCGGCGATCGAGGAGCCGTCGAACATCTTGCCGTCGGTGAACAGCGCCTCGTCGACGGTCTTGGCCGGCACCGTCACGTGCTGCTCCTTGCCGCGCGTGTCGCAGAAGCGGAAGTCGACGAACTTCACGCCCTTTTCAGAAATGGTCTTGAGTACGTCCTTCCCCGATGACATTAGGCTCTCCTCAAAAAAACGTGGAATGAAATGCGCGATCGGCAGTGCAGAAGCGCCTCGCCAAACTCGGGACACAGTTGCACGATGTGTGCCACGGCGGGGCGCGAAAAGCCGGCGCATGGTAGCCCAAAAAGGTGCACGTCGTCGCTGGCAAAACGCTGACCGCGGGCACGCCTTCGCTATACTCCCGCGCCCATGACTTTCCAAGACCTGATCCTCAAGCTCCAGCAGTTCTGGGCCGCCCGGGGCTGCGTCATCGTGCAGCCGATGGACATGGAGATGGGCGCGGGAACGTTTCACTGGGCGACGTTCCTGCGTGCGGTCGGTCCCGAGCCGTGGAACGTGGCGTTCGTGCAGCCGTCGCGCCGTCCGACGGACGGACGCTACGGCGAGAATCCGAACCGCCTGCAGCACTACTACCAGTTCCAGGTGCTGATGAAGCCATCGCCCCCCGACATCCAGAGCCTGTACCTGGATTCGCTGAAGATGCTGGGGTTCGATCCGCTGGTGCACGACATCCGCTTCGTCGAGGACAACTGGGAGTCGCCGACGCTCGGCGCCTGGGGCCTTGGCTGGGAGGTCTGGCTCAACGGCATGGAAGTCACCCAGTTCACCTACTTCCAGCAGGTGGGTGGGCTGGAGTGCAGGCCGGTGTCGGGCGAGATCACCTACGGGCTCGAGCGCCTGGCGATGTACATCCAGAAGAAGGAGTCGATCTTCGACCTGGTCTGGTCCGACGTGGGCGGCCGGGTGGTTACCTACGGCGACGTCTACCACCAGAACGAAGTGGAGCAGTCGGCCTACAACTTCGAGCACGCCGACACCGCCGCCTTGTTCGAGCGCTTCAAGGTCGCGGAAGCCGAGTGCCAGTCGCTGATCGGCAAGGCGCTGCCGCTGCCTGCCTACGAGCGCGTGCTGCAGGCATCGCACGCGTTCAATCTCCTGGACGCGCGTCAGGCGATCTCGGTGACGGAGCGTCAGGCCTACATCCTGCGTGTACGCACCCTGGCGCGTGCGGTGGCCGAGGCCTACTACAACGCACGCGCCAAGATCGCCGGGTTTCCCCCGCTGGAACAGCGCAAGGTCGCCTGATGATCCTCATCGGCATGTTCGACTCGCCGTTCGTGCGCCGCGTCGCCGTCAGCATGAAGCTGCTCGGCATGACGTTCGAGCATCGCAACTGGTCGGTGGGCAAGGATCAGGGCGAGATCCGCAAGTACAACCCGCTCGGCCGCGTGCCGACGCTGGTGCTCGACGACGGCGAGGCGCTGATCGAGTCGTCGGCGATCCTGGATCATCTCGACGAAGCCGTCGGTGAAGGCCGGGCCCTGCTTCCGCGTCAGGGCGCGGCGCGTCGACAAGGCTTAAGACTCATGGCCATCGCCAGCGGCGCGGCCGAGAAAGGCGTCGCGCAGCTCTACGAGAATGCATTCCGACCCGAGGACAAGCGCCACCAGCCCTGGGTCGATCGCTGCCGAGGGCAGATGAACGACGGGCTCGACGAGATGGAGCGCGCGTGCAAGGCGCGCAGTGGCTGGCTGCTGGGATCGAAGATGACCCAGGCCGACATCACGTTCGCGTGCGCGTCGACGTTCATGCACGAGGCGCTGCAGCTGGACGCATCGCAGCGTCCCGCCTTGGCGGCGTTGGTCGCGCGCTGCGAAGCGCTGCCCGAGTTCCGATCCACGCATCAGCCGTTCTTTGTGCCGAAGGCCGCATGAATCAGTCACTACTGATCGAGATAGGCTGCGAGGATCTGCCGGCGCGCTACGTCGAGCCGCTGGCGCAAGCGCTTGCCGATGGCATCGGCGGCGGACTCGCCAAGCGCAACGTGGAAGTCGGCGCGCGGCGCGTGTTCGCGACCCCGCGGCGCATCGCCGTGCTCATCGACGGCGTCGGCGCCAAGCAGCCGAGCCAGATTGTCGAGCGCAAGGGGCCGGCGCTCGCGGCCGCGTTCAAGGATGGCCAGCCCACGCCGGCAGCGCTCGGCTTCGCCAAGTCCTGCGGCGTCGAGCTGTCGGCGCTCAAGCAGGCCAACGGACAGCTGCTCTTCAAGAGCCGGCAGAAAGGCCGCAAGACGGTCGAGCTCCTTGCCGAGATCTTCGAGGAAACGCTCAAGCAGATGGATGCGCTCGTGCCCAAGCGGATGCGCTGGGGATCGGGCGACGTGACTTTCGTGCGGCCCGTGCAGTGGCTCGTCGCGCTGTTCGGCACGCGCCTGATCGCGCTCGACCGGTTTGGCCTGAAGGCCGGACGCAAGACGTTCGGACACCGCTTCCATGCACCCAAAGCCATCGCGCTGAAATCGCCGGCAGACTATGAAGAGGGGCTGCGTGGCGCCAAAGTCTGGGCCGATTTTGCGTCGCGGCGAAACGACGTCCGGCGCCAGGTCGAAGACGAAGCGCGCAAGCTTGACGGTGCCGCGCGCATCAGCGAGGAGCTGCTCAGCGAAGTCACGGCGCTGGTGGAGTGGCCGGTGGTGATCTCCGGCAGGATCGAGCAGCGATTCCTGGAGCTGCCGCCGGAAGTTGTGGTGGCGACAGTGGAGACCAACCAGCGCTACTTCACCGTGTTCGACGGGACTGGCAAGCTGTTGCCGCACTTCATCACCGTGTCCAACATCGAATCCAAAGATGTTGCGCAGGTCGTTGCCGGCAATGAGCGGGTGGTGCGTCCGCGGCTGACCGACGCGCTGTTCTTCTGGGAGCAGGATCGCAAGCAGCCGCTGCAGGCGTTCGGCGCCAGGCTCGCTTCCGTCACCTTCCAGAAGGACCTGGGCACCATCGCGCAGAAGGCCGCGCGCATCGGCGCGCTCGCCTCGCTCATCGCCCAGACCATGAAAGGCGATGGCGCATCGGGCGAGCGTGCTGCGGCCCTGTGCAAGAACGATCTCGTGACCCGCATGGTCTACGAATTTCCCGAGCTGCAGGGCGTGATGGGCGGCTACTACGCGGCCAAGTCCGGTGAATCCGCTGACGTCGCGCAAGCCATCCGGGAGCACTACCAGCCGACGCAGGCGGGAACGCCGATCCCGTCGACGCAGGCCGGGCAGATCGTCGCGCTCGCCGACAAGCTCGACACGCTCGCTGGCATCTTCGCCATCGGCCAGAAGCCGACCGCGAGCAAGGACCCGTTCGCATTGCGCCGCGCGGCGCTCGGCGCGCTGCGCATCTGCATCGAGGGAAAGCTGGCGCTGGACCTGGGGGCGCTGCTGAAGTCCGCGCTCGATGCGCAGCCCGCTGGCAAGCGCGACGACGCGACGCTCAAGGAGCTTGTCGCGTTCGTGATGGAGCGGTTGCGCGGCTATTACGCGGAACAGCAACTGCCAGTCGAGATGTTCGAGGCGGTGAACGCGCTGGGCATCACCGCGCCGCTAGACTTTGACGCGCGCGTGTGCGCGCTGCGGGGCTTCTGGGAGATGCCGGCATCGAAAAACCTGGCCGCGGCCCACAAGCGCATCCGCAACATCCTGAAGCAGGCGGGCGAGGGCGGCGTCGAAGTACGTGCCGACACGCTGCGCGAATCCGAGGAGAAATCGCTGTTCGAC
This sequence comes from uncultured Gammaproteobacteria bacterium, assembly GCA_963776465.1. Classification (GTDB taxonomy): domain Bacteria; phylum Pseudomonadota; class Gammaproteobacteria; order Nevskiales; family Nevskiaceae; genus DASRHK01. The sequence goes on from CAVZMV010000002.1 coordinate 1,169,882, forward strand.
TCGATGAAGCGCCTCGACCAGAGCGTCCATGCCGCCGCAGACCGTCAGGACTACGGCGGCGGGTTGCGCACCCTGGCGGAGCTGCAACAGCCGGTCGACGCCTTCTTCGATAAGGTCATGGTCATGGCGCCCGAAGAGGACCTGCGCTCCAACCGCGTCGCCCTGCTGCGGCAACTCGACCGGCTATGTCGCAGCATTGCCGACATCTCCTGCCTGCCGGGGCCACAGCAATGAACGAGACCGAAACGCTGATCTGGGAAGGCCATCCTTCCCAATGGACCAACTTCCCGCTGTTCCTGTTCTGTCTGCTCATCATCCCGATCCCCTTCGCTCTCTGGCGCTGGCTGGAGACGCGCTGCTTCCAGGTACCGGATCACCTCCGAGCGGATCCTGGTCAAGCAGGGCGTGTTCTCCAAGCGCACCGACGAGCTCGAGCTTTACCGCGTGAAGGACACGGCGCTGGTGGAGCCGTTCTGGCTGCGCCTGGTGTCGCTCGGCCACATCGACCTGACGACCTCGGACCGGATGACGCCGACGATGCGGATCGCCGCGGTGCCCGAGGCATCGCAGCTGCGCGAAGAGCTGCGTCGCCACGTCGAGCGCATGCGCCTGCAGAAGGGCGTGCGCGAAGCCGACATCGGTGAAGTGATCCGTTGAGCGCGCCGATGAAGCTGGTGATCCTGGACCGCGACGGCACCATCAACGAGGACTCGCCGGACTTCATCAAGTCGGTGGCCGAGTGGAAGCCGATCCCGGGCAGCATCGAGGCCATTGCCCGCCTGACCCACGCCGGCTTCCGGGTGTTCATCGCCTCCAACCAGTCCGGCATCGGCCGCGGCCTGCTGGATTTCGACGCGCTGTTCGCCATCCATGACCGACTGCAGCGGGCCGTCAGCGATCTTGGCGGCCGCATCGAGGCCATCGCTTTTGCGCCGGATCACCCGGACCGGGCCAGCGACCTGCGCAAGCCGGCGCCAGGGATGCTGAAGGATCTCGCCCGCAGGCTGCAGGTGGATCTGGATCGCGTTCCTTACGTTGGCGATTCGCTCGCCGACGTCGCCGCCGCGCGCGCCGCCGGCGCGCAGCCGATCCTGGTGCGCACCGGCAAGGGCAGGGAAACCGAGGCCACAAACCGCGAGCAGCTCAAGGGCTTGCAGATCTACGACGACCTGGCGGCAGCAGCCACGGCGCTGATCGCGGCACGGCCGCTCGTCACTGCGCAATAGAGTTTCTGTACCGGGGCCCGGCCGCGCCCGAAGACCGCCCCCAGAATCGACTCGTTCGCCAGTTGAAGGGGTGCCGATGGCCGCCGTCAAGATCCTCGTCGTCGAGGATGATCCGTACATCCAGCGGGCGCTGTCCGTCCGCCTGCGGGCGTGGGGTCACAAGGTCGTCACGGCGGCCGACGCCGGCGGCGCGATCACTGTCGCGCAGAAGCAGACACCAGACGTCGCGCTGATGGACATCTGCTTGCCGGACGGCGATGGGTTCCAGGTGATGGACTACCTGCACGCGCTCACCGTTACCGCGCGCCTGCCGGTGATCTTCATCAGCGCCAGCAGTCTTCCGGGCATAGCCGAGCGCCTGCGCGAGTTTGGCGGAGCGGTGTTCCTGCAGAAGCCGTTCGAGGCCAAGGATCTGGAGGCCGCGATCGGCCGCGTCACCAGCGCTCGCCAAGCGGTTGCGAGCAGGCCCAACTAGCTCAATTCAGGTCCGCTGCCCGCGCTCGATCCGCACGCCCACGCCGTCGACACCGGAGATGGCGCCGGGCTTGCGCACGATCACCTTGACCCAGGGCACGCGGAACTCGCGCATCAGCGTCTGCGCAAGCTCCTCGGCGAGCGTCTCGATCAGGCGATGACGGGCCTGTGCGCAGATCGCCCGCACTCGCTCTGACAGCACCTTGTAGTCCACCGCGTCCGCCAGCTGATCCTTCTCGGCCGTGCGGGACGCATCGCAGGCGAGCTCCAGATCCAGAACGAGCGTGCGCGTGAGCCGTTGCTCCCAGTTGTGCGCGCCGATCATCGCTTCGACGCGCAGCCCCTCGATGAAGACGGTGTCCATCGATCAGGCCGGAGCCCGCAGGTCGCCGAGCGTCCAGCGCGGCAGCGCGAGGAGCGGTCCCGACGGCGACACGCCGTCGTTCCTCCGGGCCCACCCTGCATAGGCGATCATCGCCGCATTGTCGGTGCAGAACTCCGGGCGCGGAAAGTACAGCCGCGCGCCCATGCGCCCGGTCTCCTGCGCCAGGCGCTCGCGCAGACTGCGGTTGGCGCCGACGCCGCCGGCAACGACGAGCGCGCGATCGCCGGTCTGCTCGAGCGCTCGCACGCACTTGATCGTCAGCGTGTCCACGACGGCCTCTTCGAACGCCAGCGCCAGGTCGGCGCGTGTCTGCTCGTCCGCATCCTTGGGCAAGGCCGTGAGGACCGCCGTCTTCAGGCCGCTGAAGCTGAAGTCCAGCCCGGGCCGATCGGTCATCGGTCGCGGCAGGCGGAAACGCCCGGATACGCCGCGCCGCGCAAGCGCCGCGAGCTGCGGCCCCCCTGGATAGGGCAGGCCCAGGAGCTTGGCCGTCTTGTCGAACGCTTCGCCGGCCGCGTCGTCCACGCTCTCGCCCAGGACCTTGTAGCGACCGACGCCCGCGACCTCGACCAGCAGCGTGTGGCCGCCCGACACGAGCAGCGCCGTGAATGGAAACGGCGGGTGATCGGACTCCAGCATCGGCGCCAGCAGATGGCCTTCCATGTGGTGCACGGGAATGAGTCTGCGATCCAGGGCAAAGGCGAGGCCAGCCGCCGTTGCGGCGCCGACCATCAGCGCGCCGATCAGCCCGGGGCCGGCGGTGTAGGCCACGGCACTCAGGTCTTCGGCGCGAAGATGGGATCGATCCAGAACCTCGCGCAGCAAGGGCGTGATCCGGCGAATGTGGTCGCGGGAGGCGAGCTCCGGGACGACGCCGCCATACTGCGCATGCAACGGGATCTGGCTGTGCAGCACGTGCGCCAGCAGACCACGCTTGCCGTCGTAGATGGCGCAAGCGGTTTCGTCGCAGGAGGTTTCGATGCCCAGGACCGGGCCGAAATCGGTCATGCCTATTCTAGGGGCGGCGGACGGCCTCGTTGCGCCGTATCCGCCGACACCCTAAAATGCCGGCCCTTTTGCCCATGGGCCCATCGGCCCCCAAGCGAGCGATTTGAATGCCTAGCGTGCGCGTCCGCGAGAACGAGTCCTTCGAAGTTGCCCTGCGTCGCTTCAAGCGAACCTGCGAGAAGGCCGGCGTTCTGACCGACCTGCGCAAGCACGAGCACTTCGAGAAGCCCAGCCAGGAGCGCAAGCGCAAGCGCGCTGCCGCGGTGAAGCGCCAGGCCAAGCGGGTATCGCGCGAGAGCACCCGCAGAACCCGGATGTATTGAGGGTTCGGCCCGCAAGCGGGCCACGATGTTCCCACCGCCCGCCTGGCCTCCAGGCGGGCGGTTTGTTTTTGCCTGCCACGAGAGACGCCATGTCCGATCTCAAGACCCGCATCCAGGAAGACGTGAAGACCGCCATGCGCGCGGGCGACAAGCTCCGGCTCGGGGTGCTGCGCATGCTGACGGCGGAGCTCAAGCAGCGCGAAGTCGTCGAGTCCATGCAGCTGACCGACGCCGTGGTCGTCGCCGCCATCGAGAAGATGATCAAGCAGCGTCGCGAGGCCGAGACCCAGTTCAAGGCCGGCGGCCGCCCGGAGCTCGCCGCGAAGGAGGAAGCGGAAATCCAGCTGCTGACCGCTTACCTGCCGCAGCAGCTCGGTGAAGCCGAGATCGCTGCGCTCATCCAGCAGGCCATCGCGGAAACCGGCGCCGCCGGCATCAAGGACATGGGCAAGGTGATGGCCTGGATCAAGGCCAAGGCCGCCGGCCAGGCCGACATGGCCAAGGTCTCGGCGCTGATCAAGAGCCGTCTGGGCTAGATTGGCGGCTGAAGCTTTTCGCAGCCGCCCGATGTCCCGCATCCCGGATTCGTTCATCCAAGACCTGCTGGCGCGGTCCGACATCGTCGACATCATCGGCTCGCGCATCGAGCTCAAGCGCGCCGGCCGCGAGCACCACGCGCTGTGTCCGTTCCACAACGAGAAGTCGCCCTCGTTCACGGTGTCCCCGGGGAAGCAGTTCTTCCACTGCTTCGGCTGCGGCAAGCACGGCACCGTCATCAGCTTCCTCATGGAATACGACCGGCTGCCCTTCGTCGAGGCAGTCGAGGAGCTGGCGCGGATCGCCGGAGTCGAGGTGCCACGCGAGGGAGGTGTCGGCCCCGCTCGTGCGGTGCTGGAAGGACCGCTCGACGCCCTGGCGGCCGCGGAGCGCTTCTTCAAGGAGAAGCTGCGTGCGGCGCCGCAGGCCATCGATTACCTCAAGGGCCGCGGCCTCGACGGCGCCACCGCCAAGGCATTCGGCATCGGTTACGCCCCCGACTCCTGGGACGCGCTGTCGCGGTTCTTCCGCGATCCCACGCACGCGATCGCGGCCGGCCTACTCAAGCGCAAGGAGGACCGGGTCTACGACGTATTCCGCAACCGTGTGATGTTCCCGATCCGCGATACGCGGGGCCGGGTCATCGCCTTTGGCGGACGCACGCTCGGCGACGATCCGGCGAAGTACCTGAACTCGCCCGAGACCGCGCTGTTCCACAAGGGCCGCAACCTGTTCGGTCTTTACGAGGCGCGCCAATCGGTCAAGGCCGCGCTTCCGCACCTCCTGGTGGTCGAGGGATACATGGACGCCGTGATGCTCGCGCAGCATGGCATCCGCAATGTCGTGGCGACGCTCGGCACTGCCACCACGCGCGACCACCTAAACCAGATGTTCAAGAGCACGTCGCGCGTCGTGTTCTGCTTCGACGGCGATCGCGCCGGCCGCGCCGCAGGCTGGCGCGCGCTGGAGCAGGCGCTGCCGGAGATGGCGGAAGGTCGCGAATGCCGCTTCATGTTCCTGCCGGAGGGCAAGGATCCGGACGACCTCGTGCGCGAGATCGGGGCCGACGCATTCCGCGCGCGAGTGGAGCAGGCGATGCCGTTGGCCGACTATCTGCTCAGCCAACTCAAGGCGCAGGCCAATCCGAACACGCTCGAGGGCCGGGCGCGGCTGGCGACGCTTGCCAAGCCGTTTCTTGCGCGCTTGCGCGAAGGCCCCTTGCGCGAGCTGCTGACCGACGAGATCGCGAAGCTCACGCGTCTGAGCCGCGCCGACCTGTCGTCCAGCGCGCCCGCCCGCGGCGACCAGGCAGCACGCGAAGCGTCGGAGTCCGCCGTGCTGCTTCTGGCCAAGCCGGTGCGCGACGCCCTGCGCGTGCTGCTCGAGCAGCCAGCGCTCGCGGCCGAGCTGACCGACTTGCATCTGGTGACCCTGGCCGGCGTGCCTGGCCTTGAATTGCTGCTGGACGTCGCCACGTTCCTCGGCGAGCACGGGCAGAGCAATGCCGCGCAGATCCTGGAGCACTGGCGCGAGCGTCCCGAAGCGGTGGTCCTGTCCCGGCTCGCAGCCGAGCCGCTCGAGCCCGGCCGCGGCGAGCCTTCGCAGATGCTGGCCGAGGCCTGGGCGAACCTGCGCGAGCGGGGCATGCGCGCGCAGGTCTCGGAGTTCGAGCGCCAGGCCGCGGCCGGCATGCTGACGTCGAGCCAGACCGAGGAGTGGCGCCGGCTCGTCGAGCAACTCACCCGGCGCCAACCGGTCTAAGTTCACCCGAAGTGATAAACTGTCAAGTTCCGCCGCACCCCATGCATCTCCCGCCACTGCCGCGCGCCTTGTCCCTATGAGCGTCGAAAAACAGTCACAGATGAAGATTTTGATCACCCTCGGCAAGGAGAAGGGTTACCTGACCTATGCCGAAGTGGCGGATCACCTGCCCGAGATCGTCGATACCGAGCAGATCGAGGACGTGATCAACATGATCCAGAGCATGGGGATCACGGTCCACGACGAGGCGCCGGACGAGGATTCGCTGCTGCTGGCGGAACCAACCGCCGCCGCCGCCGAGGAGGACGAGGACGAAGTCGAGGAAGCCGCCGCCACCCTGGCGGCGCTCGACGATCAGTTTGGACGCACCACCGACCCGGTGCGCATGTACATGCGCGAGATGGGCAGCGTCGAGCTGCTCGACCGCGAGGGCGAGATCCGCATCGCCAAGCGCATCGAGGAAGGACAGAACGAGGCCATGTACGCCATGGCCCAGTACCCCGAGACCACGGCCATCCTGCTCGAGGCGCACGACTCGGTGAAGCAGGGCAAGCGCCGCCTGGCCGACGTCATCACCGGCTACTTCGATCCCAACGCGCCGGTCGCTGAAGAGCTGCCGCCGGACGTGGTCGAGAAGGAGCTTGCCGAGGAGACCGCGGACGGCGACGAGGAAGAGGAAGCCGTCGACACCGGCCCGGATCCGGAAGAAGCCAAGAAGAACTTCGACAAGCTGCAGAAGCTGTTCGACACCGCCTGGGACTCCATGGAGCGCCTCGGCACCGACAGCAAGAAGACGCAGCAGCGCCGCGACGCGCTGGCCGAGCACATCATGACGTTCCGGATGTCGCCGAAGATCGTCGACGAGATCACCAACAACCTGCGGGCCAAGGTCGACCAGATCCGCGAGCTCGAGCGCGGCATCATGCTGCTGTGCGTGGACGTCGCCGGCATGCCGCGCAAGGAGTTCCTCGAGAAGTTCATCGGCCACAGCAGCGACACGAACCTCGTCAGCCGCATCGTGCGCACCGGCAAGAAATACGTGAAGGCTGTCGCCGCGCACAAGGACGACATCCGCGCGCTGCAGGACAAGCTCAAGGAGATCGAGGCGGAGAACCTGCTGACGATCGAGGAGATCCGCGACCTCAATCGCCGGGTCAGCGTCGGCGAGGCCAAGGCCCGCCGCGCCAAGAAGGAGATGGTCGAGGCCAACCTGCGCCTGGTGATCTCCATCGCCAAGAAGTACACCAATCGCGGCCTGCAGTTCCTGGACCTCATCCAGGAAGGCAACATCGGTCTGATGAAGGCGGTCGACAAGTTCGAATACCGCCGCGGATACAAGTTCTCGACCTACGCCACCTGGTGGATCCGCCAGGCCATCACCCGCTCGATCGCCGACCAGGCGCGCACCATCCGTATTCCGGTGCACATGATCGAGACGATCAACAAGCTCAATCGCATCAGCCGCCAGATGCTCCAGGAGATGGGCCGCGAGCCCACCCCCGAAGAGCTGGCGCAGAAGATGGAGATGCCGGAGGACAAGGTCCGCAAGGTGCTCAAGATCGCCAAGGAGCCGATCTCGATGGAGACGCCGATCGGCGACGACGAGGATTCGCACCTCGGCGATTTCATCGAGGACGTCGCCGCGGTGTCGCCGCTGGAGTCAGCCACGAGCGAGAGCCTGCGCGAAGCCACGCACCAGATCCTGGCGTCGCTGACGCCGCGTGAGGCCAAGGTGCTGCGCATGCGCTTCGGCATCGACATGAACACGGACCACACGCTCGAGGAGGTCGGCAAGCAGTTCGACGTCACCCGCGAGCGCATCCGTCAGATCGAGGCCAAGGCCCTGCGCAAGCTGCGCCATCCGAGCCGCGCCAACTACCTGCGCAGCTTCCTCGATGGTGAGTGAGTCAGCCCGTAACGAAAAAGGCCCCGCATCGCGGGGCCTTTTTGTTGAAGCGGTCGATGCTACAGGTTGAAGCGCACGCCGGTTCGCAGATCGTAGAAGCGTGAGCCGGAATCGCTGCCGCCGTTACCGTCGTAGCGGGAGATCCGGTAATCCACGAAGCCGGCGAACTGCTTGGTGAAGGACCACGCTGCGCCGAACAGGAACTCCGGGCCATCCAGGGTCTCGCCGTCTTCCTCGACGCGCACGTAGCCGATCTCGGCGAACAGCCGAAGCGGGTCCATCGGTCCGTAGGTCACCCTGGCGTGCAAGCCGAAGCCGTCGGCATCATCGCCATCCTTGACCTTGAGCTTGATGTACTCGCCGTAAACTGTGCCGCGGAACTCATCCGGCGTGGACTGTGCGCCGAAGCCGACACGATATTGATCGGTGGTGACGTCGATGCTGTCGCTCAAGCCGGCGAAGGTCGCTTCGTCGTAGCTGTTGCGCTGGTACTCGCCGGTGATCAGGAACACCGACGCCACGGGGAACATCACGTGCGCGCCGAAGCCGTCGCCAGTGACCTTGGCTTCGTTGCCACCCACGCGTCCCTTGATCTGGGACGTGGGGATGTAATAGCCGTCGACGAAGCCTTCTGCGGCGGCGGCCGCCGGAAGGGTGGGCGCCGACAGTGCCAGCAGCAAGGCGAGTTTCCTGAGCATCGTTACCCCCGTTACCGAGTGATCAGTCGTAGTAGAAGCGCAGCCCCGCGAAATAGCGGCTGGACTCGCTGTCGGTGAAGTACTCGTAGCCGCCGGTCACGCACAGGCCGTAGCCGGGGCAGCCGAGCAGCTGGATGCCCAGGGCGAGATCGTCGCCGTCGTAGATGCGGATGTAACGTACTTGCGGGATTGCTTCGAAGTAACCGAAGTTGGCGCGCACGCCGCCCTTCACCTGGAAGCCGGTGTCGTGCTCGTCGTCGTAAATCCCTTCGAATTGACCGCGGTTCCTGCTGTCCTGATAGACGAAGTCGGCGCCGACGAAGCCGTCCAGCAGGTTGCGGACCAGCGCCAAGCGGCCGCCGAGGCCGGCGGTCACGGTCTGGTTCTGAATGCGGCCTTCCACCAGTCCCTGCTGGAAGCTGTCGCTCTCCAGGAACTCATAGCTCGCGTCGAAGAACAGATGCGGCGCCAGCAGCGCCGACAGCACGAAATCCGCACCCTGGAAATCGATGTCGGACTCGCCGGGGTTGAAACGGACGTAGTCGAGCTGGAGATAGTCGTACGAAGGAGTCGCGGCCATCGCAATCGTCGATGTCCACGCCAGCATCAGACCAGCCAGCCAAGACGTGCTTCTCATGAGGCCTCCCTGGGGCGCGATATCAGTGGCGCTTCTTGGTCGAAGGATACTAGCCTAACGGCGGAGCTTGTGAAACAAGGGGCGACGATGAAGTGGACCGATGTGCAAGTGGGCGCAGTCGTCCTGTGCGCGCTGGCGAGCGTGCCGGCTTCTGCTGCGGAGCTCAGAGTCGCGGGCGGACTCTGGGATTATCGGGTCACCGGTTATCAGGACGATCAGGGCAACGTCACCGATCTGCAGGCGTTCGCCGCGGGCCCGCAACGTGATGGATTCCTGCAGGCGGAATTCGAGCATCGCCCATCGTGGTTGCCCGATCTGGCCGCGGCCTATGCGCAGGTCAGCGGCTCCGGCAGCCAGACCACGAGCAGCGCGCCCACGCTGCCTTTGCCACTACCGCTGCCGCTTCCCGGGACCACGACGACCACGACGGCCAGCGGCGATTTCCGGGACGTCGACGTCACCGCGCGTTACGCGATCGGGTTGGGGCCGATCCGCGTGTCGCCGGGGATCACCGTCAGCTGGCTCCAGGGTGACATCGTCACCGATGATTCAGGCAGCGGCGCGCATAGCGAGCGCGACTACGACCAGGTGTTCCCGATGCTGCACCTGCAGGTCGCCTGGCCGATCGCGGATTGGCTGCGGCTCGCCGCGCAGGGAGACTGGATCAAGGCCAAAGACGATCTGGCCTGGCAGTACAGCGCATCGCTGGAGCTCAAGCTCCTGGGGCCCGTCGGGATCTACGGCGGCTGGCACGAGCGCCGCTACCAGGTCAGCAGCGGCGAGTCCTTCCTGGATGCCCGCCTGCGCGGAATGCGCTACGGCTTGCTGGTCCTGTTCTGATGCCTGCGCGGCGCCTTAGCGCTCGGCGCCGTGCACCGACGGCGTGTAGAGCGGAGTTTGCTGCGCGCCGAAATAGTCCGCGAGCGCCTTGATCTGCTCGTCGTCGAGTCCCTTGGCCTGGCCAGCCATCACCGGGTTCTTGCGCGTGCCGTCCTTGTATTCGTGCAGTGCGTGCTGGAGGTAATTGCTGTACTGCCCCGCGAGCACCGGGGCGTTGACGCCCGCCAGCGGCTGCGCGCCGTTGGGGCCATGACATGCCTCGCAGGCTTTCGCCTGATCCAGCGCGCTGTTCTGTCCGCGACCCGGCTGATCGTGCTTATGCGCCGGCGCGTGGTTCAGGTACGCGGCGATGTCCGCCATGTCCTGCTCGGAGAGCGTCACCGCCTGAGCGTGCATCGTCTTGTGCGGACGCTCGCCGGATTTGTACGCCTTGAGGGCGGCAATGATCAGTCCTTCACTCTGCCCACCCAGCCGGGGGACGCGATACGTGGGATAGACGTTGTTGTAGCTCGGGATGCCGTGGCATCCCATGCAGGTGTTGGCCTTGATCCGGCCGGCTTCGTGATCGCCGGCGGCGCCCGCCAGCGCGGGCAGCGCAGCGAGCACGCAGGCGCCGAGCACCTTCTTGATCATGCGAGTGTCCCTCGAGTGTCTTTATTCCGGGCGCAAGACGCGGCGCCGCGGGCGCAATTATAGCTATAGTGCGCCGCGCTACGTCCGAGCTTTTTTGAAGCCGCATGCACGAGCTGATTCCGCACGACGCCCAGATAATCGAGATCCGGCTCAACCGCCCTCCGGTCAACGCCCTGGATCCCGCGACCATCGTCTGGCTGACGCAGACCCTGCGCGCGGCGCCGGATCAGGGTCACAAGGCCGTGGTCCTCTCCGGTCAGCCCGGCATGTTCACCGCCGGCCTCGACGTTCCTGCGCTTCTGCAGCTGGACGCATCCGGCATGCGACAGTTCTTCTTCGATTTCTTCGGCCTCCTGCGCGCCGTCAGCGAGTCGCGGATTCCCGTGGTCGCAGCGCTCACCGGCCACGCGCCGGCCGGCGGAACCGTGCTGGCCGCGCTCTGCGACTACCGGGTGATGGCGCGGGGCGCGTTCAAGATGGGCTTCAACGAGCATCGCGTCGGCCTGCCGGTGCCGCGACCGGTCTACGTCGCGCTCGAGCGCCTGTGCGGCCCCCGCATCGCGGCCCAGTACGCGATGCAGGCGCGCGTGTTCGAGGGCGACGAAGCGCTGTCCATTGGACTGGTCGACGAGTTGGCCGCGCCCGATCAAGTAGTGGTGCAGGCACTCGCGTGGCTCAGGGGCATCCTCGCCTTCCCGTCGCAGAGCGTCGTCGCAGAGACACGGCGCTACGTCCGCGCCGGCCTGGTGGCGGCGTTCCGCGAGGAGAGCGCCGATGCCGAGACGTTCCTGCGCGAGTGGTTCAGCGCCGAGACGCAGGGCGCGCTGACGAGCCTGATCGCGCGGCTCAAGGCCAAGCGCTAGCGGCAGCATGGGGGACGAGGCCAAACAGGACGTCGCCGCAGTCGACCTCGGCTCCAACAGCTTCCACATGATGGTGGCGCGGGCCGACGGCACCGAGCTGCAGGTGATCGACCGGCTGCGCGAGTCGATCCGCCTCGCGGCCGGGCTCGACTCCGCCAAGAACCTCGACGAAGAAGCGCGCTCGCGCGCGCTGGCGTGCCTGCATCGCTTCGGCGAGCGGCTGCGCGACATCCCGGCGCAGCGCGTGCGCGTCGTCGGCACCAGCACCATGCGCCGCATGAAGCGCAGCGCGGATTTCATCGCCGCTGCCGAGCGCGCGCTTGGGCACAGCATCGACGTGATCTCCGGCGTGGAAGAGGCGCGTCTGGTCTATCAGGGCGTGACGCACGGGCTCGGCAACAGCAAGCCGCGCCGCCTGGTCGTGGACATCGGCGGCGGCAGCTCCGAGCTGGTCATCGGCGAAGGCGAGGAGCCGCAGCTGATGGAGAGCATCGCCGTCGGCTGCGTCGTGCACACGCAGAAATTCTTCGGTAGCGGCGACGTCGACCGGCGCAGCTTCAATCGCGCGCGCGTCGCTGCGCGCGTCGAGCTCGAATACCTGGAGCGGCGCTATCGCCGCGCCGGCTGGGACCTTGCCATCGGCTCCTCGGGCACGATCCGCGGCGTCTGGCGCGTGCTGATGGAGGAGAAGCTCGACGAGGACGGCGACATCACGCCGGCCGGCCTGGACAAGCTGGTCGAGATCGTCCTCGAGCGCGGTCACGTGTCGAAGATGGACTTCAAGGACCTGCGCGAAGACCGCCGGCCGGTGTTCGCTGGTGGGCTAGCGGTGCTTTGCGGCGTGTTCGACGGCCTGGCCATCGAGCGCATGCAGACTTCCGACCGCGCTCTGCGAGAGGGCTTGATCTACGACTTGCTCGGCCGCCTGTCGGACCACGACATCCGCGAGCAGACCGTACAGACGCTGGCCAAGCGCTACGGCGCCGACCTGCAGCACGCGGCGGCGATCGAGCACAGCGCGGTGCGCTGCCTGGAGCAGGTCGCGGGCGCCTGGGACCTGGACCGCAAGAGCTCGGCCACGCTGCTGGGCTGGGCGGCGCGTCTGCACGAGATCGGGCTGGTCATCGCGCATTCGGGCTACCACAAGCATGGCTACTACATGCTGAGCCACGCCGACCTGCAGGGCTTCTCGCAGACCGAGCAGAACCTGCTGGCGGCGCTGGTGCGCCTGCATCGCGGCAAATTCAACGACGGCGTGGTGGCGGAACTGCCGTCGGCATGGCGGGAGACGGTGCGCCTGCTTGCGATCGTCCTGCGGCTGGCGGTGCTGCTGCATCGTTCGCGCGTGCCGGACATGAAGCCGCGCGTGGAGCTGGAAGCCGGCAAGCGCAGCCTGGAAGTGCGATTCCCAAAGTCCTGGACCGAGAAACATCCGCTGACGCTCGCCGATCTGGAGCGGGAGGCCGAGTTCCTGGACGCGATCGATTTCAAGCTCAAGTTCGAGGAAAAGGAGTAGGTCCGCGCAAGCGCAGCGGAGCCGACGCTTACGCCGCGCGCCAGCATCCGTGGAACGACAGCGGCGAGTGATGCCGCAGGTAGGCGCGCGCCACCGGGCCGTCGGCCAGGCGCCGCGCGTCGAACACCGCCAGGAAGCTTTTGCCAGCAGGGCCGTCGAGCACGAGCGACAGCAGCCAGCCGCCGCGCTCGTCGCCAGGTGCTGCAGCGGGATCGGAGGCGAATACGGGCTCGCCTGCATAGAACCCAGGCCCGAAGCGGAATTCCTGCTCGATTCTTGCGCGCTGCAGGTCGAAGACGGCGATGCCGTCCTGCACGTTGGTGCGGCGCGGCGCCAGCGTGGCGTATCCGAACTGGTGACGATGACCGCACACGGACGGATGCACGGACGGGAACTCGCCGGAGACGTCGATGAGGATCTCCTCCTGCAGCGTCGGCCCCTTGCGCGGTATCCGGTAGCGGCGGACCAGTCCCGCGGATTCGGCGAGGCCCTCCTCGCCGCGCATCAGCGTCTTCAGCAGCGCTCGCTCTCCGAGGAAGTGGTCGGGCTCGTCATAGCCGATGAAGTCGGCCACGATCCCGTCGACGTCCTCGTAGGCGTTGAAGGCATGCCACATGAACCGCGCCGGCGCCTCGTAGATCCGCACCGCCTCGCTCTGCTCGCGCGGGATGACGACGATCAGTCCGCCCAGCTCCGGACGCCAGCGCAGGCTGTCGGTGAAGCTGCGCCGACCCAGCAGCATCGGCAAGGGATCAAGCTTGAACGGATGCAGGTTGACGATGACGTGGTGCTCGGTGGCGAAGAAGTCGTGGATGTAGCTGTTGCGCGGCGCGCGCACGCGCCGACGCATCTTCAGCGCGCCGTCGGCGCCTTGCACGATCACTTCCAGGTCGATGTTGCGATAGCCGTCCCAGCCCAGGAAGGTCCAGTCGCCGCTCCTGGCGTCGCACTTGGCGTGCGCCTTGTAGGTCTTCGGCGGCTTGGGCACGAGGTCGAAGAACCCGCGGGGTTCCAGTGTGCGCGCGTCGAGCGCGAACGGCGGCCCGACCTCGTCCAGCGCCATCAGCTGCCCGTTGTGCAGGTATACCGTGATCCCGGCCTGCGATTGCCGGGGGAAGCCGGGAAGATTGTCGAGCCAGCGCGGCGCCAGCGTCGTCCAGGTCGGCTGCAGAAAGCGGCCTTGCGCCGACTCGCGCTGGAACTTGGGCGTGGGCACGAAGCGGCTGCGGTAGCGCACCTCGCCGCGTTCGAAATCGAAGACCTGCAGGACGCCGTCGCCGTCGAGCAGGTGCTGCTTGCGATAGCCGTCGCGCTCGAACATGCCGGGGCCGTTGCGGTACAGCGTGCCGACGAGTCCCGCCGGCAGCCGACCCTGGACTTCCGCGGCGTAATCGAACTCCCCGGGCAGATTGGTTCCGAGCAGGATCTGCCAGGCGTCGTGCGGCGCCAGCGCGTGGCTTTGCGCGCCCGCCGGCGGCGTCTGCGGCTGGTTCACGAAGCGGGGAACCGCTTGAGGGTGCGTGCGATCATGTCGCGCGCGATGTCGCGCGCTGCTGCGGCGTTGTCCGCCTCCGGGATGCCTTCGACGCGGTAGGTGCGGCCGCGGGCGTGCAAGACCAAGCCCCAGAACGGCGCGAAGGGCGACGTCGCCGCGTAGCGGAAGTAGAACGCTTCGCCTCCCAGATTGGCCGCAGCCTGCGCGCCTGCGCCGTAGAGCGCGCGCGCGTTGCCGAAATCGCGCTTGTCCGGATCGTCGCGCACCGCCAGCGACAGACCTGCCGGGGCTTCGTCCTGATAGTAGTTGCAGACCAGGACGTCGCCGCGCAGCAGGATCGGCGCACCCTTGCGCCACGGATGCTGCGAATGCGCCGAGAGCTGATCCGGCGACACCAGCGCGTCGCAAGCGGCGTGGGCGGGCAGCCGTTCGGCGTGCGCCACGCTGCCGCAGAGCAGAGCGCCCAGGAGCGCGGCGCGTGCTGCGGGTGTCACGCCGTCGTCTCTTCCAGCAGCTTCTGCTGCATGCCCTTGGCGCCCTTACGCACCCGCGTGTAGCTGCCGTCCTGGTGCAGCGTCCAGGTCTCGGCGTCGTCGTTGAGATAGCCGTGCAGGTGCTCGATGACCCGCTCGCGGATCTTCTTGTCCAGGATCGGGAAGGCGATCTCCACGCGCCGGAACAGGTTGCGCTCCATCCAGTCCGCGCTCGAGAGGTAGACCTCGGGATCGCCACCGTTCTGGAAATAGAAGATGCGGTGATGCTCCAGGAAGCGCCCGACGATCGACTTCACCCGGATGTTCTCCGACAGGCCCTTGACCTCCGGACGCAGCGAGCACATGCCGCGCACGACCAGATCCACCTGCACGCCCGCCTGCGAGGCGCGGTACAGCGACTTGATGATGTCGGGCTCCACCAGCGCGTTCATCTTGGCGATGATCCGTGCCGGCTTGCCCCTGCCGGCCCACTCGATCTCGCGCTCGATCTTCTTATGCATCTCCTTGGCGAGCGTGAACGGCGACTGCAGGAGATGCTTCATCTTGCTGGCCTTGCCCAGGCTGGTCAGCTGCAGGAATACGCCGTGCACGTCGCGGCAGGTCGCAGGATCGGCGGTGAACAGCCCGTAATCGGTGTACTGCCGCGCCGTCTTGGGGTGGTAGTTGCCGGTGCCCAGGTGCGCGTAATGACGCAGTCCCGCTTCTTCACGTCGCACCACCAGGCTCATCTTGGCGTGCGTCTTGTGGCCGACGACGCCGTAGACGACGTGCGCGCCGACCTCCTGTAATTTTTCCGCGAGGTCGATGTTGTCGGCCTCGTCGAAGCGCGCGCGCAGCTCCACCACGACGGTGACTTCCTTGCCGGCGCGCGCAGCGTCGATCAGCGCGTCCACGACCGGCGATTTCGCGCCGGTGCGATAGAGCGTCTGCTTGATCGCCAGCACCTTGGGGTCCTTCGCCGCCTGGCGCAGGAACTCCACCACCGGCGCGAACGAATCGAACGGATGATGCAGCAGCACGTCCTGCTCGCGGATCGCCGCGAACACGTCGCCGCCGGCGAAGGCCTTGGGCAGCCGCGGCGTGAACGCCGGATATTTAAGGTCGGGACGCTCGACCAGATCCGGTATCGCCAGCAGGCGGTTGAGATTCACCGGCCCGTTGCACTGGTAAACGTCCGCCAGCGTCAGCTGCATCGTGTTCATCAGGTACTGCCACATCGCCTCGGGGCAGTTGTGCGCGACCTCGAGGCGCACGGTATCGCCCCACTGGCGCTGCGACAGCTCGCCTTCCAGCGCCGCGAGCAGATCCTCGGTCTCCTCTTCGTCCACCAAGAGGTCGGAGTTGCGGGTGACGCGGAACTGGAAGCAGCCGCTGGCTTCCATGCCGAAGAACAGGTCGTCGACATAGGCGTGGATGACGCTGGAGAGGAACACGAAGTCGTACGGGCCGGTGCCCACGACGTCCTTGGGGATCTGGATCAGCCGCGGCAGCGCGCGCGGCGCCTGGACGATGGCGAAGCCGGTGTTGCGGCCGAACGCGTCCTTGCCCGACAGCGAGACGATGAAGTTCAGCGACTTGTTGAGGATGCGCGGGAACGGATGCGCGGGGTCAAGGCCAATCGGCGAGAGCACCGGCATCAGCTCGTTGGTGAAGAACGAGCGCAGCCAGGCGTCCTGCTCCTTGCTCCACTCGTTGCGGCGCAGGAAGCGGATCTTCTCCTTCTCCATCGCCGGCACCAGCACGTCGTTGAACACGCGGTACTGCTCTTCGACCAGCTTGCGGGCGCGCTCGCTGATGGCGGCAAGCAGCTCCTGCGGTCCGAGCCCGTCGGGCCCTTTCTGGGCGACGCCGTGCTCGGCCACCTGCATGAGGCCGGCGACGCGGATCTCGAAGAACTCGTCGAGGTTGGAGCTGGAGATGCACAGGAACCGCAGCCGCTCCAGCAGCGGGATCGACTCGTCCAGGGCCTGCGCGAGCACCCGTCGGTTGAACTCCAGCAGCGACAGCTCGCGGTTCAGGAACAGGTCCGCTGGCTGCAGCTCGACGGGGGTGGGGGCGTTCATCGGACCGTCATAGTACATCTGCCGATCGCTGCCTAATGTGACAAGCCCCCGCGCCGTCCGGTCAGCGGCCCAGCCACTCCAAGGGATCAACCGGTTGCGCGCCCTTGCGCAGCTCGAAGTACAGGCCGGGCTGCTCGTGGCCGCCGGAGCTGCCGGCGCGACCGAGGATGTCGCCCGCGCGGATGGTGTCGCCGGCCGCGCGCGTGAGCTCCGCGTTGTGACCGTAAAGCGTGTAGTAGCCCTCGGCGTGCTCCACGACCGCGAGCAGGCCGAAGCGCTGCAGCCGGCCGACGTACGCCACGCGGCCGCTCGCGACCGCGCGCACCGGCGCGCCTTCTGCAGCGGCGATCCAGATGCCTGCCCATTTGAGCTTGCCGCCCGCCTTGGGCGCCCCGTATCGCGCGAGCAGCTTGCCGCGCACAGGCCAGGGCAGCCGGCCTTTCTGGCGCGCCAGCGTCTGATCGCGTCGGAATCCGGCGGGCATCTCGGCGAGCAGATCCTTGAGACGCGTGATGAGCGTCACCAGCTCGCGCTCGCCGGCGCGCAGCTGCTCGAGCTCGGATTCGCCGCCGGCAATGCGTCCTTCCAGTTTCCTGACGGCGGCCAAGCGCGCCGCGCGGGCGCCGCTCAGGGCCGCGAGCGCGCGCTGCTGCTCAGCCTGTGCCGCCGCCAGCGCAGCGTTCTGCTCCTGCTGCCGGGCCTCGATGGCGGCAAGCGCATCGTGCTGCCTGCGGATGCTGGCGATGGCGCGAGTTCGCGCCCGGTTGAAGTAATCGAAGTGCGTGAGCAGGCGCTGCAGGGACGCGCTCTCGTGCTGTCGCAGCACCAGCCTGGCAGTCCCCCGCCGCCCCATCATGTAGGCGGCGCGGACCTGTCGGCCGAGCAGCGCACGCTGGGACGCCAGTTTCTGCTCCAGCGCGGTCCGCTCGCTGCGGGTCTTGCGCAGGGCCGAGGTGGTTTGCGCCACGCGCGAGCGTTGGGCTTCGAGATCTTTTTCCAGCTCATGGAGGCGGACCTCGGCGGCCTCGACCTCCTCGGCCAGCTGGTCGCGCCGGCTGCGCGTCCTGGCCAGCTCCCGGTCCAGGCTCTGCATGCGATCGCGCATCTGCTCGAGCGACTGGGTGCGCTGCTTGAGATCTGCTTCGGCATCCGCCGCAAAGGTCGTGGGGGCGAGCATCAATGCGCATGCAAGGCAGATCGGCAGGTCGCGTCGCATCGTATAATTGTCCCATGCCCCAGCTGGTCGAGTTCTTCCACAACCACACCTTGCTGTTCGTCGCCGGCGGCGTGCTGCTGCTGTTGCTGGTCGTCAACGAGATGACGGCGGGGCTGATGGGGGAGAAGCGCGTCAACGCCCAGGACGCTGTGCGCCTGATCAACGACCGGGACGCGGTCATCGTCGACCTGCGGCCGTCCGCGGAATACAAGCGCGGACATCTGCTCAACGCCATGAACCTGCCGTTCGCCAAGCTCGAGGAGCGCGCCTCGGAGCTGGGCAAGGACAAGGCGCGACCGGTGCTGCTCTACTGCGCGCTGGGCTCGGTGTCGGGGCAAGCTGCGGCCAAGCTCAAGAAACTGGGTTACGCCGAGGTATACCCGCTCCAGGGCGGCCTCAACGCCTGGACCGGCGCCAATCTGCCGGTGACGGCAAAGTAGAGGCGACCGTGGCGCGGGTCCTCATGTACGCGACGCGCTTCTGCCCGTTCTGCGTCATGGCGCGGCGCCTGCTGAAAGCCAAGGGCGTTGCCTTCGAGGAGGTCTCGGTGGATGGCTGCTCCGAGCTCCGGGCCAAGATGCGCGAGATGAGCGGTCGCTACACCGTGCCGCAGATCTGGATCGGGGAGCAGCACGTGGGCGGTTACGAGGACATCGCCGATCTGGATCGCACCGGCGAGCTCGACAAGTTGCTCAAACAAGGGAGTGGATAAATGACGGACGCCGCGCCAGGGGCACTCAAGCAGGTGCTGCTGCAGAAGATCTTCGTCAAGGACGCCTCGATCGAAGTGCCGCAGGCGCCGCAGGTCTTTTCGCGCCCGTGGAAGCCCAACGTCGACGTGCAGGTGGCTACGGCCATCAGCGGCGCCGGCAGCAACGCCGGCATCGAGAATTTCCTCGTCGTCCTGACCGTGACGGTGACGGCCAAGCTCGAGCAGGACGTGGCGTTTCTCGCCGAGGTGCAGCAGGCGGGCCTCTTCGCGCTGAAAGGGATCACCGACGCCGGCGAGAAAGGCAGCGTGCTCGGCGGCTATTGCCCCGGCGTGCTGTTCCCGTTCGCGCGCGAGTTCATCGCCTCCAGCGTCGGGCACGCCGGGTTTCCGCCGGTGCTGCTGCAGCCGATCAACTTCGAGGCGCTGTACCAGCAGTCGCTGCAGCAGGCGCGCGCGCAGTCGCAGGCGGGCGAGAGCGTGCCGCCCGGCGTGCGCACCAACTGACGTGCGCATCGGCGTCCTTGGCGCCGGCTCTTACGGCACCGCGCTGGCGGTGCACCTGGCGCGGCTCAAGCACACGGTGAGCCTGTGGGGCCGCAGCCGCGAGGACATGGCGCGGCTGTCCGATGACCGCGAGAACAAGGAATACCTTCCCGGCACGAAGTTTCCCAAGCCTCTCCTGATCGAGCCTGACCTGCAGGCAGCCGTCGGCAGCGCCGATCACATCCTGGTGGCGGTGCCGAGCCACGCGCTGCACGCGGTGCTGCGGCTGATCGCGCCGATCCTCAAAGAAGAGCAAGGCATCGCCTGCGCCAGCAAGGGGCTGGAGCCGCAGACCGGCAAGCTGCCGCACGAGATCGCCGCGGAGGTCGTCGGCGAGCGGCGGCGTTTCGCGATGATCTCCGGCCCTACGTTTGCCAAGGAGCTCGGTCAGGGTCTGCCGACGGCAGTGACGGTCGCTTCCTCCGATGCGGCGTTCGCCGAGCTCATCGCGCAGGCGCTGCACGGCGGCGGCTTTCGCGCCTACACGACCGACGACGTGATCGGCGTGGAGGTCGGCGGCTCGGTGAAGAACGTGCTGGCGATCGGCGTCGGGGCGGTCGACGGCCTGGGCCTGGGCGCTAACACGCGCGCGATGATGATGACGCGCGGACTGGCCGAGATCATGCGGCTGGGCGAGGCGCTCGGCGGGCGGCGCGAAACCTTCATGGGCCTGGCGGGCTTCGGCGACTTGGTGCTGACCTGCACCGACAACCAGTCGCGCAATCGCCGCATGGGCCTGGCGCTGGCGCAGGGCAAGACGCTTGCCGAAGCGCAGGCCGAGATCAAGCAGGTGGTGGAGGGCGTCAGAGTCGCGCCCGAGGTCGTGCGGCTGGCGCGACGCCACGGCGTGGAGATGCCCATCGCCGAGCAGGTAGTGCGCGTGCTCAATGGCGAGGCAACCCCGGTCGAGGCGCTGAGGGCGCTGGCGACGCGACCGCAGCGCAGCGAAGAAGACTAAAGCAGCGGCTAGCGCAGGCCGTGCTGCAGCGCGCTCTGCCAGGCGCTGCTTTGAAAATCGAAGCGACATACCCGATAGCTGCGGATCCACCCGGCGCTCGCGAGCAGCCGGCGCAGCGGCTTGGGCGCGTAGCGCGCCGCGCGTCGCAGCTCGGATTCCAGGCGGCTCGCGGGCCCGCCGCCATGACGCTCGAGCGCCACGCGAGCCTCGCGCACGTAGTCGGCGAACTGCTGCGCGGTCTTCTGGTCACCGTGATTGCGGAATCCGGCGAGCGGACTGGACACGCTGTGGACGTCGGCGATCTTGAAGAAGCGGGCCCAGAGCTCGAAATCGCCTGCGAGGGCGAGGCCCGCGTCCACGCGTGCGCCGGCGGCTTCCCACAACGAGCGCCGCCAGAAGGTCGATTCCTGCTGGATCCAGTCGGTGGAGTACCAGCGTCCGCCCGGCAGGTTCTCTGCGCGCATGAATCCCGCCTGGCAGGCGCGCGCCCCGCCGCCTCCAGCGCCGACGGCGCGTCCATCGCGATCGAAGGTCAGCTGGTTGGACGAGGTCAGCCACTGCACCTCCGGTAGCGAGTCGAAAATGTCACCGACCACCGACAGCGACCACGGCGTGTAGAGATCGTCGGAGTTGATCCAGGCCAGCACCTCGCCGCGCGCGTGCGCGAAGCCCTTGTTGATCGCGTCGTACTGGCCCTGGTCGGGCTCGCTCACCCACCAGGCGAGCCGGTCGGCGTACTTGCGGATGATCTCCACCGAGCCGTCGGTGGAGCCACCGTCGACGACGATGTACTCCAGCCGCGGGTAGTCCTGCTCGAGCACCGAGCGGATCGTCTGCTCCAGGTACGCCGCGCGATTGAAGCACGGCGTGACGATGCTGATGAGCGGCAGCCGATCGCGGTCCATGGATCAGAACCGCGGAAGGATCTGGCGCAGGGGCGCCAGCCGCTTCCACCAGCGGCGCGTGGCCATCTCGCGCCGCACTGCCCGCCAGCGTTCGGCCACCACGTCCCACTGGAAGTTGAGGAAGCTGCGGCTGTGTCCGCTCGCCGGACCGTGCCACTCGAGCTCCAGCCGCTTGCGGAAATCCACCGGCGTGTTGACGCTGTGGTCGCGCGCCAGGCTGTGGTAGCCGCGCTTGCGATCGATGTCCTCGCGCTCCAGGCACCAGTAGCGTTTCGGCAAGTAGGTGGCGAGCGACCCGTGCGCCTTCTGGTACTTCATGAAGCGCACGTCCTCGGCGCCGTAGGCGCCGGCGAACTCCTCGTCGTAGCCGTGCAGCTCGAAGTAACGACCCCGGGAAAGGAAAAACGTGTTCGGATGACATTTGTAGAACCCGCCATCGCGCGCCCGTCGCCAGAACTTGTGGACGCGCTTGCCGCAGGCGCCGCGATCGGCCAGGCGGCGAAGGACCTCTTCGGGGAACTCGTGATCGACGTCGGTCAGCAGCATCTTGTCGCAGCGCGCGTAGAGCGCGCCCAGGTTGCGCGCGCCCGCCTGGTTCCAGGCGATGTCCTGGCGCACGCGCAGCCAGGTGAGGTTGATCGGCAGGTCGGGCGGCTCGACCTTGAGCGGCGAGCCGTCGTCCACGACGACGAAGTGGATGCGATCCAGCAGCGCCGGATCGTAGGCGGCATAGCGGCCGAGCAGGTCCAGCACCGAGGCCTTGCCGTCCTGGTTGAGATAGAAGTGGGTGACGTAAGCGAGGTCCAGGTGCGACAGGTCGCGTCGCGGGCCGGTGATCGGATCGTCGCGCGTCGGCTGCAGCAGCGCGGCACACGCGTGCGCCAGCATGCGCTCGCCGCCGGCATCGCCGAGCTTCTCCTGCACCAGCACGCAAGGGTTGTCCATCCACAGCTGCGATCGATCCTCGCGCACACGCATGCGCTGCTCGTCCTCGCGCGAGAGGAACAGGTTGGCGGCCGTCATGCGGTTGTGCAGCCAGTGCGCCAGACGTCCGCGGCGCAGCGGGCGGGGCGCGAAACGCGTCTTGAACACCGCCACCGGATGACGCGCCAGCACCTTGTAGGCGACCGCAGCCCAGTGCTCGGCCTCGCTGTCGGCAGCGATGATGCCGAGCGGCTGCTGTCGACCCAGCGCACGCATGCGGCGCAACAGCGTCCATGCGCGAGAGAAGCTGCCGCCGCGCAGCGCGATGTCCTGCGGCTTCAAGATCGTGACCGTGCCGCCGGCGTCCAGGCCCGACGAAACGAATCGCTGCAGCAGCGCAACCCAGCGCGGATCGGCTTGCGGGTCGCTCGCCAGCATCAGGATGCGCCGCGCGCTCATGCACGCGTCTCCGCCAGCAGGGTCTGCGCGGCGTCGATCAGCGACTGATCGTCGATGCCGGCGAGCTGTTCTTCGTCCGGCCCGTCGGCGGCGACGAGCGTGCGGTAGCGCGGACCTTCCGGCATCCACTCCTTCAGGTTCACGTGCTGCCGCAGCCAGGCGACTGCCGGCGTCCCCGTCATCACCGCCAGGTGCAGGCTTCCGGAATCGCCGCACAGGTGCAGCGCCGCGCCCTGGATGACGGCGGCGAGCTGCGGGATGTCGAGCGTGCCGGCAAAGCATTTCCACGGAGGCGCAGGCAGCGCGCCGAGCAGCGCGTCCATGCGGGCACGCTCGCGCGGCAGGTCCGCGCATGACAGCACCAGCCGCAGATCGGGGCGCGATCGTTGCAGCGACTGGCACAGGCGGGCGAGCTGGTCGATGGGCAGCTCCTTGCGCGGGTGTCCGGCGCACGGGCTCAGGTGCAGGTAGTGCCGATGCTGCTCCGGCGCGATGCCGGCGCGGCGCCGCAGCTCGGAGTCGAGCCTGATCTCGAAGCGCGGCGCGGACTGGCTCGCAAACCCGGCCTGGGCGAACACCGCCAGCTTCTGCCGGTACATCGGCTCGGTCCAGAACGGATGCTCGAGCACGCGCGTGAACATCCACTTCCACCAGAACCTGCCGCCGCCCGGCGGCCGGCGGCCCCATCGCGAGCGCGCGCCGCTGGCTCCCGTGAGCAGCGCCGAGCGATCCGAGCCGGTCGTATTGATGACGAGATCGTAGCGCTCGCGTCGCAGCCGGCGCGCCCAGGCGAGATTGCCGGGCAGACCAGGACGGCGCGGCACGCGCGGATACGCCAGCACCTGGTCGACCCACGGCGTGAGCTTGAACAGGTCGGCGACGTGCGCCGAAACCATCACGTGCAGCTGCGCTGCGGGCAGGCACTGTCGCAGCACCCACAGCGCCGGCAGGAGGTGCACGTCGTCGCCCAGGCCTGCGAGCTCCATCACCAGCACCTTGGCGGGGGTGGCAGCCGCAGGCGCGCTCATCAGCGGCGTCCGCCGTACTGCAGGATGCGCCTGGCCGCGCGGCGGGTGTTGGCCGTGCAGCGCGCGGGAGGATCGGCTCGCACGCCGTCGATGAGCTCGCGCAGCCGTTCCAGGCGGGGCCGCTCGCGCGCGTCGAGCAGCCCGTCCACCTGCGACAGCCATTCCACGGCGCGCGCGGCGCGATCCAGATCGCCGGCGAGCTCGGCGAACCCGGGCTCGTCGCGCAAGGCCCGGAACAGCCGCACCTGCTCCTCGCGGAAGCCGTCCGGCCGGCTCATGGTCTTGGACGCAGGGTGATAGCGGAACCACGCCAGGATTTCGTCCACGTGCCGCACGCGCGGATGGCGCTTGAGGTAGCGGATGGCGAGCTCGTGATCGAAGGCGTAGTGCGAGTCCGTATTGAAGCCGATCTCGCGCAGCGGCTCGCGGCGGAACCAGAACGCAGGCTGGTGCCATTTCATCCCCGATCCCAGCTGCTCGAGGATGAAGCTGCGGCAGCTCAGGTTTCGGCTCGGACGCTGGCCGAGCAGGGCACTGTCGTCGAAGTACTGGGTGACGCCGGCAACGGCGTCGACGCCCTGGCAGGCACGCGCGACCGACCACAGGGCGCCCGGCGCCATCAGGTCGTCGGAGTTGATCCAGACGAACCAGTCGCCGGTGCAGCGCGCCAATCCTTTCTGGATCGCATCCGCCTGCCCCTGGTCCGGCTCCGACAGCCAGCCGCTCAGGTGCTGCTCGTAGTGGTGGATGATGGCGACGCTGCCGTCGCTGCTGCCGCCGTCGATGACGAAGTACTGCAGGTTCGGATAGCCCTGCGCCAGCACCGACCGGATCGCCGCTTCCAGGTATCGCCCCTGGTTGAACGAGGGCGTGACCACGCACAGCGCGGGCGGGCTGGCGATGCCCGGACCGTTCGCAGCGAAGGCCGATTCGGGGAGCGGCGACGCAAGCGGGGCAAGCGGCGGCGGAAGCTTGGTCAATCGTCGAGGCTGCGTTGCGCGCGTGAGGCGAGCGTCGGTGGCGTCATTCTAGCGGCCATCTTAGTGGCGATTGCTGCAAAATGAGCCGATGCCGAGCCGAAGAATCGCGGTGATCTGCACGCGTCGCCTCGGCGACGTGCTGCTGGCGACGGCGCTCATCCGCAGCCTGCGGCGCGCTGCCCAGCCCGGCATGCGCATCGAGGCGCTGGTGTCGCCGGAAACGGTGTCGGCGCTGGCCGGCAATCCGGATCTGGACGCGGTGATCGCGATCCCGCATCGCCCGGGCTGGCGCGAGGGCTGGGCCTTGCTGCGGCGGATCTTCCGGCGCTACGAGCTGGCCGTCACCACCATCTTCAGCGATCGCGCGCACATCCTGGCCTTGCTCGCGGCGCCGCGCCGCGTCAGCATGATCCCGCCCGACGACGAGCCGGGCGCGCGCTGGAAACGCTGGGTCTCGTGGCGCAGCCTGCGCGCCAACAACCGCGTCATGCACACCGTCGAGCAGAGTCTGCGGCTGGTCGAACGCATGTCCGTGCCGCGCTGGCCGGAGGTCGTCCCGCCGCGGCCGCCGGATGCGGCGGTGCTCGACGCCAAGCTCGGAGCCGGCTGGGATGACACGCCGTTTGCGGTGATGCATCCGGCGGCGATGTATCCGTACAAGGGATGGACCCACGCGGGCTGGCGCGCGCTGCTGCTCGAGCTCGTGTCGCGCGGTCTGCGCGTCTTCGTCACCGGCGGGCCAGCGGCTGCGGAGCGCGACCTGGTCGAGGCCATCGTCGCCGGCAGCGATGCAGGGCGCGTCGTCAACCTCGCCGGCCGCCTGGAATTCCCCGAGCTCACGCCCCTGATCGAGAAAGCCTGTCTCTACGTCGGCCCCGACACGTCGGTGACGCATCTGGCGGCGGCGACCGGCGTGCCGACGGTCGCCCTGTTCGGACCGTCGAACACCATCGCCTGGGGACCGTGGCCGCGCAGCAGCGACGGCCGCACACCGGCGTCCTGGAAGATGACGGCGCCGCTGCAGCGCCAGGGCAACGTCTGGATCGTCCAGGGAATGCCGCACTGCGTTCCTTGCCTGCAGGAGGGCTGCGACCGCCACCAGCAGAGCCGATCCGCGTGCCTGGACGAGATGCCGGTCTCGCGGCTGGTCGCGATCGTCGACCAGGCGCTGGCGACCGCGGTCGACGTCGGCCCGCGCTGAAGGCGCGAGCCGGTCGATTGACAGCCCCCCGGACGCGGCCTAGCCTTGCGGCATAGAAAAAAACGCGAGCGAGGAATCACATGGCTTACCTGCGCAAGATCTCCGTAGCACTGGCCGCGGCGGCGTTACTGACGGTCGCGAGCGCTCCGGCACTGGCGGAGGATTACGGCGAGTCCATCGACAGTGCGCCGTCGGCGGAGGCCATGGCCTTCGATCTGGTCGTTGTGCGCCCGCTCGGCGTGGTGGCGACCGTGCTCGGCGTCGGCCTGTTCGTGCTGTCGCTGCCGATCGACCTGCTCGTCTGGAACGTACACGACCCGGCCCACCGCTTGGTCGTCGAGCCCGCGCGCTTCACGTTCACGCGCGAGCTGGGAGACATGAACTAGGCGCGCACGCGCTGCGCTGAGCGATCAGCGCACCGGTTTGCCGTCCACGTCCAGGACCTGCACCTCGCCCAGGTTCATCTTGCGGACGGGTTGCTCGATCTTCGCCAGATCCCCGACGACCACCCAGGTCAGATGCTCGGGCGTGACGATCTGCTTTGCCGCCGCGCGCACGTCCTCGTCCTTCTGCGACTCGATCCGGCTCTTGAGCGTCTGCACGTAATCGTCCGGGCGCCCGTACAGCGTGATGTCGTACAGCGCTCCGAGCAGGCTGGCGATCGTCTCGTAGCGACCCGGCAGGCTGCGCACGTTGCGTGACTTTATCTTGGCGATCTCGTCCGCGGTCGCCGGCCGCGCGCCGGTGAAGTCCCGCGCCTCCTTGACGATCTCGCGCAGCGCGTCGGCAGTCTTGTCGGTCTGCACGGGCGCCGAGATCAGGTAGGCGCGCTGCCCCAGCGCGCCGGGTAGCTGCACGCCCGCGCCGTAGCTCCAGTGCTTGTCCTCGCGCAGGTTCATGTTGATGCGCGACGTGAACGAGCCGCCGAACACGCCGTTCATGGTGCCGATCTCGATGAAGTTCGGCGCCTTGGACGAAGGGGCCAGCAGGCCGGCGATGATCTGCGTCTGGGCCGCGCCGGGCTTGTCGATCAGGTAGACGCGCGGCTTGGCGGCTGCGGTCACGGTCGCCACGTTCTTCTTCGGCAGCGCCGTCGCCGGGCTCTTCCAGTCGCCGAAGGCCGACTCCAGCAGCGCGACCAGCTCCGGCAGCGTGGTGTCGCCGGCCGCGAGCACGGTGGCATTGTCCGGCCGGATCCAGTCGCGATGGAACGCGCGCAGGTCCTCGGTAGACAGCGCCTTGACCGAAGCCTCGGTGCCGGAGCCGGTGAACGGGATGGCGTAGGCGTGGCCTTCGCCGTACAGCAGCGGCGGCGCGATGCGCAGCGCCAGCGAGCCCGGATCGGTCTTCTCCTGCGCGATGCCGGCGAGCCACTGCCCGCGCACGCGCTCGAACTCCTTCTCGTCGAACGCGGGGTTGCGGACCACGTCCGCGTACAGCTCGAGCGAATCCTTCAGGCGTGCCTTCAGCGCCGACAGGTAGACGCTGTAGGAATCAAGGCCGGAGCTCGCGCCGATGTTGGCGCCGAGCATGCGCGAGCGCGAGTCGATCTGCAGCGCATCCAGGTGGGTGGTGCCCTCCTCGAGCATCGCCAGCGACATCGCGCCAGTTCCCAGCTTGCGGCCCTGGTCGGCGGCGAAGCCGGAGTCGAAGAGCATGCTCAGCTCCACCAGCGGCGCGTCGTGGCGCTCGGCGAACACCACCTTCATGCCGTTCTTGAGCGTGGCGCGCTGCAGCGTCGGGAAGCCGAGGTCCGGGAACTGCGTGACCGCCGGCGCGCCCTTCTTACGATCCACGTCCGACTTGCCGGCCGCGTAGGTCGGGAAGGGCGTCACCGTCAGCGTGTAGTCGCCCTGCGCCAGCCAGCGACGCGTGCTGTCGCGCACGCTGGCCGGCGTGGCCGCCGCCACCCGCGCGAGATCGTCCTTGTACGCGGCCGGATTGCCGCGGTAGACCTCGCCGCTCGCCAGGATCGTGGCCTTGCCGTTGCCGCCGACGCGATCGGTTGCGCGCACCAGCTCGGCGTAAACGTCCGTCTGCGCGCGCGAGAGCTCTTCGGCGGTCGGACCGTCCTTGAGCAGGCGCGCGAGCTCCTCACCGATGACCTCCTCGACTCTGGATGCGTCGACACCCTGCTTCACGTCGGCGCTGATCTCGAAGATGCTCGCCAGCTCGTAGGACTGCAGGCCGACGGAAATACCGTCGGCGATCTTGTCGCGGTAGACCAGGCGCTCGTACATGCGTGAGGCGCGGCCGGCGCCGAGGATGCGCGCCGCCAGGTCCAGGCGCACGGCCTCGTCGGTGCCGTCCTGCGGCGCGTTCCACGTCCTGTAGACGCGCACCTGCGACACGCGATCCTGCAGTTCCTCGCGCGTGGACTCGACGCGCGGCGCCATCCAGGCCTTGCGCCGCTCCACGGGCGGGCCGGAGGGGATGTCGCCGAAGTAGCGCGTGACTTTCGCCAAAGCCGTCTTGGCGTCGATGTCGCCGGACAGCACGAGCGTGACGTTGGCGGCTCCGTAGTACTCGCGGAACCATTCCTTGACGTCGGCCAGCGAGGCGCGGTTCAGGTCCTCCATCGATCCGATCGTTTCCCAGCGGTACGGATGCCCTTCCGGAAAGCTGGCCCGCTGCTCGAGCTCGCCGACGCGTCCGTAGGGCGCGTTGTCGACGCGCTGGCGCTTCTCGTTCTGGACCACGCCGCGCTGCTCGTCGAGCAGCTTCTGGTCGATGGCGTCGACGAAATGGCCCATGCGGTCCGACTCCATCCACAGCGCCATGTCCAGCGCGGTGGTGGGGACGGTCTCGAAGTAGCGCGTGCGATCCAGCCAGGTGTCGCCGTTCATGTCGGTGGCGCCGACTTTCTCGAACGGCCGGAAGAACTCGTCGTGGAAATTCTCCGAGCCCTGGAACATCAGGTGCTCGAACAGGTGGGCGAAGCCGGTCTTGCCGGGCTTCTCGTCCTTGCTGCCGACGTGGTACCAGACGCTGACGCCCACCACCGGCGCGGAATGATCCTCGTGCACCACGAGCGTCAGCCCGTTGGGCAGGATATGCTTTTCGAACGGGATGTCGACGTCCGCCAGCCGCGCGGCCTTGGCCGGCGCTGCCGGCTTGCCGTCGTCGTACGGCTCGTAGCTGACGGTGAGTCCCTGAGCCTTGTATTCGGCAGCGCAGCCGGTGAGCAGCAGGCCAGCAGCAAGGGTGCGGATGAATTGCATGCGATTCCCCGTTTTTTGAGCGCACGAGTCTATAGCGGTATGGCCAGATCGTCGCCGACAAGTTCCTTGCCCGGCCCGCCGGGGATGGCGCTGCCGTGGCCGCAGGTGGATCCTTCCAGCCACCGGCTCGGCGACGTGCGCTACGTGCCTTCGCCCAACTGCGATGATCGGCCGGACGCCGCCGACGTGAGCCTGCTGGTGATCCACGCGATCTCGCTGCCGCCCGGCGAGTTCGGCGGGCCATGGATCGAGCGGCTGTTCACCAACCAGCTCGATCCGGCGGCGCATCCGTACTTCGACCAGATCCGCGATCTCAAGGTGTCGGCGCATTGCGTGATCGACCGCGCCGGCGCGGTCACCCAGTACGTGCCGTTCGACCGGCGCGCCTGGCACGCGGGCCAATCGTCCTTCGAGGGGCGCAGCCGCTGCAACGATTTCTCCATCGGCATCGAGCTGGAAGGCAGCGACGAGCAGCCGTTCGAGGAAGCGCAGTACGTGCAGCTCGCGCGCGTTGCGCGCGCGCTGATGCGCGCCTATCCGCAGATCACGGCAGGGCGGATCGCCGGGCACAGCGATATCGCGCCCACGCGCAAGACCGACCCCGGTCCGAACTTCGACTGGAACGGATTCCTGCTGCGCCTGGAGTACCTGCGATGAGGGCTTGCCGATGATGCTGCTGGCGATCGTGATGGTCCTGCTCGGACTGCGCTGGCTCGACGTCACGCCGCGCGCGCGCAACGGCACGCAGACCTACGTCGGGCAGCTGCGCGGCCTAGTCCAGGCGCCCGGATTCTGGCGATGGCCCGCCGCCCCCTGGCTGGTGGTGCTGCTGCCCGTCGTCGCGCTCGGCGTGATCGACGCGCATCTTCCGTGGTTCCTGCATCTGGCGCTGTCGGTGGCGGTGCTCTGGTTCACGCTGGGCCCGCGCGAGATGGCAAGCGATCTGCGCGCGTGGATTGCGGCGCGAGGGCGGGGCGATGATGCCGAGGCCGAAAGCCGGGCGCAGGCCATCTGGGGATCGGGACCTCGCGAGCTGGGTCCGTTGTTCGTGGAGTCGCACGAGCGCCTGTTCGGCGTGCTCATCTGGTTCTTCGCGCTGGGCCCGGCGGGCGGCCTGCTTTACCGCATGGGCCGCCGCGTGCCGCAGTACCTGGCCGGATGACGCGACGCACGCTCGCCGCATGCACGCGGCACTGGCCTTCATCCCCGCGCGCATCACCGCGGCGCTGTTCGCGGCAGCCGGCAGCGCCGACGACGTCATCGCCGAGTGGCGCCGCCGCCGCGCCCAGGCCGATGGCTGGGTCGAGCGGACCTGGCATTGGCTCTCGGAGATTGCCGCGGCGACGCTCGACTTCGAGGAGACGCCCGGGGGCGCGACCAGCACGCCGACGCTGGAAGAGGGCGCGCGCGAGTTCGTCGAGCTGGAGTTCCGGGCCCTGCTGATCCTGCTGGCGCTGTTCGCGCTGTTCACCGTCGGCAGCTGGTTCGGTTGATGCGCTTCGGATTACTGGCGGCCGCGCTGCTCGTCGCGGCCCCGTGTCTGGCAGCACAACGCATCGTCACGCTGTCGCCGCATCTGGCGGAGCTCGTCTGCGCGGCGGGCGCCTGCGAGCGGCTCGTCGGGGTGGTCGCGTACAGCGATTACCCGGCCGAGGTGACGCGGCTGCCGCAGGTCGGCGATGCGTTCAACCTCGATCTGGAGCGCGTGGCCGCGCTGCGCCCGGACCTGGTGCTGGCGTGGGAAGGCGGCAGCTCGGCGCAGACCGTGAGCCGCCTGCGCGGCCTGGGCTACGACGTGCGCAGCCTGAAAGTACAGCGACTGGACGAGATCGCGGACGCGATCGAGCAGATCGGACGCTGGCTGGACCAGCCGGCCGCCGCCGCCGGCGCGGCGCAGCGGGTCCGCAGCCGCTTGCAGGCGCTGCGTGCGCGCTACGCGGCGCCTCGACCGCTCAGGGTCTTCTTCGAGATCCAGGTGCAGCCGCTCTACACCGTCAACGCCGAAAGCCCGATCAGCGAGGCCATTGCGCTGTGCGGTGGGCGCAACGTCTTCGCCAATCTCGGCGCGCTGGCGGCGACGGTGGGCCTGGAAGCCGCGTTCGCGGCCGATCCGGACGTGGTCGTCTACGCCAGGCAGGACGAGACGGCGACGCGTGCGTTCTGGCGCCGGCACCCGGAGCTGCGCGCGGTCGGTGCCGGCCGGCTCTATGCGGTGGATGCGGATCTGCTGTCGCGCGCGACGCCGCGGATGCTCGACGGAGTGGAGCAGCTTTGCGCGGTGCTGGAGCGCGCGCGAGGCTGAAGGCTCACTAGCCGCCCGACGCGGCGCTTGCGCTGTTCTTCGCCGGCTTGCGCTGCGGCGTGTGCGCGCGCTCGCTGCCCCGCAGATGCTTCTGGATCAGCGCGGCGATGCGCTGCATGAGCTCGGCAGGGAAGTCATGCCCCATGCCCTCGATGATCTGAAGCTGCGCCCCGCCGATGCGGCGGGCCAGATCGCGCGCTGCCGGCACCGGCACCAGCGGATCGTCGGCGCCGTGGATGATCAGCGTGGGCGTGGCGATGCGGCGAAGCAGCGACACACGGCTGCCCGAGGCGATGATCGCCACGGTCTGCCGCGCCATGCCGCGCGGGTAGTAGCTGCGGTCGAAGGCGCGCTCGACGCGGGCGCGCAGCTCCTCCTCGGTGGACCGATAGCCCGGGCTGCCGATCAGGCGCCAGGTCTGCATCGAATGCGCGATCAGCGATTCGCGATCGGTCTGCTGCGGGCGACGCGCCAGGCGCAGGCGCAGCTTCAGGCTCGCCTGGCGCAGCCACGGATTGCCGCTCGTCGTCATGATGAGCGTCAGGCTGCGCACGCGCTGCGGGTGCCGGGCGGCGACGATCTGCGCGATCATCCCGCCCATCGAGGCGCCGACCAGGTGTGCAGTCTTGATGCCGAGCGCGTCGAGCAGCCCGACGGCGTCCATGGCCATGTCGTCGAGCTTGTACGGCGCCCGCACCGGCAGCCGCAGGAGCGCGCGCACCGCGGCGCGCACGACGTTGGGCTTGCCCAGATGGTCGAGCTTGCTGGACAGCCCGATGTCGCGGTTGTCGTAGCGGATCACCCGATAGCCGGCGCGCGCCAGCGCCACGCAGAACGCGTCGGGCCAGTGGATCAGCTGCCCGGCCAGACCCATGATGAGGAGGATGGCCGGCGCGCTGCGATCGCCGAATTCCTCGGTACTCCAGGTCAAGCCCGTTGGCGCGGATCGTCGGCATGTCGACGCATTGTTGCACGCACGCGACGAGCCCCGCCGCTCAGGCGATCGATCTGCGCAGCCAGTCCAGGACGGCGGCGACGTCGGCGCAGCGAAAGCGCGCCACGGTGTCGCCCGCGCCGACCTTTACGCCGTAGCCGCCCATCGTGTCGACGGCGATGAAGGCGTCCTCGTCGGTGCGATCGTCGCCGACGAAGACGTGCTGGCGTCCCAGGAACGGCGGCTGCGCAGCCAGCGCGCGAAGGGCCAGCCCCTTGTGCACGCCGCTCATGCGCGCTTCCACCACCATTTTTCCCGACACGACCTCGAGCTCGGTCCCCGCGACCGCCGCGTGCATCGCTTCTTCGCATTCGGCCGCGCGCTCGGGCGCCATCCGGAAGTGCAGCGCGACCGCGGCGCCCTTGTCCTCGATAAGCACGCGCTTGTCTTCGGAGAAGCGCGTGCGTAGCGCGCTCGTCAGCGGATCGAGCGATGGTGGTCGACGCAGGCGCGACGGGACTTCGTGATGGAAGCGCAGCTCGGCGCCGTGCACGCCGGCGCCGGCCAGTCGCGCGGGCGTCAGCAGGCCGTCGATCTCGCTCAACTGCCGCCCGGTGATCACTGCGACGGCGCCGCCGAGAAACGCCTGCAGCTGCGCGAGCAGCGACGGCAGCGGCGCAGGCACGTAGACATGATCGGGGCGGGCAGCAAAAGCGATCAGGGTGCCGTCGAAGTCCAGATACAAGGCAGCCTTCGCTGACAGAAGCGGCGGACCAAGCAACTCGTGCGATTCGAAGGTTTCCATCGTCTAGCGAGGGAAGCTTGAACCGGTTGCGTGCGTCATGTCTCTCCTGCGCGACAGCGTAACTAGACGGAAAGAAAGCGATTGACTCCGGTTCCCCGAGCGCGCGTCGGTAGCGTGCGACAGGTTCGGCGATCTGCTGCGGCGTCCGAGCCGCGATGCTGCGACCGCTGCGCACTAAGCGACTGAGTTCCAAGCCTTTGCCCGGCGGTGGCATTGCACTTGCTCATACCAGCACGACCCACGCCACCGGTCCAGGCGAAACGTTTCAGCGGTGGGTGAAAGCGTACGCCAACTCTTTTCAGGAGGACAACATGATCAAAGCCAATGTCATCGCCCTGGCGGCGATCACGGCGCTTGCGGCGGGCGCCGCTTCAGCCCAAGGCATGCCGGCGACGCCGAGCACCGGCGGCAGCGCGTCCAGCTCGACCAGCACCGGTAGCGCAACGGGTAGCTCCGGCTATCTGACCGCGCCTGCGCCAAAGTCCGCCAGCGCCAGCGCCACCGTCACGACGGGCGGCGACGCGTTCTCGGGGCTGGACAAGGACCGTGACGGCATGGTCAGCAAGCTCGAGGCCCGCAAGGACAAGGTCCTGGGCACGCAGTTCGACACGCTGGACACCAACAAGGACGGCAAGCTCGACAACGCCGAATTCTCGGCCTTCGAGGTTGGATCACCGACGGACTAGGTTTTCAGCACCGCTTTGCACGGCCCCTACAGATCTGTCCCCCCCGGATCTAAGCCGTGCATCCAGGCGCCTCTCTCGAGGTCTCACTTGGCTAGGAAGGCCACCGAGAGAGGCGCCTTTTCTATTTCTACGGCGCCAGCGTTTCCCGCGGTGCCAGGTTGGTCGATTCGCTTTCCGCAGCCGCGAACTCCGGCTGGCATTGCGCCAGTCCGAGCCGGGGCGGTTCTGCTGAGAAGGTGAAGGGCGCCAGCCGCGTCAGCACGTTCATGCCGAGAATGGGACGGGCGCTGCCGGGGAACACGGCTGCCTCGATGTTGGGAATCCAGCATTGGCTGCCGAGCCGCAGGGCGGTGAGGCGGTAAACCGGGATGACGCGCGCCGTGCCGTCGGCCATCGTCCCGCGAAGCTCACGTGCGTATTCCGCATCGCCCGAAGCTTTCAGTGACTCGAGGATCTTCTCGTTGATGACGAGATAGCTCGCGCCGGTGTCGACCAGGAGGTCCATCTCGCCGTAGCCTTCGATGGCGCCGCGGATGTAGAAGGTGCCGGCATCATGCTTGGTCAGCGTGATGGCGATGCCCGCAGGTAAGGTAAGACTGTCAGCGCGCGCGTTGGTCCACGACAGCGCAGCGATAGTGACGCAGAACAACCCAGCAGCCAGACGACGCATCCGATCTCACCGCGGCCCCCGGTGATCGGCCGCTACTGCCCAGCATCCTCTCACAAAGATATCGGGGCAGCTATTGGATTATTCCTACTGTTGGTGACGGCCATCACGCTGTCCGAGGCGCGGATTTTTGGCGTCATGCGCGCGTCGGCAGCGAACTCCTTCGCGGGATCTTCGCGCGATCACCCGCGGGCCGATGAACGAAGCGCGAAGCGGCGCGGTCTAGATTGATGCCACCCAGCGACAGGGAGTTGGGGTTTTGAGCGCGATGCTCTCCAAAATCAACGCAGTAGGCTTGTCTCCCCGGGGAGACGCCACTCGTGCGCCGCGGCTGCTGCCGAGGACGATGACCGGTCTGGTCGCCGCGGGCTGCCTGCTGGCCGCGGCTCCGCTGCTCATCGCCCTGGTGATGGCCGGCATCGCGCTGCGCGACTTGTCGCATCGCGCCGAGCTGCTGGTGGAGGAGGGGCTGGCGGTGACCAGCCTCGGCGCCGAGCTGCAGGACCACATCTACAACCTCATCCGCAACGCCAGGCAGTACGAGGCGCTCAACGATCCGGAGCTGCTGCCCGTGGTGTCCGAGCGCATGCGCGAGACGCACAAGACGCTCACGCGCATCGGCGCCCGCAGCGGGCTGCATACGACCTTCGTCGAGCACGTGGCGCGCCTGCGCAAGGGGCTGATCGAATCCGAAGAACTCTGGAACGAGTCGTTGCAGGGCCCAGCGCTCGCACCCGCAATCGAGCGCTTCCAGACGCTGGGGCCGGAAGCCGAGGCGATCGTCCAGGCGGGCCACGAGGCGCTCAACGATCAGGTGCGCGAGCTGCGCGAAGCTTCTGCCAGCGCGCGACGCGTGCTGCTGCTGTCGGCTGTGGCGCTGCTGCCGCTGACCGCCCTGCTGGTGTTCGGCTTCTCCGTCGCGGTGATGCGACCGCTCAAGCGTGTCAGCGCCGGCATCTCGGCGCTCGGTCACGCCGAGTACTCCAAGCCCATCGAGGTCGGATTCCCGCGCGAGATGCAGCGCCTGGGTGAGCGGCTCGACTGGCTTCGTCGCCGGCTGGCGCAGCTTGAGTCGGACAAGGACCAGTTCCTGCGGCACGTCTCGCACGAGCTGAAGACGCCACTGTCGACGCTCTATGAGGGCTCGGAGCTGTTTCGCGAGGGCTCGCTCGGCCAGTTGACGGAGCGCCAGCAGGAAGTCGCCGAGATCATGGCCGAGGCGTCCGCCGAGCTGTCGGCGCAGATCTCCAACCTGCTTTCCTACGCCGAGTGGCGCGACGAGCGGCGGCAGGGCGACCCGGCGTGGTTCGAAGCCCGGCCGCTTATCGAAGAGGTGCTCGCCAACCACACGCTGAGCCTGTCCCGACGGCAGATCGCCGCGGAACTCGACATCCGGGCGCCCCGTCTATTCGGTCACCGGTCCCAGCTGCGCGCTGCGCTCGGCAATCTCGTCGCCAACGCCGTCAAGTACGCGCCGGAAGGTTCCGCCGTGGTGGTGCACACCGACGTGCGCGGCGGTTGCTGTGAACTGTGGGTTCAGGACTCGGGGAGAGGTGTACCGGATCATGAGAAGAACAGCATTTTCGAGCCTTTCGTGCGCGGCGCCGCCGAGGAAGCTTCGGGTTTCCGCGGCACCGGCATCGGACTTTCGATCGTCCGCGAAGCGGCGCTGGCGCATGGCGGCACCGTCGGCGTCGACGACGCCAAGCCAGGCGCGCGCTTCCGGCTACGCTGGCCGGTGCGGGAGAGCGCTCATGCTTAGCGCGATGCTCGCCGTCTCCGGCTGCAGCAGCTGGAGCAGCTTCAGCATTCCCGACATCCGGGACGACAGCCGCGGGCATGTCGATTTCCTTTCACGCGCGCTGGTGGCCGACGGCAGCGCGCGCGAATCGATGTGGCGCAACACCCAGCCGGGCAAGCGCTCGCAGGACGCGCAGCTGCGGCGCGCGCTGATGCAGAGCGTGCCCGGCCACAGCGGCTACGACCCCGGGGCGGGCGAGGCCGCGCTGCAATTGTTGCTCAACGAAGATCCCCCCTCGGACATCATCGCGGTGGCAAGGATGCGGCTGGCGCAGCTCAGAACCGAGCTGCGCGGCGCGGCGGAATGCCGACAGGAAGTCGGCCAGCTGAAGCAACGGCTGTCCCGGGTGGTGAACATCGAACGCAAACTCAACCAGAACGGACACTAACGATGGCTCACGAACGAATTATGGTGGTGGACGACGACTCCAAGCTCCTGCGCGTGCTGACGCTGCGCCTCGAGGCCGAGGGGTACACGGTGACTCCCGCGGCCTCCGGCGAGGAGGCGCTGGCGAAACTCGCGGAAGCGCGCGCGCAATTCGTGCTCGCCGACCTGCGCATGCCGGAGATGGACGGCATGGAGCTCCTGGCACGCATCCAGGAGCGCTTCGCCGGCTTGCCGGTGGCGATCCTGACGGCGCACGGCGACATCCCCGATGCAGTGCGCGCGACGCACGCCGGCGCGGTCGATTTCCTGACCAAGCCCGTGGAGCGCGAAAAGCTGGTCGACTGCATCCGCCGGCACGTGTCGCCGCAGGAAGGCAGCCCGTCCTCGGGCGACTGGGCCTCGGGCATCGTCACGCGCAGCCCGTTGATGCAGGCGATGCTCGAGGACGCAAAGCGCGTGGCGCGCACGGACTCTGCGGTGCTGATCACCGGCGCCAGCGGCACGGGCAAGGAAGTGCTTGCGCGCGCGCTGCATCGCGCCAGCCGTCGCAGCGCCCGGCCGTTCGTGGCGATCAACTGCACCGCGGTGCCGGCGGACCTGCTCGAGTCGGAGCTGTTCGGCCACAAGCGCGGCTCGTTCACCGGCGCCCACACCGATCATCCGGGCCTGTTCCGCGCCGCCGAGGGCGGCGTGGTGTTCCTCGACGAGATCGGCGACATGCCGGCGGAGCTGCAATCCAAGCTGCTGCGCGTCCTGCAGGAGCGCGAGGTGCGCCCGGTCGGCGAGACCCGCACGATCCCGGTGGACGTGCGCGTGCTGTCGGCCACGCATCGCGACCTCGAGGCCAACGTCAAGGCCGGGACCTTCCGCGAAGACCTGTATTACCGCCTCAACGTCGTCAGCCTGCACCTGCCGACGCTGGACGAGCGCCGGGAGGACATCCCGCTGCTGGTCGCGCACCGGCTCGGCCAGCTGGTCGCCGACGGCGCGCCGCGGCGACTGTATTCGCCCGAGGCGATGGAGACGCTGGTCGCGTCCGCGTGGCCCGGCAACGTGCGGCAGCTGTTCAACGTGGTCGAGCAGAACGTGGCGCTGTCGCCGGGCCGGGTCATCGGCGCGGCGCTGGTGCGCAAGTCGCTCGGCGAGCAGAACAGCTCGCTGCCGTCGTTCGACGAGGCGCGCGCGGACTTCACGCGCAATTACCTGCGCCAGCTGCTGGAGCTGGCGTCCGGCAACATCAGCCGCGCCGCGCGCCTGGCGGGCCGCAACCGCACGGACTTCTACAAGCTGCTCAACCGCTACGGCGTCAACTCGTCGGAGTTCAAGGCGCGCACGCAGATGGATCGGGTGGCGCAGGTCACGCAGTAGCAGCGGGCGGCAAGCGATAATGGCGGCGCCATGGGGCGCCGCCAATGCATGCTCTGCAGGACCTGCCGCTAACGGCCGCGGATGCCGCGCTGTTCCACGCGCGCGGCGACGCCAATGATCCGCGCCTGGGCGAGCGCGTGGTCCGCGATCCTTCGCAGATCGATCGTGCCGACGTCGTTCTCGTCGGCTGCCCGCAGGACGAGGGCGTGCGCCGCAACGGCGGACGTCCGGGCGCGGCGCAGGCGCCGAGCGAGATCCGCCGGGCGCTTTACCGGCTGACGGCCAACGGACTCGACGGCCTTTCCCTTTTCGACGCCGGCGACACGCAGGTCGGGTCGAGCCTGGAGGAGACGCACGCTGCGCATCGGTCGGTGATGGAGCATCTGCTGCGGGCCGGCAAGCGCGTGGTCGTGCTCGGCGGCGGCAACGACATCTCCTATCCGGATTGCGCCGCGCTGGCGGCCTGCAGCGGCGACGTGCTCGCGTTCAACGTCGATGCGCATTTCGACGTGCGCGCCGACGCAGAGCGCAACAGCGGCACGCCCTATCGCCAGCTGCTCGACGAAGGGCACGTGAAGCCTTCGCGGTTCCACGAGGTCGGCTCCCTGCCGTGGATGAACTCGGCCGCCTACGCGAGCTGGCTCGCCGGCAAGCACGTGCAGGTGACCTCGCTCGCGGTCTTGCAGCGCCGCGGCGTGCAGCGGACGTTTCGACGCTTCCTGCGCGAAGGGCAGGCCGCGAAGGCGGTGTTCTGGGGAATGGATGTCGACGTGGTGCGCGCAGCCGACGCGCCCGGCGTCTCCGCGCCCAATCCGCTGGGCATGAGTGGCGAGGAGTTCTGCGCCATCGCCGCGCTCGCCGGCCGCGAGCCGCGCACGCGCGTGGTGGAGTTCACTGAGGTGAACCCGGCGTTCGACGTCGACGCGCGCACCAGCCGGCTGGTGGCGACCGCCATCCGCCACTACCTGGCCGCGCTCGCCGAGATGCGCCGCAAATGAAAAGGATCATCCGCGCTCCGACCGGCACGACGCTCACCTGCCGCAACTGGCAGATCGAGGCGGCTTACCGGATGCTGCAGAACAACCTCGATCCCGACGTCGCCTTCGATCCGGAGAACCTGATCGTCTACGGCGGGCGCGGCCGCGCGGCGCGCAACTGGGATTGCTACGACGCCATCATCGAATCGCTGAAGAGCCTCGCACCGGACGAAACGCTGCTGGTGCAATCGGGCAAGCCGGTGGCGGTGTTCCGCACGCACACCGATGCGCCGCGCGTTCTGCTGGCCAACTCCAACATCGTGCCGAAGTGGGCCACGCAGGAAAACTTCGACAAGTGGGAGCGCGAAGGCCTGATCATGTTCGGGCAGATGACCGCGGGCAGCTGGATCTACATCGGCACGCAGGGAATCCTGCAGGGAACGTACGAGACGTTCGGCGCGCTGGCGCGCAAGCATGGCTGGAGCACGCTGCGCGGCAAGCTCACGGTCACCGCCGGCCTGGGCGAGATGGGTGGTGCCCAGCCGCTGTCGGTGACGATGAACGAAGGCGTGGGCATCTTCGTGGAGGTCGATCCGTGGCGCGCGGAGCGCCGGCTGCGCATGCGGCAGGTCGACACGGTGACGCACGCGCTCGACGACGCGCTGGCGCAAGCGCGCGTCGCGCAGGAGAAAGGCCAGGCGCGATCGATCGCGCTGGTCGGCAACGCGGCCGAGGTGCATGCGGAAATGATCCGCCGCGGCGTGATACCGGACGTGGTGACCGATCAGACCTCTGCGCACGACGTGATGCACGGCTACATCCCGGCAGGCCTGACGCTGGAAGCTGCCGCCGACCTGCGCGTGCGCGATCCTGCGGAGTACGAGCGGCGGGCGATGGAATCGATGGCGACCCACGTGCGTGCGATGCTCGAATGGCAGGCGCGTGGCGCCGTCGTGTTCGACTACGGCAACAACCTGCGCCAGCGCGCGTTCGACCAGGGCGTGAAGAACGCGTTCGATTACCCGGGCTTCGTGCCTGCGTACATCCGGCCGTTGTTCTGCGAGGGCAAGGGGCCGTTCCGCTGGGTGGCGCTATCTGGTGATCCCGAGGACATCTATCGCACGGATCGCGCGATCGTGGAGCTGTTCCCTGGCAACGAGCATCTGCACCGCTGGCTGAAGATGGCCAGGGAACAGGTTGCGTTCCAGGGCTTGCCGGCGCGCATCTGCTGGCTGGGCTACGGCGAGCGTGCGCGCGCCGGCCTGAAGTTCAACCAGATGGTCGCCAGCGGCGAGCTGAAGGCGCCGATCGTCATCGGCCGCGATCACCTGGACAGCGGCTCGGTTGCGAGCCCCAACCGCGAGACCGAAAGCATGAAGGACGGCAGCGACGCCATCGCCGACTGGCCGCTGCTCAACGCCATGATCAACGCCGTCGGCGGCGCCACCTGGGTGAGCATCCATCACGGTGGCGGCGTCGGCATCGGCTATTCGATCCATGCAGGACAAGTGATCGTCGCCGACGGCACGCCGGAAGCCGCCGCCCGCCTGCAGCGCGTGCTCACCACCGATCCGGGAATGGGCGTGGCGCGTCATGCCGATGCGGGTTACGACGAGGCCAGCGACTTCGCCAAGCAGCACGGGGTGAAGATCCCGATGATGAAATGAGCCGGCGCGACGTCGATCTCCTCGTGCACGGCGCGGCGCAGGTGGTCAGCTGCGCATCGCCGGCAGGCGCCAGGCGCGGTGCGACGATGGGCGAGGTTGGCGTCATCGTCGATGGCGCCGTTGCGATCGAGGCCGGCCGCATCGAGGCGGTCGGCTCCACCTCGGAGCTGGCCTCGCGCTACGAGCCGCGCGCGACGATCGATGCGCGCGGCAAGGTGGTGTGCCCAGGCTTCGTCGATCCGCACACGCACGTCGTCTACGCCGGCGATCGCGTGGACGAGTTCGAGCGCAGGATCCGCGGCGAGACCTATCAGCAGATCATGGCCGGTGGTGGCGGGATCGCGTCGACCGTACGCGCCACGCGCGCGGCGAGCGCGGTCGAGATCGCCGACCAGTCGCGCCGTCGCCTGGACCAGATGCTGCGCCTGGGCACCACCACTGCGGAGGTGAAGACCGGCTACGGCCTCGATACGGCGACCGAGATCAAGCTGCTGGGAGTGCTGGACATGCTCGCCGGCGCGCAGCCGGTGAGCCTCGTGCCCACGTTCATGCCGGCGCACGCCGTTCCCGACGAGTATCGAGGCCGCGTCGACGCCTACGTCGAGCTCGTCAACGACGAGATGCTGCCGGCGGCGCTGGAATGGAAGCGCGGCTCGGGCGCGTTCGCCAGCCAGCAGATGTTCGTCGATGTCTTCTGCGAGCAGAACGCGTTCGATCTGGCCCAGTCGCGGCGCGTGCTCGAGGCCGCGCGCGCGCGTCGCCTGCCGCTGAAGGCGCACGTCGACGAGTTCACCCAGCTCGGCGGATTGCCGATGGCGCTGGAGCTCGGCGCAATCTCGGTCGATCACCTGGATGTGACCGATGCGAGCGGCATCGGCCTGCTTGCAAGGACCTCCAGCGTTGCCGTCATCATCCCTACCGTGAGCTTCAACCTGGGCGCAGCACGCTTCGCGAACGCTCGCGCGATGATCGACGCGGGCACCATCGTCGCTCTCACGACCGACATCAATCCCGGCTCGTCACCGTGCCCCTCGATGCCGCTGGCCATGGCGATCGCCTGCCGCTACCAGCGCCTTTCGCCGGCCGAAGCCCTGATCGCGGCGACGATCAACGCGGCGCATGCCGTGGGCCTTGGTCACAAGGTCGGCTCGCTCGAGCCCGGCAAGGACGCCGACCTGCTCATCGTCGACGCGCCGGACTATCGACACCTCGCGTACCAGTTCGGCGGCAATCCAGTCAGCGCCGTCGTCAAACGCGGCACAATCGTCCAATGAGTGACGTGATCACCCTCGATGGCGCGAGCCTGAGCTTCGCGCAGGTGCTGGCGGTGGCGCACGGCCGTCCGCGTCTCGTGCTGTCGGACGCGGCCAGGTCACAGGTGCAGCGCGCAGCCGACGGCGTGCAGCGGCTGTTGCGGGAGCACCGGGTCGCCTACGGCATCACCACCGGCTTCGGCGCCTTCAAGGACAAGGTGATCCCGGAGGACCAGGTCGAGCAGCTGCAGCGCAACATCCTCGTCAGCCACGCGGTCGGGATGGGAGCGCCGTTCGACGTACCGACGACGCGCGCGATCATGCTGATCCGCGCCAACACGCTGGCGCGCGGCAACTCCGGCGTGCGCCTGGCCACGCTGGACCTGATGCTGGAGATGCTCAACCGCGGCGTGCATCCGGTGATTCCGCAGAAGGGATCGCTGGGCGCGAGCGGCGACCTCGCGCCGCTGGCCCACATGTCGCTGCCGCTGATCGGCGAGGGCGAGGCCGAGTATCGCGGCGAGGTGCTGAAGGGCGCCGAGGCGCTCGAGCGCGCGGGGCTCGCCCCGCTGACGCTCGCCGCCAAGGAAGGCCTTGCGCTGACCAACGGCACCGCGGTGATGTGCGCGCTCGGCGTGCTCGAAACGGTGCGGGCCGAGCGCCTGTCGCAGACCGCCGATATCGCCGGCTGCCTGTCGCTGGAGGCGCTGCACGGCACGCCTGCGGCCTTCGATGACCGGATCCATCAGCTGCGCCGGTTCCCGCGCCAGATCGAGTGCGCCGCCTACCTGCGGCACCTGCTCCACGGCAGCACGCTGGCGCGCGCGCCGACGCCCGACAACGTGCAGGACGCGTACACGCTGCGCTGCATCCCGCAGGTGCACGGCGCCGTGCGCGATGCCATCGCCTACGCGCGCTGGGTGTTCGAGATCGAGCTCAACGCCGTCACCGACAACCCGCTGCTGTTCATCGACAAGACCGGGGAGGTCGAGGTGATCTCCGGCGGCAACTTCCACGGCGAGCCACTGGCGATCGCGATGGATTACCTGGGGCTCGCGGTCGCCGAGCTCGGCAACATCTCCGAGCGCCGCACCATGCGGCTGACGGACGAGGCGTCCAACACGCACGCGCTGCCAGCATTCCTCACCCGCAACGGCGGGCTCAACTCCGGCTTCATGCTGGTCCAGTACACCGCTGCGGCGCTGGCCACCGAGAACAAGATCCTGGCGCACCCCGCCAGCGTCGACACGATTCCGACCTCGGCCAACGTCGAGGATCACGTCAGCATGGGCGTCACGGCCGGCCTGAAGCTGCGCGCCATCCAGGACAACGTCGAGGGCATCCTGGCGATCGAGCTGATGGCGGCGGCGCAGGGCGTGGATTTCCGCAAGGAGGCGATGCCCGGGTGTGGTCCCGGCCGCGGCACCGCTGCCGCCTACGAGATCATTCGTGCTGCCGTGCCGTTCGTCGAGGAGGACCGCGTGCTGCACGGATTCATGCATGCGGTGCGCCAGATGGTTGCAAGCGGCAAGCTGGTGGACAAGGTCAACGCCGCCCTCGCATCCTAAGGGTCGAGTCCGCTTCGGCGGATCGCGCGGCAGGTCAACGGGGGATTGCATGAAACGACAGCAACGTCTGGGGGTATTTCTGGTACTCGCCAATCTTCTCGCCATGCCGCTCGGCGCGGCGGCGCAGGAGCCGGCGGGCGACGACACGATCAAGCTCGAAGCGGTGCAGGTCACCGGTTCCCGCATCAAGAAAGCCGGCATCGAAGGCCAGACGCCGGTGATGACGATCAGCGCCAAGGACATCGAGGCCTCGGGCCTGCATTCGATCGGCGACATCCTGCAGCAGCTGTCGGTGTCGAGCTCGGCGCTGAACACCAAGTTCAACTCCGCAGGCAATTTCGGATTTCCGGCCGACAGCGGCGGCGTTGGCTCGGGCTCGACCACCGTCTCGCTGCGCAACCTCGGCGCCAAGCGCACGCTGGTGCTGGTCGACGGCCTGCGCTGGATCAACGAGACCTCCGGATCGGGCGTCAGCGCCGCGGTGGACCTGAACACGATCCCGGCCAGCGCGGTCGAGCGCATCGAGATCCTGACCGATGGCGCCTCCTCGCTCTACGGGTCCGATGCCATCGCCGGCGTCGTCAACATCATTACCAAGCGCAGGCAGAACGGCGGCACGCTGGGCCTCTACGTCGGTGACTACTCGGTCGGCGACGGCCTGACGACTGCCGGCAACGTGTCGTACGGCCTCAACTCGAGCTGGTAC
Source organism: uncultured Gammaproteobacteria bacterium (assembly GCA_963776465.1). GTDB lineage: Bacteria > Pseudomonadota > Gammaproteobacteria > Nevskiales > Nevskiaceae > DASRHK01. The sequence goes on from CAVZMV010000002.1 coordinate 1,214,009, forward strand.
GACTTCTTCGTCGACCTCTCGCGCTTCGACCAGCGGCGGATCGGCTCCGACCGCACCGAGCAGTCGCGCTTTCCGGTGCCGGGAACCGGCGTCGCACTGGGCAGCTCGGCCATCCCGACCACGCGCTCGGTGTTCTTCCCGCAGGACAACAACACCTACGGCGGACTTTGTCCGCTGACCGATACGGACGGCGACGGCGTCGACGACACGGCGTTCTGCAACATCACCGCCAACGGCACCACGCCGAACGCCAGCGGGCAGCAGGACTTCCCGCAGAACTTCCACGAGTTCACCGGCGCCGACCGCTTCAACTACGCGCCGTACAACTTGTTGCTGACGCCGCAGGAGCGCACGTCGCTGTTCTCCCAGGGGCGCGTGCGCATCGGCGGCGGTGTCGAGGCCTACGTTCGCGGCGTCTATCAGATGCGCAAGTCGATCAACCAGGCCGCGCCGGAGCCGATCTTCCTCGGGCCCGGCGCCGGCACCGGCGGCATCGCCGATTCGGTGAGCATCGACGCCTCCAATCCTTACAACCCGTTCGGGCAGACGCTCGACGCGGGAGGCAACCTGGTGTTCGTCGCGCGTCGGCCGGTCGAAGGCGGGCCCCGGGTCTTCACGCAGGACGTCGACACGCGCTATGTCGCCGCCGGCCTGACCGGTGATCTGGGTGTCTTCGGACGCGCGCTCGCCTGGGACCTGAACCTGGTGGCCGCGTCCAACCGCGCCAAGCAGATCGTCACGGGCTCCTACAACATCCGGCACATCGCCAATGCCGTGGGCGCAGTCGATGCCGAGGGCCGCTGCGTCGAGGACAGCGCGTCGTGCGTGCCGCTGAACTTCTTCGGCGGCCCCGGCACGATCACGCCGGAGATGCTGGGCTACATCGGCTTCACCGAGCAGGATCGCAGCAGCCAGAACCTCAAGGTGGTGACGGCCAATGTTTCGGGTGGCCTCGTCGACATGCCGGCCGGCTCGCTGGACTTCGCGGCCGGCGTCGAGCACCGCCGTCTCGCCGGCTCGTACGCGCCGGACGCGGTCGTCGTCGCCGGCGAATCCAACGGCGTTCCTTCCTTGCCCACCAGCGGCAAGTACGACGTCACCGAAGGCTACGTCGAGCTGCGCGTGCCGGTGCTGGCCAATGTGACCGCCGCGAAGAAGCTCGACGTATCGCTGGCGACGCGCTACTCCGATTACTCCACGTTCGGGGGCACCACCAACAGCAAGTTCGGATTCGTCTGGCAGCCGCTGGAGGACCTGACCGCACGCGCGACCTTTGCCCAGGGCTTCCGCGCGCCTTCGGTGGGCGAGCTGTTCGGCTCGCCGGCGCGCTTCGACGCCCAGATCACCGATCCCTGCTCGGTCCGCCGCGATCCCGACGGCAACGCGCTGCCGCCCAGCGGCGACGCGACCAACTGCGCCGAGCTCGGCGTCGACAACTTCGGCAGCTTCGAGCAGGCCAACACGCAGATCTCCGTGCGCACCGGCGGCAACGCGGCGCTGCAGCCTGAGGAAGCGCGGAGCATGACTGCCGGCGTGGTCTACAGCCCAGGCTGGGCCGAAGGGCAGGCCTGGTCCAACCGCATGGACTTCGAGCTGACGTTCTATCAGCACAAGGTCACCGACCAGATCCAGGCGCCGGACGCGCAGACGCAGCTCGATCGCTGCGTCGCCACGCTGGATCCCGCGTTCTGCGGCGGCATCAGCCGCGGCACCAGCGGCGACATCAACGGCTTCAACAACCAGCTCCAGAACCTGGGCGACCTCGACACCAAGGGCGTGGACATCGGTATCGGATGGGCGGGCCCGGCGCAGGAGTTCGGGCGCTTCGTAGCCAACTGGCAAACGACCTACGTCTGGGATTTCACCGTGGTGGCCAAGGACACCGGGCTGGCGGAACCGCGGCAGGTCGGCGTCGAGGTCAACGACAGCGGCATCCCGCGCTGGCGCTCGATGTTGCGGCTGACGTGGGACACGCCGGATCTCGACGTGGGCTGGACGCTGCGCTACGTGTCCGGCCTGACCGAGCAATGCGGCGACGCCACCGGCTTTCCGAGCTGCAGCGATTCAGACGCGGGCATCAATCGTCTGGACGCCGTGCTGTACCACGACTTGCGCGCTGCGGTCCGCATTCCTGGCCTGCCGGATCTGGGCCTGGCAGCCGGCGTCAACAACGTGCTGAATCAGGACCCGCCGGTATGCGTGAGCTGCTCGCTCAATGGCTACGACGCGTCGAACCACGACCTGCCGGGTCGTTTCGCCTACCTGGAGGCGACGCTGAGGTTCTAGCTGCGGATCAGGCGCGCGCGGTCTGCAGCTGCAGCGCGCGCACGCGCTGGTATTGCAGGCGCAGCGAGTCTTCCAGCGCCGCGAGCTTGCGGCGCACGTCGCTGTTCTCCCACTGATCGGCGATCTGCTGCCGCGCCGAGTCGATGCGCTGCGATTGCAGTGCGCGCCATTCGTTGAGCGTTGCCGTGAAGGCTTCGCGCTCCCGCTCGAAGGCCCTCTGCATCTCGGCCATCTTTCCCGGATGCGAGCAGCTCTTCATGAGCTCGCGCGCGCGCTCGAACTGGCGCTCCACCAGCGCGCTGCGGATCTTGAACTCCGGCACGCGCTTGAGCTTGCCGGCAAGCCCGAGCCCCGCCCAGGCGGCGATCCACCACTTGGTCGGATCGAACTGCCACCAGCGAACGCCGTTGCGGTAGTCCCACTGAAATTCGTGATGGAAGTTGTGATAGCCCTCGCCATAGGTGAAGACGGCGATCAGGTCATTGTCGCGAGCGCTGTGCTCGGTCGTGTACGGGCGGCGGCCCCAGAAGTGGGCGAGCGAGTTGATGAAGAACGTCAGGTGATGGTTCACCACCAGCCGCAGCAGGCCGCCGAGCAGCAGGAAACCCCACGCGTCGCCGAAAGCCATGCCGATCAAGGCAGGCACGACGAAGTTCATGCCCAGCGCCAGGCCCAGGTAGTGCCGATGCTGAAACGCGACGATCGGATCCGCCAGAAGATCGGGGGCGTTGGAGAAATCCAGCTTGCCGCTCGGGTAGTCGCGCAGCATCCAGCCGATGTGCGCGGACCACAGCCCGCGGTGGATGCTGTACGGGTCGTGCTCGACGTCGTCGACGTGGGCATGGTGGCGCCGGTGCGTGGAAGCCCAGATCAGCACGCTGTTCTGCAGCGCCATCGCGCCGAACAGCATGTAGAAGACGCGCAGGATCCAGTGCGCTTCATACGTTCGATGGGCCCAGAGGCGGTGGTAGCCCCCGGTGATCGACAAGCCGGTCGCGTACATCATCACGCCGAAAAACACCCAGGCGCTGGCGGAAAGATCGTGGAACCAGACGTAGGCCGGAAACCACGTCAGCGCCAGCAGGGTGGAGATGGAGAAGAGCATGGCCGCCGGCGTGTTGACGGGGCTATGCGCGGGATCGTGGGTAGCGGTGTTCACAGAAGCATCCGAATTGAGGCGACAAAAAAACCGCGGCAGGGCCGCGGTTTCTTGTTGAAGCGGTAACGCAGAATAGCCTAGAGCGGGCGGATCTGCGTGGCCTGCATGCCCTTGGGGCCCTTCTGCGCGACGAACTCGACCTTCTGGCCTTCCTTGAGGGTGCGGAAGCCGCTTCCCTGGATTTCCTTGAAGTGGGCGAAGAGGTCGGCGCCGCCGTCAGCGGGAGTGATGAAGCCGAAGCCCTTGGCGTCGTTGAACCACTTCACGGTACCGGTCGATACATTGGACATGTCGTTGGATTCCTGGTTGGAGAAAGGTGAACGTTTCTTACAGCGGGCGAATCTTGGTCGCTTGCATGCCCTTGGGGCCGCGCTGGGGGATGAACTCGACCTTCTGGCCTTCCTTGAGCGTCTTGAAGCCGCTTCCCTGGATCTCCTTGAAGTGCGCGAAGAGGTCATCGCCGCCACCGGCCGGAGAGATGAAGCCGAAACCCTTGGTTTCGTTGAACCACTTGACGGTGCCTGTTGCTGCGGTAGTCACAATTACAATTCCTGAAAAAGTTTGTTGGCAACGGGCGCGGGCGCCCGTCATTCTTGCAAGCGATTTAGGAAAGGTAGCCGGGATTGCTTAACAGCACCGCTGGAGAAGCGGACAAGGGGAACCGTAAATACACTGCCCAATCAGTTGCGTGGCGGACTCTACACGAAAGGCGTGCCACTGTCACCACGCCGCATGGGGGTCTGGGCCCGCGAATTTCGATCCACTCACGGCATCAGTTTCGGCAGGCTGTCCCAGACCCGGCGGTCGTGCGCTGGCACGACGGTCAGCGCAGGCAGGGATCGCTTGATCTGATGCAGGTGCACGATCTGGGTCCGGACCTGTTCTTCGTCGAAGTCGACCAGGCGCCGTGACATCCAGGGCCGTTCGGCCGGCAGAGCGACGCCTTCGGCCTGCCAGACCAGATCGCCGACCAGCGCGTACCGCTGGCCGCCCGGCAGCGCGATGAACGCGATGATGGAGCCTGGCGTGTGCCCGGGCGCGGGAACGATCACGACCGAGCCATCACCGTATACGTCGAAGCTGCGCTCGTAGCCCAGATACGGGCCGCCGGAAAATTCGTAGGTCTGATAGGAGACGTCCGCAAACCCACGGATCAGGGAGGTCATGCGGTTGTCGGCGCGGATGAAGTCGAGTTCGGCCTGGGGGACCCACACCGGCGCCGGCTTCAGATCCGGGATGCCGCTCACATGGTCCCAGTGCGCGTGCGTCAGCACGATGCCCTTGAGCGATGCGGGATCGATGCCCACTGCCTGCAGCTGCTCCGCTACCGTCGGTTCCCGCGCGTACTTCGAGGTTGCGCGCATCAGCGCCGGAATGGTCTGGAAATGTGCGTCGACGTCCCGGCCGAAGCCAGTGTCGAACAACAGCATGCCTTGCGGATGCTGCACCAGGATCGCGCCCATCCCGAACACGCGAGGGTCGGACAGCTTGCCGCCGCGATAGGCAAAGGCGGCCTGCGAAAACATCTTTCCTGCCTCGATGGCGAAGAGCTTCATGCCCTTCGGCGGCGTGGCCGGCGGAAGCTGGTAAGCGACGCCGACGCCGGCGGGCAGCTTGGCTGCGGTGAAGGTCGACAAGAGCGCGCCAGTGGCTACGACGAGGAGCGCCACCACGATGAGCAGAAATTTTTTCACGCGATTTCCGGTAACCCACCCGGGCGCATCTTGCCAAATAAAAAGCCCCGCCGGAGCGGGGCTTGAAGGCTGCGATCATTGGGGGGATCGCAAGAGACGGACAGGGAGGACCGTCGGGGAATACATTGCTCCCGCCGACCCAGCGCCGCAATGGATAAAACCTACTGCCGCCTAGGCGGCCCTAGCCAGGGCGCCGGACGCATCGAAAAACTCCTCGACCAGTGCCAGCTGATGGCGGGCGTCGTCGACACGATTGACCTGGCGCCAGAAGACGTCGGCGTGCGGATGGCTCTGGCAGTACCACTGGATGTGCTTGCGCGCGACACGCACGCCGCGCCCCTCGCCGTAGAAAGCATGCAGCTCGCGCATGTGGCCGAGCAGGATGTCGCGCACTTGCCCGGGCGATGCAGGCGGCAGTTCGTGCCCGGTCGTCAGGTAATGGGAGATCTCGCCGAAGATCCATGGTCGTCCCAAGGCGCCGCGGCCGATCATCACGCCGTCGGCGCGGGTGTGAGCCAGCACGGCCCGGGCCTTGGCCGGGGACTCGATGTCGCCGTTGGCGATCACCGGTATCCGAACGGCCTGCTTGATCGCGGCGATGGTGTCGTACTCGGCCGCTCCTTCGTACAGGTCTTCGCGCGTGCGTCCGTGCACTGCGAGCGCGGCGATCCCGCAGTCCGCGGCGATCCGGGCGATCGCAAGCCCGTTGCGGTTTGCGCGCGCCCAGCCGGTGCGGATCTTCAGGGTGACGGGCGCATCGACCGCCTTCACGACCGCGCTGCAGATGTCTGCGACCAGCGCCTCGTCCCGCATCAGCGCCGAGCCCGAGTCGCGCTTGCAGACCTTCTTGGCGGGGCAGCCCATGTTGATGTCGATGATCTGCGCGCCTTGCTCGACGTTATGCCGCGCCGCCGCCGCCATCATCGCGGCGTCGTATCCGGCGATCTGCACCGAGATCGGCGAGGCTTCTCCGCGATGATCCGCGCGCAGCCGCGACTTCTCGGTTTGCCAAAGCGTTGGATCCGCGATGGTCATCTCCGAGGGCGCGAGACCGGCCCCCAGGCTGCGGCACAGCCGCCGGAACGGCAGATCGGTGACGCCGGCCATCGGCGCGAGCACGATTGCGGGCTCGATGCGGTAGGGACCCAGTTGCATGGCGCGCATTGTCGCCGATCGCGGGCCCTCGCTAGGATGCGGGCATACCAGGAGCGCCCCATGGCTTTGCAGACTGACGATGCTTCCACACGCCCACCCTCCAAAATGCTGCTGATGATGGAGAGCCGGACCTTCGCAGAATATTTCGCGCTGTGGCTGCGCGCGGCGACGATGAAAGATCTGCCGCGGGGCGACGGGCATCCGGTGCTGGTGATCCCCGGCTTCGGCGCCGGAGATTTTTCGACGGCGCCCCTGCGCCGCATCCTGGGCAAGCTGGGTTACGCCGCGCATGGATGGGGGCAGGGGCGCAACCTCGGCATGCGTCCGGCCATCAAGCAGTCGCTCGCTTCGCTCGTCGATCGTCTGCATGCCAAGCATGGGACGAAGCTCACGCTGATCGGCCACAGTCTGGGTGGTGTCTATGCGCGCGAGATGGCGCGCGCAAAGCCAGCGCAAGTGCGTCGCGTGATCACGCTCGGCAGTCCGTTCAACGTGCACCCGAACGCGAACAACCTGATGGGCATCTTCCGCCTGATCAATCGCGGCAAGGCGGTGAAGCTCGATCTCGATGGCTTCCAGCGTCGCATCGCGCCGCCGCCGGTGCCGTGCACCGCGATCTACACGCGCAGCGACGGCATCGTCGCGTGGAAATGCTGCGTGGAGGATGACGCGCCCAACGTGGAGAACGTGGAGGTGCGCGGAAGCCATCTGGGGCTCGCGCACAACACGCGCGTCGTGCGTCTGATCGCCGAGCGGCTGGCAAGTTGACGTCACGTCCGTCGAGACCTGTCAAGTTCTAGCAGTTGTGTTTTTCGCGGAGCAATGACACTATTGGTTGTGGCCGGCTTCATTCAAGGCGTATTGCCGAGAATCCCAGCCACCCGTGCGAAGTCAACAGGAGGTATCTATGGCCGCCAAGAAGAAGGCCAAGAAGAAAGCGAAGAAGAAGTAGTTCGAATTTTACCTTTTGAGGCGCAGCGCCGACCCTTCCCGCGCTGCGCCTTTGTTGTCTCTGGCGCCGGCACAACATCGTTTCGCAATTCTGCCGCGCGATTTTCATCGCGCAGTGCCGTGTCAAAATAATCGCCGCACTCCCTTCCATCGTTCCTGCAGATGCCAGCATCCACCGCGCGGCGGGGATTCACTTTGTTCATGACCGGGCTTCCCGGCGCCGGCAAAACCACGCTCGCCGGACAGCTCAAGCAGACGCTCGAGACCCAGCGCAAGCGCTCGGTGACCGTGCTCGACGGCGACATCGTCCGGGAAATGCTCTCCAGCGGGCTGACGTTCTCGCGCGCGGATCGTGAGCTCAACCTGCGGCGCATCGGCTACGTCGCCGGCGAGGTGACCCGCCACGGCGGCATCTGCATCTGCGCCGTGATCGCGCCGTTCCGATCGGCGCGCGAAGAAGCACGCCAGCGGATTTCGCAGTACGGGGGCTTCTACGAGCTCTACGTCGCCACGCCGCTGGCGGTGTGCGAAACGCGCGATTCCAAGGGTCTTTACAAGCGGGCGCGGCGTGGCGAGATCAAGAACTTCACCGGCGTCGACGACCCCTACGAAACCCCCGAGCGCCCCGACATCATCGTCGACTCCAGCCGCATGACGGTGGAAGAAGAAGTGCGCCGCATTCTGGACCTGCCCCTGCGCGACAAGCTTCTTTGAGCAAGCCACACTAACCCGCTGCACCCACGGAGCTGCAATGCCACGCCCATACGACATCGTCCTGTTCGGCGCGACCGGCTTCACCGGCGGCTTGACCGCCGAGTATCTGGCGCGCACCGCGCCCGCTTCTTTGCGCTGGGCGCTGGCCGGACGCAGCCTCGAGAAGCTCCGCGCGGTTCGCCAGCGCCTGGTCGCGAGCAACGCCAGCTGCGCCGGGCTGGAGCTGCTGGAAGCCGACGTGGACAACGCCGAGTCCATCCGCAAGGTCGCAGAGTCGACGCGCGTCGTGATCACGACCGTCGGGCCGTACATCTTCTTCGGCGAGCCGCTGGTCGCTGCATGCGCGGCCGCCGGCACCGATTACGTCGACCTGACGGGAGAGCCTGAATTCGTCGACCTCATGTGGCTCCGGTATCACGAGCAGGCGCAGAAATCGGGCGCGCGGATCGTGCACTGCTGCGGTTTTGATTCGATCCCGCACGATCTCGGCGCCTTGTTCACCGTCCAGAAATTGCCGGCGGGCTCGCCGATCCGGCTCGAGGGCTTCGTGCGCGCGGGCGGCAGCTTCTCCGGTGGGACCTTCCATTCCGCGGTGAATGCGTTCGGGCGGGCGCGCCAGTACATGCAGGTGCGCAAGGAGCGGCAGCAGCGCGAGCGCGCCGAGGATGCGCGCAAGGTCTCCGGCACGCGCCAGCGCATCCACTTCGACAAATCGCTTGGCACCTGGGTGGTGCCGATGCCGACGATCGATCCGCAGATCGTCAAGCGCTCGGCGCGCGCGCTCGACGCCTACGGCCCCGACTTCTCCTACGGGCACTACGTCCAGATCAAGAAACTGGGCGGCGTCGTCGGGCTCGTCGGCGGCGTCGGCGCGCTATTCGGGCTGGCGCAGCTCAAGCTCACGCGCAAGTGGCTTCTGTCCCGCAAGAGCCCGGGCGAAGGCCCGAGCGAGGAGCAGCGCAAGAAGAGCTGGTTTCGCGTCCGCTTCGTCGGCGAAGGCGGCGGCAAGCGCGTGGTGACCGAGGTCACCGGCGGCGACCCGGGTTATGGCGAGACGTCGAAGATGCTGGCGGAGTCGGCGATGTGCCTGGCGCTGGATCCGCTGCCGAAGCGAGCGGGTCAGCTCACGCCGGCGGTGGCGATGGGAGACGCGCTGATCGATCGCCTGCAGCGGGCAGGGATCCAGTTCAAGGTCGTGGAGTAGCGTTCAGCGGCGCGGAAGCTTGCGGCGACCCGCCAGGCGCGGGGCGCGTGGTTTCTTGCCGGGCGGCACCGGCGCGCGGAAGCGCGAAAACGCGCCGCGCACGCCGGACGGCTCCGCTCGCGATTCCAGGTTCGCAACCTGGCTCTTCAGCTCGCTGACCTGCCGTGCAAGGTCCTCGGTCGCCGTGAGCAATTGCGTGCGCATCTGCTCGAGCAGCGCCGTGATGCGATCCAGCCCAGCGTCCTCGCGCGGCTTGACGGGTGCCGGCGCAGCGGCCGCGGGTGCAGGTGACGGCGTCGCGGGAGCAGCGGCGGGGGGATGTGCAGCCGGCGCCGGCGTGGGCGCGCCGGCGGGCCGGGAAGCACCGACACCGAGCGCGCTAAGCACGCGCGCGAGCTGTTGCGGAGTAGGCGGCTTGGTCAGCACTTCGGCGGCGCCCTTGAAGCGCGCTTCCTGCGTGAAGGCATCGCCTTCGTTGGACGAGCAGATCACGACCGGGATGTCGATCGTGCGCGGATCGCTCTTGATCGAGTTGAGCACGTCGAAGCCGTCCACGCCGGGCATGACGTGATCCAGGAAGATGACGTCGGGGTGATGATCCTTCAGGTACGTGAAGGCGGTCTCGGCGCTCTCGGCCGTTTCCACCACGTACGACATGTTCTCCAGATATCGACGCATGGCGAAACGCGCCGACTTGGAGTCATCGATCACGAACGCCGATCGAGCTGCCATATCCCCTCCCAGTTGAATCAGGCAGTTGGACGATAAACCTAACACACAAGGCAGTGGCGACCAAATTCGCCGTGCCGGAACTTTCCGTAAGATTCCGCATCCGTTGCGAACCCTTTGCGGATCAGTACCCATTATCTCCAGATCGACAGCTGACGCCATTGTGCTGCGCCCGGCGCTGCGCGCGCTGCTGACCGCTGCCTGTGTGCTGCTGGCGCCAGCGGTGCCGGCCGAGGCGGTGCGCACCGATCACGTCGAGGCGGAACTGGTGGCGGAACGCGTCGCGCTGGTGCCGGGCGCGGAGAACTGGGTGGCGCTGCGCCTCAAGCCGGATCCGGGGTGGCACACGTACTGGCGTAACCCTGGCGACTCGGGCATTCCGACCACACTGGGATGGCAGGTTCCGGAAGGGTTCACGGCGGGCGACATCGTCTGGCCATTCCCGGAGCGCCATGCGCTCGGCGAGGTGATGAATTACGGCTACGGCGACCAGACCCTGCACCTGGTTGCGCTGGAGGTTCCCAAGGGCACGCGGGCCGGCACGAAGGTCGAGCTCAAGGCAGAAGCCAAGTGGCTGGTCTGTTCCGACATCTGCATCCCCGGCAAGGCGGACGTCGCGCTGACGCTGCCCGTCACGGATCACGCAGAGGCCGATGCGCGCTGGCAGAAGCATTTCGCAGACGCGCGTGCGCGTCTGCCGCAGCGCGTGGACTGGGCTGCGCGCTTCGGTGTCGACGACAAGGATTTTTCCCTGGCGGTGGGTTCGGCCGAAATCCAGGCGGCGAAGCAGATCGAATTCTTCCCCTACGCCAAGGACCTGGTGACGCACTCGGCCGAGCAACGCCTCGCGCGCGACGGCGGTGACGTGCGTCTCTCGCAAAGCTTGAGCAGCTTTTTCCTGAGCGCACCGCCTGCTGTCGAGGGCGTACTGCTGTTGTCGATCGAGGGCAGGCAGCGCGCGTTCGAGATCGCTGCACACCCCGGTTCGGTCGCGCCGGTGACGGCAAGCACACCCGCGCGGGCGCCTGCCGACGTCGCAGCGCCGGCGCCGGGACCAGGGATCCTCCTGGCGCTGCTGCTGGCGCTGGCCGGCGGCGTGATCCTCAACCTGATGCCGTGCGTGTTCCCGGTGCTCTCGCTCAAGGCGCTCGCCGTGCTCGAAGCACACGACGGGCGCGAGCGCCCCCAGGCGCTGGCCTACACCGCAGGTGTGGTGCTGTCGTTCGTGGCCGTCGCGGCCGTCATGCTGGGATTGCGCGCGGGTGGGCAGGCGATGGGCTGGGGCTTCCAGTTGCAGTCGCCGGTCTTCGTGGCGGCCTTGGCGTACCTCTTCTTTGTCATGGGACTGGCGCTGTCGGGCGCGGTCGAGATCGGCGCGCGCTTCATGGGCCTGGGACAGTCGCTGACGCAATCCGGTGGCCTCGGCGGCTCATTCTTCACCGGCGTGCTGGCCGCGCTGGTCGCAAGTCCGTGCACGGCGCCGTTCATGGGTCCGGCGCTGGGCTACGCGGTCACGCAGCCCGCGCCGATCGCGCTGCTGATTTTCGCCACGCTGGGCTTCGGTCTGGCGCTGCCGTTCCTGCTCATGGGCCTGTATCCGTCGCTGGCGCGGTGGCTGCCGCGCCCAGGCGCCTGGATGGAAACCTTCAAGCAGCTGATGGCCTTCCCGCTGTTCCTGACGTCAGTCTGGCTGCTGTGGGTGCTGGGCCGGCAAAGCGGCGCCGATGCGGTCGCCTGGATTTCCGCGGGCATGATCCTGTTCGCCTTTGCGTTCTGGCTGAAACGCTTTGCCGCAATGGGCGCGCGCGTGCTGCGCCTGATCGCGTTCGTCGGAGCGCTCGCGCTGCTCGCACATCCGGCGCTGCGTGCCGGCACGCCGACCGCGCCGGTGTCGTCGAGCGCCGCCGAGGCGTACTCCGAAGAACGGCTGGCGCAGCTGCGCGCCGAGGGCCGCACCATCTTCGTGAACTTCACGGCGGACTGGTGTCTGACCTGCAAGGTCAACGAGCGCGCCGTGCTCGGCCGGGAAGCCGTGCGCCGCGCCTTTGCCGAGCATCGCGTCGCCGAGCTGATCGGCGACTGGACGCGTCCCGACCCGGTGATCACGGAGGCGCTCGCGCGCTTTGGACGCTCCGGCGTGCCGTTGTATCTGGTTTATGCCCATGGCGGCGAGCCGCAGGTCCTGCCGCAGATCCTGACCACCGACATTCTTGTCGAAGCATTGAAGAAGGAGTGACTCATGCGTTTCATGCACATCGCGCTCGCGGCCCTGCTGGGGATCTCTGCCTGCGGTGCCTCGCAGGCAGCGGCGAAGGTCGGCGAGGCCGCGCCGGGATTCACTGCGACGGACAGCAACGGCAAGAGCGTTTCGCTCGCGGACTTCAAGGGCAAGTACGTCGTTCTTGAGTGGACCAACAATGAATGCCCGTTCGTGCAGAAGCACTACAGCGGCAACATGCAGGCGCAGCAGAAGGAGGCCACGGCCAAGGGCGTGATCTGGCTGTCGGTGATCTCCTCGGCGCCCGGCAAGCAGGGGCACGTCGACGGTGCCAAGGCCAACGAGCTCACCAAGTCGCGCAACGCCGCGCCCACTGCCGTGCTTCTCGACGCGAAGGGCGACGTCGGACGCCTCTACGGCGCCAAGACGACGCCGCACATGTTCATCGTCGATCCGCAGGGCAAGCTCATCTACGCAGGCGGCATCGACAGCATTGCCAGCGCCGACACCGAGGATCTGCCGAAGGCCACGCAGTACGTGAAAGTCGCGCTGGCCGAGGCGATGGCGGGCAAGCCCGTCAGCCACGCCACTACGGCGCAGGACCGGCTGCTCCGTGAAGTACCGAACGCGAACGCGAGGTAAGCAGCAATCGCCGCTGCGACCGACGTGAGGTACGGGTATTCCAGCCCGTACCCATGCTCCCCGAACAGGTACACCGCCAGGCTTGCGAGCAGCGCGGCGTAGGCGCTCCTCGCGCCGCCCAAGCGCCCGCCCCATAGCGCAAACACGATCAGCACGAGAATCCCGGCGGATCCCAGGCTCGCACTTTCCTGCACGAGCGCGTAGATGCTCTCGCTGGACAGCGCGATGCCGTAGGCGACGATGCCGAACGCCACCACCGCGATGCGGTTTATCAGCAGGCGATGCTTCTCGCCGAGCTGTGGCTTGAGCGGCAGCACCAGGTTGTGCGCGGCCAGCGATCCGGCGACGAGGAGCGCACCGGAGAGCGTCGACAGGATCGCCGACACCAGCGCACCCAGGAACAGGATGTAGAGCGGCAGGTTCAGCGTCTGCTGCGCGAAGCGCGACAGCACCTGCTCCGGATCAGCGTCGGGCCCGATGTAGGTGGCGGCCACCAGGCCCAGCCCGACGGGAATGAGCCCAACGGCGAGGTAGAGAAAGCCTGCGCCGACGGTCGCATTGCGCGCCAGCTTGGCGCCCCGCATCGCCAGCGCGCGCGACGCCATCTCCTGCGCCGCCATCGTCGACAGCACCGGCACCGCGAAGGTCTCGACGATCTGCAGCGGTGAGCGCTCGCCCGCAAAGCTCAGCCGCTCCGGCGGCAGCTGCGCGAAGAGCTCGAGCCCGCCGCTGGCGGCGAAGACGATGCCCAGGGCCAGGATGCCGAGGATCAGCACGATGCCTTGCACCAGATCCGTCACCGCGTCGGCCCACATGCCGCCGACGGCGGTGTAGAGGATGACGACCGCGGCAGCGAGCGTGATCGCCGCGAAGATGCCGAGCTCGGAGGTCGACGCCAGCACCTGGCCGAACGCGCGCACCTGTGCCGCCGCCCAAAGCACCGACGTGGGGATCATGATGATGGCGGCGAGCCGTTCCACGCCGGTGCCATAGCGGCGCTGGAACAGATCGGCGAGGGTGACGAGGCCGCGCTTCCACAGCGTCGCGGCCAGGAACAATCCCATCAGCACCATGCCCAAGGCATAGCCGAAGGGATCGGTGATCACCCCGGAGATGCCGTGCTTGTACGCCTCGCCCGCCGCGCCGACGCAGACCTCCGCGCCGAACCAGGTTGCGAACACCGTGAACGTTCCGAGCCACGGGCCGAGGCTGCGCCCGGCGAGCAGGTAATCGCTCTCGGTTTTCGGCCGGCGCGAGACGGCGAACGCCAGCGCCAGCTGGCTGACGATGTAGGCGAGGATGCAGAACAGGATCCAGTTCACCGCAGAGTCCCGGGGCCAGCTGACTTGCTACATTGTGACGATGAGTGAACAGATCCGGCTAGCGATCCACGGCGGCGCCGGCGACGCTGCGACGCGCGAGCAGACCGATCACGAGCGCGCGCTGCGCGGCATCGCCGAAGAAGGCGTGGCGCTGTTGCGCAGCGGCGCCTCCGCCCTGGACGCGGTCGAGCACCTGGTGATGCGTCTGGAAGAGTGTCCCTTGTTCAACGCCGGCGTCGGCGCGGTGCTCAATCGCGACGGGATGCCCGAGCTCGATGCCGCCATCATGGACGGCGCGACGCGCGCTGCCGGCGCCGTCGCCGGCGTCATGCGCGCACGAAGCCCGATCCGCCTGGCCCGCGCGGTGATGGAGCGCAGCCCGCACGTGCTGTTCGCCGGCACCGGCGCGGAGGCGCTGGGGCGCGAGCTCGGGCTGCCGGAAGTGACCCCGGACCATTTCGTCACGGAGGAGCGCTTCCATCAGCTCAAGGCCGCGCATGCCAAGGGCATCATCGTGCTCGACCAGGACGCGGCGTTCGGCACGGTCGGAGCGGTCGCCCGCGACGCCGCCGGCAACCTGGCGGCGGCGACGTCGACCGGCGGACTGACCAACAAGCATCCGGGACGCGTCGGCGATTCGCCCGTCATCGGCGCCGGCACCTACGCCGACAATCGCACCCTAGCGGTTTCCGCCACAGGAACTGGCGAGTGCTTCATGCGCACCGTGTTCGGCTACCAGGTGCACGCGCGCATGCACTTCGCGCGCGAGACGCTCGATACGGCTTGTCGCGAAGCGCTCGAGGACATGCGCGCGCTCGGGGGGCGTGGCGGGTGCATCGCCATCTCGCGCGACGGCGAGCTGGCGCTGCCGTTCAACGCCCAGCAGATGTTCCGCGCCTGGGCCGGCGCCGACGGCTTGGTGAAGGTCGCGATAGGGCGCGACGAACTACCGCAACGACGTTAGCAACCGGTGCTGCCGAAGCTGGCCTAACTGGTCGCGGTCGGAATTGATCGCGTCGTTGCCGGCGGGAGCGTCTTCGTAGGTCCGGCCCACGACGATCGGCGCGTGGTGCGCCGGCGGATCCTGCAGGACGCGATCCACGGCCAACGACACGTGCTCCGCGGCTTTGCGCCACGTCGCAACCTGGCCGAACCACTCGCGCAGCAGGCGATTGGGGATCATCGCCGTCTCGTGCCGGCTATCGGCATTCCAGACCTGGTCCCAGGGGCCGGTTTCGGTCAGCGTGAAGCGCGTCAGGTCGTAGCGCGACAGCGGCCCGTAGTCTTCCCAGACGTGATCGATGGTGAAGCGTGCCGGCGTGCCTGCCTCCACGCGCGGAAACGTATGCGCGTCGCTGGGAAGGTGCAGCAGGCCCTGCACCGACGTCATGCCCCAGCATCCAGCGCTGCGCAGATCCGGGACGTAGACGCCGCCGCGATGGGCGGCAACCGGTCCGCTGATCAAGGCCCGGCCGGCGACCACAAGGTGCCAGCCGTGCGCGCAATAGACGAGCTCATGGATCTGGGTCGCCGACAGCACCCGATGCTCTTCGCGCGCGCGCCGGAGGAATTCGTTGGCTACTGCCACCGCCGAGTACACCAGGTCATCCATGACGCGATCCCAGACACGCCCCGAAGATGCAACCTTAGGTCAGCGTTCCCCAGCGGTCTGTAGGAGATTCCCGGACGGCGGACGTAGTCTCAGGCCGGCACGGCAAACAGCGCGACTGGCTGCGCGAAGCCTTTCACCGGCAGCGGGTCGCGTGACTTGAGGCCGGTCTGCCCGGCGAGCTCACCGGTCCGGCTGTCGATCAGGATGTCGCCGTCGGCCGCGAGCTCGCACAGCCGGGACGCGAGGTTCACCGCGGGACCCACGGCGGTGTACTCCAGCCGCGAGGCCGAGCCGATGATGCCGACCGCCACCTGCCCGGTGGCCACGCCGATGCCCAGCCCAAGCTTGTGCCCGCTGGTGCTCCACTTGCCGACCACCTCGCGCGCAACGTCGCGGATCCGGCGCGCCATCTCGACGCCGCGCTTTGCATGGTCGGGCACCGGCAGGGGCGCGCCGATCAGGATGAGGATGCCGTCGCCGGCGAAGTCCTTGATGGTGCCGCTGTACTCCGCGACGATCATGCCGACGGCGTCGTAGTACTCGCGCAGGACCTGGATCACCCGCGACGGCGGGTGTGCCTGCGCATACGGCGTGAACCCGCGGATGTCGGTGCACACGACCGTGACTTCCAGGGAGTTCTGCTGCATGGCGCTTTCCAGGCCGCGGTCCCGCACCATCGCCGCCACCTGCGGCGAGAGGAAGCGCGACATGAACTGTCCGCGGTTGCCCTGCAGCACGTGGTAGTGGACCGAGCCGATCAGGAAGATGATCTCGCCGATCACCACCGACAGCGCCGCCGACTGCAACGGCAGGATGAAGCCGGCGACCATGAACGGCGCGCCGATCGAGAAGGCGATCACGCGCGCGCTCTCGGCCTTGTCGGGGCGGCGATTGAGCAGCAGCAAAATGGCCACCATGCCCGTCAGTTGCGCGATGAGCACCGGCGTCGCGAACAGCCAGAAGCCCCAGTGATGCAGCGCGCCCGGGACCTGGAGCGCGCGCAGGAACTGCTGCGCGCGGACCTCCGGGAACAACAGCGAGAGCACGGCGTAGACCACGCCCGACAGCTGGCCCACGCGCAGCAGGCGATCGCCGAAGCGCAGGTTGGTTGCGGTGCCGGCAGGCACCGTCCGCCGCACGCGTAGCAGCCACTCCAGCATCAGGATGATGGCGGCGGCATCGGGGATTCCGAGCAGCCCGCTCCATCGCGGCGTCGGTACGACCTCGCCCAGCGTCACGTTCAGCCAGATGCCGATGCCGATGAACGCCAGGCCCGCCGCCAGCGCCTGCGACGTCCGCGAGCTGCGATCCGCGGAGAGGAACGCCAGCCCCATGCCCAGCGCGATCAGCGCGACGAACACGTGCGGCGTGGTGTCGACCATCAGCGGCAGCCTACACCGACTCCGCGGCCCGGGAGTCCTCCTCGTCGCGGTCGGCCTCAAAGAGCTGCTCCAGCTCGCGCGCAGCGTCTTTGGATGTCTGGATCAGCTTCTGCTCGTCGCGGAACACGGCCTGCTGCTTGAGCAGCGTTTCCTCGTCGTGCTTGCGGAACTTGCGCAGCGTCTCCGTGGCCCGCGCCTCGCTGTCGCCCATGTCCATCAGCAGCAGCCGGCTCATCTCCAGGCTGGAGAAGTACGAGCGCCGGATGACCTTCTGGATGCCCAGGTCCATCAGGTGCATGGCGTGGTTGCGATCCACCGCCACGGCGTAGATGCGCAGGTTGGGGAAGTGGCGACGCACGGTGTCGGCGATCTGCACCGAGTCTTCCAGGCGAGGCACGGTCAGCACGAAGTACTTCGCCTTGTCGGCGTGCGCGGCTTTCAGCAGGTCCAGGCGGCTGGCGTCACCGTAGAAGATCCTGTTGCCGAAGCGGCGCACGAAGTCGACGTGCTCGGGGTTCTTCTCCAGCACCGTGAAGCCGATCTTGCGCGTGCGCATGGCGCGCGCAACGATCTGTCCGAAGGGTCCGAAGCCGGCGATGATCACCGGGTTCTCGGCCGTCTCGATCGTGTCGTACGGACGCTGTTCTGCCGGCTTGCCGGCCAGCCGCGCCTGCAGCGCGTAAAGCGGCGGCGTGGCGATCATCGACAGCGTCACCGCCACCACCAGCAGGTCCGCGAGCTCGCGCGGCATGACGTTGGCCGCCACCGCGGCGCCGAACAGCACGAACGCGAACTCGCCGCCTTGCGCGGTCGCCACTGCCAGCGCCCGCGACGATTCGTTGGGCAGCCCGAACACGCGCCCGACGCCGAAGAGGACCGCTGCCTTGATCGCGATGAGGCCGCCGACGATGCCCATCACCACGAAGGGCTTGGCCGCGATCAGCCCCAGATTGGCCGACATGCCGACGGCGATGAAGAACAGGCCGAGCAGCAGGCCCTTGAACGGCTCGATGTCCGCCTGCAGCTCGTGCCGGTATTCGGAATCGGCGAGCAGCACGCCGGCCATGAAGGCGCCGAGCGACATCGACATGCCCGCCATCTCCATCGCCAGCGAGAAGCCGATCACGGTCAGGAGGGCCGCGGCGGTGAAGACCTCAGGCGTGTTGGTCGAGGCCAGCATGCGGAACACCGGTCGCAGCGCGTAGCGGCCCAGGCCGATGACGACGGCGAAGATGGCGACGAACCGCAGCGCGTCCTGCCAGACGTTGCCGTGCGCTCCGCCGTCGCCGCCCGCCAGGAGCGGCAGGATGGCCAGGAACGGGATGATCGCCAGGTCCTGGAACAGCAGGATCGCGAACGCGGCGCGGCCATGACGCGCGGTCAGCTCGTTCTTCTCCGCCAGCATCTGCAGAACGAACGCGGTGGAGGACATCGTCAGGCCGAACCCCGCGATGATCGCCGGCGCCGGCCCGTAGCCGTGCCCGGCCATGACCAGCGCCAGAACCGCGGCAGTGACGAGGACCTGCGCGCCGCCCATGCCGAACACTTCGCGCCGCAGGCGCCACAGCCGCGATGGCTGCAGCTCCAGGCCGATGATGAACATCAGCAGCACGACGCCGAACTCGGAGAAGTGCAGGATGTCGGTGACGTTGGCGATCCAGCCGGTGCCCCAGGGGCCGATGGCGATGCCGGCGAGCAGGTAGCCGAGCACCGCGCCCAGGCCAAGGCGCTTGGCGATCGGCACGGCGATCACCGCCGCGGCGAGGAACAGCGCGATCTCCTGGATCATGTCGGGCACTTGCGGTGGTGCCGGCTGTCCGAATCGAACGGACGACCTTCCGCTTACAAGGCGGGTGCTCTACCAACTGAGCTAAGCCGGCGTGGCCTGCATTGTACCGGCTGGGGTTGATAATGGCCGCGAGGTCCCCACTTACCGACGTACCTTCGGCGTCAACATCGGGAGAACACGATGCAACGATTGACCGCTGTCTTCACCGTGCTGGCTTCGCTGCTGCTGAGCGGCTGCGGCTACAACGCCCTGCAGTCGCAGGACGAGCAGGTCAAGGCCGCCTGGTCGGAAGTGCTGAACCAGTACCAGCGCCGCGCCGACCTCGTACCCAACCTGGTCAACACCGTGAAGGGCTACGCCGCGCACGAAGAGAAGGTGCTGACCGAGGTGACGGAGGCGCGCGCGCGGGTCGGTGCCATCCAGGTGACGCCCGAGCTGATCAACGATCCGGCGGCGCTCGCCAAATTCCAGGCTGCGCAGAGCCAGCTCACCAGCGCGCTGTCGCGCCTGCTCGTCGTCTCGGAGAACTATCCAAACTTGAAGGCAGACGCCGCCTTCCGCGACCTGCAGGCGCAGCTCGAAGGCACCGAGAACCGTATCACCGTCGCGCGCAACCGCTACATCCAGTCGGTGCAGACGTACAACGTCACCATCCGCTCGTTCCCGACCAACCTCACCGCGAAGATGTTCGGCTACGACGTCAAGCCCAACTTCGCCGTCGAGAACGAGAAGGAGATCAGCAAGCCGCCGACGGTCGACTTCAGCCAGCCGCAGGCGCCGCCGCCTCCGCCGCAATAGCCAGCGCAGGCTGATCGAGGCAGCCGTGCTACTGCCGCGTGCTCTGGCACTGGCCGGCATTCTTTGCGTCGGCGCCCTCAGCGCCGACGTCGCCGTGCCGCCGCTGCAGGCGCGCGTCACCGATCTCACCGGCACGCTCAGCGCTGCTGAATCGTCCGCGCTGGAAACCAAGCTCGCTGCGTTCGAGGCAGACAAGGGCAGCCAGCTGGCCGTGCTCATCGTCCCGTCGACGCAACCCGAGACGATCGAGCAGTACGGCATCCGCGTCGGCGAGCAATGGAAGCTCGGCCGTAAGGGCGTGGATGACGGCGCGATCCTGATCGTCGCCAAGGACGATCGTCGTCTGCGCATCGAGGTCGGCTATGGCCTGGAAGGCGCGCTCAACGACGCCACCACCAAGCGCATCATCAGCGAGACCATCACGCCGCACTTCAAGCAAGGTCGCTTCTACGAAGGGATCGACGCCGGCGTCGACCAGATCCTGAAAGTCGTCCGGGGCGAGCCGCTGCCCGAGCCCGAGAAGCGTGCCGTCGCGCAGCAGGACCTCGGCGGCATGCTGGGCTGGCTGTTCATCGCGCTCTTCGTCGTCGCGCCGATCCTGCGGACGATGTTCGGCCGCCTGCTCGGCGCCGGTTTCACCGGCGGATTGACGGCATTCGTCGTCTACATGGTCACCGGGCTGCTCGTCGCCGCGATCCTGGCGGCGCTGTTCGGGCTGGTCGCCGGTCTGTTGTTCGGCGGCGGCGGCCGTCGCCGCTGGAGCTCGGGTCGGCGCGGCTGGAGCGGATTCGGCGGTGGAGGATTCGGCGGTGGAGGTTTCGGCGGCGGTGGCGGCGGTGGATTCAGCGGTGGTGGCGGCAGCTTTGGCGGCGGCGGCTCGTCGGGGAGCTGGTGATGGAGCGCTTGGGACGGATGTGGCGGCACCTGCTGAGCGGGCTTCCGGCCGCGCACCGCGCGTTCGCCGCGCCGGCTGTGAAAGAGATCGAGCAGGCGGTGCGCGAGGCCGAGGCCCGGCACTCCGGCGAGATCCGCTTCGTGGTCGAGGCGGCGCTCGATCCCGCCGAGATCTGGGCCGGGTTGAAACCGCGTCAGCGCGCGATCGAGGTGTTCTCGCAGCTGCGTGTCTGGGACACCGAGCACAACAACGGCGTGCTGATCTACCTGCTGCTCGCCGATCACGCGGTGGAGATCGTTGCCGATCGCGGAGTCGCGCAGGGCGAGGTCCCGCAGGCGAAGTGGGACGCGGTTTGCCGGGTGATGGAGATCGAGTTCCGCGCCGGCCGTTTCCTGCAGGGCGCGGTGGCCGGCGTGCGAGCGGTTGCCGATATACTGGCAAGCGTCCCACCGGGCCCGCCCCGAACCGGCAACGAGCTGCCGGATGCGCCGGTGATCATTCGCTAACGGCTGCACGCCTCACCGGAGAGTTCCTTGCGCTTCAAAGGCACCGATTCGTACGTCGCCACCGACGATCTGATGATGGCGGTCAACGCCGCCGTGACGCTGGAGCGCCCGCTGCTGGTCAAGGGCGAGCCCGGCACCGGCAAGACCCAGCTCGCGCGCGAGATCGCCGAGGCGCTCGAGCGTCCCTTCTTCGACTGGGCGATCAAGTCCACGACCAAGGCCCAGCACGGCCTCTACGAGTACGACGCGGTGTCACGCCTGCGCGACAGCCAGCTCGGCGAGGAGAAGGTCCGCGACATCGGCAACTACATCGTCAAGGGCAAGCTGTGGGAGTGCTTCGAGTCCGACGAGAAGCCGGTGCTCCTGATCGACGAGATCGACAAGGCCGACATCGAGTTCCCCAACGACCTGCTGCGCGAGCTCGACCAGATGGAGTTCTACGTCTACGAGACGCGCAAGACCATCAAGGCGCGCCACCGTCCGATCATCCTCATCACATCCAACAACGAGAAGGAGCTGCCCGACGCGTTCCTGCGCCGCTGCTTCTTCCACTACATTCGCTTCCCGGACAAGGAGACGATGCAGAAGATCGTCGACGTGCACTTCCCCGACCTCAAGAAGAACCTGGTCAAGGAAGCGATGGAAGTGTTCTTCGGCCTGCGCGAGATCCCGGGCCTGAAGAAGAAGCCGTCGACTTCGGAGCTGCTGGACTGGCTCAAGCTCCTTCTCGCCGAGGACATCGATCCCGCGGTGCTGCGCGAGCACAGCGTCAAGAAGTCGTTGCCGCCGCTTTACGGCGCGCTGCTCAAGAACGAGCAGGACGTGCACCTGTTCGAGCGCGTCGCCTTCATGGCGAGGCGCTCGCAGTAGCCCGAGCCGTTACAGCTTGAGCTTCTTGGCGATGTCGACCGAGGTCTTCTTGCCGGTGCCCGGCTGGCCGCCCGCGGCGAACACCACGACGAAGTAGGGCTTGCCGGCGGGCTGCACCATGACGCCGGCTTCGGTGAGATAGGCCTTCTGTCCGAGGCCAGGGATCTCTTCCGTAGCCCCGCGCTTGGCCGTGTATTTCACCGTGGCGTCGAACTCCGTTGCCGGGCGCGCCGACACCATCAGGAACGTCCCGCTGGCAGCCATGTAATCGCATTCGCCGAGCAGCGAGCCCTGCGACGGCTTTGCCGTCGGGTCGGTGCTGAGCTTGCCCACGACCGCTTCGGCTTCCTCCTTGGAGAGAAGGGCGCAGACATCCACGTCCCTGGACGCGGGCGGCGGCGGCGTTGCCGGCGCTTCCTGAATCGCTTGCTGCACTTCGGCTGGGGCTTGTGCCGCCGGGGCCGGCTGCTCGGGCGTCTTGCTGCCGCAGGCGGCGAGCAGAGCCGCGCCGATCGTGGTCGCCAAGATGTTCCTGATCATGGAATCTCCCCGCAATTGGATTTTCATTTCTTCACCAGCTCGACGCGCCGGTTCTTGGCGCGGCCTTCTTCGGTGCGATTGTCGGCGACCGGCTTGGACTGGCCGTAGCCTTTGGCGGTGAGCCGTCCCGCGGCGATGCCGCGCTTCGTCAGCTCGGCGACCACTGCCTGCGCGCGGCCCTCGGATAATTTCTGGTTGGCGTCGGCTTTGCCGACGTCGTCGGTGTGGCCACCGACCTCGATCTTCAGCTCCGGCGCCGCCTTGAGCATCTGCGCGACCTGCTCGAGCGTGGCCTGCGAATCGGCCTTGATCGTCGACTTGCCGGTGTCGAAGTTGATGTAGAGCGCGACGTAGCCGTTCTTGTTGAGCTGGTCGAGCAGCTCGTTGGCGACGACTTCCTGCTTCATCGCCTGACGCTCGGCGATGTGCAGCACGTAGTTGTTCGCCGCGTTGAACGGATGCACGACGGCCCAGACTTCCTTGCCGCCCTTCTTGAACTTGAGGACGGTGGCGCGATCGCCGCCGCCCCAGATGTCGTCGTTGAGGTTCTTGCCGCTATCCTCAGCACCGTACTCCGCGATCACCGTGCCGCCGGCAGCCTTCGCCGCATTCTGGAAGTTGCGCGCGATCTGCAGCCCGCTGGCGTGATGGTCCGCGTCGTCGGCTTCGTAGACGATCTGGGTCTGCGCGCCCTCGATGGTCTCGGTCGCCACCGGCTTGCCCTCTTCGGTCAGGGCCGGGCCGGCGGGGAACTCGCGCGCGTCGAAGTCCTTGGTCTCGCAGTTGGTGATGTGATAGCCGCTCATCCGGTTGAACAGCGGATGGTCCTTGCAGCCCTCGACGTCCTCCGCAAAAGCGGGTGCGCATGCCGCGAGGATCGCGGCGACCAGCAGGCGTCTCATGGGTTCTCCTCGTTAAAAATCGCGCCGCGCCGTCACGCGGCGTCGGTCACGCGCCACAGATACCAGCATGCCACAGACCGGTAGGGCGACCAGCGGTCGACCAGCTCCTCGGTGCGCCGGTCCGACAGCTTGCGGCCGCCGTTGTAGAGCTGGTTGACGGCGCGGCGCAAGCCGACGTCGCCCATCGAGAACACGTCGAGGCGGTCCATCGCGAAGATCAGGAACATCTCGGCGGTCCACTGGCCGATGCCGGGCAAAGCGTCGAGCGTGCGGATCGCCTCGGAGTCGCTCATCTTCGCGACCTTGGGGAACGACAGCGCGCCGGTGCGCACGGCATCGGCGATCGCCGTGAGCCATTTCGCCTTGGAGTTCGACAGCCCGCAGCCGCGCAGCTGCTCCAGCGTCACCTTCTTGAAGTGCTTGTGCGTCATCCGGCCCTTGGAGCCGATCAGCGCTTCCACGCGCGAGGCGATGGTGTCGGCGGCCTTGGAGGAGAGCTGCTGGCTGATGATGCTGACCGCGAGGGTGTGGAACGGGTCGCGCTTCTTCTGGCCGAGCGTGCAGGGTCCGTGCTTCTGGACCAGCCGGGCCATGATGGCGTCCCGCGACAGATGCCGGTCCGCCAGGCGGATTACGCCTGCTTCGATTGCCATGGATTCGTTTCGCACCCAAGAACTGCGCCCCTGTCCGCAGTGTAGCTCGCTCGACTACAATTTGACCATGTTGTTCACCTTCTTCGACGTGGTGCGCGCGGCGGGCGTCCGGGCCTCGCTGTCGGAGTTCCTGACGCTGCTCGAAGCGCTGTCCAAGCACGTCGCGATCTACTCGCTGGACGACTTTTATTTCCTGTCGCGCGCAACGCTGGTCAAGGACGAGAACCAGTACGACCGCTTCGACCGCGCCTTCGCCGCCTACTTCAAGGGCGTGGAGGCTGTGACGGGCGAGCTGTTCGGCTCGATCCCGGAGGAATGGCTCCGCAAGAAATTCGACAAGGTGCTCAGCGACGAGGAGAAGGCCAAGATCCAGGCGCTGGGCGGCCTGGACAAGCTGCTGGAGACCCTGAAGCAGCGGCTCGAGGAGCAGAAGGGCCGGCACGAGGGTGGATCCAAGTGGGTTGGCACCGGCGGCACCTCGCCGTTCGGCAACTCCGGCTTCAACCCCGAAGGCATCCGCATCGGCGGCGAGGGCGGGGGCAAGTCCGCGGTGAAGGTCTGGGAGAAGCGCGAGTACCGCAACCTCGACGACAACATCGAGCTCGGCACGCGCAACATCAAGATCGCGCTGCGCAAGCTGCGCCGCTTCGCGCGCGAAGGCGCGCCCGAAGAGCTGGACATGGACGACACCATCACGTCCACCGCGCGCAACGCCGGCTGGCTGGACATCAAGATGGTGCCGGAGCGGCACAACGCGGTGAAGGTGCTGCTGTTCCTGGACGTCGGCGGCTCGATGGATCCGCACGTCAAGGTCTGCGAGGAGCTGTTCTCCGCGGCCAAGACCGAGTTCAAGCACCTGGAGTACTTCTACTTCCACAACTTCGTCTACGAAAGCGTGTGGAAGGACAACGTGCGCCGCCACGGCGAGCGCACACCGGTGCAGGAGATCCTGCACAAGTACACCCCCGAGTACCGGGTGATCTTCGTCGGCGACTCGACCATGTCGCCCTACGAGATCCTGCACGCCGGCGGCAGCGTCGAGCACTGGAACGAGGAAGCCGGCGCGATCTGGTTCAAGCGCATCGTCGACGCCTATCCGCGCCACGTCTGGCTGAACCCCGAAGCCGAGCAGCGCTGGGAGTACACCTCCTCCATCCAGATCACCCAGGAGCTGCTGGGTGACAACCGCATGTTCCCGATGACGCTGGAAGGCCTGGATCGGGCGATCAAGCGGCTAAGGCACTAGACTCTGGGCTCGGGAGCGGGTCAGCAGGACACTAGCGGCAGCACAAGAGCCGCAACGCGAGAGAGTTTGCCGGGGGCTTCACCAATGAAACATGTCACCTTCGTGCTGGGGGCCGGCCTGCTGTACGCCTTGATCGGCTCAGAGGTCGCCAACGCCGCTGCAGCGAACTGCGCCAGCTTCGCTCCCGATCCCTTCGTCACCCGCAACGACCTGTCGGCCGGCAGCCGCAAGGCCACCGCGCAGCTGCTGCTGCGCTTCGTGCACTTCACCGACGAGCACATCACCGACGACGACGGCGAAGCCGTCATCGGCGCCTCGGCCATCGATCCGGTGACCTCGACCTTCGAGTCGGCGCAGCGCTTCCAGGAGGAGTACAGCGACGAGGTCTTCAACGACATGATCGGGAAGATCAACGCCTGCACCAAGCTGTTCCCCGCGGAGCTCGCGATCGTCACCGGCGACAGCGCGGACATGACCTCGGTCGGCGAGATCCGGCGCTTCATCGACAACCTCGACGGCACGTTCAACCAGCCGAGCGCGTTCGAGGCGGACTGCCCGGTGCTGCTGGGCAACTGCGCGCGCTTCACCGGCAAGCTCGTCGCGGATACGCAGGCGGTCGATCCCAATCCCAACAGCCCGCTGTTCAAGCTGCTGCCCTCGCGCACGATCCTTCAGCTGAAGAACACCGAAGCTGCGGTCGCCAACGGACGCGCAGCGGACGGCAGCCAGAATGTTTCGCGCAATACGCTTACGCGCGCGCCCGGCCTGCCGCAGCAGCTGCGCTGCAACGACGGCGCGCCGGGCTGCATAAACAAGGCGCTGAAGACGCCTTGGTTCATCGCCTTCGGCAACCACGACGGCTACGTGCGCGGCACGGTGCCGCTCGGCATCGAGGCCAATGCGATCGCCGAGTCCGTCGGCCGCCACATCATGCTCGACCAGCACGAGTTCATCGACGAGTTCTTCTACACCAAGGCCAGCCCCGGCCCGGTCGGCCACGGCTTCAACCACGTCGACTTCCTGCGGGCGATCGACGGCAACACGCGCAACGACGGCTACTACGCGATGACGGGCGGCGCGGGCAAGGTGCGCCTGATCGTGCTGAACACCATCATCGACGGGCGGATGCCGCGCATCCCGATCGACGTGCTGCGCAATCCTTTCGCGCTGTCCGACGGCACCATCGACGCCGCCCAGTTCGCCTGGATGAAGGCTGAGCTCGCCAAGGCGCGGGCGAACCATCAGCTGGTGCTGGTGTTCTCGCACCACCCCGACCTCACCTTCGCCGAGTACGGCACCTTCAAGGCGCTGATCCCGGTCGAGGTGACGGCCGCGCAGCTGGACGCGGAGCTCGCGAGCTGGCCCAACGTCGTCGCCTGGGTCGCCGGCCACACGCACCGCCATCGCGTGCGCGCGTTCAAGGTCACGGCCGGCGTTGGCAGCAACGGAACGATCAGCGCGCCGGTCGCCTGCAAGGGTCCCGGCGCATGCAGGGGTTTCTGGCAGATCGAAACCGCCTCGCTGATCGATTTCCCGCAGGAGCAGCGCCTGATCGAGGTGTTCGACAACGGCGACGGCAGCGGCACCATCCGCGGGCCCGTGCTGACGCACGGCTTTGAGAAAGCCAAATACCTGGCCGAGCGCGACGATCGCTGCCAGCTGTACCTGTCCGATCCGCAGGCGGTCGCCGCCGGCATCACCGAGGCGGGCTTGAACGCGCTCTGTCTGCAGGGCGGTACGCGCCAGGGCGAGGCGATCGATCGCAACGTCGAGCTGATGTTCCGCATGCCGACGTTCTAGCGCGAGCGTGGGCCTGCGGCGCGACAGTGCCGCAGGCTACAATCGATTCACGACCATACGGGGGGACTCCACATGACCGGCATGACCGCGTTATTGCTGTTCGCAGCCTGGACGCTCGTCCTGATGTTCATCTACGTCAACTACCGGGTGCTGCTGACGCTCACCGGCAAGAAGCCGGCGAATTCCTGGCCGCGCGGCCAGCCGACCGACGATCCCCCGTTCATCACGCGCGTGCACCACGCGCATCTCAACGCCGTCGAGAACCTGCCGGTCTTCGCGGCGATCGTCCTTGCGGCCTTCGCGCTCGACAAGATGGCGGTGGTCGACGCGGTCGGCGCCTACGTCCTGTACCTGCGCCTGGCGCAGAGCACCGTCCACATGATCAGCATCAGCGCCACGGCAGTGTTCATCCGCGCCGTGTTCTTCACGCTGCAGGCGCTGCTGTTCCTCTACATGATCTGGGGCGTGCTGCACTGACGCCCGCGCAGGCCCGATCCCCAGCGAGGCTTCGCTAGCATGCGTCCCAGCGTGAAGCGGGCGATCCGGCGTGCACTGCTCGTCGGCGTGGCGGCCGCGATCCTCGCCGTGATCCTGGCCAACCGCTGGGTCATCAACAGCAGCGACGCCTACATCTACGACACCTGGTCGCTGCTGCCGGAGACCGACGTCGGCATCGTGCTCGGCACCAGCGCCTTCACCCGCGGCGGCAAGTCCAACGCGCACTTCGCCGGCCGCCTGCACGCGGCGGTGGAGCTCTACCAGATCGGCAAGATCAAGAAGATCATCGTCTCCGGCGCCAACCCCGACTCGACCTACAACGAGCCGCGCAAGATGTGGCAGGAGCTGACGCGCCAGGGCGTGCCGTCCGCGGACATCACCATGGATTTCGCCGGCTTCCGCACGCTGGACAGCATCGTGCGCGCGCAGCAGGTGTTCGGGCTGCAGCGCGCGATCATCATCACCCAGCGCTATCACGCCTACCGCGCCGTGTTCATCGGCAAGAAGCTCGGCATGGACGTGGTCGCCTACGCGGCGCCTGGCGAGGAGCCCGGCTTCGACCTGCGCCTGACGGTGCGCGAATGGCTGGCACGGCTGCGCGTGGTGCTCGACATCTTCCTGCTGCAGACCCAGCCCAAGTTCCTCGGCGAGCCGGTCAACGTCGAATCGACGTAGCTTGCGGTGCCCTGGCAGCTGCACTAGCCTCGGTCCCCCGGGCCACTCTGTCCGCAGGAGCAAATCCCATGGCTACCCGTTTCCAGTTCCGTTCGCTGCTGCAGGTTGGCATCCTTTCCATCGCCGCCGCCCTGGTCTCGGCGTGCGGCGGCGGTTATGACGACGACGACTCCATCCACGTGTCGGGTACGGTGCACAGCGTCGTCACCGATGCGGTTCAGGCCTCCCGCGACTACATCGTGCTGGACGCCGACAACATCGCCGCCGACCCGGTCGCCTCCGGCAAGTCGGATTCCAACGGCAGCTACGAGTTCAACCTCAAGGGCATCCTGCGGATCGTCATCGTCTTCCCGCCGGTGAGCACGCCGACCAGCGACCCGCGAAGCAGCGGCCTGCTGTCACTCACCGAGGGCTACACCACCAAGCCGCTGAACGACGTCACCGATCTCGCCTGCCAGGCCGGCGTCACCGCCATCACGCAAGGCGCGGTCGAGTCCGAAGACATGGATGCGGTGCGCATCGCCAACCTCGAGCTCGCGGCGGCGCAGGTGATCTCCGAGGACGATCCCGACTTCACCAATACCGACGAGATGAGCGCGGCGGTTCAGCGCGTGCGCGATCTCACCGACGACGGCGACCACCCGCCGGCTTGAACCGCGGCGATCTGCCGCTCGATCTCCGTCGCGTCCCAGCTGAGCTCCGGCGCCATCAGGCGCGCAGCTTGCTCGAGCCACGATTTGTCGTGGCGCACGAGCAGCGACAGCGGCATGCGGCGCCGGACGACGTCGGCCAGGCCTCGCGCCATCTCGTCGCGCACCGCCAGGATCACCTCGGCTTTCAGGAACGGCGCCTGCGGATGCAGCCGCTCGCGCCAGTCAGGGTTCTCCGCGAAAAGCTCGAGCAGCCGCGGCAATTGCGTCCCGTGGCGCAGCGACAGCCAGTGCGCGGCTTCCGGGTCCAGGCCGCGGTCGCAGAGCGCGCTCATCGCCTCGGCCTGCCAGCCGTCGAACTCGTTGACGGGCGCGCCGGGCAACGGCCGCTTGTGCGTCTGGCTCGGCATGCGATCCTTGCCGAGCATTTCCAGCACGCGGTCGACGATGTCGACCGAATCGCAGCGACCCGTGGTGAACTTGCCGCCCAGCGGCATGATCAGTCCGGGCTTTGGCTCCAGGATCACGAACTCGCGCGTCACTCGCGAGAGATCGCCCGTGTCCTCCGGCTGCAATGAGCGCACGCCGGCGTAGCTCCCCAGGATGTCGGCTTCGGTCCAGCGCAGGCCCGGCAGCCGGAAGTTGACTGCGTCGACGAGGTAACGCGTCTCTTCCGGCGTGACCACTGCCTGCGCGGGGTCGGACACCTCGGACTCGGTGGTGCCGACGAGCGTGCGCCCGTACCACGGGATGACGAAGAACACGCGGTCGTCGTGCGCCGCGCCGAGCAGGAACGCGTCGGCGCATCCGGGAATCGCGGGGAACAGCAGGTGAATGCCCTTGACCAGCTTCACGGGCGGGGCGGCCTCGCCCAGCAGCTCGCGCGCCCAGGGCCCGGCCGCGTTGACGACGCAGCGCGCGGAGACGTCGAAGCGCTCGCCCGATTCGGCGTCGGCGAGCGTGGCGCCGATGACCGCGTCGCCATCCTGGAGGAGTGCCGTCGCCCTGACGCGATTGGCACAGATCGCGCCTGCCGCCTGCGCCGCCGCGACCACGACCATCGTCATGCGCGCATCGTCGTCCTGGCAGTCGCCGTAGCGCAGACCGCCGCGCAGGCCGTCGTCCTTGAGATACGGATGCAGCGCGTGCAAGCGCCGCCGCGAGTACGACTTGTAACGCGGCACCGGCTGCTTGCCGGTGGCAAGGAAGTCGTAGAGGGTCAGGCCCGCGAGCAGCTGCAGACGTCCGACGCGCGCGCCCTTCCATACCGGCACGATGAAGTTGAGCGGGCGCACCAGGTGCGGCGCGATCTGGAACAGCACGCGGCGCTCCGCGAGCGCGTGGCGCACCAGCTTGAACTCGTAGTTCTCCAGGTAGCGCAGCCCGCCGTGGATCAGCTTGGAGGATCGCGACGAGGTGCCGCTGGCCCAGTCGTCGCGCTCGACCAGCGCCACCTTCAGCCCGCGCAGCGCGGCGTCGTATGCGGTCCAGGCGCCATAGATGCCGCCGCCGATCACCAGCAGGTCGAAGGGCTGGCCACGCAGGCCAGCGACGTTGCGGATCAGCGGGAAGGGAGAGGGCATCGCCTCACTTGTAGACCTTCTCCACGTCGAAGTGCCCCTTCGGCTGCCGATGCAGCTGCATGTACGATTCGGCGATGCGGCGCGGGTCGAAATGGGTGCCGCGCTGCACGAACCCGTAGACCGTGACAGTGGCGACGTGGATGTCGAAGGCGCCCAGCTCCTGCGCCAGCGAGTAGGTGAGGTTGCGCAGCGCCGCCTTGCCCAGCGACAGCGACGAGTATTCCGCCGCAGGCTCGTAGGCGAAGCTGCCGCCGGTGAACAGGATGGTGCCGCGACGCTTGGCCTTCATGTGCTCCGCCACGCATTGCGCGGCCACCAGCGCGCCGCCGACGTTGACGCGGAACTCCTCGATCAGCGCCGACGTCTTCAGCGTCGACGGCTTGGCGCGCACGCCGCTGGCGGCGTTGTAGATGAGCACGTCGGCGGGCCCGAGCTCGGCATGGGCACGATCGATGGCCGCGCGCAGCGCCGCCTCGTCGCCGGCATCGGCGCTGAA
The DNA here is from genome assembly GCA_963776465.1 of uncultured Gammaproteobacteria bacterium. Lineage (GTDB taxonomy): Bacteria > Pseudomonadota > Gammaproteobacteria > Nevskiales > Nevskiaceae > DASRHK01. The sequence continues at coordinate 1,244,978 of CAVZMV010000002.1, forward strand.
CGCGCGCGCCCGCCGGCCGAGCTTGGAGATCTCCAGCAGGAACTCGGCGAACTTTGAGATCGAGCGCGCGATCAGCGCGATGTCGTAGCCCTCGGCCGCGAAGGCCAGCGCCAGGGCCTCGCCGATGCCGGGGCCGGCGCCGACGATGACGCAGGTCTTGGCGGCGGGGGCGTGCCTGGTCGTCATGCGCGAGCCGCCAGCTCGCCCGCGTCGAACTCGTCGACTCTGCACACGGCTTCGACCTGCTCCAGGGTTTCCATCAGCGTCCGCGCTTCGGTCTCGTCGATGACGCCGCGCGTCACCGCCTCGGCGATCCGCTCGCGCGGATGGACTTCGCGCAGGATGCCATCGCGTGCCGATTTCTGCAGCCGCCGCTCCAGCGGCTCGGCGGCGATGACCTTGGCCAGCGTCGACTCCAGCAACGCCGCGGCCTGCGTTCCACCCACGGGTCGGAAGCACGGCGCCAGCAGCCGCTGGCGCGTGCCGCCGCTGACCTGCAGCGCCGCGGCGATCTGCGCGCTCAGCGCGTCGCTGGTCAGGATGCTGCGGCGGCTGAACGGCATCACCAGCAGACGCAGCAGCCAGGCCGCCGGGCGATGGGGAAGGTGGCGCAGCACGCCGTCGATGTCCTGCTCGATGGCGCAGGCGGCGCGCGCGCAGACCCACTGCAGCAGCGGCCATTCCTCCGCGGGACGGCCTTCGTCCTCGTAGCGCTTGAGCACCGCGCTCATCACGTACAGCTGCGTCAGCACGTCGCCGAGGCGTGCCGAGATCGACTCGCGGAATTTCAGGGTGCCGCCGAGCAGCGCCATGCAGGCGTCCGCCAGCAGCGCGAGGTTGGCGCTGTAGCGGTTGATCGCCTGGTAGTAGCGCCGCGACGGGCCGAACACCGGTGCGTCGGACAGGCGCGTGGTGAAGCCGAGCACGAACGAGCGCGCCGCGTTGGAGAACACGTGACCGATGTGCGCCCAGAACGCGGCGTCGAACTGCTGCAGCGCCGCGGCGGCGTTGCCCTCGCGCACGGCTTCGATCTCGCGCAGCACGTAAGGATGGCAGCGCATCGCGCCCTGGCCGAACAGGATCAGCCCGCGCGTGAGGAGGTTGGCGCCCTCCACCGTGATGGCGATGGGCGATCCCTGGAATCCGCGCGCCAGGTAATTGCTCGGCCCGAGCATCACGCCCTTGCCGGCGTGCACGTCCATCGCGAGCTTCCAGACGCGCTGTGCCGTTTCCGTGCAGTAGCTCTTGGCGATCGCCGAGGGTACCGCCGGCCGCTCACCCAGGTCCACGGCGTTGGCGGTGAACGTGCGCGTCGCATCGCACGCATAAGCAAGCGCGCCGATCTCCGCGAGCGCGTCGGCCACCACCTCGAACGAGCCGATCGGCATGCCGAACTGCCGGCGGATGCGCGCGTAGGCACCGCTGAATCCCGCCGCGGCCAGCGCGCCGCCGGTGGCGTTGGAGGGCAGGCTGATCGAGCGACCGACCGCGAGGCACTCCATCAGCATCCGCCAGCCCTGGCCTGCCATGTCCGGTCCACCGATGATCAGGTCCAGCGGCACGAAGATGTCGCGGCCGCGCACCGGACCGTTCATGAACGGGTTGTCCAGCGGCAGGTGGCGCTTGCCGATCTCCAGGCCCGGCGTCGAGCGCGGGATCAGCGCGCAGGTGATGCCGACGTCCTCGTTCTTGCCGAGCAGGTGATCCGGATCGCGCAGCCGGAAGGCAAGGCCCACGACCGTCGCGACCGGCGCCAGCGTGATGTAGCGCTTGTCGAACGTGAGCTTCATGCCCAGCGTTTCCTTGCCTTTCCAGCTGCCGCGGCAGACGACGCCCTTGTCGGGAATGCCGGCGGCGTCGGAGCCCGCCCACGGAGAGGTCAATCCGAAGCAGGGGACCTCGTCGCCGCGCGCCAGTCGCGGCAGATAGTGGTTCTTCTGCTCGTCCGTTCCGTAGCGCAGCAGCAGCTCTGCCGGTCCCAGGGAGTTGGGCACGGCGACGATCGATGAGGCAGTGATGCCGCCGGCGCTGCTGGCGACGCGCGCCAGGATCGCCGAGTGCGCGGTGGCGGAGAACTCCAGCCCGCCGAAATGCCGCGGGATGATCAGCCCGAAGAACTTGTGCTGTTTCAAGAACACCCAGGCCTCGGGCGGGATGTCGTGATCCTTCGACGTGATGCGCCACTCGTCGAGCATCGCGCAGAACTCGTTGACCGGCCCGTCGAGGAACGCCTGCTCCTCGGGCGAGAGCTTCGGCTTGCTGATCGACGTGAACCGCTGCCAGTCCGGCCGCCCGGAGAACAGCTCGCCGTCCCACCACACCGTGCCGGCTTCCAGGGCGATGCGCTCGGTGTCGCTGATCGTCGGCAGCACGCCGCGGAAGAGCTCGAGCGCCGGGCGTGTCAGCCACTCCTGGCGCAGCGCGACGACGTTGAGCGGCACCGCCGCCGCGAAGAACAAGAGCAGCCAGAGAAAGAACAGGCCGCCGCTGCCGCCGCTGATGCCGTAGCACAGGATCAGCAGGCCGAGCGTCGCGGTCGTCGCACGGATGCCCGCGCGCTGGTAGGCCAGGGCGAGCAGGGTGAGGAGGAGTAACAGGAACCAGAACATGCGCGAATGGGGTGTCCGCCGCAGTGGCGGCGAATTGTCGCACGGCCCCGCGGATCTTTTGCAGCAGCCGTCGCTAGAAGTTGGGAACGAAGGACGCGCGGCTGGCGCCGGCGACGTGTTTCAGATGGCGCGCAAACCGGCGCGCCTCGCCTTTGGAGCCCAGGCCGCGGACGACGACCAGGTAATGCTCATCCGCCGGCTCGACCAGCTCGGACGCGTAGCCCTGGTCGGACAGGCGCTTCACTTCCTTGCGCGCGGCTTCGGCCGTGTCGAACGTCGCCACCAGGACCACGTACTTGCCGTCGGCGAAGGTGGTCACCTGGTCTTCGGCCATCTCGGTCTGCGCTGCCCAGCCTGGCAGCCGATCCTGCGGGGCCGGCACCAGCGGCAGCGGCGCCTTGCCGCGGGGCACGACGAAAACGGTGCCGGCCTGGTCCATCGTCTGCGAGGGCTGGCCTTCCGTTGCGATCTGGATCCTGCCTTCCAGCAGGCAGATCAGGTCCTGTCGCGCGTCGGCCTTGCCCCACAGATCGGTGCCGCGCACGCCGGCGGTCGCCACGCCGATCTGCACCTGCACGTCGCGCTTGCTCTGCCTCCCGAGCGCGCGGGTGGTGAAGCGAAACGCGCCCCGAACCACCTTCATGATGCTGGTGAACACGCGATCGTCCTCGTTGACCTCGAGTTGTGGAATCTGGAAGTCGGCGTTCTCGCCGAGCTTGACGATGCTGTCCTCCGCCAATTCGATGTGCACGCGACCGCCAGCGCCGGTGAGGATGCGATCGTGCGGGCTCAGGAAGGCGCCGGCGGCGAGCGCTTCCTTGCTCGCGCCATGCTCGATCCAGGCCGGCGGTTGCACGGCCGTGACCCGCGCCAGCACCGTCCTTTCGGCGGCATGCGCCGAAGGTGTCATCAGAAGGGCGGCCAGAAGCAGTGCACACGTGCCGAGTGATCGCATACGTCTCCCCCTTTTAGTACTTGAGCGCCACCGGCGATGCCTTGAAGCGCTCGATGCTGTCTACGATCATCTTCTTCGCGTCCTTGGGTCCGTCCCAGCCCTCGATCTTCACCCACTTGCCCTTCTCGAGGTCCTTGTAGTGCTCGAAGAAGTGCGCGATCTGGTCGAGGATTGGCGCCGGCAGCTGCCGCACGGTGTCGACGTCGCGGTACAGCGGCGTCACCTTGTTGCTGGGCACCACCAGCAGCTTCTCGTCGCTGCCGGCTTCGTCCGTCATCAGCAGCACGCCGATGGGCCGGCAGTTGATGACGCAGCCGGGGATCAGGCGCACCGGCATCACCACCATCGCGTCCAGCGGATCGCCGTCGCCGCACAGCGTGTGCGGCACGTAGCCGTAGTTGCAGGGATAGCGCATCGCCGTGGTCAGCATCCGGTCGACGAAGATGGCGCCGCTCTTCTTGTCGACCTCGTACTTCACCGGCTCGCTGTCGAGCGGGATCTCGATGATCACGTTGACGTCGTTGGGCACGTCACGGCCCGTCTTGACCAGCTCAAAGCTCACGCGTGGACCCCCAGCGGATTGGAGCCGCGGAAGAACGCGGCTCAATCCGCGGGCTGGCGGCAAGCTTAACCTGCCTGCATCCGTAGTCCAGCCATGGCCGTAGAGGTTATGTCCCCAACCGGAATACCGCCATGAAGTCGATCGCCGCCTTGCTGCTCGCCGCAGGCTTTGTCACCTTCGCCCACGCGTCCGCTGACCCCACTGCGGTGGTGAAGGGCGCGACCGAGCAGCTGCAGGCCCAGATCCGCGCAAACGGCAGCCTGTATCGGCAAGACCCGGCGACGTTCCATCGCACGGCGAGCGCTGCCATCGCGCCGGCGTTCGACCTGGCGTACACGTCCCAGCTCGTGCTCGGCAAGCACTGGCGCACGTCATCGCCGGAGCAGCGCACCCGCTTCCAGGCCGCGTTCGCCAAGTCCCTCGTGAACACCTACGGCGATGCGCTGCTCGAGCGCGAGAGCGCCCGGATCCAGTGGCAGCTGTCGTCGATGGACGGCTTGCAAGGCACTGCGGCGGTGCGCGCGCAGGTCACGGCCGACGGCGCGCCGCTGTCGATCCTGTTCTCGCTGCGGCTCGACGACGCCGGCCGCTGGCGGGTCTACGACGTAACGATCGAGGGCATCAGCCTGGTCGGCAATTTCCGCAGCCAGTTCGCATCCGAAGTGCGCGCCAGGGGCGTCGACGCGCTGATCGCGCGGCTGGAGCCGTAGCCCCTATCGCACGCTGATCCCTCAGCGCCTGGCCGCGGCCTTGCGCACCGCGTGCAGCCATTCCCGGCGGCGCGCCACGTCCAGCTCGCCGCTGCGGGTCATGCAGGCGGCGAACGGATCGGCCGGGTCGGCGAGCTCCCGATGCCAGGCCTCGACCTGGGCTTCGACCTGGTCGAGCACCTTGCGCGCTGCGGCCACCCATTCGAGCCGCTGCGCCGGCGTCAGCAGCGCCAGGAACCGCGCCCGCGTGCGCAACGGGTCGTGCGCGACGGTGACCACGTCAGCTAGCGGGGGGCCGATCCACTTGCGCAGCGCGCGCGTCCCCGCTGGGGTGATGCGGTACTCGCGGCGCTTGCGCTGGCCGGTGCGGGCCGTCTGCGACGCCAGCAGCCCCGAATGCTCCAGGCGCCGGACCAGTGGGTAGATCGCACCGGCGCTGGCCGACCATTGCGTCGACGGCGAGCGCGCCATGTGCGCGCGCAGCTCGTACGGGCTGCAAGGCCCCAGCTGCCATACCAGCCCCAGCACGAACGACTCCAGCTCGCTGCGGCCGGCGTCGATCCTGGCCTTTCGGGGCACGACAGTTCTCCTGTGGGCGGACACCGAGTCGCAATGTTCTCACAAACGCTGCGTGCGCCTATACTACGAATCGCACCATCGGGATCCTCTGGGGTAATCGTCATGATCGTTCGCATCCTGCTTGCCGTTGTCGCGCTGTGCATTTGCGCGAGCTCTTCCGCCGCAGCCATCGACTGGCCCGACACCGCGCCGGCGCGGGCGGCCAAGGCCTACTTCACGATGATGGGCGAGGGCTCGGACAAGGCGATCCGCGACTACCAGTCTCGCTACCGCGCCAGCGCCGCGAGGGAGAAATCCTCGGCGGCAGAGTGGACGGAGAAAACCAAGTCGCTACGCAGCACGCTCGGCGTTCCCGAAGCCAGGAGCATCGAGAGATCGACCAGGGACACGATCGTCGTCGCGGCGGTCACCCCCAGCGGCGTGGCCATCGACGTCGAGTTCACCATGAGCGCCCAGGAGCCGGGCAAGGTCCAGAGCATCGGCTTCGGCGTGCTGCCCGACGCACTGCAGTCATCCGTTGCCATGGACGAGGCGAGCCGCGCGGAGCTCGTGGAAGCCGTCGCCAAGGCCGTTGCCGACAACTACGTGTTTCCGGACCTCGGCGCGAAGATGGCCACCAGGCTGCGGGACGCGCTGGCCGCAGGCGACTACGCGAAGGTCACTGACGAGCGCGCGATGGCGTCGAGGCTGACGGCCGACCTGCGCTCCGTCACCAAGGATCTCCACCTGGGCGTGCGGCTGGCGCCGGCCGCGCCGTCGGAGCACGAGCCGAGCTTCACGCTGCACGGCGAAGCTGCGGCGCGCTACAACTATGCGTTCCGGAAAGTGGAGGTTCTCGAAGGCAACATCGGCTACCTGCGGCTCGACATGTTCCTGGACATGCCCGAGGCGCTGAAGACCGCCGACGCCGCGATGGCTTTCCTGCGCAACGTCGATGCGCTGGTCGTCGACCTGCGCGAGAACCACGGCGGCAGCCCGGAGATGATCGCTTACCTCACGAGCTACCTGTTCGCCACGCCCACCCTGCTCAACACGATGATGGATCGCAGCGGCAACATCGTCGAGGAGTTCCGCACCGGCGACGTCGCCGGCGCCCGGCTGAAGGCCGACCTACCGGTCTACGTGCTGACGAGCGCCCAGACGTTCTCGGGCGCGGAGGAGTTCGCCTACAACCTGAAGAACCTGAAGCGCGCGACCGTGATCGGCGAGACCACGGGCGGCGGCGCGCACCCGGTGAAGCCGATCCGCGTCTCCCATCGCTTCGTGGTCGGCGTCCCCTACGAGCGGGCAGTCAACCCGATCACCAGGACCAACTGGGAAGGCGTCGGCGTCGAGCCGGACGTGCGGGTCGATGCAGAGGAGGCGCTGGACAAGGCGCTGGACCTGGCGCGGAACGCGCGCCATGCGGGACACAAGCGGCAGTCGGTACCGACTGCCTGAAGCGGGCTTGATCAGACCCGGTGGTCGTGACTCGACCGCTGGGCCCGCTGATCACCGAGCAGGTAGACGATGGTCCGCAGCGCGAGCGCCGCGAGCACCAGCGTGACGATGACCTGGATGAAGCCGTTCGCGGTGGCCGCTGAAATCAGCCCTGTGGCACCCGCGATCAGGACCCAGCAGAGCGCCCCTGCCATCACGATGAACTCGAGCATCGTTTCCCCCTTACCGCCGCACGGGCCGTCCCTGGCGATTCGGTCGACTGCATCCCAGCAGTCGTGACACCCGGTTGCGGGTGCTCGGTCGGGGCGATGCAACTCGCTTGCCAATCACCGTCACGGATAGAGGCGCTGCCTGAACGCTTGCCAAGTCGGGCAGCTCGCATGCCCTAACCGTCCTCGCCGCCGCAATCTGCACGCTAGCGTACGGAAGTCACCGCAATTCCTGGCCGAATGCCGCCACCAGATCGCCGCCACTATAGGGATACACGTGTGCCATCCAGCCCCACGCCTGCGGGACGAAGTTGCCGCCTGAGGCCTCGCAGATCGCAGGCTCGGCGATGCTGCCCTCGAATCCGAATCGACCGTCGGCCATGAAGCCGTAGCGGCGGTTCAGCGCGCGATGCAGCTTGCTGCGGACGCCTCGCTCCGGCAGCCGGCCGGCCAGCTGCGCGCTGTCGGCGCCGAAGTCACCGCGCACGAGGTCAGCCAGCGTGATGCCCTTGGGCAGGCAGACGTTCACGTGCGCGTGCCAGCGCGTGACGCTGAGCGGGATCAGCCGATCCAGATCGTCCTCGGTCGCCTGCTCCGGCGCGGAATACATCGCGCCGACGAGCTCGAACGCGCCGCCCGGTCGCTTGGTATACAGCAGCGACCCTGGCCGCTCGATGGCAAACCCGCCCGCGTATTCGTCGTAGGTCCGCTCGTGGCTGCTGAAGTGATACACGTCCTGCGGCACGTCGGGCAGGAACGGGACGTAGCCCGCCGCGATCGCCCGCTTCGGATCGCGATAGGGCGCCAGCGCGGCCTGGAGGGTCGACAGCATCTTGCGCGCACGCGCCTGATCCGCCGGATTGGCCGCGCGATCGGACGTCAGCTTGATGTGCGGTCCCTTGCAGATCTTCTTGCCCATCTGGCCGAACTGGTCGGCGGGGTCTGCAAAACCGGGCACAGCGACCGCAAGCAGCAGCAACGTCGCGACGATCCTTGTCCGCATGACCTACCTCTCCGTACTCCCTACACAATGATGGCAGGTGAAGAGATTGTCCGGGTCGTATTTGCGCTTGATAGCCAGCAGCCTGGGATAGTTCTCGCCCCAGAACGACTGCTGCCAGTCGGGCTCGAAGTAGTCCGTCTCGTTGACGTAAGAGCCGGCGCCGGGCGTGATATCGCGGATGATCTTCATCGCCGCCGAGATATGCGCCTTCGCCTCTTCGCCCTCGGCGGCATCCGGTTTCTGCGGGTCGTCAGCAGTCGCCGCGATGATCATCAGCGCGGCGGCGTCGTACAGCTTCGGATTGATTGAAGTCTCGCGGCCACGCTGCATCGCATCCGTGGACGCTCCCGCCTGGCCCTTGTTGAAGTGCAATCCCAGCGTCCAGTGCCGCGAAGCGTCGAACAGGGCCTGCGCGAACGCCTTTGCGTGAGCGGGCGCGAACAACGTCGCCGGAATCCACCGCGACTGATAGGCGTACCAATAGGCGCCGACCTGCTCGGCATCGCCGCTCCACCAGTAGAGGCCGCTGGAGTCGTTGGCGCGATCGTCCTCCCTGATCGCGTCGGGCGCATGCTGCTTGATGAAGCGCGCGTCCCACATCCTGTTGCCCGGCAGCGCGATGAAGTCCGCCTTGACCTTGAAGTCCTTCGGGCGCTTCTCCAGCTGCGAAAGGAACGGGCGCCAGACCTTGCGCGCGTCGTCGGCGCTCATCGCGATGAAGCTCATCGAGATGTTCAGCCGGTTGCTGCGCCGGACGCTTACCTGCTCACCCCAGTTCTCGTTGGCGAGGTTGCCACGATAGAACTCGACGAAGCGCTGGAGCAGCTCCTTGAAGGCTTCGTCGCTGCTGGCCTCGACGCTGCCGTCGACGAAGCCCATGAAGTCCGCGACGGGGTGCGTCTTCAACGTAGCCTTGGTGACGACGCCGTAAGTCCCGCCACCGCCGCCGCGAAGCGCCCAGAACAGATCCGGGTTGAAGCAGGCGTTGGCCGTCATGATCTTGCCGTTCGCGGTCACCACCTCGGCTTGCAGCAGATTCGACGCGGCGGTGCCGTATTTGTTCGACCAGCTGCCAAAGCCTCCGCCCTGCAGGAACCCACCGGCCGCGCCGACGGAGGTGCATCCGCCGCCCTGCACGTAGCGGCCGTGCTTCACCGTGACTTCCTCGTACGCCTCGGCCCAGCGCGTGCCGGCCTCGACGCTCACGGCCGGAACCGGCGTCTGCGCCGCCGGACATCCGCGCGGAACGAACGCGTCGATGACCGTCACCTTGCGCATCGGATGCGTCCATACCAGCAGCGAGTCGGGCGCGTTGGACCGGCCCAGGTAGTCGTGCCCGGTGCCTTTCACGACAAGGCGCAGGTTGTGGTCGCTCGCAAACTCGACCGCAGCGGCGACGTCTTGCGCGTTCTGGGCGGCGACGGCGTAAGCGCTCGGCGCTACTTCCCACGCGCCAAGCCATCCGAGCGATTGCGTCCCGGCTGGATCATCCTGGATTGCGTACGGATTCTTCAGTCCGCGCTTCGGCGCCTGGACTTCGATGAGCTTGCCGCTGAGGCGCGAACGCAGGGATTGCCAGTCGGAAGGGGAGAGCTTGCCGGTGATCGGAGAGGAAGCGCACCCAGCGGCGCAGAGCGTTGCGAGGGCGAGGATCGCGACGATCGTTCGTTTCATGGCGCAGATTCCCGGCGAGCAGCGCGCAGACTAGTGCAGCGTCGTATTGAACAAGTACTGGCTCTCGAACTCCGTCTTTTCGCCGGCCTTCCTGTCCAGCACCGGCAGCAATCGCGCGGACAGCGGCTTGTGCCACTTGAACGCCAGCGCGGCGACATCACCGAAAATGCGCGCGAGCTGGTCTTCGCTGACGTCGCCCGGCAGCGGCACGGTGTCAAGCCCGGTGCCGCAGACCGCCGAATAGGCGAGCACCGAGTCGACGTCGTAGGTCTTCTCCGCCCAGCGCTGGGCCAGGCGCTTGTCTTCCATCACCGGCAGCATCAGGCCGGAGTAGCCGATCTGCTTGACCTGCACGGCCTTGACGGCCGAGGTGATCGCAAGCGCGGCGGTCATCGTGCCGCTGCCACCGAACTTCCCGCCGGTGTAGCGCTCGATCGCTTCGCCGATGGACGCATCGCCCAGCGGCGCCGGCGTCGGGTCGACGCCCATGAAGGTCCACTTCGTCGATTTGGCGATGGCCTTGCCGACCGCCTCGCCGACCTTGGCGTGCACCGTGAGCTGCCGGGTGAGCTCGGCCACCGACTTGTCGAAGTCGCCCGCCGTGCCCCCGAAGACTTCCTGCACGACGTTGGCGCCTTCGAACCCCAGCGAGAACTGCTTGCCGCCGGCGGTGTGGTATGCGCCGGGGTAGAACGGCCCGTACGGCTTGAGCATTGCGGTCGCGGTGAAATTGAAGTTGCCCTGTCCGTGCGCACTGTTGACGGCAACGTAGCGCACGAGCTTCGCGGCCTCGCGGATCGTTTTCCAGTGGATGCCGTCGTCGCCGGCGATGACGACGCTGGCGTTGAGGTGCGGCAGGGTCGACAGCATCTTCGCCAGCAGCTGCATCGTGGAGACGTCGTCGGTGTCGCGCAGCATCGCCGGGCCGACGTTGCCCATGAAGCCTTGTTCCTGCGATAGATCGTCCAGCGCTTTCAAGAAGGCGAGCGCCTCACTCTCGGATCGGCCCCGGACGAGCTCGGCGAGCGGCTGGGTCACGATGCGCACGGTCTGGGTCTCGTAGCCGCGCTTCCTGAACTCGGCCTTCGCGGCGAGCAGCACCGTCATCGCCTCGTCGATCTGCTTCTCGTACGACGCCCGGTCGAGCCGCACGAAGGCGGTGATGGCGCGCACCTTGGGCAGCGTGTATTGCGGCGCAGCCGCAGCGGCGGCCTCCCCGCAGAACGCGGCAATCACCACGACGAGCAGGGCACGCTGGATGGATGTCATGGTTGCTGCTCCTGGATGGATCATTGGCTAAGGCTTCGGCGGATCCTTGAGCTCGACGAGCACCAGGCGGATCGCGGTCGTCCCGACGTTCTCCGTCCAGTGCGTGATCGGCTCGCGATACAACGTCGCGCCGGTCACGAGTTCGGATTCCCTGGTCTTGCCATCTGCAAAGTGAGTGCGGACCTTGCCGCCGACGATGACGTGGATCACCGACGCGGGATGCGAATGCATCCGCTCCTTTTCGCCCGGCGCAAGCAGCGCCTCCAGGACGCGCACGCGCGCGTTGTCGAGCGTGACGTGCACCGACTTCGGGTTGACGACAGCAGGATCCTGGGCACCCGCGGTGCATGTGACGACGGCGGCCAGCCACAACCAGCTTGTCTTTTGCATCCCACTCTCCCTCAGGGTCACCCGTGATCCGCGATGCTGCGATCCTTGGTCTCGCGCAGGAACAGCGTGCCGACGCCCACCGTCATGAGCGCGACGCCAATGGGATACCACAGGCCAAAGTAGATGTCGCCCGACGCCGCAACCATGGCCGTGGCGAGCAGCGGCAGCATCCCTCCGAACCAGCCGTTGCCGATGTGGTACGGCAGCGACATGGAGGTGTAGCGGATCCGCGTCGGGAACAGCTCGACCAGGAATGCCGCTATCGGCCCGTAGACCATCGTCACGTACAGCATCAGGACGACGAGCAGCGCCAGCGTCGCCGGGTAGTTGATGCGCGAGGTGTCGGCCGCGAGCGGATAGCCGCTGCTCGCGAGCGCCGCCTTGTAGCGCACCTCGTCCCAGCCTTCGACACGCGCGGCGCCGATCGTCGTCACGACGTCGTGACCGGCCTCGGCCGGCGCCGACCGGAACGACAGCCCCGACTTGGTCAGGAAATCCTTGGCGCGATCGCAATCGGTGAACGTCGTGCCGGGCAGCACGAAGATGTGGAACGCGCAGTCGGTCGCCGCGACCGTGATCGGCGTCGCACGCTGATACTGCTCCAGCGCCGGGTTCACGGTGTGCGTGAGCGCCTTGAAGATCGGCACGTAGGTCAGCGCCGCCAGCAGGCAGCCGGTCAGGATGATTTTCAGCCGGCCGATGCGATCGGAGAGTTTCCCGAAGACGAGGAAGAACGGCGTGCCGATGAGCAGCGCAACGCCGATCAACATGTACGCGGTCAGGTAGTCGACCTTGAGCGTGATCGTCAGGAAGAACAGCGCGTAGAACTGGCCCGTGTACCAGACCACGCCCTGGCCGGCGGTCGCACCGAGCAGCGCCAGCAGCACGTACTTGTTGTTGGGATAGCGCAGGAAGCTGTCGGTCAGCGGCCGCTTCGATCCCTTGCCCTGCGCCTTCATCGCCGCGAACACCGGCGACTCCTTGAGCTTCAGGCGGATGTAGATCGAGTAGACCAGCAGCACGATCGACACCAGGAACGGCACGCGCCAGCCCCAGCCCGAGAACGTCGCCGGCGCCATCGACGCGCGGCACAGGCCGATGACCAGCAGCGACAGGAAGAAGCCAGCCGTCGCGGTGGTCTGGATCCAGCTGGTCGCGTAGCCACGCTCGCGGTCGGGTGCGTGCTCGGCCACGTAGGTGGCGGCGCCGCCGTACTCGCCGCCGAGGGCCAGGCCCTGCAGCAGGCGCAGCGTGACCAGCAGCAGCGGCGCGGCGAAGCCGATCGAGTCGTAGGTCGGCAGGAAGCCCACCGCCGCGGTCGCGCCGCCCATGACGACGATGGTGATGAGGAAGGTGTACTTGCGCCCGACGAGGTCGCCGATGCGGCCGAATACCAGCGCGCCGAACGGCCGCACCAGGAAACCCGCGGCGTAGGTGGCGAAGGCGGACAGCAACGCCGCGGTGTCGTTGCCCTTGGGGAAGAACAGCGCCGCGAAGAACGGCGCCAGCGTCGCGTAGAGGTAGAAGTCGTACCACTCGAACACCGTGCCGAGCGACGACGCGAAGATGACGCGGCGTTCCTCGGCCTTGTTGCGGGGCGCGACGGCGGTTTGCATGCGGCCGATTCTCCCAAAAAAGAAAGGCCGCGTTGGCGGCCTTCCTTCGTGAAGCTCGCTGCTCTTAGTGCAGCAAGGGCACCAGCAGCAGCGCGACGATGTTGATGATCTTGATCAGCGGGTTGATCGCCGGGCCGGCCGTGTCCTTGTAGGGATCGCCGACGGTGTCGCCGGTGACCGCCGCCTTGTGCGTCTCGGAGCCCTTGCCGCCGAAGTGGCCATCCTCGATGTACTTCTTGGCGTTGTCCCAGGCGCCGCCGCCCGTCGTCATCGAGATGGCGACGAAGAGGCCGGTGATGATCGTGCCGATCAGCACGCCGCCGAGGGCCTTGGGCCCAAGGATCAGGCCGACGAGCACCGGCACGAGAATCGGCAGCAGCGACGGGATCAGCATCTCCTTGATCGCGGCCTTGGTCAGCATGTCGACCGCGGTGCCGTACTCCGGCTTGGCGGTGCCTTCCATGATGCCCTTGATCTCGCGGAACTGGCGGCGCACTTCCACCACCACCGAGCCGGCCGCGCGACCGACGGCTTCCATCGCCATCGCGCCGAACAGGTACGGAACCATGCCGCCGATGAACAGGCCAATGATGACCATGTGATCGGAGAGGTCGAACGTCACCGGGCCGCGCCCGGAGGCGAGCATGTGCGCGGACAGGTTGTGCGTGTAGTCCGCGAACAGCACCAGCGCCGCGAGGCCCGCCGAACCGATGGCGTAGCCCTTGGTCACGGCCTTGGTGGTGTTGCCGACCGCGTCGAGCGGATCGGTGATCGCGCGGATCTCCTTGGGCAGGCCCGCCATCTCGGCGATGCCGCCGGCGTTGTCGGTGATCGGGCCGTAGGCGTCGAGCGCGACGATCATGCCGGTCATCGACAGCATCGCGGTGGCGGCGATGGCGATGCCGTACAGGCCGGCGAGGTAGTAGGCGCCCCAGATCGCGGCGCACACCGCCAGCACCGGCAGCGCGGTGGAGCTCATCGACACGCCCAGGCCCGCGATGATGTTGGTGCCGTGGCCGGTCTGCGACGCGGCAGCGATGTGCTGTACGGGCTTGAACGTCGTGCCGGTGTAGTACTCGGTGATCCAGACGATGAGGCCGGTGAGCGCCAGGCCGATCAGCGAGCAGCCGAACAGCAGCATGCCGGGGCGGCCGCCGATCATGTTCATGGTGATCGGGTAGAAGGCGACGGCGGCGAGGACGCCGGAGACGATCACGCCGCGATACAGCGCGCCCATGATGTTGCCGCCTTCCTTGGCCTTGACGAAGAACGTGCCGATGATCGAGGCGATGATCGAGACTGCCGCCCAGCACCAGCGGATAGATGACGAGGTTGTCGGCGGGGATGTTGATCTGCGTGGCCATCAGGCCGCCGAGCACCATCGTCGCGACCACGGTCACGGCGTAGGTCTCGAAGAGGTCCGCCGCCATGCCGGCGCAGTCGCCGACGTTGTCGCCGACGTTGTCGGCGATGACCGCCGGGTTGCGCGGATCGTCCTCGGGGATGCCGGCTTCCACCTTGCCGACGAGGTCGGCGCCGACGTCGGCGCCCTTGGTGAAGATGCCGCCGCCCAGTCGCGCGAAGATCGAGATCAGCGATCCGCCGAAGGCCAGTCCCACCAGCGCGTGCAGCGCCGTGTCCTGGTTGCCGGTGAGCTTCATCACCACCATGTAGTAGCCGGCCACGCCGAGCAGGCCCAGGCCCACGACCAGCATGCCGGTGATGGCGCCGCCGCGGAACGCGACCGCAAGCGCGGCGTTCAAGCCGTTGTGCGCGGCCTGCGCCGTGCGCGAGTTGGAGCGCACCGAGATGTTCATGCCGATGTAGCCGGTGGCGCCCGACAGGACCGCGCCGACCAGGAAGCCGACCGCGGTGTACCAGTTGAGCGCGATGCCCAGCGCCACGAACAGGATGGCGCCGACGATGCCGATCGTCGTGTACTGGCGGTTCAGGTAGGCCTGTGCGCCTTCCTGGATGGCGGCAGCGATCTCCTGCATGCGCGCGTTGCCCGGGCTCTGCGCCAGGACCCAGCGCACCGAGACCACACCGTAGACGATCGCGGCCACGGCACAGGCCAACGCGATCCAAAGACCGTTCTGAACGAGCATTGTTTCCCTCTTGGTTTGTTGTTACTTGAAGGGCGCGAGGCGCCCCGAAAGGCGCGCGATTCTAGCAAGCCGCCCCGGCGAAAGGCTATTTCTTGACCTCGAAGGCCTTGCACTTCCTGCCTACGGGGGCGTTCTTCAGCACCACGTACTGCGGCAGGCCGCCAGCGTAGGGGGGGTAGTCCTCGCCCTGGATCAGGGGGAGACGTACTGCCGGCACTTGTCGGTGATGTGGAAGCCGTCCTCGGTGATGTAGTCGCGGGGCATCTTCTTCTCGACGTTGGCGACCTTCTCCAGCGGCGCCTCGCCGACCTCCCATGCGTACGGCGCGTCGGATTTGCGCACGATGCTCGCCATCACCCCGGACTTGCCGGCCAGCGCCAGCTCGACAGCATGCCTGCCGACCGCATAGGACTGCTCCAAGTCGGTCTTGGAGGCGATGTGGCGGGCCGCGCGCATCAGGTAGTCGGCCACGGCCCAGTGGTATTTCAGGCCGAGCTTGTCCTTGACGATGCCCGCCAGGAGCGGGGCCAGGCCGCCAAGCTGCGCATGGCCGAAGGCATCCTTGCCCCCGGCCTCAGACAGGAATTCGCCGGACGGCGCATGCAGGCCTTCGCTGGCGACGATCGTGCACCAGCCGACTTTCTTCACCGTCGCGTCGACCTTGGCCAGGAACTTCGCCTCGTCGAATACGATCTCCGGGAACAGGATCACCTGCGGACCGTCGCCGTCCTTCTCGGCGGCGAGCCCGCCGGCGGCCGCGGTCCAGCCCGCGTGCCGGCCCATCACTTCCAGGATGAACACCTTGGTCGAGGTCTTGGCCATCGAGGCGAGATCGAAGCTCGCCTCGCGGATCGACACGGCGGTGTACTTCGCCACCGAGCCGAAGCCCGGGCAGGTGTCCGTCAGCGGCAAGTCGTTGTCCATCGTCTTGGGGACGTGGATCGCCTGGATCGGGTAGCCCATCTTCTCGCCGAGCTGGGAGACCTTGAGGCAGGTATCGGCCGAGTCGCCGCCGCCGTTGTAGAAGAAGTAGCCGATGTCGTGGGCCTTGAAGACCTCGATCAGGCGCTCGTATTCCGCCTGGTTCTTGTCGAAGCCCTTCAGCTTGTAGCGGCAGGATCCGAAGGCGCCGGCCGGGGTGTGGCGCAGCGCAGCGATGTTCTCCGGGCTCTCCTGCGAGGTGTCGATCAGGTCCTCGGTCAGCGCGCCGATGATGCCGTTGCGGCCGGCGTAGACCTTGCCGATCTTGTCCTGATGCTTGCGCGCGGTCTCGATCACGCCCTGGGCCGAGACGTTGATGACGGCGGTGACGCCGCCGGACTGGGCGTAGAAGGCGTTGCGGGGCATGGCGCCTCTCCGTGGTTCTTGGCGAATTCGAGCCGCGGATTATAGACTTGGCCTCCCGCGGCCCGGGCAGCGCCTCACACCGCCGCGACAAACCATAACGAAGCGAGGCTGCCGACCATGAGAATCGTTTTCCTCGGAGCGCCCGGCTCCGGCAAGGGCACGCAGGCCCGCAGGCTGATGGAGGAGTACGCCAGCCCGCAGATCTCCACGGGCGATCTGCTGCGTGCTGCCGTGGCAGCCGACAGCGAGCTCGGACGCAAGGCCAAGGCGGCGATGGACGCCGGCAAGCTGGTGGCCGACGACATCGTCATCGGCATGATCCGCGAGCGCCTGCACCGGTCCGATACCCGCTTCGGCTTCATCCTCGACGGGTTCCCGCGCTCGATCGCCCAAGCCCAGGCGCTGGACAAGATGCTCGAGCAGGAGGCCAAGCCGCTGCAGAAGGCGATCCTGCTCGACGTGAACCTGGACGGGCTGCGCAAGCGCCTCACCGGCCGGCGCGCCTGCAAGAACTGCGGCCATCTCTACAACATCTACTACAACCCGCCGAAGAAGGCGGGCGTCTGCGACCACGACGGCGGCGAGCTGCTGCAGCGTCCCGACGACAACGAGGAGATCATCGGCAATCGCCTGAAGGTCTACCAGGACCAGACCGAGCCGCTGATCGAGTACTACAAGAAGCAGGGGAAGTTCGATTCCGTCAACGGCGAGGGCAAGCCGGACGAGATCTTCGACCGCATCCAGGCGGTGCTCGCCTAGCGACGGTCGTAAGTAGAATGTGTCACCGATGCGCGCCGGGATTGTGATCGGAGCGCACGTTCGAGGGGGGAGCTGCACCGATGTATCAGTCTCGCAATCTGTTTGCCTGGTGGCGCCGGGCGGCCGGGGATTTGGCCGTACTGCTGTTGTTCGGCCAGCTGCTGGTCGCTTATCTCTTCTACTGGGGATCCTGGCGGCGGGCCGTCACGCCCGTGGAGATCGCCAGCGAGATCGCGCTGCTGATCGGCGTCTACGGCGTGCTCTCGGCGCTGCTTGCCGTCCCCGTCGCAGCGATCGCCAGCCTCTTGCAAACCCGCAAACCCCGGATGGCCGCGGCCCTGGCCGCGACGTATACACACGTCTGCTTGCTGGTCGCAGTCGTGCTGGTGCACGCGTTCGCCGCCGGCTGGCTGCGCGCGACGATCAAGGGCATCGAGCATCTGGTCCCCGGGCGCGTGATGGTCAACCTGCCGGAGCTGGTCCTGCTCGGCGCCTGCGCGGCATGGGCGCTGGTCATCTGGCGTCGCGGATGGATCGGCGCGGCGGAGGCCGCGTCGCGTCGGCTGCGGGTGGTGCACGCGCCGGCGCTGGTGGTGCTCGCGATCGCGGCCGCCGGACTCGCAGTGACGGGACACGCTGCCATCCGTCCGTTCGGCTGGGCATCGCAACCTGCGGCACAGGTCGGCGCATCGGCTGAGCCCGCGCGGCCGGACGTCTACCTCATCACGGTGGACACGCTGGCGGCGCAGGACATGTCGCTGTACGGCTATCCGCTGAAGACGACGCCGGAGCTGGAGCGATTCGCCGAGCGCGCCTACGTCTTCGACCGTTTCCAGGCGAACTCCAACTGGACCCAGCCCACCATCACCAGCATCATGACCGGGCTGTATCCCGACACGCATCGCGTCAATCCCAACAACGCCAAGCTCGATCCGCAGAGCGTCGGGCGCACGCTGCCGGCGATGTTGCGCGCAGCGGGCTATCGCACGGCGGCGATCACCAGCAACACCGTCGCGCATCCGCTGACGCGCGGCTTCGGCACCGCTTTCGATTACCTGTCCGAGCCGATCAACCAGGAGCTTTGGCGTCCGCTGCAGCGCGTCATCACGCTGCACAAGAGCCACCTGGTGGGGCCGGCCGAGTTCTGGTGGTACCAGCCGTTCGAGCGACTGATCAAGGCGGCGCTCCCGCGCAGCCAGCAGCGCCGCAACCTGTATCCCGCGGAGCCGCTGATCGAGCGCACGCTCGAGGTCGCGCGCGCCGGCGCCGGGCCGCGCTTCGTCTGGACGCATTTCTTCGCGCCGCATGCGCCGTACCTGCCGCCGGACCCGTTCCGCAACCAGTTCCTGGCATCGGAGGAGTTCTCGCACTGGGACGACTTCCCCAATCGCCAGTACGACGTCGCGACCGAGCAGCCGATGGTGGACCGCTTGCGCCTGCGCTACGACGAGTTCGTCGCCTACGCCGATCGCGCGGTCGGCCGGCTGATCGACGAGCTCGAGCGCAGCGGCGCGCTCGCGCGGTCGATCGTCATCGTCACGTCCGATCACGGCGAGTCGTTCTCGCACGGCTGGATCGCGCACCACGGCCCGATCATGACGCAGGGGGTGCTGCACGTGCCGCTGCTGATCCGCGTGCCCGGACAAGCGCAGGGCGCGCGCATCGCCAGCGCCGGCGAGCAGGTCGATCTCTTGCCGACGATCCTGGATCTGGCGGGGTTGCAGGTGCCGGAATGGGCCGAGGGCAAGTCGCTGCGGCCGCTGATGGAGCCGGGCGGCGAGGCGCCCGATCGGCCGACGTTCTCCTACGAGCTCACCACCGCCAGCCGCTTCACGGCGCCCGAGAGTGGCGCCTTCGCCGTACTGCTCGGGCGCCACAAGCTCGTGCATCGCCTGCGCTCGGGCTGCGAGGAGCTCTATGACCTCGACGCCGACCCCGGCGAGACGCGCAACCTTGCGGCCGAAAGCACCGAGCGCGTGGTCGCGCTGCGTGCCCTGCTGGAGCGGCGTCGGGGATCGGCGCTGCCGGGCTCGGCGCCCGCCAACGGCCAGCCCTGCAAGCTGGCCTTCCCCGAGGCGTTCTAGCCGGGGTAGATAATTTCTCACGCCGGCGCCTCGGCACGCGGCAAGTCCTCTAAGGTGCGCGACCATGAATACCTGCCGAGTTGCCAGCCGCGCTTTCCTGCTCGCGATCGCCTGCGCGTTGACGCTGAGCGGTGCGCCCGCGGGCGCCGAGCCCCCCGCGACGAGCGCGATCCCGGCGCGCGACTTTGCTCGCAAGTCTGTCTTCGTCAACGCCAGGATCTCTCCGAACGGCGAGTACCTGGCGGTCACCAACTGGACGCCGGCCGGCCAGCTCGCGCTCGCCATCGTCGACATCAAATCGCTGAAAGTCGCCGCGGTGCTGCGCTTCGGCCGCGGCGAGCACGTCGCCGATTTCTGGTGGGTGGGTCCGGACCGCGTCGTCGCCTCGGTCGCCACCGTCGAGGGGCCGCTCGACCAGCCGCGCCTGACCGGCGAGCTGTGGGGCATCAGCGCCGACGGCAAGCCGGCCGCGTACCTGTTCGGCTATCGCGGGAAAGAGAGCATCGGCACGCGCATTACCGGCGCCGAACGGGAGTACGCCACCGCGGTCATGCTCGATCCGATGCCAGAGGATCCACGGCACGCGCTGATCGCGGTCTACTCCTGGCATGAGGACGATCCGGCGTTTCCGCTCATCTACCGGATGAACGTGTACAACGGCAACAAGGAACCGGCGGGCAGGGTCCCCGCCTATGCACCGCTCGACGTCGCCGCCGACAAGGGCGGCAAGCCCCGCTTCGCCTACGGCATGGACGACAAGAGCGACTATCACGGCTACGCGTGGTCGGACGAGAAGAACGACTGGGTCGAGCTCAAGTTCCCCGGCGGCGCGCCGAAGCACTTTACCGACGCGGTGGTCAGCGCCGACGGCGCCTCCGCCTTCACCGTGACCAGCGACGGCTCTGATACCAGCTGCCTGGACGAGATCACGCTGGCGACGCGCGAGGTCCGGCAGGTCAGCTGCGGCTCGCACTTGAACGGTGGCGCGCTGATGTACTCGCTGGCAGGCGACCGCCGGCCCGTGGGCGTGCTGATGGAAGGTCCGCAGTTGCCGCGGTTCTTCGACGCCGCCCATCCGGACGCCAAGCTGATGCAGGTCCTGCAGAACAGCTTCCCAGGCGAGCGCGTGCGCATCACCAGCGCCACCATCGACAGCAAGAAGCTGGTCTTGCACGTCGACGGCGATCGCAACCCCGGCGACTTCTACCTGCTCGACCGCGACACCAGGAAAGCCGACTACCTGATGTCCACGCGCGACTGGATCGACCCGCGCCGCATGCAGGCCATGCAGGTCGTCGACTACAAGGCGCGCGACGGGACCGTGATCCACGCCTATCTCACGCTGCCGGTCAGCGGCGCGAAGAAGGTCCCACTCGTGGTGATCCCGCACGGCGGCCCGCACGGCGTGCGCGATCGTTGGGCGTGGGACGCCTGGGCGCAGTTCCTCGCCAGCCGCGGCTATGGCGTGCTGCAACCGAACTTCCGCGGCTCAGGCGGTTACGGCTACGCGTTCGAGCACGCCGGCTATCGCAAGTGGGGCACCGCGATGATCGACGACATCAGCGACGGCGCGCGCTGGGCCGTCGAGCAGGGATATGCCGACGCCTCACGCATGTGCGTGTTCGGGGCCAGCTACGGCGGCTATGCCGCGCTGATGAGCGTCGTGCGCGAGCCCGACCTGTACCGATGCGGCATCGGCTTCGCCGGCGTCTATGACCTCGAGTCGCAGATCGACGACTCGGACATCGGCGATCGCCTGATGGGCCGCAATTACATCGAGAAGGCGCTGGGCACCGACTCGAAGCTGCTCGCGGAGCAGTCGCCGATCACCCACGTCGAGCGGCTCAAGGCGCCGGTGCTGATCATCCACGGCACCGCCGACAAGCGCGTGCCGTTCAGCCAGGCCAAGCAGCTGCGCAAGGCGCTGGACAAGCAGAAGAAGCCCTACGAGTGGATGGAGATCTCCGGCGAGGAGCACGGCTTCTACAAGGACGAGAACAACGAAGCCTTCCTGAATCGCATCGCCGAATTCCTCGACAAGCACATCGGCAAGTCGGCGAGCGTCGCCGTCGCGCCGGCGAACTAGCTAGGCGGTGCAGAGACGCAACAGCTCCTCGCCCGCCACCTGGCGGCGCCAGCCCTGCAGCAGCGCGATGTCGGCGGCGGCGCCGTCGCGCAGCAGCCGGCCCAGGTCGCCGCGGCTGACCAGGTACGAAGCAGGAATGCCGAGCTCCAGCGCGCGCGCCTGCGCTGCAGCCTGCAGCTTCTTGATCAGCGCGTTTTGCGCCGGCGTGAACTCGTCGGTCTGCGCCAGCGTCACCGGTGGTTCAGCCTTCGCCTGCGCGATCACGTCGAGCAGCGCCTTGCCGCGGCGCTCGAGCGTGCGCGGCGGCAGCGCCTTCAGCGCTTCGAGCTGCTCCATCGACTGCGGCGCGCGCTGCGCCATGCGGTAGATCGGTTCGTCCTCGACGATCCACTTGCGCGGCCGGTCGCGGCGCTGCGCTTCCTCCTCGCGCCAGGCAGCCAGGCGCGCCGCGATCGTCTGCTCGGCCGGCGAGAGGCGCTGCAGTCCCTTCAGCCGCTGCCAGGCGTCAGCCGGATCGGTGCGGTACTGCGCCGGGTCGTTCATGCGCGCGCAGTCCTCCTCCTGCCACGCCAGCCGACCGCGCTGCTCGAGCTCGGCGCGCAGCGTCGGATAGATCTGGGCGAGGTGGCGCACGTCGTCGGCAGCGTAGGCCAGCGCCTTGTCGTCGAGCGGACGGCGCGACCAGTCGGTGCGCGCCAGCGTCTTGTCGACGGCGATGCCCAGGCGCTTCTCGACCAGTCCGGCGTAGCCGATCTGGTCGCCGATGCCGAGCAGCGTCGCCGCGACCTGCGTGTCGAAGATCGGCGAGGGCACGCAGCCGTTGATCTGCACGAAGATCTCCAGATCCTGGCTGGCGGCGTGCAGGACGCTGATGGTCGCGCCGTTGTTGATCACCTTCAGCAAAGGCAGCAGATCCGGAAGCGCCAGCACGTCGACGCAGACGCTGCTGGCGCCATCGCCGACCTGGATCAGGCACAGCTTGGGATAGTAGGTGTCGACGCGCACGAACTCGGTGTCGAGCGCAAGCCACGGCGCGGACGCCCATCGCGCCGCGTGCTCGGCGAGCGCTTCCGGCGTGTTGATCAGTGGCGTGCTCATGGTGTGCGGACCCAAGGAAGCCGCGATAATACCGCCCATCCCAGCCCGCACACGGAAAACCTGGATGCTCACCGAAGTTGCGTGGAGAACGCTGCAGATCCTGTTCTTCCGCGCCGGCCCCCAGGATTTCCCCTACGACGCGCGCCTGGCGCGCGCGCTGCCGCTGGTCGCGGTCGCCGGCAACTTCCTGGTCCTGGCGGTGGTGCTGGATCCGGCGCTGTCGCTGGTGCTCGCCGTGACGATGGTCGGATTCCTGGCGCTGTACACCCGCGCAGTCCTGCGTGCCCGCAACCTGCTCAACCGCTTTCAGCAGACCTTCGACGCGCTGATCCTCACCGACCTTGCGCTCAAGCTCGTCATGCTCCCCGCCTTTTATCTGCTGGCCCCGAAGCTCGCTGAGGTGGCGCAGCATCCGGAGCTGCTCAACGATCCGGAGAAGCTGGCGCTGCCGCCGGGGCCCGTGCTGTTCGCCAACCTCATCACCTATTGGAGCTTCGCGGTCAGCGCCAACATCTATCGCCACGCGGCCAGCGTCGGCATCCTGCTCGGCCTGCTGCTCGCGTTCCTCGGCCTGATGATCCTGCTGTTCTCCACCGGCATCGCCAGCGGCGTGTTCCGCGGCATCGTGGGTTAGGGACCGCACCATGCATATCCATGTCATCGGCATCTGCGGCACCTTCATGGGCGGCGTCGCCGCGCTCGCTCGAGCGGCCGGCCACAAGGTCACCGGCTCGGACAAGGACGTCTACCCGCCGATGAGCACGCAGCTGAAAGAGCTGGGCATTGGCCTCATGGAAGGCTACAAGCCGGAGCACCTCGAGGTGCGCCCCGACATGGTGGTGGTGGGCAACGTCGTCAGCCGCGGCAATCCGGAGATCGAGCACGTGCTCGACCAGGGGCTGGCCTACACCTCCGGGCCGCAGTGGCTGTCCGAGCACGTGCTGCGCGGACGCCACGTGCTGGCGGTGGCGGGCACACATGGCAAGACCACGACCACGAGCATGCTGGCGTGGATGCTCGATCACGCGGGCTTGAAGCCCGGCTTCCTGATCGGCGGCATCCCGGCGAACTTCGCCGTGTCGGCGCGGCTGGGCGAGGGCAAGCACTTCGTGGTCGAGGCCGACGAGTACGACACGGCGTTCTTCGACAAGCGCAGCAAGTTCGTGCACTACGGTGCGCGCACCTGCGTGCTCAACAACCTGGAATACGACCACGCCGACATCTTCCCGGACCTCGCCGCCATCGAGCGGCAGTTCCATCACCTGGTGCGCACGGTGCCCAAATCGGGGCTGATCGTGCGCAACGGCGCAGAGCTCGCGCTGGACCGCGTGATGGCGATGGGCTGCTGGACGCCGGTGGAGACCTTCCACGGCAGCGGCGACTGGCAGGGCAAGCTGGTCAAGGACGACGGCAGCGAGTTCGACGTGAGCTTCAGGGGCGAGCCGCAGGGCCGCGTGCGCTGGTCGATGGTCGGCAGCCACAACGTCGCCAACGCGCTTGCCGCCATCGCCGCGGCGCGTCACGTCGGGATCTCGCCCGAGAAAGCCATCGCCGCGCTGGCCGAGTTCCGCGGCGTCAAGCGGCGGCTGGAATTGCGCGGCAGCGTCAACGGCATCAACGTCTACGACGACTTCGCGCATCACCCGACGGCGATCACGACGACGCTCGCTGGCGTGCGCGCGCGCGCGCCGGCCCAGCGCATCATCGCGGTGCTCGAGCCGCGCTCCAACACCATGAAGCTTGGTGTGCAGCAGCACGAGCTCGCCGCGTCGCTGCTCGGCGCCGACCTGTCGTTCCTGTTCCAGCCCGACAAGCTCAAGTGGGATTTCGCCGCGGCCATGGCGCCCCTGGGAAACCGCGCCCGCGTGTTCACCGAGATCCCGCAGCTGGTGAGCGCCGTTGCCGCGGAAGCGCGATCCGGCGACGAGATCGTGGTGATGTCCAACGGCGGTTTCGGCGGCGTGCACGACAAGCTGCTCAAGGCGTTGTCGTGAGCAGTGAGGCCTGGCAGGTCGTCGCGGAATTCCCCAACCACCTGGCCGCAGAGATCGCTGCGAGCGTCCTGCGCGCGGAATCGGTGCCGGTGCGGATCCAGTCGTCCGGCGCGCTGCCGGGCCTGGAGCTCGGCAGCCGCGTGCTGGTGCCGGCGGATCAGCTGCACCGTGCAAAGTGGCTGTGCGAGCAGGCGCAGGTCAGCGACGCGGAGCTGGAGTTCCTGGCGACCGGACGGCTGCCGCTGCGGCGCTGATCGCCGTACAAACAAATAGGGCGGCTTTCGCCGCCCTCAATATTGATCCCTGTTTTATTGTTTCCGCTTATTTGAGCGGCAAAGCGCTCGCTTCCAGCCGTCGCGCAGCATCCAACATTTCGGGGTCGTTGAACGGCAGACGCGTCAGCAAGGCCAAGTTGAGGATCTGTGTGAGGTGCGCGTTGCGCAGCACCGGTCCCAGCGCGTTGGGCATCTGGCTGGCGCTGGTGAGCGTGATCGACGCCAGGCGCGCCTTGCCGAGCAGGCCGCGCTCGTGGAAGACCAGCCCGTAGTACGACAGGTCCAGCCACTGGCGACCCGGCTGCAGCACCCGCGCGGTCTGCGCATAGGCGACCGGCTCGTCGGCGAGGTTCGCCAGCGTGCCGGACAGGTGATAGCGGCCGGTCGCGAGCACTTCCGCTTCGGCCTGCAGCACTAGGTTGCCGTTGCGGATGACGTCGCGGAAGTTGCCGGTGAGCCTGGCGCCGGGATTGCTGTACTGGAATCCACCGACGGCGCTGCGGAAGTCGCCTGCCGCAGTGATGGCGCGCACCGTCACCATGATGCTCTCGGCCCGGCCGGCCGCCGGCGCGCGGCTTGCCGCCAGCACGTGGCGCGCGCTGTAGATGCCGTCGCCGGCGCGCACGTCCGGTGCACGGCCGTCATCGGCGTAATCCAGCTGCGCCAGCGGACCGGTGTTCTCGCCGGCGAGCTCGCCGGTGATCTTCGCGCTGATCGGACGCAGCGACGCCAGCAGGCTGTCGTTCTGGCTGCGATCCTCGAGCTTGGCGAAGAGGTCCACCGCCTGGCCGGCTTCGAACGCGAGACCGCTGGCCCACACCGTCAGGCGCGGAGCGGCGCCGTTGGGGCCGGCCTGCGACTGCGTGGTGGCTTCGCGCTTGGCCAGGATCGGGTCGACCTGGCCCGCGAGCACGGGCCGCGACCATTCCGGGAACCGCGCGCGCTCGCGCACGTCCTTGGCCGCATCGAGCGCGAGGTTGATGGAGGGCGCCGCCGCGATCGCAGCGGGCACGAGCGACGTCAGGAGCGCCGCACAGATGAATTTCTTGAGCATGGCGGTCTCCGGTTAGTAAAGGACGCTGACGAGCTTGGCGGTCGTCATCGCCGACTGCACGACCGTATCGGGAGAGCAGGCCACGCCGCCGCACATCCAGATGCCGCCCGGGATCGCGCGCCGCGTGTCGGAGTCGACGTCGTTGCGCTCGTCGTCGTGGTTCTCGTGACCCGCGTCGAGGTTCTTGAAGCCGGAGGATTCCTGCTTGGACGTGCAGACGTTGCCGTTGTTGTAGCTCGCGGAGGCCGAGCCGCTGCAGGCGAAGATCGACGCGTACTGCACCACGCCGTCATCCTCGCCGGTCAGACAGCTGCTGGAGCCCATCGCCTCGTAGCCGCCGGTGAGGTAGATGGTCTTCGGCGACGGGTTGGAGTAGGTCTTCACCTGCACGTCGTCGGCGCTGCGCAGCCAGTAGGTGGCGGTGTCGCAGGACTGGATCCAGCCGGCCACCCAGTTGCAGAAGCCGCTGTTCTGGCCGCAGACCGCGTCCGCGCCTTCCGAGCCGCGATGGGCGCCGCCGGTGGTGATGACCATCGACAGGCGCGTGGCCACGGTGTTGAACGGGCCGACCGCGTTGTAGTTGGGATCGGACGAATCGTTGTTGCCCATGATGTAGTCCATCACGGCGCCGCCCATCGAATGCGCCACGACCCAGAAGGTACCGCCCGCCGCGTAGGTGGTCGCGCACTTGTGGCCGCCGCCGTCGGCGGTGCCGTTGGTCGCCGCGACGATCTCGTTGGCGACTTCGCCGGCAGCTTGCGCGTCCCAGGTACGGCTTGGTGCCGTTGTAGCCGACCACGTAGTAGTTGGTGGCGAAGTTCTTGGTGGCGGTGCGGACGAAGTCGCCCGAGTCCTTGATCCAGTAGTTACGCGCGGAGGTGTAGCTGGTGTAGGTGTTGGTGTCGGTCTGCTTGCCGTGCACGAAGATCAGGCAAGGAGCGGCTTGTGCTTGAAAAGCGCCAGCCGCGAACGCCAGGCCTGCAAGGGCCTGCGTCAGGCGTCGAACTCGCATCTCTTTGTCTCCCCAATTCCGCAGCGTGAATGATGGTGAGCGGGCGTTCGCTTCTTCTCGAGCTGTCGCCTTGTCGCTTCGCACGCTCCGTGACGCAAATCCCTTTTCGTCACGTATGGGCGCGCGTTTTACGCCTGTTTTGCGACAAAGGGAAGCCCCGTGTTTCCGGACCTGAAGGGCGGTTCGGGTTTCTGGCGAATTAAGCAGCGGCGAACCAACCTCTTCGCGCGGGAGTCGAACGTAATATCAGGGAGGGCGCCATGGATGCCTTCGCAGCGCATCGCATTTTGGTGGTAGACGACAACAAGGACATCGCCGATTCGGTCGCGGCGCTCCTGCGCCTGCTCGGACATACCGTGCTCCCCACCTACAGCGGCGCTACCGCGCTCGCGCTGGTCGACGACTTCGCGCCGGACGTCGCCATCCTGGACATCATGATGCCGGAGATGGACGGCTTCGAGGTCGCGCGGCAGCTGCGCGAGCACTCGAAGTTCAAGAACCTGAAGATCGTGGCCCTCACGGCGCTCGACGAAGCCGTCGTGCAGCGCAAGGAAGGCTTCCCGGGCTTTGCGGCGCACCTGCTCAAGCCGGCGTCGGCGCAGGACCTGATGGACACGCTGGCGTTCTAGCAGCCGCGCTTGCAGCTTTGTCTTTGCGGGACCGGGCCGGCATCATGCGGCTCCCCCGAGATACCGTCCGATCCATGAGCCCTTTGCCTGCACCGCTGCCCGAGCGCTCCCTCCTCGAGCCGATGGTCGCGCGCGCGCTCGACGCCGCCCGCAAGCTCGGCGCCACCCAGGCCGACGCCAGCGTCTCCTACGGCCACGGCCTGACGGTCAACGTGCGCGAGTCGCAGCCCGAGGCCGTGGAGTTCCAGACCGATCGGGATCTCTCCATCAGCGTGTACTTCGGCAAGCGCTCGGGCTCGGCGTCCACGTCCGACTGGTCCGAGCAAAGCCTGACGCAGGCCGTCGAGGCGGCGTGCGCGATCGCCAAGGCCACCAGCGAGGATCCGTGCAGCGGCCTTGCGGACGCCGACCGCATGGCCACCGCGTTCCCCGATCTGGACCTGAACCATCCGTGGGCGCTCTCCGCCGAGGAAGCGATCGAGCTTGCGCGCACCGCCGAAGCCTCCGCGCTGGCGCTGGACAAGCGGCTCACGCGCAGCGAAGGCGCGACGGTGGACACGCGCCATGGCGTCAGCCTGTACGCCAACACGCACGGGTTCCTGGGCGAGCGTCGCGGCGCCAGCCACAGCATCGGCGTCGCCGTCATCGCCGAGGACGAATCGGGCATGCAGCGCGACGACTGGTTCACCAGCTCCAGGCGCTGGCAGGACCTGGAGCCGGTGGAATCCGTGGGCCGCAAGGCCGGCGAGCGCGCGCTCGCGCGGCTCGGCTCCCGCAAGCTGCCGACGCGCACCGCGCCAGTGCTGTTCCCCGCGGAAGTCGCGCGCGGACTCTTCGGACACTTCGTCGGCGCGATCTCGGGCGGCGCGCTCTACCGGCGCGCAAGCTTCCTGCTCGATCACGCGGGCAAGCAAGTGTTCGCGCCGCAGGTGCGCGTCGAGCAGCAGCCGTTCATCCCGCGTGCCGTCGGCAGCGCAACCTTCGACCAGGAGGGCGTCGCCACCCAGGAGCGCGTGCTGGTGGACGCCGGCGTGCTGCAGGGTTACGTGCTCGGCAGCTATTCGGCGCGCAAGCTCGGCCTTGCGAGCACCGGCAACGCGGGCGGCGTCTACAACCTCGTGGTGAGGTCCGGCAGCAAGTCGTACGACGAGCTGGTGCGCGAGATGGGCGAGGGGCTGATCGTCATCGAGCTGCTCGGCCAGGGCGTCAACACCGTGACCGGCGACTACTCGCGCGGCGCGGCGGGATTCTGGGTCGAGAACGGCGCGATCGCCTATCCGGTGCAGGAGCTGACCATCGCCGGCAACCTGCGCGACATGTTCCTGGGCATCCGCGAGATCGGCACGGACGTCGACCTGCGCGGCAACGTCCGCTGCGGCTCGGTGCTGCTCGACCGCATGACGATCGCCAGCGGCTGATCGTGCACAAGATCCCGCTTTATCAAGTCGACGTCTTTGCCGAGAAGCTGTTCACCGGCAATCCCGCGGCGGTGTGTCCGCTGCAATCCTGGCTGCCCGACCCGACGCTGCAGGCGATCGGTCTGGAGAACAACCTCGCCGAGACCGCGTTCTTCGTGCGCTCGACGCGCGCCGACGCGGACTTCGACCTGCGCTGGTTCACGCCGACGGTCGAGATGCAGCTGTGCGGCCACGCCACGCTCGCCTCCGGCTACGTGCTGTTCAGCGAGCTGGGCTTCGCGACCGATCGCGTGCGCTTCCACACGCTCTCCGGCGTGCTGGTGGTCGAGCGCCGCGGCACGGCGCTGTGGCTCGACCTGCCCGCCGCCATGCCGACGCCGCTCGCGGTCGTGCCGACCGACGTGCTCGCGGGCCTCGGCGCCGAGCCGCAGAACTGGTTCCAGTCGCGCATCAACTTCGTCGCGCACTTCCAGACGGAAGCCGAGGTGCTGGCTCTTGCCCCGGACTTCGGTCGTCTGCGACGGCTCAAGGGGCAGGGCGTGATCGTCACCGCCCCCGCCGATCGCGACGCCGACTTCGTGTCGCGCTATTTCGCGCCGGGCCTGGGCGTCGACGAGGATCCGGCGACCGGGTCGGCGACCGCGGCGCTGATCCCATACTGGGCGAAGAAGCTCGGCAAGACGCGGCTCAAGGCGTTCCAGCGCTCGCCGCGCGGCGCCGTCTTCGACTGCGAGCTCGTCGGCGACCGTGCCTGGATGAGCGGCCCGGTTCTGCCGTATCTTCGCGGCGAGATCAGCGTTCCCTAGTTCGGAGAAGTCCATGGCCAGGTACCAAGTGCGCTTCGAGCAGTACTTCGCCGCGCCGCGCGCGAAGGTCTTCGCCTGGTTCGCGGATCACGGGAACCTGGGCCGGCTGTGGGGCGGACGCTTCACGCGCATCAAGGACGCGTCCGATCCGAAGAACGTCAACGGGCTGGACTCGGTGCGCGAGATCCGCAACGGCCTGCTCAAGTTCGAGGAGACCATCGTCAAGTACCAGGCGCCGGCCGTGATCGAGTACGCGGTCACGCGCGGCAGCCCGATCCGGAACCACCTCGGCCGCATGCTGTTCAGCGACGCCGACAATGGCACGCAGCTGGTCTATACGATCAGCTTCGATCCGAAGATCCCGTTCACCGGCTGGCTGATCGCGCGCATCCTCTCTGCCGGCTGGCACAAGGGCTCGCCGCGCGCGGTGAAGGAAATCGCCGCCGCGTGAGACGTAAGTGAGGGTCGTCTCTCACACCTGCTCCAACACCGAGATCGTCTGCGCGCTGGGCTGCGCGCAGTTGCTGGTCGGCGTCGACGACGATTCGGACCACCCGGCAGACGCGGTCGCCGCGTTGCCCAAGCTCGGCCGCGACCTCGAGCTCGACGTCGCGCGCGTGCGCGCGCTCGCGCCCGATCTGGTGCTGACGTCGCTCACCGTCCCGGGTCACGAGAAGATCGTCGATGCGCTGAGCGACGCCGGCCTGTCGACGCTGGTGTGCGATCCGCAGAGCCTCGACGACGTTTACGCAGACATCGCGCGCATCGCGCAGGCGCTGGGCGTGGGCTCGCGCGGGACGACGCTGGTCGAGCAGATGCGCGCGTCGATGCCGGCAGTCGCGCTCGGCGCAGGTGCACCGAAGATCCTGATCGAATGGTGGCCCAAGCCGGTGATCGCGCCGGCGCGACGCTCGTGGGCGACCGACGTGCTGCAGCTGGCCGGCGGCGCCAACCCCTGGGCCGGCGTCGATGCCAAGAGCGTGGTGTTGACCGACCAGCAGGTGATCGACGCGGCACCCGACGTGGTGGTGATGTCCTGGTGCGGCGTGCGGCAGGAGAACTATCGCGCCGACATCGTGCGGCGCCGACCCGGCTGGCAGGACGTGCCCGCGCTGCGCGCCGACCGCATCGTGCCGGTGACGGAGGCCTGGCTCGGCCGCCCGGGACCGCGGCTGGTCGAAGGCTACCGCACGATTGCCGGTATCATTGCCGCCATCTGAACCCGGGGGGGATCCGATGAACACCATGAGTCTGCGCCGCGCCGCGGCGCCGCTGTGCCTTTTCGCGATGCTGTTTTCCACCGCTGCTTCTGCAGAGTCCAACGTCGGCGGCACGCCTGCGCGCAACCGCGGCACGCCGCCGCCGAGCGCCGCGCCGGTTTACGAGCCGCCCGCTCCGGCGTACGAGCGGCCGGCCCCCACGTACCAGCAGCCTGCGCCCATCGCGCCGAGCGAGCCGGCGCCGGTCCGTCCCTACGTCGCGCCAGCGCAGGACAACCCGATGGTCCGACGCTCGCTGGAGGACGCGATCGCGCACGAGCGCTCGACCCGCAACTGGGCGATCGGCGGCATCGTCACCGGCGGTGTCATCGTCATCGGCGGGCTGGTCTACACGTCGATCGAAGCGCAGCGAAAAGCCAACCGCACCGGCAAGGACCAGTTCGCCGTCAACTGGATCGGCCTGGGCGTTGGCCTGCCGGTGATCGGGATCAGCATCTACCAGCTGGTCGGCGCGCAGCGGCGGCTCAATCGCCTGCGCAGGCAGAGCGGCCGCGTGTCGCTGCTGCCCGCGCAGGACGGCGCCATGCTCAGCCTGGCGATGGAGTTCTAGAGAAGCGCGATGGCGGTCCGGGTCGTCAGGCTGGGCAGCCCGCGCCATCGCGATGAAGGTCTGCGGCTGGGCACCGTCCGCAAACCGCCGCGTGGCGTGAAGAAGACCGAATACGCGACGCGCGACTTCTATGACGTGTGGTTCCCCAACCTCGCGCCGAGCGCGGAGCTGCTGCGATTCGCCACTGCCGAGCCCCTGGCACCGGCGCGGTGGAAGGCCTTCGCTCGCCGCTATCGCGCAGAGATGGCCGCGCCGGAGCGCCGGCGCGACCTGGAGCTGCTGGCGGCGCTGTCGCATCGGCTCGACTTCTCGGTCGGGTGCTATTGCGAGGACGAAGAACACTGCCATCGGTCCATCCTCAGGGAATTGCTCAGGAACTGCGGCGCACGGGTCGCCTGACCCCCTCGTTCTACTACTTGTCACCTCCTCGGTCGGCCACCGACAATCGGCGCTTGAAAACCGCGCGTGAAGATGCGGAATTTCCGATGTTTGCGGGAGGAGTCTCCAGAATGGGTCGCCAATTCTTCCGGTCAGCCGGCGCGCTGATCGTTTCCACGTTCATCCTGTCGGCGTGCGGCGGCGGTTCGCCGACGTCGACACCCTCGCAATCCGGCACGCCGGGCCCGATCGATACACCGGGGCCCGCGCCGACGCCCGGCCCATCTACCGGGTCCGGCGGTGACACCGGCGCAACGCCGCCGCCGCAAGGTGCCGCCTCGCCGCTCGACGCTCCCGTCGCGCATGCAGGATGGAGCCGCAGCGTCGCCGCGGGCGAGCTGGTCGTGCTCGACGGCAGCGCCAGCCGCGATCCGAACAATCTTTCGCTCTCCTATTCCTGGACGCAGATCGCCGGGCCCTCGGTGCTGCTGGGCAAGGCCGGCACGCCGACGGTGACCTTCCTGGCGCCGAACGGGACGATCCCGACGATCCTGGTCTTCCAGCTGCGCGTCACCAATCCGCTCGGCGCCGGCTCGATCGCCGAAGTCACGATCACCATCTCGCCGCCCTCCGACGACGACTTCTTCGTGCGGCTGTGCCTGTCGGTGCTCAGCATCCACGACCTGTGCGCGGGCGGCCTGCGCGGCTGGGTAGACCAGTTCAACGGCTTGCCGGTGCTGGCGCTGCAGACGCCGCGCGGCCAGATCGTCAAGCGCCGCGAAGCCGCGCGCGCGCCCTCGGCCAAGATCGTCGACGGCGATCCCTCCGACTGGATCGGCACGCCGACGCGCCTGGGCGGCACCATGCGGCTGGATGCCGGCGAGATGATCTACACGGACTACGTCTTCGACGCCTACGGCGCGGACGACGGCGTCGACGCGCAACGCCTCGAGATCCTCGATCCGGTCGCCGAGTGGGAGCAGCGCACCTATCGCATGGACCAGCTGTTCCAGGCCGCGGGCGACCAGTTCGGCGCGCCTGAGCCCGTCGGCGCGCTCGATCGCTACGGCGACACGACCAGCCTGAACGATCAGGCCGATCTGTATGAGCTGCGCTGGGCGGCGGATGCCTCGAAGATCTATCTGCTGGCGCGATTCGGAACGCTGACCGATCCGGCCAAGCCCGCGCTGCTGATCCTGCTGGATTCCAGCGCCGCAGAGCACGCACCGCTGGACGTCGGCTTCGGCTCTGGCTTGCACACCGCGCGCTTCGAGCGCGCGCTGCTCATCACGCGCGATGGCGCGCAGATGCGCGATCTGGCCACTGGCGCCGTGTCGTCCGTCGCCGCGGCCGTCGCGGTGGATGCGGCCGGCTGGACCAATGCCTTTGAAGCCTCGTTTCCGGCGAGCGCGCTCGCCGGCGTGCAATCGATCGCCGTCGTCGCCGGCCCGCGCGTCGGCGCGGGCTTGAAGCCCGCCAACGTCGCCTATCGCTTCGTCGAGCCGGTCGCCGGCGTCTACAACGACAAGCTGCAGGCGCTCGCGCTGTTCCACGGCGACGTCGATGCATTCGCCGTCGGGTTCAACAGCGCCGACATCGTCGCAGGCGCCACCGAATCGTTCCGCCCGGGCCCCGGCTATTACGAGCGTCAGTTCACCTCGGGCGAGAACATCTCGCGTGAGCAGGGCGAGGACGGCCGCATCCAGCACTACGGCCTGTACATCCCGACCGGATACGTCGCGACCGCGCCGAGCCGGATGAACATCTGGATGCACTACCGCGGTGGCAAGGCGCACTCCGGCGCAGCGTGGACGCCGCGCCTGATCGCGCAGCTGGGCGAGCAGCGCAACAACATCGTGGTCACGCCGCGCGGGCGCGGCACGTCGACCTGGTACGTCACGCGCGCGCACCAGGACTTCTTCGAGGTGTTCAACGACGTCGCCGGCACCGCGCTCGTCGGCGCCGATCGCTACGCCAACCAGCCGCAGGTCGCGGGCTTGCTCAACGTCGATCCCGCGCACGTGTATCTGTCGGGCTACTCGATGGGCGGCTACGGCACCTATCTCTTCGGCCTGCTGTACCCGGACCTCTTCGCCGGCGGCTTCTCGACGTCCGGCGCGATGACGCAGGGCATGTGGACCGGCTACGGCCCCGACGACGACCGCTGCTACGATGCGCCGCACGACATCCCCGAAGTCGGCAATGCCAACCTCTGCTTCGCCGAGGCCAACGACAGCGACGCCAACGCGCAGCTCACCTATCGGCTGCTGGAGAACGCGCGCCACTTCCCGATCATCGTCAACCACGGCACCAACGACGAGCTGGTGCCGATCACCGGCGTGCAGCGCATCGGCGCGCACCTGCTCGAGCTCGGCTATCGCTACAACCTGGAGATGTATTTCGGCTACGAGCACTACACCCAGGCGATCATCGACCAGTGGGACGACGGCGGGAATTACCTGAACCACTTCGCCCGGCCGCTCAATCCCCGGCACGTCACCTACAAGGTCTCGCCGGCGCTGGTACGCGCGCTGAACACCATCCAGGGGCAGGGCATGAGCTTCGCGTTCAATCCCGACAGTGCCTTCTGGGTCAGCGACGTCGCCGCGCGCAACGCCAATCCGCAGGATCCGACGCAGACCGGCACGATCGACGCCGAATCACTGCGACTGGCTGCGAACAAGGTCCTGCCGGTGCCGATGGTGGTCGACACCGGTCCCGGCGTCACCTCCACGCCGATCGGCTCGCCGCGCGGGCAGTCCACGCCGTACCTGCGTCACGGCCAGGACTGGCTCGAGCGCGGGCCCGAGCGGATCAGCAACGGCTTCAACGCGCGCCTGACCGGGCTCGCTGCCGCCACGCTGAACACCGCGCGCATGGCGCTGGATCTCTCCCGCCGCGTCGACGGCGCGATCGTCAGCGACGGCGACACCGCGCTGACGCTCGCCAATCTCGCGCAGCCGGTGCAGGTGTTCGTCAACGGCTTCTCGCATTCCGGCAACGTGCAGGGCGATCGCGTGACGATCCCGGTGCCCGCCGGCCTGAATCATGTCGTGCTGCTGCCATTGGGCGCGGCGCCGCCGTCGGACGTGCCGGGCGGCACCGCGGATCTCGCCGCGGTTTGCCGCGCGCTCGGCGACACCGTCGAGCCGGTCTGCAACGCCATCGACCAGGCGACGACGTTGCTCTTCAACTCCTGCAACGTGCTCGCGGGCGCGCCGGTCTGCGCGCTGGCCAACGGCAATCTGCACAGCTTGATCGACCAGTGCCGCAAGCCGGCCAATCATCATGAGCGCGTCTGCAAGGCTACCGAGCAGGCGCTGTACGGCCTGGCCAGCGGCTGCCGTCTGACGCCGAACGTGCCGGCGGAGCTCTGCGCGCTGTTCTCCGGCGACCTGATCGCGCCGGGCGAAGTCGCCAACTTCCAGAAGAGCTGGACCGCGCGCGCCCAGGAGCTGCAGCGGCGCCTCGGCGACGGCATCGCCTTCCACGACGCCGAATTCCCGGCGACGCACAACTCCTTCAACTGGACCACGGCCAATAACCCGCCGACGATTTCGGGCTCCGATCCCAACCAGAAATACTCGATCCCCGACCAGCTGCGCATGGGCATCCGCGCGATCGAGGTCGACGTGCACTGGATGCCGGGCGCACCCGGGACCCTCGCCACGCAGTTCCGCGAGCCGAAGATCTGTCACGGCAACGCCAACCACGTCGGCTGCACCTACGAGCGCCCGCTGGTCGACGGGCTGAACGAGCTGCGCAGCGAGTGGCTCGACGCACACCCCGACCAGGTGATCATCCTGTATCTGGAAGCCAACCTCGAAGAGCAGATCGACGACGCCAGCGTCTCGTTCGAGACCACCGCGGCGGTGATCGAGAACGTGCTCGGCAGGAACTCGGCGAAGGACCTGATCTTCCGGCCGGCCGAGCACGGCGCGCAGTGCAACGACAACACGCCGGTCACCGATCCGACCTCGTGGATCAACCTCAATCGCGCGCAGATCCGCGCGGCCGGCAAGCAGGTGATGATCTTCACCGGCACCTGCGGGCAGGGCGCCGGCTGGCCGGCGCTGGTGCACAACAAGCGCTCGGCGCACTACGTCGAGACCTCGGAGCACTCCTACGCCGGCTTTGCGTATCCGGCGTGCCAGGCGGCCGATGGCGCGTTCTCCGCGTTCGATTACGCCAGCAAGTGGACGCGCTTCTTCGAGGACAGCACGCTGCTGTCGGCCTTGGTCAACGGTCCCAGCGAAGCCATCACCGCCGCGCAAGTGCGCGAGATGACGCGCTGCGGCGTCAACATGCCGTCGCTCGACCAGGTCACCCCGTCCGATCCGCGGCTCGCCGCGTTCGTCTGGAGCTGGCGCCAGGGCGAGCCCGACGCCGACACCGGCCGCAACTGCGCGCGCCACGCCGCCGATGGCCACTTCGTTTCGGAGGACTGCGCGGCGCCGCTGCCGTTCGCCTGCGTCAACCCGGGCAATCCGCGTGACTGGAAAGTCGGCGGTCCTGCCGCAGCCTGGAGCACACCCGCATGTCCGGGTGGATACGTGTTCGCGGTTCCGCGGACCGGCAACTACAACGAAGCCCTGAAGGCGGCGAAGGCCGCGGCCGGCGCTACGGATGTGTGGCTGAACTACGCCCGAAGCGGCGGCGACTGGGTCGCGCAGTA
This sequence comes from uncultured Gammaproteobacteria bacterium, assembly GCA_963776465.1. Taxonomy (GTDB): domain Bacteria; phylum Pseudomonadota; class Gammaproteobacteria; order Nevskiales; family Nevskiaceae; genus DASRHK01. Next base: position 1,281,547 of record CAVZMV010000002.1, read on the forward strand.
GGCTTGCAAACTGCAGGAAGCTGACACGCGGCTCCGGGCAAAGCGCCCGGGGCCCCTGCTTCGCGCTGCAATCTTTTCATGGCACGACGGCTAGGCACGGGGCTTGCAACGCACTAGCCCAAACACTTTTTCACAGCTTCGCCACCGATCGAGGTGACGTCTTGGGACTGCGCGTACGCAAACACCAGCCGGGGCAGCCGGACTACGACCACATCCAGCGCCAGGCGGTCTGGGACTTCGTGGCGACGGTCGCCGACTGGCGCTGCTCGATCTGCTTCAAACAGATCGAGTATGCGGACGTCGAAACCTTCGGACGCACGCGCCTTTGTCCGACCTGCAGCGGCGCGGTCAACGAAGACGCGCGTTGGCCCGATCTCAATTAACGACGTACGCACGGAAGACTGCTCCTGATGAACGATTTTTCCCCGCTTCCCCCGAAGGGCTCCTCATCCGCGATCTTCTGGGGGGAGATGGCGCCATGCGATCACCTCGTGCAGCTTTATGAGGACGAAGGCGCATTCCTCGATTCGCTCGAAGGTTTCGTCGCCGGCGGCCTGCTGACCGGCGACGCTGTCATCGTCATCGCCACCAAGCCCCATCGTGATGCCCTCGCCATGCGCCTGAGGGCACGTGACCTGGACGTCGCCTACGCCGAGGCCAGTGAGCAATACATCTGCCTGGATGCGGAGGAAACGCTGGCCAAGTTCATGGTCGATCGCTGGCCGAACGACGAGTTGTTCCACGCGATGGTGCGCGATCTGCTGGGCCGGGCCCGCAAATCCGGCCGCAAGGTACGCGCGTTCGGGGAGATGGTCGCGCTGATGTGGGCGCGCGGAGACAACGCCGCCACCGTGCGCCTGGAGCATCTGTGGCATGGGCTCTGCAGCAGCGAGCAGTTCTCGCTGCTGTGCGCTTATCCCAGGAGCGGCTTCACCACCGACGCGGCGGCGTCGATCCAGCAGATCTGCGAAGCGCACTCGCGCCTCATCCCGAACTAGCTGCGCCCTCTGGCGGGTCCAATTCGGTCGCGGGCGCTGGCGGCGTGCGCCTGTAGGCCTTCGGCGTCGGCCAGCGTTCCGGCGACGAGCGCGAGCTTGCGCGCGCCGGCCGGCGAGCACTCGATCAGGCTGGTGCGCTTGCAGAATTCGTAGACGCCCAGCGGATTGGAGAAGCGCGCCGCGCGGGAGGTCGGCAGCACATGGTTGGGCCCCGCGCAGTAATCGCCGAAGGCTTCCGGCGTGTGACGTCCGAGGAACACCGCGCCGGCGTGCCGCACTTTCTTGAGCAGCGCACGCGGCTTGGCGACCGACAATTCCAGGTGCTCGGGCGCAATGCGGTTGGAGATCGCCACCGCTTCCTCGAGATTGCGCACCGCGATCAGCGCGCCGCGCGACTGCAGCGATGCGCGCACGATCTTCGCGCGCGGCAGCTCGCCGATGCGCGCTTCCATCGCCGCGGCCACGCGGTCGAGGAATCTCGCGTCGGGCGAGATCAGGATCGACTGCGCATCCTCGTCGTGCTCTGCCTGCGAGAACAGGTCCATGGCGATCCAGCCCGGATCGGTCTTGCCGTCGCAGACGACCACGATCTCGGACGGCCCGGCGATGGCGTCGATGCCGACCTGGCCGAAGACCAGGCGCTTGGCCGCCGCGACGTAGGCATTGCCCGGGCCGACGATCTTGTCGACGGCGGGGATGGTTTGCGTGCCGTAGGCGAGCGCGGCAATGGCCTGCGCCCCGCCGACCGTGAACACGCGATCGACGCCGACCAGGTGCGCCGCCGCGAGAACCACGCTGCTGACCTCGCCGCCCGATGCGGGTACGCACATCACGATCTCGCCGACGCCGGCAACCTTTGCGGGAATCGCGTTCATCAGGACGGACGACGGATATGCCGCCTTGCCGCCCGGCACGTAGATGCCGACGCGGTCCAGCGGCGTGATGCGCTGGCCCAGGCGGTTGCCGTCGGCGTCGGTGAACTCGAAGGCCGCCAGCTTCTGGTGCTGCGCGTAAGCGCGGATGCGGCCGGCCGCAGTGGTCAGCGCCTTGCGCAGCTCGGCGGTGAGGCCGTCCCACGCGGCCTTGCGCTGCGTCTTGGGGATCTCCAGCTGGGCCGGTCGATCGACGCTTCGATTGTCGAAGCGCGCGGTGTACTCGACGACGGCGCTGTCGCCCTTGCCGCGCACGTCGGCGACGATGCGCGCCGCCGATTCGGCGACCTGCCAGCTCTGCTCCGGGTTGCGGTCGAGGAGCTGCGCCAGCGCGGCGTCGAAGCCGGCATCGCGGCTGGACAGCCGGGTGACCGCGATCATTTGCCGACGGCGGCAGCGAACTTGGCGATCACCGAGCGGACCGCCGCGTGCTTCATCTTCATCGCCGCCTTGTTGACCACCAGTCGCGCGGTGATGTCAGCGATCTTCTCGACCTCGACCAGGCCGTTGGCCTTGAGGGTCTTGCCGGTGTCGACGAGATCGACGATCAGGTCGGCCAGCCCAACCAGCGGCGCCAGCTCCATCGACCCGTACAGCTTGATCAGCTCGACCTGCTCGCCCTTGTCGGCGAAGTGACGCCGGGTGATCTCCAGATATTTCGTGGCGACGCGCGTGCGGCGCGCGCCCGCCGGCTGCGCCTTCGCGGTTGCAGCAACGCAGAGTCGGCACGGCGCCAGCCCGAGGTCGAGCGGCTCATAGAGCGAAGCCGAGCCGTGCTCCATCAGCACGTCCTTGCCGACGATGCCGAGATCGGCCGCGCCGTGCTCGACGTAGGTCGGCACGTCCGCCGGGCGGATGATCAGCAGCGAGACGTTCTTGTCCTGCGAGGCCACGCGCAGCAGGCGGCCGACGTCGCCCGCGGGTGCAAGGCCGATCTTGGCCAGCAGCGGCAGGCAGTCGTCGAGGATGCGGCCCTTGGAGAGGGCGAGCGTGAGCGTCGTCATGGGGCGCGATTCTAACGGGTGGCTTCGATCGGCGGATTGGAGCCGCACGGGGAAGCGTGCGGCTCAATCCGCCATCCGTGGTCGCCAGCGTTTCGCTGCGCGAAAAGCTGGCGCAGAGGTGACGGTTCGCCGGATTGGTCTGACGGGGGCGTGTGCGGCCAGGGATGGCCGCACCCGAGGCTAAAGGAGCTTTTAAGTCGTCCCCCGGCAGGCCAAGCCGGCGGACCCGTCACGCCTTTGCGCGCTCGATCTTCGCGCCCAGCGAGCGCAGCTTGCCCTCGATGTCCTCGTAGCCGCGATCGATGTGGTACACGCGATTGAGCTCGGTGCGCCCGCGTGCGGCTAGGCCCATCAGCACCAGGGCAGCCGACGCCCGCAAATCGGTGCACATCACCGGCGCGCCGGTCAGATCGTCCTTGCCGGCGATGATCGCGGTATGGCCTTCCAGGCGGATGTCGGCGCCGAGGCGCTGCATCTCCAGCGCGTGCTGGAACCGGTTCTCGAAAATGGTCTCGGTGATCGTGCCGACGCCCTCGGCGACGCAGTTCACCGCCATCATCTGCGCCTGCATGTCGGTCGGGAATCCCGGATGCGGCATCGTGTGGATGTTCACCGCGCGCGGGCGCTTGCCCTCCATGTCGATCTCGATGAAGTCCACGCCGGTGCGGATCTTGGCGCCGGCCTGCTGCAGCTTCACCAGCACCGCGTCCAGCAGGTTCGGATCGGTGTTGGTCACGCGCACCTTGCCGCGCGTGATCGCGGCAGCGGCGAGGAACGTGCCGGTCTCGATGCGGTCGGGCAGCACGCGGTGCTCGGCGGCCTGCAGCTTGCTCACCCCCTGGATCGTGATCGTCGTCGTGCCGGCGCCGGAGATCTTCGCGCCCATGGCGATCAGGCAGCGCGCCAGGTCGACGACTTCCGGCTCGCGCGCGGAGTTCTCCAGCACGGTCTCGCCGACGGCGAGCGCCGCCGCCATCATCAGGTTCTCGGTGCCGGTGACGGTGACGGTGTCGAAGACGATGCGCGCGCCGTGCAGCTTGCCGGCCTGCGCCAGGATGAAGCCGCCTTCGAGCTCGATCTTCGCGCCCATCGCCTGCAAGCCCAGCAGGTGCAGGTTCACCGGACGCGCGCCGATGGCGCAGCCGCCCGGCAGCGACACCTGCGCATAGCCGCGGCGCGCGACGAGCGGTCCCAGCACCAGGATCGACGCGCGCATGGTCTTGACCAGCTCGTAAGGCGCGACGCCGGTGGTGATGGTGCCGGCGTTGACCGCGACGGTGTGACCCTCGCGCTCGACAGTCACGCCCATCTGCGCGAGCAGCTTGCAGGTCGTGGTGATGTCGTGCAGCAGCGGCACGTTGGTGAGCGTCAGCGCCTCGTCCGACAAAAGGCTGGCGCACAGGATCGGCAGCGCCGCGTTCTTGGCGCCGGCGGCGGGGACTTCGCCCTGCAGCACCGTGCCGCCTTCGACGATGAATTTATCCATTTCTTGATTCTGTCATTCCCGCGAAGGCGGGAATCTAGTTTTGCTTTGACAATTGGGATGAAGAACTGGGTCCCCGCCTGCGCGGGGATTGACGACTACGGCTGCGCCTTCGTCGTCAACTTGAGTGCATGGATTTCTCGCCCCATGCGCTCGCCGAGCGTCGCGTAGACCATGCGGTGCTGCGCCAGCGGCGGCTTGCCGGCGAAGGCGGCGGCGACCACCTCGGCCTCGAAGTGCTGGCCGTCGTCGCCGACGACCTTCACTTTCGCCTCGGGCAGGCCGGCCTTGATCAGTGCTTCGATTTCCGCAGCAGTCATGGGAATCCTAATTGCGCAGCTTGTAGCCGGTCACCAGCATCCACAGGCAGACCGCCGAGCAGACGACGAAGAACGCGGTCGCGCAAAGCAGGCTCTGCGCGATGGGCACGTCGGCGGCGCCGAAGAAGCCGTAGCGGAAGCCGTCGATCATGTAGAAGAAGGGATTGAGGTGCGAGGCGTTGTACCAGAACGGCGGCAGCGAGTGCACCGAGTAGAACACGCCCGACAGGAACGACAGCGGCGTGATGAAGAAGTTGGTGAATGCCGCCAGATGATCGAACTTGCTGGCGACGATGCCGGCGATCAGGCCGAGCACCGCCAGGCTGCCGGCGGAAACCACGAAGATCGCGAAGAGCGCCAGCGGCTCGCGCAACGGCAGCTGCACGAACGGCATGGTGACTAGGAGCATAACCAGCGCCACCAGCCCGGCGCGGATCAGCGCGGCGCAGACGTAGGCGCCGAACCATTCCAGCGAGCCCAGCGGCGCCATCAGCAGGAACACGAGGTTCCCCATGATCTTGGACTGCGTCAGCGACGACGAGGTGTTGGCAAACGCGTTCTGGATGATCGTCATCATCACCAGGCCCGGCACCAGGAACTCGGTGTAGCTCACGCCCTCGTAGACCGACACGCGTCCCTGCATCGCCTGCGCGAACACCAGCAGATACAGCAGGGCAGTGATCACCGGCGCGGTGACGGTCTGGCCCAGCACCGCCCAGAAGCGCTTGACCTCTTTCTTGAGCAGCGTGAAGAAGCCGACGCGCACGTCCATCGTCGGCGGCTGCGGCGCGGACCCGACGCTCATGTCGTTGCTCATGCGACGGCTCCGGCCTTGCGGGTCTTGTCGCCGGTGAGCTCGACGAAGATGTCCTCGAGCGTCGGCTCGCGCGTCTTGACGTCCTCGACCGCGATGCCGGCCTTGCGGAGCGCCTCGAACACGCCGCCGATCGGATGCTTGTCCTTCTCGAGCTTGAGCTCCAGCACGCCATTCTTCTCGGCGACGACGCGCTCGCGCAGGCTCGCCGGCAGCTCGATGCCCGCCGGCAGCGTCAGCGACAGGAATCGGAACGGATGCCGCGCCAGGATCTGCGAGGTGTTCTCGATCAGCTGCACCTGGCCGTGGTCGAGAATGGCGATGCGCTCGCACAGCGCCTGCGCCTCTTCCAGGTAATGCGTGGTCAGGACCACGGTGGTGCCGCCGGCGTGCAGCTCGCGGGTGAAGCCCCACAGCGCGCGGCGCAGCTCGACGTCGACGCCCGCGGTGGGCTCGTCCAGGATCACGACCGGCGGCTTGTGCACCAGCGCCTGCGCGATCAGCACGCGCCGCTTCATGCCGCCGGACAGCGTTCGCATCGAGGCGGTGCGCTTCTGGTTGAGGTCGAGGCGCTCGAGCAGATGGTCGATCCACGGCCAGGACTCCTTGCCGCAGCCGTAATAGCCGGCCTGGATGCGCAGCATGTCCAGCACCTTGAAGAACGGATCGAACACCAGCTCCTGCGGCACCACGCCGATGCTGCGGCGCGCGGTGCGCCACTGCTGGACGGTGTCGTTGCCGAGCACCGAGATCTGGCCGGCGTCGGGACGCACGAGGCCCGCGATGATGTTGATCAGGGTCGATTTGCCAGCGCCGTTGGGGCCGAGCAGCCCGAAGTATTCGCCGCGGCGGATCGAGAAGCCCACGCCCTTCAACGCCTGCACCTTGCCGAAGGTCTTGCGGACGCCGGCGATCTCGATCGCCGTTTGCGGGGAGGAGGACATGGGGCGCGAATTATACTCGCCGCACCTTCCTTGCCCGCGGCGACGCATGAAGCTCCTGGTCGATCGGCTGCGCTGCCTGCAGGACACGCCGGAATGGACGCCGGACGAGGTGTACCTGCTGGTCGTCAGCGGTTGGCCCGGCGCAGGCGGACGGGTGCGCGTGCTCACGCTTGCCGCGCCCGACTGGAACGGCCTTGCCAGCGGCGCCCAGCGCGACACCGATCTCGTCGTCGACGCCGAGTTCTCCGCGGAGAAAATCTGCGTCGCCCTGCTGATGGAGCAGGATGGGCGGCGCGACCTGGCGCGTGGCGAGACCCTGGCGGCGCTCGAGCGCGAGCTTTCCGAGACCCTGCGCCTGTTCTCCAGCGCCCGCGCCCTGAGCCGCGCCGAGGTGGCCGAGCAGCTGCGTGTCGAGGTCGACCGGTGCGTCGCCAGGCTGCGCGGCAACGACGATCCGATCGGCCGGGCCACGATCCTGCAGCTGGCCGCCGGCGCCAGGTCCGGGAGCCTCCTCTTCCACGGTCCGGGCCGGCAATACCAGCTCGACCTGAAGGTTTCCTAAAGCCCGCTCGCCCGCGGTTTATACTGGCCGCTCCGGGGATTCACCAGTTCTGTCATGACCGCTCACATCCAGATCGCCGCAACGCCGGCGCTGCGTCCATTTCACTTCCAGATGGCGGTCTGGTGCCTGACCGAGATCTTCCAGGCCAAGCAGCCGGCCGACGTCATCCTCCAGCACGAATTCCGTGCGCATCCGCAGATGGGCGGGCGCGATCGCGCCAACGTCACCGACCTCGTCTACGGCGTGCTGCGCGACCAAGGACGCCTGACCGCCATGGCCGGGCCCGCTCCCCGGGACCTGTGCGCGGCGCAGCTGCTGATCAGCGGCGTGGAGATCCAGGTGCTGGCGATGCTCGGCTACGACGCCGCCCGCACGCTCGCCGAGAAAATCGCGGGCTTCGACGTCTCGAAGATGAGCGAGCCGCAGCGGCTGAACCTGCCCGAGTGGCTCTACGCGACGCTCGTCGAGCAGGTACGGCCCGCAGGAAACCGCCGTGCTGGCCGCGGCGCTGAACCGTCCCGCGAGCGTGGACCTGCGCGTCAACATCATGCGCGGCCTGCGCGACATGACGCGGGCGCGCCTGTTCCTCGACGGCATCACCACGCTGCCGACGCCGCTGTCGCCGTGGGGGCTGCGCCTGGTCAAGCGGGTGCCGCTGCAGAGCACCGCCGCGTTCCGCGAAGGGCTGATCGAGCCGCAGGACGAGGGCAGTCAGCTCCTGGCGCTGCTGCTCGGCGCCAAGCCCGGGTTCACCGTCGCCGACTACTGCGCGGGCGCCGGCGGCAAGACGCTGGCGCTGGGCGCGGCGATGAACAACCAGGGAAAGCTGTTCGCGTTCGACACCAGCGCCTCGCGGCTGGCCAAGCTCGGACCGCGCGCCTACCGCGCCGGCCTGTCGATCGTGCGGACCCAGCAGCTGCACGGCGACAATGCCGAAGCCAGGCGCATGCACGGCCAATGCGATGCCGTGCTGGTGGACGCGCCGTGCTCCGGCACCGGTGCGCTGCGGCGCAACCCCGAATTGCGGCTGCGCACGCCCGACTTCCCGGCGCTGCAGGCCTACCAGGTGAGCATCCTCGGCGCGGCGGCCGACCTGGTGCGCCCGGCCGGCGTGCTGGTGTATGCCACTTGCAGCCTGGCCTCGCAGGAGAACGAGGACGTGCTCTCGAAGTTCCTGCGCGAGCGCGGCGACGAGTTCGTGCTGGAGAACGCCGGCGCGTTCCTGCGTGTGCGCGGCGTGCCGTACGAGGGCGTGCTGCTCAAGCTGCTGCCGCACCGACATGGCACCGACGGCTTCTTCGCGGCACGGCTGCGCCGGCGCGATTAGAGAAAGCGTCGCGGCCGCGCGTAAAATGGCCGCCCAATGAACCCCGAGATGTTGAAGCGCATGGGCCGCAAGGCGCTCGAGATCGAGCGCGCCGGCCTTGAAGCGCTGCTGCCGCGCATCGACGACGCCTTCGTGCGCGCCTGCCAGATCCTGCTCCAGTGCACCGGCCGGGTGGTGGTCACCGGCATGGGCAAGTCCGGGCACATCGCCGGCAAGCTCGCCGCGACCTTCGCCAGTACCGGCACGCCGGCGTTCTTCGTGCATCCCGGCGAGGCCTCGCACGGCGACCTGGGCATGATCACGCGCCAGGACGTGGTGTTGGCCATGTCCTATTCCGGCGAGACCGGCGAGGTGGTGACGATCCTGCCGCTGATCAAGCGCCTGGCGGTGCCGCTGATCTCGATGACCGGCAAGCCCAACTCGACGCTGGCGCGCGCCTCCGACGTGCACATCGACGTCTCGGTAGCACAGGAAGCCTGCCCGCTGAATCTCGCGCCCACCGCGAGCACCACGGCGACGCTGGCGATGGGCGACGCGCTCGCCGTATCGCTGCTCGAGGCAAGGGGCTTCACGCCCGAGGATTTCGCGATGGCGCATCCAGGCGGGACCCTGGGCCGCAAGCTCTTGCTCAAGATCGCCGACATCATGCAGACCGGCGACCGCTTGCCGCGCGTGTCGCCGGACGTGACCGTGTCGGCAGCGCTGCTGGAGATGACGCGCAAGGGCCTGGGCATGACGGCCATCGTCGACAAGGACGACAACATCCTGGGCGTGTACACCGACGGCGATCTGCGCCGCACGCTGGATCACGGCACCGTCGACCTGCGCGCCGCGAAGATCACCGAGGTGATGACCAAGGGCGGCAAGACCGTGCTGTCGGACCACCTGGCGGCTGAGGCCGTGCAGCTGATGGAGAAACACAAGATCACCGCGCTGCTGGTCGTCGACCGGGCGGGCAAGCTCGCCGGCGCCATCCACATGCACGACCTGCTGCGCGCCGGAGTCGTGTGATGGCAGCGAAGAAGAAGGCCGCGCCGCGGATGAAGATCACCACGCTGGCGGAAGTGCGGCGCCGGGCCGCAAAGATCCGCTGCCTGTTCCTGGACATCGACGGCGTGATGACCGACTGCAAGCTGTACCTGATGCCCGACGGCGAGGAGCTCAAGGCCGTCAACGTCAGGGACGGCCTGGGCATCAAGATGCTGATGAAGGCGGGCATCCAGGTAGCGGTGATCTCCGGCCGGCCTTCGCTGGCGATGCAGAAACGCCTGTCGTCGCTGGGCATCGAGCACGTGTACCTCAATACCGAGGACAAGGTGCCCGCCTACGAGGCCGTAAAGAAAGCGCTGAACCTCGACGACGAGGAGTGCGCGCACATGGGCGACGACCTGCCGGACCTGCCGTTGTTCGAGCGCGTGGGCCTGGCGCTGGCCGTCGCCGACGCGCACGCCTGCGCCAAGCAGGCGGCCGACTGGACCTCCGTCCACCGCGGTGGCGACGGCGCCATCCGCGAGGCGGTCGACCTGCTGCTCGCCGCGCAGAAGAAGGGCTGAGCGCGATCCCTGTGCGACGCCTGCTCGTCGTCCTGTCCGTCGTCGCCGTCATCGCCGGCGGCGTGCTGCTCGAGACCTGGCGCGGCGGCGCGCCGGCGCCCGAGCCCCAGGCTGCCGAGCCGGAGGCGCTGCCGCGCTACAAGGTCACCGACGGCCGCTGGGTGCGCTACAACGTCCGCGGCCAGCCGGAATTCCAGGCGACGGCCGAGACCATCGAGTACTTCGACGACGAGTCGGCGCGCCTGAAGACCATCGAGATGCATTCGCTCGGCGGCGCCAGCTCGCCGTGGCGCCTGTCCGCGCCGGAAGGTTTCGCGCCCGCGCACTCGCAGCAGCGCCTGCAGCTGCGCGGCGGCGTCACTGCGATGGGCCACTGGCCCGAAGGCGAGCCGCTGAACTTCGAGACGCCGTACCTGTGGATCGACGAGGCCCGGCGCCAGCTCGATACCGACGCGCCGGTGCTGGTGCGCGGACGCAACCGCAGCGCGCGCGCGGAGGGACTGCGCGCGGACTGGGTCGGCAAGTCGGTCGAGCTCACCGCCGCGCGGATGCAATATGTCCAGCCGTCTCGCTGAGCGCATCGCGCTGGCCCTGTGGCTGGCCTGCGCGCAGGCCGTCGCGCAGGAAGCCGGTGCGCCGACAGATGCGGGCACCGTGGATTTCCGCTCCAAGGCGTTCGAGTACCGCGCCGCCGGCAGCGAGCTGCACAAGCCGCGCGGCGAGATCACCGTCACCGCGGATCACACCGAGTGGCAGCAGGCCGGCGTGACGCGCTGCGCCGGCAACGTGCGGCTGGCGGCCGACACCATGGAGATGCGCGGCGACCTGATGGAGCTCAAGCAAGCGGCCGACGGCCGCTTGGCACAGGCGCACGTCACCGGCGAACCGGCGCAGCTCACCGATGCCGGCGCCGACGGCGCGCCGCCGATCACCGCGCACGCCAAGAAGCTGGACTACGACGCCAAGACCAACCTGGTGGAGCTGTCGGGCGGCGCGGTGCTCACGCGCGGCGCCGACAAGCTCACGGGCGAGAGCATCCGCTACGACGTCGCCTCGCGACGCGTGCAGGCCAGCGGCGGCGACTCGGGCCAGGTGAAGATCGTGATCCAGCCCGCGCCGGAAACCAAGAAGTGATGGCGGATACGGCGCCGCCGGCGGTCGCCACCCGCGCGCGCCTGTCCGCGCACGAGCTGGTGAAGCGCTACAAGAAGCGTGTCGTCGTGCGCGAGGTGTCGCTGCACGTGGACTCCGGCGAGATCGTCGGCCTGCTCGGTCCCAACGGCGCCGGCAAGACCACCGCGTTCTACATGATGGTCGGCCTGGTCCCGCCGGACGGCGGCCGCATCGAGCTCGACGGCAAGGACGTGACGCGCCTGCCGATGCACGCGCGCGCGCAGCAGGGCCTGGGCTACTTGCCGCAGGAGGCGAGCGTCTTCCGCAAGCTGACGGTGGCGGAGAACATCCTGGCGATCCTGGAGATCCGCAAGGACCTGGACCGCGCCGGCCGCAACCGCGAGCTGGAGCGGCTGCTCACCGAGCTGCACATCGGCCACATCCGCGACGGCCTGGGCATGTCGCTGTCGGGCGGCGAGCGCCGCCGCGTGGAGATCGCGCGCGCGCTGGCGGCCAATCCGCGCTTCATCCTGCTCGACGAGCCGTTCGCAGGCGTCGACCCGATCGCGGTGCGCGACATCCACCACATCATCGAGCACCTGCGCAATCGCGGCATCGGCGTGCTGGTCACCGACCACAACGTGCGCGAGATGCTGAAGATCTGCGCGCGCGCCTACATCCTCAACGAAGGCGCGGTGATCGCCGAGGGCACTCCCGAGCAGATCGGTGCCGACGAGACGGTGCGGCGCGTGTATCTGGGCGAGGATTTCAAGCTGTAGCGCCTGCCGGATTTCGCCTTGGGCGAACGCCGGAAATCCTTGCAGGACCGCCGTGAATACATCCCTGTAGTCTTCGTGCGCAACGTCCTGTTGCGCACGATCCTGCAAGGACTTCCGGCGTCCGCTCCACAAATCGGTAGACGTATTTACGGCGGTCCCGCGAGAGCTTCGCGGGTCCCTAGACATTTCTTCACGGCTTCGATGCCGGCACCACAGTCCGTGCGCAACTCGTGCGTTATCCGCGTCTTGCCGCGGTATTTCTTGTCTATTTCTACGCGTGAACTCCCGAGCGCAGGATTGCGCCGCTGACGCGACCGATTCACGTCAGCACGCATTCACAGCGTTCCACTTTTCTTCGCACGGGAGTTACAAAACATGTTCAAGAAGCTGCTCGTATCCACGGCCTCTGCGGCCACTATCGCGCTCGCGGCGTGCGGTGGCGGCGGCGGCGCTGACCCTGTCTCCACTCCGCCTCCGACCGGCGGCGGCAACAATCCGCCTCCGGCCGCGCAATACAACGTCGCCGGCCCGATGGACGCCGTGCAGGCGCCGATGTCCAGCACCGCGTTCGGCCAGCTCGAAGCTGCCACCGAAGGCACGCCGCTGAAGGCGCTGCTCGTCTGCGCCGACCGCGCGATCAATCATGACGCGCTCGACTTCGCCGACACCATCGCCAACGCGCTGCAGAGCGCCGCGGCCGCCGGCTCGTCCGACCCCGCGGCGATCGCGGGCACGGCTGCGCAGCTGAACGCCAGCGTCAACCAGCTCGCTAATGACGTGCAGGGATTGCTCAACGCGCTCGCCGCCACCGGCGGTGGCTGCGGCGCCAACGGCCTGCCTGTCGGCGCGCTCGCCGGTACCAACCCGCTCGCGGGAACGCCGCTCGCGCCGCTCGGCACCGAGCTGCAGAGCGTCCTCTTCACGATCCGCAACGCACACAACGCCGGCTCCGTGCTGTCGCTGGGCCAGCTGTCGTCGCTCGTCGGCGATCTCAGCAGCCAGTTCAGCGCGGGCATTGCCGGCGTCAACACGCTGGCGCCCGACCTCGGCGCCACGCCGATGATCAGCGGCGTCCTGGTCAGCGTCCAGCAGACGCTCGCCGACCTCGACGGGCTGATGCAGGCGATCACGCTGCTCGACTCGGCGGCGGTGAAGGCCAGCCTGAACGCGCTGCTCGACAACGCGCTCGCCAACCAGCTCACGCGCGTCGTGCCGCTGCGCTTCGTCGAGCTGCAGGCGGGTCAGGCCGGCGTCCTCAGCACCCCGGTGCTGGTGGGCACGGCCGACGTCGCCGACCTGTTCACCACCACGCTGGGCACGGTGTTCACCACGCAGGCGCTGAAGAACGCGCTGGCGGGCGAGCTGGACACGGTCCTGGATCCGATCGCGACCGAGGTGCTGCCGGTGCTGTCGACGCAGATCGTCGCCGCGCTCTTCAACGCCGAGACGGCGACCGGTCCGACTGGCACGCCGCTCGACCTCGGTCTGGGCGCGCTCTCGACCATGCTCGGCCCCGTCGGTGGCGCGGGCCAGCCCGTCGACACGCTGCTCAGCCTGATCGCAGGCTCCGTGCAGTCCGGCGCCGGCGGCCTGCCGATCTGCCCGTCGCCGGTTCCGCTGCTGAACCTGCTGTGCGGGCTGTAAGAATCAAAACCTAAGAACCGACTTACGTTCTCCGGCCGGTGTTGGGGCGGGTCTTCGGACCCGCCTTTTTTATTTGGGCTGCGCCCAAATAAAAAGGCATATGTCGTCCTGACAAGCGCGCGCCATCCCTGGCGCGCAGTTTCCGAAAAAGCAACGCCGTAAAAACACGCTAGACGCGCGCCATTGGCGCGCCGCTGTGCTCAAGATGCCCGTCGACTGGAGAGTGCATGCCCGATATCCCGGCAATCTTGAGGCAGGACGTGCAGGTTTTGCTGAAGCAGATGGTGCAGAAGGAAGCGGCGCCGCCGCCGATGCACGCGCTGCTGCGCCTGATGGCGCAGAAGGAGGCCTCCGACCTGTTCCTCACCTGCGAGGCTCCTCCGCACCTGAAGATCGGCGGCGAGACGACGCCGCTCGCCACGCCGCCCTTGAAAGGGCCCGAGGTCCGCGCGCTGGTCTACGGCATCCTGACGAAGCAGCAGATCGCCGACTTCGAGGTCAAGAAGGAAGCCAACCTGTCGTACTCGCTGGAGGACGCCGGCCGCTTCCGCGTCAACGTCTACTATCAGCGCGGCGACGTCGCCGCCGTCATCCGCCTGATCAAGTCGCGCATCCCGACGTTCGCGGAGCTGGGGCTGCCGGCCGAGTGCGCGGGCCTGGCGATGCAGAAGCGCGGCCTGGTCTTGCTCGTCGGCGCCGCCGGCTCGGGGAAGAGCACGTCGCTGGCGGCGATGATCGGCCACCGCGCGGCCAGCGCCGGCGGGCACATCCTCACGGTCGAGGACCCGATCGAGTTCCACTTCCGCCACGCCCGCGCCCTGGTCAACCAGCGCGAGGTGTCGATCGACACCTGGTCGTTCGCCGAGGCGCTGCGCAACGCCATGCGCGAAGCGCCCGACGTGATCGTCATCGGCGAGATGCGCGACGCCGAGACCGCGCGGCACGCGCTGTCCTATGCCGAGACGGGCCACCTGTGCATGTCGACGCTGCACGCCAACAACGCCAACCAGGCGATCGAGCGCATCATCAACTTCTTCCCGGAGGCGGCGCACAAGCAGGTGCTGATGGACCTGTCGCTGAACCTCAAGGGCGTGATCTCGCAGCGGCTGCTGCCGGGCCTCGACGGCAAGCTCGCGCTCGCCACCGAGGTGCTGCTGGGATCGCCGCACGTGTCGGACCTGATCCAGAAGGGACGCATCGGCGAGATCAAGGAGGCGATGGCCAAGAGCAACGAGCAGGGCATGCGCACCTTCGACCAGTCGCTGTTCGAGCTGCACCAGGCTGATCGCATCAGCCAGGAGGAGGCACTGCGCAACGCCGATTCGCAGACCGACCTCGCGCTCAAGATCCGCTTCGCGGCGAGCCACCTGCCGGACGACATGCCGATGCACATCGCCGCTGGCCTGAAGTCGCGCGCGCTGCGCTAGCCGTCGGCGGCCAGCACCCGAAGCCCCTCGAGGACCAGTTGCGGCTGCAGCTGCCAGGGTCCGCTCAGCAATGGCAGCAAGCGCTCGGCGTCGCCGCCGGTGATCGCCCGCATCCCTTCGTGACGCGCGCCCAGGCGCTCGATCAGCCCGGCGGCGGCGTGCAGCGCGCCTTGCCGCACGCAGGATTCGGTATCGCGCCCCAGCGCGTCGTCGTAATGCTCGCTCACCGCGTCGACGGCGAAGCGCGTGGTGCCCAGCACGGCGGATTGCATCGCCGTCAGCCCCGGCGCGATCACGCCGCCCAGGTGCCGGCCGCTGGCATCGACGGCGTCGAAGGTCAGCGCAGTGCCGGCGCTGACCACGCAGGACGCGGAGCGGCTGCGTTTCCATAGCGCCAGCATGCACAGCCAGCGGTCCACGCCGAGGCGCTGCGGATCTTCATACGCGACCTGCAGCCCGTCGAACTGCGCGGCCGTGCGCGCGACGTGCGCCGTGTAGCCGAAGCGACGCCGGATCGCCGCGGCGATCGTGCTTTCGTGGTCAGGGCCCATGACGTGGCAGATCCAGACGGCGTTGGCGGGCGGCAGCGCCGCCTGCAGCAGCGCCGACGCCGGATCGCCTCCGTGGCTGGCGCTGCCGCCTTCGCGCAGGGTCTTGCCGTCGGACATGGCCCACTTCACGCGGCTGTTGCCGACGTCGAGCAGGAGCGTGGTCATTTGACGCGCAACGAAACATCACCGGCGAGCGCATGGCGCACACCCTCGCGCGTCTCGATCTTCAGCGCGCCGGACGCGTCGAGTCCGCGCGCGATGCCTTCGCAGGAGTCCTTGCCGGACTCCACGCGCACGGTCTTGCCGCGCGTCAGGTCCAGCCGGTCCCATTCGGCTGCGAAGGCCTTGAAGCCGCTGCCGCTGAATTGATCCAGCGCGACGACCAGCTGGCCGATGACCTCCGCCGCCAGCGCGTTGCGCGACGGCATGCGCCCCAGTTCCGCGGCAACGCTGGTCCAGGGCTGGTCGATGCGGATCGCGCGGCCGCGCCGCATCGCCACGTTGATGCCGACGCCGATCACCGCGCGGCAGGCGCCGCCGGCCTCGCCGCGCTGCTCGATGAGGATGCCGCCGAGCTTTTGTCCGCGCACCACCAGGTCGTTGGGCCATTTCAGCGCGACGTCGCCGACGCCCTGCGCGGTCAGCGCGCGCGCGCAGGCGATGCCGATGGCGATGGGCAGCACGGTGATCTGCGCGGGCCAGTGCGGGAAGCTCCACGCCAGCGACAGGTACAGATTCGCGCCGAAGGGCGAGACCCATTCGCGGCCGCGGCGGCCACGTCCCGCGGTCTGGTGCTCGGCGAGCAGCACTTGCGGGTCGTCGGCGCCGCTGGCTTGCAGCAGCTGCAGGTTGGTCGAGTCGGTCAGCGCCGCGACGTCGATGCGCGGCAGGCGCTCACGCGTCGACGACGCCAGAAGCTTGCAGATGCGCGCCGCATCCAGGCGCTCGATCGGCTGGGCGAGGCGATAGCCAAGGCCGACGCGCGCCTCGACGGTGAGGCCCCAGTTCTCCAGCTTGGCGATGCGCTTGGCCAGCGCCGCGCGCGTGATCTTCGAGCGCGCCGCCAGCTGCTCGCCGGAATGCCAGGCGCCGTCGGCGAGCACGTCGACCAGCGCGACCAGCTCGTCGGGGCTCAGCGTGCCAGCCATCGTCGCAGCACCCGCGCTTTCTCGAACCGGTGCTCGGTCCCGCGCAGCAGGCGTCCCCAGTTGGCGCGGTGCTTCCACAGGACCAGCAGCGTCATCGAGATCGAGAACCCGCCGAGCGGCGAGAACACGCCGCGCGCGTCGAAGCAGGCGACGTGCAGCAGCGCCACCAGCGCCGCCATCAGCGTCGCCAGGCTGACGTAGCCGGTCAGCATCACCACCAGCGCGAAGGCGACCAGGATCCACGGCAGCGCCGCGGTCATCAGCGTGGCGTAGACGCCGGCGAGCGTGGCGACGCCCTTGCCGCCGTGGAAGCGATGGAACACCGGGTAGCAGTGGCCGACGGCCGCAGCCGCGCCGCAGGCATAGGCGAGCGTCTCGCGCGCAATCGCGCTCTCACCCCACGGCCAGGGCACGAGCGGCAGCGCGCCGGCAGCGAGCACGCCCTTGCCCACGTCGATGGCCAGCACCAGCAGCGCGAACTTCTTGCCTTGCGTGCGCAGCGCGTTGGTGGCGCCGATGTTGCCGCTGCCCTGCGTGCGCAGGTCCACGCCGCGCAGGCGGCCCGCCACCTGGCCGCCCATGACGTTGCCGAGCAGGTAGGCGACCAGAACCTTGGCGATCAGCTCGGCCACATCACGCGCCCAGCCACGCCCGCCGACGCTCCAGCCTTTCGCCCTCGGCGCTGGCCAGCGTCAGCGTCCAGGTGTCCAGCGGCGGCGCGACCGCGCGCAGCGTCACGCGCATCAGCTCGTCGCCGCGGAAGAAGTCGAGCGGATAGTCCTGCTCCGGGCGCAGCGACAGCAGCAGCCGCGCGAGGTTGGTCGGCGTGACGCGCAGGCCGTTGAGCGCGATCACCTGGTCGCCTGCCGAAAGACCCGCGGCTTGCGCCGGTCCGCCGGCGCTGACGAAGGCGACGACGGTCTCTCCCGGCTTGAGCTTGAAGCCCAGGCTCGTCGCCGGCGGCTTGCCCGCCAGGCGGCCGCCGATGTCCATGTCGCTGATCGCCGGACGGCGCTCGGGCTTGACGCCGAAGTCGGCGAGCAGATCCTCCAGCGGCAGCGCCTCGGTGCTGCGCAGCCAGCGATCGAAGAGTGGCTTGAGATCCAGGCGCGAGATCTCCGCGGCGACGGCTTCCAGTCCGCCCTCGGGCACGCCGATGCCGCTGCGGCCATGCCGCTGCCAGAGCGCGCGCATCACGTCGTCGAGCGACACGCTCGAATGCAGCCGCAGATGAAGATCCAGGCACAGCGCCGCGAGCGCGCCCTTAACGTAGTAGCTGACGGTGGCGTTCGGGGAGTTCTCGTCCGGCTGGTAGTACTTGATCCAGGCCTCGAAGCTCGCGTCGGCGAGCGTGTGCAGCTGGTGTCCGGGCGCGCGCGTCAGGCGCGAGAAGGTTTCCGACAGCACATCCAGATATGCGGCCGGGTCCAGAACGCCGGCGCGCAGCAGCATCAGCTCGTCGTAATACGAGGTGATGCCCTCGTAATGCCACAGGTCGCGCGTGTGCGCCTCGCGCGCGAGGTCGGAGTCGAGGAACGCCTGCGCGGTGATGCGCTTGACGTTCCACAGGTGGAAATACTCGTGGCTGCACAGCGCCAGGAAGCCGCGATAGTCCTTGGTCATCTCCGCCTGGCCCGGCAGCGGCAGCTCGTTGCGCGAGCAGATCAGCGCCGTGGACGAGCGGTGCTCCAGGCCGCCGTAACCGTTGCCGACCACGCGCGTAAGGAACAGGTAGCGCTTCAGCGCCGGCTCCTGGCCGAACATCTCGCGCTGCACGTGGCAGATGCGCGCCACGTCGCGTGTCGCGCGCGCCGCGTCGATCTCGTGCCGGCCCGACAGCACCAGCGCGTGCGGGATGCCGTCGACGTCGAAGCCGGTACTCGACGAACGTGCCGAGCTCGACCGGGTGGTCGATCAGCTCCTCGTATCCCTCGGCGGCGTAGCGGCCGAACCCACTGGCGTCGCACTGCACGGCCGGCAGCGTGGTCGCGACTTTCCAGTCGGAGAGCCCGGGATCCGCCGGCCGTTCGATGGTGACGTCGATGCGCGCGCGCTCGGCGCCAACCGGCCGATAGAACACCGACGTGCCGTTGAAGAACCCGCGCCGCCGATCGAGGTACGCCTTGCGCACGGATTCGTCGAAGGCGTAGACGCCGTACTCCAGCACCAGCGTTCCGGCGCAGGGCGCGCAGCGCAGGCTGGACTTGTCGATGCGCTCGAACGCCAGCGGCGCGTCGCCGCATCGGGCCTTGACCTCGGCGACGTGCTTGGCGAAATCGCGCACCAGATAGCTGCCGCGGATCCACGCCGGCATGCGGAACAGTTGTCCGGCGGGATCAGGCTTCTCGACTTCGCAGCGCACGCGGAGCAGGTGCGCGCCGGCGTCGGCGACGGCTACGGTGAAGTGGACCATGGGCGTCGCGATTGTAGCGGGGGTGATGCGGTCAGTCCCGGCAGGACCGCTGTGAATACGTCCATGTACGCTCCGTATGCAACGTCCCTGTTGCATACGGTCCTGCCGGAACAGACCGCATCTCCACTGATGGTGGGAGCGGACGGCGGAAGCCCTTCCGGGAACGTACGCGCCAGGGACGGCGCGTCCGTAGGCTACATGGATGTATTCATGCCGGTCCCGGAAGGGCTTCCCGCGTCCGCCGTGGCAAAAATCAGAACGGACAGAGCCCGCGAAATTCGTCGAGCGTGTAATGCTTCGGCGCGACGTCCGGCACGGTCACGTCGATCGACTGATCGCCGTTGAAGACGACCGTCGCGCTCTGGCCGCTGGCGTTGGTCAGCAGCAGCTCGCCGTCGGCGACGGCGCCGCCTTCGCGCCGCACGCGCAGATCGCGTGTCGTCGTCACCTGCGCCTGGCCGACGCCGCAATCGCCGCTCAGGCGGAACGGGCCGGACTCGTTGACCAGCAGATCGTCGCCGTCGACACGCACGTCGATGTGCGCGTGGTCGATGCCGTAGTTCATGCGCGGAGCGTCGTCGAGATCCGACTGTGCGCCGACGAGATCGACGTCGGCCCGGACTTCCTCGAGATCACCCTGGTAGTCCACTTTCACCTCGCCGGTCAGCGTGCCGAGCTGCATCGAGCGGCCGTCGTTGGCGGGATCGCGATTCTCGATCAGGAGCGTCGTGTCGTTCTCGCCGATCTGCGCGCGCGCATCGCTCCACGGGTAGCCCGCCGAGGTGATCTCGGCCGCGAGGTAGCCGTCGCTGAAGCGCATGCCGTCCAGGCAGTTGTCGTAGCGCACGCTGCGCGAGGTCGTTGAGTCGTCGCGGGTGCGCGTGCCGCCGTCGGGGCACGGCTCGGTCTCGGCCTTGGCCATCGTCGCGCGCTTGGCTGCGAGCGTGTCGAGCACCGAGCTGTAGAACAGCCGCGCGCCGATGGCCGCGAGCGCCGCGTCGTCGGCGGTGTCCAGGGGCAGGGGCCCTGTGGCGTCGGACAGGTCGATCGAGCGATCGAAGCTGCCGTCGTCGGCGAGCGCCGGCGCGTCGAAACGCAGGCTGCTGCTGTCGCCGCATGCGGCGATCAGCAAGCTCGCCAGGAGTGCTGCAATCGAGGTCCGGTCTTTCTGCATTTGCGCCCAGCGTGCACGCAGCCCGCCCGGCTTCGCAAGCACGTCCAACGCGCGGTGGCGAAGGCCCGGTCCGCCCGATAAGCTGTGCGCCTGCTGTCTTACAGGGAACTCCCACAATGAAGCGCGTGATCAGCCCGGCCGTCGTGGCCGCTCTCTTGACCTTTGCTGCCGGCGGCGCCTACGCCGCGAACAAGGATGGACGCATCTGCACCCGGGAAACCGTGGTCGGCAGCCATCTGCCCAAGATGGTCTGCACCACCGCCGCCGAGCGCGACGAGCTGCGCAAGGCCAGTCAGTCCAAAGTGGGCTCCCTCAAGGCCCAGGCCCAGGTCGGCGGCAGCCGCGGCGCCGGCGCCCGCTAGGTTTTCAGGCTCTATTCAGGGCGGGCGACGCGTCCGGGGCGGAACCGCCCCGGTCCGCCGCCTGTCTCTATGCCGATGTAGCCAGGCATTGGGGCGATGGACATTCCTACTGCGTTGATTGCGCAGAGTTCATCGGGCATTCAGAGTGCCGGGTCTAAGCTGCAACCCATTCATATAAGGAGCTACCCAACATGCGCACAGCAAAACCAGTCGCTGTCATTGCGTTGAGCCTGATGTCGGTGCTTGCGGCTTGCCAGAAGACCGAGCAGGCCCAGCCCGCCGTCACCATCTCGGTGAGCCCCGGCGCGGTGAAGGTCGGCGAGAGCGCGACCCTCACCTGGTCGGCGAGCAACGCCACCTCCTGCACCGGCAGCGGCACCTGGAACGGCAACCAGCCCACCAGCGGCAGCCAGGCCATAACCGCCACGGCGGCCGGCGCCAACGCCTACACCCTGATGTGCACCGGTCCCGGCGGCAGCGCCGCCAATACGGCGACGCTCTCCATCAAGGACGCTCCCAGGCCGGCACCGGTCGCGCGCGTCGCGCCCAGCTCCTCGGGTTCCTCCGGCTCGTCGGGCGCGTCTGGATCCTGCGCCGACTGCGGCAAGGTCACGGCCATCACGCCGGTCAAGCAGTCCGGTGACGCCACCGGCATGGGCGCGGTCGCCGGCGCAGTGGCGGGCGCGATCATCGGTCACCAGTTCGGCAGCGGTCGCGGCAACTCGGCGGCGACGGCTGGCGGCGCGGTCGCCGGCGGCGCCGGCGGCTACATGGCCGAGAAGGCGATCCGCTCCAAGACCGTCTACAAGGTCACGGTGGCCATGGACAATGGCGGCACCCGCGAGGTGACGCTGGGCACCAACGAGGGCCTGTTCGTCGGCGCCAAGGTGCGCGTGGTCGGCAACGACATCGAGCTGCGCGACTAAAGACGACAGCGTGCGGGCAGCATAGGGGCGAGACCGGCCAGGTGCCGGTCTCGCTCTTTTTGTCCCGGGAATGTCGACCCGAGCGGTGAGATAGGCTTATTCGATGCCTCCGCAGCTTTATCTTGCCTCGCGCTCGCCGCGCCGCAGCCAGTTGCTTGCGCAGCTCAAGCTGCGCTTCGAGGTGCTGCCGGCCGACATCCCGGAAACGCCTGAGCCGGGCCAGGCGGCGAGCGACTACGTGCTGGCCATGGCGGCTGGCAAGGCGCGCGCAGCCGCCAGCCGCGCGTCCGCTGATTTGCCCGTGCTGGGTGCCGACACCGAGGTCGTCGTCGACGGCGAGATCCTGGGCAAGCCCGCCGATCGCGAGCACGCTGTGGCGATGCTGCTGCGCCTGTCGCGGCGCACGCACCAGGTGTTCAGCGGCGTCGCCGTCGTGCAGGACGCGCGCCTGCAAAGCGCGCTGTCGGTGACGGAGGTCGAGTTCGCGCCAGTGAGCGCGGCGCAGGCCGCCGCGTACTGGGACAGCGGCGAGCCGGGCGACAAGGCGGGCGGCTACGCGATCCAGGGCTACGGCGCGATGTTCGTGCGCCAGATCCGCGGCAGCTACAGCGGCGTGATGGGACTGCCGCTGTACGAGACCTGCGAGCTGCTGGGACGCTTCGGGGTGCGCCCGCTGTGAGCTCCGAGATCCTCGTCAACATCGGCCCGCGCGAGACGCGCGCGGCGCTGGTCGAGGGCGGCGTCGTGCAGGAGGTGTACATCCAGCGCGCCTCCCGACATGGCCTGGTCAGCAACATCTATAAAGGGCTGGTGAAGCGGGTCCTGCCCGGCATGCAGGCCGCGTTCGTCGACATTGGCCTTGAGCGCACCGCCTTCCTGCACGCCGCCGACATGCTGTGCACGCCGGATGCCGACGCGGGTGCGGTGCCGCGCGAGCCGCCGCCGATCGATCACCTTCTGCGCGAGGACCAGGAAGTGCTGGTGCAGATCGTCAAGGACCCTCTCGGCAGCAAAGGCGCGCGGCTGACCACGCTGCTGTCGATCCCGTCGCGTTACCTGGTGCTGCTGCCGTTCGACCGCCACGTCGGCGTCTCGGCCAAGATCGAGGACGAGGCCGAGCGCCAGCGCCTCAAAAGCATCCTCGACGGGCTGATGCCGCGGCTGGCGCCGCAGTACGGCGTGATCGTGCGCACCGCCGGCGAGGGCGCCGACGAGGCGTCGCTGGAGAGTGACCTGCAGTTCCTGGTACGGCTGTGGGCTTCCATCAGCGAGCAGGCCCGCCAGTCCCGCGCCGGCCAGATGGTCCATGGCGACCTGCCGCTGTCGATGCGCGTGCTGCGCGACCTCCTGGGCAGCGAGGTCGAGCGCGTGCGCATCGACAACGCTGCGGAGTTCGGCCGCGTCCAGGAATTCGCGCGCGAGTTCGTGCCCGAAGCTGCATCGCGCATCGAGCTCTACGAGTCTCCGGCGCCGATCTTCGACCTGTCCGGCGTCGAGGACGAGATCAACCGCGCGCTCGAGCGCAAGGTGGAGCTCAAGTCCGGCGGCCATCTGGTCATCGACCAGACCGAGGCGATGACCACCATCGACGTCAACACGGGCGCCTACACCGGCCATCGCAATCTCGAGGAGACCATCCTCAAGACCAATCTGGAGGCGACCCAGGCGATCACGCGGCAGCTGCGGCTGCGCAACCTCGGCGGCATCATCATCCTGGACTTCATCGACATGAAGAACGAGCTGCACCGCAGCCAGGTGCTGCGCGCGCTGGAGAAGGAGCTCAAGCGCGATGCCGCCCGCACGCAGATCTACTCGTTCTCGCCGCTGGGCCTGGTCGAGATGACGCGCAAGCGCACGCGCGAGTCGCTCGGGCACATCCTCTGCGAGCCGTGCTCGCACTGCGCCGGGCGCGGCACCGTCAAGACGCTGGAGACGGTGTGCCACGAGATCTTCCGCGAGGTGCAGCGCGCGGCACGGCAGTTCGAGGCGCGCGAATTCCGCGTCATCGCCGCGCCGAAGGTCATCACCCGGCTCATGGAGGAGCAGTCGCAGGACCTGGCCGAGCTCGAGGAGCTGGTCAAGCGTCCGGTGCGCCTGCAGGTGGAGTCGCTCTACTTGCAGGAAGGCTTCGATGTCGTCCCCATCTAGGGCCTGACGCATGGAGCGCCGCCGCCGCCGCTGGTGGACCGTCAGCATCACGATCGTCTCGGCGCTCATCGTGCTCGCCGCGATGGTCAGCGGCGCGTTCCAGCTGGCGGTGCGCTCGGTGCCGGGCTATCGCCTGCAGCTCGAGGAACGCCTCGGCACGCTGCTGGGACGGCCGGTCTCCATCGGCGACCTGCGGCTGACCTGGCGCGGCTACTACCCGAGCCTGGACCTGGATCGCATCACGCTGCTGGCGACGCCCTCGGCGCCCGACGCCATCGCCGCCGACCGCTTGCGCCTGGCGTTCAGCCTGCCGCGGCTTGCCGGTGGCGACTGGATGCCGACGCGCGTGGACCTGGTTGGGGCGGAGATCACCGCCACCCGCGACGCCGAGGGCAAGCTGCATGTGCGCGGCTTCCAGCCCACCGCGTCGGCGGACCACAGCGCGGTGCTGCAGCGCCTTCGCCAGATCGACTATCTGCGCCTGGTGCGCTGCGTGCTCGTCTACACCGACGTGCCGCTGGAGCTCGACCAGTATCGCTTCGAGGTCACGCGCGGCGACCTGGACCAGGGCGACGACCATTTCGAGTTCGACCTGGAGCTGGGCCTGCCCGCGACCCTCGGGCAGGCGCTGACGGTGCACGCCGATCTCGACGGCGACCTGGCCGTGACCAGCACCTGGTCAGGCCCGTGGGCGGCCTACCTGCGCGGGCTGGGCGACGGTCCCCTGATCCAGCGCTGGTTCGCCAGCGACGCGCGCGTGTCGGTGGATCGCGCGCGCCTGCGGCTGACGGGCGAGGTCGAGGGCGGGCGCATCCCATCGCTCGACGCCGAGTGGGAATCGGGCGCGATCGACGGCGAGCGCGCCGGGCTGCACTACCACCTGAACGCCCTCGAGGCCGCCGCCAAAATCACCGTGGACGAGACCGGCTGGGCGGCGCAGCTGCAGAAGCTGCAGGTGCAGGGCGCTGCGGGCACCTGGCCCGACACCAAGGCGAGCGCCAAGTCCGTCCGCACCAAGGACGGCTTCGATCTCACCGCGTCGGCCGACTTCGTGCGCCTTCGCGACGTTGCGCCGTGGCTGCACCTGCTGCGCGCACCGCCGCCGAAGCTCGCCGCGCTGCACGACGCGCGCGGTGACGTCGAAGCGCTGTCGGTGCATTGGCGTCACGGCGACGGCGACGATCGCTATACGGTCGCCGCGCGGCTCAAGAACCTGAACCTGTCCGCCGTCGGTCGGCCGGTCGGCTTCGCCAACCTCACCGGCGAGCTCTCGGCCAGCGAGAAAGGCGGACGCCTGATCATGAAGTCGATCCCGCTGTGGTTCGAGGTGCCGCGGGCGTTCCCGGGGCCGGGACAGTTCGACGCGCTGTCGGCCACCGTCAGCTGGCGTCGCGACGGCCAGGACTGGGAAGTGCGCGCCCCGGACCTGCGCTGGAAGATCCTGGACAGCGAGGGGCAGGGATCGCTCGGGCTGCTGCTGCCGCGCGAAGGCTCGCCGGTGATGGACCTGAAGGCGCGGGTTTCGGCGCGCGATCCGATGCGGCTCAAGCCCTTCATCCCGTACACCTGGGGCCCGGGTCTGCGCGATTGGCTCAGCAACGGCCTGCTCGCGGCGCGCGTGCCCGCTGGCGAGATCACCATCCAGGGACCGTTGTCGGATTTCCCGTTCGCCAAGACGAACAACGGCACGTTCGCGCTGGACCTGGAAGTTGCCGACGTGCGGCTGGCCTTCCATCCGGACTGGCCGACGATCGAGCGGCTCGGCGCGCAGCTGAAGTTCCGCGGCAACGCGCTGGCCATCACCTCCGACGGCGCCGCCATGCTCGGCGCGCGCATCGGTCACGTCGACGCGCGCTTCGACGATCTCCACGCCGCGCGGCTGATCATCGACGGCGAGGTCGGCGGCGACCTGGCCCGTTTATACCGCGTGGTGGAAGCCTCCCCGCTGGAGAAGACGCTCGCCGCGCTGGTGCATCACACGCGCGCTGCCGGCCCCGCATCGGTCACGGTCCACCTGGACGTGCCCCTGCACGAAAGCAGCAAGACCGTCGCGTCCGGCGTGATCCGCCTGAAGGACGCGCGACTGGAGTACAAGGCGCTCAAGGAGCCGATCCGCGGCATCGTCGGCGAAATCGTCTTCGGCGCGGATGGCGTGTACTCCGAGAAATCGCTGACCGCGCAGTTCTACGAGCTGCCGGTGGAGGCCAAGCTGACGGCGGTGACGCCGCACCTGTCGCGGCTGCTCGCCGAGTTCCGCTACGCGCCGCGCGCCGACGGCACCGGCGTCAGCACGCTGGTGCCGTCCTTCATCCGCTCGCAGCTGTCGGGCGAGAGCGCATGGCGGGCCGAGCTCGACATCGGCAGCGAGGCCAATTCGTCGCTACGGCTGTCGACCGACCTGCAGGGCGTGGCGATCCGGTTCCCGGCGCCGCTGTCCAAGAAAGCCGAGGAGGTCGCCTCGCTGAACCTCGGGTTCTCGGGTGACGAGAAGATCCCGCTGCGCATCGGCATCGACTACAAGGAGCGTTTCTCCGCCGACCTGCAGTTCGCCGCCGCGCGCGGCGGCGGGGTCGACCTCGCCAGCGCGTTCCTGCGCATGGGCGAGGGGCCGGCGGTCGCGACCGAGCCCGGCATCGTCGTCGAGGGCCACGTCGCCGAGATGGACCTCGCGGCATGGTCGGCCGCGCTGACCTCGTCGGACGCCGGCGACGAGCCGCTGTCGCTCAAGCGTGCAGAGCTGTCGATCGACCGGCCGATCGTCGGCGGCCAGACGCTGCTGCCGACGCGCGTGCACTACGCCCCGCAGGCCGGCGGCTGGGTGGCGCGCCTTGAGGGCGAGGGCGCCGAAGGCCAGCTCACCTGGCAGAGCGCTGCGGGCGGCACGCTCAACGCCCAGCTGCAGCACCTGGCGATGAACTATCACGACGCCGAGGACAAGGCCGGCAAGAGCGCGCCGCGGCCGCCGCTGGATCCGGCGAAGTTCCCGGTGCTGAACCTGGACGGCGCCATCGTCAGGATCGGCGGCCTGGACTTCGGTCACCTGCGCCTGGGGACCGCGCGCGTCCCGGGTGGCCAGCGCCTGACGCAGCTCAAGCTCGCCGGCGGCGCGCTGGAGCTGGAGGGCAGCGGCCAGTGGTGGCGGCGCGACGGCGCGTCCGGCGCCAATCTGTCGTTCCACCTGGGCAGCGAGCGGATGGCAGACGTGCTGCGCGCGCTCGACTACGCGCCGACCGTTACCGCCAAGGCCAGCCGTTTCGACGGGGATCTGCTGTGGGCGCCCAATCCCGCGGGCGTGGAGTTCGCGCAGGCGCGCGGACACCTGGCGATCGAGCTGGAGAATGGCAACGTGAAGACCATCGAGCCCGGCGCCGGCCGCGTGCTCGGCCTGCTGAACTTCTACGCGCTGCCGCGGCGGCTGTCGTTCAACTTCCGCGACGTGGTGGGGCAGGGCCTGGCCTACGACAAGATCACTGGCACCTTCGACCTGGGCGACGGCAACGCGCACACCTCGGACCTCCTGATCGCCGGCCCCTCGCTGCGCATGGAGACGCGCGGCCGCATCGGCCTCGCCGCGCGCGACTACGACCAGCGCATCACCGTCTACCCGGACATGTCGTCGGGCATCACGCTGGGCGCGCTGCTGCTGGGCGGCCCCGCGCTCGGCGCGCTGGCGCTGATCGCGCAGCAGGTGCTGGACAAGCCGCTGGACCAGGTGACGCAGCTGAGCTATCACCTCGGCGGCACCTGGGATAACCCCGAGATCAAGAAGGGCGACGGCAGCGACGACGAGCCGAAGAAGCGCCGCGCCGAGCCGGGCAAGCCGTGAATTCCGATCCCATCGTCGCTGCGGTGCAGATGAACACCGGGGCCGACGTGCCGGCCAATCTCGCTGCCGCTGCAGATCTGCTGGCGCAGGCTGCGCAGCAGGGCGCGATGCTGGCGGTGTTGCCGGAGAACTTCGCCTTCATGGGCGCGCGCGATGCCGACAAGCTCGCGCACGCGGAGGATTCCGGTCGTGGCCCGATCCAGGATTTCCTGCGCGACACTGCGCGGCGTCTGAAGCTGTGGATCGTCGCCGGCACCGTGCCGATCAAGGTCGGCGGCGATGCCGCAAAGGTGTTCGCCGCATCCCTGGTCTACGACGACACCGGCGCGGTGCGCGCGCGCTACGACAAGATCCACCTGTTCGACGTGGAGGTCGGGCGCGAGACCTACCGCGAATCCTCGAGCATCGCGCCGGGTGCGCTGCGAGCAGTCGCGATCGACACGCCGGCGGGACGCCTCGGGCTGTCGGTCTGCTACGACCTGCGCTTCCCTGAACTCTTCCGTCGCCTGGCTGCCGAACAGGCGCAGGTGCTGTGCGTGCCCTCCGCCTTCACGCAGAAAACCGGCGAGGCGCACTGGGACGTGCTGCTGCGGGCGCGCGCCATCGAGAACCAGTGCTACGTCATCGCCCCGGGCCAATGTGGTGAGCATCCGGGCGGACGACGGACGTTCGGCCACAGTCTGATCGTCGGCCCGTGGGGCGAGGTGCTGGCGCGGGCCGGCGCCGATCCGGCCGTAGTGATTGCGTCTGTCGAGCCGGCACGGCTGGCGGAACTGCGTCAGACTTTCCCGGTGCTGTCTCATCGAAGATTCGAGTCGAAAAATGAAAGTTGATGGAACCCTGAGCCTCACCCAGAACAGCCTGCTGGCGCCCGCCGAGCTGGACCTGCAGCGCGTCAGCCGCGTGCTCGACGGCCTGCTCAAGCCCGGCATCGACGCCGCCGACCTTTATTTCCAGGGCAGCCAGTTCGAGAGCTGGATGCTCGAGGACGGCATCATCAAGACCGGCACCCACGACGCCGGCCGCGGCGTCGGCGTGCGCGTCTGCTCCGCCGAGAAAACCGGCTTTGCCTATTCCGACGAGATCTCGCTGCCGGCGCTCGCCGCGTCGTCGCAGGCGGTTTCGGCGATCGCCCGACAGGGGCAGCAGGGTGCAGTGCATACCTGGGAAGCTTCGCAGCCGGTGCCGCTCTACGCCGGCGTCAATCCGCTGGGCGGCTGGACCACCGAGGAGAAGCTCGCGATCCTGCGTCGCGTCGACGTCGCCGCACGCGCGGCCGATCCGCGCGTCACCCAGGTCATCGCCTCGCTCGCCGGCAGCTTCGAGACGATCCTCGTCGCCGCGGCGGACGGAACCCTGGCCGCCGATCTGCGGCCGTTGGTGCGCCTGTCGGTCAACGTCATTGCGGAAGACAACGGCCGCCGCGAGCAGGCGTCGTCCGGCGCCGGCGGACGCGGCGCCTATGCGGACTTCTTCAGCGGCGACGCGCCCGAACGCCTCGCGCGCGAGGCCGTGCGCCAGGTCGGGGTCGCGCTCCAAGCGGATCCCGCGCCTGCCGGGAGCATGACCGTGGTGCTCGGCTCGGGCTGGCCCGGCGTGCTCCTGCACGAAGCGATCGGCCATGGCCTGGAAGGCGACTTCAATCGCAAGGGCACGTCGGCGTTCTCCGGCCGCATCGGCGAGATGGTGGCCAATCCCTTGTGCACCGTCGTCGACGACGGCACGCTGCCCAACCGCCGTGGCTCGCTGACCATCGACGACGAAGGCACGCCGACGTCGTGCACCACGCTGATCGAGAAGGGTGTGCTCAAGGGCTATATCCAGGACAAGCTCAACGCGCGCCTGATGGGCGTGCCGCTGACGGGCAACGGCCGGCGCGAGTCCTACGCGCACCTGCCGATGCCGCGCATGACCAACACCTACATGCTGCCCGGCCCGCACGAGCGCGAGGAGATCATCCGCTCGGTGAAGAAGGGTCTCTACGCGGTGAACTTCGCCGGCGGCCAGGTCGACATCACCAGCGGCAACTTCGTGTTCTCGGCGAGCGAGGCTTATCTCATCGAGGACGGCAAGATCACGCGGCCGGTGAAAGGCGCGACGCTGATCGGCAACGGGCCGGAGGTGCTGACGCGCGTCACCATGGTCGGCAACGACCTGGAGCTCGATCCCGGCATCGGCGTTTGCGGCAAGGACGGGCAGAGCGTGCCGGTGGGCGTCGGCCAGCCGACGCTCAAGATCGAAGGGCTGACGGTGGGCGGTACCCAGCAGGGATGATCCGTCTGGTCTTCGAGACCACGGTGACCGCAACCGCCGCTGACGTCTGGTCTCACGTCTCGACCATGCAGGGCGTCAACAACGAGCTCATGCAGATTCTGCGCATGACTTATCCGGATGCGCTGTCGGATCTCGACGCCGCGCCGCGCGAGCTCATTGGCAAGCCCGCGTTCAAGAGCTGGATCCTGCTCTTCGGCATCCTGCCCATCGACCGCCATTTCCTGACGCTGGCTTCGGTGACGACCGGCCAGGGATTCGACGAGCGCTCGTCGTCGTGGTCGAACCGCGTCTGGAATCACCGGCGCACGCTCGCGCCGCTGAACAACGGAACGCAGATCCGCGACGAGTTGGAGTTCGAGCCGCGCTTCGGATTCGCGGCGCCGTTCCTGCGCTGGTTCGTCGGCCGCGTCTTCGCGCATCGCCATCGCCAGCTGCTGCGCCAGTTCGGCAGCGCGCGATGAAGCGCCGGCTCGGCACGTTGCGCATCATCGGCGGCGAGCATCGCAGCCGGCACGTCGAGTTCGACGCCGGCGCCGGCGTGCGGCCCACGCCCGATCGCGTCCGCCAGACGGTATTCGACTGGCTCGCGCCGATGATCCAGGGCGCGCATTGCCTGGATCTCTTCGCCGGCAGCGGCGCGCTGGGTCTTGAGGCGCTCTCGCGCGGCGCCGCGCGCGCGACGCTGGTGGAGACCGGGCGCATGCAGATCGAGCTGATCCGCGCCGCGCTGGTCGGTACTGAAGGTTGAGGCGCGCGCAGAGCTGCACGCCGGCGACGCGCTGCGCTTCCTGGAGCAGACGCCGGAGCGCTTCGACGTCGTCTTCGTCGATCCTCCGTACGACAGCGACCACTTGCTGCCGGCCCTGCAGCGCCTGCCGCGCGTGCTCAAGCCCGGGCACCGGGTCTACCTGGAGTGGGCGAGCGCGAAAAAGCCCGCGTTCCCGCCGGGTCTGGAGCTCGTGCGGGAAAAGAAAGCCGGTCAGGTAAGCTATGGCCTCGCCTCTTTCCACACCGGCTGACCCATGCCCGTCGTCGCGGCCTACAGCGGCACCTTCGACCCGATCACGCTGGGGCACTTCGACATCATCCAGCGCGCGGCGGCGATGTTCCCGCAGCTGATCGTCGCGGTCGGCGCCAACATCGCCAAGAACCCGCGCTTCAGCATGGACGAGCGCATCGCGCTGATCGAGGAAGTGGTCAAGAAGCTTCCCAACGTCAAGGTCAAGGGCTTCGACGGCCTGGTCGTGGACTTCGCGCGCGACAACGGCATCACCGTGCTGGTGCGCGGCGTGCGCACCGTCGGCGACGTCGACTACGAGAAGCAGATGGCGGTGATGAACCGCGACCTGTATCCCAGGCTCGATACCGTCATGCTCGCGCCGTCGCCGGAATACGCGCACCTGTCGTCGTCGCTGGTCCGCGAGCTGACCAGCCTCGGCGCGCCGGTCGAGAAGCTCGTGCCCAAGCCGGTGATCCCGGTTTTGCTGGAGCGCTTCGGACGCCGCCGCCGCAAAGGGTGATCTGCAGTGGCCCTGAAGATCACCCACGAATGCATCAACTGCGACGTCTGCGAGCCGGTGTGCCCGAACCACGCGATCAGCCAGGGCGTCGAGATATACGAGATCGATCCGGACCTGTGCACGGAATGCGTCGGCCACTTCGAGCATGCGCAGTGCGTGACGGTCTGCCCGGTGAACTGCATCCCGCTGGATCCCTTGCACGTGGAAACGCGCGAGCAGTTGATGGCGAAGTACAACAAGCTGGTGGCCATCGTCGAATGAAAATCTCGTCATGCCCGCGTAGGCGGGCATCCAGTTTTTGGCAAAAGCAGAACTGGGTCCCCGCCTTCGCGGGGATGACACTACTGTGCAGCGCCACCCACGCCGCCGACCGACCGCCCGGCTACGCCGTCGCCAGCGCACACCCGGGCGCGACCGCCGCCGGCATCGAGATTCTCGAAGCTGGCGGCAACGCCTTCGACGCGGCTGTGGCGATCTCTGCAGCGCTGGCAGTCTCCGAGCCCACAGGCTCGGGCCTCGGCGGCGGCGGCTTCTGGCTGCTGCATCGCGCCGACGGCCTGGAAACGCTGATCGACGGGCGCGAGACGGCGCCGTCGAACGCCGAGGCCAACATGTACCTCGACGCCAGCGGCGTCGCGGTCGAGGCGCGCTCCCGCGATGGCGCGCTCGCGGCCGGCATCCCCGGCGAGCCCGCGGCGCTGGATTACATCGCCAAAAAATTCGGCAAGCTGCCGCTGGGCCGCTCGCTGGCGCCGGCGATCACGCTCGCGCGCGACGGCTTCCGCATCGACAGCAAGCTCGCGCGCGCTATTGCCCAGCACGTCGGGCGCTTCTCGCCGGCGACGCTGGCGATCTTCAGCCCGGGTGGCGTGGCGCCGCCCGAAGGCACGTTGCTGCAGCAGCCGGACCTGGCCCGCACGCTCGAGCGCATCGCCGCGCAGGGCCGCCACGGCTTCTACCAGGGCGAGCTTGCCGCCACGCTGGTCGACGGCGTGCGCGCGGCCGGCGGCATCTGGAACCAGGAGGATTTGCGGCACTACAAGCTCCTCGAGCGCGCGCCGTTCGTCACCTGGTTCCGCGACTACCGCGTGGTGAGCGCGCCGCCACCGTCCGCTGGCGGCGTGGGCCTGGCGCAGATGCTGCAGATGCTGGAGATGCTCGGCTGGCCGGCGAGCGAGCCTGCGGCGTCGCGTCACCTGACGATCGAGGCGATGCGCCGCGCCTATCGCGATCGCGCCGCGCACCTGGGCGATCCGGACATGGTGACGATGCCGCTAAGCCGCATGACCTCGCGCAGCTACCTGCGCGCGCTGGCGCAGAGCATCGATCCGCGGCGCGCCACGCCGAGCGCCGAGCTCGGCGCGCCGGCGGGCGGATCCGAGGGGACCAACACCTCGCACTTCTCGGTCATCGACGCCGACGGCAACCGCGTCGCCGGCACGCTGTCGATCAACCTTCCGTTCGGCTCGGGCTTCATGGTGCCGGGCACCGGCGTGCTGCTGAACGACGAGATGGACGACTTCTCCGCCGCGCCGCAGGCGTCCAACGCCTACGGCCTGATCGGCTCGATCCCCAACACCATCGCGCCGGGCAAGCGGCCGCTGTCGTCGATGTCCCCGACCTTCGTCGAGGGACCGCGCGGCGTGCTGATCCTGGGGACGCCCGGCGGCAGCCGCATCATCACCATGGTGCTGCTGGGGCTGCTGGGCTTCACCGAAGGGCTCGACGCGACGCAGATCGCGACGCTGCCGCGCTATCACCATCAGTACCTGCCCGACCAGGTGGAGATCGAGCCGTTGGCCTGGACCGAGCGCGAGCAGGACGAGGTGCGCGCGCTGGGGCACACGCTCAAGCCGCTCAAGCAGACCTACGGCAACATGCAGGTGGTGATCTGGCGCAAGAGCCCGAACCGGCTGGAGGCGGCGGCCGACCCGCGCGCCGTCGGCGAGGCCCGCGTGGTGAGCAGCGCGGCTAGGCCGCGGCCCTAGTCGACCGTTTCGGCGGCGCCTTCAAAGCAGGATCCTTCAGCGCCGTCCGCATCTCGGCGGCGCCGACCACTTCCGGCTTGCGCCGCAGCTCGTGCAGGCGGGCGGTGCGCTGCAGCGTCTGCAGGTGCTCCAGGTGCTGGTGGATCGCCTCCATGTACGGATCGTCGCCGCCGAAGTGCACGCCCATGTAGCGGTGCACGCTCTCGAAGTAGCCGTCGAGCCGCTCGCGGCGCAGCTTCTCGTGGAAGGCGTGGGTCTTGTCGAGCAGGTCGTCGACGCTGATGTAGATCGGCTTGGGCCCGCCGGGGAAGCCGGGACCCGCCAGCCCGCAGATCGAGAACTCGCGGAACAGGAAGTCGCGGCATTTCTCCAGGTAGCAGCGATCGGCGAACTGCGACACCGGGTCGGCCGTGCCGAGCAGGAAGCCGAGCAGCCGGTCGCGCCGCTCCACCACCATGATGCGGTCGAGCTCCAGCTCGTAGCCGGTGAAGTGCACCAGCTGGCTGGCGAGCCCGGCCTCCGCCGCATAGCCGATCGTCGGCAGGTACCTCACGCAGGAACTCGCCGCTGCGGCGCACGTGGTTCAGCGTGAACTCGGAGCCGTTGCTCGCGCTGTCGCTGCTGCGGCGGATGTACCCGGCGTCGTGGAACAGGGCGATGACGACGCCGAGCACGGTGCTGCGCGCAGTCAGCTGCTCGTCGATCGGCACGCTGCGCTGGAAGCCGTCGAGCAGCCGCGCCATCGCCAGCGCGCAGTCGAGGCTGTGCTGCGCATCGTGGTACCAGGTGTCGCAGCCTACGTAGCCGGGCAGGTCGCCGGCGTAGAGGCGCGTGAACGTCAGGAAGGCGTCGACCAGCGGCGCGCGGTCCAGGTCCTTGAAGCGGGACTCGAGGATCTCGATGGTGGCGTCGCGCACGGCGAGCGGGCTGCCGACGCAGATGCGGCCGGTGACGTCGTAATGATTGAGCGGACGCGGGTCCTGCGCAGAATCGGGGGCACTCATGAGACTCATGATGCGCCAAGTTCCGCGATCACGGGCGCGTGATCCGACGGACGCTCCAGCCGCCGCGGCGCGGTGTCCACGTGCCACGAGGCGCAGCGGGCGGCGAGGGGATCGGACAGCAGCACGTGGTCGATGCGCAGGCCCAGGTTCCGGCGGAAGGCGCCCATGCGGTAGTCCCACCAGGTGAAGCGCCCGGACGGCGCCACGAGGCGCTCGAAGCTGTCGTGCAGCCCCAGATCGAGCAGGCCGCGGAACGCCGCGCGCTCGGGCTCGCTGCACAGGATCCGGCCGTCCCAGCCAACCGGGTCGTGCGTGTCCTCGGGCGTCGGCGCGATGTTGAAGTCGCCGACCACGGCGACGGGTGCGCCGGAGCCGAGCTCGTCGCGCAGGTATTCACGCAGCGCGCCCAGCCAGCGCAGCTTGTACTGGTACTTCTCGGACGCCACGCTCTGCCCGTTGACCACGTAGACGCTGATCATGCGCACGCCCTGGATGGTGCCGGCAATCACGCGTCGCTGATTGTCGTCGAAGCCGGCCATGTCGCGTGTCACGTTTTCGATCGGATGGCGTGAGAGGATTCCGACGCCGTTGTAGGTCTTCTGCCCGTTGCAGACCGCGTGATATCCCGCGGCCTCGAGCTCGGCGTACGGGAACTGCTCGTCCTGCAACTTGAGCTCCTGCAGGCCGACGACGTCGGGCTGCGCGAGCTTGAGCCAGTCGAGCAGGTGCGGCAGTCGCACGCGCAGCGAGTTGACGTTCCAAGTCGCGATTTTCATGCGTTGCGATTTTCGCAGGTCGCCGGCTGCTTTGGCTCGGCGGGGCCGCTCCGCGCGTCCATGCGCTCTCGCGGCACTAGCACATCCATGTGCGGCGGGACGACTTAAAAGCTCCGTCAGCCTCGGGTGCGGCCATCCCTGGCCGCACACGCCCCCGGCAGACCCGATCAGAAGCGCGCGGGGGACGTCGACTCGCTTCGGATGGTCCGGTTCGACGGGAGCGTCGGGCGCCATGGATGGCGCACGTCGAGCCTACAGGGACGTACCTTGCGGCGTCTCCCGGCGGACCCGGCCAGCCGAAGCGACGCACTACGCCGCTTCGCTCGCCAATCCCGAGTGCCGCAGCAGCGGCTCGACGCTGGGCTTGCGGCCGCGGAAGGCGACGAACAATTCCATGGCTTCGCGCGATCCGCCCTGCGCGAGCACGGTGTCGCGGAAGCGATGACCGATCTCCGGCGCGAAGTTGGCTTCCTCGAACGCGGCGAACGCGTCCGACGAGAGAACCTCCGCCCACTTGTAGCTGTAGTAGCCCGCCGCGTATCCGCCCGCGAAGATGTGCGAGAAGCTGTTGGGCATGCGGTTCCATTCCGGCGGGTTGAACACCGCCACGTCGCGTCGCACGGCGTTGAGCGTTTCGTACACGCGCGCGCCGCGCGCGGGATCGAAGTCCCGGTGCAGCAACAGGTCGAACAGCGAGAACTCCAGCTGCCGCACCGTGGCGAGGCCGGTCTGGAACTGCCGGTCCGCGCGCAGCTTGGCGATCATGTCGTCCGGCATCGCCTCGCCGGTCTGCCAGTGGCGCGCGAAGAGCTTCAGCGTCGCCGGCTCGTAGCACCAGTTCTCCATGAACTGGCTCGGCAATTCGACCGCGTCCCAGGCGACGCCGCGGATGCCGGCGACGCTGGCTTCGTCCACCCGCGTCAGCAGGTGATGCAGGCCGTGCCCGAATTCGTGGAACAGCGTCAGCACCTCATCGTGATTCAGCAGCGCCGGCTGTCCGCCCAGCGGCGGCGTGAAGTTGCACACCAGGTACGCGGCGGGGATCTGCACGCCGCCCACGGGCAGGCGACGTCGCACCAGGCACTCGTCCATCCAGGCGCCGCCGCGCTTGGTCGCTGGCCGCGCGTAGGGATCGAGATAGAACACGCCGAAGGTCTCGCCGTCGCGGTACTTCAGCGCGTAGGTAGTGACGTCGGCGTGCCAGGTCGGGATGCCGGCGACCGGCTCGATGCGCACGTCGTAGAGACGCTCGACCAGGTCGAACATGCCGCGCACGACCTGCGGGAAGGGGAAGTACGGGCGCAGGGCTTCGTCGGACAAGCCCAGCTTCTGCTGACGCAGGCGCTCGGAATAGAACGCCGTGTCCCATGCCTGCAGATCGGCGATGCCGTCGGCGCGTGCCAGTTCCCGCAGCTCCTCGAGCTCGGCCTGCGCGCGCGGCTTGGCGCGCGCAGCGAGGTCGCGCAGGAAACGCTCCACCTCGTCCGGGGATTCCGCCATCTTGGTCGCCAGCGACAGCTCGGCGAAATTCTTGAAGCCCAGCAGCTGCGCCTGCTCATGGCGAAGCGCGAGGATCTCCGCCATCAGCGGCGTGTTGTCGTACTTCGCGTCGTGCGGTCCGCGCTCGGCGGCGCGCGTCGCGAACGCTTCGTAGAGGGTGCGGCGCAGCTCGCGGTTCTCGGCCTTGGAGATCACGGCGTCGTAGCTCGGGAAGTCCAGCGTCAGCAGCCAGCCCTCCAGGCCCTTGGCCTGCGCCTTCTCGCGCGACGCTGCCTTGCCCGCCTCGGTCATGCCGGCAAGCTCGGCCTCATCGGTCACGTGCCGGCTCCAGGCCTGTACGCAATCCATCAGGTGCTCCTCGAACTTGGCGTGCAGCTCGGAGAGCTTGAGCGAGATCGCCTTGAAGCGCGCCTTGTCCTCTTGCGGCAGCGCCACGCCGGCCAGGCGGAAGTCGCGCAGCGCATCGGTGATCACCTTCTTGCGCGAGGGCGAATACGAATCGAAGCCGGGCGCGTCGGCGAGGCTCTTGTAGGCAGCGTAGAGCGCGTCGTTCTGCGAGAGCTCGACGCCGTACTCGGTGATCTTCGGCAACCCGGCGTTGTAGGCCGCGCGCCACTGCGGCGTGCTCCACACGCCGAACAGGTGCGAGGTCGGGCCCCAGACCCGTGACACGCGATCGCCCATGTCCTCGAGGCGCTCGACCAGGGTCTCCCAGCTGAACGCCCCGCGGCGCAGCAGGTCGCCGAGCTCCGCGCGGTTGCGCGCCAGCGCCTCGTCCAGGCCGGCCTGGGCCTCGTCGGGGTTGAAACGGTCGAAGGCGGGCAGCTGCGGAAGCATGGGGGTCTGGGCTTTCTGGGGCGCGGATTAGACCACGGCGTCCCTGAAAAATGGGCTGCCGACGGCGGCTTTCAAGGCGGGCTTCCGGCAAGTGATTGAGGCTATGCGAAACTTCCCGCCCATGACCTACGACCTGCTGGTGATCGGCGGCGGCAGCGGCGGTATCGCCGGGGCCCGGCGGGCGGCCCGGCACGGGGCCCGCGTGGCCGTGGTCGAGGAGGGCCGCCTGGGCGGCACCTGCGTCAACCTGGGCTGTGTGCCCAAGAAGATCATGTGGCACGCCTCGCAGATCGCCGAAGGCCTGCACGAGGCTGCCGGCTATGGCTTCGACATCCCCGAGTTCTCCCACGACTGGGCGCGGCTGCGCGCCAATCGCGAGACCTATATCGAGTGGCTCAACGGCGTCTACCGCCGCAACCTGCTCGCCAGCGGCGCCGAGCTGATCGAAGGGCGGGCCGTGTTCACCGGCCGGGCCGAGATCGCCGTCGGCGAGCGGCGACTCTCCGCGCGCCACATCCTGATTGCCACCGGCAGCCGTCCGTTGCGCCCCGAGATTCCGGGTTCCGACATCGGCATCGACTCCGACGGGTTCTTCGCGCTCGCGCATCGCCCGTCGTCGGTGATCGTCGCGGGCGGCGGCTACATCGCGGTGGAGCTTGCCGGCATGCTGGCGGCGCTCGGCGCGCGCGTGACCCTGATCGCGCGGGGACCACGGCTGCTGCGCGGCTTCGACACGATCCTGTCGGATACGCTGACCGCCGAGATGCGCGCCCAGGGCATCGAGGTCCTGTGCGATACGCCGATCCGCGCACTCGCGCGCGACGATGCCGGCATCTGCGCGACGCTCGGCGGCGGCGATACGCGCACGGCAGAGCAGTTCCTCTGGGCCGCCGGGCGCTCGCCGAATTCCGAAAACCTGGGCCTTGCGCTCGCGGGCATCGCGGCGGAAACCACCGGCGCCATCCGCACCGACGCCTTCCAGGCCACCAGCGCCGCGAACGTCTTCGCGGTCGGCGATGTCACAGGGCGCATGATGCTCACGCCCGTCGCCATCGCTGCCGCGCGCCGCCTGGCCGACCGGCTGTTCGCCGGACAGTCGGAGCGCAAGCTCGATTACGAGATGATTCCGACGGTGGTGTTCAGCCATCCCGTCATCGGCACCGTGGGCTTGACCGAGGCGCAGGCGCGCGAGCGCTTCGGCGACGCGGTGAAAATCCACGAAGCGCGCTTCAAGTCCTTGTACTATGGAATCCTGCAGCGCAAGGTGCAGAGCGCGATGAAGCTGGTCTGCGTCGGCGACGACGAGCGCATCGTCGGCCTGCATACGATCGGGCCGGGCTCCGACGAGATGCTGCAGGGATTCGCCGTGGCGCTGCGCATGGGCGCGACGCGCAAGGACTTCGACGACACCGTCGCGATCCATCCGACCGCCGCCGAAGAAATGGTCACCATGAACTGAAGAATGAGGACGATGAACGCTCTCAGAAGTCTCCTGCCGTTCCTGCTGCTGCTCCTTTCCGCGTGCAGCAACGAGGACGTGCTCAACACCATCACCCGCGAGGGCGGCACCGCGATCGGCACGAACATCGTGTTCGACACCGAGCACCAGCTCAAGCTCGACGTCTTCACCCCGCAGACCGCGCGCAACGCGCCGACGATCGTCTTCTTCGGCGGCCGGCGCTGGAACCTCGGCAGCAAGGACGAGTACCGCTTCGTGGGCCAGACGCTGGCCTCGCAAGGCTTCGTCGTGGTGATCCCCGACTACCGCAAGTACCCGAAAGTGCGCTTCCCGGCCTTCGTCGAGGACGCAGCGCGCGCGGTGAAGTGGGTGCACGAGAACGTCGCGCGCTACGGCGGCTCGCCCGACAAGATGTTCGTGATGGGCCATTCCGCGGGCGCGCACATGGCGGCGCTGCTGGCGCTGAACGCGGAGTTCCTGAAACCCGTCGGCCTGACGCCGCAGAACCTGCGCGGCATGATCGGCCTCGCCGGTCCCTACGACTTCATGCCGATCACCGACCCGCAGCTGCGCGACGTGTTCGCGCCGCCGGAGCAGTACGAGCTGTCGCAGCCGATCTACTACGTCGACGGCCGCAACCCGCCGATGCTGCTGGTGCACGGCGAGGACGACCAGGACGTGTGGGTGAAGAACACGCGCAACCTCGCCAAGGCCATCGCCGACGCCGGCGGCCCGGTCGACACGCTGATCTACGACAAGCTGTCGCACTCCTGCGCGGTGGCGGCGCTGTCGGCGCCGATGTTCTCCTGCGGCACGCCGGACCCGGACCTGACGCTGGAGATCGCCAAATTCGTGCGGAGCCGCTCGCGATCGCCGTGAGCAAGAAGGCGCGCAGCGATGCGGTGCGCATCGTCGAGGTCGGTCCGCGCGACGGCCTGCAGAACGAGGCCCGCACCGTGCCGGTCGCGGTGCGCATCGCGCTGATCGAGCGCCTGGCGGAGTGCGGCCTGAAGACCATCGAGGCCGGCAGCTTCGTCAGCCCCAAGCGCGTCCCGCAGATGCGCAAGACCGACAGCGTGCTTTCCGGCCTGCAGAAAAAAGCCGGCGTGTCGTATCCCGTGCTGGTGCCCAACCTCCAGGGCCTGGCGGAGGCGCTGGCGGGCGGCGCCGAGGAGATCGCGGTGTTCACCGCGGCGTCGGACGCCTTCAACCGCAAGAACATCAACGCCACGGTCGATGAATCGCTGCAGCGCCTCGACGCCGTGGTCGAGGAGGCGATGGCCAATGCCGTGCGCGTGCGCGCCTACGTGTCGACGGTGCTGGGCTGTCCGTACCAGGGCGCGGTGCCGCTCGCGGAAGTGGTGCGCGTCGCGCGCGCGCTGGTCGACATGGGCTGCTACGAGATCTCGCTCGGCGACACCATCGGCATCGGCACGCCGCGCCAGGCGCGCGCGATGTGGGATGCGTGCGCGGCCGAGATCGACCCGCATCGGCTGGCGGTGCACTTCCACGACACCTACGGCCAGGCGCTGGTCAACACTTTCGCCTGCCTGGAAGCCGGCTGCCGCACCGTGGACGCGAGCATCGCCGGCCTCGGCGGCTGTCCCTACGCCGATGGCGCGACCGGCAACCTGGCCACCGAGGACCTCGTGTACATGCTGCACGGCCAGGGGTTCTCCACTGGCGTGGACCTGGACGCGCTCACCGAAACGGCGCGCTGGATCAACGCGCAGCTCGAGCGAGTGCCGACGAGCCGGCTCGCCCGCGTCGGGCCCAAATCCGCCGGTGCCGCGGCCAGCGGGTGATGGAGCCGATCTGGAAGCCGCGCCGGCTGCAGCGCGCCGCAAGCAATCTGACGGCGTACGCGGGCTGGCTCGACGACATCCGCCTGTACCGCAACACCGGGGAGGAATACGAAGCGCTGTGGCAGTGGTCGGTGGAACGTCCGGCGGCGTTCTGGAAATCGCTGTGGACGTACTGCGACGTGCACGCCAGCTGCGAGGCGCAAGAGATCCTCGCCGACGGCGACGCCATGCCCGGCGCCCGCTGGTTCGTCGGCGCGCAGCTGAACTTCGCCGAGAACCTGATGCGCCTGCGCGACCGGCATCCGGCCCTGATCGTCTGCGACGAGCGCGGACGGCGGCGGCAGATCAGCCACGCGGAGCTGCGCAAGCGCGTGGCGCGCCTTGCGGCGGCGCTGCGGCGTGACGGCGTGCAGCCAGGCGATCGCGTCGCCGCGTTCCTGCCCAACTGTGCCGAGGCGGTGATCGGCATGCTGGCCACCGCGAGCATCGGCGCGATCTGGTCGTCGTGCTCGCCGGACTTCGGCGTGGGCGCCGTGCTCGAGCGCTTCGGGCAGATCGAGCCCAAGGTCCTGATCGTCTGCGACGGCTACAGCTACGACGGCAAGGCCATCGACACGCTGCCACGCGTGGCGCAGATCCGTGCCGGGCTGCCGACGGTTTCGCGGCTGCTGGTGGTGCCTTTCCTCTCCGACGCGCCGGACTTCTCCGCGTTGCCGGGCGCGGTGCGCTTCGACCAGTACCGCGCGGACGGTGTGCTGAAGTTCACGCAGCTGGCCTTCGACCATCCGCTCTACATCCTGTATTCGTCGGGCACCACCGGGAAGCCCAAGTGCATCGTCCACGGCGCCGGCGGCACGCTGCTGCAGCACCTGAAGGAGCACCAGCTGCACTGCGACCTGAAGCCCGGCGACCGGCTGTTCTTCTTCACCACCTGCGGCTGGATGATGTGGAACTGGCTAGCCTCGGCGCTCGCGAGCGGCGTCGCGCTGGTCCTCTACGACGGCTCGCCGATGCATCCGGGCCCGCAGTCGCTCTGGGAGATGGCCGAGCGCGAGGGCGTCACCCATTTCGGCACGAGCCCGAAGTACCTGGCGTCGCTGGAGCAGGCCGGTGAGCGGATCAAGGACGCCTTCAAGCTCGAGAAGCTGCGGATGATCCTGTCCACCGGCTCGCCGCTTGCGCCGCCGCAGTTCGACTTCGTCTACGGCGCCATCAAGCGTGACGTGCGCCTGTGCTCGATCTCTGGCGGCACCGACATCGTCTCCTGCTTCGCCCTGGGCAATCCGTGGGATCCGGTCTACCGCGGCGAGATCCAGTGCCGCGGCCTCGGCATGGCGGTCGACGCCTTCGACCAGGACGGCAAGCCGGTGCGCGGCGAGCCGGGCGAGCTGGTCTGCACCAAGCCGTTTCCGTCCATGCCGATCGGCTTCTTCGGCGATCCTGATGGTCGCAGGTATCGCGCGGCGTACTTCGAGCGCTTCCCCGGCGTCTGGCATCACGGCGACTACTGCGAGATCACCGAGCGGGGCACGCTCGTGATCCATGGGCGCTCCGACGCCACGCTCAATCCCGGCGGCGTGCGCATCGGCACCGCGGAGATCTACCGCGTGGTCGACGCGCTGCCCGAGATCGAGGAATCCGTCGCCGTGGGGCTGCGGCACGACAACGACGAGCGCGTGGTGCTGTTCGTGCGTCTGCGCGACGGCGTCGCCTGGAGCGCGGAGCTCGAGCGCAGCGTGCGCGCCGCCATCCGCGCGCAACTGTCGCCGCGCCACGTGCCGTCGAAGGTCTTGCCTTGTCCGGAAGTGCCGCGCACCATGAGCGGCAAGGTGACCGAGATCGCGGTGCGCGAATTGATCCACGGACGCAGGATCGCCAACGCCGACGCGCTGTCCAACCCCAAGTCGCTCGAATTCTTCAAACAGCTGCGCAGGGAGGAGTTGATTTAGAGATGGCAAGAAAGCTCGTATTGCTTCGTCACGGCCAGAGCCAGTGGAACCTGGACAACCGCTTCACCGGCTGGGTCGACGTCGACATCACCGACAAGGGCCGCAAGGAAGCCGAGGAAGCCGGGCGCCTGATGCGCGAGGCGGGCCTGATGTTCGACGTGGCGCACACCTCGGTGCTGATCCGCGCGATCCACACGCTGCAGGTGGCGCTCGACGCCATGAACCAGGCGTGGATCCCGGTGCACAAGCACTGGCGGCTCAACGAGCGGCATTACGGCGCGCTGCAAGGGCTGGACAAGGCCGAGACCACCGCCAAGTACGGCGAGGCGCAGGTGAAGATCTGGCGGCGTTCGTACGACGTGCCGCCGCAGCCGATGGGCGACAACGACGGCGGGCATCCCAAGTTCGACCGGCGCTACGCGCGCCTGGACCATCACGTGCTGCCGTCCACCGAGTCGCTGAAGACCACGCTGGACCGCGTGCTGCCGTACTGGCACGACATGATCGCGCCGCAGCTCAAGCTCGGGCAGACGGTGCTGGTCACCGCGCACGGCAATTCCCTGCGCGCGCTCTACAAGTACCTGAACCACATCTCCGACCAGGACATCGTCGAGCTCAACATCCCTACGGGCATCCCGCTGATGTTCGAGCTGCACGACGACCTGTCGGTGAAGTCGCACCGCTACCTTGGCGATCCGGACGCGGCCAGGAAAGCCGCCGACGCAGTCGCCAACCAGGCAAAGACCGCCGCGAAGGCCTGATAGATTTTGTACGCCAACGTGCGGTCGCGGCGCGATCCGCGTCGTAATGTGTTTATCCGAACGGTCGTCCCCACGATCGATCGGAGCCGCACATGCAAACTCTGCCCCGGTTCATCCCCATCCGGCCCACGCGCAGCCGCGCGACCAAGGACCAGCTGACCGAAGCCCTGCGTCGC
Organism: uncultured Gammaproteobacteria bacterium; assembly: GCA_963776465.1. Lineage (GTDB taxonomy): Bacteria > Pseudomonadota > Gammaproteobacteria > Nevskiales > Nevskiaceae > DASRHK01. The sequence goes on from CAVZMV010000002.1 coordinate 1,325,044, forward strand.
ACGGAAATGCGGCTCAGCATGCTCGCCGCCGAGAACGACCGGCTGCGCCACGCGCTCGAGATCGAGCGGGCCAACAATCAATTCCGCGTCGAGCGCAGCGCGCTGGCTTAGGAAAGCAGGCCCCGCGCCTGCAGCCACTGGCGCGCATCGTCCGAGTCGCGCTCGAACCACGCGCGCGCCGAGCCCAGGATGAAGTTGTAGCCCCACGCGTCCATGTCGGCGAACACCCGCTCGCGGCTGTAGCCAGCCAGCCGATCGGCGAGCACACACTGCAGATAACAGACCGCGACTTCCTCGACGTCGTCGCCGCCGGCGTTGGTGTGCACCACCGCGCGGCGGCTCTCGCCCATGCAGATCCAGTGGCAGGCGGTGTGCAGGATGGAATGGACCGGCGTGTCGGCGCGCGCGTGAAGCTGGTCGCCGATCAGGCCCGCCTCCGATTCGCCCCAGTAGCTGCCGGGGATCTCCTGGCCATCGGGTACGCACTGCAACGTGAGTTCATGCGATCGCAGGAATGCGCGCACCGCGTCGACGCCGAGGTCCTGCAGTGTGGTGACGATCGGCGTTTCTCCTCTGCGATATAGTGATTCTACCGGGGGCGGGGGAGTTTCCATGAATCATTTGAAGGGCTTTGCATTGCTCGTCACGAGCATTCTTCTGGCGGCTTGCGGCAACGGCAGCAACCTGCCGCAACCGGGCGGCGGCCCAGGGCCCGGCACCGGCGGCGGCAACGGCGGCGGTGGCGGCATCGGCCCCAAGGGCGACAGCATCTTCATGGAGATCGTGCCGCCCGGCTCCAACGGCAACTCTGCCGGCGGCATCGGCGGCCCGGCGCCATTGCCGGTGATCACCTATCCGGACAATTACCGCGACCAGCTTGATCTCTACGGCAACCTTTCGTACGCCAAGGTCGGCCTGAAGGCCGACACCTGCAACCCGCCGGCGTCGATCGCCGAGCACGTGGCCAGCTCCGACCAGGCCTGCAACTACTTCAAGGACGCAGGCTTCACGCCCAAGTCCCTCGTCTCGTCGCTGACGCTCGACGCGCCCGAGGGCGGCAAGGTCACGATCAAGCGCGATGGCTGGGGCGTGCCGTACGTCGACGGCGACAATCGCGCGGCGGCCGAGTACGGCATGGGTTACGCCGCGGCGCAGGACCGGCTGTGGCTGTTCGACCTGCTGCGCTACGTCGGCCGCGGCAAGGCCTCGCAGATCCTGGGTCCGGTCCACGACACCTACGACCTGGACCTGCAGTTCGGCGGCGCCGGCGGCTACAGCGAGGAGGAGCTGACCGACCTCGTCAACGCCGCGGTGCAGAAGATCCGCTCCAACCAGCAGCCGGGCCAGGTCAACCTCGGCGACCTGTTCCTGAGCGATGTGGAGAACTTCGTCGCCGGCATGAACGCGTACGTCGCCGACATCCAGACGCTGCCCGACCTGTTGCTGCTCGGCGAGCGCCCGCCGGAATACGCGACGCTAGGATTGATGCTGCCGTCGCCGACGGTGCTGCCGTCACGCCCGTTCACCATCGAGGACATCGTCGCCAACGCGGTGCTGATCCAGGCGCAGTTCGGCCGCGGCGGCGGCGGCGAGGCCAGCAACGTGAACCTCCTGCAGAAGCTCGACCCGACGATCACCGGCGGTGCGACGCAGATCCCCTTCCAGGCCTGCCGCATGTGGCGCGACCTGCGCCACGCCAACGATCCGGAAGCGGCTTACACGCTGGACAACCCGTTCCCCACGCAGTCGCCGGTGTCGGTCGACGAGGCCTGCCCGCAGGCGCTGCCGGCCGGCGCCGCCATCTGGGATGTCGACAGCCTGCGCGGCCGTCCCTTCCTGCGCACCGGTTCCAACCTGCTGGCGCTGCCGGCGGCCGGGCAGATCACCACGGGTCTCCTCGGCTCAGTGCCGATCCCGTTCCCGCCGGCGACGTTCCCCAAGCGCGACGTGCCGACGCCGCTGAAAGCCGCGGCCAATGGCGAGGTGCTGCGCATGTCGGCCGATCCGACGGTGGCGATGCACGACGCGCTCAACCGCATCGGCCTGCCCAAGACCTCTTCGAACTGGATCGGCGTCAACGCCAACCAGACCAAGGACGGCCACCCGATCATCGTCGCCGGTCCGCAGACCGGCTACTTCATGCCGCAGCTCTTGTGGGAAGTCTCGGTGGTGTCGCACGGCGGCACGCCGTTCGAGCTCGCCGCGCACGGCATCACCACGGTGAACCTGCCGTACGTCGTCATCGGACACGGCCTGGACTTCGGCTGGAGCGCGACCTCGGCCGGGTCCGATCTCATCGACACGCGCGTGTCGAAGATGTGCAACACCGACGGCTCGCCGATCACCGGCAGCGTCGACAACAACTTCGACGCCGACGACGATGGCTTCCCCGACGCGGACGGCTACCTCTACAAGGGCCAGTGCGTGCGCTTCTACAAGCGCCTGGACCAGTGGGTCGCCAACCCGACGCCCGCCAGCATCGCGCTCGGCTGCGCCGGCGGCCTGGGGCCGCTCGATCCCAACTGCCACCTCATCGGCGAAGACGTCGAGCGCTTCATCCTGCGCACGCACTACGGTCCGGTCACGGCGACGGCGACGGTGCAGAGCCAGCCGGTGGCGATCTCCGAGCAGCGCAGCACCTTCTTCGGCGACGTCGACACCACCGCGCCGTTCGCGCTGCTGACGACGACCGGCTTGAAGATGAACCAGCAGACGTTCAAGCAGCTGTTCAACAGCATGACCAGCACGTTCAACTGGATCTACGCGGACAGCCACGACCTCGCCTACATCCAGTCCGGCCTGTACCCGATCCGCCATCCGCTGCAGCATCCCGAGCTGCCGGTGTGGGGCGACGGCAATTACGAGTGGGGCGCGGACCAGAACCTGCCGGCCAACTTCTTCGCGAACTACGGCGGCGACGGCAACGACGGCGCCAAGAGCTTCCCGAGCCGCGCGGTGCCGGTTGCGCAGGGCGATCCGATCAAGGGCTACTTCGAGTGGCCGGGCTACCTGCCGCTGGCGTCGCACATCCAGGCGACCAATCCGGAGAAGGGTTATCTCGCCAACTGGAATAACGCTGGTGCGCCCGGCTGGTGGGCTGCCGACGCCAACGGCACCTTCGGCCCGACGCATCGCCAGCGCATGCTCGCGGTGCGGCTGCAGGCGTTCAAGGAGTCCGGACGCAAGCACGACGTCGCCACCATGATCGAGACCATGGGCGACGCCGCGTATACGGACCTGCGCGGCCAGGCGATCCTCGGCTTGCTGCTCGACGTCCTGCGCAGCCAGCAGACCGACCCCGACCTGCCGCGCCTGCAGACGATGTCGGACCTGAATCAGGTCATCGACATGATGCAGGCGTGGCGCGACGCCGGCTCCAGCAACTGGATCTCCAGCACGCCGGGCCTGGGCTCGCTGCGCCGCGATCGCAACGGCGACGGCGTCTACGACATGCGTCCGCAGGTGGTGCTGATGGACGCCTGGTATCCGCACCTGATCGACAAGATGATGCCGCAGCTGGTGCAGATCGAAGCGCTCGGGGCCTCCGTGCTGCAGAGCCGCTACGACGCGCCGCGAGGGCAGGGCTCGGCGTACCAGGAAGGCTGGTTCGAGCACATGAAGCGCGCGCTGGAGATGGTCGTCGGAGCGCAGGGTCACACCGACTACCGCGTGCTGCGCTGCGCCGACGGCTCGCTCGCCGGCTGCCGCACTGCCATCCTCGAGGCGCTGTCGCTGGCGCTGCTGGACCTCGGCGGTCTCACCAACCAGGCGGCCTGGGACGGTACGCAGCTGAGCTACGCCAAGGGATCCGGCTGCGGTACGGTGGAAGCCTGCGACCGCATCGTCCACACCTCGTTCTCGCTGATCCCGGTTCCGGAGATGCCCTGGAGCAACCGGCCGACGTTCCAGCAGGTGACGCAGGTCAAGCAGGATCGCGACGGCAATCCTTGAGACGCCGGTCGCTCAAAAAAAAGGGGCGCCACAAGGCGCCCCTTTTTAGTTTGAAGCGTCGGATCAGCTGCCGCAGATCGTCGCCAGCTCCGAGGCGTCGAACGTATCCGACACGCCGTTGACGGTGATCGTCTGGCTGCCGTCGGCGTTGAACACCACGTTGGCCGTGCTGCCATCGGCTGCCGTCAGGTCCAGCTCGCCTGCGGTGATCTCGTCGGTCGTGCTGTCGGCGGTCAGCGGCTCGACAGTGTCCACCGTGAGGTCGGCGCTGCCGCAGCTGTTGGTGCTGTTGTCGGTGATCACCATGCGGCCGTCGATCGTCAGCGTCTCGGTCTGCTCGTTGCCGTCATCCTGGATCGTCACGAGGAAGTTGAAGAAGTCTCCCCGGATGTCGACGCCGTCCGCCGAATTCACCAGCGCGGTCGTGAGCGGATCGGATTCCTGACCGAACGTCAGGTCCTGATCGCCGCAGGTGCTCAGCGTCTGGTTGGCGTCGGCGCACAGCAGGACCATCTGCCCGTCGATGGTGCTGTCATTGCCATCCTCGTCGATCGTCTGGCAGTCGGTGAAGACGATGGTGCCGTCAGCGGCGAACGTGGTCGACTGGTTGTTGCTGGTCTGCTCCAGCGTGCCGCCGTCCTGACAGGGAACGGCGATCTTGGGCGTGACGTGACCGGCCTTGCCGCCGGTCGGAGCCGCGCCGTCGACCTTGTTGAGCACGTTGGCTAGCGCGGCGGCGATCGCCGCGGCGTCCGCCGGCGAGTCGAAGGTCTTGGTGGTGCCCGTCGGCGAGACCGTGAGCTGGAAGTTGCGGGTCGTCGTCGAGGTGCCGTCGCTGACGGCGTAGGTGATCACCGCCGTGCCCGACTGCCCGGCCGCGGGTGTGACAGTCACGTTGCGGGCTGCGCCGCTGCCGCCGAAGACGATGCCGGAGTTGGGGACCAGCGTCGTGTTGGAGGAACTGCCGGAAACCGTCAGGCTCGAAACGTTGGTGTCCGCGTCGCCCACGGTGAAGGGCAGGGCGGCCGTGGCGTTGCCCTGCGCGACGGTCTGGTTGGAGATCTGCGAGACGGTCGGGGCGCTGGGGTTGTCGATGATGTCGTCGTCATCGTCGTCGCTGCAGGCAACGAGGAAGACGGAGCAGAGCGCCAGCGCGAGCCAGCGGGATTTGGAAATTGCAGCCATGGTTGAGGTCTCCTGATTCGGGGTGTATCTACTGTTGGATGAACATGTGCGGCAACAACCGGGACGCTTCGGGTAGTCTGCCGGACTGGCTTTTGGACAGCGAAATCGGATTTTTGATCATGAGAATCGGCATCGACATGGGCGGGACCAAGACCGAGGGCATCGTCATGGGCCCGGGCTCGGAGATCCTCGCGCGCGAGCGCGTGCCCACACCGCAGGGGGATTATCGCGCAACGCTGCAGACGATCGCCACGCTGGTGGCCAGTCTCGAGCGGCAGGTCGGGCGCAGCACGCTGCGGGTCGGCGTCGGCCATCCGGGCTCGATCTCCCCGGCGACGGGATTGCTCAAGGGCTCCAACTCGGTGTGCCTGAACGCGCAGCCGATCAGGCAGGACCTGGAGAAATTGCTGGGACGCGAAGTGCGCATGGCCAACGACGCCAATTGCCTGGCGGTGTCGGAGCAGGCCGACGGCGCCGCCGCCGGCGCCGATGTCGTGTTTGCCATCATCCTCGGGACCGGAGTGGGCGGTGGCGTGGTGGTGAATGGTCGGCTGCTCGTCGGCGCCAACGCCATCGGCGGCGAATGGGGTCACAACTCGCTGCCGTGGCCGCGTCCGGAATGGGGCGAGGTCCCGGGCCCCAAAGGCTGGGACGGCCGCTACGGATCGATCGAGGCTTACTGCTCGGGGCCGGGCATCAACGAGGATCACGCGCGCGTCAACGGCGAGAACAAATGCGGCGAAGAGATCGTCGCCGCGTCGCAAGCGGGCGACGAGAAGGCGAACGCGACGCTGGCGCGCTTCGAGGATCGGCTTGCCCGCGCACTGGCGAGCATCATCAACCTGCTGGATCCGGACGTGATCGTCGCCGGCGGCGGCGTGTCGCGCGTCGAGCGCATCTACCGCCACGTGCCGGCGCTGTGGGACCAGTGGGTGTTCTCCGATCGCATCGACACCCGGTTCGTGCCGGCGATGCACGGCGATTCCAGCGGCGTGCGCGGCGCCGCGTGGCTCTGGCCAGAGTAGCGGCGATCCTGGGTCTGCCGGGAGCGGGCAAGACCGCGCTCGCGCAGGCCCTCGCGCAGCAGCTGCACTGGCCGGTCGTCGATCGCGATGCATTCCCGCGCGCTCGGTTCACCGACGCGGAGAAAGCCGCAGCCATCGATGCCGCCTTCGCGCAGGTCGCGATGCTGTTGTCGCGGGGGCAGAGCTGCATCGTCGACGGCATGACGTTCGCCGATGCGGGACAGCGCGAGCGCCTCCGTGCGCTGGCGCACCAGGCCGGCGCGACCGCGGTGCTGTTCTGGCTCGACTGTCCCGTCGAGGTCGCCATCGCGCGCGTGCAGGCGCAGAAGGATCATCCGGCGGCCGATCGCGACGCGGATCTGGTGCGCGACGTGGCGCGACGGTTCGCGCTGCCGGACGAAGACGTGGTCAGGCTGGATGGGCGGCGGCCGACGCAGGATCTGTTGCAAGAGGTCGTGAAGCGTTTGTAGGAGGGGCCGTTGGCCCCGACGCATTGTTGGCCACAACCCGTCGGGGCTAACAGCCCCTCCTACAACAGGAATTCTCTTACGGCCGCTGCCGTCTCCGCCGGCGCATCGAAGTTGAGCATGTGCCCGGCATCCCGGATCGTGGCTTCCTTGAGCGAGCGGAAGTGCGCGCGGCGCAGCGCCTTCTCGTCCTTGCTGATGGCCTGCGCGAAGATCGACTTGGCCGCGTCGACGAACAGCGTGTCGGCGGTGATCTCCTTCCAGATCGCCAGCGACTCGGCCGCTTTGTAGAGACCGGGGCCGCTCATGCGGTGCATCGGGTCCGCGCACAGGCCGATGCGGCCGTCGGGCTCGACGCGTCCCCAGCCATGCGCCACGAACAGCGAGCGCTCGATCGATAGCTGGGGGTGCTTCTTGCGGATGCGCTCGGCCAGCTCCTCGAACGAGGCGTAGTACTTCTGCTGCGGCGGGTCGCGCACTTCCTCCAGCCACTTGCGGAAGCGTTTAGGCGCGCGCTCCGGCGGCATGTCCGGCAGGAACAGGCCGTCGAGGATCACGAGTTTGGCAACGCGATCGGGACGCAGGCCGGCGTAGAGGCTCGCGATCTGCGCGCCCATGCTGTGCCCGATCAGGCGCAACGGCTCGTCGGGCGAAAGCTGCCGCACGATGCTGTCGAGATCGGCGACGTAGTCGGGGAACCAGTAGTCCACGTTGGTCCACTGGGTTTCGCCGAATCCGCGCATGTCCGGCGCGATCACCTCGAAGTCCGCGGCCAGCGCCGTGCCGACATCGACCCACGTCGCCGAGCAGTCGAGGAAGCCGTGCAGCAGGAACACCTTCGGCGCGCCCGCCGCGCCCCAGTGCCGCACGTGATAGCGCAGCCCACGAACGGAAAGGAATTCGCTGCGCGAGGCGGAGATGTCGTTCACGGACGCTATAGTACTCGCATGACCATCCACGCCGCGATCAAGCACGAAACGATTTACCTGTACGACCGGCTGGTCGGCCTGTCGCCGCAAATCGTGCGGCTGCGGCCGGCGCCGCACTCGCGCACGCACATCGCCTCGTACTCGCTGAAGATCGAGCCGCAGCCGCATTTCCTCAACTGGCAGCAGGACGCGTACAGCAACTGGCTCGCGCGCGTGGTGTTCCCCGAGAAGGTGCGCGAGTTCAAGGTGACCGTCGATCTCGTCGCCGACATGTCGGTCTACAACCCGTTCGATTTCTTCATCGAACCGTACGCGGAATATTTCCCGTTCGTGCACGACAAGGCGCTCGACGAGGACCTGAAGCCTTACCGCCGCACCGATCCGGTCGGGCCGCTGCTCAAGAAATACCTGGCGGCAATTCCCCGCGGCGAGAAGATCAAGACGATCGATTTCCTGGTGGGCCTGAACCGCGACCTGCAGCAGCACGTGAAGTACCTGATCCGGATGGAGCCGGGGGTGCAGACGCCGGAGGAGACGTTGGGCAACGCGTCCGGATCCTGCCGCGACTCGGGCTGGCTGCTGGTGCAGATCCTGCGCAACCTCGGCTTCGCCGCGCGCTTCGTGTCGGGCTATCTGATCCAGCTCAAGCCCGACGTGAAATCGCTCGACGGTCCGAGCGGCACCGACCACGACTTCACCGACCTGCACGCCTGGTGCGAGGTCTACTTGCCCGGCGCCGGCTGGGTCGGCTTCGATCCGACCTCGGGGCTGCTCTGCGGCGAGGGCCACATCCCGCTGTGCGCAACGCCCGAGCCCTCGTCCGCGGCGCCGGTGACCGGCGCGGTGGAGAAGTGCGAGGTCGAGTTCAAGCACAAGATGCAGGTCACGCGCATCTTCGAGACGCCGCGCGTGACGCTGCCGTACTCCGACGAGGAGTGGAAGCTGATCGACGCGCTCGGCGACAAGGTCGACGCGAAGCTAAAAGCCAACGACGTGCGCCTGACCATGGGCGGCGAGCCGACGTTCGTGTCTATCGACAACTTCGAATCGGCCGAGTGGAACACCGCCGCCGTCGGGCCGACCAAGCAGGCGCTCGCGTTCAAGCTGATCCAGCGCCTGCGCGATCGCTTCGCGCCCAAGGGCCTCATCACTTACGGCATGGGCAAGTGGTACCCGGGCGAGTCGCTGCCGCGCTGGGTCTACGCGCTCTACTGGCGTGGCGACGGCCGGCCGATGTGGAATCTGCCGCCGCCGTCCAAGCCGGTGGCGGCCACGTTCGAGATGGCACAGAAATTCCTGCTCGGCGTCGCCGAGCGCCTGGAGGTCGATCCGGCCAACGTGCTGCCGGCCTACGAGGACGCGTTCCATTACCTGCACAAGGAACGCCAGCTGCCCGACAACGTCACGCCGGAGAAGAACAAGCTCAAGGATCCCGAGGAGCGCGCGCGCATCGCGCAGATCTTCGAGCGCGGCCTCGACACGCCGACGGGCTACGTGCTGCCGATCCAGCGCTGGCAGTCGATGGCCAGGCCGACGTGGATCAGCGAGCGCTGGAAGCTGCGTCAGCAGCGATTGTTCCTGCTGCCCGGCGATTCGCCCGTGGGATTGCGGCTGCCGCTGGAAGCCTTGCCCTGGGTGTCGGACGCAGACCTGCCGCAGGTGATCGTCGCCGATCCGAGCCAGCAATCGACGCCGCTGCCGCAGCGACGACAGTTCGTTGCTTCGCCGAAATCCGATCGCCCCCAGTCGGACCGGCCGGTGCGCACGGCGCTGTCGGTGGAAGCGCGCGAAGGCTTCATCAACGTGTTCATGCCGCCGGTGGGCGCGATCGAGGATTACCTGGAGCTCGTCGCTGCGGTCGAGGACGTCGCTGCGGAAACAAAAGCGCCGGTACGCGTCGAAGGCTACGCGCCGCCCGGCGACATGCGCGTCAACGTCATCAAGGTGACGCCGGATCCGGGCGTGATCGAGGTCAACATCCATCCGGCCCGCTCATGGACCGAGCTTCGTGACAACACGCTGGCGTTCTACGAAGAGGCGCGGGAGTCGCGTCTGGGCACCGAGAAATTCCTCATCGACGGCCGCAGCGTCGGCACCGGCGGCGGCAATCACATCGTCGTCGGCGGCGCGACGCCGAACGACTCGCCGTTCCTGCGTCGTCCGGATCTGCTCGGAAGCCTGATCCGCTATTGGCAGAACCATCCGAGCCTGTCGTACCTGTTCTCGGGCCTGTTCATCGGCCCGACCTCGCAGCACCCGCGCATCGACGAGGCGCGCGACACGCAGCTGTACGAGATGGAGATCGCGCTATCGCAATTGCCGCAGCCGGGCGGCCACTACGTCGCGCCGTGGATCGTCGACCGCGTGCTGCGGCACCTGCTGACCGATCTCACCGGCAACACGCATCGCAGCGAGATCTGCATCGACAAGCTGTTCTCCCCGGACTCGGTGACGGGACGTCTCGGGCTGGTGGAGTTCCGCGCCTTCGAGATGCCGCCGCACGCGCGCATGAGCCTGGCGCAAAACCTGCTGCTGCGCACGCTGATCTGCTGGTTCTGGGAGAAGCCCTACACGCGCAAGCTGGTGCGCTGGGGCACGCGCCTGCACGACGAGTTCATGCTGCCGCACTTCGTAGGCACGGATCTGTGCGAGATCGTCGACGAGCTCGCCGAGGCGGGTTACCCGTTCAAGCGCGAGTGGTTCGGCACGCACCTGGAGTTCCGCTTCCCGCGCCACGGCGCGATCAGCTTCGGCGGCATCGAGCTGGAGCTGCGCCACGGCCTGGAGCCCTGGCTGGTGCTCGGCGAAGAGGCCAGCGCCGGCGGCACTGCGCGCTACGTCGACTCCTCGGTGGAGCGCCTGCAGGTCAAGGCCACCGGCTTCAACGCCGATCGCTACCTGGTGGCCTGCAACGGCCGGCGCATGCCGCTGCGGTCGACCGGCACGCAGGGGGAATATATCGCCGGCGTGCGCTATCGCGCGTGGCAGCCGTGGTCGGCACTCCACCCGACGATCGGTGTCCATACGCCGTTATGGATCGACTTGTACGACACCTGGAACAAGCGCGCGGTCGCGGGCTGCACGTACCACGTCGCGCATCCGGCCGGCCGCAACTACGACACGTTCCCGGTCAACGCCTACGAGGCCGAGTCGCGCATGCTGTCGCGCTTCGAGCCCCGCGGACATACGCCGGGCTACTACCAGCCGCCGGAGGAACGCCCGAATCCGGACTTCCCGCTGACGCTGGACCTGCGGCGGGCCGTTTAGTCCTGCTACGCCGCGACGTCGACGTATTCGACGGCGCTGGTAGGCTGGGGAATGGGCAAGCCGTCCTCGCGTATGCCCTCGAGATGAAGCTCGATGGCCTCACGGATCTGAAGCTCAGTATCTTCCACAGTCGCGCCGGTGGCGACGCAGCCGGGCAAGTCCGGGACGTACGCGGAATAGTTCAGGGCAGCCTTCTCGATGACGACGGCGTAGCGCATTTTCGACCTCACTTCTTCCATCCAGCCTGCTTGTAGATGCTGTTAAGCGTCCCGGGCGCCAACTCGTCGCTCGGTTTGCCGGGTATGTAACGCGGCCCAGAGTGCCGGATTTCTCGAAGGCATGGCTCGTGCATACTGACGTCCATGACGTATTGCGTAGCCATCAAGGTCAACGACGGCCTGGTTTTCGCCGGCGACACGCGCACCAGCGCCGGCGTCGACGACGTCCGCACTTACAACAAGCTGCACGTGTTCGAGTTCGCCGGCGATCGCATCTTCGTGATGCTGTCGGCGGGCAACCTCGCCACCACGCAGGCGGTGCTCGCGAACATCAATCGCGACCTCAACAACCCGTCGGCGCCGCAGAGCCTGAAAACCGTGATGCACATGTACGACGCTGCCGAATATCTCGGCGGACTGTCGGTGCGCTCGCAGCGCGAGACGGCGGCGAACATGCAGCCGAGCACGGTCGACCTGCGGGCGACGCTGATCCTCGGCGGCCAGATCAAGGGCGAGGAGCCGGCGCTGTATCTCATCTATCCGGAAGGCAACTGCATCTCGTCGTCGCCGGACACGCCGTTCCTGCAGATCGGGGAGCTGAAATATGGCAAGCCGATCCTGGACCGCATCATCCGGCCCTACGTGTCCCTGGAGGACGCGTCGCGCTGCGCGCTGGTGTCGATGGACTCGACGATGAAGTCGAACCTGTCGGTGGGCCCGCCCCTAGACCTCGTCATCGTGCCGGCCAACGCGCTGCGCATCACGCGGCGCCTGCGTCTGGACCTCGACACCCCGCTGTTCGCGCACATCCGCGAAGGCTGGGGGCGCGAGCTGGTGCGCGCGTTCCGCAACCTGCCGCGCTTCGACTGGGAGCTCCAGCACGAGCTGATGCTGCAGCAGGCGGCGCAGACGCCGAAGTCGTAGGTCGGATCAAGCGCAGCGGATCCGCGTCGGCCACCCGGATCGCTCCGCCGGGGGACGACTTAAAAGCTCCATTAGCCTCGAGTGGCGCCATCCCTGGCGCCACACGCCCCCGGCGAACCGATCCGGTCGTCCGCCCCCACCATCAGCTCTAGACCTTGAACCACGCCGCGCTCAGCGCCTCGTGCAGATCGGCAAGCCCGATCTGGATCTCGCCAATCAGCCGGTGCAGGCCGGTGTCGGTTGCGAGCAGGCCCTCGACGTCGGCGTCCTGCACCAGCGCGCGCGTGCGCTGGATGGCGCGCTCGATTTTTCGGTTCGCCGGCAGGTGCGGCAGCGTCGAGGCGACGGTGTTGAGGCAGAACACCACGCTGCGCGGGAACTGGCGGTTCTGCAGCAGGAAGCGCAGCACGCTGGGCCCGCTGACGCGGATGCGCACGTGCCGGCGATACATCTGGTACGCCGTCAGCGAGCGCAGCACGCTCATCCACCAGATGTTCTGGAAAGGCCGCAGCTGCTCGGTGCCCGCGCCGCGGATCATCGTGGTCGAGCGCACCTCGATGATGCGCGTGGTCATGTCCGCCTGCTCGATGTTCGTGCCGATGCGCAGGAACTGGAAGCCGACCTCGCGGCTCATGTTCGAGATCAGCATGCCGTAGATCAGCAGCGCAATCTCGATCACCTCGTTCAGGAACTCCTGGCGGCGCGCACGCGTCGTCGCCCGCTCGCCCTTCTCCTGCACGAAGAAGTACAGGTCGTTGAGCTTCTCCCAGATCTCGCGCGGCATGATGTCCCGCGAGATGCGCAGGATCTCCCGCGCGTAGCTCAGCGACGAGAAGATCGAGCCGGGATAGCGCTGTTCGAGCATCAAGAAGCGCACGACGCTGGCCTCGGAGTAGTCGTTGTAGAGCGTCTTGTAGGTTTCCTTGGCGCCGACGATGTCCACCAGCGGCTCCCAGCCGAAGGTCGCGTGCTTGGGCAGGTCCAGCAGCAGGCTCGCGTTCACCGTGATCAGCCGCGCGGTGTTCTCCGCGCGCTGCAGGTAGCGCCCGAGCCAGTAGAGATTTTCCGCGACGCGCGAGAGCATCAGGCGTCCTTCGCCTTTTGCGACTGCGTCTGGGATTGTGACTGCGTCTGCGCAGCTTCGGTCGTGTCGACGTCGACGATCCAGGTGTCCTTGCTGCCGCCGCCCTGGGAGCTGTTGACCACCAGCGAGCCCTTCACCAGGGCCACGCGCGTCAGGCCTCCCGTCGTCACGTAAGGCTCGCCCTTGCGCGACAGGATGAAGGGACGCAGGTCCAGGTGCCGCGGCTCGACGCCGCCGTCGATCAGCGTCGGGCCGGTCGACAGCGCCAGCGTCGGCTGCGCCATGTAGTTGCGCGGGTTGGCCTTGATCAGCTCCTTGAACTTCTCGCGCTCCTTCTCCGACGCGCGCGGTCCGATCATCATCCCGTAGCCGCCCGACTCGTTCGCTGGCTTGACCACCAGCTGGTCGAGGTTGGCCAGTACATGCCGGCGCTGCTTCTCGTCCATGCACAGGAAGCTCGGCACGTTGGGCAGGATCGGCTCCTCGCCCAGGTAGTACTTGATCATCTGCGGCACGTAGGCGTAGACCACCTTGTCGTCGGCGACGCCCGCGCCCGGCGCGTTGGCCAGTGCAACCTTGCCCTTGATCCAGGCGCGCATCAGGCCCTTGGCGCCGAGCACCGAGTCCGGGTTGAAGCACTCGGGATCCAGGAACAGGTCGTCGATGCGCCGGTAGATCACGTCGACGCGCTGCGGCCCGTAGATCGTGCGCATGTAGACGCAATCGTCGTCGCCGACGGTGAGGTCGGAGCCTTCCACCAGCTCGATGCCCATCTGCTGGGCCAGGTAGCAGTGCTCGAAGTAGGCGCTGTTGAAGATGCCGGGTGTCAAAAGGACGATGGTCGGCGTCTGCCCCGGCCGCGGCGACATCTCGCAGAGCATGTCGAACAGCTGCGCCGGATAGTCGTCGACCGGCAGGATCGTGGTGGTCTCGAACAGCTCCGGGAACACGCGCTTGGTGACGGCGCGGTTCTCCATCATGTACGACACGCCGGACGGCACGCGCAGGTTGTCCTCCAGCACGTAGAGAGTGCCGTCGCCGTCGCGCACCAGGTCGCTGCCGCAGATGTGGGCCCAGACGCCGTGGGGCGGCGTCACGCCGGCGCACTGCTTGCGGAAGTTCACGGACTCGGCGAGCAACTCGGCGGGGAACACCTTGTCCTTGACGATCTTCTGCGGGCCGTAGATGTCCTGGATGAAATGGTTGAGCGCGGTGACGCGCTGCTTCAGGCCCTTCTCGGTGCGCTCCCACTCGGTGCGCGGGATGACGCGCGGGATCAGGTCGAAGGGCCAGGCCCGATCGACGTTCTTGCCTTCGGAGTAGACCGTGAAGGTGATGCCCTGGACCTTGATGGCGAGATCCGCCGCGATTCGGCGATCGGAGAGCTCGGCGTCGGTGAGGTCGTCGAGGTATTCGGCCAGGCGGCGCGATGCCTGGCGCGGCTGCCCCGGCGCCTGGAACAGCTCGTCGTAGAACTTCTCGCAGCGGTAGCGCTGCCAGTCGATGGCCATCGTCTTCCCTTCCCGCGAACCTCGCAAAAGACGCCGCGTTCAGTACTTGCGGCCGTCCTTGTGCGCTGGAACATCCACCGTCTTCACGCTGCCGTCGGCTTGCGGCACTTTCTCGTTCAGCCACATCAGATCGTCGTCCGGGTAGTGCGCCTTGTCGTTGTCGACGCGCGTGCCGATCTCCAGGTATTGCGCCGGCTGGCTCGAGCGATTGACCAGATGGTGCGCGTCGTCCTTGCCCGCGGGATAGCCGGCGCAGTCACCCGCGCGCAGGGCCTGCTCGCCGGCATTGGTGATCAGCGCGACCTCGCCGGCGAGGATGTAGACGAACTCGTCCTCGCCCGTGTGCCAGTGCCGCAGCGCCGACTGTGCGCCGGGCTCCAGCGTCACCAGATTGACCCCGAATTGCGTCAGGCCGCAGGCGTCGCCCAGGCGCTGCTTGGTGCGGTTGATCACCCGCGACTTGAAGGGCTCCGGATAGAGCGTGCCGCGCAGCTTCTGCACCTGGTCCGGATGCAGCGCGGGCAGCGTGAGCTTGGCTTTTACGGAATCTGCGGGCATGGTGCAGCTATCCTAGCTGCCAGCCGACCCATCGGGAAATATCGTGAACGAGCTGTTGCGACATTGGCGCGATCGCCTGTGGCAGGAGCACGAGCTGCTGGGCCACGGCCAGCGCCGGCTGGTCACGGCCGCGCGCTACGGCACGATGCTGGCCCGCGACCTGATGGACGGCCAGCTGTCGATGCGGGCGATGAGCCTGATCTACACCTCGCTTCTTTCCGTCGTGCCATTGCTGGCCCTGGCGTTCTCGGTGCTGAAGGCGCTCGGCGTGCACAACCAGCTCGAGCCGCTGCTGGTGCGGCTGCTCGAGCCGCTGGGCCCGCAGTCGATCGACATCGCCCACAACGTCATCGGCTTCGTCGACAACATCAAGGTCGGCGTGCTCGGCTCGGTAGGCGTCGGCTTCCTGCTGTTCACAGTGATCTCCCTGGTCCACAAGGTGGAGCAGAGCTTCAACTACATCTGGCGGATCCCGCTCCCGCGCGGGCTGTCGCAGCGCTTCGGGCAATACCTGTCGGTGCTGATGGTGGGACCCGTGCTGGTGTTCTCGGCGATCGGCGCCACGGCCAGCTTCACCAAGAGCAGCGTCGTCGCCAACCTGATCCTGATCGAGCCCTTCGGCTTCCTCCTGTGGTCGATCACGCAGCTGGTGCCGTACGCGCTGATCATCGGCGCCTTCACGTTCCTCTACAGCTTCGTGCCCAACACCAAGGTGCGCCTGCGCGCCGCGGCCGCCGGGGGCGTCTTCGCCGGCGTGCTCTGGCAGCTGGCGAGCCTGGCGTTCGCCAAGTTCGTGGCGCAGGCCACCAACTACAACGCCATCTATTCGGGCTTCGCGATCTTCCTGTTCCTGCTGATCTGGCTCTACGTCAGCTGGCTGATCCTGCTGGTGGGCTGCTCGCTGTCGTTCTACGTGCAGCACCCCGAGCACCTGGGTCCGACCAAGGTGACGCCGTACCTGTCGGCGCGCGCGGCAGAGTTCCTCGGGCTTTCCACGGTGGCGCTGGTAGGCAAGCGCTTCCTGCAGGCCGAGCCGTTCACCGATCGCGAGGAGCTGGCGCGTCAGCTGGGTGCTCCGCCGGACCACGTCGAGTACGTGATCGAGGTGCTGATCAAGCAGGGCGTGCTGGCGATCGCCGGCGGCGAGCGGCTGGGGCTGCTGCCGGGCCGCGACCTTGGCTCGATCACCGTCGCCGAGCTCTGGCGCCTGATCCGGCGCGGCTTCGACGACATCTCCTATCGCAAGCGCTCGCCCGTCGCCGCCTCGGTAGCCGCTCTGCTCGACCAGGCCGAAGACGCATTCGGCAATGGCGAGGGCGGCTCGACGGTGCGCGCGTGGCTGGAAGCCAAGTAGGCATGCCGACGGACCGCGTCTGGCTCAAGGAGTATCCGCGCGGCGTGCCCGCAGAGGTCGACACCTCGGTCTACAGCTCGATCGTCGACCTGCTGGAGAAAAGCTGCAATCACTATCGCGGCGACGTCGCCTACGAGAACCTGGGCACGGGCCTGCGCTACGACGACCTGGATCGACTGACGCAGGACTTCGCCTCGTACTTGCAGAACGTCCTGGGCCTCCACAAGGGCGACCGCGTCGCCGTGATGATGCCCAACCTGCTGCAGTATCCGGTCGCCATCTTCGGCATCCTGCGCGCCGGCATGGCGGTGGTGAACGTCAACCCGCTCTACACGCCGCGCGAGCTCGAGCACCAGCTCGTGGATTCCGGCGCCCGCGCGATCGTGATCCTGGAGAACTTCTGTCCGACGCTGCAGGAAGTCGTGCAGCGAACGAAGGTCGAGACGGTGTTGGCGGCGCGGGTGGGGGACCTGCTCGGTTTCCCCAAGGGCCTGATCGCCAACGCCACGCTCAAATACGTGAAGCGCGCCCTGCCGAAGTGGTCGATCGCCGGGGCGATCCCGTTCCGCACGGCGCTGGCCCGCGGCAAGGCCCAGCCGTACGCGCGGGTGGCGCTGACGCACGAGGACCTGGCGTTCCTGCAGTACACCGGCGGCACCACGGGCCTGTCCAAGGGCGCCACGCTCACGCACGGCAACATCGTCGCCAACCTCCTGCAGATGCGCGCCTGGATGTCGAGCGCGCTCGCCGACGGCGAGGAGACCGTGATCACGGCGCTGCCGCTGTACCACATCTTCGCGCTGACGGTGAATTGCCTGATGTTCATGGCGGTGGGCGGCCGCAACGTCCTGATCACCAACCCGCGCGACATGCCCGCGTTCCTGGCGGAGCTGCGGCGGCATCGCTTCACCGCCTTCACCGGAGTCAACACGCTGTTCAACGGCCTGCTCAACACGCCGGGATTCGAGGACATCGATTTCTCGTCGCTCAAGCTCACCGTCGGCGGCGGCGCCGCCGTGCAGCAGGCAGTGGCCGAGCGATGGAAAGCCGTCACCGGCAAGGCGCTGACCGAAGGCTATGGCCTGACGGAGACCTCGCCCGGCGTGTGCTTCGGACCGCTCGACAAGCCCGACTGGAACGGCACGATCGGACTGCCGCTGCCGGCGACGATGGTGGTCCTGCGCGACGACGACAACCACGAAGTGAAGCAGGGAGACCCGGGCGAGCTGTGCGTGAAGGGCCCGCAGGTCATGCAGGGCTACTGGCAGAAGCCCGAGGAGAACGCCAAGGTGTTCACCGCCGACGGGTTCCTGAAGACCGGCGACGTCGCGGTGATGGACGCGCGCGGCTACTTCAAGATCGTCGATCGCAAGAAGGACATGATCCTGGTGTCCGGATTCAACGTGTACCCCAACGAGATCGAGGGCGTCGTTGCCATGCATCCGGCGGTGCTCGAGTGCGCCTGCGTCGGCGTGCCCGACGAGAAGTCGGGAGAGGCCGTGAAAGTCGTGGTGGTGCGCAAGGACGAGAGCCTGACGGCCGAGGAGCTGCGCGAGCACTGCAAGAAGAATCTGACCGGCTACAAGGTCCCCAAGCACTACGAGTTCCGGACCAGCCTGCCGAAGACCAACGTCGGAAAAATCCTGCGGCGCGACCTGCGATAACCGCTGCCGCCGCACCCCCCGGCTTGACAGTGCTCCCCTCTGCGCTTATGCTGCACAGCACAAATTGCTGCAACGCAACAGAGACAGCAAGGAAACCTTTAATTGTCTGCAACTTATGGAGCGAAGAATGAACATTGAAACGGTGATGAGCGAAGTGAAGGATCGTCTGGAGACCGCTGGCACGCACGCGCAGGACGTGGCCCAGATTTCCCTGGAGACGCTGAAGCAGGCCAACAAGATCGTGGTCTCGAGCGCGCAGGACCTGTTCAAGACCCACAGCGACACGATCAAGGTCGTGTTCGATGCCACCAAGACCAGCTTCGAGAAGGCGCTGGCGGATGGCCTGAAGGCCGTCGCCGCCAACCCGGTGAGCTACATCCCCGACGGCCGCGAGCCGATCGTCGCCGCGTTCAACGAGACCGTCGGCACGTTCACCAAGACCGGCGAGAAGCTGGCCAAGGTGATCAAGTCGGGCTACGAGGACGTCGCGGCCAAGTTCGGCGACGAGCCGGTGAAGACCGTGCGCCGCACCGCCAAGAAGGGCGCGCGCAAGGCGACGGCTGCCGCGAAGCGGGCCACTGCCTAGTGCGGTCGATGCGGCGATGTGATGCCGCAGTGGAAGATAAAGGGGGCGGGCCGCAGGGCTCGCCCTTTTTTTTGGGCCAAGGAATGCACATGAAGAAAGCGAAGTGGTACGTCGAGCGCGCCGTGCTGGACATCGTCGCGCTCGGTCATCACGAAGCCGATGTCCTTTCCGGTCACTGGTCGGAAGTCGGCGAGCGGATGGCGGTGGCGCGCCGCGCGCGTGACCTGGTGGAGCTGGTCAGCGACCAGATCGACCTGTTTCCCGAGACGCGCCAGCGGATCCGGCGCAATGGCCAGCGCCGCCGCGCGATGCTGAGGGACCTGGTCGCAGACTTGGCCGGCCGCAGGCTCGCAGCCTAGGGCTCAACGGGCGGCTTGGCCGCGCGACGCCGGCGACGACGGGGTCGCGCGATCGTGTCGTCGCCGTCGGACTCCGGCGGGACGCCGTCCATCACCCGACGCCAGGCGCGGCTGCGGCGCAGGTTCTCCAGGTTGGAGCGCACGAACGAGGCCGGGTCGAAACTCTCCGCGGCCGAGCCGACCTTGGAACGCACGAACTTGATCAGGTCCTCCTGCAGCCCGGCCACGTCGGGCAGGCCGATGAAGCGGCGCAGCTCCTCGGGTTTGACGTCGATCTCGATCTTGATCTGCATGGATGTCTCTCCCTAGCGGTGTTGCGCAAGGAACTCGGCGACGCCGGTCATCAGCATCTCCACGGCAATAGTAACCAGCACCAGGCCCATCAGTCGCTCCATTGCCGTCAGGCCGCGCTGCCCGAGCAGTCGGCGCAGGTAGCCGGACGCCAGCATGATCGGCACGCACGCGCCCCAGGCGAGCAGCAGCGCGGCGGTCCACTCCAGCCAGCGTGCCGGCTCGCGGCTCATCAGCAGCAGCACGGTCGCCATCGCCGAAGGACCCGCCACGTAGGGAATCGCCAGCGGCACGATGAACGGCTCGGCGTCGACTTCTTCCTCCAGCGGGTGCTCGCGCGTCGGGAACACCATGCGCAGCGCGATCAGCATCAGGATCACGCCGCCGCTGATCCCCAGCGCCTGCTCCGAGAGTCCCAGCAGGCGCATGGCCGGCCCGCCGAGGAACAGGAACACGAAGAGTGCGATCAGCGCGAACACGAGCTCGCGCACGATCACGAACTTCTGCCGCGACGCCGGCACGTTCTTCAGCGCCGACAGGAAGAACAGGATGTTGCCCAGCGGATCCATCACCAGGAACAGCAGCACCGCGGCCGAGACCAGGGTCACGCTTCAATGCCCGGTGAGCAGGCGCTGCGCCTCGCGGTATTTCGCCGCGGTCTTGTCCACGATGTCGTCGGGCAGATCGGGTCCGGGCGGCTTCTTGTCCCAGTCGAGCGTTTCCAGGTAATCGCGCACGAACTGCTTGTCGAAGGACGGCGGGCTCGAGCCGGCGCGGTAGGTCTCCGCGGGCCAGAAGCGCGACGAGTCCGGCGTCAGCGCCTCGTCGATCCAGTGCAGCACGCCCTGGTCGTCGACGCCGAACTCGAACTTGGTGTCGGCGATGATGATGCCGCGGCTGCGCGCGTAGTCGGAGGCTTCACGGTAGATGCGCAAGGTCATGTCGCGCATCTGGCGCGCCAGGTCCTTGCCCAGACGGCGCTCGACCTCTGCGAAGGAGATGTTCTCGTCGTGCTGGCCGAGCGGGGCCTTGTCGGCCGGCGTGAAGATCGGCTGCGGCAGCTGCTGCGCCAGCTGCAGATCCTTCGGCAGGTCGATGCCGCAGACGGCGCCGGTCTTCTGATAGTCCTTCCAGCCAGAGCCGATGAGATAGCCGCGCGCGACGCACTCGACCGGCAGGGCCTTGAGCTTCTTGACCACGATGGCGCGGCCTTCGCATTCCTTGAGCTCGTCGCCTTTCAGATGGTCGGCGAGCCGCATCTCCGGCGCGTTCTGATTGGGCAGCAGCGAGGCGAACCTCTCCATCCAGAACGCGGTGAGCGCAGTGAGCACCCGTCCCTTGCCCGGGATCGGTCGCGGCATGACGACGTCGAACGCGGACAAACGATCGCTCGTGACGATCAGCATGTGCCGCTCGCCCAGCGCGTAGATGTCACGCACCTTGCCGCGATGGATGCGGGGCAGGCTCCTGATGCTCGATTCGAACAGCGCGGCCTCGCTCATGCGCTTGGCCAGTAGCGGGCGCTTTCGGCGATCGCGAACACGATCATTCCGAGCGCCAGGTTGACCGCGATCAGCCAGCGGATCTGCTTGGACTGGTGCGTGCCCTCGGACCAGTTGGAGCGGGCGATCAGCCGCTTGAGCCGCTTGTAGGGCGCAAGGTAGATGTGGGCCATCAGCATCATCATCAGCAAGGCGATGCCGATCATCAGGTGCACGTCGATGCCGACGCGGCGGATGCCGTGGAAGTGACCGAACACCATCCAGAACCCGGTTGCGAGGATCACGGCGATGCTCGCCCAGATCCAGCGGAAGAACCGCGACAGCGCCGCCGCCCACATGCGCAGCCGCAGCTGCGGATCGAGCAGGACCAGCGTCGGCCGCAGGCAGAAAAACGCGAAGAACATCCCGCCCACCCAGATCACGGCGGCAATCACGTGCAAGGCAAGCGCAAGACCCATGGAGGCCGATCGGCTGCAGGGACGGCAACTTTATCTGAGATAATGCGCGCCTTCACGAATCGTCCGGGGAACGCGCGAAGAACATGGCGAAGAGCCCGCTCCAGCCGCTGATCGCCCCGAGCATCCTGTCCGCCGATCTGGCGCGCCTGGGCGACGACGTCGCCAAGGTCCTCGCTGCCGGCGCCGACGTGGTGCACTTCGACGTGATGGACAACCATTACGTGCCGAATCTCACCTTCGGGCCGCCAGTGTGCGAGGCGCTGCGCAAATACGGCATCAAGGCGCCGCTCGACGTGCATCTGATGATCGAGCCGGTCGACGCGCTGGCGCAGGATTTCGCCAAGGCCGGCGCCAGCTACATCACCTTCCATCCCGAGGCGACGCGGCACGTCGACCGCAGCCTGCAGGCGATCAAGGCCGCAGGCTGCAAGGCCGGGCTGGTGTTCAATCCCGGCTCGCCCCTGGATTGCCTGGATTACGTCATCGACAAGGTCGACATGATCCTCATCATGTCGGTGAACCCGGGCTTCGGCGGGCAGAGCTTCCTGCCGTCGGCGCTGACCAAGCTCGCCCAGGCGCGCAAGCTGATCGACGCGTCAAAGCGCGAGATCCGGCTCGAGATCGACGGCGGCGTGAAGGTCGACAACATCGGCCAGATCGCCGCGGCGGGGGCCGACACCTTCGTCGCCGGCAGCGCGATTTTCGGTTCGGGCGACTACGCGGCTACAATCCGCGCCATGCGTGACGCCATTGCGAAGGCTAACTGATGCAGCTCCCGGGCCAGATCCTGCTCGTGCGCCGTCGTTGGCGATGGTGAGGACGGTACTGCCCAAGTAGGCAGTTTCACCGTTGTTCCCGTTCGCCCGGCTGCCCATCGCAGCCAATTTCGCAGGATCACCCCTCAAGATGCCTTCGCAAGAATTCAACCGCATCGCGCTGACGCGCGAACTGCCCGGCGACCTGGACACGCCGGTCGGCGCGTATCTGAAGCTCGCCAACGCGCCCTATTCGTATCTGCTCGAGTCGATGCAGGGCGGCGAGCAGTGGGGGCGCTACTCGTTCATCGGCCTGCCGTGCCGCGAAGTCGTCGAGATCCGCGGCGTTTCGATCTCGGTGCGGCGCGAGGGCAGGGTCGTCGAGAGCGCTACCGCATCCGATCCGCTGGCCTGGCTGCGCGGCTACGCCCAGCGCGTGCGCGTGAAGCCCGATCCACTCCTGCCACGTTTTTCCGGCGGCCTGGTCGGGTACTTCGGCTATGAGTGCGTGCGTTACTTCGAGCCGCGCCTGGACAAGGCCAAGGCGGATCCGCTCGGCACGCCGGACGTCCTGCTGATGCTGTCGGACGAGTTGGTGGCGTTCGACAACCTGCGCGCGACCGCAACGGTGATCGTGCACGCGGACCCGGATTCGTCCGAAGACCTGGCGCGCGCGCGCCGGCGGCTGGACGAGATCGAGCACCAGCTGGCGGCGCCGCTCGCCACACCGTTGCGACCGGTGAAGAGCAATGGAAAGACGCCGGACTTCGTGTCGAGCCTCGGGCGCGACAAGTTCTGTGCTGCGGTCGACCGCATCAAGGAGTACATCGCCGCCGGGGACTGCATGCAGGTTGTGCCGTCGCAGCGCCTGTCCGCGCCGTTCGCAGCCGAGCCCGTGCAGCTCTATCGTGCGATCCGGCGACTGAATCCTTCGCCGTACCTGTATTGCATGCACCTGGACGACCATCACGTCGTCGGCTCCTCGCCGGAGATCCTGGTGCGCGCGCTCGACCGCGAAGTGACCGTGCGGCCCATCGCCGGCACCCGCAAGCGCGGCGCAACGCCCGAAGAGGACAAGGCGCTGGAGCAGGAGCTGCTCGCCGATCCCAAGGAGATCGCAGAGCACCTGATGCTGATCGACCTGGGCCGCAACGACGTCGGCCGCGTCTGCGAGACCGGCAGCGTGCGCGTGTCCGACAAGATGTTCGTCGAGCGTTACTCGCACGTCATGCACATCGTCTCCAACGTCACCGGCCGGCTGAAGCCCGGGTGCGACGCGCTGGCGGCGCTGGCAGCCACGTTTCCCGCCGGCACGCTGTCGGGAGCGCCGAAAGTGCGGGCGATGGAGATCATCGCCGAGCTCGAGCCGGTCAAGCGCGGCATCTACAGCGGCGCGGTTGGATATCTCGGCTGGGACGGCAACATGGACCTCGCCATCGCCATCCGCACCGCCGTCATCAAGGACGGGCAGGTGCACGTGCAGGCTGGCGCCGGCATCGTCGCCGACTCAGTGCCCGCGTCGGAATGGGAAGAGACGATGAGCAAGGCCACGGCGATGATGCGCGCCGCAGCTCTTGCGGAAGGAGCGTCGTCATGATCGTCATGATCGATAACTACGACTCCTTCACCTACAACCTCGTCCAGTACCTGGGCGAGCTGGGCGCGGACGTGCAGGTGCATCGCAACGACCAGATCAGCGTCGCCGAGGTCGCGGCGCTGAAGCCCAGCCACATCGTGCTGTCGCCTGGTCCGTGCACGCCGAACGAAGCGGGGATCTGCCTGGAGCTCATCGACAAGCTCAAGGGCAAGTTCCCCATCCTCGGCGTGTGCCTGGGGCACCAGGCGATCGGCCAGGCCTTCGGCGGCAAGGTCGTGCGCGCGCGCAACGTCATGCACGGCAAGACCAGCGCGATCCACCACCGCGGGCACGGCGTGTTCACGGCGCTGCCGACGCCTTTCACCGCAACGCGCTACCACTCGCTGATCGTCGAGCGCGAGTCGGCGCCATCGGATTTCGAGCTCACCGCCTGGACGCAAGGCGCGGACGGCGGCATCGACGAGATCATGGGCCTGAGGCACAAGACATTGCCGATCGAAGGCGTGCAGTTCCATCCCGAGTCGATCCTGACCGAGCACGGCCACGACCTCTTGAAGAACTTCCTGGAGAACCGCTGATGCCCATCACGCCGCAGGAAGCCTTGCAGCGCGCCATCGAGCATCGCGAGATCTTCGCCGACGAGATGGAAGACCTGATGCGCCTGATCATGCGCGGCGAGGTCTCCCCGGTGATGACGGCCGCGATCCTTGCGGCCCTGCGTGTGAAGAAGGAAACCGTCGGCGAGATTGCGGCGGCGGCGCGGGTGATGCGCGAGTTCGCGCTGAAGGTCGTCGGCGTGGATCGCGGTGACCTGCTCGACGTCGTAGGCACGGGCGGGGACGGCACGCACACGTTCAACATCTCCACTGCGTCGACCTTCGTCGCGGCCGCCGCCGGCGCCTGCGTGGCCAAACACGGCAATCGCAGCGTTTCGTCCAAGAGCGGCGCGGCAGACGTGCTGGAGGCGCTCGGTGCCGCCATCGATCTGCAGCCCGCGCAGGTTGCGCAATGTCTCAACGAGGTCGGCGTCGGCTTCATGTTCGCGCCGATCCATCATCCGGCGATGAAGGCCGTCGCCGCGGTGCGCCGCGAGATGGGCGTGCGCAGCATCTTCAACATCCTCGGGCCGCTGACCAACCCGGCTGGCGCGCCGAACATCTTGCTGGGCGTGTTCCATCCGGACCTGGTCGGCATCCAGGTGCGCGTGCTGCGCAGCCTCGGCGCTGCGCGCGCGCTGGTGGTGTGGGGCAAGGACGGCATGGACGAGATCTCGCTGGGCGGCGCGACCATGGTCGGCGAGCTGCGCGACGGCGTGGTCACGGAGTACGAGCTTCATCCCGGCGATTTCGGCTTGCCGACGGCGCCGAGCAAGGCGCTGCGCGTCGCCGATGCCGCGGAGTCCCGCACCATGCTGCTGCAGGCTCTGGACGACCAGGCGGGCCCCGCGCGCGACATCGTCGTGCTCAATTCCGGCGCCGCGCTGTTCGCTGCCGGACGCGAGCCTTCCGTCGCCGCAGGCGTGCGCACGGCGCGCGAGGTGATCGCGTCCGGAGCTGCGCGCCGCAAGCTCGACCAGTTCGTGGCCGCCACGCAGCGCCTGCGCAAGGCCGCCGGATGAGCGGCGACATCCTCGAGAAAATCCTCGCCGTGAAGCGCGACGAGATCGCGCGGCTGCGCACGCGCTACTCTCGGCAAGCGTTGCAGGACCTGGCGGCGGCGCAGACGCCGCCCCGCGGCTTCAACCGCGCGTTGCGCGAGAAAGCGAAGCACGGTGCGGCCGTGATCGCCGAGATCAAGAAAGCGTCGCCGAGCAAGGGCCTGATCCGCGCTGCGTTCGATCCCGCGTGGATCGCACGCGAGTACGAGAGCGGCGGTGCGGCGTGCTTGTCGGTGTTGACCGACGAGCAATTCTTCCAGGGAGGTAACGATCACCTGCGACAGGCCCGCGCCGCGTGCACGCTGCCGGTGATCCGCAAGGATTTCATCAGCGACGAGATGCAGGTGCTCGAAGCACGCGCCATCGGCGCCGACTGCGTGCTGCTGATCGCCGCCGCGCTATCGGGCACGAAGCTCGCGGAGCTGCACGCGTGCGCGCGCAGCCTGCAGCTCGACGTGCTGGTCGAGGTTCACGATCGCGCGGAGCTCGAGCAGGTGCTGCGCGCCGGGCTCGGAGCGGCGGCGCTGCTCGGCATCAACAATCGCAACCTGCGCACCTTTGAGGTGCGGCTGGAGACGACGCTCGAGCTGCTGCCACTCCTGCCCGACGATGCCGAGGTGGTCACCGAGAGCGGCATTTTCACGCCCGCCGACGTGCGACGCATGCGCGACGCCGGCGTGCATCGCTTCCTGATCGGCGAATCCCTGATGCGGCAGCCGAGCCCGGGTGCGTCGCTGCGCGAGTTGTTGCGTTAACCGGCGGTCTTGCTGTCGATCCCCAGCAGCAGGACGTTGCGCCCCTGCATGCTGATCACGCCGTTCTCCTCGAGGCGCTTCAGCACGCGGCCCGCCATCTCCCGCGAGCAGCCGACGACGCGCGCGAGCTCCTGACGGGCGACGCGCACCATGGTGCCGCGCGGGTTGGCCTTGGCTTCGGGCGAGTCGGCCATCTCCAGCAATGCGCGCGCGGTGCGGCCGGCGACGTCCAGGAACGCCAGGTCCGACAGCCGTCGGCTGGTGTCGCGCAGGCGCAGCGCCAGCTGCTCGGCGATCACGAACA
The DNA here is from genome assembly GCA_963776465.1 of uncultured Gammaproteobacteria bacterium. GTDB lineage: Bacteria > Pseudomonadota > Gammaproteobacteria > Nevskiales > Nevskiaceae > DASRHK01. The sequence continues at coordinate 1,351,445 of CAVZMV010000002.1, forward strand.
TGATGTCCGGATGCTGGTGCGCGAACGCGCGGAACGCGTCGTAGCCCAGCTGCGCGACCAGCGTCGCCACGCGCGAGTTGACGATGGCGCTGCGCGTTTGCTGCTCGGGGAACAGGCACATCTCGCCGAAGAAGTCGCCGCCGTTGAGATAGGCGAGCACGATCTCGCGGCCGTCCTCGTCCTCGAGCATCACGCTGACCGAGCCCTCGAGGATCAGATAGAGCGAGTCGGGCACCTCGCCGGCGCGCACGATGGTGTGCTTAGGCGGGATGCTGCGCTTGTGGGCGCGTGCGATGAAATCCCTGACCGCTGGATGTGAGAGTGCTTTCGAGCTCACGGTTCTGGCGTCACTCCAGTGTTTGCCCGAAAATAACACACCTCGCCGTGGCTCCCCGGAGATCTCCCTTGCAAGCGCGCATCAAGTGGGCGGAAAACGCCGCCTTCGTCGGCGAGACCGGCAGCGGCCACGCCATCGTCATCGATGGGCCGCAGGACATCGGCGGCCGCAACCTCGGCCCGCGACCGATGGAGCTGATGCTGCTGTCGGTCGGCTCCTGCTCGGCGGTCGACGTCGTGCACATCCTCAAGAAGGCGCGGCAGGCCGTCACCGACTGCGTGGTCGAGGTGAAGGGCAAGCGTGCAGAGACCGATCCCAAGGTGTTCACCGAGATCCACCTGCACTTCGTGATCAGCGGCCGCGAGCTCTCGGAGAACCATGTGAAGCGCGCAGTCGAGCTGTCGTCGGACAAGTACTGCTCGGCCTCGATCATGCTGCAGGGCGGCGGCGTGAAGGTGACGCACGACTACGAGATTGCAGCGGCGAAATAAGCACCACATCCGGGAAGTTTTGGCTCATAATTGCGCGCGACGCACGCGGGCCCGGCGGCTTTAGCCGCCGATCAATTGGCTACCGCGTGTTTTCTATTTAAGCGACCGGGGATTAAAGGAATTGGCGAAGGCAACCCAGAGGAGCAAGGAGCTGAAGCTCAAGCTGCACGGCTTCAACAACCTCACCAAGTCGCTGTCGTTCAACATCTACGACATCTGCTTCGCGCGCACCAAGCAGCATCAGCAGGAATACGTCGAATACATCGACGAGGCCTACAACGCCGAGCGCCTCACCGCGATCCTGACCGAGGTCGCCAACATCATCGGCGCCAACATCCTCAACGTCGCCCGCCAGGACTACGATCCGCAGGGCGCGTCGGTCACCATGCTGATCTCGGAAGGCCATCACGATGGCCTGCACGTGCCGAAGAACTCCGTCGTCACGCACCTAGACAAGAGCCATATCACGGTGCACACCTATCCGGAGACGCACCCGGACAACGGCATCTCCACCTTCCGCGCCGACATCGACGTCTCGACCTGCGGCAAGATCTCGCCGCTGAAGGCGCTGAACTACCTGATCAACAGCTTCGAGTCCGACATCGTGGTGATGGATTACCGCGTGCGCGGCTTCACCCGCAACGTGCGCGGCATGAAGCATTACATCGATCACCAGATCGACTCGATCCAGAACTTCGTCGCCAAGGACATCCGCGACAAGTACCAGATGGTGGACGTCTGCGTGTACCAGGAATACATCTTCCACACGAAGATGCGGCTCAAGGAGCTGGACCTGGACACCTACCTCTTCGGAGAAGGCGCCGCCGAGCTCCCCCCGCGCGAGGCCAAGCGCATCCGTGACCGCGTCAACTACGAGATCATGGAAATCTTCTACGGGCGCAACATCCAGCGATAGGCCGGTTCGACGTCGCACGTTGCACGACCTGCACGATCGTCCGCTTGCACTTTGCCCGCACAGCCCTCCCGAGCGGACACTTCCCACCTGAGCATTTGTTGACCGCCGGGCGCTGAAACCCAAGCCGGGCGTAGCCTCGCCCGCGATCTATCCACAGCCTATTTCGCGATGCAGCAATGGCATGTCCGTTGCAGTACCGAAGGCCGTTCTGTGGGGATGCGAGGGGGAAAACGACATGAGCCAATACCACCTGCTGCTGAGGGGCGGCCACTGGATGCTCGAGAAGGATGGCTCGGCGACGCCGATCCGGACGTTCTGGACCAAGCGCGAGGGTGTGAACTACAGCTTGAGCTACATCGAACACTTCGGCGGATCGCTGACGATCCACCGCCTGGACGGCAGCCTCCAGGAAGCCCGTACCTATCCGGGCGGCGCGCAGCCGATCGGGATCGCAGCGTAAGGACACGCATCACCACCTCGCCAGGAATCGACGAATGTTTCGAAGCAAACGTAATTGCCACCTCCGCCTGCAGGGCGGTCGCTGGGTCTTGTTGCAGGAAGGGTTCTCCTCGCCCCTGAAGGTGTTCGGATCCAAGTACCAGGGCGTCACCTACTGCCTGTCCTATATCGACGAGACCGGCTGCTCGGTGACCATCCACAGCGCGGCCGACGTCGCTCCCGAGCGCTCGTTCGACCCCGGCTCGACGCCGGTCCCGGTCGCGGCCTGAACGCACGTCCCATGAAAGGCGCAGCGCAAGCGGCGCTCGCGCCGGCGGGCAAGGTGGGCCGGATCCTGATCGTCGACGACAACGTCGATGGCCTGCGCATGATGCAGATCCTCCTCGAGGCCGCCGGTCACGTCGTGCGCATCGCCGGCGACGGACACAGCGCGCTGGCGGTCGCCAAGGAATTCCGTCCCGACGTGATCCTCCTGGACATCGGCATGCCCGGCGTCTCCGGTTACGAAGTTGCGCGCCAGCTGCGCGAGCTTGCGGCCTTCGCCGACGTGCGCCTGATTGCGGTGACGGGCTACGGCCGCGCCGAGGACGTGCAGCAGAGCTTCGACGCCGGCTTCGACGACCATCTGACCAAGCCGGTCAACCCCGACGTGCTGCGCAGCGTCATCGCCGGCACTAGAGCCGGTACGCTCCGAACTTCATGATCCGCGCCACGCCGCGCATGAGCGCGCGCACTGGCGAAGGCAGCGGCTTTCCTCCTGCAGCTTCGGCGCGTCGCCCGTGCCGCGACTCGTCCTCGCGCATCTTCGTCACGATCGCCCGGCTCCTGGCATCGTCCGGCGGCAGCTTCTGCAGGTGATCTTCCAGGTGCTCGGAAACCTGCTTCTCTGTTTCCGCCACGAACCCCAGGCTCCAGTGGTCGCCGGCGAGGCCTGCCGCTGCGCCGATCGCGAACGAGCCGGCGTGCCACAGGGGTTTCAGGACGCTTGGGGTGGCGCCCAACTCAGCCAGCCGCTCTTCGCACCAGCGCAGGTGCTGTTGCTCTTCGCGCGCGGCCTCCAGCATGTGCGCGCGGACCTTCGGATCGCGCGCAGTCAGCGCCTGTCCCTGGTAGAGCGCCTGCGCCGCGATCTCGCCGGCGTGGTTGACGCGCATCAGACCGGCCGCATGCCGGCGCGCAGCCGCGTCGAGACCGGTCTCGGGCTCGGCGTCGGCGGACCGCGCCGTGCTCGCCGCGCGCGACAGGCCACTCTGCAGGCGCATCAGCAGACGATCGGCGGAGGAGTATTGACGGGGCATCGGCTTCCTTCGGTGGGCGAAAAATCCACCTAGAATGAGACTCCATTCTACGACCCCGGCCATGCGCCTTTATCCCAATCAGCTGTCCTCGCATCTGGCCCGGGGGCTCGCGCCGATCTACGTCGTCGGCGGAGAAGAGCCGCTCCTGATCGAGGAATCGCTCGACGCGATCCGCGCCGCGGCGCGCCAGCATGGCTACAGCGAGCGGGAGATCCTGGAGGTGGAACCAGGGTTCGACTGGCAGCGCCTGATCGAGTCCTACGCGAGCATGTCGCTGTTCGCGAGCCGTCGCATGGTCGAGCTGCGCATGCCGCGCGGTATCGCGCCGGGCCGCAGGAAGTCCGCGGACGACGGCGAGGAAGGCGATTCGGAGAAGGGCAGCGGCAGCGGCGTCAAGATCCTGCCGGAGCTCGCGCGCAACCCAGCGCCGGACACCATCCTCATCGTCGTCTGCGGCAAGCTCGACTGGCGCGCGCGTCAGGCGGGCTGGTTCCTCGCGCTGGAGCAAGCGGGAGCGAGCTTGTATTGCGAGCAGGTGAAAGCCGACAAGCTGGCGGCCTGGCTGCAGGGTCGGCTCAAGCAGGCCGGCCTCTCTGCTGACGCCGAAGCGATCCAGCTGCTCGCCGAACGCACCGAGGGCCACCTTCTCGCCGCGGCCCAGGATGTCGAGAAACTCAAATTATTGTTCCCGAAAGGGCCGATCGGAGCCGAGGAAATACGCTCCGCAGTCGCCGATAGCGCGCGCTTCGAGGCTTTTGACCTCTCCGACAAGATTTTGTCGGGGGATGCCGCCGGTGCGGCACGGGCTTTGCAGCGGCTGCGCGACGAGGGCGAGGAGATCCCCAAGCTCCTCGGCGCGCTGGCCTACGACCTGCGCTGCTGGGCGTCGGCGGCGCTGGTGCATGAAAAAACCCGCAACGCCGCGGCAGCGGTAGAGCAGGTGCGCATCTGGAAGAGTCGCCAGCCCAGCTTCATCAAGGGTTTGGAGCGTGCCAAGACCCCGCAGATCCTGGGCTGGCTGGCGCGCTGCGCAGACGTCGACGCCGCCTACAAACAGGGTTTCTACGAGCAAGCCTGGGAGGACCTGCTAACATTCATCACGGCTGCCAGTGGGGTCGACGAAGCGACGCTTCGTTCCGCCGCCTGAAGTCTCCCCGCGCGAAGTCCTGAGGTCGGTATGGCAAAGCGAGTTTTCTCTGAAGGTCCGCGATCGATATGAGCCCTGCTGCCATCAAAGTACCCCCCAAGTCCACGAGCAAGATCAGTGACGCCGCAATAACGGCGTATATGCGCCAGAAGGGCGAGCGGGCCCGGGGCGCTGCCCGCCACATCGCGCGGGCGGATACGGGGCAGAAGAACGCCTGCCTGTTCGCGCTGGCGGACATCCTCAAGAGCGAGACCCGCAGCATCCTTGGCGCCAATGCGCAGGACCTCGCGGCTGGACGCTCGGCCAAGCTCGACGCGGCCATGCTCGATCGGCTGCAATTGAACGAAGACCGCATCGCCGCGATGGCCGATGGCGTGATCCAGATCGCCAACCTGCCGGATCCGGTCGGCGAGATGACCGACCTCAAGCTGCGTCCCTCCGGCATCCAGGTGGGGAAGATGCGCGTGCCGCTCGGCGTCGTCGGCATCATTTACGAATCACGCCCCAACGTCACCGCAGACGCCGCGGCGCTGTGCCTGAAGTCCGGCAACGCCAGCATCCTGCGCGGCGGGTCGGAAGCGGTGCATTCCAATCAGGCGATCGCGCGGGCGGTGGAGCGCGCGCTGTCGGACTCGCGCCTGCCGCCGGAAACCGTGCAGGTGCTGGACATCACCGATCGCCGCACGGTCGGCAATCTGGTGGCGATGCCCGAGTACGTGGACGTGATCATCCCGCGCGGAGGCAAGGGCCTGGTCGCAGCGGTGTCGGAATCCGCCAAGGTACCGGTGATCAAGCATCTCGACGGCATTTGCCACGTGTTCATCGACCGCGAAGCCGACCGCGAGAAGGCGATCCCGATCGCGGTCAACGCCAAGACCCAGCGCTACGGCACCTGCAACACCATGGAGACCCTGCTGGTCGACGCGCCGATCGCCGACAAGGTGCTGCCGGAGCTTGGCCGCATCTACAGCGAGCACGGCGTGGAGCTGCGCGGCTGCGAGCGCACGCGGCGCATCCTGCAGGACGCGCGGCCGGCGAGCGAGGAGGACTGGCGGACGGAGTATCTCGCCCCGATCCTGTCGATCAAGGTGGTCGACGGCATCGACGACGCCATCGCCCACATCGCCAAGTACGGCTCCAAGCACACCGACTCGATCGTCACCGAGAACTACACCCGTGCGCGCAAGTTCCTGCGTGAGGTAGACTCGAGCTCAGTGATGGTCAATGCCTCGACGCGCTTCGCGGACGGTTACGAGTACGGACTCGGCGCCGAGATCGGCATCAGCACCGACAAATTCCACGCCCGCGGACCGGTCGGCCTCGAAGGCCTGACGTCCCAGAAATGGGTCGTGCTGGGAGACGGCCACGTCAGGTAACGCGCACGGCGGGCCGCTTGGGCATCGGTAACTGATGCGGCGGGGCTTCATCGGCGTATTCGGTGGCGCCTTCGCGCCCTTCCACACCGGACACCTGCGGCTCGCAATCGAAGCGCGCGAGCGCCTGGGCCTTTCCCAGCTGCGCCTGGTGCCGACCGCGCATCCTCCGCATCGCCCCGATTCCCGCGTGAGCCCGCAGCGCCGCTTCGAATGGGTGCGGCTGGCGACGCGGCGTGAGCGGGGATTGCTGGTCGACGACTGCGAGATCCTTCGCAACGGTCCTTCCTACACCGTCGACACGCTGGCCGACCTGCACAAGCTGCATCCGCGCACGCCGCTGTGCTTGCTGATGGGCGCCGACGCCTTCGCGCACCTGCACATGTGGCATCGCTGGCAGCAGATCCTCGAGCTGGCGCATCTGGCAGTGATCACCCGTCCCGGCGCGCACTCGCCGTCGCGCGAAGTCCTGGAGGCGCTCGCCGGCCGGGAAGCTCCCGACGCCGAGACGCTGCGCGAGCAGCACGCCGGCTGCTGGATACGCCTGGAGCTGCCCGCGCTCGACATCTCTTCCACCCGCATCCGCCGCAGGCTCAAGGCGGGGCAGTCGGTACGCGGTCTGGTGCCGGACGCCATTCTCAACTCACTCACTCCAACGGATATCGCCGCCCTAACCAAAGATGAAGATTCGATCACCCATTAAGCGCAAGCCCGCCAAGCGCGGCTCGGCCAAACCCTCCGTCGCCAAGAGCGAGCCGGCCCTGGATTACGCCAAGCTCGCGGTCGCCGCGATCGAGGACGTGAAGGGCTTCGACATCCGGGTCCTGGACGTGCGCAACCTCACCACGATCACCGACACCATGATCGTGTGCAGCGGCACCTCGAGCCGCCACGTGAAGTCGATCGCCGACGCGGTGGTCGACCGGTTCAAGCAGCTCGGCCTGCGGCCGCGCGGCCTGCAAGGCCTGGAGCAGGGTGAGTGGGCGCTGGTGGACCTCGGCGGCATCGTGGTGCACGTGATGCAGCTGTCGACGCGCGCGTTCTACCAGCTGGAAAAGCTCTGGGACATCCAGGAGCAGGCGAAGCCGGCCGCCGTCGGGTAGGGCGACCGCATGAGAATCCGGCTCATCGCCGTCGGCACGCGCATGCCGGGATGGGTCAAGGAAGGCTTCGCGGACTACGCGGGGCGGATGCCGCGGGAATGCAAGCTGGAGCTCGTCGAGATTCCCGTGGCGGAACGCGGCAAGAACGCCGACATTCCCCGGCTCAAGCGCGCGGAGGCGGAAAAAATCCTGAAGGCCATTCCTGCGGACGCACGGGTCATCGCGTTCGAAGAGGGCGGTGAAACACTGGGGACCGACCAGTGGGCGCAGGCCCTCAAGGGTTGGCTGCAGGGCGGCCGAGACGTTGCCCTGCTGATCGGTGGGCCCGACGGCCTGGCCCCGGAAGCCCTGGCTCGGGCGGACCGGCGCTGGTCACTCTCCAGGCTCACCCTGCCCCACGCCTTGGCGCGGGTACTGGTGGCCGAGCAGCTGTATCGGGCGTGGACTCGGCTGACGAATCACCCGTATCATCGCGCTTAGCGTTGCATAAGCACGGAAGAGCTGGAGGGGCGATGTCCGCGGGGAAGAAGCCGGATGATCCGGCGGAAGTTCCGCCATTTCTGCAGGCCAAGCCGGGTCAATCCAAGGATTCAGCCCCCAGGCCTGCCGATAAGCCGGTCAAGGCTCCCGAGATTCCGTATTTTCTCCGGGGCGGGCCGGCCGCTCCTGCGCCTGACAAGCCGACGCCCAGAACGGGCGAAGCGGCGTCCAAACCAGCCGCGCCTCCAGACGCCGGAATCCTGCGGGGATACAGCAGCCCGCCGCCGCACCCGCGGCCGACGAGCCCGCCCGCGCCGCCGAAGCCGGACGTCACACCGGCCTTCCTCAAGCCCGGGGCGCAGCTGCCCGAAAACGAAATACCGGTGCATGCCGATCTGATCTCCTCCGAGGAAGTCCAGCGCAAGCTCGACGAAATGGCCAGGGCGAGCGAGAAGGACCGGTCTGCAGAGGTGCCGCTGGTGCACCAGGTGACGGCGCCCGCCAAGCCTGCCGAGCCGACCCGCTCGACCGTGATCGACTGGGAGTCGGCGCCGGCGATCTTCGACCAGATGGTCACCGGAATCCGCCGCGATCGCCAGGTGCAGCAACGCGAGACCCAGGATCAGCAATCCAAGATCGACGCAGACTGGCAGCACGTGCTGGAGTCGATGCGCGAGCTCGAGCGCAAGGTCCAAGGTCATCCCAACCTCATCTACTTCACCATCTCGCGCGACCAGCGCGACATCTCGGTCAAGCTGGTCGATCACAACGACAAGCGCGGCTATTCGCTGTTCACGCTGTCACGCCGGCACCCGGCGGGCGCGCATCCGTCGCTCAACGCGGTCTGGCTGATCGAGTTCCCATTGCGCGAGTGGCACTACTACGACGCCAAGGAAGCGATGGCGGAGCTGGTGCTGCGCATCGCCGGACACTTGGCGTAACTAGGCTTTACCGGCGAGCTGCTCCACGATCGCCGGGTTCTCCAGCGTCGACACGTCCTGCGTGATCTCCTCGCCCCTGGCGATGGAGCGCAGCAGCCGGCGCATGATCTTGCCGCTGCGGGTCTTGGGAAGGTTCTCCGCGAAGCGGATGTCATCGGGCTTGGCGATCGGGCCCATGTTCTTGCCGACGAACTCGCGCAGCTCCTTCACCAGCTTCTCGGCTTCGGCGCCGGTCGGACGCGCGCCGCGGCAGATCACGAAGGCGCAGATCGCCTCGCCCTTGACCTCGTGCGGACGTCCAACCACCGCGGCTTCGGCAACGCGCGGATGCGCGACCAGCGCGCTCTCGATCTCCATCGTGCCGAGGCGATGCCCCGCGACCTTCAGCACGTCGTCCATGCGGCCCATGATCCAGTAGCAGCCATCGGCGTCGCGATGCGTGGAGTCGCCGGCGACGTAGTACCTGTTCTTGAACTTGGCCCAGTAGGTCTTGAGGTAGCGATCGTTGTCGCCCCAGATCGTGCGCAGCATCGACGGCCAGGGTTTCTTCACGACCAGATAGCCGCCCTGATCGGGGTTGGTCACTGCGTTGCCCTTCTCGTCGACGACGTCGGCGAAGACGCCGGGCAATGGTTGCGTGCACGAGCCCGGCTTGGTCGAGGTCGCGCCCGGCACCGGCGAGATCATGATCATGCCCGTCTCCGTCTGCCACCAGGTGTCGACGATCGGCAGCTTCTCCTTGCCGATCACGCGGTGATACCAAATCCAGGCTTCGGGATTGATCGGCTCGCCGACGCTGCCCAGAAGGCGCAGCTTCGACAGGTCGTGCTTGTTGGGGAATTCCTCGCCCATCTTCATCAGCGCGCGGATCGCGGTCGGCGCGGTGTAGAAGATGGTGACGCCGTGATCCTGCGCGATCTTCCAGAAGCGCCCCGCGTCGGGAATCGTGGGCGCACCTTCGTACATGACGATGGTCGCGCCGCACGACAGTGGCCCGTAGCAGACATACGAATGACCGGTGACCCAGCCGACGTCGGCGGTGCACCAGAACACGTCCTCGTCCTTGAGATCGAACACCCACTGGCTGGTGACGTGCACGCCGAGCAGGTAGCCGGCCGATGCATGCTGGATGCCCTTGGGTTTTCCGGTGGACCCGGAGGTGTAGAGGAGGTACAGCGGGTGCTCGGCATCGACCCACTCCGGCTCGCACTGCGCTTTCTGCTTGTCCACCAGGTCGTGCCACCAGACGTCGCGATCGCGGGTCCAGGCGATGTCGTGACCGGTGCGCTTGTAGACCAGCACGTTCTGGATGGTTTTGCAGCCGGACGAGAGCGCTTCGTCGACGGCCTTTTTCAATTCCACGACGTTGCCGCCGCGCGTGCCGCCATCGGCGGTGATCAGCAGCACGGCGCCGGCGTCCTCGACGCGATCCTTGACCGACTGCGCCGAGAATCCGCCGAACACCACCGAGTGGATCGCGCCGATGCGCGCGCAGGCCTGCATCGCCATCACCGCTTCCGGGACCATCGGCATGTAGATCACGACGCGATCGCCCTTTGTGACACCCAGCGACGTGATCGCGTTGGCGAGCTTGCACACCTGCTCGTGCAGCTGGCGATAGGTGAACTTCCGCACGTCGCCCTTCTCGCCCTCGCCGATGATGGCGATCTTGTCGGCGTGCTTTTCCAGGTGCCGGTCCAGGCAATTGAACGAGACGTTGAGCGTGCCGTCGGTGAACCACTGGTAGTTGGGCGCCTTGGAGTCGTCCAGCGCCTTGGTGAAGGGCTGCTTCCAAGCCAGCTCCTCGCGCGCCAGTCGCGCCCAGAACGCGACCGGATCCTTTTCCGCTTCAGCGTTGAGCTTCGCCAGGCCGTTCGCGTCGACCCGGGCCTTGGCCGCGAACGCGGCGGGCGGGGGGAACTTGCGGTTCTCGCCGAGTACGGACTTGATGTTGTCGTCGCCGCTCATGTCGTCTCCGGACCGGTGCGCGATAATCGAGTGCGCATCCTAACTCCCGGCTTCCTTGCACTACCAACACAGCTACCACGCAGGCAACTTCGGCGACGTGTTCAAGCACGCGCTGCTGGGCGCCTTGCTTTCCGCCCTCAACCGCAAGGAAGCGCCGTGGTTCTACCTGGAGACCCATTCCGGCGCCGGCAGCTACGACCTGTCGCGCGAGGCCGCGCGCACCGGCGAATTCCAGGACGGCATCGCCCGGCTGTGGAACCTGCGCTCGCGCGAGTCGCCGCTGACCGAGCTGCTGCGGCTGGTCGCCGCGCTCAATCCCGACGAGCAGCTGCGCGGCTACCCGGGCTCGCCGCTGATCGCGCAGGCGCTGGCGCGGCCGCAGGATCGGCTGGCGTTCTGCGAGAAGATCCCCGAGGTCGCCGCGTCGCTGAAGAAAGCGCTGGGCCGCGACGCGCGCGTGGCGGTGCATGCGCGCGACGGCTACGAGGCCTACGCGCTGCTGCCGCCGGCCGAGAAGCGCGGCCTCGTGCTGATCGACCCGCCGTTCGAGGCGCGAGACGAGTTCGACATCGTCGGCGAATTCCTGCAGCGCGCCGTCGGCCGCTTCGCCAACGGCGTCTACGCGGCCTGGTACCCGGTCAAGAACCGGCACGCTGCCGATCGCTTCCTGCGCCGCCAGGGCGCCGAGCTAGATCGCCCGGCGATCCGCCTGGAGTTCGATACCGGCGCGCGCGCCGAGGGACAGATGCGGGGCTGCGGCATGCTGGTGGTGAACCCGCCATTCGGATTCGAAGCCCAGGCCCGCAGCATGCTCTCGTTCCTCACGCGCCCACTGGCGCAGGGGCCAAAGCCCGGCTGGTCGGTCGGCCCGCTGGCGAAGGCGGCGCCGCGCGCGAGCAGCAAGCGATGAGCAACGACCTCAACAGCGGCTTCGACATCGCCGCGCACCTGCAACAGCTGCGCGAGCAGGGCTACACCATCATCAAGGACTTCCTGTCGGCGGAAGTTCTCTCGGAAGTGCGCCGCGAGCTCAAGCCGCACTTGTCCACGCACAGCGGCCGCAACAACTTCGAGGGCTACAAGACCGAGCGCGTCTACACGCTGGTCGCGCGCGCCAAGGTTTTCGAGCGCATCGTCGACGACGCGCGCGTGATGGCGCTGTGCGCGAAGTTCCTGAAGCCGGGCTACCTGCTGACGGCGAGCCAGGCGATCTGCATCTACCCCGGCGAGACGCCACAGCCGATCCACTCGGACGATGCCTTCTACACGCTGCCGCGCCCGCGCGCGCCGATCAGCGTCAGTACCATCGTCGCCGTCGACGACTTCACCGCCGAGAACGGCGGCACCGAGGTCATCCCCGGCAGTCACGCCTGGGGCGACGAGCGCGTGCAGAACATCTACGACAACGGCTTGGACACCGAGGCGCCGGCCCACCCCGACCTGGAGTGCCAGCTCGAGCCCGTGACCATGCCGGCCGGCGCCTGCGTGTTCTTCCTCGGCACGCTGCTGCATCGCGGCGGCGCCAATCGCAGCGACAAGCCGCGCCTGGCGTTCTCCAACCAGTACCTGCGAGCCCTGGGCGCGCCAGCAGGAGAACTTCTTCTTTGGGGTGCCGCGCGAGATTGCACGCGACATGTCGCCCCGCGTGCAGGAGATGCTGGGCTATTCGATCTGGCCGCCGTTCATGGGCCAGGTCACCGCGTCGCACCCGATGAAGGTGCTGCGCGAGGATTACGCCAACGCCGTCGCCAGGGATCGCGGGAAGAAAACATGAGCAACGACAAGCACGCCGACAAGCACGAGATCCTGGCGGAAGGGAAATTCCTGCGCCTCAACAAGATCGGGCGATGGGAGTTCGTCAGCCGCGTGCATTCCAGCGGCGCCGTCCACATCATGGCCACGACCTCCGACGGCCGCATCATCCTGGTCGAGCAGCCGCGCGTGCCGGTGAACGCGCGCACGATCGAGCTTCCGGCCGGCATCGTCGGTGACGAGGCTGCGCATCGTGGCGAGAAGGTGGAGACCTGCGCGCTGCGCGAGCTCATGGAGGAGACCGGCTATTTCTCGCACGAGGCGCGGGTCGTCTATTCCGGCCCGACCGCGCCGGGTCTCACCTCAGAGATGGTGCACCTGGCGCGCATCGTCAACGCCGAGAAAAGCGGCGTCGGCGGCGGCGTGGAAGGCGAGGACATCACCGTGCACCTGGTAGAGCCGGGCGAGCTCGAGCAGTTCCTCGCGCGCAAGCGCGGCGAGGGTCTGCTGATCGATCCGCGGATCTACCTGGGGCTGCACTTCCTGCGTACCGAGGTGTAGGAGCGGCCGTTGGCCGCGACACGGTCGGGGCTAACAGCCCCTCCTACACAACGTCCGCATGAACACCGGCTTGGGCCGTGCGTCCTCGTCGCGCGGCAGCTCCGCGTCCTCGTCGAGCGCGAATGCAGCGCCGGTGAGGCGCGTGCGATCGAGCTCGAACCAGAAGAACCCGTAGCGCCCACCCTGCTGCCAGAACGCCGCCTGATCCTTGCTGAACAGCGCCGTCACCTGCGCGCCGCCGGCGCCCGACGTCACGAACTCGGTCCTGCCGCACGCCGCCACGGGCTTGAGCCACTGCAGATCATGGTCATGGGCCTGCAGCATCAGGTCGACGCCCGCCGCGCAGATGCTCTTGTCGACGAGATCGCGCCACAACTTCCCGCCCGCATGTCGGCTCGTGGGAGATCGGACCAGGTAGCGCCCGGCGCTGCCGTGGCCACCCCCGGACACGTACGGATGATGCGCGATGGCGATCTTCCACACAGCTGTGGACGCCTTTAGCGCCTTTTGCAGCCACGACAGCTGCTTCTCGGCGTAGGCCTCGGCCTTCCACGTCGGATCGGGATCGTCCGCGGAGGGCGCGACCGGCGTGGAGTCCAGCGCGAAGAACTCCACCAGCGACCGGCTGGCGTTGGTCGGAGCGTTGAACTGGTAATAGCGCGCCGGCATGTGCCACTTGTCGCTGCTGCGATCCTGGCGGCGCGAGTACTCGACCTGGTAGTCGCCGTAGCGGTTGTGCGCACCGTCCTCGCCGTTATCGTGGTCGCCGAGAACGGCGAAGAACGGGATGTCGAGCTCTTCGTAGGGCTCCTCGAACTTGGTCTCGAACTGCCGGTCGTGCGCCGAGTGCACGCCGTCGGGATAGAAGTTGTCGCCGAGCATCACCGCGAAATCGCAGCCGCGCGTGGCGCAGACCTCTGACATCGCCTGCGCGACCGCCATCTGTCCGACCCGGCCCGACCCGGCGTCGCCCAGGGCGACGAAGCGCACGGTTTCTTTAGGCGCCGGCGCGGGCGCGGCCGCGTCGGCGTGCGCGGCAAGACACAGCAGCGCAAGCGGGAGGAGCCGGAAAGTCATACCCCACTATTGTTAGCGCTTTCGCTCCAGCGTGCGCTGAAAGGCGACCTTCGGCTTGCCGCCGGCGTCGAGCGGCAGCTCCGCGGCCTCGTCCAGCCCGAAGGCCACGCCCGTGAGCCGCTCGCGGCTGACCTCGAACCAGAAGAATCCGTAGCGATCGCCTTTCTGCCAGTGCGCGGGCGGACCGCCCGCCGGCGGCGCAGTCAGGTGCGCTCCACCGGCACCGGAGGTGACGAACTCGGTGCGGCCGCAACTACGGAACTGCTTGGACCATTCCAGGTGGTGGTCGTGACCTTGCAGCATCAGATCGACGCCGGCGGCGCAGACGCTGCGCTCGACGAATTCCTTCCAGCGCGGGCTGTCCGGCGCGTACGGCTGATGCGCCAGCGCGATCTTCCACGCGGCCTTCGAATCGTGCAGCGCCTCCTGCAGCCAGCGCAGTTGCGCCACGCCGTAGACCTCGGGACTCCATTTCGGATCGGGATCGCCGGCGTAGCGCGTGAGTGGCGTCGAATCGATGGCGAAGAAGTCGATGTACGCCGCGGCGCCCTGCAACGGGGCGGAGAACTGGTAATACCGCGCCGGCATCCGGAACCGGTCGCTGACGCGATCGTCGCGCTGTGCGTACTCGACCTGGTAGTCGCCGTAACGGTTGTGCGCGCCGTCCTCGCCGTTGTCGTGGTTGCCCAGCACGACGAAGAACGGGATCTTGAGCGCCTCGTAGGGCTCCTCGAACTTGGTTTCGAACTGCAGGTCGCGCGCGGAGTGCACGCCGTCCGGATAGAAGTTGTCGCCGAGCACCACGGCGAAATCGCAGCCGCGCGCGGCACAGACGTCGGCCATCGCCGTGGCCACGGCGTACTGCGCACCGCCGCCAGATCCGGCGTCGCCGAAGGCCAGGAAGCGCACCGTTTCCGGCGGAGACGCGACGCTTGCGCCCGCGCAAAGCGCGAGCAAGACGCCAGCCTTTCGACACGCTTTCTTCATCTGCCCTCCGTGGCGGTCGCGCATCCTAATCGCTGACGGCCTCGTTTGACACCCCTTCACCCACTGCCGCAGAGTCGGGCCGCTTTCAAGGAGTGACTTCGCATGTTCGGCTCAAGACCCCGGCGCGTGACCTTGCCGCGGCCCGAAGGGGCATCGCGGCGCTGGCAGCGATCGGGGCAGGCGCTGTCGAGCCGCGCAGTGCGCGTCGCCGAAGTGATCCGCGAAACGCCGCAGGCGATCACCATCGTGCTCGAGCCGGAGGACAGCCGGCCGTTCACGTTCAGGGCCGGACAATACCTGACGCATTGCTTCGAGATCGACGGCACGCCGGTGAAGCGCGCGTACTCGCTCTCGTCCGCCGAAGGCTCGCGCATCGCCTGCACGGTCAAGGCGATCCCCAGCGGCCGCGCCTCGGACTTCCTGCTGCGCAGGCTCAAGGCCGGCGATCGCTACACCGTGCTGGGGCCCAGTGGCGAGTTCGTGCTGACGGAAGGCGAGGGACCGCTCGCCTTCCTTGCCGCCGGCAGCGGCATCACGCCGGTGATCAGCCTGATCGAGACCGCGCTCGCGAAGAATCCCGCGCGCCGCATCAAGCTCGTCTACGCCAATCGCAACGAGGCCGACGTCATCTTCGCGGTGCGGCTCGGCGAGCTGCGCGCGAAGCATCCGAATCTGGAAGTGGTGCACGTGCTCTCGAGCGCAGGCGGCCGCCTTGGCCCAGGCCGCGCCGCCGAGCTGCTGGAATTCAAGGACGCGACCTATTACCTCTGCGGACCCACGGGGCTGATGGATCATGCGGAGCAGGGTTTGCGCGCGCGCGGTGTCGCGGCGCCACAGATCCATCGCGAGCGCTTCCTCGCTGCTGCGCAGCTGGTGCACGCCAAGCCGACGCAGCCGCAGGAGATCGCGTTCCGCCGCTCGCACAAGCTCGTCACCCAGCAAGTCGGTGAAACCATTCTGGAAGCAGGTCTGCGCGAAGGCCTGCCGCTGCCGTTCTCGTGCACGGTCGGCGGCTGCGGCAGCTGCAAGATGCGCGTGCTCGAAGGACAGGTCGCGCTGTCCGAGCCCAACTGCCTCTCCGAGGAGGAGAAGGTAAGCGGGCATACCCTCGCATGTTCGGCGTATGCTCTGGGCAGGTTGGTTGTCGACGCGTAGGTGCAAGCCATGAATGATCTTTCGGATACCAAGCACGGTCCCGCTGCGCCCACGCCGCGCATGCTGAAAGGCCTGCCGATCAAGGCGCAGAACACCATCTACTCGACCTTCGACAGCATCAAGATGCTGACCTCGGTCGGCAATCTCAAAGTCGGCATGTCGATGGCGCCGTCGGCGGTGCGCGGCCTGTTCCTCGGGCGCGGCCAGGGCGACTCGGCGTCGATGCCGTCGAGCCACGCGACGCACTTCGACCTTTCCTACACCAGCCAGCATCCGGAGATGTACGAGCTGTATCGCCGCGCAGTAGCCAATCAATGGAACGGCGATCGCGATCTTCCGTGGGATACGAGCATCGACCCGTATGATCCCGAGCGGCCGCTGATTCCGCTGTCGTACCTGCCGTTCCCGCAGTTCGAGGAAAAGGGCATCAAGCTCTCCGAGAAGGAGAAGCTGCGCTTTTGCCACGACTGGGTCGCGTGGAGCCTCGCGCAATTCATGCACGGCGAGCAGGGCGCGCTCTACGCCGCCGCGCAGGTCACCGAGTGCGTGCAGTGGATCGACGCCAAGCTCTACGGCTCCACGCAGGTCATGGACGAAGGCCGGCACCTCGAGGTGTTCTTCCGCTACCTCGACTCCAAGCTGAACAAGGTTTACGTGATCAACGACAACCTGTTCGTGATCCTCGACGACCTGCTCACCGATTCACGCTGGGACATTAAGTTCCTCGGCATGCAGATCATGGTCGAGGGCCTGGCGCTCGGCGCGTTCTCGTCGATGTACAACTTCACGCGCGAGCCGCTCCTGAAGCAATTGCTGAAGTACGTGATCCAGGACGAGGCGCGTCACGTGCACTACGGCGTGCTGGCGCTGCGCGAGCACATCACCAAGGAGCTGTCGGAAAAGGAGCGCATGGAGCGCGAGGACTGGGCTTACGAAGTGGCGCTGCTGATGCGCAACCGCTTCCTCGGCCGCGAGATGTATTACGACTGGTTCGAGGGGACGCACCTGAAGCTCAAGGACTGGGACGACGTGGTCCTGAATGCGCCGACCATGCACGCCTTCCGGCAGATCATGTTCCAGCGCCTGATCCCGAACCTGGAATACATCGGCCTGATGAGCGATCGCATCAAGCCGTACTACGAGAAGTCGGGGCTGCACACCTTCCTTGGCGGCAAGAACGCCACGCAGCTCAACGGCGAAGACCTGCTGCGGGATGCGGACGCGTACAAAGTCGCCGGCGTGTAGGAGCGGCCGTTTGCCGCGACCAGTCGGGGCTAACAGCCCCTCCTACAAGTTAGGGATGCTCGATCACCTTCTCGAACGCCGGTAACGGCTGTTCTTTCTCGTCGCGGATCATGTTGCCGTTGTCGGCGACCGTGAACGCCGCGATCTTCATCTGATCCTCGGTCAGCTCGATCCAGAAGAATCCGCCGACGGAGTCCTGCTGCCAGCGCGTGGCGTTGCGATCCAGCTTGCCGAACGTGCGGCGCTTGACGCCGCCTTCGCCCGCGCCGGAAAGGAGGAACTCCGTGTCGCTGCAGCCCGGCACGGGCTTGAGCCATTCCAGGTCGTGATCGTGACCCGACAGGTATAGCTGCACGCCCTGCGCGCAGACGGTGTCGTCGAGCAGCTTTTTCCAGAGCTTGCCGGTCGCGTACTTCGAATCCTTGCTCTTGTCGCGCTTCTTCAGATCGTCGTCGTAGCTGCCGGCGTTGCCGTGCACGCCGTTGGAAAGATACGGATGGTGCGCGAACGCGATCTTCCAGCGCGCGCCTGAATCCTTCAGCGCCCTGGTGAGCCAGGTCTGCTGCGTCACCGCGTAGGCCTCGGGGTTCCACTTCTCCTGGTCCGGATCGTCGCGATAGTGCGCGAGCGGGCTCGAGTCCAGCGCGAAGAACTCCGCCAGCGGCTTCTCGCCAAAGCCTGGCGGCGGGGCCGTGAAGCGATAGAACCGCGCCGGCATGCGCCACATCGATTTCAGGTCCTGGCGCTTTGCGTACTCAACCTGGAAATCGCCGCGCGCGTTGTTGGCGCCGTCGCCGGGGAAGTGATTGCCTTCCTGGTCGGCAGGGCCGGGCGTGCTGTTGTCGTGATTGCCGAGGACGACGTAGATCGGCACGCGCAGATTGGTCAGCGGCGCGTACGGGATCTCGAAGGCCGTGTCGAACAAAGGATCGGAGGGCCCGTCGACGCCCTGGTCGTAGATGTTGTCGCCGAGCTCCAGCGCGAAGTCGCAGTGCCGCGAGGCGCAGACGTCGGCCATCGCCTGGCCGATCGCGACCTGCTGGGCCGAGCCGCTGCCGGCATCGCCGAAGGCCAGGAAGCGGACGACGCGCGGCCGATGCTCGTCTGGCGTGACGACGTCGACCTTGGGCGCCGAGCTGCAGGCGCTCAGCAAGACCGCCAGGAGGAAAGCCCCGGACCCTGTGGTAATGCAAATCGTTCTCATTTAGACTCGTATCGTCCTGGTTTACCGAATTGGCCTGCGTCAGCGCCGGCCACGCCAAGCATCGTTCGAAAAGGAAGGCTTGTGAAGAAGACCCGACGATTCCACCGCACGCCGATCGCCGCCGCGATCCTGTCTGCGTTCGCCGCCCCGGCCATGCCCGCGCTCGCGCAGGAGGAGCCCAGCGAGATCGCGGCCACCGAGTTGCCCGAGTTCGAGGTCACCGGCCACACGCCGGAGCCCGGCTATACGCCCGACCAGTCGCACGTCGGCGGCAAGGTGCCCGCGCCGGTGCGCGACATCCCGCAGACGGTGAACATCGTCAACCGCGCCGTGCTCGACGCGCAGAACGCGACGACGCTGACCGATGCTCTGCGCAACGTGCCCGGCATCACCATGACCTCCGGCGAAGGCGGGCAGATCGGCGACAACGTCAACCTGCGCGGCTTCACTGCGCGCACCGACGTCTACCTCGACGGCATGCGCGATCGCGGGCAGTACAAGCGCGACACGTTCTGGCTGGAATCGGTGGAGGTTCTCAAAGGTCCCTCGTCGCTGTTCTTCGGCCGCGGCTCCACCGGCGGCGTCGTCAACCAGGTGAGCAAGCAGCCGGGCTTCGAATCGAAGAACAGCCTGTCGCTCTCGCTTGGCACGGACGAGTACTACCGCACAACGATGGATTTCAATCAGCCGCTGTCGAGCGACGCGGCGGTGCGCGTGGCCGCGATGGGGCAGAAGATCGGCTCGACGCGCGACGTCGTGGAGAACAAGGACTGGGGCGTCGCGCCGGCGCTGCGGCTCAAGCTCGGCAAGGACACCGACCTGTCGGTCTCGGGCCTGGTGCAGCGCAATCGCGACGTCCCCGATTACGGCATCCCGGTGCTGGGCCCCGCACCCGCGCCGGTCGGCCACGATCGCTTCTACGGCGACAGCGACGACTACTTCGACCAGGACGCCAACATCGGACGCGTCAGGATCGAGCATCGCCTGAGCCCGGCGCTGACGCTGCGCAACCAGTTCCAGGGCTACGTCACCGAGACCAACGCGCGCCCGACGCCGTACCGCGTCTGCACGCCGGCGTTCGACAACGCCGGCAGCGCACCGACGGCGCCGTGCCCGGTAGCCCAGCAGGGCGCGTCGCTGGACCAGATCACCGTGCAGTCCGACCGCCGCGATCGCGAGCTCGACGACCGCTCGCTGTTCGACCAGCTCGACCTCGTCGCGCGATTCGATACCGGCCCGATCAGTCACACGATGGTCGGCGGCGTCGAAGCCGGCCGCGACGACACCCAGAACCAGGCCTACACCTGGTCGACGCGCTGGACGCAGAACCTCGGCGGCTTCGTGCCGCAACCGACCCCGGACGGCATCACGCGCGCGCAGGCGCCGACGCACACCGAAGGCACGGCGACGACGCTCGCGCTCTACGTCAACGACACCATCTCGCTCACGCCGGACTGGAAGCTCGTCGCCGGCGTGCGCCGCGATCGCTTCGATGCGCAGGCCGACACCATCACCAACGCCGACGGCACGGCCACGCAGCTCAAGCGCACGGACTACGGCACCGGCCTGCGCGGCGGCGTGATCTGGCAGCCGGACTCCGAGCAGAGCTACTACGCCTCGTACGGCAGCTCGTTCAATCCGTCGGCGGAGGCGATCACCATCAGCGCGACGCAGGCGCTGGTGTCGCCGGAGAAGACACGCTCCTACGAGGTCGGCGGCAAGTGGGATCTGCTCGGTGGCGATCTGTCGCTGAGCTCGGCGCTGTTCCGCGTCGACAAGACCGACGCGCGCACTACCAGCGAGACCGGCGTCGTCTCGCTCGACGGCGATACGCGCGTGCAGGGCTTCGAGATCGGCGCCGTCGGACGCGTCACCCGCGCCTGGTCGCTCATCGGCGGCTACACGTTCCTGGACTCCGAGCTCGTGTCGACCAACGACGGCACCGGCACCGGCGAGAACCGCGTCAGCTTCCGCGGCAACGAGCTCCCCAACACGCCTAGGCATGCGGGCTCGCTGTGGAGCACGTATCGCTTCCTGCAGCACTTCGAGGCGGGCGGCGGGGCGTACTACGTCGGCGAGCGCTACATGACCACTGCCAACGTGTCGTCGGTGGATTCCTACTGGCGCGCCGATGCGCTGCTCGCCTGGCATCAGCCGGTCTTCGACGTGCAGCTCAACGTGCAGAACGTTCTCGACGAGGATTACTACGACGCAGTCGTGCAGTCCGAAGGCGGACGGTCCGTGCCCGGCCGCGGCCGCACCGTCGTCGGCACGTTCACCTACCGCTTCAAGATCTAGCCAGATGCTGGTGCAGATCCCGCAAGCGCTGTCCGCCGAGCAGGTGAAGACGCTGCGCGCGCGGCTCGACGCCGCTGGTGCGGCTTGGGTTGACGGTCGCGCCACCGCCGGACGCCAGGGCGCGCCCGTCAAGAACAACCAGCAGATCGCCGAAGACTCGGCGATCGCGCGCGAGCTCGGCGACGTGATCCTCGGCGCGCTGGAGCGCAACCCCACGTTCATCAGCGCGACGCTGCCGTCGCGCGTGTATCCGCCGATGTTCAACCGCTACGAGGGCGGCATGCACTTCGGCGATCACATCGACAACGCGGTGCGCCTTTTGCCCGGCAGCGCCGAGAAGATCCGCACCGACGTGTCGATCACGCTGTTCCTCTCCGCGCCGCAGGACTACGACGGCGGCGAGCTCATCATCGAGGACACGTACGGCCAGCATGCGGTGAAGCTGCCGGCCGGCGACGCGATCGTCTATCCGTCGTCGAGCCTGCATCGCGTGGCGCCGGTCACGCGCGGCGTGCGCGTCGCCAGTTTCTTCTGGGTGCAGAGCCTGGTGCGCGACGACGCGCAGCGCGCGCTGTTGTTCGACCTCGACAACGTGATCCGGGCAGTGGGCGGCAGCGCGGGCGAGGGCACGCACGCGCGCTTGGCCGGCGTGTACCACAACCTCCTGCGCATGTGGAGTCAGCCGTGAGCGCAGCGGCGCGGTTTTTCCGCCGCGCCTTCTTCCAGCTGCACTGGCTGCTCGGCATCAGCGCCGGCCTGATCCTCGCGTTCATGGGCGTCACCGGCGCGACGCAGTCGTTCAAGGACGAGATCCTGCGCGCGCTCAATCCGCAGGTGATGCGGGTGCAAGCCCAGGGACCGACGCTGTCAGCGCCGCAGTTGCTGACATCCGCGCGCGATGCGTGGCCGGAGCGTCGGGTATCCAATCTCACCATCTCGTCGGATCCTGCGACCTCCGCACGCGTGACCTATGCGCCGCCCGCGGGGGCTGCGGGCAAGGGCGACCCGCGCTATCTCGATCCTTCTACCGGCGCGATGCTCGGCGAAGCGCGGGGCGAGGCCACGCTCGTGCTGCTCGAAGACCTGCACCGCAAGCTCGGCGCCGGTGACGCCGGCAAGCTCGTCACCGGCATCTGCGCGATCGTGCTCGTGTTCATGGCGCTGACGGGCCTGTATCTGCGCTGGCCGCGCGGGCACGCCCGCGACTGGCGGCGCTGGCTGCTGTTCAACCCGCGATTGCATGGCCGCGGATTCCTGTTCGGGCTGCACAAGGTGACGGGCAGCTGGCTCCTCGCGCTGTACCTGTTATCGGCGTTGAGCGGGCTTTACTTCGCGTTCGACTGGTATAAGGACGGCGTGCACGCGTTGGCTGGCGTGCCGGTGCAGAAGCGCAAGCCGCCGCGACCGCCCGGCGCAAAAGAGCCAGGCGCGCCGGCACCGGACATCTCCGCCGCCTGGACGACGTTCGCGACTGAAGTCCCCTCATTCTCGACCGCGACCCTGCGGTTGCCCGAGCAGCCTGGCCAGCCGGTGCAGATCAATTACCTCCTCGCAAGCTCACCGCACGATCGTGCGTTCAACCGCATCGAGCTCGATCCTGCAAGCGGTGCGATCCGCAGCCACGAGCGCTACGCCGACAAGCCGCGCGGGGGGCGTTTCGTCGCCAGCATGTTCCCGCTGCACAGCGGCGGCTATTTCGGCTTGCCAGGCCGCCTCGTGACGTGCGTTGCCGCGCTCCTCATGCCGCTCTTCGCGGTCACCGGCTGGATGATGTATCTCGCACGGCGACGCATACGGCGCTAACCTAGCCGCCTCATGAACGCCATTCCCAAAGACGTCTTCGCCGACGTCCTCACACCCGAAGTCACCCAGCCGTTCCCGTCGAGCCGCAAGATCTACGTGCAAGGCTCGCGCGCCGACCTGCGCGTGCCGATGCGCGAGATCAAGCAGTCGGCCACGCACACTGCGAAAGGCCCGGCGCTGAATCCGTCGGTGACGGTCTACGACACGTCCGGCCCGTACACCGATCCGGCGGCCAAGCTGAATCTCGTCAAAGGCCTGCCGAAGATGCGGGAGGCCTGGGTGCGCGAGCGGCGCGGCTCGCCCAACGTCTCGCAGATGCACTACGCCAAGAAGGGCATCGTCACGCCCGAGATGGAATACATCGCCATCCGCGAGAACTGCCGGCTCGCCGAGCTGCGCGAGAGCTACGAGAAGGCCGGCTATCTCAGGCGCCATCGCGGCCAGGGCTTCGGCGCGAAGCTGCCGGAGCTGGTGACGCCGGAGTTCGTGCGCCAGGAAGTCGCGCTCGGCCGCGCGATCATCCCCGCCAACATCAACCATCCGGAATCCGAGCCGATGATCATCGGCCGCAACTTCCGCGTGAAGATCAACGCCAACATCGGCAACTCCGCGGTCTCGAGCTCCATCGCCGAGGAAGTGGAGAAGATGGTCTGGGCCACGCGCTGGGGCGCCGACACGGTGATGGACCTCTCGACCGGAAAGAACATCCACGAGACGCGCGAGTGGATCATCCGCAACTCCCCGGTGCCGATCGGCACCGTGCCGATCTACCAGGCGCTGGAGAAGGTCAACGGCAAGGCCGAGGACCTGACCTGGGAGATCTACCGCGACACGCTGATCGAGCAAGCGGAGCAGGGCGTCGACTACTTCACGATCCACGCCGGCGTGCTGCTGCGCTACATCCCGCTGACCGCCGATCGCGTCACCGGCATCGTCTCGCGCGGCGGATCGATCCTCGCCAAGTGGTGCCTGTCGCACCACCGCGAGAACTTCCTCTACACGCACTTCGAAGACATCTGCGAGATCATGAAGAAGTACGACGTCTCGTTCTCGCTTGGCGACGGGCTGCGGCCCGGCTGCATCGCCGACGCCAACGACGACGCGCAGTTCGGAGAGCTGAAGACGCTCGGCGAGCTGACCAAGGTCGCCTGGAAGCACGACGTGCAGGTGATGATCGAAGGCCCCGGCCACGTTCCCATGCAGCTCATCAAGGAGAACATGGAGAAGGAGCTGGCCGAGTGCTACGAGGCGCCGTTCTACACGCTCGGACCGCTGACGACCGACATCGCGCCGGGCTACGACCACATCACCTCCGCCATCGGCGCGGCGCAGATCGGCTGGTACGGCACGGCGATGCTGTGTTACGTCACGCCAAAGGAACACCTGGGGCTGCCGGATCGCGACGACGTGCGCGACGGCATCATCGCGTATCGGATCGCGGCGCACGCGTCCGATCTTGCGAAGGGTCATCCCGGCGCGCAGCTGCGCGACAACGCCTTGTCCAAGGCGCGCTTCGAGTTTCGCTGGGAAGACCAGTTCAACCTCTCGCTGGATCCCGACAAAGCCAAGGAATTCCACGACGAGACCCTGCCGCAGGAAGGCGCCAAGCTCGCGCACTTCTGCTCCATGTGCGGTCCGCACTTCTGCTCGATGAAGATCACCCAGGACGTGCGCGACTACGCCGAGCAGCAGAAGGGGATGGCGGAGAAGGCAGTGGAATTCCGAACTTCTGGGGCTGAGGTGTATCAGAAGCTGTAGGAGGGGCCGTTGGCCCCGACCGGTCGCGGCCGACGGCCGCTCCTACAAGGGCCCACATGACCCACACCACCCGTTTCCTCATCCTGGCGGTAACCGCCCTCCTCACCTCCTGCGCCGCCCTCACGCCCGATTGCCCGTGCTCCAGCGGCAAGAAGGCGGACGACAACCGTAGCAAGACGCATCTGCCCGACCAGCGCCTGATCCTCGCCGAGGGCTACAGCATCATGCACAAGGACGCCAAGACCATCGGCTCCGTGCGCGCGCTGCTCTACGTGAAGAAGGAGTCCGACGCGTTCGACAAGATCGTGACCGAGGTCTCCGAGTACGGCAGCCATCTCAAGGACGAGCTGGAGCGGCTATCCAAGGAGTATCCCGCCGTGCAGATCGACCTGGACCCGTTGCCGGAGATGGAGAAGCGCAAACGCTTCGCGACCGGGCTCGACCGGCTCTTCGAGCTCGCGCCGATCACCGGCAAGAAGGGCGCCGAGTTCGAGCGCATCCTGCTGATCTCGCTGACCAACGGCCTGAACCAGGAGCGGCACCTGGCCGAGGAGATGGCCAAGGAAGAGCCCAACGCGCAGCTGAAGAAATTCCTCGTCGACCAGCAGGAGACGATGGACAAGTTCTGGAAGCGGGGCGAGGCGTTGCTGGAGAAGCGGTACTTCAAGTGACTTGCGGTAGCGGGTCGGGGCCAACGGCCCCTCCTACAATGTGTCGCCTCCACCTGTAGGAGGGGCTGTTAGCCCCGACCCATGACCGACGCCCGCGATCCCCTCGACGAGCTCAAGCAGCGTGAAGCCCGCGCCCGCGCCATGGGCGGCGAGGACAAGGTCGCGCGGCAGCACAAGAAGCAGCGTCTCACTGCGCGCGAGCGTGTCGAGCAGCTGCTCGATCCCGATTCCTTCGACGAGCACGGCCTGCTCGCCGTCAGCGACATCCCCGAAGCGCGCGACAAGACGCCGGCCGACGGCAAGGTCTGCGGCTTCGGCGCGATCGACGCGCGCACGGTGTTCGTCGCCGCCGACGACGTGACGGTATTCGCCGGCGCCGGCGGGCGCGTCGGTACCGGCAAGCAGTTCAAGGGCATGAAGTACGCGGCCGAGCGCGGCTATCCGTGCATTCACCTGGGCGATGCCGGCGGCGCGCGCGTGCCGGACATCATGGGATCGACCGGCATGATGAGCATGGTCTATCCGATCGCCGGCGAGCCGCGCGATCGCCGCGTGCCGCTGATCACCGCGATCATGGGCGAATGCTTCGGCGGCGCTGCCTGGACCGCGTCGGTCTCCGACATCGTCATCCAGGTCAAGGGCACGGCGATGTGCGTCGGCGGTCCTTCGATCCTGGAGATCGCCACCGGCGAGAAGACCACGCTGGAAGAGCTCGGCGGATGGGAGCTGCACGCCAAGGTGACGGGGCAGGTGGATTTGTTCGCGGAGGATGAGGCGGAGTGTTTCGCGCTCGTCAGGAAAGCGCTCGGCTATTTTCCTGTAGGAGCGGCTTTAGCCGCGAAATCGGTCGGGGCTGAAGCCCCTCCTACAAAAACCGACATCGACGTTTCTGCCCTCGTCCCCACCGACCCCCGCGCCGTCTACGACATGCACAAGGTCGTCGACGCGATCTGCGACGAAGGCAGCGTGCTGGAGCTCAAGCCCTACTTCGACGGTAGCCTCATCACCGCGCTCGCGCGCATCGACGGGCATGTCGTTGGCGTCCTCGCCAACAACCCGAAGGTCACCGCCGGCGCGATGGGGCCGGGCGCGTGCGAGAAGGCGACGTCGTTCATCTGCATGTGCGACTCGTTCGACATCCCGCTGGTGTTCCTCCACGACACGCCGGGCTTCTTCGTAGGCAAGCGCGCGGAGGAAGGCGCGATGCCGCTCAGGATCATGAACTGGATCCAGGCGCTGCATCACTGCACCGTGCCGCGCATCAGCGTCATCGTCCGCAAGTCCTACGGCATGGCCCACTGCAACATGTCCGGCGGCAACATGGGCAACGACATCCTGCTCGCGTGGCCCGGCGCCGACGTCTCGTTCATGGCGCCGGCGGTGGCGGTGAACGTGGTCTACGGACGAAAGTTGAAAACGCCCCCTCCCGAACCCTCCCCCGCAAGCGGGGGAGGGGATACCAAGGAGGCGCTCATGGAGCAAATCTCCCGCGCCAACGCCCCTTGGGACGCCGCCGGCCGCAATCTCATCGACAAGGTGATCGATCCGCGCGACACGCGCGTCGAGCTGATCCGCGCGCTGCAGCGCGCCCGCGGCGCCGACGGGCAGGGCGGCCGCAGCAAGCGCCTGCTCGCGAGCTGGCCGCGGATGGCGTGACGCCGCATGTGCGGCCGCTACGCTCTCGGGCCCATGCCTGGCCCCGCCTGGGCAGACATCAAGGACGCGTTCGGTGACGAGGTGGAGGCGCAGCTCGCCAGCCTGCAGCCGCGCTTCAACATCGCGCCCACGACGCAGATCCCCGTCATCGTGCAGGACCGCAAGACGCGGCAGATGCAGGCGATGCTGGCGCGCTGGGGATTCATCCCGCATTGGTGGAAGCGCAATGCATCGGGGCCAACGGCCCCTCCTACAAACACCATCAACGCGCGTAGCGAGGACGCCGCCGACAAGCCGATGTGGCGCGACGCCTGGAAGTTCGCGCGCTGCCTGATCCCTGCGACGCACTGGTACGAGTGGCGTCACGACACCGACACGCACCAGCCGTTCGCGATGCACCTGCAGGAGGGCAAGGTGTTTTGTTTTGCAGGTTTGTATGCGTGGTGGGACGGGCCCGCCGGCGCAATCCTCTCCGCCGCCATCCTCACGCGCGCCGCAGCACCGACGATCGTGGGCGTGCACGAGCGCATGCCGGTGGTGCTCAACGCCAACGTCTGGCGCGAATGGCTGGACCCGGAGATGCGCGACGCCGGGCGCGTGCGCCGGCTGCTCGACGTGAGCGCCGTGATGGACGTCGTCGCCTACAAGGTGCGGCCGCTGGTGAACAGCCCGAAGAACGACGGGCCGGAATTGCTGGAGCCGATGCCAGAGCCTTAAACGTGCTCGCCGATGCGGTCCATGAACAGATCGCAGGTCGGCGCGTACTCCAGATGGAAATCGGCGCCCTTGTGCCCGGGATAGAACTTCGGGTCCGCCATTCCGCGCGCGTCGAGGGACGGCGTGTAGTCGTCGACGTAGGTGAGCCCCAGCTCGCGGCACATCTGCTTGAGCATCTCGTTGTACAGCGCGTAAAAACCGGTCCGTGCCTCCAGGGTCGGAAGCTCCAGCTCGCGGAACCCGCGCAGCACGGCCTCGTAATCGCCGCCGGTCGTGCCGATGTGGGCCTTGACGTAGACCTCGGCCCAGACGCTGTCCTCCAGGCACGGCGGCGACAGCGAGCACACCCGCACGTGCGCAGGATCGACGTGCGTGCAGAACAGGCGCAGGAATGCGGTGTAGCTATCCACCGACCGGCGGGCGAAGTCCGGGAACGACGATTGCGCGAGCGTCAGCTGGCGGGCCTTGACCCGGCGCTGGGTCCAGACGAAGGAACAGTCCGCCCCGCCGAACTTGATGAAGACGGGAACGCCTTCGCCGACGAGCCGGCCGCAGCCATGCTCCGCCCACTGAAGCACCCGCTGGCGGTTCCTCGAGGTGGAGCGCTCGTTCCCCAGCCCCATCGCCGAGCCGCCCAGGCAGAGCAGGTGCAGCGGCGCCGGCCACGATCCGTCGGCGGCCGTCTCGGTCCGCATGTACAGCCTGGACTGGCTGTCGCCGATCACGAAGAACGGCTTGCCGCCCAGGCCGCGGATGCGATCGAGCATCCCGGGGTCCGGATGCGACGAGAGCTGCTCTTGCGTTTCCCGGCGGTACATCTGCGCGAGAAACAGCGCCCCGCGGACCTGGCTCAAGTATTCCCGGTTCTCGACGGGGCATCGCATCAGCGCGCTCAGGCCCTGCAACAGCTCGCCGCCCGGCGCCGGCCGCAATTCCCGGTAGCCGATCGTCAGGAAATGGAACAGGGCTGCCGCGGACGTCATGCCGGTCTCGGCCAGATCCGCATTTGCAGCGAGATAAGCGGCTCCGGTGAAGCCACAGGCTTCCACCGCATCCGTGAACTGCTGGATCGTCAAGGGACGGATCAGCTCGAGCAGGTGCGCACGCTCAGCCGCAGTCAGCTGGTTGGTGCGAACGAGGGCGGCGAGGAGGGGGGATCTGGGCGTCGACATCCGCGGATATGTTATCCGGGATTTTTTTCGCAACCTCCCGGCAAATCTCCGGTCACAGCCTTAGATCCCCCAAGAATCACGAGGCACTAAGACCATGGACATCGCACAAGTGAAGGAGCTCTTGCTGCAATCGCTCGAGCACGAGATGGGCGGCGTCAAGCTCTACGAGGCCGCGGTGAAGGCAGCGCAGAACGACGAGCTGAAGGAAGAGTGGGAAAAGTACCTCTCCGAGACCCGCAACCACGTCGCCACGCTGGAGCGCGTGATCACGACCATGGGCATGGATCCGCAGGAGCAGACGCTTGGCCGCAAGATCGTCGGCGCCACCGGCGGCGCCTTGCTCAGCGCCATCCAGACGGCGATGGAAGGCGATCCCGCCGCCGCGCAGATCGTCGCCGCCGAGTGCATCGTCCTGGCCGAGACCAAGGACCACATGGACTGGGAGCTGATCGGCGAAGTGGCCGAGCACTTCAAGGGCGAAGAGAAGAAGGCCCTGATGGAGGCCTACGACGAGATCGAGGACCAGGAAGACGAGCACCTGTACCACACGCGCGGCTGGTGCCGTGAGCTGTGGATCCAGGCGCTGGGCATGAAGGCCGTGCTGCCGCCGCCGGAAGAGCGCAAGCACGTGAAGACCGCGATCGGTGCCGCCCGCGCGGAGCAGAGCCGCAAGGCGCACTGACGCTTGAAGCAAGTTCCCTCTCCCCTTGGGGGAGAGGGCCAGGGAGAGGGGTGACCCTGTCCATCCAGTCAGGTTGACGCCCCGCAACCCCCGGGAATAGAACTCCCCCAGGCCACGCCTGGGGGAGTGCAGTGCCATCCAAGAACGTCGTATTCCTCATCCACGGGATCGGCCGCGAGGCCGACGACTGGTCCGCCGCCCCACTTGCCGAGCTGCGCGCCGCCGCCGATCTCTCCGGTGCTTTCGCCGCAACGCCGCTCGACGATCAGATCCAGTTCATCCCGATCGTCTACAACGACATCTTCGACCTGGTGCTCGCGCGCTGGCACCAGCTGACGACCGATCTGCGTCAGTCCGGTCTGCTGCTGGACGCGCCGTTCGCGACGCTCACCGACGTGATCGGCGACATCTCCAAGCCCGGCAACACGATCTCCGAGTACGCCGGCGACACGATCCTGTATCTCGGCTTCCGCTTGGTGCGCAACGCCGTGCTGCTGCGCACGATCAGCAAGATCGTCGAGGGCATCACCAAGGCGTACGACGCCTACACGCCGGGGCAGGATCGAGAGCCAAAGTTCGGCGTCGTCGCGCATTCGCTGGGCACCACCGTCGCGCACGACGCGCTGCACCTTCTGGCCACCTTGCCGTGGAGCAACCCGCCGCCGGAAGTCGCGCACATGAAGGCGGACGTGGGCCTGCTCAACCACGCCGGCCCGCAGGGCTCGCGCATCGCCGACGCAATCCTCAACGCGTTCAACACCAACCCGGCGGCGCCGGCGCGCTTCAAGTTCGACAGCATCTTCATGATCAGCAACACCAGCCGCCTGCTGCACACCACCGAGCTCGATCCGTATCACTCCTGCATCTACCCGGCCGAAATCGACTTCCCGCCCACCGGCGGCTATTGCAACCGCTTCTACGTCGTCGACAACCGCTACGACTTCGTCGGCCTGGGCCTCAAAGCCGTGCATTGCGACTTCCGCATCGACAACGAGCACTGGCGCCAGCACGGCATCGGCAATTCCAGGGCCGCGAGGAAGATCGAGCTGGAGCACCTGCACCAGGCCAACGCGCACGACCTGGCGCATTACCTCAAGCACCCGCTCGTCTACCGGGAGATCTTCCGACGCTTCGCGTCCACTTATGACGACGCGCACTACGACGCGATCCCGCAATTGCCGAACCTGCCGCACGGCGCGATCGAGGCCACGGCTAGCGCAGCGTGGGCCCGGCTCTTCCCGATGCTCGCCCAGAAGCTGCGGCGCGGAGACAACCCATGAAGCATCTCGTCGCCGCCGCCGCGCTGCTGTGTCTCTCGAGCGCCGCATTCGCCAGGCCCTTCTACTGCGACGGCGATCCGGAGCCAGCCGGTCATCCGTTGAGCTTTGCCCGACTCTCGCCGCAAGCCGACGCCTGGCTCAAGAGCAAGTCCAGCGAGAACTTCGGGCGCTACGTCCGCTACGTGCGCGATCGCTTCAAGCAGGTGCAGCCGATCGACACCGAGCGCGCCGCCGCCTACACCCGGGCGCTCGACGCGCTGGCCGACGCGACCTATCCCGGCGCGCGCCTGAGCTCCTTCGAGAACAAGCTCGAGGAAGATGCGCAGGGCCACTCGATCGCGCGCGTGCAGGTGCGCAGCGACGCCGGCGACGTCTACGTGACGTTCGACGTGCCGTGCACCACGACGCCGGAGGAGCTCGCCACCAGGGAGGCCGACAAGGCCAACATCGTCTACGCCAACGCGCTGATCGACGCCTACGTCGAGCTCGACCAGTGGAAGGACCTGCTGACCGAAACCGCACGCCTTGCCGAGCTGCACCTCTCCCTCATCCGCGACGGCCTGCCGATGTGGCCGTGGGAGCTGTGGCTCAACGGATACAGGGCAGACGACCACATCAACAAGGAGCCGCACTCGCTGCAATGGGTCGCGCTGCGTCCCTCGGCGGGCGTCGAGCTCAGCTACCCGAGCCGCGACGACGCCGAAGCGCAGGTCCGCCTGGGCATCGAGCCCATCGGCTTCGTCCGCTACATCGGCAAGGGCAACGACCGCTTCAAGACCTGGATCGGCGCCTCCGCCCTGATCACACTCGGCTCCGACGACGGCGCCGGCTTCGGCGGCCTGCTGCGCTACAACAACTACTGGCTCGGTGCGACCACGCACAGCGGCAAGAGCGACTTCTACCTCTTCGTCGGGTTGGATTTGTATGTAGCGGCGGAGAAGCTGAAGAAGTAAGACAATGTCCCCGTTTCCGGGGATACATCAATGTCGATGAATTGGATCCCCTCGCCCCGCTTGCGGGGAGAGGGCCAGGGAGAGGGGGTTTTTGGAGAGGGGTGCTTCCACCTCGCTCTCTGCTTCCTCGCGATCTCTCTGAGCGCCTGCGGCTCCTCCACCGCATCCACCCCGCTCGCCGCCGAAGCCCGCAACCTCCCCCCCAACGCCCAATTCGACACCGACGCCAACTGCCCCGCGCCGCGCTGCTTCGACGTCGAGATTCCCCTGCCGCAAGACGTGGCCGTCACCGACAACCACGTGCGCGTGATCCTGCCCACCAGCTACGGCGACGGCCGGCGCTATCCGGTGGTGTACCTGCTGCACGACGCCGGCGGCACCTACAGGATCTGGACCGAGCGCACCGACATCCTCAAGCTCTCGCGCGCCTTCGAGGCGATCTTCGTCATGCCCGACGGCGGCCACGGCGAGAACGCGGGCTGGTACACCAACTGGCTCGACGGCTCGCGCCAGTGGGAGACCTATCACATCGACGTGATGATCCCGTTCCTGGAAAGCCACCTGGACACGCTGGGCGACGGGCATCGCGCGGTGGCCGGCGCCTCGATGGGCGGCTTCGGATCGATGAGCTACTCCGCGCGCCATCCGGGCCTGTTCGCGGCGGCCGGCGGCATCTCCGGCGCCGTGGACCTGCTCTACCTCATGCAGCTCAGCGCCGAAGTCACCGCGCTGATCAACCCGATCATCTCAACGCCCGACGCCAGCACCTGGGGCAATCCCATCACCAACTACGCCGAATGGCAGGCGCACGATCCTGCCTCCAACATCGAAGGCCTGCGCGGCATGGAGATCTTCCTGACGAGCGCGAATGGGTTGGTGGGCGGCGCGTATGACGATCTCACCGGACCGACGGCTGCGGGTTACTACGCGGTGGAGAACCTGACATGGCAGATGAGCAGATCGCTCGCGGCCAAGCTAGAAACTGCGGGCATCGAACACCGGACCTTCTTCTTCGGGCCGGGGTATCACGACTGGCCGTATTTCAGGGAAGAGCTGGTGTGGGTGGTGGGGCAGTTGGTGAGTGTGGTGAGACCTTGATACCGCGAGCAGCGCGCGATGAAGAAACGCAACAACAACGGCGCTGAACAGCGACAGGCCGCCGAGGACTCGAATGTACTGAGTCGCCTCGAATCCCACCTCTGGGAAGCGGCAAACATTCTCCGAGGGCCGGTAGACGCCGCGGACTTCAAGACCTACGTCTTTCCGCTACTGTTCTTCAAGCGCATCTCCGACGTGTACGACGAGGAATATCGCGCTGCTCTGCTAGAAGCAGGCGGCGACGAGGAATACGCACGGTTTCCGCAGAACTACCGCTTCCAGATTCCGGTCGACTGCCATTGGGCCGATGTGCGCACCGTTACGACCAACGTCGGCCAGGCCTTGCAGAAGGCAATGCGTGGCATCGAGAAAGCCAATCCGGAGACGCTCTACGGGATCTTCGGCGACGCGCAATGGACCAACAAGGAGCGCCTGCCGGATTCACTGCTTCGCGATCTGATCGAACACTTCTCCGGTATCAATCTCGGTAACGCCTCCGCGCAAGCCGACATTCTTGGCCAATCCTACGAATACCTGATCAAGAAGTTCGCCGATCTCACGAACAAGAAGGCGGGCGAGTTCTACACGCCACGGTCAGTAGTTCGCCTGATGGTCAACATTCTGGATCCCAAGGAAGGCGAGTCTATCTACGATCCAGCCTGCGGCACCGGCGGCATGTTGCTGGAGGCTGTGCATCACGTCCGCGAGAACCATGGCGACGATCGCACTCTTTGGGGGAAGCTCTTCGGTCAGGAGAAAAACCTGACGACATCTGCCATCGCCAGGATGAATCTCTTCCTGCACGGCGCGTCCGATTTCAAGATCGTGCGAGGCGACACCTTGCGGACGCCCGCGTTCTATCTGGGCGACAACCTGGCGACGTTCGATTGCGTAATCGCCAATCCGCCGTTCTCCCTGGAAAAGTGGGGCGAAGAGGTGTGGAGCAGCGATCCCTTCGGGCGCAACTTCGCGGGCATGCCTTCCGACAAGAGCGGTGACTACGCCTGGGTGCAGCACATGATTAAGTCCATGGCGCCCGCTACTGGGCGCATGGCGGTCGTGCTGCCGCATGGCGCGCTCTTTCGCATGGGGAAAGAAGGCGCCATCCGGAAGAAGATCCTTGGGATGGACTTGCTTGACGCCGTCGTGGGCATGGGTCCGAGCCTGTTCTATGGCACGGGTCTCGCTGCCTGCATTCTTGTCTTCCGCCAGCGCAAGAAGAAGGAGCGAAAGAACAAGGTACTCATTCTCGACGCGTCGAAGGAGTTCAAAACCGGTCGGGCCCAAAACGAGCTATTGCCCGAGCACGTTGATCGCATCTACGCCTGGTATCGGGACTACAAGGATGTGGATGGCGTTGCGCGCGTCGTAACGCTCGAAGACATCGCCGCTAATGACTTCAATCTAAACATCCCGCGCTACGTTGAGCCCAAGAGCACACAGCAAATCATTTCGGTCGACGAAGCGATGCGCCGGCTGAAAAACAGCGCGGACGCCTCGTTTGCTGCTGAGGAACATCTCATCGCAATTTTGAAGCAGGAGGGACTTCTTCGTGAGTAGTCCAGCCGCATGACGGCTCGGATTACCCAGCAAGAGCTTGAGGCTTACCTCTGGGGTGCCGCGGTGCTCCTGCGTGGGACCATTGATGCCGGCGACTACAAGCAATTCATCTTTCCCCTGCTGTTCTATAAGCGCCTGTGCGACGTGTTCGACGAGGAGACGCGGGCCGCCTTGAAGGAATCCGGTGGCGATTCCAAGTTCGCAGCGTATCCAGAGAACCATCGCTTTCAAGTGCAGCAGGAAGCGCACTGGCGTGAGGTGAGGAAGGCGGCAAAGAACGTGGGCTCGGCGCTCCAAGCGGCGATGCGGGCCATCGAGACTGCGAATCCAGACAAGCTCTACGGCATCTTTGGCGACGCGCAGTGGACCAACAAAGACCGATTGCCGGACTCGATGTTGCGCGACCTTATCGAGCACTTCTCCACTCTGGAGCTCACTGTTGCCAACTTGCCCGAGGATGAGCTGGGGCAAGGCTACGAATACCTGATCAAGAAGTTTGCTGACGACTCCGGCCATACCGCGGCTGAGTTCTACACGAATCGCACGGTCGTGCACCTCATGACCGAGTTGCTTCAGCCGCAACCTGGCGAATCGATCTATGACCCGACGTGCGGGTCAGGCGGCATGCTCCTCTCCTGTATTACGCAGCTACGGCGCCAAGGCCGGGAGTGGCGCAACGTCAAGCTCTTCGGGCAGGAGCGCAACCTGATGACGTCCTCGATCGCCCGGATGAACTGCTTCCTCCACGGTATCGAGCACTTCCAGATTGTTCGCGGCGACACTTTGTCGGAGCCGAAGCTTGTGGAAGGCGACCGGCTGATGCGCTTCGACGTCGTGCTCGCAAACCCACCGTATTCAATTAAGCAGTGGGACCGCGACGCCTTTGCCTCCGATCCATGGGGCCGCAATCTTTATGGAACGCCGCCCCAAGGCCGCGCCGACTATTCCTTCTGGCAACACGTCCTATGTAGCCTCAAGGCCAAAACGGGTCGCTGCGCCATTCTGTTTCCGCATGGCGTTCTTTTCCGGCAGGAAGAGGCCGAGATGAGGCGCAAGCTGATCGAGGCAGACGTTATCGACTGTGTGATCGGGCTGGGCCCCAATTTGTTTTATAACTCGCCGATGGAGGCCTGCGTTGTCATCTGTCGCGCCGCCAAGCCCAAGGCGCGGAAAGGAAAAATCCTCTTCATTAACGCAGTAAACGAGGTCACTCGGGAGCGAGCGCAGAGTTTTCT
Source organism: uncultured Gammaproteobacteria bacterium (assembly GCA_963776465.1). Taxonomy (GTDB): domain Bacteria; phylum Pseudomonadota; class Gammaproteobacteria; order Nevskiales; family Nevskiaceae; genus DASRHK01. The sequence goes on from CAVZMV010000002.1 coordinate 1,386,822, forward strand.
GAAGGATGACCACATCGAGCGAGTGGTCGAGGCATATAAGGCATTTGAGGATGAAGAGGGTTTCACGCGTATCGCCTCAGTAGAGGATATTCGCAAGCAAGACTGGAGCATAAATCTTTCGCTCTATGTGGTGAACACTGAGCACCGGCGGACTGAAATCCGTGCGGCGAGCAGTTCGTTGGACAAGGTGTTCGCCACCTGGATCGATGGCGCGAAAGACGTGCGCCAAGCTTTGCGAGCCGTTCTGAACGACGAGGCAAATGGCAGCGACTTGTCTGACGTTCGTAAACTCACAATTGGAATGCCCGCGTGGCTCGACCGTTCAAAATGGCGGCGACTCACATTTGGTCAGATTGCGGAGAACATCCGCGACGTCGGTCAACCAATGCCGGAAGACTCCGCGACCTACATTGGTTTGGAGCACATGGACTCTGGTTCCCTTCGTGTCACCCGATGGGGCAGCGAGGCGGATCTGAAAGGACAGAAGCTGAAGATGCGCAAGGGAGATATCCTCTTCGCCAAGCGCAATGCTTATCTGCGCCGTGTTGCCATCGCTCCGCACGATGGGTTTTTCTCCGCGCACGGGATGATTCTTCGTGCAGTACCGGACGTCGCAGCGTCGGAGTTCCTCCCATTCTTCATGATGAGCGACCGTTTCATGAACCGGGCGGTCGAGATATCCGTCGGATCGCTTTCTCCGACCATCAACTGGACAACTCTTAGAAGGGAGGAGTTTGACCTACCACCGCTCGATCAGCAGCGCCGCATTGCCGAAGTGCTCGGAACGCTTGACGCAGCGCGGTGCAAGTGCGCCGAGAATGCCGTCGCCCTTACGGCCTTGAAAATGTCACTATTTGGCAGGCAACTCTCGACGTATGAAACAAAGCCGTTGTCGTCAGTGGTCGATTTTGTTGACGGTAAGCGCGTTCCGTTAAGTGAAAAGGAGCGCTCGACCCGAAAGGGGCCGTACCCTTACTACGGGGCGTCCGGCGTGATTGACTCGGTCGACGGCTACCTGTTCGATGAACCTCTTGTGCTATTGAGCGAGGATGGATTCAACCTAGTTCATCGGAATTCGCGAATTGCGTTCAAGGTTGAAGGCAAGGTGTGGGTCAACAATCACGCGCACGTGCTGCGGCCCAAGCCCGATATCAATATTGATTTTCTCGCCGACTACCTAGAGTCAATTTCCGTTGAGCCGTATATCACAGGAACATACCAACGCAAGTTGAACAAATCGGAGTGCGAGCGTATTCCGATTCCAGTCCCTCCCAAACGAGTCCAAGATGACATTGCGAGGAGGATAGAAAGCATTGATTGTTCGTCGTCCAGAGTTAGTCGTCACACCGAAATATTGAAAGGTCTGGTTTCCTCGTTACTGAATGGCCTAGTGGCAATCGCATGAGTTTCACGGAATCCAACACCGTCGAGCAGATGATTCTTGACGCCGTCACCAAGCACGGCGCGCCGCTCGGTATTCGTCAGGAATCTCCCGGCTGGGGCAAGACACTCGGCACAGAGTTTCGACCGGATCGCTGGAACTACGTCCCCGGTCCCCAGCTTCCGCGCCAGCTCGCCGATGTGATGGTCGAGCCTTGGGTACGCGAGGCGCTCGTCCGCCTCAATCCCGAGATCGCCGCCCAGCCTGATCGTGCCGACGAAGTGATCTACAACCTCCGCGCCTGCATTCTCTCGGTGCAGGCGGATGGGCTGGTGCGGGCAAACGAGAACTTCATGGCCTGGCTGCGGGGCGAGAAGACGATGCCGTTCGGTCCGAATGGCGAGCATGTAGGCGTGCGCTTGGTGGATGCACAGTCGCCCGGTAACAACCGGCTCGTGGTCTGCAATCAGTGGACCTTCCAAGTCGGCACCGCAGAGAAGCGGTTCGACATAGTGTTCGTCGTTAACGGGTTGCCGCTGGTGATCGGCGAAGCCAAAACACCGACGCGTAGCGCGGTCACATGGTTCGACGGCGCCTACCAGGTCAACGAGATCTACGAGAAGCAGATCCCGGCGATGTTCGTCCCGAACGTCTTCTCCTTCGCCACCGAGGGAAAGCTGTTCCGCTATGGCTCGATCCGGATGCCAATCGACATCTGGGGGCCATGGCGCGACGAGGAGAATCAGGAAGAAGGGCAGCTGCAAGCATGTGCGGGCGGCTGTGGAGAGCATGCTGCGACCAGAGGTGGTGCTAGACATCCTGCAGAACTTCACGCTCTTCGCGACCGATAAGCAAGCACCGGCGCATTAAGCTGATCTGCCGCTACCAGCAGTATTTCACCACCAACCAGATTGTTGACCGTGTGGTGAAGGGCGATCCCAAGAAAGGGCTGATCTGGCATTTCCAGGGCAGCGGCAAGTCGCTGCTGATGGTCTTCGCCGCGCAGAAGCTGCGGCTGCATCCGCAGCTCGGCAACCCGACCGTGATGATCGTGGTGGACCGCATCGATCTCGACACGCAGATCACCGCCACCTTCAACGCCTCCGACGTGCCGAACATGGTCGGCGTGGCGATTCCCGGCAGGAGCTGCAGAAACTGCTCAGGCCAGGACGTGCGCAAGGTGCTGATCACGACGATCCACAAGTTCGCCGAGGCCGGCGGCAAGCTGAACGAGCGCTCCAACATCATCGTGATGGTGGACGAGGCGCATCGCACCCAGGAAGGCGACCTCGGTCGCAAGATGCGTGATGCGCTGCCGAACGCTTTCCTGTTCGGACTAACTGGCACGCCGATCAATCGCGCGGATCGCAATACGTTCTGGGCGTTTGGGGCGGAAGAGGACGGTGAGCAGGGCTACATGAGCCGCTATTCGTTCCAGGACTCGATCCGGGACAAGGCGACTCTGCCGCTGCACTTCGAGGCGCCGGAGGTGAGGCTGAAGATCGACAAGGCGGCCATCGACGAGGCCTACAAGCAGATCACTGGCGAATTGAGCGAGCAGGACCGCGACGATCTCGCGCAAGCGCGCCGCCAAGATGGCCGTGCTGGTGAAGAATCCAGAGCGCGTTCGCGCAGTCGTGCAGCACATCGTGAAGCACTACCAGCAGAAGGTGGAGCCAAACGGATTCAAGGCGCAGGTCGTTGTGTTCGACCGCGAGTGCTGCGTGCTCTACAAGGCCGTGATGGACGAGCTGATTGGTCCGGATGCCAGCGCCATCGTGATGAGCACCGCGCCAGGCGATCCGCCCGAGTGGAAACAGCATATCCGGGACAAGGATGCGGAAGAGAAGCTGCTGGATCGTTTTCGCGATCCGGCCGACCCTCTCAAGTTCGTCATCGTCACGAGCAAGCTGCTCACCGGCTTCGACGCGCCGATCCTGCAGGTGATGTATCTGGACAAGCCGATGAAGGATCACAACCTTCTGCAGGCCATCTGCCGCACCAACCGCACGTTCGGTCAGGAGAAGACTCACGGTCTGATCGTCGACTACATCGGCATCTTCGATGACGTCGCGCGCGCGCTGGACTTCGACGAGAAGGCAGTGCAGCAGGTTGTCTCGAATATCGACGAGCTGCGCAAGGCGTTACCGACGCAGATGCAGAAGTGCCTCGCGTTCTTCGCCGGCGTGGACCGCACCGTCGGCGGTTACGAGGGGCTCATGGCGGCGCAGCAGTGCCTCCCGAACAACGACGTGCGAGACAAGTTCGCCGCCGAATATTCGGTGCTCGGCACGATCTGGGAGGCGCTGTCGCCGGACCCGGTGCCTGACGCCCTACGAGAACGACTACCGGTGGCTCACGCAGGTCTACGAATCGGTGAAGCCGCCCAGCGGGAACGGCAAACTCCTATGGCATGCATTGGGCGCAAAGACTGTCGAGCTGATCAACGAGAACGTGCACGTCGAGTCGGTGCGCGATGACGTCGAGACGCTGGTGATGGACGCCCAGGTCCTGGAAGGAATCTTGAACGACGCCGAGCCGGGTAAGAAGGCCAAGGAGATCGAAATCAAGCTCGTTGCGCGCCTGCGCAAGCATCTCGGCAATCCCAAGTTCACGGAGCTAGGGGAGCGCCTCGAGAAGATCAAAGAGCGCCATGAGCAGGGCTTCCTGACCAGCCTGGAGTTCCTTAAAGCAGATCCTGGAAGTGGCCAAGGAAGTGGTGGAGGCTGAGAAGAAGACCGATCCCGAAGAGGAGCGCGACAAGGCCAAGGAGGCCCTGACGGAACTCTTCAAGGAAGCGAAGAACGGCAATACGCACATCATCGTCGAGCGCATCGTCGCGGACATCGACGACATCGTGAAAAAAGTTCGCTTCGACGATTGGCAGCAGACGTCTCAGGGTGAGCGCCTGGTACAGAAGGAACTGCGGAAGGTGTTGCTCAAATATCAGCTGCACCGGGACCAGGAGCTGTTTGACCGGGCGTATGGGTATATCAAGCAGGTCCTACTGAGGAGCGCCTCTGGAGTTCTGGCGCCTGACAGCGCTGATAGAAGGTTCACCAGATGAACTAGCGCCGAAGTTGCCGAATGAGCCCGAAGATTTGGCGATTCTTTGCTCAAAAACTGCCGCCTGGGTTGCACTAGAAAGGCAAGGGGCCTACGCTCGCACTGGCGAGCGTAGGCCCCTTGCCTTTTCGAAGTCGTCACGGTGCTATGAAATCTGAAGACAAGCTGTCCAAGAATCGATCGAAAATCAGCCAAGTCTCGTTTGACTTCGATTCAAAGACCGTCGCGCCAAGTAGTAACGATCGCAAGGTTGTAAATATTCGTACTCGCGAAACTGTTTCGAAAGGCGAAAGCGGCAAGCTTCTGGATAAGATTCTCGCGAGAGCTAAGCTCGTCGATTGGGATTGACTGACCAGCGCTACTTGGTCTGGCGCAGCTAAGATCGGGTACCAAACTGAGCGCACAACCTGCAAGAGCACTGGGAGATCAGGCTCAATCCGCAGGTGAGAGGCCTTTACGCGATCGGCTCCAGGACCGTGAATCGCAAGAGCTCGTCCTAGCATTTAGCGGAGCGGTCGGAGCAGGTATCCAGGAAGTAACCGGGATTTTCTCCGAAGAGCTGCGACGACTCAGCTATCGAATCGCCAACATCAAAGTAAGCGCGTTAATCAGCGAGCATGCGGCGCGTTTGTTGGCATTGCGGGGCCGGCACAACGAGTTTGGCGATTTAGCAAGCACAACTGGCCTTGATCGGATTAAGCGATATCAAGACGCTGGGAATGCGCTTCGCGAAACGTTCGGATGCGACATCCTGGCGCAGCTCGTTGTCGCCAAGATCGTGCTTGAAAGTCGGAACGAAAATGAGCCAGATGTTCAGGCTAAGGCGCCCCCCCGCGTTGCTTATTTCATTGACTCTCTTAAACATCAAGATGAAGTCAAATTTCTACGTCAGATTTATGGAAACAACTTTTACTTAGTGGGTGTCCTTTCCGCGGAGCAACATCGCAGCAACCGGCTTCAACAGGACACCGGCAAGTCTGCGGCCTTGGTTAAGGAACTAATCGATAGAGACCGGAAAGAGGACGTAGATCACGGTCAGCAGCTGGACAAGTCTCTGAAACTCTCCGATTTCTTCATTCGTAATTCACCGGGAAGCAAAGAGGCAATCGAGCGTCACGTCGTGCGATTTGGCAAGGTGATGCACGGAGGTGTTGACGTCACTCCGACGAGAGACGAATTCGGGATGTATGTTGCCTATTCGTCCGGCTTAGCGTCGGCTTGCATGTCACGACAAGTAGGCGCCTCGATTCTGGACGCTGAGGGAACGGTTCTATCGACGGGCTGCAATGATGTTCCTAAAGCCGGCGGCGGTCTCTACACCACAGGAGACAATGACTTCCGGTGTGTAATGGGAATGCCTGGCATTTGTCATAACGATGCCGAGAAGGACGACATTCGAAAAGAGATTCAGCAGATTCTTGAGGAGGCCAACCTTGCAAAGCCCGACGCTGAAAAGGTGGCGTTGCGAATCAGGAAGGATACGCGTCTCGGTGACCTGATCGAATTTTCGCGAGCAGTGCATGCCGAGATGGATGCTCTTATAGCGGTGGCACGAAAAGGTAGCGGCTCCGTACAGGGTGCTACGCTCTATTCGACGACATATCCGTGTCACAACTGCGCCAGACACATTTTGGCATCTGGTATTTCTCGAGTGTTTTTTATTGAACCTTACGAGAAAAGTTTGGCGGTCAAGTTGCACTCCGACGCCATCGTTCACGATTCTGAACCCCGCGACACTGTGCGCGCGAAAGTCCCGTTCTTGCACTTCGAAGGGGTAGCGCCACGGCGCTACCAAGATTTGTTTCTCTTCCCTTCAGGCCGGAAAGATTCTACGGGAAGGAGACTACAGCAGAATCTCACCGACGCGCCCAAAAAAATACCTCAGATGCTCGATAGCTATTTGGATATCGAGAGCAAGATCGTAGAGACGTTGGTGAATCAGAACATGCTGGAGCGCGCTAAAACACCTGGCACGCCTCAGCAGCCCTAGCGATCGCAGGTATTCGCGGACTGTTGCCCAAGGAGTTCACGTTTGGTGCGCGCGGACTAATAAGCAATAGGTCTCACCCAGTTGTCGGTGGGCGTGCCTCAGCCTGGCTACGTGTTAGAGAATGAGTTCGCTCCGCCCTGCATAGCTGGGGTAATGGCGACGTCGAGCTACCACTCAACCTGACCGCTTCGCCTTCCCCTGCGGTTTCGGTCTGCGCTCCGGCGCGCCTTCGCTGCTCACCTTGCTGATCTGCAGCTGCCTGCCACTGACCCACACCTTCTTCAGGCCGTGGAAGATGTCCTTGGGGATGCCTTCGGGTAACTCGACGATGCTGTGATCGTCCAGGATCTGCACGCGGCCGATGAACTGGCTGTCGAGTCCGGCTTCGTTGGTGATGGCGCCGACGATGTTGCCGACCTTCACGCCGTGCACGGCTCCGACTTCGATGCGGAAGGTCTCGAAGCCGACGTCATGGCGCTTCGGCCGCCGCGGCTTCTCGACCGCACGCTCGCGCTCGCGTGATGGACGCTCCTCGGCGTTCTTGAACTCCGCTGCGGGCGCGGCCGGCGTCTCCGGCTCGACTCGCGCCGCCGCCGCCATCGGCGGTGCAGCACCCTGAGCGAGAAGCGCAAGCGCTGCCGCGACTTCGCGCGCGGAGACTTTGTATTCGCGCTCGTATTGCTCGACCACGGCCTGCAGCTGGCGCAGCCCGTCGGCAAGCTCGGCGTTGCGCAGCGTCTGCGTGATGGTGTCCTTGAACTTGGCGATGCGCTTGTCTTGCACGCTCTCGGCGGTGGGCAGCTGCATCTCCGCGATGTTCTGACGCGTGGCGCGCTCGATCATCTTGAGCATGTGCCGCTCGCGCGGCGCCACGAACAGGATCGCTTCACCCTTGCGGCCGGCGCGTCCGGTGCGCCCGATGCGATGGATGTAGGCCTCGGTGTCGCTCGGGATGTCGTAATTGATCACGTGGCTGATGCGATCGACGTCGAGCCCGCGGGCGGCGATGTCAGTGGCGACGATGATGTCGAGCTCGCCGTTCTTCAACCTGGTGATGGTGCGCTCGCGCTGGCGCTGATCCAGGTCGCCGTTGAGCGGCGCCACCGCGAAGCCGCGCGCTTCCAGGCGCTGGGCCAGCTCGGCGGACGCAAGCTTGGTGCGCGTGAAGATGATCATGCCGTCGAACGGCTCGGCCTCGAGGATGCGCGTGAGGGCGTCGATCTTGCTGCCAGTCGTCATCCAGTAGCGCTGGCGGGTGTTGGCGACGGTCGAGGTCTTGTTACGGATGGTGATCTCGACCGGCGTCTTCAGGTGCGTCTGCGCGATGCGGCGGATCGCCGGCGGCATCGTTGCGGAGAACAGCGCGACCTGGCGCGTCGGCGGCGTCTGCTTGAGGATCTTCTCGACGTCGTCGATGAAGCCCATGCGCAGCATCTCGTCGGCTTCGTCGAGCACCAGGCAGGTGAGCGTGCCGAGCTTCAGCGTGCCGCGCTCCATGTGATCGATGACGCGGCCCGGCGTGCCGACGACGACGTGCGCGCCGCGCTTGAGGCTGCTGAGCTGCGGCCCGTAGCTCTGGCCACCGTAGATCGGCAGCACGTGGAAGCCCGGCAGATGCGCGGCATATTTCTGGAACGCCTCGGCGACCTGGATCGCGAGCTCGCGCGTGGGCGTGAGGACCAGCGCCTGCACGACCGGCTTGCGCAGATCCAGGCGCGACAGCACCGGCAGCGCAAACGCGGCGGTCTTCCCGGTGCCGGTCTGCGCCTGGCCGACCAGATCGCGGCCTTCGAGCAGCGGCGGAATGGTCGCCGCCTGGATCGGGGAGGGCGATTCGTAGCCGACGTCGTTCAGCGCCTTGAGCAGCGGCTCGCTGAGCGCAAGGTCGCGGAAGGTTGGGGCGGTTGCGGCTGGGTCGGTGGGCATGGGCATAGCGTGTCATAAAGACACGCCTGCCCGCTCTTTTACGGCCCCGCGTCCGCCTTCAGGCACCAGTTGCGCAAATGGTTGCAATCGACGTCCGGGGGGCGGGGGTAGGCTCATGCAGTGAGCCTCTCACCGAGGAATATAGAGCGAGGACTCGGCCGGGAGCGAAGATGGGTATGAACCACTGGTTGACGCCAATTCGCGTGTGAACTAGAGTTCACATGACTCTCACGCTCGTCCGCAGCAAGACCTTCGCCGACTGGCTCAACGCCCTCGGCGACCGCAATGCCAAGACACGCATCGCAGTTCGCCTGGATCGGCTGGCCCTCGGAAATCCTGGAGACGTGAAGCCGATCGGCGAGGGGCTGTCCGAGATGAGAATCGACTATGGTCCCGGTTATCGGGTGTATTACATGCAGCGAGGTATTCAGGTCATTGTTCTGCTCTGCGGGGGCGATAAGCGGACGCAAGACAAGGACATAGGGATCGCAAAGGCAATCGCAGCGCAATGGCTCGACGACTCATGAAGATCAAGGAAGCGTTCGCTCGCTACGACAGCGCCGAGCATCTCAAGGACGAGGCTGATATCGCTGCTTACATGAACGCTGCGATGGAAGAAGCTGGTGACGACCCAGCGTTCGTCATGCACGCGCTCGGCGTGGTCGCGCGTGCTCGCGGCATGACGCAGCTCGCAGAAGCGACGGCGATCACTCGCGAGGGGCTGTACAAAGCTCTTTCGGGGAATGGCAATCCGAGCTTCGGCACCGTGGTCAAGGTTGCCAAGGCGATGGGGCTGAAGATCGAGATGAGGCCGATCAAAGCCCAGAAAACGACGGGGCGCCGCCGTTCCGCGAAATCAAACAAGAAGGCCGCTCATTCCTGAGCAGCCCAGGTACAGCTGGCGGCTACCAGTAGTAAACGTGCGGCTTGCGGTTTCCCAACGGAAACGCCATTCCATCCGGATCGTCGCCCTTCATGATGCGAATGCAGGCGACCGTGTTCTCGCGGCGTCGGGGCCTGCTCATATGCAGCTTTCGCCACCACTTGGGCGTTCCGCGGGGGAATGGCACGCCGGAGGAACGGTGGTAGCTACGCAGTAGCTTCCCGTCCGTCCCGCGGTCGGAATGCTGATTCATGTTGGACATCGCCTATCTCCAGTGAAGGATCTAGGAAGATGTCCAGCTCAAAGTAGTGGGCGAAGGCCATGTTCGTGCTCGAATGCGCGGGCATTCTAGTTCGAGAACGGATTGCGCACCGTAAGTTTGTTCTGAACGCGCAGTCCATTCTGCAGATCCTCGGAGTACAGCACGCTGGCTCCGGAAAGCAGCGCCGCTGTGGCAATCATGGCGTCGTAAACCGACAGGCCGTAGCGCATGGCCAGCGCCCTGCCGGTGTCGTGTGTTTCTTCTGTCATGGCCTCGACCGTACACGTGGCCCTAACCACGTCGAGGACCTCGGCGACTTCCGCCCATGACATCCTCAGCTTGCGGATGGCGATGGAGGCAAACTCGTTGAGGACCTGGACGCTGATGATTCCGCCACCAGCAAGCACCTGCTCGGCGCGATCTGCTTTCGCGGCATCTGCGGACAGCAGGTAGAGCAGCACGTTGGTGTCGATGAAGGCCTTATCGCTCATTAGCCTCGAGCCGATCGAATTTGAAGCCCTTCGGTAGGCGACCCCGGTACTTCCTTAACCGGGCAAGGAGTTCCTTCGATCCCGCAGCCTTCCTGACGCCCAGGCTACGGGCACCGTCCACGTGCAGCTCGATGTCGTCCTCTTCCTTCAACTGCAACGCCTCGACGACGTTAGCGGGCAACCGGACGGCCAGGCTGTTTCCCCACTTGGCGACTTTCATGGAATACCTCAAAGATATACACGACAACCACTGTATATCCTATCGGATCATCCCGATCCTCGCGATGCTAAGCTCTCGGTGGCTCATCCGATGAGCCCGAGCTCTCAATGGACCGCACCGAACGCTTCTACAAGATCGAGCGCCTGCTGCGCCAGCGGCGCGTGGTGCCGATCGAGGATCTCTTGAAGGAGCTGGAGGTCTCGCGCGCGACGTTCAAGCGCGACCTCGAATACCTGCGCGACCGCTTCGGCTCGCCGATCATCTGGGACGCGGATCAGCGCGGCTATCGCTTCGAGCACGAGCCGGCCGACACGCGTTCGGCGCTGCCAGGGTTCTGGCTGTCGGGCAACGAGGTGCAGGCGCTGCTGGCGCTGGAGCATCTGATCGAGTCGATGGAGCCGGGCCTTTTGTCCGCGAGCCTTGCGCCGCTCAAGCAGCGCCTGGAGCAGCTGCTCGCGGAGGGCGGGGCGTCGACCCGGCAGATCCGCAAGCGCGTGCGGCTGCTGCAGATGGGCGCGCGCCCGGTGTCGCCGCCGCACTTCTCCACCGTCGCCAACGCGTTGCTCAGCCGCCGCCAGCTGCAGATTGTCTATCTCGTGCGCGAGCGCAACGAGCGCACCGAGCGCGCGGTGTCGCCGCAGCGCCTGGTCCACTACCGGGACAACTGGTATCTGGACGCGTGGTGCCATCTGCGCAAGGGGCTGCGCAGCTTCGCGCTCGACGCGATGGAATCGGCCGAGCAGTTGACCGAGCGCGCCAAGGACGTCGATGAAGCCGAGCTCGACAAGACCCTCGGCGCCGGCTACGGCATCTTCAGCGGCGAGGCCGCGAACAAGGCGCGGCTGCGCTTCTCGGCGCAGCGCGCGCGATGGGTGTCCAAGGAGCGCTGGCACCCGCAGCAGGTCGGCACCTTCGACGAAGAGGGGCGCTACCTGCTCGAGTTTCCTTATGGCGACGCGCGCGAGCTCGTCATGGACATCCTTCGCCACGGTCCGGAGGTGGAGGCGCTGGGGCCGGCGGCGTTGCGCAAGGCGGTGGTGGAGCAGTTGGAGCGGGCTCTTAAGCAGGTACTCGTAGGAGGAGCTGTTAGCCCCGACAGGGCGGTCAATATTTGTAGGAGGGGCTGTTAGCCCCGACAGGTCGCGGCCAATGGCCGCTCCTACAAAAGGCGTACAGGCTCACCCCCTGAGCCACCGCCCCCTCAAGCTACCCCCATGTCAGCGCACGCACTCCAACTGGTCGTCAACCGGGCTTGCTCTCCCCAGCCCGTAGCCCGGGACCACGTTGCCGCGGATGCGCTGACACCTTCTGCCTGGCAGGGCATCCATCACCGGTTGCTCAAGGCCCGAAACGCACGGTCGGATACGACCATCCCGCCCCCGCCGCGTCCGCCAGCCCTCTCCAGCTGGTGGACCGGCGGCGAGTGGCATCGCCGCGATCAATGGCTGGCGACGGCGGAGTGGGCGCACCGGTTTGGGTTTGAAGCGTTGCTGGTCCAACTGCTGGATGGACCACCGGTGTGACCATTGCCTAAGTCCCAATCTGGGACTAACCTAGTCCCGCTATGGGACTAAATCTGCCAAATGCGAGTTATCGCAGTTTCGACGCTGAAGGCCTTCTGGACCGGCCGCTCCCAGTTCCGGGACGCCGAGGGTCCAACCCTCTCGTGGTATCGCGACGTCCTTCGAGCCGATTGGGCGAAGCCCACCGACGTGAAGCGCCAATTCGGCAATGCGAGCGTCCTCCGGGACGGTCGCGTGGTATTCAACATTGGCGGCAACAAATATCGCATCGTCGTCTGGGTCAACTATCCCTATCGCATCGTCTACATCCGCTTTATTGGCACGCATGAACAATACGACGCCATCGATGCTCAAACGATTTGAAGGATTCGCATGAACATCAGCCCTATCAAGACAAAGGCCCACTACCGCACCGCTCTCAAAGAGATCGAGTCGCTGATGGGCGCCAAAGCAGATACACCCGAGGGTGACCGACTGGACGTGCTTGCGACGTTGATCGAGGCCTATGAGCGCAAGCACTTTCCGATGGACTTGCCGGATGCCGTGGAAGCCATCAATTTCCGGATGGAGCAACAAGGTCTAACCGCGAAGGATCTGGAGCCGATGATCGGACGCAGCAATCGTGTCTACGAAGTGCTTAACCGCAAGCGGCCGTTGACGCTGCGAATGATTGAAGGCCTTCACCGTCAGCTGGGCATTCCGGCTGAGAGCCTTCTTAAACAGCGGCGGTCCAAGGATGTGTCGCCTCGTTAAGCGCAGCACCACGCTCTAGAACTGGAGCTTCTTCAAAAGAGCGTCGTAGGCCTCGCGCACCTGCGCGTCGCCATCTCGAAGCTCCCGAACCTTTTTGCACGCGTGCATCACGGTCGTGTGGTCCTTGCCGAAGGCGCGGCCGATTTCCGGCAGGCTGTGCTGGGTGAGCTCTTTCGCCAGCGCCATGGCGACCTGCCGCGGGCGGGCCAGCGAGCGCGACCGTGCCTTGGAGCCGAGATCGGCGACGCGGATGGCGTAGTGCTCGGCGACCTTCGTCATGATGCGATCGATTGTAAGCACCTGGTCGTATGCAGCCACCATGCCCTTCAGCGCGGCGCGCGCGACGTCGATGGTCACAGGCTCTCGCGTGAAGAGGACAGAGGCGCTCAGCGTGTTCAGAGCGCCTTCGAGCTGGCGCACCTGATTTCGCAGGCGCTGCGCGATGAAGAGCGCGACCTCGTCCGGAAGGTCGAGATTCATCTGCCTGGCCTTGGCTTGCAGGATCGCGATACGGGTTTCCTGGTCGGGCGGCTCGATTGAAACCGTAAGACCGGATGAGAAACGCGACTTCAGCTTGTCATCCAGTCCGTCGAGCTCCGCGGGGAAACGATCTGACGTCAGGACCACTTGCCGGCGGCCGTCAACCAAGGCATTGAAGGTATGGAACAGCTCTTCCTGCGTGCTCTGCTTGCCGACCAGGAAGTGGACGTCGTCGAGCAGCAGCAGATCCAGGTTCCGATAGTGATGCTTGAACGCGTCCTGGCGATTGCTGCGGATCGCCGCGACGAACTGGTTCAGCCATTGCTCGGCGCCGATGAGGGCCACCCGGGCCCGTGGTTGCGACGCCACGATCGCGTTGCCGATCGCGTGCATCAGGTGCGTCTTGCCCAGGCCCGATCCTGCGTAGATAAACAATGGGTTATAGGTCCCGAGGGAATCGGCCACGTGCTGTGCGGCAGCGCGCGCCCGCTGGTTGGTCTTGCCCTCGATGTAATTGGCAAAGGTCAGATGTGGACGAAGCGGGCTCGTCTGCATCGGCGGCCGTGTGTCCGGCTGATCGGAAGGCGACGTGGCCACAGATTCCGTGGCGGTGATCGCAGCTGCACTCGCCGATCCGACAACGATGTCTGCGGTCAGGTCGGGCTCGCCGCCCTGGTGGAGCGCACGCTGGATTTCCGGGAGCCAGTTGTTACGGACGCGCTCCATGACCGTGCGATTCGGTGCGAGCAACAGCAGTCGGCGGCCGGACAAGCGCGGCTGTAGCGGGCGCATCCAGGTGTTGAGCTCCTGGTCCGTGAGCCGGCCCTCGAGCCGACGAATGCACTGGGCCCAGAATTGATCTGCGCTGATGGTCACGGCAAAGGAGGGCGAGCGGAGACAGGAAATGCGAGCGCGACATTCTGACGCCGGAAGCGCTCGAGAGGTGAACCATTTTTCACCATTTGATACTGGTGGTATGACGCGACGTCAAAACTGGATTCCCGCCTCCGCGGGAATCACGATCACTCCGGCGGCATCACAGGCGCCCCACCATCAACCCCCGGACACGGCGCGCCATCGAACTCGACGGCGTTGATGTCGATGAGCTTGCCGCCGTCGCGCAGGAAGTGCGCCTTCTGGCAGCGGCCTGAGAATTTCTTCGCCGAGTCATCGTGCGGATCACGGTCCAAAGGTTCTTCCGGCCGCGGCGGGACGTTCTCGATCGGCGGGATTGCGGTGCGCTCGTCGTCCCACACGATCAGCGCGCCGCCGGAATTCTGCGCCGGATCGGCGTAGTTCAGCGGCTCGAGGCCGAAGCCGCGCACGACGTCGGGCTGTCGCTGACCGGTGCCGAGCTTCTGCGCCACGCGGTCGCTCTGCGAGTAATCCACCGGGATGCCCATGGTCCGCGCCATCACTTCGGCGGACCACTCGGTCACCTGCTGGTCGCCGAAGTTGGGATCGAGCTTGACGATCTTGGGTGTGCCGCCGAATGCGGAGTTGTCGGTCAGGTGGTGCGCGTAGCCGTCGTTCTCGGAGCGGTCCCACATCATCTGCATCAGGGAATAGAGCAGCTGGCGGTCGATCGGGTCCTGGTAGGCGGCGTAGAAGAAGATCGCGAACTGGTCGTAGTCCTTGCTGCGGTTGAGCAGGGTCGAGTAGTTCATGCCCAGCGATCCGAGCGCGCCGCGCTCGATGTCCTGGTCGGCCGCCATCACCACGCCGCCCAGGATGCCGCCCTGCGAGTTGCCGTCGTAGAACACGTGGCTGCGGTCGAACACCGGCCGCCCGTCGATCTGGAACTCCGGATGCGACGCGAAGCCCTGCGGATGCAGCAGCAGCCGCGCCAGGTACATGAAGTTGACGAAACCCTGCTGCGATCCGTCCGGCACCACCGGGAAGAACGAGGCGTCGGCCAGCGAGATGAGCACGTTGCCGATGTCGCCGGTGGCGAAGCCGAAGAAGTCGACCGCGCAGAACAGGTAGTTGAACTCGCGCGAGAGGTCGGGCACGGCGTCGTAGTTCACGGCGGCGCGCGAGTCGAGCAGGCCGTGGCCGTAGATGCCGGGCAGCGCCGGGTTGTCGGGCGTGGCCTGCGCCGGGATCTGGCAGAGGAAGCGCGTGGTCATCGTGCCCAGGAACGGGATGCGATCCGGCAGGCCGTCGCCGTAGCGGATGCCCAGCGGGTCGTCGAGGTTGCTCGGATCGCCGGTGCCGCCGGTCGGCAGGTAGAACAGGCGATTGGGTGGCGCGCTGGCGCTGCCGCCGATCGCAGCCGCAGTCTCGAGCAGATCGCAGGCGTCGCCCCCGGCATCGCCCAGCTGCGCGCACACCGTCGCGACGAGCTGGCCGATCGGCACGGCTTCCGCCGGCGAAGGATCCGCGGGCACCACGTAGCTCGGCACGGTGATCGTGCCTTCGATGCGCTTGACGATGCCTTCGCGCGGATCGGCGCTGACGTTGTCGACGGTGAACTGCGGCGCAGCGCAGCGCGCGCTGTCGCTATGACGCAGGCAGGTCTCGTTCTCGCCGGTGGCCAGCGCCGCGAAAGCGTCGTCGCGCATGTGGCGCAGGCGTCCGACCTGGCTCTGCGTGCTGAGCACGGTGAAGTCCCAGGCCAGGTACACGTTGCTGTCGCGCTCGATGCCGGCAGCCTCGAGCACGGGGAAGACATTGGCCTCGAGCTCCGAGCAGCGCTGGATCACCGCGGGCAGCGCGGAGCTGAAGCGATCGCGGCAGGCGCGGAAGCCGGGCTGCGCGATCAGGCGCTCGCCGTTGCCGTCCTTGAGATTGCGCAGCACCACCACGTAGCGCTTGCCCTCGTTGAAGTTCTTCATGGGGCGAATGAGAAGCGCGGCGCGACCGTTCGGATTGGGCAGCTCGAACGCCGGCGTCGGGATGCCCTGGAATTCGCCGCTGGAGGCGAGCAGTACGTTGGCGTTGGCGTCGATCTCGCTGAAGACCAGGTGCTTCGTCGGAGCGACGAGCGGATCGTCGGAGACTTCCAGCACCATGATCGGTGCATCCGCTTCGAGCGAGAGCGCGGGATTGACGATGCCGATCTGCTCCGGCGGCAGGCCGTGCGTCTCGGTGAGAGAGAGGTCCGGCACGTAGGTCACGATCAGGGCGCCGGGTGAGAAGCCGTCGTTGCGGTTCCATTCCGCCGGGTCCATCGGCTTGCCGAGCACGTTCTTCGGCGTGGCGGTGATGCGCATGTTGACGCGCCGTCCGGTACCGCCGCGCTCCTTGGACTGGATGCTGCCGGCCGCGGCCGGCACGGTGAAGTGATCGTTGGGGAACGGCAACAGGCAGTTGGAGGTGTCGAGCAGATCGCAGCCGTTGACCAGCGCCGTCAGCGAACCGGCCGCGAGCTCGGCGTCGGAAGGCGCAGGGTCGGGCGGCGGCGGCTCGGTGTCGGGCGGGTCACCACCACCGGTCGGCGGAGGGTTGGAAACGGGGCCGGAGCCACCGATCGGATTGCTGTCGCCGCAGGCGGCGACAAAGCAGGCAAGGAGTGCAGCGAGGAGGAAGCGGGGCATGCCGCCAGTGTACATGTAGGAGGGGCTTCAGCCCCGACCACTCCCACAAACAATCGCGGCGGCCGAAGCCGCCGCGATCATCACAAACGCTGGTTCAGGGTGCGTTTTCGATCTTGTGGCTCTGGCCCAGGCCATCGAGCACCAGCAAGGCGTAGGTTCCCGTCGTGGCGTTATTGATCAGCGCGAACTGCTGCGCCGATGCCGCCGGCAACGAGATGGTGCCGCTGTCGAACAGCACGATGCCCGGCACGCCCTGGCCCGTGACGCGGATGCGGTAGGAGTTACCCGGCGTGAAGCTCTGCTGCGTGCTCGAATCCTTGAAATCGACCGTCGCCGTCGCGGCGCTGATCGGATCGGCAGGGGCGGTGAGGAAGAAGTCGACCGGCGTCGGGTGATCCTTGGCCGCGTGGACGAACTGCACTTCGGACTGGCTGTTGTTCAGCTCGTTGTCGTCCGAGATGACCTCGAAGGCTTCCTGCGAGCCGTTGCCGATGCGGCCGACGGCATAGACGACGGTGACATGGTCGTCGTCGACGTTGGTCGGATCCAGCGTGAAGCTCACGTCGCTGTTGTTGCCCGTGTTGGTGGTCAGGTTGATGCGGTAGTTGCCCTCGGCAACGTCACGCTCGCCGCTGGCGGTGCCAAAGGCGATGTTGTCGATGTTGGAGGGGATGCCCTCGATCTCGGCGTCGATCGGGTTGGAATCGGGGACGGCGTTGGCCACACGAAGCACGCCCGAAGGCAGCACGTCGTTGATCGGGTTGTCGTTTCCTCCGCAGGCCGAAAGGCCAACGGCTGCAACGGCGGCTAGAAGCAGGGGGAATTTCTTGTATGAGCGCATGGGTATCTCCGGGTTTCGTCGGCTAGTTACCCGGACCTTACGCGGCTGTACGCTCGCGGACCGTCCGCTATCGCACATACGAGGAGATCTAATCCCGGAAATTCTCGAATTGCACCGGGACTTCCAGCTCCGCCTTGCGCAGCAGGGCGATCACCGTCTGCAGGTCGTCGCGCTTCTTGCCCGTCACCCGCAGCTTGTCGCCGGTGATCGAGGCATCGACCTTGATCTTGGATTCCTTGATCTTGGCGATGATCTTCTTGGCCTGCACCTGCTCGATGCCCTGCTTGATCGTCACCGTCTGGCGCGCGCCGGCGAGGTTGGTCAGCACCTCGCCCAGCTCTAGCGCCTTGAGGTCGATGTGCCGCGTGGCGAGGCGCTTGCGCAGCATGTCCAGCAGCTGGCCCAGCTGATGCTCGCTGGGCGCGGTCATGGTGATGACGAACTCGGCGCGCTCGAAGGCCGCGTTGGTACCGCGCAGGTCGTAGCGGTTCTCGAGATCACGCACCGCCTGGTTGAAGGCGTTGTCGAGCTCGTGCTTGTCGACCTGGGACACGACGTCGAAGGAGGGCATGTGGCTATTTTACGTGGTTCGACAGGCTCACCACGAACGGAGGTCCGTTCGCCCTGAGCTTGTCGAAGGGCGTCAGCCGTAACGGACCTGGCAGTTGCCACAAAAGAAGGCGCGACGCTTTTTGGTGCCGAGCGACTTGGCGTACTGCAGGCGGATCTTGCAGCGCGGGCAGGTGGTCTTGGCGTGTACGCACCAGTGCTTGCGCAGCACGTAGGCCTTCTTCCACTTGTAGAAATCGAAGCTGTACTCGCGCGCCTGCTTGATCATCTCGCCGAGCTTGCGCGGCGGCAGCTTGCCGACCTTCGACAGCGGATGCACGCGGATCCGGTAGAGCACCTCGTTCTTGATGATGTTGCCGGCGCCGGCGAAGACGTCCTGATCCAGCAGCGCATCGCAGGCGAGCATCGAGGGCTGGGCTTCCAGCTTCGCGCGCGCCTTGCGCGGGCTCCAGGCGTCCGACATCACGTCGGCGCTCCAGTCGTAGACCTCGTCCAGGTCCTCTTCGATGAGGCGCACAGAGCAGGCGTAGAAGCTGATTTCCTTGCCGCGCCCGAACTCCAGGCGCAATCGCGGGTTGTCGATCTTGCGGCGCTCGTTGATCAGGTACTTGCCGAACAGCATGAAGTGCACGCGCACGGAGAAGTCGGGGAACTGCATCAGGAAGTGCTTGCCCCAGCTCTTCAGCGCGAGGAGCTTCTTGCCAGCGAGGCGCTGCGGGTCGATAACCTTGCTGTTGCCGCTGGCGCGCAGCACCTTCTTGCCGGCGAACGACGCGGCTTCTTCGCGAAGGATGACGATCGATGGACCTTCGGGCATACGGTTATGACCACAGCCGCCGCGTAGAATCACCGCACACAACGGGGGAATAACGATGACCATCACACCGCTCTACGCGGGCATCCTGGCGTTCTTTTACCTGGCACTCAGCTACCGCGTGGTGCAGCAGCGCGGGCACGGCGTGAGCCTGGGCGACGGTGGCGACGCCGTGCTGCTGCGCCGCATCCGCGGCCACGGCAACTTCTCCGAGTACGTGCCGCTGATCCTGCTGATGATGGCGATGCTCGAGGTCGGCGGCATGCGCGGCTGGCTGATGCACGTCATCGGCGCGACGCTCGTGGTCGCGCGACTTCTCCACGGTGTGGCGCTGTCATTCACCGAGAAGTGGACCTTCGGCCGCTTCTGGGGGACGCTGCTGACGTTCATCCTGCTGGCGGTGTGCGGCGGGCTGTGCGTTTGGCGCGGCCTCGCCGGCTTGCACATGTAGGCTTTTGTAGGAGGGGCTTTAGCCCCGACCGGTCGCGGCTAAAGCCGCTCCTACAACGCCATCCCCGCCGCACTCGCCGACGCCCAAGCCCACTGGAAGTTGTGGCCGCCGAGGTGCCCGGTGACGTCGACGACCTCGCCGACGAAGTAGAGCCCGGGCATCAGGCGCGACTCCATCGTCGTGGATGAGATCTGGTCGGTGTCGACGCCGCCCAGCGTCACCTCGGCAGTGGCGTAGCCCTCGGTGCCGCTGGCGGGGATCGGCCACCTCTGCAGCTGATCCGTGATGGCCTTGAGCTGCGCGGTGGAGTACCTGCCGCATCGGCTTGTTCACGATGCCGAGCTCGCACAGCCGCTGTGCCAGGCGCTTGGGGATGACGTCGCCGAGAACGGTCTTGAGCTCGGCGTCGCGGCGTGAACCGCCCCCACCCGGGCCCTCCCCCGCAAGCGGGGGAGGGACTCCATCAGGGAGAAGGTTTGCATGCAGCGCGTCGCCGGGCCGCCAGTACCGACGAGATCTGCAGGATCGCGGGGCCGCTGACGCCGCGGTGCGTGAAGAGCATGAAGTTGCGGAAGCTGGTGCCGTTGCAGCTGGCTTCGATCGGCAGCGACAGGCCGCTCAGATCCCCGAAGCGCTCGAGCGCCTTGGCGTCGAACGTCAGCGGCACCAGGCCCGCGCGCGTCGGCACGATGTCGTGCCCGAACTGGCGCGCGAGCTCGTAGCCGAACCCGGTCGCGCCCATCTTCGGGATCGACACGCCGCCGGTGGCGACGACCAGCGATCGGGCGCGCAGCTGCTCGCGCGCGCCGCTCGAGCGATCCGCGGTCTCGACCACGAAGCCGTCGCGATCGCGCATCACGCGCGTGATCTCCCGGTCCAGTACCAGACTTCGGCGCCGGCGTCGACGCACTCGTCGAGCAGCATCTTCACGATCTGCTTTGAAGAGTCGTCGCAGAACAATTGCCCCAGTTCCTTCTCGTGATAGGCGATGCCGTGCTTCTCGACCATCGCGATGAAGTCCCACTGCGTGTACCGCGCCAACGCGGACTTGCAGAAGTGCGGGTTGCGCGAGAGGAAGTTCTCCGGCGAGCAGTGCAGGTTGGTGAAGTTGCAGCGGCCGCCGCCCGACATGAGGATCTTCTTGCCCGGCTTGTTGGCGTGCTCGATGACGCGCACGCGCCGGCCGCGATGGCCGGCGACCTGCGCGCACATGAGGCCAGCGCCGCCGGCGCCGAGGATCAGGACGTCAGCGTCCAATCAGCGCCCGGGCTGCGGCAGTGATCGAATCCTTCGACGGCAGCGTGCAGGTCGCGCCGACGCCGAGCGGAATGAAGCTGTCCTCGGCGGTGATGCGCGCGAGACGCGACGATTCGACGCCACGCTCGACCAGCGCCGTGATCAGCTCCTCGCTGACCGAGCCGCTGCGCCGGCATTCGTCGACGATGAGAACGCGCCGGCATTCGCGCACGGCCTGGAACAGGCGGTCGTGATCGATGCCGGTGAGCCAGCGCAGGTCGATCAGCCGCACCTTCGCGCCGTTCTTCTCGATCTCCGGCAGTGCCTGGCGCGACAGATAGATGCCGTTGCCGTAGCTGACGATCGCAAGATCGCGCCCGTCGCCGTGCACGCCGAGCTCGCCGCGGGCGAGGAGATGCTTCGGCCCCGGATCGGCGAACGACCATAGCCCGTCGTCCGGCTTGTGCAGGTCTCGCGTGTGATACAGCGCGATCGGCTCGAGGTAGATCACCACGCGCTGCTCCTCGTCGGCGAGGCGCACGCACTCCTGCAACAGGCCCACCGCGTCGGCGGCGTTGGACGGGCAGGCGACCAGGATGCCGGGAATGTCGCGGAGCACGGCGATGGCGTTGTCGTTGTGGAAGTGGCCGCCGAAGCCTTTCTGGTATGCGAGGCCCGCCATGCGCACGACCATGGGGTTCGTGTACTGACCCTTGGAGAAGAACGACAGCGTCGACGCCTCGCCGCGAATCTGGTCCTCGGCGTTGTGCAGATAAGCGAGGTACTGGATCTCGACGACCGGCAGGAGGCCGTTCTGTCCCATCCCGATCGAAAGCCCGAGGATCGTCTGCTCGTCGAGCAGCGTGTCGATCACGCGATGCTGTCCGTGTCTGGCCTGCAGCTTCAGCGTCACGCCATACACGCCGCCCTTGTGGCCGATGTCCTCGCCCGCCATGACCATGTGGGGATACGTCGTTAGCAAGCGGTCCAGCGTCGTGTTGATCAGCTTGGCCATGGTTGTGGATCCCCTCTCCCCTTGGGGGAGAGGGCCAGGGAGAGGGGTAACTATCGCTCTGCTTTTCCTTTTCCCCGGCACGATCGACGCCATCACCGCCTTCGCCGTCGAGAGCTTCGGCCGCGACACCGCTTCCTGTGCGACGCGCTTCACTTCCTCGCCGATGGCGTCGTAGCGCGCGACGATCTCGCTCGCGCTCATCAGGCCGTGCTCGAGCACGAGCGCGGCGCTGTAGAGGAGCGGGTCCTGCTTATCCATCGCTTCGATCTGATCCGGCGTCAGATAGGCCTCCTGCGCGTCGGCGCCGGCGTGGCCCATCAAGCGCACGCAGCGCATGTGCAGGAACACCGGCTGGCGCCGATGCCGCGCGATGTGCTCGGCCTCGCGGGTGACCTTGTAGGTGTCGAGCAGGTCCAAGCCGTCGCAGGGCAGGTAGTGGATCGCGGGACGGCCGCGCATGTTCGCGGCGATCCAATCCTTGGGCGTCGGCGTCGAGACGCCAAGGCCGTTGTCCTCGCACAGCAGGATCAGCGGCATCGGCACGTTCTGATATGCGGTCCACGCGGCGGCGTTGATCGCGCCCTGCGCGGTGGAGTGGTTCACCGACGCGTCGCCGAAGCTGCACAACACGACGCTGTCGTCCGGCCACTCGCCCTTGCCGATCTTCTCGCCGATGCGTCGCCGCAGCGCGAAGCTGAACGCGGTGCCGACCGCTTTGGGCAACTGCGAGGCGATCGTGCTCGTCTGCGGCGGAACGTTGAGTTCCTTGGATCCGAGCACCTTGTGCCGGCCGCCGGCGATCGGATCGTCGGCGGAGGCGACGAACGACAGCAGCATGTCGAGCAGGATGTCGTGCCCTCGGCGCTGCTTGCTGCGCTGGATCAGGAACGCGGCGCCGCGGTAATGCAGGAACGCGGGATCGGTGAGACGCAGCGCCTTGGCAACCGCGGCGTTGCCTTCGTGTCCGGAGCTGCCGATGGTGTAGAAACCTGCTTTCAGCGCGTGCAGGCGGCGCGCGTGGAAATCGAGCTGGCGCGAGAGGATCTGCGACTCGAACAGCTCGACGAGATCGGCTCCGGTGAGCCCGGCCTCGGCCAGCGTCCAGGAATGGGCGGGGCGAGGGAGCGTGCCTTCGCCAACGGACTTGCGAAAGCGCAGGTCGACCGGGAAGAGGAGTTCGGACATCGGCCTAGCTTAGACTCCCGTCGCCATGGCTGAAAAACCCCACTCCGCCGCCTGCGAGCGCAACCGCGATCCGATCCTGGCGGTGCTGCGCGAGCATTTCGACGATTGCCGGCACGTGCTGGAGATCGGCAGCGGCACGGGTCAGCACGCGGTGCATTTCGCGCAGGCCATGCCGCACCTGGTGTGGCAGACCTCCGACGTGCCGGAGAATCACGCCGGCATCCGCGCGTGGCTGGACGAGGCGCGGCTGCCGAACGCGCGACCGCCGATCGCGCTCGACGTGGACAAGCCGTGGCCGCGCAAGCGCTTCGACCTGCCGGGCCGCAAGGCCGAGGGCTACGACGCGGTGTTCAGCGCCAACACGCTGCACATCATGAGCTGGCCGCAGGTGCAGCGGATGTTCGCCAAGCTGCCGTCGGTGATGTCGGGCGACGCAAGGCTCGTGATCTACGGACCGTTCAACTACGGCGGCCAGTTCACCAGCCCCAGCAACGAGCAATTCGAGAAGACGCTGAAGGGCTGGGGCGCGCACATGGGCATCCGCGATTTCGAGGCGGTCGACGCGCTCGCGCACGAAAGCGGATTGCATCTCATCGAGGATCGGGCGATGCCGGCGAACAACCGGTGCATCGTCTGGACGCGGGGCAAGGTGAAGGCGCGCGTCGCGCGCCACTAGCTCTTCAGGCGGTATCCGGTCTTGAAGATCCACGCCACGATGAAGAGATCGATGACGAGGAAGGCGAGCGTCGCCGCCAGGCTCACGCCGACCGCGACGTCGGCGGTGCCGTAGAAGGCCCAGCGGAAGCCGCTGATCAGGTACACCACCGGGTTGAACAGCGTGATCGTGCGCCAGACATCCGGCAGCATGTCGATCGAGTAGAACGCGCCGCCGAGGAAGGTCAGCGGCGTCAGCACCAGCATCGGCACGAACTGCAGGTGCTCGAAGCCCTTGGCCCAGATGCCGATGATGAAGCCGAACAGGCTGAAGGTCGTGGCCGTCAGCACCAGGAACGCGATCATCCAGAAGGGATGCAGGATGTGGATCGGCACGAACAGCGCCGCGGTCGCGAGGATCAAGAGGCCCAGGATGATCGACTTGGTCGCCGCTGCGCCGACGTAGGCGAGCACGAGCTCGAACGGCGACACCGGCGCGGAGAGCAGCTCGTAGATCGTGCCGGTGAACTTGGGGAAGTAAATGCCGAACGAGGCGTTCGACAGGCTCTCCATGAACAGCGACAGCATGATCAGGCCCGGCACGATGAACGCGCCGTACGGCACGCCGCCGACCTCGGTCATGCGCGAGCCGATCGCCGAGCCGAACACCACGAAATAGAGCGAGGTGGTGAGCACCGGCGTCACCACGCTCTGCACCAGCGTGCGCTTGAAGCGGTTGAGCTCGAAGGCGTAGATCGCCCAGACGCCGTGGCTGTTAAACGCGGGGACCGTGGAAGTACTCATGGGCGTGCGGCGAGTGTTCCTCCCCCGCGTGCGGGGGAGGATTCAGGAGGGGGCGTTTTCCTCTCACTCACCAGGCTCACGAAAATATCCTCCAGCGAGCTTTGGTCCGTATTCAGGTCCTTGATCACGATGCCGAGATCCGCGATCCGCTTGAGCAGCGACGGGATGCCGGTCTTTTCGTGGTGCGCGTCGAAGTTGTATTCCAGCAGCGTGCCGTTGCCTTTGAGGTTCAGCTTCCAGTCCGCGAGCATCCCGGGGATCTCGTCCATGCGCTCCTGCAGGCACAGCGTCAACGTTTTCTTGCCGAGCTTCTTCATCAGCGCGGCCTTCTCGTCGACCAGGATCAGCTCGCCCTTGTTGATGACGCCGATGCGGTCCGCCATCTCCTCGGCCTCGTCGATGTAATGCGTGGTCAGGATGATGGTGACGCCGTTGTCGCGCAGCCCGCGCACCAGCGCCCACATGTCGCGGCGCAGCTCGACGTCGACGCCCGCGGTCGGCTCGTCCAGGAACAGCACCTGCGGCTCGTGCGCGAGCGCCTTGGCGATCATCACGCGCCGCTTCATGCCGCCGGAGAGCGTGAGGATGCGGTCGTTGCGCTTGTCCCACAGCGACAGGTCGCGCAGGACTTTCTCGACGATCTTGTGATCTTTCGGCCGGCCGAACAGGCCGCGGCTGAAGTTCACCGTCGCCCACGGCGACTCGAAGGTGTCGGTGGAGATCTCCTGCGGCACCAGCCCGATCATCGATCGCGCGGCCTTGTAGTCGCGCAGGATGTCATGACCGGCGACGGTGACGGTGCCGGCGGACGGCGTGACGATGCCGCAGATGATGCTGATCAGCGTGGTCTTGCCGGCGCCGTTGGGGCCGAGCAGCGCGAAGATCTCGCCCTTGTTGATCTCCAGGTTCACCGGCTTCAGGGCCTGCAGCCCCGAGGCGTAGGTCTTGGCGAGCGCGGAGATGGAGATGATCGGGGACGACATGGGCGCGTATTCTAGATTGTGTAGGAGGGGCTGTTAGCCCCGATCGCGCTGTCGGGGCCAACGGCCCCTCCTACAGAACCACTTGTCGGGGCCAACGGCCCCTCCTACAAAATCACTTGTCGTACTTGATCGACACGACCTCCAGCTCCAGATCCCCCACCGGCCGCTCCCAGATCACCGACTCGCCGACGCGCGCGCCCTTGAGCGCGCTGGCCAGCGGGGACATCCAGCTGACGCGGCCGTTCTCGGGGTCGACCTCGTCCTCGCCGACGATCTTGTAGCGATGCGGGTTGCCGTCCTCGTCCATCAGCTCGATGGTGGCGCCGAACCCGACCTTGTCGTGGGGCAGCGTCTCGGCGGACACCGGGATCGCGGCGCTGATGCGGGCCTGCAGCCGCCGGATCTCGCGCTCGTTGTCGGCTTCGCGGGCCTGCGTCAAACGGTTGCGCAGCTCGGCCAGGCCCGCGGGGGTTATGTAGTTCGGATTGGTGCTCGGCGGCAGCTCCGGGGGGTCGAGCGGCAGCTCGATCTCGTCCACTTCTTTTACGAAGGCGCGGCTCATGATTCAGGGTCGGGCTCTTTGGGTTTCAATGTGTTGGACCCGAAAAACCGGTCGAGGTTTAACCGGCACAGAGGCGGCCGACCCCCCGAACGTGGTAAGGTGCGCGCCCTTCGGAGGAATGCTATGGCTCACAGATCGTACATGGTCGACGCGCAGGAACGGGAGCGCCGGCAGCGTAATTATCTGGCTGCACCGGTTCTGCGGCAGAAATATCCCAAGATCCGCGAGCTGGTCGTCGAGCTGTCCTTCTCCGACCCCGAAGGCAAGGTCAATCCGTCGCCCCACAAGCGCCGCTACTCCTCTGAAATGCAGGCTTATTTCGAGATCGAGTGCCCGCTGCGCGACTGCACCGGCGGTGGCTTCGACCTGGCGGCCGACATCACCAAGTCGCTGTCGGCCAAGCACGCCGAAAGCACCGGCAAGAGCGCCTGCACCGGCGATCGCAAGCGTGACGGCGTCGCCGATCACCGCTGCGGCCTGCAGCTGTCGTATCGCGTGAAGGTTCTCGACGACAAGAGCGTCGCCGCCGCGTAAAACGCGGTCACCCCTTCACGCACATCACCTGCTTCAAGGTGTGCACGACGTCGACCAGGTCGGTCTGATTGGCCATCACCTGGTCGATGTCCTTGTAGGCTCCCGGAATCTCGTCGACCACGCCCTTGTCCTTGCGGCAGACGATGCCCTTGGTCTGCGCGACCACATCGGCGGCGCTGAACCTGCGGTTGGCCTCGTTGCGGCTCATGCGCCGCCCGGCGCCGTGCGCGCAGGACTCGAACGATTCCGGATTGCCCTTGCCGCGGACGATGTAGCTCTTGGCGCCCATGCTGCCGGGGATGATGCCGAGCTCGCCTTCGCCGGCGCGGATCGCGCCCTTGCGCGTCAGCCACACGTCGCTGCCGAAGTGGCGCTCGCGCTGCACGTAGTTGTGATGACAGTTCACCGCGTGCGCAGCGACCTCGAAGGCCGGCAGGTGCCGGCGCATCGCAGCTAGCACCATCCCCATCATCACTTCGCGATTGGTGCGCGCGTAGTCCTGGGCCCAGCCCACGGCCTCGACGTAATCGGAGAACTCCTGCGAGCCCTCGTCGAGCCAGGCGAGGTCGCGGTCAGGCAGCGTGCGATCCATTTCCAGCGCGTGCTCGCGCGCCCGCTCGATGAAGTAGGTGCCGATGCGGTTGCCGATGCCGCGGCTGCCCGAGTGCAGTAGCACCCAGACGCGATCCTCCTCGTCCAGGCACAGCTCGATGAAATGGTTACCGCCGCCCAGGCTCCCAAGCTGGCAGACCCAGCTGGTCTCGGTGTGCTTGCCGGCGATGCGCGGATGCTTCTCCAGGATCGCTTCGAGACCCGGCTTGAACGCCTCGGCCGCGTCGTAATGCGCGCGATCATCCTTGTGCTGGTTGAAGCCCAGCGGCACGTCGCGGCTGATCTGCTGGAACAACGCACGGAGCGACGCTTCGGTGAGGTCGTTGGCAGAGAGCGTCGTGCGCACGGCCGCCATGCCGCAGCCGATGTCTACGCCGACCGCAGCGGGAATGATTGCGCGCTTGGTGGCGATGACCGAGCCCACGGTCGCGCCCTTGCCCAGATGCACGTCGGGCATGGCCGCAACGTGGTGATGCACGATCGGCAGCGCCGCCATGTCCAGCAGCTGCTGCCTGGACGCCGCATCCACGTCCTCGGTCCAGACCTTGACCGGGACGTGGGCGGTTTCGAGCGTTTGGCGAATCGTCACCTGAATTCCTTCCCCCGTTCACGGGGGAAGGTCTCAGATGGGGGCGTTTAGCCGCCCGCCTTCAAGGGCTCCAGATGAATCTCCACGCGGCGATTCTGCTGGCGGCCGTTCTCGTTGTCGTTGCTCGCGATCGGACGGCTTTCGCCGAAGCCGATGGCCATCAGCCGGTTCGGCGCGATGCCGCGGCCGGACAGGTAGGTCGCCACCGACGACGCGCGCTGCTCGGACAGCGTCTGGTTGAAGGCGGTGTCGCCGACGTTGTCGGTGTGGCCTTCGACCGAGATCAGCGTCTTGTCGAATTCCTTGCCGACCATAGCCACGCCGTCCAGCACGTTGGTGAAGCTCGGGTTCAGATCGGAGCTCGCCGTCTTGAACGTCACGTTGCCTGGCATGTTGAGGATGATGTCCTCGCCCTGGCGGGTGACGGAGACGCCGGTGCCCTGCAGCTGCTGGCGCAGCTTCTGCTCCTGGCGGTCCATGTAGTAGCCGACGCCGCTGCCGGCAAGCCCGCCGACGCCCGCGCCGATCAGCGCGTTCTTGCGCCGCGACTTGGCGTCATGGCCGGTGGCCAGGCCGATGGCCGCGCCGGCAACCGCGCCGATCGCTGCGCCATAACCCGTCTTGGAACCCTGCTTTTCGCCGGTGTACGGATCGGTCGTGCAGCCAGCCAGTGCGAGGCTGCCCGAGACCAGTGCGCTCACCACAATCACGTGGATCTTCATCATGAGACCTCCTGTTGTTGTTGCTCTTCGACTACAGAAAGGGCGGATTGTCCCCGGGAAAACGCTAATTGTCTGTGCGCTGGACCTTGTAGATGTTGCCGTCGTAAGAGGTGATGTAGAGCTCCCCGGCCGCATCCTCGCCGAAGGAGGAGGGGTTGCCGGGGACGGTGGCGAAGGCCTCGCCTGCCTGCGTGCCCGCGTCCGCGGGAGCGCGATCCCACAGCTCGCCGGTGCAGAAATCGGCGAAGAAATAGTGCCCCTGGAAGCCCGCGCCCAGCGCCGCGCCGCGATACACGTAGCCGCCGATGACGGTGCAGCGACCCTCGTCGTGCCCGTACTCGATCACCGGCGCGATCGCCCCGGTCGGCGTCGGGTCGTCGGCATTGAACACGTGCGTACCCTCGAACTTGCGCCAGCCGTAGTTGCCGCCTTTGACGACGGTGTCGACTTCCTCCCACTGGTTCTGGCCGACGTCGCCGGCCCACAGCGCGCCGGTCAGGCGGTCGAAGCTCGCGCGATAAGGATTGCGGAAGCCGTAGGCCCAGATCTCGCCGCGCGCGGCGCTGGCGTTGACGAACGGATTGTCGGCCGGAACGCCACCGTTCTTCTCGATGCGCAGCATCTTGCCGAGCAGCGTGCCGAGATCCTGCGCGCGGTTGCCGGGATCGCCACCGCTGCCGCCGTCGCCCGCGGCGATGTAGAGCTTGCCGTCGGGTCCGAACCCAAGCCAGCCGCCTTTGTGATTGCCGAACGGCTGCTCGTACGACAGCAGCAGCGTCTCGCTCGCGGGATTGGCGACCTCAGGATCGGCGGTCACCTTGAAGCGGCAGATGACGGTGCGTCGCGGATTGGCGCCCGAGTTGTCGAAGATGGGGTTGTAGTTGACGTAGAAGAAGCCGTTGGTCGCGTAGTCCGGATCGAAGGCCAGACCCAGCAGTCCCTGCTCGCCGCCCTCGTCGGTGACGCGGCTGTCGATGTCGAGGAACACTTTGGCCGTGGCGACGGTGGGATCGTTGTCGAACACGTAGATGACGCCGCGCTGCGTGACGACGAACGCGCGCTGGTCGTCGCCGGGCGCGGTGGTGAAGAACAGCGGCTTGTCGAAGTGCAGGGCGGGAAACGCCGGCACGACGCCGATCGTCACGGCAGGTGGAGGATTGTTGCCGCCGAGCTCCTCGCCGCCGCCACCGCAGCCGGCCAGCGCCAGTACGACGATCGAAGCGATATGCAGGAGGAGCCGTTGGCCGCGAAGAAATTGTAGGAGGGGCCGTTGGCCCCGAAAAACCTGGAGCATTCCCATGCCCGCAGCTTACAGCGACTCCAGCTGATCGGCGGCGGCCAGCCACTGCTCCTCGGTCGTGGCGATGCGCGTGCGCAGCTGCTGCTGTTCCTTCTGCAGCGCACCGATCCGGGGTCCTTCGTTCGAGGCGTACAGCGCCGGGTCGGCGAGCTGCTCGTCGACCTGCGCCAGTTGCGCGTGCAGCTTGGACAGCGCCGCGTCGAGCTTGGCGACGCTCGCGCGCAGGTTGCGCTCGTCGGCAGCGGCCTTGCGCTTGTCCTTGGCCGAGATCGGCGCGTCCGTCTTGTCGCGCGTCGCCGGCTTCTTGTCGCGCGTCGCGAGCCAGCCCGCATACGCGTCGAGGTCGCCCTCGAACACCTCGCAGCGTCCGTTGGCGACGAGCCAGAGCTCCTCGCAAGTCGCGGACAAGAGATGTCGATCGTGCGACACCAGCACGACCGCGCCGGCGTAGCTGGTCAGTGCCGTCTCGAGGGCATGGCGCATGTCGAGATCGAGATGGTTGGTCGGCTCGTCGAGCAGCAGCAGGTTGGGGTGCTGATACACCACCATCGCCAGCGCCAGGCGCGCCTTCTCGCCGCCGGAGAACGGCTCCACCGCCTCGAACGCGCGATCGCCGCGGAAGTTGAATCCACCGAGGAAGTTGCGCAGCGCCTGCTCGCTGGCTTTCGGATCGATGCGGCGCAGGTGCAGCATCGGCGAGGCCTTGGGATCGAGCTGCTCGACCTGGTGCTGCGCGAAGTAGCCGACGCGCAGATATGGATCGCGCATGGCATTCCCCGAGAGCGGCGGGAGTTCTCCGGCGAGCGTGCGCACCAAGCGTGGACTTGCCGGCGCCGTTGGGACCGAGCAGGCCGATGCGATCGCCGGGAGCGATGAGGAGCTTCAGGTGCGAGAGGATCGCCTTGCCCGGATAGCCCGCCGCAACATCGTCGAACCTGATCAGCGGCGAGGGCAGCCGATCCGGCTCCGGAAACTCGAACGAGAACTCCGAATCCCAGTGCGCCGGCGCGACCAGCTGCATCTTCTCCAGCTGCTTGACGCGGCTCTGCGCCTGCGTCGCCTTGGTGGCCTTGGCCTTGAAACGGTTGATGAAGCTCTGCAGGTGCGCGATCTGCCGCTGCTGCTTCTCGTAGGCGGCCGATTGCAGCGTCAGACGCTCTGCGCGCTGCTGCTCGAACTGCGAATAGTTGCCGGTGTAGAGCGTCACGGTCTCGCCGTGCACGTGCAGCGTGTGCGACGTGACCGCGTCGAGGAACTCGCGGTCGTGGGAGATGCAGATCAGCGTGCCTTCGTAGGACTTGAGCCAGTCCTGCACCCAGAGCACGGCGTCGAGGTCCAGGTGATTGGTCGGCTCGTCGAGCAGCATGAGGTCCGAGCGGCACATCAGCGTGCGCGCCAGGTTCAGGCGCATGCGCCAGCCGCCGGAGAAGCTCGCGACCGGCTGGCTCTGCTGCGCGCTGGAGAATCCCAGGCCGTGCAGCAGTCGCGCGGCGCGGCTGCGCGCGGCGTAGCCGCCGATGGTGTTGAGCCGGTCGTGGATCTCGCTGATGCGCTGCGCGTCGTGGCGCTCTTCGGCGTCGGCGAGCCGCCGCTCCAGGTCGCGAAGCTCGACGTCGCCGTCGAGCGTGTACTCGATCGCAAGGTCGGGCAGGGGCGGCGTTTCCTGCGGCACGGTGGCGATGCGCAGGTTCTTGGGCACGGACACCTGGCCGACGTCGCTGTGCAGCTCGCCGAGGATCGCCGCGAACAGCGTCGACTTGCCGGTGCCGTTGCGGCCGACCAGGCCCGCGTGCCAGCCGGGATAGATCGTGAACGTGACTTTCTCGAGCAGCTTGCGCGGCCCGCGGCGGAGAGTGACGTCGTTGAAGGAAAGCATGCGGCGCGCAGTGTAGGCCGCGCCGCGCGCGCCGTCAGGTCCCCACGAGCTTGTAGATACTGCTTTCCTGGGTGGTGACGTACAGCTCGCCCGCCGCGTCCTCGCCGAAGGAGGTGGGCCGGCCGGGCACGTCTCCGACCACCTCGACCTGCGACCCGCGCAGGGCGAAGACCTCGCCGGTGCAACGGTCCGCGAAGAGGTATACGCCCTGATAGCCCGCGAGCGCGGCGCCGCGGTAGACGTAGCCACCGACGATCTCGCAGCGCCCGTTCTCGTGCGCGTACTCGAACACCGGCGGGATCGCGTTGCCGGGATCCGGATCGTCCGCGTTGAACACCTGCGTCCCCTCGAACTTGCGCCAGCCGTAGTTGCCGCCTTTGACGATGACGTCGACTTCCTCGCGTCCGCCCTGCGGGCGGCCGGCGTCGCCGGCCCAGAGATCGCCGGTCTGCCGGTCGAAGCTCGCGCGCGGATTGCGCAGGCCATAGGCCCAGATCGCGCCGCGTCCGTCGGGCGAGGAGGCGCGCGCGAAGGGATTGTCGGTCGGGATGCGTCCGTCCTTGTCGATGCGCAGGATCTTGCCGAGCAGCGAGATCAGGCTTTGCGCGTTGTTGCCGGGGTCCCCGGCGGCGCCGTCGCCGGTGGCGATGTAGAGCTTGCCGTCGGGCCCGAAGCCCAGCCAGCCGCCCTTGTCGGCCCCGGCGGGCTGGTCGATGCTCAGCAGCGTGTGCTCGGTCGTGCGCTCGGCGGCGTCGGGGTCGTCGGAGACAGCGAATCTGGCGATTTCGGTGCGGCGGGGGCTCGCGGCGCCGCGGGTGTCCGGGCTGTAGTAGACGTAGAAGGAGTGGTTGCTCTGGTAGTCGGGATCGAACGCGAGCCCGAGCATGCCCTCGTCGGGATGGTTGGAGCTGACCTTGTCGCTGATATCCAGGAACACGTTGGTCGTGGTGACGACCGGGTCGTTCGGGAACACGCGGATGACGCCGCGGCGCTCCACCACGAACAGCCGTGCGGCGTCGCCGGTCGCAGCCGTCAGGAACACCGGCTCCTGGAATTGCAGGGCCGGGAAGGCGTCGACGGCTTGCAGCTGCGCGAGCGCCGGCGGCGCCTCGTCGCCGCCGCCACCACCACCGCCGCCGCCGCAATGGCAGAGCAGGAGCAGCAAGGGCAGCAGGGCTGCGAAGCGAACGTTCTGGCGTTTCATGCGCGAAGCTGGGATCTCGGCGTCGATGGTGGCGTTTGCGCTGCTCGGCGGGCCCTGCGCGCCTGCGCGCGCAGGAACATGAGTGCTGCCTTCTCCGCCTTGCGCGGCGAGCGCGACAGGTCGTCGCGCACGAGCTTGTGCAGGCTGCCTTCGCGCCACGCCTCGAACACCACCGGGTTGATGTAGGACTTGCGGCACACCGCCGGCGTGTTGCGCAGCTCGGCGGCCACTTTCTTGACGGTGCAGACGATGCATTCCTTGAGCTTGGCCTCGCTGGCATCCTCCGGCAACGCGGTGCAGCTCATCAGCGCGATGGCGCGCTCGGTCGCGCCCCAGGTACGGAAATCCTTGGCGGTGAAGTCCGCGCCCATGGCGCTGGCGAGGTACTGGTTGACCTGCTCGGAGTCGATCTGCCGGCGCGTGCCGTCGTCGTCGATGTACTGGAACAGGTGCTGGCCCGGCAGCTGCTGGCAATGCTGGACGATGCGCGCCAGGCGGCGGTCGTTGATGGTGATCTCGTGCTCCAGCCCGCCCTTGCCCTTGAACTTCATCACGGCGCGGCCGTCGCGAATGAACTTGACGTGGCGGTCGCGCAGCGTGGTCAGGCCGAAGCTGTTGTTGTCGCGCGCGTACTCGGCGTTGCCGATGCGCACCAGCGTGCTGTCGAGCAGCGCGACCACCACCGCCAGCACCCTGTCCTGCGGCAGGCCCTTGAGCGCGAGGTCGCGGCGCACGCGGCGCCGCAGTCGGGGCAGCGCCTCGCCGAACTCGACCATGCGCTCGAACTTGGCGCCGTCGCGGGCGGCGCGCCATTCCGGGTGATAGCGGTACTGCTTGCGGCCGCGCGCGTCGTGTCCCGTCGCCAGCAGGTGGCCGCGCGGATTCACGCAGATCCACACGTCCTCGTATGCCGGCGGGATCGCGAGCTTGCGGATGCGCGTGATCTCTTTCTCGTCCGTGATCTCCTTGCCGTCGGGATCGAGGTACTTGAAGTTCGCGCCGTCGCGGACGCGCTTGATGCCGGGATCGCGATCGGAGACGTAGCGCAGGCCGGCCTCGGTGGCGTGCGCGATGGCGGCGGAATCGTCAGCGTCCATCACACGTACACCATCTTTCGCGTCATGCCGCCGTCGGCGATGTAATTCCCGCCGGTGATGAAGCCGGCTTCGGGCGACAGCAGAAAGCGTGCGAGCGCGCCGATGTCTTCGGGCCTGCCGACGCGACCGGCGGGATGCTGCTCGTGATCCTTCGCAGAGAGCTTGGGCTTGCGCGCCTTCGAAGAGCGCTGCCACTCGTCGGTCGCGATCCAGCCGGGGCTGATGCAGTTGACGCGCACCTCGGGGCCCAGGCTGATCGCCAGCGCGTGCGCGAGCGCCGCGACGCCGCCTTTGCTGCTGCCGTAGGCCTCCCAGTTCGGCTCGGACTGGAGCGCGCGCGTGGATCCGATCAGCAGCATTGCGCCGCGATGGCGGCGCAGCGCCGGCGACGCGTACTTGGCGAGCAGGAATCCGGCGGTGAGATTCACCGCGAGCACGCGGTTCCACTCGCGCAGTGTCAGTCGTGCGAGCGGCTTGGGAATGGAGATGCCGGTGTTGGCGATCGCAGCGTAAAGTCCGCGGCCGAGCCTGTCGGCGGCGCGCACCGCGCGCTTCACCACGCCTTCCTCGGAGGAATCACCGCGCAGGAACACCACGCGCGTCGCGCCCGACAGCTGTCGCGCAGTCTCGCGGCCGGCCGTGTCGTCGACGTCGACGATGACCACGTGCATGCCCGAGGCAGCCAGGGCCGTGGCGATGGCCTTGCCGATGCCCTGGGCGCCGCCGGTGACGACGGCCGAGTAATCCTGCATGGGTTCCCTCCTAACGGCTCTGAATCCCGCCGTGCCGGTTAGTTCCTGCCGAACTTCTGGAAGGCGGCCCCATCAAAACAGGAAACAAGGGGCCCTTCCGGCCCGACTTGGCCGTAAACAATCCCTTATGAACGAACTGCTCCGCCTGGATCAGCCGATCCTGAACAACCCGCTGGGCCACTGGCTGGCCGCGAGTGGCATCGCCGTCGCGATCGTGCTGGCGGCGCTGCTGTTCAAGCGCGTAGCGCTGCGCCGTCTCGAGGGCTGGGCCAAGCACAGCAGGAACCACGTCGACGATGCGCTGATCAGCCTGCTGCAGGACGCGCGCCTCTGGCTCATCGCGGTGCTGGCGGTGTGGGCGGGCAGCGAGTCGCTGGCGCTGCCGCACAAGGTCGAAACGGTGCTGCTGAAGGTGGCGACTGTCGCCGTGTTTGTGCAGATCGGCTTCTGGGCAAGCCACCTGCTGGAGTTCTGGGCGCACCGCTCGCGCGCCAAGGAGCTCGACGCCGCGGTGGCGACGAGCGCGAGCCTCGGCGCGCTGGTGCTGATCGGACGCATCGTGCTGTGGTCGCTGATCCTGCTGCTGGCGATGGACAACCTCGGCATCAACGTCAGCGCGCTGGTCACCAGCCTTGGCATCGGCGGCATCGCCGTGGCGCTGGCGGTGCAGAACGTCCTGGGCGATCTGCTGGCGTCGCTGTCGATCGTGATGGACAAGCCGTTCGAGGCCGGCGATTTCATCGTCGTCGACGACTACATGGGCACCGTCGAGCACGTGGGCCTGAAGAGCACGCGCCTGCGCAGCCTGAACGGCGAGCAGATCGTGCTTTCCAACAGCGACCTGCTCAAGAGCCGCCTGCGCAACTACAAGCGCATGAACGAGCGGCGCGTGGAGTTCACCTTCCGCATCGCCTACGAGACGCCGATCGAGAAGCTGCAGAAGATCCCCGCCTCGATCCGCGAGATCATCGAGAAGCAGAAAGACGTGCGCTTCGAGCGCGCGCACTTCAAGAAGCTGGCGGACGCGTCGCTGGATTTCGAGGTCGTCTACTGGGTGACCAATCCGGATTTCAACGAGTTCATGGACATCCAGCAGAACATCAACCTGCAGTTCATGGCGGCGATGGCCAGGGACAAGGTCGAGTTCGCCAGCGGCAGCCTGGTGAAGTTCGTCGACCGCACGCCGGCGCGCAAGGATGCCAAGCCGATCGCGCTGGGCGAGGAGTCGCGCTCCCGCGGAGTGGAGCGCAAGAGCGTTGGCGAGACGGCCTAGCGCCGCCGCGCTTTCTTCTTCGCCGGCTTCTTCTTTGCTTTCTTCTGCGGCGTTGCTTTCTTCTTGCGCTTGGCCGGCGTCGCGCGCGGCTGGCTGATCCGGATGCGGTCGCGCAGCCAGTCGGCGAAGCGCTTCTCGGAGAGCTTGCCTTCGGCCAGGCCGACGATCGTGAAGTACTTCTCGTCGTCGGTGGCGCGCAGGTCGGCGGAGTTCAGCGCCAGGAACACCTGGTATGCCACCAGCGCAGTGCGCTTGTTGCCGTCGACGAACGGGTGATTGCGCGCGATCACGAACGCCAGCGTTGCCGCCAGCTCCGCAAGATCGGGCCGCGGCTCGCGATACGCGAACAATTGCTTGGGCCGCGCCAGCGCGAGCTCGAGCAGGTTCTCGTCGCGGACGCCCGACGTGCCGCCGTGCTCGTCGATCAGGCGATCGTGGATCGCAAGCGCCAGCGCCTGATGCGGCCAGTTGATCATCTAGTCCTTCGCCAGCCGCTTCAGTACTTCGCGGTCGTCGCGCATCACGCTCTCGGCGACGCGCATCTGCTCCTCGAATTCCGGATCGCGCTGCGTCAGCTTGATGCCGTCCGGCACTTCGGTGACGTGCAGCGAGTCGCCCTGCGATACGCCGAGCCGCTCCAGCAGCTGCTTGGGCAGCTCGATGCCGATCAGGCGTCCGAGCGCGACCACTTTCAGCTTGAGCGTCACGAGGCGTGGCTCGGCGCAGCGCCGCGCAAGCGGTTGCCGGCCAGTTCGCGCAAAGCGGTGTAGGTGAGCGCGACCAGGCTTTGCCACGTCAGCAGGCGCTGCTTCAGCGGTCGCGGCTCCGGCAGCGACAGCCACAGGCGCAGCAAGTGGCGGCGATTCTCGGGCTCCGGAAAATCCTCGAACGCGGTGCGCGCGTGCAGGATCGTGTGATTGGAGATCAGCTGGATGTCGCCGGGCTGCAGGTCCATGTCGAGATGGATCTCCGGCGAGTTGGCGATCTCGTCGTAGAGGTCGAGCAGCTCGGTCTCCTGCTGCGTCAGGCGCGGCACGTGCGCGAAGCGCTGGGCCTCGCGGTAGTAGTCGCTCTGCCAGAACGTGCGCAGCTCGCCGTCCGCGAACGTGCACGGCGGCACCGGGAACGCGCTGACGCCGCCTTCGCCCTTGGTGTCGAAGTAAAGGGGCTGGAACAGCCGCGGCGCGAGATCGGGGCGGCGCTTCAGCAATTCGTTGTAGACCGCCACCGAGCTGGCGATGCGCGACAGGCCTCCGGACTTCGCCTTCCTCAGGCATAGCAGCCCGACAACGTCGGCAGTGTCGGTGTGCACTGCCAGCGCCTTGTTGGTGCGGTAGTAGCGCACGTCGCCGCCGGTGCGCTGGTCACGAACGTGGCCCAGCAGATCGTTCTGCGGATTCTGCGCGCCGGGCAGCCCCAGGTGATGGCCGATGCACCAGTAGCAGGTCTCCGACTGCCGCTCGGTCCACTCGGCAACCGGCAGTCCGCGGACGAGCACGAAGCCGCGACCATGCCGGATCTCCCGGCGCCACTCGTCGATGCGCCGCGAGAGCGTCGGCAGCGGGAAGTCCTCGCGCGTGAGATCGCCCATCGGCTTGCCGCCGGCTTCGACGCTGCGCACCGCGGCGCGCAGCTCCTCGACTTCGGCGGCGGTGAGCGGCACCTGCCAGTCGGTGCGCTGCCGCACGTCGGCGCCCCGCCACGCGGCGGACGTCTGCAACGGCTGGCCGAGCACGCGCTCGTGCGGACGCGCGAAGTAGTGCAGGGTCTGCGCTCTCAGCGACTTGTACATGTCCGTCCTCCCCAGGACCTTTGGCTGATGTTACTCCCCGATGATCTTCACCAGCACCCGCTTCCTGCGCCGCCCGTCGAACTCGCCGTAGAAGATCTGCTCCCACGGCCCGAAGTCGAGCGCGCCCTGGGTGATCGCGCAGACCACCTCGCGGCCCATGACCTGGCGCTTGATGTGGGAGTCGGCGTTGTCCTCGCCGGTGTCGTTGTGCCGCCACTGCTTGACCGGCTCGTGCGGCGCCAGCTGCTCGAGCCAGCGCGTGAAGTCCTGGTGCAGCCCGCGCTCGTCGTCGTTGATGAACACCGAGGCGCTGATGTGCATGGCGTTGACCAGCACCAGTCCCTCCTTCACCCCGCTCTCGGCGATGGCCTGCTGCACCTGCCCCGTGATGTTGAGCCAGGCGATGCGCGTGGAGGTCTCGAACCACAGTTCCTTGCGATGCGATTTCATGGCAGTCGATGCGGTAAGGTGAGCGGCATTCAAGCGCCGGGGGGATTGGATGATGGTCGATTTTCTGGTCAGCCGCAGTGATCTCAGACAGACCCGATTCGCGCCGTCGCCGCCTGCCGTCGAGGTGCTCGAGCCCGGCCAGGCGCTGCTGCAGATCGATAAGTTCGCGCTCACCGCCAACAACATCACCTACGCGGTGTTCGGCGACGCCATGGCCTACTGGAACTTCTTCCCGGGCCCGGAAGGCTGGGGCCGGATTCCGGTGTGGGGCTTCGCGACGATCGCGCGCTCACGCCACGACGATCTGGTCGAGGGCGAGCGCGTCTACGGCTACCTGCCGATGTCCACCCACCTGGTGGTGCAGCCCGATCGCGTCGCCGACGGGATGTTCATGGACGCCTCGCCGCACCGCCGGCAACTGCCGACGCCATACCAGGTGTATCGGCGCGTTGCGCGCATGCCCGGCTACGACGCAGCGCTGGAGGATTACCAGGCGCTGCTGCTGCCGCTCTTCTCCACCTCCTTCCTGATCGACGATTTCCTCGCCGATAACGCGCTCTTCGGCGCGCAATCGGCGGTGCTGTCGAGCGCATCGTCGAAGACCGCGCTGGGCCTCGCCTTCGCGATGAAGCGCGCGCGCCGCTGCGCGGTGATCGGCCTCACCTCGCCGGGCAAGGCCGCGTTCTGCGAGAAGCTCGGCTGCTACGACCGCGTGCTCACCTACGATCGGCTCTCGTCGCTGCCCGCGCAGGCGCCGACCGTGTTCGTCGACATGGCGGGCGACGGCAAGCTGCTGCACGACGTGCATCACCACTTCCGCGACGCGCTGAAGCACAGCTGCATCGTGGGCGCGACCCACTGGGAGAACCGCCGCACGCAGCACGGCCTGCCCGGCGCCAAGCCGGCGTTCTTCTTCGCCCCGACGCAGATCAAGAAGCGCGCAGCCGACTGGGGTCCCAACGGATTCGAGCAGCACCTGGCGCAGACCTGGCAGCCGTTCGTGGACTGGGTCCGGACCTGGATGAAGGTCGTGCCGGGGAAGGGCGAGGCGTCGGTGCAGCAGGCCTATCTGCAGATGCTCGACGGCAAGGCCGATCCCGTCGAAGGTCACATGCTGTCGCTGTAGCGCGCAATGAATGACGACCAGCCGGGCGGCCGATCGCCGGCACTGATCTTCATCTTCGTCACCGTGCTGATCGACGCGATCGGCTTCGGCATCGTCCTGCCGGTGCTGCCGGGCCTGATCCAGGTGTTGACCGGCGAGGACCTGAGCCAGGCCTCGATCTACGGCGGCTGGATGGCCTTCGTGTTCGCGGTGGTGCAGTTCTTCTGCGCGCCGATCCTGGGGGCCCTGTCCGATCGCTTCGGTCGTCGCCTGGTCCTGCTCGCGTCGTTATTCGTCTTCGGCGTCGATTACCTGATCATGGGCTTCGCGCCCACGCTTACCTGGCTGTTCATCGGCCGCGCGCTCGCTGGCGCCACCGGCGCCGCCTACATGCCCGCGTATGCCTACATGGCCGACATCAGCCCGCCCGAGAAGCGTGCGCAGAACTTCGGCGTGCTCGGCGCGGCGTTCGGATTCGGCTTCATCATCGGCCCCGCGCTCGGTGGCCTGCTGGGCACGCTGGGTCCGCGCGCGCCGTTCATCGCGGCCGGACTGCTGGCGCTGGCTAACTTCGCTTTCGGCTTCTTTGCGCTGCCCGAGAGCCTGCCGCTGTCGTCGCGGCGCGCCTTCGAGTGGAAGCGCGCCAACCCGGTCGGCACGCTGATCCAGCTGCGCAAGTATCCGATGGTGTTCGGCCTCGCCGGCGCGATGTTCCTCTGGCAGCTCGCCCACCAGTCGCTGCCGAACGTCTGGTCGTTCTACACGATGTACAAGTTCGGCTGGTCGCCGGCCGCGGTCGGCTACTCGCTGGCGTTCGTGGGCGTGATCATGGCGATCAGCCAGGGTTTTCTGACCGGCAAGCTGATCCCGCGGATGGGCGAGCGCCGCGCCGTGCTGCTGGGTCTCGTGTTCGGCGCCGCGTGCTACGCCGGTTACGCGTTCGCCACGGCCGGCTGGATGCTCTACGCGTCGATGCTGCTGTGGTTCCTCGGCGCCGCGGTGTACCCGTCGATGAATGCGCTGATGTCGCAGCAGATTCCGCCGAACGGCCAAGGTGAGCTGCAGGGCGGCCTGGCAAGCCTGCTGAGCTTGAGCGCCATCCTTGGCCCGCCGCTGATGACGGGACTGTTCGGTTACTTCTCCGCGCCGGGAGCGCCCGTTCATTTTCCCGGTGCTGCATTCCTGTGCGCCGCGCTGCTCGTGTGCATCAGCCTGGTGCTGTGCCTGCGCTCTGTAAGAGCTCGCTGACACGAATACGGGGCGTTCCCCGACCGACGCGCGCGCCATGCAACGTGGCGCGCTATATGCATAGCGTTACTCGATCCAAAACAGCGGAAATTTCATCGAAACTTTCGTGTGATCGAGCCGTCACACATACCTGCTGTGATGGATCACGGCGTTTCTTCCCTGGAGAGGGGGATTCACATGAGCAAGACCAAAACCGCGGTGACGCGGCATCGGACGCTTTGGGTGTCCGACGTGCATCTGGGATCGCCGGGCTCCAAGGCCAGGATCCTGGTCGACTTCCTCAAGCGCAACGATTGCGAGCGGCTGTACCTGGTCGGCGATATCTTCGACGGCTGGAAGATGAAGTCCAATTTCTACTGGACGCCGGACCACAGCCGCGTGATCAAGGCCATCATCTCCAAGGCCCGTCGTGGCACCAAGGTCTATTACCTGGCCGGCAACCACGACGACTTCATGCGCCAGTTCGTGCGCCGCCAGCTGCGGCTGGGGCGCGTGCGCCTGACCAACGAGGTGGTGCACACCACCGCAGACGGACGCCGCCTGCTCGTGATGCACGGCGACCAGTTCGACGAGGTGGTCAGCGGCTATCCGTGGTTGGCCTACGCCGGCGACGTCGCCTACGAGACGCTGATGTGGACGTCCGAGCGCATGAACCACTACGGCCAGCGCCTGGGCCTGGGCTACTGGTCGCTGTCGGCGTTTGCAAAGAACAAGGTGAAGGCGGCGGTGCAGTGGCTGTCGGGTTTCGACGAGAAGGTGCTGTTCCGCTGCAAGCAGGACGACCTGCAGGGCGTTATCTGCGGGCACACGCACCACGCCGAGGTGCGCGAGCTGCGCAACGGCGTCACCAGCTACAACTGCGGCGACTGGGTCGAGTCGTGCTGCGGCCTGTCGGAGGACTTCCAGGGTCGCATCCGCATCATCACCGCCGCAGACGGCGTGCTGCCACTGCCGGCCGCGGAGCCGGAAGTGCCGCAGCCGATTCGCGACGTGGTTCGACGGCTGCCGCGGATGGCAGCCAGGGTTCGCAGGCGCGCGGTGCGCGCCGTGCGCGTGATGGAAAGCGTGGCAGCCGGCGTGCCGGATCCGGCCGCGGCAAGGCTGGCGCAGAGAAACGCACGCGTCACGGCGGCACCGCCGGGTGGGTGATCAGGCGCGAGCCAGCTCGCCGTTCTGGTAATCCAGGATCGCCTGCTCGATCTCCTCGCGGGTGTTCATCACGAACGGGCCGTACTGCACGACCGGCTCGCGCAATGGTTTACCTGCGAGAAGGATGAAGCGCGCGCCCTTGTCCCCTGCAGTGACCTCGATCTTCTCGCCCAGCGACAGGATGCCGGCACTGAATCGGGCCAGCCGCTTGCCGGCTACGGAGGCGTCGCCCTCGAATACGTAGAGGAACGCGTTGTAGCTCGCGTTCACCGCGTGCTCGAAGCGCGCGCCGGCCGGCAGCTCCACGTCGAAGTAGAGCGGGTCGGTGCTGATCCGCGTCTTGCCGTTGATCGGTCCGGGCGTGGTCTTGCCGTCGGCGTCGAGCGTGCCGGCGATGACCTTGACGCGGCCGCCGTTGGCGAGCGTCACGTTCGGGACCTGCGCCGCCGGAATGTCCTGGTAGGCGGCGGGCTTCATCTTCTCCTTCGACGGCAGGTTGATCCACAGCTGGAAGCCGCGCATGCGGCCGCTCTCCTGCTGCGGCATCTCCGAATGGATGATGCCGCGCGCGGCAGTCATCCACTGCACGTCGCCGCTCTTGAGATCGCCGCGATTGCCCAGGTGGTCCTCGTGGAGCATGTGGCCGTCGAGCATGTAGGTGACGGTCTCGAAGCCGCGGTGCGGATGCGACGGGAAACCGCCGATGTAGTCGTCGGGATTGTCGGAGGAGAACTCGTCGAGCATCAGGAACGGGTCCAGGCGCACGTTCTGCGTGGAGCCGAGGCTGCGCCGAAGCTTGACGCCCGCGCCGTCGGAGGAGATGACGCTGGGGATCACTTGCTGAAGCGTGCGTGTGGTCATGGTTGTTCTCCTTCTCCTTATGCCGCGTAAGCCAGGTCCGACGCTTCGAGACGCTCGATGGCCTCGTGTGCCTTGGTCAGCGCTTCCTGCTTCTGAGTTTCGCCGTATCGCCAGGCCTTCGGCGTAGACGAACTCGACGTCGGTGATGCCGAGGAAGGCCAGGAAGTCGCGCACGTAGCGCGTCTGGGTGTCGATGGGCGTGCCCGGCGTAGATGCCGCCGCGCGTCGCGAACACGTAGGCCTTCTTGCCGGTCAGCAGGCCAACCGGTCCCTTCTCGGTGTACCTGAACGTCACCCCGGCGCGGGCGATGTGGTCGAAATAGGCCTTGAGCGTCGACGGCACGCCGAAGTTGTACATCGGCAGGCCGAGCGCGATGACGTCGGCGCGCCTGAGCTCGTCGATGAGGCCGTCGGAATACCCCGTCACGGCCTGCTGCTCCGGGGTGCGGTCGGCGGCCTTCGCGAGGAACGCCTGGAAGCGCTCGGCCGTGAGGTGCGGCACCGGCTCGCCGGCCAGGTCGCGGTCGATGACGGTCGCGTCGGCGTGGCGGGCGCGCCACTGGCTCACGAAGCGCTCGGTCAGGCGGCTGGATTCGCCGCGTGCGCCGTTGAGGCTGGTGTTGAGCTGAAGCAGGGTATGGGTGGTTTTCATGGCGGCACCTGTTTATTTGGTGTTGCCTATTATCCATTTACAGATCAGATAAAAAAGAACAAAATTCGGCTTATACCAATCAACTTATCTGATAGATGTCCAGCCTCCGAATCTCGCTCGAGCAATGGCGTGCCCTGATTTCTGTCGTAGATTCAGGTGGTTACGCGCAAGCAGCCGAAACCCTGCACAAGAGCCAATCCGCCGTCACCTACGCGGTGCAGAAGCTCGAGAAGACGCTCGGGGTCAAGGCGTTCGGGATCGAGGGGCGCAAGGCCAGGCTGACGCCAACCGGGCAGATGCTGTACCGGCGCGCCAAGTTGCTGCTCGAGGACGCGGCCCGGCTGGAAACCGCGTCGCGCGCCGTGTCGTCAGGATGGGAGGCGGAGATCGGCGTCGCCGCCGACATCGTCTTCCCGTCCTGGCTGATGGTCGACTGCCTGGCCGAATTCGGCAAGGAAAGTCCCCACACGCACGTCGAGCTCTACGAGTCGGTGATCCATGGCAGCGAGGAGCTCCTCCTGCAGGGCAAGGTGCAGATCGCGATCGCGGGCAGGGTGCCGACCGGCTTTCTCGGCGACCCGCTGATGAACATGCAGTTCGTCGCCGCGGCGCA
The DNA here is from genome assembly GCA_963776465.1 of uncultured Gammaproteobacteria bacterium. Classification (GTDB taxonomy): domain Bacteria; phylum Pseudomonadota; class Gammaproteobacteria; order Nevskiales; family Nevskiaceae; genus DASRHK01. The sequence continues at coordinate 1,430,280 of CAVZMV010000002.1, forward strand.
TCCCGATCATCCGCTGCATAAGCTCGGTCGCAAGCTCAGCTATTCCGATCTGCGAGCCCATCGCCACCTGGTCGTGCGCGACACCGCGACCACGCGCAGCAAGAAGGTCACCTCGCTGGAAGCCGAGCAGCGCTGGACGCTGTCGCACATGTCGACGTCGATCCAGGCGGCGCGCCGCGGCTACGGCTTCGCGTGGTATCCGGTGGATCGCATCCGCGACGAGCTCGCGCAGGGCCTGCTCAAACCCTTGCCGATGGCCGAGGGCGGCGAGCGGCACGCGCAGCTCTACCTGATCCTCGCCGATCGCGAAGGTGCAGGTCCGGGAACGCTGCGTCTGGCAGAGATCATCCGCGACGCGGTGCTGGTGGAATGCGCTAGCCGGGTGCGGACGAAGGAACCTTCCGCATCAGGCTCTCCTGCGTGACGCTCACCACGAGCTTGCCGCTGCGGTCGTAGATCAGCCCGCGCGAGAAGCCGCGCGCCCCCTGGCTGGTCGGCGAATCCATCGTGTACAGGAGCCACTCGTCGGCGCGCGCGTCGCGATGGAACCACAGCGCGTGATCGATGCTGGCGATCACCATGTCGGGCGAGAACCAGCTCTGCCCGTGCGGCAGCAGCGCGGTCGAGAGCAGGTTGAAGTCGGAGGCGTAGGCGATGATGCAGCGATGCAGCATCGGGTCGTCGGGCAGGCGGTCCGTCGCGCGCAGCCAGATCGCCTGCTGCGGCGCGCGCTTGTCGGGCTCCAGCGGATTCCAGGGGTTCACCGGCCGGAACTCGATCGCCGCGTCGCGCAGCAACGCCTGACGCTGCCGCTCGGTGGTTTCGGGGTGACGCTCGATCCAGGTCTTGCGCAGCGCGTGCGCATCCTCGAGCTCCTCGGGCGGCGCGACCTTCGGCATCGCCACCTGGTGCTCGAGTCCCGATTCCGGTTTCTGGAACGACGCAATCATCGACAGGATCGGCTGGCCGTGCTGGATCGCCTGCACGCGCCGCGCGGTGAAGCTGCGGCCGTCGCGCACGCGGTCGACCTCGTAGACGATCGACTGCTCCATGTCGCCAGGCCGCAGGAAATACGCGTGCAGCGAGTGCGGGACGCTGGCCTCCACCGTGCGGCTGGCTGCGACCAGCGCCTGGCCGATGACCTGGCCGCCGTAGACACTCTTGCCGCCGAGGTCGCGCGACTCGCCGCGGAAGATGTTGTCCTCGAGCTGCTCCAGATCGAGCAGATCGACGAGGTCCTGCAGGATTTGGTTCATGCCGTCTCGGTCGTGTTCACATGCGCCCCCGCGCGATGTCCTGCTCCTGCTTGCCCAGCACGCGGCCGCGACGCTTGTGCAGCGTGGTCCACGAGACCTGCAATCCGGTCTGCGGCCGTGTGTCGGAAGCGAGGCGCAATTCCACCATGTCGCCGGCCTTGAGCGAAAGCGGCGCGAGCAGCGGCAGGTAGATCTGGTCCCAGTGTGTGCGCGGCGCGAGCGGTGAGGTGGAGATGCCGATGCCCGGCACGAGCTCGACTTCCCACCACAGCGCAAAGCCGAACAGCTGGCGTCCGATGCTCGACGCGCTCCATCTGACCTGAGCGCGGCGCACGCTGGCCGGAGGACGCGATGACGGCCGGAAGTCGATCGCGTCCCATTCCCGGGCATGACGCGCGGAGCCGCCGAGATCGGCTTCTCGCACGCGCTTCACGTACATATTGTTGAGCGCGATCTCGCGCGCGGCGGAAAGGTCGAGGTCGAAGCCCACGCTCGGCCAGAGGTCGATCTCCTTCTGCAGGCGCGGGCGTAGGACCGGCGCGACGAATTGCTTCAGCGCGATCGGCATGGCATTGCCGTTCTTGGCGACGAAGCGCCGCGCGTCGACCAGCGTCTCGAGCATGCCCTCTTCGAGCGCAAAGTTGCCGAGCGTCTCGGACACGACGAGGTCGAACTTCGGCAAGCCGCGCAGCTCCCCGGAATGTCCCTTGATGAAGGAGAGCCCTTGCATCCCGCTGTCGCGCGCGATCTGCGCGGCAACGTCGATCATGTCTGTGTACTCGACCAGCGTGCACTGCCGCGCGCCGAGGCGGCTTGCGAGGAAGCTCAGGAAACCGCTGCCGGCGCCGACGTCGAGCATCGTCGTCCTGCCCGGGACGACGAGCGTCTTCAGCGCCGCGTGGAACGCCGCGTTGCGGACGCGATCGCCCAGCAGTTTTCGGTGATACTCGATCTCGCTCATCTCCGTACTATAGAGCCGTGAGCAGCGTGGAGGGACCCGCGTTGTTTGCGGGATCTTAGCGTCGCGAGCGGCTCAACCATGGAGAACCTGCGATGAACAGAGTATTCATGGCGGTGCGATGAAGCTTCCCGACTATCCAGCACTCGCAGCGCTTCCCGTACTGCGAGCTGCGCTTGCCGACACCGGGTGTGCGGTGCTCGCAGCACCACCGGGATCGGGCAAGACGACGACCGTGCCGCTGGCGCTGCTCGACGAACCTTGGCTTCGGGGCAAGAAGATCGTGATGCTGCAGCCGCGACGGATCGCGGCGCGTGCCTCCGCGGTGCGGATGGCGTTCCTGCTGGGCGAAGCCGTCGGCGAGCGTGTCGGCTACCAGATCCGCTTCGAGCGCCGCATCTCGAAGAGCACGCGCATCGAGGTCGTCACCGAGGGCTTGCTGGCGCGGCGCCTGCAATCCGATCCGGAGCTGCCGGGCGTGGGCCTGGTGATCTTCGACGAGTTCCACGAGCGCAGCCTCGACGCGGATCTCGCGCTGGCGCTGACGCTCGACGCGCGCGCGAATCTCAATCCCGCGCTGCGCGTGCTGGTGATGTCGGCGACGCTCGACATCGCGCGCGTCACCAGGCTTCTGGGTGACGCGCCGCTCGCGGAAGCCGGGGGAAAGCTGTTCCCTGTCGAGATCAGGTACGCAAGCGTCGGCAGCGGGCTCAAGCATGGTCAGGCGGTGGCAAGCGGCGTCGCCAAGGCATTGCAGGAAACCACAGGCGACGTGCTGGCATTCCTCCCCGGCGGTCGCGAGATCCGCGATTGCGAGGCGGCGCTGCAATCGCGTGGCGGAGAGGCCGCGATCTTCCCGCTCTATGGCGATCTGCCATCGGAAGCGCAGGACGCGGCGCTGGCGCCGTCGCGCGACGGACGACGCAAGGTCATCCTGGCGACGAACATCGCGCAGACGAGCTTGACCGTCGAAGGCGTGACGGCGGTCGTCGACGGCGGCCTGGTCCGCGTCGCGCGGTTCGATCTCGGCGCCGGCGCCAATCGGCTGGAGACCGAGCGCGTTTCGCGCGCGTCAGCAGATCAGCGTGCCGGGCGCGCCGGCCGTCTTGCGCCTGGCGTTTGCTATCGGCTCTGGAGCCAGGACCAGCACGCGGCGCTGCCCGCGCACGACTCGGCGGAAATCCTCACCGCCGACCTGTCGCGCTTCGCGCTGGAGCTTGCGAGCTGGGGGGCGGCGGACGTAAATGGGCTTTCGTTCCTGGATTCACCGCCGCAGGCGCACTGGGCTTACGCGCGCGAGCTGCTGACAGAGCTCGGAGCGCTGGACGGCGCGGGGCGCATAACGCCCCACGGTCGCGAGCTCGCGCGCCTGCCCGCGGCGCCGCGGCACGCGCACATGCTGTTGCTAGCCAAGCGTGCCGGCTCGGCCGGGCTCGCTGCGTGGGTCGCTGCCGTTCTGGAGGAATCGCAGGGCTCGGGCAGCGTGGATCTGGCAGCGCTTGTGCGCAGATACATCGCCGGCGAAGAGCGCGGCGGTCGCCGCGCCCGCGAAGCTGCCCGTCAGCTCGCGCGCATCGTCGATGCCGAAGCCGACGCGGTGCTCGACGAGACCGAGCTCGCGCGGATTGTTTCGTGGGCGTTTCCGGAGCGCATGGCGCGCCGTCGCAGCGGTCAGCGCGACGCACGCGAGATCAGCTACCTCTGCGAAGACGGTGGCGAAGCCAGGCTCGGGCAGGGCGGTCCGCTCAGTGCCGCGGAATGGCTGGCGATCGCGCACTGGGATCCGGGTCCGCCACGCAAGGTGCGGCTTGCGGTCTCGATCGACGAGAAGGATCTGCTGCGCGATCACGCGGATCGCATTTCGGAGCGCCGGGTCGTGCGCTGGGACGCGCAGACGGAGGCTGTGGTCGCGGAATCGCAGAAGTCCCTGGGTGCGATCGTTCTGCAGCGCCGTCCGCTGCGTGAAGTTGGAGAAGAGGGCATTGCGGCGATGCTCGACGGCATCCGCAGCCTGGGCCTGGACGCGCTCCCGTGGAACGACGCCGCGCGCCAGTACCAGGCGCGCGTCTCGTCGCTGCGCGCCTGGCGTCCGACCGAGGACTGGCCTGATTTGAGCGACGCCGCATTGCTGACATCACTGCCGGAATGGCTGGGGCCACACCTGTCCGGCGTCACGCGCCGCGATCACCTCGCCCGGCTGGACCTGCTGCCGATCCTCAACGCCCGCCTCGACTACGTGACGCAGCAGAAGGTGTCGCGGCTGGCGCCGACGCACGTTGGCGTCCCCAGTGGCTCGCGCATCGCCCTGGAATATTTTCCGGACGGCAAGCCGCCGGCGCTGCACGTGAAATTGCAGGAGATGTTCGGATGCACGGACACGCCGACCGTCAACGAGGGCCGCACCAAGGTGGTCGTGCACTTGCTGTCGCCGGCGCAGCGTCCGCTTGCAGTGACCCAGGACCTTGCGGGTTTCTGGGTCCGGACCTATCCGGAGGTGAAAAAGGAGATGAAGGGGCGCTATCCGCGCCATCCCTGGCCCGACGATCCGCTCAGCGCCCCGCCCACCCGTCGCGCCAAGCGACGCGGCGAATAACGCAGCTTTTTCTTGACGCTGCGCAGGCCGACGACCAGAATACGCGGCTCCTTTTTTGGCGTTGGCTGAAGAGGGATCTGGAGGGATACTCAAGCGGCCAACGAGGGCAGACTGTAAATCTGCTGGCTTATGCCTACGAAGGTTCGAATCCTTCTCCCTCCACCAAAATTTACAGGTACGGATTCGAGATGAGTGGGCGGGAGTAGTTCAATGGTAGAACTCCAGCCTTCCAAGCTGGTAGTGCGGGTTCGATTCCCGTCTCCCGCTCCAGAACATGTCCCCGCGAAGGCGGGGATCCAGTTTTAGAAAATTTGCCCACCTAGCTCAGTCGGTAGAGCACACCCTTGGTAAGGGTGAGGTCATCGGTTCGATTCCGATGGTGGGCACCAGATTTGAGATGTTCCATAGACACAGCCGGACGGAGAACCGAGCACATGGCAAAGGAAAAATTCGAACGGACCAAGCCGCACGTGAACGTGGGGACGATTGGTCACGTTGACCACGGCAAGACGACGACGACGGCGGCGCTGACGAAGATCAGCGCGGACAAGGGCTGGGGCACGTATGTGCCTTACGACCAGGTGGCGAAGGCCTCCGAGAGCCAGGGCCGTCGCGACGCGACCAAGATCCTGACGATTGCCACGTCGCACGTTGAGTATTCGACGAAGAACCGGCACTACGCCCACGTGGACTGCCCGGGGCATGCGGACTATGTGAAGAACATGATCACGGGCGCCGCGCAGATGGACGGCGCGATCCTGGTGGTCTCGGCGACCGACGGCCCGATGCCGCAGACGCGCGAGCACGTGCTGCTGGCCAAGCAGGTGAACGTCCCCAAGATCGTGGTGTGGCTGAACAAGTGCGACATGGTGGACGACCCCGAGCTCCTGGAGCTGGTCGAGATGGAAGTGCGCGATCTGCTCAACAAGTACGGCTTCGACGGCGACAAGACCCCGGTGATCCGCGGGTCGGCCACCAAGGCCATCGCCGGCGACCCGGCTTACGTCGCCAAGATCGAAGAGCTGTATGACGCCCTGGACTCCTTCATCCCGGAGCCCAAGCGCGAGATCGACAAGCCGTTCCTGCTGCCGGTCGAGGACGTGTTCTCCATCTCTGGCCGCGGCACGGTGGCCACGGGCCGCATCGAGCGCGGCATCGTCAAGGTTGGCGAGGAAATCGAGATCGTGGGCATCAAGCCGACGACCAAGACCATCGTCACCGGCGTGGAGATGTTCCGAAAGCTCCTGGACCAGGGCCAGGCGGGCGACAACGTCGGCATCCTGCTGCGCGGCACCAAGCGCGAGGAGATCGAGCGCGGCCAGGTGCTGTGCAAGCCGGGCTCGATCACCCCGCACACCAAGTTCGAGGGTGAGGTGTATGTCCTTACGAAAGAAGAGGGTGGCCGTCATACCCCGTTCTTCAAGGGCTACCGTCCGCAGTTCTACTTCCGGACCACGGACGTGACCGGGAACGTGGAGATCAAGCAGGAGATGGTGATGCCGGGCGACAACGTGCAGATGGTGGTTGAGCTGATCAACCCCATCGCCATGGAGAACGGCGTGCGTTTTGCCATCCGCGAGGGTGGCCGCACCGTCGGCGCCGGCGTCGTCACCAAGATCCTCGCCTAACCCGCGCAGGCATTTACCAAATCGGCCGGGCCGCGTATACTGCGCGGCTCCATTTTTGACGCGCGGCCGCCCCAGGGGCGTAGCTCAATTGGTAGAGCGTCGGTCTCCAAAACCGAAGGCTGGGGGTTCGAGACCCTCCGCCCCTGCCAACTGACCGCCTCGGCACCTGCGCGCCGGATTGTTTGACTCGAATGAATTCTCAGACCGAAGAACTCTCAGGCGGTGGTCCCAGCGCTCGCGACACCGCCCTCCTGGTGTTGGCCGTCGCCGTGCTGCTGGGCGGGATGTTCGCCTTCTACTACTTCAACCCGCAGTACAACGTGCTCATCCGCACGCTAATGCTGCTGGGCGCCACGATCGCGGCAATCGTCCTGGCCGCGCAGACGGTGCAGGGCAAGACGATGTGGAGCTACGTGCAGGGTTCCCGCACCGAGCTGCGCAAGGTCGTCTGGCCCACGCGGCAAGAGAGCGTGCAGACCACGCTGATGATCGCGGTCGTGGTCATCGTTTTCGCGTTCTTCCTCGCCGGGGTCGACTGGGCCCTCAATTACGGCGTGCACAAGCTGCTCGGTACGAAGAGTTAAATGGAGAACGCGACGGTGGCCAAGCGTTGGTATGTCGTGCATGCGTACTCGCAGTACGAGAACAACGTCAAGAAGGCGTTGACCGAGCGCATCGCCCGCGCCGGCCTGCAGGACATGTTCGGCGACATCCTGGTGCCGACCGAGGAAGTCATGGAGATCCGCGACGGCCAGAAGCGGATGACGGAGCGCAAGTTCTTCCCCGGCTATGTGCTGGTGCAGATGGAGATGAACGAGGACACCTGGCACCTCGTGAAGTCGACGCCGAAAGTCATGGGCTTCATCGGCGGCACGCCCGACAAGCCGGCGCCGATCACGGACAAGGAAGCCGAGAAGATCCTGAATCGCGTCACCGAGTCGGTGGAGAAGCCCAAGCCCAAGACGCTCTACGAGCCGGGCGAGAGCGTGCGCGTCACCGACGGTCCGTTCGCGGATTTCTCGGGCGTGGTGGAAGAGGTCAATTACGACAAGAATCGCCTGCGGGTCGCGGTTCTGATCTTCGGGCGCTCGACGCCCGTCGAGCTGGAGTTTTCACAGGTCGAGAAGGCCTGACGTTTTTTTGTAGGAGGGGCTGTTAGCCCCGACATTTGTTTCACGGGGAGCCGAAAGGCGTTCGCACCCACCAAGGAGTAAACATGGCTAAGAAAGTACAGGCCTACGTCAAGCTGCAGATCCCTGCAGGCAAGGCCAATCCCTCACCTCCGGTCGGCCCCGCGCTCGGCCAGCAGGGCGTCAACATCATGGCGTTCTGCAAGGAGTTCAACGCTGCCACGCAGAAGCTCGAGCCCGGCATGCCCACGCCCGTGGTCATCACCGTGTACTCGGATCGCTCGTTCACGTTCATCACCAAGACGCCGCCCGCGACGGTGCTGATCAAGAAGGCCGCCGGCATCGAGTCCGGCAGCCCGACGCCGCACACCAAGAAGGTCGGCAAGATCACGCGCAAGCAGGCCGAGGAAATTGCCAAGATCAAGATGCCGGACCTCAACGCCGGCGACATGGACGCCGCGATCCGCCTGATCGCCGGTTCTGCCCGCAGCATGGGCATCGACGTGGTGGAGAAATAAGCCATGGCCACCGCCAAGAAGAAGGAAGGCACCAAGCGCGAGCAGCTGTTCGCCGGCAAGATCGAGGAAGGCAAGACCTATCCGCTCGACCAGGCCGTGCAGATCCTCAAGGACTGCGCGACCGCCAAGTTCAAGGAATCGGTCGACATCAGCGTCAATCTCGGCATCGACGCCAAGAAGTCCGACCAGAACGTGCGCGGCTCCACCGTGCTGCCGCACGGCAACGGCAAGAACGTGAAAGTCGCCGTGTTCGCGCAGGGTGCCAAGGCTGAGGAAGCCAAGGCCGCCGGCGCCGACGCGGTCGGCATGCAGGACCTCGCCGACAAGATGAAGGCTGGCGAGCTCAACTACCAGGTCGTCATCGCCGAGCCCGCAGCGATGCGTGTGGTCGGAACGCTCGGCCAGGTGCTCGGCCCGCGCGGCCTGATGCCCAACCCCAAGACCGGCACGGTCACGCCCGACATCGCCGGCGCGGTGAAGAACGCCAAGGCCGGTATGGCCAAGTTCCGCACGGACAAGGCGGGCATCGTCCATTGCTCGATCGGCGCGGCGGATTTCGCAGCCGACAAGATCAAGGACAACCTGATCGCGGTGATGCGCGACATCCGCAAGCATCGCCCCGCGTCGTCCAAAGGCGTCTTCATCAAGAAGCTGACCTTGTCGACGACCATGGGTCCCGGCATCCACGTGGATGTGGGCTCGCTGCCGGAATGATTTCGTAACGATTTTTGATGTGCGGTGAAAAGCCGCTCGTCGGAGACCGTAGGTGGAGAAGGAGCAGTTGGCCGACTTCTTAATTTCCTACGCAGACGGTGCAACCAGACGCTTCTAGCAGACGGACACCGTGGTAGTTGGAGGACGAAGCCCGAAAGGGCGTAAGTCCAGTTCGTCAACAGAAGCACCAGGAGCAGAGCTCTTATGGCACTCAGGCTGCAAGACAAGAAAGCCCTGGTTGCGGAAGTGAATGAAGTCGCTGCGCGCGCGCTTTCGGCGGTTGCCGCCGAAAACCGCGGCCTGACGGCTGGCAAGTTCGACGAGCTGCGTGCGAAGGCCCGGAAGCAAGGGATCTACCTGCACGTGGTGAAGAACACGCTGGCGTCCAGGGCAGTGGAAGGCACGGAGTTCGAGTGCCTGAAGCCCGCGCTGATCGGTCCGATCGTTCTCGGTTTCTCTCTGGAGGATCCGGGTTCGGTGGGGCGCGTGATCAAGGACTTTGCGAAGGACAACGACAAGCTGGTCGTCAAGGCCGTCGCGGTCGGAGGCACGCTGTATGGCGCCAAGGACATCGAGCGGCTGGCCTCATTGCCCACCAAGGAGCAGGGGATTTCCATGCTCATGGGCGTGATGAAGGCGCCGATCAGCAAGTTCGTCCGCACGCTGGCCGAGCCGACTGCGAAGTTCGTGCGCACCGTCAAGGCGGTCGCCGACAAGCAGCAGCCCGCCGCGTAAGCACATTCATTTTCCAATCAAGCTTTTCACCACACTTTAGTTTTCAGGAGCGATTGAAATGGCAACCAAAGAAGAGATTCTTGATTCCATCTCGAAAATGTCCGTGATGGACGTCGTCGAGCTGGTCAAGATGATGGAAGACAAGTTCGGCGTGACCGCTGCGGCGCCTATGGCTGCCGCTGGCCCGGCTGCTGGTGGCGCTGCTGCCGCCAAGGTCGAGGAGAAGACCGAGTTCACCGTCGTCATGACGGCGGTCGATCCGGCCAAGAAGGTCAACGTCATCAAGGTCGTGCGCGAGATCACCGGTCTGGGGCTGAAGGAAGCCAAGGACCTGGTCGAAGGCGCGCCGCAGACCGTGAAGGATAGCGTGGCCAAGGCCGACGCCGAAGCGATGAAGAAGAAGCTGGAAGAGGGCGGCGCCAAGGTCGAGCTGAAGTAGGCCTTGCGACTCTTTCGTTGCGCTTGAAGACGAAGGCTGGGGGGACTTCGAGTCCCCCCGGCCTGTCGTCGTTTGCTGGTCCGTAGTCAGTCGGTATCTGCAGCACCCGAATTTTTTTAACGAGGTTTTACTAATGGCTTACTCGTTCACCGAGAAGAAACGCATCCGCAAGGATTTCCGCAAGCAGGTGGAGACCCTGGAGGTCCCGTTCCTGCTGGCCACGCAGCTGGATTCCTACCGCGAGTTCCTGCAGGCCGACGCGACCGCGTCGCAGCGCAAGGAAATGGGATTGCACACCGCGTTCAAGTCGGTGTTCCCGATGATGTCGTACAACGGCGCCGCGGCGCTGGAATACGTGAAGTACCGCCTCGACGAGCCGGTGTTCGACGAGAAGGAATGCCGCATCCGCGGGCTGACGTATGCAGCCCCGCTCAAGGTCACGGTAAACCTGGTCCTCTACGACAAGGAAGCCAAGGCCGACAAGGACGGCAAGAAGCCGGTCAAGAAAGTGATCGAGCAGGAGGTCTACATGGGCGAGCTGCCGCTCATGACCGACCACGGCACGTTCATCATCAACGGCACCGAGCGTGTCGTCGTCTCCCAGCTGCACCGCTCGCCCGGCGTGTTCTTCGATCACGACAAGGGCAAGACGCACAGCTCGGGCAAGCTGCTCTACAACGCGCGCATCATCCCCAACCGCGGCTCCTGGCTCGACTTCGAGTTCGATCCCAAGGACAACGTGTTCGTCCGCATCGACCGTCGCCGCAAGCTGCCGGTGACGATCTTCCTGCGCGCGCTCGGGTACAACAACGAGCAGATGCTGGCGCTGTTCCATGAGCAGAACAACTTCGACCTCCTCGCCGAAGGCGCCGAGCTCGAGCTGGTGGCCGAGCGCCTGAAGGGCGAGACCGCGCAGTTCGACATCAAGGCCGGCAAGAAGGTGCTGGTCGAGACGGGCAAGCGCATCACCGCCCGCCACATCAAGCTGATCCAGGAAGCGGGCCTGAAGACATTGGAAGTGCCCGACGCGTACCTGGTCGGCCGCACGCTGGGTCACGACGTGGTCGCCAAGGACACCGGTGAGGTCCTCGCCCCCGCCAATACCGAGATCGATACGGAGTTGCTGGCCAAGTTCCGCCAGGCCGGCATCAAGAAGCTGCGCGCGCTCTACGTCAACGATCTGGACAACGGCCCGTACATCTCCACCACGCTGGCGATCGACCAGTCGCGCACGCGCCTGGAAGCCCTGGTCGAGATCTATCGCATGATGCGTCCCGGCGAGCCGCCGACCAAGGACGCCGCCGAGACGCTGTTTGAAGGCCTGTTCTTCTCGCCCGAGAAGTACGACCTCTCCGGCGTGGGCCGGATGAAGTTCAACCGCCGCCTGCGTCGCGAGACCAAGATCGGCTCCAACATCCTTTACGACGGGCAGTATTTCGCGCTCGACAAGACCGAACTGTCGAAGAAGGCGTTCGCCAAGAAGCTGGCTGAACAGTACGGCAAGGAGCACTCGGACATCGTCGACGTCATCCGCGAGATCATCGCCATCCGCAACGGCGAGCAGCAGACTGACGACATCGACCACCTCGGCAACCGGCGCGTGCGCTCGGTCGGCGAGATGACCGAGAACGTGTTCCGCACGGGCCTGGTGCGCGTCGAGCGCGCCGTGCGCGAGCGCCTTGCTCTGGCCGAGGCCGAGAACCTCACGCCGCAGGACCTGATCAACGCCAAGCCGGTCGGCGCGGCGATCAAGGAGTTCTTCGGCTCCTCGCAGCTCTCGCAGTTCATGGACCAGAACAACCCGCTCTCGGAAGTCACCCACAAGCGCCGCGTGTCGGCCCTTGGACCGGGCGGCCTCACCCGCGAGCGCGCGGGCTTCGAGGTCCGCGACGTGCATCCGACGCACTACGGTCGCGTGTGCCCGATCGAGACGCCGGAAGGCCCGAACATCGGACTGATCAACTCGCTCGCCTGCTACGCGCGCACCAACGAGTACGGCTTCCTCGAGACGCCGTACCGCAAGGTGACCGACGGCAAGGTGTCCAACGACATCGAATTCCTGTCGGCGATCGAAGAGGGCCGCTACGTGATCGCGCAGGCGAACTCGGAGCTCGACGCCAAGGGCAAGTTCAAGGCTGACCTGATCTCCTGCCGCCACATGAATGAGTTCATGATGATGGCGCCGGATCGGGTCCAGTTCATGGACGTGTCGCCGCGCCAGATCGTGTCGGTGGCTGCCGCGCTGGTGCCGTTCCTGGAGCACGACGACGCCAACCGCGCGCTGATGGGCGCCAACATGCAGCGCCAGGCGGTGCCGACGTTGCGCAACGAGAAGCCGCTCGTCGGCACCGGTATGGAGCGCCGCGTCGCGGTCGACTCCGGCAACGCCATCGTCGCCCTGCGCGGCGGCGTGGTCGACAAGGTGGACGCGTCGCGCATCGTCATTCGCGTCGACGACGAGGAGACGACTTCCGGTGAAGCCGGCGTCGACATCTACAACCTGGTCAAGTACACGCGCTCCAACCAGAACACCTGCATCAACCAGCGTCCGGTGGTGAAGCCGGGCGACAAGGTGTCGCGCAACGACGTGATCGCCGATGGTCCTTCGACGGATCTTGGCGAGCTGGCGCTGGGCCAGAACGTGCTGATCGCGTTCATGCCCTGGAACGGCTACAACTTCGAGGACTCGATCCTCATCTCCGAGCGCGTGGTCGAGGAAGACCGCTTCACGACCATCCACATCGAGGAGCTGACCTGCGTCGCGCGGGAGACCAAGCTCGGTCCCGAGGAGATCACCGGCGACATCCCGAACGTCAACGAGGCTGCGCTGCGCAAGCTCGACGAGTCCGGCATCGTCTACATCGGCGCCGAGGTCAAGGCAGGCGACATCCTCGTCGGCAAGGTCACGCCCAAGGGCGAGACCCAGCTGACGCCGGAAGAGAAGCTGCTGCGCGCGATCTTCGGCGAGAAGGCCTCCGACGTGAAGGACACCGGCCTGCGAGTGCCGCCCGGCATGGACGGCACCGTCATCGACGTGCGCGTGTTCACGCGCGAAGGCGTCAAGAAGGACAAGCGCGCGCTGTCGATCGAGGAGTCCGAGCTGGCTCAGGTCAAGAAGGACTTGGCTGACCAGGCACGTATCTTCGAGGACGACATTTACGATCGTCTGCGCAAGCTGCTCATGCGCAAGGTCGCGGACGGCGGTCCCAAGCCGCTGAAGAAGGGCGATCACATCACGAGCGACTACCTCGACGAGCTGCCGCGCGAGAAGTGGTTCGAGATCCGCCTGAAGGACGAGGAGACGCAGATCCAGCTCGAGGCCGCGGCCAAGCAGCTCAAGGACATGCGCGCCGAGTTCGACAAGCGGTACGAGTCCAAGAAGAAGAAGATCACCGCCGGTGACGAGCTCGCCCCGGGCGTGCTCAAGATGACCAAGGTGTATCTGGCTGTGAAGCGCCGCATCCAGCCGGGCGACAAGATGGCCGGCCGCCACGGCAACAAGGGCGTGATTTCGCAGATCGTGCCGGTCGAGGACATGCCGCACATGGCGGACGGCACGCCGGTCGACATCGTCTTGAACCCCCTGGGCGTGCCTTCGCGTATGAACATCGGCCAGCTGCTCGAGGTTCACCTCGGCTGGGCGGCCAAGGGCATCGGCCGCAAGATCGACGACATGCTGCGCCAGCAGAAGGCCGTCAGCGAGCTGCGCAAGTTCCTCGACAAGGTCTACAACAAGGTCGGCCGCGGCACGCACAAGGTCGGCATCGAGGACCTCACGGACCAGGAGATCACCACGCTGGCCCACGGCCTGATCGAAGGCCTGCCGGTCGCGTCACCGGTGTTCGACGGCGCCTCGGAGGAAGAGATCAAGGAGCTGCTCGATCTCGCCGGCTTGCCGCGCACCGGCCAGGCCGAGCTCACCGATGGCCGCACCGGCGATCAGTTCGCGCGTCCGGTCACGGTCGGCTACCTCTACATGCTGAAGCTCAACCATCTGGTCGACGACAAGATGCACGCGCGCTCGACCGGCCCGTACTCGCTCGTCACCCAGCAGCCGCTGGGCGGCAAGGCGCAGTTCGGTGGCCAGCGCTTCGGCGAGATGGAGGTCTGGGCGCTCGAGGCTTACGGCGCGGCGTACACGCTGCAGGAGATGCTGACCGTGAAGTCCGACGACACCAACGGCCGCACGCGGATGTACAAGTCGATCGTCGACGGTGACCACCGCATGGTTGCGGGCATGCCGGAGTCGTTCAACGTGCTGGTCAAGGAGATCCGGTCCATCGGACTCAACATCGAGCTGGAGCAGAACCAGTAGGAGGGGCTGTTAGCCCCGACAAAATCGCGCCAACGGCCCCTCCTACAAAAGATTTACGGAGATTCAAAATGAAAGATTTGCTTGCACTACTTCGCGCTCAGGACGACGGCATCGAGGACTTCGACGCGATCAAGATCGCGCTGGCCTCGCCGGAGACCATCAAGTCCTGGTCGTACGGCGAAGTGAAGAAGCCCGAGACCATCAACTACCGCACGTTCAAGCCGGAACGTGACGGCCTGTTCTGCGCCAAGATCTTCGGGCCGATCAAGGACTACGAATGTCTTTGCGGCAAGTACAAGCGCCTGAAGCATCGCGGCGTCGTGTGCGAGAAGTGCGGCGTGGAAGTCACCGTGGCCAAGGTGCGCCGCGAGCGCATGGGCCACATCGACCTCGCGTCGCCGACCGCGCACATCTGGTTCCTGAAGTCGCTGCCCTCGCGCATCGGTCTCCTGCTCGACATGCCGTTGCGCGCGATCGAGCGCGTGCTGTATTTCGAAGCGCACATCGTCGTCGACGCTGGGCTCACGGAGCTCGAGAAAGGATCGCTGCTGACCGAGGAAGAGTATCTCGCCGCCGTTGAGAAGCACGGCGACGACTTCGATGCCCGCATGGGCGCCGAGGCTGTGCACGACTTGCTCAAGGCCATCGACCTGCAGAAGGAAGCCGTCAAGATCCGCGAGGAGATCACCAAGACCGGCTCGGACTCCAAGATCAAGAAGCTGGGCAAGCGCCTCAAGCTGATGGAGTACTTCATCGCCTCCAACAACAAGCCGGAGTGGATGATCCTCACCGTGCTGCCGGTGCTGCCGCCGGACCTGCGTCCGCTGGTGCCGCTCGACGGCGGCCGTTTCGCGACCTCGGATCTGAACGATCTGTATCGCCGCGTCATCAACCGCAACAACCGCCTGAAGCGCCTGCTCGAGCTCACCGCGCCGGACATCATCGTGCGCAACGAGAAGCGCATGCTGCAGGAAGCCGTCGACGCGCTGATCGACAACGGCCGCCGCGGCCGCGCCATCACCGGCACCAACAAGCGCCCGCTCAAGTCGCTCGCCGACATGATCAAGGGCAAGCAGGGCCGCTTCCGCCAGAACCTGCTGGGCAAGCGCGTCGACTACTCCGGCCGCTCGGTCATCGTGGTCGGCCCGACGCTCAAGCTGCACCAGTGCGGCCTGCCCAAGAAGATGGCGCTGGAGCTGTTCAAGCCGTTCGTGTTCTCCAAGCTGCAGCGTCTGGGCATCGCCACGACGATAAAGGCTGCCAAGAAGATGGTGGAGCGCGAGGAAGGCCAGGTCTGGGACATCCTCGAGGAATGCATCCGCGAGCATCCGGTTCTCCTGAACCGCGCGCCGACGCTGCATCGCCTCGGCATCCAGGCGTTCGAGCCGATCCTCATCGAAGGCAAGGCCATCAACCTGCATCCGCTCGTCTGCACGGCGTTCAACGCCGACTTCGACGGTGACCAGATGGCCGTGCACGTGCCGCTCTCGCTGGAAGCCCAGCTGGAAGCGCGCGTGCTGATGATGTCGACCAACAACATCCTGTCGCCCGCCAACGGCTCGCCGATCATCGTCCCGTCGCAGGACGTGGTCCTCGGCCTCTACTGGATGACGCGCGAGCGCGTCAACGCCAAGGGCGACGGCATGATGCTGTCGGACGTCTCCGAAGTGCATCGCGCCTACGAGTCCGGCGCGCTGGACCTGCAGGCCAAGATCAAGGTGCGCCTGAAGGACTGCACCGAAGACGGCAAGGAGATCACGCACGTGGTCGAAACCACGACCGGGCGCGCGCTGCTCTCGGAGGTGCTGCCGCAGAAGATCCCGTTCTCGGTGATCAACAAGGTGCTCACCAAGAAAGAGATCGGCCGCGTGCTGGACCAGGTCTACCGCAAGAGCGGCACCAAGGACACGGTCATCTTCGCCGACCAGATCATGTATGCAGGATTCCGCATGTCGACCAAGTCCGGCATCTCCTTCTGCGTCGATGACATGGTCATCCCCGACGAGAAGGCCAAGATGCTCGCCGTCGCCGAGGGCAAGGTCAAGGAGATCGACCTGGAGTACACGCAGGGCCTGACCACGCAGGGCGAGCGCTATAACCGCGTCGTCGATATCTGGTCACGCGCCAACGATGATATTTCCAAGGCGATGATGGTGCGCATCGGCACCGAGAGCGTGAAGGACAAGTCTGGCAAGGAAGTGAAGCAGCCGAGCTTCAACTCGGTGTTCATGATGGCCGACTCCGGCGCGCGCGGCTCGCAGGCGCAGATCCGCCAGCTGGCCGGCATGCGCGGCCTGATGGCCAAGCCCGACGGCTCGATCATCGAGACGCCGATCACGGCGAACTTCCGCGAAGGCTTGAACGTGCTGCAGTACTTCATCTCGACGCACGGCGCCCGCAAGGGTCTGGCCGACACCGCGCTGAAGACCGCCAACTCCGGCTACCTGACGCGTCGCCTGGTCGACGTGGCGCAGGACGTGGTCATCACCGCCGAAGACTGCGGCACTGAGCACGGCCTGGTGATGCTGCCGATCGTCGAAGGCGGGGACGTGCTCGAGCCGCTGCGCGACCGCGTGCTGGGCCGCGTGGTCCTGCGCGACGTGCACAAGCCGGGCACCAACGAGGAAATCGTCGAGGCCGGCACGATCATCGACGAGAAAGTCGCCGATCTGCTCGAGCGCAACAGCGTCGACGAGATCTGGGTTCGCAGCCCGATCACCTGCGAGCTGCCGTTCGGCGTCTGCGGTCAGTGCTACGGCCGCGACCTCGCGCGTGGTCACCTGGTCAACATCGGCGAATCGGTGGGCGTCATCGCCGCGCAGTCGATCGGTGAGCCGGGCACGCAGCTGACGATGCGCACGTTCCACGTCGGTGGCGCCGCCTCACGAGCGGTCTCCGCCGACGGCGTCGACGTCCGCGCCAACGGCACGGCCAAGTTCCACAACATCAAGACGGTGCGTCACAAGGACGGACACCTGGTGGCGGTCAGCCGCTCCGGCGAGATCGGCGTGATCGACGCCAACGGCCGCGAGCGCGAGCGCTACAAGATCCCGTATGGCGCGACCATCCACATCAAGGATGGCACTGAAGTGACGGCGGGGCAGCGTATCGCCAAGTGGGATCCGCACACGCATCCCATCGTCACCGAGCTGGCGGGCGTGGTGAAGTTCTCCGATTTCGAGGAGGGCGTCACCGTCAACCGCGAGACCGACGACATCACCGGCGTCGCGACGCTGGTGGTCACCGAGCCCAAGACGCGCGGCTCCGCGGGCAAGGACATGCGGCCCGTGGTCAAGCTGCAGAGCGCCAAGGGCAAGGACCTGACGTTCCCTGGCACCGACATCCCGGCCGCCTACGCGCTGCCGCCCAAGGCCATCGTCACGGTCGAGGACGAGGCCGAAGTGGGCGTCGGCGACATCATCGCGCGCATCCCGCAGGAAGCCTCCAAGTCACGCGACATCACGGGCGGTCTGCCCCGCGTCGCTGACCTCTTCGAGGCGCGCAAGCCGAAGGACCCGGCGGTTCTGGCCGAGGCCAGCGGCACGGTGCGTTTCGGCGTCGGCACCAAGGGCAAGCAGCGCATCAAGATCGTCCAGAAGGACGGCGACGAGGTCGAGCTGCTGGTTCCGAAGTGGCGCCAGATCAGCGTGTTCGAAGGTGAGCACGTCGAGAAGGGCGAGGTGATCTCCGACGGCGAGCCGAGCCCGCACGACATCCTGCGCCTGCAGGGCGTCACTGCGCTGGCGAACTACCTCGTCAAGGAAATCCAGGACGTCTATCGCCTGCAGGGCGTGCGCATCAACGACAAGCACATCGAGACGATCATTCGCCAGATGCTCCGCAAGGTTGAGATCACCGAGACCGGTGATTCCAAGTTCCTGCAGGGCGAGCAGGCGGAGATCTTCCACGTGCTGGCCGAGAACCGCAAAGGCAAGACCAAGAACAAGGACGACCGTCCGGCCAAGTACGACCGCCAGCTGCTCGGCATCACCAAGGCCAGCTTGTCGACGGAATCCTTCATCTCGGCGGCTTCGTTCCAGGAGACCACGCGCGTGCTGACGGAAGCGTCCGTGCGCGGCTCCCGCGACGAGCTGCGCGGCTTGAAGGAGAACGTCATCGTCGGCCGCCTGATCCCGGCCGGCACCGGTCTTGCGCATCACGAGCAGCGTCGTCGCGCCCGCGGCGGCAGCCTGCTCGCGGATCTGCAGACCTCGGCGGCCAGCGCCAGCCTCTTCGGACCCATCGGCGGCGAGTCGCGCGTCAGCGCGGGTGGCGACGATGAGGAAGAGGCTGCGGGCAGCGAGGAGTGATCTTGTAGATGTCTAGAAAAGCCCCGGCTCGCCGGGGCTTTTTTATTTGGTCTACGATTATCTCGCTGCTGTCCTAATCAGACCCACATGGAAGTGGGCGCTAACCGGGGGGTTATCCAATGCGTATCAAGTCTGCGTTCGGCGCGCTGCTGTGCGCCGGGTGTGTCACTTCGTCGGCCTTCGCGGGCCAGGTCTTCGATCCCGACTTCGTCCCTGCGTTGCGGATCGGGCTCTCGTTCGGCGGTCCGGATGCGCACTCGCTGCCGTTCGAGCTGGCGCTGCAGATGCAGGACCGGGCGGTCATCACCCAGAAGGTCATCGAAACGGGGGGACAGGAGCGGATCGAATTCCGTCCCCTGTCGCTAGACATGATCAAGCTGACCGGGAGCCGGACCAGCATCCGATCGGCCTATGTTTTCAGCAGCCCCGACCTGTTGGCGGGCGACAACGCCCTGAATGCCGACGGGGCGAGCAAGGGGAGCTCCAACTGGGTCTGGTGGACCGTTGGCGGGGTAGCCGCGGCTGCGGCGACGGTTCTAGTGGCAGGCGGCGGGGGCAACGAGATCACGGTCAACGGCAACCCGGACAGCGGTGGCGGCGATCCGGGAGATCAGCCGCAAGGCTGCGACGTGATCGGCGGGAATATCACCATCCCCGACGACATCAGCCCTACGGTTCTGGATGGGCCAGGCTGCCCGCCCTAGTCGCGGGAGAGCGTTGCCAAAAAGCCCAGACGCGAACGGGGCTTTTTTTACCCTCGGACGACCCTCAAAATCCGTTGACATAACAAGAGGGCCCGCCCATAATGCGCGCCCTTCCAAGACGGGTCTGCCATCCGGCGGGCCCGTCGTTCTTTCAAAACCCGGGAAGTTACATCGTGCCAACGATCAACCAGCTTGTGCGCAGCGCCCGTGTCAAACGGGTCTGGAAAAGCAAGTCTCCGGCGCTCGCCGGTTGTCCGCAGAAGCGAGGCGTGTGTACCCGCGTATACACGACCACGCCCAAGAAGCCGAACTCGGCTCTGCGCAAAGTCGCCAAGGTCCGTCTCACCAACGGCTTCGAAGTCATCTCCTACATCGGCGGCGAAGGGCACAACCTCCAGGAGCATTCCGTCGTGATGATTCGCGGCGGTCGCGTCAAGGATCTTCCCGGCGTTCGCTATCACACCGTTCGTGGAACCTTGGACGCTTCCGGCGTGGAGAAGCGCCGTCAGGGCCGCTCCAAGTACGGCGCCAAGCGCCCCAAGGACGGCGGCGCTGCTGCCGCCAAGAAATAAACCAGAGCCTTCCTCATGTCCCGTCGCCGCAAGCCAGAGCAACGCAAGATCCTTCCCGACCCGAAGTTCAAGTCGGAGGTCGTCACCAAGTTCATGAACATGATCATGACCGACGGCAAGAAGGCCGCCGCCGAGAAGATCGTCTACGGCGCCCTCGAGCAGATCATCGCCAAGAAGAAGGTGACCGAGCCGGCTGCCTACCTGCAGACCGCGTTCGACAACGTCGCCCCGAGCGTCGAGGTCAAGTCCCGCCGCGTCGGCGGGGCGACCTATCAGGTTCCCGTCGAGGTCCGCGCTGTCCGTCGCGTCACGCTGGCGATGCGCTGGCTGATCGACGCCGCTCGCGCCCGTGGCGAGCAGGGCATGGTCAATCGCCTTGCCGCAGAAGTTATGGACGCCGCCGAGCACCGCGGCGCCGCCGTGAAGAAGCGTGAGGACACCCACAAGATGGCCGAGGCCAACAAGGCCTTTGCGCATTTCCGCTGGTGATCCCTCCGCTCCTAGCCGTCAGAAATGAGTTCAGTCATGTCGCGTAACACTCCCATCGATCGCTATCGCAACATCGGTATTTCGGCGCACATCGACGCCGGAAAGACCACGACGACCGAGCGCGTCCTGTTCTACACGGGCGTGAACCACAAGATCGGCGAGGTGCACGACGGCGCCGCGACGATGGACTGGATGGAGCAGGAGCAGGAGCGCGGCATCACCATCACCTCCGCTGCCACGACGTGCTTCTGGAAGGGCATGGGCGGCCAGTTCGACCAGCACCGCATCAACATCATCGACACCCCGGGCCACGTCGACTTCACCATCGAAGTCGAGCGCTCCATGCGCGTTATCGACGGCGCGGTCATGCTCTACGACGCCGTCGGCGGCGTGCAGCCGCAGTCGGAGACGGTCTGGCGCCAGGCCACGCAGTACCAGGTCCCGCGCCTCGCCTTCGTCAACAAGATGGACCGCGTCGGCGCGGACTTCTTCAAGGTCTACAAGCAAATGCGCGAGCGCCTGCGCGCCAACCCGGTCCCGATCCAGATCCCGGTCGGCGCCGAGGACAAGTTCCAGGGCGTCGTCGATCTCGTGAAGATGAAAGCGATCATCTGGAACGAGGAAGACAAGGGCACGACGTTCAAGTACGAAGAGATTCCGGCGAACCTCGCCGATCTCGCCAAGGAGTGGCACGACAAGATGGTCGAGGCCGCGGCCGAGGCCAACGACGAGCTGATGAACAAGTATCTCGAAGGGCATGCGCTCTCCGAGGAAGAGATCAAGCTGGGCTTGCGCACGCGGACGATCCGCCGCGAGATCTTCCCGATGCTCTGTGGCAGCGCATTCAAGAACAAGGGCGTGCAGGCGATGCTCGACGCAGTCGTCGATTACCTGCCCGCGCCGACCGACATTCCGCCGGTGAAGGCGCATGACGTCGACGATTACGAGAAGATCATCGAGCGCAAGGCTGACGACGCCGAGCCTTTCTCCGCGCTCGCGTTCAAGATCATGACTGACCCGTTTGTCGGCACGCTGACCTTCATCCGCGTGTATTCCGGCGTCCTGAAAACCGGCGACAGCGTCTACAACTCGCGCAGCGGCAAGACTGAGCGCATCGGCCGCATGGTGCAGATGCACGCCAACGACCGGACCGAGATCAAGGAAGTCTGCGCCGGCGACATCGCCGCCTGCGTCGGCATGAAAGACGTCTACACCGGCACCACGCTGGCTTCCACGCAGAAGCCGGTCGTGCTGGAGCGCATGGTGTTCCCCGAGCCGGTCATCAGCCAGGCCGTGGAGCCCAAGACCAAGGCCGATCAGGAAAAGATGGGCATGGCGCTGTCGCGCCTGGCGCAGGAAGATCCTTCGTTCCGCGTTCGTACGGACGAAGAGACCGCGCAGACCGTCATCGCCGGCATGGGCGAGCTGCATCTGGAAGTGCTGGTAGAGCGCATGAAGCGCGAGTTCAAGGTCGAGGCCAACGTCGGCCCGCCGCAGGTCGCCTACCGCGAGACCATCCGCAAGAGCGTCGAGCAGGAAGGCAAGTACGCCAAGCAGTCGGGCGGCAAGGGCCAGTTCGGGCACGTCTGGCTTCGCCTGGAGCCGGGTGAGCCGGGCTCCGGCTACGCGTTCGAGAACGAGATCACGGGCGGCTCGATCCCCAAGGAATTCATTCCTGCGGTCGACAAGGGCCTGAAGGAAGCGATCAAGAGCGGCGTGCTCGCCGGCTACCCGGTCGTCGACATCAAGATCGCGCTGACGGACGGCTCGTACCACGAGGTCGACTCCAGCGAAATCGCGTTCCGCGTCGCTGCATCGATGGCGTTCAAGGAGGGTTGCCAGAAGGCCAACCCGATCATCCTCGAGCCGATCATGGGCGTGGAAGTGGAGACGCCGGAAGACTACATGGGCGACGTGATGGGCGACTTGAATCGCCGTCGCGGCGTCATCCTCGGCATGGAGGACCAGGCTGGCGTCAAGGCGCTGCGCGCCGAGGTGCCGCTCGCCGAGATGTTCCAGTACTCCACGACCCTGCGCTCGATGTCACAGGGCCGCGCGACCTACACGATGGAATTCAAGAAGTATCAGGAAGCCCCGACGAGCGTCGTCGCGGCTCTCACCAAGAAATAACCAGCAATTTTTTCTGGAAGGTAATCGACATGGCAAAGGAAAAATTCGAACGGACCAAGCCGCACGTGAACGTGGGGACGATTGGTCACGTTGACCACGGCAAGACGACGACGACGGCGGCGCTGACGAAGATCAGCGCGGACAAGGGCTGGGGCACGTATGTGCCTTACGACCAGGTGGCGAAGGCCTCCGAGAGCCAGGGACGTCGCGATGCGACCAAGATCCTGACGATTGCCACGTCGCACGTTGAGTATTCGACGAAGAACCGGCACTACGCCCACGTGGACTGCCCGGGGCATGCGGACTATGTGAAGAACATGATCACGGGCGCCGCGCAGATGGACGGGGCGATCCTGGTGGTCTCGGCCACCGACGGCCCGATGCCGCAGACGCGCGAGCACGTGCTGCTGGCCAAGCAGGTGAACGTTCCCAAGATCGTGGTGTGGCTGAACAAGTGCGACATGGTGGACGACCCTGAGCTTCTCGAGCTGGTCGAGATGGAAGTCAGAGACCTGCTCAACAAGTACGGCTTCGACGGCGACAAGACCCCGGTGATCCGCGGGTCGGCCACCAAGGCCATCGCCGGCGACCCGGCTTACGTCGCCAAGATCGAAGAGCTGTATGACGCCCTGGACTCCTTCATCCCGGAGCCCAAGCGCGAGATCGACAAGCCGTTCCTGCTGCCGGTCGAGGACGTGTTCTCCATCTCTGGCCGCGGCACGGTGGCCACGGGCCGCATCGAGCGCGGCATCGTCAAGGTTGGCGAGGAAATCGAGATCGTCGGCATCAAGCCGACGACCAAGACCATCGTCACGGGCGTGGAGATGTTCCGAAAGCTCCTGGACCAGGGCCAGGCGGGCGACAACGTCGGCATCCTGCTGCGCGGCACCAAGCGCGAGGAGATCGAGCGCGGCCAGGTGCTGTGCAAGCCGGGCTCGATCACCCCGCACACCAAGTTCGAGGGTGAGGTGTATGTCCTTACGAAAGAAGAGGGTGGGCGTCATACCCCGTTCTTCAAGGGCTACCGTCCGCAGTTCTACTTCCGGACCACGGACGTGACCGGCAACGTGGAGATCAAGCAGGAGATGGTGATGCCGGGCGACAACGTGCAGATGGTGGTTGAGCTGATCAACCCCATCGCCATGGAGAACGGCGTGCGCTTTGCCATCCGCGAGGGTGGCCGCACCGTCGGCGCCGGCGTCGTCACCAAGATCCTGGCGTAAGTGTTCCGCGACTCCTTCATCCGCTCTTTAAAAGCTGCATAACTCGAGTTCACTAGATGGCCGCGACCAACCAGTCCATCCGCATCCGGCTCAAGGCGTTCGATCACCGTCTGATCGACAAGTCGGCGCGGGAAATCGTCGAGACCGCCAAGCGCACCGGCGCCGTCGTACGCGGGCCGATCCCGCTGCCGACCCGCAAGGAGCGCTTCACGATCCTGGTCTCTCCGCACGCCGACAAGGACGCGCGCGACCAGTACGAGATCCGCACGCACAAGCGGCTGATGCAGATCGTCGACCCCACCGAAAAGACCGTTGACGCACTCTCCAAGCTCGACCTTCCGGCCGGCGTGGAAGTGCAGATCAAGGTGAACTGACATGGCTATCGGAATCGTAGGTCGCAAGGCGGGCATGACCCGCGTGTTCACGGACGACGGCGCGTCGATCCCGGTCACCGTGATCGAGTGCACGCCCAACCGCGTGACGCAGGTCAAGACGGTCGAGACCGACGGCTACACGGCCGTTCAGGTCGCCATCGGCGAGAAGAAGGCGGGTCGCGTCAACAAGGCGCTGACCGGTCACTACAAGAAATCTGGCGTGGCCGCCGGGCGCGCGCTGTATGAGTTCCGCCTGCGCGGCGACGAAGGCAAAGACCTGAAGACCGGCGCCGAGATCAAGGTCGACTCCTTCAACGGCGTCAAAGCCGTGGATGTGAGCGGCACGACGATCGGCAAGGGCTTCGCCGGCGTCATCAAGCGTCACCACTTCGGTGGCGGTCGCGCCTCGCACGGCAACTCGCTGTCGCATCGCGTGCCGGGATCCATCGGCCAGCGTCAGTCGCCGGGCAAGGTCTGGAAGGGCAAGCCGATGGCTGGCCACCTGGGCAACGTGCGGCAGACGGCCATGAACCTTGACCTGGTGAAGGTCGACGTGGAGCGCGGCCTGTTGCTGGTCAAGGGCGCGGTGCCGGGTGCCAAGGGCGGCGACCTGATCGTCAAGCCCACCGGCCGATAAGAGAAGAGCCATGGACATCAATCTGCATTCGAGCAACAACAAGCTGACGGTGGCCGACGCCGTGTTCGGCGCCGAGTTCAACGAGGCGCTGGTGCACCAGGTCGTCACCGCCTACATGAACGGCGGTCGCGCCGGCACCAAGAAGCAGCTAACGCGTGGCGAAGTCCGCGGCGGCGGCAAGAAGCCGTGGAAGCAGAAGGGCACCGGCCGGGCCCGCGCGGGCACGATCCGCTCGCCGCTCTGGCGCCACGGTGGCCGGCATTTCGCCGCCGTCCCGCGCGACCATTCGCAGAAGGTCAACCGCAAGATGTACCGCGGCGCCATCCGCGCGATCCTGGGCGAGCTCAACCGCCAGGGTCACCTGATCGTGGCCGAGAGCGTTGCCGTGGACGCGCCCAAGACCAAGAACATGCTGACGCTCCTCGACAAGTTCGGAGCCAGCAACATCCTCATCGTCACCGAGTCGCTCGACAGGAACCTGTTCCTGTCGTCGCGCAACCTGCGCGGCGTCGAGGTCTGCGACGTCGAGGCCCTGAATCCGGTGTCGCTGCTGTCGTATGAAAAGGTCCTGATGACGCAGGACGCGGTGAAGAAGGTGGAGGCGTGGCTGTCATGACCAGCAAGATCAACGCGGCGGGCGCGCGTCTGCACAACATCATTCTCGGGCCGATCGTGTCCGAGAAGGCCTCGCGCCTGCAGGAAGCCAATCAGGCGGTGTTCCGGGTGATGTGCAACGCCAAGAAGCCCGAGATCAAGCGCGCGGTCGAGAAGCTGTTCAACGTGAAGGTCCTCGACGTGCGCACGCTCAACGTCAAGGGCAAGAGCAAGGCTTTCGGTGGCCGGCGCGGTGTCCGCTCGGACTGGAAGAAGGCCTACGTGACGCTGCCCGAGGGCACGCAGATCGACCTCGTGTCCGGCGGCCCCGCGGCCGAATAGAGAGAGATCGGAGAAAGTCATGCCTTTGGTTCAAATGAAGCCCCGTTCCCCCGGAAGCCGTTTCGTGGTGAAGGTCGTCACGCCCGGGATGCACAAGGGCGGACCGTACCTGCCGCTGACGGAGAAGCAGAAGTCGACGGGCGGGCGCAACAACAACGGTCACATCACCACGCGCCACAAGGGCGGCGGCCACAAGCACGCCTACCGCGTGATCGACTTCAAGCGCGACAAGGACGGCATCGTCTGCAAGGTCGAGACGATCGAGCACGACCCGAACCGCAACGCGCACATCGCGCTCGTCTGCTACACCGACGGTGAACGCCGCTACATAATCGCGCCGCGTGGCGTTGCCGTCGGCGATCAGCTGCAGTCGGGTCGCGACGCGCCGATCAAGCCGGGCAACGTGCTGCCGCTGCGCAATGTGCCGATCGGATCGACGATCCATTGCGTGGAGTTGCGTCCGGGCAAGGGTGCCCAGCTGGCGCGCTCGGCCGGCACCGGCATCCAGCTGGTGGCGCGCGAGGGCGATTACGCGACGCTGCGCCTGCGCTCCGGCGAGCTGCGCAAGGTGCAGTCGGACTGCCGCGCCGCCATCGGCGAGGTCAGCAACTTCGAGAGCAACCTGCGCGTCTGGGGCAAGGCCGGTGCCCGGCGCCACAAGGGCATCCGCCCGACGGTGCGCGGCCTGGCGATGAACCCGGTCGACCATCCGCACGGCGGTGGCGAGGGCAAGTCCGGACAGGGCAACCCGCATCCGGTGTCCCCGTGGGGCCAGAAGGCCAAGGGCCTGAAGACCCGCAAGAACAAGCGCACGCAGGCGTTCATCGTCCGCAGTCGTCACAAGAAGTAATCGAGAGTCCATATGCCGCGTTCAGTCAAGAAGGGACCGTTCGTCGATCACCACCTCGCCAAGAAGGTGGCCGACATGATGGGCTCCCGCGTCAAGAAGCCGATCAAGACCTGGTCGCGCCGCTCGATGATCACGCCCGACATGGTCGGGCTGACCATCCAGGTGCACAACGGCCGCCAGCACATGCCGGTGTTCATCACCGAGAACATGGTGAGCCACAAGCTCGGTGAGTTCGCGCCCACGCGCGTCTTCAAGGGCCATGGCGAGCGCAAGACCGAGGCGGACACCAAGGCGCCCGGTGGCGGCGCGGCTGCGGCGCCTGCTGCGGCCGCCGCGAAGCCGGCCTAAGGAGCGAATATGCAAACGCAAGCAGTCCTCAAGTTCATCCGCCTGTCGCCGCAGAAGGCGCGCCTGGTCGCGGACATGGTCCGCGGCAAGAAGGTGGACGAGGCCTTGAACCTCCTCAAGTTCTCCAACAAGCGCGCCGCCCGCGTCCTCAAGAAGGTCTTGGACAGCGCCATCGCCAACGCCGAGAACAACAACGGCGCCGACGTCGACGAGCTCAAGGTGCAGGAGATCTTCATCGACGAGGGTCCGGTGATGAAGCGCACCATGCCGCGCGCCAAGGGCAGCGCGGACCGCATCAGCAAGCGCACGAGCCACGTGACGATCCGCGTGAGCGACGAGCAGAAGGCGAAGAAAGCCAAGAAAGCCAGGCCGGCGGCCAAGACCGCGGCGAGCAAGGAGTAACGAGACGCCATGGGCCACAAAGTTCATCCAACCGGTTTCCGCCTCGGCGTCACCACGCAGTGGACGTCGAACTGGTACGCCGAGCGCAAGAGCTACGGCGAGAACCTCTTCAAGGACATGACCGTCCGCCACTTCCTGCGCACCAAGCTCAAGGAAGCGTTCGTCTCCAAGGTCGTGATCCAGCGGCCGGCCAAGTCGGCCCGCATCTCGATCCATACCGCTCGCCCGGGCATCGTCATCGGCAAGAAGGGCGAGGACATCGAGAAGCTGAAGCACGAAGTCGCCAAGATCATCGGCCTGAAGCCTGACTCGGTGCACATCTCCGTCGAGGAGATCCGCAAGCCCGAGCTCGATGCGCAGCTGGTGGCCGAGAGCGTCGCCCAGCAGCTCGAGCGCCGCATCATGTTCCGCCGCGCGATGAAGCGCGCGGTGCAGAACGCCATGCGCCAGGGCGCAGGCGGCATCAAGATCCAGGTCGGCGGCCGCCTGAACGGCGCCGAGATCGCGCGCGTGGAGTGGTATCGCGAGGGCCGCGTGCCCCTGCACACGCTGCGCGCGTTCGTCGACTACGGCACCGCCGAGGCCAAGACCACGTACGGCGTCATCGGCGTCAAGGTCTGGGTGTTCAGCGGCGAGATGTTCGAGGCCGAGCAGCACAAGGAAGACAAGAAGAAGAAAGACGAAGCCACCGAAGGCGCGTCCGCGTAAGGAACCAGAGCCATGATGCAGCCAAAGCGAACCAAGTACCGCAAGCAGATGAAGGGCCGGAACGGTGGCATTTCCACCACCGGCAACAAAGTCAGCTTCGGCGAATTCGGCCTGAAGACGATCGAGGAAGGCCGCCTCACCGCGCGCCAGATCGAAGCTGCCCGTCGCGCCATGACCCGCGCGGTCAAGCGTGGCGGCAAGCTCTGGATCCGGATCTTCCCGGACACGCCGGTGACCAAGAAGCCGCTGGAGGTCCGCATGGGCTCCGGCAAGGGCAATGTCGAGTACTGGGTCGCCAAGGTGCGCCCCGGCAAGATGCTCTACGAGATGGAAGGCGTCACCGAGACCGAGGCCCGCGAGGCGTTCAAGCTCGCCGCCGCGAAGCTCTCGGTGAAGACCGCGTTCGTGCAGCGGTCGATCATGTAATCGCGGGAGTCATCGAAAATGAAAAGCACTGAATACATGAAGGGCCTGCGCGGCAAGAACGCCGGGCAGCTGGGCGAGGAGCTGGCAGCCTTGCACAAGGAACATTTCTCACTGCGCATGCAGAAGTCGGCCGGTCAGCTCCCCAAGAGCAACCTGCTGGGCGAGGTCAAGCGCAAGATCGCGCGCGTCAACACCCTGGTGAAGGAAGGCGAGATGCGCAAGGCAGCCAAGTCATGAGCGAACAAATCAAAGCAAACGTCGTCGTCGGCCGCGTGGTCAGCAACAAGATGGACAAGACCATCACTGTGCTGGTCGAGCGCAGCGTCAAGCACCAGCTTTACGGCAAGTACGTGAAGCGGTCCACGCGCCTGAAGGCGCACGACCCTCAAGAGCAGTGCAACGAGGGCGATCTGGTGTCGATCCAGGAGTGCAAGCCGATGGCGCGCACCAAGAACTGGAAGCTGGTGGAGGTGCTCGAGAAAGCGCCTGCTCCGGTGTCCCCCGTGGAGGCCTGAGCCATGATCCAACAAGAGAGCTTCCTGGTCGCCGCCGACAACAGCGGCGCCAAGCTCGTGCAGGTGATCCAGGTGATGGGCGCCACCAAGCGCCGCTACGCCCACGTCGGCGACGTCATCAAGGTCACCATCAAGGACGCCATTCCGCGCGGCAAGGTCAAGAAGGGCGAGGTGCACGACGCGGTGGTGGTGCGCACCCGCTTCCCGATCAAGCGCAGCGACGGCTCGGTGATCCGTTTCGACTCGAACGCCGCCGTTCTGATCACCAACAAGAACGAGCCGATCGGCACCCGCATCTTCGGGCCGGTGACGCGCGAGCTGCGCGACCGCTTCATGAAGATCGTGTCGCTGGCCCCCGAGGTAATGTGAGATGAGCAAGATCAGAAAGGGCGACGAAGTCGTCGTCATCACCGGCAAGGACAAGGGCCGCCGCGGCAAGGTGAGCCAGGTGCTCGCCAACGGCAAGCTCGTGATCGAAGGCATCAACGTCGCCAAGAAGCACCAGAAGCCCAATCCCAACGCCGGCGTCACCGGCGGCATCGTCGACATGGAGATGCCGATCCAGTCGTCGAACGTGATGATGTGGAACCCCGGAACCGAGAAGGGCGACCGGGTGGGCTACAAGTTCGTGGGCGACAAGAAGGTGCGCGTATTCAAGTCCAACAGCGAAGTTCTGGATCGCTAGGGCACGGTAGGAAGACATGGCCAATTTGCAGACGTTCTACAAAGACAAGGTGCGCCCGGCGCTGCAGGAGAAGCTTGCCTGCAACGCGATGGCGGTTCCGCGGATCAGCAAGATCACCCTGAACATGGGCGTGGGCGAAGCGACCTCGGACAAGAAGATCATCGAGCACGCGGTGCGCGACATGGTGGCGATCGCCGGCCAGAAGCCGGTGGTCACCAAGTCCAAGATCGCCATCTCGAACTTCAAGATGCGCGAGAACTTCCCGGTGGGCGTGAAGGTGACGCTGCGCGCCGAGCGCATGTGGGAGTTCCTCGAGCGCCTGATCTCGATCGCGCTGCCGCGCATCCGCGACTTCCGCGGCCTGTCGGCGCGCGGCTTCGACGGGCAGGGCAACTACAACTTCGGCATCACCGAGCAGATCATCTTTCCGGAAATCGACTACGACAAGATCGACACGCTGCGCGGCATGAACATCACCATCACCACCACGGCGAAGAACGACGAAGCGGGCAAAGCGCTCCTCGAAGCCTTCAGCTTCCCGTTCCGAAAGTAAGAGAGAGTCATGGCCAAACGAAACATGATCAACCGCGAGATCAAGCGCTCCAAGCTCGCGGCGCGGCTCGGCAAGAAGCGCCTGGCGCTCAAGGAGATCGTCTCGAGCCACAAGGCCAGCAACGAAGAGAAGCTGGCGGCCGCCGTGTCGCTGCAGAAGCTGCCGCGCGACTCGTCCAAGAGCCGCGGCCGCAACCGCTGCAAGATGACCGGCCGCTCGCGCGGCGTGTACCGCAAGTTCGGCTTGTCCCGTCACAAGCTGCGTGAAGCGGCGATGCGCGGCGAAGTGCCGGGCCTCAAGAAAGCCAGCTGGTAAACAAACATGAGCATGACCGATCCGATTTCCGACTTCCTCACGCGCCTGCGCAACGGCCAGACCGCGCGCAAGAAGACTGTGACCTCGCCGTCCTCCAAGGTGAAGGAGGCCATCGCCTCCGTGCTGAAGGAAGAGGGTTACATCGGCGACTACAGCGTCGCCGCCGAGGGCAACAAGAAGACCATCACCGTCGCCCTCAAGTACTACCAGGGCAAGCCGGTGATCGAGCGCATCGAGCGCATCAGCACGCCCAGCCTGCGGGTCTACAAGGGCAAGGGCGGAGTGCCCAAGGTGCTCGGCGGCCTGGGCATCGCCATCCTGTCGACGTCGCAGGGCGTGGTCAGCGACCGCAAGGCTCGCGCCACCGGCCAGGGCGGCGAAGTGCTTTGCGTGGTGGCGTAAGAGGAATCAGCCATGTCCAGAATTGCAAAGATGCCCGTGAAGATCCCGCAAGGCGTGCAGATCACGCCGGCGGCGGGAAGCGTCACCGTCAAGGGCGCCAAGGCCAGCCTGACGTTGCCGCTGCCGGAGTCGATCACCCTGCAGGTCGCAAACGGCGAAGTCAGCGTCAGCGCCGACTCGATCAAGGCCAACAAGATCCAGGCCGGGACCACGCGGGCGCTCATCAACAACGCGGTGCTCGGCGTCACCAAGGGCTACGAGCAGCGTCTGGCGCTGGTGGGCGTCGGTTATCGCGCGGCCGCCCAGGGCAAGAAGCTGAACCTGCAGGTCGGGTTCTCGCATCCGATCGATTACCCGATCCCCGACGGGATCACGGTGGAGACGCCGACGCAGACGGAGATCATCGTCAAGGGCGCGAGCAAGCAGCTCGTCGGCCAGGTCGCCGCGGAGATCCGTAACTTCCGCTCGCCGGAACCGTACAAGGGCAAGGGCGTGCGCTATCTCGGCGAGCGCGTGGTCATGAAGGAAGCCAAGAAGAAGTAAGAGGCCAGCAAGAAACGTCATGAACAGCAAAAAGCAAATCCGCATCCGCCGCGCCAAGCGCACGCGCATGCACATCCGCGAGAACGGCGCGCACCGGCTGACGGTGCATCGCACGCCTCGCCACATCTACGCGCAGATCATCGCGCCCGGCTCGGCCGCCACGGTGGTGGCCGCGTCGACGGTGGAGAAAGCCGTCGGCGAAGGACTCAAGTCCACCGGCAACGCCGAGGCGGCAAAGAAGGTTGGCGTCACGCTCGCGCAGCGCGCCAAGGAGAAGGGCATCACCAAGGTGGCCTTCGATCGCTCAGGGTTCAAGTTTCATGGCCGCGTGAAAGCGCTTGCCGATGCCGCCCGCGAGGGTGGTCTGGAGTTCTAAGAATGGCCAATCAATTCCAATCCGACGAAGTTCAAAGCGGCGGCGACTTCAAGGAGAAGCTGGTCGCGGTCAACCGCGTCTCCAAGACCGTCAAGGGCGGCAAGCAGTTCGCGTTCACGGCGCTGACCGTGGTCGGCGACGGCGCTGGCCGCGTGGGCTTCGGCTACGGCAAGGCTCGCGAAGTGCCGCAGGCGATCTCCAAGGCGATGGAGCGCGCTCGCAAGAACATGATGCAGATTCCGCTGCGCGGCACAACGCTCCAGCACGAGATCTGGGGCACGCATGGCGCAACGCGCGTGTTCATGCGCCCGGCCTCCGAGGGAACCGGCGTCATTGCCGGCGGCGCCATGCGTGCCGTGTTCGAGGTCGCCGGCGTGCAGAACGTGCTGGCCAAGTCACTCGGCTCGCGTAACCCCATCAACATGGTCCGCGCCACGATGGACGGCTTGAAGCGCATGAGCCTGCCGTCGGACATGGCGGCGAAGCGCGGCAAGACGCTCGAGGAAATCCTGGCATGAAGGGCAAAGACCACGCGGCCAGCAAGGCCCGCGACAAGAAGGGCGCCAAGAAGCTTCGCCTGACGTTGCTGAAGTCGATCCACGGCCAGCTCGGGATGCACGTGAACAACGTGCGCGGCCTCGGCCTGCGTCGACGGCATCACTCGGTCGAGATCGCGGCGACCCCGGAGAACATGGGCATGGTCCGGGCCTCCGAGTGGATGCTGAAAGTAGAAGAGATCTGACATGGACAATTCGAAGAAAATCGGCCTGAGCAACCTATCGCCTGGCAAGGGCGCCAAGACGGCGCGCAAGCGCCTGGGTCGCGGCATCGGCTCCGGGCTCGGCAAGACCTCCGGCCGGGGCCACAAGGGCCAGACGGCGCGTGCCGGCGGCTATCACAAGGTGGGCTTCGAAGGCGGCCAGATGCCGATCCAGCGTCGCCTGCCCAAGCGCGGCTTCAAGTCGCCGATGGTCGGGCAGACCGCCGAAGTGCGGCTGTCGGATCTTGAAAAGCTGAAAGAAGCCGACATTGATATCTCGCTGCTCAAGGCGAAGAACATCGTTCCGCGCACGGCGCTGCAGGCCAAGCTGATCAAGTCCGGCACGCTCACGCGCAAGGTGTCGCTCAAGGGCATTCTCGCCAGCAAGGGCGCGCGAGAAGCAGTCACCGCTGTTGGCGGTTCCCTGGCCGAGTAGTCCAGGCAAGCACGGTTAACCAAGGCTTCTATGGCAAATACTTTGGGTGTGGGTGGCGGCATGGCGCCCGACCTTTCCAAGCTGGGCGACGTCAAGGCGCGGCTGTGGTTCCTGCTGGCCGCGCTGGTGGTGTTCCGCATCGGCTCGTTCATCCCGGCGCCGGGCATCGACCCCGTCAAGCTGGCGCAGATGTTCGACCAGAGCCGCGGCACCATCCTGGACATGTTCAACATGTTCTCCGGCGGCGCGCTGCAGCGGCTTTCCGTGTTCGCGCTGGGCGTCATGCCCTACATCTCGGCGAGCATCATCGTGCAGCTCCTGGCAGCGGTCGTGCCGCAGCTCAAGGAGATCCGCAAGGAAGGCGAAGCGGGCCGGCGGCGCCTGACCAAGTACACGCGCTACGGCACGCTGGGTCTGGCCACGTTCCAGGCGTTCGGCGCCGCGCTGGCCCTGCAGAAGAGCGGCGTGGCGATTGCCGGCGGCGGCTTCGGATTCATCTTCACCGCCACCGTATCGCTGGTGACCGGCACCATGTTCCTGATGTGGCTCGGCGAGCAGATCACCGAGCGCGGCATCGGCAACGGCATGTCGATGATCATCTTCTCGGGCATCGTCGCGGATCTGCCCAGAGCGTTGGGCGGCACCGCGCAGCTGGTCAGCGAGGGCTCGATCAACGGCCTGCAGCTGCTCGTGGTCGTGGCGCTCGCGATCTTCGTCACCTGGGGCGTGGTGTTCGTGGAGCGCGCTCAGCGCCGCATCCCGATCCACCATGCGCGTCGCCAGCAGGGGCGCCGTCTGTATGCCGCGCAGACGCAGCACTTGCCGCTCAAGCTGAACATGTCCGGCGTCATCCCGCCGATCTTCGCGTCGTCCATCATCCTGTTCCCGGCCTCGATGGTCCGCTTCTTCGGTGACGAGGGCGGCGGTGGATTCCTGCAGGTCCTGTCCAACGCGCTTTCGCCGGGGCAGCCCCTGTACACGCTGCTCTACGCGCTGCTGATCATGTTCTTCTGCTTCTTCTACACGGCGCTGGTGTTCGATTCCAAGGACACCTCCGAGAATCTGAAGAAGTCCGGAGCCTTCATTCCGGGCGTGCGCCCGGGGGCCCAGACCGGCCGCTACATCGACCAGGTGCTGACGCGACTGACGATCTGGGGCGCGCTCTACGTGACGATCGTGTGCCTCGTCCCTGAATTCCTGATCGTGACCTGGAACGTGCCGTTCTCGTTCGGTGGCACCTCGCTACTGATCACGGTGGTCGTGGTCATGGATTTTATGGCCCAGCTGCAGGCACACCTGATGAGCCACCAGTACGAAAGCGTGCTCAAGAAAGCCAATTTGAAGTCCTTCGGGCGAGCCGGCGCTGTCCGCTAGGCCTTGAGGCAAAGACGAGGAATTGCAAGATGAAAGTGCGTGCTTCAGTCAAGAAAATCTGCCGTAACTGCAAGGTCGTGCGCCGGCAGGGCGTGGTCCGGGTCATCTGCACCGACCCGCGGCACAAGCAGCGCCAGGGCTGAGCCTGCCCGGTCAGTAATTGATCGAAAAGGGCGTTTTTAGATATACTGCGCGGCTTTCCGCGCCGGAATTTTCACTCATTTAGGAGGTTCGTCATGGCACGTATTGCGGGCGTCAACGTCCCGGCCAACAAGCACACCGTCATCGCCCTGCAGGCGATCTACGGCATCGGCAAGACCCGCGCGCGCAAGATCTGCGCCGCGGCCAAGATCAAGCCCGAGGCTCAGGTGAAGTCGCTCACCGAGGCAGAGCTGGACCTCCTGCGGGCCGAGATTGGCCGCTTCACGGTCGAGGGCGATCTGCGTCGCGAGGTGTCGATGAACATCAAGCGCCTGATCGACCTGGGCTGCTACCGCGGGCAGCGCCACAAGCGTGGCCTGCCGGTGCGCGGCCAGCGCACCCGTACCAACGCCCGCACCCGCAAGGGTCCGCGCCGCGCCACCGTCGCGATGGCCAAGAAAGTCACCGCCTAATACCTGGATCACTGAAAGCAAATGGCCAATACGCCCGACAACACCGGACCCGCTGGGGCCGCCTCACCTGCCGGTGCCGCTTCAGCGGCCGCCGCCAAGCGCAAGAAGGCGAAGAAGAACGTCTCTGACGCGGTGGTGCACATCCACGCGTCGTTCAACAACACGATCATCATGATCACCGACCGCCAGGGCAATGCGCTGTCCTGGGCGACGGCTGGCTCCGTCGGCTTCAAGGGCTCGCGCAAGTCGACTCCGTTCGCGGCGCAGGTCGCCGCCGAGCGCGCCGGCAACGCCGCCATGGAGCATGGCGTGAAGAACCTGGAAGTCCGCGTGCATGGCCCCGGCCCCGGTCGCGAGTCCGCCGTGCGCTCGCTCAACGCGATGGGCATGAAGATCACCAACATCACCGACGTCACCCCGATTCCGCACAACGGCTGCCGCGCTCCCAAGCGCCGCCGCGTGTAAGGAGCCAGGAGAACAACCATGGCGAAATACACTGGACCGAAGTGCAAGCTCTCCCGCCGCGCGGGCACCGACCTGCTGCTCAAGGGCCGCGGCCGCACGCTGGAGTCGAAGGTCAAGGACGTCAACAAGGTTCCCGGCCAGCACGGCGAGCGCAAGCAGCGCCTGTCGGACTACGCCACCCAGCTGCGCGAGAAGCAGAAGCTCAAGCAGATGTACGGCGTGCTCGAGCGGCAGTTCCGCAACTACTACTACAAGGCGACCAAGACCAAGGGCGCCACTGGCGTGCTCATGCTGCAGATGCTCGAGCAGCGCTTGGACAACGTCGTCTACCGCATGGGCTTCTCGGCCACGCGCGCCGAGGCTCGCCAGCTGGTGAACCACAAGGCGATCACGGTCAACGGCAAGACGGTCAATATCCCGTCGTACCACGTCGAGGCCGGCGACATCATCGAGATCCGCGAAGTGTCCAAGAAGCAGACGCGCATCGCCGGCGCGCTGTCCGTCGCCTCGCAGATCGGATTCCCCGACTGGGTCGAGGTCGACGAGAAGGGCATGAAGGGCACCTTCAAGACGGTGCCGATGCGCGAACAGATCGTCCCCGACATCAACGAGAAGCTGGTCGTCGAGTTGTATTCCAAATAAAGGTTAGTGCCGACAGCAAAGCTGCGG
This sequence comes from uncultured Gammaproteobacteria bacterium, assembly GCA_963776465.1. GTDB lineage: Bacteria > Pseudomonadota > Gammaproteobacteria > Nevskiales > Nevskiaceae > DASRHK01. Next base: position 1,466,382 of record CAVZMV010000002.1, read on the forward strand.
CACTAACTCCGCGAATTCGAGCCGACGCGAAGCGCGGCTCAATTCGCGGGTCAGCAATCACATATGCAGCGTCGCTGCGAGGTCACATCTAAAATGCAAGGTCTAGTCTCAGGTTTGCTCAAGCCCACCAAGATCGAAGTCGAGGCGGTCAGCGTCAATCGCGCGCGCGTGTCCATGGAGCCGCTGGAGCGCGGCTACGGCCACACGCTCGGCAACGCGCTTCGCCGCATCCTGCTGTCGTCGATTCCCGGCGCGGCGATCACCGAAGTGCAGATCGACGGCGTGGTGCACGAGTACAGCGCCATCGAAGGCGTGCAGGAGGACGTCCTCGACATCCTGCTCAACATCAAGAACATCGCCGTGAAGATGCACGCCCGCGAAGAAGCGGTGCTGCGCCTGGACAAGTCCGGCAAGGGCCCGGTCAAGGCCGGGGACATCACGCTGGACCATGATGTCGAAATCGTGAATCCGGATCTGGTCATCGCCAACCTCACCGGCGGCAAGATCAAGGCGACGCTCAAGGTCACGCGCGGCCGCGGCTACCAGCCGGCGGTCAGCCGCACGCGCCCCGGCGAAGAGGACACCGGCTCCGTCGGCAGCCTGCGCCTGGATGCCTCCTACAGCCCCGTGCGTCGCGTGAGCTACGCGGTCGAGAACGCGCGCGTCGAGCAGCGTACCGACCTCGACAAGCTGGTCCTGGACGTCGACACCAACGGCGGCATCGACGCCGCCGAAGCGGTTCGGCTGTCGGCGCGCATCCTGCGTGATCAGCTGGCCGTGTTCGTCGACCTCGAGGCCGAAGCCGCCGAAGAGGCGCAGACCCGCGGCAAGAAGGAGCTCAACCCGATCCTGTTCCGCTCGATCGAGGACCTGGAGCTCACCGTGCGCTCGGTCAACTGCCTCAAGGCCGAGAACGTCTATTACATCGGCGACCTGGTGCAGCGCACCGAGGGCGAGCTGATGAAGACGCCGAACCTGGGCAAGAAGTCGCTCAACGAGATCAAGGATTCGCTGAAGCGGCATGACCTCGACCTGGGCATGAAGCTGGAGAACTGGACCCCCCCGAAAACGACTGCGGTCTAGTTCGCGCGTTGGAGCGGCGTAAAAAGCACGCGGCTCAACGCGCGGTTCGCGGTACTACGGAAGGACTTCATACATGCGCCACAAAACACACAGCAACCATCTGGGTCATTCGTCGGCCCATCACAAGGCCAACATGCAGAATCTGGCCGTCGCGCTGTTCAACCACGAGTTGATCCGCACGACGCTGCCCAAGGCCAAGGCACTGCGCAGCGTCGCCGAGCCGCTGATCACGCGCGCCAAGCACGACAGCCTCGCCAACCGCCGCATCACCTTCGCGCGGCTGCGCGATCGGGATATCGTCACGAAGCTCTTCAACGAGCTGGGACCGCGCTACAAGGCGCGCCCGGGTGGTTACCTGCGCATCCTGCGTTGCGGCTTCCGTCCCGGTGACGCAGCGCCGATGGCGTACGTCGAGCTGATCGATCGGCCGCGCACGGACGCAACGCCAGAGGAGGAGGCGCCGGCGGCAGAGAAGAGCGCGAAGCCGGCGAAGTCCAAGGCCGTGAAAGCGGACAAGGCTCCGGCCAAGGAAACCAAGAAGAAGAAAGCGACCGCCTGACTCGGGCGGGGCTGGAAAAAAACGGGCGCTGCGGCGCCCGTTTTCATTTGCGCGGCACTAGGGCTAGAACGTCCCGTGCTTGCCTTGGCCCTTGGTGAAGCGCGTCGCTCCGGCGACGGTTTCGCCCGATTCCAGCGTCTTCCTGCCGTGACGGAACTCGGTACGGATCGCTTCGGCCTCGTCGAGCGTCCACTGCTCGTAGGCGCTGCGCCGATCGTTGCGCATGCAGATTTGCGGGAAGGCCGCGATCTGCAATGCCAGCTCACGCGTCCTCTCGGTGAGCTCACCAGGTTTGACTAGTCGATTCACCAGCCCGAATTGCTGCGCTTCGACCGCGTCGACGGGCCGGCCCGTAAGGATCATGTCCAGGGCTCGCGACATTCCCACGGCGCGCGGCAGCCGCACGGTCCCCCCGTCGATCAAGGGCACGCCGAACCTGCGGCAGAACACGCCGAATACGGCGCTCTCGTCAGCGACCCGCAGGTCGCACCACAACGCCAGCTCCAGACCGCCGGCGACGCAATAGCCCGCAACGGAGGCAATCACCGGCTTGGACAGCTGCATCCGCGTAGGACCCATCGGACCCGCACCGTCCGTCTCCAGGCGGTTGCGGCGTGCCGGATCCTTGCCCGCCACGGCGCCAAGGTCGGCGCCGGCGCAGAAGTGGCCGCCCTGTCCTGCGAGGATGGCGACGCGCAGCTCCTGATCTCGGTCGAATTCCTCGAAGGCCTGGCTCAATGCCGCTGCTGTAGGGCCGTCCACGGCGTTGCGGACGTCGGGACGGTTGATGGTGACCCAGAGCAGCGGCGCATCGCGGCGCACCGTGATGCCGCCGGCTGGAGCAACGGAACTGTTCATGGCGGCCACCGTCTTAGGGCTGATACCAGCGTTGTGCGGACAGCGTAGGTCGGCGTAACTTAACAGCACATCGCGGAGGTCAGCCATGCGAAATCCAGTCGCGTGCGCGCTAGCAGCAAGCCTGCTGTTGGCGTGTGCCCAGCCCGACGCCAGGCGCGACGTCGCCCGCAAGGACGAGCGCGTGTCCTGCCTGAAGGAAACGGGCTCGCGCATCAAGCCGAAGGCTGGCGAGTGCAACAACAATCCCGGCCGCGTCGTCGAGCGCGAGGAGATCGAGCGCAGCGGCGCATTCACCACGTTCGATGCGATTCGCAGGACCGTTCCGCAAGCAAATTGATGCGCAGCGGCGGCGTTTCCGGCGTCCCGGGGTTGTATGGTAAGGTTGCGCCCACGCGTTTGGGCGGCCGTGCAGGCCTTTCGAGCCAGGCACCAATAGAGCTTCCGTCGCGGATCCAAAACTCATAGGTGAGGGGATATGACGCACAAGGCATTCTCGCCGCGGGCGCTGCTGTTGGCGCTGGCGGCAACCGCAACCATCTTCGTGGCCCACGCCGCCCCCCCATCTCCCGATAAGGTCAACACCGTCGTCGGCGAGCAGGGCAAGATCGAGCAGGCCGCCGCCCAATCCCAGCAGCGGATCAATCAGCTCGACGATCAGGCGCAGACCCTGGTCGGGCAATATCGCCAGGTCGTGGCCGAGACCGAGAGCATCAAGGCCTACAACCAGCAGCTGGCGATGCAGGTCAAGTCGCAGACCGAAGAGCTGGACTCGATGCAGAAGCAGCTCGCCGAAATCGAGCGCACCTCTCGCGAGGTTCTGCCGATGATGCAGAAGATGGTGAACACGCTGGAGCAGTTCATCGCCCTGGACGTGCCGTTCCTCCCCGAGGAGCGCAAGAACCGCGTCAATACCTTGAAGGACATGATGGGCCGCGCGGACGTGACCATCTCCGAGAAATACCGCCGCATCACCGAGGCCTACTCCATCGAGATGGAGTACGGCCGCACCATCGAAGCCTACGAGGGCAAGCTGGGCGACGGCGACCAGGCAAAGACCGTGGAATTCCTGCGGACCGGCCGTATCGCGCTCATGTACCAGACGCTGGACGGCAAGGAAACCGGCTACTGGGACGTCGACAAGAAGGGCTGGATCGAGGATGACGATTACCGCGACGACGTCAAGAAGGGCCTGCGCGTGGCCAAGAAGCTGGGCGCACCGGATCTGATGGTCGTGCCGGTGCACGCACCAGTGGAGGGCAAGTCATGATCTCCACCAGACTTTCGATCGCCGCGGGCCTGATGCTGGCCGCCGGCGCCGCCCAGGCCGCGGCAAACCTCGACGAGCTGCTCGACCAGACGCGCAACGCGCGCGCCAAGGAAGCCCAAGTCAACGCTGCCCGCGAGCAGCAGTTCCTCGCCGATCGCAATCGCCAAGCCGAGCTGCTGGCGCAGGCGCAGCGCGAGAAGGCCGCCGAGGACGCTCGCAGCAAGGCGCTGTCGGCCCAGTTCGACGCCAACGAAAAGAAGCTGACCGAGCTGCAGGCGCTGCTCGATGCCAAGGGCGGCAACCTCGGCGAGTTGTTCGGCGTCACGCGACAGGTCGCCGGGGACGTCTCCAGCGTGCTGTTCAACTCGATGATCACCGCGCAGTATCCGGAACGCGACGAGCTCGTGGCGAAGATGGCCAAGGCCAAGTCGTTGCCCTCGATCGACCAGCTCGAGAAGCTGTGGTTCGAGATGCAGCGCGAGGCGACCGAGACCGGTCGCGTGGTGAAGTTCAAGACCAAGGTGGTGACGCCCGAGGGCGAGCCGGAAGACGCAGAAGTGGTGCGCGTCGGCAATTTCATCGCCTCGACCGACGGCGATTTTCTAACCTACCTGCCTGGCGTCAAATCGCTCGCCGTCCTGACGCGCCAGCCCGAGCGTCATCTGCGCGGCCTGGCCGAGGACGTCCAGGAGGGAACACAGGGTTACGTCAAGACCGTCGTCGACCCGACACGCGGCGTCCTCCTCAATCTTTACGTGCAGCGTCCGAACGTCTGGGAGCGCATCCAGAAGGGTGAATGGGTCGGCTACATCATCCTGCTGGTGGGCATCATCGGCGCGATCCTGGCCCTGTACCAGTTCCTGTATCTGACGCGCGTGCGGGCATCAGTCAAGCGGCAGCTGCAGCACCTGGACAATCCGACCACCGACAACCCGCTCGGCCGCGTGCTCGCGAGCTTCAAGGGCGATGCCGCCAAGGTCGACGAGAACGCCGAGGTAGTCGAGCTGCGCATCTCCGAAGCAGTGCTGCGCGAAGTGCCGCCGCTCGAGCGCTTCCAAGCGTTCCTGCGCCTTGCCGTCGCCGCCGGCCCGCTGCTGGGACTGATCGGAACGGTCATCGGCATGATCATCACCTTCCAGAGCATCACGGAATCCGGCTCCAGCGATCCGAAGCTCATGGCGACCGGTATCGGTCAGGCGATGATCGCGACCGTGCTCGGCCTGGGCATCGCCATTCCGCTGCTGTTCATCAATGCCGCGCTGACGGCGATGTCACGGCAGATCGTGCAAATCCTGGACGAGCAGAGCACTGGCTTGCTGGCAGAGCGTCTGGAAAGGCAGCGTCGGTAGACGGCGCGCGCCGGAACGAGATCCACGATGCTCGAGATGCTCCGCCAGTTGACTCCCTGGGTCGCGGTCAAGGAACTTGCCAGCGCTGGCGGGCCGGTGGTGGTGTGGATCATGATCGCCTGCCTGCTGATGTGGGCGATGATCTTCGAGCGCTACTGGTACTTCAAGCGCGTGCTGCCGCGCGAAGCGGAAGAGAAGCTGCAGCGCTGGCAGGCGCGTACCGATCACCACTCCTGGACTGCGCGCCAGATCCGTCAGACGATGATCTCGCAGCTCAACGGCGCTATGAGCGCCAGCCTGCCGCTGTTGCGCGTCATGGTACCGCTCGCGCCTCTGCTGGGCCTGGTCGGCACTGTCACCGGCATGCTCGAAGTGTTCGATTCGATGGCATTGCGCGGCTCCGCCGACGCCCGCACCATGGCCAGCGGCGTATCGCAGGCGATGGTCTGCACCCTGATGGGCCTGGCGGTGAGCATCACCGGGCTCTACCCGGTGTATTACTTCGGCTCGCGCACCCGGGTCGAGACCGAGCTGCTCGCGGACAAGTTCTCGTTCTGACATGCGCCTGCGCCGCCATCGAAACGTCGACGAGGGCTCCGCCACCGGCATCGACCTCGCGCCGATGCTGGACTTCGTGCTCAACCTGCTCATCTTCTTCATCATCACCGCCGTGTTCGTGAAGGAGATCGGCATCACCGTCAGCCGGCCGAACGCCGCCACGGCGGAGAAGAAAGCCGCCGGCAACATCCTCATCGCCATCCGTCCCGACGGGACGATCTGGATCGATCGTCGCGTCGTCGACGTTCGCGCAGTCCGCGCCAACGTGGAGCGGCTGCACGCCGAGAAGCCCGACGATCCTGTGGTCGTGATCGCGGACAAGGCGTCCGAAACCGGCATCCTGGTGCAGGTGCTCGACCAGGTGCGCCAAGGTGGCGTCGAGAATGTGTCCATCGCCGCTTCCGGCGCGACGCCGGGCGGCGAGTGATCGGATAACACAGCCATGCGCCCACGCCGCCACGTCTCCGAAACCGAGGATCACGGCATCGATCTCGCGCCGATGCTCGACTTCGTGCTGAACCTGCTGATCTTCTTCATCATCACGACCTCGTTCATCAAGGAGGCGGGCATCACCGTCACGCGCCCAGAGGCCGAGACGGCCGAGCACAAGGAATCCGGCAACATCCTGATCGCGATCCGCCAGAACGGCGACATCTGGATGGACAAGCGCCACGTCGACTTGCGCGAAGTGCGCCCTTTCATCGAGCGCCTGCACGTCGAGCGGCCGGACGACACCGTGGTCATCATCGCCGACAAGGGCTCGCAGACGGGCGTCCTGACGCAAGTCATGGATCAGGTGAAGCTCGGCGGCGTCAACGACGTCTCCATTGCCGCCCACAACAGTGGCGGCAGCTGAGCGCGCATGGAATCGCTCGTCTCCGGCCGTTTTCTCAAGGCGTTCCTTTACGGCGCATTGCTGACGATCGCCTTGTCGTGGCTGATGCACCTGATGATTCACGGCACCGGCCGGCACGGCGCCAAGGACGAGCAGCTGCAGACCATCGACTTCGTGCGGCTGCGCAAGGACAGCGAGCTGGAGATGCGCGAGCGCCGCAAGCCGCCGCCACCGCCGCCGCCGAAGGCGCCGCCGCCACCGCCCAAGATGCAGATCGCCGCGCAGCAGGAGCAGGTGCAGTCGCCGACACCGTTCGCGATTCCCAACCTGGGCCTGGCTCCCGGCATCGGCGGCGGACCGTTCCTGGGCGCCATGGGCGGCGGATTGGGGACCGGCGACTCCGACATCATCCCGCTGGTGCGCATCTCACCGCAGTATCCGCGCCAGGCGGCCATGGATCGCATCGAAGGGACCGTCACGATGGAATTCATCGTCAACGCCGACGGTACCGTCCGTAACGTCCGCATCGTTTCGGCCAATCCGCCAGGCGTCTTCGAGCAGGCGGCGATCACGGCCGCGTTGAAGTGGAAGTTCAAGCCCAAGGTCATCAACGGCAAGGCCGTCGAGCAGAAAGGCGTGCAACCGATGGTGTTCAAGCTGGAGGGCGAGGAGTGATGTCGCTGCGTCAATTCGCAACTGGCCTGGTGCTGCTGGCGCTCGGCGCGCCGGCGATGGCGCAGGCGCCCGCGCCTGCAGCGCCACCGCCGCCGTCCGCCGAGTGCAAGAAGCCGCGCCGCGATCCGGGATTGGTGTCCGAAGCGCTGTACCGCCAGCTCGAGGGCGCGACCGACCTCATTGCCAAAGGCAAGAACGCCGAGGCCATCGAAAAGCTCCAGAAGATGGCGGACAAGGGCGGCGACTACGAGAAGGCGCTCATCTACTACAACATGGGCTTCGCCTACAGCGCGATGAACCAGCTGAGCAATGCGCTCAAGACTTTCGAGAAGTCGCTGGCGCTGCATACGCTGCCGATCCCGCAGGAAGAGCAGCTGACGTTCAACGTCGGCCAGCTCTACGTCGCCAATAGCCAGTTCGACGAAGGCATCCGGCTGCTCGAGAATTACATCGCCACAGCTTGCTCGCCGCCGCCGGGAGAGGCTTACATCTTCCTGGGCAACGCCTACGCCGAGAAGAAGCGCTACCAGGAAGCGCTCCGCAACGTGGACCTGGCCATCTCCAAGGCCAAGGAGCCCAAGGAGAGCTGGCTGCAGCTCAAGCTCGCGCTGCATTACGAGCTCAAGCAGATGGCCAAGTGCGCCGAGACGCTGCTGCTGCTGATCTCGATGAGCCCGAACAAGCCGGACTACTGGAAGCAGTTCTCCGGCGTGCTGTTCGACCTGAAGCGCGACGAGGACTCGCTCGCGGTTCTGGCCCTGGCCGATCGCCAGGGATTCCTGAAGACCGGCAACGAGTACAAGAATCTGGCGAGCATCTATCTCTTGCTGGAGATTCCGTACAAAGCCGGCACCCTGATGCAGACGGCGCTGGACAAGGGTTTGCTGCCAGCCGACGAGAAGAATCTGGATCTGCTGTCCGCCGCCTGGATGAACGCGCGCGACATGCAGCGCGCGGAGGCGGCACTGAAGAAGCTCGCTTCCGTGTCCGACAAAGGCGACTACTACTTACGGCTGGGATTCGTCTACATCAGCAGCGATCGCTGGAAGGAAGCCGTCGCGACGCTCGAGAAGGCCACGGCCAAGGGCGTCAAGAAGCCGGGCGAAGCGGCGTTGCTGCTCGCCAAGGCGGCCTACGAGGCCGGCGACAAGAACAAGTCTGTGCAGGCGGCGCAGAAAGCGCTGAATTACGAGGAGAGCCGCAAGCAGGCCGCGGACTGGCTCTCGTATCTGCGACAGGAGATGGGTCAGGAAGCGGCAGTCCAGCAATCCAATCAAGCCCAGGCGGAAGCAGCCGCTGCCAAGAAGCAGGCGGAACTGGAGAAGCAGCAAGCTATCGAGGCAGAGAAGCAGGGCACTGCGACCCCGCAAGCGCCGGCCGCTCCTGCCAAGCCCGCGTCGCCGGCGCCGCAACCCGCGGCACCTCAGGTTCCAAAGGCCGCGCCCGCTGCACCGACCGCGAGACCGACACCGCCGCCGCAGGCAGCGCCTGCGCCAGCAGCCAAGCCCGCCCCGACGCCGCCGCCCAAGCCCGCGCCGCCGCCACAGCAGAAGAAATAGGCAGTGTGATGAAATACCGCCGCCCGGCTTGCAGCCGGGCGGTGTCGTTTCCGGGACCGGGATGAAATCGCGAACCTTCCAGGTGTTGCTGGCCTTCGGCGTGGTCTACCTCGTCTGGGGCTCCACGTATCTGGCGATCCGCATCGGCGTGACGACGATGCCGTTCGCGCTGTTCGCAGGCACGCGCTTCCTCATCGCCGGCCTGCTCATGGTGACTTACGCCAAGCTGCGCGGGGGCGAGTTTCCGAAGACCCTGGTCGAGTGGCGCGACATCGCGATGGTCGCCGTGCTGATGCTGGTGGGCGGCAACGGCCTGGTCACCTGGAGCGAGCAGTGGATCGAGTCCAACCAGGCAGCGCTGGTGATCGCGACGTCCGCGCTCTGGCTGGCCGGCCTCGGTACTCTTGGTCAGAGCGGCGAGCGGCTGAACTCCGCCACGCTCGTCGGTCTACTGCTCGGGTTCGCCGGCGTCGCCGTCCTGGTCAGCAGCGGCTTGCAGCTGGGCACCGCGCCGCCGCTCGCCTATGCCGGATTGATGCTGGCGCCGCTCATGTGGTCCGCCGGGTCGATCTGGTCGCGCCGCCACACGGTGTCCGGGACCCCGATCATGACGTCCGGGCTGCAGATGCTGGTCGCTGGGGCAGTGATGACGACCCTCGGGCTGGCGCTCGGCGAAACGTCGCGATGGACCTGGGATGCGCGGGGCATGGGCGTGCTGCTCTACCTCATCGTCTTCGGTTCGTGCATTGCCTATGGCGCTTACACCTGGCTCGTGCATGAAGTCACGCCGGCGCAGCTCGGCACGTACGCCTACGTCAATCCGGCCGTCGCCGTGCTGCTGGGCTGGTGGGTTCTGGACGAACGCCTCAATCGCGCGCAGGTGCTCGGCACCATCGTCATCCTCGGTGGCGTGATCATCGTGACGCTGGCTTCGCGCAAGCCCCGCGCGCACTGACCGTGCATCGCCTGGTCGCCGCAATCCTGCTGGCGCCGGTCCTGGCGGCCGCAGCGCCACCGTCGCTCTTGCGCGTGGGCAACGGCGCGGAGCCGGAGACGCTGGACCCGCACAGGATGCAGACGAGCATGGCGGTGAACATTGCCCACGACCTTTATGAGGGCCTGACTTCAGTCTCGCCGCGCGGCGAGGTGATCGGGGGGGCGGCCAGCCATTGGGACGTCGCCGACGAAGGTCGCCGGTACACCTTCCATCTGCGGCCAAGCCTGCGATGGTCCAACGGCGACGCGGTGACCGCGGAGGATTTCGTTGCCGGCCTGCGTCGAGGCGTGGATCCGGCGACCACGGGCGCTTACGCCGCCGTGCTGGCGCCGATCCGGAACGCCTCCGAGATCCTTGCGGGGGAGATGCCGGCGGAAAAGCTCGGCGTCGAGGCGATCGACGCGCGCACGCTGCGCGTGCAGCTGACAGGTCCGACGCCCTATCTGCCGGGCCTGCTGAGCTTGCCGGTGTCGTTCCCGATCCACCAGCCGAGCCTGGCTCGCCATGGCAGCCAATTCGCGCGGCCGGGTCGGCTGGTCGGCAACGGCCCGTACGTGCTCGACGAATGGATCCTGCAGTCGCACATCCGCCTGCAGCGCAATCCCAATTACTGGAACGACGCGGCCACCAGGATCGACACGGTGTATTTCTATCCGACCGAGGATCGCAACTCGGAACTCAAGCGCTATCGCGCCGGCGAGCTGGACTACACCTTCAACGTGCCCAAGGTGCAGGCGCCGTGGCTGCGAGCGCAGTTCGGCAAGGAGCTGCGCGTCGCGACGTTCCTGGACACCTATTACGTGGGTTTCAATTGCACCCGGCCGCCGTTCCGGGATCAGCCGGGATTGCGAAGGGCGCTGGCCATGGTGCTGGATCGCGATCTGATCGTGCAGAAGGTGCTGCATGGATTGGGGCGGCCGGCGCTGGGCTGGGTGCCGGACGCGGTTGCGGATCATCAGCCGCAACAGCCCGCGTGGGGAAGCTGGCCGATGTCGCAGCGGCTCGCCGAGGCCCGCCGGCTTTACGAGGCTGCGGGCTACAGCAGCGATCAGCCGCTGGAGCTGGAGCTGCGTTACGGCACGGATCCCAACGACAAGCGTCTGGTCACCGTGATCGCCGCCATGTGGCAGCAGACGCTGGGCATGCGCGTGCGGCTGGTGAACCAGGAGCTCAAGGTGTTCGCCAGCGAGCTCAAGCTGCGCAACCTCACCCAAGCCTTCCTCTGGGACTGGCAGGGCGACTACGACGATGCTTCCACCTACACCGACGTGCTCCAGAGCAGCCGGCGGCAGAACTACGAGGGCTGGAGCAACCCCGCATACGACGCCTTGCTGGCCAAGGCTGGCAAGGAGCCGGACAAGAATCGCCGCGCGCAGCTCCTGCAGCAGGCCGAGGCGCTGATGCTCGAGGAGACGCCGCTGACCCCGGTGTACGTCAACGTGTCCACGCACCTGGTGAAGCCGCACGTCGCCGGCTGGGAAGACAATGTGCTGGACTACCACTACAGCAAGGACCTCTGGATCCGACCGTAATGGGCCAGACGATCTTCCGACGCCTGCTGACGGCGATCCCGACGCTCCTGGTGCTCGTGACGCTGACGTTCTTCCTGATGCGGGCCGCGCCGGGCGGACCCTTCGACCAGGCGCGCGTGCTGCCGCCGGCGATCGAGAAGGCGCTGTCGGCTGCGTATCACCTCGACGAGTCCTTGCCGCGCCAGTACCTGCGCTATCTCGGCAGCCTGATGCAGGGAGATCTCGGCCCGTCCTTTCAGTACCGAGGGCATGAGCGTCGTTGAGCTGATCGCCGGCGGATTCCCGGTCTCGGCCTTGCTCGGCCTGCTCGCTATGGCTCTGGGGCTGATCGTCGGGTGCGCCCTGGGCATCTTCGCGGCGCTGCGCCACGGCGGGATCACGGACCAGGGCGTGATGGCGTTGGCCATGACCGGCATCTCGGTCCCCAACTTCGTGCTGGCGCCGCTGCTCATCCTGCTGTTCGCGGTGACGCTCGGCTGGCTGCCCGCGGGTGGATGGGATCCCCATGATCCGGCGACGCTGGTGTTGCCGGTGTTGGCGCTGGCTGCGCCGCAAGTCGCGTACATCGCGCGGCTCATGCGCGGCTCGATGATCGAGGTGCTGCATTCGGACTTCATCCGCACGGCGCGCGCAAAGGGCCTGGCTGCGCATCGCGTGATCCTGGTGCACGCGTTCACACCAGCGTTCATGCCCGTGCTCTCTTATCTCGGGCCGGCAGCTGCCGGCATCATCACCGGCTCCGTCGTCGTCGAGCAGGTCTTCGGCCTCCCCGGGATCGGCCGCTACTTCGTGCAGGCCGCGCTCAACCGCGACTACACGCTGGTGCTCGGCGTCGTGGTGTTCTACGGCGCCTTGATCATCCTGATGAATCTCGTGGTGGACCTGCTCTACACGCTGCTCGATCCGCGGGTTCGCCAGGCATGACCGCCGCCGCGGCACCCATCGGCTGGGCAGGGCGTCATGCGGTGACGCGCTTCGTGGCTGATCCCTGGGGTCTGGTCAGCGCGGTCGTGCTGACCCTGATCGTGGCGCTGGTGATCGCGGGCCCGTGGCTGAGCCCCTACGAGTACGACTACATCGACTTCGCGGCAGAGTGGGGAGCGCCGCCGTCCCTGCAGGGCCGGCACTGGTTCGGCACCGACAGCCTGGGGCGCGACGTCTTCGTGCGCACCATGCAGGGGGGGCGCATCTCGCTCCTGGTGGGCGTTGCGGCGACCATCATGTCGCTGATCATCGGCGTCACCTGGGGCGCCGTCGCCGGCTACCGGGGCGGTCGCCTCGACGAGCTGATGATGCGTACGGTCGACGTGCTGTACGCCCTGCCGTTCATGTTCCTGGTCATCCTGCTGATGGTGCTGTTCGGGCACCACGTGCTGCTGCTCTTCGCCGCCATCGGCGCGGTGAACTGGCTCGACATGGCGCGCATCGTTCGCGGCCAGGCCCTGTCGCTGCGCAGTCGCGACTTCGTGCTGGCCGCCCGCGTCTCGGGTCGCAGCAGGGGTGACATCGTCCGCTTGCACATCGTGCCCAACCTGATGGGCGTGGTCGTGATCTACGCGGCCCTGATCGTGCCGCAGGCGATGCTGGTCGAATCGTTCCTGAGCTTCCTGGGGCTGGGCATGCAGGAGCCGCAGACGAGCTGGGGCGCGCTGGTGAACGACGGTGCCCGCGAGATGGAGAGCGCGCCGTGGTCGCTGATCTTCCCGGGGACGATGCTTGCGGTGACGCTGCTGGCGTTCAACGTGCTCGGCGACGCCTTGCGCGCGGCGCTGGATCCCAAAGACAGGGTCCGAGCATGAGCAGCCTGCTGCAGGCACGCGGCCTGGAAGTCGCGATCGAGACGCGCGCCGGTTCTCTGCGTGCCGTCGACGGCATCGACTTCGACGTCGCGGTCGGCGGCAGCCTGGGCATCGTCGGCGAATCCGGGTCAGGCAAGACGCAGACGGCCCTGGCGATCATGGGCCTGCTGGCGCCGAACGCGCGCTGCCGCGGCTCGCTCAACTTCAAGGGCCAGGATCTCCTGCGCCTGTCGGCGCGCGCGCGCAGCCGCGTGCGCGGCGCCAGCATCGGCATGGTGTTCCAGCATCCGATGACGAGCCTCAACCCGTACTTGAGCATCGGCACACAGATGGCGGAGGTGATCCAGCGCCACCAGCGGCTGCCCCGGGCCGAAGCCTGGAGCCAGGCGGCGCAGATGCTCGAGCGCGTGCACATCGCCGCCGCGGGCGACGCGCTCCGACGCTATCCGCACGAGTTCTCCGGCGGCATGCGCCAGCGCATCACCATTGCCATGATGCTGCTGTGCCGGCCACAGCTGTTGATCGCGGACGAGCCGACAAGCGCGCTGGATGCAACGGTGCAGGCGCAGATCCTGGCGCTGCTCGCGGAGCTGCGGCGGGAGATGGGGCTGGCGCTGATCCTGATCTCCCACGATGTGGGCGTGATCGCCGAGCTGTGCGACGAGGTGCTGGTGATGTACGGCGGCCGCGTGATGGAGGCAGGGGCGACCACCCAGGTGCTGGAGCGGCCGGGGCATCCCTACACCCGCGCGCTGCTGGCCAGCCGCGTGCGGCTGGACCAGCCTCGCACCGCTGCGTTGCAGGTGATCCCCGGGCAGCCGCCCGACCTTGCGCAGAGGACCCAGGGCTGCCCGTTCCACCCCCGCTGCGGTTTTGCCTTTGCCACCTGCGAGCGCGCGCGACCCGCGGGGCGGCCCACGCTCGCCGGAACGCACAGCGCCTGTCACCTCGAGGATCGCTGATCGGGCCCGCGGCGGGCGCAGGCAAACCGCGGTTCGGCCAGTGAAATTACGTCGAAAACAGTTGGCAAACCGCTGTAGTGCTGGTAAGTTTTTCCCCGACGTCCGTGCGGGGAAGGCGCGCACGTGCAGGTCGAACGTCCAACAAGCCGGCGCTGAGCCGGCCACATGAGCTGGGGGAAAACGAATGGAGAAGCCGGTCACCCGTGCGATCAGGCGCAGCCTGTCGGGAGCTGTGGCGCTGTTGGCGACGGCGATGCCAGCCACCGTTGCCCACGCCCTCCAGTTCAATCTGAACTACGGCAACGGCATCGAAGGGACCCTCAACACCTCGATCACTGCCGGCGCGGCGATGCGCATGCAGGGTCGTGCGGTGGATCTGGTCAGCAAGTCGAACAACGATCCGAACGTCTGTGGCGGCGCCAAGCAATCCTGCCAGGGCGTGTACCGCGATCAGTTCTATCCCGCCGCCGCGCTGGCTGCCGCTCCGGGCCAGGCGACCAACAACGCCGACGACGGCAACTGGAACTACGACAAGTACCACCTCACGCAAGCCCCGATCAAGCTCACCCAGGATCTGAAGCTGACCTACGGCGACTTCGGGTTCTTCGGTCGCTGGCTCTACTACTACGACTTCGTAAACAACGATTTCACCGAATACCATCCGAACCGGATCATCCCCGATGGCCTGCCCGGGGGTAATGCCAGCGCCGTGCGCAACAGCAGCACCGGTTGCGGCATGCCCGGCGCCGATCCGAACACCTGCAACCCCAATCCCTTGTTCCTCGAAGGAACCTATGGTCGCGGCGGCGTAGTGCGAAACAAGCGCAGCGACGGAGAAGTCCTTTCGCAGATCGGCACCGACTTCCAGCTGCTCGATGCGTATCTGTATGGGCAGATCCCGCTGCCGGCGGAGCACAAGCTGACGTTCAAGGTCGGTCGACTCGCCGTGAACTGGGGCCAGAGCACGGTGCTGGTGTTCAACTCCGTCAACCAGGCCAACCCGATCAACCTGAACAACTTCCTGCGCGTCGGCAACGTGCTGTCCTCCGCCGAGGAAGTGTTCGTCCCGACCGGCATGGTGTTCCTCTCGACCGAGCCGTTCACCAACGCGACCCTGGAAGGCTTCTACGGCTATGAATGGAAGCCCGTCGAGATCCCGGCGCCGGGCACATACATGTCGTTCCTGGACATCGGCACCAACAACGCGGTAATGAACGCCGGCATCAACTTCGGCGGCGGCGCCGAGGATCCGTTCCGGGTCGCGAGCCCGCAAGCCAACCCGCTGTCGGGACTGACCAACACCACGATCACGCTGGAGCGGTTGGAGGACAACGAGCCCAAGCAGACCGGGCAGTGGGGCGCCTCATTCCGCTACTACGCCGACTGGCTGAACAACGGCACCGACTTCGGCCTGTTCTTCATGAACTACCACTCCAAGCTGCCGTACGCGAGCTTCTACAGCTCCGACGAGAGCTGCGCCCGCAAGGGCGGCGTGCATGGCCAGAACATGATCACGGGCATGGAGGGCCAGGACATCAACGCTTACGACGGACCGAGCCTGATCCTGGCCTGTCCGGACCTGCCGGTGTTGCACCCCAACGATCCCGAGAACGCCACCAGCAGCGCGGTACCCATCGACACGGTGAAGCTGCGCCTGGAATATCCGGAGAACATCCGCATGTTCGGCCTGTCGTTTGCCACGACCGCCGGCGACTATTCCGTGCAGGGTGAAGTCGCCTATCGTCCGGCCCTGCCGATGCAGGTGGATCCCGAGGATCTGGTGTTCATGGCGTTGAACCCGATGCTGTCGCGTTGCCATGACCCCAACCTCGAGCGCACCCCGCTGTCGGTCGTGGACCTGAATGCGGCCACCAGTGTCCTGACCGACCTGCTGCAGCGTCTGGGGCTGCCGGTCGGTGTTCCGAACGTGACGCCGTTCGGCACGGGTTGTTCCGGCAGCACCACGGGCATCGGCACGGACAGCAACGGCGACATGGTCACTCACGCGCCAAGCGATTTCCAAGCGGGTCCTGGCGTCAATCCCTACAAGGACACGTTCGACCTGATCATCGGCCACGCCGACGGTTCGGCTCGCTCCTTCCCGAGCTTCATCAGCGCCTACCGCGGCTACAAGCCGGGCGAAGTCCCGGGCAACACCTACATCCAGGGCTGGGAAACGTTCAAGTCGTTCCAGTTCAACCTCGGGCTGACCAAGGTCATCGGCGCCACCGACAACTTCATCGGCGCCGACCAGGTGATCATGCTCTACGAGTTCGGCGCCAACTGGTCGCCGAACATGCCGTCGATGGACGTGCTGCAGATCGAAGGCCCCGGCACCTACTACCACGCCAGCGCTGGCGCCGACGGCTCGGGCGCCGACGGCGGACGGCAGGCGTGCGCGCACACGGTCGACTGCAACATCGGGCCGGATGGCCTTCGCTTCAATCCGCATCAGCAGGACACGCGCGGCTACGCCGATCGCTTCTCCTGGGGCTATCGCGTCGTCAGCATCATGCGCTACGAGAGCGTGCTGCCCGGCATCTCGCTGGCGCCGTTCCTGCTGTGGTGGCACGACGTCCACGGCACCGAGCCGGATCCGTCCAACCAGTTCCTGGAAGGCCGCAAGATCATCCAGTCCAACCTCGAGGTGCGCTACAAGGAAGCGCTCTCGTTCACCGCCGGCTACACCTGGTTCATGGGCGGCGGCGAGTACAACCTCTGGCGCGATCGCGACAACGCGCAGGTGTTCGTGAAGTACCAATTCTGATGGCGGATTGAGCCGCGTTCTTCCGCGGCTCCAATCCGCCGATCGAAGCAGCAGCAATTTATGGGGGAAAGTTTGGGGGCGGCTCTGCCGCCCCTTTTTATTTGTGTTTCCGAAAAGGCCTAAACCGCTGCTGTTTCTTTGGCGCGAGCCGTCAGCAGCGGCTTCAGGTATTTGCCGGTGTGCGAGCGCTTGTTCCTCGCCACGTCCTCCGGCGTGCCGGTGGCGATGATCTCGCCGCCGCCGTTGCCGCCTTCCGGACCCAGGTCGATGATCCAGTCCGCGCGCTTGATCACGTCGAGGTTGTGCTCGATGACCACGACGGTGTTGCCGCGATCGCGCAGCCGCTCGAGCACGGTCAGCAGCTGGGCGACGTCCTGGAAGTGCAGGCCCGTCGTGGGCTCATCCAGGATGTAGAGCGTCTGCCCGGTATCGCGGCGTGACAGCTCCTTGGCCAGCTTGATGCGCTGGGCTTCGCCGCCGGACAGCGTGGTGGCGTTCTGGCCCAGCGTGATGTACGACAGCCCGACGTCCATCAGCGTCTCGAGCTTGCGCGCGAGAGCCGGCACTGCCTTGAAGAAGGCGAGCCCGTCCTCGACCGTCATGTCGAGGACCTCGTCGATGCCCTTGCCCTTGTAGCGGATCTCCAGCGTCTCGCGGTTATAGCGCCTGCCCTTGCAGGTGTCGCAGGTCACGTAGATGTCGGGCAGGAAGTGCATCTCGACCTTGATCAGGCCGTCGCCTTCACAGGTCTCGCAGCGCCCGCCCTTGACGTTGAACGAGAAGCGACCCGCCTCGTAGCCGCGCGCGCGCGACTCCGGGACTTGCGCGAACAGCTCGCGGATCGGCGTGAACAGTCCGGTGTAGGTGGCCGGATTGGAGCGCGGCGTGCGCCCGATCGGCGCCTGGTCGATGTCGATGACCTTGTCCAGCTGCTCCAGACCCTCGATCGCCTCGTGCGCCGACGGATGCGTGGAAGCGCCGTTGAGCGTGCGCGCCGCCGAGCAGTACAGCGTGTCGTTGATCAGCGTGGACTTGCCGGAGCCCGACACGCCGGTGATGCAGGTCAGCAGCCCGGCCGGGATCTCGGCGGTGACGTTCTTGAGGTTGTTGCCGCTGGCGCCGCGGATGACGATCTGCTTCTTGGGCTGACGCGGCGTGCGCAGCTCCGGGACCTCGATCTGCACCGCGCCGGAAAGATACTTGCCGGTGATCGAGCGCTTCGAGCGCTCGATGTCGCGCGGCGTGCCTTCGGCGACGATCTCGCCGCCGTGCACGCCGGCGCCGGGACCAATATCGATGACGTGGTCGGCGCTGCGGATGGCTTCCTCGTCGTGCTCGACGACTATGACGGTGTTGCCCAGATCGCGCAGGCGATTCAGCGTCTCCAGCAGGCGTCGGTTGTCGCGCTGGTGCAACCCGATCGACGGCTCGTCGAGCACGTACATGACGCCGACCAGCCCAGCGCCGATCTGCGACGCCAGCCGGATGCGCTGCGCCTCGCCGCCGGAGAGCGTCTCGGCTGAGCGCGCGAGCGTCAGGTATTCCAGGCCGACGTTGTTGAGAAATCCCAGGCGCGCGGAGATCTCCTTCAGGATCTTGCCGGCGATCTGGCCCTTGTGGCCGGGCAGCGCCAGCGTCGAGAAGAAACGCTCGGCGTCGCGCACGGACAGCGCGCACAGCTCCGGCAGCCGGCGCTCGGCGACGAACACGTTGCGCGAGGCGCGATTCAGCCGCTCGCCGTTGCATTCGGGGCAGGGCTGCTGCGACAGGTACTTCGCCAGCTCCTCGCGCACGGCGTCGGACTCGGTCTCGCGATAACGCCGCTCGAGGTTGGGCAGGATCCCCTCGAAGCGGTGGGACCGCACGGAGAGCCGGCCGCGCTCGTCGGGATACTCGAAGCGGATGCGATCGCCCTCGCTGCCGTGCAGCAGCACGTTCTGCATCTTCTTCGGCAGATCCCGGAACGGCGTGTCCGGATCGAAGCCGTAGTGCTCGGCCAGCGAGTGCACGAAATGCCAGTAGTACGGATTGCGGCGGTCCCAGCCACGGATGGCGCCGGCTGCGAGCGACAGCTCGGGATGCCCGACCACGCGCTCGGCGTCGAAGATCTGCAGCGTGCCGAGGCCATCGCACTTGGGGCAGGCCCCGTGCGGCGCGTTGAAGGAGAACAGCCGCGGCTCCAGCTCCTCGACGCTGTAGCCGCAGTGCGGACAGGCCATGCGCGCGGAAAACGTGTGCGAAGACGCCGCGGCGTCGCCGTGCGGCACCACGATCGCCAGCCCGTCGGACAGCCGCAGCGCGGTCTCGAACGACTCGGTGATCCGCTGCTTGAGCTCGCCGCGGATCTTGAAGCGGTCGACCACGACCTCGACGTCGTGCTTGAGCTTGCGGTTGAGCTCAGGCACCTCGTCGAGCTCGTAGACCTTGCCGTTGACGCGCACGCGCAGGAAGCCTTGCGCGCGCAGCTGGTCGAAGACGTCGGCGTGCTCGCCCTTGCGGCCGCGCACGATCGGCGCGAGCAGCAGCCAGGCGCTGTTCTCCGGCAGGGCGAGGACCTGGTCGGCCATCTGCGCGACGCTCTGCGCTTCCAGCGCGACGCCGTGATCGGGGCAGCGCGCCGTGCCCACGCGGGCAAACAGCAGGCGCAGGTAGTCGTAGATCTCGGTGACCGTGCCAACAGTCGAGCGCGGATTGTGGGAGGTGGACTTCTGCTCGATGGAGATCGCGGGCGACAGGCCCTCGATGGTGTCGACGTCCGGCTTCTGCATCATCGACAGGAACTGCCGGGCGTACGCCGACAGCGATTCGACGTAGCGGCGCTGGCCTTCGGCGTAGAGCGTGTCGAAAGCCAGCGAGGACTTGCCGGAGCCCGATGGCCCGGTGATGACGATCAGCTTGTCACGGGGCAGGTCCAGCGAGACATTCTTGAGGTTGTGGGTGCGAGCCCCACGGATGCGGATGGCGTCCATCGAAAGCGAATCAGCGAAACGAACCGGGTACTATATGCGGTCGAAGCGGCTCAGTTCTAGCCCTAAACCAAATGAATTCCCTGGAATGGCGCGCCACGCTCGCGCTCGGCGCCGTCTACGCCCTGCGCATGCTCGGCGTGTTCATGGTCCTGCCGGTGTTCGAGCTGTACGCCAGCGCGCTGCCGGCGCATCCGAGCGCCCAGTTCATCGCCTTTGCGCTGACCGCGTCGGGGCTGACGCAGGCCCTGTTCCAGATCCCGCTGGGCCGGCTGTCCGATCGCATCGGCCGTAAGCCGGTGATCGCGCTGGGGATGCTGATCTTCGCCATCGGCAGCCTGATCGCTGGCCTCTCCGATCGCATCGAGATCATCGCCCTGGGTCGGGCGATCCAGGGCGCCGGCGCCATCTCCTCGGCCGTGACGGCGTTGCTGGCGGACGTCACCCGCACCGAGGTCCGCACGATGGCGATGGCGGTGATGGGCGCCGGGATGGGCTTCGCCTTCATCCTGGCGCTGATTCTGGGACCGATCGCCGAGGGCCTGGTCGGCGTGCCGGGGATCTTCCTGATCACGGCAGTGCTGTCGCTCATGGCGGTGCCAGTCATCTGGTGGGCCGCTCCGGGCGAGTCGCCCAACGCGGCCGGCAGCGCCAGCGGCTTCGGCGGCGTGTTCAGCGATCGCGAGCTGTTGCGGCTCAACGGCGGCATCCTCGTGCTGCACGCGATGATCCCCTGCCTGTTCATGGCCGCGCCGGCGTTGATCGCGCAGCAATTCGGCTGGCCCAGCCAGGAGCACTGGAAAATCTACCTGCCCGTGCTGGTCGCGACCTTGCTCGTGGCGCTGCCGCTGATGCGCAGCGCCGATCGTGGCGCCGCGCGTCCGATCCTCCTCAGCGCAGTGGTCACGCTCGCGGTGGGCCTCGGAGTCGCGGCCAAATGGTCAGGTCCCACGGGCCTGGTCGTCGGGCTAGCCTTGTTCTTCCTGGCGTTCAACCTGCTGGAAGGCCTGCTGCCATCGCTGGTCTCGCGGCGGGCGCCGGCGCAGCACAAGGGAGCGGCGATGGGTGTTTATGCGACCGCGCAATTCCTCGGCCAGCCTCTGGGCGGCGCGCTGGGTGGCTGGACGCTGGCACATTACGGGCCGGCCGGGACTCTGGCAGCTGCGGCTTTGCTGCCATTACTTTGGCTGGGTTTTGCAGTACAGTTCAGGCCCGCGCCGAGGGCGCGGAACCTTCACGGCTGACACCTTCTTCCGGGGACAAACCATGGCGCGCGGAGTCAACAAAGTCATCCTCATCGGCAATCTCGGCAAAGACCCGGAGACGCGCTACCTGCCTTCCGGCGGCGCCGTCGCCAACGTCACGCTGGCGACCTCGGAGTCGTGGAAGGACAAGACCAGCGGCGAATCCAAGGAACGCACCGAGTGGCACAACGTGGTGTTCTATTCCAAGCTCGCCGAGATCGTCGGGCAATATTTGAAGAAGGGATCGCAGGTCTACGTCGAGGGCTCGATCCGCACGCGCAAGTGGCAGGACAAGGAAGGCCACGACCGCTACACCACCGAGATCATCGCCGACGAGATGCAGATGCTCGGCGGCCGGCCCGGTGGCGGCGGCAGCAGCGCCTCGATGGATTCGGGGAGCTCCGCCCGCACGGGTGTCAGCGAGGGCGGGTTCTCGCGTGGCAAGACGCCGGCGCCGGCCGACGGTCCCGACAAGAACTTCGAAGACGACGACATCCCCTTCTAGGTGATCCACGCCTTGCGCCGGCGCCTGCAGCCCACCAGCCTGTGGCTGGCGCTGGCGCTGTTCGTCGGCCAGCTCCTGGCCGTCGCGCATGCAACGCAGCACGAGCTCGCATCGCAGTCCGGCCAGCCGGCCTGCGAGATCTGCATCGTCGCGCACGGCAGCGGCGCCTTGCCGTCCTCGCCGCGCACGGCGAATCTCCCCGATGGCCGGGATCAGCCTGCCATCACTGCGCTGCCGGTGCGCGTCGCGCGCCTGGCGATCGCAAGACCGCGCTCCCGCGCACCTCCCGCTCTGACCTGAAGACCGCGTGACCTTACGTCGCGTCGCATGCCTGCGGCGCGACAGTCCGCTTTTTCAGCTTCAGAGGTGTTGTCATGCCATTTCCTCTCTGGTCGTTCGGGCTCGCCGCCGCGAGTCTCGCGCTGCCGGCAGCGAGCTTCGCGGCCGACGCCGGCAACGCCTTCAATCCCAGGATCAGCCTGATTCTCGGCGGCTCCTACGCGCGCTACAGCAGCGATGCGCCGCCGGACATGCCTGGCTTCCTTCTGGCCGGTGAAGGTCTTCCTTCCGCGGGCCTGTCGCTGGCCGAGACCGAGCTCGCCATGGAGGCCAACGTCGACGACCTGTTCCATGCCTGGACAACCATCGCGGTCGGCGAGGACGACAGCGTCGGCGTGGAAGAGGCCTACATCAACACGCTCTCGCTGCCCGAAGGATTCGCCCTCAAGTTCGGACGCTTCTTCTCCGACATCGGCTATCAGAACCATCAGCATGCGCATGCTTGGGAGTTCGTCGACGCGCCGTTGGTATACCGCGCGCTGCTGGGCGGTCAGTTCGGCGATGACGGCGCGCAGCTGCGCTGGGTGGCGCCGTTGCCGGTGTTCCTGGAGGTCGGCGTCGAGCTGTTCCGCGGCGCCGCGTTTCCAGGCGGCGGCGAGCGGCGCGACGGCATTCCCGGCAAGAGTGCATTCGTGCACGTCGGCGACGACCTCGGCACGAGCTGGTCGTATCGCCTCGGCGCATCGTACCTCGCGACCAACGCCGAAGATCGGCGGACCGGCGAGAACCAGGAAACGTCGTTCAGCGGTCACTCGCGCGTGGCCGGCGTCGACCTGATTGCCAAGTGGGCGCCGGACGGCAACGCGAAGCAGCGCAACGCCGTGCTCCAGGCCGAGTTCTTCCGGCGCACCGAACATGGTGAGCTCGTGTCCGACCCCGACGGCAGCGCCGACGCCAGCGCTTACGACGGCCGGCAGTGGGGCTTCTACGCGCAGGGTGTCTACCAGTTCATTCCGCAATGGCGCGCCGGCGTGCGCTACGACCGCGTGCACGCGGACAACAAGCTGGAAAACCCGGCGCCGGAAACGTCGCTGGCGCTTCTCGCCAGCGCCGGGACGGATCCGCAGCGCTGGAGCGCAATGGTCGACTGGTCGCACAGCGAGTTCTCGCGCGTGCGGCTGCAATACAGCCGCGACGCGTCGCGGCCGAACGGCGAAACCGACAACCAGGTCTGCCTGCAATACATCTTCAGCCTGGGCTCGCACCCGGCCCATACGTTCTAGAGGGAATGCCCATGCGCAAATTCACTTTCATGGCTGCGGCGCTGTTCGCCGGGCAGGCGCAGGCGCTCCAGGTCTTCACCTGCGAGCCCGAATGGGCCGCGCTGGTCCAGGAGATCACAGGGAAGGACGCCGAGGTCTATAGCGCGACCACGGCGATGCAGGACCCGCACCAGGTGCAGGCGCGCCCATCGCTGCTGGCGCACTTCCGCACGGCCGACCTCGCCGTGTGCACGGGCGCCGAGCTCGAGCTCGCCTGGTTCCCGGTGCTGCTGAGCAACGGCGCCAATCCGCGCATCCAGCCCGGCAAGCCCGGCATGTTCGAAGCGTTCACCTACGTGAGGATGCTCGAAGTGCCGGCGCGGCTGGATCGCGCCGACGGTGATCTTCACCCCTACGGAAATCCGCACATCAACACCGATCCGCGCAACATCGCCAAGGTGATCCCGCCGCTAACGCAGCGTCTGGCGGAACTCGATCCCAAGCGCGCCGAGACGTACCGCAAGCGCTCCGCCGATTTCGAGCAGCGCTTCGATGCAGCCGTCCGGAAATGGACCGAAGCCGCCAAGCCGCTCAGCGGCGTGGCGGTCGTGAGTCATCACAAGTCCTGGGTGTATCTGTACGACTGGCTCGGCATCCGCGAGGTCGGAAACCTCGAGCCCAAGCCCGGCCTGCCGCCGAGCGCATCGCACCTGCAGGACTTGCTCGCTTTGCTCAAGCGCGAGCCCGTGCGGATGATCGTGCGGTCCTCGTACGAAGACGCCAAGGCCTCCGAGTTCCTGGCGGGCCGCACCGGCCTGCCGGCCATAGAGCTGCCGTTCTCGGTCGGTGCGGACGGCGCCGCAGATCTGTTCGCGCTCTACCAGGCCATGGTCGATCGCCTGCTCGGCGCGTTGAACGGCAAGTGAGCCTGGCCTTCGACTGGTCGTTGCTCGGACCCCCGATGCTCGCGGGACTGGTGGTCTGCGCTACGCACGTGCTGTTCGGCCGTGAGGTCTTGCGCCGCGGGATCATCTTCATCGACCTCACCGTTGCGCAGGTGGCGGCGCTGGGAGCCATCGCCGTCGATGCGGACGGCTTCGTGCCGCACGGCTGGGCGATGCAGCTGTCGGCTGGCATCGCCGCGCTCAGCGCCGCCGCGCTGCTCTCCTGGACGGAGCGCCGGTTCGGGGAAGTCCAGGAAGCGCTGATCGGATCGCTCTACGTCGTCGCCGCCTGCGCCGCCATCCTGATGCTCGCGCACAACCCGCACGGCGGCGAGCATCTGACGGAGCTCCTCGCCGGTCAGATCCTGTGGGTGAGCTACGCGCGTGTCTGGCCGGTGGCGCTGCTCTACGGCGTGCTGCTCGCTGTGTGGTGGGGCGGGGCTCGCAACAAGCCGATGCTGTTCTACCCGGTGTTCGCCATCGCCGTCACCGCGTCCGTGCAGCTGGTCGGCGTGTACCTGGTGTTCGCGACGCTGATCCTGCCGGCGCTCGCTGCCCGCGACCTCAAGGATTGGCGCGGCCTCGCGCTGGCTTACGCGATCGGCGTCGGCGGCTATGCGATAGGGCTGTGGGCATCGGTGCCGCTGGATCTGCCGAGCGCCCCGCTCGTGGTCTGCGTGCTCGCAGCGCTGATGATCCTCGCCGTTGCGGCGCGTCGCGGCGCGGCGTGGAGACACGCCGATGCGTAGACGCTGGGCGATCGGGCTCCTCGCTCTCGTCCTGCTCGCGCCGGCGGTCTGGGCGTTCATCGAGCCTGCGCTGCTGCAGTTGAAGGAGTACCGAGCTGTCGCCACCTGCCTGGCCGCGCGAGCAATCCGGGCTGCGGATCGCGCTCCTCTCCGATCTTCACGTGGGCTCGCCGTTCAACGGACTCGACAAGCTTCAGCGCATCGTCGAGCGAACCAATGCAGCGCGTCCGGACATCGTCGTGATCGCGGGCGACTTCGTCATCACCGCCATTGCCGGTGGACGGTTCGTCGCGCCCGAAGCCATCGCGCAAGTGCTGGCGGGCTTGCACGCGCCGCTGGGCGTTCACGCGGTTCTGGGCAATCACGACTGGTGGCTGAACCCGGACGTGGTCGAGGGCGCGCTGTCGCGCGCGGGCATCGACGTGCTCGAGCAGCGCGCGATCAAGATCGCTTCGGGACCCTGGCGCTTCTGGCTGGTGGGCCTTGGTGATCTGTGGGAAGGGCACCACGACGTCGGCGCCGCGATGGCGCAAGTCACCGACGCCGATCCGGTGCTGCTGCTCACACACAATCCGGATGTCTTCCCGCAGATCCCGCCGCGGGTGAGCCTGACGATGGCAGGTCACTCGCACGGAGGCCAGGTTTATTTCCCGTTGTTCGGACATCCGCACAACCCGGCGCTGCGGCATCAGCAGTACACGGTCGGCCACGTGGTGGAGGAGGGGCGGCACCTGTTCGTTACGCAGGGCCTGGGCACCAGCGTCCTGCCGATCCGGTTCTTCGTGCCGCCGGAAATCTCGATCCTGACGATCCGCTGATCAGGACGCCGGATTCGGCGGCGGGGTTGCGTCGGCGGGGAGCGGAATGAACTCCTGATTGTCGGCATCCGGGAGCTTCATGCGCCCGGCGCGCCAATCCTCCTTGGCCTGCTTCAGACGCTCTTTCGACGAGGAGACGAAATTCCACTCGATGTAGCGCTCGCCGATTGGCTCGCCGCCGAGCGCCATCACCACCGAAGGCGCGACCGCGCGCAAGACTACGTTTCCGGGCTTGAAGACGAGCATGCGTCCTGCGTCGAATCTCTGGCCGCCGGTTTCCACCGCGCCGCTGACGATGTAGGCCGCGCGCTCGGAATGGCCGTGCGGCATCGACACGTCGGTTCCCGCTTCAAGTTGCCAGTGGATGTAGAACAGCGGCGAATGCGTCTTGACCTTTGCCTTGGCGCCGAAGGCTTCGCCGGCGACGAGACGCGCCCAGAGGCCGCCATGTCGGTACTCGGGTAGCGCGCTGGCGTCGTAGTGATCGAACGCCGGATCCGTTTCCTCGAATTCCCGGGGCAACGCCACCCACGACTGCAGCCCGTGCACCGTGTCGCCTTCGGCGCGCGCTTTCTCGAACCGCTCCGAGTGCGTGATGCCGCGGCCTGCCGTCATCCAGTTCACCTCGCCCGCCTTGATCGCCTGCTCGGAGCCGACGCTGTCGCGATGCATGATCTCGCCGGAGAACAAGTAGGTGACCGTCGACAGGCCGATGTGCGGATGGGGCCGCACGTCGACCTTGCGATCGACGCCGCGCGCGAACGTGGCCGGGCCCATGTGATCCAGGAAGATGAACGGCCCGACCATGCGGCGCTTGGCGAACGGCAGCACGCGGCCGACCTGGAAGCCGCCGAGGTCCATCTGACGCCGGTCGATCACGAGATCGAGCATGACGTCAGTTTATCGGCTGCCTATCCCAGGTGGTCGGTCTGGCCGGAGAGCAGGCGCTCGACTTCCTGCAGCGCGCTCAAGTAGCCGTAGTGCCAATAGACGCGCTCGACCGAGCCGGGCTCCAGGTGCGTCTGCCGGTTCTGGCAGCCCTGGCCGTACTTCTGGATCCACTGGCGCATCTTGGCGACGCGCGCGCGGACGGCGTCTTCCGGTCGGGTCTGTACGGTGTCCATGTCTATTGGACCGCGCCAGTCGCGGGGGTTCCGCAGCGCACTTCAGCTCACCGCGCGCTTGCGCAGGACGATCCTGGTGACGGCGGCACCCAGCGCGGATCGTCGACCGCGTAAACGCGCGCGACGAGGTAGTCCTGCGGATCGCGCAGATAGTCGAGTTCCGGCGGATGCTCGAGCGACGCCAGCTCCTGGCGCCACTGCGCTTCGTAGGCGGCAGCGCCGCCGCCGACCACCGGCGCCCATGCGTCGTGATGGCTGGGCATGCTGACTTTCGGATGGCTGTGCTCGACGTACAGCCGCGGATCGCGCAGCCCCGACAGCGGCTGATCGAAGCCGACGATCGCGCCACTGTGCACGTCGACGCAGTCGGGGAAGCTGTCGAGCGCGGCCTGGATCTCGGCCGCGTACGGCTGCGTCGAGTTGATCGGCCCTGCCGAGTCGTGCCAGAGCAGGCTGAACGCGCCGACGCGGAAGTGATACGCCCAGGTGCCGCCCTGCGGATCGCGCTGGCTCGCGACGAAGCGCGCGATCTCCGCCGGATCGGTGTTGAGGTAGACGAGGTAAGGCAGCAGGTTGGCGATGTGGATGAACGGCACGCCGGGATCCTGCGGATCCGGCGTCGCCGCCGAATGCACGTGCTGGAGAATGTTGACCTCCGGCAAGTCGGCGAAGAGCTTCACGCTCTGCGTCGTGCCCGGGACCGGCGTGTCCATGGTGCCGGTGATCAGGCAGGTGAAGTTCGCGGCGTTGCCTTCGGCCGCGGCGTCGTCCTTGGCCGTGTCGCAGATCTCCTCGGAGCCGACGACGACCGCGCCGGTGCGGCCGGCGACGTAGCCGACGTCAGCGGCGTGATCGAAGTGCCCGTGGCCCAAAAAGATCGCTTCGGGCTCGATGGCGGCGAGCTCCTCGCGGCCAATCGGTACGTAATCCTCGTGCGCGCCGACGATCTCCCAGGCGTCGAGCAGGACCAGGTGTCCGCCGATCGACGCGACGAAACTCGAGACGCCGAACCACCACAGCTTCACGTAGCGCGGGTCGGTCGCGTCCGGTCCGAGGATCTCGTCTCGCGCTCCGCGCGCTTGCGCGCTGACGACGACGCTGGGCGCCGCGGGGAGCGGCGTCCAGTCGGCGAGGGCGACGCGATCGGCGATCTCGCCGCCGTCGGGGTTCTGCAGGGGCGGCAGATCGCTCGATGCCGGGCCGCCGTTGCCGCAGCCCGCGGCTGCAAGCGCGATCAGCGCCGCCGCCAGCCGCATCAGAACAGCGCCTCCTCCATCTGCATCATCGGCGCCGAGCCGGCGCGGATCTTCAGCAGCAGCGTCGCGGTCTCCGGATAGAGCTTGGCGAAGTAGAAGCGCGCCGTTGCCAGTTTGGCCTGGTAGAACGGATCGTTGGCCTTCGCCGGGTCCTTGGCCATCTGCTTCATCGCCACGCCGGCGGAGTAGCACCAGGAGAACGAGAACACCAGGTGCCCGACCAGGCGCAGGAACGGATCGGCGGCGCCGCCGACCTCGTCGGGGTTCTTCATCGCCTTCTGGCCGATCTCCATCGTCACCTTCTGCACCTCGGCGACCAGCGTCGCCAGCGGCTCGGTGAATTCCTTCATCGCGTGGCGCGCGCCGTTGGCCTTGATGACGTCCTGCACCACCTTGCCGAACTTCATCAGCTTGGCGCCCATGTCGGCGAGCACCTTGCGGCCGAGCAGGTCCAGCGCCTGCACGGTGTTGGTCCCCTCGTAGATCATGTTGATGCGCGCGTCGCGCACGTGCTGCTCCAGGCCCCACTCGGCGATGTAGCCGTGGCCGCCGAGCACCTGCATCGCCAGCGTCGTGCACTCGTAGCCGTTGTCGGTGATGAAGCCCTTGATCACTGGTGTCAGCAGCGCGACGAGGTCGGCCATGTCCTTGCGCACCTGCGGGTCTGGATGCTTGTGCTCGCGGTCGATCGCCAGGCCCGCCCAGTAGCAGAACGCGCGCGCCGCCTCGACGTAGGCCTTCTGCGTGAGCAGCATCCGGCGCACGTCGGGATGCACGATGATCGGATCGGCGGGCTTGCCCTGCGCCTTCGGGCCCGTCAGCGAGCGGCCCTGCAACCGATCCTTGGCGTAGGCGAGCGCGTTCTGGTACGCGACTTCGGCCAAGCCCAGCGACTGCATGCCGACGCCCAGGCGTGCGGTGTTCATCATCACGAACATCGCGTTCAGCCCCTTGTTCGGCGGCCCAACCATCCAGCCCTTGGCGCTGTCGAGGTTGATGACGCAGGTGGCGTTGCCGTGGATGCCCATCTTGTGCTCGATGGATCCGCACTTGACGCCGTTGCGCGCGCCGACGCCGCCGTTCGCGTCCGGCACGAACTTGGGCACCAGGAACAGCGAGATTCCCTTGGTGCCGGCCGGCGCGTCGGGCAGGCGCGCGAGCACCAGGTGCAGGATGTTCTCCGCCATGTCGTGCTCGCCGGCGGAGATGAAGATCTTGGTGCCGGTGATGTCGTGGCTGCCATCCGGATTCGGCTTGGCGCTGGTCTTGAGCAGTCCCAGATCAGTGCCGCAATGCGCTTCGGTCAGGCACATCGTGCCGGTCCACACGCCCGAGACGAGCTTGGGCAGGTACAGCTTCTTCTGCTCGTCGGTGCCGAATGCCTTGAGCGCGTTGTAGGCGCCGTGCGAGAGGCCGGGATACATCGACCAGGCCTGGTTGGCCGAGTTCTGCATCTCGTTGAGCGCGCTCGCGACCACGTGCGGCAAGCCTTGGCCGCCGAACTCGATGTCGCATCCCAGCGCCGGCCAGCCGCCTTCGACGAACTGCTGATAGGCCTCCTTGAAGCCCTTGGGCGTGGTGACCACGCCGTCGCCGTGATACGTGCAGCCTTCCGTGTCGCCGACCTGGTTCAGCGGGAACAGAACCTCCGCGCAGAACTTGCCGCCTTCCTCGAGGATCGTGTCGATAGTGTCGGCGTCGAGGTCCGCATGCTGGGGCAGCTGACGCAGGTTGGTGGTGACGTCGAGCAGCTCGTGCAGGACGAACTTGATGTCGCGAAGCGGCGGCGTGTACGTCGGCATCTCTGAAGTCCCCGGAGTGCAATGCGAGGTGCGGATCATGGCCCATTCCGTCGCCATACGCGCGAGGCACGCCCACGTATCGACCTGGGTAAGATTTGCTGACCCGCGATCGAGCGGGTATTTCCGGGGGAAGTCATGCAGGACTATCGACGGGCGATTCCGTTCGTGCTGGCATGCGCCGTGTCGGCGTGCGGGGGCGGGGAAACGAGGGCAGCGCGGCGGTGCAGTTCCGCTAGGACTAAGCTGGACCGGTGAAAGCTTCCCGCTCGAGCCGGACCGCGGAGCAGATGGCGTTGTCGCGCGCGATCGAGACGCGCAGGCCGCCGGCGGAGCGCATCTGCAGCGATCCCTACGCGGAGCGCTTCCTCGGCCTGGGCTACCGGTTCCTGCTGAGCGGCCGTCCCGTGCGCGACGCGGTCGAGCGCCTGATCGAGCTGTCATTTCCGGGCCATCACCACTACGTGCTCGCGCGGACCCGCTACATCGACGATTTCCTGCTCGAGGAACTGGTCGACGGCCCGGAGCAGCTGGTGATCCTCGGCGCCGGCTTCGACTCGCGCGCCCATCGCTTCGCCGATCGCCTGCGCGGTGTGGCGGTCTTCGAGGTCGATCATCCGGCGACCTCCGCCACCAAGCGCGCGCGCATGCGCAAGCTGTTCCATGGCGCCGAGCCCGCGCACGTGACCTACGTGCCGGTGGACTTCAACGTCGAGAGGCTGGGCGACCGGCTGCGCGCCGGCGGTTACCGCGACGACAGCAAGACGGTCTTCCTCTGGGAGGGCGTGACGCCGTACCTCGCGCAGGACGCCGTCGACGGCACCCTGGACTTCATCCGCTCGAGCAGCGCGCCCGGCAGCGTCGTGATATTCGATTACATCCTGAAGTCGGTCGTCGACGGAACCTGCGCGCTGCGGGGCGCGCGCAACGAGCATCGGAAGATGGAGCGCACCAGCGAGCCGCTGGTGTTCGGCATCGTCGAGGACCGCGCCGCGTCGTACTTGCGTGCCCGCCGCTTCCGCGAGGTGGTCGACGTCGGCGCGGCGGAGCTCAAGGAGCGCTACTTCGGCGGCGAGCGGCAGGACCGTTACGTCAAGCCTTGGTGGCGGATTGCGCACGCCACGGTGAGCTGAAAAGCGCGGCGCTAGGCCCGCGGATACTTCGCGTCGAGCTTGCGGATCTGCTCGTCGCCGTCCTTGGACACCGCCCGGAGGATCTGGTCGATCTTCTCCTCCTTGCGGTCGTCGCCTTCCTTGGACTGCGGCGAGCCGACGTGCAGCAGGAACGCCAGGCCTGCCACCTGCCAGATCAGCTGCAGGAATTCCGACTGCCAGTTCTCCAGCGTGTCGCGCGCCATCTCGATTGCGTAGTCGCCGAACTGCACCGGCTGGGCGTGCTCGACCTGCTCGTTGACGAAGGCGAACCAGCCGGCGATCCAGTGGCCGATCAGGGCAATCAGGAAGAGGGCGAAGGTGATCCAGGTGTAGCTGTAGCGGGTCCAGACAGTCTTGCGGGCGGACATGGGTGTCACAAAATCATTCGGGCCTGAAAACTAGACCGGAGCGACGCCCTGCGGGTTCGAAATGCGTAGCGGCCAAATCCGGCCTGCGCCGATGGAACCTTCCCCGCCGCGACGCCCTCTGCAGTACCCCCGCCAACCGCCGGAGATACCGACATGGACGCATATTCGATGATGAAGGCCGCCGTGGTGCTCCTGGCGATCGCTGCCGTCGGCGGCCTGACCATGGCGGTCATCCGCTTCCGCGGCGCCGATCGGCCGCCGTCGTGGATCACCATGCTGCACGGGTTCCTTGCGGGGGCGGCCCTGACCCTGCTGCTCTACGCCTGGTTCACCGTCGGCCTGCCGGGCCTGGCGAAAGCAGCGGTCGGCATCTTCGTGGTGGTGGGGCTGGTCGGCGCGTGGATGAACCTGAACTTCCATTCGAAGATGCTGCCTTTGCCGAAGAACGTGGTGGTGGTCCACGGCGTGGCCGCGGTGATCGGCTTCGTCATGCTGCTGCTGGCGGTGATGCACCCGCCGGCGTAGGTCGATCAGCCGCAGCGAATCCGACAGGGTCGCGGCCAACGGCCGCTCCTACAACAGCGAGAAGCGATACCGGATCTTCACCAGGAACTGGCTGGCCGTCTGCTCGCGCAGCCCATCGCTGAACAGCTGCGGCAGCGTGCGCTCGTCGTCGGCACGGCCAAGGCCGCCGCCACGCGTGTAGACGACATACAGGTCGGACAGCGGCGCCAGTTGGTAGCGGTAACGGATCTGGAAGGCGACGTCGCTGAAGCTGAAGGCCCCGACCTCATCCGCTGTGCGGTGCAGGTTTCCGGTCGGATCCGGGCGATAGGGCACCGGGTCCTTGCCTATGCCGCCGGCCCATTGCAGCAGCGCGCGCAGCTCGTGGCGCTCGGCCGGATACCACTCGAGACCGGCGCGTGCCACCACCTGTCGATACCGGAACGTCGCCATCAGATTCTCGACGCCCTGCCAGATGATGAAGTCGGGCTGGTCCTGGTAGTCGACCAGGAAGCGCGCGATCAGCCGCTCGCTGAAGTAGAACTCGGGCCGGAGCGTGACGGACCAGCCGGCGCCGCTGAACAGGCCCTGGAACAGCGCCACGCTGCTCACGTAGCGGAAGAAACCCGTCTGCGGATTGAAGTAGGTGAAGTAGAGATTGCTCTGCGGCGTGTAGCTCACCGGCCCGTGGCCGCGCGTGACCAGGTCGTCGACCCCGCCGATGTTCTGCAGGTACCACTCGGCCTGAATGCCTCCAGCGTTGCGCAAGTTGGTGCGCAAATGCAGGTCTACCCAGGCGGGGAGCCGATCGCCCTGGTCGTTGTAGGCGACGTTGAACGACGGCGTGAGCGCGCTCTCCAGGATCGGGCTGGTGGCGTCGTAGTCGCGGAAGTGCAGCACCGACACGTCGGAGACCTGGTTCAGGTTGTTGCGCTCCAGGAAGCCGGCGTCGTTCAGCGTGAAGTTGCGGTCGTAGTGCACGGCGGTGACCTGGTGATCCCAGCGCTTGCCCGAATAGCGCAGGCCGAGCAGGCCGCCGTCACCGCTGCCCGCCGGATCCAGCGGCGTCGACGGGATCTCGCCGGGACGGCGAACCTCGGAGTGCATCGCCTGTCCGAGCACGGTCACGCCCGGCGTCAGCGTCCAGTTGAAATCCACCGTGTTGACGTTGGCGTGCCGATCCAGCGTCGGGCGCTCGACGTGCGTGCCGAGCCAGCCCAGCGAGAACGCGTCGCCGAGCGATCGGCGCAGGCGGCCGACGTAGAACTGGCGGCCATCGGCGTCGTCCGGATCGTCCTCGACCGCGGCGAGCAGGCCGAAGTCCCACTTGCCGCTGTTGCCGGTGTACTTCGCGGCGCCGAGGATGTCGCTGCTGCCGTCGGGGCCGGCATCGGGCGCCGCGCCGATCCTGCGCGTGTAGAGCACGCGGCTCTCGGTGCTGAACAGGCCCAGGTTCTCGGTGAAGAACGGCCGCTTGTCGGGGAAGAAGGTCGGGATCGCGGAGAAATTCACGACCAGCTCGTCGCTCTCGACCTGGCCGAAGTCGGGGTTGATGCTCGCGGTCAGCTGATGCTGCGGATGCGGTCGCCAGAACACGTCCAGGCCCGCGCGAAAGCGGGTGGACGCTTCCTGGAAGTCGCGCACGCCGGCCGCGTAAGGGAACAGGTCGAGCTGCGCCGACGAGTAGGCCTTGAGCGTGACCCGGTGCATGTCGCGCAGGAACGTCGGCTGCTCGAAGATGATGCCGGGCCGGGCGTAGCGCTTGGCGCTGGACGACACCACGCGCGAGAACCACAGGCCGATGGTCTGCTGGCCGTCGACGACCTCGCCCGTGGGCGCCATGGTCCAGGGCACGCGCATCTCCGCGAACCACTGCGTGTCGGTTTCGACGATGGCATGGTCCCAGTCGCCGTCCCAGTCGTAGTTGAACGTCAGCGGCAGCTGCGCCTGCGAGTCGCGCACCGGCGTGACGACGGCGTCGCGGATCGAGTCGCTGATCGACAGGGTCAGTGCATAGGCCGCGCGGCCGGCGCCTTCCAGGTCGATCACCATGGTGACGCGATCGACCTCGACACCCTGATCGCGCTGGCTGCGCACGCGCACGCGCTCGACTTCTTTGGGCTGGTCGACGATGAAGCCGACGTGCAGGCCGTCCGGCGCGGCGAGGATGAGCACCTCGGTGCGCAGCTCCGGCGCTGCCAGCGTGTAGGGAACGGTGGTGGTGAAGTCGGAGAAGCGCTGCGCGGAAGCCCATTCGGGCTCGTCCAGGCGGCCGTCGACGACCATGGCCGACGCCGGAACGGCGTACACGCACAGAGCAGCCAGTGCTGCCGAAGATGCTCGCAAGATGTGTTCTCCCCCTCGGCACTAGGATGCCGAGGGGGAGAGAAAGGTTGCAACGATTACTTCTGCTTTTTCTGGTCCAGCTCTTCCATCATCACGGCGAATTCGGCTTGCACCTGCGGGCTCTGGGTCTCCAGGACCTTCAGGCGGGTCTCGAGCTCACGTTGACGCGCTTCGGCTTCCGCGTTGATGACCCGCTCGGCGCGCGCGGCATCGGCGCTCTCCTTGGACGCGGCGGGAGCGGGTGTTGCGGCGCCAGCCGCGCCCGCAAATCCCAAGGCGCAGATGGCGATGAGTGTACGGTTCACGGCGAAACCTCCTTGAGTTGCTCGCGGGCTTCTTTAAGTTCGGCCTTGTTCTCGCGCAGCTTGAGCGCGTAATCCTGCTTGGCCTGCGCGGCCTGCTGGTCGAGGACCCAGGCCGGCGGCGCCTCGGCGCGTGCCTCTGCCGCGTCCTTCTTCTTGGCCTCGATCTCTTCCATCATCACGGCGAACTCGGCTTCGGTCTGCCTGGACTCCTGCTCGAGGGCGCGGACCTTGGCTTCCGCCTGGCGCGCGCGGCTCTCCTTCTCGGCCTTGGCCGACCATTCGGAGAGAGAGGGTGTCTTTGCGGTCCTGGTCCTCGTTGCCGGAGGATGCGCGACGGCATTGGCGGGGTGGCTGCTGGTGCAGGGGTGGTCCTGGAAGCTCATGACGCCCTTGGCGTCGGCGCAGCGATACACCGCTGCCTGGGCCGACGACGCGAGAGCGCCGGCGAGGGTCAGGAGAGAAACTTTGGCTATGGTGTTCATGGCCCAATTCCGCCAGATCGGGCGGGGGCGGTCTGTCCGCTAGCGGACAGGGAACCGCGGCCTACGCGGTTTTCTTCACCTCGACGTTATCCTCGACGCCCAGCCGCTTGTGCATGATCGGGCTGGTGGTCGTGTACTGCAGGTGGACCTTCTCGCCGGGGTTCAGGCGTCCCTTGATCGCGAAAGCCGCGAGCGCAGCTTCATGGAAGCCGGACAGGATCAGCTTCTTCTTGCCGGGATAGAAGTTGATGTCGCCGATGGCGTAGATGCCAGGGACGTTGGTCTCGAACTTCTCGGTGTCGACGTTGATCTGGTGCTTGTTCAGGTTCAGGCCCCACTCGGCGATCGGACCGAGCTTGGGATGCAGGCCGAAGAACACCAGCAGGTGATCGACCGGCAGCTTGCGCACCTGCTGGTCGATGCCGGTGACGGAGATTTCCGACAGCGCGCCCGCGGCCTCGTGCAACGTGGTGACGTTGCCGGTGAGGAACTGCATCTGCTTCTCGGCGCAGAGCGCCTGCATGCGCGCCACCGACGCCGGCGCCGCCTTGAACTTGTCCGATCGGTGGATCAGCGTGATCTCGGAGGCCTTGCCGTGCAGGTTCAGCGCCCAGTCCAGCGCCGAGTCGCCGCCGCCGAGCACGACCACGCGCTTGCCGCGGTGCAGCTCGGGGTCCTTGACCTTGTAGAAGACGTGGCGATCCACCAGCGCCTCGATGCCCGGCAATTTCAGCTCGACCGGCTGGAAGGCGCCGACGCCGCCGGCGACGATGACGGTGCGCGCGGCGAAGACGGTGCCGGCGCTGGTGCGCACGTAGAAGCTCTCGTCGACCTCGCGCTTGACCTCGACCACCTGCTGGCCGAGGTGGAAGGTCGGGTTGAACGGCTTGATCTGCTCCATCAGCCGGTCGATGAGCTCGCCGGCGCCGACGATCGGGAGCGCCGGGATGTCATAGATCGGCTTGTCGGGATAAAGCTCGGTGCACTGGCCGCCCGGCTGCGCCAGCGTGTCGATGACGTGCGCGGAGATGCCGAGCAGTCCGAGCTCGAACACCTGGAACAGCCCGGCGGGGCCGGCGCCGACGATGACCGTGTCTGCCTTGATCGTCATTTCTTTCTTGGGTGATCCGCGGGAAGGCGCCAGTATAAGATGGCGCTCCCTCGCCGCATCTCGTCCGATCCAATGAAAGCCATCGTCTGCAAGCAGCTTGGCATGCCCGAGCAACTCGCCTACGAGGACGTCACGCTCGCGTCGGTGAAGCCCACCGAGGTGCGCATCCAGGTCAAGGGCGCCGGGGTCAACTTCCCCGACACGCTGATCATCCAGGGCAAGTACCAGTTCAAGGGCCAGCCGCCCTTCACGCCCGGCGGCGAGATCGCCGGCGTGGTCCTCGAGGTCGGAGAGAAGGTCAAGCACCTGCGCGCCGGCGACGAGGTCGCGGCGCTGGTGCCGGTTGGCGGCTACGCGCAGGAAGCGATTGCGGCCGCCGACGCGGTGATGGCGCTGCCCAAGGGCATGAACCTCACCGACGCGGCGGCGTTCCCGTTCGTCTACGGCACGACGCTGCACGCGCTCAAGCAGCGCGGGCATCTGAAGTCCGGCGAGACGCTGCTGGTGCTCGGCGCATCCGGCGGCGTCGGCCTTGCGGCCGTGCAGCTCGGCAAGCTGAT
Organism: uncultured Gammaproteobacteria bacterium; assembly: GCA_963776465.1. GTDB lineage: Bacteria > Pseudomonadota > Gammaproteobacteria > Nevskiales > Nevskiaceae > DASRHK01. Next base: position 1,502,958 of record CAVZMV010000002.1, read on the forward strand.
GGGCGCCAAGGTCATCGCGGCGGCCAGCTCGCCGGAGAAGCTCGAGATCTGCAGGAAGCATGGCGCCGACATGCTGGTCGACTACTCCAAGGAGTCGCTGAAGGAAGCGATCAAGAAGCTGACCAAGGGGCAGGGCGCCGACGTCATCTACGATCCGGTCGGCGGCGCGCTGGGCGAGGAGTGCCTGTCCTGCATCGCCTGGAACGGACGCTACCTGGTGATCGGGTTCGCCTCCGGGCCGATCCCGAATCTCGCCGCCAACAGGCTGCTGCTCAAGGGCGCGTCTGCGGTAGGCGTGTTCTGGGGCGCGTTCGTGATGCGCGAGCCCAAGGTCAACTGGGAGAACTTCCAGCAGCTGTTCAAGTGGTACGGCGAGGGCCAGCTCAAGCCGTTCATCTCGCAGACCGCGCCGCTCTCGGAAGCGCCGCGCGTGCTGCGCGACATGATGGATCGCAAGGTGACTGGCAAGGTCGTTCTCTTGCCCTGAGTGTTCAGCCGCATCCTCATCGTCTGCACCGGCAACATCTGCCGCAGTCCGATGGCCGAGGCGCTGCTGCGCTCGCGCGTGCCGGCGGACTGCGAAGTGAGCTCGGCGGGCCTGGCCGCGCTGATCGGCGAGCCGGCGGATCCGATGGCCATCGCGGTGATGCGCGACCACGGCCATGACATCACCGCGCACCGCGCCCGCCAGGCCTTGCTGCCGATGCTGAGCCGCTCCGAGCTGATCCTGGCGCTGGACGACACCCACAGCACGGGCCTGTTGCGCCAGTACCCGCAGCTGCACGGCCGTGTCCACAAATTGCTGCGCTGGCGCGGCAACGCCGACGTCGAGGATCCGTTCCGCGCGCCCAAGGCTGCGTTCGAGCGTGCTTACGCGCTGATCGACCAGGGCGTGGAGGACTGGGCCAAGCGGGTCGGCGGGTCCCCCTCCGGTATAATTTCCGCCCCATAGCCTCCCCGCGGTACCGATGTCCCCCAAGCTTTTCCTCGTCACCTACGGCTGCCAGATGAACGAGTACGACTCGGCCAAGATGGCCGACGTGCTCGCCCGGTCGCATGGCTTCGAGCGCACCGAGAAGCCCGACGAGGCCGACCTTTTGCTGATGAACACCTGCTCGGTGCGCGAGAAGGCGCAGGAGAAGGTGTTCTCCGAGCTCGGCCGCTGGAAGCAGTGGAAGCACGATCGTCCCGGGCGCGTCATCGGCGTCGGCGGGTGCGTCGCCAGCCAGGAAGGGGAGCAGATCGCGCGGCGCATGCCGATCGTGGATCTGATCTTCGGGCCGCAGACGCTGCATCGCCTACCGGAATTGCTTGACCAGGCGCGGCGCACGCAGCGCCCGGCAGTCGACATCAGCTTCCCGGAGATCGAGAAGTTCGACCGGCTGCCGGAGCCGCGCGCGGAAGGGCCCACCGCGTTCGTGAGCATCATGGAAGGCTGCTCCAAGTACTGCACCTTCTGCGTCGTGCCGTACACGCGCGGCACCGAGGTGTCGCGTCCGATGGACGACGTGCTGCGCGAAGTCGCGCAGCTGGCGACGCAGGGCGTGCGCGAGATCACTTTCCTGGGTCAGAACGTCAACGCCTATCGCGGCCCGATGAGCGACGCCGATGAGACCTGCGACCTGGCGCTGCTGATCGACTTCGCCGCGCGCATCGGAGGCGTCGAGCGCATCCGCTACACGACCTCGCATCCGGCGGAGCTCAGCGACGCGCTGATCGAGGCTTTCGCCGAGCAGCCCAAGCTCGCCGACTACCTGCACCTGCCGGTGCAGTCGGGCTCCGATCGCATTCTGGGCATGATGAAGCGCGGCTATACGCGCGCGCAGTACCCTGGAGAAGATCCGCCGCGTGCGCGCGCTGCGGCCGGGCATCTCGCTTTCCACTGACTTCATCGTCGGCTTCCCGTCCGAGACCGAGGCCGACTTCGAGCAGACGCTCGCGCTGATCGACGAGGCACGTTTCGACAGCGCCTTCTCGTTCCATTACTCGCCGCGACCGGGAACGCCGGCGGCGAACCTGCGCGACGGCGTGCCGCAGGAGGAGAAGGATCGGCGCCTGGCGCTGCTGCAGGCGCGCATCCGCGCGATCGACGACGAGTTCAAGCGCAGCCTGGTCGGCACTACGCAGCGAATCCTGGTCGAGCGGGCAGCCACCAAGGGTCACGGCCAGATGACCGGACGCACGTCATCGAACCGATCGGTCAACTTCGATGGTCCAATGTCCATGATCGGCCAGTTCGTCGACGTCGAGATCACCCAGGCCATGACCAACTCGCTGCGCGGGCGGCTCGCCTGCACAGCCGTGGCCGCCTGAGCATGGCCGCGCGCGAAAATTCGAGGCTGGACCTGCACCTGGAGCCCGACGACGCCCAGCGGATCGCCAATCTCAACGGCCCGTTCGACTCGCACCTGCGCCAGATCGAGCTGCGCCTGGGCATCGAGATCCGCAGCCGCGGCAACCGGTTCCAGCTGGTGGGGCTGCAGCCCGACCTCCAGCGCGGCGAGGCGGTGCTCAAGAGCCTGTTCGATCAGACCGCCGAAGGCCTGGTGACAACCGAGCACGTGCACCTAGCCGTCGCAGAGCAGGGCGCCGACGCGACGGCCAGCGGCGGCGCCGACGAGGTCCCGCGATTCCCCGACGAAGTCGTCATCCGCACCAAGCGCGGCGTGGTGCGCGGCCGCAGCCCGCACCAGAAGAACTACCTGAAGGCGATCGCCTCGCACGACGTCTCGTTCGGGATCGGCCCTGCCGGCACCGGCAAGACCTACCTCGCCGTGGCGTCCGCGGTGCAAGCCCTCGAGCGCGATCGCGTGCGGCGCATCGTGCTGGTGCGCCCGGCGGTGGAGGCCGGCGAGAAGCTCGGCTTCCTGCCCGGCGACATGGCCGAGAAGATCAACCCGTACTTGAGGCCGCTGTACGACGCGCTCTACGAGATGCTCGGCTTCGAGAAGGTCGCGCGGCTGGTCGAGAAGAGCGTGATCGAGGTTGCGCCGCTGGCGTTCATGCGCGGCCGCACGCTCAACGAATCGTTCGCCATCCTCGACGAGGCGCAAAACACCACGATCGAGCAGATGAAGATGTTCCTCACGCGCATCGGCTTCGGCAGCGTTGCGGTCGTTACCGGGGACGTCACCCAGATCGACCTGCCGCGGCACGAGAAGTCGGGCTTGAGACACGTGATGCAGGTGCTGGACGGCGTGCAGGGCATCAGCTTCACCACGTTCCAGAAGGAAGACGTCGTGCGCCATCCGCTGGTGCAGGCGATCGTGCAGGCTTACGAAACGTACGAGCAGCAGAACCCCCCGGCGTGACCGACGTCGTCATCCAGCGGCGCGTGACCGCGCGCGGCGTCCCTGCGCCGGCGACGCTGCGGCGCGTCGCCCTGGCGGTGCTCGGCGACAAGGCCGGCGAGCTGACCGTGCGGATCACCGGCGCGGCCGAGAGCCGCACCCTGAATCGCCGCTACCGCGGCAAGGACAAGCCGACCAACGTGCTGAGCTTTGTCCCCTCTCCCGCTTTCACTCGCGACCGGAGGGAGTCCCGCGGGACGGGAGAGGGTAAGGGAGAGGGGGCCGTGGGCGACATCGTGCTTTGTGCGCCGGTCATCGCCCGCGAAGCCCGCGAGCAGGACAAGCCGCTCAAGGCGCACTGGGCGCACATGGTCGTCCACGGCTGCCTGCACCTTCTGGGTTACGATCACGAGCGTCGGCCGGACGCCGACGAGATGGAACGCAGGGAGCGAAAAATCCTGAAGGGACTGGGCTTTCCAGACCCCTACCTATAGCTCCGATGCCAACCAGCGATAATAAGAACATGGCCGATCAGAACCTCTTCACGCAGTCCGGCGCCTGGTGGCGCAAGCTGGGTCAGAAGCTCGGCGGCGGCAGCCCCAAATCCCGCAACGAGTTGTTCGAGCTGCTGCGCGAGGCGCGCGACAACGGCTTCATCGACGTCGACGCGCTGGCGATGTTCCAGGGTGCGCTGGAGACCAGCGATATGCAGGTGCGCGACATCATGGTGCCACGCGCGCAGATGGTGGTTGTGCGCGGCGACTGGCCGCTGGGCAAGATCGTCCAGGTCGTCACCGAGTCGGGCCACTCGCGCTTCCCGGTGGTCAGCGACTCCAAGGACCAGGTCGTCGGCATCCTCCTGGCCAAGGACCTGCTCAAGCTCAGCGCCAGCATCCCGGCGCGCAACACCGAGCTGTTCGACTTGAACCGCTGGCTGCGGCCGAACTCGTTCGTCCCCGAGAGCAAGCGCGTCAACATGCTGCTCAAGGATTTCCGCGGTAGCCGCAACCACATGGCCATCGTGGTCGACGAATACGGCGGCGTCGCGGGCCTCGTCACGATCGAGGACGTGCTCGAGCAGATCGTCGGGCCCATCGCCGACGAGTACGACGAGTCCGAGGGCGCGCGGATCCTCAAGCAGGACGAGCGCCGCTTCCAGGTCCATGGCCTCACGACGATCCCGGAGTTCAACCGCTACTTCGACGCCGACTTCTCCGACGCCGAGTTCGACACGGTCGGCGGCCTGGTGATCCATCGCTTCGGCCACATGCCGCGGCGCGGCGAAAGCGTCAAGCTCGGCCGCTTCACGTTCAACGTGCAGCGCGCCGACTCGCGTCGCGTGCATCTGCTGCAGGTTTCGCTCTCCGATACCTGAGCGCGCATCGGTGCGCGCTTACGCCATCGCTGCGGTGCTCGCGCTCGTCGCGTTCTGCGCTCCGGCACAGGCCGCCGACGACGGCAGCCTGCTCAGCGTCAGCTTGCTGACGTTCTCGCCCGGCGACGTCTACTGGCAGCGGTTCGGCCACAACGCGCTGCTGGTGCTGGACGATTACGACCGCACCGCCACCGTCTACAACTACGGCATGTTCGATTTCAAGCAGGAGCACTTCTTCCTGAACTTCGCGCGCGGGCGCATGCAATATCACCTCTCCGCCCTGAGCCTCGACGACACGCTCTGGGCCTACGAGTCGGAGGGGCGCGGCATCGTCGAGCAGAAGCTGGCCCTGACGCCGGCCCAGCGCCAACAGCTCCAGACGTTCCTGCGCTGGAACGCGCTGCCCGAGAACGCGCCGTATCGCTACGACTACTTCCTGGCCAATTGCTCCACCAAGCTGCGCGACGCGATCGACCAGGTCCTGGCCGGCGCGCTGCGGCGCCAGCTGCAAGCGCGCGCCACGCCGGCGACGTTCCGTTCCGAGGCCGTGCGCCTGGTCTCGCCGGACCTGCCGTTTGCGTTGGGCATGGACTTCGGGCTCGGGCCGGCGGCGGACCGTCCGATCGACGCCTGGGAGCGCAGCTATGTTCCCGCCGCGCTGCAGGAAGCGATCCGCACGGTGCGCGCCGACGATGGCCAGTCGCTGGTGCTCGAGGAGAGGCAGCTGCTCGCCGCGCGGCTGCCGGATGCGCCCGCGCAATTACCGCGCTGGTGGCTGCCGATGCTGCTTACCGGGCTTGCCTGGGGCGGCGTGATCGTCGCGCTCTCGTTGCTGCGCACGAAGATGCCGCTGTCGGTCGTCACTTCGCTGACTGCGTTGCTGTTCGGCCTGGCGGGCCTGGTCAGTGCCTGCATCTGGGGACTGACGGAGCACTGGTCGGGCGCGCGCTGCGCCAACCTGCTGCAGTTCAGCCCCTTGTGCCTGCTGCTCGTGCGGCGCTCGCGAATCCATCGCCGGCTGACGCTGGTGCTGGCGTCGGTCGCCGTCGCCGGCCTCCTCCTTTCGTTCTTCACCGTGACCGCCGCGAGCCGGCACTGGATCGGGTTGTCGCTGCCCGTGCTGCTGGCGCTCGCGTTCGTGTCTTTGCGCGAGGAGCGGGCGCCATGATCCGGGAGGCAAGGCTCGACGATCTCGACGGCATCTTCGCGATCTACGACGAGCAGGTGCTGCACGGCACCGCGACGTTCGACACCGTGATCAAGACCGCGAGCGAGCGCCTGGACTGGTTCGCCACCGCCGGCACTCGCTAGCCGGTCCTGGTCGCAGAAGAGGCCGGAAGGATCCTTGGTTGGGCGCGCCTCTACGCCTGGTCGCCGCGTCGCGCCTACGATCGCACGGCGGAGAACGCCGTCTATGTGCACGAGGATGCGCGCGGCCGCGGGCTGGGGCGCGAGCTGATGCATGCGCTCATCGCGCGGGCGCCGCAGTACGGCGTCCACGTGCTGGTCGCGCGCGTCGTCGAGGGCAATCCCGGTAGCCTGCGCCTGCACGAGAGCCTTGGGTTCAAGACCATCGGCGTGATGCGGCGCGTCGGCGAGAAGTTCGGGAAGCTGCTCGATGTGCGGCTGCTGGATCTGCACGTGGACCGAGCATGAGCACCTACTTCACGCCCAAGACCTTCGCCTTCCTGCGCGCGCTGGGTCGGAACAACAATCGCAACTGGTTCAACGCGCACCGGGCGCAGTTCGAGGCCAACGTGCGCCAGCCGTATCAGCGGCTGATCGCGGACCTTGCCGCGCCGCTCAAGAAAATCAGCCCGCACTTCATCGCCGATCCCAGGCCGCTGGGCGGCTCGCTCTTCCGCATCCATCGCGACACGCGCTTCGCCAAGGACAAGACGCCCTACAAGACCTGGGCCGGCGCGCAGTTCTTCCACGAGCGCCGCCGCGAGCTCGCCGGCGAGGCGCCGGTGTTCTACCTGCACATCGCGCCCGGGGAATGCTTCCTCGGCGGCGGCCTTTGGCATCCGCAGCCGGAAACGTTGCGGCGCGTGCGCGCGTACATGGTGGCCAATCCGGCTAGCTGGAAAAAAGCCACTCGCGCGCCTGCGTTCCGCAAGAAGTTCGAGCTCGGCGGCGACACGCTGAGCCGTCCGCCGGCCGGCTTCGATCGGGTGCACGAGCTGATAGAGGATTTGAAGCGCAAGGACTTCGTCGCCAGCGCGGAGTTCGACGACGCGCAGGCGACGTCACCGGACTTCCTGAAATTCGTGCTCGGCAACTTCCGCCAGGTCGCGCCGCTGGTGGACTGGCTGTGCGGGTCGCTGGATCTGGAGTTCTGATTTGCGGTCGGTTGCTGGAGTCCTTGGAGACGCGCTGTACTGCAGCGTATTCACGGTCCCGCGGGAGCTTCGCGCGATTTCCTGACCTCAACCGCACGTTGCAGCTGCTCGATCTGGGCTGGAAGATCCGAGCGCAAAGCCAATGCGTGCGATGGGCTCATGCCGGCCAATGTCTGTTCCATCGCGGTGTCAGCTCCGGGGTCCTTGGCAACGAGCATCGTCAAGGCCAGCAGGAAGCGGATCTGGTTCGAGTCGAATTGCTCGAGCGCGACGCGCAGGTAATGGCCGGCCGCCGGCACGTCGCCTGCGAGCATCTGCAGAACACCCATCTGGGCGTTGGCTGTGAAAAACATATCGACCGTGCGCTTCGCCGAGGGCCGAAGCGCGGCCAGCGCGCCCTCCATGTAGCGGACGCCTTCGTCGACATCTCCCAGTTGTCCAAGAGCAAAGGCGTACCCAACCTGCTGATCGGCCCGGAATACGCCGCCCTGACGCTCGCGGATCTCTTCGGACAGGCGCTTGGCCTCGGCGAATCTGTTGAGATCGAGCAACGTCTGCTGCAAGCCGATTCCCGCCGAGGCCGAGGATGGCTGGCGCGCATAGACCCAGGACCAGAAGCCCAAATCGTTCTTCCACAAGGGGAGAGTGGTGCGAACGTTCAAGATTCCAAGAAGCATCCAGACCGTGACGACCAGCGCGACCATGGCTGCGCGAAGACGAGTGACGGCCCCGGGCTTCAGCGCCGAATCGATCGCAAGTGCGGCGCATAGCGTCACGAACGCAATCGGCAGGGTGAGGAATCGGTCCTGGACGTAGTTGTCGCGAATCGTTTGCAGCGGGACGATGTTGAGGACGGGCAACAGCGCGATCACGAAGCAGCACGGCAACACGGCCCACCACTTGCGGGGCTCCCGCAAACCCAGGGGCAGCAGGACGAGGAAAAGAGCTAGCGCGCCGATGCCGCGCAGCACGTCAGGCTCGGAGAACTGGATCGGAACCTGGTACGCGTGCGCCGGCCCATTGGTCATGAACGGATCGACCGCGAGCAATGCGTACTGCCCAAGCGTCTTCAGGACCAGGGCGACGCGTTGCCCGGCGAAGTCCTGTAGCCGTCCATCGCCGGCGACATGGCCTGACAGTTGCCACCGGATGACGAGATAGACAGCGCCGGCCATGGCGATGCCGGCGTAGACCAGCAACGAGCCGTCCTCGACGTACGCACGGATCCTGTCGCGCAAGCGGGGGGCCGACCGGTACCGAACATCGAGTGCCAGATGGGGAGCGCGAGCGCCAGGCCCACCACCATCTCCTTGCTCAGCGCTGCCGCGAAAAACAGCAACGACACGGCCGTCGCGCGCTTCGTCGTCACGGTGATGCAGCGATCGGCGATCAGGGCGAGCAGGCAGAACGACGTCACTAGGAGATCGAAGCGCGCCGAGATCCACGCCGTGGACTCGATCAGGACCGGATGGAGCGCGTACAGCGCGCCGGTCGTTGCTCCGATGAAAAGCGCTCTGGGTCCTTCGGCGCCAAGCTGGCGTCCGACGACGGATCCCAGGACTGCCAGCAAGCTCGCGTTCAGAGCAAAGAGCGCGAGCGACACGAAGTGAGAGGCAAACGGCTGGCCGCCGAATGCCTGCTGCTCGAGGCCGAGCATGAGCAGCGGGAGGGGCCGGTAGTAATGGGATCCGAAGCCGGCAGGGTTAAGGACGGACTTGAAGACAGTCAAGAGGCTGCCGTGGTACTCCGGACGATCGACGAGCATCGAGAAATCGACGTTCACGTAGCCGAACCCGAGCGCGGGCAGGTACAGTGCGATCGCCAGCAACGCTGGCAGCGACAGTGCGAGCGGTGCAAGAAGCTTGGGGTTCATCTCTGGAATGATACCTGCGGTAGTGAGGGTCGATCTTGGTCGCTACGTCGTCGCCGGCGCTGCGGCGTACGTCGTGGACGTCACGACTTTCTTCATCGCGAGAAGCGAGCTCGCGGCGACGCTGGCGGCGGCCAACCTGATTGCGCGAGCCGCGGGAGCGATGGCGGCCTTCGCGCTGAATGACCGCTGGACCTTCGCCGCGGGTAGGCAGAGACGAAGCTGGACGCGCAGCCTTTTTCGCTATGTGCTGCTCTGGCTGGTGACCATGATAGTGTCGACGGCACTGCTCGAGCTCGCCGTGACCGGCCTTGGCCTTCGGCCCGGACTGCCCGAGGTCTTCGCCAAGGCGTCGCTGGAAGCGTTTATTCTTCTCGGGAATTTCCTGGTGTCCCGCGCTTGGGTGTTCCGCGTCAGGAGCTAAAAGACAGTGGAGCCTACTTCGGTCGAGCTATCAGTCGTGATTCCGGTCTTCAACGAGGAGCAGGCCCTTGCTCGGTTCTTGGATGCGCTGCGCCCCGTGCTTGCCGGGCTACAGATGAGTCACGAGGTGATTGCGGTGGATGACGGCAGCTCCGATCGGACCTGGGCGACGATCCGCGACGTTTCTGCCGCATGGCCGATGCTCAAGGCGCTTCGTTTCACGCGCAATTTCGGCAAGGAAGCGGCGTTGCTGGCAGGTCTTCAGCAAGCGCGGGGTGCGGCGGTGATTTGCATGGACGGGGACGGCCAGCATCCGCCGGAGCTGATTCCGCGCCTGGTGCGGGCATGGCGCGAGGAGGGCTACGAAATGGTCTGCGCGCAGAAAGTGTCGCGCGGCGACTCGGCGCTGTCGCGGTGGAGCGCACGCATCTTTGCGAACGTGCTGCGCACGCTGAGCGGCCTCGAGCTCGCGCAGGCTTCCGACTATCGCTTGCTCGCGCGCAACGTCGCCGACGCCGTCATCAATCTCCCCGAGCGCGTCCGCTTCTTCCGGGGCATGACCGAGTGGACTGGATACCGCAGCACTTCCATCCCGTTCGACGTCGCGCCGAGGATCGGCGGCAGCAGCCACTGGACGACGCGAAGCAAAATCCGCCTCGCGCTCGGAGCCATCATTTCGTATAGCGCAAAGCCACTCAAGGCGCTTGCTTACGCTGGCTTGGGCGGTCTGCTGATTTCGGTCGTGCTTGGGCTACAGGCGGTCTATTCGCGGTTTGCCGGAATCGCCGTTTCCGGATGGACGTCGCTGACGCTTGCGGTCCTTTTTTTCGGCTCCGCCAACATGTTCGGACTCGGGCTGATCGGCATGTACCTTGCTCAGCTGTTTGACGAGATCAAGGGGCGGCCGGTGTATCTCGTCGCTGAAAGGCTTGAACCGGCCAAACCCTCTGTCTAGCCTGCCGGAAACAGGATCTCGTCGATCGCGTCGCACAGGCAGTGCAGCAGCAGGATGTGCGTCTCCTGGATGCGGGCGGTGACTTTCGACGCCGCGCGCAGCTCCACGTCGTCGGCCTTGAGCGCCTTGGCCATGGTGCCGCCGTCCTTGCCGGTGATCGCCAGCACCTGCATGCCGACGCTGTGCGCGGCCTCCATGGCCTTGAGCACGTTGCCGGAGTTGCCAGAGGTGGAGATGCCCATGAGCACGTCGCCCTTGCGGCCCAGCGCCAACACCTGCTTGGAGAACACTTCGTTGTAGCTGTAGTCGTTGGCGATCGCGGTGAGCGCGGAGGTGTCGGTGGTCAGCGCGATGCCGGCCAGAGGCCTGCGCTCACGCTCGTAGCGACCGGTCAGCTCTGCGGCGAAGTGCTGAGCATCCGCTGCCGAGCCACCGTTCCCGCACGCGAGGATCTTGCCGCCGGCCTTGAGCCGGTCGGCCAGCAGCTGCGACGCCTTGAGCAGCGCCGGCAGCTGCGCCGCCAGCGTGTCGTTCTTGGTCTGGATGCTCGCCGCAAAGTGCGAGCGGATGCGTTGCTCCAGCAAATCTGCCATGTCATCCCCCCGCGTCGAATGCAGCGCGCAGCCAGCTTACGTGGTTGGCCGCGTCGAGCGCGCAGACGTCGAAGCGGATCGGGCAGCGCGAGAACTGCGGCGAGCGGGCCAGCCACAGCTGCGTCGCCAGCACGATGCGGCGCTGCTTGGTGGTGCCCACGGTCGCGGCGGCGGTGCCGTAATCGTCGCGGCTGCGCTTGCGCACCTCGGTGATGACGATGGTGTCGCCGTCGCGCATGACCAGGTCGATCTCGCCGCGCTTGAAGCGCACATTGCGGGCCACCAGCTGCATGCCTTGCGCCTGCATGAAGGCGAGGGCGATGTCCTCTTCCTCAGCGCCCCTCACGGCGCCGCCAAGCTCACCGAGCGGGCGAGCTCCGCGCAGGTCAGCCCGCGCGTGACCGCGTTGTTCGCGCCCATGCCCAGGTCCCCGCTCGCCGCGGGGAATCCGCCGCCGGACGGCAGCGGTCCGTTGCGCAGGAAACCGATCAGCTGATAGGCGTCGTAGCCGAGCGCGAACAGCCGCTGCTGGTCGCGCGTGCGCCCTGGCAGCACGTCCTGGATTTGTGCGCGCAGCATCGCGTTGCGCGGTCCGGCATCGAGCAGCAACGGCATGTCGCAGCGTCGCAGGCCGGTCAGGTCGGCGTCGCCGGTGCCGCTGTCGAACACCTGCGCGGTGGCAAACACCGGCAGGCTCCCCAGCCGATGGAAGCGCAGCTGCGGCACGATCAGGCGGCCCTGCTCGGCGCGCGCAGCGAGGAACACGAAGTCCAGATCGTCGCGCCTGCGCGCCTCGAACTCCAGCTTGCCCAGCAAGGCAGCGAGCGCGGTTCGGCGCTCCTCGCTCTCCGGGATTCCCATCAGCGCGCGGATCGGCCCGGAGACCTGGTTGATGTCGCCGCTGTAGCGCTGCGCCGAGACCAGCTCGCCGCCGAGCTCGAGCAGGCGTTTGGAGAAGGCGGCGTAGATGCGCTCGCCCCAGTCGTTCTGCGGCGTGAGCGAAGCCGCGCGACGCAAGCCGGCGGCGATGGCCTGCTCGGCTGCGGCGCGTGCCTCGTCTTCGGGTGCGAGCCCGAGCTGGTAGAAGCCCGCGGGCGCCGGCTGCGTCGCGTCCAGGTAATTGAGCGCCAGCGTGGGGGCGGGTGGCGTGCCCTGGCTCGCCAGCGCGGTCACGAGATCCTTCTGCAGCGGGCCGATCAGGAAGCGCGCGCCCTCGGCGACGGCCTGGCGCTGTGCCTGCCGCAGGCTCTCCAGGCTCGTGCCGGAATCGTAGACGCGCACCACGGGGCGCGGCGCCGGCTGCGCATACACGCCGGCGAGGAAGCCGTCGCGCACCATTTCCGCGGCGCCCGCGTACTGTCCGCGCAATGGCAGCAGCAGTCCGATATGCGTATCGCTGCCCAGGGGGCCGGTGGGCGCCAGCTCGCGGACGGGCTCCGGCACTACCGGCGCAGGCTTCACAACCGGCGCGGGTGCCTTCGGCACCGGTTTCACCGGCGCCACGCAAGAAGCGAGCGTCGCGGCAAGAGCCGCGACCAGTGCGTGCGTGGCGAGGCGCAATTTCATCGGCGTGGACACATGGTTACGGCTTAGTATCTCGCACGTGGACGCGCCGCGCGAAATTGAAAAGGGCCATCTCTACGTCGTCGCAACGCCGATCGGCAACCTGCGCGATCTGTCGGCGCGCGCGCAGGCGGTGCTCGCGGGCGTCGATCTCGTCGCCGCCGAGGACACGCGCACCAGCGGCGTGCTGATGCAGCAGTTCGGGATCCGCACGCGCATGACGGCGTTCCACGAGCACAACGAGCGCGCGCTGATCGCAGAGCTGGTGCAGATGCTCACTCGTGGACAGAGCATCGCCGTGATCTCCGACGCCGGCACGCCGCTGATCAGCGACCCTGGTTTCGGCCTGGTGCGCGCTGCGCGCGAAGCCGGCCTGCCGGTCATCGCGATCCCCGGGCCGTGCGCGGCGATTGCCGCGTTGTCGATCTCGGGCCTGCCCACCGATAGCTTCGTCTTTGCCGGATTCCTGCCGCCCAAGTCGCAGGCGCGGCGCGCGCGGCTGCAGGAGCTCGCCGTCGATCCGCGCACCCTGATCCTCTACGAGGCCAGTCATCGCATCGTCGAATGCGTCGGCGACTGCGCCGCGATCCTCGGCGCCGATCGGCGCCTGTTCCTGGCGCGCGAGATCAGCAAGCGCTTCGAGCAGAGCGTGCTGGATCGGGCCGCAGCTGTCGTCGAGTGGCTGGCCGCCGACGAGAACCGCCAACGCGGGGAATTCGTGCTGATCATCGAAGGCGCGCCGGCCAGCGCTGCCGACCCGGTGGCGGCGCGAACGCTGCTCCAGGCCCTGTTGCGCGAGCTGCCAGCGGCGCGCGCGGCCAAGCTGGCCGCGGAGATCACGGGCGCCGATCGCAAGGACATGTATGCGCTCGCCCTGACCCTGTCGAAGGCGACGCCGGGATAGACTGCGCGTGGAGTTGGCCGGGCAATCGCTGTGGCAGCTGTATGCCAGGGAGGAAAGTCCGGGCTCCGCAGGGCAGAGCGCCAGGTAACGCCTGGGCGGCGCGAGCCGACGGAAAGTGCAACAGAAAGCAAACCGCCTACGTCCCGCAAGGGGCCGGCAAGGGTGAAACGGTGCGGTAAGAGCGCACCGCGTCGCTGGCAACAGCGATGGCACGGTAAACCCCGCTCGGAGCAAGGCCAAATAGGGAAGGTGAGTGGCAACACTCGACGCGCGGCCCGCGCGCCTTCCGGGTAGGCCGCTTGAGGACTGCGGTGACGCAGCTCCCAGAGGAATGATTGCCACGGGGTGGAAACACCCTTTGACAGAACCCGGCTTAGAGGCCGACTCCATTCTTTGACAGACCAAATGCATAGGGATGTGCATTCGGAGCGAGCGCTTGCTTCAGGCGAGCCCGCAGAGCGCGCGCCAGGGATGGTGGCGCTACCCGGCTTAGAGGCCGACTCCTTTCTATCCGCATAGCCCAAACAGGGGCCATTCCCCTCTATTAAGAACTCGCCGCAATTGTGGTTCGTAACCTTTTGTTTTTACACAGACATATCCACAGATAAGTAAATGCGTTAACTCCCTGATTCGCTTGCATAAATGATCTTGCATTGTGGTGTGAAGTGGAATACAGTGCACATAACGGGCGGATAAATGGGGAAAAGTGGTGGGAGCCGCTTTTTCTCTCGGGGGAGTCAGGGGCGTGTTCGCGGGATCGCACCAGCTGAGCATCGACGACAAGGGTCGCCTGGCGATCCCTTCGCGCTTCCGCGCGCAGCTCGACGGCTCCAACGTCTTCATCACGCGCGCCCACAAGCCCTGCCTCGAGGTTTATCCCGCCGCGGAATTCCATCGCCTGGCCGAGCAGATCGAGAACCTCGACGATCGCCGCCACGCCGATTTGCTCAAAGAGATATTCATCGGCCACGCCGTCGAGACCGAAGTCGACAAGCAGGGCCGCGTGCTCGTGCCGCAACTCCTGCGACGCTACGCGTCGCTCGACGGCACGGTGATGGTCGTCGGGCAGATCAAGCGCTTCGACGTCTACGCCGAGTCCGCCTGGAAGAAGATCTCCGGCGCGCCCTCGGCCGAAGGTCTCGCCGACGCCTTCGCGTTGCTCAAGCGGTGAGGGCGCGTGCTGCACTCCCTTCCCGCCTCCCGCATCTGCGCAGGGCGCAATAACGCCATGACGTCGCACCTCCCGGTGATGCTCGCGGAAGCGATCGCCGGGCTGGCGGTACGGGCCGACGGCGTCTACGTCGACGCCACGTTCGGCCGCGGCGGGCACAGTGCGGCGATCCTGCAGCAGCTCGGCACCGGCTTCCTGCACGCGATGGACCAGGATCCCGAGGCGGCGGCGCACGCCTGGAAGAGCCTTGCCGGCGCGTCGAACTTCCGCATGCACCATTGCAACTTCGACCGGCTGGCCGAGACGGCGCGCGCCGAGCATATCGACGGCCGCGTCGCCGGCGTGCTGTTCGACCTGGGTGTCTCCTCGCCGCAGTTCGACGATGCCGCGCGCGGATTCTCCTTCCTCAACGACGGCGCGCTGGACATGCGGATGGATCCGCACAGCGGCGAGAGCGCCGCGCAGTGGATCACGCGCGCGGCCGAGGCCGAGATCGCCGACGTGTTGTGGCGCTTCGGCGAGGAGCGCGACAGCCGGCGCGTGGCCCGCGCCATCGTCGCGGCCCGCGCGCAAGCGCCGATCGCCACCACCGGCCGGCTGGCGCAGGTGATCCTCGACGCGCACCGCGGCCCGCGCCAGAAGATCCATCCGGCGACGCGCAGCTTCCAGGCCATCCGCATCCACATCAACCGCGAGCTCGAGCGCCTGGAGTCGGCGCTGTCGCAGGCGGTGGAGATCCTGAAGCCCGGCGGCCGGCTGGCGGTGATCAGCTTCCATTCGCTGGAAGACCGCATCGTCAAGCGCTTCATCCGCGACGCGGAGAGATCCGGCCTGCAGAAGATCGCGCGCCAGTTTCCGACCGACGAGGAAGCCGCCGCCAATCCCCGCGCGCGCAGCGCCGTGCTGCGCGTGGCCGAGAAGCAGTCGTGAAGCGCAGCGAGATGCTAATGGTGTTCATGCTCGGCTTCTCCGTGCTGCTGTCGGCGGTGCTGGTGGTCAAGAGCAAGCACGAGAACCGCCGGCTCGTCACCGAGCTGACCGAGCTGCGCACCGAGCGCGAGCACCTGGACACCGAGTGGTCGCAGCTGCAGCTGGAGGAGGCGACGCTCGCCAACCACGGGCGCATCGAACAAATCGCGCGCGAGAAACTCTCAATGATCCAGCCGAAAGATTCGGTGATCGTGGAGACGCGCCCCGTGGAGCCTCGGCAATGACGCGCGCCGAGTTCAAGCCGCCGAGCGCGCTCGTGGTCCGCGAAGTCCGCCGCTGGCGCGGACTCCTGGTTCTGGCGCTATTCGGCTTCGGCGCCAGCGTGGTGATGGTCCGCGCCTTCGCCCTGCAGATTCTGCAGCGCGACTTCCTCGCGCACGAAGGCGACAAGCGCTCGGTGCGCGTGGTGGAAGTGCCGCCGCATCGCGGCGCCATCCGCGACCGCCGCGGCGAGGCGCTGGCCCTGTCGGCGCCGGCCGATTCGCTGTGGGCGATCCCGTCGGAGCTGCTGTCCGCGCCCGAGTACCTGCCGGCGCTCGCGGGTCTGCTCGAGATGAAGCAGCGCGAGCTCAGCGACTTCCTGAAGGAGCGCGCGGGCAAGCAGTTCGTCTATCTCAAGCGCCAGATCAGCCCGGAAGAAGCGGCGCGCGTGATGGCGCTCAAGGCGCCGGGCCTGTTCAGCCAGCGGGAATACCGCCGCTACTACCCCGCCGGCGAGATCGCCGGCCACGTCGTCGGCTTCACCGACATGGACGACAAGGGGCAGGAAGGGATCGAGGCGTCGCAGGAAGAGATGCTCGCCGGCAAGGCCGGCGCACGCCGCGTCATCCGCGATCGCACCGGCCGTGTGGTGGAAGAGACCGAGGACATGGAAGCCGCGCAGCCGGGGCAGGACGTGCTGCTCACGCTCGACCTGCGCCTGCAGTATTTCGCGTATCGCGAGCTGAAAGCCGCCGTTGCGCAGAACCGCGCCAAGGGTGGCCTGGTGGTGATCGCCGACGCGCGCACCGGCGACATCCTCGCCATCGCCAACCAGCCCGGCTTCAATCCGAATCGCCCCGAGGAGCGCGCCTCCGCCGGGCTGCGCAACCGCGCCGTCACCGACATCTTCGAGCCCGGGTCCACCATCAAGCCGTTGCTGGTCGCGCGCGCCCTGGAGCTCGGCACGTTCCGCGCGTCCGACCGCATCGCCACCGATCCGGGCACGCTCAAAGTCGGCCGCCTGATCGTGCACGACATCCACCCGCACGGCGTCGTCGACATGGCGCAGCTGCTGGCGGTGTCGAGCAACGTCGGCGCCGCCAAGATCGGTCTCGCGCTCGGGCCCGAGGCGATCTACTCCGGCTACCGCAATTTCGGCATCGGCGAGCCCGTGGTTGCCGGCTTCCGCGGCGAGGCCGCGGGCGTGCTGGCGCCCTTCGCCCGTTGGGGCGAGATCGCCACCGCCACCGCGTCGTACGGCTACGGCCTGTCGGTCAACGCGCTGCAGCTGGTGCGCGCTTACTGCGGCCTGGCCAACGATGGCCTGCTGCCACAGCTGTCGATCCTGGATCAGCCGCGCGGACAGTCGGTGCAGCGCGCCGTGTCCGTACGCGTCGCGCGCGAAGTCAGGCATCTGATGGAAGGCGTCGTGTCCGCCGACGGCACCGCGCAGAAAGCGGAGGTGAAGGGCTACAAGGTCGCCGGCAAGACCGGCACCATCCGCAAGAACGGCGGCGGCGGCTATTTCGAGAACCGCCACCAGTCGGTGTTCATCGGCATGGTGCCCGCCGACAACCCGCGTCTGGTCGGGCTCGTGATGATCGACGAGCCTGGCGCCGGCCAGTACTACGGCGGGCTCGTCGCCGCGCCGGTGTTCGCCAACGTCATGCAGGCGGCGGCGCGCCTGCTGCAGCTGCCGCCCGACGCGGTGCCCGTCACCCAGACCGCTGTCGCGCCGATCGTTCCGGCGCCGCGCACGTGAACATGGCCCTGCCTTCCACGCCGCGTCCGCTCAGTGATCTCCTGCGCGCATACGCCGACGTGGCCTCGCCGGTCGCAGTCAGCGGCGTGGAGATGGACAGCCGCCGCATCCAGGCCGGCCATCTGTTCCTGGCATGTCGCGGTGTGTCGCATCACGGCCTCGCGCACCTGGATCAGGCGACGCAGCGCGGTGCTGCGGCCGTCGCCTGGGAGCCCGGCGCCGATCAAGCCGCGCCAGTCACCAAGATCCCGAGCTTCGCCGTCGAATCCCTGTCGTCGCGCGCCGGCGAGATTGCCGCGCGCTACTGGGGCCATCCGTCGTCGCGCATGTTCACCGTCGGCGTCACCGGCACCGACGGCAAGACCTCGACCACGCACCTGGTGGCGCAGGCGCTGGAGAAGCTGGGTGAGCGCTGCGCCTACGTCGGCACGCTGGGGCACGGCTGGATCAGGCAGCTCGACGTGACGTCGCACACCACGCCGGACCCGGTGCAACTCCAGCGGCTGCTGGCAGCGTCGGCGGAGCAGGGCGCGCGCAGCGCCGCGATGGAAGTCTCCTCGCATGCGCTGCACCAGGATCGGGTGTCGGGCGTCGAGTTCGACGTCGCCGTGCTCACCAACATCGGCCGCGATCACCTGGACTACCACGGCGACATCGCCAGCTACGCGGCGGCCAAGCACCGCCTGTTCCTGCGCCCCGAGCTCGCCGCCGTCGTGCTGAATCGCGACGACGCCTACGGCCGCGCCTGGGCACACGAGATCGAGCACGGACCCGAGTGCATCGTCTACGGGCTCGACCACGGTCCGATCCCGGGACAGCGTCACGTCATCGGACGCGACCTGCGCCTGCATGCCGACGGTCTGGACTTCGACGTCGTCTCCAGCTGGGGCCGCCAACGCCTGACGAGCCCGTTGCTCGGACGCTTCAACGCCTACAACCTGCTGGCAGCGCTGTCGGTGCTGCTGACCAAGGGCGTCGCGCTGGAGCACGCGGTAAAGGCGCTGTCGCAGGCGACGACGGTACCTGGCCGCATCGAGGGATTCCGCGGGCCGGCGGCGGCGCCGCTGGTTGTCGTCGATTACGCGCACACGCCGCAAGCGGTGGAGCAGGTGCTCACCGCCCTGCGCGCGCACACAGCCGGCAAGCTCACCTGCGTGTTCGGCTGCGGCGGCGACCGCGATCGCGGCAAGCGGCCGCTGATGGCTGCAGCCGCGGCGCGCAACGCCGACCTCGTCGTCATCACCGACGACAACCCGCGCAGCGAGAAGCCCGAAGCCATCACCGCCGAGATCCAGGCGGGCCTGCCGGCCGGCTATCCGGCGCGGGTCCTGCACGATCGCGCCACAGCCATCAACACCGCGGTGCGCGAGGCGGGCAAGGACGACGTGGTGCTGATCGCCGGCAAGGGCCACGAGACAACCCAGACCTACGGCGCCGACGTGCGCGCGTTCAGCGATCGCGACTTCGTGAAGAAGCTCGTCGGAGCGACGTCGTGATGGAAATGCTCTCCGACGCCGCCCGCCGCCTCGGCGCCTCGCTGATCGGCGAAGACGCGCAGTACAGCGCCGTCAACACCGACACTCGCAAGCTGACGGCGGGCGACCTGTTCGTTGCCCTGAAGGGCGACAGCTTCGACGGCCACGACTTCGTCGCCCGCGCCGGCAGCTTGGGCGCCTGCGGCGCGCTGGTGTCGCGTCAGGTCGACTGCGATCTGCCGCAGATCGTCGTGCCGGACACGCTCGCCGCGCTGCAGCGGCTCGCGCATTCGTGGCGCAACGACTTCTCCATCCCCTTCGTCGCGGTGACCGGCAGCAACGGCAAGACCACGACGCGGCAGATGCTCGCCGCGATTTTCGCCACGCGCGGCCCGGTGCTGGCGACCGAAGGCAACCTCAACAACCACATCGGCCTGCCGCTGACGCTGCTGCGGCTGCGCGCCTCGCACAAGACGGCGGTGATCGAGATGGGCGCCAACCACCCCGGAGAGATCGCCATGCTCGCTGCCCTCGCCGAGCCGCAGGTCGGCATCGTCACGCAGGCGGGCGACGCGCACCTGGAAGGATTCGGATCGCGCGACGGCGTGGCGCGGGCCAAGGGCGAGCTGTTCAGCGCGCTGGGAGCCAAGGGCGTGGCCGTGATCAACCGCGACGATCCCTATTTCCCGCTGTGGACCCATCTTGCCGGCGCCGCCAGCGTCATCAGCTTCGGCTTGCATGAGCAGGCTGCAGTGCGCGCGCTCAACGTCACCGCCGACCCGCCGCACGCGCCGACGGCGATGCGCTTCGACCTCGTCGCGCCGGGTGGTCGCGTCTCCGTGCGCATCCCGCTGCCGGGTCGCCACAACGTCATGAACGCGCTCGCCGCAGCTGCGGCCGGAATCGGCGCGGGTCTGGACCTGCAGGACATCGCCGCTGGCCTTGCGCAGGTGCAGGGTGCCGGCGGCCGCGTGACGTGGAAGACCACGCGCGGCGGCGCCAAGCTGATCGACGACACCTACAACGCCAACCCGACCTCGCTTGCCGCCGCGCTGGAACTGCTGGCGACCGCCGGTGACGAGCGCATCGCCGTGCTCGGCGACATGGGCGAGCTCGGTCCGGACGCGCCGCGCCTGCATCGCGAGTGCGGTCAGAAGGCGCGCGCGCTCGGCATCGACGCGCTGTTCACGATCGGCACGCTGGCGCGCGAAGCCGCCGCCGGCTTCGGCTCGAGCAGCCGGCATTTCGATTCGGTGGGAGCGCTGGCCGCCGAGCTCAAGCCCCTGCTCAAGCCCGGCGTGACCGTGCTGGTGAAAGGCTCGCGCGCGGCGCGAATGGAGCGCGTCGTGGCTGCGCTGCTCGGCGAAGAAGTGGCGGAGACGCACTGATGCTCTACCACCTGGCGACCTACCTGCAGCAGTACGAGAGCGCGTTCCGCCTCTTCAACTACCTGACGTTCCGCAGCATCCTGGGCGTGCTGACCGCGCTGATCTTCTCGTTCGCGTTCGGCCCGTTGATGATCGAGCGGCTCTACCGCTTCAAGTTCGGCCAGGTCATCCGCACCGACGGCCCGCAGACGCACCTGAAGAAGCAGGGCACGCCGACCATGGGTGGGGCGCTGATCCTGGCGGGCGTCTCGGTGGCGACGCTGTTGTGGGCGGACCTCACCAACAAATTCGTCTGGTTCGCGCTGCTGGTCACGCTCGCGTTCGGCGCGGTCGGCTTCGTCGACGACTACCGCAAGATCAAGTTCAAGTCCTCCAAGGGCCTGTCCGCCCGCGCCAAGTATTTCTGGCTGTCGCTCGCCGGCTTCCTCACCTCGGGGCTGATCTACGCCACGGCCAAGACGCCGCTGGAGACGTCCTTGATCGTGCCGATGTTCAAGGACGTGGTGCTGCCGCTGGGCTGGATGTTCATCCCGTGGGCGTACCTGGTCATCGTCGGCGCGAGCAACGCGGTGAACCTCACCGACGGGCTCGACGGCCTGGCGATCATGCCGTGCGTGCTGGTCGCCTCGGCGCTGGCGGTGTTCGCCTACTCCACCGGCAACGTCAAGATCGCGACCTACCTGGGCATCCCGTACATCGCCGGCGTCGGCGAGATCGCGGTGTTCTGCACCGCCATCGCCGGCGCGGGCCTGGGCTTCCTCTGGTTCAACGCCTACCCGGCGCAGGTGTTCATGGGCGACGTCGGCGCGCTGGCGCTCGGCGCGGCGCTCGGCGTCGTCGCGGTGCTCGTGCGCCAGGAGCTGGTGCTGGCGGTGATGGGCGGCGTGTTCGTCGCCGAGACCGTGTCGGTCGCGCTGCAGGTCGGCTACTTCAAGATCTCCGGCGGCAAGCGCATCTTCCGGATGGCGCCGCTGCACCATCACTACGAGCTCAAGGGCTGGCCCGAGCCCAAGATCATCGTGCGCTTCTGGATCATCACGCTGATCCTCGTGCTCGTTGGCCTGGCCACGCTGAAGGTGCGCTAGGTCCGCCATGAACAAGCACAAAGGCGAGCGCTGGCTGGTGATCGGACTGGGCAAGTCCGGCGCCTCGGCGTGCCGCTATCTGCTCGACCAGGGCGCCGAGGTCACCGTCACCGACTCGCGCGCGCAGCCGCCCGCGCTTGCGGAAGTGAAGGACCTGCGGCTGGCGCTCAAGCTCAACGGCTTCCTGGCTCCGGATCCCATCTCACAGTTCCGCGGCGCCGTGCTGTCGCCCGGCGTGTCCCCGCGTGAGCCCTTCGTGCTGCAGCTGGCGGCCGCGGGCGTGGAAGTGATCGGCGATGTCGAATTGTTCGCCCGCGCCGCCACTGCGCCGGTGATCGGCATCACCGGCGCGAACGGCAAGAGCACGGTGACGACGCTGGTCGGCGAGATGGCGCGCAAAGCGGGCCGCAAGGCTGCCGTCGGCGGCAACCTGGGCACGCCGGCGCTGGATCTCCTCGGCGCGCGTACCGAGCTTTACGTGCTGGAGCTCTCCAGCTTCCAGCTCGAGTCGACGCGCTCACTGCGCTGCGTGGCCGCGACCGTGCTGAACCTGTCGCAGGATCACCTGGACCGGCACGGCAGCATGGAGGCCTACGCCGAGGCCAAGGCCCGCATCTACAACGGCTGCGAAGTTGCGGTGTTCAACCGCGACGATCGCGAGACGCGGCGCAACCTCAAGGCTGCGGCCAGATCGGTCAGCTTCGGGCTCGACGAGCCCATCGACGGCGATTACGGCCTGCTGATGCACGAGGGCCAGCACTGGCTCGCGCGCGGCGCGACGCGGCTGCTCGCGCAGCATTCGCTGCACATCTACGGCATGCACAACAGCGCCAATGCGCTCGCCGCCCTGGCGCTGGCCGATGCCGCCGGCATCCCGCGCCAGGCGAGCCTGGCGGCGCTCGCCGAGTTCAAGGGGCTGCGCCATCGCTGCGAGTTCGTGACCAAGGACGGCGCGATCTCCTGGTTCAACGACTCCAAGGGCACCAACGTCGGCTCCACCGTCGCGGCGCTCAAGGGCTTGCCGGGACCGATCGTCTGGCTCGGCGGCGGACAGGGCAAGGGCCAGGATTTCTCCGAGCTGGTCGAGCCGCTGGCGCAGAAGGGTCGCGCCGCCATACTTTTCGGGCAGGACGCCGCGAAGATCGAGGAGGACGTGCTCGGCGCACTGCCGATCTATCGCGAGGCGACCATGGCCGATGCCATCGCGCGCGCCCGCCAGCTGGCATCGCCGGGCGACCGCGTGCTGCTTTCGCCGGCCTGTGCGAGCTTCGACCAGTTCCGCAACTACGAAGATCGCGGCGAGCAGTTCTGCGCCGCCGTCACGAGTGCCGCGCAATGATCGGCGCGCTGCGCATGCAGTACGGACTCGACGCGCCGCTGGGGCTCTCGGCGCTGGCGCTGGCGTGCTGGGGCCTGGTGATGGTGGCGTCGGCCTCGGTGGCGGTCTCCGAGAAGCTCACCGGCGCGCCGCTCTACTTCTTCTACAAGCAGATGTCGTTCGCGCTGTTTGGCCTTGGCTGCGGCGCGTTCACGTTCTGCGTGCCGATGGCTGCGTGGGAGCGCTCTGGCTATCTGCTGATGGCCTTCGCGCTGATGCTGCTGGTGCTGGTGCTGATCCCGGGCCTCGGCATCGGCGTCAACGGCGCGCGCCGCTGGCTGCACGTCGGCGGCTTCCGCCTGCAGGCCTCCGAGCCCGCGCGGCTGGCGATGCTGATCTATCTCGCCGGTTACATCGTCCGGCGGCAGGCGCAATTGCAGAACAGCTTCGTCGGCCTGCTCAAGCCGCTGGCGCCGCTGTGCCTGGCCGCGGGCCTGATGCTGATGGAGCCGGACCTCGGCGGCACCGCCATCCTCATGGGCGTCGCCTTCCTGATGCTGTTCCTCGGCGGCGCACGGCTGTCGTTCCTCGGCCTGCTGCTCGGCGCCGGCGCCGGCGCGTTCGCACTGCTGGTGGCGACGTCCGCCTATCGCATGCGGCGCCTGCTGGCGTTCTCCGATCCCTGGGCCGACATCGAGAACGGCGGCTGGCAGCTGGCGCAGTCCCTGATTGCGCTCGGACGCGGCGAGTGGACCGGCGTCGGCCTGGGCAACAGCGTGCAGAAGCTGCTGTACCTGCCCGAGACCCACACCGACTTCATCTTCGCGGTGATGGGCGAGGAGTTCGGACTGGCCGGCGTGGTGGTCCTGCTTGCGCTCTTCGCCATCGTCGTCTGGCGCGGCTTCGCCATCGCCCGGCAGGCGGAGCTGTTCAACCGCCGGTTCCGCGCCTACCTCTGCTACGGGCTGACGGCGTGCCTGGGATTGCAGGCGCTGATCAACATGGCCGTGAACATGGGCCTGCTGCCGACCAAGGGCCTGACGCTGCCGCTCATCAGCTACGGCGGCTCCAGCCTCATCACCGTCAGCGTCATGCTGGCGCTGATCCTGCGCGTGGATCACGAGAACCGTCTCGAAGCCGCGGGCCAGCCTTCCGGCGCGTTCGCGGCCAAGCGGCGCGAGCATGCGGCGCCGGCGAAGAAGGCCACACGCAAGCCGGCGTTCGATTCCGGCCAGCTCAGCTTCTTCACGGGAGATCGCTCGTGAAGATCTTGATAATGGCTGGCGGCACCGGCGGTCACGTGTTCCCCGCGCTCGCTGTCGCCGAAGAGCTCAAGAGTCGCGGTCACGACGTCGTGTGGATGGGCGCGCCGCACAGCTTCGAGTCCAAGCGCGTGCCCACGCACGGCATCCCGATGGAGTTCATCCGCGTGTCGGGCCTGCGCGGCAAGGGCGTGAAGAAATTGCTGTCGGCGCCGCTGCTTATCTGGCGCGCCATGCTCGACGCCTTTGCGGCGCTGCGCCGTCAGCGGCCTCAGGTGGTGCTCGGCATGGGCGGCTTCGCCGCCGGTCCCGGTGGGCTGGCGGCCTGGCTCACCGGCCGGCCGCTGGTGATCCACGAGCAGAACGCCGCGGCGGGGCTCACGAATCGGTTGCTGGCGCGTATCGCGATAAGCGTGCTTGAAGCGTTCCCCCGAACCTTCAGACGTGCCCTGGCCGTGGGCAATCCGGTACACGCCGGTTTCATCCTGCTGCCCGCCCCGCGCGAGCGCCTCGCGCGGCAGACGCGGCGCGTGCTGGTGATCGGCGGCAGCCAGGGCGCGCGCTCGTTCAACGAGCGCATGCCGGAGGCGCTGAAGCTGATTCCCGAGGCGCGCCGTCCGGAAGTGCTTCATCAGGCCGGACGCACGCTCGACATCGCGCAGGCCGCGTACGCCAAAGCCGGCGTGAACGCCGAAGTGCGGCAGTTCATCGAGGACGTGCCGCAAGCGTTCGCATGGGCCGACCTGGTGCTGTGCCGCGCCGGCGCGTCCACCATCGCCGAGCTCGCCGCCGCGGGCTGCGCTTCGGTGCTGGTGCCGTATCCGCACGCCGTCGACGATCACCAGACGCGCAATGCCGAATACCTGGCCAACGCCGGCGCGGCGCTGCTGATCCAGGAGGCGGACCTCTCCGTGGAGAAGCTCGCCGCCACGCTCGACATGCTGCTGTCGGATCGCGCGCGCCTGGTCTCGATGGCCGAAGCGGCGCGCACGCGCGCCTGGCCGGATGCGACGCAGTCGATCGTCGGCAAGGTCCTCGCCGCGGGCGGTGCCATCGCATGAGCCCGAGCCGCGCGCCAAGCAAGCGCCTCACGGACACGCCCATGCGGCGGGTCAAGCGCGTGCACATGCTCGGCATCGGCGGCTCGGGCATGGCCGGCATCGCCGAAGTGCTGCTGAACCTCGGCTACGAGGTGAGCGGCAGCGACCTGAAGAAGAGCGCGGCGACGCAGCGCCTGATCGAGCTCGGCGCCAAGGTGCACTACGGCCACAAGGCTGAGCACGTCAAAGGCGCCGACGCGCTCGTCGTCTCGACCGCCGTGAAGGAAGGCAACCCCGAGCTGCAGTGGGCGCGCGAGAACCTGATCCCGGTCGTGCGCCGCGCCGAGATGCTCGCCGAGCTGATGCGCTTCCGCTACGGCATCGCCATCGCCGGCACGCACGGCAAGACCACCACGACGAGCCTCGTCGCGAGCGTCCTGGGCGAGGGCGGCCTGGATCCGACCTTCGTGGTCGGCGGCCGCGTCAAGGCGACCGGTGCCAACGCGCGCCTGGGTGCCGGCTCGTACTTCGTCGCCGAGGCCGACGAGAGCGACGCGTCGTTCCTGCTGCTGACGCCGCTGATCAGCGTCGTCACCAACATCGACGCCGATCACCTGGAAACCTACGGCGGCGACTTCAAGAAGCTGCGCGCCGCGTTCATCGACTTCCTGCACCGTCTGCCGTTCTACGGCCTGGCCGTGCTCTGCGTCGACGATCCGGTCGTGCGCGACGCGCTGCCGGCGATCGGCCGCCCGATCGTCACCTACGGCTTTGCCTCCGACGCCAACATCCGCGCGGAGGACGTTCGTCCCGACGGCACCGGCGCGCACTTCACGGTGGTGATGCCCGATGGCACGCGCGAAGAGCTGCATCTGAATCTTCCGGGCCGGCACAACGTGCTCAACGCGCTGGCCGCCGTCGCCATCGCGCACGAGCTCGACGTCCCGTTCGACGCCATCCGCCGCGCGCTGAACCGTTTCGAAGGCGTGGGCCGGCGCTGCGAGTCGCACGGCGAGATCGGCGTCGCCGGCAAGCGCGTGCTGGTCGTCGACGATTACGGCCATCATCCGCGCGAGATCGCGGCGACGTTCCAGGCGATGCGCTCGGCGCATCCGGGCCGTCGCCTCACCGTGGCGTTCCAGCCGCATCGCTACACGCGCACACGCGACCTGTTCGACGATTTCTGCGCCGTGCTCTCGACCGCGGACGCCCTCTATCTGACCGAGGTCTACGCTGCGGGCGAGGAGCCGATCGACGGCGCCGATGGCCGCGCGCTGGCGCGCTGCATCCGCGTGCGCGGCAAGATCGAGCCGGTGTTCGTGAAGTCGGCGGCGGACGTTGCCGACGTCATCGGCGGCGTGGCCCAGGACGGGGATCTGCTGCTGACGCTGGGCGCCGGCGACATCGGCCAGCTGCCCGCGCTGCTGGTGCAGAAGTTTGGCGGTGCGGCATGAACGGCCAGCTGCTGCGCAACGAGCCGCTGTCGCGACACACCTCCTGGCGCGTCGGCGGACCGGCCGACCGCTACTACGAGCCCGCGGGCCGCGAGGATCTCGCCAGCTTCGTGCGCTCGCTGCCGGCGCAGGAACCGATCCTGTGGCTGGGCCTGGGCAGCAACCTCTTGGTGCGCGACGGCGGCTGGCGCGGCACGGTGATCTCGCTGCATGGCGCGCTGGAAGAGCTGCGCCTGGAAGAAAAAGAAAAACTGGATTCCCGCCTTCGCGGGAATGACATCGTGTATGCCGAAGCTGGCGTGCACTGCGCGCGCCTCGCGAAGTTCTCCGTCGAGCAGAAGCTCTCCGGCGGCGGCTTCTTCGCCGGCATCCCCGGCACGGTCGGCGGCGCCCTGGCGATGAACGCCGGCGCGCACGGCGGCGAGACCTGGGACGTCGCCGAAAGCGTCGAGGTGATGTTCCGCGACGGCCACTGCGAGTGGCTGCCCAAATCGCAATTCACCTACGGCTATCGGCATGTCGAATGGCCCGCGGGCATGGTCGGATTCATCGCTGCGCGCTTCCGGTTCGCGCCCGACACCGACGGCACCGCGGCGAAGGACATGAAGGCCTGGATCGCCAAGCGCAAGGCCACGCAGCCGGTGGGCAAGCCCAGCGCCGGCTCGACGTTCCGCAATCCGCCGGGCGATCACGCTGCGCGCCTGATCGAGGCTTGTGGTCTCAAGGGCTTTCGCATCGGCGGCGCCGAGATCTCGAAGCTGCACGCCAATTTCATCCTCACCGACGAGACCGCGCGCGCCGCCGACGTCGAAGCGCTGATCGAGCACGTGCAGAAGGCGGTCAACGAGCAGCAGGGCGTGGAGCTGGAGACGGAAGTGAAGATTGTCGGAGAGCGCGCCGATGCGTAAGCGCACGTCCAGCGCCAGGGACTTCGGCAAGGTCGCCGTGCTGATGGGCGGCTGGTCTGCCGAGCGCGAGGTCTCGAACTGGAGCGGCAAGAACGTGCACGAGGCGCTCGTGCGCAAGCAGGTGAGCGCCGTGGCGGTGGACGCGACGCCGGCGAAGATCCTGTCCCTGAAGGCCGACGGCTTCGATCGTGCTTTCATCGTCCTGCACGGGGGCGCGGGCGAGGATGGCTCCGTGCAGGCGGCGCTGGAGCTGCAGGGCGTGCCATACACCGGCACCGGCGTCGCCGGCTCGGCGATCAAGATGGACAAGGTCGCGGCCAAGCGCATCTGGAAAGCCGAAGGGCTGCCCACCGCCGATTTCGCCGTGCTCAAGTCCGTTGCCGAAGCCGACGCAGCCGGCAAGCGCTTCGGCTTCCCGTTCGTGATCAAGCCGGTCGCCGAGGGCTCCAGCGTCGGCGTCACCATCGTCAAGAAGGCCGAGCAGATCGCCAAGGCGTTTGCCGACGCGCACGGCGAAGGCCGTGCGGTGATGGCCGAGCGCTTCGTCAAAGGCGCCGAGATGACGGTCGCGATCCTCGACGGCGAAGCGCTACCGTCGATCCGCATCGTGCCGGCCGGCGAGTTCTACGACTACCACGCCAAGTACATCGCCGAGGACACCAAGTATCACTGTCCGTCGGGCGTTTCCGCGGCGCTGGAGAAGAAGCTGGGCGAGATCGCGCTGCAGGCGTTCGATCTCGTCGGCGCCAGCGGCTGGGGTCGCGTGGACTTCCTCGTCGACGGCGAGCAGCCGTTCCTGCTGGAGATCAACACCGTTCCCGGCATGACCTCGCACTCGCTGGTGCCGATGGCCGCCAAGGCGCGCGGCATCGGCTTCGACGACCTGTGCTGGGCGATCCTCGAGACGAGCCTGTGACCGCCGTGGCCATCCAGACGCCTTCCGACAGTTCCGCACGCTGGTGGATGACGGCGCTGCAGGCGGTTGCGGCATCGCTGGGCCTGGCGCTGGTGGCGGCGATCGTGTTCGAGGTGCAGGACGCGCGCGAGGCGGGCGTCACCCAGCTCGAGCTCGAAGGCAGCTTCGACAAGGTCGATCCCGACAAGCTGCGCGACAGCCTGAAGCAATTGCTGACCGCTGGCGCGGCCGCGCCGCAGATGGAGCAGGTCAAGGCGCAGCTGGAGCAGCTTCCCTGGATCGCGCGTGCGCGCGTGGAGCGGGCCTGGCCCGGCGTCGTGCGCGTGCGGATTTGGGAGCACGAGCCGTTCGCGCGCTGGAACGACGCCTTGCTGTCCACCGAGGGAAAGGTGTTCACGGTGCCGGTCGACGAGATGCCGATCGGCCTGCCGCAGCTGTCGGGCCCCGATGGACGCCAGCGGGAGGTGCGCGACGCCTACGACCGTCTGGGCGCGGCGCTCGCGTCGACCGGCTTTGCGCCGGTGGCGCTGTCGCTCAGCGAGCGCGGCGACTGGGTCGCGCGCGCAGCCGACGGCGTGGAGCTGCGCTTCGGGCGCGGCGAGCTGGACGAGCAGATCAGTTTCATCACGGGGCCGGTGCGTCAGGCGCTCAACGAAAAACGAAGCGAGGTGCAGTACGTGGATTTGCATTATTCGAATGGCTTCGCCGTCGGCTTCAAGGCCGCGCCGAAAGCCGCGTCAGGGGGGAAGCGATGAGCAAGAAGGTCATGAAGGACCTCATCGTCGGCCTGGACATCGGCACGTCCAAGGTCGTCGCCATCGTCGGCAGCCACGCCGAGGACGGCTCGATCGAGGTGATTGGCCTGGGCAGCGCGCCGTCCAAGGGCATGAAGAAAGGCGTCGTCGTCAACATCGAGGCAACCATGACCTCGATCCGCCGTGCGGTGGAGGAAGCCGAGCTGATGGCCGGCTGCCGGATCCAGTCCGTGTTCGTCGGCATCTCCGGCTCGCACATCAAGAGCTTCAACTCACAGGGCATCGTCGGCGTGCGCACCAAGGAGGTGACGCAGGCCGACGTCGATCGCGTCGTCGACGCCGCCCGCGCGATGGCGATCCCGGCCGACCAGAAGGTGCTGCACGTGGTGCCGCAGGAGTTCGCGGTCGACGGGCAGGAAGGCATCCACGAGCCGGTCGGCATGTCCGGCGTGCGCCTGGAAGCCAAGGTGCACATGGTCACCGGCTCGGTCACCGCCGCGCAGAACATCCAGAAGTGCATCGAGGGCTGCGGGCTCACCGTCGACAAGCTGATCCTGCAGCCGCTCGCGTCGAGCTACGCCGTGCTGCAGCCCGACGAGCGCGACCTGGGCATCTGCATGGTCGACATCGGCGGCGGCACCAGCGACATTGCCGCGTTCAAGGGCGGCGCCATCCGCCACACCGCGGTGATCCCGATCGCCGGCGACCAGGTCACCAACGACATCGCGGTCGCGTTCCGCACGCCGCCGCAGAGCGCCGAGGAGATCAAGCTCAAGTACGGCTGCGCGGCGCCGCAGCTGATCCGGCACGACGAGGACATCGAGGTGCCCAGCGTCGGCGAGCGACCGCCGCGGCGCCTGTCGCGCCTGACGCTGGCCGAGGTGATCAAGCCGCGCTACGAGGAATTGTTCCGCTTCATCCGCAAGGAGCTGCATCGCGCGGACTTCTACGACGCCGTCGCCGGCGGCGTGGTGCTGACCGGCGGCAGCGCCAAGCTCGAAGGCGTCATCGAGCTTGCGGAAGAAGTGTTCGAGCTGCCCGTGCGCGTGGGGCTGCCACAGAACGTGTCGGGACTCACCGACGTCGCGCGCAATCCGATTTATTCAACTGCCGTGGGCCTTCTGCTTTATGGCCGGCGGCAGCAGCAACAAGGTGCACAGGAGCCCCAGCAAGCCGGATTGCGGCAGTTAGGGGAAAGGGTCAGGCAGTGGTTCACGGGGCATTTCTAATGAGCAACAGAACAGGGTTCGGCAACAAGGGTTCTCGAGATCGATTCTCGGGTCGGGGTTCCTCCCAGGAGACAGTCATGAAGGAGAAAGACGAAGTGTTCGAATTAACCGATGGGCAAACAAACCGCGCGGTCATCAAGGTGATCGGCGTGGGCGGAGGGGGCTGCAACACCGTCAACCAGATGGTGCGTGCGGGCATTCAGGAAGTGGAGTTCATCTGCGCCAATACCGACAAGCAGCATCTGGAGCGCTGCGTGGCGTCGACGGTGCTGCAGCTGGGCCCCGCGATCACACGCGGACTTGGCGCAGGCTCCAACCCGGACATGGGCCGGCAGGCGGCGCTCGAGGACAAGGAGCGCATCCGTGAGCTGATCGAGGGCACCGACATGCTGTTCGTCACCGCCGGCATGGGTGGCGGCACCGGCACGGGCGCGGCTCCGGTCATCGCCGAGATCGCCAAGCAGATGGGCGTGCTGACGGTCGCCGTCGTGACCAAGCCGTTCCTGTTCGAGCAGAAGAAGCGCATGAGCCAGGCGGTGCGTGGCATCGAGGAGCTCGAGAAGAACGTCGACTCGCTGATCCTCATCCCCAACGAGAAGCTGACCATGGTTCTCGGCGAGGACGCGTCGCTCGAGGATTGCTTCAAGGCGGCCAACGACGTGCTGCAGAATGCGGTCCAGGGCATCTCGGACCTCATCACCTGCCCCGGCATCGTCAACGTCGACTTCGCCGACGTGCGCACCGTCATGCTCAACCGCGGCAAGGCCATGATGGGCCTGGGCTCCGGCAAGGGCGAGAACCGCGCGCTGGATGCGGTGGAAGCGGCGCTGTCGAGCCCGCTGATCGAGGACATCGAGCTGGCCAACGCCCGCGGCGTGCTGATCAACATCGCCTGCGACCGCAGCCTGAAGATGCGCGAGGTGACGAAGATCAACGAGCGCGTCATGCAGATCGCGGCCGAGGACGTCGACGTCAAGTACGGAACCTCGCTCGACCTGTCGCTCGACGGCGAGCTGCGGGTGACGGTGGTCGCCACCGGCCTTGGCTCCAAGAACCAGCCGGAGACCAAGGTGGTGCCCATGCCGATGCAGAAGACGGGAACGCACGACGCGCACCCGCGGACGCGCAGCATGCACATCGCCGAGACCACGCCGGCGTTCCAGCATGGCCGGGCGGCAATGCCGGAAGCGGTCAAGGGCACGCCGGACTGGGGTCACTCCGAGGTGATCGACATCCCGACGTTCCTTCGCAACCAGGCGGATTGAGGACTGCGGCGGGGCGGCAAAAGGGGGCTACATGATAGAATTCAGGCCCAATTCCGGCGCCGGGGGAACGGCGGCCGGTTTCTCCTAAGCCGCCCCGGCAGCATCTGGAATGCTCAGACAGCGCACACTCAAAAATCCGATCCGCGCGAGCGGCATAGGCCTGCACTCGGGCCAGCGCGTGTTCATGTCGCTCCTGCCCGCTGGGCCGGACACCGGCATCGTCTTCCGGCGCGTCGACCTGTCGCCGCCGGTGGAAGTGCCGGCCCGGGCGGACCTGGTCGGCGAGACCACGCTGTGCAGCACGCTGGTCAGCGGGCCGCATGGCGACCAGCCGAAGGTACGGGTGGCCACGATCGAGCACCTGATGTCGGCGCTCTGCGGCCTGTCCATCGACAACTGCGTGGTGGAGCTTTCCGCCCCGGAAGTGCCGATCATGGACGGCAGCGCCGGGCCCTTCGTGTTCCTGCTGCAGTCGGCGGGCATCCACGAGCTGCAGGCGCCCAAGCGCTTCATCCGCGTGCGCCAGCCGGTGCAGGTGCAGGACGGGGACAAGTTCGCGCGCTTCGAGCCGTACGACGGCTACCGCCTGTCGTTCGGCATCGAGTTCAAGCATCCGGTGTTCAAGACCAGCCGGCAAAGCGCGACGGTCGAGTTCTCCACGACCGGCTACGTCAAGGAAGTGGCGCGCGCGCGCACGTTCGGCTTCATGAACGAGGTCGAGTACCTGCGCTCGCGCAACCTCACGCTGGGCGGCAGCCTGGACAACGCCATCGTCATGGACGAGTTCCGGGTTCTCAACGCCGAAGGCCTGCGCTACGACGACGAGTTCGTGCGGCACAAGATCCTGGACGCTGTCGGCGATCTGTACCTGGCGGGCCACAGCCTCATCGGGGCTTACACCGCCTACAAGTCGGGACATCACCTCAATAACGTGCTGGTGCGGGCCCTGCTGGCTGATCGCGACGCCTGGGAGATCGTCACCTTCCCGCGCGCGCAGGACGCGCCCATGGCCTACGTCAAGGGCGTCGTGGCTGCCGCGTGATGAATGGCCGGGGAGCCCCGGAGTCAGCTCGCGCCCAGGGAAGGCGCGGGGCGGACCTTGAGCTCCAGGCGCGTGATCTGCAGCCCGAGCCGTCGATTGAGCGCAGCGACCAGCTCCTCCTGTCGATGCCGCAGCGCGGTCAGCGCCGCGCCATGGCTTACGTGCAGGGCCAGCGTCGTGCCGCGCAGGTTGGCGACGCGCACAGCCTCGGCCCAGGGCTCATCGAGATAAGAGCGCAGCTCGCGCTGGATGCCGGCAAGCTCGCCGGCGCGCTGGAGCAGGGATTGCAGCTGAGGTTGGTCGAGCGCATCGCCTAGAGAGCGGGCGTTCAGGGAGCGCGCGCTCGACTCGGGCGCCGCGGACGGAATTGGGAGCTTGCCCATCGCATGGACATTATAGTTGTCAGCACCCGGCAGGGCCGCAGCTGGCGCGTGCATTTCGACGCCCTCCTGGCGAGTCTGCTCGGACTTGCGATCCTGGCCTTCGCGGCGGGCCTGGTGATGGTGGGCTACCGCCTGCAGGCACCGGCAGCGGCGCTGCCGGATGGCTTGCTGACTGCATGGGCCGACGAGATCCGCCTGCAGCACAAGCATCTGCTAACCCTGCGCGTGCAGATGGACACCAACAGCCAGGCGCTGTCACGGCGCCTGGCAGAGCTGCAGGCGCGCGTGATGCGCCTGGACGCTGCGGGCGGACGGCTGACCCAGATGGCGGGCCTGGATCCCAAGGAGTTCGACTTCGCTTCGGCGCCGCCACTGGGCGGTCCGGAAGGCGACGACCTGTCGGGACCTTCGCTGAGCGTGCAGCAGTCGCAGGCCGAGCTCGACGCCTTCGAAGCGCAGCTTGGCGATCGCGAGCGGCGCTTGCGGGTGGTCGAGGATCTGCTCCTGGCAAGCCGCCTGCAGCGCGAGGTCAAGCCGTCAGGCTGGCCGATCGGCGAGGGCTGGATCTCGTCGATCTTCGGCATGCGCAACGATCCGTTCACCGGCCGGCGCGCGTTCCACGCCGGCATCGACTTCGCCGGTGCGCCCAAATCGACCGTGCAGGCCGTGGCGGCCGGCGTCGTCACCGAGGCCGGCGAGCGCTACGGCTACGGCCAGCTGGTGGAGGTCAACCACGGCAACGGCTACGTGACCCGCTATGGCCACAACGCCAAAGTCCTGGTGAAGGTTGGCGATCAGGTCAAGAAGGGCGGCCGGATCGCCTTGATGGGAGAAACCGGACGCGCCACGGGCCCGCACGTGCATTTCGAGGTCCTGCTGAACGGCGTCGTGGTCAATCCCGAGAAGTACATCGAAGCCGCTCGGTAGCGGCGCAACCTTGAAACTTCCGGGTTGAAACCCCAGTCAAGGTAAAATCGCTCCGCGGCTTGAGCCGCGGCTTTGCCGCCGCTCCCATCCGCGCGTCCTAAACCAAGAAAATATATGGCTTCCAATTTCCTGGCCCGCCTCTTCGGCAGCCGGAATCAACGTCTTCTCAAGCGCCTGCAGGGCCTGGTCAAACAGGTCGCCGCGCTGGAGGAGAAGTATCAAAAGATGTCCGACGCCGAGATCGGGCAGCAGACGGCTGTGCTGCGCGAGCGCCTGGCCAAGGGCGAGACCCTGGAACAGGTCAAGGCGGACGCCTTCGCCGTAGTGCGGGAGGCCGGCAGGCGCGCGGTCAACATGCGCCACTTCGACGTGCAGCTCGTCGGCGGCGCCGTCCTGCACGAGGGCAAGATCGCCGAGATGAAGACCGGCGAGGGCAAGACGCTGGTGGCGACGCTGTCGGTCTACCTCAACGCGCTTCCCGCCAAGGGCGTGCACGTGGTCACCGTCAACGACTACCTGGCGCGCCGCGATGCCGAGTGGATGGGCCGCATCTACAACTTCCTGGGCATGGCCGTCGGCGTGATCGTCGCCGGCCAGAGCCAGGCGGAGAAGCGCGCCGCCTATGGCTGCGACATCACCTACGGCACGAACAACGAGTTCGGCTTCGACTACCTGCGCGACAACATGGCGTTCGCGCTGGGCGACAAGGTCCAGCGGGGCCAGTACTACGCGATCGTCGACGAGGTCGACTCGATCCTGATCGACGAGGCACGCACGCCGCTGATCATCTCGGGGCCCACCGACGAGGATCCGGAGCTCTATCGCCGGCTCAACGCGATCATCCCGCGCCTGACGCGTCAGGAGCCCAAGGCCGATCCGTCGGATGAATCCGAGGGGCCCGGCGATTTTGCGGTCGACGAGAAGTCCAAGCAGGTGCACCTGACTGAGGCCGGCCACGAGAGCGTCGAGCAGCTGATGCACGGCCTGGGGCTCATCGGCGAGGAGGAATCGCTCTACGACGCGCAGCACATCGTGCTGATGCATCACCTGAACGCGCTGCTGCGCGCGCACCACCTCTACAAGCGCGACGTCGAGTACATCGTGCGCAACGGCGAGGTGATCATCGTCGACGAGTTCACCGGCCGCATGATGCCCGGGCGGCGCTGGAGTGACGGCCTGCACCAGGCCATCGAGGCCAAGGAGAACGTCAAGGTCCAGCAGGAGAACCAGACGCTGGCGTCGATCACGTTCCAGAACTACTTCCGCCTGTACAAGAAGCTCTCCGGCATGACCGGCACGGCCGACACCGAGGCCTACGAGTTCCAGAGCATCTACAACCTGGAAGTCGTGGTGATCCCGCCGAACATGCCGATGGTGCGTAAGGACCAGGGCGACCTGGTCTATCTGAACGCCAAGGACAAGTTCAAGTCGGTGATCGACGAGATCAAGGTCGCGCACGCCAGGGGCCAGCCGCTGCTGGTGGGCACCGCGTCCATCGAGACCTCGGAGCTGCTGTCGGCGCTGCTGCAGAAGGAGAAGCTCGCGCACGAGGTGCTGAACGCCAAGAACCACGAGCGCGAGGCGCAGATCATCGCCAACGCCGGCATGCCCGGCGCCATCACCATCGCCACCAACATGGCCGGCCGCGGCACCGACATCGTGCTCGGCGGCTCGCTGGAGGCGGAGCTGGCGAAGCTGCCGGCGGAAGACAAGGCCGCGCGCGACCAAGTGCGCGCCGAGTGGCAGAAGCGTCACGACACGGTGGTCGCGTCGGGCGGGCTTTACGTCATCGGCTCCGAGCGCCACGAGTCGCGGCGCATCGACAACCAGCTGCGCGGACGCTCCGGGCGGCAGGGCGATCCGGGCGCGTCGCGCTTCTACCTGTCGCTCGACGACACGCTCATGCGCATCTTCACGCCGCCGCGCATGCGCTCGATGCTGCAGGGACTGGGCATGGAGGAAGGCGAGGCGATCGAGCACCGCTGGGTGACGCGCGCCATCGAGACTGCGCAGCGCAAGGTCGAGGCGCACAACTTCGACATCCGCAAGCATCTGCTCGATTACGACAACGTCGCCAACGACCAGCGCAAGGTCATCTACGAGCTGCGCGACGAGATCATGGGCGCGGAGAAGGTCACGCCGATGATCGAGGACATCCGCGGCGATGTGGTCAGTGCCGTGATCGACGCGCACATCCCGCCACAATCGGTCGAATCGCTGTGGGATCCGCCGGGCCTGGAGGAAGCGCTCAAGCGGGACTTCCAGCTGCCGCTGCCGATCAAGCAGTGGCTCGACGACGACAAGGACCTCGACGAGAAAGGGCTGCGGGCGCGCATCCGGGAAAAGCTCGAGCAGGCCTACACCGAAAAGAAGGAGCGCGTCGGCGCGGCGGTGCTCGAGCATTTCGAGAAAGCCATCGTGCTGCAGGTGATGGACCAGTTCTGGCGCGAGCACCTCGCGGCCATGGACTACCTGCGGCAGGGCATCCACTTGCGGGGCTATGCGCAGAAGGATCCCAAGCAGGAGTACAAGCGCGAGGCGTTCAACATGTTCAACGACATGCTGGCGCGCTTCAAGCACGAGGTCGTGTCGATCCTGGCCAAGGTGCAGATCCAGACCGAGGCCGAGGTGCAGAAGGTCGAGGATCAGCGACGCAAGCAGGCAGCGGCGATGGAGAAGCGCATGCAGATGCAGCATGCCGATGCCACCGCCGCGGCGACGGCCGGCGACACTGGCGAGGCCGAGCCCCCGCCCGCCGCTGCGAGCGGTCGCCCCGTCGAGACCGGTCGACGTCCGATCGAGAAGCCTGAAACGATCGTGCGCCAGGGGCCCAAGCTCGGACGCAACGATCCGTGCTGGTGCGGCTCCGGAAAGAAATTCAAACAGTGCCACGGCAAGCTGGAATAATGGCGGCCGCATGGCCGTCAACCTGACCGCACCGGACTTCCTTCACCCCGTCAAAGGCGTGCGGCTGGGAGCCGCCGAGGCCGCGATCAAGAAGCCGGGCCGCAAGGACCTCGTGCTGATAGAGCTGGCGCGAGGCACCAAGGTCGCCGGCGTCTTCACGCGCAACGCGTTCTGTGCAGCCCCCGTGCTGCTGTGCCGGCAAGCGCTGTCGTCCGACGTGCAGATCCGCGCGTTGCTCATCAACTCCGGCAATGCCAACGCCGCCACCGGCGCCGCCGGCATGGAAGACGGGCGATCCGCCATGGTGGCGGTGGCCCTGCAGCTGAACCTGCGGCCCGACCAGGTCTTGCCGTTCTCCACCGGGGTCATCGGCGTGCGCCTGCCGTTGAACCGGATGATGGACGCCGTGCCGGCTGCGCGGGCGAGCCTGCGCGAAGACGGCTGGCTCGACGCCGCCCGCGCCATCATGACGACGGACACCGTGCCCAAGGGCGCCACGCGCCGGCTGCACACCAGCCAGGGCGAAGTGACCGTGACGGGCATCGCCAAGGGCGTCGGCATGATCTGTCCCGACATGGCGACGCTGCTCGCCTTCATCGGCACGGACGCGCGCCTGAGCCAGAAAGCTGCCCAAGCGGTGCTGACGCAGGCGGTGAGCCGCTCGTTCAACTGCATCACCGTCGACGGCGATACCTCCACCAACGATTCCTGCGTGCTGTTTGCCA
This sequence comes from uncultured Gammaproteobacteria bacterium, assembly GCA_963776465.1. Classification (GTDB taxonomy): domain Bacteria; phylum Pseudomonadota; class Gammaproteobacteria; order Nevskiales; family Nevskiaceae; genus DASRHK01. Next base: position 1,540,476 of record CAVZMV010000002.1, read on the forward strand.
CCGGCCAGGTTGGCAGCGAAGAGGTCGATGAGCATCACGCCGATCTCGCCGCGATCGCACGTGCGGTCACCGACGTGTGCCGCGACCTGGCGCAGTCGATCGTGCGTGACGGCGAGGGTGCAACCAAGTTCATCAGCGTGGAGGTCGGCGGCGCGCGGGACGAGGCCGAGGCGCGGCTGGTCGCGTATTCGGTGGCGCACTCGCCGCTGGTGAAGACCGCCATGTTCGCGGCCGACGCCAACTGGGGCCGCATCATCATGGCCATCGGCAAGGCCGGCGTCGCCGGCCTGGATCCGAGCGGCGTCGACGTCGCGCTGGGCGAGGTGCGGCTGATCGAATCCGGCGAGCCGCACCCGAGCTACCGCGAGGAGTTCGGCACCGCCGTCGTGCAGCGACCAGAGTTCGCCATCCGCATCGGGCTGGGCCGCGGCTCGGCGCAGGCGACGATCTGGACGTGTGACCTGTCGTATGAGTATGTGAAGATCAATGCCGAGTATCGGACATGACCCCGCGTCCACTCGAAGCGCAAAGGACGCGGGGCGCGTCTCCAAGACGCGAGATCAACGCGGAGTACAAGCCCACCATCCCCGTCGCCGCCGGCTGCCTGATCAACGAGCGGGGCGAAGTCCTTATCGCGCAGCGACCCGTCGGCAAGATCGCCGCCGGCAAGTGGGAGTTCCCCGGCGGCAAGATCGAAGCAGGGGAGACCCCCCGCGAGGCCCTGGAGCGCGAGCTGCGCGAGGAGCTGGGCGTCCACGTGACCGGCGCGCGACCGCTGATCCGCGTACGCCACCAGGTACTCGGATCGGATCGTCGTCCTCGACACCTGGCGCGTGCACGCGTATTCCGGGGAGCTGCATCCGCACGACGCGCAGGCGCTCGCATGGGCGCAGCCCCGCGACCTGCACCGATACGATCTGCTGGCGGCGGATAAGCCGATCGTCTCCGCGCTGCGGCTAGCGGTGGATTACGTGTTCACTCCACCCGATGCGACGCTGAAGCAGATCCTTGGACGCTTGCCGCTGCTGCCCGGGGCCGCACTGTTGCGCTTGCGCCTGCCTGAGCTCGCCGACCGTCAGTACGAAGCGCTCGCGCGGGAACTGGTGCCAAGAGCACGCGAGGTCGGCATCCAGCTCGTGCTCGACCGGCAGTTCGCGGCCGCCGCGGATTGTGGCGCCGCCGGATGGCATGCGCGCGCAAGCAAGCTGCAGTCCATCGATTCAAGCAGCCACGCGTCGCTGTGGAAGCTTGCGTCGTGTCACGACGCTGACGAGTTACTGCGCGCCCGAGAGTTGGGGTACGACGCCGCCGTGCTGGGACCCGTTCTCGCTACGGCAACGCATACGGATCGATCGCCGCTGGGCTGGAACGCCTTCGAGTCACTCGCGCAGGGCAGCGGCCTGCCGGTCTACGCGATCGGCGGCGTGGGGCCGGCTCAGCGAGAGGACGCGTTCCGTCATTACGCCCAGGGCACCGCAGCTATCCGCGCGTACTGGCGCTGATCGGAAAAGGCTAGTGCTGATTCTCTGGCGGCGGCTCGGAGTCGTCGTCCGGATGCTCCGCCGCGGGGATTGCATAGGCCTCGCTGGCCCACTTGCCCAGATCGATCATCTTGCAGCGCTCGCTGCAGAACGGGCGCCAGGCGTTAGCGGCATTGAGCGGTGACTGGGCTCCGCAACGCGGACAAGGGATCGTTTTGAGCTTGCCGTTCATGCGCGCCAATTTAGCCTAGTAGCAATGCCAAGGTCGGTTGAGCGCGAAATTACCAGGATCACGAGCAAATGCGCTGCCCTGCACGAGCGCCTGCCATTGCCCCGTGTTTGCCCGCACCACTGCTGCGAGCCGCTCCGGCTGCAGGACAGGGCCGCGGGTGACGAGCCGGACCTCGTCCCATAACCGCGCGAGCTGTGGGTCGGCCAACTGCTGCTCACCCGATCGCAGCGACTGCAGGTAGCCATCCGGGATCGGGCGCTCGTAGTGCCCGACGCGCGCCGGCCATCGCGAGGGTAGTCGTGCCAGGAAGGGGTCGGTGAGCGCCAGAACATCGATCACGTGGACGCCCGGTCCGGCGAGATAGGCTGCGGCGCCGACGAAGCACATGACGTAAGGGCTGCCCTGCGCGCGAGCAGCGGCGGCCTCGGTGGCCGCGGCGCTGCGCGCGAAGCGGCGCTGTCCGATGTTGCGCCAGAGGCCCTGGTCACGATAGGCAAAGCCGCGCTCGTCGACGATGCCGTAGCGAGGCAGCGGCCGATTGTCGTAATTCCAGGGGCTCAAGAGCGTCAGGTTCAGATTGAGCACGAAGCTCATGACGGCGACGACCGCCACTGCCGGATGCGGTCGCCAGTGGCTCCACGCCGCGATCAGGATCGCAGTCGCGGCGACGAAAGGTGCGGAGAAGAAGCGGCCAGACATGAAGTCGCCGCCTACGCTGACGATGTAGGCGACATACAGTCCAATACCCAGCGCCACGCTGCGCTGCGCCGGAAGCAGAAGACCCGCTACCAGCGCGGCGCCGATCCACATCGCGCTCGCCGGATCGTACTGGGCAAAGTCGGCCAGGTAGCGACATCCCTGCCGGTAGTAGTCCGCGCGATCGATGCCGGTGGTCAGCTTTGCGAAGTAGGTGTTCGGCAGCGGCGAGCCGTAATAGAGAGTGGCGAATCCCGCCCATGCGCCAAGCAGGAACAGCGCGGGCATTGCCAGGCGCAGCTGGCTGCGCAGCGGCAGGCCGCCGCGCCGGCTCACGCTCGCAGCGATCGGCAGCGCCAGGAACAACAGATCGATGCGATTCAGCACAAGCAAGGCACAGAGGAGCCAGGCCAGTCGAACCTGGTCTTTTGCCGGCAGCCGCTGCTGCGCATAGACCAGCGCCAGTAGCAGCACGTGCGACAACGGGTTCTCCAGGCCGGACGAGCTGTAGTCGGCGAAGACGCGCGACAAGGCCAGCACCAGCAGGATTGCAGCGCTGCCCAGCGCGTCGCCGACGAGGCGCGTGACCAGCCAAACAACGGCGAGCAGGCAGGCGGCGCTGAGCGCCAAGCTCGTGAAGAACTGCTCGCCGGTCAGCGCCGAAGCTGCGCTCAGGAGCAGCAGCCAGAGGGGATGCGTGAACACCTGCACGCGCTCGTCGAGGTTCCACACCAGGCCATGGCCACTGACGAAGTTGTCGACCACACGGAAGCTGATGAACGCGTCGTCGCTGACCCAGGCGGTCCGCGCAAACGTGGCGAGGAGCAGTGCAGCTCCCAGGAGTGGGAGAAGGCGGCTGGACGCTGCTAGAGAACGCAGCACTGCAGCTGGAAGGGGATGTCCTGCGTGGACTGCTGGTTGCGGGCGTTCACGTCCTTGAGCGCCATGAAGCGGATGGTGAAGCGATGCCGGCCCGCGCTGATCTCCGGATAAACCTGGTAGTCGGGCGCGACCAGCACCCGAACCAGCGAGAACGTCGCCGTCGGCGAGTACAGGTAAAGGCCGCCGGCTGCCGTCACCGACACCGCTTCGGTGCTGCTGCGCAAAAGGCGCAGGAGCAGTCCGATCGACAGCTCGTAGGGCTTGAGATCGGCGAACCAGGCGTCTAGATCGCGACGCACCGAATCCTGGGGCTGGTTGAGCCAGTGATGGTAGGCGGGCAGGTCGAACACACAGGTTCCGCCGGGGATGGTGCTGCGGTGTAGGACGGAGATCAGGAACTCGTTGTCGCGCAGCGCCGAGCCGATGAACTGCGTCGTCAGGCTTTGCATTGCGTTGAGCGCGGTGGTGATCTCGCCAAGGACGGTGTTGAGGCGGCCCGGGTCCACGCCGGGACGGGCCCGGAGCCGCAGCAGCGCGGCGTGCTGATCGTTGAGCTCCTTGATGATCTCCGCCTTGATGTCGGAGCGCGACACCAGCGTCAGGATATCGAGCAGCGCGTGGAGCGTCGCCCGTACGCCCCAGCTGCTGCGGTCGTTGCGATAATGCCGATGCTGGGCGAAGAGGAACTCGAGGCGCAGGAAGGTCCGCACACGCTCGTTGAGCGGCTGCTCGAAGGCGATGATCGGGGTCGTGACGGAGCCGATCTGGTTCAAGGGCGGCGCACCTGCAGAATCAGTCGCCGTATTCTAGCCGCGCGCGGCGCGGTGGGCGTCAGCATCAGCGCGCCTCCGCGGCGAGGCCCAGGTAGCGCAGGTGAAGCTCCTCCACCTGCGGCGCGATGGTGCTCAGATCGCCGGTGTTGTCGAGGACATCGTCGGCCAACGCCAGGCGGCCCCGCCGCGTCAGCTGAGCGGCCATGATCTGGCGCGCCAGCGTCTCGGTGAGGTGATCGCGCTGCATCAATCGACGCAGCTGATCATGCTCCGCCGCATCGACGACCAGGACGCGATCGATCAGGGAATCTTCCCCCTTCTCCAGCAGCAGGGGCACCATCAGGATGCAATAGGGTCCAAGCTGCGAATCGCGCCACGTCTGCATCCGCACCTGAATGTGCGGGTGCGTGATGGCTTCCAGGCGCTGGCGCTCCGAGGGGTTCTCGAAGACCCGCTCGCGCATCCAGCGGCGATTCAGGCTGCCGTCCGGCAGCAGACAGCCGGATCCGAAATGCTCGACGATCTCCCTGAGTGGCTCCGAACCGGGCGCGACCACGGTGCGCGAAATTTGGTCGGCGTCCGCCACGGGGACGCCGAGCGCCGCGAACGAATCGGCCACCAACGTCTTGCCGCTGGCGATGCCCCCGGTCAGTCCGACCGTGTAAGGCATCAGCCTTGCGGCGGCAGGTACAGAACGCCGATCCGCTCTCCCCAGATCAGGACGAGCCAGCCGGCGGCGGCGAGGAAGGGCCCGAACGGCAGCGGCGTCTGCCGCCGCGCGCGCCCGGTGACGACCAGGGCGATGCCGACCACGGCCCCCACGGCCGACGACATCAGCACGATGGCAGGCAACGCCTGCCAGCCAAGCCAGGCACCCAGCGCGGCGAGCAGCTTGAAATCCCCGTAGCCCATGCCTTCCTTGCCGGTGATGAGCTTGAACGCCCAATACACCAGCCACAGCGCCACGTAACCGAGCGCTGCGCCGAACGCCGCGCTGCGCACGTCGGTGAACCCGGCGGGGCTCGTGGCCAACAGCAGTCCGAGCCAAAGCAGGGGCAGCGTGATGGCATCGGGCAGCAGATGCGTGCGCAGGTCGATCACCGACAGCGCGATCAGGCAGCCCGTGAGAACCAGCGCCGGGATCAGCTGCGAAGACCAGCCGAAATGCCAGGCGCACATTGCCGCCAGAAGGCCGGCCAGCAGCTCCACTGCCGGATATTGCGGCGAGATGCGCGCGGCGCAATCGGCGCAGCGTCCGCGCAGCCACAGCCAGGACAGCACCGGCACGTTGTGCCAAGCGCGGATCCTGCTGCCGCATCCGGGACAGGTCGAGGCTGGATAGGACAGCGAGATGCGCGGCTGCGGCCGCGGTGGCAGCCGCAGCGCCGCCCGCGCCTCGCGCCACCAGTCGTTCTCCAGCATCCGCGGCAGGCGCAGGATGACGACGTTGAGAAAGCTGCCGAGAATCAGCCCGAACAGGGCCGTCCAGCCGATCAGCAGCGTGCGTTCAGACGCGAGCGCCTCGATCAGATGCACGCGGCGGCTAGATGACCTGGCCGAGCTTGAAGATGGGCAGGTACATGGCCACCACCAGGCCGCCCACCAGCACGCCGAGGATCACCATGATCATGGGCTCGAGCAGGCTGGACAGCGCATCGACGAGGTTGTCGACCTCCTCCTCGTAGAAATCCGCGACCTTGGCGCACATGTTGTCCAGCGAGCCCGCCTCCTCGCCGATGGCGATCATCTGCACGGCCATCGACGGGAATAGGCCGGTCTGGCCCATCGCCATCTGCAGCTGCATGCCCGTCGCGACCTGGTCGCGCATCTTGTAGATCGCCTCGGTGAAGATGATGTTGCCGGCGGCCTTGGCGACCGAATCCAACGCGTCCACCAGCGGCACGCCGGCGCCGAACATGGTGGAGAGAGTCCGCGCGAACCGCGCCACGGCGCCCTTGTACATGATGTCGCCGATGGCGGGCAGCTTGATCAAGGTGCGGTCGAGGAACTTTCGCATCGCGTAGGACCGTTTGTACCCCGCGGAGAAGCCGACAATGGCCCCGACGCTGACGAACAGGATTACGTACCACCTGTTCTGCACGAATTCCGACATGCCGATGACCATCATCGTGAAGGCGGGCAGATCGGCGCCGAAACCCTTGAACAAGGACTCGAACTGCGGCACCACGAAGTAGAGCAGGATGCCGGTGACGATGAAGGCCACGGCAATGACGGCGCTGGGGTAGAACAGCGCCTTCTTGATTTTCTTCTTCAGCGACTCGGTCTTTTCCTTGTAGGTGGCGATCTTGTTCAGGATCGCGTCCAGGGTTCCCGATTTCTCGCCGGCCTCGACCAGGTTCACGTAGAGGTCGTCGAACAGCAGGGGGAATTCGCGGAGTGACTCGGCGAAGCTCGATCCGCCCTCGATTTTGGACTTGAGCTTGAACACCATCTCGGTCATGTTCGGGTTGTCGTGGCCGCTGCCGATGATCTGCAGCGCTTGCACCAGCGGCACGCCGGACACCATCATCGTGGCGATCTGCCGGCTGAAGATGGCGATATCCTGGCCCTTGATCTTCTTTTTCTTGCGCGCGCTGAGCAGCGAGGAGGTCTTGCGCACCGAGATCGGCGTGATCCCCTGCTTGCGCAGCTGCTGCTTGATCAGCGTCTCGCTGACGCCGAACGTCTGACCCTTGATCCGCGTTCCTTTGCGGTCAGTGCCTTCCCACTTGAAATTGCTTTCCTTGACTGCCAGGGCTTTCGCCATGTCTGAAGACTCCTACCCGACTATTCCGCGATCGTCGTCCGATTCGCTTCCAACAGATCGATGGCGCCGTCCCGGACCTTCTTGAGCGCCGATTCGCGAAGGTCCCGGATGCCTTCCTTGCGCGCCTGGTCGCCGATGTGATGGGCGGTGCCGCCTTCCATGATGATGCGTCCCATTGCATCGGTGAACGGCATCACCTGGAAAATCCCGGTGCGGCCCTTGTATCCCCGGTCGCACTGATCACAGCCGACGGCCTCGTAGATTGTTATGTCTTCCAGCTCTTCGGGCTTGAACCCGTTACGGATCAGCTCCTGGTGCGGTATGTCCGTGGGCTTCTTACAATAGGAGCACAGTTTGCGCGCCAGGCGCTGCGCGATCACGAGGTCGACCGAGGAGGCGACGTTGTAGGCCGGCACGCCGATGTTGACCATGCGGGTCACCGACTGGGGCGCGTCGTTCGTATGCAGCGTGGATAGCACCAGATGTCCTGTCTGCGCGGCCTTGATCGCGATCTCGGCGGTCTCCAGGTCACGGATCTCACCGACCATGATGACGTCGGGATCCTGGCGCAGGAACGAGCGCAGCGCACCGGAGAATTCCAGGCCGGTCTTGGGGTTGATCTGCACCTGGTTGATGCCGTTGATGTTCATTTCCACCGGGTCTTCCGCAGTGGAGATGTTGAGGTCTTCGGTATTGAGGATGTTGAGACCTGTGTAGAGCGTAACCGTCTTGCCCGAACCGGTCGGGCCTGTGACCAGGATCATGCCCTGCGGCCGGGCGAGCGCCTTGAGGTAATGCTCCTTCTGGTCGGGCTCGAACCCGAGCGCGTCGACACCGACCGTCGTGCTGCTCGGATCGAGGATACGGCAGACAACCTTTTCTCCCCACAGCGTGGGGCAGGTGCTGACGCGGAAGTCGATGGCCTTGGTCTTGGAGAGCATCAGCTTGATGCGTCCGTCCTGCGGCACCCGGCGCTCGGCAAGATCGAGACGGGACATGACCTTGAGGCGCGCGGCGATCCGGGTGCCCAGCTGCACCGGCGGCGTCGCGACCGTGCGCAGCTCGCCGTCCTTGCGATAGCGAACGCGAAGCGTTTTCTCGTAGGGCTCCCAATGCACATCGGAGGCGCCCTGGTTGATGGCGTCTAGCAACATCTTGTGCACGAAGCGGACGATCGGCGCGTCGTCGGATCCCGCTTGCGACAGATCCGCCGGGCCGTCGTCGTCCTCATTCTTGACCTCGACCTTGTCGAGGTCGACGTCGCCGATGTCCAGCGCAGCAGAGTTGATCTGGCTCATCGCGGCGTCGATCGCCTTGTTGAGCTTGTCTTCCTCGACCACGACAGCTTCGGTCGCAAGGCCGGCCGCGAACTTGACCTCGTCCAGGCCCTTGACGTTGGTCGGGTCCGAGACGGCGACGTACAGGACCCGGCCGCGCTTGATCAGCGGCAGGGCGCGATGCTGGCGGATCAGCCGCTCGTTGAGGTTCTTGAGAAGGCTGACGTCGGGCTCCACGACGGAGAGGTCGACCAGCGGCACGCCGAACTCGATGCTCGCCGTTTCGGCGATCCGCGCGGCCGGCACCGTCTTGCTTTCCACCAGGAGGGTGACCAGCGTGCCCTCCTCCTTAGTCACGCGAGCCTGGATTTCCCTGGCTTTTTCCTCGGTCAGCACGCCGTCGGCGATCAGCCGGCGCGCGAGGCCGCTGAGATAAGCGCGAGGCTCGGCGGCTGGGTTAACGGTGGCCATTGACGGAAGAACGCATGGTTTGGCTGGATTATGCCGAAAGCCTCAAGTCCGCGATAGCGACAATATAGTGGCTGTAGGCCAGACGACATCGCCAGCCCAATTTGCCATGACCGACGTGACCCAAATCCGGCTAAAACCGGCGTTGTGCGTGCTCACCAGCACGTTTCCACGGTGGAAGGGCGATCCGCAGCCTCCATTCGTGTTCGAGCTCAGCCGGCGGTTGACGGATCATTTCGACATCACCGTGCTTGCTCCACGCTCTCCCGGCGCTGCCGACTATGAGGAGACCGCGGGAATGCGCGTCATCCGCTATGCCTACTGCTGGCGCGCGCTAGAGCAATTGGCTTACGAGGGCGGGATTCTGGGAAACCTGCGGGCCAAGCCGTGGCGCGTCCTTCTCGTGCCTCTGATGCTTGCCGGCCTTCACCGCGCCCTGCGCAAACTGCTTCGCGAGCGACCGTTCGTGGCAGTGCATGCGCATTGGCTGTTCCCGCAAGGCTGGATTGCCGCGTTGGCCCTGCGAGGCAACCGGGTGCCCCTCGTGGTGACCAGTCATGGAGCGGACTTGTTCGCCCTGAAGGGCGCGCTCTGGCGGTCGATCCGTCGCCGCGTCATCCGGACCGCTGTAGTCGTGACGGTCGTCAGCGAGGAAATGGCGCGGCAGCTTGCGACGGTGGCTTTGTGCAGCGGCAAGTTGCAAGTCGCGCCGATGGGCGTCGATCTGCAGCAATCCTTTCGACCTGATTTCTCGATTCCCCGCCGGCGGGCGCAACTGCTGTTCGTCGGCCGGTTGGTGCCCAAGAAGGGCTGCGATCTGCTCCTGCGGTCAATTGCGGTACTGCAAAGTCGCGGAATTGCCGGCATCAAGCTACTGATCGCCGGTGCCGGGCCGCAACGAGCCCACCTTGAGCGCCTCTGTGCCGAATTGCGGATCAATACGCAGGTGGAATTTCTGGGGCCCGTGGAGAATGCCGGCCTGCCGCGGCTGTATTGCGAGTCCGCCATGCTGGTTGCGCCGTTCGTCGTCGCGCCCGACGGCGACCGGGAGGGCTTGGGGTTGGTGGTCGTCGAGGCGATGGGGTGCGATTGCCCCGTCGTGACCACGGAAACTGCCGCGGTCAACGTCGTCGTGCGCGATGGCCAGACGGCCTGGATCGCGATGCCGACGCCCGAATCGCTTGCCGACTTGATCGCACGAGTCTTGGAGCATCCTCACGAAGCACGGGAACGCGCCATGGCCGCGCGGGCAGAGATCGCAGCCCGTTTCGACTGGACCGCGGTTGCTACCCGGTACAAAGATATCCTTGAACGGGCGGCATCAACGGCTTGACGGGGGATGGCAGGTGCTTGCGAAATACTTCCAGGACTTGTACCAGCGGACGATGCGCGAAGCCTACGGGCGGGCCTTCCGGGAAATCGCCGCATCCTTGGATCCTGCCAGTCTGGTCCTGGACTGTGGCGCAAGTACGGGCAGCTGTTTCGACGAGCTTTCCAGCCGCTGCGGAATCCAGCCCGCACAATATCGCGGCCTGGAATGGAACGGCGAACTGGCCGAACAGGCACGTACCCGCGGCCTACAGGTCGAGCGATGGGATCTCAATCGAGGGCTGCCGCAGGCCGACGATACGTTCACGTGCGTGTACGGACTGTCTGTCCTGGAGCATCTCCTGAACGGCTGCCGGTTCATGCGAGACTGCCGCCGGGTCCTCAAGCCTGGCGGGAGCCTGGTGCTGTTGACGCCAAATATCAGCACTTACTTCACTGCGGCCCTGATCCTGGCAGGGAAGATGCCTTCGAGCGGGCCACACCCAGACTCCGACGCGCTCTTGTCAAATCAGGAGCTCTTCAGGGTCCAGAGTGAGCTGATCAAGTCCGATACCGAGCGCGATACGCCGCAGCACCGACACTTGGTCGTATTCAGTTATCGGGTCCTGCGTGAATACCTGGGCATGCTCGGGTTCACGCATGTGCGGGGCTACGGGTTCGGGGTGTACCCATTTCCGAATTTTCTGCAGCCGCTGATGGAGAAGATCGATCCGTTCCATGCGCACCAAATGGTGTTCGTGGCCCAGAAACCGGCGTAGCGGTCTATCCCTGGCCGGCTTGCGCCTCCACGGCCCAGCGCAGCAGCCCGTCAAGCTCGCGCCCTCGGTCCTGCCATCCGGACCCTAAGGGCGGAACTTGGCGGACGCCATGAAGGCTCGCATCCTCCAGCCGAACGCAAAGCTCGTCGACGTTGCCGGGTCGATAAAGCCAGGTGCGCCCCGGCTCTGCGCGGAGCTGCCCGGCGAAGGTGTCGGCCAGAACCACCGGCAGACCACAGGCCCTCATCTCCACCAACTTTTGAGGATGGCAATAGCGGGCGAAAAGTGAGTCGGCATTGCAAACAACGCCGACGTCGAGCGCGCCGAACAGCCACGGCACCTCCCGATGCGCCAGGGATTGCAGGTCGTGAACGCGCACGTGGCGAGGCGGCTGCAGGTTGCGCGGGCCTGCCACCACCAGGTGCAGATCCGGCTGTTTCCCGGAAAGGCGCTCGAACGCACCGTAAAGCGTGGCGATGTCGCGGTCGCGCATGAGCGAGCCCGCCGTGCCGATCAGCACGGCATCCGGCGGCAGATGCAGACGGCGACGGGCCCGCAAGCGGTCGCGCGGAAAGAACAAGTCCTGGTTCACGGCGTTGTCGAGCACGACGACGCCCTGCGCCGTGCCGCGCTGCCGGATCGTCCAGTCGGCCAACATCGGACTGACACATGTAACGGCGGTGGATGAGGCAACGGCGTTGCGGAAAGCCGTGCGGACGCCGGGAAGTCTCGTCGCACCGAAAGCCTCGAACTGATCGTAGAGGTCCAGGATCGTGGGAATCCGCCGGGCGCGACCGAGTCGTGCCGCGTAGATGGCGTGGAACGCGTCGGAAAATCCGATCAGCACCTCGGGCTCGAACTCGTCCAAGACTTGTTTGATCAGACGTCGATAACGCAACAGTGCACCCGGCGGCCACGGACGTGCATCCACCGAGCGCCATCGCACACCGGCGTCAGTGATCAGACTGGAGTCCAGGTCGGTCGCACGCCGGTGATAAGCGATTGTCACGCCCTCGACCCGGTGCCCCAATCGTGCCAGCTGCTCGGGCAATTCGAACACCCGCCCGAAACGATCCCCCAGCAGATCGCGGCCCGAGTACTGCCGCTTGCTAAGGACCAGTACGCGCATGGGGGTCGATGCGGTTCAGTTGCGAGGAAGCAGATGTCGCAGCCGGCGATAGGCGAGGTAGAGCGACCAATACCCGGCGTAGACGCAGCGCCAGCCGGCGGTAGGGTGCTGCGTCAGTTGCGCCTTTCGTTCCTCTGCGAACCGCGTGCAAAGGCCGGCCCAATCGGTGCTCGAGCCCGCGCCTCCGCTGCGCATCACCGCCAGCGTGGTTTCGGGATGCACGCTAATGGCGACGCCGTTGCGGTGAGCGCGCAGAAAGAATTCGGTATCCATGGCGATGCGGAAGCGCGTGTCGTATTCGCCAAGTTGCGCGAACAGCGAACGCCGGATGAGCGTACCCTGATGCAGCAAACCGATCTTGAAGTTTCGCCACCATCCCGACGGCCGCGGCACGACATGGCGCACGCTGCCGTCAGGATGAAGGAAGTCGATGGCAAAGCCGACGATGCTGCGTTCGTGGGAGAGGTAGGCAGCGGCGTCGGCGAGGCTGTGCTCGGACGCGAGGTAGTCGTCCGAGTTGAGGAACAGCAGCCAGTCGCCTGTAGCATGGCGCAGCCCCTTGTTCATGGCGTCGGCGATGCCGCCGTCCGGTTCGGAAACCCACCAGGCCAGCCCGTTCGCGTATCGGCGGAGAATGTCCTGCGTACCGTCAGTGGAGGCGCCGTCGATCACCACGTGCTCCAGCCGGACGGCGCGCTGCGAGCGAACGCTTTCCAGGCAGTCCGCCAGGTGCGCGACACCGTTCCTGACCACGGTCACGACGCTAAACTGTGGCGGCACATACATGGCTATATCCGGATCGGGAGTTCGGAGCCGAAGCAGATGCCGACAAGCTTGTGGGCCAGCAAGGTTCCCAGCAGCAGCAGCGCCTTTGCAAAATCGCCTGATTTCAGTGGCGCGGCCGTATCGTCATAGCGTGCCAGCAGTTCGTGTGGCGGCAGCCATGATCGGCTGCGACGCAGTTCAACAAGCCACGTCAGCACCAGCACTGCGCGGTAGAAACCGCTGGGCATGTGGTTCCTGCAAAACCATATCCGCGCTTGGTTGACCTGCGCCCGAACCAGTTCCCGCTTCTCCGTGGAGATCGACAGTCTATGCTCGCGGAAGAACGCGAGCGGCGCCAGGTAATGGGCGACGTAGGGATAGCGGGCGGCGGTCAACAGATAGATCAGCAGGTCCACGCCGGCCCCGGTGGCGGAGAATCCCGACAGGGTTGGCGAGGGGATCTCCTCCAAGATGGCGCTGCGCAGATCCCTGGTCCGCAAGATGGCCGCGCCGGGTGACACAGGGGTGTTTCCCGCGGTCAGAGCTGCTAGCAGGAACCTGCCGCTGGGCTGGGTGCCCCGCAAGCTGGGCAGACGAAACGCGATGCGAGCGTCCGCGCCGTCAACGTCCGCGCTGCGCACCGCCGTGAACGCCAGGCCGACGCGTTCATCAGCCAGCACCGGCAGCGTCGCTGCAAGATACCCGGCGTCGATCAGGTCGTCCGAGAACAAGAGCTTAGAAAACTCGCCGCGCGCGAGCGCCACGCAGCGCAGCCAGTTTCGGACGGGACCGATGTTGGTGTCGTTCCGGAAAATGCGAACTCTCTCATCGCGCGATGCGTAGCCGCCACAGATCGCCCAGGTCGCGTCGGCGCTGGCGTTGTCAACGATCACCACTTCGAAATCCTGAAACGTCTGGGCCAGCGCGGATTCGATGCAAGGCCCGATGAACGCCTCGCGGTTGTACACCGGAATCAGGATGCTCACCCGCGGCGCTGCAGCCTCCATCGATCAGGGTTCCGGCTCTGCGGCGCTCTCGTCAAGCCAGCGCAGCAAGCGCTCAAGGCCTTCCTCGATGCCGATGGCAGGCGTCCAGCCGGTGAGTCGTTGTAGTTTGGTATTGTCGGCGACGAACACCTTCTGGTCGCTGTATCGCGCCGTCAACCTGGTGTAACGCAGCGCGATCTCCAGCCGACGCTCCAGATGGTCGAACAGCTCGAGCAGCGACAGGCTGTTGGCCAAGCCGCCGCCGACGTTGAATGCCTGGCCAGACACGGACGCACCGAGCTCGGCGAGCCTGAAGTACAGCCTAACCATGTCGTCGGCATACAGTGCGTCGCGAACCTGTTTGCCGTTGCCCGCAATGGTAAAGGCGGCTGCGGAGGGGTTGGCCCGCTGCTCCATCGCTTGCCGCACGAACCATCCGATCCAGCCCTGATCGAACGTCGCGAACTGTCGCCCTCCGTACATCGATGAATGCCGCAGTACCGGTGGTGCGCATGCCGAAGACCCGGCTGTAGTCGAGCACGTACTGCTCCGCCGCGCACTTGGAGCAGCCGTAAGGAGAACGCGGATCGATCGGAACGTCCTCGCCGAAGCCCTGTGGTTTTTCGATACACACGTAACGCAAGCCCTTCTCGAGGTAGTGAAACTGCTCCAGCTCGCCGTAGACCTTGTTGGTCGACGAATAGATGACATGCGCTTGCGGGCAGTGCTGGCGCAGCGCCTCCAGGAGATTGATCGTGCCCAGCGCATTGATCTCGAAATCCAGCCGCGGGTTGTCGATCGAGGTGGTCATCGCGACCTGGCCGGCGACGTGGAACACGCAGGTTGGCCGGAAGCTCCGAACCGCTTCAGCCAGCGCGTCCGCATCGCGCACGTCAGCCTCGACAAAGTGCGGCGAACCTTGCGACAACAGCCAGTCCCGGTTGGCGCGGCTGCCGATGCGCGACAGGTTGTCTAGCGCCATGACGTCGAGCCCGCGCTCCAGTGCTGCGGCCGCAAGGTTGGTCCCGAGAAAACCGCCACCGCCCGTCACCATGAGCTTCAACGAAGTCTCCGTTCGCCTTCGATGCTTGCGGCCAGGCCGCTGTGCAGCGAGTGCCTGCAGCGCCACCCGAGTTGCTGCAGTGCCGTGGGATTGGCCACGCAATGCATCACCTCGTTCGCGCGATAAGGCAGCGCGCCAAAATCAAGCCTCGTATGCGCGCCGGCCAGCTTCCGGACTGTGTTCGCGAAGTCCCGCAACGATATCGCGTCGCCCGTGCCCACTTCGTACTCGTGGAAGCCGGCGCGGAGAGCCGGGGCTGCGGACATCAGGGTTTCGAACGCAGCGGCAACATCGTCGACGTGGATGAAATCCCGCATCTGCTCTCCGGCGGTGAGCTTGATCGCGTGGGCATCCTCCACGCAGCTGCGGATCACGTAAGCGGAAAACTTGCTGGCATCGTCGCCCGGCCCGTACATCTGCTCGATGCGCAGGTTGGCGAAGCTCATCGACTCCCGCTCCATCCTGGCACGTGCCCAGTCGCGAAACCGGGTTTTCGAGGCGCTGTATTGGCTTGCGGTCGGAGGCAGAAGCGTATCCGCATTGATGAACAGACGGGCCGAGGTCGCCAGTGCCGCCTCGAGCAGCCGCGACGCCAGCACGAAATTCGGCTGGAGGATCTCGTCGGCAGATTCCCCGTGACGGCCATAGCTGGTCGCCGTGTGGATCACCATCTGGATTGCGGGCAGGCCTTCGAAGGGGGCGGCGGAGTAGAGCGCCTCGGTCAGATGGAGCAGCGCAACGTCGTCCACCGAGATGCGTCGCAATGCCGACCGTCGGCGTGTCACGGCGATGACCTGGTAGCCCAAGGTGGTGAGACGGCGGGCGAGGACGCTGCCCAGAAAACCAGTCGCTCCGGTCAACAACACCGTGCGACGTGCTTCGTGCGCGCTCACAGGTAACGCGCAGCGAACTCGCGAAAACTGTCGTGGACGTGCGTGAGCATCGTCGCCGTCAGCCCGTGGTGGCAGGCTAGGAGCATGCCCCCTCGCATCACCTGATCGGCGACTGGGTAGCCCCCGGGTCTGACTTGCTTGGCCACGTCGCGAAACGCCGGCTGGCGGCAGATGTTGCCCGTGAACACCACGCGTGTCTGGATGTTCCGCTGCTCGAGAAAAATTTGCAGCTCGCGGCGCGAAAACGGGGCGCCGGCGCGCAAGGTCAGCGGAAACGCGAGCCAGCCGGTTCGGGATTCGGCGGCCTGTCTTGGCAGGATGAACCAGTCGGGATACTGGCCGAAAAACGCCTCTTGCGCAGAAAAATTCTGGATTCGCCGCTCGATATTGCTCGCCAATTTCTCGAGTTGCACGAGGCCGAAAGCTGCGCCCAGCTCGGAAGGTTCCAAGTTGTAGCCGATCGCCTCGAACACGAATTTGGCGTCGTACTCGATGTCGTCGAGACGGATGTCGAAGCGGTTCTCGATGTTCTCGGATTCCACGAACAGCGACGAGCTCCGCCCCCACGAACGCAGCAGCCGCGCGCGGCGCGCCTGCGCGTCGTCATTGACGCAGAGCATACCGCCATTGCCAGCGCAGTTGATCACGTGGGAGCCATAGAAACTCGTGATGCTCACGTCGGAGAATTGTCCGCTGCTGCGGCCGGCGATGGTGGCGCCCAGGGTGTCGGCCGAGTCTTCGATGATCACCAGGCCATGCTTGCGGGCGAGATCCGAGATCTTCCGCCAGTCCGGGAGGTTGCCAACCAGGTTGGGGATGCATAGCGCCCGGGTGCGCGACGAGATCATCGATTCGATCTGGTCCGCATCGATGCAGTACGACGCCTCCGCAGCGTCGACGAATGCGGGCACCAATCCGTTCTTGATCAGGCTGGACACCGTGGTGGCGAAGGTCAGGGCGGGGGTTATGACTTCGCTGCCGGGTGGCAGGCCCAGGATCTCCGCCGCCAGCAGCAAAGCGGACGATCCCGAATTGACCATGATCCCGTGACGCTTGTCGAATAAGGCGGCGATGGCCTGCTCGAATCGCTGCACGTGCACGCCCATCTGCGTGGATGTGCGCAGTACGTTCACGACGGCGGCGATCTCGTCGTCGCCGTGGACGGCCATGCCGTAGGGCACGCGCGGCCAGGAACCACCTTGCGGAGCATTCATGAGGAAGAGCCGGTTGTCAGGTAGGTCTGGATCTGTTGGCGAGTCAGCGAGCGCAGGTTCATCCCCTGCAGATGCCCGCGGTACCAATCAACGGTCATGGTCAAGGCCTTCGTCAAGGGGAGCGTGGGCTGCCAGGCCAGGTGTGCGCGGGCCTTGGAGCAGTCAAGGCTCAGGAGGCCAGCCTCATGCGGCTGGGCGGCGGCATCGTGGATCCATGAGACGCGTTCCCCCCACAACTCACACACTTGGTCCATGACCCATCGTACAGGGCGACAATCCTGCAGATCCGGTCCGAAATTCCATGCCTGGGCAAAGCGTTCGCCCCCCTTGGCGTTCAGGCGCCGCGCCAAGTGAAGGTATCCGCGAAGCGGCTCGAGCACGTGCTGCCACGGCCGCACGGCATCTGGGTACCTGACCTTGAGCGGCATTCCTGTCGCAAACGCCCGCACGGCGTCGGGGAGTAGGCGGTCGTCGGCCCAGTCACCCCCGCCGATCACGTTTCCGGCGCGAGCGGTGGCGACCCGCACCGTGCCCTCCGAAAAAAAAGATCTCCGAAACGCGGTTGTCACCAATTCGGCGCACGCCTTGCTGCTGCTGTAGGGATCGACGCCTCCGAGGAGCTCGTCCTCCTTGTAGGGTGAGGGTCGCCCGTGGTTCTCGTAACACTTGTCGGTCGTGATCACCACTATGGCGCAACCGGCGGTCAGCGTCCGCGCGCCCTCGAGAAGGTGCACGGTGCCCATGACGTTGGTGCGGAAGGTCTCGACCGGCGCCGCGTACGAGCGTCGCACGAGCGGCTGCGCAGCCAGGTGAAAAATGACCTCGGGCTGGAACGCCTGGATCTCGCGGCGCAGCAGATCCGCGTCAGCCACATCGGCGATGATATGGCGATCGATGCGTGCCGCCATGTCGAGTTGCTCGAACAGCGCTGGCACTGTGGGTGCCTCCAGCGCATATCCGGCGACCCTGGCGCCGAGCACATTCAGTAGCTCACAGAGCCATGCGCCCTTGAAACCGGTATGGCCCGTAACGAAAACGCGCCGTTCGGCCCAGCAATCAGCGGTCAGCTCCATATCTTCCAGGGTGCCTTTCCGGCCGCCCACAGGGATTCGAGATCATTCTTGTCCCGCAGCGTGTCCATGGGCCGCCAGAAGCCTGTGTGGCGATAGGCCCTCAGTTCCCCATCCGCTGCTAGGCGCTCCAGTGGTTCGGCTTCCCACATCGTTTCGTCGCCTGCGATGTACGGCAGGACCTTCGGGGACAGCACGAAGAATCCACCGTTGATCCACCCGCCATCGCCCACCGGCTTCTCGCGGAAGTTGGACACCACGTCCCCGGCCAGCTCGATGGCGCCGAAACGGCCCGGCGGCCGCGCCGCAGTCATCGTCGCCATCGCTCCGTGGCTTCGGTGAAAGTCGATGAGCGTCGTGATATCGACGTCGCTCACTCCGTCACCGTACGTGAAACAGAAATCGTCGGCACCCAGGTAGGGACCCACGCGCTTCAGCCGCCCGCCGGTCAGTGTCTCTTCGCCGGTGTCGATCAACGTAACGCGCCAGTCCTCGGCCTTCTTTTCGTGAACCTGGATGGAATTGTTGCGCAGGTCCAGCGTCACGTCCGACGTGTGTAGGAAGTAGTTCGCAAAGTACTCCTTGATGACGTAGCCCTTGTAGCCCAGGCAGACGATGAATTCGCGGATGCCGTGGGCCGCGTAGATTTTCATGATGTGCCATAGGATCGGCTTGCCGCCGATGTCGAGCATGGGCTTGGGCCGCAGGCTTGTCTCCTCCGCAAGGCGCGTGCCGCGACCGCCAGCAAGGATCACGGCTTTCATCGTCGAGCTCGCGGGAGGTGGCTCATCTGGTTTGCGTGCGGCTTCCACGGCGCAAAGCCACGTACAAGGTACTGGCCATGAAAATTTCTGCGGTCAGCGATGCCGCGAAGGAAGCGATCCAGCCCAGGTGAGGGATGCCGATCCAGTTGATCGCAACATTGATCGCCGCGCCGGTCGACAGCATGACGGCAGCGAGTTGCTGATGTCCGGACCCCTGAGCCACCATGAGCATGAACTGCCTGACAACCGCGACCAGCGGCAGGAAAACCAGCACGCGCAATATCTGTGGTGAAGCAGCAAAGCTCGGTCCCAGCAGCAGGACCAGCTTGTCCGAGAATATCCACAGCAGGGCTCCGCCAATGACGACATAGCATAGCGATGCCGTGATCATCTTGGTTGATTTGCCAAGCCCCCACGCCGGCCCCGCTTCCCCGTGCCGGTAGAAACGCGATGCAGTGGCCTCCAGCAAGGCCAGCACGGGGATCATCAGCAAGTCGACGAGTCGCGCCGCGGCCGAGTACGCGCCGACCACCGACACGTTGGTGAAGCGGGCAAGCATCGTCTTGTCGATCTCGGCGTGAACGCGAGCCGACGCGGTTCCCACCGAGTACATCAACCCGTCGCGGATCGCATAGGGTGCAACGCGTTGCTCGCCGGGGCGGCCAAACCGGCCCATCGTCATCAGCAGCACGGTGCCCGACGCAGCCACTGACGACATCAGATAGGTCAAGGCCCAGTCCGCCGCCCGGAGCGGCTCAGCCGTAATTAGCCAAAGGCAAATCATCCCGGCGACGCGGCTTGCTACGAGCCCGACGTTGCACGCTGAATAAGCCAGCATCGCTTCCCGGGATTGATACGACCGGGCGCAAATCTCGACGACGGGCGCACAAAGCAGTTCCGCCAGTGCGAGGTAGAGAATCGTGGATGACTGCACCACTGGTGGCAGCACCAGCGAGCCAGTGGAGACGCTCAAGCCGATCAGGAGGACGCTGGTCGACACGGTGATCTTGAGTGTGCGAGCGAGAATTGCCGGGAGCTGATCCGGCGCGCGCGAGGCATCGCGGACCAGAACGGTGATCGCGCCCCCGCCGGACAGGGGAGTGAACACGCTTACCCAAGCCAAGGCGGCGACGAAGGTGCCGTACTGCGTCACACCGAGCAGGCGCGCGATCGCGACGAACAACCCGAGCTGGAGTACGGTCCGTAGGCCCATGCCAGCCAGCACGACGACTGTGGAGCGCCACGGCATCGTCAACGCCTGCTGATGTCGGGCGGCTGTTTCATTCCGTGGTGATGCGATGGTTCGCAGGCAGCTGCTGTCCGGAGCGCATGTACATCAACGTGGTTATTTGCTCGGACAAAAGGCCCAGCACAAACAGCAGTGCCGAGCTCAGGAACAGCAGCAATCCGAGATTGGTGAAGCGCCCGGAAGTTGCGTAGGTGTAAGCGTAGTACCAGCAGCCGGTGGCGAAGAACACCGCACTGAGGGGCGCAAAAAGTTTGAGTGGGGAGTACAACGTTCCCACCTTGAATATGATGAGAAAAAACCGAGTGCCGTCGCGCAGGAGGCGGACGTGGCTACTATTGCCGGTACGCCGCTTGGCGGTGATGGGGAGGTAAGCGACCGCGTAGCCCGCGCGGAAAAACGCCATCGTCGAAGTCGTCGGGTACGAGAACCCGTTGGGAAGCAGGTAGAGAAACGCCCGGAACAGGTCTGCACGGACGGCGCGGAACCCCGACGTCAGGTCGTCAATGCGGTGGCCGACCATCCAGCTCGCGAGAATGTTGTAGATCCCGTTTCCCACCAGTCTGGAGAAGCTGGCCTGTGAAGCGCGATCGCGGGCGCCGACGACCAGGTCATAGCCTTCCGCGAGCTTGGCGAGCATGCGACGGATGTCTGCGGGATCGTGCTGTCCATCGGCATCCATGAACACCAAGATGTCGCCGCTGGCAACGCGGGCTCCCGTCTTGATGGCGGCGCCGTTGCCAATGGAGTAGCGGTGAGAAATTACGCGCGCACCAGCTGCCGCCGCTACCGACGCTGTCGCATCGGTTGAACCGTCGTCGACCAGGAAGATTTCGGCCTCTGGCACCGTCGCCCGGATCTGGCCGATCAGCACTGCGACGCCATCGGCCTCGTTCTTTGCGGGCAGGATGACGGAGATTCGCGGCGTGGCAGGTTTCATGATGTGGGAGCGTTGATCGGGCCGATCTTACGGGTTCAGAGACCCGGGGGTGGACCGCGCGGCCTTATCAAGTTCCGCTCGCATTTGAGCGCGTGGTCGAGCCAGCGCGTTCTGACGGTCGTTGAAATCCAGCTCGTCCATCGCTTTGGTTGCCTCAGCCAAGTGGCCAGTCACGGCGAGCCATTGGATCAGTGTGAGCCATGTCGCGACCTCTGCTCCGGGTCTCTCGGTCGCGGCTTTGGCATAGGTCACAGCCCTACGGGGATCATTCCTGGCGTTTCCATAATAGTCCGCCAACCGCGCGAGGATTCGTGAGCTGAAGCTGCCACTACAAAGCGGGCTGTCGAGGGCGGCGTTGACCACTAGGAGCAGCTTTGCCTCCGCAGGAACGCACTCCTTGACGGTGCTGCATTCGATCAGTCCCGTCAGAGCACTCTGCGCGCTCGCGTCGAGGCGCCCCCGCTGGAGGCGAGCGGCGATGTCGTCGTACATCTCGTCAGGAGTGTCCTTGCCGAGGCTCAGACGCAAGACGACGCGCGCGATCGCCGCATGAGACTCCGCCGGGTTCAAATCCCCCGATCTGGCGAACAAGGTATCGGCCTTGGCGAACAGGGCTTCCCGTGCTGCTGGTTGTTGTTCGGCCAGGGTTGCGAAAAGTCCACCCAGGAAATAGGCGCTCGCCGCGGAATCGGGATGGTGCAGGAGCTGGGCGTTGGCCCAGCTGGCGATGTCGCGCCACTCGTTGACTCGCACCCCCGTCAACACCGAGACCGCCAAGACCGCAGCGCCCAGGAGTGCTCCGGCAGCCCACCGCCGGATGGCGTATCGCTTGACCGCCATGGCCGCGGCGACGACCAGCGTGAACAGAACTCCTGCCGAGGGCAAGTAATTGCGGTGTTCGTAGACCAGATCCAGGCCAATCGGAGCGGCCTCCAGCGAATGCCCGGCGACAAACCACCAGATCCCAAAGCCGATCCAGGGCATCGATCGCCTGAAGTAAAGGCTGCCGCCGAGGGCGACGATCCAGAAAGCGATGACGGCCCACGTCAGGGGAGGCACCAGGAGCGAGCTGGAGATAGTCCAGTCGTCGTGGACGAGGCCCAATTGACGAAGATCCGGCGCGACCAGCATCTGCAGGTACCAGCACAGGACGCGAGGTGCCGTCCGGATCTGGTCGAGCCCCGAGAAGCTCTTGCCGGCATACGGCTCGGTGAACTCTAGTCCGCGCATGCGCAGCAAGAAGGCGGCGCCAAGGGCAGCGACGATCGACCATGACACGAAGAGCAAGCGGCGTCGCTTGCGCGCCGCGTCGCTCGCAGCGTTCTGGAAAGCAAAGAGTTCAATCACCCAGGCATAGGCCAGGACCAGAATGCCGTTCTCCTTGGATAGAACCGCAAGCGGCGTCCACACCGCCAGCGCGATGACGACCCGCGGCCAGCTACCGCGCTGGTCTTGGTCGAGCCGAACGCGACCATCCAAATAGAAGTGCAGGGCGACGAGGGTGAACAAAGCGCTGAGCTCGGTCATCCGCTGGACCACGTACAGCACGGATGTCAGTTGTAGGGGGTGCAGTGCCCACAGCGCGGTCACCGCCAAGCTCAGAACTTCGGGCGATATCGGCAGGCCTCGAAGGCCCGGCGCAGTTGAGACGAACCGCCAGACTAGGCCTCCCACCAGGAGCGCATTGAGCAGGTGGATCAGCAGGTTCGTCAGCTTGAAATAAAAAGAATCTTCGCCAGTCAAAGCATAGTTGGCGCCGAAGCTGGCCATGCTGATGGGACGGTGCAGAGGGCCTGCCGTGCTGCTGAACGCGGCCTGCCGCAGCGAGCTGAGGCTCAGATCCGAAATGTGGACGAGCTCGTTGCCGGTGATGTTGGGATGGTCGTCGTAGACGAAGGGGCCGTTCAGCCCTGGTGCGTAGACCGCAACCACGGCGGCGATCAGAAGGAGCCCTGCCAGTACGCGACGCATCCTGCGAAGCCTGGATCAAGAACAAAGACGGATCAATAAAAAAGACCCCGCTCCTTGCGGAGCGGGGTCCTGGGAACTACGGTCCGGCGAGCCGATTACTGGCGGCAGTCGGCCGGGAGATACTTGGTTGCCACACCGCCGGTAACCGGTCTGCAATCCCACTCAACGCGCTCGTTGGTGCCGGACGCCGCGAGCTCTACCGACTCGCCCGCAGAGGTGCTGCCGCCCAGATTGGCGGTGATGTAGCCGGTGATCACGGAGGTAGTTGCGGCAGTGCGGTTGTACGACAGGCGATTGAGGTACTTCGCATTGATCGCCGTCGAGATGCCTGCCGAAGAGACGTTCTGCGGCATCGAACCTTGCGACTGGTAGAACTCGGAAATCGCAACCTTCGCCGCCGACATGCCGACGACCGCCTCGGTCATCTTCGAACGAACGGTGTAGTCCTGATAGGCGGGAATGGCGATGGCCGCCAGAATACCGATGATCGCGACCACGATCATCAACTCAATCAGCGTAAAACCTTTCTGCTTCATCATGGGTTTCTCCCCTCGGGTGGTGGAAAGCGGTAGAAAACCTACCTGGAGTATCAGCAGCAAGGTGCGTGCCACTCGCGAGATCACCGTTCTTCCTGGCGATTCCCAGAACGTGGCCCGGATGCGAGGGACAATCTGTGTCACAAACTAACAAATCAGAGGTGGGACTGCCCCGTGCTGCGCCGCTACTCTCGGCACTCGCTCGGCAGGTACCGCGTCTGGATTGTGCCAGGCTTGCAGTTCCAGGCGACGCGGGTGATCGAGGCGGCGCCCTCCATCACAACCGTCTCATCGTTGGCGATGCCTGCGCCGAGGTTGCCGCTCATGTTTGCGGTCAACACCCCTGCGTCGGCGCTGGTCTTCGACCAGGTGATCGAGTTCACGTACTTGGAGTCGATTGCCCCGTTCAGCCCAGCGGACGCGCCGCTCGAGGGCATCGAGCCCTGGGACTGGTAGTACTCGGAGATCGTCAGCTTTGCGGCGCCGAACTGCGCGAGCGCCTCGGAGATCTTCGTACGGACGGTGTAATCCTGGTACTGGGGAATGGCGATGGCCGCCAGGATGCCGATGATCGACACGACCATCATCAGCTCGATCAGTGTGAAACCTTCGCTACGCTTGCGGTGCATGGGAACGTCCTAGACGGGGTGGCGACTTGCGGCATGCTGATCGCGAACCGGAGCGAATGGACGCGTCGTGAGAGTTCTTATGCGTGGCGAATTCATACTGGCGCCGGGGCGGGGCGGGATCGGCTTGGGCCGCAGGTAAACTACCGGCCCCTCTGATGCTTTCACCGTGCGGCCCAGCCATGCAGGAGCAATACTCACCTCCAGACGTCGAGCGCGCCGCCCAGGCGTACTGGAACGAGCAGCAATCGTTCCGGGCGGTGGAGGATCCCTCGCGGAAGAAGTTTTATTGCCTGTCGATGTTCCCGTATCCCAGTGGCCGCCTGCACATGGGACACGTGCGCAACTACACGATCGGCGACGTTATTTCGCGCTATCAACGCATGCGCGGCCGGAACGTGCTGCAGCCGATGGGCTTCGATGCCTTTGGATTGCCTGCCGAGAACGCGGCCATCAAGTCGGGTGTCGCGCCGGCGGCCTGGACCTACTCGAACATGGAGTACATGCGCGGGCAAATGCAGCGGCTGGGCTTTGCCTACGACTGGAGCCGCAGCCTCGCAACCTGCCAGCCCGGGTACTACCGATGGCAGCAGTGGTTCTTCATCCAGCTGTTCAAGAAAGGCATCGTCGAGCGCCGCAGCTCGCTGGTGAACTGGGACCCCGTGGATCAGACCGTGCTCGCCAACGAGCAGGTGATCGACGGGCGGGGCTGGCGCTCCGGCGCTCTGGTCGAGCAGCGAGAGGTGCCGCAGTGGTTCCTGCGCATCACGGCCTATGCGGACGAGTTGCTTGCCGACCTGCAGACGTTACCCGGGTGGCCCGACGCGGTCCGCACGATGCAGGAGAACTGGATCGGCCGCTCGCGCGGCCTGGAGATCGATTTCAACCTGGCACAGCGCGAGGACGTGCTGACGGTCTTCACGACCCGGCCGGACACGCTGTTCGGGGCCACCTTCATTTCCGTGGCGGCACAGCATCCGCTGGCCCTCGAAGCGGCAAAGGGCAATCCCGCCGTCGCAGCGTTCGTCGAGGACGCGCGCCGTAGCGGCGTGGCCGAGGCCACGATCGAAACGATGGAGAAGCGCGGCATCGCGCTCGGCGTCGACGTCATCCATCCGCTCACCGGCGAACGGCTGCCGGTCTGGGCGGCGAATTTCGTCCTGATGGGCTACGGGACCGGCGCCGTCATGGCGGTGCCGGGACATGACCAGCGGGACTGGGAGTTCGCCACGGCTTACGGGTTGCCGATCAAGCAGGTGATCGCAAGCGCCGACGGTGCGGCGGTCGATCTTGGCGCATCGGCGTTCGTCGACAAAGGCGTATGCGTGAATTCCGACGGCTTCGACGGCCTGGAATACGACCAGGCCTTCGATGCGGTGGGCGATGCGCTCAAGCGCAAGGGGCAGGGACGCGAGCGGATCAACTACCGACTGCGTGACTGGGGCGTGTCACGCCAGCGCTACTGGGGCTGCCCGATCCCGATTATCTACTGCGAGCGTTGCGGCGCCGTGCCGGTGCCCGACGATCAGCTGCCAGTGGTGCTGCCCGAGGAGCTCAAGCCCGACGGCAGCGGCAACCCGCTGACAAAGAGCGCTTCGTTCTACGAGTGCGCGTGCCCGACGTGCGGTGGCAAGGCGCGACGTGAGACTGACACGTTCGACACGTTCGTCGACTCGTCCTGGTACTTCGCGCGCTTCGCCTGTCCCGATCAGCAAGGCGCCATGCTCGACGAGCGGGCGGCATATTGGCTGCCGGTGGATCAGTACGTCGGCGGCATCGAGCACGCCATCCTGCATTTGTTGTATGCGCGCTTCTTCCAGAAGCTGATGCGCGATTGCGGGCTGTCGACGGTGAGCGAGCCGTTCACGCGCCTGCTGTCGCAGGGCATGGTCCTCAAGGACGGCGCGAAGATGTCCAAGTCGAAGGGCAACACCGTGGACCCCGAGGCCATCATCGCGGCGCACGGGGCGGACGCGGTGCGCCTGTTCATGATGTTCGCGTCGCCGCCGGAGGACACGCTGGAGTGGAGCGACGCAGCGATCGAAGGCGCGTCGCGATTCCTCAAGCGTGTGTGGAGGCTGGTGCATCAGCACGTCAACGCCGGCGCCGTGCGTGAGTTGTCCGTCGCCACGCTGACATCGGCCCAGCAGGATCTGCGGCGCAAGCTGCACGAAACCATCCGCAAGATCGGGGACGACGTTGGCCGGCGCTACAACTTCAACACCGCGATCGCCGCCTCGATGGAGCTGGTCAACGCGCTGTACAAGTTCGAGGATCGCTCTGACAACGGCCGGGCGCTGATGCAGGAGGCGCTCGACGCCGTAATCGCCTGTCTTTCGCCGATCGTCCCGCACGTTTGCCACGAGCTTTGGCGTGCGCTCGGCCATCGCGACGTCGTCATCGATGCTCCCTGGCCCGTGCACGACCCGGCGGCCTTGCTGTCCAGCACGATCACCCTGGTCGTCCAGGTCAACGGCAAGCTGCGCGGCAACGTCGAGGTGCCGGTCCACGCGAGCCAGGAGGAGATCGTCAATGCCGCGCTGGCCGATGCCAACGTGCAGAAGTTCATCGCCGGCCAGATGCTGAAGAAGAAGATCGTCGTGCCCGGCAAGCTCGTGAACCTTGTCGTCTGATGAGCAAGGCCGCGCGAGCGCTCGCCGTCGGCTTGGGCGCGCTGGTCACGGGATGCGGATTTCATTTCGCAGGCACCAGGCCGCTGCCCGCGGCCCTGCAGTCGGTCTATGTGGAAACCGTGGACCCGTATCGCGTATCCGAGCCGCCGGTCGAGGCTGCTCTGCGCTCCCGGCTGCTGCGGCGCGGCGGTGTCGTGAAGAGCACGCCCGAGGACGCGCAATGCACACTGCGGCTCACCGACCTGGACGAGCGCCGCGAGGTCCTCTCCGTTGGGCCGGACGGCAAGGCGCTCGAGTTCCTGCTGACCGCGCGGGTCCGTTACGAGCTCATCGCCCGCGACCGCGTTCTGGTGCCGGCAGACACGCTCAGCGTTTCGCGCGATTATTTCTTCAATGCTCAGCAAGTGCTCGCCAAGGAAGCCGAGGAAGCGCGCTTGCGCGATTACATCCAGAGCGATCTGGCGGAGCTGATCATGCTGCGGCTGGAAGCCCAACTAGCGGGCGGAGGCGCGTCGCCTTAGGCTGGTGGCGTCACGAATGAACTATTACCGCCACCACGTCTTCTTCTGCTGCAACCAGCGCCCGCCTGGCGATCGCACGTGCTGCAACGACAAAGGCGCAACGCGCGTGCGCGACTACACCAAGCAGCGGATCAAGACACTGGGGCTCGCCGGACCGGGAAAGGTCCGCATCAATCAGTCGGGTTGCCTGGACCGCTGTGAGCAA
This sequence comes from uncultured Gammaproteobacteria bacterium, assembly GCA_963776465.1. GTDB lineage: Bacteria > Pseudomonadota > Gammaproteobacteria > Nevskiales > Nevskiaceae > DASRHK01. The sequence goes on from CAVZMV010000002.1 coordinate 1,567,701, forward strand.
GGTCCCTGCGTCGTCGTCTACCCCGAGGGCGTCTGGTACACCTATGTCGACGAAGAGGATGCCGAGGAGATCATCCAGGAGCACCTCGTGAACGGCCGGATCGTCGAGCGTTTGCGGATGTGACGTCCCGACTCAAAGGACCGGTGCAGTGATGTTCAGCGGATCGCGCTTCTTCTCTTCCTGCTTGGGCTCTTCGGGCTTCTCTTCCTGCCGCGGCGGCGGGCGCTCGGTGGTCATCCACACCAGCATGTCGTAGTAGGTCCGGACATTACCGACGTAGGTCACGGTTTCGTGACCGCGCGCATAGCCGAACTCGGTCTTGCTGAACCAGCGCTGCTGCGTCAGGAGCGGCAGGCTGGCGCGCACGTCCACCCAGTGATTCTGGTTGCCGCCGCGCTGCTGGGTGAGCTTGCGCGCATCGATGAGATGACCCATGCCGACGTTGTATGCAGCCAGCGCCATCCAGGTGCGGTCCGGCTCCTTGATCTCGGGCGGTAGCGCTTCGAGCCTCTCCCGGATGTAGCGCGCGCCGCCATTGATGCTCTGCAGCGGGTCTTCGCGGTTCGACACGCGCATCTCCGCGGCAGTGGCTTCCGTCAGCATCATCAGTCCACGCACGCCGGTGGGGCTTACCGCCGTTGGATCCCAGTGCGACTCCTGGTAGCCCACGGCCGCCAGCAGACGCCAGTCGAGATTGTTCCGCTGTGCCGCCTCCTCGAACCACTTGCGGTAACGCGGCAGGCGCGTGCCGGCGTCGGCCGCCAGCGTCACCGAGCTGAATTGCACGGCGCGCATCACCTGTCCGAAATAGCGATCGCGCAACCGATTGCGTTCGACACCGGACGTGTCGCGCAGATAATCCGCGGCGGCCGCGAACAGGGTCTCGTCGACTCCCTTCGCCAGTGCCCATGCCAGATGCTGTGTCTCGGCCAGCGGAAAGGCGACGGCCAGCCGCGGGAAATAGCGCTGGTTGATCGCGACCAGGTCCGAGTTGGCAACGGTGTAGTCGAGACGGCCCTCGGACACCTCCTCCAGCAGATTCTCGACGTCGACGCCGGTGGCGGAGTCCCAGCGCAGATCGGGATGGAAGCGGCGTAGCTGCAGCAGGCGTTGCGCCTCGTTGCTGCCTTCGGGCACCGCGAACTTGCCCTTGAGGTCCTCCAAGCCAGACGGTCGCGGCTGACCGGTCCGGTACACCAGCTGCGGAACCACCCGCGAGACCGGCTCGGTGAAGCGCACCACCTCTTCTCGCGCGGAGGTCATCGCAAGTCCGGCGGCGGCCAGGTCCGCCGCCCCACTCACGACCTTGGCGATGACCTCGTCGTGGCTGCCTGCGACAACCATCTCGAGGCGCAAGCCAAGGCGATCCGCAAACCCCTTCGCCAAGTCGTACTCGTAGCCGGTAGGGCCCTCGGCGCCGATGTAGAAGGTCGTCGGGCTGTTGATGGTCGCGACACGCAGGACGCCCATCTTGCGGACCTTCTGCAGGGCGGTCTGCTGCGGCGAGCAGGTGGAGACCGTGGCCAGCACCATCGCGGTCATGACCAGCGCAAACCAGGCGGCTCGCCTTCGCATAGCGCCGGAAACGATGGGCGCAGGGGCAGTCTTCATCGTACAATTCGCGTCCTGCTTCGCTCGTCGCGGCAACCGTAACACGCAGAGACGACGGAGTGGGACGCGGTGATCAATGGAGAGGTGGCAGAGTGGTCGAATGCGGCGGTCTCGAAAGCCGTTAGCGCGCAAGTGCTCGGGGGTTCGAATCCCTCCCTCTCCGCCAATAAGACAAAGAGCCACTTGATGTGGCTCTTTGTCTTGGTGAAGTCAATCCAGGCCGTCGTCGACGCGCAACAGTGCCGCCGCGATGATGCTTCGCCCTCTGAATGTCATCCTCGAGACGAATTCCGGATGCGTCCAGCTGGCTGCCTCTTCCAGCGGATACAACAGCGGTTCCCTGAGCTGCGGCGACGTCGTCGATGTGACGAACAGGTAGCGGCATTCCCGCAGCTGAGTGCGCAAAGGTCCGGCGCGGGGTGGATAGTGCAGCGTCCGCGCGTCCGTCCCGCGCAGGACGAAGGTCCCGGGCCAGACGGTGTAGACGCATTCGTCCTTTGAAAGATCTGCCGCCGTTTTCTCCGCCGCGAACTCGATGCGAGCCAACAATTCGAGCAGGGCGAATGCTTCCGAGCGCTCCGTCGACTCGAAGAACGCACGATTACGCTTGAACGGCTCCAGCTCGGCGTCGACCGGCGTTGCAGCGCGTCGGGCGGACTCGAGCAGGAACGGTCCCGTGATCGAGGCGAACGCTGCGAGGAGCAACACGGCCGCACTGCGCGACCGTCGCGGCTCGTCCGGCTGCCAGCGCCCGATGAGCGCCCAGAAGGCTTCCCACACGTGGAGCATGTAAATCGGCAGGGTGACAAGTAGCAGGCGCGGCACTTCGGCCGGGTAGGGCCAGCACCAGACCAGCAGAACATAGATAGCCATGAACCACGCGTCGAGCTCGCGCCGTAATGCGCGGCGCGCGAGGCCATAACACGCCAGCAGCGTTGCGGGGACGTATATCGCCCACAGCGGCGAAGCGCCAGGTCGCAGCAGCGCCACGAAGCCTTGCGCGATGCGCAGCGGGTGATCGAGCAGCCAGCCTTGCCAGCCGCCGAACGCCTCGAGCATCCGCGACACGGTCAAGGAGTCGGTGTAGCTCGACTGTACCGGCATCAGTCTCCGATACGCGAGCCACGCCAGCGCCGGCAGCACCATCAAAACGATCGCCAGCAGGAGCTGCCGCCAGTGACCGCTCCGAAGCGTCAGCAGCCAGGCGCCGGCGGCCACGACGAGCGCGAGGCCAGCCATGCGGCACAACGGCGCCAGACTGACCAATGCGACGAACGCAACCAGCGACCCGCGCCCTTCGGCAAGACGCCCGGCACTGATCAGCACCGCCAAAATAATGCAGAGCAGCAGCGGCTCGGACACCGGGTCGAGCGCGAGCAGGTGGAATCCCGGGCTCAATGCGAACGGCACAGCGAGCAGCAAGCCGGTGGTAGCAGCGCGGCTCTCCCGCACGAGCCAGGCGGCGCTGAGTGCAATGCTCAGCGCTGCCGTTGCTGCAGTGACCCAATAGGCGGCTGATGCCGCCTGCGTGCCTGCACCACACACGGCGAGCAGCAATGGGAATAGGGGCGGGAATCGCGTCTGCGCGAAGAAGTCGATCAGTTGCTGGGTCAGGCGATCGGCGAACCAGGCACGGAAATAGTCCGCGAACAAGAGGTAATCGATCGAGTCCGAGAACCAGCCGGGATACGGCTGGCCCAGCGGTGTCCAGGTCAGCGCAGACACCGCGAGAATCAGCCCGGCGCCCGCCAAGCAAAGCTGAAGCGTGTTTAGAATTCGCACCGAAGTCGACCCCACATTGCTTCCCGGAGCATATTTGAGCATCTCGGTCGTTATACCCTGCTACAACGAAGTCGCAACTATCGGGTCCCTCATCGAAGCAGTGCGCCGCGTAACGTTTCCGGATGGCGTGGAGGTCATCGTCGTCGACGACGGCTCGAGCGACGGCAGCCGCGACATCCTCGAGGGCCCGCTACGCTCGCAGATCGATGAGCTGATCCTTCACGAGCAGAATGCCGGCAAGGGGGCCGCCGTACGCGCCGGCATCCGCCTCGCGACCCGCGACTATGTGATCGTGCAGGACGCCGATCGCGAGTACGACCCCGCCGAGATTCCCAAGCTGTTGGCGCCGGCGCTCGCCGGGCGCGCCGACGTGGTGTTCGGCAGCCGGTTCATGGGCGGCGACTCGCATCGAGTGCTCTACTTCTGGCATTCCATGGCCAATCGGGCACTGACATTGCTGAGCAACATGTGCACGAACCTGAACCTGACTGACATGGAATGCTGCTACAAGCTTTTCCGGCGCGAAGTGATTCAGTCCATCGCGCTGCGCGAGAACGGCTTCGGGTTCGAGCCGGAGGTGACGGCCAAGGTTGCTCGCATTCCCGGAGTACACATCTACGAAGTAGGGATCTCCTACGCAGGACGAACGTACGCCGAAGGCAAGAAAATCAACTGGAAGGATGGCGTGTGGGCTTTGTTCTGCGTCTTGCGCTACGGCCTGCTTCGGTTGTGAGCCAGCAGCCGGAGACGGGGTATCCGGGAAAGGAGCTCGAGGCGATGTCCTTCGCCAAGAACTACCATCGCTGGATCATCGACGAGTTCGCGCCATATCTGGGCAAAGTTGTTGCAGAAGTCGGTGCCGGCCGGGGAGACGTCACGCGATTGCTCAAGCGCGCCGATATCCGGAGCCTACTCGCATTCGAGCCCTCCGCCAGCCTCTTTCCTTCCTTGCAGCGAGAGCTATCAGACTGGCCGGCGGCGACGGCCGTCAATGACTTTTTCAGCTGCGATTCGTCACGCACGTTCGATACGGTTCTGTACCTGAACGTGCTCGAGCATATCGAGGATGACGTTGCAGAGATCTCGAAGGCGCGCAAAATGCTCAAACCCGACGGATATTTGCTGATTTTCGTGCCGGCTCTACGCTGGCTGTACAGCGACTTCGACAAGAGCATCGGCCATTTCAGGCGCTACGGCCGCGGCGGGCTTCGCCGCCTCGTCTGCGAGAGCGGCTTCCGGATCGTCAAGCTTCGCTACTTTGACCTGGCGGGCGTGCTTCCCTGGTATGTCAACTTTGTCCTGTTGCGAAGGCCGATGACGACCGCGGGCGTATCTGCTTACGATCGATGGGTCGTACCTGTCATGAGGCGCCTCGAGCGATGGTTTTCCCCGCCGATCGGCAAGAATATTCTTCTCGTAGCACAGCCAAGGAACCGTGCTGAGTAGCGCATTCGCACGGGCCGTCCCGTAAAATGCACGCGTCCTACCGCTGGCTCCCATGTCCGCCACCAACGTAGCGCCGCTTCCGCTTTGCACGATCTGCGAAGGCCGCGACCAGTGATCCGTTTCGCGAGCGTCGGCAGCGGAAGCAAGGGCAATGCAACGCTGATCGAATTCTCCGGCACCCGCGTCATGCTCGACTGCGGTTTCTACCTGCGCGAGATCGAGGAGCGCCTGGGCCGGCTCGGTGTCGAGCCCCGGAGCCTGAACGGGATCGTCGTCACCCATGAGCACCACGATCACATCGGTGGCGTCGCCCGCTTCGCACGCAAGCACGACATTCCGGTTTGGATGACTCCAGGGACCTTCGCCGCCTGGGACGACCCTTACGTCGCCAATGTTCATCGCTTCAATCCGCATGAGAGCTTCGTCATCGGCGACCTCCGAGTGGAGCCGTTCCCGGTGCCGCACGACGCGCGCGAGCCTTGTCACTACGTGTTCGCAAACGGCGCACAGCGGCTTGGCGTCATCTCCGATGCTGGCTGCGTGACCCCGCACATGCGCGAGCGTCTGTCTGCCTGCGACGGCCTCATGCTCGAGTTCAACCACGATCTGCGCATGTTGCTGACGGGTCCGTACACGGCCCGCCTCAAGACCCGCGTGGGCGGCCCGCTGGGACATCTGTCCAACGCGCAATCGGCCGACCTGCTGCGCAATATCGACTGCTCGCGTCTGCAGCACCTGGTCCTGACGCACCTCTCAGAGATCAACAACACCCCGCAGCTTGCCCGCGCCGCTGCATGCGAAGCGCTGGCGCGCGACGAGAGCTGGATGGTGTGCGCCGACCAGTCCGAAGGACTCGCGTGGCGCGAGCTGGTGTGAGCGTTGGTCGCTCAATGACGGCACCGCGTCGCTGGCGGCGCTGGGGCTTCGAGGGGTTGCTGCTTTTCGTCCTGATTGGCGCGCTGACCTATTCGCGCCTGAGCCCGCGTGGGATCGCCGAGCCCGACACCCTTTATCACTTCAAGGTGGCGTCTTTAATCCTGCGCGACGGCGGATGGGTCGACATCAAATGGTTGCCTTACACGATCCTGGGCAATCACGGGCCGGATCATCATTGGCTGTGGCATGTCGCGCTCGCGCCCTTCACGCTCATCGACGATCCCTGGCAGGCGATCGTGGTCGCTGCTTCTGTGACCTGCGCAGCGGTGCCGACCGTCATTCTCCTGGTCTGCCGCGCCTTGGCCGTGCCGTTGGCGCCCGTGTTCGCGCTCTTCGCCATTTATGGGGCGGGCCTGCCGGAGCGGCTGACACGCCTGCGATCGGAAGGCCTTGTGTTCATGCTCCTGTCGCTGGCACTGCTGGCAATGGCGCGGCAGCGCGTGATGACGCTGGCGATCCTGAGCTTCGTATTCATGCAGGCGTATCACGGCGCCGTGTTGCTGGTGCCAATGGCGCTGCTATTCACGCTGGCGGCGCGTGCGGTCTCCCAGACGTGGCCGCTGCGAAACATCATTGCAGTGGCCGGCGGCTTCACCCTGGCGCTCGCCATAAGCCCGTGGTTTCCGCAGAACGTTTCCTACCTGCTATTTCACACGCTGTTCAAGCTGCGCAGCCAGAACCTTGACCTGATCGGCAACGAATGGCTGCAGCCCAGCTGGCTGCAGATCGTCCAATTCTCGTGGATGAACCACCTGCTGCTGCTTAGCGCGCTCCTACTTTTTCTCCGCCGGCGCTCGTCGGTGGACCGCAGCCTGCGTCTTTCGCCGGAGACGCTTACGGCGATGGCAATGGCAGCGGTATGCCTGTTCCTGTACCGCGATGCCGTTCGCAATGTCTCCTATTACACCCTCTTCGTGGCGCTCGCGAGCGCTCTGCTCGTGCGGGACTCGGCGATCGGAAACAGTCGTCGTCCCTGGACGCTCGGATTGGCGGGCGCGGCATCCGCTGCGGCCGCCGCCACGCTCTATTTGAGCGGCCGCGACCTGGCGAAAGTGCCGTTTTACCCGCAGGGGCTCACCCGTTTTGAGGCGATCGTCAGCGACATCGAGGAGCACGCTGGGAGCGATGCCGTCGTCTTCAACGTCGACTGGGGACATTTCGGATTCCTCTTCTGGCAAAGCGACCGGCTGCGCTACGTCAGTGGCCTGGACGGCAATTACCTGGCTTACGGGGATCCGCGGCGATTCAAAATCTGGTACGACGTATTCCTGGGGCTTCCGCTGGCCGGCGGGACAGCGAACGTGCTGCGCAGGGAATTCAATACCGAATGGGTCGTGGTGCCGCGAGGAAGACGCATGGACGCACTAGCGGAGTATCTCGTTGATCAGCCCGACACGACGCTGCAGCGGAAGGATCAGGACGGCTGGCTGATCCACCTCGATGTGGCAGAGGAAACCAAGTGATGACGGTCCACGTCCTCGTCGGCGGAACCGTACTTTCCGCATTCAGGGCGGCGCATCTGCAGCGGCAACTGGCAGCCCAGGTCCCGGATCTGAAAGGTCTGCGTGTGCAGGAGTTCTTCCTGGTGCAGGCGGAGCAGGAGTCGATGCAGGATCTGCGGCGCCTGCTGGGCGAAGGACCGGCCGAATTCGCGTCGGCCAGCAGCACGCTCTACGTCGTGCCGCGGCTCGGCACCTTGTCGCCCTGGTCCAGCAAGGCGACGGACATCGCGCGCGTCTGCGGACTGCAAGGGGTTCGCCGCATCGAGCGTGGCCGTGCGTTCCTGCTCGACGGCCTGGACGCCCTGCCGCAAGGCGCCCACGCGCTGCTGCACGATCCGATGACGGAATCGGTGCTCACCGATCCCCAACAGCTGCAGCACGTTTTCGATGATCAGCCGCAGCGAGCGCTACGGTCGGTCGACGTGCTGCGGGAAGGTGCGACCGCGCTCGAATCTGCGAACCGCGACTGGGGTCTGGCGCTTTCGGCAGACGAGATCGCCTACCTCTCGCGGCACTACCGCAATAGCGGTCGCAATCCAACAGACGCCGAGCTGATGATGTTCGCGCAGGTCAACAGCGAGCATTGCCGGCACAAGATCTTCAACGCCGAGTTTCGTGTGGACGGAGCGGCGCAGCCGCATTCGCTGTTCGAGATGATCAAGCTGACGCACAAGGCTTCGCCACGCGGCGTGCTGTCGGCCTACAAGGACAACGCCGCCGTGGTTGCCGGATCGCAGGCGATGCGGTTCTTTCCAGAAGCGGACCGCATCTGGCGCGAGCATCGCGAGCCGGTGCACCTGCTGATGAAGGTGGAGACGCACAACCACCCGACCGGGATTTCGCCGCATCCGGGCGCCGCCACCGGCGCGGGCGGCGAGATCCGCGACGAGGCCGCGACCGGCCGCGGCGCCAAGCCCAAGGCCGGTCTTTGCGGGTTCACCGTTGCCAACCTGCGCATCCCGGATTTCGTGCAGCCGTGGGAAGAGAGCCTGCCCCGGCCGCCGGCGATGGCCAGCGCCTTGCAGATCATGCTCGACGGTCCGATCGGCGCGGCCGCCTACAACAACGAGTTCGGCCGACCCAATCTCAACGGCTACTTCCGCACGTTCGAGACGAACGTCGGCGGCAGGCTGCGCGGCTACCACAAGCCGGTGATGATCGCGGGCGGCTTCGGCAACATCCGCGACGAGCACGTGCAGAAGAAGGCGGTCGTCGAGGACGCGCGGCTGGTAGTGCTGGGTGGTCCCGCGATGCTCATCGGCCTGGGTGGCGGTGCCGCGTCGTCGATGGCCACCGGAGCTTCGAGCGCCGAGCTGGATTTTGCCTCGGTGCAGCGGGCCAATCCGGAGCTCGAGCGCCGCTGCCAGGAAGTGATCGATCACTGCTGGTCGCTGGGTGAGGGCAACCCGATCCTGTCGATCCACGACGTCGGCGCCGGAGGCCTCTCCAACGCGCTGCCGGAGCTGGTGCACGCCGACGGGCGGGGCGGCCGATTCATGCTGCGCGACATCCAGTCGGCGGATCCGGCGCTGTCGCCGATGGAGATCTGGTGCAACGAGGCGCAGGAGCGCTACGTGCTCGCGATCGCTCCGGAGGACCTTCCGGTGCTGGCGCAGGCGTGCGCACGCGAGCGCTGTCCGTTCGCCGTCGTCGGCAGCGCGATGGCCGAGCAGCAGCTGGTCGTGGAGGACGCCGACGCGGGTAACCGGCCGGTCGACATGCCGATGCCGATGCTGCTGGGCAAGCCGCCGCGCATGCAGCGCGACACGCGCCGCATCGCCGCCGATCAGCCCGCGCCTTCCCTTGACGCCCTGCGCACGCCGGCAGGATTGCGCGAGGCCTGCGAGCGCGTGCTGCGTCTGCCGGCCGTCGCGGCGAAGAACTTCCTGATCACCATCGGCGATCGCACCGTCGGTGGCCTGACAGTGCGCGACCAGATGGTCGGCCCGTGGCAGGTACCGGTCGCCGACTGTGCGATCACTGCTACGGGATTCGAAGCAAGCACGGGCGAGGCGATGGCGATGGGCGAGCGTCCCGTCCTGGCGCTGATCGACGCCGCTGCATCGGCGCGCATGGCCGTCGGCGAAGCCGTCACCAACATTGCGTCGGCGCACATCGCCAGGCTGTCCGACGTGCGGCTGTCGGCGAACTGGATGGCTGCCTGCGGTCAGGGCGACGAAGACGCGCGCCTGTTCGACGCCGTGAAGGCAGTGGGCGCCGAGCTGTGTCCGCAGCTTGGCATCGCCATCCCGGTCGGCAAGGATTCCTTGTCGATGAAGGCGCAGTGGCGCGGGAGCGACGGCAAGGCGCAGATCCAGACGGCGCCGATGACGCTGATCGTCTCCGCGTTCGCGCCCGTCGCCGACGTGCGCCGGTCGCTGACGCCGCAATTGCGCACGGATGCGGGCGACACGCGGCTGATCCTGCTGGACCTCGGCGGCGGGAAGAATCGCCTGGGCGGATCCGCGCTGGCGCAGGTTCATGGCCAGATCGGCGACGTGGTTCCGGACGTCGACGATCCCGAGATTCTCAGCCGCGCCTTCGCGCTGGTGCAGGAATGGAACCTGGTGGACAAGCTGCTGGCCTGTCATGACCGCTCCGACGGCGGCCTGTTCGCGACCGTCTGCGAGATGGCGTTCGCGGGTCACTGCGGCGTCGACATCGTGCTGAACGCGCTCGGCGCCGATCCACTCGCGTCGCTGTTCAGCGAAGAGCTCGGTCTCGTGCTGCAGGTGCGGAGTGCCGACGCGGCGGCTCTGTGCGCGGCTGCGGAAGTGGCAGGCGTGTCGGCGCTCGACATCGGCTCGATCCGCAGCGACGACGCGATCCGGTTCTCGGCTGCCGGCGGGGAGATCTTCTCCGACTCGCGTGAAAGGCTCTACAAGACATGGGCCGAGACGAGCCATCGCCTCGCGTCACTGAGGGACAACCCCGACTGCGCGCGCGAGGAGTTCGCAGCGGCGGGTGCCAAGGACGATCCTGGCCTGGGCATGCATCTGAGCTTCGAGCCCGCGACTTCGCCGGCCGCGGCGATCGGCAAGCGGCCGCGCGTCGCGATCCTGCGCGAGCAAGGTGTCAACGGCCAGGCCGAGATGGCCTACGCCTTTCACGCAGCCGGGTTCGAGTCGGTGGACGTGCACATGACCGATATCCTCGAGGGCAGCGTGAAGCTCGACGACTTCGCCGGACTGGCCGCGTGCGGCGGGTTCTCCTACGGCGACGTGCTCGGCGCAGGGCAGGGCTGGGCCAAGACCATCCTGTTCAGCGCGCGCGGACGCGAGCAGTTCCAGGCCTTCCTCGCGCGCAACGATCGCTTCGCGCTTGGCGTCTGCAACGGCTGCCAGATGTTCGCGGCGCTCAAGGACATCGTTCCGGGCGCCCAGGCCTGGCCGACCTTCCAGCGCAATCGCAGCGAGCAGTTCGAGGCGCGCTGGGGCATGGTGGAGATCGTCGAGTCCAGATCCCTGTTCTTCGCCGGCATGGCCGGCTCGCGCCTGCCGATCGCCGTCGCGCACGGCGAGGGCCGGGCGCAGTTCGCGTGCGAAGGCGACCTCCGGGTCTTGCACGAGGCGCGCCAGGTCTCGATGCGCTTCGTCGACAATCACGGCCGCGTCGCCAGCGCCTACCCGCAGAACCCCAACGGCTCGCCCGACGGCATCACCGCGATCTGCAACCAAGACGGGCGCGTCAGCATCCTGATGCCGCATCCGGAGCGGACCGTGGCAGGGACCGCGGGGTCCTGGTGGCCCAGCCGCTGGGACCGCCACACCCCCTGGATGCGGATGTTCCGCAACGCCAGAAACTGGGTGCGATAAACGGCCTGAAACCCGCGCCCCCGTTGCATTTGGGCGGTCCCGACACTAATCTTGTCCGCTTCTAAACCGCAGCGCCGCGGTCACGGGGAAAGGGCGCGCGGGTCGTAATCATTCACTGGGGGATTCAATGGCAATGTCACGAGCAGGGTATTGGCTGCGGGCTTCCTTTTTGTCGCTGGTGTTCGGCGCAGGGCTACCGCTGAGCGCGCAAGCGCAGGAAGCAGCACAGGAGCCGGCTCAGGAGGCAGCGGCCGAATCGACGGGACAATCCGCCTCGACGGAGCTCGAGAAGGTCGAGGTCACGGGCACGCGCATCAAGCGCGTCGACATCGAGACCTCCAACCCGGTGTTCACCATCGATCGCAAGACGATCGAATCGACCGGCGCCGCGACGCTCGGCGAGCTGCTGCAGTCCACGCCGATCGTCACTGGCGTCGTCACCAACACGCAGGTGAACAACGGCGGCGGCACCGGCGCGGCGGACGTCGCGCTGCGCGGGCTGACCTCGTCACGCACGCTGATCCTGCTCGACGGCGTGCGCATCATCAGCGCCGGCCCGACCGACGTGAACGTCATCCCGGCCAACATGATCGAGCGCATCGAAGTGCTCAAGCAGGGCGCCTCGGCGATCTACGGCTCCGACGCCATCGGCGGCGTCGTCAACTTCATCACCCGCAAGAACTACAGCGGCGGTGAGGCGCTCGGCGCGTTCGGCCGCTCGCACGAAGGCGACGGCTCGCTCTACGACGGCAACATCACCTGGGGCAACTCGACCGGCACCGGCAACGTCGTCGTCGGCCTCGGCTACAACCGCGAGGACGAGATCCGCTCGATCGACCGCATCGCGACTTCCGCACCGGTCGGCTACCTGTTCAACGAGGAAACGCCGCACTTCGGCACGTCCTCGCGCGTGCCCACCGGCCGCTTCTTCGTGGAGTCTGGGCAGGACTGCGCCAGCGTCACGCGCATCGACGGAACGACCGGCTCGTCGCCCGCCGACTTCCGCTGCTTCAACAACAGCTTTGCGCCTGGCCCGACCGATCGCTACAACTTCCAGCCGGAGAACCTGGCGCAGACACCGAGCCGCCGGATCAACGCGTTCCTGCTGGCCAGCCAGAACCTCGACTACGGCCTGAAGCTGTTCGGCTCGGGCTTCTTCAACAACACCAAGGCCAACGGCCAGCTGGCGCCGGAGCCATTCGACAACGGTACCAACTTCGCCATCTTCGGCCACCCGGTGATCATCTCCGGCCAGAGCATGTACAACCCGTTCGAGCAGGACATCGACACCTACGCGCTGCGCGCGACGCTCGCGGGCAACCGCAACATCGGCTTCAGCACCAACACCTACCAGAGCACCGTCGGCCTGAAGGGTCTGCTGCTCGACCAGTTCTCCTGGACGACGTCGCTGTCCTGGGGACGGATCCAGCAGAACGGCACGTCGACCGGCTTCCTCAACTTCACCCAGCTCGAGCAGCAGCTCGGACCTTCGTTCAACGACCCGGTGAACGGCCCGACCTGCGGCACGCCGACGGCGCCGATCCCGAACTGCACGCCGATCAACATCCTCGGCACCGAGGGCGACACGATCGAGGCGCTGAATACGACGACGCACAGCGAGCTGACCGACGAGCTATCGCAGTTCGCGGCCAACATCACCGGCGACCTGTTCCAGCTGCCCGCGGGCCCGCTCGGCGCCGCGATGGGCTTCGAGTTCCGCAAGGAGAAGCTGGAGTTCTCGCCGGATGCGCTGGCGGTCGGCAACCACCTGTCGGAGAGCAACTCGGGCCCGACGCACGGCAGCACCAACGTGCACGAGCTCTACGGCGAGCTGAACGTGCCGATCCTCAACGACATGTTCCTGGTGCACTCGCTGTCGGCGTCACTGGGCCTGCGCTACTCGGGCTACTCGAAGTTCGGCAACACCACCAACGCCAAGTACGGCATTGAATATCGTCCGTACTCCGACCTGCTCATCCGCGGCACCTACACCGACGTGTTCCGCGCACCGACGATCCTCGACCTCTACAACGGCCCGGCGCAGAACGCGCCGCCCTATGCCGATCCTTGCGCGGGCCTGGAAGAGGCGGAAGGCACGGACGCGAACCACGACGCCGCTTGCGAGAACGTCGTGCGCGACGGCACGTTCGACCAGGAGAACACGCAGGCCAGCACCGTGATCCGCAGCAATCCGGAGCTCGAGCCGGAGGACGGCTACGCCGCCGACATCGGCATGGTGTTCAACCCGTCGTTCTACTCGCCCCTGACGCTGGAGCTGGACTTCTGGCGCTACTCGATCGACAACTCGATCGAGACGCTCGGCATCCAGACGTCGCTCAACGCCTGCTTCAACCACGGAGTGCTGTGCGAGAACGTCGTGCGCGGTCCGGACGGCCAGCTGTCGGCCGGCTCCGAGCCCACGCACAACGTCGGCTCGTTCGTCACGTCCGGCATCGACATCGGCTTCCGCCTGAGCTATCCGAACACCAACCTGTTCGACATCGCGCTCGGCAACTTCGTGATCGGCGCCGATACGACGTACCTGCGCGAGTTCAACTTCAAGGCGATCGAGGATGGCGTGCTCGTCAGCGAAGTCAATGCGGCAGGGACCTACGACCCGAACGTCTTCGGCGGCAGCTTCCCGCGCTGGCGCTCGCTGGCGTACATCTTCTGGAACCAGGGTCCCTGGAGCGCGACGCTCAACAACTACTTCATCGCCGATCAGACCGAGGGAAGCACTTACTTCGAGCACTTCCAGCTGAGCTACATCGATCTGGGTGATGCCGGCGAGTGCGACGGCGTGTCCGCCGAAACCGTGGCGAACGCCGATGGCGACACCATCCGCTGCAACCGCAAGATCGGTTTCGCGGACTACGTCGACGTGTCGGGGAGCTACAACATGAAGGACATCCGCACCACGTTCACAGTCGGCATCCGCGATCTGTTCAACGAGTCCGCGCCGATCGTGGTCGGCGGCTTCAACGGCGCGACCGATACCGGCGCCTACCGCAGCGAGGGCCGCGCCTTCTACGCGCGGGTCAAATACCTCTTCAAGTAAGCGATCGTCGACTGCCCAAAAAGGGGGCCGCAAGGCCCCCTTTTCTTTTGGGGAGTCAGGAAATCCTGTTGCGCCGCGAGGTTGCAATTCTGTTACAGGCTGGACTAACCTCAACTTTGTGAGCTCCATCACAGCGGCAGAAGGGAAAGCTGCGATGAAGCCAAAGGGAAGGCGTTCAAACCTTTTTGGGGGATAACAAATGATGAAGCTCAGTGCAGAAGGGCTGCTTCGCAGGTCGATCGCGCTCGCAACCGGTGCAGGCGCGGCGATGTTCGGAACTGCGGGGCCCGCGGTCGCCGAAGAAGGCGACGCGACCCAGCTGGAGAAAGTGGAGATCACCGGCACGCGCATCCGCCGTGTCGATGCCGAAACGGCAAGTCCCGTCTACACCATCGATCGCGCCACCATCACCGCCACCGGCGCGCAGACGGTCGGCCAGTTCCTCCAGGACATTCCTTCTATCTCGGGCGCCGCCACCAATCCGCAGGTGAACAACGGCGGCGGCACCGGCGCGGCGGTCGTCTCGCTGCGCGGCCTCGGTGAGCAGCGCACGCTGGTCCTGGTCAATGGCCGTCGCGTCCTGCCAGGCGTCAACACGACGGTGGAAGGCGTCGACGTCAACGCCATCCCCATCAACCTGATCGAGCGCGTCGAGGTGCTCAAGGAAGGCGCGTCGGCGATCTACGGATCGGACGCCATCGGCGGCGTCGTCAACTTCATCACCCGCAAGGATTTCAACGGCGGCGAGGTCGCGCTGGACTACGGCTTCACCACCAAGCACGACGGCAAGCGCAAGGGCGCGAGCATGTCCTGGGGCGCCAGCACCGGCAAGGCCAACATCCTGCTGGGTCTGAACTACAACCACCAGGACGGCATCTCCGCCGGCGATCGCGAGTTCTCCAGGAACGCGCTGTATCTCTACGGCGGCGTGGTCACGGCAGGCGGCTCGAGCCGCGTGCCGACGGGCCGCGTCTTCTTCCCGGACACCGACCCCGACACCGACGGCGTGCAGGATCCGTTCGGCTTCGGTTGCGGCTCCGTTACGCGCATCGACGGTACGTCGGGCGCCACCCCGGCTGACTACCGCTGCTTCACCGGCGGTGACCTCTTCAACTACCAGCCCTTCAACCTCATCCTGACGCCGCAGGAGCGCGCGGGCCTGTTCACCGTCGCCAACTACAAGGTGTACGGCGACATCGAGGCCTACGCCGAGGTGTTCTACAACACCACGCAATCCGGCTTCGAGATCGCGCCGCTGCCGTTCGACTCTCGCGCAGACGACGTGGTGATCTCGGGCGACAACATCTACAACCCGTTTGGCGTCGATCTGGGCGGCGCGGATGCCGTCAATCAGAACGCCACCTGGCGCATGAACGCGCTGGGCAATCGCAGGTCCGAGGTCGAGACCAATGCCGGTCAGGCGAACATCGGCCTGCGCGGCGGGATCATGGACACCTTGTGGCGCTGGGATGCGGGCTTCAGCTTCGGCCGCGTGCACCAGAACCAGGACATCTTCGGATACCTGTTCACGCCGACCCTCAAGCAGGCGCTGGGACCCTCGTTCGTCGATCCCGAGAACGGGCCAACCTGCGGCACCGCCGAGAGCCCGATCGCGGGCTGCGTGCCGTTGAACATCTTCAACCTTCCGCTCGCGCTGACGGATCCGGCGCAGGCGGCGCAGTTCGCCGCTATCTCTGCCGGATACAACCTCGAGGCGACGCGCTCCCAGCGCATCTACACGGCCAACTTCAACGGGCCGATCTTCAGGTTGCCAGCGGGACCCATCCAGGGCGCGGTCGGCTTCGAGCGCCGCGAGCAGTTCCTGAGCAGCACGGTGGCGTTCCTGGCGCAAGGCAGGCCGCCTGATTTCCTGACCTGCGCGCTGGCCCAGGAGACCTGCACCAACGAGACCGGAGGCTCGCTGACGTCGAACGAGTTCTACGGTGAGGTGTTCGTGCCGGTCATTGCAGACGTTCCCGGTGCCAAGGCGTTGAACCTGATCGGCGGCGTCCGCTACTCGGATTACGACCGCTTCGGCAGCACCACCAACGGCAAGGTCGCGCTGGAATATCGGCCGATCGGAGACCTTCTGGTGCGCGGCAGCTGGGCGCAGGTGTTCCGCGCGCCGACGATCACCGACCTGTTCCTCTCGATCACGGCAAATGCGCCGACGTTCAACGACCCCTGCGAGGGCTTGACCGAAGAGCAGGTTGCGGCCAATCCGAACTTCAACCTGGCTTGCGAGCACGTGACGCCGGACGGCACCTTCGCCGAGCCGAACAGCCAGGTGACCGGACGCTTCCGCGGAAACGAGAACCTCAAGCCGGAAACGGGCACGGTGCTCACGGCCGGCCTGGTCTACGATCCGGAATACGTTCCCGGCCTGTCGTCGGAAATCGACTTCTGGCGCTACAACCTGGAGGACACGCTCGAGCCGGTGGACGTCAACTCCACGGCGCTGATCTGCGTCGCAACCGGCGCTCCGGAGTTCTGCGGCCTGATCAACCGGTTCGACGACGGCACGGTCAACTACATCGACCAGCCGATCCTGAACCTGGGCGAGATCGTCATGCAGGGCGTCGACATGGGCGTGAAGTACCGCTTGCCCACCACGCCGGCGGGCAAGTTCCGGATCAGCCTGGATGCGACCTACATCGACGAGTTCGATCGCACGCCGGCGCCGGGCTTCCCGATCGTCCTGCATAACGCGGGAACGTTCAGCCGCCAGGACGGCAACTTCGCGCGCTGGCGCGGACTGGCGTCGGTGGACTGGTCGCTGCTGGATTTCACGGCGCTGATGACGGTGCGCTACGTCGGCCGGTTCACGCTGCAGGATGCCGACACCATCATCCCAGACGTGGACATCCGTTACGGCTCGCACACCTACGTCGACATGTCGATCGGATACAAGGTGCCGCGCGTCAACACGCAGCTGCTGGTCGGCATGAACAACATGTTCGACAAGCAGCCGCCGCTGCTCTACCAGAACAACGTGACCAACGCGAACACCGACGTCGAGACGTTCGACACGGTTGGCCGCAGCATCTTCTTCAAGGTCGTGCAGAAGTTCTGATCCGCGGGTGATTCCCTGAAAGCCGCGTGGCGCTGCCACGCGGCTTTTTTATTAGCCGGGGGCTGGAGGAATGGTGTCGGATCTGATTCGCGCGGCGCGCGAGCAGTTCGGTCGCGGGAATCACGAGGAGGCAGAACGGCTCAGCCGCGAGGCCTTGCGCACGCAGCCGGGCCACGTGACTGCGAGCGCGATCCTGGCACTGTCGCTCAACGCGCGGGGGCAGTATGCCGAGGCGATCGACCTGCTGCGGCAGCTGACGGGATCCGAGCCCACGGTATCGGTCCACTGGGCGAATCTCGGCACGACGCTGCGCTCCGCCGGAGAGTTCGACGAGGCATTGGCCGCATACCATCGCGCGGCGGAGCTCGGCGCGGCCTCCCCGGACTTCCTGCTGAACGTCGGCCTGCTGCACATCGAGCGCTTCGAATACGGCAAGGCGCGCGCCGTGCTCGCGCACGCCGCGACGATGGCCCCGGGCGATGCGGAGATCCGCTATTTCCATGCCGCGTCCTGCTTCAACGACGTGGATGATGATCAGGCGCAACAGAGCCTGCGCGGCTGGCAGCAACTGCAGGGCCTCAACGCCGACATGCTCACCCGCATCGGCGCGCTGCTGACCCAGCTTGGCGACACTGCCGGATCCGAAGCGGCGTTCCGCGGCGCGCTGGCGATGGATCCTGCGCATGCGCTTGCGCGGGTCGGCCTGGCCCAGTTGCTCGAGCGGAGCAACCGGGTGGTGGACGCGCGCGAGCAGGTCGAGCAGCTTGTGCGCACGCAGAAGGCGCCATCCGCGGAGGTTGCCAACGATCTACTGGCCGTCGAGGCACGCCTCGCCGAGCGCGACGCCGACCTGGTCTCCGCCAAGCAGAAGTACCGGAAGTTGCTGGAGCGCACGCCGGAGCCGCACCAGCGATACCACGTCCTGTATCCGCTCGCGCGCGTGCACGACGCGCTGGGTGAGTGACGAGGAGGCCATGAGCGCCGCCGGCAAGGCTCACGAATCCCAGGTCGCGTTCCTGTCGCGGGCCGCCGCGCGCCTGCTGGAGCCCGGTCGAGAAGCTTTCGGCATCGCCGATTTCAGCTGCGACGCCGTCGATGTGGCCGCGTGGGACGAGTCCGAAGCGCCGGACGTGAGTGCAAGTCCGGTGTTCATCGTAGCGTTTCCGCGATCCGGCACGACGCTCCTCGAGCAGATGCTCGATGCGCACCCGCTGCTTCGGTCCATGGACGAGCAGCCCTTCCTGCAGCACGCGATCGACCGCATCCGTTCGTTCGGTGTCACCTATCCGGAAGGACTGGCCCGCCTGACGTCCGACCAATTGGCAGCTGTGCGCGCGTACTACTGGAAACTGGTCGCGACCAAGGTGACGCTCGAGCCTGGCCAGCGCCTCGTCGACAAGAATCCGCTGAACCTCCTGCGCCTGCCGGCGATCCGCCGCCTGTTCCCTAAAGCGCGCGTCATCGTCGCGATTCGCCATCCATGCGACGTGCTGATCAGCAACTACCTGCAGCACTATCGTGCGCCCGAGATCGCCATGATGTGCAGGACGCTGGAAACGCTCGCGCACGGCTTCCGCCGCGCGTTCGATTTCTGGTATCAGCAACACGCTCTGCTGAATCCAAGCGTTCTGGAGCTGCGCTACGAAGCGCTGGTGACGGATTTCGAGGCGCATGCGCGCAGCATCGCCGACTTCCTGCAGGTGCCGTGGGATCAGGCGATGCTCGAGCCCGGCGAGCACGCGCGCAAGCGCGGCTTCATCAGCACGCCCAGCTATTCACAGGTCGTGCAGCCGGTGAACACCCGCGCCGTGAACCGCTGGCGCAACTACGAGCGCCACTTGCTGCCGGCGATGCCGCTGCTCGAGCCGTACCTCGCTCGCTGGGGTTACGACGCCTAGGCTTTGGTGGCCTCGACGAACAGCGAGTAGTGCTGCTCGCCGTGCATCGCTCCGGCGACCACGCTCGCCGCGTCGACGCGCAGGTCGGCGTGCGGGCTTTGCATGTAGCCGCAGCGGCGCACGTCAGTGAACCCTGCGCGCTCCAGCGCGCGCGACAGCGTCTCGAAGTCGTAGCCGAACTTGTGGCTCTCGAACAGCAGGCCAGGGTTCGGGCCGGCGCCTGCGTAGGCCAGGAAGTCCTCGAGGCGCGTCTGTCCTTCCGGCCACCAGGTCCAGGTGTGGCGGCGGCTGGCGAAGAACTCCTTGTCGTTCTTCACGTACGCCTGGATGCACTGCTCGATGTCGGGCACGACGATCCTGACCACGCCACCCGGCGCCAGGACGCGGCGGATCTCGGCGAGCAGCTTCGTCGCCTCCTGCGGATAGAACAGGTGTTCCAGCAAGTGCGACAGGAACACGCGCTCCGCCTGGCCGTCGGCGAAGGGCAGGCCCCACTGCAGATTTAGCGCCAGCGGCGCAGGGTGGACGTCGATGTTGACCCAGCCATCGAGGTTGCAGCCACCGGCGCCGATGTGGAGCTTGAGCGCGCGGGACTGGGCGGTCAGGCTCAGCGCGGCGAGCTGCCGGCGCACGTGCTCTGGCCGAAGGGTCGCGAGCTCCTGGCGCAGCGACGCGACGCCGGCAAGCAGGCCATCCAGCCGCTCCCGGATCGGCAAGCCGGACTGCGCGGTGTGCGGCTGCGCCTGCGGGCCCAGCCCGCGCAGGTCACAGGCCAGCGCGTAGACGGTTTGCGCAAGCTCGGCGACCTGTCGTGCGCTCGCCTGGTGTTCGTGATCGGGATCCCTCGCCGTCCCCTCAGCCGCGGCATCTACGAGCACGCCGATGCGTCGAAGCTGCGCGATCAGGTCCGACGCTGGAGTGCGTTGATCGGGTGGCAGCGCGGCGAGGAGTTGCTGCAGATGTTGTCGCCGGGCGAAACCCAGCACCCAGGTCAGCAGCGCCGGCTGATCGGTCTCGAACGAGCGGCCGCCGCAGGTGATCTCGAATTTGCCATTGCGCGCGCGGACGAGTGCGTCCGGAGAGAGCACGAGCGACGTCTCGGGGCTGGTGCTCAAAACAGCAGGTACGTCGACAGGATGTACTTCTCGCCGGAGATCGGCGGATTGCCCGCGTGCTGATACATCCAGTATGGGGGGAACATGATCAGGCGGCCCTGGCGCGGCTGGATGGTCTGGCGCAAGTCGGGGAACACCGTCTCGCCGCCTTCGGCGACGTCGTTGAGATACCAGAGCAGGACGAGGTAACGGTTCGCAGCCTCGTGGACCGAGTCGAAATGCAGCTGGAATCGCTCGTTGGCGCCGGGCTTGTAGCGCTTGAGGATGAGATCGGCGGTCTTGGGCGAGTTCGGCACGGGCATCGTCAGGCCAACGTCGTCGTTGTAGCGCTTGAGGCAACGGTCGAGCTTGTGGCGGAAAAAGCCCGCGAACGATGGATCGGCGAGCTTGGTGACGTTGAGCTCGGTCCAGGCGCTCTGGTCGAGCGCGACCGACCCGTAGCCGCGGCCGTTGGGCTGGTGGAAGCGTGACAGGTCGTTGAAGGACGCGACCATCCGCTCGCAGAGCGCCGCTTCCAGGTCGCCGTCGTAGACGCGCAGGTAGTCGCCGAGTGCAGTGGCTGCCATGTGCGGATTATGCGGTGGGGCGCGGCGACTGCGTATGCGGCGCTGTGCTAGTTTTCCTCCCACCATGAGCAATCCTTCCGCGTCGCCCGGGGCGGGGCATGACGCAGCCCTGGAGCACGCCCGTACGCTGATCCGACAGGGCCGCATGGCGGAGGCCGAGCAGGCCTACGCGCGCCTCCTGGAGCGCGACCCGGATCACGTGGAAGCGCTCAACGTCCTCGCAATGGCAGCGCTCAAGCGTAGCGACCCGCAGCGCGCAGTCGGCTTGCTGGAGCACGCGGCCCGCCAGTCGCCCGTCGAGGCTGGCACGCTGAAGAATCTCGGGATGGCGTACCGGCAGGCTGGCCAGAAAGCGCCGGCAGTCGACGCTTTCCGGCGCGCGGTGTCGCTCGCGCCGGACCAGTTCGTGACGCGATTGCACCTCGGCGGGGCCCTGCGCGAGGCCGGCGACAGCTACGCGGCTTTGACGAACACGTTCCGCGCCATCGTCGATGCGCAGCGCCGCAACCAGTGGCTGGACGAGGCAACCACGCCCGCACCTTTGCGGGTCGGAGTCACGGCGGCGATGCGCTTCGTCAATGAGGGACGCCGCGAGCTGTTCTCCCGATTGTTCGAGCCTTTGCGCGCGAAGCACGGCCGCGAGGCGCTGGCGCGCACCGAGGCGTGCCTGGCGATCTACCTGGGCGACCGGGCGCCGGACTTTCCCGATCCCCGGCAGAAGCCAAGCTTCCTGTTTTTCCCGGGGCTGCCGACGCAGCCGTACTTCCCGCTGGCGCTTTTTCCGTGGATGGAAGCGCTCGAATCGCAGACCACGGCCATCCGCGACGAGCTCCGGGCGGCCCTGCTGGCAGGACAGGGCCGCGAGGCGGTTTACGGCACGGCTGCGGAGGCGCAGGCCGGCCTGCGCGGCGCGCGCGGGGAGCCGGTATGGGACGGGATCTATTTCTATCGCCACGGCGCGCGCAAGGATGAGAACTGCGCCCGCTGTCCGCACACCGCATCGGTGCTGGATCGCCTGCCGCTGGTGCGGATCCGCGAGCATGCGCCCGAGGCGATGCTGTCGGTGCTGACGCCGGGTAGCCACATCCTTCCGCATCGCGGCGTCACCAACACTCGCGCCGTGGCGCATTTGCCGCTGATAGTGCCGGAGGATTGCGCGCTCAATGTCGCCGGCGAGCTGCACGCGTGGAAGGAAGGGCGGGGCGTGGTCTTCGACGACACCTACGAGCACGAGGCCTGGAACCGCAGCTCCGAAACGCGCGTCGTGCTCATCGCCGACGTCTGGAATCCGCACCTGACCGACGTCGAGCGAGACGCCGTCACGCTGCTGATCGAGGCGATCGGAGATTTCCGCAAGGACTGCGATGCCGCCTAGCCGATGAAGCTGCCACAGCCCTTCTACCGGTTGCCGATCCGCGTCGACGTCGACCGGCTGCGCGATGAGGTGCGGGCGCTGCCCGCGTCGGCCTGGGATGGTCATCCCTCCGACTTCGCCGGCAACAGCGTCGCTCGCCTGATCACGGTCGGCGGCGGCGAGAACGACGAGGTCAGCGGCGCGATGGCGCCGACGCCACACTTGCTCGCTTCCCCGTACATCCGTCAGGTGCTCGCGAGCTTCGGCGTCGTGTGGAGCCGTTCGCGGCTGATGCGCCTGGCGCCGGGCACCGGCGTGCCGGAGCACGCCGACATCAACTACCACTGGTTCAACCGCGTGCGGGTGCACATCCCGGTGATCACCCGCCCGGAAGTGCGGTTCCATTGCGGTGACCAGTCGGTGCACATGGCCGCCGGCGAAGCCTGGATCTTCGACAACTGGCGTCGCCATCGCGTGGAGAACCCCGCGCCGCACGAGCGGATTCACCTGGTAGCCGATACGACGGGCAGCGCCGCGTTCTGGCGGATGGTGATGGAAGGGCAGGCGGCGCAGGTGCAGCCCCGCACCATCGCGTTCGAGCCCGGCATGGACGCTGCGCTGCTGACCGAATGCCACAACGCGCCAGCGATCATGCCGCCGAGCGAAGTGGAGGTCCTGCTCGGAGATCTCGGCAGCGACCTGCAGTATCCAGGCGGAGATGGCGATGCCGACGCGGCGCTCGCACGCTTCCGATCGATGCTGGTCACGCTCGCGCAGGAATGGCGGCAGCTGTGGTCTCTGCATGCCGACTCGCCGGCGGGTGCTGCGCATTACGCGCGCCTGCGCGAGGCCACGCGCGACGCGGCAAGAAAGCTGGCGGGACCGATCTGCATGCGCACGAACCAGGTGCCGGTGCTGAAGGTGCTCGAGGGTCGCGTGCTGCAGCACTTGTTGCGCGCGACGCCGGCAGCGCCCCTTGCGACGCGCACGGTGTTCACACCCCGCAGCGCGCCGTCCGGCATGCTGACGCCCCGCTTCGAGCGTCCGCTGATCATCGTCGCGGCTCCGCGCTCCGGCAGCACCCTGTTGTTCGAGACGCTCGCCAGCAGCCCGCAGCTCTGGACGGTTGGTGGCGAGGCGCACTGGCTGGTGGAGGGGTTCGACGTGCTGCGTCCCGGCGCGCCTGGCGTGGACTCCAACCGCCTGACGGGCCAGCACTGCAGTGACGACATCGCCCGCCGCATCCGCGAGCAGATCTCCGCGAACCTGGTCGATGCGAGCGGCGCGCCCTGGCGCGGCGAGCCCGTGGTGCGCTTCCTCGAGAAGACGCCGAAGAACGCGCTGCGCATCCCGTTCTTCGAGCGCCTCTTCCCCGATGCGCGCTACCTGTTCCTGTGGCGCGGTCCGCAGGAGAACATCAGCAGCATCATGGAAGCCTGGAAGTCCGGGCAGTGGATCACCTACCCGGAGCTGCCTGCCGGATCAGGCCCGTGGTCGCTGCTGCTACCACCCGGATGGCCATCGGTACGCGGCAGGCCGCTGGAAGAGATCGCCGCCTGGCAATGGTCCGCGACCAACGACATCGTCCTGGAGGATCTGCAGCGCCTGCCGCGCGAGCGCTGGCACGCTGTCAGCTACGCCGACCTCGTCGCAAATCCCGCAACCATCGTCCGCTCCGTGTGCAGCTTCGCCGGCATCGCGTTCGATCCGGCATTGGCTGCGCGTACCGCAGCCCCGCTGCCACTCGCGCGTCACACGCTGACGCCGCCGCAGCCGGGGAAGTGGCAAAGCAACCGCGGGGAGATCGAGCGCGCGCTGCCTGCAGCGCAATCGACCTGGGACCGATTGCGCGCCCTCTAGTCCTGCACGCTGTCCGCGAGGTCGTCGAAGCTGTAGCCGTACATCCGGATCAGATCGCGGTCGCGCTCCGCGACCAGCTCGCGCAGCTCTGCGTCGTAGTACGTCTCGATGCGCCGATGCTGCGAAGTGTTGCGCGCGCCCTGTTCCAGGATGAACGTCCGCGCCTCGGCGCTGGGAACGACGCCGATGCGCTCCAGGAAGCCGAGGAATTCCTCGCGCAGCGCTTCTGCGCGACCGATGTGCAGCGACTCGCCGACGCCCAGGTACATGTAGCGATACAGGTAGGTGTAAAAGCCAAGGCCGCTGTTGCGGATCGGCTCCAGGGCGAAGCGCGGCAGGTTCAGGCCGTGGTTGATGTAGTCCTCCACCAGGAGCGGCAGGATCTGATCGAGCTTGGGCGAGCCGCTGCCCAGGTTGATGAGGTTGGTGATCGTGCCCTTGAAGTCCAGCTGCCCACGCTCGCTGGCGATCTCGAACAGCGCGTTGGGCGCCTGTCGCGCCGATTGAAACGCAAACCACGAGACGTAATAGCTCCACGGGTCGCGCACGAAACCGAGGACCGGCAGCTTCTGGTAACGCTGGGGGATCAGCCGCCGCGGCAGGTGATAGCCGATCTGCCGCGCGCCGGGGAAATGCTTGAGCAGGCACTCGTTGAGGAACGTGCCGCCGGTCTTGTGCAGGTGCAGGTAGACGAAGCGATCGGTCGCGATCATGGCGCCTGTTCGGCGACCTGGCGTGACAGCTGCCGCTCGCGCTCGGGATCGACGCTGCCCAGTCCGCGCTCGGCTTCCTGCAGGAGCTTGAAGAGCGCAGGGTCGGGGACGAAATCGCAGATCAGGTGCGTCCGCGCCTCGGCCGGATCGGCGTTCCAGACCGCGTGCACCGCGACGTTGTTGAGCGCCCACACCTCGCCGGGACGCATGCGGTAGAACTGTCCGGCGCAGAACATGTGCGCACGGTCGCTGGTGATCACCGGCAGGTGCAGCCGGATGGTCTGGTGGAAGTAGGGCGCCCGATCGACGTGCGGCGCCACGAGCGCACCCGGCGGCAGCCTGGCCAGCAGGCAGCGCATCGGCGCGCCGGGCACGACGCTGCGGATGAAATCCCGGATGTAGGCCAGTGCGTCGAGCGCCGGACGATCCTCGATCGGCTTGTCGCCTTCGGCCGGCGCATGGCCGCGCAGGAAGATCGCCTCCGCGCGCCGATGCACGCCGACGCGACCGCCGCGGCTTCCCCACATTTCGGCAGGCAGCGCATCGATCTCTTCGCGCAAGCGGACCGGGTCGGTCTGCAGCCGCAAACGAGTGCAGCCGCCGATCAGGGTCCCCTTGTCGAGGACGGGACAGCCGGGAAGCTCGAGCACGATGGGTGGGCGCGGGGCGTGCGAGGTAGTCTGCCCGCGCTCCGCGCAAGGGTCCAGCATCCGTGCCCGGAGCCGTCAGTTTTTTCCGATTGTGTCCCGATGCGTCCGCGGCGATACTTCGGGCGTGCGGCGCCACCGCGCCCGATCAATCTGGGAGATTTTCGACATGGATATCCGTCTCTGCGGCGCTTGCGCCGTGCTTTTGCTTGCCGCTTGCGCCGGCACTCCGCCAGCCAATGAAAGCGAATCAGCGCAGGTGTCGCAGGCCGTGGCCAATGGCGACCTGGTCTGCGAAGACCAGAGCACCGGCACCCACGTGCGGCGCCAGGAAGTCTGCCGCACCCGCGAGGAAATGGAGCGCGAGCGCGCTGCAGCAACCAGCGCGATGGAGCGCAAGGGCCGCGTGCCGGGGACCATCCGCGGCAATTGAAGGCTATTGCAATCGGGCCGGCCGGAAAGCTAGGCTGGCCCGGTCGAGAATGTTCACCGTTGGGACGCCCCGACCCCAGGGATCGGGCACTACAACATAAGACGGAGGAGCAAGAAATGGCGTCTTTTTCAAGCTGCGCAAGCGCAGCATTTCGCGTTGTGGCGACTCTCGCAGTCGCCGTAGGGATCACGCTACCGGCTGCGGCGCAGGATGAGACCAAGGCCACACAGCTGGAGAAGGTCGAAGTCACGGGCTCGCGCATCAAGCGCATCGACATCGAAGGCCCGACGCCGGTCACGATCATCAACCGCGACCAGATCGAGAAGAGCGGCTACACGAGCGTGCAGGATCTGCTGAGGAACCTGTCGCAGAACACCGGCGGTACGGTCGACCAGAGCTTCACCTTCGGCTTCACGCCAGGCGCCGCCGGCGTCGACCTGCGCGGTTTCGGCGCGGGCCGCACACTGGTGCTGCTCGACGGCCGCCGCCTGCCGGCATACCCGGTCGGCATCAGCGGCACCGACTCGTTCGTCGACTTGTCGACGATCCCGACTGTGCTGGTCGAGCGCATCGAGATCAACACCGACGGCGCGTCGGCGATCTACGGCTCGGACGCGATCTCGGGCGTCATCAACATCATCACGCGCAAGGACGTCCGCGACACTTACGCCTCGGTCCGCGTCGGTGGCACCCAGCACGGCGGCGGCTCCAACCAGCGCATCCAGGCAGTGACCGGCGTGCAGTCGTCCAACGGCTCGATGAACCTCTTCGCCGAGTACTACAACACCAAGGCGATCAAGGTGAATTCGCGCAAGTACTCCGAGTCGGACTTCACCGGCGGTGGCAACGGCTCGGGCTTCGGCAGCACCTTCTTCGGCTTCGACGGCCAGGTGATCTCCGATCCGAACTGCGGCACGCCGCAGGATGCTCTTGGCGGCCTGGGCGTTCCGACGGCTGCCGGCATCTGCCGCTTCGACCGCAGCCCCTGGCGCGAGTACCGCGCCCGACCTGCGGCACGGGTCGGTGGCCGTGAGCTTCAACCGCCAGCTCGGCTCGGTGCAGAGCTACTCGCGCATCAGCTACTTCCAGAGCCAGATCAAGAACCAGTTCGAGCCCAACGCCTACTCGGGCGGCGAGGGCTTCGACGTCGTCAACCCGGGCGCGCAGATCATCCCGTTCACGACGCACAACTTCGGCACCGTCTTCGCTGGCGCCTCGAACAACCCGGCTGAGCAGAGCGTGGACGAGGAAGGCAACCCCGTCGTCGACGAGAACGGCGACCCGGTGTTCCCCGATGGCTTCTACCAGCGCCGCCTCGTGGAGTACGGCCCGCGCGGTGACGACATCTCCACCGACGACGTGCTGGTGCTGACCGGGCTCAAGGGCGTGTTCGCCGACGTCTTCAACTGGGACCTCGGCTTCCAGTGGGCGCGGCAGCGCGTGCGCGACCAGCGCATGAACATCCTGTCTTCGCTGCTGGACAACGAGGTCTCCAACAACGGCCTCGACCTGTTCGAGCCGATCCCGCAGGACGTGATCGATCGCACCAGCTTCACCTCGGTCAAGGACACCGCGTCGACCAGCTTCCAGGTCGACAGCACCGTGTCCGGTCCGCTGCCGATCGCGCTGCCGGGCGGCAACGTGCAGTTCGCCTTCCACCCTGAAGTCGTGTTCGAGCGCTACTACGACCGCCCCGATCGGCTGTCGCAGCTGGGCGATGCCTTCGACGGCGCCTCGTCGGGCGGCGGCGATCGCAAGCATTACGCAGGCGGCGTGGAGTTCTCGCTGCCGATCCTGAAGCAGCTCGAAGTCAACCTGGCGGGCCGCTACGACCATTACGACGACGAGTCGAGCGTCGCTGGCGCGTTCAGCCCGAAGGTCTCGGTCCAGTACCGTCCGATCGAGCCGCTCTACGTGCGCGCATCGGCCGGCCGCAGCTTCCGCGCGCCCGACCTGCAACGCCTGTTCGGCGGTGCGACCAAGGCCTTCGACAGCGCCGTCGACACGCCGCGCTGCCTTGCCCTGGGCGGACAGCCTGGCGACGAGGACAGCGAGTTCCCGTCCTGCTTCGAGCCGGTCCAGAGCATCCCCATCCGGGTGCTGTCGAATCCCGACCTCGAGGAGGAGCGCGGCAAGAACTTCGGCTTCGGCTTCGGCTGGGAGATCATGAAGGACCTGACGGCGAAGGTGGATTACTTCTGGATCTCGCTGGAGGACATCGTCGTGGATCCGTCCACGCAGACCGTCCTGGACAACTGCGCGCTCGAGAACGTCGGCTGCGATCAGATCACCCGCCCACCCGAGGACACCAACGGCGACGGCCAGGTGCTGGACGAGATCGGCGGCGTGGTCAACCTGCGCGCCCAGAACCAGGCCGAAGAGCGCATCAAGGGCATCGACGCGGACATCAACTACCGCTACAACGCCGGCAGCATCGGCCGTTTCGCGGCGGATTACCGCATCACCTGGATCCAGTCGTTCACGCTGCAGCTGACGGACGACAGCGAGCCGACCGAGCAGGTCTACTTCGCCTCGTACCCGCGCTATCGCATGAACGCCTTGCTCGACTGGTCACTCGGCGGCTTCGGCGCCTTCCTGCGCGCCGATTACGTCGACGAGTATCCGGGCGCCTTCGCCGACGCATCCAGCGATCACCCGTCGAAGGACGCGTACTTCAGCTCGTTCCTGACGTTCAATACGCAGCTGCGCTACGACGCCGGCCACTTCGGCACGCTGCGCCTGGGCGTCGACAACCTGTTCGACCGCGACATGCCGCTCGACCCGACTGCGACCGGCGGCAACCGGCCGAACCAGTTCATCGACGCGACCCAGACCACGTACCACAACGCCATCGGCCGCGCGTTCTACGCGCAGTACGAGATCAAGTTCTAGATCGGCGGCAGGCTGGAATGAAACGGGCGGCGCGAGCCGCCCGTTTTTTTTGCGCCGCGGTTACTCGTCGCCGCCGTCGTCGTACTCTTCCGGCGGGGGGTTGCCGTCGTAGACCAGGCTCTGCCGACGCATGAGGAAGGCGGTGCGCACGGCGATGTAGGGATCGAACTGCTCGTCGAGGAACTTGTCCGTGGACAACAGATTCGCGCGCGTGTCGATCAGGCTCAAGCCGTTCATGCCGATCTTGATCCAGGTGTCGTCGATCCAGCCGACCGGGTTGGTGAAGTAGTCGCCGGCACGGCCGAAGAGATCGCGATTGTCGCTGGGCCCCAGCAGCGGCAGCATCCAGTACCAGCCTTCACCCAGGCCCCAGTAGCCCAGCGTCTGCCCGAAGTCCTCGTTGTTGCGCGGCAGGCCGACGTCGCGGGCGACGTCGATCAGCCCGCCCAGGCCCACCGTGGAGTTGAGCAGCAGGCGCGACAGGTCTTTGAAGAACTGCAGCGGCTTGCCCTGGAGCAGGTCGTTGGCAATCGTGGTCGGGTAGAACAGGTTGCCGAAGAAATTGTTGACGCCGATGCGCGCCGGCTCCGGCATGACCTTGACGTAACCGCGCGCCACTGGCCGCAGCACGTAGCGGTCGGCCGAGCGGTTGAACGTGAACATCGCGCGATTGAACCCCTCCATCGGATCGGCGGGCTCGTCGGCAGGCAGATGCGCGCACGCACTGGCCAGCAGCGCGGCGCTCAGCACGGTGGCCCGGCCCAGCGTTGTCGCCGTCGTCATGATGCTGCGTCCACGGTCAGCGCCGATTCCAGGTCGAAGAAGCGGATGAGGTCACGGACCTGCGCCGGAGGTGAAACCAGCGCGAGCGTTGCTCCTTTGGCGCGCGCGCGGCGCGTCAGCTCCAGCAGCAGCGCGATGCCGGCGCTGTCAGCCTCGCTGACCGCCGACAAATCCAGTCGCCCGTCTGCGATCAGCGTGCCCGCCTGGTCCAGCAGCGCCGGCACCGACGCGAACGACAGATCACCGTGGAGGGCGGCCATGCTCAAGTGCCGCCCGCGGCCTTGGCCTGCGCGCCGATCTTGAACGCTTCGCCCTTCTCCATGCGCGCGATCAGGTCGTCCAGGCTGGTGCGCTTCACTTCGGCCGAAACCTGGCTGCGGAAGTTGGCGACCAGCGAGATCGCCTCGACCGAGATGTCGTAGACCTTCCAGTCCGTGCCGACGCGGTGCATGTTGAAGCCCAGGGCCACGGGCTGGCCGCTGCGGCGCATCAGCGTCGCGTGCACGGTGACGTCGCTGACGTCGGGCGCGGTGCGCAGCGGCTGCCACTCGGCCTTCACCGAGTCGTAGTTGTCGAGCAGCGTGTTGGCGTAGGAGCGGATCATCATCAGCTTGAACGCCTCGGCGAAGCGGGTGCGCTGCTCCTCGCTGGCGGTGCGCCAGGTCTTGCCCAGCACCAGCTGCGCGATGTAGCGCACGTCGAAGTGCGGGACCAGGACTTCGTCCACGACCTTGTAGAACATCTGCTGGTTGGCCCGGTACTTCTCGTGATTCTCGCGGATCAGGCCCTGCATCTTCTCCGTGGTGCCGCGCACGCTCGCGTCGGGCGATTGCGCCGCGGAATCGGTCGCCGCCGTCGTCGCGGGCGCGGTGCCGGCCGCGTGCGCGCCGGACACGGCGAGCGACAGCAGGGCGGCAGCTAGGATTTGCTTGTACATATCTACTCCTTCTTCTCCGGCAACGGCGGGGCATTATCCGGTGCCTTGCTCTCGGCCGCTTTGGGCCGGTTGGTCATCGATACCAGCACCTGGCCGATGATGTTCTCCAGCACGAACGCGGACTGGGTGAACTTGATGGTGTCGCCGTCCTTGAGCGACTTATCGTCGCCGCCGGGCTCCAGGCCGATGTACTGCTCACCGAGCAGGCCGGCCGTCAGGATCTTGGCGTTGCTGTCGGCGGGGATGTTGTCGAACTGGTTGTTCATCTCCAGCTCCACTTTGGCCTCGAAGTTGTCGCGGTCGACGGTGATGGCGCGCACGCGTCCGACGCGCACGCCGGCGACCGTGACCGCCGCGCCGCGCTTCAAGCCCCCGATGTTCTCGAAGGTCGCCGACAGGTGATAGGCCTTGCCGGGGCCGACGCTGGCCAGGCTCGCCACCCGGAACGTCAGGATGAAGATCGCCCCGACGCCGAGGCAGAAGAAGAACCCGACCAGAATTTCCATCGCTCTTGATTGCATGGCGTTCCTACACTTCGAACATGAAGGCGGTAAGGATGAAATCCAGCGCCAGGATGGCGAGCGACGACATCACGACCGTGGTCTTGGTCGCGTTCGACACGCCCGCGGACGTCGGCGCGGAATGATAGCCCTGGTAGACGGCGATCCAGCTGATGGCGATGCCGAAGACGATGCTCTTGACGATGCCGTTGAGGATGTCCTTCTCCAGCACCTGCGAGTGGATCTGCGACCAGTAGGCGCCGTCGTCGACGCCGAGCATCTGCACGCCGATCAGGTGGCCGCCGGCGACGCCGACCGCCATCACCGAAAAGATCGCGGCCAGCAGCGGCATCGCGATGATGCCGCCGAGGAAGCGCGGCGCGACCACGCGCTTGATCGGGTCCACCGCCATCATCTCCATGCCGGAGAGCTGGTCGGTGGCGCGCATCAGGCCGATCTCGGCCGCCAGCGCCGAGCCGGCGCGGCCCGCGAACAGCAGGGCGGTGACGACGGGCCCGAGCTCGCGCACCACCACCAGCGCCACGAACACGCCGAGCGACTCCACGGCGTCGAAGCGCACCAGCGTGCGATACCCCTGCAGGCCGAGCACCATGCCGACGAAGGAGCCGGAGATGACGATGATCACCATCGACAGCAGGCCGACCGAGTAGACCTGCTGCAGGATCAGGCGCGGACGCGCCAGCGCCGCCGGTACGGCGGCCAGCACCGAGCCCAGGAAGAGATTGGCCTTGCCGATGTCGCGCAGGAAGCCGGTGAGCAGCGTGGCGTTCATGCCTCGAGCAGCTCCTGAGTGTAGCTGCGCGCGCCCTTGACGTGGAAGGGCACGGGCCCGTCGGGCTCGCCCTTCAAGAATTGCTGGACCCACTCGGAGCTCGACGCGCGGATCGCCTCGGAGGTGCCGTGGCCGACGATCTTGCCCAGCGACAGCATGTAGACGTCGTCGCTGATGTCCAGCGTCTCGGCCACATCGTGCGAGACGATGATCGAGGTCAGGCTCAGGGCGTCGTTGAGCGTGCGCACCAGGCGATTGAGCACGCCCAGGTTGATCGGGTCCTGGCCGGTGAAGGGCTCGTCGTACATCACCATCATCGGATCCAGCGCGATCGCGCGGGCGAAGGCGATGCGCCGCTGCATGCCGCCGGAGCACTCCTCCGGATAGAGCGCATGCGCGCCGCGCAGGCCCACGGCGTGCAGCTTCATCAGCACGATGTCGCGGATCATCTCCTCGGGCAGGCGCGTGTGCTCGCGCAGCGGGTAGGCGACGTTCTCGAACACCGACAGGTCGGTCAGCAGCGCGCCGTTCTGGAACATCATGCCCATGCGCTTGCGCAGCTCGAAGAGCTCGGCGCGGGGCAGCGTGTGCACGTTGACGCCGTCCACCTCGATGGTGCCCGCGTCGGGGCGGTACTGGCCGCCGATCAGGCGCAGAAGGGTGGTCTTGCCGATGCCGCTGGGGCCCATCACGGCGGTGACGCGGCCGCGGCGGATATCCATGTCGACGCCGTCGAAGATCACGCGCGGACCGAAGCGGAAATGCAGGCCGCGGACGCGGACCAGCACATCGCTTGGCGCGGCGGATCTCCCAGGTCGGTCGGAGGCGGGTCGGTTCACTGATATCAGGGGCTTGGAGCGCGCCTGGCTAGGGAGCGCGACGGTGTATTCTAAGGCCACGAAACTGAACGTGGGCTTTATTTTCAGGCCATCTCGGGGGAGACGGACGTGAGATCGCTGCTTGCAGGTGCATTGTTGTTCGTCCTGAGCGCGTGCGCCGGCAATCCCGACAGACCTACGCAGGAAACCGCCAGACGGATGCTCTCGGACCGCTGTCCGGCCGGTGCCGTCGAAACCCCGTCGGGCTCCGGAGTCTGCGAGCCCCTCGACGGATTACCCTAGTCCCAGGCGTCCCAGCAGCCGCGGCTCCAGGTCGCGGCTGACCTGTTCGACCTCGCTGGGCCCGCCGAGTGCCGCGATCTGCGTCATCTGCAGTCCCTGATAGCCGCAAGGGTTGATGCGCGTGAACGGCTCCAGATCCATCGCGACGTTCAGCGCCAGGCCGTGATAGCTGCAGCCCTGGCGCACGCGCAGGCCCAGCGACGCGATCTTGCGATCCCCGACGTAGACGCCCGGCGCGTCGCGCCGAGAGGCCGCCTGGATGCCGTAGCCCGACAGCGTGTCGACGATCGCGTCCTCGATCCGCGTGACCAGCGAGCGGATGCCGTAGCCGAGCCGTCGCAGGTCGACCATGACGTAGCCCACCAGCTGCCCCGGTCCGTGATACGTCACCTGACCGCCGCGATCGGCCTGCACCACCGGGATCGCGCCGGGCGCGAGCACGTGCTCGGCCTTGCCCGCCTGACCTTGCGTGAACACCGGCGGATGCTGCAGGAGCCAGATCTCGTCCGGCGTCGCTTCGGTGCGCGCCTGCGTGAAGCCGCGCATCTCCTCGAACACCGCCTCGTACGGCCGCAGCCCGAGACGCCGCACGCGCGGCGCGCAAGCCGGCAGCGCTAGCTGCCCAGCTTCGCCTTCTGGCTCTGGAACAGGGAGTACGCTTCTTTCCATTTGGGTCCGGGCTTGCCGCTGCCGACCGCGCGGCCGTCGAGCCGCGTCACCGGCATGACTTCGCGCGTGGCGCTGGTCAACCAGATCTCGTCGGCGTCGCGCAGGCGATCGAGCGTGAACGTCTCCTCGACGACCGGGTTCGCGGTCTTCTCCAGCAGCGCCACCAGCAGGCGGGTCACGCCGGGAAGGATGTCGGGGCCCAGCGGCGGCGTGAGGATGCGATCGCCGAACACGGCGAAGACGTTGCTCGACGCGCCTTCGGTGACACGGCCGTCGCGATGCAGGATCGCCTCGTTGCAATCGGCGTCGCGCGCCGACTGCGTCGCCAGCACGTTGGGCAGCAGCGCCAGCGACTTGATGTCGCAGCGATGCCAGCGGATGTCCGGCAGCGAGATCGCGGCGACGCCGTCGCGGCGCGCGGCTTCCGCCGGGATCGGCAGGGGCTGGCACATGCCGAAGACCGTCGGCGGGGTGTTCTCCGGGAACGGATGCGCGCGCTTGGCCGCCGCGCCGCGCGTCACCTGCAGGTAGACGAGCACGTTACCGTCGGCGGCGAGGCCACGGTTCTCCTCGATCAGCCGCTCGACCAGCGCGATCCACTCGCTCTGGGAATGCGGGTCCTGGATGCGCAGCTCCTTGAGGCTTCGCGCCAGCCGTTGCAGGTGCTCCACGAGCTGGAAGCAGCGGCCGGCATACGCCGGCACCACCTCGTAGACGCCGTCGGCGAACAGGAAGCCGCGATCCAGCACCGACACCGTCGCCTGCGACAGCGGCAGCCACTTGCCGTTGATCAGCGCCGTGGGCTCGGTCATCGCTTCGGCTCGCGGTTTCAGTAGCCGATCCACTGGCGCACCGTGTCGATCGCTTGCTTGGTCAGGCTGCCGGCAGGCACAGCCTTGAGCGCCACCGCCGGCACCTTCTGCACTTCCTTGCCGTCCAGCGTGACGCTGACGGTGCCGATCGACTGTCCGCTCTCGATCGGCGCGACCACCTTGTCCGGCAGCTGCGGCGCGATCTGCAGGCGAGCGGCTTCGCCGCGCGGCACGGTGAAGTAGATCGGCTTCTGCACGCCGACCGGCACCTGGTCCTCGGCGCCTTTCCACACCTTGACGCTGCCGACCGCCTTGTCGGGGCCGAACATCGGCACGGTGTCGAAGAAGCGGAAGCCGTAATTGAGGAGCTCCAGGCTCGCCTGGGCGCGGTACTTGATGCTCTTGGTGCCCATGACCGCGGCGATCAGGCGCCGGCCGTCGCGCTGCGACGAGGAGAGCAGGCAGTAGCCCGCGGCCTCGGTGTGGCCGGTCTTGACGCCGTCGACCGTAGAATCCATGTCCAGCAGGATGTTGCGGTTGCCCTGCTTGATGTTGTTGTAGGTGAACTCGCGCTCCGAGAAGATCTTGTAGCCATCGGGGAAGTCGCGGATGAGCGCGCGCGCCAGCGTCGTCAGGTCACGGGCGCTGGAGTAGTGCTTGGGGTCGGGCATGCCCGACGCGTCTGCGAAGTGGCTGTTGGTCATGCCCAGCTTCTTGGCGTAATCGTTCATCACGTCGGCGAAGGCCGTCTCACTTCCCGCCATGTGCTCGGCCAGCGCCAGGCTGGCGTCGTTGCCCGACTGCACGATCACGCCGCGCAGCAGGTCGGAGATCTTCACGCGCGAGCCGACCTGGAGGAACATGCGCGACTCGTTGGACGCCAGCCCGCGGCGCCAGGCCTTCTCGCTGATCACCGCCTCGTCGTCGAGCTTGAAGCGGCCCTGCTTCATCTCGTCGAAGGCGATGTAGATGGTCATCACCTTGGTGATGCTCGCGGGCTCCACCTGCGCGTCGGGCTCGCGCCCGGCCAGCAGCGCGCCGCTCTGAAAGTCGACGAGCGCGTAGCTCTTGGCGTCGATCACCGGCGGATCAGGGACTTTCGCCGCGAAGGCGACGGAGGAAACCAGCAGCAGGACCAGAGCGGAAGCTTTCATGCGGAAATCGAGGCGGCCTGTGGGGAGCGAGGGCGCGCAATTCTACAATGGCGGCATGTGGCCGACCCAAACCTTTCGCGCCGAAGCGCGCGCGAACCTGCGCCTGGCCGGCCCGCTGATCGCCGCGCAGCTGGCCGGCATCGGCATGGGTGTGATCGACACGATCATGGCCGGGCGCCTCGGCGCACCGGCGCTGGCGGCGGTCGCGGTCGGCACCAACCTCAACGTCATCTTCCTGGTGTTCTTCATGGGAGTGCTCATGGCCTGCTCGCCGATCGTCGCGCAGCGGCACGGCGCCGGCCAGGCGGACGCGCGGGTCGGCAGCTTCGTGCGCGAGGCGCAGCTGCTGGCGCTGGTGCTGGGCGTCGCCTGGGTCGTCATCGCCCACGTCGTCGCGCGGCCGGTG
Source organism: uncultured Gammaproteobacteria bacterium (assembly GCA_963776465.1). Lineage (GTDB taxonomy): Bacteria > Pseudomonadota > Gammaproteobacteria > Nevskiales > Nevskiaceae > DASRHK01. The sequence goes on from CAVZMV010000002.1 coordinate 1,603,577, forward strand.
CTCAGCAACCTGGGCCTGGAGCCGCAGACCGCGGACATGGCGGTCGATTTCCTCCACGCCTTCAGCTGGAGCGGCCTTGGCATGAGCCAGTGGTTCGTCCTGCGCTTCACCGCCGAGGGCGTGGGCATCACCGGGCCGACGATGTGGTCCGGGCTGCTCGGCCTGGTCAGCAACGCGTTCCTCGACTGGGTGTTCATGTACGGCAAGTTCGGCGTGCCGGCCATGGGCGCGGTCGGCTGCGGCTGGGCGACCACGATCTCCTCGGTGCTGATGGCGGCCGCGGTGGCGTGGCAATTCCGGCAACGCGCGCCGCTGCGCGCGCTCCACGTGTTCGGCCGCGGCCTGCCGGACTTCGGACAGAACCTGCTGGAGATCCTGAAGCTCGGATCGCCGATCGCGCTGATGCTGCTGGCAGAGGCGAGCCTGTTCGTGGTCGCGGCGCTCTTGATGGCGAGCTTCGGCGATCGCACCGTGGCCGCCTATCAGGTCGCGATCAGCTTCGCCTCGGTGGTGTTCATGATCCCGCTCGGCATCGCGCTCGCAACGACCGTGCGGGTGGGGCAGGCGGCGGGGGCGGGCAACAGCGAGGCGGTCCGCTATCGCGGATGGGTCGGCATGCAGCTGGGACTGCTCAATGCCGGCTCCAACTCGGTGATCATGCTGCTCGTCCCCGGGCTGATCGTGTCGATCTACACCGACGACGCGGCGATCGCGTCGCAGGCCGTCGTGTTCCTCTGGCTGGCGGCAGCGTTCCAGTTCTTCGATGGCCTGCAGGTCACGGCGAACGGCGCCTTGCGCGGCCTGAAGGACACGCGCTTGCCGATGATCATCACCGTCACCGCCTACTGGCTGATCGGCATGCCGGCTGCGATCTGGCTGGGCTTCCGCACGCCGCTGGCAGCCAGCGGCATCTGGTGGGGCATGACCATCGGCCTCGGCGTCGCGGCCATCGGCTTGTCCATGCGCTTCGCGCGCCGCACGCGCAGTTGACCCCGTAGAATCGCGGCATCGCAACTCCTCCTCGCAAGCGCCCGCATCGTCATCGCTGGCTGACCGCGCTCAGCCTGTCGGTGCTGCTCGCCGTCGCGCTCTATCTGGTGGTGCTGGTCAGCGCCGACGCGGGCCAGGTGCTGGCCGCAGCGCGGCGCCTGCCGCCGTTGGGCTGGGCGGCCATCCTGGTGCTGTCGCTGGCGAACTACGCGCTGCGATTCCTGCGCTGGCACGTCTACCTGCGCGCGCTCGGCCACCGTGTTCCGTGGCTGCGGCACTTCGCCATCTACTGCTCAGGCTTTGCGCTGACGACGACGCCGGGCAAGGCGGGCGAGGCGATCCGCTCGCTCTACCTGCACGAGCGCGGCGTGCCGTATCCGCACAGCCTCGCAGCGCTGTTCTCCGAGCGGCTGATCGATCTGCTCGCGATGCTGGCGCTGGCCGCCGGCGGCGTCGTGGCGCTGGGCCTGGACCGCTTCTGGGTGGCGACGGGTGCCGCGCTCTGCGCGATCGTCGTGCTCGCCATGCGCAGCCCGCGGTTTCTGGCCTCGATCGCGCAGCTCAAGCTGTCCCACGCGCGGCTGGCGCACTGGCGCAATCATTTCGTGCACCTGCTGCGCGCGTCATCGACGCTGCTGCGCGTCGGCCTGCTGTTCTCCGCCGTGTTCCTCGGCGTCCTGAGCTGGGGCGCCGAAGGCATCGGGCTCTTCCTGGTGACGCACGCGCTGGACATGCCGGTCAGCCTCGGCCAGGCCGTCGGCATCTACGCGCTGGCGATGCTGGCCGGCGCGATCTCGTTCGTGCCGGGCGGCCTGGGCGGCGCCGAGGCGGTCATGGCAGCGCTGCTGGTGGCGCTGCGCGTGCCGCTGCCGGAGGCCATCGCCGCGACGCTGATCTGCCGCGCCGCGACGCTATGGTTTGCGATACTGTTGGGCATGATCGCGATGGGAATCCTGCAGTTGCGCAAGCCATGGCCGGCGACGACGCCTTGAGCGAACCTCCGCGCGCTGCCGAGCCCGTCCTGTGCGTGGATCTCGACGGCACGCTGATCCACACCGACCTGCTGTACGAATCTCTGCTGACGCTGCTGCGCCAATCACCGTTGACCCTGGTGCTGCTGCCATTGTGGATCCTCCGCGGCCGCGCCTATTTCAAGCAGCAGATCGCTGCCCGCGTGCAGCCCGACACGACGAACCTGCCCTACAACGAAGCGTTGCTCGAGAAGCTGCGCGGCGAGCGCGGACGCGGCCGGCGGATGGCGCTGGTGACCGGCAGCCCGATCTCGTTCGCGCAATCCGTCGCCGCGCACCTGGGCCTGTTCGACGACGTCATCGCCACCGACGACCAGGTCAACCTCACCGGCCGGCGCAAGGCCGAGCGGCTGGTGCAGCGTTACGGCGCCCGCGGCTTCGATTACGCCGGCGACAGCTACGCCGACATCCCGGTATGGGCGGCGGCGCGCCACGGCTGGGCGGTGAACGTTTCGCCGGTCGCGCTGCGCCTGGCGTCGCGCACCGAGTTCACCCAGCGCTTCGACCGGCCGCGCGCGACGATCGCTCACTACCTGCGCGCCATCCGCGTGCACCAGTGGCTCAAGAACGTGCTGGTATTCGTGCCATTGCTCGCCGCGCACCGCGCGGGCGACAGCCAGCTGCTCGTCAACGCCTGCGTGATGTTCCTGGCGTTCAGCCTCTGCGCGTCCAGCGGCTACGTGCTCAACGACCTGTTGGACCTCGCCGCCGACCGCGCGCATCCGCGCAAGCGCAAGCGGCCCTTCGCCAGCGGCGCGCTGCCGCTGACGCACGGCATCGTCATGGTGCCCGCGCTCCTGCTCACCGCGGTCGGGCTGGTGTGGATGCGGCTCAGCGCCATCGCGCTGGCGGTGCTGCTGATCTACTACGTCGGCACGCTCGCCTATTCGCTGGTGCTCAAGCGCCACGCGACCATCGACGTGCTGGTGCTGGCCGGCCTCTACACGCTGCGCATCATCGCCGGCTCGGCCGCCACCGAGATCCCGCCGTCGTTCTGGCTGCTGGCCTTCTCGATGTTCATGTTCTTCAGCCTGGCCATCGTCAAGCGCTACAGCGAGGTGCTCACCGTGCAGGCGCGCGGGGAGCAGCAGCTGCACAGCCGCGGCTATCGCGCCGGCGATCACATGGTGCTGTCGATGATGGGCGTGGCCAGCGGCTTCATGAGCGTGCTGGTCATGGCGCTGTACGTGCAGAGCGGCCCGGTGCGCATCCTCTACAAGCATCCGGCGATGATCTCGCTGCTGTGCCCGCTGCTGCTCTACTGGATCTGCCGCATCTGGTTCAAGACCCACCGCGGCGACATGCACGACGATCCGCTGGTGTTCGCCGCGACCGACCGGGTGAGCTGGATCATCGCCGCGATGTCGGCGGCGATCGTCGTCGTCGCGTCGTAATGCAATCCTGGGGCCGCTTGCCGGCCGCGCCGCAGGAAGGCCTGCGGCTGGCGTTCCGCAATGAGCCGCTGCCGGCGGCGAAGACGAGCCTGCTGCCCCATGGCCTCGGCCGCAGCTACGGCGACGTCTGCCTCAACGACGGCGGCGGCCTGCTGCTGACGCGCGGCCTGGATCGCTTCATCGTCTTCGACGCCGAGCGCGGCGTTCTGCGCTGCGAAGCCGGCGTGAGCCTGGCCGAGATCCTGGCGTTCGCGCTGCCGCGCGGCTGGTTCCTGCCGGTGTCGCCCGGCACCAAGTTCGTCACCGTCGGCGGCGCCATCGCCAACGACGTGCACGGCAAGAACCATCATCGCGTCGGCAGCTTCGGCCATCACCTCGTCGCGTTCGAGCTGCTGCGTTCCGACGGCTCGCGCCTTCTGTGCTCCGCGACCGAGAACCACGACTACTTCGCGGCGACCATAGGCGGGCTGGGCCTCACCGGCCTGGTCACCTGGGCGGAGCTGCAGCTGCGCCGCGTGCAGTCGCCGGCGATGGAGGTCGACACCGCGCGCTTCGGCAACCTGCGCGAGTTCTTCGAGCTCTCGCGCGGCGCCGACGCCACGCACGAGTACACCGTCGCCTGGATCGACTGCCTGGCGCGCGGCGCGAATCTCGGCCGCGGCCTGTTCATGCGCGCCAATCACGCCGAAGCGCCGGAGCCCAACGCCCTGATGCGCGAGCGCGTGCGACAGCCGCGGCTGGCGATGCCGCTGACGCCGCCGCTGTCGGCGGTGAACGCGCTGACGCTGCCGCTGTTCAACGCAGCGATATACCGGCTGTCGCGCACCGGCCAGCGCCGCCAGCACTACGAGCCGTACTTCTATCCGCTGGACGCCATCGGCGGCTGGAATCGCGCTTACGGCCCGCGCGGCTTCTATCAGTACCAGTGCGTGGTGACCGGGCAGGAGGCGGTGGCGGAGATGATCGACACGATCGCCCGCGCCGGCACCGGATCGGCCCTGGCGGTGCTCAAGGCGTTCGGCACGCAGCCGTCGCGCGGCTGGCTGTCGTTCGCGCGGCCGGGCTACACGCTGGCGCTGGATTTCCCCAATCGCGGCGCGGATACTCTGCGCCTCTTCGACAGCCTCGACCGCATCGTCACGGCCGCCGGCGGCGCCATCTATCCCGCCAAGGACGCGCGCATGCCGGCGCGGCTGTTCCAGGAGGCCTATCCGAAATGGCGGCAAGTCGAGCACCTGCGCGATCCGCAGTTCTCCTCCAGCTTCTGGCGTCGGGTGACGCAGACATGAGTCCATGCAGAAAGTCCTGATCGTCGGCGCGGCCTCTGCGATCGCAGAGGCCACCGCGCGCTGCTTTGCCGCGGAGGGCGCGGCGCTGCACCTCCTGGGGCGCCGGCAGGCGCGGCTGGACCTCATCGCCGACGACCTGCGCGTGCGCGGCGCCAGCCAGGTGACCACCGGGCCGCTGAACGTCGACGAGGTCTCCGCGCACGCGGCGGCGCTCGACGCAGCCGAGCAGGTGCTGGGCGGCATCGACGTCGCGCTGATCGCGCACGGCACCTTGCCCGAGCAGGCGCAGTGCACCGAGTCCACCGAGACCAGCCTGCGCGAGTTCCACACCAACGCGGTGGCGACGATCGCGCTGATGAACGCGCTGGCGCAGAGACTGGAGCGTCAGGGCCGCGGCACGCTGGCGGTGATCTCCTCGGTCGCCGGCGATCGTGGCCGCCAGAGCAATTACCTTTACGGCGCGGCCAAGGCCGCGGTGTCGACGTTCGCAGCGGGACTGCGCAACCGGCTGCATCACGCCGGCGTGCACGTCATCACCATCAAGCCGGGCTTCGTCGACACGCCGATGACCGCGGCGTTCAAGAAGGGCGCGCTGTGGGCGTCGCCCGCATCGGTCGGGGAGAAGATCCACGCCGGCATCGGCAAGCGTCGCGACGTCATCTACGTGCCGGGATTCTGGCGCCTGATCATGCTGGTCATCCGCAGCGTTCCCGAATTCATCTTCAAGCGCCTGAAACTCTAGACAGCCGCGCCGGTCTGTCCTCCACCACGTAAACGCGCGAGGGATTGCCAATGAGCTACGTCGACGGTTTCGTCCTGCCGGTTCCGAAGAAGAACCTGGCGAAGTACAAGAGCATGGCCAAGGTGGCTTCGAAAGTGTGGCGCGAGCACGGCGCGCTCGAGTATCACGAATGCGTCGCCGACGACGTCAAGCCCGGCAAGGTCACGTCGTTCCCGCAGAGCGTCAAGCTGAAATCCGACGAGACCGTGGTCTTCGCCTGGGTGGTCTACAAGTCCAAGAAGGACCGCGATCGCGCCAACGCCAAGGTGATGAAGGATCCGCGCCTCAAGGCCTACATGGATCCCAAGAAGCTGCCGTTCGACGGCATGCGCATGTTCTACGGCGGATTCAAGACGCTGGTCCAGGCCTGACGGCCTTGCGTCACGTCGCCGGCGGATCCGATTCCTCCGGCGGCGGGCCGAACAGGTTGCGCATGCGCACCTGATCGATCCGCGGGCCGCGGGCCTTGAGCACCTCGAACTCCAGCTGATCGTGCTCGAAGCGGTCGCCCGGCTGCGGCACGCGGTCGAGCTTGCGCATGAGGAGGCCGGACAGCGTCGTCACCTCCTCGCTGCCCTGGATCGCGCGCCCCAGCGCGCGCTCGATGCGGAACAGCGGCGTGTCACCGCGCGCGATCAGGTTTCCCTCGTCGTCCCACACCGGCTCGCGGCGCACCTGCTCTTTGCGCAGCGGCTCGTGCTCGTCGGTGATCTCGCCGAAGATCGTCTCGAGCACGTCCTCGATGGTCAGGAAGCCGCAGGGCCGGTCGTCGCGGTCGAGCACCAGCGCGAAGTGGCTGGTGCCGGCCTGGAACGAGCGCAGCAGATCCTGCACCGGCGTGTCTTCGGCGGCGCGGACCGGCTGGTGCAGCCAGCGCTGCAGGCGCGTGAAATAGAAGGGGCCGCTTTCCTCGAGATAGATGTCCTTGATGTGCAGCACGCCCAGCACGTCGCCCTGCTCGTTTTGCACTGGATAGCGGCTGTAGCGATGCTTGGCGATCAGGCGCCGCACCTCGTCGACGCTCGAGCCGTTGCGCAGCGTGACGAGCTCGCGCATCGGTCGCATGACCTCGCTGACCTGCAGGTCCGGCAGCTCCAGCGCGTGGCTGGCCACCGCGCTGATGGTGTGCTCCGGTCCCTCCTGCGCGGGCCGCGAGAGGTGCAGGATCGTGCGCAGCTCCTCGCGCGAGTACGGCACCTCGTAGGCATCGCCGGACTCGACGCCCATCATGCGCAGGATGACGCCGGAGCTGGCGTTGAGCACCCAGATGAACGGGTACATCGACCAGTAGAAGAGCCACAGCGGGATCGCGGTCCAAAGCGACACCGCCTCGGCCTTGCGGATCGCCAGCGACTTGGGCGCCTGCTCGCCGACGACGATGTGCAGGAACGAGATCAGCGTGAAGGCGAACACGAACGCCGCGGCTTCCAGCGCCTCCGGATCGTCCGCCAGGCCCAGCGCCGCCGCCGGGCCCCGCAGCAGGTCTGCGAACGCCGGCTCGCCGATCCAGCCGAGGCCCAGCGAAGCCAGCGTGATGCCGAGCTGGCAGCCGGAGAGATAGGCGTTGACGTCGCGATGGATCGTCGCCAGCACGCGGCCGCGCCAGCCGTGCACGCGCCTGAGCTCCTCGATCCGCGTCGTGCGCAGCTTGACGATGGCGAACTCGGCCGCCACGAAGAAGCCGTTGAGCAGCACCAGCAGCAGCGCCAGGACGACGAGGACGGCGTTCAGGACGCTGCCGCCCGGACCTTGCCGCTCTCGTTTGCCAGGGGCGAGCCCTCGAAGCGGGCGGCGTAGCGCTCGAGCGCGCCACGCATCGACTCGAGCCCCATCGGCTTGGCGACGTAGTCGTCCATGCCGGCGGCCAGGCACTTGTCGCGATCGCCCGGCATCGCGTGCGCCGTCATGGCGACGATCCAGGCGTGCTGACCCGGTGCTTCCTTCTGCCGGATGCGGGCCGTGGCCTCGTAGCCGTCCATCTCCGGCATCTGGCAATCCATGAAGACGATGTCGTAGCGCTCGCGCTCGACGGCCTGCACGGCCTCGATGCCGTCGCCGACGCAGACCGCGTGCACGCCCAGCTTCTCCAGCAGGTAGGCCGCGACCTCCTGGTTGAGCTGGTTGTCCTCGGCGATGAGGATGCGGCAGTCCTGCGAGACGATGCTCGGCGGCAGCGCGCTGGCAGTGACGGCCTGCGACGGCTCCTCGGCCGTCGGCACGTCGAGGTCGCGCAGCGCGGCAAAGAGCGCGCACTGCCGCACCGGTTTCTTCAGCCCGCCTTCGAAGCCCGCGGGCCGCTTGCCGTTCTCGTTGCGTGCCGCGTGCGATTGCAGCAGCAGCAAGCGGACGTCGGCGAAGCGCGCGTCCTCGCGGATCCTGCCGGCCAGGCGCAAACCGTCGACCATCGGCATCTGCTGGTCGATCATGACGAGGTCGTGGCGACCGCCCGCGATCAGCGTGGCTTCCAGCTGCGCCAGCGCCAGCGATGCGTCCGCCGCCTGGTCCACCTGGATGCCCCAGGCGGCGAGGTCGGCGGCGATCGCATGGCGCGTGGCGGCGTGATCGTCGACGACCAGCACCCGCTTGAGCGCCAGCGGCTCCAGCTGCGCGCCCTCGAAGGCGGCGTTCTTCTCCAGGCGCGCGACGAACCAGAAGGTCGAGCCCTGGCCGGGGACGCTGTCGACGCCGATCTCTCCGCCCATGAGCTCGGCGAGGCGCTTGCAGATCGACAGCCCCAGGCCAGTGCCGCCGTACTTGCGTGTGGTCGAGCTGTCGGCTTGGGTGAACGGCTGGAAGAGCTTGGCGCGCCCGGCCTCTGACACGCCAATGCCCGTGTCGCGCACCGCGATGCGGATGGCCGCGTGCGTCGCCGAGTCCTCGATGCAATCGGCGGTGACGACGATCTCACCGCGATGCGTGAACTTCACGGCGTTGGACAGCAGGTTCACCAGGATCTGGTGCAGGCGCAGCGCGTCGCCGCGCAGCCCCACCGGCACGCCGGGATCCAGCAGCAGCGCCAGCTCCAGGCCCTTGGACTGGATCTGCTCGGCGGAGACCTCCATCGCGCCCTCGAGCATGCGGCGCAGGTCGAGGTCGACGACCTCCAGCGACATCATGCCGGCCTCGCTCTTGGAGAAGTCCAGCACGTCGTCGATCACCGTCAGCAGCGACTCGGCCGAGAAGCGCATGCGCTCGGCAATCTCGCGCTGGAACGGCGACAGCGGCGTGTCCATGAGCTTGGTGTTGAGGCCGATGACCGCGTTCATCGGCGTGCGGATCTCGTGGCTCATGTTGGCGAGGAACTGGGTCTTGGCGGTGGCGGCGGCTTCCGCCGCCGTCTTGGCCACCATCAGCTCCTTGGCCGTCTGCCGCAGCCGCGCCTCGTTGCGGCGCTGCGCGGTGGCGTCCCAGTAGACGCCGACCGCGCGATGCGGGACCTTGGCGCCGTCCTCGAACAGGAACTCGGCGCGCGAGGCGACGATGTGCTCGCTGCCGTCCGGCCAGATCACGCGGTACTCCACCTCGTAAGGCTTGCGCTTGCGCAATCCCTGCAGCAGGGCGTTGGAAACGCGGTCGACGTCGTCCGGATGCAGCATGCGCGTCCAGTCGTCGAAGCGGCCGCTGAAGGTGCCAGGCTTGAGCCCGAAGATGCGATGACAGTTGTCGTCCCAGATCAGGCGGCGCGACGCCACGTCGCTGGACCAGATGCCCATCGACGCCGCCTTCATCGCCAGCGACAGCGTCATCTGGAACTGGCGCAGCACCTCGTGGTTCTCGCGATGCCGGGTGTTGTCCCAGGAAACGCCGACCAGCCGCGCGAGCTTGCCGTCGCCGTCGTAGACCGGCTGCGCGCGCGAGCCGATGTGGCGGCGCGCGCCGTCGGGCAGGCTCAGGCTGTACTCGAGGTCCAGCGCCCGGTGCTCGCGGATCGCTGCGCGGATCTCCTTGCCCACCGCCTCGGCGTCGGCCTTGGGCATCAGCTTCAGGAAATCCTCGAAGCCCCGGGTGACCACGTCCCCCGGCATCCCGAGGATGCGCTTGGAGTTCTCGTCCATCAGCAGGCGATTGGCCTTGAAGTCGTTGGACCACAGGCCAAGGCCGGTCGCGGAGACCGACAGCTTCATGTGCTCGTGCGCGTCCTCCAGCTCGCGGTGCGTCGCCTCGCTCTCGGCGATCATCGGCCAGATGTAGAGCGAGATCGTGACGATGAAGAAGCACAGCGAGATCGCGTCTCCCGCCACGCCTTCGGGCACGAACAGCGCGCGCAGCGTCAGCGCCGTGGTCAGCGTGAGGAGCCCTGCGATCAGGGCGATGCGATAGACGGCCAGGCCGTAGCGCAAGCCGTGCTCCAGCAGCGCCACCAGCACGTAGAGCTGCAGCGGCAGCGCGCCGTGCGAGTCGTTGGGGATGCCGAGCGCGATGGCTGGCACCTCGATGGCCATCAGCGCGAACGGCAGCCGCGCGCGCAGCGGCGAGCGCTTGTCGATCCACTGCAGCGCGGCGAAGGCCGCGAGCGCGCACACCACCAGGATCTGAACACCGGGCAGCGACAGCAGCCCGGTTGCCAGCTCCGGCTGCACGGTGACGTAGGCGAACGCCGCGCACCCGAACACGTACCGGATCAGGAAAGGCGAGGGCAGGCGCCGCTGCGAGGTCTGCTCCATCGGTCGTCTTGCGCCGGGCGCTAGAACCCGAAGCGGCGTCCGAGCTCGCGCAGCGCTTCCATCTCCGCCTCGTGGCCCGCTTGCCGACGCTCGACCTCGCCGACCTGCGCCTGCAGCAGCGGCACGATGAACGACAGGTCAGGCTGGGATACGGGCACGTCGAACCCGGGGATGCTGGGCAGCTGCAGGTTCACCGGCAGCGGCACCGGCCCGACCGAAGGCAGCGGCGCGGGCAGTCCGGCCAGCGCGGCGATGCGCGCGCCGGGCAGGCACAGGCCGCCGAACGGACCTTCGGCGACTTCGAACGCCGGCGTCGAGGTGTTCGGCGCATTGGCGAAGTCGAGCGCGAGCGCGATGTTGTTGGAATCGGTGCGCACGCCCAGTGGCGCAAAGCCGAAGCGCCAGGCCAGCATGTTGAGGATCGAGTTGGGGTCCAGCTGCATGTGCTCGACGTGCCCGCGCTTGGCGCGCGGCCCCAGCAGCACGCAGGGCACGCGGCAGCCCAGGCGCCCGTCGTTGCCGAGCAAAGCTTCGGCGTCGGAGACCGGCGCGAACGGCGGCGGCACGTGGTCGTAGAAGCCGCCCCACTCGTCGTAGTTGATGATCATCAGCGTGCGCTCCCAGCTCGGGTTGGCGCGCAGCGCGTTGTAGACCAGGTTCAGGAACGCCTGGCCGTCGCGAATGTCGGCGTACGGGTGATCGTCGATCGAGATCGCGCCGCCTTCGTTGAGCGTGTTGCCGACGTTGTCGACGAACATCAGGTTCGGCAGCGGCCCGGCGGCGATGTCGGCGGCGAAGCCCGACGGCGTATAGCGCTTCGAGAAGCTCTTGTACTTGTCGCCCCAGAACGACGTGTACCAGACGTCGGTGTAGTAGTAGGCGACGCTCTTGCCGGCCTCGAGCATGCGATCCCAGATCGTCGGCAGCGTCGAGATCGCCACCGAGTTCTCGTTGCGGTCGGTCTGGCCCGCGTGCATGTACATGCGGTTGGGCGTCGTCAGGCCGAGCAGGCCGCTGAAATAGCGGTCGCAGATGGTCCAGTTCTCGGCGCAGCCCTTGAAGAAGGGCAGGCTGTCGGCGGTGTAGTAGCCGATCGGGAAGCTGTCGCCGGCGGGCTGCGTGGCCAGGAAGCCGTCCATCGCGCCGCCGTTGATCTGCGTGTGGCCGCCGGCGTAGGTGTGATCCGGGTCGGACAGGTGGCAGTTCTGGAAGTCGGGCGCGAGGTCGAAGGACTCGCGCTCCACGCCGTCGCGGTCGAGCTGCTTGACGCCCGCTTGCCGGCCGTCGGCCCCGGGAACCCAGCCCAGGAAGTGGTCGAACGAGCGGTTCTCCATCATCACGACCACGACGTGGTCGAAGCCGGCATCCTCGGGCCGGGGCAGCGCCGATGCCATGCTGCCCGACGCGACTTGCGGCGTGTCGTCGCCGCATCCCGGCAGCGCGATTCCGCCCGCCACCGCCGCCGCACCTTTCACGAACTGCCGGCGCGTCAGGCCTTTGCCCGAACCGCCCCTTCGCTTGTCCATCGAATCCCCCGAAAACCGCCGCGCAAACTACGCTCCAGAGGATACCCGCTATCGCGCCCGGACGAGGCGCAGCAGGGTGATCTCCGTGCGGGTGCCGAAGCGCACCGGCGGGCCCCAGCTGCCGGTGCCCGCGCTGACGTAGACCTGCATGCGGCCTTCCTGCGACAGGCCGGAAGCGTGCGGGGCGTGCAGCCGGCGCACGGCCAGCGTCCACGGGAAGAATTGTCCCGCGTGCGTATGTCCCGACAGCTGCAGGTCGAATCCGGCCTCGGCGGCCAGCGGCGCGATCTTCGGGTTATGCGCGAGCAGCAGGCGCAGGTCGGCCGCAGTGGTGCCGATGGCGCGCGTCGGATCGGGCCCTTGGCCGGCGCCGAGGCGCCGTCCCATCGGATCGTTGACGCCGCCGACCAGCAAGCGCGCGTCGTTGTGCTCGACGATCGCGTGCGCGTTCTGCAGCGTCGGGATGCCCAGCGAGCGCAGGTGCGCGATCCACGCGCCCGCGTCCGAGTAGTACTCGTGGTTGCCGGTGACGAAGAAGGCCTTGCCCGATGCGCCGAGCTCGGCCAGGGGCGCGACGTGCGGCGCCAGGCGCTGCACCGTGCCGTCGACGAAGTCGCCGGTGAGCGCGTACAGGTCGGCGCCGAGGGATTGCGCGAGCTCGACCACGCGCTGCACGTAGCGCCGGCCGATGATCGGGCCCACGTGCAGGTCGCTGATCTGGGCGATGCGCAGCCGGTGCAGGCCCGGATGCAGATCCTTCACCGGCACGTCGACGCGGATGACGCTGGGCCCGCGCAGGCCCCAGAACATGCCGAGCGCCAGCGCCAGGAACGAGCCGAAGAGCACGCGCGAGCTGCCCTGCGCTTCGATCACCGCATGCGCGTGCGCCAGGTCCGGCGAGAGCAGCGTGACGAGCGACAGGAGGTCACGCACCAGGCTCAGCAGCACCGCGAAGTTGAGCCAGCCCATGCTGACGTAGCTCGCCGCGTGCACCCAGTCGTCGATGCGGCTGTGGCCCTCGCGGTTGCCGACCCAGTAGATCGCGGGCACCAGCCAGATCAGCACGAACGGCACCGCCAGCAGCAACGCCTGCGCGACGCCGTCCGCCAGACGCCAGGCGACATAGGCGTACAGCGCCGCCGCGACCAGCGTGATGCTCAGCAGGAATGAATTGAACCGGCGCCGCATCGGCGCATCCTATCTGTATGAGCTCGCCCCTGGAGCGGCTGCCAGCCAAGGCGCAACGCGGCCTGGTCAACGTCGTGGTCGACACGCCGAAGGGCAGCTGCCAGAAGTACAAGTTCGAGGAGGACGCGCAGGTCTTCGCGCTGACCCGCATCCTGCCGGCGGGGATGTTCTTCCCTTACGACTTCGGCTCGATCCCGCAGACGCTCGCCGAGGACGGCGACGCGCTCGACGTGATGGTCATCAGCCCGGCGTCGAGCTTCGTCGGCTGCCTGATCACCGTGAAGCTCATCGGCACCATCCGCGCGCGGCAGACCGAGAAGGGCAGGGCGGTGCGCAACGACCGGCTCCTCGGCGTGCCGGTGACCAAGGTCAACCCTGCCGAGTACGCGCACGTGCGCGATCTGCCGCGCGGCCGGATCGAGGAGATCGAGCACTTCCTGGTTTCGTACAACCAGGCGCAGGGCCGGCGCTTCGTGACGACCGGCCTTGGCGGCCCCGATCGCGCGCTGGCGACGCTCGCCGACGCGCAGAAGCGCTACGAGCGGCGGTGGACCGCCGCACCCAATGCGAACTAACCTGCAACCAGCCTGACTAGACGGAGGTACCTGCCATGAACTGGAACTGGTATGTCGACATCCTCAAGAACAAGTACATGCAATTCGACGGGCGCGCGCACCGGGGGGAATTCTGGTCGTTCTTCCTGTTCAATCTCCTGATCAGCATCGGCTTCGGCATCGTCGGGCGGATCATCGGCATGGGCAGCGTGCTGCAGGGCCTCTACGGGCTGGCGGTGCTGATGCCGGGCCTGGCCGTCGGCGCGCGACGCCTGCACGACACCAACAAGACCGGCTGGCTGCAGCTGCTGGTGCTGATCCCATTGGTGGGCATCATCATCCTGATCGTGCTCTGGGCGCAGGACGGCGACCCGGCAGACAACCAGTACGGCCCGAATCCCAAGGGCGCGGTGCCGGCGATGTCGCCGCCCGCAGCCGGGGCCTGATCGTCATGGGCATCATCGGCACCATCATCATCGGCTTCATCGTCGGGCTCATCGCGCGCGCGCTCCATCCCGGCGACGACAAGCTCGGCTTCATCTTCACCACGCTGCTGGGGATCGCCGGCGCGCTGGTCGCCACGTACGGCGGCCAGGCGCTGGGCCTCTATCGGCCCGGTCAGCCGGCCGGCTTCCTCGGCGCGACGATCGGCGCGGTGGTGCTGCTGGCGATCGTGACGCTGGTGCGCAGGAAGCGCAGCTAGCTAGCGCACGAACGCGGGGCTGACCCAGCCCTCGGCCAGCGGCAGCGTCGGCAGCGGCGTGCCGCCGTAGATCACGCTGCTCGCGTCGCCGTACGTTTGCCACGGGATCGTGCCCTGCTGCTCGACCCCCGGCTTGGAAAAGTCGCAAACGCCGTCGGGGAACAGCGCCTGCAGCCGCGCCATCTGCGCGTCGGAGAGCCCCAGCGGGCCGTACTCCGTCGGATCGATCGGCTTGAGCTGGCACTTGTTGGCGTCGGTGGTGATCGAGTCGCCCGCGACCATGCGCGGCGTGCCGTAGACCGGCACGATCGCATCGCCGCACAGACCGCCGAGCAGCTGCTGGCCCAGGCCGTCCCAGCACGCGTCGGTCAGGTCCGCCGGCTTGTTGTCGACGATCTTCTGCGCGATGGAGACGTTGCCCGTGTCCTGCTCCACCGCGGCGAGCCAGCGGTCCATGGCGATGAAGCTGTTCTTCGAGCAGTTGGTGTCGGCGACGATCGGCGCCGGGCCTTCCCAGATGAGCTGGTTGGCGTGCGAGCCATGCTCGCGATCCAGACGCGCGCGCACGGTGAAGGCGCGATACGAATCGTGGAACAGGCCGGGATCCGGTCCGCGGCAGTCGATGATCGCGGTCTGGTCGAGGTTGTTGGTCTCGTTGATCATGCCGGTGCGATAGGCGTTGGCGAGCGCGGACCGCGTGGCGTTCAGACGCTCGGCCGTCGGGTTGATGTCGATGTCCAGCCCGCCGATCTTCTCGTTGAGATCGAGGAACTGGTCCGCCGTGATCTGCAGGTTCTGCAGCGAGGCCAGGCCGTACTGCACGCCGACGTTGTCCATCGGGATGCCGGCGAAGCCGCGGCCGATGGCGCGCTCCTGCTCGCCCCAGTCGCTCTCCGGTCGCGGCCCGAACAGGTTGATCGCCGCGTCCTGGATCGAGCAGCGCACGCCGCCGGGATTGTTCTGCGGGTGATAGCGCTCCTCCTCGGTGACGCCGGAGCACGCGTCGGTCGGCACGGCGACGTGGAACTGCGCGTTGTCGCTGACCAGCGAGTTGACGATGGCGACGTGGCCCTGCACGTCGGCCATCTGCGTGGGCAGCCAGAGCACGCCGCTGCCCCACTGCGACGGCTCCAGGAAGTAGGCGAGCGTCAGGTGATAGTCCATGAACTGCGACGCCGTGCCCCAGGCGTCGGCGAACGAGCAGGTCGGCAGGATGCCCTGGTAGATACCCGGATAGGCGTTGGCGATCCACTGCTGCGCCAGTGATCCGCCGGAGCAGCCGGTGCCGATGGTGTAGCGCAGCGTCCCGTACTGCTCGACCAAGCGCTCCTTGGCCATGATCAGCGACTCGGCTTGCAGCGCGACGTTGCAGTTGTGGCCCGAGTAATCGAGCGCCGTCGACATCACCGCGTAGCCGCTGCCCAGCGCGTACTCGACGCTGTCGGCGACCAGCTGTCCGGGAATCGCGCCCGATCCGGTGACGTCTGCGGGGTTGTAGCTCGTGACGCTGGGCGCGCCGCCGGTGCGGTGATCGACGCCGCAGGCGACGCCATGCGTGATCAGCAGCTTGTGGTTGAACTGCGGCTGCGGATCGGTCGCGGTCCACGGCTGGTCAGGCTGGAACAGGACCGCGATCTTGTATTGATCGCGATCCTGGTAGCCGGTTTCCTCGCGCACGATGAAGGGAACGGTCTGGCCGTTGTCCGTCGTAGTCTGCGCGACGTCGGATGGCGGGCTGGCCGGATCGTACGGCTGCAGTCCGTTCTTCAGCAGGCTGGTCGACTTGTACCAGTACCGCGAGCACCGGCTCCTGGTTGCAGCCCTCGTCGACCGCGCCTTCCTGGCACACCCACGGCTGCATCTGTGGGCCGGCGAGGACCGGGCCGCTATACGGATGATTGACGACGTCGACGCTGGAGACGATGCCGCCGACGTTGGCGACGACGGTGTTGTTGCCGAGCGCGAGGCCCGTCACGAGCCCGAGGATGCGGCCGTCGGGCAGCTGCTTGAACGAGCCGCTCATGTCGTCGCCGTTGAGGTTCACGGTGTAGATGGCGGCCTTGCCGGCCGCCGCGGTGCCGATCTGGATCAGCGCGTCGCCGCCGTTGATGAGATCGGGACGGTTCGACAGGACCTTGATCGCGCCGGTGGCGCCGCCGCCGGGACCGGGCTGGTCGATGATCGCCGAAGGATCGGTGCTGCTGCCGCAGGCGGCGAGGGCCGCGACGAAGGAAAGGGTGAGTAAACGGAAGGGGTGACGCATGGGGGCTCCTCTCGCAGCGGACCAATCCGCTGCGAGAGGGAGTATATGCCCCGTGAAGGCTCCTCTAGTGCAGCAGGTCGGCCGGCACCTTGCCGCCGTTCTCCGAGAGCTTCTTGATTACCTGCTCGTGCAGCCAGAGGTTCATCTTGGCCGAGTCCGCGGTGTCGCCGGTGTAGCCCAGCTCCTTGGCGAGCGCCTTGCGCTGCTCCAGGCCGCTGTCCATGCCCAAGAGCTTCATCATGTCGACGATGGAATGGCGCCAGTCGAGCTTCTGCTTGTTCTGCGACGCGCGCTCGTCGAGCAGCGCGGCGACGTCGACGTCGTCCATGCGCGGGATTGGCGCGGCGGCCTGCGGCCGCGGCGTGCTGCCCGGCTGCGCGATGACCGGCGACTCGATGCCGCTGACGGCCGGCTTGCCGAGGATTTTCGAGAAGATGCTGCCGAGGATGGACATGGGTGTCTCCGTGGATCGATTCCCCTCTGACCGCGTGGTGGGGAGCCCGTTCCCCGCGCGCCCGCATGCGCGTGGCGCATGGCAACCATGCGACGATTTCGTTTGAGCGCGACGCGCTGACTTCGCACACTTTCCGGCACCGATTCCACCAACGGAGAGTGACGATGAAACAGACACTGAAGATGCTGATGACGACTGCCGCGGCGCTGTCTTTCCAGCCTGCAATCGCAGCCAGCGACGCCGCCAAAGCGTTGCCGCTGACGCCCGCCGACGAGATCGCATCCGAGATCCAGCGCAGCGGTCGCGCTGCTGCGCTGGTTGCGTTCTACCGGGGCACGCCGCGCCTGACCGCTGCTTCCCAGCGCCAGCTCGTCGAGCTGGTGAAGCTGCTCGAGGCCGATCCGGACCTGCACATCAGGATCGGCTTCCAGGCCGACGAGCGGGAGCTGGGCGAGGGCGCCGCGGAGCTCGCGTCGCTGCGCGCCCAGGCGCTGCGTGACGCGCTGCTGACGCTGGACGCGCCCGGGCGTCGCGTGGCGATCACCGGAGGCTGACGCCGGCCTTAGAATACGCAGCCCCATATTCCCGGCTGCGCAATCAATGACCGACGCCAACAATCGCCGCTCGCGAACCATCACCGCCGGCGTGCAGCGCTCGCCCAACCGCGCGATGCTGCGCGCCGTCGGCTTCGGCGACGGCGATTTCGACAAGCCCATCGTCGGCGTCGCCAACGGCCATTCGACGATGAATCCGTGCAACGCCGGCATCCAGCCGCTGGTCGACCGCGCCGATGGCGGCGCTGAAGCAAAGCCGGCGCGATGCCGCAGATGTTCGGCGTGCCGACCGTCACCGACGGCATCGGCATGGGCACCGAGGGCATGAAGTATTCGCTGGTGTCGCGCGAGGTCATCGCCGACTGCCATCGAGACCGCGGTCAGTCGGCCAGTTCATGGACGGCGTGCTGTGTCGTCGGCGGCTGCGACAAGAACATGCCCGGCGGCGATGATGGCGCATGCTGCGCATGAACGTGCCCGGCATCTTCTGTCTACGGCGGCACCATCAAGCCCGGCAACTGGAAGGGCCAGGCGCTGACCATCGTCAGTCGCCGTTCGAGGCGGTCGGCGCGTTCACCGCCGGCAAGATGAGCGAAGGAGGATTTCGACGGCATCGAGAGCAACGCCTGCCCGAGCTGTCGGCGCCTGCGGCGGCATGTACACCGCGAACACCATGTCGTCGTCGTTCGAAGCGCTGGGCATGAGCCTGCTGGGCTCCTCGCAGATGGCCATCCCCGATCCGGAGAAGGGCGACTGCGCCGCCGAATCGGCGAAGCGTGCTGGTCAACGCGGTGAAGAAGCAACATCCAGCCGCGCGACATCGTCACGCGCAAATCGATCGAGAACGCCATCGCCCTGGTCATGGCGACCGGCGGCTCGACCAACGCCGTGCTGCATTACCTCGCGATCGCACACGCCGCCGGAGTGAAGTGGACGCATCGACGATTTCGAGCGCGTGCGCCAGCAAGGTGCCGGTGCTGTGCGACCTGAAGCCCTCCGGCAAGTACGTCGCCGTCGATTTCCACAGGGCCGGCGGCGTGCCGCAGGTGCTGAAGATGCTGCTCGACGCACGGCCTGCTGCACGGCGATTGCATGACGATCACCGGCCGCACGCATGGCCGAGGAGCTGAAGCACGTCTCCGACGACGCCGCGCAAGGATCAGGACGTGATCCGTCCGTTCGATCAACCCGATGTATAAGCAAGGGCCACCTCGCGATCCTGAAGGGCAACCTCGCGCCCGAAGGCTGCGTTGCGAAGATCACCGGCCTGAAGAACCCGACGATCACCGGGCCAGCGCGCGTGTTCGATTCCGAGGACGCCGCGATGGACGCGATCATGGGCGACAAGATCAAGGCCGGCGACGTGCTGGTGATCCGCTACGAAGGCCCGAGAGGCGGACCGGGCATGCAGCGAGATGCTGGCGCCGACCTCCGCGCTGATCGGCAAGGGCCTGGGCGAGTCGGTGGGCTTCATCACCGACGGCCGCTTCTCCGGCGGCACCTGGGGCATGGTGGTCGGCCACGTCGCGCCCGAGGCCTTCGTCGGCGGCCCGATCGCGCTGGTCAAGAACGGCGACTCGATCACCATCGACGCCAAGAAGCAGCTGATCCAGCTGAACGTCGCCGCTGCCGAAATGAAGCGCCGCAAGGCGAAGTGGAAGCAGCCGAAAGCGCGCTACAACTACGGCGTGATGGCGAAGTACCTCCAAGCTGGTATCGTCAGCGTCGTTGGGGGCAGTGACGGACGGTTGACGATGAACGCGAAATTCCCTGCTGGTCTCCTGGCGGCCTTGCTCCTCTCGGCTTGCGGTGGCGGCGGCTCGGATTACACGGACTCCCCTTCGCCGCCGCAATCCGGCGACGGCGGCAACGTCTTCATCGACGACGTCGACGAGAAAGGCTGCTACGTCCACTACGGCAATCCGCCGCGGCCGCAGACCACGAGCGTCGACGGCACCGTGTTCGGCCTGGTGAACCTCTGCACGACGCTGGGCGGTGAGCTGCTGACGGATTTCACCGACGCCGACGGCACGTCGCGATTCGCGTGCCTTTCGACGCCGGCGAACGCGACGCCGCAAACGCCGCTGCCGCTGCTGGTGTGGGTGCACCCGTCGCTGTTCCCCACCGATACGGTGAACCTCACCGACATCCCCGCCGTCATGGACACCGCTGATCTCAGCGGTGATCCGCAGCGTCCGGGATTCATCCTGCTGCTGCCCGCGGGCCGCGACACGGAGCACTACTACCCGTCGGTCGACGCCACCGGACTTGGCTGGGACAACTGGTATCGCAACCTGGATCGCGGAAGCCCGAACCTCAACGTCGACGTCGCTACGCTGGATCACTTCATCGCCGAGGCGGTGGATCGCGGCAACGTCGATCCGCAGCGCATCTACATGTCGGGCTGGTCCAATGGCTCGGCGATGACGATCCTGTACGCGCTCAACACGCCGGGCATCGCCGCGGCTGCGGTCTATTCCGCGCCCGATCCGTTCGGTGAGTTCGACGATCCCTGCCCGCAGGAGCCGTTCGGCGACAACCCCGCGCCGATCTATCACGTGCACAACGACTGCGACGTGTTCGGCATCTGTCCGGGCGGCGTGGCGCTGTTCGACTCGCTGGTGGCCAGCGGCTTGAGCCCGCAGTCGAAGGATCAAGTCATCAACAGCGCCTTCCAGGCGGTCGACGCGTGCAACGCGTTGTGCGCTCCGGGTCAGCCGCTGGGCGAGTCACTCGGCACGACGAATCACGTGCGCTGGCCGCTCACCTGGACGACCTCAATGCTCGATTTCCTGCGGGATCATCCGAAGCAGTGATCGTAGGAGGGGCTTTAGCCCCGACAGGTCGCGGCTAAAGCCGCTCCTACAGCTCCATCTCGGACGACGTGTCCTCGGCGCTCTCCACCGGCAACCCGAAGTTGTACTGCTTGCGCATCACTGCGTCGCGGCCCAGGCCGGTGATCACCGGCTTGCGATCGTGACGCAGGTGGATGAACTTGGCGCCCATCAGTCGGAGCACGGCGTCGGGAGCGAGCGTGACGGGCTCGCCGTCGTCGATCATCTCCAGGCACTTCCAGTCGTTGTCGGTGAGGTTGTCCATGGTGTCTCTCGGGCGGTCCTAGTTGGAGATCTGCGCGCCAGGCGCGCCGGCCTGCGTGGCGGGAAAGGCTTGTTCGAAACCGGGATAGGCGTGCTCTTCCTGGAAGCTGCCATCCAGGCGATGGATGACCAGCGAGCCGCCGTGACGCTCGACGTAGGACAGGGAGTGCGTCGTGCCTTCCTTCTTGGTCCAGAAGCTCTTGATCGTCCGCTGCTCGCCCTCGTCGACGAGGCACCAGTGGCTGCCTTGAAGCTGCAGGTGATATTTCCTGGACATGTCGCGTCTCCAAATCCCGTTGCGGTTTTTGGAGAATGAATGGCAAGTGCTGTGCCAGCCGCCCGATTCGCATTTCGAAGCAGCGGCCGTTGCCCGGATCGTGACGTAGCTGGCCGTCACCCTTGGGAATTTCGCCGTTGTCTACGGGACGTCTCCGACGCCCGTGCCAGCGCGGCAAACGAGACGCGCCTCTCAAAGCGCAAGAATTACCGGCAACTTCCGGCTTTTCGCACGGTCACGGGCCCGGCAGCCGGAAAAATCTCCTGGCATTTTCCGCAGTTATTCGCGCGATGCCGGCCGCCTCGGCGCCCCGCGCCTTGGCCAGCGCATCGACCACATAGGGCAGGAAGGCGGGTTCGTTGCGGCGATCAGTCGCCTTCGGCGCGTTGCGCGGCAGCAAGTAGGGCGCATCGGTCTCCACCAGCAGCCGATCGGCCGGGATCAGCGGCGCCAGCTCATAGAGCGGCCGGCCGCGTCGCTCGTCGCAGATCCAGCCTGTGATGCCGACGTAGCAGTCGAGCGCGAGGTAGTCCTCGAGCGCTTCGCGCGTGTCAGTGAAGCAGTGCACGCAGACCTCGGCGAGCCGCGGCCGGAATTCGCGCAGGATCGGGCCGAAGTCCGCGTGCGCGTCGCGCTGGTGCAGGAACACCGGCTTCTTCAGCTCGATCGCGATCTGAAGTTGCGCGATGAACGCGGCGCGCTGCGCGTCGTGCGGCGCAAAGTTGCGGAAATAATCGAGGCCGCACTCGCCCAGCGAGACCACCGCAGGATCGTCGGCAAGGTTGCGGATCAGGGATGCGAGCTCGGGTGTCCACTCGGCGGCGTGATGCGGGTGCAGGCCGGCGGTGGCGTGGAGGCGCCCGGGATGCGCGCGCGCGAGGTCGCGTGCCTTGACCGAGCTGTCGGCGGAGCTACCCGTAACCACGATCGCCGACAACCCGGCCTCCCACGCGCGCTGCAGCACCTGGTCGCGATCGCGATCGAAGCTGTCGTGCGTCAGGTTGGCGCCAATGTCGATGAGCATCGGATAACCTTACGAGAAATGACCTCGACTGCGCACGCACTGCCGGCGGCCGGACAGTCCAGCCAGCTCCTGATCCCCGGCGCGGCCGGGAACATCGAGGTGCTGCTGGCGGCGCCCAAGTCGCTGACCGAGCCGAAGGGATTCGCCGTCGTCTGCCATCCGCATCCCTTGTTCGGCGGCGCGCTCTCCAACAAGGTCACCTACACCGTGGCCAGCTGCGCGCTCAATGCCGGGATGTATGCGCTGCGCTTCAACTTCCGCGGCGTCGGCAAGAGCGCCGGCGCGCACGACGAAGGGCGGGGCGAGACCGACGACACCGTTGCGGTCGTGGAGTGGATGCGCAAGCTGCTGCCGGATGCAGAGCTGATGCTGGCGGGGTTCTCATTCGGCGCGTTCGTGTCGCTGCAGGCGGCGGCGCGCGTGCGCCCGAGCCTGCAGGTGAGCGTGGCGCTGCCGTTCGGCAAATACTTCGCGGGCGCGCCGCGGCCACCGCGTCCGCCGTGCCCGTGGCTGGTGGTGCACGGACGCGACGACGATCTGGTCAGCTACGCCGACACGCAGGCCGAGCTTTCCAACTATGATCCTCCTCCGGAGATCGCAAGCTTCGACGGAGTCGGGCACTTCTTTCACGGCCGTCTTGGAGACATTCAACATGCGGTCATGGATTTCCTATCGCGTCATCGCAGCGGCGGCGGCTCTGCTGGCCGCTGACCTCGCGCACGCCGACCCGCGCCCGTTCTCGCTCTATGGCATCGCGGGGTGGGAGCCCAAGACTTTCCTCGGGCACGCGCACACCGAATACAAGGCCATCAACGACGGCCGCATCCAGGTGATCGAGGCGCAATGCGACAACAGCGCCTCGGGCCTCGCCTGGCGCGACGACATCGACCTGGAGGCGACGCCGGCGCTCGCCTGGCGTTGGAAGATCGAAAGCACCTACGAGGGCCTGAACGAGCGCTCCAAGAACGGCGACGATTTCCCCGTGCGCGTCTACGCGGTGCGCAGCGGCGGCGCCATGTGGTGGAAGACCAAGACCATCGTCTACGTCTGGTCCAGCGGCGACCAGGGGTTGGAGGACTGGCCCGATCCGCACACCGACTCGGCGCACATCGTGCCGGTGCGCACGGGCTCCGACGGCGTGGGCGAATGGCAAGCGCAGCGCCGCGACCTGCGTGAGGACTTCAAGAAATATTTCGGGCTCGAGCTCAAGAAGCTGGACGGCGTCGCGGTGATGACCGACTGCGACGACCACAAGGGCAAGGCGCGAGCCTGGTACGGAGATCTGCGACTGCTTGGAGCTGGCCAATGAAACGAATGCTGTGGGTGGTGTTCTCGATCCTTGTCTGCAACACGGCGCAGGCCGTCGACCTGGACATCATCAGCGGTTCGCAAGCCGCCTTCCGCGGCGCGTCCGAGGATGCGATCGCGCTCATCGAATACAAGCCGCTGGGCCCCGCGGAGTGGAGCGGCATCACGGGGTTTGAGATCGCGGCCATCGGCTCCTACGTGCCGACCAAGCACAAGGAAGATTGGAAGACGCTTACGGGACAGGACGTCGACTACCTCGCTCTGGTGGGCGCGCGCGTCGCGAAAGGGCTGCCGTTCAACCTCGACGTCGCGGCGTTTTACTCCGGCGTTCCGCAGTACGGCATCGGCGTCTACGGCGCCGAGCTGCGCTACGCGATCCTGCCGGGCTCGACCGTGCTGCCCGCCATCGCCATCCGCGGCGCCTGGGATGAAGTGCGCGGCCTCGACGATTTCGACCTGCGCGCCTACACCGTCGACGCGTCGATCTCGAAGGGCTTTGCCTTCCTGACGCCGTATGCCGGCGGCGGCTATGTCTGGGGTGTGTCCGATCCGAACGTGAATTTCACCACGATCTGCGAAAACCCTTCAGAGCCTTGCCCGCAATTCACGCTTCAGAAGGAGAACATCCGCAAGCCCAAGTTCTTCGCCGGCATGCGCATGTCGCTGGGCCTGCTGCACGTGACGCCCGAGTTCGAGATGGTCGGATCCAACCAGTCCTACAACCTGAACGTCGGCATCCACTGGTAGGGCGCGCCATGCGCATCCACTCGTAGGGCGCGCCATGCGCGCCGTGTTGGGCAAGTTCCTCGGCAAGCCAGCCGCCGAGCGCGTCGCCGTTAGCCCCAAGCTCGCGGTGGCGGAGCTGCTGCTGGAGATGGTGCGCTCCGACTACGCAGCAGACGCCTCCGAAGTGGCGATGGTGCGCCAGCTCCTCGCCGACGCGTATCAGCTCAACGATGCCGAGCTCGATGCGCTGCTCAAGGAAGCTGGCGAGCACCTCTCGCGCTCGGTCTCGCTCTACGACGTCGTCGCCGCGCTCAACGACGCGCTCGCACACGACGAGCGCAGGAAGCTGCTGGGCATGCTCTGGCGCGTGGCCTACGCCGACGGCAAGCTCGACAAGTACCGAGGAAGCGCTGCTGCGCAAGCTCTCCGACCTGCTGTTCATCGCCCACAGCGACTTCATCAAGGAGAAGCTGGCGGCGATGGGAGAGCGGCAAGGCTGAGCGCCGGGTCCGGCGCGCGAGAGCGCCGACTATTCGACGACGGCACTCGACCAATCGTCGAACAGCGTGCGGCGCTCGCGATCGAGCGAACCGCAGGCCGTCGAGGCCGCAGGCGGCGTGCTGAGCGACGCCACGCCAGCTGCCGCCAGCATGCCGACGATGCCCTGGACGCTCAGGTCGTAGTCGATCTGTGGCGCATACGTGCCGTCCGCCAGACATCGAAGCTGGTAGGCCGCCACGACTCTGGGATGTGCGGACGCCGCGATGGCCTTCGCAACTTCAGCCTGGCTTTGCGCGGGGGTGCTGGAGCTGAACAACAACGCCATCAGGATCGATACGAAATGGGCAGCGCGGGACATGGAAGCCTCCAGAAGTGAGTCCTACGAGATGCCGATGAGGTTGAGTTGCTCGCGCAGCGACATCGTCGCCATCGGGAACCAGGCGGCGATGCCGACGATGAACACGGCGTAAAGCGCCGCGAGCTGTCCGCGCGGGATCGGGCGCTCTCGCATGCGCTCCGACCGCTGATACCAGTAGACGCAGGCAACCGCGAAAACGAGCTCGAGCGCGATCGCGACGAAGGGCATCGTCCCGTAGGTGTTCAGCGAAGAGCGCGGCGACTCGGCGCCCCACAGCTGGTGCTCGAAGCCCACGACCACGTCGCAGAGCACGTGCAACGCGGTGAGGAAGCCGCACCACAACGCCAGCGATCTCTCGCGGAAGAAGCCGTAGACGATGGCGCTGACGGCGACGCCCTGAATCAGCCCCGGGATCAGGTTGTGGCTGTAGGTCATCGCCACCCGCAGGTTCTGGAACGTGGCGTCCAACAGCGATGGGGGCGACGCAGGCTCGACGTCGAGCAAGGCGAGCAGCAGCCAGAGGAACTCCGGAACGTTGGCGCAGAGCAGCAGCAGCCAGAACGGATGCGGCTTGAGCCGGCTGTAGGGGATCAGCGCCGCCGCGTAGTGACCGACGATCACTGGGACTCCCGGGTGACGATGAAGTTGATCAGCGCGAAGAACAGCGCGTAGACCACGATCAGCCCGATGATGAGTGAAGACACGCCGCCCCCGAATGTCTGCCGCCCCGGCCCGTGGCCGAAGCTTGCGCCCCGGCACCGGGGCTATGCAACGGCGGCACTTCCGGCCGCTGGCCACGGTCTATGTGCCATGGACACCCAGAACCCGTTCGACCCAATCGTCCGGCTGCTCGAGCAGAGCAAGCCGCTCATCAGCTCATTCGACCCGCGGCTAGGCAAGGTCGCCACCGCCCTGGGCGGAGCGATCCTGGCCTTCGGCGCGAGCCAGGGGGGCGACAAGAAGATGCGGCGCGCGCGCAAGGACCTGAAGAAGGGCCTCAAGACCGCGAGCAAGTCGACGGGCAAGCTCCTCAGGGGCATGCAGCGCGCCATCGAGAAGCACCCGCTGCGCTCGGCGATGGTGATGGGCACGGCCGCAGCATTGGCGGTCATGGAGATGATCCACGAAGAGAGCGTCGCCAAGGCGAAGGAGCGCG
Source organism: uncultured Gammaproteobacteria bacterium (assembly GCA_963776465.1). Lineage (GTDB taxonomy): Bacteria > Pseudomonadota > Gammaproteobacteria > Nevskiales > Nevskiaceae > DASRHK01. Next base: position 1,629,416 of record CAVZMV010000002.1, read on the forward strand.
AGGCCGAGCGCGACGACGGCATCCTCAAGCCGCGCGCGGAAAAAGAGTCCGACGGAGACGGGATTCCCGCGACGCATTAGCAGGGCGCGCTTGCGCGCCGCCGCTTACGTGTAATGCGCGAACGCCCGGACGACTTTCTCGTCCGGGCCGAAGTGGAACACCTCTGCCGCCATCCCGCGCGGACCGCGGTAATACAGCGTGACGCTGTCGACGCCAACGAGCGTATTGACCAACTCGAACCGCAAGTCCGGCATGCGCTGCAGCGCTTTGGCCCAATACGCCGCGATCGCCTTCTTGCCCTTGAGCCTGCCGGAAGGCTCACCGGCGATCTGCGCGATCGCCGGCGACGACATCTCGAAGTCATCCGCGTAGTGCGACAGGATCCGCTGCAGATCGTGGCTGTTCCACGCCGCGATCCACACGGCGGCGAAATGCGTGGCGAAGGGTTGGGTCAGCATTGCAGGGTGCGCCATGCGCGCTGGATCATCTTCATGTCAGTTCAGTATTGCCTCGACGGTGGAGCTGCGCGATTCCCTTTGGCAGCGGACCAGAACCGCCGGAGAGCCGTGCTCAGTATCTGCGTAATTGGGCGGCGGCATGCTTGCAGCGACCTTCTTTGCGGCCTGATACAGCTGCTCGAGCACTTCTGGTTCGGCGTCGGCGTACTCCACCGCATAGGCGAGGCTGCCGTCGAACAGCGGCACCGAGTTCGCTTTCATGTACGCGGTGAGACAGCTGTAGACGAAGAAGTCGCGGGCGGTGACCGTTGGGCGATCGGGATCCTTCGGCGGACCGCTCGCCGCGCAAGACGCAAGGACGGCGGTCAAAGCCAGCGTCGCGATCCTCATTGCGCCTCGTGGGCGAACGCGCCGTGCTCCAGGAAATGGATCGTCTGCTTGATGGCTTCACCATCCGTCATCAGGAATGGATGCGAGGCCGGGATGACGATGTAATCACGCATGCCTTCCACCTTGGCGCTCTCGAGCGACACCTTCCCATCATCCACGCCCGGGATGATTACCGAGTTGATCCAGTTGATCGTGTGGCGCCCGGCAATCACGCCCGTCTCGAACGTCACCGGCCCAAGCTTCTGCGGCACCGACTCAGGATTCGTGCCCAGCTCATGTCCCGCAGGACCATTGATCGCGTCGAAGATGCTCCATCCACCCAGCGCGTCGACGACCTCGCTTCCGTGGTTCGGCGGCCCCAGCATCACCACGCGGCCGAACGACCGGACCTTACCCGTGCGTGCCAGCTCGCGGACGATGATCCCGCCGAGAGAGTGCGTCACGAAATTGAGCGGTACACCCTTGCCGTGCGCGCACTCGGCTATGGCTGGCGCGACAAACTGCGCGGCGAGCTCGGCGATCGGGTGCTCGCGCGAGGGATACGCAATGTTGCAGACGCGATAACCCTTCTGCTGCAGCGCCTCCTGCATGGTCTGCATCGAGGCGTCGGTGCGCGCCAGGCCGTGGAGGAGAACGACAATCTCTACGAGCATGCGAACGGCAAATCCGTTGCGTTGCTGCAAGCGTTCTCAGCAAGAACCGGAGATTGGCACGTCTGTTCCGTGACCTGCCCCTCGATGGGTTCCTGGAAGTCGCCTACATTTCCCGAGAAGCTGAAATACGTAACAACGCCACTGGCGTCCATCGAGACGGCTTGGGCAACGACGGAATCGAAGCCCTGGAGCATGTAGAGCGCGTACGCGGGAATGGATTGAGCCCGATTGGAAGCAAGGCAGCAGTTCGCATCCGCCTTGCTCTGCTGGATGTCGACGGTTCCGCAATCGACGGCGTTTGCACCAGCGGCGTTCTTGGCGGCAGCTTTGGCATCGGAGACGGTCACTCCGACGTGTCCTTCTTCGCTGCAGGCGAGAAGGATGAAGAGCATCCCTGCGAGTCCGAACCTGATCATGTCGAGACCTCTGCCATTTTTGAATGGATGCTGTGCGTCAAGTGTTCCGGCCTCGAATAGATACTAAACCCCATCCCGCCACGCCGCGGCGGAAACCACCACCACGTCGCAACGACTGCGAGGCCAAACGCCGTGTACGTGGCGGTGAACACCCACGCTGGCGCGTCGAGGTAGAGGATCTTCTGGAGCCAGTGCTCGACGAAGCTGCCCGCGTAGGCGGTCTCGCCGGCTTGCTCGCGCAGCCACATCTCGAGCGTCGTCAGCGGACAGATCATGCCGAGCCAGGCCTGCGCCGCGACGATCGCAATCGCGGCGAGGTGCGCCAGCCGGAACCAGAGCGCGTTGACCCAGCGCCATCCCGCGAGGTTGCCGGCGACGATGACGACCAGGCCGCCGACCACGAACGCCACGATGGCGACGTGCGCCGACAGCACGACGTCGGCGAGCGCCTGGTAGGGGATCGTCAGTCGGGGATCTCGGGCTCGACGAGTGCGGCCAGGAACTCGAGCGATTCCTGCCAGCCCAGGTAGCACATCTCCACCGGGATAGCGCTCGGAATCCCTTCCTGCACGATCGACAGTTCAGTGCCGCAGACGACCTTCTTGAACGTCACCGTCGTCATCATCTCGCCGGGCAGGTTGGGGTCGTCGAACTTGTCGGAGTAGCGCAGACGCTTGCCGGGCTCGATCTCGAGGTACTTGCCGCCGAAGGAGTGGCCCTTGCCACTGGAGAAATTGGTGAACGACATGCGGTAGGTGCCGCCGACCTTCGGGTTCATCTCGTGGACCTTGCAGGTGAAGCCCTTGGGCGGCAGCCAGCGGGCCATCGCTTCGGGCTCCTGGAACGCCTTGAAGAGCTTCTCGGGAGTGGTCTTGAGAACGCGGTGGAGCTTGACGGTGTTGTTGGACATGACGGTCTTCCTTTGCAGGGATGGTATTTGAGTAGTCGAACGGGCGGACCGGAAATGGACAGGCAGCTGTGATGTGTCGCCGACCCCTTACTTCCCGTGTTTCGGCGCCGCGAACATTTCCAGCGCCTCGCCGCGTTTTTCGATGACCACCGCATACGGGTACAGGTGCACCGAGTGCACGGCGGCCTGGAACTCAGACACGCCCGAGCTCAGCAGGCCCGGGTTCGGCAACTCTTGAAACGCGTTCAGCTTGTCGGCCAGCGACAGCACGAAGGCAGCGAAGGGGTTCTTGACCTCGTGGATGTCCTCACAGATGTACACCCCGCCGGCCGCCACGGCGGGCAGCATCTCCTCGAGAGTGACCGTCTGCTGCTGCGGCTGGTGCCCGCCGTCGTCGATGAGGATGTCGACGTGCGGCACGGCTTCGCGGAAACGCCGCCAGAATTTGCGATCGGCCTGGTCGCCGATATGGATGGTGGTGCGCTCGCCTTCGTGAGCCTTGCAGTCGGGCTGGATGTCCACGCCGTGCACCCGGCACTCCGCACCGAAGTAGTGGTGCCACATCGCCAGACTGCCGCCTCCGTAGACCCCGACCTCGACCACCGTCACGGGCTTGCCGATGAACTTCGCCAGGTGGCGGTGATACATCTCGAAGTAGTGCAGCCATTTCCACACCACCGGTCCCTGGTGGTTGTCGAAGAACTCGCGGAGCGGATTGCGCTCGGTCACCCGGCCTTGGCTCCCTGCAGCATGTAAAGCGCGTTCTCGGAGAACAGGTTGGGCGCCAGGCGGATGATCCAGTCGTCGTGGCGCTCGTGGTCGAGCAGGCTGCGCTTGATCACGCGCCATTGGTGCTCGCGGCACAGGTCGTCGAAGTCGGCGACGGTGCACAGGTGGATGTTGGGCGTGTCGTACCACTCCTCGGGCAGCGCCGGCGTGTTGGGCATGCGGCCGGCGAGCAGGCCCAGGCGCACACGCCAGTGGCCGAAGTTGGGGAAGGTGACGATCGCGGTTTTGCCCACGCGCAGCATCTCGGAGAGCACGAGGTCCGGACGCTGCAACGCCTGCAGCGCCTGCGACATCACCACATAGTCGAACGAAGCAGTCTCGAATCCGCGCAGGCCTTCGTCGAGGTCGGCGTGGATGACGTTGACGCCCGACTCGAGGCAGCGCACGACATTGGCGGGATCGATCTCCAGCCCATATCCGCGGATGCCGTGCGTGCGCTGCAGATGCGCGAGCAGGGCGCCGTCGCCGCAGCCCAGATCCAGGATGCGCGAGTCCGGCAGGATCCACTGGCTGATCGCGGCAAGGTCCGGGCGCAGGGCAGGTGCCTGGATCATGCGTGCACCTCCTCGGCCACGCGCAACAGGTAGGTCCGCAGTACCTGGTGGTACTGCGGCGTCTCCATCAGGAAGTCGTCGTGGCCTAGCTGCGACTCCACCAACGCGTAGCTCACGTCGCGACCGGCATCGACCAGCGCCTTGACGATCTCGCGCGAGCGGGTCGGCGAGAAGCGCCAGTCGCTGGAGAACGCCACGACGAGGAAGCGCGCGGTCGCTTTGCGCAGCGCCGCGACCAGGTCGCCGCCGAACTCGCGCGCCGGATCGAAGTAGTCCAGCGCCTTGGTCATCAGCAGGTACGTGTTCGCATCGAAGCGGTCGACGAACGACTGGCCCTGGTAGCGCAGGTAGCTCTCCACCTCGAACTCGACGTCGAAGTTGAAGCTCGGCGCTGCGGCGCGCAGCTCGCGGCCGAACTTCGCGCGCATCGCCTCGTCGGACAGATAGGTGATGTGCCCGAGCATGCGCGCAAGCTTGAGCCCCCGCGACGGCACGACCTTGTGATCGTAGTAACGGCCGCCGTGGAATTCGGGATCGGACAGGATCGCCTGCCGTGCGATCTCGTTGAAGGCGATGTTCTGTGCCGACAGGCGCGGCGCCGCCGCGATGACCAGCGCGTTGGCGACGCGCGACGGCAGGTCGATCGCCCACTGCATCGCCTGCATGCCGCCGAGGCTGCCGCCGATGACTGCGGCCCACTTCTTTATGCCCAGCGCATCGGCGAGCAGCGCCTGCGAGCGCACCCAGTCGCGCACGGTCAGCAGCGGAAAGTCAGGTCCCCAGGGCTTGCCGGTGTCCGGGTTGGTCGTGTTGGGACCGGTCGATCCCTTGCAGCCGCCGAGGTTGTTGATCGAGACGACGTGGAAGCGATTGGTGTCGAGCGGCTTGCCGGGGCCGATGAAGTTGTCCCACCAGCCGGGCTTGGGGTCCGCGGCGTTGTTGTAGCCCGCCGCGTGATGATCCGCCGACAGCGCGTGGCAGATCAGCACGGCGTTCGACCGTTCTGCGTTGAGCTCGCCGTAGGTCTCCAGCATCAGCTCGAAGCGCGGCAGCGTGCGGCCGCAGTCGAGCGCGAGCGGCTGGTCGATCGCGAGCTTGCGCGGCGTGACCAGTCCGACCGAGTTCTCGGGGATCGAGCGCGGAGCGTCCATCTACGGAAAGATCGCCATGACCGGCAGCAGGCGGTTGAGCACCTGCAGCGCGATGATCACGACGAGCGGCGAGAGGTCCAGGCCCGAGACCGGCGGGATCAGGCGCCGCACCGGCCGCAGCAGCGGCTCGTTCATGCTCCACAGCACGCTGCCGACCGGATTGCTCACGCCGGGGCCGACCCACGACAGGATCGCCTGGATGAAGAGCGTGAACGTGTAGAGGTTGAGCGTCAGGGAGATTAGGCGCAGCAGCGCCACGACCATCACCGATCCCAGGTCCAGGTGCCGTCCCTGCAGGCCGAGCATGATCTCGACGTAGAGGCAGCAGACCACGAATGCGAGCACGATTGCGGCACCTTCGATGTTGCGCCAGCGCGGGATCACCGGCTGCAGCCAGCGCAGCACCGGCTGCGTCATCTTCCAGATGAACTGCGAGAACGGGTTGTAGAAGTCGGCGCGCACCCACTGCAGGATCACGCGCAGCAGCAGCATCCACAGGTACAGCTCGAACAGCGTGCTGATCAGGTACATCAGCGCGTTGCTGGCGCTGGCGGAGATCATGCGGTCGGTGCGTCCAGCGCCTTGCCCATCGCGCCTGCGCGCTCCGCGGCCTTGCGCAAGGCGTCGCGGAAGATCTGTCGCAGTCCGGCGGACTCCAGGTGCGCGATCGCCGCCTCGGTCGTGCCGCCCTTGGACGTCACTTGCGCGCGCAGCACGGGGAGCGCGACCTTGGCTTCCTCGACCATCCGCGCGGCGCCGATACAGGTTTGCCGGGCGAGCGTGCAGGCCGCGTCCTTGGACAGGCCCAGTGCTTCGCCCGCCTCGGCCAGCACTTCCACCAGCAGGAAGAAGTACGCGGGCCCGGAGCCCGAGAGCGCGGTGACGGCGTCCAGCTCCTCTTCATTCGAGAGCCACACGGTCGAGCCGGCGGCTGCAAGGATCGTCACCGCCGCGTTGCGGGCGCTGGCCGGCGTGCTGTCGGGCGCGAAGAGGCCGGTGACGCCGCAGCCGTAGAGCGCCGGCGTGTTGGGCATCGTGCGGATGTAGTGCAGCTCGGGGCCGAGCGCGCGCGCGAGCGTCGAGATGCGCACGCCCGCGGCGATGGAGATCACCGCGCAGCCAGGATCGGGCTTCAGATCCTTCAGGACCTCGGCCATCACCTGCGGCTTCACCGCCAGCACGATCGCCTGCGCGCCGGCGACCACGTCGGCGCCGCGCTCCTGCACCTCGACGCCGAAGCTCGAGCGCAGCCAGTTGCGACGCTCGGCATCGGGCTCGGCCACGCGCACGCGCGCAGCCGGATAGCCGGACTTGATCAGTCCGCCGATCAGGCTCGCGGCCATGTTGCCGCCGCCGATGAAGGCAATCGTCCCGTGCATGGGCGGCTATGATATCCGCCCTTTGGGAAGCCCAGACGTGAAATCTGCGAAGCGAGCGCGTCCGATCCGCGGCGCGACCAAGCTGTTGCGCGACTACCGCGCCCGCATCGAGCGGGCGCGCGTGTACGACGTCGCCATCGCCTCGCCGCTGGACGAGGCGACAAAGCTCGGCGCGCGCCTGGGCCACAGGGTCCTGCTCAAGCGCGAGGACCTGCAGCCGGTGCACTCCTTCAAGCTGCGCGGCGCCTACAACAAGATCGCGGGCCTGACCTCCGAGCAGCGCGCCCGCGGCGTAGTCACGGCTTCGGCCGGCAACCACGCGCAGGGCGTGGCGCTGGCGGCGCGCAAGTTCAACGTCCCGGCGTGGATCGTGATGCCGCGGACGACGCCGAGCGTGAAGGTCGACGCGGTGCGCGCGCTGGGCGGCAAGGCCGTCCTGCACGGCGACACCTACGACGAGGCCGCCGCGCACGCGGTGGAGCTCGAGCGCGAGAAGAAGCTGACGATGGTGCCGCCGTACGACGATCCGGAAGTGATCGCAGGGCAGGGCACGATCGGTCGCGAGATCCTGGAGACGATCGGCGAGGGCGCGCTCGACGTCGTCTTCGTGCCGGTCGGCGGCGGCGGCCTGCTCGCCGGCGTCGCGGCTTACATCAAGGCCGTGCGCCCTTCGGTGAAGATCGTCGCGGTCGAGCCCGACGATTCGGATTGCTTCGCGCGCGCCTACGAGGCTGGCCGCCGCGTGACGCTGCCGTCAGTGGGGCTCTTCGCCGACGGCGTCGCCGTGCGCCAGATCGGCGCCGAGCCTTTCCGCGTCGCGCGCAACCTGGTCGACGCCGTCATCCGCGTCGACGCAGACGAGATCTGCGCCGCCGTGCGCGACGTGTTCTACGAAGTCCGCGCGGTGCCCGAGCCCGCGGGCGCGGTCGCAGTCGCGGGATTGAAGAAGTGGGTGGCCAAGCACGGTGGCGCCGGCAAGACGCTGTGTGCGGTGATCTCCGGCGCCAACGTCAACTTCGACCGGCTGCGCCATATCGCCGAGCGCGCCGAGCTGGGCGATGCGCACGAGTCGCTGCTGGCGGTGACGATCCCGGAGAAGCCGGGCAGCTTCAAACGCTTCCTCGGGCACCTGGGTCGGCGCGTGATCACCGAGTTCAACTATCGCTATTCCTCGCCGGCCGAGGCGCACCTGTTCATCGGCATCAAGCTCGGCGACGAATCGCGCGACGCCATCCTGAAGACACTGCGCGAGGACGGCTATCCGGCCATCGACCTGTCGCAGAACGAGATGGCCAAGGTGCACGTGCGCTACATGGTCGGCGGGCGCTGCCCGGGCCTCGCCGACGAAGTGCTGATGCGCTTCGAGTTCCCGGAGCGTCCGGGCGCGTGCCTGGACTTCCTGCAGGCGATCGGCACGCGCTGGAACGTCTCGCTGTTCCACTACCGCAACCACGGCGCCGCCTATGGACGCGTGCTGTGCGGATTGCAGGTGCCGAAGAAGGAGCGCGCCGAGATGCGGCGATCGCTCGACGAGCTGGGCTACGAGTATTCCGACGAGACGAAGAACCCGGCGTACGGCCTATTCCTCGGGACCATGTAGGTCACCAACCCTTCACGTCGATGAACTGCGCCACCGTCTCCGCGATCAGGCGATAGCCCGCGTCGTTGGGATGCAGCGGATTTGCGCGCAACGATGAGGGCGGCACGTCGTTGGCGTGGTCCGCCTGGTCCTGCGGGTTGGTGGGATCGTAGTGGTCGATCAGCACCTGACGGATGTCCAGGTAGTGGTCGCCGAACGCCTGCGCCATCCGCGAATTCAGCGAGACGATCTGTTCGTAGACCGGCGTCGCGAGCCCCTCGTCGTTGGCGTTGAGCAGGCCGAGCACGATGTAGTGGTCGGTGGTCAGGAAATTCGCGCACGCGCGCAGGTCCGACAGGATCGTGTCGGGATCCTCGTAGTTGTTGCGCCCGAGCCAGAGCACGTTGATCCAGTTCTCGCGGCCGAAGGTGTCGACGATGAACGGCGTTTGCGGCGCGATCATCTCGGGGCTGCCATCCTCGCTGCGCGTGAACAGGAACACGATCGGCAACGGGATGCCGCCGTCGTCGAGCGTCAGCGCGCCATGGACACCGCCCAGCGTGCCGGTGACCTCGGCGGGGCCGGGCACGGTGATCGGATACTCCGACGCCTGCTGGATGTGCGCCGGCCCGGCCGGCGGGATGAGATTGCCCTCGAGCGTCAGGCGCGCCGGCACGCCGCCCTGCCGCGCGGCGATCTGCGTGCTGCGTTGTCCGCTGATGCCTTCGTTGTCGACGTGGCGGCCAGTGATCTCCGCCAGCACCGCGGGATATGACGCCGCCGGCGACGAGGCGGTGCCGCCGTTGGTCAGGCTGTCGCCCCAGGCGACGATCGACGATGGCGGCTGGCTGCGCGGCGGCGACCCCACCGGCGCGCTGACGATCGCGGGCGGCGCGGCGGCGTCGCCGCCACAGGCGCTCAGGAAAACGCACGCGGCCGCGAGCAGCCTTCTCACCAGTCCGTGCTCCCGATGAAATCGGCGACCGCTTGCGCGACGACTCCGTAGCCGGCGTCGTTGGGATGGATCTCGTCGGCGCGCAGCGAGGACGGCGGCACGTCCTGCAGATGGTCGATCTGATCGGGGAGGCTGCCCGGGTTGTAGTGCTCGACGAGCACGGCGCGGATGTCGATGTAGTGCCCGGGGAAGGTCTGTGCGATGCGCTGGTTGAGCGAGACGATGTCGGCGTAGGCGCCGGTGGTGCGTCCCTCGTCCTGCGCGTTGATGACGCCCAGGATGACGAAGTGATTGGTCTGAAGGCTCGCCACGCAGGCTTGCAGATCGGCGATGACCTGGTCGGGCTGGTCGTTGTTGTTGCGGCCCATCCAGAAGACGTTGATCGACCCGCGACCGAAACGGTCGGGCAGGAACGGGGTCTCGGCCGGCACGTCGACGCGCGAACCGCTGCCTTCGCGATTGAACTGCAGCCACTGCCGATCATCGCCGTCGAACTCGAAGCTGAGCGTTCCGCGCACGCCTTGCAGCGTACCCGCGATGGGCTCGGGCCCCTGGTCGCCGATCGGCGCGGCGGACGCGTGCGCCACCGTCACCGACCCGGAGTCCGGGATCGCATCGCCGACGAGCGTCAGCCTTGCCGGGGCGCCGCCCTGGCGCGCGGCGATGTCGCTGCTGGTCTGGGCGCCGATGCCCTTGTTGAACACCGTGCGGCCGGTGAGCTGCGCCAGCTGGCCGGGATAGGTGTTGTCGTTGGAGGTGGCGAAGGCGCCGAGCGTGAAGCTGTCGCCCCACGCGACGATCGCGGAGGGATCGTCCTCGCCGCCACCGCCGGTGCCGCTGGGAACGCCGCCGCTGCCCCCGCCGCATCCGGTGAGCAGAACGCAGAGTAGGAGCGACTTCAGTCGCGACTTGTCGGGGCTAAAGCCCCTCTTACTACACATCGAACTTCACCCCTTGCGCCAGCGGCAGCGTGTCGCCGTAATTGATGGTGCAGGTCTGCCTGCGCATGTATGCCTTCCACGAATCCGAGCCGGACTCGCGTCCGCCACCGGTCTCCTTCTCGCCGCCGAACGCCCCGCCGATCTCGGCGCCGGACGTGCCGATGTTGACGTTGGCGATGCCGCAGTCCGAGCCTGCCGCCGACAGGAAGCGCTCGGCGCTCTGCAGGCTGGTGGTGAAGATCGAGGACGACAGTCCCTGGCTGACGGCGTTGTGCTGGGCGATGGCCTCGTCGAGCGACCCGAACTCGACAACGTAGGTGATCGGCGCGAAGGTCTCCTCGCGCGAGACCTTCAGCGGCCTGGCCGAGCGGATCAGCGTCGGCTCGACGAAATGTCCCGGCCGATCGATCCGCTTGCCGCCGCAGATCACCGTGCCGCCTTCGGCTTTCGCGGCGGCGACGGCGCGCTCGAACGCCTGCACGGCAGCTGCGTCGATCAGCGGCCCGGCGAGCACGCCTTCCTCGAGCGGATCGCCGATCTTGAGCGTGCCGTATGCCTTGATGAGACGTGTCAGCAGCGCATCGACGATCTTGCGATGCACGAACAGCCGGCGCGCCGTGGTGCACCGCTGCCCGGTGGTGCCCACCGCGCTGAAGACGATCGCGCGCACGGCGAGGTCGAGGTTGGCGTCGTCCATCACCACGATGCCGTTGTTGCCGCCGAGCTCCAGCAGGCAGCGGCCGAGGCGCTGCGCCACGACCTGCGCGACTTTACGACCGGCAGCGACCGAGCCCGTGAACGAGACGAGCGGGAAGCGCGGATCGGCAACCATGCGCTCGCCGACGTCGTTGCCGCCGACGATCACGTTGAATACGCCGGGCAGCGCGTGGCGCGCCATCACGCGATCGACGATCTCCTGGATGGCCAGCGCGCACTTCGGCGTCTTCGGCGAGGGCTTCCACACCACGACGTCGCCGCAGACCGCCGCGATCATCGCGTTCCAGGACCACACCGCCATCGGGAAATTGAAGGCCGTGATCACGGCGACGGGTCCGAGCGGATGCCACTGCTCGTACATGCGGTGCTGTGGGCGCTCGGAGTGCAGCGTCAGGCCCGCGATCTGGCGCGAGAGGCCGACGGCGAAGTCGCACACGTCGATCACTTCCTGCACCTCGCCCAGGCCTTCCGGGAGGATCTTGCCCATCTCGGTGGAGATCAGCTTGCCGAGCGCGTCCTTGTTCTGGCGGAACTCCTCGCCGATCTGGCGCACGATCTCGCCGCGGCGCGGCGCCGGCACCAGTCGCCAGAGCGTGAACGCGCGCGTCGCGCCGTCGACGACCCCCTCGTAGTCCACTACAACTTCGCCCGCGACGGCAGCGGCACGTTGCACAGCTCGACGTGGCCGACCGGATCCAGGAACCGGGATTCGCGGCGATTGCGTCGCGACTCGACCCACGCCGCGAACGTCGGCGTGTCGGTGCGCAGCAGCTCGAGGTTGGTGCGCTCCGCGGCCGGCACGTCGGCGGCCACGCGGATCGACTTGATCGGCACGTACTGCTCGGCCTTCTCGTAGAAGCCGAGCGCGCCGGTGCCGCGCGGCAGCGTCGACAGCAATTCCATGCCCTTGATCACGCGGCCAGCCAGCGTGATGTTGCGATCCAGGTGGCGCGGCGCGTGGCCGATGACCACGTACAGCTCCTTGCCGCCGCCGCTGTCGGCGGTGTCGCCGCGGCCGACGCCGAGCGTGCCGTAGCAGTGCGCCATCCACATCTTGCCGATGTTCACGTCGCGCGCCGCGGGAAAGCCGTTGGAGAACCCGACCTCGGGCGCATAGACGTCGCCGTCCGAGAGCGGCGTAAAGGGCAGGTCGTCGGCATGCGCGAACTCGCCGGGCAGCGTCGCCATCGCGGCGCCGAGCGACTTCTGCTTCGCCGGATCCTCTTCCGGATCGCCCCACTGCACGACGTAGTTGTCCTGCGAGCGGACGATGAAGAGGCCGTCGAAGTACTTCTGGCGCACGAGCGTCTTGATGTTGGCGGCGTGGTTGGGCGCGAAGGACGACGCAAGCTCCATCACCACGCGCCCGCCGGCGAGCTCCAGGTACAAGGTGTTCTCCGGATCCGGCTCGCGCCAGTCGGACGCGTCCGACGCGGCGAGGACCTCGGCGCTGGTGCGCGTCGGCATCACCGGCGCGTTCGCAGCGCAGCCGGCGCAGGCGAGCAGAAGCACTTGTAGGAGGGGCTTTAGCCCCGACCCGGCGATCTTCATACCGGCTGCTGCTTGACCGAGGTCCGGTAGAGCAGGAACGCCACGCCGCCGACCAGCAGCAGGCCCAGCCAGTTGCCGAAGTGCAGCGACTCGGGCAGCGCCATCACCTCGCGGTTGCCCGACATCACGATCGGGATCGCCATGAAGATGCCCATCAGCGCCTCGCCGGTGATCAGGCCGGCGGAGAACAGCACGCCCTTGCGATGGATCCTGTCCTTGGTGTCGTGATCGGCGCCGAGCACGCCCAGGCGCCGCTCGACGAAGTAGGCGAGCAGGCCGCCGAGGAAGATCGGCACCATCAGCTCGAGCGGCAGATAGATACCGATGGCGGCGGCGAGCACCGGCACGCGGAACGTCGAGCCGCGGGACTTCAGCCAGTTGTCCAGCGCGATGACGCAGGCGCCGATGACGCCGCCGATCGCGACCATGTCCCAGGGCAGCTTGCCGCCGAACATGCCCTTGGCGACCGAGGCCATCAACGTGGCCTGCGGCGCTTCCAGCGGATGCGGATGCTCCGGCGTGATCGGGCCGATGCCGTAAGCCTTGGCTAGGAGGTTCAGCACCGGCGCCATCACCAGCGCGCAGGAGAACGCGCCGATCGCGAGCATCAGTTGCTGCTTCCACGGCGTCGCGCCGACGATGCAGCCGGCTTTGAGATCCTGGAGGTTGTCGCCGCCGACGGCGGCTGCGCAGCAGACGACTGCGCCGATCATGATCGCGGCGACCGGGCCGATCGCCGAGTCGCGTCCGAGCAGCAGCATCAGCACGAGCGAGGCGAACAGGATCGTCGCGATGGTCATGCCGGAGACCGGGTTGTTGGACGAGCCAACGAGACCGGCGAGATACGCCGACACCGACACGAACAGGAAGCCGGCGACGATCATGATGATCGTCATCGGGATGCTGACCATCCACTGGCCGACGATCGCCTGGTAGAGGCCCAGCAGCGGCAGCACGAACAGCGCGACGCCGATGAGCATCCACTTCATCGGGATGTCGCGATCGGTCTCGGCGATGACGCCGCCGCTGCCTTTGCGCGTCGCGGCGATGCCGCTCTTGATGCCGGACAAGAGCGAATTGCGCAGAGAGAACAGCGTCCAGATGCCACCGATCAGCATCGCGCCGACGCCGAGGTACCGCACCTGCGCGCCGCGGATCATGCCCGCTGCATCCGCAGCACTGGCGCCGGCGAGCTTGGCGGCGAGCGCCGGATCGTGATCGAAGAAGAACGCGTAGTAGATCGGGATGGCGATGTTGTAGGACAGGATGCTGCCCGAGACCACGACGATGCCGATGTTCAGGCCGACGATGTAGCCGACGCCGAGCAGGGCGGGCGACAGGTTCGTGCCCATGTAGGCGAGGAACTTGCCGACGAAGGTTCCGCCGGAGGCGTTGTCCGGGATCAGCCGCATGCCGCTTTCGGCGGCGAGCTTGAGCGCGGCGCCGATGGTGCCGGCTAGCGCAAGGATCTTCACGCCGGGGCCGGGGTTCTCGCCGGCGCGCAGAACTTCAGCGGCGGCCTTGCCCTCGGGGAAGGCGAGCGGCTCGTCGATGATCATCGTGCGGCGGAGCGGCACCGAGAACAGCACGCCGAGGATGCCGCCCAGGCCGGCGATGGTCAGCACCCACCAGTACTTGAAGTCGGGCCAGTAGCCCATGATCACCAGCGCCGGGATCGTGAAGATCACGCCCGCGGCGATCGACGCGGCGGCCGAGGCGCCGGTCTGGACGATATTGTTCTCCAGGATGTGCCCGCCGCCGAAGGCGCGCAGCACCGCCATCGACACGACAGCAGCCGGGATCGCGGAAGCGATCGTGAGGCCCGCGAATAGCCCGAGGTAGGTATTGGCAGCGGCGAGGATCATCGCCAGCACGATGGAAAGCGCGATGGCGCGGAATGACAGCTGCGGTGGCGCGACGACGGAACTCATGCATCTCCCCCCAATGATTTTTTTATGCCTTGACGATGTTCTTGCGCGGTCGCCGGTAGACGCCGCGCGTGTCGACGATCAATCTCGCATGATTCGCGATCAGCGGGTAGTCGAAGGCATCGTGCGCGGTGGCCAGCAGCACGCAGTCGTAGCCCGCGACCGATTTCTCGGTGATCTTCACGCTCTTCAGATCGAAATGGCCGCGCCGGATGTGCGGGAACACCGGGATGTGCGGATCGGAATAGTCCACGCGCGCGCCGAGCTTGCCGAGCTTCTCGAGCAGCTCCACCGACGGCGATTCGCGCAGGTCGTCGACGTTCTTCTTGTAGGCGATGCCCAGGATCAGGATCTTCGATCCCTTGATCGCCTGGCCGCGCGCGTTGAGCGCCTCACTCAGTTTCTGCACCACCCATTCCGGCATGGCGCTGTTGATCTCGCCGGCCAGCTCGATGAAGCGCGTGTGGATGCCGAACTCCCGCGCCTTCCAGGTGAGATAGAACGGGTCGATGGGGATGCAGTGCCCGCCCAGGCCCGGGCCCGGGTAGTACGGCACGAAGCCGAATGGCTTGGTCGCGGCGGCGTCGATCACCTCGAAGATGTCGATGCCCATGCGGTCGGCGACGAGCTTCATCTCGTTGACGAGGCCGATGTTCACCGCGCGGTGGATGTTCTCCAGCAGCTTGGCGAGCTCGGCGACGCGCGTCGACGAGACTGCGACGACCTTGTCGACGGCCTGCGCGTAGCAGGCCTTGCCGACCTCCAGGCAATCGGCAGTGACCCCGCCGACGAGCTTGGGGATGTTGCGCGTGTCGAACTTGGCGTTGCCGGGGTCCTGGCGCTCCGGCGAGAACACCAGGAACAGCTCCTGACCGATCTTGAAGCCGCGCTGCGCCAGGATCGGCTGCACCAGCTCCTCGGTCGTGCCCGGCTAGGTCGTGCTCTCCAGCGACACCAGCTGCCCGCGCTTCAGGTACGGCGCCATCGCCTGCGCAGTGTTGGCCACGTACGAGAGGTCCGGCTTCTGGTGCTTGTCCAGCGGCGTCGGCACGCAGATGATCAGCGCGTCGCATTCGGCGGCGCGCGACATGTCCACGGTCGCGACGAAGCCCGCTTTGGTCGCATCCCGGATCGCCTGGTCCGGGATGTAATTGATGTAGCTCTTGCCGGCCTTGATCTTCTGCGACTTGGCCGGGTCGATGTCGAAGCCGATGACCTTCGAGCCGTTCTCGGTGAAGCGCAGCGCCAGCGGCAGGCCGACGTAGCCCAGGCCGAAGATGCCGATGACGGCGCTGCGATCGCTGAAACGCGCGACCGCCTGCTGGGCAAGCCTGGAGGGTTTCGACATGGTGATGCGAAGCTTACTAAACTGGCGGCCCATGGCCTCGTACGACTACATCATCGTCGGTGGCGGGTCAGCCGGATGCGTGCTGGCCAACCGGCTCAGCGCCGGCGGCAAATACCAGGTCTGCCTGCTGGAAGCCGGTCCGACGGACAAGAGCCCGCTGATCTCGATGCCAGGCGGCGTCATCGCCCTGCTGCGCAGCAAGGTCCTCAACTGGCAGTTCTGGACGACGCCGCAGAAGAACCTCGACAGTCGCCCGCGCTACTTCCCGCGCGGCAAGACGCTCGGCGGATCCAGCAGCATCAACGCGCAGGTCTACATCCGCGGCGCGGCCTGGGACTACGACCACTGGGCGAGCCTGGGCAACGCAGGATGGAGCTTTTCCGAGGTGCTGCCGTACTTCAAGTCGACCGAGCATCACGAGCGCGGCGCCGATGAGTACCACGGCGTCGAGGGCTCGCTCAACGTCATGCTGCCGGAGGAGAAGAGCCCGTTGTCGCACACGTTCGTGGCGGCAGCGCAGCAGGCAGGCCATCCGTTCAACCCCGACTTCAACGGCGAGCGCCAGGACGGCGTGGGACTCTACGAGGTGATGCAGAAGGGCGGCCAGCGCTGCAGCAACGCGCGCGCGTTCCTGCGCGAGGCCGAGTCCCGCCCCAACCTCACGGTGCTGACCGACGCGCCGGTCACGCGCATCCTGTTCGAGGGCAAGCAGGCCGTGGGCGTGCGCTACCAGGACAAGGGACGCCTGACGGACCTGATCGCGCGGCGCGAGGTGATCGTCGCTGCCGGCGCCATCGGCTCGCCGCAGGTCCTGATGCTGTCGGGCATTGGGCCGAAGAGCGAGCTGGAGCCGCACGGCATCCCGGTGCTCCACGAGCTCCCCGGCGTCGGCCAGAATCTGCAGGATCATCTCGACATCCTGGTGTCGGTGCGCGAGAAGACGCGCCTGTCGATGAGCTTCCATCCGTTCTCGTTCTTCCGCACGGTGGTCGAGCTCTTCAAGTACGTCTTCGGCAAGACCGGCCAGTTCACCAGCAACGTCGCCGAGGCCGGCGGGTTCCTGAAGACGCGCCCGCAGGAGCCGGTGCCGGACCTGCAGCTGCATTTCGTGCCGCTCGCCAACGCGTATCACGCGCTGGAGCTCAAGCGCCTGTTCAAGTACGCCTACACGCTGCTGATCTGCGACCTGCGTCCGCTGTCGCGCGGCTGCGTCGGCCTTGCCAGCGCCGACCCGCTGGCGCCGGCGCGCATCGATCCCAACTACGGCGCCGAGCCGCGCGACATCGACAAGCTGGTGATCGGCATCCGCAAGGGCCGCGAGATCTTCGCGCAGCCGGCGTTCGCCGCGCACCGCGACGTCGAGCTCGAGCCCGGCGCCGAGCTGCAGAGCGACGAGCAGCTGCGCGACTGGGTGCGCGCGCACGCCGAAACGGTCTATCACCCGGTGGGCACCTGCAAGATGGGTGTGGACAAGATGGCCGTGGTCGACCCGCAGCTGCGCGTGCACGGCATCGGCGGCCTGCGCGTGGTCGACGCCTCGATCATGCCGACGCTGATCGGCGGCAACACCAACGCGCCGACGACCATGATCGGCGAGAAGGGCGCGGCGATGATCCTGGAAGAGGCGATCCGCGAGCCGGCCTACGCCGTGGCCGCGTGAGGCACGTCGCAGCCCTCATCCCGATCGCCGCCCTGTTGTCGGGCTGCTCGATGGTCTACGGCATCTACGATCGGGAGCGTGTGGTCATCCTCACGCCGCTGGACCTGATCGCCGACTGCGGCGAGGCCGAAGGCGAGAGCGGGGCGCACGTGCATTACTTCGAGGGCGCGCACACCGTCGCGGCGTGGGAGCAGCGACACGGCATTCCCGCGAGCAAGATCGACCCGAGCATCGAAGGCCCGTTCGTGCTGGTCGAGGTCGGTGCGCAGGAGCAGCCCGGCACCAGCGTGCTGGTCAGCCGCGACGCCGTGCTGCACAGTGGCGCGCGGCTGGTGCTGGTGAGCACCTTTTTCCAGGCGGCGGGTCAGACGCAAGGCAGTCCGTGCGTGCTGCTGGCCTTGCCGCCACAGCACTACAGCTCCATCGAGCTTTACGATCAGGAAGGCGCCCTGCGCGCCAAAACGACAACCAGAGAGGAATACGAACAATGAAACGGTCAGCCTGCGCGCTGTTGATCAGTGGTATGAGCATTGCCGCCATCGCGGCGCCCGGGCCTGCGGACACCGTGGAGGCCTATCACAAGGCGCTCGCCGGCAAGGACCCCAAGGCCGTGCTGGCGCTGATGGCCGAGGACGCCGACGTGTTCGAGACCGGCTTCGTCGATCCGTCGCGGGACGACTACTCCAAGAGCAGCCTGGCGCGCGACATGGAATTCGCTGCCAAGACCAAGCGCAACGTGCAGAGCCAGCAGTCCAGCGGCACCGCCAGCCTCGCGTGGGTGGAGACGCTGACGCGCACGACCGGCAGCTACAACGGCGACGACGTCGACGTCAGCGGCGCCGAGACGGTGGTGGTGCGCAAGGACGGCAGCGACTGGAAGATCGTCCACGTGCATCGCTCCGCGCACGGCACGCGCGCGCCGGCAGGCAAGAAATAATCCGATGCTGAGCCGCTGGCCCGCGGCGCTGTCGGCGCCGATCACGTTCGTGCTGTTCGTGACCAACCTGGTGTTCTGGGCGACCCCGATCTACGTCCTGATCTTCGTCAAGGTCCTGACGCCGCGCGGGCCGCTGCGGGATCGGGTCTCGCGGGCCGCGGCTTGGCTCGCGCAGCGATGGGCCTATTGCAACACCGTGATCTACGGCGCGCTCATCGACACCCAGTGGGACGTGCGCATCGACGCGGAGCTCTCGCCCAAGGGCCAGTACCTGGTCTGCGCCAATCACCAGACCTGGAACGACATCTTCGTGCTGATGCGCACGTTCGGCCTGCGCGCGCCGTTCTTCAAGTTCTTCATCAAGCAGCAGCTGATCTGGGTGCCGATCCTGGGCCTGGCGTGGTGGGGCCTGGATTTCCCGTTCATGAAGCGGCACACGCCGGAGCAGATCGCGCGCAATCCCAAGCTCAAGGGCCAGGACCTCGCCACGACGCGCAAGGCCTGCGAGCAGTACCGCAACCAGCCGGTGCTGATCCTGAACTTCCTGGAGGGCACGCGCTTCACGCCGGCCAAGCACGAGCGGCAGCAATCGCCGTATCGCCATCTCCTGAAGCCCAAGTCCGGAGGCTTCGCCTTCACGCTGACGGCGCTGGGCGAGAAGCTGAACTCGCTGCTCGACGTGACCATCGTCTATCCCGAAGGCCCGAAAGGCTTCTATGAGCTGATGGCGGGACGCGTGCGGCGCGTGATCGTGGAGGTGCGCCAGCTGACGATCCCCAACGACTTCTACACCGGCGATTACGAGGGCGATCCGGATTTCCGCGCGCGCTTCCAGCACTGGATGGCGGAGCTCTGGGCGCAGAAGGATCGGCGCATCGGCGAGCTGCGCGCGCAGGCAGGGGCCGCCTGAGCGCCGAGCCCGATTCCGGCCGCCTGCTGGAGATCATCCGCACGCAGACGGACGTCGCCAAGCTCGGCCTGGATCTTGGCGGCGTGATGTCGCTGGTCGCCGATCGCTCGCAGGCGCTGACCGGCGCGCACGGCGCGGTGATCGAGCTGGCAGAAGGCGACGCCATGGTCTACCGCGCGAGCTCCGGCATCGCCGCGCCGCAGCTGGGGCTGCGCCTGCAGCGGCAATCGAGCCTGTCGGGCCTGTGCGTGGAGCAGGGCCAGGCGCTGCGCTGCGACGACTCCGAGTCCGATCCGCGCGTGGACCGCGAGGCGTGCCGCCGGGTCGGCCTGCGCTCGATGATCGTGGCGCCGCTCAAGCACCAGGACACCGTCGTCGGCGCGCTGAAAGTGGTGTCGCGCGACGCGCGTGCGTTCACCGACGTGGATCAGCGCATCCTCGGGCTGATGTGCGATCTGGTGGCGGCATCGATGTTCCATGCGGCGCGCTACGAGACCAGCGAGCTGTATCACCGGGCCACGCACGATCCGCTGACGGGGCTTGCCAACCGCGCGCTGTTCTTCGACCGGCTGCGCAGCCAGCTCGAGCTCGCGCAGCGCAACGCGTCGCCGCTGGCGATCCTCAACGTGGACATGGACGGCTTAAAGCCGATCAACGACCGCTTCGGCCATCGCGCCGGCGACGCGGCGATCAAGGAGCTGGCGTCGCGGATCAAGGACACGTTCCGCGAGTCCGACACGGTCGCGCGCGTCGGCGGCGACGAGTTCGCGGTGATCCTGCCGCAGCGCGACCGCGACGGCGCCGAGCAGCATACGCAGCGCCTGGCGCAGAACATCGAGACGCCGTTCCGCTTCGGCGAGCAGCCATTGGCCCTGGGCGCCAGCATCGGCGCGGCCGCGTTTCCGGACGACGGCACCGAGCCCGACGTGCTGCTGGAGCACGCCGACCACGCGATGTACGCGGCCAAGCGTCAGCGCAAGGGCGGGGCGCCGCCGAGATAGCGGTCGCTTTCAGGCCGCGCCGGAAAGGTCCGGCGTGGTCTGCGCGTCGCGCACGAAGGCGAGCGCGGCGGCGTTGAGATCGCCGAGCAGCTCTTCCAGCCGCGGCTCCAGATCCCGGGCGTGCGCCGCCCAGTTGTCGCTGGCGTCCAGCAGTCCTTCGGGCTTGCGCAGCCTCTGCGCCGTGCGCCGCAGCGCGTGCTCGACGCCGTCGCTGCCGCCGTAGGAGAGCAGCATCCGCTGGAACTCGGATGCCGACGGCGCATAGCCGCCGGCCGCGTCGAACCAGCGCGCATGCAGCTCGATCTCGCGTCCGCAGCGCTCGGTGAACCCGTCCAGCGACTCGTCGCTGAAGCGGTTCCACGACTGCACCAGCAGATGATCGGTGACGATGTCGAGGAGGATCCCCGCGTAGCGCCGCTCGCCGGCGGCGAAGCGCGTGCGCGCCTCGGCGATCGCCGGGTGCGAGTCCGTCATCACGTCGACGCGCCGGTGCAGCGCCACGCCGAGGCGCAGCTCCGGCGGGTAATGATCGGGGATGCGTCCGTGCAGCCAGTCGCCCAATACGGCCCCTGCCAGCGAGGTCGTGGTCTGGTCGGCGAGCCACAGGTGGGCGAGGAAGTTCAGAAGGGAGCCTCGTGCGAAGATACATGCGCCAAAGTGTGACAAGGAAACGGGGGAGGGGTTGCGGTGGTACTGAAGCTTTTGCGCGGGACGTTTGCAGTTGCGCTTGTCGTCGTCGCCACCGCGTGCGCCAACGGCGGTGATTCCAGTGGCGGCACCTCCGGCGGCGGCTCCGCCGACCTGGTGCTGAAGGCGGAGAACGTGCTGCCGCCGGGCCAGTCCGGTTTCATCTCATTGGTAGGCCAGGCGCAAGGCACGCTCACGGGGAACCCGGGCGACTTCGGCGCGCACGTCGACGATCAGCGGCTGCTGTACTGGAGCTTCGACGCCAAGCCCGGCGCGCTGGGCACAAAGCCCGGAACACCGGTGTCGCCGCTCGCCGGCGTCGAGATCTATCGCGACGACTACGGCGTGCCGATCATCTACGCCGGCAACGTGCGGGATCTCTGGTTCGGCGTGGGCTATGCCATCGCCCAGGATCGTCTGTTCCTCATGGACGCCGTGCGGCGCATGGGCAGAGGCAATTTCGCGGAGCTCGCCGGCTGCGGCTCGGTGCCCGCGGACATCCAGCAGCGCACGATCGCGTACACCGACGCGGAGTACGACGCGATCTTCGAGCGGCTGTCGCCGGATGCGCGCGACGCCGCGCTCGGCTACGTCGACGGCGCCAACGCCTGGCTCGCCCAGGTGACACTGAATCCCACGCTGCTGCCGGCCGAGTACGGGCTGCTGACCAGCGTGCCGGCGGCGTTCACCATCCGGGACGTGCTGGCCGCCGGCGTGTTCATCACGCGCTTCGTCGCTTCCGAGGGCGGCAACGAGTTCCAGAACATCCGCATCCTCAAGTTGCTGCAGCAGCGCTTTGGCTCGGCGCAAGCTGCTAAGGACGCGTTCCAGGACCTGGACTGGCTCGAGGATCCGAAAGCCGCCGTCAGCGTGCCGGCCTCCGAAGGCACGTTCTCCAACCAGGCGATGCCGGCTGCCGGGCGCGAGGCCGTCTTCAGCGAGATGGCGGACTGGGCGGTGACGCTGCCCGAGACGATCTGGAAAGGTCCCGGCACCGGACATGCACCGGAGCCATGCCTCGTCCCGAAGGCGTCGAACGCCGCGGTGCGTTCCGTGAACCAGGCGCTGGAGAGTTTCCGCAAGCAGCTGCATGGCGGCTCGCACGCCTACGCGCTGGGGCCTTCGCGCACCCGCGACGGCGGCACGCTGCTGCTCTCGGGACCGCAGCTCGGCTACACCTATCCGACGCTGCTGGTGGAATACGAGATCCACGGCGGCGGCTACGACGCGCGCGGCGTGTCGGTGCCCATCCTGCCGTCCGTCGGCATCGGCTACGGCAACGACATCGCCTGGGGCCTGACCACCGGCTACAGCAAGACCATCGATTCCTTCATCGAGACGATCTGCTCCACCGCGCAAGCCGCGGGCGGCGAGTGCCAGGCCAACCAGTACTTCCATCAGGGACAGTGGAAGGACATGAGCTGCCGCAGCGAGACCATCCCGTACCGCCAGGCGCCGCAGGGCGTGCCGGCAGGACCGGCGCTGTTCTCCACCACGGTGCAGATCTGCCGCACGGTGCACGGCCCGATCGTGGCGCGTGACGATGCCGCGGGACTGGCGCGCAGCTTGCGCTACGCGATGTTCGGCCGCGAGATCGACACCATCGAAGGCGTGCGCCTGTGGAACCGCGCGCACTCGTTCGCCGATTTCCTCGAGGGCGCGCGCAAGGTCACCTGGAACGAGAACGTCATCGTCGCCACGCGCGACGGGCACATCGCCTTCGTCCATCCCGGGCTGTTCCCGCGTCGCAACCCGAACACCGACATGCGGCTGCCGACGCCCGGCACCGGCGCGTTCGACTTCGGCGACGACCTGGCGTTCGAGGAGCTGCCGCACGTGATCGATCCGGCGCAGGGCTTCGTCGCCAACTGGAACAACAAGCCGGCGTTCGGCTGGCTGGACGGCGAGGGGCTCGGCGACACCTCGCGTCCCGGCGGGCCCGGCCAGCGCGTGACCAGCATCCAGGACTTCCTGGCGACGCGCAGCGACTGGAGCTTCCAGGACCTGCGCGAGATCGACACGCACGCCGGCACGACGGACCATCGCGCCCGCGAGTACCTGCCGGTGGTCGGCGTGTTCCGCGGATCGGCGGACGCGCAGCTGAGCGACGTGCAGAAGGCCGCGCTGGACCTGCTGCTGTCATGGGATCGCAGCCATTACGGACCCGGCATCGACCTTGCCGACCCGTCGGCGCACGACGGCCCCGCCGCGACGATCTTCGGCGAGTACGTCACCGCGCTGCGCGACGAGCTCTTCGCGGAATTGAAGGCCGACGTCATCGACACCGGCGTGCCCGACAAGGACCCGAACAATCCCAACCCGGAAGCGGGCCTGACGATCTACGGCCGCGTGGCCGGCGTCGGCAGCCACGTCTTCGACCAGAGCGTGATGGATAACCTCACGCTGCGCGTGCTCGATCCGCTGAGCTCAGGCTTGAGCGTGCGGCACGACTGGGCGGGTGGACGCTCGCGCGATCAGGTAATGCTCGCTGCGCTCGACGTGGCGCTGTCGCGCCTGGCGCAGCAGTACAACGGCGGCACGCCGCTGGGAGTCGCCGATCTGGACAAGGCGCGGCGCGTGCATCCGCGCAGCCAGATCTGCTCGCTCACCGGCGTGATCGGCCCAGGCTCGGACACCTTGCCCGGCACCGCATGCGTGACGATGCCGTATCAGGATCGAGGTTCGTGGGTGCACCGCGTCGGTTACGAGAAGCCCTAAGCGAATCTCCACTCGAAGCTGCCGACCTGCGGGCTGCGCAGGTTGACCACGTCGCCAGCCTGCAGCGGGCCGACGCCCTTGGGCGTGCCGGTGAAGATGACGTCGCCGGCCTGCAGCGCCCAGGTGCGTGACAGGATCTCGATCTGCCGCGTCACCGGGAAGAGCATGTCGCGCGTGAACCCGTGCTGGCGCAGCTGGCCATTGACGTGGCAGGTGAACTCCACGGCCTGCAGATTCTCGTTGGCGTAGGGCTTCCAGTTGCCGAGCGGCGCCGAGCCGTCGAAGGCCTTGGCCAGTTCCCACGGGGCGCCCCTGGATTTGAGGTTCGACTGCAGGTCGCGCAGCGTCAGATCCAGGCCCAGCGTGACGTGGCCGACGTGACCGCCGGCGGCGAGCATCACCACCAGCTCGGCTTCGTGATGCACCGCCCCGCGATCGCGCGGCAGGGTCACCGTCTGGCCCGCGGCGACCGCGCAGGTCGGCGGCTTCATGAAGACGACGCATTCTCCGTCGTCGACGCTGCCGAGCTCGCTGATGTGCTCCGCGTAGTTCTTGCCGATGCAGAAGATGCGGTTGGGTGCCGGCACTAAATCCGCTCTTCGATTCCGAAGGCGGCGAAGCCCTTGCTGCGGAAGTTCTCCCGGAACATGTCGCGCAGCTTGGCTGCCTGCACGTCGTAGGCCTTGGGGTCGCTCCAGGTGTTGCGCGGATTGAGCACCGTCGCGTCGTCCAGGCCCGGGCAGGACTTGGGGATGGTCAGGTTCAGTACCGCCAGCTTCTCCGTCGGAACGTTGTCCAGTTGTCCGTTGAGCGCGGCGTTGAGCAGCGTGCGCGTGAGCTTGATCGACATGCGCTTGCCCACGCCAAAGGGGCCGCCGCTCCAGCCGGTGTTGAGCAGGATGCAGCGCGCCTGGTTCTGCTGCATCTTCTCGGAGAGCAGCTTGGCGTAGACGTTGGGCTTGTGCGCCATGAACGGGCCGCCGAAGCAGGCCGAGAACGTCGGCTGCGGCTCGGTGACGCCGACCTCGGTGCCCGCGACGCGCGCCGTGAAGCCGGAGACGAAGTGATACATGACGTCCTTGGGCTCGAGGATCGCGATCGGCGGCAGCACGCCGAACGCGTCGGCGGTGAGCAGGACGATGGTCTGCGGGTGCGGTCCGCGACCGTTGGGCATGACGTTGGGGTTGGCGTCGAGCGGATACGAGAAGCGCGTGTTCTCGGCGATCGAGCCGTCGTTGAGGTCCAGCTCGTCGGGATGGCACTCCTCCATCTTCTTGCCCGGCAGCGGCGGCACGTTCTCGATGATCGTGCCGGGCTTGGACAGCGCCTGGGCGATGACCGGCTCGGCCTTCTTGTCCAGGTTGATCAGCTTGGCGTAGCAGCCGTCCTCGAGATTGCACAGGCCATTGTCCGACCAGATGGTCTCGTCGTCGCCGATCAGGCGGCGCGAGGCGTCGGCCGAGAGCGTGGTCTTGCCCGTGCCCGAGAGGCCGAACAGGATCGCAGCGTCGTTCTTGGCGCCGACGTTGGCGGAGCAGTGCATCGACAGGCGGTGCTGCAGCGGCAACAGGTAATTGCCGACGGTGAAGATGGTCTTCTTGTTGACGCCGCAGTAGTCGGCGCGTCCGGCGACCAGGCAGATGCGGTTCCGGGTGTCGATGATCACCGCGACTTCGGAGCGGCTGCCGTCGCGCTCCGGCACGCAGGTGAAGCTCGGCACGTTGAGCATGGTCCAGCGCCGCGCGTCGGGATCCTTGACCTGCAGGTCCTTGGGAAACATGTTGTGCACGAACATCGCGTGCGTCGCATATTCGCCGACGAAGCGGTACGGCACCGCGAAATCCGGATCGGAGCCCATGAACACGTCCTTGACGTACAGCGCGCCCTTCTTCGCGTTGACGTGCTCCACCACGCGCTTGAGCAGGCCCTGGTATTTGTCCGGATCGTAGGGGCTCAGGTCGGCCTTGAACCAGATCTGGTCAGCGACCTCCGGCCACTTCACCGCGAAGGTGTCCTTGGTGCGCCGGCCGGTGCAATCCGGATCGGTGTAGTAGACCAGCGGGCCCTTGACGCCGAGCTTGGTGGCGAACGCCTTTTGCGCGTCGGCAGGGCCGTCGCGCCGGACACGGCCGCGATCGTTGCGGATGGCCTCGTTGAAGAGGTCTTCCTTGGAGAGGTTGTACTTGTAAGTGACGCCTTTGAGCCCTAAGAGTTTTTCGAGGTCGGCCTGCAAGGTCATGGAGATATAGATCCGTGGGGAGTCTTTCTGTGGTCCTGGAAAGGGACCGCCCGCCGATGGTTCGGGGCCGCTAAGGATAGGGAGGCCCGCATTGCACGGCAAGGCTTGACACCGCCCTGCGGATTGAGCGGCGCGGAGCGTCCGCTCCAATCCGCGCCCGGAACCGCGATCCGACTAAGCCGCGCGCGCCACAGCCGGCGACAGGTCGCCGTGGTCGGCGGTCTCGCCAGCCGGCAGCTTGAAGCCGGCGACCGACTGCCGCAGCTGCTCGGAGAGCGACGACATCTCGCCGATGGCTTGCGCCGTCTGCGCGGCGGACTGCGCCGTCGACACTGCGATCGCCCGGATCGACTGCATGGTGGTGGCGATCTGGTTGGCAGAGGAGGACTGGCGGCTGGCGTCGGCGGAGATCTGGTGAATCAGCTGCGACAGCGACGTCGACGAGCTCTCGATCTTCGCCAGCGCCTGGCCGGCTTCCTCGGCCGATTTGGCGCCCGCGACCACGTTGGTGGTCGAGCGCTCCATCGAGGTGATGGCTTCCTGCGTGTCGGCCTGAATCGTCTTGACCAGCGTCTCGATCTGCTTGGTCGCCGTCGTCGCGCGCTCGGCGAGGCGCTGGACTTCGTCGGCGACCACGGCGAAGCCACGGCCCGCATCGCCGGCCATCGCGGCCTGGATCGACGCGTTCAGCGCCAGCGTGTTGGTCTGCTCGGCGATGTCGTTGATGAACTCGATGATGTTGCCGATCTCCTGGGACGATTCGCCCAGGCGCTTGATGCGCTTGGCGGTGTCCTGGATCTGCTCGCGCAGCGCGGCCATGCCCTGGATGGTGCGGCCCACGGTCTCGGTGCCGCTGTGCGCGATCTGCACCGAGCTGGCGGCTTCCTGCGCCAGCTGCTCGGCGCGTGAGGCCACCTGCTGCAGCGAGCGGCTGGACTCGGTGACCGTGTTGGCGGCGGACACGATTTCCTGCGCCTGGCGCTCAGAGGCCGTGGTCATCTGCCGCGCGGTGCCGGCGGTGGTGCTGGCGGCGTTGGCGACCTTGGCGGTGGTCACGTTGATCGTGCCGACCAGGCTGCGCAGGCTGGCGATGGTGAAGTTGATCGAGTCGGCGATGGCGCCGGTGAAGTCCTCGGTGACGTTGGCGTCGACCGTGAGGTCGCCGTCGGCGAGGTTGGTGATGTCGTCCAGCAGCTGCAGAATCGCCTTCTGCTGACGCGAGTCGCGGTCCGCGGCTTCGCGCAGCTGGCGGCGCACGCCGGCCAGGAACAGGACGATGAACAGCACCAGGCAGAGCACGGCCATCGCGGCGCTGGCATAGATCAGGTAGGGCAGGCGGGTCTGGCCGCCGGTGGCGTCGATGATCGCCTGCTCGAGGTTCTTGGCGGCGGCAATGACGTTGGTCGACTCGCCGACCAGCGTGCCGGCGGACTGCTGCGCGGTGACCACGGCGGCGGAGTCCGCGACGATCGCGGACACCAGTGTGTCGGCGGAGCCGAAATCCTCGGAGATCTTCTTGCCCAGCTGCAGCAGCTCGGCATCGCCGGTGAACGCCGCGGCAGCGATCGCCTTGCTGCGATCGGAGAACTCGCGCGCCAGCTGGCCCAGCTCGGCGGCGGCCTTGTCGGCGTCATGACCCTCGCGGATCAGCCGGCCGGCGGCGCCCTTCATGCGCTCGATGCGCACCAGCTGCACATAGGCGCTGGCGATGTTGCCGGCGGGCGCGCTCTTGGCGTTCAGCCGCTGGATGACGTTCTGGTAATCCTGGTAGAGCGTGTCCAGCCCCTCGATCAGGGCGCTTATGTTGCCCATGGTCCGCTCGAAGGGCTCCTGGTTGGTGACCACCGCCTTGATCGCGGTCTTCATCGACTTCCAGGCTTCGTCGAGCGCATCGACCTGGGGCAGGACCGAGGCCGGCGGCTTGGGGAAGCCGATCGCCGGGTCGCCTTCGCGCATCATCTGCACGTTGAGGTCGAATTCCTCGGAGGAGGCGTCCAGGGTGGCGAAGTCGGGGATGACGCCACGGCCGGCGCGAGACAGATCGCTGACGTCGGTGGAGAACTTGCGTGCCTGGTCGCGCCAGGCCTGGTTGCGGTTGGCCGTGTTCTGGATGTAGTAGAACGCGCCGACCGTGCCGGCCAGGAACACGGCCGTCATGATCAGCAGCACCACCTGAACCACCTGTCGCCGCGCTCCGGCTGCGCGCGCTTTCTTGGCTTCCGCCATATTGCCCCCGTTCTCCTCCAGCTCCGCGGACCGGGTGACTAGCTCCCCAGCACCGCGTTGATCTTGTTGATCAGTTCATCCGGTTTCACCGGCTTGGTGATGTACTCGCGCGCGCCCTGACGAAGCGCCCATACCCGGTCGGTTTCCTGGTTCTTCGTGCTGATCACGATGACCGGGATTTTTTGCGTGTCCGGATCCTTCGACAGCACCCGCGTCGCCTGGAAGCCGTTCATGCCGGGCATCACCACGTCCATCACCACGCAGTCGGGCCGCTCCTGCTTCACGCGCGTCACCACGTCCTGGGCGTTGCCTGCCTCGCTGACGGTGTGGCCGGCTTTCGTCAGGATGTTCTTGACGTTCTGCACGTCGGTGGGCGAGTCATCAACGATCAAGATGCGCGCCATTCTCTTTTACCTCCCGGGCGCCGCGTGGTTGCCACGCAGCGAAGTTTGATTTCGACGCTGGGAACTATACACCAGAGATTTATGGCGAAGCACAGAAAACCTGGTCTCCGTGCCACCAGGTGCGCGCCACCCGGCCGCGGAATTCCCGGCCGTCGAACGCGGTGTTGCGTCCGGCGCTGCGCATGCGTTCAGCGTGCATCGTCCAGCATGTCTCCGGGTCGATCAGAACCAGATCGGCCGGCGCCCCTTCGGTCAGGCTGCCCACGCTGCGCCCCAGGATCCGGGCGGGCGTCGCGCTCAGCCGCTCGGCCATCTGCAATGGCGTCAGCACGCCCTCGTCCACGAGCGCCAGCGTCAGCGCCAGGAGCGATTCCAGCGCGCTCATCCCGGGCTCGGTCAATGGAAACGGATTGATCTTGGCGTCGGCCTCGTGCGGCTGATGATCCGAGCAGATCGCACCGATCACGCCGCGCCGGACGCCTTCACGAAGGATGTCGCGATCTTCGGCCGATCGCAGCGGCGGCAGCAGATGGCATTGCGCGTTGAAGCCGTCGACGTCGTCGGCGGTCAGGAACAGCTGGTGGGCGGCGACGTCGGCGGTGACGGGCAGCTTGCGCTTCTGCGCCGATTCGACGAGCCCGGCGCCGCGCGCGGTCGACAGTCGACCGAAGTGCACGCGCGCGCCGGTGTCCTCCACCAGCGAGATCCAGAAGCGGATCGCGGAAACCTCAGCCGCGACCGGGATGGGAGGCAGTCCCAAGCGCGTGGCCACCGGCCCTTCGTGCGCGCAGCCGTTGTTGGACAGCGCCGGATTCTGTGGCGTGACGTGCACCGTCAGCCCCAGGCCCTGCGCATACTCCAGGGCGCGGCGGCCGACCAGCGAATCGCGCAGCCCGAAGGCAGCATTGCTCACGCCCACGCAGCCGGCCTGCTTGAGCGCGCTCATCTCTGCCAGCGCTTCGCCGGCGAGTCCCTGCGTCAGCGCGCCGAGCACGGCGATGCTGGCGCCGCCCGCCGCGGCGGCCTTGGCATAGATGCGATCGACCACAGCGGGCGTGTCGACCACCGGCCGCGTATCGGGTGGCACGCACAGCGTGGTGATTCCCGACGCGCGCGCGGCCGCGAATTCCGAGGCGATCGTGGCCTTGTGCGTCGCGCCCGGCTCGCGCAGGCGCGCGCAGAGGTCGACGATGCCTGGCATCAGCCAGAGTCCCTTGGCGTCCACGGTCTCGGCGAATTTCTGCGTCGGCGCCTTGGCGCCGATGTGCGCGATCACGCCGTCGCGGATCGCCAGGAAGCCGTTGCCGTCCAAGCCGCTGGCGGGATCCAGGATGCGGGCGTTCTTGATGAGGAGGGAGCTCATTTGGGGGCTCTCTTCCTGGGCGCCTCGCGTCCGAGGATTGCGGTCATCACCGCCATGCGGCAGGCGATGCCGTGCGTGACTTGCTGAAGGATCACCGAACGCTCGCCGTAGGCGATGGCGCCCTCGATCTCCACCCCGCGGTTGATCGGCCCCGGGTGCATGACCAGCACGTCCGGCTTGAGCTTGCCGAGGCGCTCCCGCGTGAGGCCGAAGTCGCGATGGAATTCCGACAGGCTCGGCAGGAAGGCCCCGATCATGCGCTCCTTCTGCAGTCGCAGCAGGATGATCACGTCGACGCCGTCGAGGCCTTCGCCGAGGTCGTGGAACACCTTGGCGCCCATCGCCTCGATGCCGGGCGGGATCAGCGTGGGCGGTGCGATCACGCGCGTCTCTTTTGCACCGAGGATGCGCAGCGCGTGGATGTCGGAGCGGGCGACGCGTGAGTGCAGGATGTCGCCGACGATCGCGACCTTTAGCTGGGCGAAGTCCTTCTTGTGGCGACGGATGGTGAACATGTCCAGCAGCGCCTGCGTCGGATGCGCGTGGCGGCCATCGCCGGCGTTGAGGATCGCTACGCCCGGCCCGGCGTGCTGCGCGAAGAAATGCGCCGCGCCGCTGGCCTCGTGCCGGACCACGAACATGTCCACCTGCATGGCCTCCAGCGTCGCCAGCGTGTCGAGCAGCGTTTCGCCCTTGGTGGTGCTGCTGGCGGCGACCTGCAGGTTGAGCACGTCGGCCGACAGGCGCTTGGCCGCGAGCTCGAAGGTCGTGCGCGTGCGCGTCGAGGCCTCGAAGAACAGGTTGCAGACCGTGCGGCCGTGCAGCGTCGGGAACTTGCGGGTCTTGGCGCTCGCGTAGGTCTCGGCCTGGTCGAGCAGCGACAGGATGAGCGCGCGCGGCAGGCCTTCGATCGTCAGCAGGTGCTTGAGCCGGCCGGCGGCGTCGAGCTGCAGCGAGGACGGCTGCCGGGAGGGCGTCATGCGTGCTCGCCTGCGAGCCACTGCTCGAGGATCAGCCGCGCGGCCTGCTGGTCGCGGTCGCCGCTGCGCACGCGGCGCGACATGCGTCCGCTGGAGCGCGCCTCTCGCAGCTCGTCGTCGGCCGAGCGCGACGAGAACCGCTCGTCCAGCAGATGCACGGGAAGGTGGTAGCGATCATGCAGCGCCGCTGCGAACGCACGCGCCGCGCGCGACGCCGCTTGCTCGTTGCCGTCGAGGTCCAGCGGCAGGCCGACCACGCAGGCGGTGGGCTTCCAGGCCTTGAGCTCGCGGTCGAGCGCCGCCCAGTCCGGATTCTGCGCATTGTCGACGGTCGCCAGGGGACGGGCAGTGCGTGTCAGGTCGTCGCCGACGGCGACGCCGATGCGCTTGGCCCCGTAGTCAAATGCCAGATAGATCGAGTGGCGGATCGCCTTGGGGTCGGCGGACCCCGTCACGCGTGCCCGGCCTGGCCGCTGAGCTGCACGACGTCGACGCCGAGCAGGCGGGTCGCCGCCTGCCAGCGGTCCTCGGCCGGCATGGTGAACAGGATGGCGCGATCCGCCGGCGTGTTCAGCCAGGAGTTGTGCAGGATCTCCACCTCGAGCTGGCCCGCAGTCCAGCCCGCGTAGCCCAGTGCCACGAAGAACTCGCGCGGGCCGCGGCCCTGGCCGATGGCGGAGAGCACGTCACGCGAGGTGGTGATGAACAGCCCTTCGGCAATCTGCAGGCTCGACTCCCATCCGCCGGGCGCGCTGTGCACGACGAAGCCCCGCTCGGGCTGCACCGGACCGCCCCAGTGCACGATCGGGTTGCCGGTCATCGAGCCGTGCTGCAGCTCCATGTGGTCGAGCATCTCGCGCAGCGTCAGGTCGGTCGGGCGATTGATCACCAGCCCTAGCGCACCCTTGTCGTTGTGCTCGCAGAGCAGCGTTACGGTGTGGCTGAAGTTCTCGTCCTGCAGGCTCGGCATCGCCACCAGGAACTGATTGGTGTAGTAGATGACGTCGTCGCCGGCCGCGGGTGCAGCAGCGGATTCGGGTGCAGGCGGGTTTTTTTCCAGGAGAGCCGCGGCGCGGGTCAGATCGCCGTCGGTTTCGTGCAGCGCTTTCTCACAATCCTTGACGCCAGCGCCAGTGCGCTGCTGCAGTTCTTTGATCAGAGCTGCTGTGATATGCGCCATGTACCTAGTATAGCGGCTCTTCGCAGGCCGCCGGCGCGGCCCGTCAGAGCTTGCATTTCTTCTCGATGGCGTCGATCAGCTGCCCGCCGATGTCCTGCTTGTAGACGGCGTCGATCTCGCGGGCGCAGGTGGGGGAGGTGACGTTGATCTCCGTCAGGTAATCGCCGATCACGTCCAGGCCCACGAACATCAGGCCGCGCTGCTCGAGCGCAGGCCCCACTTGCGCGGCGATCCAGCGATCGCGCTCCGTCAGCGGCCGCGGCTCGCCGCGTCCACCGGCGGCGAGGTTGCCGCGCGACTCACCCGCAAGCGGGATGCGCGCGAGGCAGTACGGCACCGGCGTGCCGTCGATCATCAGGATGCGCTTGTCGCCCTGGCTGATCTCGGGCAGGTACTTCTGCGCCACGATCACGCGCGTGCCGTGCCGCGTGAGCTCCTCGATCACCGCGCCAAGGTTCCGCCCGGAGGGATCGACATGGAAGATGCCCATGCCACCCATCCCGTCGACCGGCTTGTAGATGACGTCCTTGTGCTCGGCGTGGAACGCGCGCAGCAGCGCGGGATCGCGCGCGAACAGCGTCGGCGGCGTGCACTGCGGGAACCAGGCGGTGAAGGCCTTCTCGTTGCAGTCCCGCAGCGAAGCGGCCTTGTTGACCACTAGCGCGCCCTGCGCTTCCGCGCGCTCGAGGATGTAGGTCGCGGTGACGTACTCCAGATCGAACGGCGGATCCTTGCGCATCAGGATCGCCGGCAGGTCGCCGAGCTTGATCTGCTGCGGCTCGCCCAGCTCGTACCAGCGCTGGCTGTCGTCGGCGACCTTGAGCAGGCGGCCGCGGCCCTGGGCGACGCCGTCGCGCAGCCAGATGTCCTGCATCTCTAAGTACTGCAGCGTCCAGCCGCGCTCCTGCGCCGCGAGCATCAGCGCGAGCGTGGTGTCCTTGTACGGCTTGATGGAGCCGATGGGGTCCATGACAACCCCCATCACTTTCTTGCTCATCACTTCATTGCGACACTGACGTTCACCGCGGCGACCTCGCGCGCGGCCGCCAGCAGCGCCAGCCGCGCTACCACGCCGTAGGCGTAGAAGCGATTCGGCGCGGCGTCGGCGGCGCAGGTGAAGTCGGGGTGGTTACACGAATCCTCGAACGCGAGCATCTTGAAGCTCGCGCCGGGAGCGTTGAGGCTCTCCTGATTGGTGCGGCCGCCGTGCACGCGGTAGAAGCCGCCGACGACGTTGTGGTCGATCATGTACACGACCGGCTCGGCGGTGGCCTTCTCCTCGCCCCAGGTCTCGAAGGTGTAGACGCCTTCCTGGATGATCGCGCCGGTGACGGCCTTGCCCTCCTTGGTCGCCGCCATCTTCTTGCGCGTGTCGCGGTTCAAGTTGCGCAGCTCCTCGGAGGTGCGCACCGTCATCACGCCCATGCCGTAGGTCCCGGCCTCGGCCTTGACGATGACGAAGGGCTCCTGGGTGACGCCGTACTGCTTGTACTTCTCGCGCACGTCCTCCAGCATCAGCTCGACGTTGGCGACCAGGCACTCCTCGCCTTCGCGCGTCATGAAGTTGATCTCGCCGCAGTTGCGGAACAGGGGGTTCACCAGCCAGGAATCCATCTCCACCACCTGCGCGAACTCCTCGGCGACCTCCTGGTAGAGAGCGAAGTGCTGCGATTTGATGCGATCGCTCCAGCCGACCCCCAGCGGCGGCACCACCGGCTGGTCGAGGTTCTCGAGGATCTCCGGCCGACCGCCGGACAAGTCATTGTTCAGCAGCACCGCGCAAGGCCGGAAGCCTTCGACGAAAACGCGATCGCCCTCGCGCTGGATCGGCTCGAGCAGCAGCTCGCGTCCCGAGTCGAGCGCGATCTTCTGCGGCTCGCCAAGCCCCGGGATCAGCGAGCCGATGCGCACCTTGTATCCGGACTTCTGGATCAGCGCCTGCAGCGTGGCGACGCTCTCCAGGTAGAAGCGGTTGCGCGTGTGGTTCTCCGGCACCAGCAACACGTTGGAAGCCGTCGGGCAGCTCCGCTCCATCGCCGACTGGATCGCCTGCACGCAGAGCGACTCGAACTGCGGATTGAGATTGTTGAAGCCGGCGGGGAAGAGATTGGTGTCGATGGGCGCGAGCTTGAAGCCGGCGTTGCGCAGATCCACCGAGCAGTAGAACGGCGGCGCGGTGCGGCGCCACTGGTTGCGGAACCAGCCCTCGATCTCGGCGGCGTGGCTGCGGAACAGCGCTTCGATCTGCAGAGGCACCGCGTCGGGCGCGACGGTCAGGCGGGGAACGGCGTGCATGACAGGCCTTCGTCCGGGAAGCGCAGGATGGTAGCAGAGCATGCCTTTTCAATAGGCAGCCCATGCGGATTGTGCTAAAAAGCCGCTTCGAGCGCCGCAACACGATTCTTGGGCGCACACATCGGCTTAGACGCATGGCGGCTCGCGCAGAGAGGGGGAGGCGGAGTGACGAAATCTGACGCGTTCGGGGCGACCGTGATGGTCGTCGATGACAGCCAGACCATCCGGCGCTCGGCGGAAACGCTGCTGACGCGGGAAGGCTACGCGGTCATCACCGCCGAGGACGGGTACGAGGCGCTCGCCAAGATCGCCGACCATCATCCGGAGATCATCTTCGTGGACATCATGATGCCCCGCCTGGACGGCTATCAGGTCTGCGCCCTGATCAAGGCCAATCCGAAGTACGCGAAGACGCCGGTGGTCATGCTGTCCAGCCGCGACGGGCTGTTCGACCGCGCCCGCGGCCGCATCGTCGGCTCCGATCAGTACCTGACGAAACCGTTCACCAAGGACGAGCTGGTGAGCGCGGTGCAGACGCACGTGAAGAAGACCGCGGCCTGAACCAGCCCCTCGGTCCGCCATGAGCGCCGAACTTCGAGCCCTGCGTGATCAGCCCTTCGAGCTTCTGGAGAAGCTCGAGGAGCGGCTGCGTGCGGCCCGCATCGATTACGCCGCCGGGCAGCAGGAGGTACTGGATCGGTCTGGGCTTCCGCCTGGGCGACCACTGGCTGGTGGCGCCGCGCGAGGAAGTGCGCGAAGTCATCGTGCCGCCGACGCTCACGCGCGTGCCGCGCACGCGGCCCTGGTTCGCCGGCGTGGCCAACGTCCGCGGCAACCTGCTCCCGGTCGTGGACCTGCTGCAGCTGATCGGCACCGGCGCGCACGTCGCCGGCGATCGCGGCCGCGTGCTGGTGCTGAACTCGGACGACGTGCCGGTCGGCTTCCTGGTGGACGAGGTCGCCGGCTATCGCCAGTTCGTGCCGCCGGATCAGAAGCACGCGCTGGCGGACGGCGTCGGTCCCATCGAGCCGTTCCTGCTCGGCGCGTTCGAGCGCGATGGACGGGTGTGGCGCGCTTTCAGCCTGCACAAGGTCGCGCAGAGCGACGCCTTCAAGCTGGCAGGGTATTAGCGAATGACCGCGCATCTTCGCACCAGCCCAGCTGTCGGCCTGCAATGGGTCAAGGCCGAGATCGAGACCAGCCTGTCGCGCGCGCGCGGGCTGATCGAGCAGCACCTGGAAGCGCCGGAGAACACGCAGGTCCTGCAGCAGGCGATCATCGAACTGCATCTGGTCAACGGCTCGGCTGGCGTCGTGCAGTGCTACGGCATCGTCGCGCTCACCGAGGAGATGATCCAGGGGCTGCAGGCGCTGGTGCAGGGTCGCATCAAGGAGCGCGACGCTGCGTTCACGGCCTTGCTCGGCGCTACCGTGCAGCTGGCGGACTACGTCGACATCCTCGCCGTCGGCCGCGACGACTGCGCATTGGCCCTGCTGCCATTGATCAACGAGCTTCGCGTGTCGCAGGGCAAGGGCGTGCGCGCGGACGCCGACCTCGTTGCTTCCGAGATGCTCTTCCTGGGCGTGCGTCCCGAGCCGCAGGCGCTGCACATCGCCGACGGCACGGTTCTGTCTTCGGCCCGCCGCCTGCTGCCGATCTTCCAGACGAGCCTGCTGTCGTGGCTCAAGACCAACGACCCGCAGGCGCTGCTGCGCGTCGGCAAGGTCGCCGCGCAGATCGCCAACGAGTCGTCCGCCGCCCACAGCCATGAGCTGTGGCGCGCCGCCGCCGCCGCCGCCGAAGCCGTGCTGATGCGCGCGCTCGACGACAATCAGGACCTGCGCCGGCTGTTCGGCCGCGCCCTGCAGCAGCTCAAGCTGCTCGCCGAGAGCGGCGAGGACGCGGCCGCAGAGCAGGCCGGCGATCTTGCCTATCACTTCGTGTTCTTCGTCGCCCGCTCGCGTGCGCATAGCGCGCGCGCCGAGGCGATCCGCCAGGACTACCAGGTTGCGCGGCACGTGCCGCCGGTCGAGGTGGTCGAGGAATTCCGGCGTCGCATCCGCGGCCCGAACACGGTGCTGCTCAACAAGCTGGCGCGCGAGATCCGGCAGGACATCGTCGACGTCAAGGACCGCATCGACATCCTGGTGCGCACGGGCGAGCGCGGGCCGGCCGAGTTTGACGCCATCGCCTCCGGCCTGACGCGCATCGGCAACACGCTGTCGATCCTGGGCCTGGGCAACGAGCAGCACGTGGTGGTCAACCAGGTGCAGCGCATGCGCACCCTGCGCAACGAGGGGGGCGCGGACAGCCAGTGGATGGACATGGCTGTCGCTCTGCTGCGTGTCGAGCAGGGCCTGGACGCGGCGCTGTTCCGCCAGCTGCGCAACTTGCCGGAAGGCGCCAAGCGCGACGAGGACGACCATGGCATCCCCAACGACCTGCGCGAGAGCATCACGGCGCTGGTCCGCGAAGCCCTGATCGAGCTGGCGCGGCTCAAGACCGCGGTCGACGGCTACCTGCGCACCGGCAACGCGGCAGCATTGCCGGACGCGTCAAGGGCCCTGGGCCAGATCTCGTCTTCTCTGCGCATGCTCGAGGATGCGCGCGCCGCCGACCTCACCGGCCAGCTGCTCGATGCCATGTCGGGCCCGGCCTTCGCAGAGCTGTGCCAGCAGCCGGAATGGGCCGGGCGGTTTGCCGAGGCCATCGCCTACGTCGAGGTGTACCTCGAAGCGGTCCGCGATCACCGTCCCGACGCGGTTTCGATCCTGGACGATCTCACCGAGCGCATCGCGGGGCTGCGGAAGTTCGCGCTGCCCGCACCCCAGGCCGAGCCGCCACCTCCAGAGGAGGCTGCGGCAGAAGAGGAAGGATCCCTGCCGTCCGTCGACGAGGAGATCCGCGACATCTTCCTGGAGGAGGCGGCCGAAGTGCGCGCGCTCCTGGAGAGCAAGCTGCCGACCTTCCGGCGCGAGCCGGGAGAGCGCGAGACGCTGACCGAGATGCGGCGCGCCTTCCACACGCTCAAGGGCAGCGGCCGCATGGTCGGTGCCACGCAGATCGGCGAGTTCGCCTGGGCCGTCGAGAACATGCTCAACCGCTGCCTGGACGGGTCCATCCCGCTGGGCCAGCCGGTGGTCGACGCGGTGTCCGAAGCGGTCTCGAAACTTCTGCCATTGCTCGACGCGTTCCGCGCAGGCAAGACCGCGCCGACCGTCGCCGGCCTGATCGAGAAGATCCAGCGCCTGGCCGCCGGCAAGCTGCTCGACGTCGAGGCCGAGAACGAGCTGCTCGACGTGTTCCGCGAGGACGCGGCAGAGCGCGTGGCCGAGATCCGCGCCTGGATGAAGCGACAGGACAAGGCGGCTCCGGACTTCGAGGTGGACGAGACCACGCGGCGCGCGTTCCACACGCTGCGCGGCAGCGCTGCCATCGTCAATCTCACGGCGGTCAGCCAGCTCGCCCGCGACATCGAGGCCTACATGGACTCGGTGCGCGGCGGCGGCTTGCGGATCAGCAGCGCCGGCTTCGCGCTGCTGGGCTCTGCCGCCGATGCCATCGAGAAATGGGTCGCCGATCCTAAGGCGGCTGCTTCGGCCGATCTTGCAGCCTGGCAGGCGCGTATCCAAGAGGTGCAGTCGCAGATCCCGCAAGAGGCGCAGAACGAGGCTGCGGCGCGCGGACTGGCCGAGGTCTTCGCCGGCGAAACGCTGGATCTGCTGCAGAACATCGAGGCAACGACGCGCGACTGGGCCCGCGCGCCGGAGAACCGCACCTCGCCGCGCGCGATCAAGGGTCTGTACCAGACGCTCTACGGCGCGGCGCTGATGGCCGAGTGCAACGCCATCGCCAACGTCGCCCGCGCGTTCGAGCAGCTGCTTGCCGGACGCGTCGGGGCAGCGCGCCCGCCCGACGCCCAGTTCTTCGATCGCCTCGCGTCGCTGCAGGAGCGGATGTATCAGCAGCTCGACCAGTTCCGCGAGGGCGGCCTGCGCGACGAAGGCGAATCGCTCGTCGCCGACATCGAGGCGCTGCGCACCGGCGCGCCGGCCGCGGCCGAAGCAGTCGATGCGCCAGAAGTCCAGACGACCGCGGCTGCGCCGGCCGGCCCGTCGCCGACTCCGGTTGCGCCCAAGCCGACGGTGGCGCCGGTCGAAGAGCGCAAGCCGCCGGTAGAGGAAGCCGACAACGAGCTGCGAGAGATGTTCGTGTCCGAGGCCGAGGAAGTCCTGCAGGCCATGGATCGCGAGGCCGACGTGTGGGAGCGGGCGCCCAAGGAGCTCGCGCCGCTCCGGGAGCTCAAGCGCGCTGCTCACACCTTGAGAGGCAGCTCGCGCATGGCGGGCATCGGCGGCATCGACGAAGTCAGCGGCCGCCTCGAAGCGATGCTCGAGTCCGTCGAGCGCGGGACGATGAAGGCGGATTCGTCCGTCTTCGCGCGCCTGCACAACGCCACCGACGGCCTCTACCGGATGCTCGACGACATCAAGCGCGGTCACGTGCCGGATGCGC
This sequence comes from uncultured Gammaproteobacteria bacterium, assembly GCA_963776465.1. GTDB lineage: Bacteria > Pseudomonadota > Gammaproteobacteria > Nevskiales > Nevskiaceae > DASRHK01. The sequence goes on from CAVZMV010000002.1 coordinate 1,668,250, forward strand.
GCGCGCTGATCGCCGAGCTCGAGGCCGACGAGCCGGCACGGATGCCGGAGCCGACTGCGCCCGAGGTCCCGGCCGCAGCGGAGTTCGTGGCGCCGGTGGTCGTGCCGCCGCCTGCGGAAGTCATGCCGCCGCCAATGGAGGCGCCCGACGTCGCTTCTGCTCCAGAGATTGCAGCCGAGATCGCGGAACCCGAGCCGGAACCGGAGTCTTTGCCCGAGCCGGAACCGGAGTCTGTGCCCGCGCCGGTGCTCGAGCTCGTCCCCGAGCCCGAGGCGGTTGCACCGGTCGAGGTGGAAGCCAGGCAAGAAGAAGCGGAAGAGGACGCCGAGGTCCACCCCTTCGATCCGGAGATGGCCGAGATTTTCGCGGCCGAGGCTGGCGAGCTGCTCGAGCAGATCGAGGCCGGCTTGCAGACATGGGAATCGAGCCCGGACGACGCTGGCCCGTTGCGGGAGCTGCAGCGGGCGTTGCATACCTTGAAGGGCGGGGCCCGCATGGGCGGCCTCACTGCCATGGGCACCGCCGCGCACGACATGGAAAGCATGCTGAACGTCTTCGAGCACGGCGCGTCGCCCAGTGCTCAGGACTTCACCACGCTGCGCTACGAGCTGGAGATGCTGCATCGCATGCACGACGCACTGCGCCGCGGCGAAGGCGCACGGCTGGCGCAGGCCGGCGTCGAGGAGTTCGCGCCACCGCCGCGCGCTCCCGAACCTGAGCCGGAGTCGGTTGCTGCCCCGACCATCGCGCCTCCGCCGGCAGCGCCGCCGCCGGTGATGGAGCCGTACGTCGAGCAGGCGCCGGCCGAAGACGAAGAAGACACCGAGATCCACGCGTTCGACCCGGAAATGGCGGAGATCTTCTCCGGCGAGGCAGCCGAGCTGCTCGAGCAGATCGACACCGGACTCAACCATTGGCAGGCGGACACCGGCAACGCCGAGGCGCTGCGCGATCTGCAGCGCGCCCTGCACACGCTCAAGGGCGGCGCCCGCATGGGTGGCCTCACGGCGATGGGCTCGGCTGCGCACGACATGGAAACGCAGCTCAACGCCATCGAGTCCGGACAGTATCCGGCCGATGCGCAGGCATTCTCGCGGCTGCGCATGGAGCTGGAGATGCTCCAGCGCATGCACGACGCGCTGCGGCGCGGCGAAGGCGTCAGGCTTGCCGAAGGCGCCGCAGAAGACTTCGCGCCTTCGGCGCCTTCACCGGTTGTGCCGGTTACTCGTGCGCCGGCGGAGTCGCAGGCGCCTGCGCAACGCGCCGCTGCCGGCGCCTGGGATCCGCGGCTGTTCTGGAAGCCCGAGGACGAGCGCGCGGGTCTGGGTATCCTCCGCCGCGAGACGGCGCGCGTGCCGGTCGAGAACCTGGAGGCGATGCTCAACCAGGCGGGCGAAATCTCGATTTACCGCTCGCGCCTGGAGCAGCAGTCGACCGCGGTGACGCGCTCGCTGACGGAAATGGATCAGACCATCGCCCGCGTGCGCGACCAGCTGCGCGCGATGAACATCGAGACCGAGGCGCAGATCGCCGCGCGCGGCCTCGGCGGCGCCACCACGCCCGATCGCTACGGCGGCGCGTTCGATCCGCTGGAGATGGACCGCTACTCGCGCATGCAGGAGCTGTCGCGCGCCATCGCCGAGTCGGTGGGCGACTTGCACTCCCTGCACGAGACGATGACCGACCTGATGTCGGAGTCGGAGACGCTGCTCCTGCAGCAGAGCCGCATCAACACCGAAGTGCAGCAGGGCCTGATGAGCACGCTGATGGTGCCCTTCTCGCGCCAGGTGCAGCGCTTCCAGCGCCTCGTGCGCCAGGTCGCCGAGGAATCAGGCAAGAAGGCCGAAGTGTCCTTCGTGGGCGTCGAGGCCGAGCTGGACCGCAACGTGCTGGAGCGCATGACCGGTCCGCTGGAGCACTTGCTGCGCAACGCCGTCGTCCACGGCATCGAGTCGCCGGCCGTGCGCCGCGAGCGCGGCAAGCCCGAGATCGGCGAGATCCGCGTGACGCTGACCCGCGAAGGCACGCGCCTCTTGATGGAGCTCGCCGACGACGGCGGCGGGCTGGACTTCAACCGCATCCGCAAGGTCGCCACCGAGCGTGGCTTGCTGACGTCGGACATGGATCCGACCGAAGACGAGCTGGCGATGTTCATCTTCCGGCCGGGGTTCAGCACGGCCAAGGAGCTGACGCAGGTCGCCGGCCGCGGCGTCGGCATGGACGTCGTCGCCTCCGAGGTCAAGCAGCTGGGCGGCACGCTGGACCTGCGCTCGGAGATCGGCAAGGGCATGCGCCTGGTCATCCGGCTGCCGCTGACGCTGGCCATCTCGCAAGCGCTGCTGGTGAGCGTCGGCCACGAGACCTACGCGATCCCGCTGGCCAGCATCGAGGGCATCGCGCGCATCCCCGAGGTGCGCCTGCGCGATCACTATTCCGAGGACGGCCCGCCGTTCCTCTACGGCAACCAGAGCTACCGCGTTCGTTATCTCGGCGATTTCCTGGGCCTGCCGCGCCATGACGTCACCGAGCGCACGGTCCCGGCGATCCTCGTGCGTGTGGCCGAGGGCCTGGGCGCGCAGGAGCGGCGCGTCGCCGTCGTCGTCGACGTGCTGCACGGCAACCGCGAGGTCGTGTCCAAGAGCGCCGGCCCGCAGGTCAGCACCGTCATCGGCCTGTCCGGCGCGACCATCCTTCCCGACGGCCGCGTGGTGCTGATCCTCGACGTGCAGGCGCTGGTGCAGGAGCGCGTCATGGCCCGGCGCACGCCGATCCACGCCGCGCCGGTGGCCGAGGTGCGGGACCTCATCCTGGTGGTGGACGACTCCATCACCATCCGCCGCGTCACCGAGCGCCTGCTCACCAAGCATGGATTCCGCGTCGCCACCGCCAAGGACGGACTGGACGCCATGGCCTGGCTGCAGACGGATGTGCCGTCGGCGATCCTGCTCGACATCGAGATGCCGCGCGCCGACGGGTTCGAGGTCGCGACCTTCGTGCGCAACACCGATCGCACGCGCGAGGTGCCGATCATCATGATCACGTCGCGATCGGGCGAGAAGCACCGCGAGCGCGCCCGCAGCCTCGGCGTCGACCGCTACGTCATCAAGCCCTACCAGGAAGAGCAGCTGATGACGGAGCTGCGCTCGGTCCTGGAGCCGCAGGACAAGCCGGTGAGAACCTGACATGGCCACGCGCGAAGAGCTCTATGCGGTGATGATCGCGCTGGAAGGCGACACGCTGCTCCTGCCGAACGCGGCGGTGGCGGAAGTCGTCGCCGCGGACTCGATGATCCGCACCGAGGAGGGCCCGGAGTGGCTGCTCGGGTTCTACAACTGGAACACGCGGCGCGTGCCGGCCCTGTCGCTGGAGGCGCTGAACGGCGGCCGCAAGCCGCAGCACAGCCGTCGCGAGCGCCTGATCATCGTCAACTCGCTGGGCACCAAGCTCACCGGCGGCGTCATCGCCTTCCTGGCGCAGAGCTATCCGCACCTCATCACGCTCAACCGCGCCGCGATCCGGTCGCTGCCGCTGCACAGCAACGACCGGCCCGAGCTCGTCCTCACCCGCGTCCGCATCGCCAACTCCGAGGCGCTGATCCCGGATTTCGAGACGATCGAGGCGGACCTGGTCGCTGCTGGAGCGGGCTGACAAGCCAACTCGGGTGCGAGACGCGGGAAGCTCCCGCGGCACCGTCGTGAATCCATCCCTGGAGCCTGCGTATGCGACGTCGTGTCGCATACGCTGCCGCGGAAGCTTCCCGCATCTCTACGGACGGTGGCAGCGGACGTCGGAAGCCCTTCCAGGAACGTACGCGCCAGGGACGGCGCGTCCGTAGGCTACATGGACGTATTCATGCCGGTCCTGGAAGGACTTCCGGCGTTCGCCGCGAGCAGTTACGAGCGGTAGGCGCGAAGGAACAAATCCACGACGTCGTCCACGTGCGCGCGCAACTCGCGCTCCGGTATCGACTTGCTCTCGCCGACCATCACGCGCATGTGCGGAACGCCCTGCAGCAGGCAGAAGAAATGACCGGCCGCGCGACGCGCGTCGGGCACGCGCAGCTCGCCGGCGGCGTCCGCGCGCTTGAGCAGCGCCGAGAAGCGCTGCAGGTTCTGCTCGGGACCGGCGGCGAAGAACAGCTTGCCCAGGTGTGAGCCGACGCCGGCCTGCGCCGCCATCATCCGGTAGAGGTTCAGCGCCTCCTTGCTCATCACCAGCCCGACAAAGCCCCGGCCGATCGCGCGCAGGCGCGCGCGCAAGGGCAGGGGCGAATGGGCGTCGAAGAAATCGGGCGGGGTGTGCTCCTGGCACTTCTCGGCGACCGCGGTCTGGAACAAGTCGTCCTTGCTGCTGAAGTGGCTGTAGAGCGTCAGCTTGGAGACGTCGGCCTTGCGTGCGATCGCTTCCATGCTCACGCCCGACAGGCCGCCGCGGGAGAACAGCGTCTTGGCCGCCGCCATGATCGCAGCGCGCTTGTCGGGGTCCTTCGGGCGGCCGCGGGGTCTGGCTTGTCGCATGGCCATATAATAAACTGAACCGTCCAGTATATTAAAGCACCGATTCGGAGCAGCCCATGCGCGCCCTGATCCTCCTCCCGATCACTGTCGTTCTCGGCGCCACGCTTGGCGCCTGCTCCGGAGGCGAGCCGGCGGCGCCGCCCGCGCGGCCGGCGCTGGTTGCCGCGCCGATGCCCTTGTCCGAGGAAGCGGGCGAGGCGTATCCCGGCGCCGTGCGCGCGCAGGTCGAGACCGAGCTGTCATTCCGCGTCGCCGGCAAGATCGCCAGCCGCCTGGTGGATGCAGGCGCGGAGGTCAAGGCCGGGCAGGCGCTGGCCACGCTCGACGCCGATGACGCGCATCTGAACCTCGATGCCGCGCGCGCCGACCATGCGCTCGCGCAATCCGACGCCAAGCGCGTACGCGACCTCAAGGCGCGCGGCTACGTCAGCCAGGCGCAGGTCGACAACGCGGAGAGCAAGCTCAAGCTCGCCGCGGCCAAGCTGTCGCTCGCCCAGAACCAATCCCGATACACCGAGCTGAAAGCCGATGCCGATGGCGTCATCACCGCCGTGCTCGCCGAGGCCGGCGAGACGGTCGCGGCAGGGCGTCCGGTGTTCCGCTTCGCGGCCGGGACGGCGCGCGAAGTGCTGATCAACGTGCCCGAGGGGCGTCTGGAGGCGTTGCGCTCCGCGGAGCACGTCGCGGTGACGTTGTGGATGCAGGCGGGCAAGACCTACAAGGGCGCGCTGCGGGTGGTCAGCCCGCAGGCCGATCCGCAGACGCGCACGCACGAAGTGCGCGTGTCGATTGCCGATGCGGACGGCGCCGTACCGCTCGGCGTGACGGCCACGGTGCTGATCGCCGCCAAGGGCGGGGCGCAGATGTTCAAGCTGCCGGCGATGGCGCTAGGCGACGACGGCCGGCAGCACGCAGTCGTCTGGGTCGTGAAGGGCGCGCCGCCTGCCGCACAGCCGGTGCAGGTGAAGGTGCTGCAATACCTGCACGAATCAGTGATCGTTTCAGGCGACCTCAAACCCACCGATCGGATCGTCACTGCCGGCGTGCACCTGCTGACGCCCGGCATGGCCGTGCTGCCGGTGGCGCGAACTGCGCCTGCCGCGCTGTAGAGCGCTCGTGACCCGCTTCAACCTTTCCGAATGGGCGCTGGCCAATCGCGGCCTCGTCACCTACTTCATGGTGCTGCTCGGCATCGCCGGCGTGTGGAGCTACTTCCAGCTCGGGCAATCCGAGGACCCGCCGTTCACCTTCCGCGTCATGGTCGTGCGCGCGTTCTGGCCCGGCGCGACCGCCGACGAGGTCGACCGCGAGGTCACCGACCGCATCGAGGAGAAGCTGCAGGAGCTGGAATCGCTGGACTTCCTGAAGTCGTACTCGCGCCCCGGCGAGTCGCAGGTGTTCGTCGTCGTGCGCGACGATTTGCCGCCCAAGGTCATGCAGGAGGCCTTCTACCAAGTGCGCAAGAAAGTCGGCGACATCGCCTACACGCTGCCCGCTGGCGTGCTCGGCCCGTTCTTCAACGACGAGTTCGGCGACACCTACGGCAACATCTACGCGCTGCAGGGCAAGGACTTCAGCTATCAGGAGCTGAAGAACTACGGCGATCGCATCCGCCAGAGATTGCTGCGCGTCCGCGACGTCGCCAAGGTCGAGTTCCTCGGCGTGCAGGAGGAGCGGATCTACGTCGAGATCGCCAACGCCAAGCGCTCACAGCTCGGCATCCCGCCGACGCTGGTGCTCGACACGCTGCGGGCGCAGAACGAGATCGTGCCCTCGGGCGCGTTCGACACCGCGACCGACAAGATCTACGTGCGCGTAACCGGGGGCCTCAAGAGCGTCGAGGACGTGCGCAACCTGCCGCTCGCCTGGCAAGGCAAGACCTTCCGCTTGGGCGACATCGCGCAGGTCGTGCGCACGTACCAGGAGCCGCCGGGGCCGCGCCTGCGCTTCAACGGCGAGCCGGCCATCGGCATCGCCGTGTCGATGGAGAAGGGCGGCGACATCATCCGCCTGGGCAAGAAGCTGGACGCCGAGTTCTCCGGCATCAGCGACAGCCTGCCGCTGGGCATGAGCTTCGCGCGCGTGGCCGACCAGCCGGCCGCGGTCAGGCGAGGTGTCAGCGAGTTCGTGCGGTCGCTGTTCGAGGCCGTGATCATCGTGCTGGCGGTGAGCTTCCTGTCGCTGGGGCTGCGTACCGGGCTGGTCGTCGCCCTGTCGATCCCGCTGGTGCTGGCGATGACCTACGCGGGCATGCGCTACTTCGGCATCGACCTGCACAAGATCTCGCTGGGATCGCTGGTGCTGGCGCTGGGCCTGCTCGTCGACGACGCGATCATCGCGGTGGAGATGATGTCGGTGAAGCTCGAGCAGGGCCTGTCGCGCGTGCGCGCCGCGGCGTTCGCTTACACCAGCACTGCGTTTCCGATGCTGTCCGGCACGCTGGTGACCGCGGCAGGATTCCTGCCGATCGCAACCGCTGCCAGCAGCACGGGCGAGTACACGCGCTCGATCTTCCAGGTGGTGACGCTCGCGCTGCTCCTCTCCTGGATCGCCGCCGTCATGTTCGTGCCCTTGCTGGGCTACCGGCTGCTGCCCGAGAAGGCGCCGGATCACGCGGGCAAGCCGCATGACGAGAACGCGATCTACCAGACGCCGTTCTATTCGCGGTTCCGCGACGTCGTGCGCTGGTGCGTGGACCGGCGCTGGACGGTGATCGGGCTCACCTTCGCGACGTTCGTCGCGGCGATCGGACTCTTCAAGCTGGTGCCGCAGCAGTTCTTCCCGTCGTCGACGCGCCTCGAGCTGCTGGTGGATCTCAAGCTCGCGGAGGGCTCGTCGATCGTCGCCACCGAAGCGGCGGCGCAGCGGCTGGAGAGCCTGCTGAAGAAAGAGGACGGCATCGACAGCTACGCCACCTACATCGGCAGCGGCGCCCCCCGTTTCTACTTGCCGCTCGACCTGCAGCTGCCGCAGTCGGGCTTCGCGCAGTTCGTCATCAACACGCACGACCTGAAGGCGCGCGAGGCGCTGCGCGGCAGACTGCTGGAGATGCTGCCGCGCGAGTTTCCCGATCTGCGCTGGCGCGTCAATCGCCTCGAGAACGGCCCCCCGGTCGGCTACGTGTTGCAGTACCGCGTTTCCGGTCCCGACCGCGCCGTGCTGCGCGACGTCGCCGACAAGGTGGCGGGCGCGCTGCGCGCCAATCCCAATCCGGTGGGCATCAACCTGGATACCAACGAAGCCTCCAAGGTGATCCGCGTCAACCTCGACCAGGATCGCGCACGCGCATTGGGTGTCTCGACGCAAACCGTGTCGCAGATGCTGCAGGCGGCGATCGCCGGCGCGACGCTGACCACGCTGCGCGAGGACAACCGGCTGATCGCCATCCAGGCGCGCGGGCCCTGGGCCGAGCGCCTGGAGCTGGAGCTCCTCGGATCGCTGTCGATCCCGACCGCCACGGGCGCCAACGTGCCGCTCAACCAGATCGCCCGGCTGGAGTACGGATTCGAGGACGGCATCCTGTGGCGTCGCGATCGCGTGCCGACGCTGACGGTGCGCGCCGACATCAACGCCGACATCCAGCCGCCCGAGGTGGTCAAGCAGCTGGCGCCCGCGATCGACCAGCTCCGCGCCGAGCTGCCGCGCGGCTATCGCATCGACGTCGGCGGCACGGTGGAGGACAGCGGCAAGGGGCAGGCCAGCGTCAACGCCGGCATGCCGCTCTTCATGCTCGTGGTGATGACCGTGCTGATGATCCAGCTGCGCAGCTTCTCGCGCGTGATCATGGTCGTGCTGACGGCGCCGCTCGGGCTGGTCGGCGTCGCCGTGGCGCTGCTGCTGTTCGGCAAGCCGTTCGGCTTCGTCGCCATGCTCGGCACCATCGCGCTGTTCGGCATGATCATGCGCAACAGCGTCATCCTGGTCGACCAGATCCAGCAGGACATCGATCGCGGCATGCCCAGCTACGACGCCGTCATCGAGAGCACGGTGCGCAGATTCCGCCCCATTGTGCTGACCGCCGCTGCTGCGGTGCTGGCGATGATCCCGCTGACGCGCAGCGCCTTCTTCGGTCCGCAGGCGGTGGCGACGATGGGCGGCCTGGTCGCGGCGACGGCGCTGACGCTGCTGTTCCTCCCCGCGCTCTATGCCGCGTGGTTCCGCGTGCGCAGGGAGCAAACGCCGGCGCCGCGCGCCGTGGACGCCATCGCGTAATTCGCGCGGCGCCTGTAGGCTGCGCGCGATGGCCGCAGCCAAGCTCACACGCTATGCCTGGATCTCCATCGGCGCCGCCCTGGCGACGATGGCGCTCAAGACCGTTGCCTGGCTGCTCACCGATTCCGTCGGCCTGCTGTCCGACGCGCTCGAGTCGCTGGTCAACGTCGGCGGCGCGACCATGGCGCTCCTGATGCTGCACTGGGCGGCGGCGCCGCCGGACGACGAGCACGCCTACGGCCACAGCAAGGCCGAGTATTTCTCCAGCGGCTTCGAGGGCACGCTGATCCTGGTGGCGTCGATCGCGATCGGTTGGGCCGCCATCCAGCGGCTGCTGCATCCGCAGCCGATCGAGCAGGTCGGCGTCGGCCTGGCGGTGTCGGCCGTCGCCACCGTGATCAACCTCTTCGCCGCCCGGATCCTGCTACGCGCGGGGAAGGATCACGGCTCGGTGGCGCTGGACGCCGACGGCCATCACCTGATGACCGACGTCTGGACGTCGCTCGGCGTGTTCGCGGGCGTGGGCCTGGTCGTGCTGACCGGCCAGACGATCTTCGATCCGCTGACCGCCCTGGCGGTGGCGGTGAACATCATGTGGACCGGCGTGCGCCTGCTGCGCGAAGCCACCGCCGGGCTGATGGACGCCGCCTGGCCCGAGGAAGAGCAGCGCGCGCTCACCGAGGTGCTGGCCGAGTTCCAGGCGCCCGGCATCGGCTTTCACGCCGTGCGCACGCGCCGCGCGGCCGCGCGGCGGTTCGTCTCGTTCCACGTGCTGGTCCCCGGCGCCTGGACGGTGCAGAAGGGCCACGAGCTGCTCGAGCGCATCGAGGACCGGCTCGCCGAGCGCGTCACCAACGTCACCGTGCTGACGCACCTGGAGCCGATCGAGGATCCCGCCTCGTACGCCGACAGCGGTCTGGGGCGCCACGGCTGAAGAAAAGCAAGGGTGTAGATATCACGCTGCCCGGGGCATAATGGTGCCCTAGGGAAGGACTACGCGCTCTGTCATGAAGCAGCTCAGCGGCCTCGACACGATGTTCCTGAACCTCGAGACCAACGCCGTGCCCATGCACGTGGGCAGCGTCGCGATCCTCGACGCGTCCAAGGCGCCGCCGGGCTTCGGTTTCGCCGCGGTCAAGCAGCTGATCGAGAGCCGCCTGCACCTCCTGCCGATGTTCCGGCGCCGGCTGGTGACCTCGCCCCTGAACCTCGACCAGCCGTACTGGATCGAGGATCCCGACTTCGAGCTGGAGAACCACGTGCGCCACCGCGCGCTGCCGCAGCCGGGCAGCGACCGCCAGCTGGCCGACTTCATCTGCGACGTCATCAGCACGCGCCTGGATCGCGCGCAGCCCCTGTGGCGCGCGTACTACATCGAAGGGCTCAAGGGCGGCCGCGTCGCCTTGGTCACCAAGATCCACCACGCCTGCATCGACGGCGTCTCCGGCGCGGAGCTGATGAGCACGCTGCTCGACCTCGAGCCCACGCCGCGCCAGGTGCCGTTGCCGGACCGGCCGTGGACGCCCGAGCCCCTGCCGTCGCCGATGACGCTGGCGATGGCCACCGCCGGCGCGCTGCTGTCGACGCCGCGCGACGCGATCCGCCTGGCGCGCGATACCTTGCCGATCCTGTTCTCCGCCGGCCGCTCCGCCGTGGCGCAACGCATGGCTGCGCGCCGCGCGCGCACGCCGGTCGGGGACGACGGCGCCGGCATGAAAGCGGGCGTTGCGCCGCGCATGCTGTTCAACACGACGATCACGGCGCGGCGCTCGTTCGCCTTCCGCTCGCTGCCGCTGGCCGACATCAAGTTCGTCAAGAACGCGTTCGGCACGTCGGTGAACGACGTGGTGCTGACGATCTGCGCGGAAGCCTTGCGCGCTTACCTGCAGCAGCGCAACGCGCTGCCCGAGAAGACGCTGGTCGCGGCAATCCCGGTGTCGGTCCGCGCCGAGCACGAGAAGGGCACGCACGGCAACAAGGTGGTGATGGCGCGCTCCGCGCTCGGCACGCACATCGCCGATCCGGTCGAGCGGCTGCTGGCGATCAGCAAGCGCATGGGGACGGTGAAGAAAAGCTTCAAGGCGACGCCCGCGCGGCTGATGATGGACTGGATGAACGTGCCCGCGCCGGCGCTGCTGGCGCAGGCCGCGCGCTTGTACGAGAACTTCAGCATCCAGGACTACGTGTACCCTCCGTACAACCTCATCATCTCCAACGTTCCGGGCCCGCCCCAGCCGCTGTACTTCGCCGGCGCCAGGGTGCTCGCCAACTATCCGGTCAGCATCCCGTTCCACGGGCTGGCCTTCAACATGACGGTGATGAGCTACCAGGACAGCCTCGACATCGGGCTGACCGGGCATCGCGGCACCGTGCCGGATGCGGATTGCATCACCCAGGCCATGGCCGACGCGCTCGGCGCGCTCAAGAGCCGGGCCCAGCAGCAGCTCAGGAAAGCGGGTTAGCCACGAACCATGCATTGGGGGAAAAAATAAATGAATGACACCGACCGCTTGATCGCCACGCTGTACACGGCCGCCGTGGAGGAGGACTGGCAGTCGTTCCGGTCGCGCGCGCTGACGCAGGTGCGCGACTGGCTTGGCGGCGTCGCTGCCGCCTGGCACACGCGCAGCCCTGGCGCCGAGGGCGAGTTCACCGAGACGCCGCAGGGCCTGGGGCTGTCGCCGAAGGTCCTGCACTCGGTGCCGTTCGACGACAAGGCCGAGTCGCAGGTGACGGCCGACCTCGGCAGCAACGGCAAGCGTCCTGGCGTCGTCATCGGCTACCGCCATCGCGACGGCGCTCTGCAGAGCAGCGTCGCCATCTGGTTCGGCCCCGGCAAGCGCAAGCACGACGCGGAGACGGCGCGACGCGTGGTCTCGCACATGGTGGAAGCGGCAGCCGTGGCGCTCGCACAGTACATCGGCCGCGACGAGTGGCTGCACAACCTGGGGCGCTCCAACCGCGGCTCGACCGCGCTGGTCGACTCCAGCGGGACGTTCTACGCGACCAGCCCGCGATTCCGCTCGCTGCTGTCGGAGCGCTTCGGCGATCGGCCGCTGACCTCCCTGCCGTTCCCGCTGCCCGAGGAGGCCTTCGAGGAGAAGGGCCAGTTCAGCATGGGCGAGCTGCACTTCCGCGCGTCGCGCGCCGGATCGCTGGTGCTGCTGAACCTGCGCAAGGTGCTGCCGCTGGACGGCCTGTCGCCGCGCGAGCAGGAGATCGCCCGCGCGCTCGCCGAAGGCAAGACCTTCAAGTCGATCGCGCGACAGTTCGAGATCGCCATCTCGACCGTGGCCAACCACGCGTCGCGCATCTACAAGAAGATCGGCGTCTACCGGCGCGAGGACCTGGTGATGCTGATGCGCAAGCGCATCGCCACGAAGGCAGTTCCTGCCAAGGGCTGAAGACGCGCCGGACGCCGGCGGCGCTGCCGCGTCTGCCGCCGTGATCCTGCAGACCAGCGCGCTGGCCAAGCACTTCCATACCGGGAAGGCGCAGGTGCGCGCGGTCGACGGCGTCTCCTTCGACGTGCGCCAGGGCCAATGCTTCGGCCTGCTCGGCCCCAACGGCGCCGGCAAGTCCACCACCATCGAGATGCTCGAAGGCATCCTGGAGCCCAGCGCCGGGACGATCCGCTATCGCGGCGAGCCCATCGGCGGGCAGGGGAGCGTCGCCTACCGCGAGCGCATCGGCATCCAGTTCCAGTCCACCGCGCTGCAGGATTTCCTCACCGTGCGCGAGAACCTGGCTTTCTTCGGCCGGCTCTATGCGAAACATCAGTCGCTGGAGAGGCTGGTCGAGGTCTGCAGGCTGGAGGAGTTCCTGGACCGTGACGCAAGCAAGCTCTCCGGTGGCCAGCGCCAGCGCCTGCTGCTGGCCATCGCGCTGGTGAACGACCCGGAGCTGCTGTTCCTCGACGAGCCCACCACGGGTCTCGACCCGCAGGCGCGCCGCAATTTCTGGGACCTGGTGCAGTCGATCAAGCGCGAAGGCAAGACGGTGCTGCTGACGACGCATTACATGGAAGAGGCCTACGTGCTGTGCGACGAGATCGCGATCATGGACCACGGCCGCATCATCGCCCGCGGCAGCCCGCAGTCGCTGCTCGCCGAGCATTTCAGCGACGTGGTGGTCGAGCTGCCGGTCGACGACCTGCCGTCGCGGGACTGGCCGTTCGCCGTCATCCGCAACAACGGCCTGGCAGAGATCATGACCGCCGACGTCAACGGCGTGGTGCAGGCGCTGCTGCAGGCCGGCGTCTCGCTCGCGCAGCTCAAGGTGCGGCCGCGCACACTGGAGGATCTGTTCCTCGAGCTGACCGGCAAGGAATTGCGCGCATGACACGGTGCCGTGAGCGCTGTGTGCGAGCGTGGGTGCGGGAATGCGCGCTGAGCACCGACACCAAGTTCTCTCGGGAGCAATTGCACGTGCGGAAGGTGCGCGCATGAGCTTTTCCCGCATGTTGGCGATGGCGTGGGCGCGGACGCTCGAGTTCCTGCGCGATCGCTCGGCCCTGTCCTGGAACGCGCTGGTGCCGGTGATCATGGTCGCCGGCATCGCCTGGGTGTTCTCCGGGCCGGGGCGGCCGATGTTCAAGGTGGCGGTGGTGTCGTCCGCGGCGGTCAGCCCAGCGCTGCATCCATTCCTCGCCACGGCGCACGTGCAGTTCTACCGCGAGGACGATCTGCAAGGTGCCATCCGCAAGGTCGAGCGCCATCGCGTCGACATGCTGCTGGACCTGCGCCAGACGCCGGGCCGCTACTGGGTCAACGAGCAATCGCCCAAGGGCGAGGTGCTGGAGAAGCTGGTCGCGGCCAGCGACGGGCCGAAGCTCGAGCGCCAGACCGCCTCGGGCGCGGAGATCCGCTACGTCGACTGGCTGGTGCCGGGTGTGCTCGGCATGAACATGATGTTCTCCTGCCTGTTCGGCATCGGCTACGTCATCGTGCGGTACCGCAAGAGCGGCTATCTCAAGCGGCTGAACGCCACGCCGCTAACCGCGCTGGAGTTCATCCTGGCGCAGCTGCTGTCGCGCCTGGCGCTGATCCTGTTCATAACCATCGCCGTGTTCGCGGGCACCAACGCCTTCCTGCACTTCCGCATGGAGGGGTCGTACCTCGACCTGTTCGCGGTGACGCTGGTGGGCGCCATCGCCATGATCGCCATGGGCCTGGTGATCAGCGCGCGCGTCACCAGCGAGGAGCTGGCCGGCGGCCTGCTGAACCTTTTGTCCTGGCCGATGATGGTCCTGTCCGGCGTGTTCTTCTCGGTCGACGGCGCGCCACCGGTGCTGCAGGCCGCCGCCGAGCTGTTCCCCCTGACGCACCTGCTGACCGCGGCGCGCGCGGTCATGCTCGACGGCGCGCGTCTGTCGGAGCTGGCTTATCCGATGACCGTGCTCGGCGGCATGGCGGTGGTGTTCCTGGCCCTTGGTGCCAGTGTGTTCAGGTGGCGGCAGAATTGATCACGGGGGAAGAAATCATGCGGTCGCGTAGAACGGAAGTGGCGATAGTCCTGGCGCTGTTGCTTACAGCGTGCGCCGGGGGCGGTGACGGAACGGGCAGTGGGACGGGCGGCGGGACGACCTCCGTGGACAGCAGCACGCTCTGCGTCTCGTCGAGCTGCGGCGATCGTACGGTGCTGCTGGACATCCCTGCGGCGGAGAACCAGATCTTCACGCCCGATGGCCGCTTGTTCATCAGCGCCGGGAGCGGGCTCTACGAAATCACCAAGGATGGAAACGGCGCTTTCGCCGCGGGGCTGATCACCGACGAATGCGGCTTCACCGGCATGGCGATCATCGGCGACATCCTCTACGTGAATTGCGGCACCGGCGCGTTCTACGCGGCGCGCCTCGAACCGACGCTGCAGCTGCAGCAGATCTTCACGATCGAGGGCATGTGCATCTCCAACGGCATGGCCGCCGGGCCCGACGGCAACCTCTACGTCGTCGACGAGCCGCTAAACGTCAACCCGCCGGCGAACTGCGTGCCGCCGGATCCCAAGATCGTGCGGCTCAACGTCGACCCGGCCGATCCGTTCCACATCCTGGGCCAGGAGGTCTGGGTGCAGGGCAGCCCGGCCGGCTTGCTGTTCCTCGGGCTGAACAACGTGCTGCGTTTCCCCAACGGCCTGGTCAGCCAGGGCAATCGCTTCTTCGGCACCGACGGCGGCAGCGTCTATCGCGTCGACATGATGCCCGACGGCAGCGCAGGCAAGGTGGAGCTGCTCTTCTGGGAAGCGACCGCGCACGACGATCTCGGACTCGCCGGCGACGCGCTGGTGGTGACGGATTTCTTCAAGGGCCGCATCTTCCTGCTGTCACAGGAAGGCGAGCTGTTGCAGGAGACGAACCCGGCGCTGTTCGAGTTCCCGTCGTCGGCGCGCCTCGGCCGCGCGCCGATGTTCGAGCCGACCGACGTGATCGTCACCGAGACCGGCGTGCTCGGCGACCAGAGCTTGCCGCTGGATCATCTCAGCGTCTTCCGCCGCCGTTAATCGAGCCAGGCGGTCCGGTCTGGCGGGAGCGTCGGCCGCCAGGGATGGCGGACGTCGAGCCTACAGGGACGTATTTACGGCGTCTCCCGACAGACCGGACCGCCTGGCGACGCCGTTATTCCGGTACCAGCATCCGCGTGCGCACGATGTCAGTCGCCGTGCGGATCGGCAGGTCCAGCGTTCCGGTGAGGTTCACGGCAGGCACGAACACGTCGCGCGACCAAGTCACCGGGAACTGCGCGTGGAACGCGTAGATCAGGAGCGCGATCTCCTCGCCTTCCGCGAAGCGCCCGGCGATGCCGTTCATCTCCACCTCGTGCACGCCGAAGCCGCGCACCGGCGTGATCTCGTCGTCGACGATCTCCCAGCGGCTCTGTCCCGGCGGACGATGGCCGATCGCCAGCAGCAGGATCGGATCGCAGCCGAGCGTGACCTCCGGCGCGAGGCACGCAGCCATCTCGACGCCGCTGACGCCCGCGATCTCCAGGTGCAGCTTGGGAATGCCGGCGAGCACCAACCCGCCCGCGGGCGCGGTCAGCAGCGGCTGATCGGCGAGCAGCGCCGAGCGCGCGCCGGTTCCGGCCAGCGACGTCATCGTGCCGAGCACGGCGTTGAACTGCGGCGTGCTGCCGTCGATGTCGAACTGCGAGCCGCCGGCTTTCAGCGTCGGCTCGGCGATCTCCACCGCGTCGCCTTCGCCCAGGCTCATGCAGACGCTGGCAGGATCGCTGCCGCCGGTCACCGCGGCAACCGCGCCGGACTGGCCGCGCAGCTTCTCCTCGAACCAGGCGAAGGTGAGATCGTCCAGGTCCAGGTCGCCGCAGTCGCGCGCGCCGCCGGCCTGCTGGAAGCCGGGGATGGTCAGCGCCTGGTAGAAGACGTCGAGCGCGTCCTCGGCGTCTTCCGGCAGCTCCACCGGCAGGATGTGCCCGCTCTGATGCGTGAACAGGCGCACGTCGCCGCCCAGCTGCTTCATGCACTGGTAGTTGTGCCAGCCATCGTTGAAGTTGAACAGCGTGTCGCGCACGCCCTGCGTCAGCAGCACGTCCGCCGCGGGCGGCAGCGTTGCGGCTTGCGTCAGCTGATCCGGCGTCGCCAAGAGGAAATCCTGCGGGCCCGCAGCCTGTCCGTCGCAGTAGTACTTGAAGCTGTGGTAGTGGAAGAAATTCTTGCTGGTCGGGGTGAAGGCGTTGGTCGCCACCGCCTGCAGCAGCGTCTCGTAGATCGCCACGTCCTGGTGCAGCACGGTCGGCGCGAGGATCAGCGGGAAGCCGTCGACGACCTGCAGCGCCACGGCGCCTTCGCCGCCCGCCGACAGCACCAGGCCCCAGCCCGACTTCACCACGTCGTTGGGATCGAGCGCGTAGTTCAGATCATGCGGCGTGATGTCCGGCGCGAGCACGCGCAGCCGCTGCTGCGGATCCACTGCCCAGAGCAGCACTTGGTACATGCCGCCGTAAGAGCCGCCGTAGCTGCCCACGACCATCTTGCCGTCGGCGTGCCGGCGCAGGCCCTCGAGGTCCTCGGCCCAGTCCAGGATCGCGATCAGGTTCACGCCTTCGTACTCCGGATCCATCACGCGAATGGTGCCGCTGGATTCGCCGAAGCCGCGCTGATCGATGGAGATGACGTAGTAGCCGGTGTCGAGGAGCTTCTGCTCGAACCCGTTGGGTGCTACGTCGCGATGACCGCCATAGCCGTGGCCCTGCAGGACCAGCGGGTAGGTGTGGCCGGCTTCAAGATGCGTCGGCTCCATCACCTGGAGCACGACGGTGTCACCCGTCGGCGAGACAATCTCCTGGCGATACACGGTGCCGTCGCGCGACTCGGCGACCGCGACCCGGGGCGTGCCCTCGGTCGACGGCGGGTTGATGTTCGACCCGGTGCCGTCATTGCCGGTCAGCGTGCCGGTGGTCGTGCTGCTGCCGCAGCCAATAGCGAGCGCGCACAGCGCGGCCGTCACAATGGATTGATGGAATTTCATGACTCCCTCCGGAATCCCGAACGGGCTTCAACAGAGCCGTCGCGGGTGAAGCATCATAGCAACATGCATCCTCGCGCCCTGCCGTCGAAGCGCTGGCACGCCGCGCGCAGCGGGCTGGCCGGCGCCGTCATCCTGCTGCTAAGCGCTTGCTCCGACATCGGTTATTACGGCCACCTGCTCCGCGGCGAGATGAGCGTGCTGCACCGGCGTGTGCCGATTGCCGCGGTGCTGGCCGACCCCAAAGCGGACGCGGGCCTCAAGTCGCGCCTGCAGCTGGTCGAGCACGCGCGCGCCTTCTCCATCGCCAGGCTCTCGCTGCCGGACAACGGCAGCTACACGCTGTACGCCGACATCGGCCGCCCGTTCGTGGTCTGGAACGTGTTTGCGGCGCCGGAGTTCTCACTGCAGGGACACGAGTGGTGTCACCTGGTCGTCGGCTGCCTGGCGTATCGCGGCTACTACGAGGAATCGCGCGCGCTCGCCGAGTCGCAGGCGCTGAAGGCGAAGGGCCTCGACGTGCACGTCGCCGGCATCGCGGCGTACTCCACGCTCGGCTGGTTCGACGACCCGGTGCTGAGCACGATGCTGGCGTGGACCGACGATCACCTGCTGGAGACGCTGTTCCACGAGCTGGCGCACCAGCAGCTCTACATGAAAGGTGACACCGCGTTCAACGAGTCCTTCGCCACATTCGTCGGCGAGCAAGGGCTGCGCGAGTTCCGCGCCTCGCGGGGCGAGCCGCCGCCGGACGCGCAGATCTCCGAGCGCCGCGAGCAGTTCCTGGCGCTGCTGATGGACGCACGCGACCGGCTGCAGGCGGTGTACGCAAGGCCGCTGCCGGCCGACGCGATGCGCGCCGCCAAGCGCGACGAGATCGAGGCGCTGCGCCGGCGTTACGCGGCGCTGCGCGCGGAGTGGCGCGGATACGCCGGCTACGACCGCTGGTTCGAGGGCGAGATCAACAACGCAAAGCTGTTGCCGATCGGCCTGTACCAGAAATGGGTGCCGGCGTTCGCGGCGCTGTTCGAGCAGTCGCGGCGCGATTGGCCGCGGTTCTACGAGGCGGCGAAGCGGATCAGCAAGCTCAAGACCGCGCCGCGCGAAGCGGAGCTGAAAGCGTTGCGTTAAAGCTTCCGCGTCTCGCCGTGCCGCATCACCCAGAATTTCTCTTCGTCGATCTTCGCGGCAGCCAGCGCCTCGCGCAGTTTTCGCGGCGGCTCGTCGAGCGGCTCCAGCGTCAGGCGGAACGTGCCCCAGTGCATGGCCACCGACTGCCGGCTCTTCACGTCCTGGTGGATGCGCACCGCTTCCTCGGGATTGACGTGCACCGGCGCCATGAACCAGCGCGGATCGTAGGCGCCGATCGGGATCAGCGACAGGTCGATCGGCGCGAAGCGCTGGCCGATGTCGTGGAAGTCGCGCGAGTAGCCGGTGTCGCCGGCGAAGAAGAGCTTGTAGGCGTCCTGCATCTCGACCACGAAGCCGCACCACAGCGTGGCGTTGCGGTCGGTCGCGCCGCGGCCTGAGAAATGCTGCACCGGCACGCAGTGCACGGTAGTCCCGTGCACCTCGGCGGACTGCCAGAGGTCGAGCTCGACGACGTTGTGGATCTTGCGCCGCGCGAACCAGCGCTTGAGGCCCGTCGGCACCACGAAGGTGAGCCCAGCGTGCTCGCGGGCGAGGCGCCGGACGGTCACGTCATCCAGGTGGTCGTAATGGTTGTGCGAGACCAGCGCGATCTGCAGCGGCGGCAGATCGCCGAAGCCCATCGCCGGCTCGACGAAGCGCTTGGGACCGGCCAGCTGCGAGGGTGACGCGCGCTTGGAGAGGTGCGGATCGGTGACGAGGTTGAGGCCATTGCGCTGGAACAGGAACGTCGAGTGCCCGACCCAGGTGAGTGCCGGCACCGTGCGGTTGGCCTTCAGCCACGCGACGTCGGGTTGCAGCGGCGCCTGCAGATCGCCGCGGGTGGAGATCCGCCGCATCTGCCAGAAGAATTCCAGCACCTGCGGCGTCAACGCGCGCGGCTGATCGGCGTTGTAGCGGTTGCGGAACCGGCCGCGCAGGAAATGCGGGCGGGGAACGTCGGAGGTCATGTACCATTCTCGCCCCAACCGGGCCCGCCCATGCAACTCCACAACACCTACACCGGCAAGAAGGAAGCCTTCGAGCCGCAGGATCCCGCCCGCGTGACGATGTACGTCTGCGGTCCGACGGTGTACTCGTACGCGCACATCGGCAACGCCCGGCCGCCCGTGGTGTTCGACGTGCTGGCGCGCGTGCTGCGCCGGCGTTACGGCAAGGTGCTGTACACCCGCAACATCACCGACATCGACGACAAGATCAACGCCGCGGCCGCAAAGGAGAAGGTCGAGATCTCGGTGATCACCTCGAAGTTCGCCGCGGCTTATCACGAGGACCTCGCCGCGCTCGGCGTCGCGCCGCCGGACCTGGAGCCGCGGGTCACCGAGCATCTGCCGCAGATCATCGCCATGATCGAGCGCCTGATCGGCAGCGGCCACGCTTACGAGGCCAAGGGTCACGTGCTGTTCCACGTCCCGAGCTACGCCGATTACGGCAAGCTCTCCAAGCGCGATACCAAGGAGCTGATGGCCGGCGCCCGCGTGGAAGTCGCGCCCTACAAGAAGGACGCCGGCGACTTCGTGCTGTGGAAGCCGTCGACGCCGGAGCTGCCCGGCTGGGAGTCGCCGTGGGGCAGGGGACGCCCCGGCTGGCACATCGAATGCTCGGCGATGTCAGAGGCGCTGCTCGGCGAGACCATCGACATCCATGGCGGCGGCAACGACCTGGTGTTCCCGCACCACGAGAACGAGCGCGCGCAATCGACCTGCGCGCACGGCGGCAAGACCTTCGCCCGCTTCTGGGTGCACAACGGCCTGCTGCTGATGAACAGCCAGAAGATGGCCAAGTCCGTCGGCAACGTGCTCTTGATCCGCGAGGCGCTCAAGCTCGGTCCGCACGAGGCCGTGCGCCTGGCGCTGCTCACCGGACACTATCGCCAGCCGCTGGACTGGAACGACGAGGTAGTGCCGGAAGCGCGCAAGAAGCTCGACCGGCTCTACGGCGCGCTGCGCGATCTCGGCGACATCGCGGCTGCGCCCGGAGTGCGCGCGCCCGAAGCGTTCGTGTCGGCGCTCGAGGACGATCTCAACACGCCGCTGGCGCTCTCCGAGCTCTTCGCGCTCGCGACGGCGGCGAACAAGGCCGAGTCGACCGAGGACAAGGCGCGGCTCAAGGCGCAGATGCTCGACGCAGGCAGCATGATGGGATTGCTGCAGCAGTCGCCGGCCGAGTGGTTCGGGGCGACCTCTTCGGCAGGCGCGATCGGCGAGGAAGAGATCGAGGCGCTGATCGCCGCGCGGGCCGAGGCGCGCAAGTCGAAGAACTTCGCCGAGTCCGACCGCATCCGCGACGCGCTCAAGGACAAGGGCGTGCTGGTCGAGGACAGCAAGGACGGCCAGCGCTGGCGGCGGTTGTAGAGGGGCCGTTGGCCCCGACCGCTCGGGGCTAAAGCCCCTCCTACATGCCCTCTTCGATCTCCGCGGCTTCGCTCGCGTAGGTGTAGGCCAGGTCGGTATCGGCGTACACCAGCTTCAGATACCGCGACGTGCATTGCAGGACGATCTGCCGCGTGCCCTTCTGGATCTGCAGCGGCAGCGTCGTCGCCTGCATCGCCGGCGCGTGACGGCGGGCCAGGGTCTGCGCGAGGTACTGCGCGGGTGTGTCGTCATGCCGGCACGATGGCTCGGCCGCAGCGTAGATGGCGGCGATCTGGTGCGTCTTGAGCGTGCGCAGCACGTAGTAGGAGCTGAAGAGATCGCTGGCCTGTCCCGGCGCCGGCGTGACGCGGTAGAGCGCGCCCGGCAGCGCCTTCTCCGTCAGGATGGACTCGGTCAGCTCCTCGGCGTTCTCGTCCGGCACGAACACGTCGCCGAGCCTGAAGCCAAACGCGCCGACGATCCTTTCGGCTGGCGCCGGCGCCAGCGCAGCGTCCTTGGAGCCGACCCCGATCGCGCCGAAGGCGAGCATCGGCACCACCGCGGCGAGCGCCGCCAGCAAGCGAAACGACATCGGCAAATTCCCGGAACCGTGCAACCGCGACACCTGGGCACTTTACTGGCAAAATCTTTCGCCATGGGCGCATCAGACGCCCGTTTTTTTCACCTATTGGGGAGGTCCGTTCCATGCGTTTTCAGATCGCGCCGCGCGCTGCGGCAGCCGGTTTCATTGGCCTTTGGCTCGCCGCCTGCGGCACCAGCAGTCCGCTGGGGGGCGGCATCGGCTCGGGCAACGAGCCGCCCGTCGCCGCCGAACCCGAGGTCGCCAAGGCCTGCACGCCGCCCGGCGAGATGCAGGCGGAGCGCCTGAGCCGCCTGGCCGACGGCGTCGTCGGCGAATTCGTCGTCACCTTCGAAGGCAAGGGTCCGCTGACTGCGCTGCAGAAGGGCGTGCTCAAGCAGATCGACGTGCCCGCCGTCGCGTTCCGGCATCTGCCGATCGCCGGCGTGCTGGCGACACGCGTGCAGGCGCAGGCGCTGCTGCGGGCCTCCGGCGTGCGCTCGGTGCGCTTCAACGACCTTCTGTCGTACGAGGACGAGGAGGCCAACATCCTGACCTCCGCGACGCAGGCCCTGGCTGCGCCGGAGCTCGTCAACGCCGAAGCCTCGCCCATCACCGGCAAGGGCATCGGCGTGCTGGTCAACGATTCGGGCATCGACGGCACGCACCTGGACCTGCTGTATCTGGGCAAGACGATCCAGAACACCATCGGCCATACGAACCTGCGCGCGCTCCTGGGCAACAACGAGGACGACGGCTACGACGAGACCGCGCCCTTCACGCCGGTCGAGGGATTCCCCAACACCGACTTCGGCGGATCGCACGGCAGCCACGTGGCCGGCATCGTCGCCGGCGACGGCACGCTATCCGGCGGCCGCTTTGTCGGCAGCGCGCCGGGCGCGAGCCTGATCGGCTATGGCTCCGGCGCGGCACTGTTCGTGCTCGACGCCCTCGGCGGCTTCGACTACGCGTTGCAGGTGCTCGAGGAGCACCCCGAGTACAACCTGCGCGTGGTCACCAACTCGTTCGGCACCACCAGCGAGGTCGGCACCTGCTTCGATCCGGCCGATCCGACCAACGTCGCCACCAAGATGCTCGCCGACAAGAACATCATCGTGGTGTTCTCCGCCGGCAACTCCGGCTCCGGCCCCGACACCATCACTGGCAACTACAAGAAGGCGCCGTGGGTGATCACCGTCGCCAACGCGCTCAAGGAAGGGCTGCTCGAGCAGCAGTCGTCGCGCGGCTCGCTGCTGCAGGGTCCGTACGAGACTGTCGTCGACGGCGAGACCTTCGTGGTCGAGGACCGGCCGACGGTGACGGCGCCGGGCACGGCCATCATCGCGCCTCGCGCCATAGCGGTCGATCCGGTTGGTCCTGTCGACATGTCCGACGACATCCTGCGCGGCGACATCCCGATCGACCTCATCCCGTTCTACACGCAGAAGTCCGGCACCAGCATGGCGGCGCCGCACGTCGCCGGCCTGGTTGCACGCATGCTGGAGGCGGATCCTTCGCTGACCTGGCGCGAGATCAAGCCGATTCTCAAGCGCACTGCCACCAACATGGTCGGCTACGACCCCTGGGAGGTCGGAGCAGGCCTTGCGAACATCGAAGCGGCGCTGGCCACGGTCCTGCGCCTGCGCGACGACTACGGCCTCACCAACAATTCGCTGCGGGCCTTCAACGCCACCGTTGGCCTCGGCCCCGGCAAGATCGAGAACGTGGACCTCAAGTTCACGCCGGTCGGTGCGCCGGCGGATTACACGTTCGA
Organism: uncultured Gammaproteobacteria bacterium; assembly: GCA_963776465.1. GTDB lineage: Bacteria > Pseudomonadota > Gammaproteobacteria > Nevskiales > Nevskiaceae > DASRHK01. The sequence goes on from CAVZMV010000002.1 coordinate 1,691,315, forward strand.
GGTCGGTCCGAAGGTCTCGCTGGTGATCGCGCAATGGAGCGCGCCGCTGGGCAACCCCTGCACCTGTGGCCTGACGTTGATCGACCCTGCCGGCACGCGCTACGGCTCGGCGATCGCGATTCCGCTGATCGGACCCAACATCGCCGCCAGCGCGCCCGGCATGGAAGGCACCTGGACGCTGCACGTCGCCGGGGTCGGCGGCCTCAACGTCGGCCCGGGCGTCGAGCTCGATCCTCTGAACCTCACCAACGGCATCGCCGGGCCGGCGACCGTCACCGCGCGTCTTCAGCAGTTCGCCGCCGGCGTTCCGCATGGCCTGGACGACACCGTGGGCCGCGAAGATCGCGCGTTCATCGAGCTCGCCGTCAACGAGCGACTGGTCGACGGCCTGTCCGGTGGATTCGTGCCCGAGCAGCTGCTCACGCGCGGCCAGATGGCGGAGTACCTGACCGGTTGGGGTCTGCGCCAGACGCGCACGCACCATGCCGACCCGGTCTTCACCGATACGTCGGGCCTGCTCGCCGCTGCTGCGGAGACGGTGACGCGCCCCGGCGCGCCGATCATGGACCTGTCGCTGGAGTCGCTGCCGTTGATGTCACCCGCCGCCGGCGCCTTCAACCCCGCGGGCACGGTCACGCGCGAGGAGCTGGCATTCGCGCTGGTGCAGGCGATCGGCCACGGCTCGAAGCTTTCGGTGTACGACGGCGTGACGATGTTCGCGCCCGACACCGAGGACAACGCGGTGCCGGTGGTCGATGCCGACGAGGTCACGCCCGAGTGGCGCAACCATGTGCAGGACGCCCTGGCGATGCGCATCCTCGACGCGGAGTTCTTCGACGACAACGGCACGATTAAGGCGCGCGTGCGTCCGAAGACGACGGTGACGCGCGCGGCTTACGCCGGCGCGTCGGCGCGCGCGTTCGTGGTGGTGCCGTTCCCGATCGACTAGGCCTTGAAGCGTTCTCCGGCGGCGGCGTTGGCCATCCACTCCAGGAAGGCACCCGCCGCCGGATCCCCTTCCGCCGGCGCCCACGTCGCGAATTCTCCCGCCGTCGCCGGATCGTAGGGGCCTTCCTTCACCTCGAAGAACGTCGCCGCGTCGGACACGGCGATGTAGCTGTGCCACTGCGCCTTGGGCAGCTCCACCGCGAGCGTGCCGCGCACCGGTGTCATCGTGATGCGCTCGGTGAGCGTGCCCTGGTCGTCGAACAGCACAAGATCCATGCGGCCTTGCAGCACCAGTCCGAGCTCCCAGCGCTGCGGATGCCGGTGCGGACGGATGTAGGTACCCTGACGCAGCTTCACGACGAGGCGCTGGATCGGCGCCTCCGGTGCTTCGTGCAGGTTGTGGTTGGTGCGCAGCCGCGGCGATGCCTGAGCCTTGCGGTCGAGCTCTTCGAGCAGCGTGTCGGTGATCTTCTTCTGCATGGCCGTTCCTAGCGTTGTCCGTAGCGAAAACAGCTGGTGAGGTGATCGTTGACCAGGCCCATCGCCTGCAGGTACGAGTAGACGATGGTCGAGCCGACGAACTTGAACCCGCGCTGCTGCAGGTCCTTGCTGACACGATCCGACAGCGGCGTGCGCGCCGGCATTTCCTTTAGTGTCTTGATGCGGTTGACGATCGGCTTGCCTTCGACGAACGACCACACATACTTGTCGAAGCTGCCGAATTCCTCCTGCACCTTCAGGAATGCGCGTGCGTTATTGCGGGCCGAGGTGATCTTCAGGCGATTGCGCACGATGCCGGGGTCCAGCATCAGCTTCTCGAGCTTCGCGTCCGAGAAGCGCGCGACTTTCACCGGATCAAAGTCGGCGAACGCGCGCCGGTAGCCGGGCCGCTTCTCCAGGATCGTCCGCCAGGACAAGCCCGCCTGTGCGCCTTCGAGGACGAGGAACTCGAACAGCACGTGATCGCGATGTTCCGGCCGGCCCCATTCGTGATCGTGGTAACGCTGGTATTCGGGCGTCTGATTGCCCCAGCCGCAGCGTGTGAGATCTGGTTTCATGGGACGTGGTTTTTTGTAGGAGGGGCTGTTCGCCCCGACGGTCGGGGCCAACGGCCCCTCCTACACGAACTCCAGCCGCTGGCCCAGCGCCCGCGGCGTCACCCGGCCGTTGGCGTAGGCGACCTCGCCGTTGACCCAGGTCGCCGCGATCGAATGCTGGAACGTGGTGCCTTCCAGCGGCGACCAGCCGCACTTGTAGAGCAGCTCGCTGCGCGCGACGCGCGTCGGCTTGTGCGGATCGACCAGGACCAGGTCCGCCCAATAGCCCTCGCGGACGTAGCCGCGATCCTTGATGCGGAAGCGCTCGGCCGGCGCGTGGCTGGTGCGCTGCACGACGGTGCGCAGGTTGAGCTCGCCGCGCCGCACCAGCTCCAGCAGCATCAGCAACGCGTGCTGCACGAGCGGCAACCCGCTCGGCGCCTTCCAGTACCCCTGCGCCTTCTCCTCGGCGGTGTGCGGCGCGTGATCCGTGGCGATGATGTCGAGCTGGCCGTCCTTGACCGCTTGCACCAGCGCCCGACGATCGGCCGCGGTCTTGATCGCGGGATTGCACTTGATGAGGTTGCCCTTGGCAGCGTAGTCGCGCTCGTCGAAGAACAGGTGATGCACGCAGGCCTCGGCGGTGATGCGCTTGTCCTTGAGCGGACCCGCCGGGAAGAAGTCCAGCTCGCGCGCGGTCGTCATGTGCAGGACGTGCAGGCGCGAGCCGTACTTGCGCGCCAGCCCGACCGCGAGCTGCGTGGACTTGTAGCAGGCCTCCTCGGAGCGGATGCGCGGATGCTCGGAAGGAGGGACATCCTCGCCGTAGACCTGGCGCGCAATGGCCTCGTTGGCCTTGATCGTCGGCGTGTCCTCGCAGTGCGTGGCGATGACGTGCTGGCAGTTGGCGAAGATGGCATCGAGCGTGCGCGGATCGTCGACCAGCATGTTGCCGGTGGAGGCGCCCATGAACACTTTCACGCCGCAGGCCTCGTTAGGCTGCAGGCGCTTGAGCTCCTCGAGGTTGTCGTTGGCGCCGCCGAAGTAGAAGGCGAAGTTTCCGTGTGCCCGGCCGTCCGCGCGCCCGTACTTCTCCGCAAGGATCGCCCGCGTGGTGGCGTTGGGGATCGTGTTCGGCATCTCCATGAAGCTGGTGATGCCGCCCGCGACCGCCGCCGTCGACTCCGAGGCGATGTCGCCCTTCTGCATGAGCCCCGGCTCGCGGAAGTGCACCTGGTCGTCGATCATGCCGGGCAGGAGCCAGCCGCCGTTGGCGTCGAACTCGGTGACGCCGGCGGGCGCCGTCAGCTTGGGCCCGATCTTCTCGATGCGGCCGTTGCGGATGAGGACGTCGGCCTGGATCTCGTGGCCGTCGTTAACAATATGAGCGTTCGTAATTAGCATGTTTAGTTGATGATGTGGCGTAGTTCGGCTCGTCCATGAGCCTCACCCCTCGCGTTGCTCGGGGCTTCGCGCAAATACGTTCCCGACGCATTTGTGGTTATGAGCACGAGGTGGTTCGTCAGGTGAGGTCGCCGAACAATGCCTGAAGCGCTGCCAGCGCCGCAACGCCGGCGGTCTCGGTGCGCAGGATGCGCGGGCCCAAGCCGATCCGCGCAAAGCCGTGCGACGTCGCCATCCCGAGCTCGGCATCGCTGAAGTCGCCTTCTGGACCCGCCAGCAGGCAAACGGGCGCCGATGGCTGCGGCAACGAGCGCAAGGCGCGCGTCGCGCCGATGGCGAGGACGAGCTTGATCCCGTCTGCCTGCGGCAGCCAGCGATCGATCGCTACCGGCGCGTGCAGCACCGGCAGTCGCGTACGGCCGCACTGCTCGCAGGCCGACACCATTACGCCGCGCCAATGCTCGAGCTTCTTCTCCCAGCGCTCCGGGTCCAGGCGCACTACGCAGTTGGCCGAGATCAGCGGCACGATCGCGGCGACGCCGAGCTCGGCGGCCTTCTGCACCGTGTAGTCCATGCGCTCGCCCTTGGAGATGCACTGCGCCAGCGTGACCTTGAGCGCCGATTCGCGGTCGACGTCGTGGAAGGCGCCGATGCGGACGACGAGCTCCTTGCGCGCGGCGCTCTCGATCACCGCGTCGTACTCGCCGCCCTGGCCGTTGAACACCGTGAACGCATCGCCGGTGCGCATGCGCAGCACCTGGACCAGATGCTGGGCGGCGTCGTCGTCGAGCTGCAGGCAAGCGCCTTGCTGCAGCGGCGCGTCGACGTAGACCCTAGTCACCGGTGGCGTGCTCGATCCCCTCGAGCGCGATGCGGGTCATCAGCTCGATCTCGTCGGCCTCGATCACGTAGGGCGGCATGAAGTAGATGACGTCGCCCAGCGGGCGCAGCAGCACGCCGTTCTTGAGCCCGTAGCGATAGACCTCGAGGCCGCGGCGCTCCTCGCGCGGGTAGGGATCCTTGCTGCGGAAGTTCTTCGCGAGCTCGACGGCGAGGATCATGCCCTGCTGGCGAACGTCGGCGACGTGCGGATGCGAGCGCATCTCGGCCGTGCGTGCCCACATCAGCTGCGACTTCACCGTGTTCAACGCGAGGGTGTTGGTCTTCTCGAGCAGGTCCAGTGTCGCCAGCGCAGCGCGGCAGGCGATCGGATTGCCGGTGTAGCTGTGCGAATGCAGGAAGGCCTTGCCCTCGGCGTAGTCGGCGTAGAAGGCCTGGTAGATCTTGTCGGTCGCGAGCGTCGCCGCCAGCGGCAGCATGCCGCCGGTGAGCCCCTTGGACACGCACATCAGGTCGGGCGTGATCTTGGCGAACTCGCAGGCGAACATCTTGCCGGTGCGCCCGAAGCCCACCGCGATCTCGTCGGCGATCAGGTGCACGCCGTGCTTGTCGCAGGCCTCGCGCAGCATGCGCAGGTAGACGTGGTGATACATGCGCATGCCGCCGGCGCATTGCACCAGGGGCTCGATGATCACGGCGCAGACTTCGTCGGCGTGCCGCTCCAGCGTCGACAGCATGAAGTTGAACTGGCGGCGGCTGTAATCCTCCCAGGCCTCGCCGGCCGCGCGGTGATAGCAGTCGGGCGAGGGAACGCGCAGGCATTCCATCAAGAGCGGCTGGTACAGGATCGCGGTAGATGCCGGCACCGCCCACCGCCAGCGCCCCCAGCGTCTCGCCGTGATAGCCGTTCTCCAGCGCGATGAACTTGCGCTTGCCCGGCTTGCCGACGTTGCGCCAGTAGTGATGCGAGAGCTTCAGCGCCACCTCGACGGCGGAGGAGCCGTTGTCGGCGTAGAAGCAGCGCTCCAAGCCAGGGGGCGCGAGCTTGCACAGCCGCTCCGCGAGCTCGATCGCCGGCTCGTGCGTGAAGCCCGCGAGCAGCACGTGATCGAGGTTGTCGAGCTGGTCCTTCATGCACGCCACGATGTGCGGATGGCGATGCCCGAAGAGGTTGGTCCACCAGGAGCTGATGGCGTCGAGATAGCGCCGGCCCTCGAAGTCCTTGAGCCAGACGCCCTCGGCCGACTGGATCGGCACGAGCGGCAGCCACTCGTGGTCCTTCATCTGCGTGCAGGGATGCCAGACGTGCGCGCGGGAGCGGGCGGCGAATTCCTGGTTGGTGGTCATGGGCCGCGAATCTTAGCCTGCTCGCATGTTTTATCGGTTGCCGATTGCAGGAGGCCGGGGTACCTTGGTAAGGGGAAATACATGCGCACCTGCAAGCTCGCCGCCATCGCGGCCATCATCGGTCTATCGCAGCTGGCCATCGCTGCGCCGGACTCCCGGCCGCCAGACGCTCACGAGGGCACCCTCAACATCGTCTGGGGCGATCCCCATCGCCAGTCGGGACTCGGCGGCGAAACGCGCTTCACGCTGGTCGAGCCGGATGGCAAGCAGCTGCGCCTGGACCTGCAGGGTCGGGAGAACGCGGCGCTGCGGCACTTCGGCAAGCGCGTTCACGCCAAGGGGCGCAAAAAGGCGATTGCAGGGCAGCCCGGGCTGGATGTGGATTCCCTGTCCGCGGCCATCGTTCCGATGAAAGCCGCCGCGGCTGAAGGCGCACCGGCCGTCGGAACCAAGAAAGTCCTTTACCTGCTGGCGAAGTTCTCCGACGACGTCGCCGTGCCGCATCCGCCGCAGTTCTACAACGATCTCAACAACCCCGACGTGCCACCGGTCGACTCGCTGATCCCGGCGACCATCAACGGCTTCTACAAGAAGACCTCCTGGAACCAGTTCGCGTGGAACGGCGACGTCGGCGGCACCGGCGGCGTTCCGGCGACCGGCTGGCTGACGCTGCCGCACAGCAAGGCCTACTACGCGCCGTGCGGCTGGAGCAGTGCGTGCGCCAACCTCACCGCGCTGGCGAACGACGCGATGAGCGCGGGCGCCGCCGCCGGCATCAGCTACGCCAGCTACGACAACATCAACCTGGTCCTGTCCAACGACCTGGATTGCTGCGCCTGGGGCGGCAGTCACAGCTACGGTGGCAAGACCTTCGGCTTCACCTGGGAGCCGCCGTGGGGCCAGGAGACCGGCACCTACGCGCACGAGCTCGGCCACAGCCTGGGATTGCCGCATTCGGGCTGGGTCTACTTCGCCTACGACAGCCCGTGGGACGTGATGAGCATGGCCCACCGGGCGGCGAGCCAGACCCTCTGCGGGTCGTACGCGTCTGCCAACGACAGCTACGCGACCAGCACGCTGTACTGCGATGAGCCCGGCGACGGCTTCATTGCCGCGCACAAGGACGTGCTGGGCTGGATCCCGATCGCCAACCAGGTCGTGACCGACGACACCTCGGCGGTCACCGCCACGCTCGATGGACAGGCCCTCGCATTGGGCGAGCCGGCCAAGATGATCAAGGTCTGCCTCACCGGCGAGCCGTGCTCGGGCAGCTCGGCGCACTACCTCACCGTGGAAGCGCGGGTGAAGGCGCTCGGACCGGACTCGCAGTTCGACAACGGCATTCCCGGCGAGGGGGTCGTCATCCACGACTTCCAGGACGCGCGCGGAAGCATCGGCATCGGCAACGCGTGCTTCTTCAACTCCTCGAGCGGCTGGGCGGTGCCCATCGACGCCACGCCCGGTGACTACGACAACGCACCGACCTGCAGCCACAGTGCGCGCGCCTTCCCGGACTACGAGCTCTACAACGCGCAGTGGCTGCCGGGGCAGGAATACGTCGACGCGGTGCGCAAGCTGCGCATCTCGGTGCTGTCGCGCACCGGCTCCTCCTTCGACGTGCGCGTGAGCCCGCTGCTGGCCGACGTCGGCAACGTCACGGCGGTGCCGGGCAACACGGAAGTGACGCTGACCTGGGCAGCGGCGGCGGGCGCGACCAGCTACGCGGTGCTGCAGGGAACGGCGAGCGGCGGCGAGGATCCGACGCCGGTCGCTAGCGGCATCACCGGCAGGTCGGTCGTCGTCGGCGGGCTCACCAACGGCACCACGTATTTCTTCCAGGTGATTCCGGTCAACGGCGGCGGCGCCGGCGATCCTTCCAGCGAAGTCAGCGCGACGCCGCGGGCGAGCCTGCCCGAGGCACCGGCCGGGCTGACCGCCGTAGCAGGCGGCGGCAAAGTCACGCTCAAATGGAACGCAGCCGCGGGCGCGTTCCGCTACAGGATCCTGCAAGGCACCGCGCCCGGCGGCGAAAGCGCGACGCCGGTCAAGACCAACCTCGCAACGACGTCGACCACGATCAGCGGGCTGACCAACGGCACGCGGTATTACTTCCAGGTCGTCGCGGTCAACGGCAGCTCCGTCAGCGCGCCGTCCAACGAGGCCAGCGCCGTCCCGATCGCGCCGCCGAGCGCATTGATCGCCAAGAGCGGTAATGCCAAGGTCGTCCTGACCTGGGCGAGTGGCGCGGGCGCGAGCAAGTACCGGGTCCTCATGGGCACCAGTGCGGGCGGCGAGAGCGTGACGCCGATAAAGACGGGGATCATCGGCAACACGACGACCATCACCGGGCTTGCCAACGGCACCAAGTACTACTTCAAGGTCGTCGGCTACGACGGCACCTCGGCGAGCACGCCGTCCAACGAAGCCAGCGCCGTGCCGATCGCGCCGCCGACGAGCCTCGCCGCGGTGAAGGGCAGTCATCTGGTCAAGCTGACGTGGAGCGCGGGGGCCGGCGCTCTGAGCTATCGCATCCTGCAGGGAACCGTCGCCGGCGGCGAGAGCGCGACGCCGGTCAAGTCCGGCATTGCCGGCACGAGCACGACGATCTCGGGGCTTGCCAGCGGCACGCGCTATTACTTCAAGGTCGTCGCCGTCAACGGAGCATCGATCAGCGCGCCCTCGAACGAGGCCAGCGCGGTGCCGTCGCCCTAGAGGTCCTTGATCAGCACCAGCGAATTGCGCTGGTAGTTGTAGAGGCGCTGCTTCTGCGCCGGCAGCTGGCTGGTCTTGCCCTGGACGAAGCCGTGCTCGATGAACCAGTGCGGCGAGTGCGTCGTCAAGCTGAAGAGCTTCTTCAGTCCCTTCTTCTTCGCCACGGCCTCGATCTTCTTGAGCAGTGCGCTCGCGCGGCCGGCGCGCTGGTACTCGGGGTGCACCGCGACGCAGGCGAGCTCGCCCATCCGGTTCTGCTTGAACGGGATGAGAGCGCAGCAGGCGATGACCACGCGGTCGCGCACCATCACCATGAAGCGGTCGATCTCCAGCTCCAGCTGCTCGCGCGAGCGCGGCACCAGGACGCCGGCGGCCTCCAGCGGTGCGATCAGTGCGAGCACGCCGCCGATGTCCTCGATCGACGCCTGCCGCATCGACTCGTAGTTCTCGTCGGAGTACAGCATCAGCCCGGCGCCGTTGAGCGTGTAGAGCTCGCGCAGCAGCCCGCCCTGCGCGTCGTTGCCGATGAGGTGGATGCGCTTGACGCCGGCATCGGCGGCGGCAACTGCCGCCTCGAGGTACTGGCGATCCTCGGCCTGCACGTCCTTGGCCGATGCGAGCCACTTGCGCGCGTCGACGACGGAGATCTGCCCGGCGTCGCCGGTGTCGTCGGCGAGCTTCCAGTCGTCCGGCTCGGCGTTGACGAGGAACACCAGCTTCTCGGCGGACAGCTGCGAGGCGACCGCGGTGGCGACGTCCTCGAAGCGCAGGTTGAAGATCTCGCCGGTGGGCGAGTAGCCGACCGGGGAGATCAGCGCGATGCGGCCCTCGTCGAGCACCTTGCGGATGGTGTCGACGTCGACGCGGCGCACTTCGCCGGTGAGCTGATGATCGACGCCGTCGCGCACGCCGACGGGACGCGCCGTAATCCAGTTGCCGCCGGCGACCTTGACCCGCGCGCCGCCCATCGGCGTCGAGGCGAGCGACGTCGACAGCCGCGCCTCGATGGACATGCGCAGCGATCCGACCGCTTCGCGCACGCATTCCAGCGCCGCCGGATCGGTGACGCGCACGCCGTTGACGTGGCGCGTCTTCAGGTTCTTCTCCTTGAGCCGCGCGTCGATCTGCGGCCGCGCGCCGTGCACCAGCACGAGCTTGACGCCCAGGCTGTGCAGCAGGGCGACGTCGTAGATCAGTTGGTCGAAGTCCGGCCGCGTCGCTCCCTCGCCGCCGAAGGCGACGACGAACACGCGCCCGCGGTGCGCGTGCACGTAAGGCGCCGCAGCGCGCAGCGCGGCGATGAAGTCGGTCGGTTGCATCCGACAATTATAAAGGCGTCGTCTGGTAGGCCACCCGGATAGGTCCGCCGGGGGACGACTTAAAAGCTCCGTTAGCCTCGAGTGGCGCCGTCCCTGGCGCCACACGCCCCCGTCGAACCTATCCGGGCGGCCACTCGCAAGCTTTACGCCTGTGTGTTTCCGGGACCGTGCGCGGCATGGACGCCGCGCTCGGAGCGTACAGGGACGTATTCACAGCGATCCCGGAAGCACGCAGGCGGAAAGCTATAATTCGCCGCATGACCCAGGCTGTGCGCTACACCGACCTCGCCGATGCGCTGGCGCGGCTCGGCTTCTCCCAGGATGCCGCCGAGTACCACGGTGCCTTGTGCGGCGCGCTGTGCGTGCAGGCGGCCGAGGAAGTCGAGCTCGATCGCGTGGTCCCGTCGGAGAACGGGCACGCGCCGTTTGGCGACGCGCCGGCGCACCAGGCGCTGGAACGCGTGCGCGACGAGTCGATCGAGGCGCTACAGAGCACCGACTCGATCTTCATGCCGCTCTTGCCCGAAGACAGCGCCGACCTCGCCGAGCGCGCCCGCGCGCTGGCCGCGTGGTGCGAAGGATTCCTCTATGGCCTGGCGAGCCGCGGCAACCTCGACCTCGGCGCCGCGTCGCCCGAGGTGCGCGAGATGGTCAGCGACCTCGTGCAGTTCTCCCACGCCACCAGCTCCGAGGACGACGACGAGGAGATCGAGGAGAACGCCTACGCCGAGCTCGTCGAGTACATCCGCGTCGGCGCGCAGCTGATCTTCATGGAGCTGCGTCCGCGCGAGGCAGCCAACAGCCCCAACCGCCAGATTCTGCATTGACCAGGAAGCCATGAAACCCAACTCCCAGGAACTGCGCGAGTACGCCCGCCGCCGCGCGCGGCTGATGCGCGCGATCGGACCCCGCGACGTCGCCATCATCCCGTCGGCGACGGAGGTGATCCGCAACAGCGACGTGCACTATCCGTTCCGCCAGAACAGCGATTTCTCCTACCTCACCGGCTTCCCCGAGCCCGATGCCATCGCCGTCCTGGCGCCCGGCAACAGGAGCCACGGCGGCAAGGCCGAGTTCGTGCTGTTCGTGCGGCCGCGCAGCAAGGAGCGCGAAATCTGGGATGGGCGCCGCGAGGGCCCGGAGGGTGCACGCCGCAACTACGCCGCCGACGAGGCCTTCGTCATCGACGATTTCGACAAGCACCTGGCGCGCTTCCTCGAGGGCCGCGAGCGCGTGCACTACACGCTCGGCGAGCACGTTGACCTCGACGCCAAGATCGCGGGCAGCGTACGCGAGATCCGCGAGATCTCGCGTCGCGGCCCCGCCGCGCCGCACAGCTTCGTGTCGCTCGACACCACGCTGCACGAGCTGCGGCTGCTGAAGACGCCGGCCGAGGTGGCGACGATGGCCAAGGCCTGCCGCGTGTCGGCGCACGCGCACGTGCAGGCGATGAAGGCCACGGCGGCGGGCAAGTGGGAGTGGCAGATCGCCGCGGAGATCCACAAGGTCTTCGAGGAGCAGGACATGGAGCCCGGCTACAACTCCATCGTCGGCGGCGGCGACAACGCCTGCATCCTGCATTACAACGAGAACAACGCGACGCTGCGCGATGGCGACCTCCTGCTGATCGATGCGGGCGGCGAGTACCGCGGCTACACCGCCGACATCACGCGCACGTTCCCGGTGAGCGGCAAGTTCAGCGCCGCACAGCAGGCCGTCTACGAGGTCGTGCTCGAGGCGCAGAAGGCGGCGACGCGCGAGCTCAAGCCCGGCAATTCCTGCGGCAAGCCGCACGAGACCGCCACGCGCGTGCTCACCGAAGGCATGGTCGACATCGGCCTGCTCAAGGGCAAGCCCAAGGATCTCATCGAGCAGGGCAAGCAGCGCCAGTTCTTCATGCACGGTACCGGCCACTGGCTCGGCATGGACGTGCACGACGTCGGCCGCTACAAGCTCGACGGCGAGTACCGGCCGTTCGAGGCCGGCATGGTGATGACCGTGGAGCCCGGCATCTACATCGCGCCCGGCACCAAGAACGTCAACCGCAAGTTCTGGGGCATCGGCGTGCGCATCGAGGACGACGTGCTGGTCGGCGAGAAGGGTCCCCGCGTGCTGACCGACGGCGTGCCCAAGGAAGTGCGCGAGATCGAGAAGTTGATGCGCCAATGAAGCAGCCGGGCGCCGTCGACGTCGTGATTGTCGGCGGCGGCCTGGTCGGCGCGAGCCTGGCGCTGGCGCTGTCGCGAACGACGCATTCGATCGCGCTGATCGAGGCGGCGCCGCCTCCCAGCGGCGAGCCGGCCTGGGACGAGCGCTGCATCGCGCTCAACGCGGCCAGCCAGAAGATCTACGAAGCGATCGGCGTCTGGAGCGATGTTGCCCCCAGCGCCGAGCCGATCCTGTGGACGCACATCTCCGAGCGCGGGCGCTTCGGCGTCGCGCGCTTCACCGCGGAGGAAGCGGGGTTACCAGCACTGGGCTACAACGTTCCCGTGCGCGCGATAGGGCAGCTGCTCTGGCAGCGCCTGCAGAAAACGGCTGTGCAGATCAGGGCGCCCGCACGCGTCGCGGATCTTCAGACCCGCGACGACGCCGTCGAGCTCGCGCTGGATGCGGGTCAACCGCCGTTGCGCGCGAAGCTGGTGATCGCTGCCGACGGCGCGCAGTCCGCGATCCGGCAACTGCTGAACCTGTCGGCGCAGACGCGCGACTACGGTCAGCAGGCGATCGTCACTGCGGTGCGCACCTCGCGCCCGCATCGCGGCTGCGCCTATGAGCGCTTCACCCCCGAAGGCCCCATCGCGCTATTGCCGAAACCTGACGGCGCATGCTCGCTGGTGTGGACGGTGCCGAGCGCGCGCGCGGACGAAATGCTCGCGTGGTCCGACGAGCGATTCCTGCAGGGGGCGCACGACACCTTCGGCGAGCGGCTTGGAAAGTTCGTGGCGCTCGGCCGCCGTGCCGCGTTTCCGCTGTCGCAGGTGCTGGGCGAGGAGCTCAGCGCGCCGCGCATCCTGTTCGCGGGCAACGCTGCGCAATCGCTGCATCCAGTGGCGGCGCAAGGTTTCAACCTCGGGCTGCGCGACGTCGCCGCCATCGCCGAGCTGCTGGCCGACGCTCCCGACCCGGGCGCGCCGCAAGTGCTGACCGAGTACGAGCAGCGACGATCGCGCGATCGCCAGACCGTCTCCGATTTCACCGACCGGCTGATCCGACTGTTCTCCAACCGCGTGCCGGGCCTGCGCGGGCTGCGGCACCTGGGCTTGCTGGCGCTCGACCTCGTGCCTGCGGTAAAGGACGCCGTGATGTGGCAGAACCTGGGCTTCGGGGCTCTGCCCGCCGCCATGCACCGGCGGTCGTGAAGCACGACGTCATCGTCGTCGGCGGCGGCGTGGTCGGCGCCGCGCTGGCGCTGGCCCTCAAGCGCGAGAAGCTCGACGTTGCGCTGGTCGAGCGCGGGCAGGGCGCCAAGCCGTTCGATCCCGCGGGTTACGACCTGCGCGTCTACGCAATCTCGCCGGGCACGGTGCGCTTCCTGCAGGAGCTCGGCGTCTGGTCAGCGATCGCCGCAAAGCGCGTCAGCCCGTACGAGCAGATGCGCGTGTGGCACGACGATCCGGCCAAGGCGCTGACCTTCAGCGCCTCGGAGAACCGCCTGTCCGAGCTGGGCTCGATCGTCGAGAACGACCTCATCCTCGACGAGCTGTGGCGCGCGCTCGGCGGCGTGACTACTTATCGCGGCGCCCCGGTCGCAGCCTTCGAGGCGACGGGTAGCGGCGCCATGCTGACCCTCGAGGACGGGCGCGAGCTCAAAGCCGGTCTGGTCGCTGCCGCCGACGGTGCCGACTCGCGGCTGCGCGAGCTCGCCGGCATCGACGTCACGAGCTGGGACTATCCGCAGCAGGCGATCGTCTGCAACGTCGTCACCGCGAAGCCGCATCAGCGCGCGGCGCTGCAGCGATTCCTGCCGACGGGTCCGCTCGCCTTCCTGCCGCTCGCCGACGGGCGCAGCTCCATAGTCTGGTCGACCACCGAGGCCGGCGAGCTGATGAAGCTCGACGACGCGGCGTTCGGCCGGCGGCTGGACGAGGCGATCCAGCACCAGCTCGGCGACGTCGGCGAGATCACGCACCGCGTGTCGTTCCCGCTGAAGCTGCTGCACGCGCGCGAATATGTGCGCGGTCCGTTGGTCCTGGTGGGCGACGCGGCGCACGTGGTGCATCCGCTGGCAGGGCAGGGCGTCAACATGGGTCTTGCCGACGCGCAGAGCCTCGCCGCGATCCTCGGCCCGCGGCGCGGCAGCCGCATGCCGGTGGCATCGCCCCGCGCGCTGCGCCGCTACCAGCGCGCGCGCAAGGCGGAGAACGTGGAGATGCTGGCGCTAACCGACGCGCTCAATCGCGCGTTCGGGCAATCCTCGTCGCTGATGGGCGCAGCCCTGGACATCGGCATGCAGGCTCTCGACCGGCTGGTCCCGATCAAGACGCGGCTGGCGCGCCGGGCGCTGGGCCTCGCCGGCGGATGACTGCGGCGTTGCCGCTGCTGGAGCGATACCCGGCACTGGCCAGCGCCCATCCGGTCGCCGGGCTGGTCAAGGGTCCGACGCCGGTCGAGCCCTTCGCCGGCGCGCAGGACGTCCATCTCAAGCGCGACGACCTCACTGCCACCGACTACGGCGGCAACAAGATCCGCAAGCTCGACTTCCTGCTCGCCGACGCCGCCGCGCGCGGCCGTCGCAGCGTGATGACCTTTGGCTACGCGGGCTCCAATTTCGTGGCGGCGACCGCGTGGCATGGTCGCAAGCTCGGCTTGCGCACCATTGGCGGCCTGCTCCCGCAGGTGCCGGCCGATTACGTCGTCGACAATCTTTCCGTGTCGCTGGCCTGCGGCGCCGAGCTGTTCCTGCGGGAGAGCCGCGTGGCGCTGGTTGCAGAGGCCGCGATGCGATCGACCCAGGCGTTGCTGCGCGATCGGCGCTTACCGGTGTGGATCCCGCCCGGCGGGTCGAACGCGCTGGGCGCGCTAGGGTTCGTCAACGCGGCGATGGAATTGAAGCAGCAGATCGCGGCGGGGCTGCTGCCCGCGCCTCGCCAGATCGTGCTGCCGTTCTCCAGCATGGGCAGCGTCGCCGGCCTTGCCGCCGGATTGCAGCTTGCGGGCATCCAGGCGCGCATCACCGCGGTGCAGGTGGTGGATGCCGCGCAGGCCGGCCCAATCCGGCTCCTCGCGTTGCTGGAAGAACTTGTGGCGCTGCTGCGTCGCGCTTCGGTGCAGGTGGCAGACGCAGCGGCGCTTGCCGCCCAAGTCGACGTCCGTGATGAATTCTTCGGCGGCGAGTACGCGCGCGCAGACGCGCCCGTGAAGGACGCGATGCAGCGCTTCGTGTCGGCCACCGGCGCGCGGGTCGACAGCGCCTATAGCGGCAAGGCGCTCGCCTGCCTCTACGCCGACCTGGATAGGGGAAGGCTGCAGATGCCTGCCCTCTACTGGCACACGCTGAGCAAGGCCGTGCGACCGCCTGGGGTTGGCAGGATCGCGGCGGACGCGGTGCATCCTCGCCTGCGTAAATACTTCGCATAGGACCCAGGTACATCTTTCCGACGCGCGGGCACTACCGCCCGGCGGCCTTTCGCCGTTAGATGGCTACACCCTTTTTGGCGGCGCGCGTGCCATGCCTGAAGAAGCCCTGACACACTCGGAGTCGATCTTCGTCGGCTACGCGCCGATCGTGGCGAATTTCGTCTACGCCGCAATGGGCGGCCTGATGATCCTGATCGGCGCCTGGCTCGCGTACCGGCTGTTCCTCAACGTGGTGGGCTTCAACGTCCGCGACGAGCTCAAGCGCGGCAACATGGCCGTGGGGCTGGCGGTGCTCGGGATCTTCCTGGGCAACGGCATCGGCTTCGGCCTGGTCGTCGCCTACGCGCTGAACTGACGTGAAGATCATGGCGGGGCTGCTGGTTGCCGCGCTCGCGGCGACGCCGGTGGCGTATCACCGCCCGGACTCGGTGGACTCGCCGCGCTGGACCACCGAGTACGACGCGCACTTCCAGAAATACAGCAAGCACTTCTTCGGGCCGTTCTTCGACTGGCGCCTGTTCAAGGCGCAGGCGATCGTCGAGTCGCGGCTGAACCCGCACGCGCGCAGCCCGGCAGGCGCCCAGGGGCTGATGCAGATCAAGCCGTCGACGTTCCGCGAGATCCGGCGCACCAATCCCAACTGGCACGACGCGCGGGAGATCTCGCACCACATCGCCGCCGCGATCTATTACGACCATTACCTCTACCAGCGCAACGCCTGGGCGCAGATGGAGCGCGAGGAGCGGCTGCGGTTCACGCTGGCGGCCTACAACGCCGGCACCACCGGCATCATGCGGGCGATGAACGCGAGCGCGCCGCCGGTGAAGGCCTGGAGCCAGGTGTCGCCGAAGGCGCCGCCGGAAACGCGGGCTTACGTGGCGCAGATCACGGGTATCTGGCAAGCCTCGCAGCGCGGTCCGCAGCTGCGAGGCGTCGCTGCGCAATTCGAGGCGCGACGGCGCTTCGCGGCCGAGCGCCGCGCACAGGCCGCGGGCGGCTAGCGCGTCGCGTCACTTCTCCAGCAGGAATGCGGTCTGGTACCAGTAGCCCTGCGGCGTGATCGAGACGACTTTCAGGTAATTGCCCCAGTGCCGGCGCAGGTAGTCGCGACGGTAGAAGACCTGCGCCTGGCCGCTGCCGCCTTCGCCCGGCGTGCGATCGACGGTGAAGAAGTCGTAGCTCGCGCCCGTCATCTGCGCGAACTGCGGATGCGCGCGCAGCCGGTTGCCGACGCGGCTCTTGGGATTGGCGAGGTAGAGCTGGATGGATTCCTCGTCGTTGATCGTCAGGAACAGCTTTCCGCCAGGCCGGACGATGCGCTTGAGCTCCATCAGCCAGGCCTCGCCCAGGTCGGCGATGTGCGTGAACACCGAGCCCGCGTAGATCAGGTCGAAGGTGCCATCCTCGAACGGCAGGTGCGGAAAGCTCGTGGTCGTCGCGAACTTGAACGGCGGGCTCAGATGCCGCTGGCACCACTGCACGTGGGCGCCGCTCAGATCCACGCCCCAGACCTCGCCGTCCTTGGTCCAGTCGCGCAGCCATCGGATCATGATCCCCGAGGCGCAGCCGAAGTCGAGGATGCGCCGATGCGACTCCAGCGGCGCGCCGGCGGCCTCAAGAACGGCCTTCATCTTGCCGACGTAGCCGCGGCCGACCTGGAAGTACTCCTGCTCGGTGCTTTCGGGACCCCACCAGAGCTCGCGCGGCGGCACCGGCAGCTCGGGCTCGTCGCCGGTGCGCGGCGCCGAAGGCTCCATCAGGTAGAAGGCGTCGTCCGGGCGGTAGGGGTAGAACTTGGCCGCGATCCTGGGATCGCCCAGCGACGCGGCGCGCGCCTTGCGCTCGAACGCGCGTCCCAGGGCCGGAAACTTTCGCCAGAACCAGCGGAGCAGCGCATCCATGCGTCCTCTCCAGGTGCTCGAATGAAGTCGCGGAGTTTACGTCAGTCCTGTTTGACGCCTTCGACCTGGATGCGCAGCTTGACCCGTCCCATCTCGCCCTGGCCGTACTGGCTCATCTTCATGCCGTACTCGCTCCAGTTCATCTCGCCCTCGGCGTCGGCGCCGCAAAGCTCCTTGCGCGTCATCGGGTGCGGGATGCACTTGAAGACATTGACCTTGAGCGGCACCGGCCTGGTCACGCCCATGAGCGTGATGTTGCCGTCGACCGCTTTGAGCGTATCGCCGTCGAACACGAGCTTGCCCTTGTAGCTGGCGGATGGGTACTTGGCGACGTTGAAGAACTTGTCGGAGACGGCTTCGTCATGCATCGACTGCAGGCCGAAGTCGATGCTGGCGGGATCGATCGCGACCTCGACCGTCCCGGTCTTGGCCGCGCGATCGATCGTGATCGTGCCGCTGGATTTGTCGAACTTGCCACGCCAGACCGAGATGCCCATGTGCGAGAACTCCAGGCTGGGGAAGGTGTGGTCGGGATCGATCTTGTAGCTCTCCGGCGCGGCGAGGGCAGGCGTCGTCGTCAGGGCGAGCAGGGCAGCGGTCAGCAGGTTTTTCACAGAGTTCTCCGACATCACCACCGCATCAACACCGCACCCCACGTAAATCCCGAGCCGAACGCGACGGCGCACACCAGGTCGTTGGCCTTGACCTTGCCCAGGGCACGCGCCTCGTGCAGGCAGAGCGGGATGGTAGCGGCGGTGGTGTTGCCGTACTTCTGGATGTTGTTGTGCACCCTGCTTTCGTCGATCCGCAGGAGCTTGGCGACCATCTCGTTGATGCGCAGGTTGGCCTGGTGCGGGATCAGCATGTCGATGTCGGACACCGCTAGGCCCTGTTCCTTGAGCACTTCCTGGATCACCTCGGGCATGCGCTTGACCGCGGTCTTGAAGACCTTCTGGCCATCCATGTTGGGGTGGATGCGGGCCTCGTCGACGTCCTCGCGGGTGACGTAGACCTCGCGCCCGGCGGCCATGCCGGGCCAGAGCATCGCCAGGCACTCGGCGTCGGATCCGTCGGAGTGCATGCGGCTGGCGAGGATGCCCCGCGACGGATCGTCGCTGGCGCCGATCACCGCAGCGCCAGCGGCATCGCCGAACAGCACGGTGACCGTGCGCCCGCGCGTCGACTTGTCCAGGCCGCGCGAGTGCACCTCGCCGCCGATCAGCAGGATCTTCTTGTACTGACCGGAGCGGATGAACGCGTCCGCCATCTGCAGCCCGTAGAGGAACCCTGAGCACTGCTGGCGGATGTCGAAGGCCGGGATGTGGCCGATGCCGAGCTCACGCTGCACCAGCACGCCGCAGCCCGGGAAGAAATAGTCGGGCGACAGCGTGGCGTAGATGATGCAGTCGATCTCGGACGCCTCGCACTTGGCGTCGGCGAGCGCGGCGCGGGCGGCTTTGACGCCCATCGTGTAGTTGCCGTCCTGCGGCTCCACCCAGTGCCGCTGCTCGATGCCGGAGCGCTCCACGATCCACTCGTGGCTGGTCTCCATCATCTGCGTGAGGTCGTGATTGGTGACGACGCGGGACGGAACGTAAGTGCCCAAACCCAGGATGCGCGCGCGCGGTGCCGTCACAAGAGTCCCCGCTGATTGCCGGTCCGCTAGGTTAGTTGATTCCTTTGCACGACAGGCCTCGCCACGGGCCGCCGGACCGGGCTATAGTGGCGGCCGTCACGCGAGAGACTGCCCATGCGGCAGCACCGACGGCGCAAATTCGCTCGGAATCGCTCAGGTAAAAGGAGCGTGGCGGCTGCAACACTCTGGAGAGCATCCGCGAAAGCGGGTCACCGAAGGCGCTCAACGCTCAGGTAAAAGGACAGAGGGGCGATTTCCGCACCACGCGTCGTCGCCCCGGAAATCGCATGCCAAAGAAAACCGCCCTTCACCCCGAACACGTCCAGCTGGGCGCGCGGCTGGTCGACTTCGCCGGCTGGGACATGCCCATCCAGTACCAGTCGCAGCTCGACGAGCACCACGCGGTGCGCGCGGCGGCTGGGATGTTCGACGTCGCCCACATGTCCGCGGTGGACCTGCGCGGCAACCACGTCGACGAATTCCTGCGCAAGCTGCTGGCCAACGACGTCGCCAAGCTGACCCTTCCCGGCAAGGCGATGTACACCTGCATGCTGCGCGACGACGGCGGCATCATCGACGACCTGATCGCCTACCGCATGGCCCCCGAGTGGACGCGCCTGGTGGTCAACGCCGGCACCACCGACAAGGACCTGATCTGGATCCGCACGCACGCGCGCGCGTTCCGGGTCGAGGTCGAGCATCGCGCCGACCTCGGCATCCTTGCGGTGCAAGGCCCGCAGGCGCGCGACAAGGTCATGCGGCACCTCTCGCCTGCACTAGCAGCGAAGGCCGCGCAGCTCACGCAGTTCCAGGCTGCGCACGACGGCGAGCACTTCGTCGGCCGCACGGGGTACACGGGCGAGGACGGCTTCGAGGTGATCCTGCCGCACGCCGAGCTGGTCGCGCTGTGGCGCCAGCTCGTCGCCGATGGCGTCAAGCCGTGCGGCCTCGGCGCGCGCGACACCCTGCGCCTGGAGGCTGGCATGAACCTCTACGGCCTGGACATGGACGAAGCCAACCATCCGCTCGAGTCCGGCCTTGCCTGGACCATCGCCTGGGATCCGGCCGATCGCGACTTCATCGGCCGCAGCGCCATCGAGCCCCTGCGCGGCAAGTCGCCGCGCAAGTTCGTCGGCCTGGTGCTGGAAGGGCGCGGGGTGGTGCGGCCGCACATGAAAGTGAAATTCGCCAACGGCGCGCAGGGCGAGACCACCAGCGGTGGCTTCGCCCCGACGATGAAGCAGTCGATCGCCTTTGCGCGCGTCGACGCCGCGGCCGACGGCAAATGCGAGGTGGAGATCCGCGGCCAGTGGCTGCCGGCGCGCGTGGTCAAGCCGCCGTTCGTGCGCAACGGCAAGACGTTGGTCTGACAAATACCTGGAGAACGACATGAGCAATGTGCCCGGCGACCTCAAGTACGTGAAGACCCACGAGTGGATCAAGAAGCTGCCGGACGGCAACGTCGCCATCGGTATCACCGATCACGCGCAGCACGCGCTCGGCGACCTGGTGTTCGTCGAGGTGCCCAAGGTCGGCCGCAAGCTGGCTGCCGACGAGGCCTGCGCGGTGGTGGAGTCGGTGAAAGCTGCGTCCGACGTCTACGCGCCGCTGGCGGGGGAAGTGATCGAGGTGAACCCCAAGCTCGCCGATGCGCCCGAAACGCTGAACCAGGATCCCTATGGCGCCGGCTGGATGTGGAAGCTCAAGCCCGCCAACGCCGGCGACGTCGACAAGCTGCTCGACGCCGCCGCCTACCAGAAGATCGTCGACGAGCAGAAATGACGCCGAAGGCGTCATCCCGGCGCAGGCCGGGATCCAGTTTTCGAGAATAGACAATGCCCTTCATCCCGCACACCGACACCGACGTAAAGCAGATGCTCGACGCCATCGGCGCGCCGAGCATCGAAGCGTTGTTCGACGAGATCCCGCAGAACCTGCGCTGCGGCAAGCTCACCGGCGTGCCGGAAGGCCTGTCCGAGATGGAGACCTCGCGCCTGCTGCGCTCGCGCGCCGCGCAGGACCGCATGGCGCTGAACTTCATCGGCGCCGGCGCCTACGAGCATCACATCCCGGCGGCGGTGTGGGAGATCACCACGCGCGGCGAGTTCTACTCGGCTTACACGCCGTATCAGGCGGAGGCGAGCCAGGGCACGCTGCAATTGCTCTACGAGTTCCAGTCGATGATGACGGAGCTCACCGGCATGGACGTGTCCAACGCCTCGCTCTACGACGGCGCCTCGGCGCTCGCCGAAGCGCTGCTGATGGCGGCGCGCGCCAATCCGAAGAACGACTCGGGCAACATGCTGATGCCCAAGGCGCTGCATCCGTTCTACGCCGACGTGTCGCTGAGCATCACGCACGCGCAGGGACTGCGTCAGGCCGTGATCCCCTACGATCCGAAGTCCGGCCAGACCACGGTCGACGCATTGAAGCGCTACGAAGGCGTCGCGCCGACTGCGGTCGTCATCGCCCAGCCGAACTTCTTCGGCGTCATGGAGGACGTCGACGCGCTGACCGACTGGGCGCACGCGCAGGGCGCGCTGGTGGTCGCGGTGGTGAACCCGACGTCACTGGCGATCCTGAAGCCGCCGAGCCAATGGGGCGCGACGGGCGCCGACATCGTCTGCGGCGAAGGCCAGCCGCTCGGCGTGCCGCTGGCCTCCGGCGGACCCTATTTCGGATTCCTGACCTGCAAGAAGGAATTCGTGCGGCAGATGCCCGGCCGCATCATCGGCGCCACCGTCGATCTCGAAGGCAAGCGCGGATACACGCTGACGCTGCAGGCGCGCGAGCAGCACATCCGCCGCGCCAAGGCGACGAGCAACATCTGCACCAACCAGGGACTGCTGGTGACGGCGGCGACGATCTACATGTCGCTGCTCGGAGCCGAGGGTCTGGCCAAGGTCGCCAGCGCCTCGATGGCCAACACCCAGGCGCTGCTCGAGGCGCTGGGCAAAGTCGAGGGCGTGCAGCGCGTGTTCTCTGGGCCGGTCTTCCACGAGGCGGTGGTGAAGCTGTCCAGGCCCGTCGCGGAGACGCTCGAGAAGCTCGCCGACGCCGGCATCGTCGGCGGCCTGGACCTGTCTCGCCACTATCCCGAGCTGGGGCAGAGCCTGCTGGTCTGCGCCACCGAGACCAAGACTTCGGCCGACATCCAGCGCTATGCCGACACCCTGCGCCAGGTCCTCGCGGCGTAACCCTTCCAGGAGCTCTTACAAGACATGGCCAAGATCACGCTTCGCGGCAATCCCATCCAGACCAACGGCGAGCTTCCCAAGGTCGGCACCGAGCTGTCCGGCTTCAAGCTCGTCGGCCAGGATCTCAAGGACGTCACGCTGCACGAGTTCGCCGGCAAGAAGAAGGTGCTGAACATCTTCCCGTCGATCGATACGCCGACCTGCGCGACGTCGGTGCGCCAGTTCAACCAGCGCGCCGCCGGCATGAAGGACACCGTGGTGCTGTCGATCTCCGCGGACCTGCCGTTTGCGCACAAGCGCTTCTGCGCGGCCGAGGGCATCGCCAACGTCGTCTCGCTGTCGACCATGCGCGACCACCACTTCGCCCGCGACCTCGGCGTGATGATGGAGACCGGCCCGCTGGCGGGCCTCACCGCGCGCGCAATCATCGTGCTCGACGAGAACAACAAGGTGACGCACACGGAGCTGGTCTCCGAGCTCGCCAACGAGCCGAACTACGACGCGGCGCTGAAGGCGCTCGGCTAATTCTTGTAGGAGGGGCTGTTAGCCCCGACATGTCGCGGCCAACGGCCGTCCTACAGACAACGGAGTACAGCAGTGGCAGAGAAGTTGATCTTTGAAATTTCAAGACCGGGCCGCAACGCGACCGCGCAGCACCCGCCGGTGGCGCGCGACGATTCGCGCGTGCCTGCCAAGCTGCGGCGGATGCAGCCGCCGAAGCTGCCGGCGGTGTCCGAGCTGCAGGCCGTGCGGCATTACACGCGCCTGTCACGTCTGAACTTCAGCATCGACACCCAGTTCTATCCGCTGGGCTCGTGCACCATGAAATACAACCCGCGCGCCTGCAACACGCTGGCGATGCTGCCGGAGTTCCTGGCGCGCCACCCGTTGGCGCCGGTGTCGCACAGCCAGGGTTTCCTCGCCTGCATGTTCGAGCTGCAGGACATGCTCAAGGAAGTGACGGGGATGGCCGCGGTGTCGCTGACGCCGATGGCCGGCGCGCAAGGCGAGCTCGCCGGCGTGGCGATGATCCGCGCCTATCACCGCGCCCGCAACGACATGGAGCGCACCGAGATCATCTGCCCGGATGCTGCGCACGGCACCAATCCTGCGACGGCAACGATGTGCGGCTGCACCGTGCGGGAGATCCGCACCGACGCCAATGGCGACGTCGACGTCGAGGCGCTGAAGGCGGCGGTCGGACCCAAGACCGCCGGCATCATGCTGACCAATCCGTCGACGCTGGGCGTGTTCGAGCGGCGCATCAAGGAGATCGCCGAGATCGTGCACAAGGCCGGCGGCCTGCTGTATTACGACGGCGCCAACCTCAACGCCATCCTCGGCAAGGTCCGGCCCGGCGACATGGGCTTCGACGTCATCCACATGAACCTGCACAAGACCTTCTCGACGCCGCACGGCGGCGGCGGTCCGGGTGCGGGCGCGGTGGGCGTGAGCGAGCGCCTGAAGCCGTTCGTGCCGATCCCGGTCGTCGGCAAGGATGGCGGCAAGTACCGCTGGCTCGACGAGCGCGACCTGCCGCAGACCATCGGGCGCCTCTCCGCGTTCATGGGCAACGCCGGCGTGCTGCTGCGTGCCTACGTCTACGCGCGGATGCTGGGCCGCGAAGGCATGCACCGCGTCGCCGAGTTCGCGACGCTCAACGCCAACTACCTCGCCGCGCGGCTGCGCGAGAAGGGCTTCGACCTGGCGTTCCCCAAGCGGCGCGCGTCGCACGAGTTCATCGTCACGCTCAAGAAGCAGAAGCAGGCGATCGACCTCACGGCCACCGACGTCGCCAAGCGGCTGCTCGACTACGGCATCCACGCGCCGACGATCTACTTCCCGCTGCTGGTGCCCGAGTGCCTGCTGATCGAGCCCACCGAGACCGAGGACAAGGAGACGCTCGACGGCTTCGTCGAGGCGCTGGTCAAGATCTGGGAGGAGGCGAAGAAGGACATCGCCTACGTCAAGGGCGCGCCGTACACCACGCCGGTGCGCCGGCTCGACGACGTCCGCGCGGCGCGGCAGCTCGACGTGCGCTACGTGGCAGGCTGACGTCCGCGACGCGGAGACAGGCTCATGGCAGACGGAATGAAGGGGCTGGCGCGGCTGTGGCGCGCGACCCGGGTCTCGTACTGGGGACTGGGCTACGCGCTGCGCGGTGAAGAGGCGTTCCAGATCGAGGCGGCGATCTTCGTGATCATGGCGCCGCTGGCGCTATGGCTCGGGCCCACCGGCCTGCACAAGGCCGTGCTGCTGCTGTCGCTGCTGATCGTGCTGATCACCGAGCTGCTCAACACCGGCATCGAGGTCACCGTCGACCGCATCGGCAAGGAGTTCCACGAGCTGTCCGGGCGGGCCAAGGACGTCGGCTCGGCCGCGGTGCACATTTCGCTGCTGCAGGTCCCCGTGATCTGGGGCCTGGTGTTGTTCGGATAAAGGAAAACAAAAATGTCAGTGCTGATCTGCGGGTCCTTCGCCTACGACACCATCATGGTGTTTCCGGGCTACTTCAAGAACGAGATCCTTCCGGACAAGGTGCACCTGCTCAACGTCTCCTTCCAGGTGCCCGAGCTGCGCCGCGAGTTCGGCGGCTGCGCCGGCAACATCGCCTATAACCTGAAGCTGCTCGGCGGCGCCGCGCTGCCGATGGGGACGGTCGGCAAGGACTTCGAGGCATACGCCAAGTGGATGGACGGCAGCGGCATCGAGCGCAAGCACGTCAAGGAGATCCCCGACACCTACACCGCCCAGGCCTACATCACCACGGATCTGGACGACAACCAGATCACCGCCTTCCATCCGGGCGCGATGAACCATGCGCACAAGCAGGACGTCGCCGCGAAGGGCGTCAAGCTCGGGTCCGTATCACCAGACGGCCGCGACGGCATGATCCTGCACGCGCGCCAGTTCGCCGACGCCGGCATTCCCTTCCTGTTCGATCCGGGGCAGGGCATGCCGCTCTTCAACGGCGACGAGCTCAAGACCTTCGTCGAGCAGGCGTCATACCTCGCGCTCAACGACTACGAGGCGGAGATGTTCATGTCGCGCACCGGCTGGACGCAGCAGCAGATGGCCGAGCGCCTGGACGCACTGATCGTCACGCACGGATCCAAGGGCTCGCACATCTACGCCAAGGGCAAGGAGCACCGCATCCCGTGCGCCCAGGCGCATTCGCTGGCGGATCCGACCGGATGCGGCGACGCTTATCGCGGCGGGCTGCTTTACGGGATCGAGAAGGGGCTGGACTGGGAGACCACGGGGCGGATCGCGTCGCTGATGGGGGCGATCAAGATCGAGCGGCCGGGGACGCAGAACCACAAGTTCTCGATGGAGCAGTTCCGCGAACGTTACCGCCAGGAGTTCAAGTCGAGTTTGTGACTTCGATCGGCGCGTTGGAGCGAACGCGCGTAGCGCGTACGCTCAACGCGCCGGTCTCTGTCTTACGAAACACGAACCGACTGCGTCGCTACGTGTTTCGCACCTTTCGCAAGAAGCACGAAAGGTGAAAAAGCATTTCGCTTTTAGCGCCTCTTGCTAAAAGCGCGAAAGGCGAACTGCATGTTCGCCTTTCGTAGATAACCGTACTGGCGCGTTAAGCCGCGTTCTTCCGCGGCTTCAACGCGCCGATCGAAGCCACCCTCAGATCTTCCATTTCCCGGTTTCGAGAGCGTTGGTCACCGCAGCAACAACCTGCTTGGGTTCTGTGCCATCTTTGGAGAGCACATAGGTGACGTCGGAATTGCGCACGGCCTTGACCTGCCAGCCGACGCTCCCGGAGGTGAACACCACCACCGGCAGGTTCTTGAAGCGCTCGTCCTTGCGCACCTCGTTGAGCCACTGCACGCCGTTGACGTTGGGCATCGACAGGTCCAGGAGGACCGCGTCGGGGCGAAAGCGCTTCACGGCCTCCAGGCCCTTCTCGCCGTCGCTGGCGATCTCGACTTCGAATTTGCGGGCCAGGAAATGCTTCTGGTACACCGCGGTGATGACAGGGTCGTCGTCGATGAGGAGAACTTTGTTGGTCATGGCGGTTATTGGATGGGGTCCGGCGTTGGCAAAGGTTGTTTGAGGAAGGCTTGCACGCGGGCGTACTCCTTCTCGATGTCCTCGAATAGCTTGTCCACATTCTCCAGATTGTTCTCGCGGCCGCGGTGCTCCAGGTCCTGGAACATCGCGGCCAGCGCGGTCACGCCGCACGAGCCGCTGCCGCCCTTGCAGCGATGCGCCACCCGCTCGATGTCGGGAGCCGAGCGCTGGCTTACGGCCTGGCGCAAGAGTCCCAGTTGTTCGGTGGTCTGGTCAAGGTAGAGGTCGGCCAGCTCGCGCACGAACGCCGCGTCGCCGTTGGCGGCGTCCCACAGGCGCGCGAGGTTCACCGGGGACGCTGCGGGCGCCGTCGCCGCCGCCGGGCGGGGAGACTGGGCGGGCCTCGCTGCGGGATTGCGACGCTCGAAGCGCTCGATCGCGGCCGCCAGGAGGTTGGGGTCCATCGGCTTGGCGATGTAGTCGTCCATGCCCGCGGCCATGCAGCGCTCCCGGTCGCCCGCCATCGCGTGGGCCGTCATGGCGACGATCCAGGTGTGACGGCTGGATCCCTCGCTGCGCCGGATCTCAGCGGTGGCGCTGTAGCCATCCAGCTCGGGCATCTGGCAGTCCATGAGGATCAGATCATACGCGTGGCGCTGCGCGGCCTCGACCGCCTGGCGGCCGTTGGCCACGAACTCCGGCTTGAGGCCCAGCCGCTGCAGCTGGTGGCGCGCGACCATCTGGTTGATGGGGTTGTCCTCGGCCACCAGGATTTCCCAAGGGTGCAGGGGGCCGCTGGCTGCGGTTCCGGACGGGATGGTTTGCATGGGAGTCTCCGCGGCGTGCAGCCGCTTGCCTACGATCAGCGTGGTCAGGGAATCGTGCAGGTCGGAATGTCCGACCGGCTTGGTCAACAGGGCGGCGACGCCGGCTTCGCGCAGCGCGGCGGGGTCGTTGCTGCCGCGCACCGACTGCAGGAGCACGAGGTTCGGCACGGGGCCGGACGCCAGCGCGTGCAGCTGTCGCGCGGCCTCGATGCCGTCGACGTCGGGCAGTGTCTGGTCGACGATGGCGACGTCGTAGGGCTGGCCGTGCTCCAGCGCACGGGTAGCCTCGCGCACGGCAGAGGCCGCGTCTGCCGCCTCGCCGGCGATCATGCCCCAGGACTGCAGCTGCTGGACGACGCTGCGCCGCGCGGTGCCGTTGTCGTCGACCACCAGCGCCCGGCGGCCGACGAGGCGTGGCAGCTCTGCCGGCTCCAGGGCGTCGACGCCCTTGCCCTTGAGCAGGCGCAGCGTGAACCAGAAGGTGGAGCCTTCGCCGGGTCTGCTGGTGACGCCGATCTCGCCGCCCATCAGCTCCACCAGCTGCTTGGAGATGACCAGCCCCAGGCCGGTGCCGCCGTACTTGCGCGTGGTGGAGCCGTCGGCCTGCGTGAACGGCTGGAACAGCTTGCGCTGCGTCTCCGGCGGGATGCCGATGCCGGTGTCGCGGATCGAGAAGCGGACCACCGCGTGCTGTTCGTTCTCCTCCTGCAGCGTCACCCGGATCTCGATCTCGCCCTGGTCGGTGAACTTCACGGCGTTGGACAGAAGGTTGGTCAGGATCTGGTTGAGGCGGATCGGATCGCTGCGCAAGCCGCGCGGCAGTCGCGGGTCGAGGAACACCACCAGCTCCAGCCCCTTGCGCTGGATCCGCTCGGTCAGGACCGCGATGACGCGCTCCAGGGAGCGGCCCGGGTCGACCTCGTCGATCTCGACGCTGAGCATCCCGGCCTCGATCTTGGAGAAATCCAGGATGTCGTTGACGATCGTCAGCAGCGAGTCGGCGGAGAAGCGGATGGCTTCGGCGATCTCCTGCTGGCGCGGCGTCAGCGGCGTGTCGCGCAGGGCGTCGGTCATGCCGATGATGCCGTTCATCGGCGTGCGGATCTCGTGGCTCATGTTGGCCACGAACTCGGACTTGGAGCGCGCGCCCTGCAGCGCCTCGTCGCGCGCGCGCTTGAGCTCGACCTCGCGCTCGCGCAGCTCGCCGGTGCGCTGTGCGACCACGTGCTCGATCCGCGCGGTGCGCCCGACGATCGCCAGCAGCAGGATGCCGAGCAGTGCGGTCAGCAGCAGGCCCGCGGCCAGCACCGTCCACGCCTGCCAGGAGCGATGCGCGATCAGGTACGACGCGGGCAGGATGCTCTCCAGGGTCCAGAGCCGCTGTGCCATCTGGATGGTCGCCGTGTGCCGCAGGTCATCGGCGGACCACGGTCCCTTGCCCCTGGCGTAGAGCATGTCGCCGGCGGCTTCGGTCTGGTCCAGCAGCGCCATGGCCACGCCGTCGAGGGGCAGGCTGCGCACGGTCTGCGCGATCATGCGGTCGAGCAGCACCACCAGCGTGGCGTATCCCTTCAGCTGCGCGGTGCGCTTGTCGAAGACCGGCAGGAACACCAGGAAGCCGTCATCGCGGTTCGGCGCGCCGACGACCTGCAGCCGCGCCGTGGCGGCCGGCTTGCGGCTGGCCAGCGCCAGATCGATGGCCTTGCGCCGGATCGGGCTGGAGGAAACGTCGAAGCCGATGGAGTCGCCGTCGTTCTGCTGATAGTTGGCGTAGGCCACGACGACGTAGCCGTCGCGGCGCGCGGCCGGCACCATGCGGTCGTCCGGACCCAGCTCGGTGAGGTGGAAGCCAGGCGACCCCGCGGCCCGCATCCGCGCCTCGAAGGCGTCGCGCTCGGCATCGGCGACCAGCGGGTCCCAGCTGACGCCGAACAGCCCCGGAAGCTGCGACATCATCAGCCCGGTGAACTCGTTGAACTCCGTCTCGGTGACGTCCTCGGAGGCGCCGAACAGGCCGGCGATGGCGGCGAGCGCCACGTTGTATCGCTCGATGTCCGCCTGCAGCCGGTTGGCCACCTCCTGCGAGCGCTCCTGGAAATTCGCCAGCACGCGGGCCTGCTCGCGCACGCTGGTGATGACGAACACCGTGACCACGAGCGTGAACATGCCGAGCAGCGGGAGCGTCACCGACAGCTGGCGGCGGAGCCATTCGCGGTAGGGCCGCAGGGTCCAGACCAGCACCACCGGGGTGAAGACCAGCACGCCGATGCTGTCGCCCACCCACCAGGTCCACCAGTTGAACAGGAATGCGTCGTGATGCACCGCGCCGGTAAGCGACAGGCAGGCGACGCCGAGCAACGAGTTGACCAGGCAGGCGAGCGGCCCGCCGACCAGCAGCAGGCGGATGACGTCGAACTCCTGCGCCAGGATGTTGCTGTAGCCGACGAAGCGGCGGATCAGCAGGGTGCCGGCCACCGCCTGCAGGCTCGCGCCGCTGGCGATCACCGTCGGGATCAGCAGCGAGCCGAGCAGGTCGCGCAGGCTCGTGGTGTCCAGGCCGGTCCAGACGTTGATCAGGAAGGAGCCGATCCACACGCCCGGCCAGAGCCGCACGCCGTAGGCGAGCATGACCGCCAGCGCGATGCCCGACGGCGGCCAGACCGCGGTGGCATAGCCCGGGGGGACGGCCAGCAGCAGGCCCAGCCGGCCGCTGAGGTAATACGCGGCCGCGACCAGCAGTATGGCCGCGAGATCGCGTCGCTCGAGCCTCATCTCCCGCCTTTCGTCGACATGCGCGCGGATTATGGGCCGTGGCCGCAAGCCCTAGGAAGAAAGCGAGGTTTTTACCACGCCCGCATGTGCGGGCGCGGGACGCGGTTGGGCTGCCTAGAAGCCGGCCCGCTGGACCAGCTGCAGCACCGGCTGCGGATACAGGCCGATGCCGAGCATCAGCAGCATCAGCAGCAGCACCATGATGCCGCCGACCTGGGCGCCCCAGTTCAGCGGCGCACCGGAGCGGCGCATGCCGGGCTCGACCAGGAACAGGCTGATGATGACGCGCAGGTAGTAGTAGAGGCCGATGGCGGAGCCGAGCACCAGCGCGCCCACCAGCCACCACAGGCGGTCGTTGACGCCGGCGGCGACGACGTAGAACTTGCCGATGAAGCCGGCGGTGACCGGGATACCGGCCAGCGACAGCATCATCGCCGTCAGGATCGACGCCAGGTACGGGCGGCGCCAGAACATGCCGCGGTAGTCGGAGATCAGGTCCGCGTCCTGGCCTTTGTAGGGGCTCGACGCAAGGGTGACGACGCCGAAGGCCCCGAGCGTGGTGATCACATAGGTGATCAGGTATACGCCGACGGCCTCGACCGCCAGCGGCCCGGAGGCGACCAGCGCTACCAGGCAGTAGCCGAAGTGGGCGATCGAGGAGTAGGCGAGCAGGCGCTTGATGTTGTTCTGCATCAGCGCCAGCACGTTGCCGATCAGCATCGAGGCGATCGCCAGCACCGACAGCACGTCCAGCAGCACCGGCTGGTCGTGACCGTGGCCTTGCACGAAGTAGCGCAGCAGGACCGCGAACACCGCGGTCTTGCTGGCGGTGGCGAGGAACGCGGTGACGGGCGCGGGCGCGCCTTCGTAAACGTCGGGCGTCCACAGGTGGAACGGCACCACCGACAGCTTGAAGCCGATGCCCACGAGCAGGAAGGCGCCGCCGACCAGCATGTAGATGTTGTCCGGACCGAGCACGCGCATCTTGGCGGCGATGCCGGCGAAGGACAGCGCGCCCGTCTGCGAGTAGATCAGGGCGATGCCGAACAGCAGGAATGCCGACGCCACCGCCGACAGCACGAGGTATTTGATGCCGCCTTCCAGCGAGCGCTTGGATCGATGCGGATACGCGACCATCGCGTAGAGCGGGATCGACAGCAGCTCCAGGCCAATGAACAGCGAGGCGAAGTGCGTGCTGCACGCCAGGACGATGGCGCCGAGCGCTGACAGCGTCAGCAGGAGATAAATCTCCTCCTTGTTGCCGGCGTAGCCCTCCATGTACGCGTGCAGCAGCGTCGCGGTCGCCAGCGTGGTGGCGATCAGCAGCGCCGAATAGCCGAGCGCGTAGTTGTCGATGATCAGGAGCGGCGTGACCTTCAGCGGCGCGTACTTCATCGCCAGCAGGCAGGAGAACAGCGCGGCGTTGAGGCCGATGACCGAGAACGTCGCGTTCCACCAGTGGTTGCGGCGGATGGCGATCGCCATCATCACGAAGACGATGGTGGCGCTGACCACCTCGATCGGCAGCAGCGCCATGAAATGCGCGAAGCCGAGGTTCACGGCGCCGCTCCGGTGACCTTCGCTGCAGCCGGCCCAGGCATGTAGATCTCGTGCACCGCGTGCATGGACGCGGCGGAGGTGTTGAGCACGGTCTGCGGATACAGGCCGATCCAGACCAGGATCGCCATCAGCGACAGCATCATCACGATCTCGCGCGTGTTCAGGTCCTCGAGCATGCCGGTGGCGCTGCCGTGGTGGTCATCCTTCACCGGGCCGTGGAACGCGCGCTGCACCATGATCAGCGAGTAGACCGCCGCGAGGATGAGGCCCGTGGCGGCGACGCAGGTCACCACCGGGTCGACCGGCCAGGTGCCGAGCAGGATCAGGAACTCGCCGACGAAGTTGCCGAGGCCAGGCAGACCTAGCGACGCGACGGCGAAGAAGAGCGCGATCGGCGGCAGGTACGGGAAGCGGGCCCAGAGCCCGCCCATCTTGGTCAGGTCGCGCGTGTGGATGCGCTCGTAGATCTCGCCGCAGAGGATGAACATGCCGCCGGCGGAGATGCCGTGCGCGAGCATCTGGATGACGACGCCCTGCAGCGCCTGCTGGGTGCCGGCGAAGATGCCGACCAGGATGAAGCCCATGTGCGAGATCGACGAGAACGCGACCAGGCGCTTGATGTCGGTCTGCGCGAAGGTCATCACGCCGCCGTAGACGATGCCGACCACGCCGATCCACATCGCTACCGGCGCGAAGCTCGCGGACGCTTCGGGGAACAGAGGCAACCCGAAACGGAGCAGGCCGTACGCCGCCGTCTTCAGGAGAATCCCCGCGAGGTCGACCGAGCCCGCGGTCGGCGCCTGCGAGTGCGCGTCCGGCAGCCAGGAGTGCAGCGGCACCGCCGGCGTCTTCACCGCAAAGGCGATGAAGAAACCAAGCATCAGCCACCAGGCGACCTGCGGATCGAGCTTGGCTTTGAGCAGGTCCTCGTAGTCGAACGTCAGCACGCCGCTGGTCTTGTAGTTGACGAAGACGAGGCCGAGGATCGCCAGCAGCATCAGCAGGCCCGAGGCCTGCGTGAAGATGAAGAACTTGGTCGCCGCGTAGATCCTGCCCTTGCCGCCAGGGGCGTTGTGCCCCCAGAGCGCGATCAGGAAGTACATCGGCACCAGCATCATTTCCCAGAGGAAGAAGAACAGGAACAGGTCGAGCGTGATGAACACGCCGACGACGCCGCCGAGGTTCCACAAGAGGTTCAGGTGGAAGAAGCCGACGTTGCGGTCGATCTCCCGCCAGGAGCAGATCACCGCCATCATGCCGAGCAGGTTGGTCAGCGCCACCAGCAGCAGCGACAGGCCGTCCATCGCCAGGTGGAAGGAGATGCCCAGGCGCGGGATCCAGGCGGCGCGGAACTCCAGCGTCCACTGCGGATGCCCGCCCGCAGGCGGCAGCGCCCAGTCGCAGACGACCCACAGCCACACCGAGATGCCGAGCGCCAGCAGCATCGTGCCCAGCGCGATCCAGCGCGGGAACCAGATGCCCATGAAGCGCTCGCCCTGCCAGCAGAGGAATCCGCCGATGAACGGGATTGCGAGCAGCCAGACCAGCACCATGTCGCCGCCGCTCATAGCAGCACCACCGCGGCGACCAGGACCACCGCGCCGATGCCCATGGCGCCGATGTACCAGCGCGTCTGGCCGGACTGCGTGCGCGCCAGGCGCGCGTGCGCGGCTTTCAGCGCCACGGGAATCTGGCCGATGGCGACGTCGACGCCGTCATTGCGGTTGATGCGGACGAACCAGAGGTACGGCCGCACGAACAGCAGCTCATAGAGCCAGTCGAAGCCGAAGGCGGAGCGCCAGAAGCGGTAGACCGGCGAGAAGCTTTCCTTCAGGCCCGCGGCGAGCTGCGGCCGTGCATGGAACAGCAGCCAGCCGAGCGCGATGCCGGTGAAGCCGGTGATCACCGAGATCAGCTCGATCATGTGCTTGTGGTGCTCGACCTCTTCGGAGATCGCTGCTTCAGGCAGCACGCCGTCGAGCGGCAGGTGGATGAAGCCACCGAGCACCGCGAGCACGGCGAGCACGCCAAGCGGCAGCGAATGCGCGATGCCGTGGCCGCCGTGCGCGTGTTCGGCAGCCTCCGTGCGGGGAGCGCCGAAGAAGGTGACCAGCACCAGGCGCGTGGTGTAGATCGCCGTCAGGAATGCGCCGAACAGGCCCGCGTAGTACAGGCCGACGTGGCCGTGCGCCCAGGCCTCGAACAGGATCTCGTCCTTGGAGAAGAAGCCTGACGTTCCCGGGAAGGCGACCAGGCCCAGGCAACCGATGGTGAACACCCAGAACACGAACGGGATCTTCGTGCGCAGGCCGCCCATCTTGTAGATCTCCTGCTCGTGGTGCATCGCCAGGATCACCGAGCCCGCCGAGAGGAACAGCAGCGCCTTGAAGAACGCGTGCGTCATCAGGTGGAAGATCGCCGGCTGGTAAGCACCGGCGCCGAGCGCCAGGAACATGTAGCCGATCTGGGACATGGTCGAGTAGGCGAGCACGCGCTTGATGTCGGTCTGCGCCAGCGCGGTGAAGCCGGCGAGCAGCGCCGTCGCGGCGCCGATCCAGCCCACGCATTCCAGCGCGAAGGGCGAGAGCTCGAACAGCACGTGCGTGCGCGCGATCAGGTACACGCCCGCTGTCACCATCGTCGCCGCGTGGATCAGCGCAGAGACCGGTGTGGGACCGGCCATCGCGTCCGGAAGCCAGGTCTGCAGCGGCAGCTGCGCCGACTTGCCGACGGCGCCGCCGAGGATCAGCAGTGCGCAGATGGTGGCGATCTCGGTGCCGACCGGCCAGACCTCCACCGCCTTTGCCATCGCGTCCTGGATGTTGAGCGTGCCCAGGTGGTGGAACAGCAGGAACAGGCCAATCGCCATGAAGGTGTCGCCGACGCGCGTGACGACGAAGGCCTTGCGCGCGGCGGCGCCGTTGGCGGCGTCCTTGTACCAGAAGCCGATCAGCAGGTACGAGGACAGGCCGACGCCTTCCCAGCCGAAGTAGAGGAACAGCAGGTTGTCGCCGAGCACGAGGAACAGCATCGAGGCGACGAACAGGTTCATGTACGAGAAGAAGCGGTCGTAGCCGTCGTCGCCGCGCATGTACCACGACGCGTACATGTGGATCAGGAAGCCGACGCCGCAGATCACCCCGAGCATCACCAGCGAGAGTGCGTCCAGGCGCAGCGCGAACTGCGGCGCGAAGCCGTCGACGTTCATCCAGGTCCACAGCAACTGCGTGTGGACCGCGCCTTCCGGCGGGCTCGTCAGGAACTGGAAGCCGATCAGCGCGGTGAGCAGCGCCGAGAGCCCGACCGAGCCGACGCCGACGATGGCGGCGAACTTCTCCGGCATCTTGCCGCGTGCGAACGCCAGCGTGACGAAGCCGATCAGCGGGAACATGAACACCAGTGGCAGGAGATTGAGCATGGCTTAGCCGTGCATCTTCCCGGCGTCGTCGATGTCCAGCGTCTGGAAGCGCCGGAAGATCTGCAGCAGCAGCGCCAGGCCCACGCTGGCCTCGCAGGCCGCAAGCGTCAGGATGAAGATGAACATGATCTGGCCGTCGGCCTGATGCCAGCGCGCGCCGGCCATGACGAAGGCGAGCGCCGAGGCGTTCATCATGATCTCCACCGACATCAGCACGAACAGGATGTTGCGGCGGACGAGCAGGCCCACCAGCCCGAGCGCGAACAACGCCCCGGCCAGCAGCAGGCCATGCTCCATCGGTATTCCGTGCCCTTCCAGCATTGTTTAGTCGTGCTTGCCCAAGTGATAAGCCGCGACCAGCGCGGCGAGCAACAACATCGAAGCCAGCTCCACGCCCAGCAGGTACGGCCCGTACAGCGCGATGCCGACCTGCTTGGCGCCGATCTCGCGCAAGCCGGTCATGTGCAGGTTCTGCGAATGGAAGACGCGCAGCAGCTCGCCGAACAGGATGCCGGCGAGCAGGGCGGGGCCGATCCAGACGCGCGGCGCGAGCCACAGGCGCTCCTGCTCCACCGTGGCTTCGCCAAGGTTGAGCATCATCACCACGAACACGAACAGCACCATGATCGCGCCGGCGTAGACGATCACCTCGAGCACGCCGGCGAACGGCGCGCCGACGGCGAAGAAGATCATCGCCACGGCCAGCAGCGAGCTCACGAGGTAGAGCAGGCCGTGCACGGGGTTGGTGCTGGTGATGGTCATCACCGTGGCGAACACCGCGACGGCGGCGGCGATGTAGAAGGTGATTTCCATTTCAGGGCAGCAATGTCTTCACGTCGACCGGCTTGGCCTCGTTCTCCGCCGCGCCCTTGGGCTTGCCTTTAACAGCCATGCCGGCGACGCGGTAGAAGTTGTAGTCCGGGTACTTGCCGGTGCCGTTGATCATCAGGTCTTCCTTCTCGTAGACCAGGTTCTGGCGGTTGTACTCGCAGATCTCGTAGTCCGGCGTGAGCTGGATCGAGCTGGTCGGGCAGGCTTCCTCGCACAGGCCGCAGAAGATGCAGCGCGAGAAGTTGATGCGGAAGAACTCCGGGTACCAGCGGCCATCCTCGCGCTCGGCCTTCTGCAGCGAGATGCAGCCGACCGGGCAGGCCACCGCGCAGAGGTTGCAGGCGACGCAACGCTCGTCGCCGTCGGGATCGCGCGTGAGCACGATGCGGCCGCGATACCGCGGCGGCACGTACGGCTTCACCTCCGGGTACTGGATGGTGTCGCGCTTGCGGAAGCTGTGCATGAAGATCATGAACAGGCTGCGGAACTGGGTGCCGATGCCGCTCAGCGCGGCCCAAAGCGTTTTCATCAGGCGCCTCCGTGTTGCGTGCGCCACAGCACGATCGTCGCCGTTGCGACGAGATTGATCAGCGCCACCGGCAGGCAGACTTTCCAGCCCACCGACATCAGCTGGTCGTAGCGCGGACGCGGCAGCGCGGCGCGCAGCAGGATGAACAGGCACATGAACAGGAACGTCTTGATGGTGAAGTAGGGCAGGGCGAGCCAGGGGTGCGCGTCGACGCCGGGTCCCAGCCAGCCGCCGAAGAACAGCGCCACCATCAGGCCCGAGACCATGACGATGCCCACGTACTCGCCGACGAAGAACATGCCGAACTTCATGCCGGAATACTCGGTGTGGAATCCCGCGGCGAGCTCCTGCTCGGCTTCGGGCAGATCGAAGGGCGTGCGATGCGTGGTCGCAACCGCCGCCAGCAGGAACAGGAAGAATCCCAGGAACTGCGGCACCACGAACCAGACGTGGCGCTGCGCCTCGACCACGTCGCGCACGTTGAACGAGCCCGCCTGCATCACCACGCCCATCAGCGACAGGCCCATGAACACTTCGTAGGTGATCGACAGCGCGGTCACGCGGATGCCGCCGATGAGCGCGTACTTGGAGTTCGACGACCAGCCCGCGAGCATCACCGCGTAGGCCGACAAGCCCACGATCGCCAGGAAATAGAGGATGCCGAGGTTGAAATCGCCCACGCCCAGCGTCGGCGTGATCGGCACCAGCGCGAAGGCCAGCATCATGAACGCCATCGAGATGAACGGCGCGATCCAGAACGTCACCTTGTCGACGAATGGCGGCGTCCAGTCCTCCTTGAAGAAGATCTTGATCATGTCGGCGACGACCTGCCCGAGGCCGAACGGGCCGACGCGGTTGGGGCCGTAGCGGTCCTGCCAGAGACCCAGCAGGCGGCGCTCGAGCCAGATCATCCAGGCGGCGATGCCGACCAGCGAGAGCAGCAGCAGCAGCGCGATGGTGCCCGACGCGACGTACGGCTGCAGATACTGCGGGAACAAGGTCAGCGGGTTCATGCGGCACATCCGTGTGCCGCACCCTGCCGGGCGGCCTTCGGCCGTGCAAATCGTCTTTCCTGACGATTTGTCATGCGCCGCCCGCCTTGCTGACCTTCGCGGTCGTGGTCGCGGTCAGCACCGGCACACCCACAAAGCCCGTCGGGAGCCCGATCACGCCGGCAGGCAGCTCGCAGCGGCGCACGACGACGTCGATGCGCGTGCCGTCGATCTCCACGCTCGCCTTGCCGTTCAGGCCCAGCTTCTGCGCGTCGTCGGCGTTGATCGCCACGAACGTCTGCGCGATGCGTTTCTGGATCGGCTCGGCGCGCGAGGATTGCTCCTCGCTGCCGAAGATCTGGTGCAGCGGCAGCACGCGGAAACCGTCGCCGCCGGCCTTGTAGGCCGCCGGGACTTCGGTGAAATACTCGGCCTTGGCCTGCGCGCCGGCAGTGAACAGCAGCTCGCCCGGATCGCCGCCTCGCAGCTCGCCACCGACCTCGGCCTGGAACTTGTTCCAGGCTTGCGGGGAGTTCCAGCCTGGCGCCCACGCGAACGGCAGCAGCTCCGGCGGACGATCGAGCGCACCAACGCCGTTGTAGCCCTCCATCGAGAAGCCCAGCGGCGAATCCGGATCCTGCGAGGCCCGGGGCTCGTGCACGCTCAAGTTCGCCCTCTGCGCGGTGCGGCCGCTGGCGCGATGCGGCATGCGCGCGAGCTTCATGCCCTTCATGCGGAAGCTGGCCTTCGGCGCGGTGTCGACGATCCTGGCGAGCTGCGGGATCGCCGCTGCACAAGCGACGTTAATGTCGTCGAACGCGGTCCACTCGCGCTGGCTGATGTCCGAGAGCCAGCGCCAGGACTCGCGGATCGCGATCGTGCGGTCGTAGTAGGCGGGGTCGAACACCTGGAAGTAGCGCTGCGCGCGTCCCTCGAAGCTCACCAGCGTGCCGTCGCTCTCGAAGACCGAGCCGGCGGGCAGCACGACGTGCGCTTTCTCGCTGGTCGGCGTGCGCTGATGATCGATGACGATGAGGCCGCCGGCCTTGGCCAGCGCCGCGTCGACCGCGGCCTTGGGCGCGCGTCGATAAAGATCGTTCTCCAGCACGACGAGCGCGTCGGCCTGGCCCGCCGCCAGCTGCGCCAGCCCTTCGGCGCCGCTCGGCGCGTCCATCATCGCGACGCCGAAGCTGTTCGCTTCGGGGATGGCCAGCGACAGCTCGACCGCGCTGCCCGCAGCCTTCAGCGCGCGGGCGATGTTGGCGGCGGCCTGCATCACGGCGGCGGAGCCACAGCCGGTACCGGAGACGATGAGCGGCTTGGTCGCGCCGCGCAGCGCCTGCGCAATCTGATCCGCGAGCTGCTGCGTCGGCACGGCGAGCCCCTTGACCGCCGGCGCCTTGGCGTCGATGGCACGGGCGATGGCAAAGCCCAGGCGCGCGAGGTCCTCCGGCGCGCCGTGGAAGGTCTGCGTCGCCACGTCGTCGAGACGCGTGGCGGTCGGCGAAGCGACGAAGAGCGGATTCTTGTCGCGCTGCACGAGATCGGCGAGCGCGATCACCTGCCAGTCGGGGATGTTCTTCTTGGCGCCGGCGGTAGCCATGCGGCCGCGCACCGACTGACGGATCGCCAGCGCGAAGCGCGGCGCCGTCTGCGTCACGTCCTCGCCCAGCACCAGCACGACGTCGGCCTCTTCCATGCTCTTGATCGTCGCGACGGGCACGCTGCCGTCGCGGACGATCTTCAGGGCAAGGTTCACCAGATCGTGATCGAGCGCCGACATGCCGTTGTAGAAATTGCTCGCGCCGACGAGCTCGCGCAGCGCGAAGTTGGCTTCCAGCGACGCGCGCGGGGAGCCGATGCCGATCACCCGATCCGCTTTCTCCAGCAGCTCCCGGGCAGCGGCGACCGCCTGGTCGTCAGTGACGGGCGCGTGGGTGCCGCTGCGCAGCAGGTGCGCATGGTGCGGGCGGTCCTTGCGGTTGACGTAGCCGTAGCCGAAGCGGCCGCGGTCGCACAGGAAGTAGCCGTTGACGTGGCCGTTGTAGCGATTCTCGATGCGACGGATCTCGCCGTAGCGCTCGCCCGGCGAGACGTTGCAGCCAACCGCGCAGCCCGAGCAGATCGACGGCGCGAACTGCATGTCCCACTTGCGCGTGTAGCGCTCCGAGTGGGTCTTGTCCGTGAATACGCCGGTGGGGCAGACCTCGGTGAGGTTGCCGGAGAACTCGCTCTCCAGCGTGCCTTCCTGCGCGCGTCCGAAGTAGACGTTGGCGGCGGTGCCGAAGACGTCGAGGTCGGTGCCGCCGGCGTAGTCCTTGTAGAAACGCACGCAGCGGTAGCAGGAGATGCAACGGTTCATCTCGTGGCCGATGAACGGCCCGAGCTCCTGGTTCAGGTGCGTGCGCTTGTCGAAGCGGTAGCGCCGGCTGTGATGGCCGGTCATCACCGTCATGTCCTGCAGGTGGCAGTGGCCGCCTTCCTCGCAGACCGGGCAGTCGTGCGGGTGGCTGGTCATCATGAATTCGATCACCGCCTCACGGAACTGCTCGGCTTCCTTGTCGTCGATCGAGATGTAGGTGCCGTTGGACGCCGGCGTCATGCAGGACATGACGATCTTGCCGACCTTGTCGGTGTCGTCCTTGTATTGCTTGACCGCGCACTGGCGGCAGGCGCCGACGCTGCCGAGCGCCGGGTGCCAGCAGAAGTACGGGATGTCCAGCCCCAGCGACAGGCAGGCCTGCAGCAGGTTGTCGGTCCCGTGGACCTCGGTACTGCTTGCCGTCGACGTGGATGGTGGCCATGCGGTGCGGTGGTTTCTAGCCTTTGTGCTTCTTGGGATCCGTGGCGACGCCGCTGACCGGCGTTTCGGGACTGCCGGGCGCGATCGGCGTGGGGCTGCCGGGACCGGTCTTCTTGCGGCGGCCCGCGATCAGCACGACGAAGATCAGGCCTGCCAGGACGATCCCGGCCAGGAAAGCGAAGGGAAGGGCGCTGTTCATGCTGCCTCCTTGGACTGCGGTGATGAAACCCCCGAGGTGGTCACGGCCGGCTTGGCGACACCGGCTTCGAATTCGCTGCGGAAATACTTCAGCGCCGATTGCAGCGGCTCCATCGCGCCCGGGGCGTGCGCGCAGAACGTGCGGCCGGGCCCGAGCCACTTGGTCATCTGCTCCAGCGTGTGCAGGTCGTCGGCGGTGCCGCGCCCTTCCTCGAGCGCTTTCAGGATCCGCACGCTCCAGGGGAGGCCGTCGCGGCACGGTGTGCACCAGCCGCACGACTCGCGCGAGAAGAATTCCTCGAGGTTGCGCACGACGCTGACCATGTTCTGCTTGTCGTCCACCACGGTGAGCAGACCCGTGCCCATGCGCGAGCCGGCCTTGGCGATGGTGTCGAAGTCCATCGCCAGGTCCAGGTGCTGATCGGTGAGGAAGTCGGTGGACGCGCCGCCCGGCAGCCAGGCTTTCAGCTTCAATCCGTCCTGCATGCCGCCCGCGTGCTCCTCGAGGATCTCGCGCACGGTGGTGCCGAATGGCAATTCCCAGCAGCCGGGTTTCTTCACGCGGCCGGAGACGCCGTAGAGCTTGGTGCCGCCGTCCTTGACCTTCGACAGTCCTTTGAACCACTCGCTACCGCGATTGACGATGTGCGGCACGTTGTAGAGCGTCTCGACGTTGTTGACGATCGTCGGCTTGCCCCACAGGCCGCTGATCTGCGGGAACGGCGGCTTGTAGCGCGGATTGGCGCGGCGGCCTTCGAGCGAATTGATCAGCGCGGTTTCCTCGCCGCAGATGTAGCGCCCGGCGCCGGTGTGCACGTGCACGTCGTAATTCCAGCCGGAGCCGAGGATGTTCTTGCCGAGGTAGCCCTTGGAGCGCGCGTCCATGATCGCCATGGTCAGCCGATCGGCCGCGACCACGTACTCGCCGCGCAGGAATATGTAGCCGGTGGTGGCCTGGATGGCGTAGCCGGCGACGATCATCGACTCGATCATCTGGTGCGGGTCGCCTTCCATCAGCAGCCGGTCCTTGAACGTGCCCGGCTCCATCTCGTCGGCGTTGCACACCATGTACTTGGGGCCCGCATCGGGACCCATCGGGATCAGCGACCACTTCACGCCGGTGGGGAAGCCCGCGCCGCCGCGACCGCGCAGGTTGGCTTCCTTGACCTTAGTCTGCACCTCGGCCGGCGTCATCTCCTTGATCGCCTTCTTCAGCGCCGAGTAGCCGCCGGCGGCCTCGAATTCCTTCAGGCCCAGCGGGCGGTCCAGCCGGATGTTGTGCGTGAGCGGATGCGTCTCGGGGCTCATACGTACTTCTCGAGCAGCTTGTCGATGCCTTCTGGAGTCACGTTGCCGTGCGTGTCGTCGTCGATCATCAGCACCGGCCCCTTGTCGCAGGCGCCCAGGCAGCAGATCGGCAGCAGCGTGAAGCAGCCGTTGGCGCTGGTCTGGCCGAAGCCGATGCCGAGCTTTTGCTGCAGCTTCTTCCTCACGTCCTCGTAGCCGGTGAGATGGCAGGACAGGCTGTCGCAGAGCTTGATGACGTGGCGGCCGACCGGGTGCTTGAAGATCAGGCTGTAGAACGTGGCAACGCCGAAGAGCTCCGCCGCGCTCATGCCGATCAGCTTTGCGACTGGCTCGTACGCGCCGTCCGGCACGTAGCCGTGACGCTTCTGCACGATCTTCAGCGCCTCGATCGAGGCGGCGCGCGAGTCGGGGTAATGCGCGACCTCGTGCTCGATGGCGCGCTGCTCTTCGGCGGAGAGGACGAAGAGCTGCACCTTCTTCAAGTCCGCGAGCTTCACTGGATTCATCGGTCGACGTCCGCCATGACGAAGTCGATGGAGGCGATGTAGGCGATCAGGTCCGGGATCATCGCGCCGCGGATCACGGAAGGGATCTGCTGCAGGTGCGGGAACGACGGCGTGCGGATGCGCGTGCGGTAGCTCATCGTGCTGCCGTCGGAGACCAGGTAATAGCTGTTGATGCCCTTGGTGGCTTCGATCGACAGGCTGGCCTCGTCGGCCGGGATCACCGGGCCCCACGACACCTGCAGGAAGTGCGTGATCAGCGTCTCGATGTCGTGCAGCATCTTCTCGCGCGGCGGCGGCGTGGTCAGCGGATGGTCCGCCTTGAACGGGCCTTCCGGCATGTTGTTCAGGCACTGCTCGATGATGTTCAGCGAC
The DNA here is from genome assembly GCA_963776465.1 of uncultured Gammaproteobacteria bacterium. Lineage (GTDB taxonomy): Bacteria > Pseudomonadota > Gammaproteobacteria > Nevskiales > Nevskiaceae > DASRHK01. The sequence continues at coordinate 1,733,381 of CAVZMV010000002.1, forward strand.
TGGCGGATCTCCTCGGCGCGGATCACCGCGCGGTCGTAGACGTCGCCGTTGGCTGCCAGCGGCACTTCGAACTGGAAGTTCTCGTAGCCGGAGTAGGGACGCGCCTTGCGCAGGTCGAAGTTGCAGCCGGTCGCGCGCAGGCCCGGGCCGGTGACGCCCCACTCCAGCGCCTGCGCGGTGTCGTACTTGGCCACGCCCCTGGAGCGCGCCACCAGGATGGCGTTCTTCAGCGCCGCTTTCTCGTACTCGTTCATGCGCGGACGCAGCCAGTCGATGAACTGGCGCACCTTCACGTCCCAGCCGCGCGGCAGATCTGCGGCAACGCCGCCGATGCGGTACCACGCCGGGTGCATGCGGAACCCGGTGACGGCCTCGACCACGTCGTAGGCCTTCTGCCGGTCGACGAACATGAAGAACACCGGCGACATCGCGCCGACGTCCTGCGCGTAGGTCCCGTAGAACAGCAGGTGCGACATGATTCGGAAGAACTCCGCCATCATCACGCGGATCACCTTGGCGCGGTCCGGCACGGTGATGCCGGCGAGCTTCTCCACCGTCATCACGTAGGGCAGGTTGTTCATCACCCCGCCCAGGTAGTCGATGCGGTCGGTGTAGGGGATGAACGTGTGCCAGGACTGGCGCTCGCCCATCTTCTCGGCGCCGCGATGGTGGTAGCCGATGTCGGGCACGCAGTCGACGATCTCCTCGCCGTCGAGCTGCAGCACGATGCGGAAGGCGCCGTGCGCGGAAGGGTGGTTGGGCCCGAGGTTCAGGAACATGAAGTCGTGCTCGGGCGTCGAGCGCTGCATGCCCCATTCCTCGGGCTTGAACAGCAGCGCCTCCTGGTCCAGGTCCTGGCGCATCTGGTCGAGCATGAACGGGTCGAACTCGGTCGCGCGCGCCGGGTAGTCCTTGCGCAAGGGGTGACCCTCCCAGCGCGGCGGCAGCATGATCCGGCGCAGGTTCGGATGCCCGGTGAAGACGATGCCGAACATGTCCCAGACTTCGCGCTCGTACCAGTTGGCGTTGGCGTAGATCGGGATGATCGTCGGCAGCGACGGCTTGTCGCCGACCAGCGCGACCTTCAGGCGCAGGTCTTCGTTGCGGTCGATGGAGAGCAGCTGGTAGACGACGGTGAAGTCGGCTTTCGGCTGCCCTTCGCGATGCTTGCGCAGGCGCTCGTCGATCGCCGTCAGGTCGTAGAGCATCTTGTACGGCTTGGCGACCTGGTTCTTCAGGTACCGCAGCACGTCGCCGAGCTTCTCGACCCCGACCCACAAGGTCGGCATGCCGTCGGCGGTCTGCTGGCGCACGAAGCTGCTCTCGCCGAAGCGCCCGAACAGGCTGCGCACGATCTCGTGCGTGGCGCCGGTGGAGAGTGCGACGTCGTCGGCCATGAGACGTTCTTAGACGGAGTCTGGGGTGCGCAACGTCGTCTGCGCGCTACGCTCGGGACGCTTGATTTCGCGCTGCGCCGGCATCAGCGGGCGATAGACGCCCTGGTCGCCGACGACCCACGACAGCGGGCGGCGCTCCTTGCCGATCGAGTCCTGGAGAAGATTGAGTCCCTGCAGGAACGCTTCGGGCCGCGGCGGGCAGCCGGGGATGTAGACGTCCACCGGCAGGAACTTGTCGACGCCCTGCACCACGGAATAGATGTCGTACATGCCGCCGGAATTGGCGCAGGAGCCCATCGAGATGACCCACTTGGGCTCGAGCATCTGCTCGTAGAGGCGCTGCACCACCGGCGCCATCTTGATGAAGCAGGTGCCGGCGATGACCATGAGATCGGCCTGGCGCGGCGAGGCGCGGATCACCTCGGCGCCGAAGCGGGCGAGATCGTGCGTCGGCGTGAAGGCGGTGGCCATCTCCACGTAGCAGCAGGACAGCCCGAAGTTGTACGGCCAGATCGAGTGCTTGCGGCCCCAGTTGATCCAGTCGTGCAGCTTTCCCATCAGGATGTTCTTGTGGACCTGCCCGTCGGCCGATTCCTCCATCGGATCGGCGACCTTCTCGCGCTTCTGCATCGGATAGCGCTGCGCGTCCTTGTCGATCCTTGTCAGCGTGTATTCCATGTCGTCCTTCTCGCTATTGAACCGCCGGCGGCACGTTGGCGTGGCCGGCCTTCCATTTCCGGCGCGACTCCGGCGCCCACTCGAGCGCGCCGATCATCCACAGGTAAACGAGGCTGGCGACCAGGATGAAGATGAAGATGCAGGCTTCGATGAAGCCGGCCCAGCCGGACTCCTTGAGGCTGATCGCCCAGGCATAGAGGAACAGCGCCTCGACGTCGAAGATCACGAAGAACATGGCGACGAGGTAGAACTTCGCCGACAGGCGCATGCGGGTGGACCCGGCGCCGACCACGCCCGACTCGAAGGGCTCGTTCTTGGCGCGGCCCCAGTCGCGGCCGCCGAGGAGGTGGGACAGGCCGAGCATCAGGCTGCAAAGGCCCAGCACGCCGCCCAAGTACACCAGGGCCGACCACGTTTGCGGCTTGAGCGCGGTCAGGAATTCCACGCCTTCTTGTCTCCGCGACTTGTCTGATTGGGACGCCGCAGCGATGAATCGCGACAGCGCGCGCTTGGATGGTCGCTATGATACGCGACTGCTTTTGTCCTTGGCATCAAGAGAACTCGAAAAAATTGAAGGATTCCCTGCCGGTTCTGAGACTCAAGCCCCGCGAAGAACGGCGCCTGCGGATGGGCCACCTGTGGGTCTATTCCAACGAGGTCGACATTGCCCAGACGCCGCTCAAGGGGATGGCGGCCGGATCGATCTGCCGGATCGAGGAGGCGCGCGGCAAGCCGCTGGGCATCGGCTACGTCAATCCGAACACCCTGCTGTGCGCGCGCCTGCTGACCGGCAAGGGCGACGCGACGATCGACACCGACTGGCTGATCCGCCGCATCGAGTCGGCGGCGGCGCTGCGCACCCGGATCTACCCGACGCCGCACTACCGGCTGGTTTACGGCGAGTCGGACGGTTTACCCGGCCTGATCGTGGATCGCTACGGCGACGTCCTGGTCGTGCAGCTGACCACGGCCGGCATGGAGTCTTTGAAGGCGCAGGTGCTCGAAGCCCTGCAGGCCACCATCAAGCCCAAGGGCATCCTGCTGCGCAACGACACGTCGGCGCGTGAGCTCGAAGGACTGCCTCTCTACGAAGAGATCGTCGGCGACGTTCCCGAGTCTGCCGAAGTGGTCGAGGGCGGCTGCACGTTCGCGGCGCCGATCCGCAGCGGACAGAAGACCGGCTGGTTCTACGACCAGCGCGACAACCGCAGCCGGCTCGAGCGCTACGCCAAGGGCGCGCGCGTGCTGGACGTTTTCAGCTATGTCGGCGCCTGGGCGATCCGGGCGGGCAAGCTTGGCGCGGCGAGCGTCGCGTGCGTCGACAGCTCGGAGCCCGCTCTGCAGGCGGCACACGAGAACGCCGAGCGCAACGAAATGGAGATCGAGGCCTTCCAGGGCGAGGCGCTGGACGTGCTGAAGGCCTTGCGGTCGGAAGGACGGCAGTTCGAGATCGTGGTCGTGGATCCGCCGGCGCTGATCAAGCGACGCAAGGACTACGAGGCGGGGCTGGAGCATTACGCGACGCTCAATCGCGCGGCGATGAACGTGCTGACGCCCGATGGCATCCTGGTGTCCTGCTCCTGCTCGCACCACATGGAAGAGGAGTCGCTGCAGCGCGTGGTGCTGCGCGAAGCGCGCCGCAACGGCCGTCGTCTACAGCTACTGGAGCGGGGAGAACAGGGTCCGGATCATCCGGTGCATCCGGCGATCCCGGAGACGCGGTACCTGAAGGCGCTGTTCTTCAGAGCCGCGTAACCTGCAATCACTCGCACTGAGCGAATTGCACCGAGGCGTCCGTGCCGAGCCACATCACGGAATTCCTGGCAACCATGCCCTCTTCCCCAGCCCCGAGCAATCGCTTGGACCAGCGAATGCCGCGGTCGACGCTCGAGCGGATGTACATGGAACCCAGCACCTGGTGCACGATTCGGAATAGATCGCCGCCGGCCCACATCCGGGGTGCATGGTCTTCATTCGTGAGCATGCCGGTGGCCCCCGTGTCGCCCAGCTTGATGGGTGTCTCGAAAGTGGTGGCGCCATCACGGCTGATGCGTAAGTAGGCCCACCAATTGTCGGGTGTCCTATGGCGCAGATAGGCCACGTAGACCGTCTGCTCGACGGCGAAGACCGAGAACTGTCGAGCTCGTCGAGCTTCCTCATCTATCAGCTTGGGCTCCGACCAGGTCTGGCCGAAATCATCGCTTCGCCTTATGAAGCCCACTGTTAGGCCGTATGGCGTCTTCGATGCGCGCCATACCATGTAGAGCGTTCCCGTCTTCTTGGCAAGGGCGATGATCGGCTCGCGCTCGTCGATGCCGTCGGCCGTCATGTTCACCGGCGGCGAGAACGTCTGGCCGGCATTCACGCTGAACGAGCCGAAGATTTTTAATAGACCGTCGGCGCCAAAATCGTTCCAGGCCACGAAAATCTTGCGTCCGGACATTTCGATGACCTCCTCGCCGGGGAATTTCGGCGACGGCAAGTCGGTGTAGGTGACGGTATTGCCGTAATCGGTGCTTGCGGCCACCACCATGCTGGTGCCGCTGCCACTGCGATAGATCAGCGCGACGTGGCCCGCGACCGCGGAAAGCTGAATCTCCTCATCGTCGGAAGGAGCTTGGCCCGGCACAACATACGTGGGCCCGAGGTTGCTGGTCACAAAGCTCGTGCCAGCGTCGCTGCTCCGCGCCAACGCGACCGACCATTGATCTGCGACGTGTGTGAACCAGGCTACGTAGACCTGCGAGCCCAGCGCTACGATGCGCGGCAGTTTTCCTGCCGGGTCCAGCGCCACGGCGCGCCAGGTGGCTCCGCCGTCGTTGGAAACCTGCAGCACAAGACCCGAAGTATCGGAATACCCCGCGTAGACGTTCTGGCCAGCGACTGCGGGGTCCGACTGCTCACCCGGGATCGTGGCGGGGCCAGGGGAGAACGTCGTTAGCGTGCACGAGCTGAATGCATGCGCCGGGTCGGCAAACACCAGAATAACCAGGATCAACGCCCAGACGCGCATACGGCATGCTAACCGGCTCACCTCATCTTGACGTTGAGCAACGGACCGGCACGCGTAGCATTTGTCAGCGCCCTGAACCATGTGTCCAAGTGGTCGCCTTCGGCCGAAGTCGTAGGGATCAGGTTGCTCCATTCATGGCACCTGACCATGGTCCATTTGCCTGGGAAATCGGGTGGGCCGACCCCGCCGCTGCAACGTCCGCTGCTCTCCAGCATGTCGGCGGACTCTTCGTCGCCTTCGCGGGCCTGCTGCGACAGGTTCTGCCAGCGCTCCCAGCGAATCCGCCCGAGCTCACGCGTGAAATACATGCGTTCCAGATGAGCGAACTTCTTCGAGTCCTTCCCGGAGAAGTGCTCGGAGATCAGCGTTCGAAATTTCTTCGACCCTGGGGTGTCCGTGCCGGTCATGGGCGCATAGTCCCTCAGATACCACTTGGTGGTCTGATTGCGACGCGCGGGCGGGCATGCCACGCCAAAAGCGGGGACGCGCTTGATGCTCGAATTGAGCATGCCGGCGGGGTTACGGGCGAGGTCAACCGGAGCGTAAACCCAGCCTCCGATCAGGCTGTCGATGTCGACCTTACCGCGGCAATGATCCGGATTGGTGAACAACTGCACGCCCGCGTGGTGGTCGAAGGTCATCACGCTTCCGGCGTAGTCGCCCTGGATGCTGATCAGGCTTAGGCCATCTCCCTTGTCGCCGTCGTAGACCCCGAATTTGCGCTGGCCATCGCCGAAATCGAGGGTTCCCAAGACGAAATATCCGACCCCGGGATAGAAAACAGGGACGGTATCGTCGCGCTGATGGCCGAGGTCGGCGGCTTCACCCTTGGCCTTGACCCCTGCCCAGTCGTGCTTGTGATAGGGCAACCCTTCGCCCAGGCGCAGGTTTCGCTGGCGCGCACACTTGTCGTCCAGCGGCGAGATGCGCAGCGCCTTGCCCTGATCGTCCACGCAAACGTTCTGGACGAGATAGTCGTAGATCTCCGACGTGGGCTCCTCTGGCGGTGCCGCCGCAAAGGCAGCTGCCGGGCTCAGGCACAGGAGCACGAGAGCAAGGCGCACGGGATGCCGCTTAGGGATGAGCATGAAGTTCTCCGAGCGCCGCCAGCACTTCCTCGCTGTGCGGCTGCGGCTTCACGTTCATGAAGGCGCGCGCGATGTTGCCGTTGGGATCGATGAGGAAGGTGTTGCGGGCCGACAGCGTCGACCCCTGGTACTCCATCACCGAGTCGTAGACGGCGGACACTTTCGCGCCGACGTCGGCGAGCAGCTTGAAGGACAGCCCTTCCTTGGCGCAGAACTCCTTGTGGGAACCTGCGGTATCGACGCTGACGCCGAGGATCACGGCGTTGGCCTTTTCATATTTGGCCAGGTCGCGCTGGAAGTTGTGCGCCTCGATCGTGCAGCCGGAGGTGAAATCCTTCGGGTAGAAGTAAAGCACCACCCACTTGCCGCGGTAGTCCTTGAGGGTGACCGGCTTGCCCTCGTTGCTGGTCAGGTTGAAGTCAGGCGCCGGGGCGCCGACCTTGGGCGGGCCCAGCGACTGGTCGGCGGCCCCGAGCAGCGTGATGCAGGTAGCGAGCAGCAGCGTCCGGGCGGCGTTCACGGCGCTAGTACTTGGGGGGTTGCTGGCCGCGCGTGTTGCTCGTGTCCTGATCGTCCCCGAGATGGCGGCGCCGCCGCTTCTTCTTGCGATCCTTCTTGTGCGAGCGCTTGTTGTGCCGCTCCTTCTGCGTGGAGTTGTCCTCCTGCTGCGGCTGCTGGGACATGCCCATGGAGTTCGTCGTGGTGGTGTCCTGGTTCCGGTCGCGCCGGGCAAGCGACGGCATTGCGGCCAGCATGGCGGCAAGGGCGGCCACGACGATGATGCGGATCTTCATTTCAAGCCTCGGGAAGCAGGATGCGACGCGATTATGCTCGAACGGTTGACCGCCGGAACAGCCGTTTGTTCGCGCGCCGCCGGGTTGCAGTGCTTAAAATGCGCCCCATGCTCGTGCATCCCAACTTCGATCCGGTCGCGCTGCGCCTGGGTCCGCTGTCGGTACATTGGTACGGACTCATGTACTTGCTGGGCTTCTGGGGCGCCTGGTGGATCGGCACCCTGCGGGCGCGGATGCCGCACGTGCAGTGGCCGCGCGAGCGGGTCGGCGACCTGCTGTTCTACGGCGTGATGGGCGTGATCCTGGGCGGGCGGATCGGCTACACCTTCTTCTACAACTTCGACGGCTTCGTGCAGGACCCGACCGTCCTCTTCCGCATCTGGGAAGGCGGCATGTCGTTCCACGGCGGGCTCACCGGCGTGCTGATCGCCCTGGGCGTCTTCGCCTGGAAGCATCACTTGCCGTACTGGGAGGTCGGGGACTTCACCGCAGTGATGGTCCCCTTCGGGCTGTTCACCGGTCGCATCGGCAACTTCATCAACGGTGAGCTCTGGGGCGCGCCGACGATCATGCCCTGGGGCATGGTCTTCCCGCGTGCCGGGCCCGACGCGCGCCATCCGACCATGCTCTACGAAGCCGGGCTCGAGGGGCTGGCGATGCTGGCGATCCTGTACTGGTACGGACGCAAGCCGCGTCCGCGCATGGCGATCTCGGCCTTGTTCCTGCTGCTGTACGCCGGCTTCCGCACCTTCGTGGAGACGATGCGCGTGCCCGACGCCCATATCGGCTACCTGTTCGGCACCACCTGGGTGACCATGGGCATGATGCTCTGCGTGCCGATGTGGATCGCCGGTGGCGTGCTGTGGTGGTGGGCGCACGGCCACCATCCGGCGCGCTCGCCCGCATGAAGCAGGTACCTCGACCTCATGCGGCACGTGCTGGAGAACGGCACGCCGAAGTCCGATCGCACCGGCACCGGCACGCTGTCGCTGTTCGGCCATCAGATGCGCTTCGACCTTGCAGAGGGCTTCCCGCTGCTGACCACCAAGAAGGTGCACACCAAGTCGATCGTGCACGAGCTCTTGTGGTTCCTTAAGGGCGACAGCAACGTGAAGTACCTGCGCGATCACGGCGTCAGCATCTGGGACGAGTGGGCCGACGAGAGCGGTGAGCTCGGGCCCGTCTACGGCGTGCAGTGGCGCTCGTGGCCGACCGCCGCTGGCCGGCACATCGACCAGATCCAGCTGCTGCTCGACCAGATCCGCGGCAATCCCGACTCGCGCAGGCTGATCGTCTCGGCCTGGAACGTCGGCGAGATCGACAGCATGGCGCTGCCCCCATGCCATGCGTTCTTCCAGTTCTACGTCGCGAGCGGCAAGCTCTCCTGCCAGCTCTACCAACGTTCCTGCGACATCTTTCTGGGCGTGCCCTTCAACATCGCCAGCTACGCGCTGCTGACGATGATGGTCGCGCAGGTCTGCGGCCTGCAGCCCGGCGATTTCGTGTGGACCGGCGGCGACTGCCACCTCTACACCAACCACCTGGAGCAGGCGCGCGAGCAGCTGTCGCGCGCGCCGCGCAAGCTCCCGAAGATGGTGATCAACCCGGACGTGAAGGACCTGTTCGGGTTCAAGTACGAGGATTTCAAGCTGGTCGACTACGACCCGCATCCGCACATCAAGGCGCCGGTGGCGGTCTGAAGCGCATCTGCCTGGTCGTGGCGATGGACGAGGGCCGCCTGATCGGCGCGGGTGGCAAGCTGCCGTGGCGCCTGCCCGACGACCTGCAGCACTTCCGCGCGCTCACGCTGGGCAAGGCCGTGCTGATGGGCCGCAAGACCTGGGATTCGCTGGGCCGACCGCTTTCGGGACGCGAGAACTGGGTGCTGACGCGCGATCCCGCGTTCAAGCCCGATGGCGCGCGCGTGTTCCGCGCGCTCGACGACGTCCTGGAGGCCGCGCGCCATCGCGAGCTCATGGTCATCGGCGGCGCGGAGCTCTACGCGCAGATCCTCCCTCAGGCCGATCGCATCTATCTCACCCGCGTGCACGCCAAGCTCTCCGGCGACACCTGGTTCCCCGAATTCGAGCCTGCCGACTGGCGGGAAATCGAGCGCGAAGATCACGTCGCCGATGCGCGCCACGCGCACGCGTACAGCTTTGTCACGCTGGACCGAAACCGCGTATAAAACCAGCTCACACCATCTGGAGGGGAACATGGCGGACAACAAGGCGGCATTCGAGCAGGCGCAAAAGGACGTCAAGACGCTGACCAAGCGCCCGGGCAACGACGACATGCTGTTCCTCTACGCCCATTACAAGCAGGCGTCGGAAGGCGACGTTGCCGGCAGCCGTCCGGGCATGCTGGACATGGTGGGCCGCGCCAAGTACGACGCGTGGGCCAAGCTCAAGGGCACGTCGAAGGACGATGCGATGAAGAAGTACACCGACAAGGTCGGCGGCCTGCTGAAGACGCACAAGTAGCCGACCGGCTACTCGAGGTTGCTGTTGCTGCAGATCTCCTGGATCTCGAACGGGCCGCTCGCCGCCTGCGTGTTGCTGACCATGATCTCCACGGCGTCGAACACTTCGGTGGTCTTGAAAGACTTGAAGAACACGCCGCCGCCCAGGTCCTTGGTTTTGTAAGTGGTCGGATTCTCCTGCAGGTCGCCGGCGAGATGCGTGGTGATCGTCACGGCGAGGTCCGCGTTGCCGAAGCCGCTGGATGCCGGCGCCTTGAAGTAGACACCCGCCAGCTGGCCGGAAGCGAAGATGATCCCGGACTGGGCCGTGGCGCGGATGGAAACGCCCTGACCCGCAAACGAGATTGGCGCGGTCACAGTCGCGAACGTGGCCAGATCGCCATCGGCAGCCTGCTCTTCGTTCTCGACCATGCACCCGAAGCAGCCGTCGGCGATGTTGCTGGCCACGGTGGACTCGCCGCCGGTGATGCTTTCGCAGGCGCCGGTGAGGTCGCCGATGGCATCGTCCGCACCGCCGCCACCCAGGCAGGACCCCAGCAGAACGCTGGCCGCCAGCGCTGCCAGACGAAACACGGACGTGCTCATGAACATCTCCCCCGGAGCGCCGTCGCTCGTCCTGTGCGTGCCACGTCCTGTCTATCCGGCGCTTCTCTATTGTGCCTTAAGCTTGATCCTGGAATGGTCAACCCTGTTCGACCGAGGTGACGATGGCCTTTCGAGCGATGATCCTGATCGCGATGCTGACGAGCGCGCCCGCGCTCGCCGGCAAGCCCGCGATCTCCGCGGCGGACGTGCAATCGATGAGCGGCTACGCCCTGTCGATGGACACGCTGGGCAAGTACGCGCGCGCCATCGCCGCGATGGACGCGGCCTGCAAGGACGACCGCCGGCTGCAGGAGCAGGCCGAGGAGTCGGCGATGCACCCGGGCGAATCGCTCGAGCAGGCGATCAAGCGCGTCGGCAAGAGCCCGCTCGTGGCGCGCTATTTCCAGCCGGCGGGTCTTGAAGCCCGCGACGTCGGTACTGCTGCCCATCGTCCTCATCGGCGCCGGCGCAGTCGTGGAGATGGGCGCCGATGCGTCGAAGCTGCCCGGTCTGTCAGCCGCGCAGGTGGCGTTCTATCGAGCGCACCAGGCCGAGCTCAAGCGGATGCAGCTGCGGGGAAGCTGCGGGGAAGACCGCGATTGATGGTCGGGGCTAACAGCCCCTCCTACAAAAGCTTGCCCACGTAATCCCGCGTGAACTGCTGCGCCACGCGACCCGAGCGTGATGCGCGCGCCAGTGCCCAGCGCAGGGCCTGCTTCTGCAGATCCTCGCTCCACTCCTGGCACCCCAGCAGCTGCAGGTGCATGCGCACGATCTGCAGAAACTGGTCCTGGCTGAACTGCGGGAACGACAGCCACAGCCCGAACCGCTCCGACAGCGAGATCTTCTCCTCGGTGCTCTCGCCGGGATGAAGCTCGTCATCGAGCCAGTGGTATTCCTGGTTGTCGCTCTTCATCTCGGGCATCAGGTGCCGGCGGTTGCTGGTGGCGTAGATCAGCACGTTCTCCGGGGGTTCCTCGATGCCGCCGTCGAGCGCGGTCTTCAGCGCCACCAGCGCCGGATCGCTGGACGCGACCGAGAAGTCGTCGACGTACAGCACAAAGCGCTCCTTGCGGTCGCGCAACGGCGCGAACACGTCCGGGAGGTTGACGAGGTCCTGAGGGTGAACCTCGACCAGCCGTAGCCCCTGCGCGCCGAACTCCCCCAGCAGCGCCTTCACGATCGAGGACTTGCCGGTGCCGCGCGCGCCGGTCAGCAGCGCGTGGTTGGCGGGACGGCCGGCGACGAACTGCCTGGTATTGCGCAGCAGCAGCTCTTTCTGCCGGTCGATGCACAGCAAATCGTCGAGGGCAACGCTTTGCGCGAACGCGACCGGCTGCAGCTGGCGATCGCGCCAGCGGTAGGCGAGCGTGCGGTCAGGCAGGCTCAAAGGCGCTCGAACTTCCAGCTGACGCTCACTTTGATCGCGCCGCTGCTGGTCGCGCCGGAGGTCACCACACCGCCGCGGGCGCGCGCAGGCTTGAGCACCGTGCTCTTCGATCCGGAAGCAGGCACGCCGTCACGGATCTGCGCCATCGCCCAGTCGATGGCTTCGCCGACGCCGATCATCTCGGCGTTGTCGTTCACCGTCGGGGCGCCGTGCAGGCGGTCCTTGTAGGTGTAACGTCCGCGCGCGCCCGGCAGCCCGACCTGACGCGTGTAGAACTTGTTCTCGCGCACGTCGTATTCGAACTGATTGAGCGCCGCCAGCTTGCGGTCGACGTCGTTGCCGCGATAGCTCGCCGTGTGCGTCTCGGTCCACGGCACCATGCCGCCGACGTCGGCGTAGGCGCCCTCGGCGCGATCGTTGAAGGTGATGAGCACGTCGGCGAGCTTGGACTGGTCGCCGGCATAGGTCTGGTAGCGGTAGTCGTCGGCTTGCGGCTCGTCTTCCTCGGCGGCGCCCGAAGCGGCCGCCTGCGTCATCGACGGGTGCCGGATCGCTGCCGACTCCTGCGCGTGGCGCTGGCCGACCTGCATCATGCAGCTCATCTCGTTCTTGCACGCCGCGAGCGCTTTCTGCGTCTTCTCGGCGAGCGCCTTCTGCAACGCTGCGTACTCGGCGTTGGTCTTGGGCTGCTTGACCGCATCGCCCTGGGCCTCGGCCACCTTGGCCTGCACGCGCGCGGCCGTAGCCATCTGCTTCTGCGCGAAGTCGGGCGCCATCGTGGCGACGTTGCTGAGGTCGCCGATCGCGTTCAGGTAGCTCACGACCTTGTAGGACTCGGCGATGGTCGCGTTGCCGTAATCCTGCACCGCCTTCCAGGACTGCTGTCCGTCGACCTTGATCTCGAGGGTGAAGCGCGCCTGCTTGCCGGCAGCGCCGGCGGCGGAAACGAACGACAGCGCGGCGAGGACGCAGAACAGCGGAAGGGATTTCATGTCAGGCCAGCTTCTTGTGTCTTGCCTTGCGGTTCACGCCGGGCTCGCTGCCGGTGCGCCGGCGGAAGTCGTCTTCGTACTCGCGGTAGTTGCCTTCGTGCCAGACCACTTCGCCGGAGTCCTCGAACGCCAGGATGTGCGTGGCGACGCGGTCCAGGAACCAGCGGTCGTGCGAGATCACCAGCGCGCAGCCGGGGAAGTCGAGGATCGCTTCTTCGAGCGCACGCAAGGTTTCGACGTCGAGGTCGTTGGTCGGCTCGTCGAGCAGCAGCACGTTGCCGCCAGCCTGGAGGGTCTTTGCCAGGTGCGCGCGGTTACGCTCGCCGCCGGACAGCTCCTTCACACGCTTCTGCTGGTCCGCGCCCTTGAAGTTGAAGCGGCCGATGTAGGCGCGAGCCGGAATCTCGTAGTTGCCGATCTTGAGGATGTCGCTGCCGCCGGAGAGCTCCTGGAACAGGGTCTTCTCGCCGTCGAGCAGGTCGCGCGACTGGTCGACGTAGGCGAACTTCACCGTCTCGCCGATGCGGATCTCGCCGCCGTCCGGCTTCTCCTTGCCCACCAGCATGCGGAACAGCGTGGTCTTGCCCATGCCGTTGGCGCCGATGATGCCGACGATGGCGCCGCGCGGCACCTTGAAGCTCACGCCCTGGTACAGCACGCGATCGCCGTACTGCTTCTTGACGTCCTTGGCCTCGATCACCAGCTCGCCAAGACGCGGACCGGGTGGGATGTAGATCTCCTTGGTCTCTGAGCGCTTCTGGAATTCCTGCGAGGCGAGTTCCTCGAACGCCTTCACGCGCGCTTTGGATTTCGCCTGCCGCCCTTTCGGATTCTTGCGGATCCACTCGAGCTCTTCCTTCATCGCCTTGGTGTGGGCGTCCTCCTGCTTCTGCTCGGTTTCCAGGCGCTTTTCCTTCTGCTCCAGCCACGAGGAGTAGTTGCCCTGCCAGGGGATGCCGTAGCCGCGGTCAAGCTCGAGGATCCAGCCGGCGACGTTGTCGAGGAAATAGCGATCGTGCGTGACCGCGATGATCGTCCCCGGAAAATCGTTGAGGAATTTCTCCAGCCACGCGACCGATTCGGCGTCGAGATGGTTGGTCGGCTCGTCGAGCAGGATCATATCGGGCTTGGAGAGCAGCAGCCGACACAGCGCGACGCGGCGCTTCTCGCCGCCCGACAGCGTCGGCACCTTGGCGTCCCAATCGGGCAGGTTCAGCGCCTCCGCCGCCTTCTCGAGAACCAGGTCCGTGTTCTCGGCGCCGGAGGCGGCGATCTTCGATTCCAGGTCCGCCTGCTTGGCAGCAAGCTTGTCGAAGTCCGCGCCTTCCTCGGCGTACGCCGCGTAGACGGCCTCGAGATCGGCTTTCAGCTTGAGGACGTCGCCGAGCGCTTCCTCGACGCATTCCTTCACCGTCTTGTTCGGATCCAGCTGCGGCTCCTGCGGCAGGAAGCCCACCTTCAGGCCCGGCTGCGGCCGCGCCTCGCCGACGATGTCCGTGTCGATGCCGGCCATGATCCGCAGCAGCGTGGATTTGCCCGAGCCGTTGAGGCCGAGCACGCCGATCTTGGCGCCGGGGAAGAACGACAGCGAGATGTCGCGCAGGATCTCTTTCTTCGGCGGCACGACCTTGCCGACGCGGTTCATCGTGTAAACGTATTGGGCCATGATCTGGAAGCGGCTTGGAGCGTCGTAAGGGGCGCGGATTATAGCCGCCGTCGACGGAATGTCGGCCGAATTGTGAGGCGGCTCACAGTTTTGAGGGCGTCATCGCAAGGGGCCCGTCGCGCCTCCCGAAAGACCTGCTAGCCTGTTTGTGCGTCAACTGTCCAAACAATATCGGGGGATATCGATGAAGAAGCTGCTGCTGGTCTTGGGGATCTGTCTGATCGCGAGCCCGGTCGCGCAGGCCGGCCCGCTTGCGCCACTGCATAAAAACCCGCTTTTTGCGGCGCGCATCCCGTCGGCGGGCGCGCTGCCGACGCTGCCTGCCCTGCAGGGGACGCCCGGCTCGCGGATCATCGCCACGGCCAAGGGTCTCGTGAGCGAGCCGCGCGTTCCTTCCGTGGATCTGCCGGCTCTGCCCGATCTGCCTGGGCTGCCGGGATCCGGCCCTCCGACGGGCGGCGGTCCGCTCCAGCAGGTACCTGGTTCGTGTACAACAGGGATCAGTATGCGAAAGACCTGCAGCTGTGGGTCACCGAGACCCTCGGCTTCGTTTTGCAGTACGTCGTTCAGGGTTCGGTCCAGGACGTGATGAACCCCTGCTTCGACGGCGGGGACCCTTGCGGTCCCACCGATGATCCGGTCGGTTACGTCAACCGCGTGCCAGGTGTGCTCGGCAGCATCGGCAACCGTGCGCTGGGACTGACCGGTGGCGGCATCGGTCCGATTCCGCTGCCGAAACGTCCGGGCGATCAGCCTCCGGCCAGCCCGCACGACTAGGAAGCTGCGTTACTCGAGCCGGGAAGCGCGTCGCGCTTCCCGGCTTTTTCATTTGTGGTGTAGGCAACGCGATGGGTCGGGTGCGGCTGGCGTGAGGCTGGAGCGGACTTCGTCGAACACCCAAGGCGTCTGGCAAGCAAGGATCGCCGCGAGCTCGCTCGCCGTGCGTCGTTCCAGGCCGATGTCCGCAACCTGCAGCTGCCCCCAGCTGCTGGTGACCAGGCGACTGGAATCGGTTGAGACCTCCAGATCGTTCAGCATCCGGTCGTGCGCGGTGACCAGCCCGAGCGCCGAACCGCTGCGTACGTCCCACGCTCTGGACGTGCCGTCGTAGGAGTAGCTGAACAGGAGCGCGCCGTCACCGGAAAAGCGCACGCCCCGGACCTGCTGCTCGTGACCCTTGAGCGCGCGTGGGCTGCCGGCGCCAGGCTGCCAGAGCCAGATGGTTCCGGCTTCGGTGGCGATGGCGATGGTTTGCCCATCGGGCGCATAAGCAGCCTGGGTCGGGACGCCGAGGCCGGCATCGTCCAGCTTGTGGAGGACCTGCCCCGTATGGACATCCCAGACGCGCACCGTGTTGTCTTCCGCCGCGGTCAGCAGTGTGCGTCCGTCGCTGCTGAACTCCACGGAGTTCACCCATGCCGTGTGACCGCTGAGCGTGCGCAGCAGGGTGCCGTCCGACGACGCCCAGAGCTTCACCAGCTTGTCGCGACCAGCAGTGGCGATGCGGTCGCCGGCGCGATCGAACCGCGCCGCGCGCAGCACGTCGTCATGCTCGAGCCAGGCGATGCGTTGCAGGGTGCCGGCGTCCCACAGGCCGGCTGCATCCTTGCGGCTCGGGCCTTCCGGGAGCGTGGAGGTGAGGATGCGACGGCCGTCGGCGCTGGACTGCACGCCGAACACTTCGTTGGGCGCGTGGTCCAGCGTCGCCAGACGCTCACCACTCTTCGCATCCCAGACACCGGCGCTGCCATCGGCGCTCGCGGTGAGGAACCGGGCGTCGGCGCTGCCGAAGCGCACGTCGTAGATCAGCGCTTTATGGCCCGCATACGTGCGCGCCAGCGTGCCGGCTTCCAGGTCGAACAGCAGCGCGCTTCCGTCGGTGTATCCGCCACCGGCCGCGAGAAGGTGCCGGCCGTCGGCGGTGAAGCGCGCGACGAACGGCAGCGTCGTGAACGAATCGTATTTCCACGCTGGCGTGACCGGCATGCGCCAAATCTCGGCCTCGCCGTCGCGCCCCGCAAGCAACAGGCGCTTCCCATCCGCGTCGAACGCTACGCCAGTCACGCCGTTGCGGTGAAGGTCCAGGGCGAACAGCTTGTTCTTTGCGCGCACGTCCCACGCCTCGGCGACGTTGCTGCGGCTGTCCGCCACCATCAACGTGTTGCCGTCAGGGCTCAGGGATGCGGCCGCAAGGTTGTTCAGCGTCGTCGGGATGGAGAACAGCAGGCTGCCGCGGCGCGTGCTCCAGACCTTGAAGCCCTCCAGGCCGATCGTCAGCAAACGATTGCCGTCGCGATCGAACTGCAGGCCACTGAGCTGATTGGGATCGACGGCGAACGCCACTTGCAGGAGGCCGGTGGTCGCATCCCAGATGTGAACGTCGCCGGCCGCGGACGCGGCAAGCACCCGCTGGCCGTCGGGGGAGTAGAGGATTCCCGCGATCGTCTGGCCGGTCGCCTCCGGCAACAGCCGCAGCCGCTTGCCGTCCACCGCCGCGAGCAGCTCCACCATGCCTTTGCCGTCAGCGATCGCGATGGAGTTACCGTCCGGGCTGTAGCTCGCGGCGGTGATGCTGCGGTCTTTCGCGAACGTGGCAATGACTTGCCCGGTGTCGGTGTCGTGGATCGCAAGGCCGTCTGCACGAGAAATCAGCACGCGTTTGCCGTCGAGGCTGACCGCCTCGCCGGTGACGCCATTGAAACCCGCGATGCGAACGGGCGTCGCCGCGCCATCCAGGTTCCAGAGCACGGTGAGCGGCGCCCCGCCGGCCCGCTCATCGGGAAAACCGCTCTGCAGAAAGCGCTTGCCTGCTGCGAAGAACCTGCTGCTCACGGTCAGCGACACCGCGCCTGAAAGTTCGCGAATCAGCTTGCCGGTCGAGGCTTCATGGAGACGCGCCACCGCGACCTGTTCGTCGTCCTTGTTGCGCGCGCCAAGTACGAAATACTTCCCATCTGGGCTGAACACGGGCGAGCGGTAGACGCCATAGCCGTCGTGCTTCACGCGCACGCCGGTCAGTGCCTCGACGGGCTTCATTGCCTGCGCGAGCAGATAGCGCAGCGCAACAGTGTCGTGTCCCATCGAGTAAGCCTGATTCAGCAGCACCGCCGCGCGGGCCTGGTGGCCAGCGAGGAATTCCTGACGCCCCGTTTCGACGATCCGCTCGATCGTGATCTCGCGCTCGCGCGCGGCGGTCTTGCCGACGTACCACTGCCAGGCGCCGATGCAAAGCCCAGCGAACGCCATTGCGGCCGCGGCAACCTGCACGTTCTTCCAGAGCTGGCGCTGGCGTTCGCGCTGGATCAGCTCGTCGAGGCCCACGCCGACGAGCCCGGCCACGAGCTTGAGCTTGGCGCCCGTCTTGCCGTCGGCATGGTCGCGTGCGTCCGCGGCGATCGGCTCGGCCGGATAGCGCAGCGCCGGGCAGAAGCATTCCTCGATGTCATGGCCCGGCAGATCGAAGACGTTGGGCTCGCCGGCGACGATCAAGCACAGCACGCGGTCCTCACGGCCGAGGGACTTGAAGTACTTCACCTCCTCGTTGACCCAGCGCGAAGCCGCGGCGCGCGGCGAGCAGATCACGATCTGGTAGCGCGACTGGCGCAAAGACTCGTTGAGGGCGTCGCCGAGATTGGCGGACGAGGGCAGCTCGTCGCGATCGCGGAAGACCGGATACAGGCGTCGGGGGATCGTGCCGTCACGCGACTCACGCCCGACCAGCCGCGACGGCACGCGGTAGGTCTCCAGCGTCTTGTGCAGCCAGTCGCCCCAGGCGCGGTCCTGGTGGCTGTAGCTGATGAAGGCCCAGTACTTGTAAGCGTCCCCGCTCAATGCCGCTCCCCCGGACGACAGCCGCAAGAGTAAGCGGACCGATCGGACAGGTCCATTTCCGACGCGGGCTTCCGATAATCGCTGCCGGACTGCCCGCGGAGACTGGCGATGACGCGCAGAGGATGGCTCGCGATGATCGTGCTCGCCTGCTGCAGCCTCGCGCAGGCCGGGGTCTATCGCTGCGACGCGGGCGGCACGCTGCAGTTCAGCGACAAGCCTTGCGAGGCCGGACAGCAGCCGCTCGAGATCGCGCGTCCCAACACCCTGGAGACTTCGACCGGCGACCGCGCGCTGGCAGCGCAATTCGATGACCACACCGCCGCACTGCAGCGGTCGCGCAAGGTGATACGGAAAGCCAAGGCAGAGCCCGCGCAGACGGTCAAGGCTCGCGAGCCGCGCAAGGACAAGCAGGAGAAGGCGCAGAAATCGCCCAAACGCGTCACATCGAGCAAGGCGCCTCCGCCGACAAAGCGCAAACTCTCGCGACCGTAAAGAACCGGCCGCCTATAATCGCGCTCCATGAGCGTGACAGGTCCCGACATCGCTGCAGCCGCCGAGCGTCTGCGCGGGCACATCGTGCGCACGCCGTGCATGCAGTCGCGCGTGCTGTCCGCCGTGACCGGCGCCGAGGTGTGGCTCAAGTTCGAGAACTTCCAGTTCACCGCCTCGTTCAAGGAGCGCGGCGCACTCAACAAGCTGCTGAGCCTTTCCGAGACGGAGCGCAAGGCCGGCGTCGCGGCGATGTCCGCTGGCAATCACGCGCAGGGCGTCGCGTACCACGCGACCCGGCTCGGCATCCGCAGCGTCATCGTCATGCCCAAGACCACGCCGTTCACCAAGGTCCGCAACACGCGCGAGCTCGGCGGCGAGGTGATCCTGCACGGCGAGACGCTGTCGGACGCGCAGGCGCACCTTGAGGAAGAGCTGATCCGCAAGCGCGGCATGACGCTGGTGCATCCGTATGACGACGCGCAGATCATCGCGGGGCAGGGCACTACGGCGCTGGAGATGCTCGACGACGCCCCGGCGCTCGACACGATCGTCGTGCCGATCGGCGGCGGGGGATTGATCTCCGGCATGGCGATCGCGGCGCACGGCCGCAACCCATCGATCCGCGTCGTCGGTGTCGAATCCGCCGGCTATCCGTCGGCTTTCGCCGCGATGCAGGGCGATCCGGCGCTGGTCAAGGGCGGCCCGACGATCGCCGAGGGTATCGCCGTCAAGGGCCTGGGCAAGCTCACGTTAGAGATCATCCGCGAGCACGTGGCAGAGCTGATGCGCGTGGAGGAGCCGGCGATCGAGCGCGCCATCGGCCTGCTCGCCGCGATCGAGAAGGTCATCGTCGAAGGCGCCGGCGCAACGTCGCTGGCGGCGCTGCTCACCGATCCCGCGCGCTTCCGCGGGCGCAAGGTCGGCCTGGTCATCACCGGCGGCAACATCGACACGCGGCTGCTCGCGTCCGTGCTGATGCGACAGCTGGTGCACGAATCGCGGCTGGTGTCGCTGTCGATCGAGATCGAGGATCGCCCCGGCTTCCTGGCGCGCGTGGCGGGACGGGTCGGCGACAGCGGCGGCAACATCATGCAGGTCCATCACGAGCGGCTGCACTCCGGCATCCACGCCAAGTCCACCACGCTGGAGATGCTGGTCGAGGCGCAGGACGAGGCGCACACCAACCAGATCATCGCCGACCTGCAGGTCGCGGGATTCGTCGTGCGCCGCGGTGGCATGCACGGAGAAATGGAGTAGGGCGCGCGCCGCTGAACCGTAGGGCGCGCCATGCGCGCCGCAATTCAGGGCGTCACCACGCAGCAATTCGGATTCTTCAGCAGCTCGCGCGCGCGGTCCTCCGCGCGGTCGATGTCGACTGGGCGCAGGCGCGCCTCGAGCTCCTTCAGCATCTGGTCGAAGCGTCGCTGGCCCGTCGCCGCGTGGATCTCGTCGAGCGCGAGGAAATGCGCGTAGGCCTCGACGTCGTCCTCGGGCAGCACTTCGCCCTGTTCGTACCACGCGCCGAACGTCCACAGCGCTTCTGCGCTGCCGGCATCTCGCGCGCGACCGATGTAGTCCAGCGCCTCCTTCTGCAGCGCCTCATGCTGCGCGCGCCGCTCGGGCGGGCAATCGGACATGAACTGGCACCAGTCTCCCGGTGGAAGCCGCAGCGGCAGGTCGAGCTGCGCCTGCACCAATCCCGCGTCTGCTGCGCGCTTGAGCCAGTCGCGGTACTGGCCGCGCGCTTCGGCAGGAACGCCTTCGCAGTCCACAAACAGGCTGCGCATCGACGCCTCTTCCATCGCCGGCTCGCCGACGGTCCAGCCGTCGCGCCGATGGGTTTGCTGCATCTGGTCGATCTCGCGTTCCAGCGCCGCGCTGTCGGCCGGCACCGCGTTGCACTCGTAGAGCACCAGGCCCAGCGCGTGCTGCGACGGCGCGTCGCCCGCCTTGGCGGCGGCCTCGAGCTGCGCGAAGGCAGGCCCGTAAGGCGGGCGTGGCCGCAGTACGGAATGCTTGATGAGCCGGACCTTAACGCCGAGGCGCGAGGTCGTCAGGTCCGAGATCACCGGTGCGGGTGGGTCAGCCGGTGTCGCCTCGACACCGGCAGCCGGAATTGCTGCGGGCCGATCAGCTGGCCTGACTGGTTCGGACGGCTGATGCGCGCGCTGCTGCAGGAACCATAGCGCCGCGAGCGCCAGGAGCGCAGCCGCTGCGCTAGCGGCCCACAATCGAGCGCGCAATGACTTCCTTCATGATCTCCGAGGTCCCGCCGTAGATGCGCTGCACGCGAGCGTCGGAGAAGTAGCGCGAGATCGGATATTCCGACATGTAGCCGTAGCCGCCGAACAGCTGCAGGCATCGATCGGCGACGCGGAACTGCATCTCGGTGGTGGCGAGCTTGACCATGGCCGCCGTAGGCACGTCGAGCTTCTTCTGCGCGTAGAGCGCGGCGCACTGCTTCGTGAAGGCCTTGTGCACCTCGACGTCGGTCTTGATCTGCGCGATCTCGAAGCGGGTGTTCTGGAACGAGGCGATGGGCTGGCCGAAGGCCTTGCGGTTGCGCACGTAGTCGATGGTCAGCGCCAGCGCGCCCTCGGCCGCGCCGCAGGCGCCCACCGCCAGCGTCAGGCGCTCGCGCGGCAGCTCGTCGACCAGGTGGCCGAAGCCGTTGCCCGCGCGTCCGAGGATGGCGCTGGCCGGGACTTTCACGTCACTGAAGAACAACTCGGAGGTGTCCCCGCAGTGCTGCCCGATCTTGTCGAGGTTGCGGCCGCGCTTGAAGCCGGGCGCGCTCGCGTCGATCAGGAACAGCGTGGTGCCCTTGGCGCCGGCCCGCGGATCGGTCTTGGTGAACGTCACCACCACGTCGGCGTGCTGCCCGTTGGTGATGAAGGTCTTGGAGCCGTTGACGACGTAGCCGTCGCCGTCGGGCAGGGCGGTGGTCTTGATGCCCTGCAGATCCGACCCGGCGCCGGGCTCGGTCATGGCGATGGCGCCGACCATCTCGCCGCTGACGAGCTTCGGAATGTATTTTTTCTTCTGCTCCTCGCTGCCGAGGTGCGCGATGTACGGCGTGACGATGTCCGAATGCACCGCGAGGTTGGCGCCGAGCGCGCCAAATCCCATGCGGCCGACTTCCTCCAGCACGACGCAGGAGAACTCGAACGGCGCGCCGATGCCGCCGTACTCGGCGGGAGCGTCCACGCACAGCAGGCCCGCTTCGCCGAGCTGCGTCCACAGCTCCCGCGGCGTGATCCCTTCCTTCTCCCACTTGTCGTAGTGCGGCTCGACGTGGTCCTTCAGGAAGCGAACGACGTTGTCGCGGAAGAGCTCGAGCTCGCTGGTCTGGGCGTCCATAGGAGATGTCATTCTGAGCGAAGCGAAGAATCTTGCCTGATCTGCAGTCGAAACGAGTTCCCTTCGCTCAAGGGCACACTTGGGCAGCTTGCTGCCACGCTCAGGATGCCGCTGCTACGCCGATCTGCTCAACCGATCCTGGAATTGCAGGAACGCCCTGAGAACCGCCGCCGGCGCTTCGACCTGCGGGTAATGGCCGATGCCGGGGAGCTCGACCACGTCCGGATTGGCGACCAGCTCGCGGTAACGCGCCACCATGTGCGCGCCGGACACCGGATCGTCGAGGCCGTCGATGACGCGCAGCGGCACCGACGAAGTCTGCAGGGCGCCCACCCAGCGCTGGCGATGCTGCCGCCGCTCGGCCATGTAGCCGATCAGCTTGTGGAAGATTGCCGTGCCCTGGTTGAGGCTTACCAGGTGCCAGAACTCGGCGAGCTCCGCCGGCGTCGGCTGGGTGCTCTTTCCGAACACCGCGGAGAAGCTCTTGTGGAAGCTGCGCTCGCTCATCAGCTTGGCGAGCAGGAATCCCAGCGGACTGGCCAGCACTTTCTGGATCGGTCTGGCGTGGTGCGTCTCCGGGAATAATCCGCCATTCAGGAAGCACACCGAGCGCAGCCGCGGACGAGTGATGTCGCTGGCGCGCCCCTCGAGGTGCCGCGCGAGCAGCTCCTGCGCGACGGTATCGCCATAGTCGTGCGCGAGGACGTGGTACTGCACGACGCCGAGCTCGCGCAGCAGCGCCTCGTGCAGATCGGCCTGATCCAGGATCGAGTAGGCGTAGTCGGGCGGCTTGGCCGAGAAGCCGAAGCCGATCATGTCGGGCGCGATGACGCGGGCGAAGCGCTCGCAAAGCGCTGACCACTGATGGTGCCAATCCCAGGATGAGGTGGGGAAGCCGTGGATCAGCAACAGCGCGGGGGCCGCTCCTGCGCCTCCTGCGCCCGCGGCACTTGCACGTCCCTGTGCGGCGCCGGTGCTCCCGTTGCCCCCGAGCTGATAGAAGATCTGCTGACCGCGATGGGTGAAGCTGCGCCCGCCCTGGCGCCACCGATCCAGTGTCAGCTCATCGCCCATCGAATTCCTCCGCCGGGGTCTTGTCCGGGTATTCGCAGAGGTCGCTGATCGGGCAGCGTGGGCACTCGGGCTTGCGCGCCTTGCATACGTAGCGGCCGTGCAGGATCAGCCAGTGGTGCGCATCCTGCTTGAACTCGTCCGGCGTGAGCTTGACCAGGCCGTCCTCGACCTCGCGCACGTTCCGTCCCGGCGCCAGGCGCGTGCGGTTGGCGACGCGGAAGATGTGCGTGTCCACCGCGATCGTCGGCTCGCCAAACGCGGTGTTCAGCACGACGCTGGCCGTCTTGCGGCCGACGCCGGGCAGCGCTTCGAGCGCGTCGCGGTCGCGTGGCACCTCGCCACCGTGCTGCTCGATCAAGGCGCGGGAGAGTGCTATGACGTTCTTCGCCTTGGTGTTGAACAGTCCGATCGTGCGGATGTAGCCCTTCAGGCGACCTTCGCCGAGCTTGACCAGCGCCTGCGGCGTGTTCGCCACGGCGAAGAGCTTGGTAGTGGCCTTGTTGACGCTGACATCCGTCGCCTGCGCCGACAGTACGACGGCGACGAGCAGCTCGAAGGGCGTGCGGTACGCAAGCTCCGTCGTCGGCTTGGGGTTGCCGGCGCGCAGGCGCACGAAGATCTTCCGGCGGCGGGCGGCGTTCACGTTGCGCGCGCCTTGCGGCGAAGCCGCGCCTCGAGCTCTTCCTTCTGCCGCCGCGACAGGCGCGCCGCGCGGGCGGCATAGCGGCCGCGGAACTGCGCGGCCATCGCGAACGCCGGGGGCGCCTGCGGCGCCGGAACGACGACGATGCAGTCGACCGGGCAGGGCGGGATGCACAGATCGCAGCCGGTGCATTCCGACTCGATCACCGTGTGCATGTGGCCGGCGGCACCGACGATGGCGTCGACGGGGCAGGCCTGGATGCACTTGGTGCAGCCGATGCAGTCCTCCTCGACCACCCGGACCACCGTCTCGACGGTTTTCTCCTCCCCGCACGAGGCATCCAGCGGGAGGATCTCGCGTCCCAGGAGCTGCGCGAGGCGCTCGATGCCGGCGGCGCCGCCGGGCGGGCAGCGGTTGATCGCGGTCTCGCCGTTGGCCAGAGCCTCGGCGTAGGGGCGACAGGCAGGGAAGCCGCAGCGTGTGCACTGCGTCTGCGGCAGCGCGGCGTCGATCTCGGTGGCCGATGCCGACCGGGACGCAGCGGCCGGCTTCATCGCCCCGGGCCTACCAGCAGCGGTTGCTGTTCGTGCTGTCGACGGTGCCCGCCGAGTTCGCGGATTTCTTGATGCCGGTCTGGTCGATCGTGAACTTCCTGCACTTGGTGTCCGCGAGCTGCATCGTGGAAGTCGCAGTGGCCTCCAGCGTGTAGGCGGTTGGCGTCCGAGCGGTGAAGGCGTAGCTGTAGTGGGTCGTAGCGGTGGGCGTCGTCGGGACCGCCGTGCACGAGGCGACGGCGAAAGTGCTGAACTGGGTGTAGCACTTCTCCAGCGCCTGCGACAGCCGCATCAGCGTGGTCGTCGCCTCCGTACGGTTGGAACGCGACACAGAATCGCGATATGCCGGGACGGCGATCGTCGCAAGGATCGCGACGATCGCCATCGTGATGACCAGCTCCACCAGCGTAAAACCCCGTGTCATGCGGATCATGGTACATCCGGTCATCGGATTTGCCGCCAGGACAGACGACCGCTTTCATAGTCGCAGCTTTCCGTGACCTTCTTGATCGTGCCGTTGGTCTCGGACAGGTATTTGAACTCCACGCAAGCTTGCCCGGACAAGCCCGATTCCGGCGTTACCGCCAGCACGTTGGGCCGGGCCATGATCGCGTCCTGCATCATCCCCGCCGGAGCCTGACCGTTGATCTGATCCGAGGTGTTGATGATGTTGTCGGGGGCGCCACCGGGCCCGCCGGCGATGTCGAACGCCGCCGGTACGACCCCAGAGCCGCTGCTGAACGAGAGCTCCATCAGCCATCCCTTGCCACCCGGATCGCAGGTCACCGCCGATGGCAGCAGCGTGGTGAAGACGATCCGGTCGCCACGCAGGATCGGATCGGTCACGGCTCGCTCGCCCTTGTTGTCGGCGATGGTCGCACTGCCCGCCGAGGCCAACCCGAGATCCATATACCAGCCGTTGTACGTGCCGGGAGTGGCGCCGGTATTCGCATTGGCCCCGAGTGCCGGCAGCACCACCGGATTGTTGGTGACCAGGCGGAAGCAATTATTTTCATCGGTGCAGGTGCCGTTCGCGGGATTGACCTCCGCCTTGATCCACTGTTGCACCAGCGTGCCGCGTTGCAGCGGGAAGGTCGACGGCAAGGCCAGCGCGCCGTGTCCCAGCGTGTTGCCGAATCCGTTCGTGCCGCCGGTCGACAGCCCCCAGCCCTGGTCGTACGCCATGTAGAAAGTCTGATTCGGTTGTCCAGTCGCGACGTTGTCACCGTTCTCGATGTACTTGCCCGTGCCGAAGAAGACCAGCACGCCCCCTTGGCGTGGCGCGCTGGCCGGCCGCGCGCCGACTTCGGGGCGGCTGATGATGGGTTGCCCATTGGTGGCCGTGCAAGGCGAGGCCGAGCAGGCGCGGAACAGTGGCTTCTTGACCCCGCCCGAAACGTAGGCCACACCCCAGTTGCAATTGGTCTGGTTGGTGCACGCACCCTGTGTGGTGTTGCTCAGGTCGAACTTCCACAGGTTGCCGAGCAAGTCGCCCGCATAGACCGCGTCGGCGACAAAGGGGTTGGACGCGTTGGAGTCGTCGTAGTCGACTGCGGCCGGAGAGCCGAGGCCATTGGGTGTCGCGGTGCTGCCGTCCGGGATCTCGATCTTGACGTAGTCCGTACCCTGCACCCAGGTCCGGTTGCTGCCAGTGGGGCCTTCGAGATAGATGATGAAGAGATAGCCGCGGCCGGTGGTGCTGATGCTGGTGTCTGTCAGGTTGCGGCTACCGTACGTGCTCTTGCTGTTGTTGTAGCCGTTGCCTATGACTGCCGCCCACTTGCCGTTCGACATCTTCACGATCGCCGGCTTGCCGTACGTGTAGCCGAGATCCGCATCGTCCAGGTCGGTGAACTGCCACATCACCAGGCTGGAAGCGTTGGCCTCGCTGAAGGTGCTCGGGTCCGTGACGTTCAGGGCGAAGATGCCCTGGCCGCCATTGCGCAGGCCACCGACCAGCACAGTCTTCCAGACGCTGTTGACTTGCGCGTCGGCAACGACAGGCGAGCCGTCGACGAATGTGCGATGCGTCGTCGTGCTGATCCCGCTGACGGTGGTGTTGGTGTAGCTCTTCGCCGCCAGCCGCGACAGGTCTTCGTAGATGCTGCGTTCGCCCGGGACGAATGCCATGAGTTCCCTGCCGCAGGTATGGCCGCTGGTTCCGCACGGGCTAGCGTCGAAGCCGTGCAGCATGCCGTCGTTGGAGCCGACGTAGACGATCGGCGTGCGCGTCCGGTACGTGCTGCGGAAGGTCGCATATCCTGAGAGGTTCTCGTAAGGGGCACGCGGAGCCGCGACATAGAACGGGTCGGAGTTGATGATGTCGCCCAGCGGCGTGAGCCTGACGCGTAAGTTGCTGGTGCCGACGCCCTCCTGACTCTTGTCGCCGCGCAGGTAGTTCAGCCGTTCCTGGCCGCGGGTGTCGGCCGCTGCCGGGCTGAGGTCTGGGTTCCAGTTCAGGGCGGTCTGCTGTGCGGACGAGAGCGAATTCCAGCGGAAGGCTGCGCCGAGCTTGGTGCTGTCGTTGATCGTGAGGATGGCGCGATTGCCGTCCCAACCCGTACCCTGCGCCTGTGTCTTGAGCGTGTCGGCAGCGTCCCAGGTTTGGTTGCAAAGCGTGCCGACCGCGGCGTTGACGTTGCAGCCCGCAGTCAGGCCCCCACCCGCCGAAATGGGGCGCGCAATCAGCTGTCCGCTCCAGTCGCCGCTGTTGAAACGGGCCTGGAAGATGGTCGTGCCGGTATTGAGCGAGCCCGAGTTCAGCGCCACCGCGGAGGCGGAGCCCACGCTCGCCTTGATGCTCGACAGGGCATCGTCGATCGCGCTCATGAGCTCGTCGGTCGACTTGGCGCTGAGGAACTTGCCGCGCCCGTTATAGGCGGCATGGCGCAGGTCGTCGATCTTCTTGGGTCCGTCCGGATCGGGTGTAGGGCCACTGTCCGAATTCGGGTCCGGCCAGGCAAAGGGCAGGCTCGAGTCGGCCGGCATGCCGTTGGACCCGGTGACTGCGCCCGAAGCATTGCTGTTCGGAAGCAGAGTGCCGTTGAGGCCGAACGAAACGCTGTACGTCACCACGTGCTGTGCGCCGTTGTTGTCGCTCCCGACGGCCGGGACCTTGTTGTTGAGCGCGGGCTGGATGTCGTGTTCGTACCAATACATCGACAGATCGCCCAGCGTGCCGCTCCAAGTGTCGGCGTAGGCCCCGCCGTCGTAGGAGGTATTGCCGGCGGTGTTGGGGCTCGTGCCGTTGGCGTCCGCGTTGAAGCTGCCCAGGGCGGTGGTGGTGGTGCCGGTGCTGGTTTCGGTCTTGACGTTGAGCAGGTTGCCGCTGCTGTCGGTCTGGCTGTTGTAATAGCCGTCCGTCATTACCACCAGGAAGTTCTGCTGGCATTCGCCGCCCATCGCAGTGCTGTATGCGGGGCATCCACTGGTGGTGCCACTACCGCCGGCGCCAGGAAGCACGTCGATGATGCTGTTGCCGTCCTTGTCCTCGGCGGAGAACGGGTGCGTGAATCCAAACGGTCGGTTGCCAGAATTGTTGTAACTGCTCGAAGAATCCGTGCACTCGAGATACAACATCGAGTCGTTCATCGCGCTCTGGACCGGAGTGCCACCGCTGGGCGACATGCTGTTCAGGCGCCCAAGCAGACTAGTCCGATTGGTATTCGTCATCAGTCGCAACGCCGTATCGGCGTTGTTACCGTTGTTGTGCAGCGTCACCAGGCCCATGCGCGTATTTGCGCTCTTGCTGTCGACCACGGCGCTGAACGCCCCTTTGGCGGTCAGCAGGCGACGGCGGTAGGTACCTGGAACCAGTTGGCAAAATTTTGCTGCTCCTCGGCCGCTGTGCAACTGGTCAGGCTGGCGCAGTCGGTCCGCCCGGTACCGGTCTTGGCAAACGTCGTTGGCGCGCACGTTGCGGGATTGGCGACGTCCTGCGGGCAGAAGATGGGCGTTCCCGGCGAACTGCGGATCTCGTAGTAGTAATGACAGTCGTCGGGATCGACCACGCCGTTGCCGGTCACCACCGTCGTCGAGCAGGTCTTGCCGTCGCTATTCATCTTGTGCGTGTCATCCCACTTGTAGAAGTGAGCCGGGAAATAGCGTGGCGCCTTGTAGCGCGCATTCTGTCCGGTCGGCGCCGTGTTCACGCCATTGGCAAGAGTCAGGAATCGCTCAACCCCGCCCCGGGTCGTGCCATCGGTGAAGACGCATTTCTCTGCGTTTCCGATCGTGCCGTTGCCATCGTTGTCGGTGGCTCCGTACTGCACCTGGATCTTGTAGTCCTGATAAGTAGTCAGGTTGTAGGTGCCGACGCTCGAATCGTAGGCATTGAGGCGCGCTGCGGACGCCGTGGCGTTGCCGAAGGCGGTGCCACCGCTGTCGCTGCCCGCCCAAGGTGCATAGCGCACTTCGGGGTTGTAATACAGGCCGTTGAAGTCGGGATTGGCAGCGCGCCAATAGCCGGTGCGCGTCGGGTTCACGGCGGGGCAGCCGGGACTCGGCGCACTCGCTGGGGCGGCCGGGTTGCCTGATGTGCCAGTGTTGTTGTTGGGCGGGGTGCGCCAGTTCGGATTGGCCGCGTCGTAGATGAAGATCTCATCCAGTGGGACGGCCCCGGTACCGAAGATCAGATGCAGGCCGTTCGTCTGCGTGAACGTCGACAAGCCATCGTCGTTGTTGTCGCTGGTGGCATGGGTGTACCCGTAATCGACTTGAACGAAGGCCCGATCCGGGGGGGTACCGCTGCTGCCGTTACGGACCAGGCGACCCGCATCATTGTCGGCGTTGCAGTCGCCACTGCTATTGAGCCCGGCGAATGGGACGGCATTGGCGATGCACTCGAACATCGGCCAGGTTCCGTCGATCGCTTGCGTGTTGCTTTGCGGAGGTCCATCCATGATGCCGTCAGTGCCGCTGCCGGGGGCGACCAGCATCCAGTCCATCGAACCGGAGTCATCTATCAGCATGAGGATGTTCGGCTCTACGGACGTGCCGAGGAACAGTGGTCCTTCGGAGAGGCTCAGGGTCGCCGCATCCACCCGTGAAGGGCTCGATAGGGTGCCGGCTATGACGCTGGCGCAGAGGACAAGCTTGGAAAGGTTGGTTCCGGGCATGGCTAGAAAATTCTCCCGTAAATGCTTTGGATCGTAACGACGCTGCCAGCGGCTTCGGCGCGAGCGCCAACGGCACGCGCAGTGACCTGGTAGTAATACTGATAGGTATTTGTGGGATCGAGCGTGAGGCTGTTGGAGAAGTTTCGCGAGCCTACCTCTTCGATGACATAGCACGGTTGGGCGGCGACCCCGGCGAGGGCGCTATTGGCCGTGTTGCACGGTTGGGGGGCGGCCGTGGCCGATGGCGCGGCCGTGCTGAACACGATCGCGTGCGAATCCCACCAACTAGTGCTCCGATATCGGCTGATTCCCAGCGTGGTGGTATCCCAGGCTTCATCCGATGTCGCGGAGGTGGGATAGGTTGTGGTGGTGCGCTGCCAGACGCGGCAAGGTGGGTTCGGAGCGGTGCTGTCGTTGCAATGCTGGCCGGTCTGCGTGGATGGATTTGTGCCCACTTCTGGCTTGCTCTGCTGCACCGGGCTGCCGATCCAGGTTTCGGCAGTGCGCAGCACAGATTCGGCGGCCGAGAATGACACCAGCGCATCGCCGGTATTGCCCGCCATGCGCTCCTGGAGCGTGGTCGTGCTCAGAGAGGAGATCGCCAGGATCGTGAGCAGCACGAGCAGGATCAGGCTGGTGACGAGCGCGACACCGCGCTGGGGCTTGTGAAACACGGAGAGTCGGGTAGACATCGCTAGAGGTTTCGCAGATCGATGGTTTGAACGTAAGTCTGGGTCAGACGTTGGTTAGTACTGGCGCCGGCCCCCACTGCTTCGACGCTGTTGGTGGTGAGAGTGACGCGGATCGTGAACACCGCCCCCCAGTCCGTGACAGACCCGGCATCGACGAACCGGTCGACCACGCGATCGCTGTTCGTATCGATGCCGTACTTCACCTGGAGGTCACTCACGCCTTCGATGATAGGTTGGGCCGAATATGCGGAGACCACGACCGCCGGGCTGGCGTTGAGTTGGTCGACCTGGCGACCGCACTGCAGTGAGCGCACGCCGGTTTGTGCATCGACGGCACCGAGCGAAAAGACGTTGGTGACCATGACGGGGGCGGCGACCGGGTTGGCCGTGCAGGTGGCGTCGCCCAGGCAGGTGTCCGCCACGCCCTGGCAGTCCAGCAGCGTGGCATCTTCGTTGCCCTGGAAACGCACGACCAGCGTGTCGGGAGCGCCGCTGGCGCCGTCCACGCCGTAAGCGACCGCGTTCAGCGGAATGGCGAGGCTGTTGACGGTTTGTCCTAAGAACAGGGCAGCCACCTCGTTACGGCGAAGCAGCGGATTCCGGTAGTAGCCCGCATGGCGCACCGTGCGATCCAGGAGAGAGGCGCCGATGCGACCGCTTTCCTGAGCCCGAGATACGCCTTGCTGCAGCGAGAAGCCCTGCTTGCCGCTGACGAACACCTGTACTACGGCGGCGACCACGACCAGGCCGATGACCAGCGCGATCATCAACTCGGTGAGCGTGACGCCGCGCTGGGAGCGGCACCGGTTGTCAATCCCGTCGATGGCGATCATGGGTTGAAGCGCAGCCGGTAGCAGTAGAGGTCGTCGCTGGCCTGCGGCGGGGTGCTCGTGTTGGTGGGGTCGCAACCGGTGCCGGTCGGCACGCCCGTACGGGTGTCGTCCCACATCACCTGAAGTTCGTGCACGGTATTGATGGGGCAGCTCGGCGTGGCGGCGGCGTTGTAACCGGCACAGTCGACGCTGAATTTGAAGCTCGGCAGGATCGCCGACGCTGCCGTGTACCACAGGTACAGATCGGCGCTGGCCAGCTGCGAGGCGGTGCAAGTGCCGCTCTGACAGTCGTAGCCCGGGTTGGACGGTGCCGTGCTCGGCGTGGTGCTCCGATAGCTTCCGGCGTTGGCCTCGGCGTAGTTGGTGCGCATGCGGTCGGCCAGATCCTGCGCAAACAGAGCGGCCTGGCTGCGGAGGTAAGAACCGGTGTTGTTGCGCAGACCGAGGATTTGTGCGGCCGCGACGGCAAGCAGACCCGCCGAGAGGATCGCGACCGCGATCATGACCTCGACGAGACTGTAGCCGGCAGTGCGCGTCCTCATGGACAGCTCCCGGAGGTCGTAGGCGCGATTGACCGCAACCGCCCGGCCGTGGACAGGACGATCTGGCGGGCATAGTAGTCCGGCGAGGTGCCATAACCGCGGCTGTCGCAGAGCAGGAACGTGTCGTTGCTGCCGCGGCTGGCGCCGACAGTGTCGAAGATCACGCGGTTCTGGCCGCTTGCGCCGGCGCGGAGCGTCATGCCGCCGCCCAGTGCCTCGTGGACCTTGAAGATCTGTTCGGTGTTGGCGTCCAGCGTGCCGTCGCTGTCCGCGTCCAGCGCGCCGTCGGCGTCAATGTCTGCGAACAGGATCCAGCCCGTTTCCCAGCCCCGCGTCGTGACCGAATCGCAGGTGCAGCCGGCGCTGATGGTCGAAGACGTAGGAACCGTGGACGCGCAGCTTGCCGGCGCGGCCACGCGACACACGGTGACGCTCATGCCTCGGGTGACGGCCTCGCTGCGGCCGAAGTTGAGGGCCGAGACGAATTCGTTGACCGCACTGGTCCGCCGATTGTTCTTGACCAGGGTGCCGAAGCTCGTGGCCAGCGAGGCGACGATGACGACAATCGCCACGGTGACCATCATCTCGATGAGCGTGAAGCCCGCGGAACCCCGCATCCCTCCTCCTGACTCGCTGCTAGCGGTCCGACTTTCGGCACAAATGGTCGCACGTGCCGTCCTGGACCGATGAACGGTGGGCGACGTGCGACATACGGCTGAGGGTGTTTTTCGAGCGGCGGACGGGGGGGCGCCGGTGTATGCTGTGGCAGGTCCGTCGGGGCCCATATCGCCGTGACGTCAGGATGCTTTCCATGAACAAATTTTCTGCAAGAATCTTCGCCCTCCCGCTGATCGCCGCGCTGTGCGCCGGCCAGTTCGGCATCGCCTCTGCCAAGGACGACGCGGAGTCCCAGCGCCAACGCGCGGCCGAGGAATGTGTGCGATCCAAAATGAGGTCCGGCATGCAGAAGGCCGAGGCGCGCCGTAGTTGCGGTCAGGTCACGATGCCTCAACCCCTGCAAGGGCTGGTTGTGCCCAAGCGTAGCGACACCTGAGCCGGAGCTTCGATTGCACGGACTCTGGGCGTTCGTTTAGCGAATCTTCATCCCTGGCTCGGCACCCACGTCCGTCGCAAGCAGGAAAGGCTGGTCTCCGATCGACGCAGCCAGCACCATCCCCTCCGAAACACCGAACTTCATCTTGCGCGGCGCCAGATTGGCGACGACGACGACCAGCTTTCCGCGCAGCTGATCGGGCGCGTAGTGCGCCTTGATGCCGGAAAACACGTTGCGCTTCCCGAGCTCGCCCAAGTCCAGGGTCAATCGCAGCAGCTTGTCGGAGCCGTCGACGAGCTCGGCGTTGTCGACGCGAGCCACGCGCAAGTCGACCTTGGCGAAGTCGTCGATGGAGATGACCGCCCCCACCCCGGACCCTCCCCCGCTTGCGGGGGAGGGAGAAAGGGAGGGGGCGTTTGCAACTTCACCCGCCTCCTCCGCCAGCATCGCGTCGATCGCTTTCTGCTCGACGCGCGTCAGCAGCGGTTCATAGCGCCGGATCGTGTGACCCAGCAGCGGCTTGGACAAGTCAGCCCAGCCCACCTTCGAGACGTTGAGGAACGCCTCGGCTTTTTCCGTCAGCGCCGGCAGGATCGGCTTGAGGGCGATCGTCAGCTGGTAGAACGCGTTCAGCGCCACCGAGCAGACGCGATGCAGATCCTTGCGGCGCGCCGGATCCGCGGCCGTCTTCCAGGGCGCCTGGTCGTTGACGAACTTGTTGGCTTCGTCGGCGACGGCCATGATCCGGCGCACCGCTTGCGCGAGGTCGCCATCCTCGTAGGCCTTCGCCAGGTCCGCGGCCGTCGCAGCGCTGATCCCCAGCGTCTGGCTTGCTTCGCTGTCGAGCTTGCCGTCGAAGTGCTTCTCGATGAACGGCGCGCAGCGGCTGGCGAGGTTCACGTACTTGCCGACAAGATCGCTGTCGGTCTTGGTCTTGAAGTCCTTGAGGTCGAGGTCCAGGTCGTCCACGCCTTCGCTGAGCTTGGCCGCGAAGTAGTAACGCAGGCATTCCGGATTCAGGTGGTTCAGATAAGTCCGCGCGCGGATGAACGTGCCGCGCGATTTGCTCATCTTGGCGCCATTGACAGAGAGATAGCCGTTGACGTGCAGCTTCGCCGGCACGCGGAATTGCGCGCCCTGCAGCATCGCCGGCCAGAACAGTCCGTGGAAGTTGATGATGTCCTTGCCGATGAAGTGGTGGATCTCCGAGTCGCGCCAGATTGCGTCGAAGTCGCGGCCGGACTTGCTGCACCAGTTCTTAAGTGACGCCATGTAGCCGATCGGCGCGTCGAGCCAGACGTAGAAGAACTTGCCGGGCTCGCCGGGGATCGCGAAGCCGAAGTAGGGCGCATCGCGCGAGATGTCCCAGTCCTTGAGGCCGGCGGTGAACCATTCCTTGAGCTTGGCCTTGACCGACGAATGCGCCACGTCCCCGTCGAGCCATTGCTGCAGGAAGTCCTGGAACTTGGACAGCGTGAAGAAGAAGTGCACGGAGTCCTTCATCACCGGTGCCGCGCCGGAAACCACCGAGCGCGGGTTCTTCAGGTCCGTCGGGGAATAGGCGGCGCCACAGTTCTCGCAGTTGTCGCCGTACTGATCGGCGGTGCCGCAGCGCGGGCACTCGCCCTTGATGTAGCGATCCGGCAGGAACATGTTCTTGACCGGGTCGTAGAGCTGCTGAATCGAGCGCCGCGCGATGGCGCCGGCCTTGGACAATCGCCCGTAGATGAGCTCCGCGAGCTCGCGGTTCTCGTCGGAGTGCGTGGTGTAGTAGTTGTCGTGGATGACGCCGAAATCGCGGAAATCGCGCTCGTGCTGCGTCTTCACCTCGGCGACGAAGGCTTCGGGTGCGACGCCGGCTTTCTCGGCAGCCAGCATGATCGGCGTGCCGTGCGCGTCCTCGCCGGCGACGAACACCACGTCGTTGCCGCGCATGCGCTGGAAGCGCACCCAGATGTCGGCCTGGATGTAGCCGACCATGTGGCCCACGTGCAGCGGGCCATTGGCATAGGGCAGGGCGTGGGTGACGAGGATCGCTCGGTTTTTTGCGGGCATGCGGAATTCTATCGGTTTATCCGGGGGTTTAAGATGCTCCGGCCATGAATGAAATCACCGTCTTCGCACCATTCGACCGCAAGCCCATCGACAAGATCGCGACTGCGGATGCTGCGGCCGTCGAAACGGCGCTCGCCACTGCCCACGCTCTGTATCGCAACCGCGATGCCTGGCTGCCCGCCGCCAAGCGCATCGAGATCCTCGAGAAGGCGATCGCCCTGATGAAGGAGCGGGCCGAGCACCTGGCGACCGAGTCGGCGCGCGAAGGCGGCAAGCCGCTGCTCGACTCCCGTGTCGAAGTCAGCCGCGCGATGGACTCGCTCAAGATCTGCGTCGAGACGCTGCGCACCGACGCCGGCGAGGTCGTGCCCATGGGCGTCACCGCGTCGTCGGCCAACCGCATCGCCTTCACGCAGGCCGAGCCGATCGGCGTGGTCGTCGCCGTCAGTGCCTTCAACCATCCCTTGAACCTGATCGCGCACCAGGTCGGTCCGGCGCTCGCCACCGGCTGCCCGGTGATCGTGAAGCCGGCCAAGGCGACACCGTTGTCCTGCTTCCGCTTCGTGGCGATCCTGCGCGAGGCCGGGCTGCCGCCGGAGTGGTGCATCCCGCTCGTGCCGGAGAACAACGAGCTGTCGACGAAGATGGTCACCGATCCCCGCGTGGCTTTCTTCAGCTTCATCGGCAGCGCGAAGGTCGGCTGGAGCTTGAAAGCCAAGCTCGCGCCGGGTGCGCGTTGCGCGCTGGAGCACGGCGGTGTGGCACCGGTCGTCGTCGCGGCCGACGCGGACTGGAAAGCCGCGGTGCCGCTGATCGCCAAGGGCGGCTTCTATCACGCGGGCCAGGTCTGCGTGTCGGTGCAGCGCGTCTACGTCGATCGCTCGATCGTCGAGCCCTTCTCCAAGGCGCTGGCGGAAGCCGCAACGAAGATGAAAGTCGGCGATCCGACGTCCGCAGAGACCGAGGTCGGACCAATGATCGACCCGGGCGAGGTGACGCGCGTGCACGAGTGGGTCGAGGAAGCGATCGCCAAAGGCGCAAAGGTTCTTTGCGGCCGCAAGAAGCTGTCCGAGACCTGCTACGCCCCGACGGTGCTGGTCGATCCGCCCGACGACGTGCGCATTTCCACCGAGGAGGTTTTCGGGCCGGTGGTGTGCGTCTATGGCTACGACAAGCTCGACGATGCCATCGCGCGCGCCAACGCCTTGCCCGTCTCCTTCCAGGCAGCGGTGTTCACCCGCTCGATCGACACCGCGCTGCGCTGCTATCACCGCCTCGACGCGTCGGCGGTGATGGTCAACGACCACACCGCGTTCCGCGTCGACTGGATGCCCTTCGCCGGCCTGCGCGTTTCGGGGCACGGCGTCGGCGGCATTCCCTACACCATGCACGAGATGCAGGTGCAGAAGATGATGGTGATGAAGTCGCCGGAGATAAAAAGATGAACGACAAGGGGCCCATCGGCACGGAGATCAAGGCGTCCGACCTGTTCGTGAAGTGCCTTGAGGCCGAGGGCGTCGAGTACATCTTCGGCCTGCCCGGCGAGGAGAACGCCGATCTCATGATGTCGCTGATGGACTCGAAGATTAAGTTCGTGCTCGTGCGGCACGAGCAGGCGGCGGCGTTCATGGCGGACGTATATGGCCGACTCACCGGCAAGGCTGGCGTCTGCCTGGCGACGCTCGGCCCCGGCGCGACCAACCTCGTCACCGGCCTTGCCGACGCCAACATGGACCGCGCGCCGACGGTCGCGATCATCGGCCAGGCGTCGACCAAGCGGCTGCACAAGGAGTCCCACCAGAACATGGACTCGATCGCGATGATGCGGCCGATCTCCAAGTGGGCGCAGTCGATCGTCGACGCCTCGGTGATCCCCGAGGTGATCCGCAAGGCGTTCAAGGTGGCGGAGGCCGAGAAACCGGGCGTGTGCGTGATCGAGCTGCCGGAGGACGTCGCCGAGCGCAAGACCGTCGGCAAGCCGATGCCGTCCTACAAGACGCGGCGGCCGGCGGCCGACCACAAGGCCATCGCCCAGGCGGTGGAGCTGCTGGTGACGGCGAAGAACCCGATGATCCTGGCCGGCAACGGCGCCTTGCGAAAGCGCGCGGCGGCGCAGCTGCGGCGTCTGGCGCAGAAGAGCGGCATGCCGGTGTTCAACACCTTCATGGGCAAGGGCGCGCTCAAGCGCGACGATCCGCACAACCTCTATACGATCGGGCTGCAGGCCAAGGACTACGGCAACCGCGTGATGGAAGCCGCCGACGTCGTCGTCGTCGTCGGCTACGACCTGGTCGAGTACAGCCCCAATTTCTGGAACGCCAAGCAGGACAAGAAGATCATCCACATCGACTTCCTGCCCGCGGAAGTGGATCAGCACTACACGGTCGCCGTGGACGTGGTCGGCGACATCGCCGATGCGCTCTGGCAGATCAACGTCGCGCTGGAGAAGGACCACGACGACAAGCTGCCGCTCAACGACATCAGCAAGTGGCAGAAGGCGCGGGCGCAGATCGCCGCGGATCACGCCAGCGAGAAGGACGACCAGCACTTTCCGATGAAGCCGCAGAAGATCCTGTGGGACGTGCGCGCGCACATGGGCCCGGCGGACATCCTTCTGTCCGACGTCGGCGCGCACAAGATGTGGATCTCGCGCTATTACCCGGGCGAGGAGCCCAACACCGTGCTCATCTCCAACGGCTTCTGCTCGATGGGCTTCGCGCTTCCGGGAGCGATCGGCGCCAAGATCGCCTGCCCCGACAAGCGCGTGATGGCGATCTGCGGCGACGCAGGATTCCTGATGAACGTGCAGGACCTGGAGACTGCGGTGCGCCTCAAGCTCAACGTCGTGATCATGGTCTGGGCCGACGGCGAGTACGGCCTGATCAAGTGGAAGCAGCAGAACGAGTTCGGCAAGCACTTCAAGCTCGACTTCGGCAATCCCAATTGGGAATTGCTGGCGAAGGCTTTCGGCTGCTGGGGCAAGACGCTCAAGAACGCCGCCGAGTTGCCGGCGGTGCTCAAGGAAGCGCATTCGCAGACCGGCCCCGCGCTCATCGGCGTGCCGGTGGACTACGGCGAGAACGTCAAGCTCACCAAGCGCCTCGGCGCCATCGTGATGAACGTATGAAGGACGCGGTGCTGGCCGCGCTGGCCTCCTATCGCGACCCTCTGGTTCCCGGCGGTCTTGCCGAAGCGCTCCGGGGCGTCGACACCACCGCCGGCAAGCCGCAGGTCCACGTCGAGCTCGGCTTTCCTGCCGCCGGGGTGCGCGCGTCGATGGCCGAGAGCATCGCACGGCACCTCAAGGATGCGGGCATCGACGCCGAGATTCAGCTCGACTGGAAGATCCAGTCGCACGCCGTGCAGAAGAATCTGAAACCCATGCCGGAGATCCGCAACATCATCGCGGTGGCCAGCGGCAAGGGCGGCGTCGGCAAGTCCACCGTCGCGGCGAACCTCGCGCTGGCGCTGCACCTGGAAGGAGCCAAGGTCGGCATGCTCGACGCCGACATCTACGGCCCGAGCCAGCCGCGCATGCTCGGCTCCACCGAGCGTCCCACGTCGCCGGACGGCAAGTCGATGAACCCGATCGAGGCGCACGGCATCCAGGCCATGTCGATCGGCTTCCTGATCGACGAGGAGGAGCCGATGATCTGGCGCGGGCCGATGGTGACGCAGGCACTGGCGCAGCTGCTCAACGAGACACGCTGGCGCGACATCGACTATCTCGTGGTGGATCTGCCCCCGGGGACCGGCGACGTGCAGCTGTCGCTGTCGCAGCGCATCCCGGTTTCCGGGGCGATCATCGTGACGACGCCCCAGGACATCGCGCTGCTGGACGCGCGCAAGGGCCTGGCCATGTTCCGCAAGGTCGAGGTGAGCGTGCTCGGCGTCGTGGAGAACATGAGCACGCACGTGTGCGGCAAGTGCGGCCACGAGGAGGCGATCTTCGGGTCGGGAGGCGGCGATCGGCTGGCGCAGCAGTTCGGCGTCGAGCTGCTCGGTCAGCTGCCGCTCGACGCGCGCATCCGCGAACACGCCGACAACGGCAGGCCCACGGTCATCGCCGACCCAGAATCCGCGCTGGCGATGCGCTACCGCGACATCGCGCGCAAGGCTGCCGCGCGCCTGGCTTACGGCGCCGGAGCGGCCTTCCCGACCATCAGCGTGACCGACGACTAGATGCCCGCGGCACCCGGGGAAGCGTGAAGCGCGGCTGGCTGCTCGCGGTGCTGATCGTGATCGGCACCGTCAGCGCCTACCGCTCCTGGCTGCTGCGCCCGGTCGAGCGCGGCCCTGGCGTGCTTGCCGCGGACGCGCCGGTGCAAGCCGATCTGGACTCCGCGCCGACGTTCCATCGCGGCGACTACGAGATCTCTGCGCTTGCGGCCTACAAGGTGCGCGTCCGCCTGCTCGGACGGCGCGCCTACCACTTCGGTCGCGAGGCCGACCTCTCGCCAGTGGACTTCGCCGTCGGCTGGGGCCCGATGTCCGACTCGGCGCTGCTGGACAAGCTCGACATCGACCAGCGCGTGCGCTATTTCACGCTGCACTGGGACGACTCCTCCGTGTCGGAAAGCATCGTGCTGGATCACGCGGCCAACATGCACCTGATCCCCGCAGACCCCACGGTCCATGAGGCACTGGATAGAATGCGGCCTGGGGAGATCGTGGAGCTCGAAGGCTACCTGGTGAGCGTCAAGAGCAGCGATGGCTGGAGCTGGCGCTCCTCGCTGACCCGCGGCGACCGTGGGTCCGGCGCTTGCGAGCTGATGTGGGTCGAGCGCGCGCGATCGCGTTAACCAGAAGAGAACAAGAACGTGAGCATCAAGTCAGACAAGTGGATCCGCCGCATGGCCGGACAGGGCATGATCGAGCCGTTCGAGAGCGCCCAGGTTCGCACTGCCGCCGACGGCCACAAGATCGTCAGCTACGGCACCTCGAGCTACGGCTACGACGTGCGCTGCGCCGACGATTTCAAGATCTTCACCAACATCAATTCGACCATCGTCGACCCCAAGGCCTTCGACTCCAAGAGCTTCGTGGACTTCAAGGGTCCTTGCTGCGTGATCCCGCCGAACTCCTTCGCGCTCGCGCGCACGGTCGAGTACTTCCGCATCCCGCGCAGCGTCCTCACCATCTGTCTCGGCAAGAGCACCTACGCGCGCTGCGGCATCATCGTCAACGTCACGCCCCTGGAGCCGGAGTGGGAAGGCCACGTGACGCTGGAGTTCTCCAACACCACGCCGCTGCCGGCGAAGATCTACGCCAACGAAGGCGTGGCGCAGATGCTGTTCCTGGAGTCGGACGAAGTGTGTGAGACTTCGTATCGGGACCGTGGGGGGAAGTACATGGGCCAGAAAGGGGTTACTCTGCCCAAGACGTGAAGCGGCATGTCGCGGATTGCCGACGCGACCGGGGATAGCACAGGGAAGTTTCCAGGTTTTTTTGTACGCGCCTGAAAGGGAGGCGTGGTCAAAGAAACGTGGGGCTGCGTTTTTCAGCCCTTGATCGACCAGGGAGGTCGTGATGGCGATTGCAGTCGATGACCCGGCATTCCTGCCGCAGCGGCGCTGGCGCCGCAAGGCAGTCAACGGCGCGTTCAAGCTGCTCGCGCGCCTCGGCAAGCATCTGCTCCTGCGCCAGCGCGCGCACCGTCGCATCGAGGTCATCCGCGACGTCGCCTACGGCCCGCACCGTTATCACCGCCTCGACATCTACCGGCCGAATTACGCGCCGCGGCCGATGCCGGTGCTGCTGTACATCCACGGCGGAGCGTTCATGCTCTGCTCCAAGGAAACGCATCACGGCATTGCGCTGACGCACGCGGCGCGCGCCGACTATCTCGTCTTCAACATCGATTACCGCCTGGCGCCGCACTTCAAATACCCGGCAGCGCACGAGGACGCCTGCCGCGCGTTTGCCTGGGTGGCCAAGCACTGCGCCGAGTACGGCGGCGACCCGGAGCGCATCGTCGTCGCCGGCGAGTCCGCAGGCGGCAATCTCGCGCTCGCCGTCGCGGTCGCCTCGGCCTACAAGCGACCTGAGCCGTGGGCCCGCGAAGTCTTCGATTGCGGCGTGCGGCCAGCAGCCGTGGCGCCGCTCATGCCGTATCTCCAGGTTTCCGATCCGGCGCGGCAGATGCGCAATCCGGCCGGCAGCTGGCTTGCGGTCGGCGTCGCCCGCGACATTGCCCAGTCGTATCTGGGCGCCAACCGCATGCTCGCCGCGGAGCAGACGATGATGGCCGATCCCATCCGCGTGCTCGAGGAATGCGGCAAGCCAGAGCGGCCGTTGCCGCCGGTGTTCTCCGGCGTCGGCACCGTCGACCTTTGCTGCGAGGACGTGCGGCGCCTTGCGGTCGCCTGCAAGAAACTCGGCGTGGAAGCCACCATCCACTACTACGAGAAAGAAGTGCACGCGTTCCACGTGCTGCGCTGGCGCAGCAACGCCAGGCTGTTCTGGCGGGAGAACATGAAGTTCCTGCGGCAGATCGCCGATCCGCAGCTGATCGTCGACACCGAGGCGCGCGACGTTGTAGCCGAGGCCTGAGCCGGG
The DNA here is from genome assembly GCA_963776465.1 of uncultured Gammaproteobacteria bacterium. Lineage (GTDB taxonomy): Bacteria > Pseudomonadota > Gammaproteobacteria > Nevskiales > Nevskiaceae > DASRHK01. The sequence goes on from CAVZMV010000002.1 coordinate 1,774,271, forward strand.
ATATTGTCGGAGCCACTAGCCCTCCTACAGGTGCCTCGATGTCCCGCAGCTTGCTGGCTGTCGCGCTGTTGTCGAGTGCGGTTCCCTCACTTGCCGCTGCGCCGGTGACGCCGGCCGAGCGAAAAGCCGCGCAAGCCATCACTGCCGACGACATCCGCGGCCACATCCGTTTCCTTGCCAGCGATCTGCTGGAAGGCCGCGGGCCCGCCTCGCGCGGCGACTTGCTGGCGCAGGCGTACATCCAGTCGCAGATGGAAACGATCGGACTTGAGCCCGGCGCCCCCGACGGCACCTGGCTGCAGCGCTTCGACATCGTCGGCATCGATACCCACGTGCCAAAGACGATGTCACTGAAGCGCGCCGGCGATCGGGTCGACCTGAAATTCCTCGACGACTTCATCGCCGTTTCCGGCGTGCAGTCGCCGCAGTCCGGCATCGACGACGCCGAGGTGGTCTTCGTCGGCTACGGCATCGTCGCGCCCGAATATCAGTGGGACGACTTCAAGGGCGTGGACTTGAAGGGCAAGGTTCTCCTGATGATGAACAACGATCCCGACCGCTCCGCGTCCGGCGATCAGAAATTCTTCGAAGGCAGGAAGCGCCTTTACTACGGACGCTGGGATTACAAGTACGCGTCCGCGGCGAGGCAGGGCGCGGCCGCGGCGATCATCATCCACACCGATCCTTCCGCCGGCTACAAGTGGCAGGTCGTGCAGTCGTCGTGGACGGGCGAGCAGTTCGAGCTGCCGGCAGAAGGCGAGCCGACGCTGCAGGTCAAGGCATGGACTACTGAGGAGGCGAGCCGCCGCCTGGCCAAGCTCGCCGGACAGGATCTCGATCAGCTGCGCGCTGCTGCGGAGAAGCCCGACTTCAAGCCGGTGCCGCTGGGCGTGAAGGTCAGCCTGAAGCTCAAGAACGACGTATCACGCAAGCAGACCGCCAACGTCATCGGCCGTTGGCCAGGGCGCGATGCGAAGAGGGGCGCGGAAGCGGTGATGTTCACCGCGCATCACGATCACCTGGGCGTGAAGAACGACGCGCGTCCCGGCGACGACAAGATCTACAACGGTGCGCTGGACAACGCCTCCGGCGTCGCGGCGATGCTGTCGATCGCGCGCGCGACCACCGCGTTCGCCGAGCCGCATCGCCGATCGATCTACTTCGCGGCGGTGGCCGGCGAGGAGCAGGGGCTGCTCGGGTCCGAGTACCTGGCCCGCCATCCGCCGGTGCCGGCGGGAAGGATCGCGGCCGACATCAACATCGACGGCGTCGCCATCTGGGGCCGCACCAGCGACGTCGTCCAGATCGGCACGGGCAAGTCCGACCTGGATCAATGGGTGATCAGGCTGGCGAAAGTGCAGGGCCGCAAGGTCGTGCCCGACCAGTTCCCCGAGAAGGGGCTCTACTACCGATCCGACCAGTTCAGCTTCGCGCACATAGGCGTGCCCGGCGCGTACTTCCACGCCGGCACCGAGAACATCGGCAAGCCCGCAGGGTGGGGCAAACAGCAGCAGGAATTCGAGGACAAGAACTATCACCAACCTTCGGACGAGCTGCGCGACGACTGGGATTTCACGGGCGCGGTGGAGGACACGCAGCTCCTGTTCTGGCTGGGGCTAAAGGTCGCCGATGCGCCAGCGCTGCCGGCGTGGAAGCCCGGCGACGAGTTCGAAGCGGCGCGCAGGAAAGCGCTGGCCGAGGTCAGCGGGTCGCGGTGAGGCCCTCGGGCCAGTCCAGCCAGAGTCGCCCGTCGCGATAGACCTGATTGCTCTGCTTGAGTGCGGTGTCGGTGTCGACGATGTGCTCGTGCACGGGCGCCGGCTGCAGCACCGCGTCGCGTCCCAGCCGAAAGCTCTGCTCGCGCACCACCAGCATGTAGGTCTTGGTCAGCGCGAGCGCACGCTCGCGCGAGGGCACGATCAGATCCCGGATGTCCCTGGCGGCGCGGACGGCCGGCTCGTCCAGGGTGTCGCCCGGGAAGAAGCGGCGCAGCATCTCGGTATTGGCGCGGAATTCGTCGCCAGCCTTCACGCGCCGGAAGTAGCGCAAGTACTCCGGCTCGCTGCTGCCGGATTGCGGCGCGTCGGGAATGCCGCGCAAATCCTGATGGCCCCAGCCGAGCGCACCGGGAAGCTTGCGCGGTAGCGCAAATGTCTGGTCGACGGTGACGCCGATGCCGGTGTGGCAGCCCATGCAGTAGAGATGCTCCTCCCGCGTCTGCAGACGCAGCCGCCCCTCCGCGTCCTCGATGAAGCCCTGCAGCCGCCAGCCGAAGGCGTTGGTGAGCCCGCGGCGGGCGTTGCCCGAATAGTGCGGACGGCCGCCGAGGTTTCGCTCGTGCGCCTCTTCGCGCACGCGCCACTCGCGCGTCGCGTCCGTCAGCACGAAGCGCTTGCGGGCGTAACGCACTTCCTTGAAGCGGGCCGACATCAGATCCGGCGCGTCGGGATCGACGTAGCGCACCGAGTGCAGGAATTCGGTGCCTTCGGGATAGTCGTAGCGGCGCGGCGCGACGCCCGCGGCGGCACCGTCGTAATGCGCGGGCAGCTTCAGGTCGGCGTCGGCGACGCGGTCGGACGTGGCGATCGCGGCTTCCAGGATCGCAAGGTTCTTCCGGTACACGTCGCGCGACGGCGCTCCGGCGGCATCGCGCTGGAACGCGGGCGGCAAACGGATCACCACGTCGTCGGTGGAGCCATTCGTGGGCCAGAAGGTGCCGGGAAACGGCTTGTAACGGAATGCGCGCCAGCCCGAGCCGTCGCGCGCGAAGCCCTCGGCATCGAATCCTTGCGCGTAATCCAGATCTGGCGTCCAGCCTTCGAACGCATCGACGCGCCGGAGCGCGCGGCGCAACTCTGCGTAGTTGTCCTGGCGGATGTAGGCCAGTGCCGCTTCGTCGCTGATCTCTGCGACGCCGGCGCGCCGATCTTTCGAGAGGTTGGTCCAGCGATTGGTGCGGGCCAGCGTGCGGAAGTCGTAGCTCTCCTGCAGCGCCCAGTCGTCGGTGCGGTTCAGGCCATTGGCTTCGGTGTGACAGACCCAGCACGGGTTGGAGGTGCCATCGGTGCGGGTGTAGCACTGCGGCGGGATGCCGGCGTTGACGTTGCCGACGAGCTTTTCCGCGTCGGCGGCAGCCAGCGGATCGCGATGCGTGCGCAGTTGCAGACCGACGAAGGCGGCGAGCACTGCGGCGCTCGCGAGGATGGCAACGATGATTCTGCTGGAAGACCGCACAGGTGACGCTCGGCCGCGCTCCTACTTCGCGGGCAGCTCCGGCATGCGCTGCGAATACACGTCGGCACCGAAGCTCGTGACCGCGGACGCACCGGCGTAGCCGAGGCGGGGCAGTCCGAACAGATCCTCGACGCTGCGCAGCATCGAGTAGTGGTTGTAGTCCGCGGTGGAGATCGTGCCCGGCTGGATGAACTGCGACAGCAGCACGGCACCGACGCGGCCGCCGCCGACGCCGGTGACGCCAGGCAATGGCGTGACGGGTGTGGGACCCGCGCCGCAGCAGCCGCTGGAGTCGCTCTGCGGTCCTTCGGATTCGTCGAACGTGATGATCAGCAGGCCGTCCTGCTGGTACGCCGGCGAGGCCAGGATGATCGGCACGTAGGTCTGCAGGAAGGCGTTGATGGACTCGAGCCCACCCGGCTCGCCGTTGACGCAGGGCGCGTCGTGACCGTCGTGGCAAAGGTTGGGCGTGATGAATACGTAGTTCGCCGTCGTCGTCACGGACGCGAGGTCAGCGTGGATGTTGTTGAGGTTGACGACGTTGGCGTCGCACTTGGCCTGATCGTCGATCACCGAGTGGAAGTACACGAACGGGTTGTGCCGCGTCGCGTACTGGTCGTCCTCGGCCGCCGACTCGGTGTTGTCCTGCGCGTTGACCGCGGGGTGCGCGCACGTCGCGGGCTCGCGCGAGGGATCGAAGCCCATGTCCTCCATGTAGCCCTTCCAGGTAAGGCCCTTGGCTTCGAGCTGATCCATGAGGTTGGGGACAGAGGTGGGGTAGACGCACCCGTGACCGATTGCCTGGCCGTCGGGGCCCAGCAGGATCACCGGCGGAAGGAACTCCAGGAAGATCAGGCAATCGCTCTGGGTGGCGAAGTTCGGCCCCTGGCCGCTGACCATCGCGATGTAGTTGTCGAGGCTGACGTGGCCGATGCCGTAGTAGTTCTGCAGCAGCGCGCCCTGCGCCGGCAGCGTTTGCGCGAGATACGGCGCGAGCGAATCGGCTGCGAAGGAGTCCTCGTAGTCGTTGTTCTCCAGCACGATGACGAAGACGTGGCCGACCTTGGTCGCCGTGCCGCCACCACCACCGCCGTTGCCGGGAAGATCGGCGCCGCCGCCGCAGGCAGACAGCAAGGCCACAAGGGCAATCGCAACCAATCGAAGAACGCGCATGTTCACTTACCGCACCGGATAGCCGAGGGATTTGACGATTTGATACAGGCCGTCCCATTCGCTCTGATGCTTCGCGTAGGGGTCGCCCGCCTTTGGGATTCCCGCGCAGGGCAGGCCCGCGGGCACGAACGGAACGTTGAATTTCGGCGTATCCGTGCGCAGCGGCGAGCTGAAGTCGAGCGCGTGGGCGATGTTCAGCGAGCTTTGCCCGCGCACGCCCAGCGGCTCCAGGCCGAAGCGCCAGGCGATGAAATTCAGCACCGAGCAGTGATCGAATTGCAGGTGGCTGACGTGGGCTTTGCGCGCGCGCGGGCCGATCAGGTAGCCGGGAACACGGAAGCCCAGGCGGCCGTCGTTGCCGGTGGCGGCGAGTTCCAGCGGCGAGACCGGTGCGAGCGGCGGCACCACGTGATCGTAGAAGCCGCCCCATTCGTCGTAATTGACGATCAGCAGCGTGTTCTCCCACTGCGGGCTGGTGCGCAGCGCCTCGTAGACCTGATTCAGGAATGACTGGCCGGCCCGCACGTCGGCGCGGGGGTGGTCGTCCGACGAGAAGCCGCCGACCTCTCCGAGCAGCGCGCCGAAGGAGGGATCGACGAAGCAAAGATTCGGCAGGTTGCCCAGCGCGGCGTCGAGCTGGAACTGTACGAACTCCTTGCTGATCGTGCCGTACTGCGGCCCCAGCAGGCCGATGAACGGCAGGTCGCTGAAATAGAAATTGACGCTGCGTCCCGCAGCCTGCATGCGATCCCAGATCGTCGGCATGCTGGAGAGCGCGAAGCCGTTGTCGTTGCGGTCGGTCTGGCCGCAATGCATGTAGAAGCGGTTGGGGAACGTCTGCGACAAGATGCTGCAGAAGTAGCGGTCGCACACCGTCCAGTTCGCCGCGACGCCGGCGTTGAACGGCAGGTCCTCTGCGGTGTAGTAGCCGATCGGGAACCGGTCGCCGATCTCGGTGCCGTCCGTCAGCAGCCAGGCATCCATGCCGCCGTTGTTGTACTCGACGCGGCCGCCGGCGTAGGAGTGATCGGGATCGGCCTTGCCGCAGCCCTGGTAGCCGTACGCCGGGTCCTGCGACAGCCGGAACGTGCTCTGGAGATCACCGTTCTTGTCGGGGAACTGCAGACCGTCCTGCCGTCCATCGCCGCCGGGCACCCAGCCCAGGTAATGGTCGTACGAGCGGTTCTCCATCATGACCACGACGATATGGTCGATGCCGGAGTCCTCGGGCTTGGGCAGCGGCGGCAGGCTGCCGCCGGATAGTGGATCCCCGCCGCTGGTGGGCGCGCCGGGCTGCGGCAGATCGCCGTCGCCGCAGCCGGTGATCGCCAGCGCGCCGCCCGCCGCCATGCCCTTGATGACCTGGCGGCGGCTGCCGCTGAAGCGGGCGCCGCGGCCGGAGCTGCGCTTGGACATCGTCGGCTCGCTTGCGCTTGCGCCTTAGACCGGCCAGCCCGTATCGCGAGCGAGCCTGAGCAGGCTCTGCAGCTCGGCGCGGTGCTCGGCTTCCGAACGCAGCACCGGATCCGTGATCTTCGCGAGGAACTCCAGCGACACCGGGTTGGGAAGAGGGAAGTGCAGGCCGGAGCTGCACTCGCTGCCAAAGCCGGCGGCGCGATGCTCGACGTTGAACTTCGGCGGCGTGAGATTGGTGGGCAGGCCATCGAGGTTCAGCGCGTAGGCGAGGTTCAGCGACGTGTTGTCGCGCGCCGATAGCGCGCCAAGCCCGAAGCGCCAGCGCACGAAGTTCAGGATCGAGTTGGGATCGAACTGCAGGTGCGTCACGTGCTTCTTGCGCGCGCGCGGGCCGATGATCGCGAGCGGCACGCGGATGCCCAGCCGCCCGTCGGTGTTGCCCACGACGGTGCGCTCGGCATCGCTGACCGGAGCCACCGGCGGCGGCACGTGGTCGTAGAAGCCGCCCCATTCGTCGTAGCAGATGATGAGCAGCGTGCTATCCCAGCGCGGGCCAGTGCGAAGCGCGTTGTAGATCTGGTCGAGGAAGGCCTGACCATCGCGGATGTCGGACGTCGGGTGATCGTCGCGGGCGATGCCCATGCCTTCGCCTGCGGAGGCGCCGAAGAATGGATCGATGAAGGAGAACTGCTGCAGCGTGCCGGCGGCCGCGTCGACCAGGAACTTCTGGTACGGCTTGCTGATCGGCATGTAGGTGGGTCCCCACAGGCCAAGGAACGGCAGGTCGTTGTAGTAGTAGCGGCAACGCACGCCCTTTTCCTGCAGCAGTCCCCAGATCGTGGGCAGCGTCGATGGCTGCTGCTGAACGTAGGGGAGCGTGTTGGTGTTGCGATCGGTCTGGCCCGAATGGATGTACATGCGATTCGGGAACGTCGACGACAGGATGCCGCTGAAATAGCGGTCGCCGATCGTGTAATTGTCGGCAACGCCTTTGAAGAACGGCACGTCGGCCGCGGTGTAATAGCCGAGCGGGAAGTAGTCGTTGGGGGTGTCGACCGTCTTCAGGAAGCCGTTCATCGCGCCGGCGGCGTAATGCTGGCGACCGCCGGAATAGCCGTGATTCGGATCTTCCTTGCCGCAGCCTTGCCAGCCGTACTCCGGGTTCGTCGACAGCCGGAACGTGCTGCGCATCACGCCGTCCTTGTCGGGGTACTGAACGCCGGCCTGCCGGCCGTCAGCGCCGGGGACCCAGCCGAGGAAGTGATCGAAGGAGCGGTTCTCCATCATCACCACGACGATGTGGTCGATGCCGCACTTCTTGGGCGGCGGCAGAGGCGGCAGCGCCGCGCTCGCTTGGCCGACGTAGCCCGGCAGCGCAGCGCTGCCTGCGGCTGCGGCGAGGCCTTTCAGGACTTTGCGACGGCGATGGTCGAAATTGCCGGAGCTCGGCGGTTTTTTGCGTGACATGTTCACTCCCCCGGGAGTTTGTAGCGGTGCACCAGCTGAGACCGGTCTTATAGCCGGCTTGGATGATCGAATTGTGTCACGGCTTCACGACGGCGTGCTTGAGCCGCCAGCAGCGATGCGAAGGCGGCGGGCGCTTGAAATCTTCGTCCAGCGTCTGCCCGGTGATCTCCTTGACGTCCGCGCCGGCAGCAGCTGCCTCGTCCAGCTTGAAGCTGCGCCGATTCGTGGAGAAATAGAGTGTCCCGTCCGGTGACAGCAGGCGCAGGGCCGCCTGGATCAGCTCGGCATGGTCGCGCTGGATGTCCAGAATTCCCTCCATCCGCTTGGAGTTGGAGAACGTAGGCGGGTCCAGCAGGATCACGTCGAATGCCGGCGGACGGGGGCCTTCGGATTGCTCCTTGAGCCAGACCCGGCAGTCCGCCTGCAGCAGCCAATGGCCACGGAACTGCTCCGGCAGCGGATGGAATTTGCTGGCGCGCTTGGCGTGCACGCCGTTGGCCGACAGGTTGCGCTCCGCCCAGTCCAGATATGTAGATGAAAGATCCACCGACAGTGACTTGGCGGCGCCCCCCTTGAAGGCGTGCACGGTCGCGGTGCCGGTGTAGCAGAAGAGGTTCAGGAATCGCTTGCCCTCGGACTCTTGCTGGATGCGCAGCCGCAGCGGGCGATGGTCCAGGAAGATGCCGGTGTCCAGGTAGTCCTCGAAGTTCACCAGCAGCTTGCAGCCGTGCTCGTCGATCTCGTGGAACTGTCCCGTCTCGTCCTGCCGCGTGTACTGCGCCGTGCCGCGCTGCGGCCGGCGGATCTTGAAATGGATGTGCGTCGCGGGCACGGCGAGCTCGCGCTGGATGACGGAGAGCGCCTGGCGCAGGCGCCGCTCGGCGCGCACGGGGTCGACCGTCTTCGGCGCTGCGTACTCGTGCACATGCACGTGTAGCTCCTGCGCCTGATACACATCGACTGCGACCGCGAAGTCGGGAAGGTCGGCGTCATACAGGCGATAGCAGCTCACCTTCTTGCGCTCCGCCCACTTCGAGAGGTGCTTGAAGTTCTTGTGCAGGCGATTGGCGAAGTCCTCGCCGCCCTCCGCCGTCGCAGCCGTCTGCGCCGGCACGTCGAACAACAGCAGCTTGCACGGCAGCGCGCCGTTGTAGAGCGAATACATCTTCTCGGCGCGCAGCCCGATGCGCGGCCCCAAGTCAGGTCGGCCGGTGAAGATGCCGGCGTGCCAGCCGGGCAGGCGCTCCTTGAGCACCGTGCCGAGCAGGCTGTAGAGCTTGATGATCTCCGCCTCGCCGCCCAGGCGCTCGCCGTACGGAGGATTGGTCGCGACCAATCCGGCAGGGCCGGGTGGCGGCTCGGTCTGCATGAGGTCGCAGCGCTTCCAGGTGATCGCCTCGCCAAAGCCGGCGCGCTCGGCGTTCTGCTGGGACGCCGCAGACGCGCGCGGATCGATGTCCTGGCCCACGAGCGCAGGAAGCTTCGGCAGACCCGCGTCGCGACGCGCTTCGGCTTCGGCCACCAGCTCCTGCCAAACTTTCGGGCGATGCTCGAGCCAGGTCTGGAAACCGTAACTGCGCCGTTGTAGTCCGGGCGCGATGTCGGCAGCCATCAATGCGGCTTCGAGCACCAGCGTTCCGGAGCCGCACATCGGATCGAGAAAGCCGCCGCCACGCGCGGCGATGGCCGGCCAGTCCGAGCGGATCAGGATCGCGGCCGCGAGGTTCTCCTTCAGCGGCGCTTCCATGCCGCGGCTGCGGTAGCCGCGCCGGTGCAGCGACTCGCCAGCCAGGTCCAGCGACAGCGTCGCGTTCTCGCGATCCAGGTGCAGATGGATGCGGATGTCGGGCTTGGCGGTGTCGACGTCGGGTCGGCGGCCCAGCCGCTCGCGGAACTGGTCGGCGACCGCGTCCTTCACTTTCAGGCCCGCGTACTGGGTATGGGTCAGGGTCGGGCTGTGGCCGGCCACCTCGATGGCGAAGGTGCTCTCCACGTCGAACAGCTCGGCCCAATCGATCGCCTTGGCGCCCGCGTAGAGGGCGTCAACATCGGGGGTAGGGAAGTTCGCAAGCGGCATCAGCACCCGGCTTGCCAGCCGTGACCATAAGCAAATGCGATAGGCGCCGCGCTGGTCGGCCTGGCAGGCGACGCCGCCTTGTTTTTCCTTGGTTTGGGTGCCGCCCAGGGATGTAAGCTCGGCCGCCAGCAGCGGCTCCACGCCCTTGGCACAGGTGACGAACAGGGGGAGGAGGTCGGACACGGGCAAGAAGACTACCTGACTTATTGATTAACCTCGGCCAAATCTATAAACTGCCGCGCTCTCAAAAGGGGCCCTCGAGGTCCCGTCCCCAATCTGGAGTTTGACGATGTACGCAGTCATCAAGACCGGCGGCAAGCAGTACAAAGTGGCCCCCGGCGAAACCCTCAAGGTCGAAAGCCTCGCCGGCGACGTCGGCGCGAAGATCTCCTTCGAGGAGGTCCTGCTGATCGCCGACGGCGACAAGCACTCGGTCGGCGCCCCTCTGGTCAAGGGCGGCGTGGTCAGCGCCGAGGTGGTCTCCCACGGCCGCGGCGACAAGATCCGCATCATCAAGCATCGTCGCCGCAAGCACTATCACAAGGAGCAGGGTCACCGGCAGAACTTCACGGAAGTGAAGATCACCGGCATCACCCAGTAAGAAGACATGGCACATAAAAAGGCAGGTGGCAGTACCCGCAACGGCCGCGACTCCGAGTCGAAGCGGCTTGGCCTCAAGAAGTTCGGCGGCGAGCAGGTCATCGCCGGCAACATCGTCGTGCGCCAGCGCGGCAGCAAGTTCAAGGCGGGCATCAACGCCGGCATGGGCAAGGATCACACGATCTACGCGCTCAAGGACGGCACTGTCGAGTTCAAGGCCCGCGGCGCCAAGCAGCGCACCTACGTCAACATCGTGCCCGCGGCCTGAAGTAAAGGCCGAGGCAGGAAAAAGGCCCCCGCGCGGGGCCTTTTTTCTATCTGTCATCCTGAGCGCAGCGAAGGATCTGCAATGAAATTCGTCGATGAAGCCAACATCCGCGTCGAAGCCGGCAACGGCGGGCGCGGCCACGTGAGCTTCCTGCGCGAGAAGTACGTGCCCTTCGGCGGACCGGACGGCGGCGACGGCGGCGACGGCGGCAGCATCTACATGGTCGCCGATCCCAACCTCAACACGCTCGCGGACTTCCGCTTCACCAAGACCTTCCGCGCGCCGCACGGCGAGCAGGGCTCGCGCAAGAACTGCAACGGCAAGAAGGGCGACGACATGCAGATCGCGGTGCCGATCGGCACGATGGTCTACGACGTCGATACCGAGGAGCTGCTGGGAGAGCTGACGCGCAAGAACCAGCGCATGCTGATCGCGCACGGCGGCTGGCATGGCCTGGGCAACGCGCGCTACAAGTCCAGCACCAATCGCGCGCCGCGGCAGTTCTCTCCCGGCACGCCCGGCGAGCAGCGCAATCTGCGCCTCGAGCTGTCGCTGATGGCGGATGTCGGATTGATGGGCATGCCCAACGCCGGCAAGTCGACCCTGCTGTCGGCGGTGTCCGCCGCGCGTCCGAAGATCGCCGACTACCCGTTCACGACCCTGTTCCCGCAGCCGGGCGTCGTCTCGGTCGGCCCGCTGCAAAGCTTCGTGATGATGGACATCCCGGGCCTGATCGAGGGCGCTGCGGAAGGCGCGGGCCTGGGCATCCAGTTCCTCAAGCACCTGCAGCGCACGCGCCTGCTGCTGCACCTGGTGGACATCGCCCCGCCGGACGAAGCGGACCTGGTCAAGAGCATCCGCACGATCCGCAAGGAGATCGCGACCTTCAGCGGCGAGCTCGCGGAGCGCGAGCAGTGGCTGGTGTTCAACAAGATCGACCTGCTGTCCGAGGAAGAGGCGCAGGAGAAGATCAAGGCGACGCTGAAGAAGCTGCGCAAGAAAGTGCGCTGGTTCGCGATCTCGGCCGCGGCGCATCGCGGCCTGGACGAGCTCAAGACGGCGGCTATGACGTGGGTGACCGAGCACGCGCCGACGGAACCCGAGCTTGAGGCGTCCCCTCTCCCGCTTGCGGGAGAGGGCGAGGGAGAGGGCGTTATTCGGCCCGAGCAACCGATCCTCACCGATGACAGCGCGGACTAAGGTTTCGTCGGCAAAGCGCTGGGTCGTCAAGATCGGCAGCTCGCTGCTGACGGCCAAGGGGCAGGGGCTCGACCACGCGGCGATTGCGGACTGGTGCGCACAGATCGCGCAGCTGCGCGCGCAAGGCAAGCAGGTGGTCCTGGTGTCCTCCGGCGCGGTGGCGGAAGGCATGGCGCGCCTGTCATTGAAGAAGCGTCCCGCGTTGTTGCACGAGCTGCAGGCGGCGGCCGCCGTCGGCCAGATGGGGCTCGTGCGCGCCTGGGAGCACGGCCTCGAAGCGCACAGGATCCGCGCCGCGCAAATCCTGTTGACGCACGAGGACGTCGCCGATCGCGGCCGCTATCTCAACGCGCGCGGCACCATCAACCAGCTGCTGACCTTCGGCGTCGTGCCCGTCGTCAACGAGAACGACACGGTGTCGACCGACGAGATCAAGCTCGGCGACAACGACACGCTCGGCGCCCTGACGGTGAACCTCATCGAGGCGGACGTCCTCGTCATCCTCACCGACCAGGATGGCCTTTGCGACGCCGATCCGCGCACCAATCCGCAGGCGCAGCTGATCAGCGAGGCCGAGCTATCGGATCCCAAGCTCGTGCTGCTCGCCGGCGACAGCAAGGGCGATCTGGGACGCGGCGGCATGCGCACCAAGCTCGCTGCGGCGCAGATCGCTGCGCGCAGCGGCGCGACGACCGTCATCGCCCACGGACGCGCGCCGGACGTGCTGCTGAAGATCGCAGCTGGTGAATCCATCGGCACCATGCTCAAGCCGGCGGACGCGCCGATGGGCGCGCGAAAGCGCTGGATCGCTGGCCAGATGCAGGTGCGCGGCAAGCTGCACGTCGACGAAGGCGCGGCCAAGGCACTCAAGAGCGGCAAGAGCCTGCTGCCCGTCGGCGTGAAGAAAGTCGAAGGCGAGTTCGAGCGCGGTGATCTCGTCGCCTGCGTCATAGACGGCCGCGAAGTCGCGCGAGGACTGAGCAACTACGCAGTGGCAGAAGCCACGCGCGTGCTCGGCGCCAAAACCGACGAGATCGCCATGCGGCTCGGGGCCCCGGGCGAGCCGGAGCTGATCCATCGGGACAACCTGGTGCTGCGAGACTAGGGGACGTTCAACGTAACGCGTGGGTGATGCGGACCAGCTCGGCCTGCCGCTTCGCACCCGTCTTGCTGAGGATGCGCCGAATGTGCGTGCGCACCGTCTCGTAAGTGATGCCGTGGGTATCGGCGATCTTCTTGAGGGAGGCGCCTTCGCTGAGCGCCTGTACCAACCGTGCCTCGGCGTTGGTCAGCCCGTAAGCCGAGCGCAGCGCCGCAGTGCGATCGCTGGGCTTGGACGTCGGATCGCTGATGAACAGCAACGCCACGGCGCCGAAGGTGCCTTGCAGGGCGGCTGGCAGCGGCTGCAGGTTCAGCACCAGGGGCGGCTGCGCCAGGCGAGGGACGGCCACGGGCGGCGGGCTGATGCACTGGGTGAGCGCTTTGGCCACGGTCGCGCGTGCTTCGCTGGTGGCTGCGACGAGCCGGCCGTCCTGCGACAGGGACACGCCCATGGCACTGCGGAAGATGCGTGTGGCCGCGCGATTGGCGTAGACCACTTTGCCGTTGCGGCTCACCATCGCCACCGCTTCCCACATGCGGTCCAGCACCTCGCCGAGCGCTTCGGACTCGCGCCTTGCCTGCTGCAGCTGGTCGCGGGTGCTGGCCGATCGCCGTCTTGCACTCACCCACTGTCCGTCGATGCTCATCCGCCGCCCCGGTCGAGAAACCCCGGAAGGAAGCTATGCCCCAGCGCTGCCGCGATCCTGACGGAATGCGGAAGAAGTGAGGGAAAGATCCTGCGTGCGCCTCCCAATTGGGTTACGCGAGCGTCCGTCACCGCCCCATCAGAACGTCAGCGACAACGTCAAGGACAGCGTCCGCGGCGTGACGAAATAGAAATCTTTTGCCGCGACGGCGGGATCGGCATAGACACCGGCGACCCCCCGCACATCGGTCAAGTTGGTGACGGCGAGAGCAAGGTCCGGTTTCAGTGAGAAAGTGATCAGCCCTACGTGCGCGCGAAGGTCCAGCGTGTCGTATCCGCCGAGTTGCTCCGTTGCAAACAGGTTGTTGGGTGAGCGGCCGATGTGGGAGTGGATCACGCTGATGCCCGGGTCCCAGTTCCGGAACCGGCGCTCGTAGGCGATGCGATTGGCGATCTGGAAGCCGGGCGTGCCCGGCAGGCGCGTGTGCGCCGGCACGTCTCCATCGGCGGTCTGCAGGGCCTCGTCGGTGCGCGCGTCGATGAACGCGGCCGCGGATGACAGCGTCAGGTCACCGAGCGGCCGCGCCTCCACGCTGATCTCGACGCCCTGCGTATGTGCCGCGCCGATGTTCTGCACGAACGTGAAGAGACCGGTGCTGTCGATGCGCGTGATCTGGAGATCCTGCCAGCTGCCGTAGAAGGCAGCCGCGTCGAATCGCAGGCGCCGGTGGAACCATTCGGAGCGCGCACCCAGCTCGTAGTTCCACAGCTTGTCCGACTTGAATGTGTTGCTCTGCTGGCTGCCGCCGCCGCTCTGGATCAAGGAGGGCGGCAGCAGCTGCACGCCTCCGAAGCGAAATCCCTTGGACGCGAGGCCGTAGAGCATGAAGCGATCGCTCAGGTGCAGGCTGATGGACGCGCGCGGGTTGAACCCCTGTTCCTCGAGCGCATCGTCGTTGACTTGCTCAGGCATTCCGGACGTGGCGAGGATCAGCAGGCCGCGGCTGACGTTGTGGGATTGCAGCTCGGTCCGGTAAAAGCGGCCGCCGACGGTCAGCGCCAGGTGGCCCAGCTTGCAGGTGACATCCCCGAAGACGGCGCGCTCGGTGCCGCGACTGTGGAAGTGCGACGTCGTCAGCTGGAGATCCTCTGCAGCCGCCCCGGGCACCGGCAGGGGCAGGGGCAGGGGCAGGGGCAGGCTAGGCGGTTGCGCGCCCAGCGCCGGGTTCGGCACCACCTGGTCGTATTGCTGCTCGCTTTGCAGGTACCACGCGCCGATCATCCAGTCCCACATTCCATCACTCGTGGGCGATGTCAGCCGCAGTTCCTGAGTGAATCCTTGGCTATGCGTATCTGCGGTTGCATACACCGGCACACCGGTTTGCTCGACCCCGAGCGTGCGCGCCGCTTCGAGCTTCAGGTCCGCCTGCTTGGACTGGACGCTCGTCGAAGACAGCAGGCGCGCCCGTGTGAAGTCGTAGCTCGCGACCAGATTGGCCACGTCGAACTGGCTGCGCATCGGGCTCGGTCCATTGGCGTTGCCGTGTTCCAGGCGCTCCCGCTGGTCGGCGTAGGGCGAGTCGTACTGATCGCTCGACTGCTCGAGGTAGGTGCCGGCGAGCTGGAGCGCGTCGGTGACGTGCCACAGACCCTGGACGCGCTCGTGATGCTGACGGATGGCGCCGATGTCCTTTTCGCCCATGCGCAGATCGTCCACGTAACCCGGATCACGGCGATACACCGTGACGCCGCGCAGCGCAGCGGACTTGCCGAGGGGCACGTTGAGCATCGCCGCCGCGAAGGGCTGACGATCGCCTTCCGACACGCTCGACAACGAGCCCGCAACCTTGCCGTGGAAGTGCCCCGGCGCCGGCTTCTGGGTGATGTAGCGGATCGCTCCTGCAAGCGCTGTCGAGCCGAACAACGTCCCTTGCGGCCCCTTCAGGACTTCCACGCGCGCGAGGTCGAATGGATTCAGGTCGGGCTGCGAGATCGGTATGAAGGGGTCCGACAGCGGGATGTCGTCGAAGTAGATGCCGGTCGCGCGCGCGGTCGTCTGGAAGCGCGTTTCGGTGGCGATGCCGCGAATGGACGGGTCGGAACGGTCGGCGTTCTCCTTGTTGAGCGATACGCCTGGGACCATTTTCAGATAGTTCTCGGACGTTTGCGCATCCAGACGCTCCAGGTCTCGGTCGGGAAGGGCGTCGACGCTGCCGACCGTGTTGCGCAGGTTCCGCATGCGTTTATCTGCGGTGACGATGACCGGTGCAAGCGGAACGCCGTCGTCGTCGTCCTCTGCCGAGACGGCTTCATCCGGCTCGCTCGAAGCGATCGGGATGGTTGGCAGGACTTCAGATGCCGTTCCGCCCAACGTCGGAAGCGCGATCGCCAGGCCTGCGCCGAGCAACGCGATCCCCGGCCATGCCGCGCGCACGCCTTATGACGGCTTTCGAAACTCCCTCGGACCCCGGGCAGGACGACCGCGCCGCGGACGCATGCCTTCCACCGATGAAGGGGAGGGTTTCAGAAGCGGCAGAGGCACGAACGCGGCAGTGGCGGAGAAATGCCTCTCGTCGGCGCGCATTCCCGCAGCCCTGATCTCGTCCGCACCGTTCAACAGGAGCTGCGCGTCCTTGTCCGACAGGGTGATATTGAGACGCTGCGCCGCGGCGACCGGATCGCCGAGCAGATCGGCGCGGAATTCCCGGTCCATGCAGGCGCGAGCGCTCAGGGTTTTCAGTTCATCCGTGGTGATGGGCATGACGGTTCTCCTTGACGATGTTTCCCGGCTCTTGCCGGACGGCGGGTGCCAGGATGCTTTCCAGCTGTCGAGTCTCGAATGCGTTTGCAGCCCTGGTCGCGGCCGCCGCGAGCGCCGGATCCGAGGTCATGTGCGTGCACAGATCGCAGACGCCCGCATAGGACGGGCGCAGCCGGTCTCCGAGGCCTTCCGCCTGGATCGCGCGCGCGAAATGGATCGGACCGCGCTTGCGCAGGATCTGCTGCGCGCCTCCGAGGTAGAAGCGGTCGCGAAGCTCGCCGAGTTTCATCGTGCGCGCGCTGCCCAGGGCCAGGAACTGATTGAATCCACCCGGCGTGCAGCAGGTGTAGGCGCCGCCGTCTTCCTTGATGGTGAGCAGCGGTGATGGGCAGCGACCCCTGGGCAGGCCCTTGCGCCGGATGTATTCGTCGTCGGCCACCCGGACCCCGGTGCGCAGGTGCGGCATGAGCGCAAACTCCTGCGTGCGCGCGGCGCCCGCCGCTTTGGCCCAGCGTGTCGCGGCGTTGCGGCTCTCGCGCTCGGAGCGCAGACGGATCCGCTTCACGGTGCAAGGCAGACCGATGGCTCGCGAGGCTGCAAGAACGCGCTCGAGTCGCGTGCGGCTCACGAACGCCTCGTGGAACCGGCTGCGGCTGATGGCCAGCTCCGTCAGCCCTGCAGCGCAGACGGCGGTCAGGATTTCGTGCGCCTTCTGTTCCGAGGTCGCCCAGTAGCCGTTGGTGACGCAGGTGACCGGCGCACCAAGCCGTCTGCCGTAAGAAACGATCTCCAGCAGCAGCGCGAAATCGAGGAACGGCTCGCCTCCGCTCAGATAGAACTCCGGCGGTTGATCGTCGGAGAGCGCTGCCGCCTGGTCCATCAACCCGAAAATCTCTTCGCGCGCGAGGCTCTCGGTCCGGTGGGGGCCGCAGCTGGTGCTGCAATGGGCGCAGCTGGCGTTGCAGCGCGCGGTGATCAGGAGCGACAGATTCATCTGGATCCCACGCTTGTTCCAGCGCTGCATTTCGACAGCTCGCTGCGTGCGCGCCGACTAAGCTTGTGTCCCGGTCCATAGCGGCGCTCGAAGATGCGAAGGGCTTCCGCGAGGGCCCCACGCGCATCCTGCGACCGGCCTTCAATCATCGCGATCAGTCCTTCGACGCGCCGCAACTCCGCCGTCAGGGGATGGTCCGCTCCGGCCCTGGAGAGGGCGGCCGGATCGATCGACGCTAGGACGGCACAGGACTCGGCGATCCGGCCCTGAACGCGCAGCGCGTCGGCCAGTCCGACTTGCGCGGCCTGGTACCACGGCGTCGCGCGACCGAACATGCGCTCGGCACTTTCCAGGGCGCCGCGCATCATTGGCTCCGCCTCGGCAAAGCGCTCCGACTCCAGATAGGCCTGCGCCAGCCAGCGGCGCGGTTCCGCCGTGTTGTCCACTTGCTGGTTCCAGCTCGCCGCGGTCATCGCCGCCAGGATCTGCTCGAGCTTGTCGATGGCAGAACCGGTCTGGTCCTGGCGCAGCGCCAGCTGGGCCAGCCCGAATCTCGCGGCCAGGACCTGCGAATTGCTGTCGTCGACGACCCATGCCTGGATTGCCTGAAGAACGCCGGACAACGCACGCTCGGCATCGTCGAAACGTTCCAGCTCCAGCAGAGCTTGGCCGTGCAGCAAGCGTGCTGCGACGGCCGCCATGGGCGAGGATGCGGCACTGGACGCGTGGCGCCGCACCGCCTCGGCGAGCGCCTGCTCGGCGGCATCGAACTCCCCCGCAAACAGCAGGGCCTGTCCCAGGAATCGGCGTGCCTCGGCGACAGCCTTGTCGTCCGGCTCGGCGACCTGTTCAGCGTCCCGGGCCAGCGTCCGGAAATCCTCCGCCGCACCGGAGAAATCCCCCGCCAGGAGCCTGGCGGAGCCAAGACTCTGTCGAAGGCTGGAGACCGCAGGATGCTGCCCGCGCGCGCCCCCTCGCTCGAGCAAGGCCGCATAGCGCGCCACCTCGCCCAGCGTGCCGAGGATGCGCTTCACCGGGATGAGCTGCGCAGCAACAGCGATGGCGCCGTCAGCCCCGGAGTCGCCGAGTTGCTCGTAGAGCTCGAGCGATCGTTCCAGATGCCTTTCCGCCTGCGTGAACGCCTCGGTGGTCACCAGTGCGTTGCCCAGCGCCGCATGGATCTGCGCGGCAGCCAGCGGCATGTCCGCGAATCGGTCCGCCAGCTTTTCCGAGGCGGCGTCGAGCAGCTCGCGCACGGTCAGGTCGCGCAGCGGCTTTGCGGTGACGACCGAGAACAGGTCCTTGCTGAGGAATTGCGCGACGGCCTCGCTTGCCACCGCGGCGGCGTGCGCGCGCTCGTACGCCTCTGCCTTCTCCTCGGCTTCGCGCTTGCGCCTTCGCCGCTCGCGCTCTTCGTCGAGCGTGCGCAGCCGCAAGGCCAGGGTCGCCGCATCGCCGAGCCTGCGCTCGGCGTCGCCTTGCGAGGCGTGGGCGATGCATTCGCGGAGCAGTTCGTCCCGCACGTCATGTTCCCAGCCCGGGGACATGGCCTTGCGGAATTCCCCGGCGACGAGCTGGTAGGTGATCGCGCCGAGGGCGTAGATGTCCGACTTGACCGTGGGCGCCTGGCCGTTGAGCAGCTCGGGTGCCAGGTAGAGCGGGGTTCCCGCGTTGAGCTGGTTGGCGGCGAGGGTCTTGGTGAACCCGAGGCGCGTGATCCCCATCTGCTCCAGGCGGCTGGTATCCAGCACGCCGCCACTGCCGAAGTCTGCGAGCCGGATCGACGGTGTCTCGCCGACGGTTTCCTCGACGAGGATGTTCGACGGCTTGAGGTCCTTGTGGAGCACGCCGACCGAGTGGACCGCCGCCACCGCGTCGGCGACGCGCGCCGCAATGTCCAGCCGTACCGGCAGCGGGATCCGTGCGAGCCCGCCGTTGCGTGCTGCCCAGTCCGCAAGGCTGCCTCCCGCAACGTAGCGGCATTCGATGAAGCAAGGCTCCTGCTCGAGATTCCAGTCGAGCAGCTCGACGATTCGCGCCTGCTCCCCGACGCTGTCATGCAACACTCGGAACAGCGTGATCTCGCGCTTCAGCGCAGCCAGGGATCTCTCGCTGTCAGCGAATTTGAAGACCCTCTGCTCGCGCGTCTTGTCGTGCTGGCCGAGCCAGGCTTCGCCGTGACCGCCCGCGCCCAGCCGCCGGACCAGGCTCCACAGCGGACGTCCCGGTGGCCGATCACCCGGCTTGAAGTCGAAACGTGCGGCATCCGGCGCCCGCTGGACTTCGACCCGCACTGGCACCATCAGGCGGTAGCCGTACTTGTAGACGGTCTTGATGACCGCCTGCGCGTCATCCCGCAGCACCTCGCGCAGGCGGCCGACGCATTTGGTAAGCACGGTCTCGGACAGGAACCGTCCGGGCCACACGGCGGCCAGCAGCTCGTCCTTGGTGACCACTTCGCCGGAGTGCTGCAGGAGGAAGCGCAGGACCTCGAACGGCTTGCGCTCGATCTCGACTTCCCGGCCATCGATCTGCAGCGCGAAGGTGCGCTCGTCCAGGACGGCGTTGGCGAAGAACCAGCGCCGGAAACCCCCGTCCTGAGTGACTTGTCGCGCTGCCTGCGGCTGCGTCGTCATGCCGCGGCCTCCCCCGAAGAAGCCGTGTCCGCTTCCTGCGGACGACGCGAGGATCATGTTCTGAAGACGTCCTGGTCGCAAGTGCAGCATGCCAGCAGGCTGCGCGCGGACGGTTGGGGCGGGCAATACTCCAATTGGGGGCTTCGACCAAATGCTGCCGCGCACACGCTCGGCGCATGCCCTCGCGACGAACGACAGCGTTCAAGCGCTTGCCCCCCGAGCAGCTGCGGGCGGTTTCGGAGTTGGCGGAAGCCGAGCAGACGGGCTTCTCCGCCATGATCCCTGCGTACGTCGGTGAACTGCTTCTTCACCGAGGATTGGTCGACAGCGACCACTCAGGTCATTTCGTGCTGACGGCCGCCGGCCGTCGGGCGGTCCAGGAGCACGTAGCCCGGAACCTCAGCTGGAAAAGCTGGAACAAGAAGCCACGCTGAAGTTTGCCGCGCAAACAAAAACGCCGGCTTCTGGCCGGCGTTCTCGTTTGGTCTTCGCGTGATCAAGCCAGTGCAGCGATCCTCTTGGACAGATGGCTCTTGTGCCGCGCGGCCTTGTTCTTGTGGATCATGCCCTTGGTGGCGTAACGGTCCAGCACGGGGACCATGATCTTGTAAGCGGCCTCGGCCTTGGCCTTGTCCTTGGCGTCCACCGCCTTGACCACGTCCTTGATGCTCGACCGCAGCATCGAGCGCTGCGCGGTGTTGTGGGCGCGATGCTTCACCGCCTGACGCGCCTTCTTCTTCGCTGATGCAATGTTGGCCAAGACAAACTCCGGAATCCAGTCACAAAATTGAGGGCGCGTAGTATTCTGTCGCGCCCCCGGTTTGTCAATGCGGAGACGCCTTCACGTGAGCGAGCGCCAGAAGTATTCCAGTGGCTCCAAGTGGGAGCCGATCGTCGGCTATTCCCGCGCGATCCGGCAGGGCAACCTGATCTGGGTCACCGGCACGACCGCGACCAACGAGAAAGGGGAGATCGTCGGCATCGGCGACGCCCGCGCGCAGACCCTGCAGGCCCTGCGCAACATCGAGACCGCGCTCAAGGCTCTGGGTGCGGGATTCAAGGACGTCGTCCGCACGCGCATGTTCGTCACCGACATCTCGCGCTGGCAGGAGTATGGCTCGGCCCACGGCGAGATCTTCGGCCAGATCCGGCCCTGCACCAGCATGCTGGAGGTCACCCGGCTCATCGACGACGCGATGATGGTCGAAATCGAGGCGGACGCGATTGTCGATTCCTGATCCGCCGATCACCAGCGGCACGACCAGTCCTCCAGATCCGCTTCCCGACGGCAGCCAAGAGCCCGAGCTTCCCCCGCAGCTCTTGAAGTCGACCGGCGTCGTCGGCTCGATGACGCTGGCCTCGCGCCTGCTCGGCTTCGTCCGTGACGTCATGTTCGCCCGGGTATTCGGCGCCGGCACCGGCATGGACGTGTTCATCATCGCCCAGGCGATCCCCAACTTCGGCCGCCGCATGTTCGCCGAGGGCGCTTTCCAGCAGGCGTTCGTGCCCGTATTCACCGAGACCAAGACGGTCGGCACGCACCAGCAAGCGCGCGACCTGATGTCGGTGGTCATGGGGACGCTCGGCGGCGTGCTGTCGATCATCACGCTGATCGGATGCATCGGGGCTCCTTTATTGCTGCTCCTGTTTGGGTCCGGCTTCACCGCCGTGCCGGGCAAGGCGGAGCTCGGCGCACAGCTGCTGCGCTGGACCTTCCCGTACCTGATGTTCATCTCGATGACGTCGCTCGCCGGCAGCGTGCTCAACACCTACGGCCGTTTCGCAGTGCCGGCGGCGACGCCGATCATCCTCAATATTTGCCTGATCACGTCGGCGTTCATCCACGGCGGCTCCGTACAGGGTCCTGGCCTACGCCGTATTCGTCGCCGGCGTCCTGCAGTTCGCGGTGCAGCTGCCGTCGCTGGCGCGCCTCAAGCTGCTGCCGATGCCGCGCTGGGGCTGGGGCGACGCGCGCGTGCGCCGCGTGATCAAGCTGATGATCCCGGTCGCGGTCGGATCGGGCGTCGCGCAGATCAGCCTGCTGCTCAACTCCAATCTTTCGACCTGGCTCGGAGACGGACGCGTCAGCTGGCTGTACTTCGCCGATCGCTTGATGGAGTTCCCCCTGGGCGTCTTCAGCATCGCGGTCGGCACGGTGATCCTGCCGGCGCTGTCGGCGCAGCACTCGCGAAAGTCGCCTGGGGAGTTCTCCGCGACGCTGGATTGGGGCCTGCGGATCGTGCTCGTCATCGGCCTGCCGGCGGCGCTGGGCCTCATCCTGCTTGCGGGGCCGATGATCGCGACCATCTTCGGCGGCAAGAACTTCGACGCGCACGCGGTGGAGATGACGACCTACGCGCTGTGGGCCTACTCCGCAGGCTTCATCGGCTTCTCGATGATCAAGGTGCTCGTGCCCGGCTTCTACGCGCGCCAGGAGACTCGCGTGCCGATGCGCATCGCCATCGTCGCGCTCGTCGCCGGCATGGCGCTGAGCGTCACCCTGTTCACTGCTGCTCGCCTTACGGGATCGGCCATCGGTCACGCGGGCCTGGCGCTCTCGACGTCGTTCACGGCGAGCCTCAACGCCGTCCTTTTATTGCGACGCTTGCGCCGCGATCAAGTATTCGTGCCGCGCGCAGGGTGGAGCGCTTTCCTGTTACGCCTGCTGGTTGCCAACGGCGCGATGACCGCGGTGGCGCTGCTGCTGACGGGGCCGACGGCCGCGTGGATCGACCAGCCCCTGATGCAGCGGATCCTCAAGCTGGCGCTGGTCATCGGCGCAGCAATCGCGGTTTATTTCGGGACGCTCCTGGCCGCCGGCATGCGTCCGGCGCACCTGAAGCAGGGGAGCGCGCGGGTATAATGCGCGCCGCAATGGAGCTGGTCCGCGGTCTGCACGGCCTTCGCGCGTCGCACAAGGGATGTGTGCTCACGATCGGCAATTTCGACGGTGTGCATATGGGTCACCAGGCGCTGATCGCGCGGACCCGCGAGCTGGCCGCCAAGCACCAGGTACCCTCGGCGGTGATGGTGTTCGAGCCGACGCCCCGCGAATACTTTGCGCGTGACCAGGCGCCGCGGCGGCTGGCAGATTTCCGCGGCAAGCTGCGGCTGATCGAGCGCACCGGCATCGACAGGCTGATCTGCGCGCGGTTTGGCCGCTCGCTGTCGGCGATGACGCCGGACGAGTTCGTGCGCGGGTTGCTGGTGCAGCGGCTCGGCGTGAAGGCGGTGGTGGTCGGCGATGATTTTCGCTTCGGCGCCAAGCGCGCCGGAGACTTCGCGCTGCTGCGCAAGCTGGGCGAAGAGCTCGGGTTTGCGGCAGAGGGTGTGGAATCGGTGTGCGTGGAGAATCTGCGCTGCAGCTCCACTGCGTTGCGCGAGGCGCTGGCCGTGCCCGACCTCGAGCTCGCGGCGAAGCTGTTGGGGCGGCCGTACAGCATGATCGGCCGCGTGCGGCGCGGTCTGCGGCTCGGACGCCGCCTGGGCATGCCGACGGCGAACATCGGCGTGCGCCGGCCGCCAGCGCTGCGGCATGGCATTTATGCCGTGCGCGCGCGCAGCGGCAAGCGGGATTGGCGCGGCGTCGCCAACATCGGCGTGCGGCCCACGCTGGCCGAGAGCCAGTGCCTGCTGGAGGCGCACCTGTTCGGCGCGCGTGGAGAGGACATGGATTTGTACGGGTGCGAGCTGGAGGTGGAATTCAGCGCCTTCCTGCGGCCGGAGGAGCGTTTCGATTCCCTGGACGCGCTGGCGGCGCAGATGCAGGTCGATGCGCGAAAGGCGCGCGATTATTTTGCGAGAGGGTAGGTGAGGGTCCTTTGACCGACTACAAGAAGACGCTGAACCTGCCGGAGACGAGCTTTCCGATGCAGGCGAATCTCGCGAAGCGGGAGCCGGAGGCGCTTGCCCGCTGGGAGGACAAGAAGCTGTACGCGCAGATCCAGGACGTGACCAAAGCGCGGCCGCGTTTCTGGTTCGTCGACGGTCCGCCTTACGCCAACGGTGACATCCACATCGGCCATTGCGTCAACAAGACGCTCAAGGACGTGGTGGTGAAGTCGGCTCGGCTCGAGGGATTCGACGCTCCGTTCGTCCCGGGTTGGGACTGCCACGGCCTGCCGATCGAGCAGCAGGTGGAGAAGAAGTTCGGCAAGGTCGGCGACAAGCTGGACGCTGCCGCCTTCCGCGCCAAGTGCCGCGAGTACGCCACCGAGCAGGTGTCGCGGCAGCGCACCAGCTTCAAGCGCCTGGGCATCCTCGCCGACTGGGAGCGCCCTTATCTGACGATGCACCCGGCCTTCGAAGCCGAGCAGCTGCGATGCCTCGCGCAGATCGTCGAGAACGGCCACGTGGTGCGCGGCTTCAAGCCGGTGCACTGGTGCCTGGACTGCGGCTCTTCGCTGGCCGAGGCCGAGGTCGAATACGAGGACAAGAAGTCGCCTGCGATCGACGTGAAGTTCGCGGCTGTGGACCCGGCGGACTTGGCACAGCGCTTCGCGCTGCCCTCTCCCCCGGCCCCTCTCCCGCGAGCGGGCGAGGGGAGCATTTCATTCGTCATCTGGACCACCACGCCCTGGACGCTGCCCGCCAACCAGGCCATCGCTGCGCATCCCGAGCTGGACTACGTGCTGGCGGAGCTCGGCGAGCATGGCCGCGTCGTCGTCGCGGAGGGCTTGCTCGAAGCTGTCGCTGCTCGCGTCGGCGCGCGTGCCACCGTCTTGGCAAAGGCCAAGGGCACGATGCTGGAAGGCGCCAAGGCTCAGCACCCATTCGCGGATCGGCAGGTGCCGATCGTGCTGGCGACCCACGTGACGCTCGATGCCGGTACCGGCCTGGTGCACACCGCGCCCGCGCACGGCGTGGAGGACTACACGGTTGGCCTGCATTACAAGCTGCCGGTCGACAATCCGGTCGCGTCGAGCGGCAAGTTCATCGACGGCACGCCGGTCGTCGCCGGCATGCACGTGCGCAAAGCCGAGGAGCCGTTGCTCGCGGAGCTGAAGACTCGCGGGGCGCTGCTGCACCTGGCGCAGATCACGCACAGCTATCCGCACTGCTGGCGCCACAAGTCGCCGCTGATCTTCCGTGCCACGCCGCAATGGTTCATGTCGATGGAGGCCGCCGGCCTGCGCATGCACGCGCTCGAGGCGATCGAGAAGACGCACTGGATCCCGGAGTGGGGGCAGGCGCGCATCTACGAGATGGTCGCCGCGCGGCCCGACTGGTGCATCTCGCGCCAGCGCCACTGGGGTGTGCCGCTGGCGGTGTTCGTCGACCGTGACAAGCAGGAATTGCATCCGGATACGCCGGCGCTGCTGCGCAAGATCGCCGACCGCGTCGAGAAGGAAGGTCTCGAGTGCTGGTTCGGCAGCACGCCCGACGCCTGGGGCGTCGACGCCGCGCGCTACGACAAGTCCACCGACACGCTCGACGTCTGGTTCGACTCGGGCGTGGTGCATCAGTGCTCGTTCGTCTCGACCGGCAATCCGGCGCCGGATTACGCGGCCATCGACAGCGCTGCAAATCACGATCCCCAGACCGGCAAGAACGGCGTCGCGACGCCGGTGTTCTATCTCGAAGGCTCGGATCAGCACCGCGGCTGGT
This sequence comes from uncultured Gammaproteobacteria bacterium, assembly GCA_963776465.1. Lineage (GTDB taxonomy): Bacteria > Pseudomonadota > Gammaproteobacteria > Nevskiales > Nevskiaceae > DASRHK01. The sequence continues at coordinate 1,799,451 of CAVZMV010000002.1, forward strand.
TCCACTCCTCCTTGCTCGCGCGCGTGGCGATGGACACGCACCCGCCGTACACGCACGTGCTCACGCACGGCTTCACCGTCGACGAGCAGGGACGCAAGATGTCCAAGTCGCTCGGCAACGTCATCGCGCCGGAGGAGGTGCTGAAGTCGCTCGGCGCCGACGTGCTGCGCCTGTGGGTCGCCGCCTCGGACTACTCCGGCGAGATCGCGATCTCGCAGGCCTTGCTCGCGCGGATGTCCGACGCGTATCGCCGTATCCGCAACACTGCGCGCTACCTCATCGGCAATCTGGCGGGCTTCGATCCCGCGAACGACCTCGTCGAGCCGGGCCAGATGCTGGCGGTGGACCGCTGGGCGCTGCAGCAGGCTTCGACGCTGCAGGAGGAGATCCGGTCCGCGTACCGCAAGCAGGAGTTCCACCTCGTCTTTCACAAGCTGCACAACTACTGCGTCAACGACCTGGGCGGCCTGTACCTCGACATCCTCAAGGACCGGCTCTACACGATGCCGACCCGGAGCGTCGGCCGGCGCTCGGCGCAAACGGCGATGTTCCACATCGCCGAGGCGCTGGTGCGCTGGATCGCGCCGATACTGTCATTCACCGCCGACGAGATTTGGCAGGCCTTGCCGGGCGATCGCTCGGGCAGCGTCTTCGCCGCGCGATGGCACGAGCTGCCGAAGGTTCAGGAGACGACGGTCGACTGGCCGCGCCTGATCGCCGTGCGCGACGGCGTCAAGAAGGTGCTGGAGGATCTGCGCGTGAAGGGGCAGATCGGATCGGGCCTCAACGCCGAGATCGAGCTGCATGCCAACGGCGAGATCGGCAAGGCGCTCGCCGCCGTCGGCGACGAGCTGCGCTTCTGGTTTATCACCTCGGATGCGCGGCTGTCCGCGTCCAGACCGGGTGACGGTGCCGAGGCGAAGCTCGAGACGGGCGACACGATCTGGATCCACGCCCGCGCGAGCGCGGCGCAGAAGTGCGACCGCTGCTGGCACCAACGTCCCGATTTCGGGCGCGACCCGGCGCATCCGACAATCTGCGGCCGATGCGTCGACAATATCGGCGGCTCCGGCGAGCGCCGGCTCTACATCTAGGAATCCGTGACTTGGGACTGACCTACAAGAACGTCTACTGGCTCTGGCTCTCGGCCCTGGTGATCTTCCTCGACCAGGTGACCAAGCAGATGATCGTCAAGAACTTCTCCTGGTTCGAGACCAAGGCGCTGATGCCGCACCTGAACCTGGTCTACATGAAGAACACCGGTGCGGCGTTCTCGATGATGAGCAACGCGCCGGCCTTCGTCTTCGTGCTGCTGGGCGTGGCGGTGAGCGTGGGCATCCTGCTCTGGCTGCGGCGCAACCCGCGTGGCCAGGCCGTGGTCGCCGTCGCGTTCTGCCTGATCCTGGGCGGCGCGCTGGGTAACGTCATCGACCGCGTGACCCGCGGCTACGTGGTCGATTTCATCGACTTCTACTGGAACACCTGGCATTTCGCGGCCTTCAACGTCGCCGACAGCGCCATCACCGTCGGTGCGGGGCTGCTGATCCTGGACATGATCCTGGAGGGCCGCAGGGAGTCGCGCGCCAAGGCGCTGCAGAAGGGCAGCGGCGTAAAATAGCGGCTGTTGTGAAGATCCTGCTCGCCAATCCCCGTGGTTTCTGCGCCGGCGTCGACCGCGCCATCGAGATCGTCGAGCGCGCGCTCGACGCGCTCGGCGCGCCGATCTACGTGCGCCACGAGGTAGTCCACAACCGCTTCGTGGTGGAAAACCTCCGCGCCAAGGGCGCGGTGTTCGTCGAGGAGGTCGACGAGATCCCCGATGGCGCGACCTGCATCTTCTCCGCGCACGGCGTCTCCCAGGCGGTCCGCGCCAAGGCGACGTCGCGCGGCCTCACCGTGTTCGACGCGACCTGCCCGCTGGTGACCAAGGTCCACATCGAGGTGAAGCGCTACTCCAAGGAGGGGCGCGAAGTCGTGCTGATCGGCCACGCGGGACATCCGGAGGTGGAAGGCACGATGGGGCAGTTCGACGCGTCCCAGGGTGGCCACATCTACCTTGTCGAGACGCCGGACGACGTCACCCGGCTGCCGGTGCGCAACCCGGCGCACATGGCCTATGTCACGCAGACCACGCTGTCGATGGACGACACGGCGCGCGTCATCGACGCGCTGCGCGCGCGCTTCCCGAAGATCCACGGGCCGCGCAAGGACGACATCTGCTACGCCACGCAGAATCGCCAGGACGCGGTGAAGGACCTTGCTTCCAAGTGCGACGTGCTGCTGGTCGTCGGGTCCCGCAACAGCTCCAACTCCAATCGGCTGCGCGAGCTCGCAGAGAGCAGGGGAACACCCTCGTTCCTGATCGACGGCCCGGCGGACATCCGCCCCGAGTGGCTCGTGGACAAGGAGCGCGTCGGCGTCACCGCCGGCGCGTCCGCTCCCGAAGTCCTGGTTCAGCAGGTCGTGGCCCGGCTGCGCGAGCTCGGCGGCAAGACCTCGGACGTCAATGAGATGAAGGGACGCGAGGAATCAGTGGTGTTCGCGTTGCCGCCGGCGCTGCGCAAGGCAGTCGCGGCGAAGACGTAGGTCGGATGTAGGTCGGTTCAAGCGCCTTCGGCGCGGAACCGACATCAGTGTCGGCACCGCTACGCTTGAGCCGACCTACGCCCTTGAGCCGACCTACTGCGCCCAACAGGGCGCTTGCGAGGGGCTTCCTGGAACTATGCCGTCTGCGTCGACCGTCAGCGTCGCGCAGCTGACACCGCTGGCGGAGTCAGCGGTCTGGGACGTGCCGCTCACGGCGGTCGCCGTGGCGGTGTAGCCGGTCGCGGTCGGGCTGGTGATCGCCAGCGTGTACCAGCCGCCCGGGCTGGTGGTATTGCTCCCGAGAATCTGCGTGGTCGTGCCGTACGTGGTGTTGTTGGATCGATGGCGCTCCTGCGACAGCTGCAGCGCCCGCAGGGCCTGGATGCCGTCGGCGCGGCGGCTCTTGCGGATGGCGTTGTTGAAGGTCGGGACCGCGATCGAGACGAGGATGGCGAGTATCACGATCGCGAACAGCATTTCCATCAGGCTGAAGCCGGCCGCCTGTACCTTGCGAGTCGGGTGTCTTTCCATAAGGGCCCGCAGCATATCCCGCGCGCCGTTGGATTGAACCTACTGATGCCCCGAGAAAACATACCGGTGCCGTCCATTGGTCTCGGGGTATCCCCAGACTCATCGCATCCCACACGTTCGTGGAAACAGCAGCGTACGGTACCCATGAAGATGCTCAGGCGCGCTCGCGGGTTCACCCTGATCGAGATGATGATCTCGGTGTCCGTCGTGACCATCCTCACGATGGTTGCAGTCCCCAACATGCAGAGCATGATGCAGCGCCGCCAGCTCGAGGGCGCCGCCGGCGAGATCTACGCCAACCTGCTGCTGCTGCGATCGCAGGCGATCGAGAAGAACCACAGCGTCTTCGTCAACTTCACCGGCACCGGCACTGGCTGGACCTACGGCCTCGACGACGTCGCCAGCTGCAATCCCGCGACGACCAGCGATTGCCAGATGAACCAGTCGAACCGCGTCTACGCGGGCAGCGTCTGGAAGACGGTGACGCTTGCCCACCCGTTCGCGGGCAACAGCCTGTCGTTCGAATCGCGCAGGGGGTTGCCCTCCGCATCGGGCACGATCCGCATGACGTCCGTCGCCGGCGAGATCGACGTGACGGTCAGCCCCATCGGCTACGTGTCGATCTGCTCACCGCAGCGCCTGGGCGGCTACAGCGGGTGCTGACGTGATCCTCCGGCGAAACCAGCAGGGCTTGAGCCTGATCGAGCTCATGGTCTCCATGACACTCGGCCTCATGCTGATGGCCGGCATGCTGACCCTGTTCCATTCGGCGCTCCAGAGCAGCCGCAACCTCAATTCCGGCAAGCAGCTCGAGGGCGAGCTGCACGGCGCGCTCGATCTGATCGTGCGCGACCTGCGCCGTTCGGGGGCGATGGGTAATCCGCTGCGCCAGCTGCAGGGGGTGAACAATCCCTTTGGCATCGACGCCACCTCCGCCTACACGGGTGAGGCTGCCAATTCGTGCCTCACCGCCAGCTACGACCTGGACGGCGACGGCACCCTCGACACCAGTGGCACCGACGAGCGCTTCGGCTATCGGCTGCGGGCGAGCAAGATCCAGATGCGGCCGAGTGGCCAGGCCTGCACCGCCAACACCACGCCGGCCTGGAGCGACGTCACCACGCTGTCGCAAGTCCAGATCACCGGCTTGCAGTTCAGCGTCACCAGCACCGCGAGCCTGGGCGTGATGCTGCGCACGGTGCTCGTGACCATCAGCGGCCGCCTGGCGGCAGAGCCAACGGTGACGCGGACGCTGACCCGCAGCGTCCGCTTGCGCAACGACGGATACGTCCAGTGAAGCGCACGCCGGCAGCCCACAGTCAGCGCGGTGCCACCACGATGCTCATCGCGTTGATGGTGCTGATGTCGCTTGCCCTGATCGGCATCACCGGCACGCGGCTGGCGATGACGCAACACCGGATTTCCGGCAACGCCGCGCGCCAGGACGCCGCGTTTGCGGCCGCAGAGGCCGGTGTGCAGAACGCGCTGGCCTATCTGCGTCCGAACCGCTCGTTGATGACGGTTACCGGCTCGGGCGGCTGGAACGACAGCAGCAGCGCCGCGAAGTGGCGCGACTGCGATACCAATGACACGGAGCTGCCGTGCGGCAACGGCACGCCGGCGCACGGCGCTGTGCCGGCCCGGGCCGGCGTAAACCTCTACAGCGGGACTTGGCGGCGGTACGGGCCGATACCCAACCAGAGCACCGGATTGCTCAACGGCAACTACGCACACAACGTCGACACGTGGGTCCTGTCCAACACGCTCAGCGCGGCGGACAAGGATTTGCCGACGCTGATGGATTGCACGGTCCTGAACCTGACAGGGACGCCGGCAGCATTGTCGGCCACCGTCATGGGCACGGTGAACGCGGTCAATACGCTCCTGGCATTGCTCGGACCCATCGTCGGTTCGCCGAGGCTCCAGCCGCAGGTGTGCCTGCCGGTCAACTTCTCGCAGATGCCGTGGGGCACCTGGCCCTCTGCAGCCAATCCCAGCCTCACTCTCGTGTCGTGGGCGCGCAGCGACGACGTCGCTGGTGGTGAAGCCGTGGTCCAGCAGGTCGTGGCCACCGGGAGCCTGTTCGCGCACCTGCCGCCGGCGGCGATCATGGCTAACGGCACGGTGAGCTTGAGCGGCGACATCCGCGTCTGGGGCAACATGCGGCCGCCGACGGTGTCGCCGATGGATTTCTCGGTGCTCAATCTCAACAACGTCGGCCCCTTCAACGTCACGTCGGCGATGAACACGCTGGTCGGCGGCAACGCCGCCGCTCTGGCCAGCAAGGTCAATCTGAGTTTTGCACCGACGCTCAATGTCACCTCGTCCGACATCCTCGGCTTCGACTGGAACGTGACCTTCCCGCTGTCGATCTGGTCAGCGGCCAACACTTCTTTCGGCTTCACGAACTACTCGTCCCTCGGCGTCGTCAGCAGCGCGCGGACCTGCTATCCGCCCTGGGGTGGGTCGGCCAGCTCGACCTGCTTGCCGCTCTCGCAGAACGCGCGGGTCACCTATCTGGCGCTGCTCCCCCAGACTTCGCTGCTGGAGATGCCCGACGTCCAGGACCCCGTGAACATCGTCAGCACGATCAGCGGCCTGATCGGCAGCACGATCCCCGCGTTCCCCGCGGACCTGTTCGACTTCACTTTTGGTTATCCGAGCGCGTCCTCGTCGCGGATCCAGGACCTGGCGACTGCTGCCGGCAACTGCTCCAGCATCGCGGCCGGCGGCTTCTACTGGGTGACCGGCGACTGCGCCCTGGCCGGCAGCATCGGCTCGTCTTCGCAGCCGGTCACCATCGTCGCTACCGGCAATCTATCGTTCGGCAACAACACGGATTTCTACGGCGTGATCTATCTCCGCGGCAGCTCGGCCAAGACCATCACCGGTTACAACTCGGGTCAGCGGCCAACGATCCATGGTGCGATCCTGTCCGAAGGCGCTACCAACACCGGTTCCAACAGCTTCAACGTCGTCTACGACGTCAACGCCATCCGCAGGGCGGGCTATCTCAACGGGCGCTTCACCCCGGTGCCCGGCGGCTGGAACGACACCGCGGCGGGGCCGTGATGAAAAGCCAGCGCGGCGTCGGCTTGATCGAGATCATGATCACCCTGGTGGTGATCAGCGCCGGCCTGCTCGCCTACGTGGGGATGCAGCGCGGCATCTATCGCGAGGCCAATCTGTCGACCGGCCGCGTCGTTGCCACTGAGCTGGCGATGGCCAAGCTCGAAGACCTGCGCGGCTTCACCTCGCTCTACACCAGCGGCAGCGAGTTCGCGTTCCAGGACATTGCCGCGAATGCTGGTGGGGCCAAGTCGGGCGGAAGCCTGATCCTGCCCAGCGGCAACGTGACCGTCGACAACCTCACGCTGAACCGCACGTGGAGCGTCAACAACTATTGGTACACGGCGGGAAATTCGGTCGCGCAGACATCCACTCCGTCGGGCAGCCCGATTCCGAGCTTCAAGATCGTGGAGGTCGTAATCACCTGGACCGAGCAGAGCGGCGCCAGCCAGCCCAGCAGCGGGACCAGCAATCAGGAGCTGCACTTGTCGACCATCATCGCCGGCATCGAGCCCAAGCTGGTCGGGACGATCTTCCGCTAGCGCCTTCAGCGCTGCGCGCGGCGCTGGAAGATCGAGATCTGCCGGTCGGCAGCGCCTTGGTAAGGCGTGGTGAAATCCCGGAACGCTGCCAGGCAGGCCTGCAGGTCCTGGTCGGCGCGCGGCGCCATCGCGTTGATGCCGCAGCGCTGCATGTAGAAGATCTGGTCGCGCATGACGTCGCCGACCGCGCGGATCTCGCCCTTGAAGCCGAAGCGCTCGCGCAGCACGCGTGCCTGCGAGAACGCGCGGCCGTCGCCGAAGGCGGGGAACTCCACCGCGATCAGCGGACGATCCTGCAGCGTCGGCCAGAGCTGTACGACGTCCGCGGTGTTTGGGATGCGTACGCCGACGACCGCGTCGCCGGTCTTGAGCGCGTCGCGCGATTCCTCCCAGCGCTTGAGCGACAGGATCACGCGGCCGGAAGAGGGCAGCGGCGCGTCGTCGGCAAGGGAGATCCAGTCGTCCTCGACGATCTGCCGATCGCGGATGATCTTCGTCATCACGCCACCGCCGGCTCGGCGTAGATCTTTTCCTTGAACGGCGCCATGCCGACGCGCCGATACGTCGCCAGGAACGGCTCGTCCTCGTTGGCGCGCTGCTCGAGGTAGACGTGGACTATCTTCTCGATGGCGCCCGCAATGTGCGCGCGATCCACCGACGGCCCGGTGCGATCGCCCAGCGCGGCGTCGTTCTCCGCCGATCCGCCGAGCGTGATCTGGTACCACTCCTCGCCCTTCTTGTCGACGCCGAGGATGCCGATGTGGCCGACGCTGTGATGGCCGCAGCCGTTCATGCAGCCCGACATCTTGATCTTGATCTCGCCGATGTCGTACTGGTAGTCCAGGCTCTCGAAGCGGTCGAAGATCTCGTCGGCGACGCCGATGGATCCGGCGTTGGCCAGCGAGCAGAAATCCAGGCCCGGACAGCAGATGAGATCGGTCAGCAGTCCGATGTTGGGCGTGGCAAGGCCCAACGCACGCAGCTTCTGCCATAGCGCGTAGACGTCTTGCTGGCGCACTTCGGCCAGCACCAGGTTCTGGTCGTGCGTGCTGCGCACCTCCCCGAAAGAGTATCGGTCCGCAAGATCGGCGACCGCGTCCATCTGATCGGCGGTGATATCGCCCGGCGCGACGCCCGGCGCCTTGAGCGAGACCCAGACGATCTTGTAGCCGGCCGCGCGATGATCCTTGACGTTGCGCCTGGCAAACGCCGCGAAGGCGCTGTCCTTCTGCTGCTGCTCGTCGAAGCTGGTGTCGCCGATCGCGGCTTCGTAGGGATGCGGCGTGAAGTGTGCGCGCATCCGCGCGATGTCTTCGGGCTTGAGCTTGAGGTATTCGACGTCCTTGAGCGTGGCGTACTCCGCCTCGACCATCTGCGTGAACTTGGCCTGGCCCTGTTCCTTCACCAGGATCTTGATGCGCGCCTTGTGGATGTTGTCGCGCCGTCCGAGCCGGTTGTAGACGCGCAGGATCGCCTCGGCATACGACAGCAAGTCGCTCTCCGGCACGAAGTCGCGGATCTTGTAGCCGAGGATCGGCGTGCGGCCGAGACCGCCGCCGGTGTAGAAGGTGTACCCCAGCTCGCCCTGGTCGTTGCGCACGATATGCACGCCGATGTCGTGCACGGCGGTCGCCGCACGGTCCTTGGTCGAGGACGAGAACGCGAACTTGAACTTGCGCGGCAGCCAGTTGAACTCGGGGTGGAACGTCGCCCATTGGCGCGTGATCTCGCAGTAGGGCCGCGGATCGACGAGCTCGTCCCTGGCGACGCCGGCCAGGTGATCGGTGGTGATATTGCGGATGCAGTTGCCGGAGGTCTGGATCGCGTGCATCTGCACCGTCGCCAGGTCCGCGAGGATGTCCGGCACCTGCTCCAGCTTGGGCCAGTTGTACTGGATGTTCTGCCGGGTGCTGAAGTGGCCGTAGCCCTTGTCGTACTTGCGGGCGATGTGCGCGAGCATGCGCAGCTGCCGCGATGCCAGCAGCCCATACGGCACGCTGACCCGCAGCATCGGCGCGAAGCGCTGGATATAGAGGCCGTTGCGCAGGCGCAGGGGCCGGAACTCGTCCTCCGAGAGCTTGCCGTCCAGGAAACGGCGCGTCTGGTCGCGGAACTGTGCGACGCGCTCGTCCACCAGCTTCTGGTCGTATTCGTCGTAGCGGTACATGGGTGGTCCCGGTGGGGCGCGAAGAATAACAAGCGGCTGGCGTGGCCGACAGAACTATGGATAGATCGAGACGGAATGTCAGGCCCGCAGGCGCTGCCTGAGCTCGTGGGGCTTGAGATACCGCCGCCGCGGCTGCGCCTGCAGCTCGCCGATCAGCTCGACGATGCGGCTGTTGATGGGCGTGGGCGCGCCGCGCCTGGCGCCGACGGCGACGATCTCGCCGTTCAACTGGGCCACCTCGGTCGTCCGGCCCTGCTCGACGTCGGCGACCATCGACGGGTACGAGCCGCGCTGCAGGCCGTTGCGCGCCTTGGCGAACCACCAGGGCAGCGGTCCGCCGTGACGAAGCAGCCGCCGATAGATGCGGTAGGGGATGGGCATCGGCAGCTCGTACGCGATGCCGGCCCGGTCGAGGATGTCGACGGCCTCGTCCAGCGCCGCGGCGTAGACGGCCCGCATGTCCGGGTGCGTGAGCAGGTCCTTGAAGGTCTTGTGGGTCAGCGCGCAAACCGCGTTGGCGAGGTTGATGAGCAGCTTGCCCCAGGCCGCGGCTTCTCCCTGCGCCCGCTTGACCGCCATCCCGCTATTACCGAACAGGCCGAGCAGCGTCGGATCCTCGCTGCCGACGACGACGATCGGCTTGGTCGTGATCTGCGCGTGCAGCGGGCCGAGCAGCTGGCCGTTGAACATCACCGACATCGGCACGACGTTGGCGGTCGGAAAGCGGCTCTTGAGCAGGCGCAGGCCCGACAGGCCGTTGAGCGTGGAGACCACCGTCAGCGGCGGCAGGGTTTCCGGCAGCTGCGCGAGCAACGGCTCCAGCGCGGGAAACTTCACGCAGATGAAGAGGTACTCGATCGCGCTCAGATCCAGCTGCGTCTGCAGATCGGGTTTGGGTGCCTTGATGCCCGGGCCGTTGATGGCGTCGGTACGCAGCTCGCCGGCGGCGTTGTAAGCCGCCAGGTCTTTTTCCCGGACCAGGAGCGTGACCGGCTGACCGGCTGCCCGAAGGTAGGTGGCCAGAATGGTGCCGACCGCGCCGGCTCCGATGATCAAGACCATCCGCGTCTCCCGAGTTCTTTTACCCGCGGGGTAATTGTTTAGCAGCGCCGGCGCCCGCACAATCACGCCGGTTCGTCCCGGAGTCTCCCACATGCTCGTCTGCGGCAACTGCCGCTCGCAGAACCCCGACGGGGCCAAGTTCTGCAACCAGTGCGGGACCGCCCTGGGCGCGGCCGCGCCGGCAGCCGACGAGCGTCGCAGCTACACGCCCAAGCACCTGGTCGAGAGGGTGCTGAAGTCGCGCTCGGCAATGGAGGGCGAGCGCAAGCGCGTCACCGTCTTGTTCTCCGACCTCAAGGGCTCGACCAAGCTCGCCGAGCAGGCCGGCCCGGAGGCCTGGCACGGCATCCTCGACCGCTTCTTCTCGATCCTGTCTGCGGCCGTACATCGCTACGAAGGCACGGTCAACCAGTACACCGGCGACGGCATCATGGCGTTGTTCGGCGCGCCGATCGCCCACGAAGACCACGCGCAGCGCGCGTGCCTGGCGGCGCTGGCGATGCAGTCGGAGCTGCGTCACTTCGCCGACGAGCTGCGCCTGAAGTCGGGGATCAACCTGTCGATGCGCGTTGGCCTCAACACCGGCGAGGTCATCGTCGGCCGCATCGGCGACGACCTGCGCATGGACTACACGGCGCAGGGCCTGACCGTGAACCTCGCCGCGCGCATGGAGCACATCTGCGAGCCGGGCCGCATCTACGCGACCCGCAACACCGCGGCGCTGGTCGAGGGCTACTTCCGGCTGCGCGACCTGGGCGAGATGGCCGTGGCCGGGTCGTCGTTGCCCGTGCGGGTGTACGAAGTCGAAGGCGAAGGACAGCTCAGGACGCGGCTGTCGCGCTCGCTGGCGCGCGGCGGCTCGCGCTTCATCGGCCGCGAGCGCGAGCTCGACCTGCTGCGCGCGGCGCTGGACAAGGCGCGCGCCGGCGACGGCCAGGTGATCGCGGTGGTCGGCAACGCCGGCATCGGCAAGTCGCGCCTGTGCCACGAGTTCACGGTGGAGTCGGAGCGCGCCGGCACCGTCGTGCACCGCGCCACCGGCGTGCCGTATGCCAGCGCGCTGCCGCTCTTCCCGGTGCAGACGCTGCTGCGCGGACGCCTCGGCCTGCCGGAGAACTGCGCGCCCGCCGAAATGCGCCGGCTCGTCGCCGGCACGTTCCTGCTGCGCGATCCCGCGAACGCGCGGCTGCTGCCGCCGATCCTCGACTTCCTGTGCGGCGGGCAGGGCGGGGCGGCGATCGCGCCCGACGAGCGCGAGGCGATGTTCGACCTCATCGCCAGCTACATCCCCAGCGCCGAGACGCCGCAGGTGTTGCTGATCGAGGACCTGCACTTCGCCGACCCGGAGACCGAGGAGTTCCTGGCGCGCATGCTGAAGTACGTGCGCAGCACCTCGACGCTGCTGCTCCTGAACTACCGTCCCGACTACGTCAGCGAGTACCTGATCCCGCACCTGGACGAGCAGATCGCGGTGTCGGCGCTGACCGGCCAGCAGCTCGACGAGCTGGCGCAGTCGCTGCTCGGCGGCCATCCGAGCCTGGACGGCATCGCCCCGCAGATCCGCGCGCGTGCCTCCGGCAATCCGTTCTTCGTCGAAGAAGCGGTGCAGGCGCTGGAGGAATCCGGGCACGTGCAGGGCCGACGCGGCGCCTACCAGCTGGCCAAGCCGATCGGTGAATGGCCGATCCCGGACACGGTCCACGCGCTCATCGCCGCGCGTATCGACCGTCTGCCCGACGAGATCAAGTCGCTGCTGCACGCCGCCGCCGTGATTGGGCAGGAGTTCCGGCCGCCCCTGCTCGCCAGCCTGGCGTCGCTGGAGGCCGAGTCGTGCGAGACGCGTCTGGGCGTGCTGGAGGAGGCGGGCTTCGTGCACCAGAAGGGCGATGGACGCGAGACCGAGTACAGCTTCTGCCATCCGCTGACCCAGGAAGTGGCCTACACCTCGCAGCTGGAGCAAAGCCGGGCCGCCGCGCACGGGCGGCTGGCGCGCATGCTCGAAACCGACAACCCTCTGTCCGGGCCGCCGACAGAGATCGCGGTGCAGATCGCCGATCACTGGCGCCGCGCCGCCGAGTGGGGGCGCGCCGGGCAGTGGAACCTGCACGCCATCCGCTGGGCCGGCGTGCGCGATCCGCGCGTGGCCCGGCGCCAGGCGCTGCTCGCCATCGAGCATTTCGACAAGGCGCCGCGCTCGCCCGAGATCCTCAGCGGCCGCGTCGCCGCGCGCTCGGCACTGATCCGCACTGCGCAGTTCACCGAGATCGACGCCGATGCCATCGAGCGCGCCTACCGCGAAGGCCGACAGCTGGCCGAGGAATCCGGCAACGCGCTCGCCACCATCGAGCTCGTCATGAGCTACGGCGCCGAGCAGGGGCATCGCGGCGATGCCTGGGCCGCAGCCGAGATGGCGAAGGAGTCGCTGGAGCTCGCGCACAAGCACGGCGCCGGCGAGTTCGTCAGCCGCTTCCGGCTGGCTTACCTTTTGCCGTTCTCCTCCACCGGGCGCCAGCGCGAGGGCATCGAGCTGATCAGCCAGGCCTGCGGCGACGGCTGGCTGACGCAGCCGGTCACCATCGACAATTTCTCCTCGCGCGGGCTGCTTGCGCTGATGAAGTGCCTGCTGGGGGATCTCAAGGCTGCCAGGGTCGACATGGACGCCGCGCTGCAGGTGTCGATGACCGGTGATCGCGCGGCGAGCTGGATGCACGCCAACCTGGTCGACTACGCCTTCTTCCACGGCGACTACAGCGACACGCTCAACCAGGCGCGCACCGCAGTGCTCAAGGCCGAGCAGTTCGGGAGCCCGTTCTTCCGCGCGCTTTCGGCGCGCGCGCTGGGGCTCGCGCTGGTGCTCAACAACGACGCCAGGAGCGCGTTGCCGTTCCTGCTCGACACGATGCCGCTGGTGCGCGCCGGCGGGCTCGCGCACCAGTTCGAGGGCAACCACCTGGCCACGCTGTCGACCGCGTATGCCGCCGCCGGCGAGTACGCGCGGGCGCGCGAAGTCGGGCTGCAGGCGATCGCCAGCGCGCAGCGCTCTGGCACGCGGACCTGGGAGGTCTACGCCTGGAACGCGCTGCTGCGGCTGCCGCGCGCGGAGCTCGACGACGCGCAGGCACAAGCGGGCTTCGCGCGGATGCTGGAGCTGATCGAGCTGATCGGCGCCGAGGGCTTGCGTCCGCACTATCTCCTTGCCCGCCGCGGCCGGGCGCGCAATGATGCCGAGCGGGCGGACTGGAAGGCGCAGGCCCTGGCCGCCTTCGAGCGCATCGGCGCCGATGGACACGTGCAACGCCTGCGCGAGCAGGCCGACTAGAAAGTGACGATCATGGGAAGGACGCGGACGTTTCTCTGTGCGGGGCTGCTGCTCGCCACCGGTGGCGCGCTCGCCGCCGAAGCGCCTTCCGACAAGATCCTGCAATGCATGCGCGCCAACATCCCGCCGACGGTACGCATCCAGCAGTTCGAGCTGACCTCGGTCGACCGCACCGGCGGATCGCGCTCCCTGCGCGGACGCCTGTACGCCACACGCGACGGCCTGCTCGCGCGCGTGATGCTGCTGATCGAGGCGCCGTCGGACCTCGCCGGCGCCGCTTACCTGGTGCGCGAGACCAAGTCCGGCGACGAGATCTATCTCTACCTTCCGGCGACGCGCAAGGTCCGCCGCATCACCGGCCCCAGCCAGGACGGAAAGCTCTGGGGCACGGACCTGTCGTTCAACGACGTCAAGCAGCTGCAGAACGCGTACTCCACCACCTCGCCCAAGCTCGAGCCCGTGGCCAGCATCGAGGGGCGCCCGATGAACGTCCTGGCGATGACACCGCAGCCGGGGCAGACCACGCGCTACAACCTGGTGCGTGCCTGGGTGGACCAGAAGACCTGCGTGGCGATGAAGGTGGAGTTCTCCGACGCCACCGGCGTGCGCAAGCAGATCGCCGCCAAGCCAAAGGACCTCAAGCAGAGCGGCAAGTACTGGTACCTGACCGACGTCGACATGTCCGATCCCAAGGACGCCACGCGCACGCACCTGAGGCTGCTGGAGCTCACCAGCCCCGACAAGCTCGCCGAGCGCCTGTTCAACCCGCAGACGTTCTACCTCGGCGGCTAGCCGCCGACGTGAAAATCCTGGAGTGGCTGGCGCCTAGACCCTGGTCCGTGGTGATGACGGCCTTCGGTCTTGGCCTGATCAGCCTGATGCTCTGTGTCGACCTGCAGACGCTGACGCCGCGCCTGCAGGTGGACCCGGCGATCGAGCGGCTGCTGCCGGCAGGCAGCGAGGACAGCGCCGTCTACGCGCGGGCCCGCGCGACCTTCGGCGACTCCGACGCGATGATCACCGCCGTGCGCTTCGGCGAGGTGTTCACCGCGGCCAACCTCGAGCGCATCGAGACCATCACCCAGCAGCTGATGCAGCTGCCGGACGTGCGCAGCGTGTTCTCGCTGGCGACCGCGCCCAACCTGCTGGCGATGGGCGAGGACGTCGAGATCTCCAGCTTCACCGCCCAGGCCAGGAGCGATCCGCAGCGCATCGGCAACTTCGCCGCCCAGGTCGCCGCCAATCCGCTCTACAAGGGAAGCCTGATCTCGCAGGACGGCAAGGCCACCGCCTTCGTGATGCTGATGGGCGAGATGAGCGAGGAGAAGTTCGCGCAGCGGGACTATCCGGGACAGATCCGGCGCATCGTGCGCGAGAGCGCCGGCGACGCCGAGGTCTGGATCGCGGGCGGTCAGGTCGCCAGCGCCGAGACCACGCACGAGCTGCTGGCGACGCTGCGGCTGACGGTGCCGGCCGTTTTCATCGTCGTGGCGGCGCTGCTGCTGGTCGCGTTCCGCAGCATCCGCGCCACCCTGGTCGCGGCGCTGACGGTGACCCTGGCTCTGCTGATGACGCTGGCCACCGCCGTCCTGCTGCACATGCCGCTGAATCTCATCACCGCGATCGTTCCGCCGCTGGTGATCACCATCGGCCTGTCGTACACGATCCACCTGCTGTCGAACTATTTCCTGGCGTTCCAGCAGCCGCAGCTGGAGTCGCAGAGCGACCGCGTGCTGTGGGTGATGAACCGCATCAAGATGGGCCTGTTCCTGTCGGCGGCAACCACCATCGCCGGCTTTCTCGCGCTGCTGCTGAACAAGCTGCCGGCGATCCACCAGTTCGCCATCCTCTCCTCGATCGGCACCGCGTTCTGCGCGCTGCTGACGCTGGTGTTCCTGCCGGCGGCGCTGAACCTGATTGGCTGCTCGCGCGACCGCTCGCCCGCGGGCGCGCAGATGTTCGTGGTCTGGGCGGAGAAGCTGGCGGTGTTCGACGTGAAGTACCGCACCTGGATCATCGTCACCGCCTCGATCGTGGCGGCAGTCCACATCTGGTTCGCCACCGACATCAAGACCGGAACGGAATTCATCCAGAGCTTCGACGAGGACTCGACCGTCCGCCGCGACTTCGAGGCCATCAACCAGGCTTTCAACGGCGCCAACACGGTGTCGATCTTCATCGAGACCAACGTCACCGACTCGCTCACCGACCCGGACCTGATCCGCAAGCTCGACGACTTCCAGAACTGGCTGCGCGCCCAGCCGGAGGTCGGGGCGGTGGCGTCGTACGTCGACTACCTCAAGCTGATCAACCAGGGGCTCAACGAGAACGACGCCAAGTTCTTCACGGTTCCCGACTCGAGCGCCGCGGTCAAGCAGCTGCTGATCTTCGGCGGCTCCGAGGAGCTGCAGCGCTACGTGGACGCGCGCTTCCGCAGCGCGCTGATCGCGCTGCGCATCAACGTCGACGGCTCCATCCAGATCGGCGAGGTGGTCGAGCGCATCGAGAAGCGCCTGCACCAGCTGCCGCCGCCGATCAACAACGGCCACGTCACCGGCAGCACCGTCGTCGCCACCCGCACGGTGCACGAGGTTGCGCGCGGGCACTTCGAGTCGATCGCGATCGCGGTCGTGGCGATGTGGGTGTTCCTGGCGATCATGTTCACGTCGTGGCGCGCGGGGCTGATCGCGACCTTGCCGAACCTGGTGCCGGTGGCGGTGTACTTCGGCACGCTGGGCCTGCTCGACATCAGCTTGAATCCGACGACCAGCATCGTCGCGTGCATCGTGCTCGGCATCGCCGTCAACGACACCATCCACTACCTGGCGCGGTTCAACGCCGACGCGCGCGCGGCGGGCAGCGAGGCGCAGGCGGTGAAGACGGCGATGATCGGCGTGCTGCGGCCGATTACCTACGCCACCGCCGCGCTGTGCCTGGGCTTCCTCGCCTTCGTCGGCGGCAAGCTGAACAACCAGGTGCAGTTCGGCGCGCTGTCGGCTTTCACGCTGTTCGTCGCCTGGGTCGCCGACATGACGCTGACGCCGGCGCTGGGCTCCAGCCTGCGCATCGTTACCCTCTGGGACCTGCTGCGCCTCGACCTGGGACAGAGCCCTCAGCACACGATTCCCTTGCTCTCGGGCCTGTCGCTGCGGCAGGCGCGCATCTTCGCCTTGCTGTCGCATCTGCAGACCGTGCCCGCCGGCACGCTGGTGCTCAAGGAAGGCGATTTCGCGCGCGACATGTACGTGATCGTCGACGGCTCGGTCGAGGTGTGGGTGGAGCGAGGCGCCGAGGTCAAGAGCCTGGCGAAGATGGCGCGCGGCGCGGTGATGGGTGAGGCGGGCTACTTCGGCCAGCGCCGCACCGCCAACGTCACGGCGCTGACGCCGGTGCGCCTCCTGCGCTTCGACTCACAGGACCTGGAGCGGCTGCGCGTGCGCTATCCGTGGATCGCGGCGACCATCTTCCGGAACTTGAATCGCGTGCAGGCGGAGCGGCTCGCCCGCGCCACCGCGATGATCCAGTAGGTCGGCACAAGCCCCGACGCGAATGGCACGCGTACGAACGACGGCACGCGGCCCGGGCAGTTCCCCGTACATCACGCCTGCCGGCTATGCGCGCCTCAAAGCCGAGTACCGACCAGCTCTGGTCGGTGCGCAGGCCCGAGGTCGTCCGCGCGCTGTCGGCGGCTGCCGCCGAAGGCGATCGATCCGAGAACGCCGAGTACATCTACCGCAAGAAAGAGCTGCGCGAGATAGACCGCCGCGTGCGCTACCTTCAGCAGCGGATTCCGAAGCTCAACGTGGTCGGCCAGCTGCCGGCCGATCGCTCCCGCGTGTTCTTCGGTGCGACGGTCGAAGTCGAAGACGCGTCAGGCGCCCGCCACGCTTACCGCATCGTCGGTCCCGACGAGGCCAACGCCGCCGCCGGCGACATCAGCATCGACTCGCCGCTGGCGCGGGCGGCGCTGAAGAAGCAGGAGGGCGAGAACTTCACCGCCAGTCTTCCAGGCGGCGAGCAGGAGCTGACGATCCTGAGCGTGACCTACCGCTGAGCGCGCCGCCAGGACCTCGCGGTCCGCTAACGCTTCGGCGGCGAGACGGGCGGGGTCGGCGCGGCAGGCGCAGTCAGCACGGCGGGCGCGGTCGGCACGAGTGCCGCCTTCGTCACGCGCGCGACCACGCCAAGCTTCGGGCTGTCGAGGTAGTGCAGCTCGTCGCGCTTCATCTTGCGCACTTCCTTGAGCCGGTGGCTCGCGAGCCTGCCGTCCGGCAGTGGCTGCGTGTAGGCGAGGTCGACGTCCACGTAGAGATAGCGTGACAGACGCAGTGCGATCGTCCCGTCGACGGTCTGGAAGGATGCTGTCGGCGTAGCCGTCTGACCGGCTACGGCGGGCAGCAGGATCGGCGCGCCGGAGTGCACGTGCAGCGGCAGGCTGCGATCGGCGGGCGGGTCGTTCTGCAGCCACGCCATCTTCAGCAGCGGCTGATAGCGCCGGGACGTGCGCAGCCTGTTCCATACCTCCGGCATGCCGAAGGCAGCTTCGGGAAGCAGCTCGATGTTTTTTCCGGCGAGCGATGCCGCATCGGGCTCGAGTGCACGCGTGAGGTCCGGCGGTGCGAAGGGCTTGGGCAGCTCTGCCGTCGAGCCGCCGCGATCCAGGAACACCACGAGATCGATGCGATAGCGCTCGGCGTGCGCGTCGAGCGGCAACAGCATCGCCAGCGCGAGGCTTGCGAGCGGGAACAGCAGATGGCGGGAGTTCATGACTGCGCCAGTGTACCCAAGAAGCGGCGTGCGCCGTCGGCGCGGCTCTCGGGGTTCTCCAGCGCGACCAGCTGCTGCAAGCGTGTCTGGCCTTCGAGCTTCCAGGCCTTGGGCTGCGTTTGCACCAGCTTGATGATCCGTCGCGCGTCGACCTTTGCATCAGGCCCGAACTCCGCGGTGATGCCGCGGGCGTGCACGCGCAGCTTGACGATGCCCAGGCTCTGCGCGCGCAGCTTGAGCTCGGTCAGCGCGAAGAGATTGTCGGCCTGCGGCGGCAGCTTGCCGAAGCGATCGATCATCTCGACCCGCAGATCCGCGAGCGCGCTCTCGTCGGCGGCCTCGGCCAGGCGCTTGTAGAGCGCCAGCCGCGCATGCACGTCGGGCACGTAGTCGTCGGGGATCAGCGTCGGCAAGCCCAGCTCCACCTCGCATGCCGAGATGCCGAACGGCGCGTCGTCGAGCTTGCCCTGCTTCACGGCCTTGACCGCTCGCGCCAGCATCTCGGCGTAGACGGTGAAGCCCACCTCCTCGATCTGGCCGCTCTGCGCCTCGCCGAGCAGCTCGCCGGTCCCGCGGATCTCCAGGTCGTGCGTTGCCAGCATGAATCCGGAGCCCAGCTCGCCCATCGCCTCGATGGCGTCGAGGCGCTTGCGCGCGTCGGCCGACAGCGCGCGCCGACTGGGCACGAGGAGATAAGCGTAGGCGCGGTGATGGCTGCGGCCGACGCGACCGCGCAGCTGGTGCAATTGCGCCAAGCCGAGCTGGTCGGCGCGATCCATGATGATGGTGTTCGCGCTCGGCACGTCGATGCCGGACTCGATGATGGTGCTGCACACCAGGATGCTGAAGCGGTTGTGGTAGAAGTCGAGCATCACCTGCTCAAGCTCGCGCTCGCGCATCTGGCCGTGCGCGAAGCGCACCTTGCCCTCGGGCACGATCTCCTGCACGCGCCGCGCGAAGTCCGCGATGTCGCGCACCTCGTTGTGCACGAAGTAAACCTGGCCGCCGCGGCGCAGCTCGCGCAGGCAGGCCTCGTAGACCAGCGCGCGATCCCATTCGGCCACGAAGGTCTTGATCGAGAGACGCCCGGTCGGCGGCGTGGCGATGATCGACAGGTCGCGCAGCCCGGCCAGGCTCATGTTCAGCGTGCGCGGGATCGGCGTGGCGGTGAGCGTCAAGAGATCCACTTCCGCGCGCAGGTTCTTCAGGCGCTCCTTGTGACGCACGCCGAAGCGGTGCTCCTCGTCGACGATGACCAGGCCCAGCTTGTGGAAGCGCACGTCCTCCTGCAGCAGCCGGTGCGTGCCGATGACGATGTCGAGCTTGCCCTCGGCGAGCTCGGCGAGCATCTGCTTCTGCTCGATGGCGCTGCGCATACGCGACAGCGCGCCGATCCGCACAGGCCAACCCGCGTAGCGGTCGGCGAAATTCTTGTAGTGCTGCTGCGCGAGCAGCGTCGTGGGGACGAGCACGCAGACCTGCCGGCCGTTCTGCACCGCTGCGAAGCTCGCGCGCAGCGCCACCTCGGTCTTGCCGAAGCCGACGTCGCCGCAGACGACGCGGTCCATCGGCCTTGGCGCCGCCATGTCCATCAGCACGGCGTCGATGGCCTGCTGCTGATCCGGCGTGGGCATGAACGGGAAGCCCGCGCAGAAGCGGGCGTAGTCGTTCGCGCCGAGGTCCATGCTGATGCCCGGGCGCGCGTGCCGCCGCGCCTGGATCTGCAGGAGTTCGGCGGCGACGTCGTGCGCCTTCTCGCGTGCCTTCTTCTGCGCCTTGTCCCAGCGATCCGAGCCCAGCGCGTGCAGCGGCGCGTGCTCGGCGTCGGCGCCGGTGTAGCGATGCACCAGCTGCAGCGACGCCACCGGCACGTAGAGCTTGTCGCCCTTGTCGTACTCCAGCACCAGGTACTCGGCGGGGATGCCGCCGGCTTCCAGACGCTGCAGGCCGCGATAGCGGCCGACGCCGTGCTGCACGTGCACCACCGGACTGCCGATGGAAAGCGACGACAGATCGCGCAGCAGCGTTTCGGGATCGCGCACCCGTCCGCGACGGCGCTGCTCCTGCTGCGGCGCCGTCAGCCCGAAGACCTGCGCTTCGGCGACGACGCTGACGCCGGAGGTGCGGAATCCTTCCAGCAGCGGCCCGATGGCGATGCCGTAGCGATTGTTGTGCGCGGAGAACTCCGACCACGACGCGTATGCGCGCGCCTCGATGCCCAGCGGCTTTAGCCAAGCGGTCAACGCTTCAGCTCGGCCGGCGGACTCGGCGATGAACAGGACGCGATCGCTGCTGCTCGTCAGGTAGTCGCGCGTGGCGCTGGGCCCGACCGGCACAGTCGCTTGCGCCTGCGGCTCGATCCGCACGCGCGGATAGACGGACAACGCGGGCAACGCGAGCTCCGGCGCGACGAACAGGTCCTTGGGGCGCATGAGCGGCCGCTCCAGGTCACCGGAGTAGCGCTCGTAACGCTCGCCGATCTGCTTCCAGTCCTCTGCCAGCGCGGCGTCGACGTCGCCGAGCTCGACGATCAGCGCGTTGTCGGGCAGATAGTCCGCGAGGCTCGACGCCCGCTCGAAGAACAGCGGCAGCCAGGACTCGATGCCCGCGGGCATCAAGCCCTTGCTGACGTTGGCATAGATGCGCGAGCGGCTCGGATCGCCCGAGAAGTATTCGCGGTAGCGCGCGCGAAACGTCTCGATGCCGGCCTTGTCGGTGGGGAACTCCCGCGCCGGCAACAGCCGCACTTCCGGCACCTTCTCGGACGAGCGCTGCGTCTCGGTGTCGAAGCAGCGCAGGCTTTCGATCTCGTCGTCGAACAGGTCGAGGCGGAAGGGAAGCTCCGAGCCCATCGGGAACAGATCGAGCACGGCGCCGCGCATTGCAAACTCGCCCTGCGCCTGCACTTCCGAGACGGACTGGTAGCCGGCGCCGACGAGACGCTCGCGGAAAGCCAGCGGGTCGAGCTTGTCGCCGACTTTCAGCATCAGCGTGCGCGACTCGAGCCACGCGCGCGGCGGCAGGCGCTGGATCAGGCTGTCGACCGTAGCGATGAGGATTCCCGAGCGCGACTGCGGCAGTCGGTACAGCGCAGCCATCCGCGCCGACAGGATCTCCTGGTGCGGCGAGAACTGGTCGTAAGGCAGGATCTCGGTGTCGGGCAGATGCAGCACGGGCTGCCGATCGCCGGCGAAGAAGCGGATCTCCTGTTCCATCCTGTACGCCTGCTGCTCGCCGGCGCACAGCACGACCACCACGCCATCGTGACGCTGCGCAGCCTCGGCGATCGCCAGCGCCGCGGCGGGACCGAGGTCATGCCAGCGCAGGACCTCGCCGGGTCCCGGGATCGGTGTGTCGCGCGACGCGTCGTTCATGCGTACAAAACAGATCCGTCCGGACAGGTCGGCAAAGGGCGCACAGGTTAATATCAGGCCCGTTTTCGAGTCCATAAGTTTCTTGCCATGAAGGTCGAACGCACGATCGAGACGCTGCTCCTTTCCAGCCGCTGGCTGCTGGTGCCGGTCTATCTGATCCTGTCGCTGATCCTGGTGGTGTTCGGCATCAAGGCCGCGCAGGAGATGGTCCATCTCTTCCAGCACGTGTTCGAGCTCACCGAAGTGGAGCTGACGCTCGCGGTGCTGTCGCTGATCGACATGACCCTGGTCGCGGGCCTGCTGGTGATGGTCGCGCTCTCGGGCTATGAGACCTTCGTGTCGCCGTTCGACACGGTCGGCGACATGGAGAAGCCCGGGTGGCTCGGCAAGCTCGATCCCGGCACGGTGAAGATCAAGCTCGCCGCATCCATCGTCGCCATCTCCGCGATCCATCTGTTGCGGTCGTATCTCGCGGTCAATGCCACCACGTTCGACGGCAAACGCCTGCTGGTGCTGACGGCGATCCACCTCGCGTTCGTGATCTCGGCGCTGCTGCTGGCCTGGACCGACAAGATCTCGGGTGCCCACCATGGCTAACGACGTGGTGGCCGGTCAGGCTGCTCGCTTCGTCACCCACACCGTCGAGAACCAGGCGCTGCCGCTGGCGCCATACGACGCCTACGCCACCGACCTGCCGCTGCAGGAAGCGCTCGCGCGCGAAGGCGCGGCCTGGGCGCAAGCGGAAGTCGCCAGGCACGGCCCGATCGCCGGCGGCGAGCTGATGCAGCTCGGCTTTGCCGCCAACGAGAACAAGCCGAAGTTCAAGCCGTTCGACCGCTACGGCAACCGCATCGACGAAGTCGAATTCCATCCGGCCTGGCACCGGATCATGGAGCTGGCGATGGGAAGCGGCGTGCACAGCTTTGCCTGGCGCAACGAGAAGAAGGCAGGCGCGCACGTTGCCCGCGCCGCGATGGGGTACCTCGGCGGGCAGGCCGAGTCCGGCACCGGCTGTCCGTTGACGATGACCTATGCCTGCGTGCCGACGCTGCGGCACCAGCCGGATCTCGCCAAGACCTGGCTGCCGCGGATCCTGTCCAACGAATACGACGCGCGCTTCATCCCGGCTTGGGAGAAGAAGAGCAATCTCGTCGGCATGGGGATGACCGAGAAGCAAGGCGGCTCGGACGTGCGCGCCAATACCACCCGTGCGACGCCAGTCGGCAAGGAAGGTCCGGGCGAGCTCTACGAGCTCGTCGGCCACAAATGGTTTTTCTCCGCGCCGATGTGCGACGCCTTCCTCGTGCTCGCGCATGTGGAGAAGGGCATTTCATGCTTCCTGCTGCCGCGCTTCACGCCCGATGGCGCAAAGAACGCCATCCGCATCCAGCGGCTCAAGGACAAGCTCGGCGACTGGTCCAACGCCAGCTCGGAGGTGGAGTTCCAGGGCGCGCTGGCCTGGATGGTCGGCGAGCCGGGCCGCGGCGTCGCCGCGATCCTGGAGATGGTCGCGCTGACGCGCCAGGACTGCATGATCGGCTCGAGCGCGCTGATGCGTCAGGCCTTGGTCCAGGCCATCCATCACGCACGTCATCGCAGCGCGTTCGGCAAGCGGCTCGCCGATCAGCCGCTGATGCAGAACGTGCTGGCGGACCTCTCGCTGGAATCGGAAGCCGCGATGGCGCTGACACTGCGGCTGTCCCGGGCGATCGACGCAAGCCCGCGCGACACGAACGAAGCTGCCTTCGCGCGCATTGCGACTGCGATCGGCAAATACTGGATCTGCAAGCGCACGCCCGCGTTCGTCAACGAAGCGCAGGAGTGCCTCGGCGGTGCTGGCTACGTCGAGGAGTCGATCCTGCCGCGGCTGTACCGGCAGGCGCCGCTCAACTCGATCTGGGAAGGCAGCGGCAACATCCAGTGCCTGGATGTCCTGCGCGCGCTTTCAAAGGAGCCAGACACGCGCGAGGCATTCTTTGGCGAATTGCTGGCGGTGAAGGGCGCGCATCCGGATCTTGACCAGGAGCTTTCCTGGCTGGTGCAGGCATTCGAGGATCGCTCGACGCTGGAGCTGCGCTCACGCCACGTCGTCGAGCGCATGGCGCTGGCGCTGCAGGCGGCGGTGCTTCTGCGCTCGGGGAACAGCGAAGTGGCGGATGCGTTCTGCGGCTCGCGCCTGGCGGGCGAGCATGGCCTTGCGTTCGGAACGCTGTCGGCGGACGTGCCGATGCAGAAACTGATCGGGCGCGCGCTGCCGGGCTGAAGCGCAGTTAGCCGGTGGACTGATCGTTGCGGACGCTGAGCTGCCCGGGTGTCTTCTTTCTCAGGTGCGCCGGTTTGTACATCGTCTTCAGCTGTTGCTTGGCCTGCTGCATAGAGCCGCGCGTGACCTTGCGCAGCGTGCCTTCCTCGAACCAGTAGAAGACGTCGTGATCGGTGCTGCCGTTGAGGTAATACACCGTGGTCGTGCCATTGCGGCCGATCAGCTCGGCGCCGCCTTTTCCGGCCAGGCCCGCCCCATGCCGGAATTCCTCGAACTGCATGCCGTTGTACGGATCGAACGACGCGCAGGCGGTCAGGTACAGGCCAGTCAGCAGGATCAGGAGCGTTCTCACGATCATCCCCGGAGCCGGGGGATTTCCCAGCTCGAATGGCGAACATAGTGCGCAATAGCGCGGGTGCCGACAAGGGGAAAAAAGTACGTACCGTGAAGTGGCCCGCAAATCCGCCAAGAACCTGATCAGGGCCTGGTCCAGATGATCGGACGGCCCCCTTCGGGCGGGTGGTACAAGTTCACCGGAACCCCGTAGAGCGATTCGAGATTCGTAGCGGACAGCGTCTGCGGCGGCGCGCCGGCATCCAGCAGCCGGCCGTCGCGCAGCAGCGTCACCTCGTCGCCGTAGCGCATCGCCAGGTTGGGATCGTGCAGCACGGTGAGCACGCCGACGCCTCCGTCCGCGAAGCGGCGTGCCATTTTCAGGCAGGCGTGCTGATGCGCCAGGTCCAGGCTTGCCGTGGGCTCGTCCAGCAGCAGGTACCGGCCCGATCCCGGCAGATCCGGCCCCGGCGGATCCCACAGCTGCGCCATCACGCGCGCGAACTGCACGCGTGCGCGCTCGCCACCGGAAAGCGTGGTGTAAACGCGGGAAGCCAGGTTCGCCGCCTCGGCAGCCGCGAGCGCCTCGAGCACGATCTCGGCTTCGCGTGCCCGTGATTGCGCGGGGCACGGCAGCCGGCCAAGCGCGACGATCTCGCGCACGGTGAAGGCGAAGCGCAGCGAGTCCTGCTGGGGCAGCACTGCGCGCTGTCGCGCCCGCTCGCGCCCACTCCAGGAGAGCAGGGGACGGTCGTTCAGCAGCACGGCTCCTGCGCTCGGCCGCAAATCGCCGGCGAGGATCTTGAGCAAGGTCGACTTGCCGGCGCCGTTGGGTCCCAGCAGCGCGTGCACTTTTCCCGGCGACAGGGTCAGCGACACGTCCGCGAGCAGCTGTCGTCCTCCGGCCGAGAAAGACACTGCGCGAGCTTCCAGCGTCACAGCGCCTCCGCGTAGCGACGGCTGCGCACCAGCAGCCAGAGGAAGCACGGCCCACCCAGGAGGGCCGTGACGATGCCGATCGGCAGCTCCGCGGGCGCCAGCGTGATGCGCGCGGCGATGTCGGCCAGGATCAGGAGCAGTCCTCCGGCCAGCGCTGCCGCTGGGAGGAGCAGACGGTGATCGGGCCCGACGCGCAGACGGACCAGGTGGGGCACGAGCAGTCCCACGAAACCGATGAGCCCGGCCAGGGCAACGCTGGTGGCAGTGGCGAGGACGACGAGGACTAGCGACCGGCGCTTGAGCTTCTCGACGTCGACGCCAAGGTGGCTGGCCTCGGCTTCGCCGAGCAGCAGCGCGTTGAGCTCGCGGCCGTGACGCAGCATCAGCAGGATCGAGCCCGCCAGGACTGGTGCGCCGATCGCAAGCTCCGGCCAGCCGGATTTGCCCAGGCTGCCGAACATCCAGAACGTCAGATCGCGCAACGCCACGTCGCTGGCGACCTGCGTCATCAGCCCGATGCCGGCGCCGGCGATGGCGTTGATCGCAAGGCCCGCCAGCAGCATCGTCGACACCGGCGTGTAGCCTTCGCTCTGTGCCAGGCGCTGGACCAGCAGCGCAGCGAGAAGGCCGCCGGCGAACGTCGCCGCAGGTAGCGCCCAGCGCAGGGGCAGGCTGTCGCCGATGCCCATCCGATATCCCAAGACGATCACTGCCGCGGCAGCAAGGGCCGCGCCCGCCGACACGCCGACCAGCGATGGGTCTGCCAACGGGTTGCGGAAGACGCCCTGCATCGTTGCTCCCGCTTGCGCGAGGGCGCCGCCGACGAGCAAGGCCAGGCACAGCCGTGGCAGCCGCAGGTCCAGCACGACTGCGCGCTCGAAACTCTGCATCGGCGTATCCGCGAGACCGAGCGCGGCCAGCACTTTTGCGAACGGCACGCTGACCGGCCCCAGCGCCAGCGCGGCCAGCGAGGCGCCGACGAGGGCGACGACGAGCCCGGCAAGCAGCCAGCGATGTGGAGAAGGGGGCATGCAGGCCTGAAAGCTTAGCGGCAAGCGCTGGGCCGCTGCCGTCCGGGCTGTATAATCCGCGCCGCCGTCTCGCTACGGCGCTCATCGCGCGAAAGTGGCGGAATTGGTAGACGCACTGGGTTTAGGTCCCAGCGCCGCAAGGCATGGGGGTTCGAGTCCCTCCTTTCGCACCACACGCTAGAGATTTCCATGGAAGTACAGCTTGAATCGCCGGGCGCCCTGCTCCGGCAACTGAAGGTCCGCATTCCCGCCGAAGAGGTTGCGCAGGCGGTCGATCGACGGCTCAAGAACATCGCTGGCCGCGTGCGCGTCCCGGGCTTCCGGCCCGGCAAGGCGCCGTTCAAGGTGATCCAGCAGCAGTACGGAGAGTCGGCGCGCATGGAGGTCGTGAGCGATCTGGTCCGCGGGAGTTATGGCGAAGCCGTGGTCAAGGCGGGCGTCAACCCCGCCGGCGCGCCGCAGCTGGAAGTGACGGCAGAGAAACCCGGCGAGCCGCTCGAGTACGTGGCGCGTTTCGAGGTCTATCCCGAGATCGCGCTCAAGGACTTTGGGAGCCTCGCGGTCGAGAAGCCGAGCGTCGAGGTGACTGCCGACGACATCGAGAAACTGATCGGCAACTTGCGCCGCGGGCGGCGCACGCTGGAGCCGGTGACGCGTCCGGCCGCTGAGGGCGACGTCTGCAAGGTGGATTTCGAGGGCAAGGTCGACGGCGAGGCCTTCGCCGGCGGCAAGGGCACCGACGTCACCATCGAGATCGGCAAGGGCCAGTACCTGCCCGGCCTGGAGCGCGGACTCATCGGTCACGCGTCCGGAGAATCGTTCGAGACCGACGTCGAGTTCCCGGCCGACTATCGCGCCGAGGAGCTGCGCGGCAAGACGGCGCGCTTCGCGGTGCAGCTCAAGGAAGTACAGGAGCCGAAGCTGCCCGAGATCGACGCGGAGTTCTTGAGCGCGCACGGCGTCGAGGAGAGCGCAGGGCTCGAGGGGCTGCGCGCCAAGGTCAACACCGCGCTCACCGCCGAAGTGGCCAAGGCCAGCCACAACCGGATGAAGGCGCAGGTGATGGATCAGCTGCTGGCGGCAAACCCGATCGAGGTCCCGGCGACGCTGGTGGCGCAGGAGATCGAGCGCATGCGCGACGAGGCCGCCTCGCGCTTCGGCCGCCAGATCAAGCCCGAGCAGAAAGCGCAGCTGTTCCCGGACGAAGTGCTGGCGGAAGGCGCGCGCCGTCGCGTCGCGCTGGGGCTGCTGCTGTCCGAGATCGTCAAGAAGCACGAGATCAAGGTCGACGAGGCGCGCGTCGAGAAGATGCTCGACGAGATGGCCGCAGGCTACGAGCAGAAGGAGCAGTTCAAGCAGATGTATCGCGGCCGTCCAGACCTGATGCAGGGCATGCGCTCGCTGACGCTGGAGGACCAGGTGATCGAGAAGCTGCTCGGCCAGGCCAAGGCAGTCGAGAAGAAAATTTCCGTCGACGAGCTATTGAACGCCCGCTAGGTACGGCACCATGTGCGTAATAGCGCCGTCCCATAAGAGAAGAACATGAAAGACATCGTCACCCGGGCCCAGCATCTCGTCCCCATGGTCGTCGAGCAGACCGCCCGCGGCGAGCGCGCGTTCGACATCTACTCGCGGCTGCTCAAGGAGCGCGTGGTGTTCATCGTCGGCGGCATCGACGATCACATGGCCAACCTCGTCGTCGCCCAGCTACTGTTCCTGGAGTCCGAGAACCCCGACAAGGACATCCACCTCTACATCAACTCGCCGGGCGGCGTCGTCACCGCGGGCTTCTCGATCTACGACACCATGCGGTTCATCAAGCCCGACGTGGCCACCATGTGCATCGGCCAGGCCGCCAGCATGGGCTCCTTCCTGCTCTCGGCCGGCGCCAAGGGCAAGCGCTTCGCGCTCCCCAACGCCCGGGTGATGATCCACCAGCCCTCCGGCGGTACCCAGGGCCAGGCCACCGACATCGAGATCCAGGCCCGGGAGATCCTCTACCTGCGTGAGCGCCTGAACAAGCTGATGGCCCAGCACACCGGCCAGGCCGTAGAGAAGATTGCCCGCGACGTCGAGCGCGACTTCTTCATGAGCGCCGACCAGGCCAAGGACTACGGCCTGATCGATCAAATCCTCGAACGACGGGCCGCCGCGCCGGTCTAAATTTTTGCAGCCAGTCTGGTTTTGCTGAGCGCCGGCAGCGTGCTATAAAGGTATCGAGCCCGGGGCAAAGGGCCCACGGGTCCTTGAGAGGACTTGATGAGTAACGAAACACGCGGCGGCAGCAGTCACAGCACTCGGGTGCTCTACTGCTCTTTCTGTGGCAAGAGTGAGCATGAAGTCCGAAAGCTCATTGCCGGACCGTCGGTCTATATCTGCGATGAATGCGTTGACCTTTGCAACGACATCATCCGCGAGGAAGTCCACGCCAAGCCGCAGACCAAGGGTCTGCCCAAGCCCCACGAGATCCGCAACGTCCTGGATGAGTACGTCATCGGCCAGGATCACGCCAAGAAAGTCCTGTCTGTGGCGGTCTACAACCACTACAAGCGCCAGGGCACCAAGGACGTCAAGGACGGCGTCGAGCTGCACAAATCCAACATCCTGCTGATCGGGCCGACCGGCTCGGGCAAGACGCTGCTGGCCGAGACCCTGGCCCGCCTCCTCGACGTGCCGTTCGCCATCGCCGATGCCACCACGCTGACCGAAGCCGGCTACGTCGGCGAGGACGTGGAGAACATCATCCAGCGCCTGCTGCAGAAGTGCGATTACGACATCGAGAAGGCGCAGCGCGGCATCGTCTACATCGACGAGATCGACAAGATCGCGCGCAAGTCGGAGAACCCGTCCATCACCCGCGACGTCAGCGGCGAGGGCGTCCAGCAAGCCCTGCTCAAGCTGATCGAGGGCACCATCGCCCAGGTCCCGCCCCAGGGCGGCCGCAAGCACCCGCAGCAGGAGTTCCTGCAGGTCAACACCGCCGGCATCCTCTTCGTCTGCGGCGGCGCCTTTGCCGGGCTGGAGAAGATCATCCAGCAGCGCACCGAGAAGACGGGCATCGGCTTCAACGCCGACGTGAAGTCGCAGAAGGACCAGAAGCACATCAACCAGATGCTGTCGATCTGCGAGCCGGACGACCTCATCCGCTTCGGCCTGATCCCGGAATTCGTGGGACGCCTGCCGGTCGTGGCTGTACTGGAGGAGCTCGACGAGACCGCGTTGATGGCGATCCTGAAGGAGCCCAAGAACGCGCTGGTCAAGCAGTACCACAAGCTGTTCCAGATGGAAGGCGTGACGCTGGAGTTCCGGGAGGACGCGCTGCGCGCCATCTCCAAGAAGGCCAAGGAGCGCAAGACCGGCGCCCGCGGCCTGCGCACCATCATGGAGAACATCCTGCTGGACGTGATGTACGACCTGCCGTCGATGCAAAACGTCAGCAAAGTGGTCGTGGATGAAGCAGTTGCGCGAGGCGAGGCCAAGCCGTTCATCGTTTATGAGAACACCGAGGCCCGACGTGAGGTCAAAAATACGGCGTGAGGGCAGTGTCCGCAGTGCGAGAAAGCCCCGCGCCAGCGGGGCTTTGTCTTTGTGGAGTGGTTGAAATTCACTCATTCAGCCTCCATCAAGCTGGTAGTGGTAATACTGACTGGCGGATTGAGCGGCGCTACGTCGCCGCTCCAATCCGCTGCTAGAACCTGGAGACCAAGTGGAACCTACCTCTGCTGAGCGCCAAACCCCCGTCCTGCCCTTGCGCGATGTGGTGGTGTATCCCCATATGGCGATTCCACTGTTCGTCGGTCGCGAGCGCTCGATCAAGGCGCTGCAGGCGGCGATGCAGGATGACAAGCGCATCCTCCTGGTGGCACAGCGCACGGCCGACAACGACAACCCCGGCGGCCCCGACATCTATGCGGTCGGCACCCTCGCCAGCATCCTGCAGCTGCTGAAGCTGCCGGACGGCACCGTCAAGGTGCTCGTGGAAGGCGTGCAGCGCGCCCGCATCTCCAAGGTTTACGGCGACGGTCCTTATCTCTCCGCCGAGTGCGAAGCCCTGCCGGCCGACGAGGCCGGTGACGACAGTCGCGAGCAGGACGCGCTGATGCGCTCCACGCTGGCGCTGTTCGAGCAGTACGCCAAGCTGAACAAAAAAGTCCCCGCCGAGCTCCTGCCGTCGCTGACGGGCATGGACCAGCCTGGCCGACTTGCCGACACCATCGCCGCCCACCTGTCGCTCAAGCTCGAGGACAAGCAGCAGGTGCTGGAAGTGATCGAGCCGCGCAAGCGCCTCGAGAACGTCATGGCGCGCCTGGAAGGCGAGATCGACATCCTGCAGATCGAGAAGAAGATCCGCGGCCGCGTGAAGTCGCAGATGGAGAAGTCGCAGCGCGAGTACTACTTGAACGAGCAGATGAAGGCGATCCAGAAGGAGCTCGGCGAAGGGGAGGACGCGCCCAACGAGCTCGAGGAGCTCGGCAAGAAGATCGAGAAGTCGGGCATGGCCAAGGAAGCCAAGGCCAAGGCCAAGAACGAGCTCAACAAGCTCAAGATGATGTCGCCGATGTCGGCCGAAGCCACGGTGGTCCGCAACTACCTGGATTGGCTGACGCAGGTGCCCTGGAAGGCGCGCACCAAGGCACGCATCGATCTCAAGCAGGCCCAGGAGATCCTCGACCGCGATCACTACGGCCTGGAGAAGGTCAAGGAGCGCATCGTCGAGCACCTGGCCGTGCAGGCGCGCGTGAAGAAGATGAAGGGCCCGATCTTGTGCCTGGTCGGGCCGCCGGGCGTGGGCAAGACCTCGCTCGGGCGCTCGATCGCCGAAGCGGTCAACCGCAAGTTCGTGCGCATGTCGCTGGGCGGCGTGCGCGACGAGGCCGAGATCCGCGGCCATCGGCGCACCTACATCGGCTCGCTGCCGGGCAAGATCATCCAGAACATGAGCAAGGTCGGCGTGAAGAACCCGCTATTCCTGCTCGACGAGATCGACAAGATGTCGATGGATTTCCGTGGCGACCCGTCATCGGCGCTGCTGGAGGTGCTGGACCCGGAGCAGAACCACAGCTTCAACGATCACTACCTGGAGGTCGACTTCGATCTCTCGGACGTGATGTTCGTGACGACGGCCAACACGCTCAACATCCCCGGCCCGCTGCTGGACCGCATGGAAGTGATCCGCTTGCCGGGATACACCGAGGACGAGAAGGCGAACATCGCCAAGAAGTACCTCATCCCCAAGCAGGTCAAGGAGAACGGCCTCAAGGACGGCGAGATCGAGATCTCGGACAGCGCGATCAAGAGCGCGATCCGGCATTACACGCGTGAAGCCGGCGTGCGCAATCTCGAGCGGCTGATGAGCAAGATCGCTCGCAAGGTGGTCAAGCAGCTGCTGCTCAAGCCCAAGGACGGCGCGATCAAGGTCACCGAGAAGAATCTCGACAAGTACCTTGGCGTGCAGCAGTTCCGCTACGGCAAGGCCGAGGAGAAGAACCAGGTGGGCCAGGTCACCGGGCTGGCGTGGACCGAAGTCGGTGGCGAGCTGCTGACGATCGAGGCCGCGCTGGTTCCAGGCAAGGGCAAGCTGTCGCAGACCGGAAGCCTCGGCGACGTCATGCAGGAGTCCATCCAGGCCGCGCTGACGGTGACGCGCTCGCGCTCCAAGGCGCTGGGCATCGACGGCGAGTTCTACCAGAAGAACGACATCCACGTGCACGTGCCGGAAGGCGCGACGCCCAAGGACGGTCCTTCCGCCGGCATCGCCATGTGCACGGCGCTGGTATCCGCGCTCACCAACATCCCGGTGAAGAGCGAGGTCGCGATGACGGGCGAGATCACGCTGCGCGGCGAAGTGCTGCCGATCGGCGGCCTGAAGGAGAAGCTGCTCGCGGCGCATCGCGGCGGCATCAAGACCGTGGTGATTCCGCAGGAGAACGTCAAGGATCTCGCGGAGATCCCGGACAACATCAAGGACAAGCTCGAGATCGAGCCCGTGCGTTGGATCGACGAGGTCTGGAAGCACGCGCTGGAGCGCGTGCCGGATCCGCTGCCGGACAACGCGCCAGCGACGCCGGCGCAGGCCCAGCCGCCTGTGACGGATGCGACCCGCGCCCACTGAATGTAGGAGGGGCTCAGCCCCGATAAAAGAAGGCCCCGGAAACGGGGCCTTCTTTTTACGCGCGATCGATCAGCCGCCGAACTTCAGGTTCGCCTGGTTCTTCTCGAGCGTCTTCTTGCCGACGCCCTTGACGCGCTTGGCCAGGTCCTGCCCGTCCTTGAACGGACCGTGGGCGGCGCGCTCCTCGACGATGCTCGTCGCCGTCCGGTCGCCGATGCCGCTCAGCTCTTTCGAAATCGTCTTCGCGTCCGCCGTGTTGACGTTGACCGCTCCCGCCCAGCTCGCCCCGCAGAACGCCGCGGCCAGCACCCCGATCATCAGCTTGGATTTCATGACATCCCCCTTGAAGTGGAATTCGTTGGTTCCCGCTTCCGCGGCGCGTGATCGCGCATCGGCAGCGAGTGAGCACAGCCTACGTGCGCGATCCGCGCAGGGGACCTGTCGCTTCGGACAGTTGACGCGTTTCGTCAGCGCTTCGGCCGCTTGTCGGACACGGCCTTCGTCGAAGAGAGCTTGCTGGTCACCACGAATTCCACGCGGCGATTCTGGGCGCGCCCTTCTTCGGTCGCGTTGTCGCCGATGGGGCTGGCCTTGCCGTGGCCCTTGGCGGTCATGCTCGACTGCGGCACGCCGGCCGCCGACAAGTATTTGCGGACAGCCTCCGCGCGGCGCTGCGACAGCTTGAGGTTGTATGCCGCGACGCCGACCGAATCGGTATAGCCGCCGATCTCGACCTTGAGCTCGGGCTGCGCGCGCAGCGCGCCAGCAACGCGGTCCAGCGTCGCGCGCGAGTCTTTCGTCAGCCGGTCGGAGTCGTAGTCGAAGTTCACCGCCTGCAGGATCACGGTCTGCTCGACGATGCAGCCCTTGATGTCGACCTTGAAGCCGGCGGGCGTGTCAGGACAGGTGTCGATGTCGTCCGGCACGCCGTCGCCGTCGCGGTCGCTGGGGGGCGCCGGCAGGATGCGCGTAGCGACAACGGCGCGCTTGGCGGGCGGCGCAGTCGGGGCCGGCGTCCCGCCGAAGGAGATGCGCAGGCTCGCCATCGGCGTGTGGGCGCTGTAGCGCAGGGCGGTGCGGTTGCCCGGCGCCAGGTCGAAGCGCCCGATGTTGGTCTGCAGGAAGCGATAGTCCAGGGACAGGGTCGCGCTGGGCGTCAGGTCGAAACCGACGCCGGCGCCGCCCTGGTAGGCGAACAGCGTGCGCGCGCTCTCGTTCTGCGGCACGCCGCCGAAGGACGGCTCGCGCCAGCCGACGCGCGCGCCGCCGACTCCCGCTCCGAGGTAGGGGTGGATGAAGCTGAACGGGCCTCGTGGCTGGCGTATCTCCAGCCACAGGTTGGCCATTGCGGTGTACGCCTCGAGCTGGCCCTGCGCGGCCACGGCGGCGCCCAGGGGAGGGTCGAGCTCCTTGAGATCGTTGCGGCGATACCCGAGCTCGAGCTCGGGGCGCAGGCCGCCTGCGAGCGTGCCGCCGAGCGCCAGGGCGCCGAAGTAACCCGTATCGAAGCCGAGGTCCCCGATCTGGCTGCCGGATTGGCGCAGCGTCTGATCCCGCGCCAGGTTGGCGCCGCCTTCGACGCCCACGTAGACGCCTTTACCGGCCGCCGCCGTCGTGGCCGACAGGCTCGAAAGTCCGACCACCACCGCAGTTGCAGCCAGGGCCATGCGTCGCATTGCGTGCGCCTCTTGTTTTGATGTCCCGATCACAAGCTCGCCCTCGTGTACGTTTCCGTACACAAGGGCGAGTAAGACGTTTGCTGCGCTAGCGACCGTGCTTACGCTTGACGGCGTCCGGCTCGGTCTTGGCGGCTTCCTTGGAGTCCGACTTGGAGCCGGCGGGAACCACGTTCAGCTGGGGCGGCTTCTGCAGCACGTTGAACTCGACGCGACGATTCTCGGCGCGCCCGTCCTCGGTGTTGTTGGTGGCCATCGGCCGCTCCTCGCCATAGCCGCGCGCCGTGAGGCGATTGGCGCCCACGCCCTGGGCCGTGAGGTAGCGCATCACCGAATCGGCGCGGCGCTGCGACAGCGAGCGGTTGTAGGCATCCGAGCCGATCGAGTCGGTGTGGCCGCCAATCTCCACATACAGCCCTTGCTGGCCGTTCAGGGAGGCAGCGATCTCGCTCAGGATGCGCTGGGCGGGCGCCGTCAGACGATCCGAGTCGAACTCGAAGTTGACCGTGTGCAGCACCACGGTCTGCTCGATGATGCAGCCGGTGGCATCGACCTTGAAGCCGGCCGCGGTGTTGGGGCAGCGGTCGTCGCAATCACCGACGCCGTCGCGGTCCGTGTCGTCCCGGCAACGATCGTGCGCTGGCGGTGGCGGTGGCGCCTCGACCGGAACCTCGACCGTGCGGGTGATCACGACGGGAGGCGGGGGCGCCTTGCCGAACCGCACCTGCATGGTTCCCATCGCGGTGTGCGCGCGATAGCGCTGCTCGAAGCGGCTGTCGCCCGGATCCGGGTCGGTGTGGAAGTCGGCGATGTTCGACTGCAGGTAGCGGTAGTCGAAGCTGAGCAGGACGTCGCGGGTGACGTTGAAGCCCAGGCCGCCACCGGCCTGCCAGGCGAACTTGGCGTCGAAGTCGCGGCGGAAAGCGACGTTGTCGATATTCAGGTCATGGAAGCCCATGCGCGCGCCGCCGGCACCAAAGCCCAGGTAGGGATGGAACCAGGAGAGGACGCCGTGATCGTCGGTGAACTCCCACCAGAAGTTGGCCATCGCGGTGTAGACCTCCTCGTAGCCGCGCGTCGCGAGGTTCGGAGCAGGGATGCCGTTCACCGGCTCGAAGTTACGCAGCGTGTTGCGGCGGTAGGCGAGCTCGATCTCCGGGCGGAATCCGACATCGGTCCACATGCCGAAGGTCAGGCCGCCGATGAAGCCGGGCTTGTAACGCATGTCGCCCACGATGCTGCCGTCCTGCCGGACGGGCTCGTCGTGGACGAAATTGGCCCCACCCTCGAGGCCGATGTAAGGACCGGCCTCGTGGGCGTGGGCAAGGGGGGCAAGGATGAAGGTGACAGCAGCGACGAGCACAGCAACGAAGCATTTTTGGTTCACGGCGTTCTCCGGGAGGCGCGGCTCTGTGTAAGAGCATCGACTGCGGGTTTTGCCGGAGGTTCTCGCTATGTACGGGACCGTACCGAAGTCAGGGGGTCCTGAAAAACGGTTTTGACCCCGCTTTGCGCCTAGTAACCCATCTGCCTGGCCGCCAGGTCCTTCATTATTTCGAGACTGCCGCCGCCGATCGTCAGGACCTTGGTTTCCCTGTAGATGCGCTCGACCTTGCTGCCGCGCAAGTAGCCGGCGCCGCCCAGGACCTGCATCGCCTCGTTGGCGACGAACTCCAGCGACGTGGTGGCGAAGGTCTTGAGCATGCACAGCTCGGCGACCGGCATGTGCTTCTGGTCGACGCGCCAGGCCAGGAGGTCGAGGTTGGCCTGCACCGCCTCGATGCGGGTGCGCATGTCGACCAGCTTGTGCTTGATCACCTGGTTCTTGATCAGCGGCTTTCCGAAGGTGTGCCGCTCGCGCGCGTAGGCGAGGGCCTCGTCGTAGCAGACCTTGGCGAAGGCGTTGGCCTGTGCCGCGAGCGCCAGCCGCTCGTTGTTGAAGTTGAGCATGATCGCCATGAAGCCCTGGTTCTCGGGCCCGATGCGGTTGGCCACCGGCACGCGGCAGTTGTCGAAGTAGATCGTCGCGGTGTCCGAGCACCACCAGCCCATCTTCTTCATCGGCGTGCGCGACACTCCCGGCGTGTCGCCCTCGATGACCAGCAGGGAGACGCCGCCCATGCCGTCGCCGCCGGTGCGCACCGCGGTGGTCAGGAAGTCGGCGCGCACGCCCGAGGTGATGAACGCCTTGGAGCCGTTGACGACGTAGTGGTCGCCGTCACGTACGGCTCTGGTCTTGATGTTGGCCACGTCCGAGCCGCCGCTGGGCTCGGTGATGGCGAGCGCGGAGATCTTCTCGCCCTTGAGCACCGGCACGACGAAGCGCTGCTTCTGCTCGTGCGTGCCGACGTGCGCGACCGGGGGCGTGCCGATGCCCAGCGACATCAGGCTGGCGATGACGCCACCGCTACCGGCGCGGGCCAGCTCGTCGGTCATCACGATCATGTAGAAGTGGTCGGGCACCTCGATGCCGCCGTAGGCCTCGGGATAGCCGATGTTCAGGATCCCGGCCTCGGCCGCTTTGCGATAGAGCGCGCGCGGCAGCTGCTCGTCGGCCTCCCACTGGTCGACGTGCGGAGATATCTCCTTCTCGACGAACCGACGTACCTGCTGGCGGAAAGCCTCGTGGTCCGCGGTGTAGAAAGGACTGGCCTGGCGAACGCGGACGTCCATCGGATTCCTGATGCAAATGCGTGGCGACAAACGCTAACAGCTTGGCTAGGATTGCACCACATCGAGGAGAGCCCCATGACCGCCACCGAGAAAGCCGTCCCCGCCGCGACGGATCTTCCGCTGCAGCGGATGGCGGTACTGGGAGAAGCACCGGCCGCACCACGTCTTCCTGACCCAGCCCATGGGCGGCGGCGTGACGCGCGACTACACCTTCGCGCAGGCAGTCGGCGAGGCCCGTAGCATCGCCGCCTGGCTGAAGAAGGAAGGCGAGCAGCGCGGCTGGCCGCAAGGCACCTGCATCGGCATCGTTTCGAAGAACTGCGCGCACTGGATCATGTGCGACTTCGCGATCTGGATGGCGGGCTACGTCAGCGTGCCGTTGTACCCGACGCTGGCGGCGCAGACGGTGCGGCAGATCCTCGAGCACAGCGAGGCCAAGGCACTGTTCGTCGGCAAGCTCGACGACTGGGAAACGATGAAGGCCGGGGTGCCGGCGGATCTGCTGTGCTTCACCTGC
The DNA here is from genome assembly GCA_963776465.1 of uncultured Gammaproteobacteria bacterium. Taxonomy (GTDB): domain Bacteria; phylum Pseudomonadota; class Gammaproteobacteria; order Nevskiales; family Nevskiaceae; genus DASRHK01. Next base: position 1,836,412 of record CAVZMV010000002.1, read on the forward strand.
ACACTGTCGCCGCAGGATGCGAAGCGCCGCGGCTGGCCCGATTGGGACGACATCATCGCCGGCAACAAGCCGCTGCCGCAGGTTCCGCAGCGCGCGGGCGACGAGCTCGCGACGATCATCTACACGTCAGGGACCACCGGTACGCCCAAGGGCGTGATGCACACGTTCGAGACGTTCCGCGCCGCAGTGGAGATCGGCGCGCACGTCTGGAAGCCGGAGCTCGGCGGCCGGATGCTCTCGCACCTGCCGCTCTCGCACGTGGCCGAGCGCATCGGCGTCGAGACCTTCGGGCTCTACAGCGCCTACCGGATCTTCTTCGCCGAATCGATCGAGAGCTTCGCGCGCGACCTGCGCGCCGCGCGGCCGACCATGTTCATGACGGTGCCGCGGTTGTGGTCCAAGTTCCAGCAGGGCGTGTTCTCCAAGATGCCCAAGCAGCGCCTGGACCTGCTGTTCCGGCTGCCGCTCGTCGGCAAGCGGATGAAGAAGAAGGTGCTGCAGGGGCTCGGCCTGGACCAGGTCGCCATCGCGCTGGGCGGCGCCGCGCCGATGCCGCCGTCGATGCTGGAGTGGTACCGCTCGCTGGGCCTGGAGCTGCTCGAGGCCTACGGCATGACCGAGAACTTCGCCGTGTCGCACTGCTCGCGGCCCGGCGCTTCCCGCGTGGGCTACGTCGGCGCCACGCACAACGGCGTGGAGTGCAAGCTCTCCGAGACTGCCGAGGTGCTCGTGCGCAGCCCGTGCAACATGGTCGGGTACTACAAGGATCCGGAGAAGACGCGCGAGGTCCTCTCCGAGGACGGCTGGCTCAAGACCGGCGACCTGGGCGAGATCGACGAGCAGGGCAGGCTGCGCATCACCGGCCGCGCCAAGGAGCTGTTCAAGACCTCAAAGGGCAAGTACGTGGCGCCGGCGCCGATCGAGAACAAGCTGTCGTCGCATCCCAAGATCGAGGCCTGCTGCGTCACCGGCGTGAATTTCGCGCAGCCCTTTGCCATCGTCATGCTGCCGATGGACGTCGGCGCCGCGCTGAAGGACGCCGCGCAGCGCGAGCAGCTGCACACCTCGCTCACGCAGCACCTGGAAGAAGTGAACGCGAGCCTGGACCCGCACGAGCAGCTGGATTTCCTGGCGGTCGTGCCGGAGCAGTGGACCGTGGAGAACGGCTTCATCACGCCCACGCTCAAGATCAAGCGCAACGTGCTGGAGAAGCACTACGAGCCGCGGTTCGACTCCTGGCTCAAGGAGAAGAAGCCGGTCATCTGGGCCGACGCGCCGTAAGCGCTTAGCGCTTCCTGCTGCTTCATGTCGTAGCCGTAGACGTCCTCGAAGAACTGCGGCACGCCGTCCTCGTCGATGCGCGCGGTGAGATACACCAGGTGCACCTGCAGTGGCTTCTTCAGCGCCACGTGCTTCTCCTTGTGCGAGTGCATCGCTTCCTCGATGCGCTCCGGCGTCCACTCCGGCTGATCCTTCAATACGTAGGACGCGAGCTTCACCGGCTCCTCCAGGCGCACGCAGCCATGGGAGAGGTCGCGCGTCAGCTTGTCGAACAGGTTGTCGTTGGGCGTGTCGTGCAGGTAGACGGCGTGACGGTTGGGGAACAGGAACTTCACGTACCCCAGCGCGTTGTCGGCGCCGGGCTTCTGCCGCAGCTGCAGGTCCTTGGCGTCGGCGAAGCCTTCCCAGTCGACCGACGAGGCCTTCACCACCTTGGCTTTGCCGTCGACGATGCGAATGACCTCGATGTTCTTGCGGTCCAGGAAGTCGGGATCCTTCTGGATGTCCGGGATCATCTCCTTGGCCTCGATGCTCTGCGGGATGTTCCAGTACGGGCTGAACACCACCTCGGTCATCGTGTCGCTGAAGATCGGCGTGCGGTTGGTGTCCTTGCCGACGATCACGCGCATCTTCAATGGGACCGCCTCGTCGGCGTCGCGCACCTGCAGCCGGAAGCCGGCCACGTTGACGAACACGTAGGGTGAGCCGAGGTTGTCCGGCAGCCATCGCCAGCGCTCCATGTTGAGCTCGATCTGGCGCACGCGGGTCTGCGCGGGCACGTTCATCGCCGCGATCATGGCCGGATCGGGGACGCCGTCGGGGTTGAGCCCGTGGCGCGCCTCGAAGCGCTTGATGGCCTCGACGAGGTTGCCGTCGACGGTCTCGACCGCGGCGATCTTCTCCGGGTCGGCAGGCTTCTCGGGCTGCGCGGCGCTGCGCTCCTTGAACTGCTCGGTGGATTCGGCGACGTCCTCCTTGTAGACGTTGGTGTCTCCCTTGGTCGGAAGGTCGCCGAGCACGGCCAGGTTGTTGCGCAGGTCGGCGAGCGCCGGGCTCTGGTCACCGGTGCCGATCTTCAGGTCCTCGGGGATCGGCTTGAGCTTGCCCTCGGCAGCGATCGTCCGGTAGCGCTGCAGCAGCTGTTTGAGCCGCGCGTATTCAGGATGCGCGGGGGCGAGCTTCTTCGGCAGCGCGTCCAGGTCGTCCTTCTCCACCGCGTCGGCGACGATCGCTGTGACGTCGATCTCCCGCTTGCCTGCGTCCCAGGTCGGGTCGATCTGCTTGGCAACCGGATGGCCGAGCGCCAGGTGCGAGGCGAACTGCAGCAGCGTGCGCGACAGCTCGATCTCGAGATCCATCGCGGCCTCGCCACGCTCGACCGCCTTGAGGCGGCTCTGCAACTGATCGACGCGATACTCCTGCGGATCGAGTCCCTCCTCCTCGGCAGTGCCGAGCAGGCGGATCAGATCGTCGGCGGCCGATGTCGCCTTGCCCCGCGCGATCCAGATCGGCCGGTACTGCCTTGCCTGGTAGAGGCCGCGCACCGCGTCCGCGGCCAGCGAGGTCTTGGACTGGCTGCTGGCGGGCGGGGTGGTCTCGAGCCGGGACCGTAGCGCCTTGGCGTCCTCGTTGGATGCGGCGTGACAACCGGCGAGCGAAACCAGGACGAGGGTGCACAACTGTTTTGCGAAGAGCTTTGTCATGCTCGACAGTCTGCGTGTATCGCGCCGCAAAGAGTGTCTGGCAGCGGACACAGGTCGTTCCCGCGCAGGCGGGAAGGGCGCTGCGACGAGCGCTAGAGGTACTTCTTCGGCGCCGCGTACGCTGCCGGCAGCGTTGTCCGCAGCTCGTTGCGGCCCTTTTCGGTGATGACGAAGTTGCGGCCATTGACCCTGGCCGCGCCACTTCGGGTCAGCGCCGCCGCAATGTCCGGCGGCGGCGTGCCGGCGTTGCTGGAATCGCGCAGGCGCTTGAGCCAGACCATTGCGGCCGGATTGAGGTTGGTCACGGGAATTCCACGGGTGAGGAGCAGGCCTGGAGCATGCGCCCGATGCAGGCAGGCCACAAGCCGTTTTTTCAGGCCATGCGCATCTGCGCAGCGCGCAGGGTGTTCTCCATCAGCATCGCCACCGTCATGGGGCCGACGCCGCCGGGGACCGGCGTGATATGCGATGCGCGCGCCCTGGCGGTCTCGAACTCGACGTCGCCGGCCAGCTTGCCGTCCGGCAGGCGGTTCATGCCGACGTCGATGACGACGGCGCCGGGCTTGATCCAGTCGCCCTTGACGAAGTGCGCCTTGCCGATGCCGGCGACGACCACGTCCGCCTGCGCCACCACGCCCGGCAGGTCGCGGGTCTTGCTGTTGCACACCGTGATGGTGGCGTCGGCGAGGAGGAGCTCCAGAGCCATCGGCCGGCCGACGATGTTGGACGTGCCGATGATCACGGCGCGGGCGCCGCGCAGCGCCACGCCAGTGGTCTCCAGCAGCTTGATGCACCCGTACGGCGTGCACGGCCGCAGCAACGGGTTCTTCTGGGCGAGCCGCCCGAAGTTGTACGGATGAAAGCCGTCGACGTCCTTGCGCGGATCGATGCGCTCGATGACGCGGCTGGAGTCGATGTGGGCGGGCAGCGGCAGCTGCACCAGGATGCCGTCGATCTGCGGGTCGGCGTTGAGCCGGTCGATCTCGGCGAGCAGGCGCTCTTCGGTCAGCGTCGGATCGAAATGCACCGGCACCGAGCGGATGCCGACCTTCTCGCAGGTCGCGCGCTTGTTGCGCACGTACACCTGCGACGCGGGATCCTCGCCCACGAGCACGGTCGCCAGCCCCGGCGCGCGCAGGCCCTTGGCGAGCCGCTCGCGTACCGCTGCCTGCACGCTCTCGTGCACCCGGGCAGCCACTGCCTTGCCGTCGATGATTTGCGCGGACACGTCGTCGACCCGTTTAGAAGGGGCGCAATTTTAGCGTGCGGATCGGCGGCGCTGCTCTGCTAGGCGTGCCAACGCACCGACGCTCGCGGGCGCGCGGCGTAGTTTCCCCTGCATCGGCGCGCAATCTTGCCGCCGGATTGTGCAAGGAGAATGTCCATGAACAGCGACAAGAAGAACGTAAGAGAGATCAGCGATGCCAGCAAGGCGGCGCGCAAGCAGGAAGCCAAGGACGCCAATCGTGACCCGATCACCGACGCGCCTGGCGCGCACATGGTCGGCACCGGCGTCGGCGCAGCCGCCGGCGGCGCGGCAGGCATCGCTGCCGGAGTGGCAGCCTCGGCAGCCACCGGCTTGGCGACCGGCACGCTGCTGGGCGGACCGATCGGCGCCGCCGTCGGCCTGGTTGCAGGCGCGGTCGTCGGCGGGCTCGCCGGCAAGGCGCTCGGCGAAGCCGTCAACCCGACGAAGGAGGAGCAGGTACCTGGCGCTCGAACTACAAGTCCGAGAGCTACCACGACAAGAACTTCACCTTCGAGGACTACGGCCCGGCCTATCGCACCGGCTACGAGTTCTACGGCAGCAATAGCGGCAAGTCGTTCGACGAGGTGGAGAAGCAGCTCGAGAACGAATACCTGCGCAACCGCGGTGCTTCCAGGCTCGACTGGCAAGGCGCCAGGCCGGCAACCCGATCGGCCTGGGATCGCGTGAGCAGCGCCCGCGCCAAGCGGGAGCTGGAAACCGTCTAGCGCAAGCTGGTCGATAACAAGAACGCCGCGGCATGCCGCGGCGTTTTTTTGATGGTCGGGGCGACAGGATTTGAACCTGCGACCTCCTGGTCCCAAACCAGGCGCTCTACCAGGCTAAGCTACACCCCGACAGGGCGCGGATTATATCGATGCTGTCGCAGAAAGGCGTCGGATCAAATGGCGAACCTGCGGGTCTAACCCTCGTGGTGCAGAGCACAAGGAGGGTCTTTTCATGAAGCTTGCAATCAGTGGTGCCGCAATACTCTTTGCCCTGGCGGCCGGGACCGATGCCGTGGCCGCGAGCCGCGGCTGCAGCGTGACGCATCATCAGTGCTATCCGGCTTGCGTGCGGATGACGCCTGATGGCTCGGACTGCGCGCAGACCAAGGACGTGTGCCGCGACATCTGCGGCGCCCGGCCCAGCTACCCGAGCGTGTCGAACACCGAGCAGATCGACGTGATGCGCTTCGAGACGATGAAGCCGATGCCGGATCCCGACACGCAGGACCGGATCTACTACGACACGACGTCCCCGCGCTAGCAGATTGGCGCAAGGAAATGCCCGCTCGCGGTGACGCAGCGGGCATTTTTCCGTACGGCTGTCGGTCTATGGCGACAGGACGCGCGTGCGCCTACACTTCGCGCTCCTTTGCTTCGCCAGACGCGCCCGTAGCTCAGCTGGATAGAGCACTGACCTTCTAAGTCAGGGGTCGCACGTTCGAATCGTGCCGGGCGCGCCAATTTCTGTACGATTCCTGGAATGAGACTCGCCCGCGTGCTGCTCGTCGTCATCGCCATCGCCGCCGTGGGCGTCGGCGTGTACGTGTTCGCGTGGCAGACGACGCCGGAGCCCGAGCATCTGGAGAAGGCGGTGCGTCTGCTGGCCCGCGATCTGCGCACGCAGCTGGTCCGGCACCGCAAGGGCCTGGTGGCGAGCCTTCGCCAGGAGCGGGACGACGCCGGCGGCATGCAGCTGGACGCCCCGGCCGTCGTCGTCGTGCCCTTCGTGGACGCCAACTTCGGCGAAGTGGTGCACGTCTCCAAGCAGATCGAGAACCTGGTGTCCGGCTGGCTGGTCGACAGCGGCGCCTTCCGCGTCAGCACGCTGACGCCGGGCAACCTCGTCGACGCCAACTACGTGCTGTTCGGCGTGCTGCTGCTGGACGACTATCGCCGGCGCGGCCGGGTGCCCGAGAAGCGCTATCACATCGTCGTCGCGGCGGTCGACCACGAGACGCGCGTCGTCGCGGCGCAGGCGGACGTCTGGATCGAGGAATCGGACCTGGACTACACGCCCGCCGCGCTTTACCGCGGCAGCCCGATGTTTCCGCGCGACCAGCGGCTGGCCAGCATGGTCGCGATCGCGCGCAGCACCAAGGGCAAGCAGGCCGATCGCGAGTACTACGACTCGCTCGAGACCAACGCGCTGCTGGCCGAGGCGGAGGCCTATTTCGACGACGGCGACTATCCGCACGCGCGCACCCTGTTCAAGCGCGTCACCTCGCGCAACGACGGCAAGGTGCTGCGGGCCTATCTGGGTCTCTACCGCACCGACATCGAGCTGCACGACATGATTGCCGCCGAGGTCGCGTTCCGGGACCTGGTGGCCGCGGGCGCACCGACGGGCCTCAACACCAAGTTCCTGTTCCGCGTGAACTCGACCGAGTTCGTCCCCAACGAGTCCCTGCGCGCGCAGTACGAGATGTGGACGCGGCAGATCGGACGCTACTTCAGCAGCGACGGCCGCTGCATCGACGTCGTCGGGCATTCCAGCCGCACTGGCACGGACGATCGCAACCGGGAGCTCTCGCTGGCCCGCGCCCAGATGATCCGCGAACGCATCATTGCCGACTCGCCGGCCGTGGCCCGGAAAGCCCGGGCGGTGGGCAAGGGCGCCAACGAAAGCATCGTCGGCTCCGGCACCGACGACGAGCGCGATGCGCTCGATCGCCGCGTGGAGGTCATCGTCGTGGAGTGCCCCAAGCCTTAGCGATTGCGGTCTAATGCCCACCATGAAGAAGCCCACGCTGATCTGCGGCATCTGCCTCTGCCTGCTGACCGGCTGTACTGCCGTGCAGCCCTGGCAGCGCGAGACGCTGGCAAGGCCTGACATGGCGCTCGTCAGCGATCCCTTGCAGGCGGCGTTCGAGGACCACGTCTACTTCAGCAAGGAAGCCAGCAGCGGAGGGCGCAGCTTCGGCGGTGGCGGCTGCGGCTGCAATTGAAGGAGCCCAGGAACGGCGCGCTCGCTGCCGCAGCCTTGACGCTCCTCGGCAGTGCCGCGCCCGCCGTCGCCGAGGAGGACAAGCGCTGGCTGTTCGACAGCGCGATGCTGCTCTACAACGAGGGCGGGGATCGCGTGTTCGCGTTCGAGCCGAAGGTCAACGCCACCTTCGACCTGCTCGACGGGCGCCAGGCGACCGCGGGCTTCACCGTCGACGTGCTGACCGGCTCATCGCCAAACGGTGCCGCGCCGGCGGCGCAGCCGCAGACCTTCACCAGCCCCTCCGGAGAGACCAGCTTCACCACGCCGGCGGGAGAGCTGCCGCTGGATCCGGCGTTCCGGGATACCCGCTACGCGGTCGACCTTGCCTACGTGACGCCGCTCGGCGATGCCAGCAAGGCGGGCATCCAGGGCCACTACTCCACCGAGTTCGACTATCACTCGCTCGGCGGCGGCGTGACCTTCAGCCGCGACTTCAACCTGCGCAACACCACGCTCAGCGCCGGGCTCAATTACGCCAGCGACAGCATGGACCCGATCGGCGGCGTGCCGACGCCGCTGGCGGTGAAGACGGGCGCCGGCGGGGGCGCCGTCACCGAGTCCAAGACGGTCGTCGACGGGCTGATCGGCCTCACCCAGGTGCTCTCGCGCGAGAGCCTGCTGCAGGTCAACTACTCGGCGAGCCGCTCCAGCGGCTACCACACCGATCCCTTCAAGATCGTGTCGGTCGTCGACGCCAGCGGCGCGCCGCTGCGCTACGTTTTCGAAAGCAGACCCGACACGCGGCTCAAGCACGCGGTGTTCGTCCAGTACAAGCGCTTCCTCTGGGAGCGCGACGTGATGGACGTCTCCTACCGCTTCCTGACCGACGATTGGGGCGTGGTGTCGCACACCGTGGACGCCAGCCATCGCTGGAACTTCGCCAGCACGCAGTACCTGGAGCCGCACCTGCGCTGGTACCGCCAGAGCGCAGCCGATTTCTACACCGCGGCGCTGGACGACGGTCAGGAAACCGAGGTCGATCATGCAAGCGCCGATCAGCGCCTGGGCTCGTTCGACGGCGTGACCGCGGGGCTCAAGTACGGCCAGTCGCTGCGCGCGGACATCCAGTGGAGCGCGCGCGTGGAGTACTACCGGCAGATCAACCACACCGACGGCTTGCCGCCGCAGGCGGCGGCGCCGCTGTCGAGGCTGGAGCTCGCGCCGCCGCTGAACGCGCTGATGGTCACGCTCGGCTTCCGGTTCAAGTATTGACGCGCCCATGCGGGCGCACGCGCAGCTCGTCGTCGACGCGCATGGCCAGCGCTCTGCGCAATTCAAGGCGATGGCGTCGCCGTGCATCGTCCTCGTCGACGGCGCGGACGACGCGGAGCTGCTCGCCCTGGGCGCGCTCGCCGCGCAGGAGGCGCAGCGCATCGAGGAGAAGTGGAGCCGCTACCTGCCGTCGAGCGTGGTCGGCCGGATCAACGACGCGGACGGCGCGACGCTGACCGTCGACGAGGAGACTGCGCGGATGCTGGATTTCGCCGCGCTGGTCTGGCGCGAGAGCGACGGCCTGTTCGACGTCACCTCGGGCGTGCTGCGCCGCGCCTGGCGTTTCGACGGCAGCGACCGCGTACCCGACACCGCTAGCGTGAGCGCGCTGCTGCCGCTGATCGGCTGGGACAAGGTGCACTGGCAGCCGCCGCAGCTGCAGCTGCGGCCCGGCATGGAGATCGACTTCGGCGGCATCGGCAAGGAATACGCCGTGGATTCCGCGTTGCGCGAGCTTGTCGATGCGACCGACAAGCCGGTGCTGGTGAATTTCGGCGGCGACCTGGCGGTGTCCGGCCCGCGCCGCGACGGCGAGGCCTGGCGCGTCGGCATCGACAGCGTGCCGGATCGCGCAACGCCGCTGGTGCGCCTGAGCAAGGGCGCCGTCGCCACGAGCGGCGACACGCACCGATACCTGCTCAAGGATGGCGTGCGCTATCCGCACGTGCTGGATCCGCGCACCGGCTGGCCGGTGATGGATGCGCCGCGCTCGGTCACCGTCGCCGCGACGACGTGCTCGGGAGCAGGCGTGCTGTGCACGCTGGCGATGCTCCGCGGCGCAGCGGCGGAGTCGTTCCTGGCCGCGCAGGGCGTGGATCACCACGTCGTGCGCTAGGAGCTGCGCTAGAGCGCGGCCTCGAGGATGTCCAGGCCGCGCTTTGCGGCACGCCGGTCGAGCGTCAGCGGCGGGAACAGGGTCAGGACGTTGTCCTCCGCGGCGAGCAGCAATCCCTCTTGCCGGCATTCCTCTGCGATGCGGCTCGCTGCGCGGGCGCTGCTGGCCTGCGCCGCGATGGCGAGCCCGGCGATGCGCACGCGCTCGAACGGCATCTTGGCCAGGCGCTGGCTGAAGTAGGCGCTAATCCCGTTCGCCGACTTCAGCAGCGCACGGCGATTGGCGACCAGCCAGCGCAGATTCGCCAGCGCGACGGCGGTGGAGAGCGGGTGCCAGCCGAAGGTGGAATAGAAGGAGGCCTGGTCGCCGACCTTGCGCGCCACCTCGCGCGTCGCCAGCGTGGCGCCCATCGGCGCGTAGCCGCCGGTGATGGCCTTGCCCAGGCACAGCAGGTCCGGCTGGATGTCGTAGTGCTCGCTGGCGAACAGCCGCCCAGTACGGCCGAAGCCGCACGCGACCTCGTCCATGACGAGCAGCGTGCCGTAGTGCCGGCACAGATCGCCCAGCCGCAGCATGAACGCGGGCTCGGGGATCTCCACGCCGATGTTGAGCACGATCGGCTCCATGATGAAAGCGGCGACGTCGCGCCGCTTGAGCATGCGCTCCAAGCGGTCCGCGGCCTTGCGATCCAGCGGCGGCGCCAGCGACTCGCAGCCATGCAGCAGGTTCTTGTAGGGCGCGCGGGCGTACTTGTCGGCGATGCTGACGGTGCCGATCGAGTTGCCGTGGTAGTCGCCCTCGATGGCGACGAAGCGCGAGCGTCCGGTCGCCGCCATGGCCAGCTGCAGCGCGATCTCCACGGCCTCGGTGCCGCCGGTCGCGCGATACGCCACTTTCAGCGGTGCCGGCGCCAGGCGCACGAGCATGCGCGCCAGCTCCGTCCACGGCGCGTACAGCAGGTTCGGCTGCACGTAGTCGGGACCGCGGTAATCGCGGATCGCTTCGCGCAGGTGCTCCGCGCCCCAGCCGAAGTTGCCCACGCACCAGCCGGAGAGGAAATCCAGGTAGCGCTTGCCGCGTGCATCCACCAGGTACGCGCCCTCGGTGCGCGCGACCTGCAGGTTGTGCGGCTCGACCCCGCCCAGGAGCTGGCGCGTCGCCTCGAGAAGAGTCACTGCCTCAGGGCGCCAGCGGTGGAGCGTTGGGGTCGGGCAGGCTCTTGGTGCCCGGCTGGATGCTGTTGGTTCCGGCCGCGGTCTGCAGCGCCTTGGCGAACGACTGGCTGGTCGTGCGCTGCTCGATGGTGTCGACGTACCACCACTCGCTGGAGACGCGCTCGCTGGTGATGTCGAGCAACAGGTAGCCGTTGCGCGTGAGCTCCACGTACTTCAGGTGCGGATTGAGCGCGCGCAGGCCCGCGGCCGTCGAGCCATCCACATCGTCGAAGCCGGGCGAGGTGACGGAGGTGGCGATGAATTCCACCGCCAGCGATCCGGCGCCGGTGTCCTCGTTGTAGCCGCTGCCGTAAGGATCGAGCGGCAGATCGGCCGCCCACGAGCTGTGGATGTCGCCGGTCAGGACGACAGCGTTGCTCACGCCCCTGTTGACGAAGGCACGCAGCAGGCGATCGCGCGCCGGCTTGTAGCCGTCCCACTGATCGGGGTTGAAGAACACGTCGTCGCCCGAGAGCGTCTTGGCGGAGCGCGCCGGCGCCAGCATCACGCCCTGTCCGATGAGCTTCCATTGCGCGGTCGACAGCTGCAGACCTTCGACCAGCCAGGTCTGCTGCGGTCCCGAGATGATCTTGCGCGCGGGGTCGAGGTAATCGCCTTCCTGCGTGAACAGCGGCGTGTCGCCGATGACGTTGGGCGGCAGCGGCTGGTCGCGCGCGGTCAGGCGCTCCTCCAGCATGAAGATCTCCGCGAGATCGCCGACGCGGAAGGAGCGGTAGTTGCGGGCCCTGGTCGTCGCCACCTGCCGGATCGGCATCCATTCGTAGTACGCGCGCAGCGCCGCCGCGACCCGCGCGCTCCAGGTGCCCTCGGTCGCAGGGTCGTGATTCTCGGCGCCGCCTTTCCAGGCGTTGTCCGCGAACTCGTGGTCGTCCCAGATCGCGATCATCGGGTGCTGGCGGTGCAGCGCCTGCAGGTCGACGTCGGTCTTGTAGTGGTTGTGACGCGTGCGGTACTCGCGCAGGTTCACGATCTCGGTCGGCGGCTCGTAGGTGCGCAGGTCGCCGTATTCGCCGTTGCCGTATTCGTAGATGTAGTCGCCGAGGTGCAGGACGAGGTCGAGGTCCGCGCGCCCCGCCACGCGCCGGTAGGCATTGAAGTAGCCGTGCGCCATCGACGCGCACGAGACCACGCCGATGCGCAGGCGGTCGACCGCGCCGACGGGCAGCGTCTTGGTGCGGCCGATCTTGGAATTCGCGCCGTTGGCGCTGAAGCGATAGTAGTAGGTCGTGTCCGGCGAGAGGCCGGTGACGTCCACCTTGACGGTGTAGTCGTTGACGCGTGCGGCGGTCGTCTCTCCGGTCTGGACGACGTTGGCGAGCGCGGTGTCGGTGGCGACGACCCAGGTGACGGGAATCTCGAGCGGCGGAGCAGCGAGGCTCACCCGCGTCCACAGCATCACGCGGTCGGACAGAGGATCGCCGCTGGCGACGCTGTGACGGAACGGACCGCTGCCGGTCGCAGGCACCGGGCTGTAATCGGCGGCCTCCGCAACCAGCGGACGCGCGCCCAGCCACGCGGACGCGGCGATCGTGCTCTTGAGGAAGTTGCGGCGCGAGACGCCGCTGCCAGGAACTCGGGGTTTCTTGCTGCGGCCCATGGTGACTCCAGTGCGCGATCGCGCGGTTTGTCTGGGGCCACCTTGCTGCGGATGGACGCGACGGTCGGTCCGCTATCGGACTAAGGGTTCTTCAGGCCGCCCGGTTCAGGCGCTCGTGACGCAGCAGGGCGATCGCGAGGTGCGGCGCATTGCGCAGCAGCGTCTCGGGATCCGCGTTGCGCAGCTTCTTGGCCATCGGCTCCCGGCGCACCAGGCGCACGACCTTGCACGGGCGCGGCTTGCCGCTGACCCAGCCGTCGCAGTTGACTTCGGTGCCGGCGCTGACTTCCCAGTCGCCTGGCAACCATTCTTCGCAAAACACCTTGATCACGTTGCTCATGTCCTTTTCTCCCGTCGCTGCCTGACTACAGTCCATCTGCTGCTGCAATGGCAAGAAGCGGGCCTACTTAGCCTTTTCAGTCGAATCAGTAAGTTATGCAAACTGCGCACAGGGCGTTTTGCTGCGTCCTGCATGACCGGGCCGACGGCTGCCGGGCAAATTGTGAGCAGCCCGGACCGCGCAGAGCGGTATCTGTTCTCCATCGCCCGGCCGATGTAGATATCCCAAACTTTGCGGACCCGATTTCCCGGGCATCACTTAGAGCAAACCCATGAGACCTCAGTACCGGTGGCTGGCTGGACTGGCCGCTGTCTTCCTCTCCACGTCTGCGTTCGCGCAGGCCCGCATCAACGCCGTGAGCTACGACCTCGTGTCCGGCGCACTGGTGATCACCGGCGAGGATCTGAAGATCTCGGCCGGCGCGACCACGGTGAAGCTCGGCGGCACGACCTTGTCGGTCTCCGCCGCGACGGCCACGTCGGTGACGGCGCAGCTGCCCGTCAACCAGGGCGCCGGCGAATACCTGATCTTCCTCAAGCGCGCCGCAAACGTCCTCGAGGCCGCGCCGGTGGGCGAAGCGAGCTATTCGCTGTCGATCATCCAGCCGACGCCGGGACCCCAAGGCCCCGAAGGTCCGGAAGGCCCGCAGGGACCCGCGGGTGTGAGCGGCTACATCACGATGACCGCGACCAGCGCGCTGGACTCCACCGAGTCCAAGATCCTGGCCGCGAACTGTCCCGCCGGAAAAATGGTGCTCGGTGGCGGCCAGCTGATCTCGCCGGTCTCGGCAGCCAACTATCGCTCCATCGCCGTGCCGACCAGCCGTCCGACGCTGAGCAACACCGGCTGGCAGGCGGCAGCGATCGAGGTTCCGGTCGGCTACGCCACCAACTGGCAGCTCGTCGTCTACGCGATCTGCGCGACGGCTGCGCCGTAACGATCCATCCAGGCGCTGGCGGAGCCGACGAGCTCCGCCAGCACTTCGGGATCCTTGCGCCCGCTGCGCGCCGGCACGTGGAACGAGTGGTCTGCGTCGTCGAATAGCTGGAGCGTCGCGCGCGATCCCAGCTTCTGCACGACTGGCTGCAGCAGCGACAGCTCCGCGAACTCGTCGCGCGTCCCCTGCAGGAACAGCATCGGCACCTTGACGTCGGTCAGGTGCGCCGCGCGCTCGTCCGACGGCTTGCCCGGCGGGTGCAAAGGGAATCCAAGGAAGATCAGTCCGCGCACGCCTGGCAGCGGCGAGGCCGCCTGGGCCTGTGACGTCATGCGTCCGCCGAACGATTTGCCGCCGGCGAACAAGGGCAGGTCCGGTGCGTACTTCGCGGCTGCGGTCACCGCCGCGCGAACCGCCGCATGCGCGATCGCAGGCGCGTTGACACGTCTGGATTTGCGCGCCATGTAGGGAAATTCGTAGCGCAGCGTGGCGATGCCGCGCGCGGCGAGAGCGTCGGCCACGGCCGCCATGAAGGGGTGGCGCATCCCTGCGCCGGCGCCATGCGCAAGGACGTAGCAGGCGCGCGCATCCGGCGGCGCCTGCAACAACGCCGGGACGTCAGCCCCGGCGTCGATTGCAGTAGGCGCGATCAGGACTTCGGCAGGTCGTTGGCCATTGCGCCGTGATGCTGCAGCGTCGGCAGCGTCTTGGCGGCGAACGCCTTGACGTCCGCGTCCTCGGCCTTGTTGGCGGCCTGGTCGAACAGCGACACCGCTTCCTTGTGGCTGGCGATCATCTTCAGCCGGTACTCGTTGTCGAAGCTCTTGCCCTTGTCGTTGCCCTTCAGGCCGTCGTACATCATCTGGTGACGCTCGAGCATCGCCGTGGGCAGCTTCACGCCCTTCTTGTCGGCGAGCTTCTTGAGCTCGGCGGCGGCCTTCTCATGATCGGCCACCATCGTCGCGGCGTACTTCTTGATCTCCGGGTGCGTGCCCATGGTCTGGGCCAGCTTGCCGGCTTCGATCTCGAGCATGCCCGCGGACGCGGCGGTCTCGAAGAAATCGTGCTGGCTGTTGGATTGCAGCGCCTGGATCGTCTTGGACGGCTGCATCGGCTCGCTGTTGCTGGTGTTGCTCGTCGCGCAAGCGGTGAGCCCAGCGAGCGACAGTGCGATCAATACGTTTTTCATAGCGTTCTCCTTGCGGGAAGTAACACTTATGACCGATGGCCCGGCGCGGCGTTCGCGCCTTTTGCAGCCTTATTCGCGCGCGGTGTCCATCAGCGTGCGCGCGTAGGCGGGCGCCGTCGGCTCGTGCATGAAGTAGACGTGGATGCGTTGCCAGGATGTCGCCAGCAGCCGCTGCGCCCACTGCGCCAGGTCGGCGTCGGAATAATTCTCGAGCCGCAAGCCGAACGTATCCCCAGGGTGCGGTCTCGACCAGCGGCGGCGGCGCGTTGTCCTCGCGCTCTGAAAGACACAGCGATGCGCCCGCGCTCTTGAGCGCCTCGTAGACGTCGTCGGCGAACCACTCGTCGTTGCGGAATTCGAACGCGGCGTTGTGATCCGGCGGCAGCAGCGCTCAGGAATTCGGTGAGCCGCGGCAGATCCTTCTTCAGGTTGGGCGGCAGCTGGAACAGCACCGGCCCGCGCTTGTCGCCGAGCGCCGCGAGCGTGCTTGTAGAGAAAGGCGACCGAGCTCGACGCTTCGGGTCGGCCTTGAGGCGCGACATGTGCGTGATGCGCCGCGACGCCTTGATGGCGAAGCGGAAGTGCGGCGGCGCGATCCTCGCCCAGTTCTCGAGCATGGCCGTCTTGGGCATCTGGTAGAAGGTGTTGTTGATCTCCACCGTCGGCAGGCGCTCGGAGTAGAACGCGAGCATGGCGTCCGGCTTCATGTTGTCCGGGTAGAAGCTGCCTTTCCACTCCTTGAACGAGTAGCCGCTGGCACCTGCGAGCAGTCTGGGAGTCATAATTTCGACGATGGCCAAGAACGAAAAGGCAGACGCACTCAGCGAATACTCCGCCAAACGCAGCTTCAAGGCCACCCCGGAGCCGCAGGCCACGGTAGCGGCGCGCGGCGCCGGGCCGCTGCTGTTCGTCGTCCAGCAGCACGCCGCGTCGCGATTGCACTACGACTTCCGCCTCGAGTGCGACGGCGTGCTCAAGTCGTGGGCCGTGCCGAAGGGTCCGTCGCTCGATCCGCAGCGACAAGCGCCTGGCGGTGCATGACCGAGGATCACCCGTACGACTACGGGTCGTTCGAAGGCGTGATCCCCGCCGGGCAGTACGGCGCCGGCGAGGTGATCGTCTGGGACTGCGGCGTCTACTCGCCCGACGAGGACGGCGTACTGGTTCCACGATCGCGCGGAGGCCGAGAAGCAGATCCGCGACGGCCTCGACGAAAGGCAAGCTCGGCATCCTGCTGCGCGGCGAGAAGCTCAAGGGCTCGTTCGCGCTGGTGCGCAGCCAAGGACGCCAAGACCTGGCTGCTCATCAAGCACAAGGATCGCTTCGTCGCCGACGACCGATCTCACTGCGCAGAACCGGTCGGTGCTCTCGAGCACGTCGGTCGAGGAGATGAAGTTCGCAGCCGGCGCATCGCATGCCCGCGTCGCGCCTCGTGCCGACCGGCAAGGTCGAGGCGATGCCGGCCAAGCTTCGCGCCGATGCACGCGGAGATCGGCGATGCGCCGTTCAACAATCCGGACTGGATGTGGGAGCCCAAGCTCGACGGCTATCGCGTGCTCGCGTTCATCGACGGCGACAAGCGTGAAGCTGCGCTCGCGGCGCGGTCTCGATCTGACGCCCGCGTTTCCGAGGCTGGTCGCCGAGCTTGCACAGCAGGGCGTGCAGCGGCATGATCCTCGACGGCGAGATCGTGGCGTTCGACGCCGACGGCAAGCCGTCGTTCAACGCGCTGCAGAACCGCGTGCAGCTCAAGACCGAGCGCGAGATCGCCGCAGCGGATCAGACGACGCCCGTCGTGTTCTTCTGCTTCGACCTCCTGCACTTCGCGGGCATCGATCTGCGCGCGCGCGCCATATCGCGACCGGCGCCGCTATCTCGCGCAATGCCTGCTGCCGTCGCCGCTCGTGCAGCTCGTGCACGCGACCGACGACGGCGTCGCGCTGCACAAGGCCGCGGTCGCCAGCGGCTTCGAAGGCGTGATCGGCAAGCGCAAGGACAGCCGCTACGAGGCGGGCAAGCGCGTCGACCTCGTGGCTCAAGGTCAAGCCCACGCAGACCGCGGACTTCGTCATCGGCGGCTACACCAAAGGCAAGGGCGCGCGCGCGCCGCTGGGTGCGCTGCTGGTCGGCTACTGGGAAGGCAAGGAGCTGCACTACGCGTCGCACGTCGGCTCCGGCTTCGACGACAAGACGCTGGCGCGGGTGAAGACGATGCTCGAGCCGCTGCAGCGCAAGACCTGTCCGTTCGCGGAGAAGCCCGCGCAAGCCAAGCTCCGACGACCTGGGTCGAGCCCAAGCTGGTCGCCGAGGTGAAATTCCACAGCTGGACCGAGGACGATCACCTGCGCGCGCCGGTGTTCCTGCGCCTGCGGGACGACATCGATCCGAAGGACGTTGTAGGAGGGGCTTCA
Organism: uncultured Gammaproteobacteria bacterium; assembly: GCA_963776465.1. GTDB lineage: Bacteria > Pseudomonadota > Gammaproteobacteria > Nevskiales > Nevskiaceae > DASRHK01. Next base: position 1,853,452 of record CAVZMV010000002.1, read on the forward strand.
GCCCCGACCGTCGCGGATGTCGGGGCTAAAGCCCCTCCTACAAAGAAGCAAGCAAGCGACGGGGTCACCCAAGTCCTCGCCCAGCTCGACAACCGCGCCAACGCGTTCACGCTTCTGGTCGGCCCGCACAAGGTCAACCTGACGAACCTCGACCGCGTCTACTGGCCAGCCGATCCGGCGATGCAGCAGCCGGCGCTGACCAAGCGCGACCTGTTGCGCTACTTCGCGCAGGTGTCGCCGTACATGCTGCCGCATCTCGCCGACCGGCCGCTGACGATGATCCGCATGCCCGACGGCATCACCAGGCAGCGCTTCTTCCAGAAGCACTGGGAACAGGCGCAAGCCGGACTTCGTCGAGACCATCACCGTCTACTCCTCCGAGCAACAAGGACGAGCGCACGAGTACCTGCTGTGCAACAACCTGCCGACGCTGCTGTGGCTGGCGCAGTCCGGGACGCTGGAGTTCCACGTCTGGCATTCGCGCGCGAAAGTCGGACCCGATGCGGTGACGCAGGAGACCGACTACGCGAGCTCCGCGGAATCGCTGGAGGCATCGATCCTGAACTACCCGGACTACGTGGTGTTCGACATCGATCCGTACATCTATTCGGGCGAGGAGAAGCCGGGCGCCGAGCCGGAGCTCAACACCGTCGCGTTCGAGAAGGGCAAGGAGGTCGCGTTCTGGCTGCGCGAACTGCTGCAACGACGATGAAGCTCGAGCCGATCGTGAAGACGTCCGGCAAGACCGGACTGCACGTGTTCGTGCCGATCAAGCGCACCATCGACTTCGACGCCGCGCGGCACATCTCCGAGCTCGTCGGCACGGCACCTGATGCGCCTGCATCCCAAGGACATCACGCTGGAGTGGAGCATCCCCAAGCGCACCGGGAAGATCTTCATGGACTACAACATGAACGTGCGCGGCAAGACGCTGAACGTGGCTTATTCGCCGCGCGGCGCGCCCGGGGCGCCGGTGTCGATGCCGTTGACTTGGGAGGAACTGGCGGATGCGCATCCCCTAGACTTTCGCATGAACAATGCCGCGCAACACTTGAAAAAGAAAGGGGATTGCTGGCAGGATGCGTTGACGAGGAAGCAGAGTCTCGAGCGCGCCCTGAAATCCGGCAAGGTTTAGCCGGTCCTACTTGTAGGAGGGGCCGTTGGCCCCGATTCGTTGCACGGAGATAGTCATGGCAGCTCGTTCCATCGCGTCGCTGACGGTGTCCTTCGGGCTGGTCGCCATCCCGGTAAAGCTGTACTCGGCCACCGAGGCCAGCCGACAGATCTCCTTCAACCTGCTGCACAAGCCAAGTGCGGCTCGCGCTTGCAGCCAGCAGTACTTCTGCATCAAGGAAGACGTGCCGGTGTCGCGCGACGAGATGGTCAAGGGCTACGAGTTCGCCAAGGACCAGTACGTGATGTTCTCGCCGGAGGAGCTCAAGGCGATGGAGGAGGCGGGCACGCACACCGCCGACATCAACGAGTTCGTGCCGCTGGAGAAGGTCGACCCGGTTTATTTCGACAAGGCCTACTACCTGGCGCCCGACAAGGGCGGCGCCAAGCCCTACGCGCTGTTCCAGCGCGCATTGCTGCGAATCCGAGCGCTGCGCCATCGGCCGCTGGGCCGCGCGCGGCAAGCAATACATCGTGATGATCCGGCCCGTCGAGGACGGGCTGGTGATGCAGCAGCTTCTATATGCAGGCGAGGTCCGCTCGATCAAGGACATCGACATTCCGAAGATCGAGGTCAAGCAGACGGAGCTCAAGCTCGCGCACAAGCTGATCGAGCAGCAGTCGTCTGACACGTTCGACCCGACGCAATACACAGACGAAGTCAAAGCGCGGATCGAAGCGGCGGTGCAGAAGAAGGTCGAGGGCCAGGAGATCACGATGTCCGAGGAGCCGAGCGGTAGCGGCGCGCAGGTCATCGATCTGATGGAAGCGCTGCGCCAGAGCCTGGACAAGAAGGGCGGGGCGCCGAAGAAAGCCGCCAAGGCCGAGCATGTCGATACGCCGGTCGTGACGCGCAAGCCGCCCAAGCGCGCGCACAGCGAGACGGCGGCGAAGAAGCGCAAGACATCGTAAAGCGGCGGTCGATTGCCGGCTTCGCTTACGGAGTGCCGGCGACGGCGTTCGCGCGCGACTCCGGGGTCGCGCTAATTCGACCATCCATGTGTCAAATAGCGCTCGCCGCAGCGTCCCTGCTGCGGCGACCCACTCCGCGCGCGCGAACGCAAGCGCGTCGAACGTCACTCCGTAAGCGAAGCCAGCACCTCCGAGCGGCCGGTACGGCTTGCCGGGGGCGTGTGGCGCCAGGGATGGCGCCACTCGAGGCTGACGGAGCTTTTAAGTCGTCCCCCGGCAAGCCGTACCGGCGATCGGATTGCGCGTCGGGCCTTACGTGGCCCGCAGAGAAACGGGACAATATCGGCATGAACCAGTACCGGCGTCCGCGACGTCGAGAAAATGCTGCGGTTGCCGCGCAGCACCATCCGTGCGCTGATCGATGCGGGCTTCGTGGCGCCTGCGCGCGGGCCGCGCAACACCTTGCTGTTCTCTTTCCAGGACCTGATCGTGCTGCGCACGGCGCAGACGCTGGCCGCGGCCAAGGTGCCGGCCAAGCGCATCAACCGCTCGCTCAAGGAGCTGCGTCGGCAGCTGCCGGAGACGATGCCGCTGACCGGCCTGTCGATCGGCGCAGTGGGCGAGCACGTCGTCGTGCGCGACGGCGCCACGCGCCGGCAGGTCGAGTCCGGCCAGTACCTGCTCTCCTTCGAGGGCGATCCCAGGTCCGGCTCGCTCAGCGTCGTCGAGACCAGGCCAAAGCCGCAGGCGCGTCCGCCGATCGACGCGCAGACCTGGTTCGACCGCGGCCTGGAGCTTGAGCAGCAGAACATGCAGGCCGCGCAGGACGCCTATCGCGAAGCGGTCAAGGCCGATGGCTGCCGGCTCGACGCGCGCATCAACCTCGGCCGGCTGCTGCACGAGGCCGGGCGCCACGCGGAGGCCGAGAAGGTCTATCGCGACGCCATCACCGCCTGCGGCGGCGACGCGCTGCTGCTCTACAACCTGGCGGTGCTGCTCGAAGACATGGGCAAGCACGCCGACGCCGTGGCCATGTACTTGTCGGCGCTGCGCGCCGATCCGGAGCTGGCTGACGGCCACTACAACCTGGCGCTGCTGTGCGAGCGCCTGGGCAAGGCCAAGGATGCGATCCGCCACATGTCGCAGTACCGCCGGCTCGTCGGCGGGGCGTAAGGCTTCGCACACCCCACCGTCCGTCACCGTCCGGCGACGTACCGAGAACATTTCCCAAGTACGCGAAAACTCTTCCGCTTGAGCCCCGCGGAGAAGCGCCATGCGTTCGAGCCGGATGTTTTTGGGTTTCGCCGGCGCAGCACTTGTAGCGTCGTCCCTCATCGGCACCAGCGCCGCCTCGGCGGCGGGCTACTACGCGCAGGGCGGCCGCATCCACGACCCGAGCGGCCGCGTGCTGCAGATCCGCGGCATCAGCCACTTCGGGTTCAACGACACCATCCTGGTCCCCGAATACCTCTGGGAGATGGGCTGGAAGCAGCAGATCGCGCAGATCAAGAGCCTGGGCTTCAACGCGGTGCGTCTGCCGTTCGCGCCCGACACGTTCTACAACACCACGCCGGTCGACGAGCTGTCCTTCATCAACCCCGAGCTCAACCCTGACCTCCTCGGCAAGACCTCGCTGCAGGTGCTGGATATGTGGATGGCCGAGGCCGATCGGCAGGGGCTCTACATCCTGCTCGACTTCCACACGGTGTCGCGGCTGGCTGCGGTGCCGCAGTGGTTCATCGCCGATCCGGCCGACTACCACCTGACGTACAACGGCCAGGCCTACACCGAGGCCGACTGGATCCGCGATCTCAAGCTTGCGGTCACGCGCTACGCCGGCAATCCGCACCTGATGGGCATCGACCTGTACAACGAGCCCAACAGCAACGTGCGCTGGGGCCCGGGCGATCCCCACGGCGTCGCGCCGGAGTTCTACTGGCGCCGCGCAGCCAGCGCCGCGGCCACCGCCGTGCTGCAAGCCAATCCCAACGTGCTGGTGTTCGTCGAGGGCATCAACGGCAACTTCGACGGCATCGAGGACTCGACCATCCCGATGGACTGGGGCGAGGATCTGCAGCCGCAGGTGTACCAGCCGCTCGACATCCCTGCGTCCAAGCTCGTTCTGTCACCGCACACCTATGGGCCGGACGTGTTCAACAAGGACACGTTCGACGCACCACTGTTTCCGGCGAACCTCGCCAGGGACTGGGACACGCTGTTCGGCGATCTGCACCCGGCATATGCACTGGTGGTCGGGGAGTGGGGCGGCAATTACGGCAAGGGATCCAGCGGGCTCAAGGACGTGCTCTGGCAGAACGCGTTCGTCGAGTACCTGATCAGCCGCAACATGCGCGACACGTTCTACTGGGCCTACACGCCGAACAGCTTCGACGCTGGCGGCATCCTCGACGACAACCTGAGGGTCCGGCAGGACAAGATGGCGCTGTTGCGCACGCTGTGGGGTGTCGAGCCGGTCGCAGGGCCTGCCAAGTCCGAAGCCACCGGCGGCGCGCTGGGGCTGATCCTGCTAGTGGCGCTCGGTGCGGGCGCGATCGTCCGTCGAAGGGGATAGCTCTTCGGGGCTTTCCACGGCCCACGCGCCGGGCCCGTGCACGAACAGCAGCAGCAATCCGCCGGCCATCGCCAGGTTCTTCATGAACATGATCGCCTGCATCTGATCGCCGAGCTTGTTGTGGAACAGGCACGCGGACACGACGCAGAACACCGCCAGGCCCAGCGCCGCCCAGCGCGACAGGAATCCGACGACGATCGCCAGGCCTCCGCCGATCTCCAGGGCGATCACCACGGGTAGCAGCGCCGCCGGCGCGCCGACGGATTGCATGTAGGCCGCCGTGCCGGCGTAGCCCGCGCCGAGCTTGGCCATCCCCGACATCAGGAAGATCTGCGCGAGGAGCAGCCGCGCGACGAGTACGATCGCATTATTCATGGGGCACCTGCAGCGCCATGTCGAGATGGCAGCGTTTCAGACAGCGACGCGGCCGCCTCGTTGCGAGGGCTTGGGGAATCCATACCGAAACCCCGGATATTTGTTGCTGCCTCGCGACAATAGCGCCGCGTCGTGATTTTTTATCTAATGCGCCTGGGGGCGACGCGTACTAGCGTGTCGCGTGTCGGGGGACTACCCAGTCAGTTTCGAATCCGGTGCTGCCGCATCCGTCTTCCGACACATCCCGAGGTCCGGGGGAGTGTCCATGCATCGTTTCATCCTCACGCTCGCGCTTTGCGCAGCGTCGCTTGCCAGCACAGTTGCGTCCGCCGCGGGTTACTACACACAGGCCGGGAAGATCTACGACGCGGCGGGTCAGGAGGTGCAGATCCGCGGGATCAGCCATCACGGCTTCGCCGCCGAGATTCTCCAGCCCCAATTCATCTGGACCATGGGCTGGAAGCAGCAGATAGCGGAGATCAAGAGTCTGGGCTTCAACGCGGTGCGTGTGCCGTTCGTGCCCGACACGCTCTACAACACCACGCCGGTGAACCAGCTCTCCTACGTCGAGCCCAACCTCAACGCGGACCTCATCGGCAAGACGCCGCTGCAGGTGCTGGACATGTGGATGGCGGAAGCCGATCGCCAGGGCCTCTACGTCATGCTCGATTTCCACAGCGTGTCGAAATTCAGGCAGTACCAGACCTGGTTCGTCGACAACCCGGCGGACTACAACCTGATCTACAACAACCAGGCGTACACCAAGGACAACTGGATCCGCGACCTCAAGTTCGTGGCCGCGCGCTACGCGTCGAATCCGCACTTCATGGCGATCGACATCTACAACGAGCCCAATGGCCCGGTGCGCTGGTCGACCGGCGATCCCAACGTCACCAACCCGAAGTACTTCTGGAAAGCGGCGGCCGAAGCTGCGGCTGCGGGCGTGCTCGCGTCCAACCCGAATCTCCTGATCTTCGTGCAGGGTATCGCCGGCAATTTCGACGGCGTGGAGAACTCCAACATCCCGATGAACTGGGGCGAGGACTTCCAGCCGCACAAGACGCAGCCGCTGGCTATCGCCGCCAACAAGCTGGTGTTCTCTCCGCACACTTACGGCCCCGACGTCTACATGAAGTCGTCGTTCGGCGCGACCAACTTTCCGGCGAACCTGGCGGCGGACTGGAACACGCTGTTCGGGCGGTTCAGCTCGACCGTCGCCATCGTTCCCGGCGAGTGGGGCGGACGCTACGGCGTCGGCGGGGTCGGCCAGATGGACGTGACCTGGCAGAACGCCTTCGTGCAGTACATGGTCGGCAAAGGCATGCGCAACAGCTTCTTCTGGTGCTACACGCCCAACAGCGGCGACACCGGCGGCATCCTCGACGACAACCTGGTCGTGCGCCAGGACAAGGTGGCGCTGCTCAAGCAGCTGTGGGGCACGTCTTCGTCCACGACCTCGACCGTGAAGTTCGCGGCGAGCGGTTACGCCGTCGGCCAGGCCGCGGGCTCGGTGCGCGTCTACGTGAGCCGCGCCGGCACCGCCGCCGCGACCGTGAAGTACGCGACCGTGAACGGCACCGCCCTCGCCGGCACGCACTACACCGCGACCAGCGGCACGCTGAGCTGGCTGGCAGGCGACACCACGGCGAAGTCGTTCCTGGTCCCGATCAGCAACGCGGCGCCGTTCCAGAACAAGAGGGCCTTCACCGTGCAGCTGTCGACGCCCACCGGCGCCTCGGTGATCGCGCCCAGCGTGACGACGGTGACGATCACCGGCAGCGTCGTGGCGCCCGGCAACTTCACCTGGTCGGCGACCGCCTACAGCGCGAGCCAGGGTGCGGGCACGCTCACGGTCGTGGTCAAGCGCAACGCCGGCGTCACCGGCGCGGTGAGCGTGCAGTACCAGACCGTGGACGGCACCGCCCGCGCGGGCCGGGACTACACCGCCAAGCTCGGCACCTTCAGCTGGGGCGCGGGTGACGGCTCGACGCGCACGTTCTCCGTGCCCATCAGCGGTGGCTTGCCGTTCCTCGGCAGCCGCGGGTTCTCGCTCAAGCTGTCCAACAACGGCGGCGGCGCGACGCTGGGCACTCCCTACAACGCGTCGGTGACGATCAAGGGAAGCCTGGCGCAGTAACGGTTATTTTTTCGCGGCCGCCCCAGCCTCGACCTCGATGTCCAGCGTCACTTCCTCGCCGATGTTCGGCGAGTAGGTGGTGACGCCGAACTCCGAGCGCTTGATCGTCGTGGAGAGGTCGGCGCCGCACATCGGCGTCTTCTTCATGGGGTGATCGCCGCACTTGAAGTTCTTCACCTGCAGCGTCGCCGGCTTGGTGACACCGTGGATCGTCAGGTCGCCGCCGACGCTGGCAAGCTTGTCGCCGTCGAACTTGAAGTCCTTGCCCTTGAAGGTGATGGTCGGGTACTTGGCGACGTCGAGGAACTCGTTGGTCTTCAGGTGCTCGTCCAGCTTCGCCACGCCGGTGGAGACCGACGCAACGTCGATCGTCGCCTCGACGCTGCCGGTCTTCTTGGCCATGTCCAGCGTGATCGTGCCGGACGTCTTGTCGAAACGGCCGCGGTAGGTCGAGTAGCCGAAGTGGCTGATCGAGAAGCTGGGGAAGGTGTGCCGCTCGTCGATGGTATAGGTCTCCGGCGCCGCGAAGGTGGCGAGGGACGGCGCCATCAGCGCCAGGGTTGCGATGAGTCGTTTCATGGATTGCTCCTGTTGAGCGTGAGACGGAAATGAACGGGGACTTCGTTGGCGACGAGATCGTCCTTGTTCCACTCGCCGCCCCCCACGCCGAAGTCGGTGCGGCGGATCTGGAACTCGCCTGAGGCGATCGCGCTGCCGTCGGGCTGGTTCTTCAGCGTCAGCGGCACGGTGATCTCCCGCGGCTTGCCGCGGATGGAAAGGCTGCCCTTGACCTCGTAGCGGTCCGGCGCGGTCGCCCGCACCGACGTGCTCTTGAAGGTCGCCTTGGGGAATCCGGATACGTCGAGCCAGGCCTTGTCGCGCGCGGTGTCGTCGCCTTCCTCCGAGCCGGTGTCGATGCTGCCGACGTCGACGGTCACTTCCGCCGACGACTTTTCGGGCTTGGCCGGATCCAGGTCGATCTTCGCCGTGAAGCGCGTGAAGCGTCCGCTGACGGCGACGCCCATCTGCTTCACCGAGAAGCCGATCTCGCTCTTGGCGTAGTTGACGGGTCGCTCGGCTGCCCACGTCGTCGCGGTAAACGCGAGGAGCAGCACTGCAAAACTGGATTCCCGCCTGCGCGGGAATGACAAGAGTTTCATTGGGGCGGCCTCAAGAACGGCGTCATGCGCACGAGAACGTCGTCGCGATCGATGAAGTGATGCTTGAGCGCTGCGGCCGCGTGCAATCCGGCTACGGAGAGCAGCATCCAGATCAGGGTCTCGTGCACTTCGGACAGGGCGGCGCCCAGTGGCGGGTTCTTGGAGAGCAGGTCCGGGATCGGCAGCACGCCGAACAGCACCGTCTGGAAACCCTTGGCCGAGCTCATCAGCCATCCCGACAGCGGCGCGGCGAACAGGAACAGGTAGAGCAGGCGGTGCGTGATCTCGGCGGCGCGCTTTTCCCAATGGGGCATGTGCGCCGGCAGCGGCGGCGGGCGATGGGTCCAGCGCCAGACCAGGCGCAGCACCACCAGCGCAAACACCAGCACGCCGAGCCACTTGTGGTACGAGAAGAGCTTCAGCCGCAGGGGCGAGACCGCCATCTCGTGCATATAGAAGCCCAGCGAGAACGAGCCGACCAGCATGAAGGCCATGAGCCAATGCACGGTCTGGGCGACCGCTCCATATCGCGTCTCGGTGTCGCGGATTGCCACGAAATCCCCTTGGTCGTCGCGTGAAGTTTGACAGGGCCGGGCAGGGAAAGTGCGCCGCACCAATTACACTCCACCTACGGATCCAGGGTAATCCACGCTTGTCGGCCATTCGTGTCTTTTGCGCAGCTGTCGTGCCGATGCTCGCCGCGTGCGGCGCAAGCGAGGGCGTGGTCGCTCCGGTCGGCGGCACGGGGGCCCAGGTGCGCGTCCCCGTCGCCGAGACGCGCGCCGGTGGCCAGTACCGGGTCGAGCTGGCCTCGCCGGTGGACGGCGAGCTCAACGTCTTCACCGTGTTCGAGCCGACCGCACTCGTCGCCGGCGGCATCTATCCGCTGGTCCTGCAAGGCGAGGGCTTCGGCGACGCGCGCATCGACACGCGCACCGGCTTCGTCGCGCGCCTGGTCGACGCCGGCTACTACGTCATCACCATCGATCATCGCGGCTTCGGCGAATCGGGCGGCACCATCCGCCTGCAATCGCCCGACTTCGAGGGGCGCAATCTCATCCAGATCCTGGACTGGGCCGAGGATCTGCCAGGCCTCAAGCGGCGCGCCAACGGCAAGATGATGGTCGGCAGCTGGGGCGATTCCTACGGCGGACTCTTCCAGTTCCTGCTCGCCGGCGCGGACCCGCAGCATCGCCTGCGCGTGCTGGCGCCGGACATCACGCCGCACGACATCGCCGAAGTGACGAATCCCAACAACGTGCTCAAGTCCGGCTACACGCTGGCGGTCGCCGCGCAGGCGGAGATCTCGCAGGTGACCAACGGCCAGCTGCTGACGCGACCCGGCCCCGGCATGGACCTGGCGGTGCACGAGACCTTGGTGATGTCAGCGCTCACCAACCACATCACCGAGGCAGGTCGCAATTTCCTGCGCTATCACAGCCCCCGCTATTTCTGCGACGGTGAGCCTGCCGGACCGCAGAACTTCCTGCTCGGCATGCCCGATCCGCGCAACGTGCCGCCGACCCCGTACGAGCCGCTCGACGTGCTGCTGACGCAAGGCATGCGCGACACGTTCTTCAACGTCAACGAGGCGCTCGACAACTATCGCTGCATCCAGGCGACGGGCGGCGACGTGCGCCTGCTCACGCACGAGACCGGCCACATCCTGCCGATCGGCATCACCGCGGCGCCCGGCAACCTGCAGGAAGCGCTCGACCCCTTCTTCATCGCCCTCGAGCCGCCCAACTTCCAGGACGCCGACCTGGTCGGCCATCGCTACTGCGGCGCCATCGATCTCGACGAAGTGCAGTTCGCCTGGTTCGAGGAGAAGCTGCAGGGCAAGGCGGGCGCCGTCGACGCAGCGCTGCCAACCGGGCGCGACATCTGCTGGAGTCTCGGGCTCGACGATGCGATCGTCGTGCACGCGCCGATGCGTGGCGGCACCGAGTTCTCCATCGATTCGTCCACACCGCAGCTCAACAGCACGCTCGGCGTCATCGGCTCGGTGCTGGGCAACGGCGCACGCGAAGCGCTGCTGGCGACGCAGCCGCTCTACGTCGCCCCTGCGGGCGGCGCCGTGCTCGCCGGCATTCCGCAGATGCAGATCGAGCTGTCGCGGCTGGCCGGCGCAGAGCTGGGCAGCGATCCGATCCTGTTCCTCGGCATCGGACGTCGCAAGGCCGGCATGCAGCGCTGGGATCTGGTGGACGATCAGCTGACGCCGTTACGCGGCTTCGGCGCGCACAGCGGCGCCATGGGCGCGGTCGGCGAGCGTCTTGCCGAAGGCGACGAGCTGGCGATTCTCGTCTACGGCTTCCACGCGCAGTTCCCGGTAACGTGGTCGCGCGACCTGCTGGTGCCGGCGACGCGCTTGAGCGGCAGCGTCAGCCTGCCTTTGCTGTGAGCTCGCGCGCGCTGCGGAACACGCGCCGCGCGCCGGTCAATGGATCGTCGAACGCAAGCTCGCGGGCCAGGAGCTGCAGTGGCGGCCCGTCGTCGCGCGTCTCGCGCAGCTGCGGATACAAAGGATCGTTGACGATCCCGGCGCCCAGCGCGGCCATGTGCACGCGCAGCTGGTGCGTCTTGCCGGTGCGCGGCCGCAGCCGGTAGAGCCAGAGATCACCGCGCCGCTCGGCGACGTCGATCGTCGTCTCGCTGTTGGGCTCGCCCTCGACCTCGCGCATCCGGAAGAACGGCTCGCCGACGACGATGCGGCTGCGGCGCACCAGCGGGAACGCGAGGCCGGGCAATGCCGGCGCCAGCGCCTCGTAGACCTTGTCGGCGCGATGCGTGCGCAGCAGCGCCTGATACTGGCTGCGCGTCGCGAGGTTGGTCGAGAAGGCGACGACGCCGGCGGTGTCGCGATCCAGCCGATGCAGCGGCGCGAGGTCTGGCAGGTCCAGGCGCAGGCGCAATCGCGCCAGCAGTGTCTCCCGCGCGTAGCGACCGCTCGGCACGACCACCAGGAAGTGCGGCTTGTCGGCGATCAGCAGATGCTCGTCGTGAAACAGGACGGTCTCGGCGCCGGCGATCACCGGCTCGTGCGCGAGCTCGCGGTAGTAGCGCACGGCCAGGCCGGCGCGATAGGGCGTGCTCTCGTCGAGCGCGCGGCCGGCGTCATCGGTGACCAGCCCTCGCGCCATGCGCGCGCGCCAGGTCGCCGCGTCGATGCGCGGGAAACGCTCCACCAGGAAGGCGAGCACCGTCGGCCACTGGCCAGGCGGCAGCGAGACGCGGCTGGCGCCGACACCGTCGCGCGACGGCAGCGGCGCCGCGGTCACATGCCCTCGCAGATCCGTCCGACCTCGTGGCCCTCCACCGGCCCGCGCCCGTACCAGAAGTACGCGGGCAGCAGGGTGATGGCGACGCCGACGGCAACGAGCATGACCCCGACGCGGGTGACATGCGCGCCTCGTTTCACGAGCACGCGATGCAATACCCATGCGTCCGGCGGCGGCGATTGTCCGGACTTCAGGATCCGGCGGCCGTAGAACGCCAGCCAGAGGCCCGGCACCGGCAGCGTCAACGAGATCGTCTGCACCAGGCGCCGATAGCCGGCCAGCTCGTCGCACAGGCTCGGGGTCGCCGCCAGTGGCGCCATCAGCAGCGGGGAGAGGAGGAACACCGCGATCGCAGCGACTATGGCAACGGCGACCACGCATGCGACGGCGAGCCGGCCGCGACGGGTAGGCTCCAGGGTACTCAGGGGTCATGGGATCTGTCCGGGAATGAACGCAAGATATCCGATCGGCAGCGGCAGTGGATAAAACATCACGCTCCCCAGGCTCGCAGTGTCCTGAGGAGGCCGATGCCGTGTAGGTAAAAGCTCTCGGCACCCGCGACGCTTCGGCGTCGGCATTCAGAATGTCCGGGACCGCGACATGTGCCTCGCGGCTGGGATCCCGATGCGACTGCTGCGCGACACGCCGATCAAGCGAAAGCTGACCATGATCATGATGATGGTCAGCGGCGCGGCGCTGCTCGTCTCCGGGCTGGCCTTCATCGCCTACGAGCTCGTCGCCTTCCGCGACGCGGCCGTGACCAACCTTTCGACCACCGCGGCGATGGTCGCCGACTACAGCTCGGCGGCGCTGGCGTTCAACGACCCGAATACTGGCGAGCAGGGGCTCAAGTCCCTCAACGAGAACCCCGACGTTGTCGCGGCGGCGATCTACGACAAGTCCGGCCGGTTGTTCGCCGAGTACCGGCGCAAGGGCGTGCAGGTGCGCTGCTGCCCGGCAGTGCCGGACGAGGCCGGCCATCGCTTCGCCGACAAGCAGCTGCAGCTGTTCCGCGTCGTCAGGCTGGGCGGCGAGCGCATCGGCTGGGTGTATCTCGAATCCAACCTCGAGCGCATGCAGACGCACCTGCAGGACTACGTGATCATCGTGCTGCTGGCGATGCTCGGCGCCTCGCTCATCGCCTTCCTGCTGGCGCGCGCGCTGCAAGGCTCCATCGCCGCGCCGATCTCGCATCTGGCGGACGTCGTGCGCAACGTCGCGCAGAACCGCAACTACTCGCTGCGCGCCTCGGGGTTGGGCAAGGACGAGCTCGGCGACCTGATCGGCGGCTTCAACGACATGCTCAACCAGATCCAGGCGCGCGACAGCGCCCTGCAGGAAGCGCACGACACGCTGGAGCGGCGCGTGGATGAGCGCACGCGCGAGCTGGCCGCGGCCACGCGTCGCGCCAAAGAGGCCGCGGACACGGCGCTCGTCGCCAGCCGGGCCAAGAGCGAGTTCCTGGCCAACATGAGCCACGAGATCCGCACGCCGATGAACGCCATCGTCGGCATGACCGATCTGCTGCACGAGACCAGCCTGTCGGACCGGCAGCGCGACTGCGCCGACACCATCCGCACCAGCGGCGTGCACCTGCTGGCGATCATCAACGACATCCTGGACTTCTCCAAGATCGAGGCCGGCAAGCTGACGCTGGAACACGTCGCGTTCGACCTGCGCCGCTGCGTGGAGGACGCGCTGGACCTGGTGGCGCTGTCCGCTGCAGACAAGCTCCTGGACCTGTCGTACGAGATCGCGCCGGGGACGCCGGAGGGCGTGCTCGGCGATAGCGGCCGCGTGCGCCAGATCCTCGCCAACTACCTCAACAACGCGGTGAAGTTCACACGGCAGGGTGAAGTCGTGGTCCGCGTCGGCGCGCAGCCTCTGGACGGATCGCGCTGGGAATACAAGTTCGCCGTGACCGACACCGGCATCGGCATTGCGGCCGACAAGGTCGAGCAGCTGTTCAAGAGCTTCAGCCAGATCGACTCGAGCTCCAAGCGCACCTACGGCGGCACCGGCCTGGGCCTTGCGATCTCCAAGCGCCTGTCGGAGATGATGGGCGGCAAGACCTGGGTCGAGAGCCAGCCCGAGCACGGCTCCACCTTCTACTTCACCATCGTCACCGGCGTCGCCGATCTGCCGTCGCGACAGTCCGGAAGCATCGTCCTGCGCGGCAAGCGGCTGCTCGTCGTCGACGACAACGCCAGCAGCCGTCACGCGCTGGGCCGTCTCGCGGCGGCGTGGGGCATGACCGTGCGCGACACCGGGTCGGCGCGCGAGGCGCTGGAGTGGCTGGCGGGCACCGAGCGCTTCGACCTGGCGGTGATCGACTACGTCATGCCGGAGATGGACGGCGTCACCCTGGCGCGCCGCATCCGCGCCGACATGGGCCACCGCGCGCCGCCGATGATCATGGTCAGCGCCGCCAGCAGCATGGACCTGGCGCGCAACGATTTCGCGGGCTTCCTGGCAAAGCCGATCCGCCAGTCGACGGCCCATGACGTGTTCGCCAACGTGGTCAGCGGGCTGCCGGGGGGAACCGCCAGCGCCAAGCCGATGGTCGCCGCGCGGCCGGGCGCCGAGCGCCAGGCGTTGCGCATCCTGGTTGCCGAGGACAATCCGGTGAACCAGAAAGTGGCGCTGCGCATGTTCGAGTCGCTGGGCTATCGCGCCGACGTCGCCGCCGACGGCGCGCAGGCGATCGAGGCGATCGAGAAGAGCGGCTACGACGTGGTCTTCATGGACATGCAGATGCCGGTGATGGATGGCCTGGAGGCCACGCGCCAGATCTGCCAGCGCTGGCCAAGCGGCAAGCGCCCGAAGATCATCGCCATGACCGCCAACGCGCTGCTGGGGGATCGCGAGCGCTGCCTGGAGGCGGGCATGGACGACTACCTGTCGAAGCCGATCGAGCGCTCGCGCCTGACGGAGATCGTCTCGGCCATCGCCAACACCGTCGCCGGCGCTGTGGCGGCCAACGCCGTGCAGCAGGCGGCACCCGTCGTCGCCGCGGGCGCCGAGGTGCAGCCGCAGGCGCTGGATACCTACGCGGAAAGCATCAGCAGCGACGGCGTCTGCGAGATCATCGACACGCTGATCAAGGACGCGCCGCGCGTGCTGGAAGGACTGCGCCGCGCGGGCGCCGAGCGCGACGCCAAGAAGCTCAGCTTCTTCGCCCACACGATGGGCTCGGCCGCGGGCACCGTCGGCGCGATGGCGCTCTCCGACGAATGCCGCGAAGTGGAGCGCATGGTCGCGCGCAACGGCGATCTGGCCAAGGTCATCGAGAAGGCGATGTCGATCGAGTCGCGCTACCGCGGCGCGCTCGAAGAGATCCGGGTGATGCGGCGCAGATTCGCTGCCGAGAGCGCGAGGGTGGCGGCGGCTTAGCGCCGACCTACGCGCGCTTCTTCTTGCGCGCCGACAGCAGCGAATCCAGCTCCTCCAGCGCCTCGCCGGTGTACACCGCCAGGCGCTGCATGTGCGGCAGCGTGTCGCGGCAGCCGGTGAAGCCGAAGTTCAGCGTGCCCGCGTAGGACAGACAGGTGATGTTCAGCGCGCCGCCGTGCGCGATCAGCGACACCGGATACATGGCCTCCAGCTGCGCGCCGTTGTAGTACAGGCGCTCGCTGGGCCCCGGCACGTTGGAGATCGTCACGTTGAACACCGGCCGCATGCGGCCGCCCAGGCCGCTGATCAGCTGCAGCATGTAGGGCGCCATCAGCACGATCGTGTACTGCGTGATCGAGCTGCGCGGCAGGCTTTGCAGATGCTCCTTGGCCTGCTCGGTCGATTCCTTGATGGTCTCCAGGCGACGCAGCGGATCGGCGACGTCGGTGGCGAGGTTGGCGATGATGAAGCTGATCGCGTTGCCGGTGTCCTGGTCGTCGGCCGGGCGCACGTTGACCGGGATGCCCGCGGTCAGCGCCTTGCCCGGCAGCGTGTTGTGCTCTTCCATGAAGCGGCGCAGGCCGGTCGCGCACAGGTACAGGACGATGTCGTTCAAGGTGCAGTCGGCGGCCTTGGCCAAAGCCTTGAGCCTCGCCAGGTCGTATTGCTGCGTGGCGAAGCGGCGCTGGCCGGTGACGCGTCGGTTGAGCATCGAGTTGGGCCCGGCGAACGGCCCGGTGAGCTTGCCGCTGCCGCGCGTGCCGCGCACCAGCCGCGACAGCGCGCGCGCGAGCTGCCCGACCGAGCTGAACTGCTGGCGCAGCGACTGCTGCACCGATCGCAGCGCGCCTTCGGGCGAAGGCGTCTGATCTTCGCTGCGGCGCGGCGGCTTCACCGTCCACGGCGGCGGCATGTCCGTATCGTTCGGATCGCTCGAGAGCACGCGCTGCAGGAGCCGCATGCCGGACACGCCGTCGATCAGCGAGTGATGCATCTTGGTGTACATCGCCCAGCGGTTGCCTTCGAGGCCCTCGATGACGTGGCACTCCCACAGCGGGCGGTTGAAGTCGAGCGGATGGCTGTGCAGGCGCGAGACCAGGATGCCGAGCTCGCGCTCGCCGCCGGGGCGGGGCAGGGCGGAGTGGCGGACGTGATAGTCGAGGTCGACGTCGTTGTCGGTCTTCCAGATCAGCGCGAACTTGCCGACCACCGGCCCCGGCAGCTTGAGGTTCCAGGGTGGCGCGAAGTCGCGCGCGGACTTCATCTGCGCCACGAGGCCACGCAGGTAATCCTCGTCGGCGCCCTTGGGCAGGGAGAAGATCTGCAGGTTGCCGACGTGCATCGGTGTCTCGTGGGATTCCACCGACAGCCACGAAGCGTCCAGCGGATTCATGCGTCTCATTGCTATCCTCTCCGGCCTCGCGCCAACCGCGGGCGGCTATCCTAACGCCGTGGAGGACATCCGTTGAAATCCAGCGTGCTGCTGTCGATCTGCTCGACCGGCTTCGCCGTGTCCTTCGTGCACTCGATCCTGCCGACGCACTGGCTGCCGTTCGTGCTGGCGTCGCGCGGCCAGAAATGGACCGTGTCCAAGACCATGGGCATCACGGCGCTGGCCAGCGCCGGGCACACCCTGTTCACCGTCGCGCTCGGGCTGCTGGTGCTGGGGCTGGGCACCACGGTCGAGCGCTGGACCGGCCAGATCTTCCCGTGGATCGCCGGTCTCACGCTGGCCGGCTTCGGGTCTTATTACTTGTTGCGCCCGGCGGGCGGGCATCACCATCACGGCCACGGCCACGCGCATGCGCACGGTCCAGGCGAGCCGCCGCACGATCACGGACATCCGCACGTGCTGTCGGTGTATCAGCCGCCGCGGACCGCGCCCGCATCGGATCGCGCCGTCGTCATCGGGCTCCTGGCGATGTTGGCGCTGTCGCCATGCGAGGCGTTCCTGCCGGTGTATCTCACCGGCGTTTCCCACGGCTGGTGGGGCTTCGTGGTGCTGAGCTTCGTGCTCGCCGCCGGCTGCATGGGCGGCATGCTGCTGTTCACGGGTCTGGGGCTGCTGGGCCTGCAGAGGTTCAATGCCGAGACGCTGGAGCAATACGAGGATTACGTGGTCGGCGGCCTTCTGCTGCTGCTGGCCGTGCTCGTGGTTGCGCTGGAAGCTTAGGGAAATGTCGCGTCCCGAAACATCTGCATGGCCCGTTTTGCTATTATTCGCGCCCTTGATGGTGGCCGTAGCTCAGTTGGTAGAGTCCCAGATTGTGATTCTGGTTGTCGCGGGTTCGAGCCCCGTCGGTCACCCCAGATTTCTTGAAAGAGCCGGCTTGCCAACGACGCCGACTTTGATGGGCTGCTAGCTCAATTGGTAGAGCACGTGACTCTTAATCACTAGGTTCGGGGTTCGAGTCCCTGGCAGCCCACCAAAGTCGGCGTTGTGCGTTCTAGAAACCCGCGTCCCGCAAGGGATTGCGGGTTTTTCTTTGGCTCCTTCACGGATGTGCACCCAGGTGATTTTTACTAGCTGGTTTCCGCGCAGATCAATTGCTATCCCTTCCCCCCGGAGCCTAGGATCAGTTCTTAGAGCTGTAACGTCCGGGGCGCTGCGTGGTCCTGGCCCGGGGAAGTAAGCCACACCATGAATACGCTGCATCTAGCCCGGGAGCGCGGGCCAGAAGATCCCATTGCTCTGTCGTGGGCCGATGTCGAGTTGCCCGACACCTGGCCAGACGCGCTCGACCTGCGCCGGCCGCAGGACCTCTGGCAGTTCGTGCGCAAGGTGGTGCTGCGCCGGCTCACGCGCGTCGAACTGCCGCGCGACCTGCCTCTCAGCGTCGCGCTGCCGAAGTACCTGCTGCTGGAATTCCACAATCTTCCGAACGGCAACTATTCCAAGAAGATCACGCGCGGCTACAGCCGTGGCTTCGACATCGTCATGCTCGGCGAGATGCATCGCGCGCGGCGCGCGTTAGCGCAACCTCTGCATGGCTGCGACGCGGTTCTCGACGTCGGTTGCGGCGCTGGACATTCCACGCAGGCGCTGCGCGATGCCGGCGTCGTGGACGTGTGGGGGCTGGATGCCTCGCCCTACTTGCTGCAGCACGCGGCTCGCCAGTATCCCGCGCCACGCTTCGTGCAGGGGCTCGCCGAGTCGAGCGGATTTTCCGCCGATCGCTTCGACGGCATCGCCGCGTGCTTCCTGTTCCATGAGATGCCGCCGCGGCACGCCGACGCGGCGTTGGACGAATTCCATCGCGTGCTGCGGCCCGACGGACGACTCGCCATTGTCGAGCCGGCTGGCGAGCAGTTCTTCGGACGTCCCTGGACGCTCTTCCGCAAGTACGGCTGGCGCGGCCTCTACTTCTGGTGCCTCGCGCGTTTCGTCCACGAGCCTTTCGTGGCTGCGTGGCAGAAGCGCGCGGTCCCGGAGTGGCTGTGCGCACACGGCTTCGAGCTGGTCGAAGAGCGCGATTTATTTCCCTCGCGCCTGATCGTCGCGCGCAAACGAATCGCTCCCGCAGCAGACGATTGACGTCCGGGTCATCGAGCTCGGCGTTGTTGCACTTCAAGACGTCCTAAGACCACCTGCGAGGTGCGTCGGAACTCGCCGGCGTCGTCGCCCAGCGCCTCGTAGTAGAAGTTCTGCAGCCAGCGCGGCGTTGCCACCGTCAGGTTGACGAAGCGCCGGTCCGTTGCCGGCTCCTCTCCCGAATAGCGCAGCACCAAAACTTCGCCCTGGCGCTCTACCGCGACGTCGGAAAGGTTGACGCGTCCGCCCGAGAGCTCGCGCTCCTTGGCGCGGCGCAGATCGGCGGACTTGTGCAGCAGCTGCAGCCGCTGCGCTTCGTCCGCAGGCTCCATCTCGTAGATGCCCACGGTCAGGCTCTTCGTGTGGTCCGGGCTCCGATAGGTGTGGATGTCATCGCGCACCGAAGCTGACCAGCTCTGCGGCAGGCTGATCCGGTAGCTCTCGCCATCGATCTGCCGCAGCGCATCGGCGGCCTGGGTGCGCAGGGCGAGAAGCATCAGGAGCATCGGCCAGTGACGTTTCATGCAGGCAGCGTAGGGCGCTGCAACGTGCGCTTCGCGGAAACATGTCGAGCGGTCGCAAGACCGCAGCGAACGGTCGCTGCGCTAGACCGTGGTCTGCTCGCGGAACAGACGCGCCTGCCGGCGCGAGATCTCGATCTCGGGGCCCCCACGCAGCTGCACGTGCAATCGCCCACCCACGCCAATCTCCACGCGCTCGACGAACGCGAGGTTGAAGATCTGCCGGCGGTTGGCGCGGAAGAAGGCCTTGGAATCCAGCCGCTCCTCGATCGCGGAGAGCGGGCGGCCGAGCATGGGCTGGCGATCGCCCCACAGCAGGCGGACGAAGTTACCGTCGGCCGTGATCAGGCTGACTTCACTCAGCGGCACGAACCAGCAGCGCGGGCCGTCGCGCACGAACAGCTGCTCGAGCACTTTGCCCTCTCCCGCATGCGGGAGAGGGTGGCCCGCAGGGCCGGGAGAGGGCGCAGAGCGCTTGCGCGAGCGCGTCAGCGCCGCAGCAAGCCGCTCGGGCTCGATCGGCTTGAGCAGGTAGTCGAGTGCGTTGACTTCGAAGGCGCGCACCGCGTGCTCGTCGTGCGCGGTGGTGAAGATCACCTGCGGCACGTGCTCCAGCCCCGCCAGGAGATCGAACCCCGAGCCGCCCGGCATGTGGATGTCGAGAAACAAGAGCTCCGGGGTCAACTCCTCGATCCGTCGCGCGGCCTCCTGGATATTGGCGGCCTCGCCGCAGATCTCGATCCACGGGAAGTCGGCCAGCAGGCGCCGCATCTCGCGCCGCGCCAGCGGCTCGTCGTCGACGATCATCGCTCTCATGGCGACACCGGGATGCGGATGCGCGCCGTAGCGCGCTCGGCATCGGCAAGGTCGAGATCCAGGGTGGCGCCTTGGCCGAACAGAAGGCGCAGACGCTCGGCGCCGTTGCGCAGGCCGACGCCTTCGGCAGTGCGTTGCGCCGGTGCAGTCGGCCGCGGGTTCTCTACATCCAGGTGCAGCACGCCGCTCTGGACCTTCGCGCCGATGCGCAGCACGCCGCCGTCCGGCAGCTCGGCGATGCCGTGCTTGATGGCGTTCTCGACCACGGTCTGCAGCAGCATGGTCGGGATGCGCGCGCGGAGCGCGTCGGTCGAGATGTCGCGCTCGATGCGCAGGCGCTCGGCCAGCCGCAACGACTCGAGCCCGAGGTAGTCGTCGACGAGCTCCAGTTCGCGCTCCAGAGTGACGAGCTCTTCCTGTGCCGACCCCAGCGTGTAACGCAGCGTCCGCGCGAGCTGCGTCACCGCGTGCTGCGCCCGCGCTGGATCGTCGGCGATCAGCGCCCGCACGGAGTTGAGCGAGTTGAACAAGAAGTGTGGATTGAGCTGCGACTTCAGCAGCCGCAGCTCGGCGCCTTGCAGCTCGCGCGCGAGCTCGGACTGGCGCAGCTCGGCGTAGCGGCGCTGGCGTGCGCCGAGGATGATGAAATACAGCGCCATCCAGGTTGCGAACGCGCCGGTCCAGTTGGAGCAGTCCAGCGCCGCTCGCACGGGATGCGGCATGCCAGGCTGGGGATTCATCTCGTCGAAGGACGTGAAGCTCTGGGCTATGCCGAACGGCAGGCTCAGCGTGACGGCCATCAGGACGACACGAGGTGTCAGCGCGAGCGGACCGAACGCATCCCACCGATGGCGGCGCATGTAGCCGCGCACCCAGTGCGACGCGCCGATCGCTGCGCTGTAGAGGACGAACAACTCGATGCCGATCCGCAGGGTCGGGGTGGCGCCGATGAAGTGCGCGGCGATGAGCTGCGCGGTGCCGTAGCCGTACCAGCCCGCGATCTGGCAGGCCCAGTACGCGCGCTTGGATCCCAGCAGTGGTGAGGTAGGCAGCGTCATCGCCGCCGATTCTAGGGTCGGCGCCAGCGGACGGGCCGCCGCGCGTGGCGAACGGTCGAAACCGCGCCGCGAACGGTCCCGAGCGCTACTTCTTCGCCGTCGCCCCGGCGCCGCTCATGCTCATGTCGAGCGACAGGTCGCGCGCGGTCTTGGCTGTCAGCAGCTCCATCAGCGAGTTCGCGCCGTTGGCGCCGCCGGACTGCGCGCCCATCACCGTGGTCGGCACCCAGGCGCCCTGGTATTTGGAGATCGCTTCGGCCCAATAGCCCTGGACTTCCTTGTAGGCAGCGAGCTTCTGCTCCAGCGCGCCGTCGGCGACCATGACCTTGCGCTTGTACTCGGATTCGCCCTCGGCGCGCAGGATCTTCGCCAGCTTCTCCTGCTCGGCGCGCTTGGTGTCGAGCTGCGCCACCTCGAGCTGCTGCTGGGCCTCGGTCACGGCCTTGGCCTTGATCACCTCCTGTTCCCACTTGGCTTTCGCGGCGTCGGCTTCGCCTTCCTTGGCCACGGTGATCGCGCGCTGCTCGGCTTTCTTGGCGCCGGCGATGGCGGTCTGCACGTCCATGGTGATCTGTTGCTGCTGCTTGATCTGCGCCTCGACCGCCTGCTCGTAGGCAATCTCGGAGATCGAGAAGTTGAAGGACTTGATGCCGAAGCTGCCGAGCACCGAGGCTTCCTGGCGCAGCGGCATGCCGTCCTTGCCCATGGTGATCTCGACCACGGTCGCGGTCTTCTTGTCGCCCGTGATCGGGTCAGTGACCTGCACTTCGCGCTGGATGGTCTGGTAGACGCCGTGCTCGACCTGATCCTCGACGTAGTGGATCAGGCTGTTGCGCTTCTCGCTGTAACTTTCCTTGGACGACATCAGCGGGCCGGTCATGTAGACCGCCTTGTTGACGACGGTCTCGATCAGCTGCTTGGCCACTGCCTGCGAGCTGTGGAATTTCAGATGGATTTCGGTGAGGTTCTTCTCGTCCAGCGGCATGTCGTACTGGATCGAGCCGCTCATGTCGGCGTGGCCGCCGTCGTTGAAGCGCACCTTCTGGTTGATCTCGTAGAGCGCGCGGCGCGGATACTTGGTGACGCGGCCCATTCCCTGCCACTTGATGCCGGGCGAGGTGTGCCAGGCGAGCTCGCCGGAGATCGGCGACTGGATCACCATGATCTCGGACGCGTCGAGGTTCTCCCACAGCTGGCCGATGCTCACGAAGAAGCCGATGGTGACGGCGGCGGTCAGGCCCAGCGTGATGACCTTGAGCGGCGTGATGCCGCGGCTCGGTGTCTCGTTGACGGTCATGGGAGTCTGGTCTCCTTGTTGGAGCGAAATTGCGGGAACAGCGGCGTGCCGCGGAAAAACGGGATCAGGACCTGGCTCACCAAGCCGATCAGGAACAGCAGCACCGCCAGGATGATGGCGAGTCGCAGGAGCAGCATTTGGTCAATCCCCCGGTTCGAAGAGGCCCTTCGGACGCGAGTGCAGAATACCGCCGTCGCGGCCTGCGGTCGAAATCGCGTGCGGCGATCCAATCCGGCTATCCTTGGCCGATGCGCCTCTTCGCCACACTACTGATGCTCTGTTTGAGCGCCTGCGCCAGCAACGCGGTGCGGCATTGCCGGACGCTGACCGGACCGGACTGGAAGCCGATGGCCTCGGCGCCGCGCAACGCGGAGAGCCTGCTCGCGCTGCAAGGCCTGCCCGACGAGGCCGACGCGCTATGGTTCTCGCGCGGCGACGATCGGCTGGTCGCCTGCATCTACGCCGGCGGGCTGACGAGCCCCGGCTGCGGCGCGGCGATGGTCTACGAGTATGCGAAGGTCCAGGATCGCTGGAACGCGCGCGGCACCGCGATGGAGGCCTGCGAGCATTAGCCGCATCCACGGTCAGTTGTAGGGCGCGCCATGCGCGCCGGATCCGCGGTTCAGGGCCGGTTCAGTCACGCTCCGTAAGCTGTTTTCCATGTCGAGGAGAACAGCCATGTTCATCAGGTCTCTTGCGTTATCCGCCGTGTTGCTCGCCACTGGCTGCATCGCGGTCCCGGTCGGCGACGGTTACTACGACGACGGTTACGGCTACGGCTCTTATCCGGCCTACTCGTCTCCGAGCTACAGCGGCACGATCATCTACAACGATCGCGACGGTCGCCGTCACCGCTCGCGTCACGATCGCCATCGTCACGACGACGATCGCGATCATCGCGATCGCGGCCGCGGCTGGGACTGACAAGCGGTAAAAAACGTTACGATGGAGCATGAGCAAAGGGGCTCTCTCCGTCGTCTATTTCACGCTGACGTTCGTCGCTGGCGCCGCTGTCGGCAGCTGGGCGCTGTGGATCTACCTGATGGGATTTCCGCAGGACTCCGCGCCCGAGACCGTCATGTCACCGCCCGCTGCGATCGCGCCCGCCGCGCCGATCGCGCAGCCCGCGTCACCGCCCGCCGAGTCCGCCGCGCCAGCTGCCAAGGAGCCAGAGGCGGTCGTGCTGAAGCCGGAGCCCGACGACGCGCCGCCGACTCCCACGCCCAAAGGTCACTGGAACACGGAGGACGTTCGACCGCGCTCGCACGAGGAATGCCTGGCGCTGACCAAGGAGCTGAACGACGCCTACAAGGACTGCCGCTTCGGCAGCCACAAGAAGGTGTGGGTTCCGGAGGAGTAGGAGGGCCGTTGGCCCCGTTTACACGAAATACTCCGGCCTCCCCGCCGTCCACAGCTCGCCCCACAGCTTGCCGCCGCCATCCACCGTCAGCACCTCGCCGGTGATGAAGCCGCCCGACGGCGCGCTCAGGTAGACGCAGGCTTCCGCGATCTCCATCGGCGTTCCCGGCCGCTTCATCGGATTGGCGCGCGGGAACTCCTTCTGCGCCTCGGGCGGATAGACCTCGAGCCCCTCGGTTGCCGTCAGCCCCGGCGCCAGGCAATTCACCCTGACGTTGAGCGGCGCCCATTCGACGGCGACGGTGCGCGTCGCGCCGATGATGCCGGCGCGCGCCGCCATCGTGTGCGCGACGCCGGGCATGCCGCGCTCGGTGACGGCGATGACGTTGACGATCGAGCCGGGCCGCTTGCGATCGCGCCAGTGCTGCGCGGCGCGCTGCATCATGTTCCAGGTGCCGTTGAGATTGTTGGCGACCACGGCGCTGAAGCCCTTGGCCGACATGTCGATCGCGGCCTGCGGGAACTGGCCGCCGGCGTTGTTCACCAGGAAATCCAGCGCGCCAAGCTCGGTCTCGATCTTCTGGAAGAGCTTGCCGACCTCGTCGGCCTCGCGGATGTTGCAGGGCAGGGCGAGCATCTGCGCACCCTTGCCGCGCGCGAACGCTGCGACCTTGTCGAGCTTCTCCTGCGTGCGCCCGCAGATGACGACGCTGGCGCCGAGCCGCGCGAAGAGGAGCGCGGTGGCGCGGCCGATGCCGCTGCCGCCGCCGGACACCAGCGCGGTCTTGCCCTTGAAGAGGTCGGGCCGATAGACCGTGTCGGTGGTCCAGAGGTGATCGGGCGAATTCAGGAGCGCGACATCGGTCACGACTTCAGCAACTCTTCGCTGATGATGATCTTGCGCACCTCGGTAGTGCCCGCGCCGATCTCCAGCAGCTTGATCGCACGATAGAGCCGGTTCACCTCCGACTCCCAGATGTAGCCGATGCCGCCGTGGATCTGCACGGCCTCGTTCAGGACCTTGTTCATGGTCTCGGCGGCGTACATCACCGACGCGGCGGTCAGCATGTGGATGTCGCCGCGGCCGCCGCCGTGCTCGTCGAGCGTCGATGCGGCGCGCAGCGTCTGGTAGGTGAACACCCGCATCGCCTCGACCCAGACGAACATGTCGGCGAGCTTGGCGCGGATCATCTGGAAGTTCGAGATCGGCTGGCCGAACTGCTTGCGCTGGCGTGCATAGTCGATCGACAGCTGCAGCGCGCGCTCGGCGATGCCCAGGCACAGCGGCGAGATCATCGCGCGCTCCAGGTCCAGGCCGCTCATCACCACCTTGACGCCCTTGTTCTCGTCGCCGACGAGGTTCTCCGCCGGCACGCGGCAATCGTCGAACACCAGCTCGGCCGTCTGGCTGCCGCGGAAGCCCATCTTCTCCAGCTTCTGCGCCACCTTGAAGCCCGGCGCGTCCTTCTCGACGATGAACGCGGAGATGCCCATCGGCCCACGATCCTTGTCGGTCTTGGCGTAAACCAGCAGCACGTCGGCGACAGGGCCGTTGGTGATGAAGATCTTGCGGCCGTTCAGCACGTAGTGGCCGCCATCGCGATGCGCGGTCGTGCGCATCGAGCCCAGCGCGTCGGAGCCGGCGCCCGGCTCGGTCAAACCCAGCGCGCCGATCAGCGTGCCTTTGCACAGGCCGGGCAGGTATTTTTTCTTCTGCGCCTCGTTGGCGTTGCGCAGGATGTTGTGCAGGCAAAGGTTCTCGTGCGCGACCCAGGCCAGCGCCAGCGCGTGGTTCCAGCGCGCGAACGCCTGCAGCACCAGGCCGCTGGCCATCAGCTCCATGTGCGAGCCGCCGTAGCTTTCGGGCGCGGTGATGCCGAAGTAGCCGGTCTTGCCGATCAGCGGGAACGCTTCTTCCGGCCACCACTCGTCGTGGTCCATCTTCTCGGCGAGCGGATATAGCTCGCTCTGCGCGAAGCGGTCGGCGGTGTCGAGGATGTTCTGCTCGTCGGCGGACAGGCCGCTGAAGACCTGCATGACGCCGCGGTCGTCGGCGGGTTTGTGGTGATCGTTGGGCATGGTGGGAAGGTAAGGGACGCGCGCTGCGTCGGCTTCGTCTCATTGTAGGAGGGGCCAACGGCCCCTCCTACAAAATCTCGTCGATCAATCCCCACTCGTGCGCGCGCTTCGCGTCGACGCGCTTGCCGGAAAGGACCATCCAGGCCGTGCGCTGACCACCGATGCGCCGCGAAACGCTAACGCAGCCGCCAGCCCCCGGGATCAGGCCGAACTGCAGCTCGGGTAGCTGGATCCAGGTGTCTTCTGCGGCGACGACGCGCCCGGCGAACGACGGAAACTCGATGCCGGATCCGACACACGCCCCGTGCAGATGCACCGCGACGCGGGCCGCGCACTGTGCGAGCAGCCGACCGGGCAGCGCGAGGCTGCGCACGATGTGGGCCGTGGCCGGATCGGGCAGGGTGCCGAACTCGGAGAGGTCACCGCCGGTGGAGAAGCACTTGCCGCGGCCGCTGATACGAACGGAGCGGATCGAGTCGTCGGCGACGACGAGCTGCATCGCTTCCATCAGCGCGTCGCGCATCTCCACCGTCATCGCGTTGCGCAGCGATGGACGGTTGAGCTCCAGGCGCAGCGCGTCACCGTCGCGCTCGATGACGACGGCGGGACCGCTGTCGGAATGCTTCGCCGGTGCCGCCGCGCGATGCGTGGCGAGCCAGCGCGCGAATTCAGGACCGGCCTGCAGCGTGGAATAGGCCAGCGACTCGGCGGTCAGCGCTGCCTCGATCGGCATGCCATCGATCGCGCGCAGCAGGTGCATGAGAACCGTCGCTGCGATCGGCGCCCGGTCGATGCCGGCAAGCAGGGGATCAACCTCTTCGCCAAGCGCCGCCGCGATTTCCGCGGCCCACGCCCGCAGCTCGCCAAGCGGCGCGATCAACGCTGTCCGCGCTTGAGCAGCGAGAAGAACCCGTAGGACGGATCGACCGGCCCCGGCTTGCCGATGTGGGCGCCGGCGAGGAACGGATGGTCGAGGCGGACCGTCGAGGGATCGGCGGCGTAAGCCCAGTCGGCGACGATCGAGCGATGGCTGAACTTCCAGACGCCAGCGCGCTTCTCGTACTTGTCGAAGTAGCGGCCGCCTATCAGCACGTCGTGCAGACGGTCGCCCTCCTTCACCTGGTGGAACGCGATGATGTAGACCTCGCCCTCGGCCTTGTCGCCCGCGAGCTTCAGGTTCACCGTCGTGACGTTGTGATGCAGGATCGCCATCGGCGCCTGGATCGCCGGCAGCTTGTCGATGAACTCCATCGCCGGCCCCTTGGCGAAGTGCCCGTGCTCGTCGATGGCGTCCTCGTGGTACAGCGCGCGCATCTTGTCGTGATCGTGCCGGTCGGCAGCGTTGGCGTAGGCCATCACCAGCTCGTAGAGCGCCTGCTTGTCGAGCAATTCGCGCAGCGCTTGCTCCATGGCCTTGTCCATCAGCTGAGTCCCACGACCGGGATGGCCGCACCGTGAATCGCGCGTGCCGCGTCCGAGCACAGGAACAGGATCACCTGCGCCAGGTCCTGCGGCGCGACCCAGCGCTTGGGATCGACGCCCGGCATGTCGGCGCGGTTGGCCGGCGTGTCGATGATGCTGGGGAGCACGCAATTGACGTTGATGTTCTTCTCGCGCAGCTCGGCAGCCATGCTCTCGGTCAGACGGATCACGGCGGACTTCGACGCGCTGTAAGCGCCCATGTTCGGGCGGCCGGAGGTTCCCCCCATCGCGCCGACGTTGACGATCTTGCCGCCGCCGCCCGCCAGCATCTTCGGCACGACGGCGTGCACCGCGTTGAGCAGGGTGCCGGCGTTGATGTCGAGCAGGAACTTCCAGGTCTCGGCGGTGGTTTCATGCACCGGCGGACCCATGCGGAAGCCGCCCGCGATGTTGCACAGGGCGTCGATGCGCCCGAATTTCTGGAACGCGGTATCGACCGCCTTGAATGTCGACGTCGCATCCAGAAGATCTGCGGCCAGCGGCAGCCGGCGCGGATCGGCGGGATACGCAGATTTCAGCGCCTGCTCGCTCACGTCGATGAGGATCACCCGGGCGCCCGCGGCTTCGAACGTGGAGGCGACGACGCGGCCCAGGCCGCCGGCCGCGCCGGTGATCATGACGACCTGCTCGCTCATTCGGACGCGACCCGTAATGGCTGCAGCGGCTGCGTCGAGGGATTCCAGCTGGCCGCGGCCTGGCGCAGGCGCGCAATGCGGTCGGCGTCCAGCGGATGCGTCGACAAGAGCGACGGCATCTCCATGCCGTGCTGCTCGCGGTAGGCCGCCAGCTTCTCGAAGACCTCCGAGCCGCCGCCGGCGTGACCGTAGAGCTTTCTCAGCGCCGCAACGGCGGCCTCGTCGGCGCGCGCTTCCGCGCTGCGCGAATACCCGCGCTGCACGACGCCGGCGAAAGCGCTCGCGAGCGAGCCGGTGTTGCCGGTGATCCAGGTGACGACGACCATCATCGCCGCGCCGCCGCCGAGCGCCGCGATCGGATCGCGCGCCCGCACGTGCGCGACCTCGTGCGCCAGCACCAGCGCCAGCGCGTTCTCGCTGGTCATGCGCTCGTAGAGCCCGCGCGTGACGGCGATGTGACCGCCAAGGCTCGCGAATGCATTGGGCACGTCGGAAGCGACGTAGTGCGCCTGCACCTGCATGTCCGCCGGCAGGTCCATCGCGCCGGCGACGCGCAGTATCAACTCCTGCAGGTAGTTCTCGAGCGTCGATGGCGTGGCCTCGGCCGCCTGGCCAGCGCGGATACCCAGCAGACGATCGCCGACCCAGTCGCGCTCGGTGGAGAAAGGGATGCGGCGCGCCAGCGTGCCGCCCGCGAAGTAGAGCAGGGCGCTGATGGCCGCGAGGACGATCGCGAGCCCGGCGGCGAGCCGTGCGAACTCCAGCAGTGGATTCTCGCGACCGACGTTGATGCCTTCCGGGATCGGCGGATTCTCGTAGCTCATGCGCGCGCCGTCACCAGCGCCGTACCGTAGGCGATGAATTCGGCGGAGAACGACGACCGGCGGCCGGAATGATCCTCCGACAGCGTCGCGGTCTCGAAACGCACGTTGAACACCATGCTGGCGCCGAGCTCGCGCGCCTGGCGCTTCATCCGCACCACGGCTTCGCGCCGTCCGCGGTCCATCAGCGACTCGTAGACGGTGAGCCGCCCGCCGACGATGTTCTTGAGCGCCGCGGCGATGCGCTTGAAGTAGTCCTCGCCGATGACGACCGATCCCATCACCAGGCTGGCGCGCTGTACCGCAATGTCCGCCGGAACCCGGCGCTCGTTGAACACCAGGATGTCGCGCAGCGCCTGCTCCTGCGCGATCAGCTCGCGGTAGTGACGGCGCTCCGCCGCGCTGCCTGCGACCAGCCCGACGCAGAGCAGGGCCAGGAAGAAGCCGAACTGGATCAGCAGGTCCACGCTCTACTCGAGCACCACCGCCGTGCCGTAGGCCATGACCTCCGCGGCGCCGGCCGCGATGTTGGAGGTCGAGAAGCGCACGTTGACCACTGCGTTGGCGCCAGCGGCCTTGGCCTGCTGGACCATGCGGTCGATCGCTTCCTGCCGCGAGTCGTTGAGGAGCTCGGTGTAGCCCTTGAGCTCGCCGCCGACGATGTTCTTCAGGCCCGCGAGGAGATCGCGGCCGACGTGCTTGCTGCGGACGGTGGAGCCCTGCACCAGGCCCAGGTGTCGCGTGATGGTGCGGCCGGGAACCAGCTCGAGGTTGGTCAGCTCCATGGATTCCCCCTTGCGAGGCGCGGGTCGCGCGTCGAAGCCGATTCTAGAGGATCGACTGGGGGATCGCCTGCAGGACGGCGGCCAGGTGAGTTAGACTCACCAGCCTTTCCTCCCGTCCGGAGTGCAGCCATGCCCGCAGTGGTGCTGACCGAGCGCAAGGGTTCCGTCCACTGGATCACGATCAACCGGCCGGACCGGCGCAACGCGCTCAACGAAGAGGTCGTGCGCACCATTCACGGCGCGCTGGCCGAGGCCGTCGAGGATCGCGAGTGCCGGGCCATCGTGCTGACGGGTGCGGGCGACCAGGCGTTCTGCGCCGGCGCCGACCTGCAGAAGAACACGCAGGGCGGGGCCTTCGACGTCGATTTCTCCCGTCCGCAGCATTACGTCGTGGATCTCTTCAAGCGCATCCAGGGATGCCCGCTGCCGCTGATCGCGCGGGTCAACGGGCACGCGATGGCCGGCGGCTTCGGCCTGCTGTGCGCGTGCGACATGGCGATCGCCGCCGAAGACGTGCGCATCGGCACGCCCGAGCCCAAGGTCGGCGTCACGCCGATGATGATCCTGCCGTTCATGCTGCGGGTGCTGCCGCCGCGGCGCCTGCAGGAGATGTGCGTCACCGGCGAGCACTTCACGGCGCGCGAGGCGCTGGAGTGGGGCGTGGTCAATTACGTCGTGCCGCGCGCCGAGCTCGACGTCAAGATCGAGTGGCTGCTGAACCGCATCCTCGACAAGTCGCCCACCGCGATCCGGCTGGGCAAGCAGGCGTTCAACGCCATGCGCGACATGTCGCTGCGCGAGTCGCTGGAGTACGCGCAGGCCATGGTGCCGGTCATGTCCAGCACTGCCGATGCGCGCGAGGGCATGGAAGCGTTCCAGGACAAGCGCGCGCCGAGGTGGACCGGGCGATGAGCGCCGTCGCCAGACGGCGGCCCGCGCGCCTGCCCCGCGAGCAGCGCGTCTCCGACATCCTGCACGCTGCCCGCGCGATGTTCTCCGAGCAGGGTTACGAGCAGACCGCCGTGGCCGACATTGCCGCGCGCACCGGCGTGGTCGAGGCCAACGTCTACAAGTATTTCGGCGCCAAGCGCGAGCTCCTGCTCAAGGTGCTCGACGACTGGTACGAGGAAATGTTCCGCGAATACGCCGCTGCGCTGGCGCCGGTGCGCGGCGCCCGTGCGCGCGTGCGCATGCTGGTCGCCCGGCACCTGCGCTCCGTCAAGCAGCATCCGTTGCTCTGCCGCCTGATGTTCCGCGAGGTGCGGTCGGAGGAGGACTACCCGGGATCGAGCCTGCACGCGCAGAACCGGCGCTACACCCAACTCTTGATCGACGTGCTCAAGGAAGGTGCGGCAGCCGGTGAGCTGCGCAGCGACCTGCCCGTGGCGCTGCTGCGCGACATGGTCTACGGCGGCATCGAGCACCACGCGTGGAATTTTCTCTGCGGGCGAGGAGGTCTCGATCCCGAGCGCATCGCCGACCAGATGGTCACCGCGCTGTTCGACGGCGCGGCAGCGGGGAAGCGGCGATGAAGAAAAGCTGGCCCTTCGACTCGGTGCTGGTGGCCAACCGCGGCGAGATTGCGGTGCGCATCCTGCGCACGGTGAAAGCGCAGGGGCTGCGCGGCGTCGTCGTCTACCACGCCGCCGATCGCGGCTCGCCGGCGGTGGCGATGGCCGACGAGGCGATCGAGATCACCGGCGCGACGCCGGTCGCCGCGTACCTCGACGGTGGCCAGATCATCGACGCCGCGATGAAGAGCGGCGCCGGCGCGATCCATCCCGGCTACGGATTCCTGTCCGAGAACGCGAAGTTCGCGCGCGCCGTGGAGGAGGCCAACCTGATCTTCGTGGGGCCCAAGCCCGAGCAGATCGAGCTCATGGGCGACAAGGTCCGCGCCCGCAATTTCGTCGCCAAGGGCGGCTTCCCGGTCGCGCCGTCGGCGATCGAGGACGACGAGCCCAAGACCTTCGTCAAGCGCGCGCGCGCGGTCGGCGCGCCGCTCCTGATCAAGCCGTCGGCGGGCGGCGGCGGCAAGGGCATGCGCATCGTGCGCGACCTGTCGACGCTGGAGGCCGAGATCGAGCGCGCCCGCAGCGAAGGGCAGCGCTACTTCGGCGACGGCCGGCTCTACGTCGAGCGCTACATCGAGAACCCGCGCCACATCGAGGTGCAGGTGCTCGGCGACGCGCACGGCAACGTCGTGCATCTCTTCGAGCGCGAGTGCTCGGTGCAGCGGCGCTTCCAGAAGATCGTCGAGGAAACGCCGTCTCCGGCGCTCGATGCGCAGACGCGCATGCAGATCTGCGAGACCGCCGCAGGCATCGCCCGCAAGGCGGGCTATCGCAACGCTGGCACGGTGGAGTTCATCTTCGGCACACAGGGCGAGGAGGCGGAGTTCTACTTCCTGGAGATGAACACGCGCCTGCAGGTCGAGCATCCCGTCACCGAGCAGATCGTCGGCAAGGATCTGGTGCTCGAGCAATTGCGCGTCGCCGCCGGCGAGAAGCTCGGCTACGAGCAGGACGACGTCAGCGACAAGGGTCACGCCATCGAATTCCGCATCTATGCGGAGGATCCCTCGCGCGGCTATACGCCGACGACGGGACCGGTGCTGGCGCTGCGCAACCCGAGCGGCGCCGGCGTGCGCGTCGACAGCGGCATCGTCGAAGGCCAGGAGGTCACCGCCGCTTTCGACCCGATGCTGGCCAAGCTCATCGTCACCGGGCGCAACCGCAAGGAGGCGATGGCGCGCGCCGACAAGGCGCTGGCCGACTACGTGCTGCTGGGCTGCAAGACCAACGTCTCCTTCCTGCGGCGGCTGCTGAACCATCCGAGCTTCGCCGCCGGCGAGATCCACACCGGCTTCCTCGACGCGCATCCGGAGATCGCCGCCGAGCCGGCGCTGTCGCCCGAGCTGCTCGACAAGCTGCTGGCCACCGCGAGCCTGGTCACGCGCCAGGTCCGCGACGGCGCCGACGCCGTGCCGGGGCTGCATGCGGCGATGGGCGGCTGGAGGAATTGATGAAACAGCCCTCTCCCGGCGCTGCGCGCCACCCTCTCCCGCAAGCGGGAGAGGGGAATACGTCCTTGATCCCCTCTCCCATTCATGGGAGAGGGGCAGGGGAGAGGGTGCTTCTCCGGCGAGCAAAGGCGATGCGATCGAAGCAGACCGAGGCTGAAGAATGCCTCTGGTTCCACCTTCGAGCACACCGCTTTTGCGGCTTGAAGTTCAAGCGTCAGAAGACCGTCGGCAAGTACATCGTCGACTTTGTTTGTCTCGAACGAAATCTGGCGATTGAAGTTGACGGTGGTCAGCATGGCGAGCAGCGACCCTACGATCAAAGACGAGATCAATTCCTAGCAGCGAAAGGACTCAACGTTTTACGGTTTTGGAACAACGAGGTGTTGCAACAGACATCGGTCGTTCTGGAAAGCATTCGGTTGGCGGCGTTCGGGAAAGCGCCCTCTCCCGCCCGTTCGGGCCACCCTCTCCCGCAGGCGGGAGAGGGGAACCCAGAGAAGATCCCCTCTCCCGCTTGCGGGAGAGGGGCAGGGGAGAGGGGCTAGCTTTATGCACCACG
The DNA here is from genome assembly GCA_963776465.1 of uncultured Gammaproteobacteria bacterium. Classification (GTDB taxonomy): domain Bacteria; phylum Pseudomonadota; class Gammaproteobacteria; order Nevskiales; family Nevskiaceae; genus DASRHK01. Next base: position 1,886,424 of record CAVZMV010000002.1, read on the forward strand.
CCTTCAAGATCGGCGAGCAGGAGCACGAGCTGTGGCTGTCGCGCGGCCGCGATGGCTACGTGCTGCACATCGGCGATCGCCTGATCCCGGTCGCGTTCAAGCGCGAGGACAACGGCGCCTGCTTCGTCACCACCGGCGCGACGACCTCGCCCGTGGTCGTTGCGATCCGCGGCGACGACGTGCACATCCACGTCGACGGCGAGGCGTACACGCTGTCCTATCGCCACCCGATGGTGCGGCTGGCCGGCGCCGGGCAGCACGCGGCGGACGACGTCATCCGCGCGCCGATGCCGGGCAGCCTGATCGCGGCGCGGGTCAAGGACGGCCACGCGGTGTCGCGCGGCGACGCCTTGCTGGTGATGGAAAGCATGAAGATGGAGACTACAATTGCGGCCCCACGCGATGGCGTGGTGCAGACGGTGCACGTGATGGCGGGCCAGACCTTCGATCGCGACGCGCTCCTGATCACATTCGAACCCCTCGAGGCAGACAAGAAATGACCGAGCAGAAAGCAACCAACGTCCATTGGCATGAAGGCGAGATCACCCGCGAGCAGCGCGGCAAGCTGCTCAAGCAGAAGGGCGCGACAATCTGGTTCACGGGCTTGTCCGGCAGCGGCAAGAGCACGATCGCGGTGGCGCTGGAGTCGGTGCTGCACGAGCGCGGACACCTGTGCTATCGCCTCGACGGCGACAACATCCGCCTGGGCCTGAACAAGAACATCGGCTTCACCGCCGAGGACCGCACGGAGAACATCCGCCGCATCGGCGAGGTTGCCAAGCTGTTCGTCGACGCCGGCGTCATTGCGCTGTCGTCGTTCATCAGCCCGTATCGCGCGGACCGCGACAACGTGCGCAAGCTGCACGACGCCGGCAAGATGGACTTCATCGAGATCTACGTTAAGACGCCACTGGCGGTCGCCGAGCAGCGCGATCCCAAGGGCCTCTACAAGAAGGCGCGCGCGGGCCTGATCAAGAACTTCACCGGCATCGACGATCCGTACGAAGAGCCGTCGAGCCCCGAACTGGTGCTCGAGAGCGACAAGATGAGCCTGCAGGAAGAAGTCGCGGCGGTGCTCAACTTCCTCGACAAGCGCGGCATCGTCAAGAATCCCTAAAGCCGATGAAGCGCATCGAATCGCGCCTGAACGCGCGGTCGCCGGAGTTTCAGGCGAACGCGGCGCACAACCGCAAGCTCGCAGAGGATCTGCGGGAGCGGCAGCGCAAGGCGCGGTTCGATCGTCCGCAGCGCGACATCGACCGGCTGCGCAAGCAGGACAAGCTGCTGGTGCGCGAGCGCATCGACCGACTGCTGGATCCGGGCACGCCGTTCCTGGAGCTGTCGACGCTGGCGGCCAACCAGGAGTACGACGGCGAAGTGCCCGGTGCGGCGGTCGTCACCGGCATCGGCATCGTCTCCGGCAGGGAAGTGCTGATCAACGCCGGTGACGCAAGCGTCAAGGGCGGGGCGTGGTATCCGCTGTCGGTGAAGAAGACGGTCCGCGCGCTCGACATCGCGATCGAGAACCGCCTGCCGGTGGTGCACCTGTGCGACAGCGCCGGCGGCTTCCTGCCGTTGCAGGCCAATCTCTTCGCCGACCGCTATTACGCGGGCCGCATCTTCCGCAACCAGTCGATGCTGTCGAAGATGGGCGTGCAGCAGGTCGCGGTCGTGTGCGGACACTGCACCGCCGGCGGCGCCTATGTGCCGGGCCTTTCCGATTACAACGTCATCGTGCGCGGCACCGGCGCGATCTTCCTGGCAGGGCCGCCGCTGGTGAAGGCCGCCACCGGCGAGGAGAACACCGTCGACGAGCTCGGCGGCTGCGACATGCACACCAGCAAGTCGGGCGTGGCGGACTATCCGGCGTCGAGCGAGGAAGAGGCGATCGCCATCGCCCGCGACATCGTCGCGCAGTTCAAGCGTCCCGAGAAAACCAAGATCGAATGGCAGGAGCCGGAAGAGCCGTTCTACGACCCGTCCGAGCTCTACGGCGTGATCCCGCAGGACATCAAGGTGCAATTCGACATGCGCGAAGTCATCGCCCGCATCGTCGACGGCTCGCGCTTCCACGAATATCAGCCCGCCTACGGCAAGACGCTGATCTGCGGCTACGCGCACATCTGGGGCTACAAGGTCGGCATCCTGGCCAACAACGGCGTGCTGTTCAACGACAGCGCGCTGAAAGGCACGCACTTCATCGAGCTGTGCAACCAGAACAAGACGCCGATCGTGTTCCTGCAGAACATCACCGGCTTCATGGTCGGCCGCGAGTACGAGCAGCGCGGCATCACCAAGGACGGCGCCAAGATGATCATGGCGGTGACGGGCTCGGAAGTGCCCAAGTTCACGGTGATCTGCAACGGCTCCTTCGGCGCCGGCAACTACGGCATGAGCGGCCGCGCCTTCGACCCGCGCTTCCTGTTCATGTGGCCGCAGTCGCAGATCTCGGTGATGGGCGCCGAGCAGGCGGCCAACACGCTGGCGGACGTGAAGATCCGGCAGATGGCGCGCGAAGGAAAGAAATTGTCGGACGTGGAGATCGCCGCGATCCGTGAACCCGTGCTGGAGGACTACAAGCGCCAGCAGAGCGCGTACTACTCGACCTCGGAGATCTGGGACGACGGCATCCTCGATCCCGCCGACACGCGCAACGCGCTCGGCATGTGCATCTCCGCGGCGCTGAACGTGCCGATCAACGAGCCGCGGTACGGGATTTTCAGGATGTGATTAATCGTTGGCCGAGGAAGGGAATGAGGGTACTCGTCGCGCTCGCCCTCTTCGCCGCGCCTCACCTGGCGCTGGCCGGGCGCATCGACTACAGCAAGCTGTCCGACCAGGCTCTGCGCGACCTCAACTTCTTCAATGCCGCGCTCATTCTCGTCATCACGGCGATCGGGATCATCGGCTGGCTGCGCTACCGGCGAACCTATGTGCCCGCGCCGGGACGGTTCACGCCGGCCCGGGCTCTACTACTGGTTGGCGCAATTGTGGCCGCGGTGCTTGTGCTGGCCGCCGTCAAACTCGCCTGAAAGGATGATTGCCTTCCCGCGGGAGGCCGATAGAGTGACCGCATGAAACCCCAACCAATCGAACGCCAGCGGCAGGACCTCCCCACCACGGAGGCCCGCGAGATCGAGCTCAAGCCGATCAAGCTGTCGCTGCGCACGCGCTTCATCATGTGGCTGATGCGCTGGTTCCTGCGGCCGTGGCTCGGCCGGATGGTGATGGGTGACGTCCGCAAGATCGCCAACATGCAGCTGTTCCTCGCCTCGCGCGAGTGCAAGGACACCAAGGGCCTGCCGCTGGACTACGTGGTCATCGGCCGCGCTCCGGGACATTTCCTGGGCAAGCTCACCGACACGCACAAGCGCGCGATCCTCTACATCCACGGCGGCGCCTTCATCATGCCGGCGGTGCCGGAGACGCACGTGGGCATGGTGGCGCGCATCTGCCGCGACCTCGACGCCGTCGGCTTCGTCGTCGATTACCGATTGGCCCCGGGCGCGAAATTCCCGGCGGCGCTCGACGACTGCGAGCGTGCCTATCGCGCCTTGCTCGAGCTCGGCTTCAAGGCCGAGCGCATCGTCATCGCCGGCGAGTCCGCCGGCGGCAACCTGACGCTCGGCGTGCTGCAGCGCATCCGCAAGGGCGGACTGCCGATGCCGGCGGGCGCCGTGCCGATCTCACCCGCGACTGAGATGGGCCGCATCCACTCGCCGCCTTCGCGCGCGCTCAAGCGCAACTCCGACCCGATCCTGCCGATGGCGGCGCTGGCCCGCATCGACGAGATGTACGCCGGCGAGTGGGATGCTTCCGATCCGGAGCTCTCGCCGCTATATGCCGATTGCCGCGGCTTCCCGCCGCTGTACCTGCTCGCCAGCGAAGGCGAGGTCCTGCTCGACGACACCGTGCTGTTCGCGCGCCGTGCGCGCGAGCACGGCGTGAAGGTGAAGTTCGACGTGTGGCCGCATCTTCCGCACGCGTTTCCGCTGTTCGAGCGGTTCATGCCGGAGTGCAAGCAGGCGCGGCTGGACATCACGCAGTTCATGCGCGAGTGCTTCGAGAAGTAGCCCCGAAAGGTCGCGGCCAACGGCCGCTCCTACAAAGAGACGAGGGCGCCTCCGCCGCGCGCCCATAGAATTCCGCAAAGCCCACGGATGGGTTTGTTCCTGCAGGGAGGCAACATGCGGTTCGGTCTTGCGCGCTCGCTCGCGGTTCTCGCCGCGTTCCATTCCTCCGCCTCGCTTGCCGGCTCCTTCTCGCTGTTCGGCGTCGATACCGAGTACCAGCTGCAGGCGACCTATGCCGCCGGCATCCGCGTCGAGCAGCCGGACGACGGCAACATCAACACGCCGCCGTCGCCGAAAATCCCGCTGCCGGATTACCTGAAGCTGCCGGAGTCGGCGAACTACGACGACGGCGATCGCAACTTCAAGCGCTGGAGCCTGATCAACAACCGCCTGTCGATGCTGGGCGAGGTGCTGGTGCAGAAGGGCGAGTTCGGCGTGCTGGTGCGCGGCGACGCCTTCTACGACGACGTCTACCGCCGCTCCAACGACAACGACTCGCCGGACACGATCAACAAGCGCGAGCCGCCGGTGAACGAGTTCACCGCGGCGGCGCGGCATTTCGACGGCTTCCGCGGACGCGTGCTCGACGCCTACGCGTTCGGCACCGTGTATCTCGGCGACATCGGCGCGCTGAACCTGCGCGTCGGCAAGCAGGTCGTCGCCTGGGGCGAGAGCCTGTTCTTCTCCGGCATCGCGCTGGCGCAGGGCCCCGCGGACGCCACCAAGGCAACCGTCCCCGGCGCCGACGTGAAGAGCATCCTCCTGCCCGTCAACCAGATCGCGCTGCAGATGACGCTGTTCGAGGACTGGACCGTCCTCGGCCAGTACAAGCTGCAGTACAAGGAAGTGGAGCTGAACCCGGTCGGCGAGTTCTTCTCGGTCGCCGACGTGGTCGGGCCCGGCGCGCAGTTCATCTACGGCATCAAGAACCCGCTGTACCTGTCCAACCTCTCCAGCGTGAACCTGTTGTCGGACGACGTGCCCGAAGCGCTCGACTTGATCCTGCGTCTGCTGGCGCCGCAGGTGCCGGGCGGGCAGGTGACGCAGCTACTGGGGCAAGTGCTGTCGTCGCTCGACCCGACGCTGCCCGACGCCAACCTGCCGGTGGGATTGATCTCACAGCCCGGCGTGCCCAAGAACATCAACGTGGAGCGCGGGCCCGACATCATCCCCAGCGATCACGGCCAGTGGGGCGCGGGCCTGAAGTACCAGATCACGCCGATCACCAACCTCGGCATCTATCACCTGCGCTACCACAACACCACGCCGGCGCCGGTGCAGAACTACGGATACGCGGTGCTGCTGCCCGCCAATGGGCCGATCCCCGCGATCACCACGCAGCAGCTCGGCCTGCAGGTGCCGGTGACCTACAACATCAAGTATTTCGACGGCATCCACATGACCGCCGGCAGCTTCTCCACCACGCTGTTCGGCGCCAACATCGGCGGCGAGGTGCTGTATCGCGACGGCATCGACGTGCTGGTCGACGTCGATGGCGGATTGCTCGGACCGGTGCCGACGCCCACGCGCGCGCGCATCTGGCAGGGCGATCTCACCGCGCTCTACGTGATCGGGCCGGGCTGGGCCTGGGATTCGATCACCATCGTCGCGGACGCGAGCTTCATCCACGTCAAGGACGTCGACACGGCGTGCGGCCCCACCAGCTGCTCGAACGATCTCACCTACGACCGCGACGCCTGGGGCTACTCGTTCCTGTCGTTCGTCGACGAGAAGAACATCTTCAACGGCTGGGACCTGCAGATCCCGATCGCCTTCTCCGGCATCGGCAAGGGCCACTCGTCGCTGATCGCTGGCCTGGGATCGCTGATGGGCGAGGGCGACTACCGCGCGAGCGTCGCCTTCAACTTCACCTACCTGCAGCAGCTGTCGCTGGGCATCGGCTACAACGCCTTCCTCGGACGTCCCGACTTCCGCGACCGGCCGTATGCCGATCGCGACTACGCGGCAGTGACGGCCACGTATCGGTTCTAGTCGATCCGCTCGAGCAGGCGCCGCAGCCCGTCGACCAGCGCCCCGCGCTCGCTCGCGGTGAGCCCCGTCTTGAGCGAGCGCATCAGCGCGCTGTAGTCCGACATCAGGGCATCGATCAGCTTGCGGCCCTTGACGGTGAGCTCGATGTGCAGCGCGCGCCGGTCCTCGGGATGGCTCAGGCGCTTGATCAGCCCGAGCTTCTCGAGCCGGTCGAGGCGATGGGTCATGCCGCCGGAGGTCACCAGCATGGAGTTGAACAGCTCGGTCGGCGTCAGCCGGTAGGGCGGGCCGGCGCGGCGCAGCGCGGCCAGCACATCGGAGAGACCGCGGGTGAGGCCGACCTTGCGCGACAGCACTTCGAAGCGCTCGTGGAAGCGGTCGGCGAGCAGGCGAATGCGGCCGATGACGCCGAGCATCTCGAGGTCCAGCTCGGGCCGCGCGCGCTTCCACTGCGCCAGGATGTCGTCGATCGAATCGGGCTTCATGCGACCCGCAGTATATCTTAGTGTTAAGATACTTCGCGTCGAGCGAGTCGCTCGAGTCCTAAAAGGAAGCATGCGCACTCCAGCATTGGCGATTGCCCTGTTGCTCGCGGCCTGCGGCCCGTCGGCGCCGCCCGGACCGCCGCCGCAGACCGTGGTGACGGTGACGCTCGAGCCGAAGGCGGCCGCCGTCAACGCCTCGTACGTCGGCACCGCCGAGTCCGTCGAGCAGGTCGAAATCCGTCCGCGGGTCGGCGGGCTGCTCGAGCGCCGCGTCGCCACCGAAGGCCAGCGCGTGAAGAAAGGTCAGACGCTGTTCGTGATCGAGGACCAGCCGTTCCGCGACGCCCAGCAGCAGGCGCGCGCGGCGCTCTCGCAAGCGCGCGCTCAGGCCGGACAGGCCGCACGCGAATACCGGCGGGCGCAGTCCATGGGCCCGAAGGGCGGCCTGAGCCAGCAGGAGATCGATGCGGTGCTGACGCGCAACGAGTCCGCCAAGGCAGCGGTGAGTTCTGCCGAGGCCGCCGCCAATCTGGCCGATCTCAACCTGAGCTACGCGCAGGTCACTTCTCCGATCGACGGCGTGATGGGGCGCGCCGAGGTCAAGGACGGCACGCTCGTCACTGCCTTCACCACGCTGCTCACGACCGTCTACGCGACCGACCCCATCGCCGTGAACATCGCGCTGTCGGAGGCGGACCTGCGCGCGCTCGAGAGCGCGCTCGGCAAGACGCTATCCGCGGCGGATGCCGCGCCGATGCCGGCGCAGCTGATCCTGAGCGACGGCACCACGTTCTCGGAGCCGGGCCAGCTCGACTTCGTCGCGCCTGCGGTGGATCCCGCCACCGGCACGGTCGCGCTGCGGCTGCGCTTCGCCAACGCCGAAGGCCGGCTGCGCGCCGGGCAGTTCGTCCGCGTCGTGCTGACCACGCGCAATCTTGCCGACGCGATCCTGGTGCCGCAGCGCGCCCTGCAGGACCTGCAAGGCAAGCGCTACGTCTGGATCGTGGACGGGCAGGGCAAGGCGCAGCAGCGCGACGTCGAGCCTGGCGCCCAGGTCGGCGCCGACGTGCTGATCACGCGCGGCCTTGCCGCAGGCGAGAAGGTGATCGTCGACGGCTTCCAGCGGCTGAAGGCCGACACGCCGGTCAAGCCTTGAGCCAGTTCTTCATCGGCCGGCCGATCTTCGCGACGGTCCTCGCGATCCTCATCACCATCGTCGGGCTGATCTCGCTGTCGCGCCTGCCGATCGCGCGCTACCCGCAGATCACGCCGCCGACCATCGTCGTCAACGCCAGCTTCCCCGGCGCCGACGCGGTCACCGTGGCGCAATCGATCGCCGCGCCGATCGAGCAGCAGGTCAACGGCGTGCCCGACATGCTCTACATGAGCAGCAAGAGCGCCAACGACGGCACCTATTCGCTCACTGTCACCTTCGACATCGGCACCAATCCGGACCTGGCCGCGGTGCAGGTGCAGAACCAGGTCGCGATCGCCCAGCGCTTCCTGCCGCAGGAAGCGGTGCGCCAGGGCGTGACCGTGGTCAAGCGCCAGCCGCAGGTGCTGGCGGTGGTGGCGCTGCGCGCGACCGATCCGCGCTACGACTACCTGTTCCTCTCCAACTACGCGAGCCTGCACGTCTACGACGCGCTCGCACGCGTGCCCGGCGTCGGCACCGTCAACATCTTCGGCGCGCGCGACTACGGCATGCGCGTCTGGCTGGACCCCGGGAAGATGGCGCGCCTGGCGGTCACCACGCAGGATGTGAGCGCGGCGATCAGTGAGCAGAACGTCGTCGCCCCCGCCGGACGCATCGGCGCGGAGCCCGCGCCGCCGGGCCAGCAGATGCAGTACTCGGTGCGCGTGCAGGGCCGCCTCACCGACGCCGCGCAATACGAGAACATCGTGCTGCGCGCCAACGGCGACGGCACCGTCGTGCGCTTGAAAGACGTGGCGCGCATCGAGCTCGCCGCCTCCGACTACTCGCGCTCCAGCCGCCTGGACGGTGTGCCGGTGGCGATGATCGGCGTCTACCAGCTGCCCGACGCCAACGCGTTGGACGTCGCGCGCGGCGTGCGGTCGGCGATGGAGGTTCTCTCCACGAGCTTTCCACCCGGCATCGACTACGACATCCCGTTCGACACCACGCGCTTCGTCGAGGAGTCGATCCACGAGGTGCGCTTCACCCTGATCGTCGCCGCGATCCTGGTGCTCTTGGTGATCTTCGTGTTCCTGGAGAGCTGGCGCGCCACGCTGATCCCGATGCTGGCGGTGCCGGTCGCGGTCATCGGCGCCTTCTCGCTGTTCGTCGCGCTGGGCTTCTCGATCAACACGCTGACGCTGTTTGCGCTCGTGCTTGCCATCGGCCTGGTGGTCGACGACGCCATCGTCGTGGTCGAGGCGGTGGTCGAGAAGATTGACACGCACGGCATGACGCCGCTGGATGCCACGCGCGCGGCGATGCGCGACGTCTCCAGCCCCGTGATCGTCATCGCCATCGTGCTGGTGTCGGTGTTCGTGCCGGTGTCGTTCCTCGGCGGCCTCACCGGGCAGTTCTACCGCCAGTTCGCGCTGACCTTGTCGGCCTCGGTGCTGATCTCTGCGTTCGTGGCGCTGTCGTTCACACCGGCACTGTGCGTGCTGCTGCTGCGGCCGACGGCGGAGACGCATTGGACCGGGCCGCTCGGCTGGTTCTTTCCACGCTTCGACCGTTTCTTCACCAACTTCCGCTCGCGCTACGTCGTGCAGGTGCGTGGACTGATCCAGCACCGGCGCTGGCCCCTCGGCGGTTTCGCGGTGGTGATGGTGCTCGCCGGCCTGCTGCTCTACACGCGGCCCAGCGGCTTCCTGCCGGAAGAGGACCAGGGCTACTTCCTGACCATCGCCTCGCTGCCGCCGCCAGCGTCGGTGCAACGCTCGGAAGCGGCGATGCAGCGCTTCCGCGAGCTCGCCAAGGATCTGCCCGGCGTCGATCACGTCGTGGCGATCACCGGCATCTCGTTCCTGACCCAGGTCAGCTCCTCGTATGCCGCAAGCGCCTTCGTGCCACTGAAGGACTGGGGCGATCGTGACGAGCACGCGGCGACCGCGCAGGGCCTGATCGAGACGCTGACGAAAAGCTCTTCGTCGATCCCGGAGGCGAGCTTCGTGTTCCTGAATCCGCCGGCGATCCCAGGCATCGGCTCGGCGGGCGGCTTCGAGTTCGTGCTGCAGGATCGCGTGGGCGGCACCGTCGAAGCCTTCGACGCGGCGCTGAAGGATTTCCTCGGGCGCGCGGCCAAGCGCAAGGAGATCGGCAAGGCCTTCTCGCAGTTCAACCTGGGCGTGCCGCAGTACCAGTACGTGGTCGACCGCGATCGCGCCAAGACGCTGGGCGTGCCCCTGTCCGACGTGTTCTCGACGCTGCAAACGTTTCTCGGCGGCAGCTACATCAACGACTTCAATCTCTACGGCCGCACGTTCCGCGTCACCGCACAGGCCGAAGGCACGGCGCGCGCACGCCCGGACGACGTCAACGGCTTCTACGTACGCACGGCCGGCAACGAGATGGTGCCGCTGTCGACGCTGGTGCACCCGCGCGAGACCAAGGGGCCGGAGTACATCGAGCGCGTCAACGTCTTCCGTGCCGCGACCATCAACGGCAACGCCGCGCCGGGCTACAGCTCCGGCGACGCGGTGAAGGCGATGGAGGAGGTCGCGCGCGAATTGCCGGAAGGCTACGGCTACGAGTGGGTCGGCACCACCTACCAGGAGAAGAAGTCCGCGGGGCAGGCGCCGTACATCTTCGGGGCTGCGCTGCTGTTCGTGTTCCTGGTGCTGGCCGCGCTCTACGAGAGCTGGAGCGTGCCCTTCGCGGTGATCCTGGCGATTCCGTTCGCCGTGTTCGGCGCCTTCCTGGGACTGGCGCTGCGCGGCATGAGCAACGACATCTTTGCGCAGATCGGCCTGGTCATGCTCATTGGCCTCGCGGCCAAGAACGCGATCCTGATCGTGGAGTTCGCCAAGCTCGCGCACGAGCGCGGCGCGCCGATCATCGAGGCGGCGCTGGAAGGCGCGCGCCTGCGCCTGCGGCCGATCCTGATGACGTCGTTCGCATTCATTCTTGGATCCATGCCCTTGGTGCTCGCCACCGGCGCGGGTGCGGCAGCACGCCAGGTGATCGGCACTACCGTCGTCGCCGGCATGCTCGTTGCAACGCTGATGGGAATCTTCGTCATTCCGGTCTTCTACGCGCTGATCCAGGCGTTTTCGGAGTCGCGCAAGCGGGCGAAGTAGGTTTTCGCCATCCCCTCTGTGGGCCAGCGAACAGAGGGATGCGGAACAGCCAGCCAGACTGGCGCATCGGGACTGCTTCGGCACCTCTCCCGTCCATGGATGGCTCATCGTGCCGCGCGCTGTCGAGGCACGCACGATGCTGGCAACCAGGAACTCCAAGAAAACCCCAAAGGCGGGGAAAACCCGCAAGGCGTCGACCGGCATCATCGGCTTCGACGAGATCACCGGCGGCGGTCTTCCCGCCGGGCGCACCACGCTGCTGGTCGGCGGCCCCGGCTCCGGCAAGACCATCTTCGCGTTGCAGTTCCTCGTACACGGCGTGAAGCAGTGCGGCGAGCCGGGGATCTTCGTTGCGTTCGAGGAGGCGCCCGACCGGATCATCGCCAACCTCGAGGGCTTCGGCTGGGATCTCGACGCCCTTCGCTCCGGCAAGAAGCAGCTTTACTTCATGGATGCCCAGCCGGCCGCCGGACCTTGTGCAGCGGGAGCCTTCGACCTGACCGGGATGCTGGCCGCGCTTGGCGCGCAAGGCGAGGATCATGGGCGCCGAGCGCATCGTTTTCGACGCACTGGACATCGTGCTGGCGCTGCTGCCCGATGCGGCGACGCGACGCCGCGAGGTCTACCGGCTGCACGACTGGATGCTGGCCAGTGGCCTGACCGCGCTGATCACGGCAAAGGCCGGTGGCACGGATGGCAAGTCCGAGAGTCCGCAACCCTTCGGCTTCATGCAATTCATGGTGGATTGCGCGGTCGTGCTCAACCACCGTGTGTCGCTCGGCGTGTCGCAGCGCAACCTGCGCGTGCTGAAGTATCGCGGCTCCGGCTTCGACGAGAACGAATCGCCGTTCGTGATCGGCTCGGACGGATTCGACGTCGCCATCGCGCGCACCTCGGGACGCGGGGACGCGGAGGTCACGCAGGAGCGGGTCTCCAGCGGCGTGTCGCGACTGGACACGATGCTGGGCGGCGGCTATTACCGCGGCGCGAGCGTCCTCATCACCGGTTTTCCGGGGACGGCGAAGACCACGTTGAGCGGCGCGTTCGCCGAGGCGGCGTGCAAGCGCGGCGAGCGCACCATGTTCTTCAGCTTCGACTCCGACGGCAGCGAGGTGATCCGCAACCTCGCGTCGGTCGGCATCCGGCTGGAGCGGTACATCAAGAACGGTCTCCTGCGGATGGTCTCCGCCCGCACGATCAGCGGCAGCGCCGAGACCTTGCTGGTGCGCATCAAGGCGATGGCGCGAGAGCATCGATCCCGCTGCGTCGTCATCGACCCGGTGTCCACGCTGGCCAAGGTCGGCAACGAGCTGACGGCCCACGGCGTCGCCGAGCGCCTCATCGACTGGTCCAAGGCCGAGGGCATCGACGCTTGTCTGCACCAGCCTGCTCGACGAAGTTGCCCAGCAGGGGGACGGCGGCTCGCCGCTGCAGATCTCCACGATCGCCGACACCTGGATCCACCTGAACTACCTGGTGCAGGCGGGCGAGCGCAACCGCGGCCTGTCGATCATCAAGTCGCGCGGCACCGCGCATTCCAACCAGGTGCGCGAGCTGATCCTGAGCGACTCAGGCGTGACGCTCGCCGACATCTACACCGCGGGCGGTGAAGTCCTGATGGGTACTTTGCGCTGGGAAAAGGAAAGCGCGGAGCGCGTGGCCAAGGAGGTCGCCGAAGTCGCGAGCACGCTCAAGAACGTCCGGCTCGACGCCGAGGAGGCGGTGCTGGCCGTTCAGGCCAAGTCGGTGCAGACCGAGCTGGTCGCCAAGCAGGTGGAGAAGACCCTGCTGAACCGCACGTCCAAGAGCCGCGAAGGGGAGCTGTCGCGCGGGCGCATCCGCATGCGCGAGCTGCGCGGCGCCGATCCCGCCATCCCGGAATCCAAGTGAGGGCGCGATGAGCCGCGCTGCCAAGGTCCGACTGCGGCTCTATGTCGCCGACGGGGCGCAGAATTCCGCGCTGGCCCGCGCCAATCTCAGCGCGCTGTGCAAAGCGCATCTGCCGGTCGCGCCGGAGCTCGAAGTGGTGGACGTCCTCAGGCGTCCGGAGCGGGCGCTGGCGGACGCCATCTTCATGACGCCGACGCTGGTCAAGCTCTGGCCGCTGCCGGTCCGACGCATCGTCGGCACGCTCAGCCAGACCGAGACCGTGCTGCAAGCCCTGGGGCTGGACAGCCAGGGCGCATGAATCGCGATACGCCTGCTGAGCGCGACGAGGAGGTGTCGGCGCTGATCGAGACGCTTGACCAGACCGAGCGCCGGCTGGAGGTGCTCCTGGCAGGCCAGGTCGACACGGTCTCGGACCGGGCGGGGCGCACGTTCGTGCTGCGTCATGCGCAGGAGCACCTGCGCGACGCCGAAGTGGCGCGCCAAGCCGCGATCCTCAACGCTCTGCCCGCGCATTTGGCGCTGCTCGACGCCGACGGCGTCATCGTCTCGGTCAACCAGGCTTGGCAGACGTTCGCTGCGGCGAACGCGATCCAGGGCTCGGGGTCTGGCATCGGCGCCAACTACCTCGAGATTTGCGATATCGCGCAAGGCGAGGATGCATCCGAGGCGCGGCGGGCAGCCGCCGGTATCCGGGCGGTGCTGGCCGGCGCGGTCAAGAGTTTCTCGCTCGAATATGCTTGTCATTCGCCGGCGCAGCAGCGCTGGTACCTGCTGACGGTGACACCGCTCTCGGCAGACCGTCCGCTCGGGGCGGTCGCCATGCACCTCGATATCACCGAGCGCAATCGGACGGAGGCAGCATTGCGGGCCGGCGCGGTGGAGTTCCGCGCCCTGGCTGAAGCCATGCCGCAAATGGTCTGGATCACGCGGGCCGATGGCTGGAACATCTACTTCAGCCAGCAATGGATGGACTACACCGGGCTTACCCAGGAGGAGAGCCTTGGCCACGGCTGGGTCAAGCCGTTCCATCCGGATGACCAGCCGCGGGCGCAGCTTGCCTGGCAGCACGCGACGGACACGATCACCATCTACTCGATCGAATGCCGCTTGCGCCGCGCCGACGGGGTTTACCACTGGTGGCTGATGCGCGGCGTTCCCCAGCTGGACGCCGCCGGCAAGGTGCTCAAATGGTTCGGCACCTGCACCGACATCCACGACCTGAAGTCGGCGGAGCTGGAGCTTTCCGACAGCAACCGGGCGCTGCGGGAGAGCGACGAGAAATTCCAGCAGCTGGCGAGCCACGTCGCCGACGTGTTCTATGTGGCCTCGTCCGATCTGCAGAAGGTGCACTACGTCAGCCCCGCCTATGAAAAGGTCTGGGGCCGCTCGGTCGAGAGCCTGTACGCCAATCCGCAGCAATGGGGTGAAGCGATCGTGTCGGACGAGCGCGAGCAAGCGATCGCCACGTTTTCCAGGCTGGCGAACGGCGAGGCCAGCGTCAGCCTGGAGTTCCGGATCGCGCGATCCGACGGAACCGTGCGCTGCATCTTCAGCCGCGCCTTCGCCATCCGGGATCGGGATGGCAAGGTGGGCCGCATCACGGGCATCGCCAGCGACATCACCGAGCGCAAAGCCGCCGAGGAAGTGGTTAAAAAACGCGGAGCGGAGCTGGAGCGGTTCCACCGCCTGAGCGTTGGCCGCGAGCTGCAGATGATCGAGCTCAAGAAGCAGGTCAACCAGCTTGCAGGCGAGGCCGGGCAGAAGCCCCCGTACGAACTGGCGTTTCTCGGCCGCGAAGGCGGCTCATGAGTGTTCCGGATCCGCCGCACGGGGACCACTCGCGTCTCAAGATCGTGCTGGTGGCGGCGTTCTCGCTGATCCTGCTCGGCGGGGTGCTCTGGACCCGGGTACTCCGACTACCGCTCAACCCAGAGGACGCTGCCGGAGCTTGGCCGCATGGAAGCCGCGCGGGGGAAGCTCCTGTACCTGGACGAGGTTCTCACCATGTCCGCGCGGATGGCTGCGGCCAGCGGCAACCCGGACTGGGAAACACGCTACTGGAAGTTCGAGCCGCAGCTCGATCAGGCCATCAACGAGGGCATTCGGCTCGAGCCGGATGCGTCTTTCGGCGATGCGGCGAGGATCGATGCTGCCAACGACGCGCTCGTCGGCATGCACCATCGTGCGCTGGATCTGGTGCGCCAGGCCAGGAACGCCGACGCCCATCGCCTGCTCTCGAGCCCCGAGTACGAGGCGCAGAAGAGGATTTACGGCGACGGGGTGGAGGCGCTAGACCAGCATCTGGCGCAGGTCATCGCCAGCTCGCGCAGGGACGTCGTGCGAGCCATGGGCCGGCACGCCATCGCGGCGGTCGTCGTCGCCGCGCTGCTCATCCTCGGCTGGAGCTTCACGTTCCGGATGCAGCGCCGTCAGCAAGCGTCGATCGCCGAGAGCAACCGGCGGCTGGATCAGAAGACTGCCGATCTGCTGGAGGCGAACAGCCAGCTCGACCGGAAAGTCAGCGAGCGCACGCGGGAGCTGGAGGACTCCGCGCTGGCGTCCATGAACATGATGGAAGACGCGGTGATGCAGCGGGAGAAGGCCGAGCACGGGCTCGAGAAGCTCAAGCACGAGGAAGTCCAGCTGGTGCAGGCGCGCGACGAGGCGCTGCACGCCATGGGGGCCCGCTCGCAGTTCCTGGCGAACATGAGCCACGAGATCCGCACCCCGATGAACGGCGTCCTCGGGATGACCGAGGTGCTGCGCGAAAGCGTGCTGACGCCGCAGCAGCGCGACGCGACGGAAACCATCCACTACAGCGCCCAGTCGCTCCTGACGATCATCAACGACATCCTGGATTTCTCGCGCATCGACGCCGGTGCGCTGCGCATGGAGATGCTCGACTTCGACCTGCCGGACGTGGTGCAGCAGTCGGTCGCCACCTGCGCGGAGATCGCATCGGGCAAGGGGCTGAAGCTCACCTCGGTGTTCGACATCCAGGGCCTGCCGGTGCTGCGCGGCGACCCGGGCCGCCTGCGGCAGGTGCTCGTCAATCTGATCGGCAATGCGGTGAAGTTCACGGAGCACGGCGACGTGCTCGTCAGCGTCACGTTGCAGCGGCGCTCGATGAGCGACGTCGCCGTGCGCTTCGCGATCCGGGACACGGGCATGGGCATCGCCAGCGACGTGCAGAAGCGGCTGTTCCAGAAGTTCATGCAGTCCGACAGCTCCATGACGCGCCGGCACGGCGGATCTGGCCTCGGCCTCGCCATCTCCAAGCAGCTGGTCGGCATGATGGGTGGAGAGATCGGCGTCGAAAGCGAGCTGGGCAAGGGCGCGACGTTCTGGTTCACGGCGCGCTTCGATACCTCCACCGCGCATCTGCCGGCAGCGGTCGGGCTGAGCACGGCGCTCGCGGCAGTCGACGCCGGCGAGGTCGTGCCGCCGGGGCAGTGGCGCGTGCTCGTCGCCGACGACAACCAGGTGAACCAGATGGTCGCGCGCAACCAGTTGCTGAAGCTGGGGCTGCGTCCCACCTTCGTCGACGACGGCCGCCAGGCGGTCGAGGCGCTGCGGCACGAGCACTACGACCTCGTGTTCATGGATTGCCAGATGCCGGAGCTGGATGGCTACGCCGCCACCGCCGAGATCCGCGGCCTTCCCAAGAGAGCCGAGCGGATCTGGATCATCGCCATGACCGCGCACGCGATGGGCGGCGACCGGGCACGGTGCCTTGCCGCAGGCATGGACGACTACCTCGCCAAGCCGGTGACGACGCAGGCGCTGCGAGAGGCGATGGAGCGTTTTGAAAAGAGCCGCTCGGACGCGAAACTCATCGTAGCGTGATCCACAAGTAGTTTTTGGCTACACCGCTGTGTGAGCCAGGGTACGGAGCGATCGGCGCCGGCCGGCGCAAGCTGGCGCATGAAGACCCAGACCATCCAAGCCAGTTCTCCCAACGTCATACCGCGCCAATGGCGGGTGCTGGTCGTCGACGACAACCGCGTCAACCAGCTGGTCGCTCGCCATCAGCTCCAGCGCTTTGGATTGCAGGCCACGTGCGTCGACGATGGTCAGCAGGCAGTCGATGCCTTGCGGCACGAGCGCTACGACCTCGTGTTCATGGATTGCCAGATGCCACAGCTCGACGGCTACGACGCAACGGCCGCGATCCGGCGTCTGCCTCATGCAGGCGCATCCACCTGGATCATCGCCATGACGGCGCATGCTGCGGCCGGCAGCCGCGCGCGCTGCCTGGCTGCAGGCATGGACGACTACCTGGCCAAGCCGGTCAGCACCCAGGCGCTGCGGGAGGCGATGCAGCGGTTCGAAGGCAGCGTTCCGCGCGGACGCCACGCTGCTGGTTTGGCAGGCTCGACGAACGAGGTCCGACGGCACCGCGATGATTTCTCCAGTGACGCACGGCCGCGTTGCTAGCACACTTTGCGCCGTCATCTCCTCGCGGCACTCCATGCGCTCCACTCTATTCGCGACGCTCGTCGTCCTGTCCTGCGTCCTTTCGTCTCCTGACTCGCGCGCGCAGGTCGCGCCCGCCAAGCCGAACATCATCATGATCATGACCGACGACCAGTCGGTCAGCGACGTCCTCGCCATGCCGGCGACGCTGAAGCTCATCGCCAACGAGGGCGTCACCTTCAGCAAGTCGTTTGCGTCGTGGCCGCTCTGCTGCCCATCGCGGGCCACGGCGCTGACGGGCCAGTACGCGCACAACCACCGGGTGCTGGGCAATTACCCGCCGTTCGGGAGCGCGCAGGCGTTCGCGGACGACGAAACCCTGCCGGTGTGGCTGCAGCGTGCCGGCTACGCCACTGCGCACATCGGCAAGTACCTCAATCGCTACGGAAGCGACAATCGCGGCAGCACCTACGTGCCGCCGGGCTGGACCGACTGGATGGGATTCGTCGACCCCACCACCTATCGGATGTGGGGCTACACGGTGAGCCACAACGGCGTCCTCAAGACCTACGGGGACTACCGCGTGGAGGATCCGGCGCTCTACCAGACCGACGTCGTCAAGCAGCTCGCGCTGGATGTGATCGACAAGAACGCCGCCACCAACACGCCGTTCTACCTGGGCGTGGCGTTCCTCGCCCCGCACGAGGAGGTGCAGGAGGTGCCGCCGGCCGACCAGTCCTACCCGGGGCCGCGACCCGCGCCGAGGCACGCCAATCTCTTCCCCAACCTGACGCTGCCGCGTCCGGCGAGCTTCGACGAGGCGGACCTGTCCGACAAGCCGGCGTTCGTGCGGTCGGTGAGCGAGCTGTTCATCAAGGAAACGCTGGCGCAGCGGACCGGCCGCTATCGGCGCCGGTTGCAGTCGCTGCGCGCCGTCGACGAGGCGGTGCAGGCGATCGTCGCCAAGCTTGCCGCGCTGAACCTGCTCGACAACACCTACCTCGTCTTCACGTCCGACAACGGCTGGCTCAACGGTGAGCATCACGTTGGCCTGGGCAAGTACCTCATGTACGAGCCGTCGGCCCGCGTGCCGCTCTTGATCCGCGGCCCCGGCATCCCCCGGGGCGGACGCACCGACGAGCTGGTCGCGAACATCGACCTGGCGCCGACCTTCGCCGACATGGCGGGCGCCGTTCCCGGACGCGTCGTCGACGGGCGCTCGCTGCTGCCTTATGCGAGGGACGTGAGCCTGCGCAGCGGGCGGCCGATCCTGCTGGATGCGCCGTATCAGCAGAAGCCGCTCTCCAACAGCCCGGTGATCATCCCGGCGGCGCGCGGCCTGCGCACGCGCCTCTACACCTACATCGAGCATGAGACCGGCGAAGTCGAGCTCTACGACATGCAGAACGACCCCGATCAGCTCAAGTCGCTGCACGCCCTCTCGGGCTACCGGAACCTGCGGGCCAGCTTCCACGCCATGCTCTCGCAATACGCCGGCTGCGCCGGGGACACCTGTCGCGCGGCAATGCGCTAGAGCGGCCGCCGCCGGTCAGGGGCGCGCAGCCGCCTGACGCCGCAGCAGTTTGGGCGTCGCCTTGAACCACCGCTTGCACGCGCGCGTGAGCACCGACTGCTGCGACATCCCGAGCAGGCCCGCGACCTGCGTCAGCGGCATCTGCGTCGACGTCAGGTAACGCTGCGCCGCTTCCTTGCTGAGCTCCTCCCGGATCTCGTCGTAGCTCGTGCCTTCATCGGCGAGGTGTCGCTGCAGCGTCCGTGGATGCATCGCCAGCATCCCCGCCACGCGCTCCTTGCTGATCTGCGTCGTGCCCAGGCTGCGGGAGATCGCCAGGCGCGCGCGCGACGCTACCGTCTGGCCCGGCGATGGGAAGTGCACGTCCAGATAATCGGCTGCGAGCCGATGCAGCGTCTTGCTGACGGTCTGCAGCGGCGCTTCCAGGCTGCCGGGTGAAACCAGGATGGCCGCGTAAGGCTGGCTGACGCGCACCGGCACGCCGAAGTGGCGGCGATAGGCGCTGACCGGTGCCAGCGGCGCGTGCGGCACGCACACCGCCTGTGGACGGTATTGCTCGCGTGCGAGCAACTGCATGATGCGATGCAGTCCGCCCAGGCAAGAGTCGGTGACCTGGCGCAGGGCCGACACGCCCGGAGCGAGCAGCTCGATGCGCACCTCCGCGGATTTCGGATCGAGCTTGCTGCGCGGCGTCACGTGCACGCCGATAGCGGGACTGTGCACGAAGAGATACCGCGTCGCGCACTGCAGCGCGTCGGCGATGGTCGAGGAGTGCTGCATCGCCACCGCCAGCGGGCCGAGGATCGTCACGTCCCAGGGCCGCGAAAGCCGCAACCCGAAATCGGGGCAGTCCAGCGTCGTCGCCGCGTCCTCCATCAGCTGCGCCGCGGCGCGGATCGGAATCAGCGCGTCCTCGTCCTTCAGCGACTGCAGCGTGATGCGATGCCGGCGCAGGAGCGGCAGCGGATCGCCACCCAGGCTTCGCACCAGCGTCTCGAAGCCGCGGATGCCGCCCGACCGCACCATGGAAGTCATGTCTCCAAGTGTCAAATCTTTGTCTCGTCGCGTCAAATCCGCCCTTGGCTGCAAGCCGATGCTGTGCTGGCAGTGAGAAACCCATGAGCGAGGAGACGACGATGAGCGAGCAGGTCGATGTGCTGATTGTGGGAGGGGGGCTGTCGGGGATCGGCACCGCCTGCCAGATTTCGCGCGAGTTCCCGAGCAAGCGCCTGGTGATCCTGGAGCGCCGCGACAACCTCGGCGGCACCTGGGACCTGTTCCGCTACCCGGGCGTGCGCTCGGACACGGACATGGTCAGCTTCGGCTTCAAGTTCCGGCCATGGAACTCCAACAAGGTGCAGGCCGACGGCGCGGACCTGCGCAACTACATCCGCGACACCGCGCGCGAGTACGGCGTCGAGGACAAGGTCCACTTCGGCCTGAAGACCACGCAGGCCAACTGGTGCAGCAAGCAGCGCCACTGGATGGTCAGCGCGCTGCACGAAGCCAGCGGCGAGATGCGCAGCTACACCGCGAAGTACCTGATCAGCTGCACCGGCTACTACAACCACGACCAGGGCTTCCTGCCGCAATTCCCCGGTGTGGAGACCTTCAAGGGCCAGTGCATCCATCCGCAGCAGTGGCCGGAGAATCTCGACTACAGCGGCAAGAAAGTCGTCGTCATCGGCAGCGGCGCCACCGCCGTCACGCTGGTGCCGGCGATGGCCCGCACGGCCGCGCACGTCACCATGCTGCAGCGCTCGCCGTCGTACATCTTCTCGATCCCGGCACACGACAAGCTGTCCGCGTTCCTGTCGAAGTTCCTGCCCGGGCACCTGGTTTACACGCTGGCGCGCAAGCGCAACGTCCTGTTCCAGCGCGCGCTCTACGAAGCCTGCAAGCGCTGGCCGCAGCTGATGCGCAAGTTCCTCCTCGGCAAAGTGCGCAAGCACGTCGGCCCCAACGTCGACATGCGGCATTTCACGCCCAAGTACATGCCGTGGGACGAGCGCCTTTGCGCGGTGCCCAATGCCGACCTGTTCGTGGCGCTGCGCCAGGGGCAGGCCTCGGTCGTCACCGATCACATCGAGACCTTCACCGAGACCGGCATTCGCCTGAAGTCGGGACAGACGCTCGAGGCCGACATCATCGTCACCGCCACGGGCCTGAATCTGCAGATGATGGGCGGCATGCAGCTGTCGGTGGACGGCGTCGAGCGTCCGATGAACCAGCGGATGACCTACAAGGGCGTGCTGGTGCAGGACCTGCCCAACATGGCCTGGATCTTCGGCTACACCAACGCGCCGTGGACCTTGAAGTCGGATCTCGCCGCCGCCTACATCTGCCGGCTCATGCGGCACATGGAGATCACCGGCTGCGACGTCGCCACGCCGCGCGATGGCGAGGGTTGCGTTCTCGACAGCGGAATCATGGACGCCCTGCAGTCCGGCTACGTCCAGCGCTCCGCGGCGTTGCAGCCGCGCCAGGGCAGCAAGCTGCCGTGGCGGGTGCTGAACCACTTCGGGCGCGACACGAAGATGCTGCTCCAGGAGCCGATCGACGACGGCGTGCTGCGCTTCGGAGCAGTCTCGTGAGCGCCCGTCGCCTGTCTCTGCTCGACACGAGCTTCCTGCAGCTGGAATCCAGCCGCTCGCCGATGCACGTCGCTGCCCTGATGATCTTCGGGCTGCCGGAAAACGCGAAGCCGGAATTCGTCAGCGAAGTCGTGCAGCGCTTCCGCGCCTGCAGGATCTTCCGCAATCCCTGGAACTATCGCCTGCAGCGCGCCGGCCGCCTGCAATTCCTGCCGCAGCTGCAGGAAGTGCACGACCTCGACATGGAATACCACGTGCGTCACCTGGCCCTGCCGCGTCCGGGCGGGGAGCGCGAGCTGGGCCAGATGATTGCGCGGCTGCACAGCCAGCCGCTGGACCTGCGCAAGCCGATGTGGGAGGCGGTGGTCATCGAAGGCCTACAGGACAATCGCTTCGCGATCTATCTCAAGCTGCATCACGCGCTCGCTGATGGCATTTCCGCAACCAAGCTGGTGATGCGCGCTCTGTCGCTCGAGCCGCATGCCGTCGGCCAGCTGCCGTTCTGGGCTGCGACCGATGACAGCGCCAAGGGTGTGCCGCGCGCGCAGCTGAAAGCCGCGCGCAAGCTCAAGCTGCCCAAGGCGTCGACGCTGCTGACGATCACGAAGGCTGCGGCGCGCATCTGGACCCACAAGGGCGACGGCGACGAAGTGACACTGCGCTCGGCGCCGCGCACGATCATCAACGACCGCATCTATTCGCAGCGTCGCTTCGCCACGCATGCGGAGCCACTCGCGCGGCTGAAGGCGATCGCGAAAGCTGCGGACGCTTCGCTCAACGACGTCGTGCTCGCGCTCACCGGCACCGTGCTGCGCGACTACCTGGAGAGCCACAACGCGCTGCCGTCCAAGGGGCTGACCGCATCGGTCCCGGTCTCGCTGCACAACCCGGGCGACCAGGAGATCGGCAACAACGTGTCGATGATGTTCGCGACGCTCGGCACGCACATCGCGGATGACCGCCAGCGCGTCGAAGCGATCAAGGCTTCCACGGCCAAGGCCAAGGCGCGGCTCAAGGCGCTGCCCGATGGCAGCCAGTCGCTGTATTCGAGCCTGATGCTCGCGCCTTACATCGGCAGCCTGCTCACGGGCAGGGCAGGGCGCAACAAGCCGATCTTCAACGTGGTCGTCTCCAACGTTCCCGGGCCGCAGGAGCCGCGCTACCTTTACGGCGCGCGCCTGTTGAACAGCTACCCCGTCAGCATCCCCATGCACGGGGCCGCGCTCAACGTGACCTGCTTCAGCTACGACGGCGTACTCAACTTTGGCCTCACTGCCTGCCGAGACAGCCTGCCGCACATGCAGCAGCTTGCGGTTGGCCTGGGTCACGCGGTGGATCGCTTCGAGGCGCTCTATTGCGCCAAGCCGCGGGCACTGAAGGTGGCGGCGTGAGCGTCCTGCGGCAAGACGTGACCTTCGATAGCTGCGGGGTTCGTTGCCATGCGTGGCTGTATGCATCGCGCACCGCATCGGATCGCGCACCTTGCATCGTCATGGCGCACGGACTTGGCGGCACGCGCGGCAGCGGCCTCGAGCCGTTCGCCGAGCGATTCGCGGCGGCGGGGTACGCGGTGCTGCTGTTCGACTATCGCCACTTCGGGGACAGCGACGGCATGCCGCGGCAATTGCTGACGGTTGGTCGTCAACTCGACGACTGGCGCGCTGCGGTGCTTTACGCGCGCGCGCTGCCTGGTGTCGACAACGGGCGCATCGCGCTGTGGGGCACGTCGCTGTCCAGCGGCCATGTGCTCACGATCGCCGCGGAGGACAAGGGGATTGCAGCCGTGTCAGCGCAGAACCCGATGACGGATGGCCTGGCCGCAGTGCTGCAGCTGACCCGCACTGTTGGACTGTTTCAGGTGCTGAAGCTCACTGTGCTTGCCATCGTGGACGCGATTCGCGGGGTCTTGGGCCTGTCGCCGATCCTGATCCCGATCGTGGCACGTGCCGGAGTTCTTGCGCCGCTCGCCGGCGAAAAGGCTTACGACGGCTACGTTGCGGTCGCGTGCCTGAGGTGGCGCAACGAGATGAGCGCGCGCATGGCGCTGACGCTCGCGCTGTATCGACCCCGTGCGCAGGACCTGCGTTGCCCGGCGCTGATCCAGGCCTGCATGCAGGACCAGGCGGTGTCTGCGCCCGCTGCCCTCGCGTTCGCGAAGCGCGCCGGCGCCGAGCTCAGGCAATACGCGCAGATGGATCACTTCGACATCTACGTCGGCGAGGACTTCGAGCGCGCCGTCGGCGACCAGCTCGAGTTCTTCGGCCGCACCCTCCTCAATCGCTGATACCTACAGAGACCAACCATGAAATCGTTCAAGAACCGCGTCGCCGCCATCACCGGCGCCAGCTCCGGCATCGGCCGCGCCCTGGCCCTGGAGCTCGCCGCACGCGAGTGCGACCTCGCGCTCAGCAGCAACACCAATCAGAAAGCACTCGCGGAAACGGCCAGGCTCGCCGAGCGGCACGGCGTACGCGTGACGACGGCAAAGGTCGACGTCGCCGATTGCAAGCAGGTGCACGCCTGGGCGGATCGCACCGTCGCAGAGCACGGCAAGGTGAACATGATCTTCAACAACGCCGGCGTCGCGCTCACCGGCACCGTGGAGGAAACCAAGGTGAGCGACTACGAGTGGCTCATGGGGATCAACTACTGGGGCGTCGTCTACGGCACCAAGGCGTTCTTGCCGCATCTGAAAGCCTCGGGTGAAGGACACGTGATCAACCTCTCCAGCGTCTTCGGCCTTTTCGCGCAGCCCGGCATGAGCGCCTATAACTCGAGCAAGTTCGCGGTGCGCGGCTTCACCGAGTCCCTGCGCCAGGAGCTGGATCTGGCCCGCATCGGCGTCAGCGCCACCTGCGTCCATCCGGGCGGCGTCAAGACCAACATCGCGGCTTCGGCGCGCATGTCGGACAGCATCGCCAAGGTGACCGGCGGCAACGCCGAAGGCAGCCGTCAGGGTTTCGAGAAGCTCCTGCGCACGACCGCCGAGGACTGCGCGCGCGCGATCCTCACCGGCGTGCAGAGGAATTCCAGGCGTGTTCTGATCGGCGTCGATGCGCGTGCGGCCGACGGCCTGCAGCGATTGCTTCCGGGGATGTACCAGAGCGTCGTCACTACGGGCCTGCGGCTGGCCAGGGGGAACAGCAATGCTTGAGACACGAGGATTCTGGCTGTCGCAAATGCTGGTGCTGCTGGCGTTCTACGCGGTAGCGATCGTATTGAGCCTGAATGGGCTGGGCTCGCACGTGGTCGTGAAGGTTGCGATGGTCCTTGTCGCCGCGCACGTGCTGGAAGTCCCTTTGGCGTTCTACGTCCTCAGGGGCCGCAATCCGCAAGCCCTGCGGGTGATCCTCGCGACGTTGTTGTTCGGCCTCGTCTGGTGGATCCCCGCCAGGCGCGGTCTGCTTGCGGTGAACTAACTCTCGCGCCTGATCTGCGCGCGGAATTCCCTGGGTGTCGCCGCATGCGCCGCCTTGAAGCTGGTGGTCAGGTGGCTCTGGCTGGCAAAGCCGCAGTCGTGCGCTATCTGCGAGATCGGCAGCGCCGTCATCGTCAGCAACTTGCGCGCCTGCTCGAGCCGGGCGGCAAGGATGTAGCGATGCGGCGGCGCGCCGATGGAGTCTGCGAACACGCGCCGGAAGTGCACTTCGCTGACGCGCGCCAGGGCGGCCAGCCGCTGCACCGACAGGTCTTGCGCCAGGTTCTCGCGGATGTGGTTCAACACGCCCTGCATGCGCGCGAAGTGCGAATGGTTCTGGCTGATGCCGCCGGTCTCGGGCGTGGTCAGCGCACGATAGGTCTGGCTGAGCATCACCGTCGCCAGCGATGTCACGAAGGGCTCGTCGGTCGCGCCGCCCTTCTGTAGCTCGGTGACGAGCTCCAGCGCCGCAGTGCCGACTAGGGCGTCGCTGAACTGACGCGGTCCCTGGCCCGGCCGGGCCAGCAGACGGAAGCGCTCGGTGATGCCCTCCGACTGTTCCGGGAAGTAGAACGCGGCGAAGTCCACGCCGCCGCTGTAATGCCAGTGCGTCGCGCAGCCGGCCGGCACCAGCATCGAGCGCGTCGGCAAGGACTTGACGCGCCAGTTCCCGACTTCGCCTTCCTGCACCGCGGCGCCGCCGAGTTGCGTGAGCAGGACCATGCATTGGACGCCGGGTACCGATCGCTCGACGTCCCGGAAGTGGTAGCGCTCCACGTAAAGCGGCGTCGACCCGCCCACCAGGCCCTCGACGATCGGCTTGTGACCGAGATGCCTGCGCACTTGCAGCCAGGGTTTCATGGCGGGTCCCCCATGATCAGATTATGAAAAACAACGGTCGCCGGCTGGAAGGCTTGCGAGAGGAATCCCCGCATCATCGGCTCAGAAGTTTAACGATTCAAGCGAGGCGCGGAAATGCAGAACCACAAGACGGCGGCAACGCCGTCGACCCTGAGCGCCGTATTGCTGACCGCGCTGCTGTGCATGGCCTGCGGGCAAGGCCCGGGAACCTCGGGAGGAGAACGTGACGCGCTCGCTGAGCAGCAGACCGGCGACATCAAGTTCGCCGTCGCACAGGACTATCCGGCGTCGACCGTCACCTACAACGGGACGGCCAGTCCCGGCGCGATCGCGCATCTGTATCGCAACGGTGTCGCCGACGAGTACGCCGACCTGGTGATGGCGAACCTCGGCGGCGGCCCCGTCGTGCTCTACGGCGTCGGCGGCGGTACGTTCACCACCCAGCGCACCATCATCGACAACGCCGATACGGATGCCTCGGCCGTCCAGGTCGCCGATTTCAACGCCGACGGGATTCCCGACATCGTGTCCGGCGGCTACACCACCTTGAAGATCACAGTGCTGCTCGGTCGTGCGGATGGTTCATTCGGCGTCAGCGGTCAGTACCCGCTGCAGGGGCAGGGTGTATGGCCTTCGCAGTTCGGCATCGCAGACTTCAACCGCGACGGCCACCTCGACATCGCCGTATCCACTTACGGCGGCGGGAAGATCACGATCCTGCTCGGCAACGGCGACGGCAGCTTTCACGCGGCGGCGCCGGTTCCGGCGACCAACGTGGCGCTGGCCTTGCTGGTCGCCGACTTCGATGTCGACGGCATCCCGGACCTGGCGGTGACGGAGTCACAGCCGACGGTGGGCACACCTTCAGTTCTGGGCAACGTGTCCGGGCGCCTGCTGCACGGCGCGGTGGAGATCCTGCTGGGCAATGGCGACGGGACGTTCCGCAAGTCGGACTCCTATCCGGTCGGCACCTTGTCGGAGCTGATCCGCTACGGGGACATCGACGAGGACGGCAACGGCGACTTGTTCATCTTCAACGCCATCATCAGCAACGACGCCTCGATCCTGTTCGGGGTCGGCGGCGGTCGATTCGCGCCTGAACGGCAGATGCGCCTCAGCGGACCGAGCTCCGTGCAGGTCCTGGATGAGCGTGCCACCGACTCCTCCGAGGGCTTGCAGCTGGTCGACTTCAACCGCGACGGCCACCTCGACATGGCCGTGACGCAGATCATTTCGAGCCGCCTGGTGATTTTCCAGGGCGACGGGCATGGGCACTTCTCGCCGGAAGGGTCTTACGACATTGCCGGGTTCCCGGAAGATCTCATGGCTGGCGACCTCAACGGCGATGGCTGCCCGGATCTGGCCGCGCCTGGAAATCTGATTCCGATCGGACCGTCGGACGTCGGTATCGCGCGCGTCTCCGTGTTGATCAATCTCTCTGCTGGGTGCCAATAGACATGAACACTGAAGTGCGGACGCAGGAAAGCTGGAAGGACGGCAAGCGCCTCTTGTGGCTGCTCGGCGCCGTCATCCCCGCGCTGCCATTCCTCGGCTTCGGGCTGGCGCAGGCCACGGGCCTCGGCCTGTTCTGGTGGCTGCCGCTGCTGGTGGTGTACGGCTTGTTCCCGGCGCTCGATTGGCTCATCGGCGAAGACAGCGCCAATCCGCCGGAAAGCCTGGTCGCGCAGCTCGAGAACGATCGCTACTACCGCTGGCTCACTTATCTGTACATCCCGATCCAGTACGGCGTTTTCCTCTGGGGAGCGTGGATGGTCGCGAGCGGCGACCTGCGCTGGTGGGAGATGCTGGGGCTTGCGCTGTCGATCGGCATCGTCGGTGGCGGCGGCATTAATACAGCGCACGAGCTCGGCCACAAGAAGGAAGCCCTCGAGCGCTGGCTGGCGAAGATCACGCTGGCGCAGGTGTTCTACGGCCACTTCTTCGTCGAGCACAACAAGGGCCATCACAAGAACGTCGCGACGCCGAACGATCCGGCTAGCGCACGACTGGGCGAATCGCTCTACGAATTCCTGCCGCGCACCGTGATCGGCAGTGCGCGCTCCGCCTGGAACATCGAGAAGGAGCGCTTGGCCCGCGCGGGCAGGGGCGTGTGGAGCGTGCAGAACGAGAACCTTCAGGCCTGGGCGATGAGCGTGGTCCTGTATGGCGTGCTGATCGCTGCCCTGGGACCCGTCGTGATCCCGTTCCTGCTGGTGCAGGCCGTTTACGGGTTCTGCCTGCTGGAGTTCGTCAACTACATCGAGCACTACGGGCTGGTGCGCCGCAAGGAAGCCAGCGGCCGCTACGAGCGCTGCCGGCCGGAGCATTCCTGGAACAGCAACCACGTCGTCACCAACGTGCTGCTGTATCACCTGCAGCGGCATTCGGATCACCACGCCAATCCGACGCGCCGCTACCAGGCGCTGCGCCACTTCGACGACAGCCCCCAGCTGCCCTCCGGCTACTTCGGCATGATCCTCGTCGCGCTCTGCCCGCCGCTGTGGCGCAAGGTGATGGACCCCAGGGTCCTCGCGCACTACGACGGCGACGTCACCCGCGCCAACATCCATCCGCCGAAGCGGAAGGAGATCCTGGCGCGCTACGCATAGAGCCGCGCAAAGTCCGCGCCCTGACTGGCGATTGGCTGCCGCGCCGGGAGGTCTCGTCCGCTCGGCCGATGCCGGAGGCGCGGCCGCTGGGCGATGATAGGGACGTCTTCGGGGGGATCCCATGTCGCGAACGTTCCTGGCTGTCACCGCATTGAGTGCGTCTCTCTGGTTTGCCGCGCCGGCGCGCGCGGTGGACGACCCGCCGCTGGAGACGCCGCAGGCGACGCTCGACAAGGGCCTGATGTGCACGGGTTTCACGCACCCGGACAAGCCGCCGGTGCTGCTGGTGCACGGCACGTTCACCAACGGTGAGGAGCAGTACACCTGGACGTACCTGCCGCTGCTCGCCAGCCGCGGCTTCGACGTTTGCACCGTCACCTACCCGGACCGCGGACTGGGCGACCAGCAGATCTCCGCCGAGTACGTGGTCAACGCGCTGCGCAGGATCCGCGCGCAGAGCGGCCGCAAGGTGGCGATGATCGGCCACAGCCAGGGCGCGGGGATGCCGCGCTGGGCGCTCAAGTTCTGGAAGTCGGCGCGCGACGCCACCGCAGATTTCGTTCTGCAGGCCGGGCCCAACCATGGCACCACGCGCTCCTCGCCGGGCGGCTTCGGCTCGAGCAATCCGCTGGGCATGCCCGCGGCGTTCTTCCAGTTCCAGCCGAAGTCGAAGTTCGTCGCCGCCGTCAACCGGGGTGACGAGACGCCTGGGGATGTTTCCTACACCAGCCTCTACACGATGTTCGACGAGCTGGTCGAGCCGAGCGCGCCGATCCCAACGGCCGGCCTGGACTGGGCCAAGGGCAATCCGAACGTCGCCAACATCCGCCTGCAGAACGTCTGCCCAGGGCGCTTCGTCGATCACCTGTCGATCGGGCTGACCGATCGCCTCACGTTCCGCCTGACGCTCGACGCGATCCTGAATCCCGGCCCGGCGAACGTGCAGCGCGCGGGTGGCGCCTCGGCGCTGTGCGGGCTGCTCGATTTCGTGCCGAACCAGATCGTGGCGCCGACGGCGGTGCAGGGCATGCTCAAGATCCTGCAGGACGAATCCCGCAGCGGCTCGCTGCCGGTGTTCCATCAGGTCACCGAGGAGCCGCCGCTCAAGCCGTACGCGCTGTAACGCCGATGAGCGAGGCGTCTCCGCGAATCGTCATCGTCGGCGCGGGCCAGGCCGGCGGGCAGATCGCGTCCGAGCTGCGGCAGACCGGCTTCAATGGCAGCGTCACGCTGATCGGCGAGGAGCCGCACCTGCCGTACAAGCGCCCGCCGCTGTCGAAGGCGTATCTCGCCGGCAGCGTCACCCAGGACTCGCTGCTGGTGATGCCCAAGGCCACTTTCGACAAGGCGCGCATCGAGTTCATCGGCTCGGCGCGCGTCGCGAAGATCGATCGCGTGGACAAGGTCGTGCGCCTGGAGGACGGCCGGCACTTCGCCTACGACAAGCTGGCGCTGTGCACCGGTGGACGGGCGCGTCCGCTGCAGCTGCCCGGCGCGGACAAGGCCAACGCGTTCCTGGTCCGCACCATCGCCGACATCGATGCGATCCGCGCCCATTGCGCATCGGGCAAGCACGTGACGATCGTCGGCGGCGGCTTCATTGGCCTGGAGGTCGCGGCGATCCTGATCAAGTCCGGGCTGAAGGTAACGGTGCTCGAAGGCTTGCCGCGCGTGCTGGCGCGCGTCACCGTGCCGCAGATGTCGGAGTTCTTCGAGCGCGTGCATCGCGACGCCGGCGTCGACCTGCGCACCAGCGTGCAGATCAAATCGTTCGATGGTGAACCCGAGGTCACGCACGTCACGCTCGGCGACGGCACGCGCATCGACACCGACTTCGTCGTCGT
Source organism: uncultured Gammaproteobacteria bacterium (assembly GCA_963776465.1). Taxonomy (GTDB): domain Bacteria; phylum Pseudomonadota; class Gammaproteobacteria; order Nevskiales; family Nevskiaceae; genus DASRHK01. Next base: position 1,916,412 of record CAVZMV010000002.1, read on the forward strand.
CGGCATTGGCCTGATCCCCAACACCGAGCTGGCGCAGGAAGCGGGGCTGACCATCGACAACGGCATCGTCGTCGACGAGAACGCGGTCACGTCGGATCCGAGCATCGTCGCCGCCGGCGATTGCACCAATCATCCGAACGGATTCTTCGCGCGCAGGCTGCGCCTGGAATCGGTGCAGAACGCGATGGAGCAGGGGCGCGCGGCGGCGCACACGCTCGTCGGCACTCCGAAGGCCTATGACGCGGTGCCGTGGTTCTGGTCCGATCAATACGACGTGAAGCTGCAGATGGTCGGGCTCTCCGCCGGCTTCGAGCAGATGATCCTGCGCGGCGATCCGAAGACGCAGCGCGCGTTCTCCGCGTTCTACCTCGGCGACGGCAAGCTCATCGCCGCCGACTGCGTCAGCAAGCCCGCAGACTTCGCGCTGGCGAAGAAGCTCGTCGCTGCGCGCATCGCGCTCGATCCCGCTAAGCTTGCGGACGAAAACATTCCGCTGAAATCCTTCCTGCCAGCATGATGTCGGGGCTAAAGCCCCTCCTACAAATGCATGTAAGAGGGGCTTTAGCCCCGACCGACGACAATGCCCAAAGTCACCTACATCCAGCCCGACGGCACCGAACAGACGCTCGACGCGCCCGTCGGCCAGTCGATCATGGACACCGCGACGCGCAACATGGTCAACGGCATCATCGGCGAGTGCGGCGGCTGCTGCTCCTGCGCCACCTGCCACGTCTACGTCGACGAGCCCTGGCTCGGCAAGCTCGATCCCAAGGACCAGATGGAGGAGGCGATGCTCGAGGGCGCGGTGGAGCCCGGGCCGCGCAGCCGCCTCTCGTGCCAGGTCAAGATGACCGATCAGCTCGACGGCATCGTCGTACGCATTCCGGCAGGGCAGGCGTGATCGGTCTCCTCTCGCGCGAGCGCTACGTCGCGGTCCCGCGCGACCTGCGCGACGTCACCCGCATCGACTACGCCGCGGAGGTCGCACCCTCGGACGTCGGCATGACCGCGAGCGCGGTCTCGCGTATCTGGCGCGCGGTCGAGCAGGTCTACCAGTCCGGCACGCATCCGGCGATGACGCTGGTGATCCGCCGGCGCGGCAAGATCGTGATCAAGCGCGCCATCGGCTGCCTGTCCGGCAACGGGCCGGGCGAGGACGGCCCGTGCGTGCCGCTGGATCCGGACGCGCCGATCTGCCTGTTCTCCGCGTCGAAGGCGATCACGGCGCTGTTGCTGCACAAGTGCGTCGAGGACGGCAAGCTCAAGCTCGACGACCGCGTCGCCGATCACATCCCCGAGTTCGCCGCGCACGGCAAGGATCGCGTGACGATCCGCCAGCTGCTCGCGCATCGCGCCGGCATCCCGGCGCTGCCGATCAAGAATCCCGATCCCGCGCTGCTGCAGCACTGGGACGCGCTGGTGCACATGCTGTGCCTTGCGCCGCCCGACGATCCGCATTTCCAGAAGCAGGCGTATCACGCGCTCACCAGCGGCTTCATCGTCGGCGAGCTGGTGCAGCGCGCCAGCGGCATGAAGCTGCGCGACGCGCTGCGCAAGTGGATCGCCGAGCCGCTCTCCCTGCGCACGCTCACGTTCGGGCTGCCGACGGAGCAGCGCAAGCTCTCGCCCGCGAATCACCTGACGGGCCCCAAGCCGTTCTGGCCGATCACCACCTACGCGCGGCGCATCATCGGCGTGCCGTTCGAGCGCGCGGTCGAGGCCTCCAACACGGATGGCTATCTCGACAGCGTCGTGCCGGCGGGGAACATCTACGCCTCCGCCGACGACGCCAGCAAGGTTTTCCAGATGCTGCTCAACGGCGGCGAGCTCGACGGCGTGCGGCTGTTCAAGCGCGAGACCGTGCAGGAGGCGATCAAGCCGGTCGGCAAGATCCAGCTCGACGCGATCCTGCGCATCCCGCTGCGGTTCTCCGCGGGCTTCATGCTCGGCGAGCGGCCGTTCGGCCTCTTCGGCCCCGATTGCCTGCAGGCCTTCGGCCACCTGGGCTTCGTCAGCGTGCTGTGCTGGGCCGATCCGCAGCGCGACATCTCGGTGGCGCTGCTCAATACCGGCAAGTCGGTGGCGCCGACCGGGGTGCTGCGGCTGGCGCGCCTGCTCGGCGCGATCAACCGCGGCTGTCCGCCGGTCTAGAACGCTTCCGACAGGCGAGCGCCGCCAGAGGCGCTTCGTCGCTAGTGGACCGCCTGCGGTTTCAAGACGACCTTGATGCAGCCGTCCTCCTTCTCGCGGAAGGTCTTGTACATCGCCGGCCCGTCTTCCAGGCTGCAGGTGTGCGTGATGACGAACGACGGATCGATCTGGCCTTCCTGGATGCGCCGCAGCAGGTCGTCGGTCCAGCGCTTGACGTGCGTCTGCCCGGTGCGGATGGTCAGGCCCTTGTTCATCGCCGCGCCGAACGGGATCTTGTCGATCACGCCGCCGTAGACCCCGGGGATCGACAGCGTGCCCGCGGGCCGGCAGACGTACATCATCTCGCGCAGCACGTGCGGGCGATCCGTCTCGAGCATCACGGCCTGCTTGGCGCGGTCGACGACGGAGTCCAGCGCGCGCGTCGCGTGCGCCTCCAGGCCCACGGCGTCGATGCACTTCTCCGGGCCCTTGCCGCCGGTGAGCTCGTTGAGCCGCTCCAGCACGCTTTCGTCGTCGAAGTTGATCGGCACCGCACCTCCGGCCTTCGCCATCGCCAGGCGCTCGGGCACGCGATCGATGCAGATGATCTGCCTGGCGCCCAGAAGCGCCGCGCTGCGGATCGCGAACTGTCCGACGGGTCCGGCGCCCCAGACCGCGACGGTATCGGTCGGCTCGATATCGCATTGCGCAGCGGCCTGCCAGCCGGTCGGGAAGATGTCGCCGAGGAACAGCACCTGCTCGTCGGTCAGCCCCTCGGGCACGACGACGACGCTGGACTCGGCGTAGGGCACGCGCACGAACTCGGCCTGGCCGCCGGCGTAGCCCCCGGTGAGATGCGTGTAGCCATAGAGCCCCGCGGTGCTATGGCCGAACATCTTGTCGGCCGCATCCTTGTTGCGGTTGGTGCGCTCGCAGACCGAGAAATTGCCGCGGCGGCACTGTTCGCACTCGCCGCAGGTGATGGTGAACGGCACCACCACGCGCTGGCCGACCTTGAGCTTCTTCACCGCGGATCCGACCTCGACGATCTCGCCCATGAACTCGTGGCCGAGGATGTCGCCGTGCTTCATGCCGGGCATGAAGCCGTCGAACAGGTGCAGGTCCGACCCGCAGATCGCGCAGCTCGTCACCTTGACGATGGCGTCGCGCGGGTCCTCGATGGTGGGATCGGGGACGACGTCGCAGCGGATGTCCTTCTTGCCGTGCCAGCAGAGCGCTCTCATGCGTGCGACTCCTCCTTGGCGTGCTTCTCCTCCTTGACCTGCGCCTGGATCCATTCGCGATGGCGGCGCTCGTCGGCGAGGTTGGCTTCCACGGTCTGCCGCGTCTGGGCGTCCATGCCGCCGTCGGAGGCCAGCGCCAGCTCGTAGCGCTTGTTGGTGACTTCCTCGTTGACGCGCATCGCCAGCAGGATCGCGCGATCCTGTCCGACGAGGTCGGCCAGGACCACCTTGCCCTTGGTCAGATAGCGCTTGAAGTCGGGACCGTCGGAGGGCTTGCCGCCGAGCTTGATGACCAAGTCGCGCAGGTTGCGCGTGTGACGCTCGTGATCCGCCAGGAACTCGCCGAGCGTGCGCTTGTACTCGGGGCTCTCGAGGCGCTCGATCGCGGCCTGGTAGGCCTCGATGGCGTCGAAGTCAAGCTCGATGAGGTCGTTGAGCTTGTTGATGACCTTGTCGTTGTCGGCCATGTGAATCTCCATGTGGTTGACGACATGGAATTCAGACCGGCAGTTCTTGCGCCGGGTTCAGTGGCGCAGCGGCATCCCCTCGAGCGTCTTCATCACCGAATCCACCACCTCGTCGGGCGTGGTGCCCTGCTTGCGCAGCACATACGTGGCATCGGTGTTCTGCGCCGCGCGCAGTTGCCAGTCGTGCTGGCTGGCGGTCAGGATCACGATCGGGATGGTGGCGAAGCGCGCGTCCGCCCGGATCGCGTAGAGCCATTCGATGCCGCCGACCTTGGGCAGTCCCAGGTCCAGCACCACCGCGTCGGGATTGCTCGTCGGCAGCAGGGCCAGGCCGGCCTCGCCGTCGTGGGCGGCGTCGACGTCGAAGCCGTGGTGGCGGAACAGCGCCGTGTACAGGGAGACGACCACGGGGTCGTCGTCGATCAGCAGGATCTTCTTGCGTCGCATCGCGTCAGCCTGCTTTTCGCTTTCGGCCTTTGGCTGCTTTCGGCGCGCCCGCCGCGCTCCGCGGCTTTGCCAGCGCCTGCTCCATCTCCGTAACCGCCTCGCCGGTGTACACCGCCAGGCGCTGCAGGTGCGGAATGGCGTTGCGGCAGCCCAGGAAGCCGACGGCGACGCGGTCGCGATAGCCGACCAGCGTGATGTTCAGCGCGTAGCCGTCGAACAGGAACGACACCGGGTACATGGCCTCGAGCTCCGCGCCCATCAGGTACAGCGGATCCTTCGACAGCACCACGTTCGACGCCACGAAGTTGAAGAACGGCGGCATCTTCGGCAGCACGCCGAGCACCTGGCCGATGATCAACGGCGACAGGCCCAGCAGCGCGAATTGCGCACGTGCCGCGTCGGTCATCTCCATCACCTCGGCCTTGCTGCGCGTGGTCACGCGATGGATGAGGTTCAGCCGCTCGACCGGATCGTCGATCTCGGTGCCGACCGGCACCACGAATCCGGCGACGGCGTTGCCCGACTTGCCATCGGGGCGCGGCAGGCCGACCGGAACCGAGGCGAGCAGCGATCGTCCCGGTAGCGCCTGGTGTTCGAGCAGGTAGCGCCGGATGGCGCCGCCGCACAGCGCGAGCAGGACGTCGTTGACGCTGACGCCGGTCTTCTCGGAGATCGCCTTGATGCGCTTCAGATCCAGGATCTGCGTGCCCAGGCGCCGCTGCTGCGACACCGGCACGTTGAACAGGCTGCGCGGCGTCGACAGCGCCATGCGCGCGCCGCTGTCCTCGCCCTTGCCCATCTTGGCCAGCGTCGTCACCAGCGCCTTGATGCCGCGGGCCTGCTCGGCCGCCGCGCGCGCCGGCTTCTTCAGGCGCTGCCAGAGCGAGCGCTTGGCGCCCGGCGCCTCCTCGGGCGGCCGTGACGCCAGGATCCACGGGCCGGTGATGCGCTTGTCGTTGGGGTCGGTGGACAGCCACTTCTGCACCATCTTCATCGCGCCCATGCCGTCGATCGCGCAGTGGTGCGCCTTGAAGTACATGGCGAAGCGGCCCGCGGCAGGCTTGCCTGCCGCTTCGCTAATGTTTGGCTCCAGGCCCTCGATCAGATGGCATTCCCACAACGGACGGGATTGATCCAGCGGATGGCTGTGCATGCGCGCGATCAGGACCCCGAGCTCGCGCTCGCCGCCCGGATAGGGCAGAGCGGAGTGGCGCAGGTGGTACTCCATGTCGACCTCGGCCTCTTCCCAGGCGGGCGCGACGCCGGACATGCGCCCCTGCGCCAGCCGCGAGCCGAAGGGCTGCGGCAGGAACGGCTTCTCGCGCATCTGGTCGACGATGGACTTGAGGAAGCCCTTGGGCGCGCCGTCGGGGAGCCGGAAGGTCATCAGCGCGCCGACGTGCATCGGCGTGCGCTTGGTCTCCATGCGCAGGAAGGCGGCGTCGATGGGGCTCAGGTATTTCTTCATGGTCCCGCCTTTAGATTCGGCCCACTAATCCCTTCGGGTGAGGCTCCGGGAGGCCTGCGGACCCTAGGTTACGCGAAGAGTAATTCAAATAAAGCGGTACCGGAGAGGAGTGGGCTCATGGTGGACTTCAACGAGCGGGATTCCGCGCGCGCGTGCTTGCGCGTCGCCAAGGCCGTCGCGCTCTGCGCGACCGCCGCCTTCAGCGGCGCCGCCTCGGCGCACAACTACACGTTCTGGGGCGTCGACGCCGAGTGGAAGCTCGTCGGCAACTACGCGCTGGCCGTGCGCACCAAGAATCCCTCCGACGACCTGATCAACGGGCCGGTGGATCCGCTCAACATCAGCATCAACCAGCAGGACGTGCAGGAAGGCCAGGCCTTCGGCCACACCGGCTTGCGGCAGATGATGAATTTCGACGACGGCGACCGCAATTTCCGCCAGTGGAGCCTGGTGCACAACCGCGTGTCGCTGTTCGCCGAGGTGCACGCCTCGACCGAGCACTTCGGCATCCACGGCAGCGCCGACGGGTTCCTGGACCAGGCCTACCGCCGCAAGAACCGCAACGACTCGCCCGGCACGATCAACAAGGACGGCGAGCACAACGAGTTCACCCACGACGCGCGCATCTTCGACGGCGGCCGCGCGCGCCTGCTCGAGGCCTACGCCTACACCGACTGGATGCTGTTCGACGAGATGGCGCTCAACCTGCGCGTCGGCCGGCACGTCGCGGCCTGGGGCGAGAGCCTGTTCCTCTCCGGCATCATGCTCGCGCAGAACCGGGCGGACGCCACGCGCGCCTACGTGCCGGGCGCGGAGATCAAGGAGATCCTGCTGCCGACCAACCAGGTCAGCGGCTCGTTCCAGCCGCTCACCAACTTCACGCTGCTGGGCTACTACAAGTTCGCGTTCACGCCGACCGAGATCTTCCCGGTCGGCGACTTCCTGGCCGTGCAGGACGTGGTCGGCCCGGGCGCGCAGTTCGTCTACGGCTCGGTCAATCCGCTGTACCTGGAGAACTGCGTCGGCGTCTTCACCAGCATCTTCACCGGCATCGGCGTGCCCGAGCCTCTGGCCGGCACCGCGGGCGGCGCGGCCGAGAGCCTGTGCGACTTGAACGGCGCGGGCGGCACGGTGTTCAACGCGCCCCCGTACATCAAGGTCTACCGGCAGGACGACATCCGTGCGCGCAACGGCGGGCAGTGGGGCACCGGCGTGAAGTGGCAGATCACGCCCGTGACCAACCTGGGCTTCTACTACCTGCGCTATCACGACTCCAATCCGAGCGTGAAGCTCAACATGGGATACGCGCACATCGGCCAGATCGGCCCGCGCGAGCTGACCACAGAGCTGTTCTTCCAGACCGTGCCGGTGACTTACAACATCAAGTACTTCGACGACATCCGCCTGATGGGCACCAGCATCTCCACGGTGCTGGGCGACTTCAACGTCGCCGGCGAGGTGCTGTACCGCGAGCGCGTGCCCACCAGCGTCAAGGCGATAATCTCGCAGGTGCTGGCGCCGGTCGCCACGCGCGGCAAGATCGGCCAGGTGCTGCTGTCGGCGATCTACGTCGGCAATCCCAAGTTCATCTACGACGATTTCGCCTGGGTCGGCGAGTTCGGATATTTCCGCCTGCTGGATGCCGACCCGATCTACCCCGAGCCCGGGGTGCGCCCGGTCGGCAACGGCGACGAGCCCTTCTACGACGTCAACTCCTTCGGCTTCCAGATGCTGGCGTTCGCCAACGTCCACAACATCATCTCGGGCTGGGACCTGAAGAACCAGATCGCCTACGGCGAAATCACCAAGGGCAACCCGTCGCTGACGGCCGCGTTCGGCGCGCTCTACGGCGAAGGCGACCGGCGCCTCGGCGTCTCGGGGAGCATGACCTACCTGCAGAACCTCGAGATCGCGCTGTCGTACAACTTCTTCTTCGGCAGCACGACGAAGAACATCGGCGAGAGCTCGCTGCGGCAGCATCCGTATGCGGATCGGGATTACGCGTCGATCAACGTGAAATACAACTTCTGATGGTGGCTTCGATCACGCGGATTCGACCGACGACGTAGCGTCGTTCAATCCGCGGTCCTTGGGCGGTCATACAATGGGTCCATGAGCACTGCTCCGGCGTTGGATGCCACCGAATTTCGCAAGGCCCTCGGCGCTTTCGCCACCGGCGTCACCATCATCACCACGCGCGCGCAGGACGGCTCGCCGCTGGGCCTGACCGTCAACAGCTTCAACTCCGTCTCGCTGAACCCGCCGCTGGTGCTGTGGAGCCTGGCGGAGAACGCGCTGTCGCTGCCGGCGTTCCGCGCCGCCAAGCACTGGGCGGTGCACGTGCTCGCCGCCGACCAGGACGAGCTGTCGTCGCGCTTCGCCAAGCGCGGCGCCGACAAGTTCGGCGGGCTGGATGTGGAAACGGGTGTCGGCGAGATCCCGTTGCTGCGCGGCTGCACCGCGCGCTTCCAGTGCGAGACCGCGTTCGAGTACCAGGGCGGCGACCACGTGATCTTCGTCGGCAAGGTGCTGGCCTTCGATCGCTCCGACAGCGCGCCGCTGGTGTTCCACGGCGGGCGCTACGCACACGCGGCCAAGCGCGATCCCGTCGAGAGCAAGCCCGGCGTCGCCGATCTCGCCGGCAGCTTCAACGAGGATTTCCTCGGCTACCTTCTGGGACGCGGGCACTTCCAGTTCTACCGGCAGATCCGTCCGCACCTGGAGAAGGAAGGCCTGAGCGATGAGGAGTTCTACGTGCTGTCCACGCTCACGCTCAAGCGCGTGATGACGGCCACCGAGCTCGACGCCGCGATGAAAGGCGTGCTCGACGAGCGTGCGACCGCCGCCGTGCACTCGCTGATCGGCCGCGGCCTGGCGCGCGAGGCGCCGGTGGTGGCCGAAGCCGACTGGGCGGAATACGAGCTCACCGAGGCGGGCAGGGCGGTGGCGCTGCGCCTGATCTCCGCCGCCAAGGCGGTCGAGTCGCAGCTGGTGGCGCACCTGGGCGCCGGCGAATCGGCGGCGCTCAAGAGCCTGCTGCACCGCCTGCTTTCCACGCTGGACCCTGCCGCCGTCGCGCTGTGGGGCAGCCACGGCCGCGGGCGCGGACGGCAGGTGAAGACGTCGGGAACCGGCTGGTCGGAATAAACTAGGGCCTGAACGCCATGAGAACAAGAATGCGCACACACCATTGCCTGCTGCTGGTCGCGTCGCTCCTGCTGGCCGCCTGCGCCTCGGAGGTCTCCTACGACCCGGGCCCGCCGCCGCCGGGCGGCTACACCACGCGCAAGCTCAACACCTCGCTGGAATGCGGCGACTTCCAGCGCAACGCGGACGGCTCGTGGTCGACGGTGCGCGAGACCATCGTCGCGTCGCTGCACGGGCCGTATACGGTGGGTCCCGGCCGCGTCTTCAAGCCCGGCGAGTCGTTCATGGGCGTCGACGTCGCGGCGGGACTGCGGCAGGAATGCAGCTGAAGATCCAAACAGGAGAAACCAATGGGCGATTACAAGGGAAGCTGTTTCTGCGGCGCGGTCGAGTTCACCGTCAGCGGTGAGCCGGCGGCGATGGGTTTCTGCCACTGCGAGTCCTGCCGGCACTGGTCCGCCGGCCCGGTCAACGCGTTCAGCCTGTGGAACCCCGACGCGGTGAAGGTCACCAAGGGCGCGGCCAACATCGGCACCTACAACAAGACGCCGATGAGCTTCCGCAAGTGGTGCAAGACCTGCGGCGGGCACCTGTTCGCCGAGCATCCGCCGCTCAAGCTCACCGACGTGTTCGTGGCGATGATCCCGGGCCTGAAGTTCAAGCCCGCGGTGCACGTGAACTACGGCGAGGCGGTGCTGCGGATCAAGGACGGCCTGCCCAAGCAGAAGGACTTCCCCGCGGAGATGGGCGGCTCGGGGCAGACGCTGCCGGAATGACGCCGTAGGTCGGATCAAGCGCAGCGGATCCGACTCTTAGCGATCGCCGGTACGGTTTGCCGGGGGACGACTTAAAAGCTCCGTTAGCCTCGGGTGGCGCCGTCCCTGGCGCCACACGTCCCCGGCAAACCGCACCGGACGCTCGCAGCGGACGTCGGGAGTCACGGCATGTAGTGCCCGCCGTTGACGTCCAGCGCGGCGCCGGTGACGACGCGCGAGTAATCCGAGATGAAGAACAGCGCGGCGCGCGCGCAGTCGTCGTCGGTGGGGATTTCGCCGAGCGGAATGCCTGAGGCGACGCCCGCCTTCATCTGCTCCACCGTCATCTTTCCGCCGGACTGCGACGCCTGCCACTCCATGTAGCCCTGCACGGGCGCGCCCCACATCCAGCCCATGTAGACCGTGTTCACGCGGATCTTGTGCGGCCCGACTTCCTTGGCGAGGTACTTGGTCGAGTTGGCGAGTGCGGCTTTGGAGGCGGCATAACCGGCTTCGCCCAAGGGCGGGATCTGCCGCGTGGCCATGGTGTTGACCATGACGATGGCGCCGCCGCCCTGCGTCTTCATCTGCGGGATCACGGCCTGCGTGAGCTTGAGCGTGCCGATGAGGTTGGTGGCGATCGGACCGCTGATCCAGTCGTCGAGGTTGGCGGTGGAGACGTAGTCCATGTCGCCGTGCAGGAAGGCGCTGTTGACCAGGCCGTCGACGCGACCGAACTTCTTCACCGCGACGTCGACGAAGGCCTCGCACTGCTTGCGATCGGTGATGTCGGTCTTGTGCTTGACCACGGCGCAGCCCGCGTTGACCGCCTGGATGCGTTTCTCCGCGTCGTCGAGCTTGTCGGCGCTGCGCGCGCCGATGACGACGCCGAGCGCGCCTTCGCGCGCGGCCTCGACCGCAAGCTTGACCCCGAGCCCCGGGCCGATGCCGGACACCATCACGATCTTGTCTTTCAGCAGCATTCGCTTCTCCCTATGCCGCGCCTTCGATGTGCTTCGCGCGGTATTCCGCGAAGTCCTGCTTGAGCTGGTCCTCGGTGAGCCCGAACTGCTCGGGCGAGTACTCGTGCCCGCCCTGGTGGGTCATCGCGTCCTCCGCGAGCCAGCGGTACATCGAGTCCTGCGCGTCGCCCGACAGGTGCCACTCGAGCAGCGCGTAGATGCGGCGCACCACGGTTAGCGGCTCCTTGACGGTGTCGCGGAACTGCACGTCGAGGAACACGTCGCCGGCGACGCGCGAGCGCACGCTCATGGTGTGCTTGAGCGCGCGGGCCATGCGCTCGCTCCACGAGCGGCCGGCGGCGACCGGATCGGCCTGGTTGCTGTAGATCGCCCACAAGGTGTGGATGAAGCTGGCGATCGACGGGATGCTCTGCACCGGGTCGCGATGTGTCTGCACCACGCGTGCGCCGGGGAACGCGCGCAGCAGCGTGTCCATGCGCAGCAGGTGATGCGGCGTCTTCAGCACCCAGCGCTCGCCGACGATGCCGCGCCGGCGCTTCTGCCACTGCAGGAACTGCAGCATGCGGCGCAGGTACTGGTAAGCGGGCGCCTGGCTCTGCTGGTCCAGCCAGGCGACGTAGCTCGGGATGTTGGCGTAGGCGTCGAACGCGGAGAGGAAGGAGTGCTCCATCAGCATCACTTCCTCGTCGGCCTCCTCGGCGGCCATCGGGTGGATCGCCATCAGCTTGGGCATCGCCTGCGTCATCAGGTCGACGATGCCGCGCGCTTCCTTGATTCGCGTCTCGGGCTTCTCCAGCGTCTCGCTCGGGAAGGGCACCGGGAACTGCGATTCCCAGAAAGCCATCCAGTAGAAGCGCGGGTCGCGCGACAGCAGGCGGTGCAGCTTGGTCGTGCCGGTGCGCGGCAGGCCGACGATGACCAGCGGCGGCGCCACCTCCTCCCGGGAGATCTCCGGGTAGCCCGCGAAGTAGTCCTCGACGCGCAGGCGGTTGATCAGCTGGCCGAGGATCTTCTGGCGCAGGATGCTGGCGCCCATCTCGGAGAGCTTGGCCTCCGTCGCCAGCGCCTTGCACAGCATGCCCAGGCCGTCGCGGAAGCTGGCGTCGCCGAAGTCGTTGAGCCCGCCGGTGGCGGCGGTGGCTTCCTCCTTCAGCCGGATCGGATCGAACAGGTCGGGCGTCATAGGCGCACTACTTTAGTCGTTGGATGCACCTGCTCGCTGGCGCCGACCCAGCGCAGGCACATCGTGCCGCTCTTGTGGCCGGCCGTGTCCAGCCAGTTCGGCCGATGCGGATCGCGGTGCGCGAGCACGATGGAGACGCCGCCGTCGGCGTCGAGCTTGGCGCTATGCGTGTTCACGTGGATGCGGTGATAGCGGTAGTCCAGCGATTCCATCCACCAGTTGTTGATCTGCAGGTTCCAGAAGCGGCACTCGGGGATGCGCGCGATGTGGATCACCAGCGCCTCGTCGTCGGCCAGCTGCCAGTATGAATGGTAATAGAAGATGTTCGGATCGCCGCCGACGCGCTGGCACAGGGCCTGGTCCGCCGGCGGCAGCTGGTTGGGGTGCTTGAGGTAGCTCTGCGCCCAGTTGGCGAAGAGGGTCGCGGTGCCTTCGACGAACTTGCCGGCGTTGGCCAGGCTCTTCTGCAGGCGCGCGGCGGTCAGGGGCTCCGGCGCGGCGTCCGAGCCGATGCGCTCGATCCTCAGCTGCGCCGGCCGCTCCTTCTTCCGGTCCATGAACGTCTGACGCACGATCACGGCATTGGTTGCCGGCTCGATGCGCAGCCAGTTGCCCGGCTGCTTCTGCTGCGACAGCGTGATCTCGAAGCGCCCGTCCTTGCCGAGGGTGAGGTCCTTGGCCTCGACGAACCCGGTCTGTTCCATCTTGCCGTCGGTCTCGTAGCCGCCCTTCTGCGTGCCGAAGGAGAGGTAGGAGACGGTGCCGCGATCGCCGGAGATGCGGTACTCGTGGGCGCCGTTCAGGCGGCCCATGAGATAGAGGTTGTCGGGGTTGTCGGCGCCGATCTTGCCGGTCTCGTGCGAGGGCGCGAAGAAGCCGGGGAAGTCGGGGTCGGCGAACTCCAGGTGCATCTCCAGGCCGATGCGCAGCAGCCGGGTGAGATAGCGCCAGCCTTCGGCGCGGTCCAGCTCGGTGGCAGGCGCCTCGGGACGCAGCACCTGCTGGCCGGCGCGCTTGAGCGAGTCGCAGAAGTCGTCCCACGCCTTGCCCGAGACGACGTCGTCTTCGGCCGACATCAATCGCTCCAAAGTCAGTGCGTGGACAGTAGACGCCGCCGCCTCGCGGCCGCTTCACCTGTTTGCGGTAGGGCGCGCCATGCGCGCCGGGGTCATGCTGTGCGCGGTGTCGGATCCGCTTCGCTTGATCCGACCTACACGAGGCCATGCTCATGACCGACATCGAACAACGCCTGCGCAAGCTCGAGGACGCCGACGCCATCCGGGCGATGAAGGCGCGCTACTTCTTCTGCTGCGACCGCAAGGACCCCAAGGGCATGCGCGCCTGCTTCGCCGACGGCAAGGTGCACATCGACTACGGCGCGCTCGGCACCTTCGACAACGCCGACGCGGTGGTGAAGATCTTCACCGACATCGGCTGCCACGACCACATGGTGGAGATGCACCACGGCATGAACCCGCAGATCGACGTGCTCGACGAGATGCACGCGCGCGGCAAGTGGAGCCTGCATTACTTCCTGATCAACACGCAGGCCAAGAGCCTGACGCAGCTCGCTGGCTACTACGAGGACGAGTACCGGAAGATCAACGGCCACTGGAAGATCAGCGCCACCAAGTTCGTGCCGACCTCGACGCTGGCCATGGACCTGTCGGAGGTGACGCCGAAGACCCTGTTCGCCGGGCGCACGCCGCCCGCGCCAGCCTGACGATGAATTTCCTCTACGCCAACCTGATCTCGGTGATCTGGATCGGCTGGATGGCGTACTGGGCGATCGCCGCCCGCGGCGTGAAGCCCGTGAAGCGGAGCGAGTCGATGCCCTCGCGGCTCGCGTTCGTGATCCCCACGGCGATCGCCGCGCTGCTGATCTGGCCGCAGCACCTGCCGGGCGGCCTGCTCGGCGCCCGCTTCCTGCCCCCGACGGCGGGCTTCTACTGGATCGGCGTCGCGGTGCTGCTGTCTGGACTCCTGTTCAGCGTCTGGGCGCGCCTGCACCTGGGCCGCAACTGGAGCGGCGAAGTCACCGTGAAGCAGGGACACGAGCTGATCCGCACGGGACCTTACGGCCTGGTGCGCCATCCGATCTATACCGGCATCCTGCTCGGCTTCGTCGGCAGCGCCATCGCGCGCGGCGAATGGCGTGGCCTGATCGCGATCGTGATCTTCCTCGTCGGGGTGTGGCGCAAGCTCAAGCTCGAGGAGCGCTTCATGACCGAGACCTTCGGCGAGGCCTACGCGCGCTATCGCGCCGAAGTCCCGGCGCTGATTCCGTTCGTCCTCTAAGCGGCGCGCCGGAACGTCACCACCAGCACGTCGCGATAGGCGGGCCTTGCCGGATCCAGCGCCTGCACTGCGGTCACGCCGTGATACACGCGCGCGTCGTCGATCAGCGTCGCGTCCAGCGGATCGGTCAGTGTGAACTGGCCCAGGGGCCTGCCGTCTGGTGAGTGGATGGTAGTGGTGCCGCTGGCGATGTTCTGCCGCTGCACCATCAGCACGCAGACGTAGTCCACGCCGTCGCGATGCATGCCTTCGGGCGTGGGCTGCCCCGGCTCGCCCGCGATCGCCTCGATGCGGAACTGGTGCACCTCGACGTGCCACTCGACCACCGCCGGCGCCAGCCGCGAGAACACCAGGTGGCAGAATTTTAGGATCGCGCGCAGGGTCGCGCCCTTGCCGATGTCCTCGCCGACCGGCTCGAAGCTGCGAGCGATGCCGCCGAACAGCGCGTTGTAGTCGCGGCTCTGGTAGTGCGGCTGATGGGCCTGTCGATCGATCAGGTTGCCGACGGCGCGATAGACCGCGTAGCGACGGCGTCGGCAACGGTGGCCTTCGGCGAGGTATTGATCCAGGGGCATGCCGTTCCAGCTGGCGGCGAACGCGCGCCAGTCGGCGAGGGATCCGCACTGCTCGAGCAGCACGCGCACCTGCTCGGCGCGCGCGAAGGTCTGGCCTTCAGAGGCGACGGCTGCAGCGAGCTTGGGGAAGGATGGCGTCACGGCGCGTGATTCTAAGCGCACCGCCGAGCATCAAGAGCATCCACGACACGAACGACAGGCTGCCGCCGCCCGAAGCGCTCTCGCCGCCGCCTTCGCCGGCGCCCGCCGCGGACTGGGTCGGGCCACGATAGGCAGCGACGTACGGCGCCGCCTCGGTCATGGCCTTGGCGTTGTTGGCCTGCGAGGCTTCGAACTGCGGATCGCCGTCGGCGCCGCAGCTGCGGCCGTCGAGGATCAGGTCCGGATTGGTGATGACGTCGCCGTGACTGCGGCCGGGGCCGGTGCCGCCGCCCCACATCAGCGAGTAATACGCGACCTCGCCCTCGGCGTCTTGGCACGCGCTCGCGTGCGAATACGGCTTCCAGTACGCAAAGCCGCCGGAGCTCGCGTAGTCGTGCCCGCCGGCCAGCGAATGCCCCATCTCGTGCGCCACGATCAGGTCGCCGCAGGTGAAGCCCGATTCGCTCGGCGCAACGCCGGCGACGCTGAAGCCGTCGCGATCGGCGTCGACGCTGAGCGGCGGATCGCTGTCGTCCATGCTGTTGAAGCCGCCGCTCAGGCCGCAAAGCGTGAGCCCGCCGCGGCCGGTGGGCTTGCCGTCCTGCGACCGGAACAGCATCACCAGGTCCGCCTGCGCCTGATTGCGCAGGGCGCCGACGCTGGCGCTGCCGGCCAGCGCATCGAGGTTGGCGTAGTAGTCGTCGTCCTCCGTGGTGTCGGCGAACGGCGAAACGCCGGCCACCGTGTAGCGCACGGGCACCATGCTGGTCTGCATGACGCCGTTGGCGACGAAGATCAGCCGCTCGGCGTGCGCGCGCATCTGGCCGGTGCCCAGGCGCGCGGCGGCGAGCGGCGTGTAGAGGATCAGCACGCGGATCTCGTACTTGCCATCGGGGCCCGGCGCTGCCTTGGCTGCAGGCTTGTAGGCCTTGGGCGCCGACGCCGGCAGCGTCACTTCATCTGTGGGTTGCACGTCGTATGCGCGCGCTGCCTTCTTCGCGGCGAGCGGCATCATCGACTGATGCCCGAAGCTGCCGTAGGCGTCGGCGCTCATCAGCTGGCCGTCCACCACGAACGCGTAGAGACGCGCCGCGCCGGTGGCGGAACGCGCGACCAGGCCGACCATCCCGGGAGCAGGGTGGGTGCGAGGACCATTGAGGGTGTGCTGCGTGGCGTCGGGAAGCGTCAGCGTGATCGCCTTGCCTTCGTCGAGAACATCGGCCGCCGTCAGCGGTTCGGGAGTCGCGGTTTCAGCAGCAGAGGCAAACGACAAAGCACACAACGCAGCGCAGGCTGCGATCTTGAATCGGCGGATCATTGGGTCCCCGGAACCCGGCGTAACGAATCGACGCCATTATGCCGGACGCCCGCGTGCGGGCGTGTCGGGTTTTTACGACTCGCAGCGTTTCTTCAGCGCCGCCGTCTGCCGGTCGAAGCCGTCCTGGACCTTGGCCAGGGGGGTAAGCCCCGAAAGCAGGCCGGTCATCTGGATCGTCGTGCGATAGAACGTCTTGCCGCCCGACCGTTCCTCGAGCAGCTGCAGGCGATTGCTGCGCACCAGGTTCAGCGTCGAGAGGATCGTGCCGAACTGATAGCCGTAGCAGGCGCGTTTCAGACCGTCGCCCGGCGACGGTGGCTCGATGCGCGAGATGCGTTCCTTGGAGATCAGCCCTTTTCCGTCCGCCCATCGCACGTGCAGGTCGATCGGCGCGCCGACGGTGGGGCCGCGCGGACAAACCACCTCGATCGTGAACGGATTCCAGTCCGGATAGTTCTTGAGATCCATGATCACGTGCCAGACCTTGTCGATCGGCGCGTCGATCAGCGCTTCGGCCTGCGCGGTCTTCATGCCTTGGTCGCTCCTGCGCTTCCTGCGCCCGCGACACTCGCACGTCCCTGTGCATCGCCTTTCTTCAGATCCCTGGCTTTCACCATCGTCAGCGCCGTGTCCTCGATCATGTCCTCCTGGCCGCCGACCATTTTCTGGCGGCCGAGCTCGAGCAGGATCTCGCGCGCGGAGATGCCGTACTTGGCCTCGGCGCGCTTGGCGAACAGCAGGAACGAGGAGTAGACGCCGGCGTAGCCGAGCGTCAGCGCGTTGCGGTCGATGCGCACGGGGAAGTCCAGGATCGGGGTGACCAGATCCTCGGCGACGTCGGAGATCTTGAAGACGTCGACGCCGGTCTCGATGCCCATGCGGTTGCAGACCGCGATGAACACCTCCAGCGGCGTGTTGCCCGCGCCGGCGCCCATGCCGCCGCAGGCACAGTCGATGCGCCGCGCGCCGGCCTCGACCGCGGCCAGCGAATTGGAGATGCCCATCGACAGGTTGTGATGGCCGTGGAAGCCGATCTCTGTCTCGGGCTTGAGCTTCTCGCGCAGCAGGCTGATCCGCGCGCTGACGTCATCCGGAAGCATGTAACCCGCGGAGTCGGTGACGTAGAGACAGTTGGCGCCGTAGCTTTCCATCAGCAGCGCCTGCTTCAGGATCTCGGCCGGCTCGATCATGTGCGCCATCATCAGAAATCCGACGGTGTCCATGCCGAGCTTGCGGCCGAGCATGATGTGCTGCTCGGAAACGTCGGCCTCGGTGCAATGCGTCGCGACGCGGATCGTAGTGACGCCGCAGTCCTTGGCCATGCGCAGATGATCCACGGTGCCGATGCCGGGCAGGAGCAGGGCAGACACCTTGGCTTTCTTCAGCAGCGGAATGACCGCGCGCAGATATTCCTCGTCGCTGGCCGCCGGGAAGCCGTAGTTCACCGACGCTCCGCCCAGGCCGTCGCCGTGCGTGACCTCGATCAGCGGCACGCCGGCCTCGTCCAGCCCCTTGGCGATCGACTTCATCTGCTCGATGGTGATCTGGTGACGCTTGGGGTGCATGCCGTCGCGCAGCGACATGTCGTGCACCTTGATGCCGGTTCCCTTGAGATTCATTTCATCTGCTCCGCAAACATCTCCGCCGTGCGCGTCGCCGACGCCGTCATGATGTCGAGGTTGCCCGCGTACTTCGGCAGGTAATCGCCCAGGCCGGCGACTTCCATGAAAGTCGTGACGCGGTTGCCGTCGAAGACCGGGCCGTTGACCAGCTTGTAGCCCGGCACGTACTTCTGCACTTCCCTGATCATCTCGTGCACGGACTTGGTGATCTCGTCCTGCTTGGGCGCTTCCTCGGTCAGGCAATGGATGGTGTCGCGCATGATCATCGGCGGCTCGGCCGGGTTGATGACGATGATCGCCTTGCCGACCTTGGCGCCGCCGACCTTCTCGACGCCGCTGGCGGTGGTGCGCGTGAACTCGTCGATGTTCTTGCGCGTGCCGGGGCCGACCGACTTGCTCGCAACCGTCGCCACGATCTCGCCGTACTTCACCTTCTGCACGCGCGACACCGCGTAGACCATCGGGATCGTGGCCTGGCCGCCGCAGGAAACCATGTTGACGTTCATCTCGCCCTTGCCGGCGTGCTCCTTCAAGTTCACCGGCGGCACGCAGTAGGGGCCGATCGCAGCCGGAGTGAGGTCGATCATCACGACGCCGAGCTTGGTCAGCTTGTCGGAGTTCTCCTTGTGCACGTACGCGGAAGTCGCGTCGAAGGCGATGCGGATGCCATCGGCCTTCACGTGCGGCACGAGACCGTCGACGCCCTTGTCAGTGGTCTTGAGGCCCTGCTTGCGCGCTAGCGCCAGGCCCTCGCTCTGCGGATCGATGCCGACCATCCACACCGGCTCGAGCAGCGCGCTGCGCTTCAGCTTGTACATGAGGTCGGTGCCGATGTTGCCGGAGCCGACGATGGCGCATCTGATTTTCGTCATGGTTCAAACCCTATCGATGCGCCGCCGATGCCGGCAAGCGTCATCTCGAACTTGTCGCCGGGCGTGATCGGCAGGAGCGGCGCCAGCGATCCGGACAGGATGATCTCCCCCTTCAGGAACGGGATGCCGAAGGCGCCGAGCGTGTTGGCCAGCCAAGCCACCGCAGTGGCGGGATGGCCTTGCACGGCGCGGCCTTCGCCGGTGGCGATCGGCTTGCCGTTCTTGTGGATCTGCATCCTCACCGACGGCAGGTCCAGCGAGCGCGGCTTGACGCGCGACTCGCCGAGCACGAAGACGCCGCAGGACGCGTTGTCGGCGATGGTGTCCTGGATCTTGATCTTCCAGTTCTCGATGCGCGAATCGACGATCTCGAAGCAGGGCGTCACGTATTCGGTCGCGTCCAGCACCTGCTCGGCGGTGACGCCGGGACCCTTGAGGTCGCGGCTGAGCACGAAGGCGATCTCGCCTTCGGCGCGCGGCTGGATCAGCCCGGCCTTGGCCAGGCTGACGGTGCTGCCGTCGGCGACGTGCATGCGGTCGAGCAGGAAGCCGAAGTCGGGCTGGTGCACGCCGAGCATGTCCTGCACCGGCTTGCTGGTGACGCCGATCTTCTTGCCGATCACGCGCTCGCCCTCGGCCTTGCGCCGCTCCAGCAGCCGCAAGGAGATCTTGTAGGCGTCGTCGATGTCGATGTCGCTATGCGTGGTCGTGAGCGGCGCGCGCGTGCGGCGTCCGCGGAGCAGGGCGAACAGCTCGTCGCCGAGCTGGGTGATGACGCTGGGGGAGAGGCTCATCCGTTCTTCAGGAAGTCCAGCACCATGCGATTGAACAAGTCGCGATGCTCGATCATCACCCAGTGTCCGCAGTTGGGGACGAGGACCATGCGGCAGTTCGGCATGCCCTTGGCGAGCCGCAGGATGCCGCTGTCGGGCATCATGTTCTCGTTCAGGCCCCACAGCGACAGTGTGGGACATTTGATCTTGCCGAGATCCGCAGTCATGTTCGGCACTTTCATCGTCTTCATGACCTGCGGGTTCTGCAGCTTCATCAGCTCGTAGCGCTCGTGCACCAGCGCGTCGTCGACGACCGCGGGGTTCACGACGAAGGCCTTCACGAAGAACGCCTTCATGTCGGCCTCGGTGATCGGCTTGCCGGCGCCGAAGAGCGCGAACATCGCCGCCATGCCCGGCATCGCCAGGTAGTCGGGCAGGTCGTTCAGGCCGCCCGGCGCCATCAGCACCAGGCGCTCGACGTTGCCGGGATGCGCCAGCGCCATGCCGAGCGCGACCGCGCCGCCGAGGGAGTTGCCGACCAGCGTGTACTTGTCGACGCCGATCTGGTCAAGCGTCTGCTTCACGCACTCGACGAAGAACGCGAGTGGGTATTCGACGTCGGCGGGCTTGTCCGAGTAGCCGAAGCCGATGAGGTCGGGAACGATGCAGCGGAACCCGGCCTTCACCAGCGCCGGGTAATTGCCCTTGAAGTTGGAGTAGCCGCTGGCGCCGTTGCCGGAGCCGTGCAGCCAAACCACGACCGGCCCCTGGCCCTCGTCGATGTAATGGATGCGGCGGCCGTTGGGCAGCTGCGCGTACCTGGCTTCGGGGACGGGCTTGGACATACGGCAAGCATGTTCGAGCGCGGACGTGTTTGAAGCTTCGTCCGTGTGGACTAACGACGTGTTCCTTCAATGACCTAGCATTTAGCCCATGGCACAAATCGTCCTCGTCACCGGCGGCGCCAAGGGCGTCGGCCGCGGCATCAGCGAGCGCTTCCTCGCCAGCGGCGCGACGGTGATCTGCTGCGGGCGCGAGGCGCCAGCGGAGATGCCGGCGCACTCGGGCCGCAAGGCGGAGTTCATCGCCGCCGACGTGCGCGACGCGGCGGCGCGCGACAAGCTCTTCGCCGACATTGCACAGCGCCACGGCCGGCTCGACGTGCTGGTGAACAACGCCGGCGGCTCGCCGTTCGCGATGGCGGACAAGGCGTCGCCGCGCTTCCACGAAGCGATCGTGCAGCTGAATCTCCTCGCGCCACTGCACCTGGCGCAGAAGGCGAACCTTCTGATGCAGGCGCACGACGCTGGCGGCGTGATCGTCTTCGTCGCCAGCGTCAGCGCGCTCAGACCATCGCCGGGGACGGCGGCGTACGGCGCCGCCAAAGCGGGCGTCATTAACCTGGTGCAGTCACTCGCGGTGGAGTGGGCGCCCAAGGTGCGCGTCGTCGCGGTGAGTCCGGGCCTCGTGCGCACGGAGCAATCCGAGCTGCACTACGGCGACGAGGCCGGCATCGCCGCGGTGTCGACCACGGTGCCGGCGGGTCGCATGGCGCTGCCCGCGGAGATCGGAGATGCGTGTGTCTGGCTGGCATCGCCCGCCGCGGCTTATGCGTCCGGCACCAATCTCGTCCTGCATGGCGGCGGCGAGCGGCCGGCGTTCCTCGACGCGGCGACGGTGAACAAGAAGAGCTGATGCAGCTGTCCGCCACCCGGCTCGTCGCTGCGATCGAGCCGCTGCTCTACGGTCGTCGCGGACGGCCGCTGTGCCTGGCGGCTCTTGTCGCGCTGACCGTCGCGCTGTTCCTCCAGGCGTTGCGCATCGAGCCGGACGCCGGCTTCGAGAAGTCGATCCCGCTGGACCATCCGTACATGCGGGTGTTCAAGCAGTACCAGCAGCAGTTCGGCGGCGCCAACGCGATCCTGGTCGCGGTGATGCTCAAGCCGGAGTCCAAGGTCCCCGACATCTACACCGCGCCGTTCCTGGCGACGCTGCGCGACGCCACCGACGAGGTGTTCTTCGGCAAGGCCATCGACCGCGCGCAGGTGTCGTCGATCTTCACGCGCAACGTGCGCTACATGGAGGTGGTCGACGGCGGCTTCGTCTCCGGCGACGTGATCCGCGCGGAGTACGAGCCGACGCCGGAGATGCTCGCGCAGGTGCGCGAGAACGTCGGCAAGGCCGGCATCATCGGCCGCTACGTCACCGTCGATCAGCGCGGCGCGATGATCTACGGCGAGGTCCTCGAGCGGTCGCCGGTCACCGGCGAGAAGACGGATCTCATCGCCGTGGCGCACGCGCTGGAGAATATCCGCAGCAAGTTCACGGATCCGCAGAGCCCGCAGTACAACCCCGACGTCGACGTCCACATCATCGGCTTCACCAAGGTGGTCGGCGACGTCGCCGACGCCGTCGGGCAGGTGGCGATGTTCTTCGTGCTCACCGTCGTCGCCACCATGCTGGCGCTGTGGTGGTACCTCGGCAGCCTGCGCCTGGCGCTGCTGCCGATGGGCTGCTCGCTGGTGGCTGTCGCCTGGGAGCTCGGGTTGCTGAAGACGCTCGGCTACGGGCTGGACCCGTTCGCGATCATGGTGCCGTTCCTGGTGCTGGCGGTCTCGACTTCGCACGGCGTGCAGTACGTGAACACCTGGGCCGACGAGGTCGTCGCCGGCCGCGATGGCTACGAAGCGTCGCGTCAGACGTTTCGGCGGCTGTTCGTGCCGGGGACCATCGCACTCCTCACCAACGTCGCCGGCTTCGCGACGATTTACCTCGTCCCGATCGGGATCATCCGTGAGATGTCGGTTAACGCGTGCCTGGGCATGGTGGCGGTGATCGCCACCAACAAGCTCCTGATGCCGATCTGGCTGTCGTACTTGAGCGTGCGCGACGTCGACGCGTTCCGCCAGAAGCGGCTGGCGAAGCTGCACGCCGGCGACCGCGTCTGGCGCGCGCTCTCGGTGGTTACGGAAAAGCCGGTGGCGGCGGCGCTGATCCTCTCGTCGCTGGTCGTGCTCGGCGTCTCCTGGAAGGTGCAGGAGAACCGCATCGTCGGTGACGCGCAGCTGGGCGTGCCGGAGCTCACGCCCGACTCGGTCTACAACCGCGACGTTGCGGCCGTCACTGCAAGCTTCACCATCGGCACCGATCTGCTGAAGGTGATTGCGGAGACGGACGCCGAGGCCTGCATCGAGTTCGCAGTCCTGGAGCAGATCGACCGCTTCACCTGGCGCATGGACAACACGCCGGGCGTGCGCTCGACCAAGGCGATCACCAATTTCGTGCGCCGCATGTACTCCGGGCAGCTCGAGCTCGATCCGCGCTTCAACGCGGTGCCGCGCAACCGCAGCGTGCTGGCGCTGATCAACCAGGCGATCTCCACCGGCAGCGGCCTGCTGGACTATCACTGCACGGCGATGCCGGTGCTGATCTTCACCGCCGATCACAAGGCCGGGACGCTGGCGTCGATCATCCAGGCCGTCGAGCGCTTCGACGCCGAGAACGCTGCCGAATTCTTCCAGGACCACCCGGACGTCACGCCGCAGGTCCTGCGCCGACAAGATTGCCGTGCGCCGGGCCAAGGGCGGGGAGTCGGAGGAGTACGCCGCGCTGACGAAGAAGTGCCCGGTCCACTTCGCCGTCGGCTCCGGCAACGTCGCGGTGATGGCGGCGACCAACGAGGTCGTCCACGACAAGGAGCTGGCGACGATCCTGTGGGTCTACGCCGTGATCGTCGTGCTGGTGCTCCTCTCGTATCGATCGATGGCGGGCCTGCTGGCGATCTGCATCCCGCTGTTCATGGTGTCGATCTTCGCCAACGCGCTGATGGCGTGGTTCGGCATCGGCCTGAAGGTGGCGACGCTGCCGGTGATCACGCTGGCGGTCGGCATCGGCGTGGACTACGGCATCTACATCTACGACCTGCTGCGCCACCACGTGAAGGTGGAAGGCCTGCCCCTGCGCGAGGCCTACTTCCGCACGTTGCAGAAGACCGGCAAAGCCGTGATCTTCACGGGGATTTGCCTGGCCGGCGGGGTGGCCACCTGGCTCTTCTCCGACCTGCAGTTCCAGCGCGACATGGGCCGCCTGCTGGTGTTCATGTTCACGGCCAACATGCTCGGGGCCGTGCTGCTGTGCCCGGCTTACTGCCGGTTCCTGATGCGCGAGCGCCGCGCCTGAGCCGGAGCGATTTCTCCTCATTGGCGGCCCCGTCGGCTGCGTGCGAAAATCCCTACACGCGCGTAGGAAAAGCGCCAACCACTTACGGGGAAACAATTCATGAGCAGTCGATTTCTGGCGCCCACGCGCCTCGCTTCGCTCCTGCTGGTTCCGATGATGCTGGCGTCGGCGCAGGCCTCGGCCTGGGTCAACACCAAAACGCAGGCCATGCCATTGACCAAGGCGGTGTCGCTCGGCGCCATGCCGGCGACCGCACCGTTGAACATCGTCGTCGGCCTGAAGCTGCGCAACCGCGCCGCGCTGGACAGCTTCCTGACCCACCTCACGACCTACGGCGACCCCGCGTTCGGGCAGCTGATGCCGGATGCGACCTTCTCGGCCAACCACCTCCCCACCACGGCGCAGGCCAGGGCCGTGATGGACTATCTGACCGCGCAGGGCTTCACGAACCTGCGCCTGGCGCCGAACCGGCTGCTGATCGAAGCCAGCGGCACCGTCGCGGCCGTGCAGCGCGCCTTCAACACCTCGCTGGTCCGCTACAAGGCCGGCACGCGCACCGTGTTCAGCAACGTGACGCCGGCGCAGGTCCCCGACAGCCTCGGGTCGGTCGTCCTCAACGTCTCCGGGCTGCACAACATCGCGCTGTGGGCGGGGCATCCGGCCAAGGCGCCGGACCCGTTCAACTCGTTGCTCGGCTACGGCCCGCAGCAGTTCCAGCAGGCTTACAACGCCATCTCCACGCCGCCGGCCTACGGCACCTCGATCGGCATCATCATGTCGGGCCGCACGGAATCAGTGATCTCCGACCTCGCGGTCTACCGCAGCCATTACGGCCTGCCGCCGGTCTCGGTCACCAGTTGGCTGCAGAGCGGCGTCGAGAGCGCGGACGACAGTGGCCTCGGCGAGTGGGCGATGGACACCCAGACGTCGACCGGCATGGCCGGCACTGTCGCCAGCCTGAGGCTATACGTCGCAGCGTCGTTGTCGACGCCGGACCTGGTCGCTGCAATCAACCAGTTCGTCGCCGAGAACACGGCCAAAGGCGCCAGTGCATCGCTGGGCATCTGCGAAGTGCTGCCCTGGCTGTCGGGCGACATGGAACTCATCGACCAGGCGCTGGCGCAGGGTGCGACCCAGGGCCAGACCTTGTTCGCCTCCACCGGCGACGCCGGCTCGGCCTGCTCGGTGGCGATCAACCTCGGCCTGCCGCTGTCGGGCCCGCCGAACCAGGAATACCCGGCGACGTCGCCGTGGGTCGTGGGCGTGGGCGGCACGACCTTGCTGGTCGACGCCAACAACAACTGGTCGCAGGAGATCGGCTGGAACGGCAGCGGCGGCGGCTACAGCTACTTCGAGAAGGCGCCGGGCTGGCAGTCGGGCCGCGTGCCGGCCAAGGCCATCGGCAAGGGCATCCCGGACATCTCGCTCGCGGCCGATCCGAACACGGGCGGCATCGTCTACGTCAACGGCGCCGAGACGGTCATCGGCGGCACCAGCCTGTCGTCACCGCTGGCGCTGGGCGTGTGGGCGCGCATCTCCACCGCCCACGGCAACGCGGTCGGCTTCGCGGCGCCGTACTTCTACGTGCTGGAGCCCAAGACGACGGCGACGCCGCTGTCGCCCAAGCCTGGCCAGACCGGCTTCCACGACATCGTGGTCGGCTGCAACGGCCTGTATTGCGCCATGCCCAAGTGGGACTTCGTCACGGGCATCGGCACGCCGCACGTGGACCTGCTGAACTGGCTGATCCACTAAACCTTTAAGCAGCGCGTCTGGATTCCAGGAGCCGGCCTTGCGCCGGCTCTTTTTTTGAGAACTCCATCGTGCCGTCCTCGATCGCGCCGAACTTCAGCGAGACGATGTCCAGCGCGTAGTTCTGGTAGAGCTTCCACGGCGCCCGGGCGCCCTGCTTGGGGAACTTGTCGATCGCGCGCTGCACGTAGCCCGACGAGAAGTCGATCAGCGGCTGCGGCTCCACCGGGCCGGTGACGCGCGGCGTGCACTGCGTGTAGCCGCGGCGATCCATGTGGTTGAGCAGGCGGCAAACGTACTCGGACGTGAGGTCGCACTTGAGCGTCCACGAGGCATTGGTGTAGCCGATGGCGAAGGCGAGGTTCGGCACGCCGCTGAACATCATCCCCTTGTAGGCGAAGGTGCTGGAGAAATCGACCGGCTGGTCGTCGACCACGAGCTTGGCGCCGCCGGCAACCTCGAGGTTCAGCCCCGTGGCGGTGACGACGACGTCGGCGGGGATCTCCTTGCCGGATTTGAGAAGGATGCCCGTCTCGGTGAAGGTGTCGACCTGGTCGGTGACGACCGAGGCGCGGCCCTGCCGCAGCGACCTGAAGAGATCCGCGTCGGGCACCAGGCACAGGCGCTGGTCCCACGGGTTGTAGCGGGGCTTGAAGTGCGTGTCGATGTCGAAGCCGCGGCCCAGCTCCTTGCGCACGCCGGTGCGGATCATCCGCTTGATCGCCTCAGGCCAGCGCCGGCACATCTGGAACATGAACATCGTCAGCAGCACGTTCTTCCAGCGCACCAGCGCGTAGGCGAGCTTTGCCGGCAGGATGCGACGCAGGAAGTTGGCGATCTTGTCACTCGCCGGCAGCGACAGGATGTAGGTCGGCGAGCGCTGCAGCATGGTCACGTGCGCGGCCTTCTCGGCCATCGCCGGCACCAGCGTCACCGCGGTGGCGCCGCTGCCGATCACGACCACGCGCTTGCCCGCGTAGTCGACGTCCGGCGTCCACTTCTGCGGATGCACGATGCGGCCGGCGAAGCGCTCGGTGCCGGCGAAGTCGGGCGTGTAGCCGCCGGCGTAGCTGTAGTAGCCGGCGCACATGTAGAGGAAGCTGCAGGTGAAGCGCAGGGTCTCGCCGTTGCGCTCGGCCTCAACGGTCCAGCGCGACTCCGCGCTCGACCAGGACGCGCGCTTCACCGCGTGGTGGAAGCGGATCTTGCGATCGATGCCTTCGTCCTTGGCCGTCTGGCGCACGTAGCTCAGGATCGACGGGCCGTCGGCGATGGCCTTGGCCTCGGTCCACGGCCGGAACGAGTAGCCGAGCGTGTACATGTCCGAGTCGGAGCGGATGCCGGGATAGCGGAACAGGTCCCAGGTGCCGCCGATGCAGTCGCGCGCCTCCAGGATGACGTAGGTCTTGCCCGGGCAGTTGGCTTGCAGGTGATGGCCGGCGCCGATGCCGGACAGGCCGGCGCCGACGATCAGGACGTCGAAGTGTTCAGCGGGCATGGCGTCGGGGAGGGCAGCGTTCATCGGGGAGCGGTCAATCTAGCCTGCGGCACGAGCCCGAGGATATGACGGACAGCGACGCGAGGGAACCAAGGGCGACAGTGCAAGCGCGTCGCGGCCAACGGCCGCTCCTACATCCGCCGTTGTAGGAGGGGCCGTTGGCCCCGATTCCTCAATTCGCCAGATGGAACAGCTGCGGGTTGAAGTAGGTGCCCGGCAGCTCGTTGCCCGCGTTCACGCCCAGCACCCGCAGCATGGTCTTGGTGCCTTCGGTGAGGTCGCGCATCTCCACCTCGGAGAGGTACCAGTAGTTTCCGGCCTTCTGCAGCGCCGACGCCGGCGCGGTGAGCTGCTTGCGCACGCGGCTACCTTCGTAGAAGTCGGCCTTGAGCGGGACGCAGGTCTTCTGGTCGACCCAGGTGCGCACGCGCGTGTAGCGCGGCGGCGGCGCCTTGGGAGCGGGAATCGGCTCGAACACCATCACGTTCACCGGCCGGTCCTCGATCTTGCCGTCGAGCTCCTGGGACACGCGCGAGCCGACGAAGGCGTTCTCCAGCTGCTTGAAGTCGTTGTAGCTGAAGTTGGTGCCGAGCAGCGCGCCGTCGGCGAAGGTGCCGGTGACGCGGCGCACGCGGTTGACCGAGGGCAGGTACACCCACATGCCCTCGTTGAGATAGTCCGCGGTCTCGCGGACGAGGTACGCGGCGCCCTTGAACGTGGCAGGCGCGCTGACCTTGAGCATGGCGCGGACCAGGCCGCCGCCGGACGGCGTCTTCTCGAGCAGCGTGTAAACCTTGCCGGTGAGCGTGCGCGTGCCGCCGGTGCGGTCGGTGGTCTCGAACTGGATCTCCTGGACGCGCAGCGTCGGCGGGACGTTTGCGCGCATGCAGTCCAGGACCTTGGTGGAATCCTCCGCTTGCGCGGGCGCAGCGATGGCCAGCGCGATCAGCAGGAGCAGACGTTTCATGCGGTTCTCCCCGTAGGAGGCGGACTCCATCGTATCGCAGGGTGTCATGGCATGGGCAAGATCAACTTCATCCTTTCGGATCAACGTCAGGGCAAATCCTGCGTGCTAGCGTGACGACGGCATGAAATCCGCTCCCCTCGTCATCGTCGCCGCGGCGCTTGCTGCCTGCGGCCAGTCCGCGCCGATCGCGACCGGCGGCCCTTCCGCGCCGCTGCCGCTGTCGCGACCCAATTTCCTGGTGATCCTGGCCGACGACGTCGGCTATTCCGACATCGGCGCCTTCGGCTCGGAGATCGCCACGCCCAACCTCGATCGTCTGGCGGCGGAAGGCCGCGTGCTGACCAACTTCCACACGACCCCGTTGTGCGCGACCTCGCGCGCGGAGCTGCTGACCGGCGCGGACCATCACCTCGTCGGCGTCGGCACGCTGCAGGAGAGCAACTACTTCTATCCGAACAACCCGGACTACGCGGGCGCCTTCAACGAGCGCGCGCGCACGGTCGCGCAGCTGCTGCACGACGCGGGGTATCACACGTACATGGCGGGCAAATGGCACCTGGGCGGCGGCGGGCCCGTGCAATGGGGCTTCGAGCAGTCGTTCTCGCTCAACTACGCGTCGGCCTTCGCCACCAACTTCAAGTCCACCGCCGAGCACCCGGAGTCCGCATCGCGAGCGTTCTTCGAGAACGGGGTCGAGGTCGAGATCCCGGACGACTTCTTCTCGAGCGACTACTACACCGACAAGCTGATCGGCTACATCGACGAAGGTCGCGGCGACGGCGCGCCGTTCTTCGCGTACCTGTCGTTCCAGGCCGTGCACTTCCCGCTGCAGGTGACCGAGCCCTACCTCGACATGTACGCCGGCCGCTACGACGACGGATACGACGAGATCCGCGCTGCGCGGCTGCAGAAGCAGAAGGATCTCGGCCTTATTCCCGCGGATTTCCAGGCGAGCCCCGGCGACGAGGTGACGATGGTGCGCTTCGGCCAGCCCGGCGTGCTGCTCAACCAGCCGTGGGAGTCGCTGTCGGACAGCGACCGGCAGAGCGAGGCGCGGATCATGGAGATCTTCGCCGGCATGATGACCAACATGGACGACAACATCGGCCGGGTGGTCGAGCATCTCAAGGCCATCGGCGCGTACGACGACACCTTCATCGTCTTCATGTCCGACAACGGCTCCGACGGCATGGGCTACGGCTTCATCCCGTACACCGACGTCGACGATCCGACCAGCGTCCTCAACATCGACAACGCCTTCGAGAACTACGGCCGGCGCAGCTCGTTCCTGTTCCGCAGCACGCGCTGGGCCGAGGTCGGCACGGCGCCGTTCCGCCTGTTCAAGGGCTTCACCGCCGAGGGCGGCATCGGCGTGCCGGCGATCGCGCGCCTGCCCGGCGGCGAGGCGTCGACCACGTTCGTCGACGCGCTGTCGTCGCTCAAGGACATCGTGCCGACCATGCTGGACCTTGCCGGCATCGACGATCCGGGGACGCAATATCTCGGGCACGACGTCGCGCCGATCGAAGGCGTGTCGCTGGTGCCGGCATTGCGTGGCGAGGCGGCAGAGGCGCATGCGGCCGACGCGGTTTTCGCCGACGAGGTCAACGACATCCGCTACGTGCGCCGCGGCCCGTGGAAGATGACGCGCGTGGTGAACTACATGATCCCGTCCGCGGCCGAGCTCGTCAGCCACGACTGGCAGCTCTACAACATGGACGAGGATCGCGGCGAGACGCAGGACGTGTTCGCCGATCACCCTGACGTGGTGGACGTGCTGCTTGCCGACTGGCGCGCGTACGTCGAGCGCGTGCACGCGGTGAACCCGCTGTTCCCGCCCATCCTCACGCCGATCGACGAGTGAACAGGTTCGTCATGCCCGCGAAGGCGGGCATCCAGTTCTTCCTGATGGTGTTCCTCTGCGCCTGCGCACGCGAACAACCATCGGCTTCGGTGACGCTCGGCGATCGCAGCCATTGCGAGAGCTTCGCCGGCCTGCCGGCGGGGTGGGGCAAGGACCCGCACGCGGGGATGATCCGGCTCGACGGCGGGGCGTTCGAGCTGGGCAGCGAGCGCGGCTTTGCCGATGAGCGTCCCGTGCGGGGCGCGCGCGTCGAGCCGTTCTGGATCGACCGCACCGAGGTGACGAACGCGCAGTTCGCTGCGTTCGCGCAAGCCACCGGCTACGTCTCGCAGGCGGAGCGGGCGCGCGGCGCGGCGGTGTTCGTCGCACCGACGTCGTCGAACATCGAGCCTGGCAGCTGGTGGAAGCAGATCGAGACCGCCAACTGGCGCAATCCCGAAGGCATCGAAGGCGCGCCGCCGAAACCGCACGATCCGGTGGTCGACGTCGCCTACGAGGATGCGCTCGCCTACGCCAAATGGCTGCACCGCGAGCTGCCCACCGAGGCGCAATGGGAGTTTGCCGCCAAGGCGGGGCGCGCCAACGCCGAATCGGATCTGGCCGTGCGCGACGCCGCCGGCAAGCCGCAGGCGAATTTCTGGCAGGGCTTGTTCCCGGTGCACGACGCCGTGGAGGACGGCTACGCCGCGCGCGCGCCGGTCGGGTGCTTCGCGGCGAATCCCTTCGGCCTGCACGACATGGTCGGCAACGTCTGGGAATGGACGCGCGATCCGTATCCGCCGGGGGACAGGCGCCTCGTCATCAAGGGCGGCTCGTTCCTGTGCTCGACCAACTACTGCGCGCGCGCCCGGGCATCTTCGCGCCAGCCGCAGGAAGCGGACCTGCCGGCGTCGCACGTCGGTTTCCGGACGATAATGCCGCCTTGACTTCCATTGACCTGGAGAAGCGCGTGAAGAACACGTTTGCAAAAGGTGCGGTCATCGTCTTCGGCGGCAGCGGCGGCATCGGCCAGTGCGTGGCCAAGTCGTTCGGCGACGCCGGATCCAACGTGGCGATCGTCTACCGCTCCAAGCGCGAGGTCGCCGAGGAAGTTGCGCACAAGATCACCACGCACGGCCGCAAGGCGACGACGCACGCCGCCGACGTCACCGACGCCGCGCAGGTCAAGGCCGCGGTTCACGCCGCGGAAGAAGCCCACGGCGGGATCCACACCGTGGTCTGGGCCGCAGGTCCGGTCGTCGAGCAGGTCTACATCGCCGACACCAGCCCCGAGCTTTACAAGAAATCCATCAACGTCGAGGTCCACGGCTTCTTCAACGCCGTGCAGGCGACGCTGCCGATCATGCGTGCCGGCGGTGGCGGCTCCTACATTCACCTGGGCTCTGCGGGCCACGTCTGGTGGCCGCAGAAGGACGGCCTGTCGGTGGCGCCGAAGGCCGCCAACGAGGCGCTGGTCAAGGGCATCGCCAAGGAGGAAGGGCGCCACAACATCCGCGCGAACTCGGTGCTGGTCGGCGTGATCGAGGCCGGCATGTTCCTGGAGCTCCTGAAGCGCGGCGTGTTCGACCAGAAGTGGACCGACGAGACGCAGAAGCTCCTGTGCCTCAAGCGCTGGGGCAAGCCCGAGGAGATCGGCCACGCGGCCGTGTTCCTCGCCACCAACGGTTACGTCACCGGACAGCAGATCAACGTGTCCGGCGGATTCGGCGTGTAAGAGGGGCTTCAGCCCCGAATGTAGGAGGGGCCGTTGGCCCCGACCAGGAGACCAAATGCCCCTGCAACTGGAAGACATCGAGCTCATCAAGCAGCTGAAGTACCGTTACTGCCGCTGCATCGACATGGCCAACATCGCGGAGCTGAAGACGCTGTTCACCGAGGACGCCAGCGTGCGCTACGTCGGCGGCTCCTACCTGTTCGAGGCGCAGGGCCGCGACAAGATCTGCGAGGCGATCGAGTACGCGTTCCACGCCGACGCCATCGCCTTCCACCACGTGAACCACCCGGAGATCGAGATCGTCTCGCCGACCGAGGCCAAGGGGACCTGGTATCTCAAGGACTGGTTCCTGGACCTGAAGCACAAGGTCATCACCGACGGTAGCGCGCTCTACAAGGACACCTACGTCAAGCAGAACGGCACCTGGCTGATCAAGCGCGCCACCTACGAGCGCATCTTCGAGATCGTGACGCCGGTGACGCAGGTGCCCAACGTCACGGCGCATTACCTGGCCAAGCACGGCAAGAAGCAGCCGGGGTAGTTGCGCGCCCTACAAAATCGGCGACTTGTAGACCTCGTAGACGTCGACCGTGCCGCCCGGGAAGTAATTATTCGGCGGCAGCTTGAAGACGCGCTCGCGCGCGTCCCAAGTCAGCTCCAGCGGGTGCTTGGCGTCGTTGGGATCGTAGACCTTGAAGCGCGTGACGTGCTTCTTCTCCTTGACCCCGTAGAGCAGCACCGCGTGATTGATCTTGATCCGCGGGAACAGGACCAGGTGCACGATCGGCGGCCGGTTTGCGCGAATCTCCGCGGCCAGGGTCCTGGCCATCTCCTGCTGGTGACCCGCGGAGAACGGGAAGACCATTCGCCAGTTGCCGCGCTGGATATAGCTGTGCACTGCGCTGCCGAGGCTGCCCTTCAGCAGCGCCTCGTGCTCGGCGCTGAAGCGGTGCAGGCTCGCGTAGCCCGGAATCACGACGCGCTGCTCGGCCGGCTCGCTGATGGCCGGATCGTGGGCGATGACGCTCTCCACCAGCTTGCGGTAATCGTCCTCGGAGACCTTCGGCAGGTTGCGGTCGAAGCGCGCGAACTGGAAGAACTGCCGCGCCGAGCGCGCGAGCACGAAGCAGTGCAGGGCGTAGTCGGCGTCCTTGTTCTCCTCGGTGTCGGTGCGCTCGCCGGTGACCGGGTCCATCTTGTAGTGCCACTTGAGCTCGTTGGCGAAGGCGAAGCTGTCGTGCCGGAACTTGAACGGCCGGTCGTTGGCGGGCTCCAGCACCGGCTCCAGGCCGAGACGGGCGCAGGCCGTGGCCGCCAAGACACTCAGCAGAAGGAGGAGACGTCGCATATCCCTCAAGACCCGCCGGCGGAACGATCGTTCCGCCGTCTTCAGCCCTGCCGCGGCCGGAAGTGCTCGACCGCGGCGCGCGCCACGGCATCGCCCCATTCCTGGACGAAGTGGCCGCCGTCGGCGACCTGCATCGGCTCCGGGCAGTTGCGGATGTGCTTGCGAAGGTGCGCCATGACGGGCGGACCCAGCACCGGGTCCTTCATGCCGACGGCCATGAACGCGGGCTTGTCCCACTTCGTCGACCACCAGTCGCGCGCCTGCCGGGAGATCTCCGCACCGTCCGCGTCCGGGCGATCGGGCACGAGGTTGGGGAAACGGCGCACGCCCGACTTGTGGCGCGCGTCCGGGAACGGCGCCGCATAGGCCGCAGCTTCGTCGTCGGACATGCCCGCGGTAGACCGCTTCATCAGCGCGGCGATGTCCATGTCCGGCGAGCGGTTGTTGAACGCGCGCCAGGCCAGGAAGCCTTCGCCGAGCGGCATGTCACCGGTGCCAAAGCCGGTGTTCATCACCAGCAGGCGCGCGAAGCGCTGCGGCATCGACGGCGGCAGCGTCAAGCCCAGCAGTCCGCCCCAGTCCTGGCACACGAGCGTGATGTTCTTCAGGTCCAGGCGCTGGACGAAGTCGATCAGCGTCTGCCGGTGGAAGTCGAACGTGTAGACGGACTCGTCGACCGGCTTGTCCGAGCGTCCGAAGCCGAAGAGATCGGGCGCCACGACGCGCGCCCCGGCGGCGACGAACACCGGGATCATCTTGCGGTACAGGTACGACCAGGTCGGCTGGCCGTGCAGGCACAGGTAGGTTTCGGCGGCGTCCTTCGGACCCTCGTCGAGGTAGTGCAGACGCAGTCCCGGCGCGTGCGGCAGGTCGGAGACGTAGTGCGGGGCGAAAGGAAAGCCCGGCAGGTTGTTGAAACGCTCGTCGGGCGTGCGCAGTGCTTCGATGGCCATTTTTCTAATCCCTTCCTGCTTTCTGCAGATTCTGCGGCGTGAAGAACCCCGACGGGAACGACATGCCGAACTTGGCGATGTAGCCCTGCTCGTTGGGCAGGTTGTTGATGAGATAGCGCCGCGAGAACAGGTCGTAGATCGTCAGCGGCGCCGCCACCACCGCCTTGTCCACGACCAGCGGGATGACGAAGCCTTCCTGGTAGCGCCACAGCTGATCGCGCGCGTCGTAGCAATCCACCGCGACGATGGTCCAGCTGTCCTCGTCGACGTAAAAGGTGCGGCGCTTGAAGATGTGGCCCTGGCCGGGCTTGAGCGTCGCGTCGACCACCCAGACGCGGTGCAGCTCGTAGCGCGGATGCTCGGGATTGAGATGGTTGGCGCGGATGATGTCGGCGTGCTTGAGCTCGGGCCGCACCAGCTTGTAGTTGTTGTAGCCGACGTAGAGCTCCTTTTTTCCGACGAGCTTCCACGAGTAGCGCTGCATCGAGCCGTTGAACATGTCGGCCTGGTCGACCGTCTGCAGGCCGTCAGATCCGGTCACCGGATTGTCGAAGGCGACGATCGGCGCCTGGCGCACGCGGTTGGTGCCGGGCGAGTACTGCCAGGCGTCGCGCTTGCCGTCGAGGTGATCCCAGGCGAGCGTCATGTTGCCGGCCAGGCGCGGCGGCGCCAGGTCCTTGCGCAGGATCTGCAAGACGAGATTGTCCTGGATCGTGCCCGGCTTCTTGACGTTGCCGTACACGAACTGCGCGGAGGTCTGGTAGAAGCTCTGCTCGAACTTGCCGGTCGGCTGCACCACGAACAGCGTGCCGTTCTGGATCACCGAGTCGCCGCGATAGCGCACCTTGTGGTTCCAGATGACCTCGGCCCCGTTCTGCGGGATCGGGAACGGATAGCCCAGGCGCGCGTCGGCGAGGCCATCGTCGCCGACGATGGTGGCGGTGGTCGCGTTGGCCTTGGTCGCGGCGTAGATCGCATCCGGCAGCACGATCGTGCGGCGCGTCGGATAGACGTTGATCGCGTAGTCGGCGTAGCGCTCGAGCAGCGCGGCGCTGCCGACGGTGAGCTTCGCCGCGTATTGCTTGTAGTTGGCGTGCGTGATCTTGAAGAGCGGCTTGTCCTCGGGGAAGGGATCCGGGTAGTAGTCGCCGGGCTTCAGGCCGTTGAACGAGGCGGGCAGCGTCTTCATGCCGCCGGTCCAGGCCGGGATGGTGCCCTCCTTGTTCGCTGCGGTTTCGGCGCCGACCGGCGTCAGCGTGGTGCCGAGCTTGGCTGCATCGGCAGCACTGACCTTGGCGATGGCGGGCGTCGTGCTCAGCGCGACGACGATCGCGAATACGGTTTGCTTCATGTCATCTCCTCTAAAAATCGTACGTCAGCACCACTTGCAGGTTGTCGCGATCCGACAGGTTGTTGCTGCGCCCGGCGCCCATGTACCAGGTGTAGCGCACCGCGCCGGACCAGTTGGACAGGTAGTTGAGCGTCACCGCCGCCGTCGCCTGCTTGCGGCCGGCGACGAACTCACCGGTCGGCAGCGGCGACTTGCCGCCGATGTCGTGGAACCAGATGAGCTGCGGCAGCACGCGCAGGCCCGGCAGCACGTCCTCGTAGGTCAGCTGGTTCAACATGCGATAGCCCCAGGAGAACGCGGTGGCGAAACCGTCGGCCTGGTAGCTCGGGTTCAGGCGATTCTCGGCGCCGGTGGCTTGCTGCTCCGGCGTCGGCGTGCCGGTGCCGTCCACGCCGGCGCTGTGGTGGAACTGCACGCCGGGCGCCCCGAACTGCAGCTCGTCGATGCTCGGCAGGTTCAGCACCTGGAACGCGCCGATCTCCAGGAGCGTGGTGAGCTGATCGGCGCCGAACGGGTTCTGCGAGGCGCCGCGCAGGAACAGGAACGACATGTCGTAGGCGAGCGTCTTCAGCCGCTCGTATCCACGGATCGGCTGGCCCGGCACCACCGGCTCCTTGCGGTACTGCGTGGCGACGTAGTCGGGAGTCGCGGTCCGGCGCGCGGGGATGACGATGCTCGGCGTGCCCGGCACCGGCACGCCGTAGGTGATGTTGTCCTCGGGGAACACCGGCTGCAGCGCGGCGAAACCGACGTCGGTCGGATCGATCTGCAGCGGCTGGTTCGGGCGGTAGACGACTTCGCCGGTCCACGAGACCTCGCCGAGATTGGTCGAGAAGCTCGCGCCCAGCGCGCGGATGTCCTCGGGGTACTCGAAGTAGAACTTCACCGTGTCGATCGGCACGATCTCGTCGCCGTTGTGCAGCGGCGGCAGGCGGAAGCCCTGGCAGGCGACGATGAGGTCGACCGGACTGCTGGCGTCGTGCGCGCAGCCCTGCTGCGCGGCGACGAAGCCGATCAGCGGGAAGCGGCTGTGCAGGTTCATGTAGGTGAGGCCGAAGGTCGTGCCGCCGAGCCCTTCGGCGAAGTAGGTCGCGTTGAATCCGTACTCGCCCTGGTCGCGCGGCCGCATCTCCGGCCCCTCGTGCAGCGTGCGGCCCGCGTCGGAC
Source organism: uncultured Gammaproteobacteria bacterium (assembly GCA_963776465.1). Classification (GTDB taxonomy): domain Bacteria; phylum Pseudomonadota; class Gammaproteobacteria; order Nevskiales; family Nevskiaceae; genus DASRHK01. Next base: position 1,952,627 of record CAVZMV010000002.1, read on the forward strand.
AGCAGGCCGACGTTGCCCTGCGTGCGGCCGAGCGGATCGCCTTCGCCGACGTGGTTGCCCGGGTCCTCGCGGTACTTGCCGAACAGCAGCATCACGTACGGATCGCCCTCGCCGATGATGTCGTTGGCCGAGTAATACGAGCCGATCGGCGGCAGCTGCACCGGCTTCCATTTCGCCTGGTAGAAGCCCTGGACCGACAGCGCGTCGGTGAGGTTGGTGCTGAGCACGGCCAGCGGCACGCGGATGAAGACGTCGCGCGTGTCGGAGCCCGGCAGGAAGCGCAGGTTGGCGTCCGGCGGGTTGACCACGTTGAGGCTGTTGAAGATCAGCAGCGTGCTGGTGCCCAGGCTCAGCAGCTGGTTGCCGAGCTTGAACGTCAGCTGCCGCTCGAAGGGCAGGGGCAGCGCGCCGGAAAGGTAGGCGTTGACGAGCTCGTAGCGCGAGCCGATCTGGTCCTCGACGTCCTTGGGCCGCGGCGTCGTGCGCGGCTGGAAACCGTTGTTGTCCTCGAGGTTGTTCGGGTGCGTCTCGTCGAAGTTGACGTTGACCACGTCGTAGAAATACAGGCCGCTGACGTCCAGGCCAAAGTCGCCCCAGGTCAGCTGCAGCCGCGGCGCCGCCTTGACCGCCGCGCTGACGAGATCGCCGCGGTCGTAGTTCAAGTCGCCGTTGTCGAGGTTGACCGTGGCCGCGCCGGGCAGGGCGAGGTAGGCGGCGTTGCCTTCCACCGTCTGGCAGTTCATGCCGGGCCCCGCCTGGCCGGGCAGCGCTCCCTTGTCCTCGCAGAACTGCTCCTGGCCCCGCAGGTTGAGCTTGCCGATGAGCTCGGTGTCCTGCGCCTGCGTGCGCATCGACGCGCCGATCGCGACCTGCCCGCGCAGCGAGCCGGTGATGCCGGTGTCGCCGAGCGAGAAGTCGTAGGCCGCCGCGGGCGCGCAGGCGAGCGCACACCACAGGATCGGCACGACGGGTCGGCTGCGAGAGAACATCGACGGAACACCCCTGGCTTGCAGCGCATCGTAATGCGCTATTTTACATCGTGTCAACTTTGTGAGGGTTTTGTAGGAGGGGCTGTTAGCCCCGACCCCCCATCGGGGCTGAAGCCCCTCCTACATAAACCGGCCCCAGGAAGCTTCGCAGCGACGCGAAGAACCAGGCGTCGACGGGCGAGGGCAGCAGCACGGTCCAGTCGGCGGCCAGCCGCAGGCTGCTTAGATGCCAATCCGCGGGCGCAGTGAACGTCTTGCCGGGCACGCACTCGGTCTGCTCCACATAGAGTTGCCCGTCGGGCAGGCGCGCCAGCGTCACGTCGCGGCCGCCAGCGAAGGTCATCGAATGATGCTTGTCGACCTTCATCAGGCTCGGCAGATCGCCGCGCGGGATGCCGCCGAACCGCACGACGCGCGCCACGCGCGCGAACGTCAGGCCGTCGACGATGCAGGTCTCGAGCGGCCCGTCGGCCGCTGCACCCGGGGATCGCAGGAAATGCGCGGCGTCCATCGCGCCGGTGGTGAAGCCGCTCTTCATCAGCGGCGGCGCGACGCGCAACGCCTTGAACTGCGCGAGGACAACCGGCTCCTGGCAGAGCCAGACGTCGCCGGTCTGCGGATTCATCACTTCCATGTGCGGCAGGCGCGGCTGGCGCGTGACGTTCTCGGGAGGGACGAGCATGGCGGGGACCTTACATTGATATTGACATCATGTAAACTAGTGCGATGCCGATCACTCGAGCCATCCGCAGCGCCGTCATGCGCCGCCTCGCCGATCCCAAGCTGCGGGACCAGCGGCGTGTTGCAGCGGAAGCCAAGCGCCGCAAGTCCGGTCGCGCGCACGAGGTCTACTACTTTCACCAGCCCGACGATCCGTACAGCCACCTGGCGGCGCAGGTCCTGCGGCGTTTCCTCGAGCGCTACGATGTGCGCCTGCTCCCGCGCATCGTCGCCGAGGCGACGCCGATCGCCATCCACGAGCGTGGCTTGTGGGAGGCGTGGGCACGGCGGGAGTGCGCGGCGATCGCGCCCTTCTATGCGCTGCGCTACCAGGATTCCGGCAAGCAGCCGAACGACGCGCTGATAGACCTGGCTCGCCGCATCCTTCTGAACGTCGAGGGCGCGGCCGAATTCCCGGAGATTGCGGTCTCCGTCGGCACCGCGCTTCACTCCGGTGACGCCGCGGCGCTGAAGAAGCTGGCGGAGACGCACGGCGCCGAGCGCGAGGCCAAGGCGCCGGCGCGGCTGCGGCGCAACTTCAAGCTCCGCCACCGACTCGGGCATTACCTCGGGGCGATGTTCCATTACGAAGGCGAGTGGTACTGGGGCATCGACCGCCTGCACCACCTGGAGGAGCGGCTGGATGCTCTGGGCGCGCGGCGGCCGCAGGCGTCTCCGGGCCCTTGCCTGCATCTGCAGCGGCGACCGCCGCCGCAGAAGGTCGATCCGAAGAAGCGCGTGAAGCTGGAGTTCTTCCCCTCGCTGCGCAGCCCGTACACGCACCTGTCCTACGACCGCGTCGCGGACCTGCGCAAGCGCTACCCGGTGGATCTGGTCGTGCGGCCGGTGCTGCCGATGATGATGCGCGGCGTGAAGGCCGACCGGCGCAAGGGCACCTACATCCTGCAGGACACGATGCGTGAGGCCGAGCGCCTTGGCGTTCCGTTCGGGAACATCTGGGACCCATTCGGTGATCCCGTTCGTCGAGCGTACTCATTGTTCCCCTGGGCGCGCGACCAGGGCAAGGGCTTCGAGTACCTGCACGCCTACAGCCTGGCGGTGTGGAGCGAGCGCACCAACGCCTGGTCCGAGGCTGGCTTGCGCTCGATCGTCGAGCGCGCGGGCCTGTCGTGGGACGCGGCGCGCGAGCACCTGGACAGCCGCGACTGGGAGGACGAGATGGAGCGCAACGTCACCCACATGCTGGCCGCCGGCTCGTGGGGCGTGCCGACGCTGCGGCTGCCCGCGGCGGGAATACTTCCCGAGTTCACCGTCTGGGGCCAGGACCGCATCTGGCTCGTCGAAGAAGAGATTGCGCGCCGCATCGCGATCTAGAGGAGCAGCAAGGCCATGGCAAAGAAAAAGCAGCCGGCACCGGCTCCCAAGAAGCGGGGCTACCTCGCCAAGGACGAGCGCCACAAGTCGCTGGTCGAAACGGCTGCGGCGGTGGTGGAGAAGCAGGGCTGGCCGGCGCTGTCCATGATCTCGGTGGCGGAGCACGCCAAGGTCAGCCGCCAGCTGATCTACGAGCACTTCGACTCGGTCGACCAGCTGATGACCGAGACCATGGCGCAGATCTTCCGCGACGCTTACGAGACCACGCGCGAATCCATCCAGCGCGGCAACGCCAACATCGTCGACCTGCTCGAGCAGACCGAGCGGATGACGTTCGACATGCCGCCCGGCCGCATCCGCGCGTTGTGGCAGATGATCACCGGCACCTATTCCGACAACGTCGAGACCGCGCGCATGAGCCGCCGGCTGCGGCACCTGCTGACCAACATGTGGTCGCCGGTCGCCAACGACGCCTTCGGCCTGGACGCGAAGGAGGGCAGGGTGCTCATCTGGATGCTGCACATGGCGTTCTGGGGCGCGCACCAGCTGGTCGACGAGAACGAGGTCGATCGCGCGACCGCGACGCGGCTGTTCGCGTGGCTGGTGACGCAGCTGCAGGCGGGGGCGTTGATGAAGCCGGGGAAGAAGACGCGGTAGGAATCGTCATGCCCGCGCAGGCGGGCATCCAGTTCTGCTGTTGACTAGAACTGGATCCCCGCCTCCGCGGGGATGACGCGCGATGCGCGTCAATTCTGCCAGTAGACGAACTCGTCCCCCGGCGCATCCGGCTGATCGAGCGTCTTGTCCACCAGCACCGGCATCTCCAGGAAGGACGGCCACATCGGCTCCTTCATCTCCGCGTTGTGCGCGGCGAGCAGCGCTTTGAGCTCCGCGACCTTCGCCGGTTCTTTCTCCGCGAGGTTCACCTGCTCGGTTTGATCGACGTCGAGGTGATAGAGCCAGTCCTTTTTCGGACGCTCCGCCGTCTGCAGCTTCCAGCCGCTGGCGATCAGGGACTGGTAGCTGCCGTCGCGCCAGAACAGCACGTCGTGCGGCGCGCCTTCCTTCTCGTGTGTGAGATAGGGCAGCAGGTTCACGCCGTCGATCGGCCGATCGGTCGGCATCGTCGCGCCGGCCGCCGCGATCGCGGTCGGCAGGATGTCGACGCTGTGGATCGGCTGCGCGTACTGCGTGCCGGCCGGGATGCGCGCCGGCCACTTGGCTGCGAAGGGCACGTGCATGCCGCCCTCGAAGTAGGTGAGCTTCCAGCCGCGGAACGGCTTGTTCACGTCGGGCAGGCCGATGTAGTTCGGCGCGCCGTTGTCGCTGGTGAAGATCACCAGCGTGTTGTCCTCCAGGCCCTCGTCCTTGAGCGCCTGCACCACGCGTCCGACGCTGCGATCGAGCGCGCGGATCATCGCGGCGTAGACGCGCTCGCGATGCAGCGGAATGTCTTTCAGCGCGTCGAAGTCGGCCTTGGCCGCCTGTAGCGGCGTGTGTACCGCCCAATGCGCGAGGTAGAGGAAGAACGGCTGGTTGCGATTGGCGTGGATCGCGCTGACCGCTTCGTCGGTGTAGTAGTCGGTGAGATAGCCCCTGGGCTCGAACCACTCGCCGCCGTTGTAGCTGGTGGCGTAGCGCATGTTCGGCCACAGGAAGCGGTCGATCGGATCGAAGTCCTGCTTGGCGTTGACCACGCCCGGATCGTCCTCCGGCATGTAGAGCCCGCTCTCCATGTAGAGGCTCTCGTCGAAGCCCTGGTTCTGCGGACGCAGCTCCGGCGTGCCGCCGAGGTGCCACTTGCCGATGTGCATCGTGTGATAGCCGCGCGCCTTGAGCAGCTTGGCGATGGTGATCTCGGACGGCGGCATGCCCAGCTCGTTGAAATCGGCGATCTGGCTGGTCTTCTCCGGGTGCAGCACGATGTGATGCTGCCGCGCGGGGTCGGCAAACATCGGCGCGACCTTGGCCATGTTGCCCGGCGTCGGCGTGTACTCGAAGCCGAAGCGCGACGAGTAGCGGCCCGTGAGCAGTGTCGCGCGCGACGGCGAGCACACGGCGTTGCCGGAATAACCCTTGTCGAAGCGCACGCCCGCGCGCGCGAGCGCGTCGATGTTCGGCGTCGGCTGCCTGGGCATGCCGGCGCCGTAGAGGCTGACGTCGTTGAAGCCCAGATCGTCGGCGAGGATCACGACGACGTTGGGCGGCCGATCGGATACCGGCGTCGATGCGGATTCAGGCCCGGCCTGCCAGGGCACCGGCCGGTTCGGCGCGCGCGCGTGCTTGATGTCGGTGACCCAGCCGAGCATGTGCGACAGCAGATAGCGTCGGCTGGCGAAGAGGCCGGCGGCGACGATCACCAGGACGACGGCGATGATGCCCAGCGTCTTCTTCATGCCGGCGCTCCGCGATACCAGGCACGGTTGCGCAGGAGCGCATGCAGCAGGTGGCCGAGGATCGCCAGCAGCACGGCGACCAGGCCGCGCACGAAGACCAGGCTGAACGGCGATTGCACGGGGAACACCTGCGTCTTCTCGATCGCGGCCCACTTGTGCACGGCGATGCTATGGCCGGCGAGAGCCACCACCATCTCCAGCAGGTCGCGCCGGCTGCGGTAGCGCACGATGGCGACGCGGTCCCACTCGGTATCGCCGGCTTCGTCGATGAACCTGCCTTGCGGCTTGCCGATGAACACCGGCAACGCGCCGTGACGCAGGAGATACGGCGCGATGGCGTGGTTGTAGCGGGCATCTGCCTCGAGCGCGTCGTCGCTGTAGGGCGCGCCATGCGCGCCGGAAGCAAAGCCATCCGGGTACAACGCCTTCTGCCGGAAGCGGATCAGGTTAACCATGAAGAACTCGTTGCCGTCGTCGTTCGCAACCAGCCGGCGGATCTCGTCGAGCAGGCGCCCGTCGGCGGTTCCGTCGTTCTTCGCGCGCGCGGCGATCTGGGCCAGCAGGGCGTCGGTTTCGGCAGGCGTCAGCGGCTTGCCGCGGCCGCCGTACCAGGCGAGGAACGCGACGAAGACGGCCGCCAGGACGGCGATCAGGACCTTGGAGCCTTTGCTCATGTGCGGCGACTATCCCCCGGCCGGCAATATAGTGCTAATGTTTACATCATGTCAATAATGCGCTGGGCCGTCCTCGTGCTCGCGGCCGCCGTGACCGGCCTGGCGGCGACCAAGCCGATCGTCGCCGCGATGGTCGAGCGCTCCGCGATCGCCAACGGACCCTGGCGCACCAGCATCGGCACCGGCAGTGCCAACGCCAACATCTACGAGCGCGCGGCCGTTGCAGTCGCCGGCCTGTATGCGCTCGCCAAGGAGGAGACCGTCTATTACACGGCGTTCACCGACGACGAAGGACACGCGCTGGACGGCAAGTGCGATTACGAGCTCGAGGGCGCGCCGCTGCCGGCGCGGTGGTGGAGCCTGACGATATACGGCGCGGACAACTATCTCGTCGCCAATCCCGCGAACGTGTACTCGCGGCACGCCAGCAACATGCAGCCGCAGGCCGACGGCAGCTACGTCGTCGAGGTATCGGCGCACGAGCAGCCGCGCAACTGGCTGCCGGCGCCCGAAGTAGGGGAGTTCTCCGTCACCTTGCGGCTCTACAACCCGGAAGCGGCGGTGTACGACAAGCTCGCCACCGTCGCGCTGCCGCGCATCGCGCGGAGTACGTGCCGATGAAGGTCCTGCGCGCAACGCTGGTGTTCATGGCGGTCGCGGTGGCGGCGAACGTCGCGGCCGTGGCAGCGCTGCCCTGGCTGATCAACGCCTACGTCAGCCACAAGATCGTCGCGCTGGCCGGCGGCTACAACGTGGCGATGCCGGCGCCAAAGGTGGACGCGAGCTCGCGCACCGTCGTGCGTCCAAGCCCCGACCTTCTCTACACCGCCTGCGTATTCGACGTGTCCGAGCATCCGCTGCGCATCACCGCGCCGGTGCAGGACAGCTACGTGTCCGTCGCCGGATTCGCTGCGGACACCAGCAACTTCTTCAGCCTCAACGACGCGCAGGTGCAGCCGGACGGGCAGGGGCAGAAGCGCTTCGATCTGTTGCTCATGCGACACGGGCGCGTTCACCCGTCGACGACTGCGCGCGTCATCGAAGCGCCATCGGATCGCGGCCTGATCCTGTTCCGGTCGCTGATCACCCGCGAATCGGACCTGCCGCGGCTGCAGAAGGAGTTTCAGGCGCAGCAGGTGTGCAGGTCGAGCTGAGCGATCGCCGTGGCAGACTAAGCCGCATGGGGCTTCGGGCAGCATCCGCACTGACGGTCATGGCGCTTCTCGCGGGCTGCGCCGCGCCGCGCCCGGACTTCGACGCCCTCTACGATTTCAGGAGCGAGCAGACCCAGCCGCCGCTCATCGTCATCCCCGGCATCCTCGGCTCGCGCCTCTACAACACGCGCACGCGCGCGGAGATCTGGCCGGGGTCTGCGTGGAACCTGCTGTTCGATCGCAAGGAGAGCCTGGCGCTGCAGATCGACCCGCAGACGCTGGAGCCGCTGGACGACGGCGTCGAGGCGCGTGGCCTGTTCGAGGCCGCGCTCGGCAACGACTTCTACGGCGAGATCTTGCGCACGCTCGAGCGCTCCGGGCACTACGAGCGAGGCAGCATCGGCCAGCCTGCTGATCGCGCGCATCGCCGCTACTACGTGTTCGCCTACGACTGGCGGCAGGACAACGTCGTCACCGCGCGCAAGCTCGACGCGCTGATCGCGCAGATCCGCGAGGACTACGGCGACCCGGCGCTGAAAGTCGACATCCTGGCGCACAGCATGGGCGGGCTGGTGGCGCGCTACTACGCACGCTACGGCATGGACGACGTGCTCGGCGGCAACGAGTTTGTGGCGACCATGTCCGGCGGGCGCAACATCCACACGTTGATCCTGCTCGGCACGCCCAACCTCGGGTCCGCGGACTCGCTGCACGGATTCATCGCCGGCGCGAAGGTCGGCCTGCGGCGCATCCCGACCGAGGTTCTGGCGACTACGCCGAGCTTCTACGAGCTGTTCCCGCATCCGCTCAGCGACTGGCTGATCACCACCGCAGGCCAGCCGCTCGAGCGCGACGTGTTCGACGCGCAGACCTGGCGGCGCTTCGGCTGGTCGGTGTTCGACCCGGATGTCGAGGCCAGGGTGCGCGCACGTGCGGTCGAGCGCGGCGAGGATGCCGATGCCGTGCTCGACACGCTGCACCGCTATTTCGAGAAGCGCCTGGAGCGCGCGCGCCGCTTCGTCTGGTCGCTGACGGTGCCCGTGCCGCCGGACGCGCACGCGCGGATGATCGTGCTGGGCGGAGATTGCACGCCGACGCCGGCGCGGCTCCTGGTCGAGGAGGACGATGGCGATTCCGTCGTGCGCCTGTTTCCCGGCGAGGTCAAGCACAGGGCGCCCGGCGTGGACTACTCGCGCCTCATGCTCGAGCCCGGCGACGGCGAGGTCACCAAGCCCTCACTGCTCGCGCGCGAATCGCTCGACCCGTCCAAGCCACGGCATCGCTACATCCACGTGCCAATGGAGGTACTCGTTCCTGCTATGCGAGCAGCACAATCGATTGACTGCCAACCCGAGCTTCCAGGACAACCTGCTCAACCTGCTGCTGTCGCGTGAGATGCCGTGGGAATAGAACGCGATTGAAGCGTCATTCGCGCGACAGCGCGTCCGCCGTCGCCTCGAAGAACTCGAAGCTGGCCGTGGTGATGTCCGGCCCGGTCGGATCGATGAAGTTGCCTTCGGGGTCGCCGTAGGGATAGTTGTGCGCAAGGCCGTTGATCCACCAGCTCTCGACGATGGTGCGGCCCGCCCCGGACTGGTCGCGATAGCGATGGATCTCGTACGGGTAGATCTCGTAGCCGAGCACCGGTCCGATGCACGGATTGTTCTCGGGACGCGCGCACACATCGGTGCCACCGGGCGCCCCGGGCACCGCGAAGAAGTGCGAGTTGTCGATCTCCGGCACTGACGCGATGGAGCCGTCCGCGACGCCGTTGTCGGCGCGATCGTTCGTGCCGACCCATTGGGTGTCCGCCTGCAGCGCCACCGGCGGCGGGAAAAGATGGTCCAGCGTGCCGTGCACCAGGAACGCGGGCGTGACCTTGGCATTGGCTCCCATAGCGTCGTAGGCCAGGATCCCCGTTGGGTCGGCGAGGCTGTACGAGCCGCCGAGGAACGAGCCGACCGCTGCGTACAGGTCGGTGTACAGCGCGGCCAGCATCGTCGCCGTGATCGCGCCGGAGGACGTGCCCGACACGTACGTGCGCTGCGGATTGGTGCCGTAATTTTCGTGCACCTCTGCCGTGATCCTCGCGACGGCTTCGAGCTCGCCGCCGCCGCGCCCATAGGCCGTCGCTTGCCCCCACGACCAGTTGTCGCCGCTTTCGCCCATCGGGTAGAGGACGACGAAACCGCGTCGATCCGCGAGCTCGTTCCAGCGCACGCCCCGCGCGGCTTTCTCCGGGTTCTGCATGGTGCCGTGCAGGTACAGCACCAGCGACGGCGCCTCCTTGCCGATCGCTGAGGGGGGGACGTAGACCCAGTAATGCAAGCCCGGCCAGATCTGCGTGTCGACCGAGCCGTCGAGCGCCACGACGTCGGGCCAGCGTGGGTGACCCTCCAGCTGATGGTGATGCATCACGCCCTGCCACTTGGGCGAGGTGATGTCCATTTCGTCCCCCACGGCGCCGGCGATCGCGCCAGTCGGGGCGCTGCTGCCGCAAGCGACCAGAGCCAGCGCCGTGATGAAGATCAGCAGCAGCCGCACGTGCCTAGAACTCCAGCGCCAGCCGTGCGGAGATCGTGCGCGGCGGATTGAGGTACCAGAGATCGTAGGTGTTGCCGACGACGGGCTTGACGGCGGCGCCGAAGGTGGGCGCGGTGACGTTGGTGATGTTGCTGACGTTGAGCGACAGTTGCGGACGGACCCGCCAGGCGACGCTCGTCAGCGTGATGCCGGCGTTCAACGTTCCGTAGTCGTTGATGGGATGCGACTTGGTGAGGCCGCCGTAGCCCTTGCCGACGTAGTTGTAGGCGACGCGCGCGCCGATGTTGAACGGACCCAGTTGCGGAGTGACGTAGTTGAGCGCCGCGGCGTACTGCGACCGCGCCGCCCCCGGCATCTGCGCGCCAGCTTCGATCACCGTTTGCCCGCTGGAAGCGGTGGGATCAGGTGCCGTGAACGGCACCGTGGTGTGCGCGTCGGTGAGACCACCCGCGAGCTCCATGCGCACGCCGAGCGGCGTGAGCCACACCAGCGAGGATTCGAAGCCCTTGCTGACGGCGTGCCCGACGTTGGCGAGGTAGGCCAGCGGTGGGCTCTGCGCCGTGCGCAGCGCGATCTGCGGATCCTTGAAGTCGATGTAGAAGAGCGCCGTGTCGAAGTGCAGCGTGTTGCCGAGCCACTGGGTGCGCAGGCCCAGCTCGTAATTCCACAGCGAGTCGGACTTGTACTCCGGCGGCACCCCGTTCATCTCGTTCGAGGGAACGCTCTGCAGCCCGCCGAAGCGGAAGCCGCGGGCCGCGGAGAAATACGTCGAGATGTGGCGCGAGGCCTCGAGCGTCGCGGTGAACTTCGGGCTCACGCCCTTCTCCGAGATGTCGTGATCCGAGTAGTCGAAGTTCATGCCGCCGTTCTGCGAGCGCGGCACGATGCCGATGCCCTTGAAGCCGCCCTTGACCTGGGTCTGGTAGAAGCGCGCGCCCGCCGTGAGCTCCAGGCGGTCCCAGAACTTGTAGCCGAGGTCGAAGAACAGCGCGCGCTCGTGGGCCTTGACGTTGGTCACCGCGTAGATGAGCGTGGACTCGTAGTACACGTCGGTCGGCGTGCCGGCCGCTTGATGGAGATCGCGGTTGGCGACCGTGTCGGTCAGGATCTCGAAGAACACCTTGTAATCGACGTTGAAGACGCCGACCAGCCACTGCAGGCCGTCCCTGCCGGTCGACTGCAGCCGCAGTTCCTCCGAGTACGACTTGGAGTTGTCGTTGACCAGCTGGAACGAGCCGGTCTCGGAATTGAGGTCCAGCGGCAATGGCAGCGGCAGCGGCCAGGGGATCGGCAGGGGCAAGCCCGCGGGCGGCTGGTTCGGCGGACCGGTGATGGCAGCCGTCGCGTCGGCGTTGAGGTACCAGTCCTTGAACGTGCGCGAACCCAGCGCCGTGACGCGCACCGGCCCGAAGTCGTAGCTGGCTTCGAGCGAGTCGATGCCGAATCCGGTGATGCTCGGCTGCGGCAGGATTTTCAGGCTGGTCTCGCGCGGGCCGTCGCGCGAATCCACCAAGGGCGTCGCGTTGGGCGTGTCGGTGTCCTGCTCGACGTGCGACAGCTTCACGTCCAGCGCGTCGAGCGGCCGCCACAACAAGAGCGCGCGGTACTGGTTGCCGGTCGTGTAGTCGACGTCCTTCTCGCCCGACAGCGCGTTGTCGACGATGCCCGGATAGTTCTGCCGCACATAGCCGAGCCGCACGGCGAGGGAGTCGCCGATCGGCGCATTGACGACGGCGCCCCCGCTGTACACCGCGGTGCCGTCGGCGGGCGCGACGTACTGGCCGAACGTGCGGAGCTGCCATTCGCTGAGGACCGGCTCCTGCAGCACGTAGCGGATCGCACCGGCGAGCGCCGAGCCGCCGAACAGCGTGCCCTGCGGACCTTTGAGGATCTCGACGCTCTGCAGATCGAAAGCGGAGAAGTCCGGCTGGATGTTGGTGATGAAAGGATCGGCGAAGGCCGTGTCGCCGATGAAGATGCCCGTGCCCGACGACAGCGGCGATCCGGGATAGGCGTCCGTGGCGATGCCGCGGATGGAGATCTTGTTCAGGTTGGGCGCGATGCTCGTCATGACGACGCCCGGCTTCTCCTGGATGAAGTCGGCGATGTTGGTCTTGCCTTCGGATTCCAGGCGCGCGCCGTTGAACTCGTCGATCGACGCCGGGATGTCGCGCAGCGATCTCTTGCGCTTGGTCGCAGTGACGACCACGGATTCGAGCTGGGTGGTGCCGGTGTCCTCTTTCGCCGCCGGCTCCTCGGGCTTGGCGCTCAGGTCCTGGACCGGGATCGTGGGAAGCGTCTCTTTCTCAGGAGGTGCCGTAGACGCCGACTCTTGCGCCAACGCGGGCCCGCACCAGATGGCCGAGCCGATGACTAGCGCCGTGACGCTCTTCCGCATTGCTTGTCTCCCCAGGACGCGCCCAGTCTGCTACCGGAGCGGGCGGCGGCGCTATCTAACCGGTGACACCCCCGTGAAACCCTTGTCACCAGTTTGATAACGCAGGCGCACCCGCGGGGAGCAGACTCCCGCGCCATGGTGCTGATCGAGAAAAACGTCGAGACGCGCATGCGCGACGGCACGATCCTGCGCGCGGATCTCTACCGTCCCGCTGCGGGCGGTCGCCACCCGGTGCTGCTGCAGCGCACGCCCTACAACAAAGGATTCCTGGCCCTGACGGCCATGACGCTGGATCCGCTGCGCGCCGCCGCTGCCGGATACAACGTGATCATCCAGGACGTGCGTGCACGATGGGCGTCGGACGGCGGCCCGTTCTTCCTGTACCGCGACGAGGCTTCCGACGGCCGCGATTCCGTTGCCTGGGCAGCGCAAGCCGATTGGTCCGATGGCCGCGTGGGCGCCTACGGCGTCTCCTATATGGGTGGCACGACCTGGCACGCCGGGGCGAGCGGCGACCCCGCCGTGCGCGCGCTTTCGCCGACGACGGCGCCCAACGATTTCTGGCGCAACCATATGTGGCGGGGCGGGGCGCTGAACTGGGGCCTGCTGGTGAACTGGTCGCTGCAGGCGATCGGGCCGGCGGCGCTGATGCGCGCCGGCAAGGGCAAGCGCGACCTCCAGGCTTCACTGGGCCAGTTGGCCGACGACATCGACGCGTTCGAGGAGCGCGTCCGCGCGCTGGCGCTGTCCGCGTTCGCGCCCGCGCGCCCCGAGGATGGCGACTTCCTGCCGTTCTTCCACGAAGTGCTGCGGCATCCGGTGCCCGACGCGTGGAGCGATTCGCTGCTCATCGCCGGCAAGCATCGCCACGTGCGCGCGCCGGCGCTGATCATCGCGGGCTGGCACGACGTCATGCTCGACGGCGACCTGCAGCACTTCGCGTCGATGAAGGAGGGCGCCGCGACGGAAGAGGCGCGACGCGCCACGCGCATCGTCATCGGCCCCTGGTCGCACGGGATGTTCGGCTCGACCGTGGGCGACGTCGATTTCGGCCTGCGGGCGAGCGGCGCGTTCCTCGACTTGCGCGAGGACCTCACCGCGCTGCAGCTGCGCTGGTTCGATCGCTGGCTCAAGGACGAGCGCAACGGCGTCGACGAGGAGGCGCCCGTCCGCATCTTCGTGCAGGGCCTGAACCGCTGGCGCGACGAAGCTGCGTGGCCGCTGGCGCGGGCCAGGTCGACGAACCTCTATCTGCGTGCGCAGCACGCGCTGTCGTGGCAGGCGCCCGGTCAGGCCGAGAACGAAGACGCCTACGTGTACGACCCGCGCGATCCTTGTCCCTCCTGCGGCGGCTCGCTGCTGATGCCCGCAATCTACCGGCGCGGACCGGTGGACCAGTCGCCGATCCTGTCGCGCAGCGATGTGCTCGCGTATACGAGCGGCGCGCTCGAATCGAACCTGGAGGTGACGGGCCCGATCACGGTCGTCCTGTTCGCAGCCAGCGACGCGCGCGACACCGACTGGATGGTGAAGCTGTGCGACGTGCACGCCGACGGCCGCACGCTCAACGTCACCGACGGCGTGCTGCGCGCGAGCTACCGCGAATCGGAAGTGCAGCGGCGCCTGCTCGAGCCCGGCGCCGTCGTGCGCTATGAGATCGCGCTGCAGCCGACCTCGATGCTGTTCCGCGCCGGCCATCGGCTGCGCGTGCTGATCACGTCCAGCGATTTTCCGCGCTACGATCGCAATCCCAATACCGGCGAGCTCGGCATCGAAGCGCGCGCCTTCGTGACCGCGCGCCAGCGGATCTTCCACGACAGCGCCCGCGCTTCGCATCTCAAGCTGCCGGTGATCCCGAGCGAGTCATGAACGTGAACGAAGGCCAGCCTCAAGCAGTCGGTGCGCGCGCATGGGTGTCGCTCGGCGTGCTGTGGTTCGTCTACGTCCTGAACTTCCTCGACCGGCAATTGCTGTCGATCCTGGCCAAGCCCATCCAGGACAGCCTGCACGTCACCGACGGCCAGCTCGGGCTCATCAGCGGTCTCTACTTCGCGCTGTTCTACTGCTTCCTCGCGATCCCGGTCGCTTGGCTGGCCGACCGGTCCAACCGCGTGCGCGTGCTGTCGGCGGCGTGCGCGCTCTGGAGCGCGGCGACCATGGGCTGCGGCCTCGCCGCCAGCTACGCGCAGCTCGTCGTTGCGAGGATGACCGTGGGCATCGGCGAGGCCGGCGGCGTTCCACCGTCCTACGCGATCATCTCCGATTACTTCCCGCCGCACCGTCGCGGCACGGCGCTCGGGATCTACAACCTGGGCCCGCCCGTCGGCGCAGCGCTCGGCATCGCCTTCGGCGCTTCCATCGCCGTCGCCTTCAGCTGGCGCGCTGCGTTCCTGGTGCTGGGAGCCGTCGGCATCGTCGCGGCCATCGCGACGTTGCTCATCGTGCGCGAGCCGGTCCGTGGCGGCCTGGATGCGCCTCGCGACATGTCCATGGCCGCGGCCAGCTTCGGGGAAACCGTGAAGATGTTCTTCACCCGGCCAACGCTGCTGCTCGCCGCGCTGGGCAGCGGCGCAACGCAGTTCGTCACCTATGGTCTGGGCAACTTCACCACACTGTTCCTGATGCGCGAGAAGGGGATGACGCTCGGCGACATCGCGGTCTACTACGCGCTGGTCGTCGGCATCGGCATGAGCGGCGGCATCTTCGTCTCCGGGCGGCTGATCGATCGCTACGCGCGGCGCTCCAAGCAGGCCTATGCGCTGATCCCGGCGGCGTCGCTGATCCTGGCGATTCCCTTTTATCTCGGGTTCGTCTGGACCTCGTCGTGGACGACGGCGCTGTGGCTGCTCTCGGGCCTGGTGTTCCTCAACTACTTCTACCTCACCTCGTCGGTGACGCTGGTGCAGCAGGAGGTCCGACCGGATCAGCGCGTCATGTCGGGCGCGCTGCTGCTGTTGGTGATGAACTTCATCGGGCTTGGTCTCGGGCCCACCTACGTCGGCGCGGCCAGCGACTTCTTCCGCGCGAACTATCCCGAGCACTCGCTGCAGATGGCGCTGTATACGCTGACACCGTTCTATCTCCTGGCCGCGCTGCTGTTCCTGCTGCTGGCGCGCGTGCTGCGCAAGGCCGAACCAAAAACTAGGGAACCCACTCGATGAACTTCATCCGTCGCATCGCGATCGCTTCGCTCACCCTGACCGCGCTGTCCTGCGCCGGCGGTCCCGTAGGGCGCGCCATGCGCGCCGAATCCGCCAACCCGCCCGCCGGTGCGTTGGTAGGCTCCGTCGAAAATGGCGTGCGCGTGTTCAAGGGAATCCCGTATGCGCTGCCGCCGGTCGGCGACGCGCGCTGGAAAGCGCCTGCGCCGATGACCCGGTGGGACGGCGTCCGCGCGGCAAAGGAATTCGGTCCCGTATGCATCCAGCCGAAATTCCCGGCCGGAAGCGTCTACTCGGCCGACCCGCTGCCATCGAGCGAAGACTGCCTCACCTTGAACGTGTGGGCACCCGCCGATGCGCGCAACGCGCCGGTCTTTTTCTGGATTCATGGCGGCTCGCTCTGGTACGGCTCGGGACGTGAATCGCTCTATGACGGCGCGCGCCTCGCGCAGCGCGGCGTCGTCGTGGTGACGATCAATTACCGCCTCGGCGTGCTGGGATGGCTCGCGCATCCGGAGCTCAGCGGCGAAAGCGCGGAGGGGATCTCCGGCAATTACGGATTGCTCGACCAGGTCCAGGCGTTGCGCTGGGTGCAGCAGAACATCGGCGCCTTCGGCGGCGATCCCGCGAACGTCACCATCGCCGGCGAGTCCGCCGGAGGACTGAGCGTGATGTATCTCATGGCGTCGCCCGCCGCGCGGGGCGTGTTCGCCAAGGCCATCGCGCAGAGCGCTTACATGATTTCCACCCCCGCGCTGAAAGACGGCAAGCACGGTTCTCCGTCTGCCGAGCAGAACGGGACCGCTCTTGCGACAGCCCTGAAAGCGCCCGACATCGCAGCCTTGCGGAAGATGGACGCCGCCGCATTGACGAGCGGCGCCGCAGCAGCGCGGTTCCAGCCTTTCGGCGCGATCGACGGACGCGTTCTTCCGCGCCAGCTGGTCGAGGTCTTCGACGAGGGCAAGCAGGCGCCGGTGCCGGTGTTGGCTGGCTTCAACAGCGGCGAGATCCGCTCGCTGAAGATCCTCGCGCCGCCGGTTCCGGCGAAAGCGGAAGACTACGAAAGCGCGATCCGGAAAAGCTATCGCGATGTCGCCGACCGGTTCCTGAATCTCTATCCCGCCAGCACAATGGCGGAAAGCATCCTCGCCAACACGCGCGACGCACTGTACGGATGGACGTCGCAGCGTCTCGTCCGCAAGCAGACGGCGCTCGGCCAGCCGTCCTATCTCTACCTGTTCGATCACGGCTACCCGGCCACAGACACGGCGGGCCTGCACGGCTTCCACGCCAGCGAATTGCCGTACGTATTCGGCACCCTTGCGGGAACGCCGCCGCTTTGGCCCAAGATCCCGGACACGTCCGGCGAGCGGCGTCTGTCAGATGCGATGCTCGACTACTGGACCAGCTTCGCGCGGTCGGGCACGCCAAGGGCCAAGGACGAAGCGGACTGGCCTGCGTTCGGCTCCAAGGGCGCCTACATGGAATTCACCGACGCGCCACATGCCGCGCAGAACCTGATGCCGGGGATGTACGACCTGCAAGAGGAGGTCGTCTGCCGCCGCCGGGCCCAGGGTGACCAGGCGTGGAACTGGAACGTCGGCTTGTATTCGCCGCAGCTGCCCGATCGGATTGAGCACTGCTCGATGCGGTAAGCGATGACCGCGTCGCGGTCGCTGCCGATTTGCGCATCCACTTCCTTTTAGAAGAATGTCGATTCGGAATCGACAGACTCGGATTTTGGGCCCAGTCGTCATTCTCACCGTTGGCTGACCATCTTCCACACTGAAGGTGAGCATCGTCTCATCGTCCAGTCTGTAATCACCAACGCCGACGGCCTGGCGACGCGCATGCCGACGCGCAAGCGCTGCAGATCATCCGCGACGGCGCGTCCCACGTCGTGCTGGTCGACGACGATGCGATCGCCGAGGCGATCCGCATCTATCACACTGGCCGGCGCCGCGGCGCTCGCAGCCGCGCTCAAGCTGAAGGATCGGCTCAAGGGCAAGAAGGTCGGCATCCTGCTGACCGGCGGCAACATCGACTTGGAGCTCTTCGGGAGCTGGGTGCTGGGCGAGCGTCGCTGATCAAAATCGCGGCAACCTATCCAACGCCGAACTAACCCTTCAGAATGCTGCCTATCCCTAGCCAGCCAGGGATCTCGAAGGTAATCAAATGACAGAATCCGCAGTCGCCTACAGCGGCGCCGGCGACGCCAAAGCCGCGGCCGCAGAAGTCAGCAAGCAGATTTCGGCAAGCGTGGGCAAAAAGCCCGATGCCCTGGTCCTGTTCGCGTCTCCCCGCTACGACCAGCCTCTGCTGCTGAAGGAGCTCGATGCGCTGCTGCAGCCGGGCTTGCTGGTGGGCGCGTCCTCCGCGGGAGAATTCACCAGCAACAAGCAGGGGGAGGGCCTGGTGTGTGCGCTGGCGCTGCGCTCGAACGACATGCGTTTTTCCATCGGCATCGGGCGGGGCATCAGCCAGGATCGCAAGGCCGCGGCCCAGAGCATGACCCGGACCTTTCGCGGCATGGAGCAGGACAGCCACGAATTCCGGTCGGCGCTGGTCATGACCGACGCGCTGGCCGGCCATGCGGACGACCTCGTCGACCAGCTCACCCTGGCGACGTCAGGGAAGTACCAGTTCTTCGGCGGCGGCGCCGGCGACGACGCGCAGTTCCGCCGGACCTGCGTGTTCTTCGGCACGGAGGCGGTCACCGACGCTGCCGTCATCCTGGAGATCCTGTCCACCAAGCCGGTCGGCATCGGCGTCGGGCATGGCTGGGAGCCCGCCGGGCAACCGTTGCGCGTCACGGAATCGCAAGGCATGCGGCTCAAGAGCCTCAACGCGGTTCCCGCGGTCCAGGCCTTCACGGCGCACGCTGAATCGAGCGGACAGCGCTTGGATCATTCCAATCCGATCCCGTTTTTCCTGCACAACATTCTGGGCATCGACACCGGGGTCGGTTACCGGCTGCGTGTGCCGCTGGCCATCAACGCCGACGGCTCGGTGGATTGCGCCGCGGAGATCCCCACCGGGTCAATCGTGCACATCATGCGCGCCAGCGAGCGCTCGGCGATCGACGCTGCCGCCCGCGCGCTGCAGGCGGCGCAGAAGTCGCTGCGCGGCAATCCGGCACAGGCGGCGTTGTTCTTCGATTGCGTGGCCACGCGGCTGCGCATGGGCAACCTGTTCGGCATGGAGCTGAAGTCGTTGACCGACCAGCTCGGCGCGGCTCCCCTGGTCGGCTGCAACACCCACGGGCAGATCGCGCGTGCGGAGGGCCAGTTCGGGGGTTTCCACAACTGCACGGCCGTCGTCTGCCTCTTGCCGGCCTGAAGCCGGCGTCCCGGCATGGCCGACGAGCGCGTCAGTGCCCTGCTCTGCGAAATGGCCGAGCCGGCGAATCGCGTCGATGCAGCCAGCAAGCTCGCCCGCATCCTCGGTGCGGAAACACTGATCGTTTTCGTCCTCGACGAGGAAATCGGCCAGCTGCTGCCCGCGCGCGGCTTTCCGCAATCCGTCCCCGGCGGTGAAGGCTGGCGCGCTCTCACGGAGAAGATCCGGCAGCCCGGCGTTCACGCGGGAAGCGTCGCCTTCCCCGACGCCGAGCACCTGCAACCGGCTTGCGCGCTGGTTCTGAAGGACGCCTCGGCGTTCGTCCTGATCGGCGGCGCGCCGAGGCCCGAGGATTTGGATCAGGCATCCACCCATATCATCGCGGCGCTGTTACGGGCCGAGAGTCGGGCGACGGCCGCGGAGGCCCGAGCGTCCTCTGCCAAGGAGATGGCGCGGCATGCCGGCGCGCTGATGGCGGCAGTCGACGCCGCGCGCGCCGCCGCCGAGCAGGCGACCGGCGCTAAGAACGAGTTCCTTGCCATGCTCGGCCACGAGCTGCGTAATCCGCTGTCGCCGATCGTGACCGCGCTGCAGCTGCTCAAGCTGCGCGGCGATTTCGAGAACCGCAACGAGCTCGGCGTCATCGAGCGCCAGGTCGACCATCTGGTCACGCTCGTCGACGACCTCATGGACGTCGCCCGGATCACGCGGGGGAAGGTGGAGCTCAAGCTGGAGGACGTCGAGCTCTCGCAGGTGGTGATCGCCGCGGTGGAGATGGCCAGCCCGCTGCTCGAGCGCCGCAGTCACTCTTTCACGCTCGATGTCCCGCGCACGGGATTGCGCCTGCGTGCGGATCTGCAACGGCTCAAGCAGATCATCGCCAACCTGCTGACCAACGCGGCCAAGTACACGGAGCCCGGCGGAGTCATCACCCTTCGCGCACGCCGCGAGGCGGGCGAGATCGCGCTGTCGGTCACCGACAACGGGATCGGCATGTCGCCGGAACTCGTTCCCAGGGTCTTCGAGCTGTTCGTCCAGAGCCAGCGCAGCTCGGATCGAAGGGAGGGCGGCCTGGGGATCGGCTTGGCGCTGGTCCGCAACCTCGTGCAGATGCACGGCGGCAGCGTGAGTGCCGAGAGCGCGGGCACCGGACTGGGGAGCAAGTTCACCGTGAGGCTGCCCCTGGCGACAACCGTGGATGCGCCGGTGACCGCGGGGTCGCAAGCGGCGACGCCGCTGACGCTCGAGGCGGTTGTGCGCCGCCGCATCCTGGTGGTGGACGACAACATCGACGCAGCGCAGACGCTCGCGTTTGTCCTGCGCGAAGTCGGGCATGAGGTCGCGGTGGCCCACGACGGGCCGACGGCGCTGGAGGCTGCCGAATCGTTCGAGCCGGACGTTGCCATCCTCGACATCGGGTTGCCGGTGATGGACGGCTATGAACTGGCCCGCAAGCTGCGGATGTTCGCGAAGGCGCCACGCCTCGTCGCCCTGACCGGGTATGGCCAGCCCCAGGATAAGTCGAGAAGCGCGGCCGCGGGTTTCGACTATCACCTGCTCAAGCCGGTGGACACCGAGCGGATACTGGCGGCCATTGGGGAGATCCGCTCCGGGGGCGCGGGGGACGGCCGCTCCTCCGCCGACCACTGACCGGACATGCGTGCGCGACGAGGATAGCGGACGTGTGCTGCCGTCCCCTTCCGGCCGAGCAGCGATTGGGTAGTTTCAGCCGCTGACCGGACGTTCAACTTGGATTTCCATTTGCTCGGCCATCTCAAGTGCGTCGTCGACCTCGATTCCAGGGTATCGGACGATGCCTTCCAGCTTGGTATGGCCGAGCAGTAGCTGCACTGCGCGCAGGTTCTTCGTCTTGCGGTAGATCAATGCCGCTTTCGTCCGCCGCAGCGAGTGCGTGGCGTACGAATGCCGATCCAGACCCGGCCTTTCCCCCAGCCTTGGACGATCCTCTCGCGACCATTGCACCTCAAGACTGCCGTTGAGAGAAAAGCTCGGCCTCGTGTAAGCCGAGAATGGCATAGCCAAAGGGGTGCGACGCTAGTTCGTCAGGAGCTTGATCACCGCGTCCACCGTCTCGCGCGCCCTGAAGATTCGGGAGCGAACCGTGCCGATCGGACAATCCATCACCTCGGCGATTTCCTCGTAGGACAACCCCTCCAGCTCGCGCAGGGTGATGGCCTGGCGCAGATCCCGCGGCAGCTGGGCGATGGTCTCGGCCACCTTGTGCTTGATCTCCTCGGTCAGCGCCTGGGCTTCGGGAGTGTTGACGTCGGACAGGTGGCCGGTGTGGCCGTACTGCTCGGCGTCCTGCACGTCGATGTCGTGGTCGGCCGGGCGGCGGCCGCGCGAGACCAGGTGGTTCTTGGCGGTGTTGATGCCGATGCGGTAGAGCCACGTATAGAACTGCGACTGGCCGCGGAAGCCGTTGAGGGCCCGGTAGGCCTTGATGAAGGTTTCCTGAGCGACGTCGGCAGCGTCGCCGTCACCGACCAGACGGCTGACGAGTTGCACGATCTTGGAGTGGTACTTGCGAACCAGGATCTCGAAAGCCCGCGGCTCTCCTTGTTGGGCGGACGCGACGAGTTGTTCGTCGAGTTGTTCTTCGCTCACTCGCGAATGGGCGGCAAACGAATGCAGTCTCAACTGCCCGCCACAAGGTTGTGCAGCCGAAGGACTAATCAAGGTGCTCATGGCAACCTCGGTGTAGCAGCTTCGCGACTTCTTTGCTGCGCCGTCTGGTGCGCATGTTGTTCTCCTGTTCGCTTGCTCGATATCCCACAGCAAGCATCGTGACAGCAAGCATCGTGCCGCAGCTTGGATTGCAGCCGTCGGGCGACATCGGCTCGTCTTTCAGCGCAACAGGCTGCGAAACGCACGGACTGAGCAGCGAGTTTGGCGCGATGCATTGCGGATCGCGCGCGTGTCCCTCTCTTGGAAGACGATCTAGGGCGAGCCGCTACCGCGGGTGGTGACCGGGCCCTGGCTGCGGCAGAGACTCAGCGACCTTCGCGAGACAGTGCAGATTGGTTGTACGACCTCCATTCCTGCACGGCACCGTCGCGGCGATGAACGACTAGGAGCCCTCCGCGTTTCTCGACGTGTTGTGAGCTCTCGGAGAGGCCTTGGCGACGGCTCCGGTAGTCCCGTACCACCCTTCCGGATGCGTCATGGATGAGGCTCCAGGCGCTGGATCGCAGTTGAAAGCGGAACACGGACATGGGCGTATTCAGGTTGATGGCGGCCCAATACACCGAGCAACTGGCGTGCCACCCGCCGCGAGCTCGAAAGCACCTGCTAGAGACAGATGGTTGTCAGTGGCCGCGTGCGCGAGGCGCAACGCCGCGATGGCTGACCGCTTCTGGCCGGTCGGTCAACGGAAGGCCCGTTGAATGTCCGCTAAGGAAACGAAGCGGACCGTTGAGACCCGGCGGCCGTTGCACCATCGACGTGCTCATTCGGCACCTTGCACATCCCTGTGCGGCGCTTGCGGCCCGATAGAATCGCGGCATGGAACCGACTGCGGCGTCCGTGCTCAAGCTCATCTCCGGATGGAGATGGTTTGGCTACGCGCCGCCTGAAGCGCAGCGCTGGTTAGCCGACCGGGCGACTGTCGAGCGCATCGCCAAGGGACAGATCGTTTACACGCCGGGCATGCCGGCCACGGCCATCTACGGCGTGATGGCCGGGCTCTTCCGGATCTACGTGACCACGCCGCGGGGCGACGAGATCACGCTGGAGGAAGTGGTGCGCGGCGGCTGGTTCCCGCACATGGCGCCGGTCGACAAGCCGAAATACATCGGCAACTGCGTGTGCCTGGAGGACAGCACCGTCGTGGTCATTCCGATCGCGGTGCTCACGGAATTCGCGGAGCGCTGGCCGGGCCTGTTCCGCGGCCTGTATCACGAGTTCATCGACCGGGTCGGGGTGATCCTGGGCCGGATCGAGCTCCTCTCCCTGCACAATCTCAACGTTCGCCTTGCCGTGTATCTGCTGCGCATGGCGCACCTGCGCGGCGTCAAAGGCAAGGACGGCTCTATCTTCATCGCGGCGCACGACAGCCAGACGGAGATCGGCGCGCGCGTCGGCGGCACGCGCCAGCGCGTCAACAAGATCCTCAAGGACTGGTCGAAGAAGGGCATCGTCGAGCTGCGCAAGGACGGCACGCGCATCCTGGACATGCGCCAGCTGACGTCGGACGTGCAGCGATCGGGATTCGAGCTGGAGAGCTATCTCGCCGGCTGGCACGGCGGCTGGCAAGGCACCAAGTGAGCGAGCCTGCGCGTCACTTGCGCCAGACGAACTCGCTCTCCGGCACCGTCACCAGCAGCCCCTGACCCTGCTCGGCGAGCCCGGCCTCGCGGTCGTGCAGCGCCTTGCGGTAACGCTTCAGCGACGCCATGAACGCGAACGCGCGCCGGCCGGGGTACTGCATCAGCGCGAACTCGTCCCAGCGGCCGACGCCCGGATCGCCGCCGTTGCCGATCAGCGTCTGCAGGTAGCGGCCCGCGTAGAGGAGCTTGGCGCCGATGCTGTGCGTGACGACGAGCGCGACCTTGCCGTAGCGGTAGTAGGCGGCGCGGCCGCCGCCCGGATTGAACTTGAGCCAGTTGATCATCACCACCGGCGCGTCCTGCGTCGCATGGTGCTTCAATTCGGCGACGGCCTCGCGCGACGGCATGACGCTGCTGGTGCCGACGCCCGGCTCCTCGGACTCGTCGACGCTGTTGTCGAACGGCCAGAGCGGCAGCAGCCAGGCGAGCACGCGTGAGATCAGCACGACGCTGCGCGGCTGCGCTGTGGCCGCCTCGACCTGCAGCGCGCTGAACGTCCCGACGCGCCCCAGCGCCTCGGCGAACGCGGTGGCGTCGCCGCGTCGCGGGAAGTGCAGCAGGCACGCGTGCTCGAAGCCGCCGACGGGGCCGACGAATACCTGCGCTTCGCGCGCGGCCCAGGTCAGCGAGCCGTTGTGGTGCGTCGCAAGCGCCTTCAAATCGGCGCGCACGGCGCGCCCTACGGAATACTGCAGGAGGAGCACGACGGGACGCTCGGCGTCGCGACGATTGAAAACCTCGAGCTGCGCCGCGGAGGCTGCGAACGCCGTCATAGCCGTTTGCCGACCTTGATCGCCTGGCTGTTGGCCGGCAGGTCGATCCAGGTGCCGTCGCGTCCGACGGTGACGCCGCCGTCGTAGACCTTCGACACGCCCTTGACGAACATGCGCTCCATCGGCCGGTAGGGCAGCGCCGGCACCAG
This sequence comes from uncultured Gammaproteobacteria bacterium, assembly GCA_963776465.1. Classification (GTDB taxonomy): domain Bacteria; phylum Pseudomonadota; class Gammaproteobacteria; order Nevskiales; family Nevskiaceae; genus DASRHK01. Next base: position 1,976,608 of record CAVZMV010000002.1, read on the forward strand.
GTGGTAGTAGAGGAGGTGCTTCACGTGCGCGTCGCGCGCGATCTCGGCGGCCTGGATCGGCGTCGTGTGGTAGTTGAGGATGTCGCGCGTGATCTGCGCGAGGTTGGCCGCGCCCGCCTCCGTCGCGCCGCGCGTCATGATGTCGACGAGCTCGGGATTGAGCGCCTCGTGCACCAGCAGGTCGGCGCCCTCGGCGAACTTCTGCAGGTTGGCGGACTTCACCGTGTCGCCGGAGATGACGACGCTGCGCCCCTGGTAGTCGAAGCGATAGCCCACCGCAGGCGTGATCGGCAGGTGCGACACCGCGAATGCCGTGACCTTCAGGCCGTCGGCTTCGAGCACTACTACGCTCTGGCCTTCCGCCGGCAATGCGAACGGCGCGGCGACGCCGCCGGCGCCGTCGGGCGGAATGACCTTCGGACCGTGATGCGCGACCCGATACTGATCGTCGAGCGCGTAAGCCATGTTGAAGCCGGCGACGACGTCGGCCACGCCCGGCGGTCCGTGCACCGGCATCGGCGCGGTGTGACTGCCGCCGGCCCAGCGCTGCATCAGAAGCTCGCCCAGGCCGTCGATGTGATCGGAATGGAAGTGCGTGAGGAACACGTCCTCGACGCGGCTCATCGGCACGCCGATGGGCCCGATGCGGCGCACTGCGCCGGAGCCCACGTCGACCACCATCACGCGCTGCCCGGCGATGACCAGCACGCACGGTCCCGAGCGGGTCGGATCGGGCAGGGGCGAGCCGGCGCCGCAGAGCACGACGTTGAGGCCGTCGTTCATCTCGGCGAAGGCCGCGCCGGAGAGGTTGCGCGCGACCTGCTTCTGCATCGCGGCGGCGAGGAGCTTGTCCCCGAACAGCGCGAACGCACCGCCGACCAGCAGGCCCAGAACGAATGCAGCGATCACGATCTTCTTGAGCATGGGACGGGCGCGCAGAGGGTGGGCGGCGCGTATCTGACCACATTGTTTACATGTTGTCTAATTCATGCGGCGACGGCACAATGGCGACCACATGAACCAGGCTGCGATTCCACGGACGCTGCTGATCCTCGGCCTCCTCGGCGGCGTCGCCGCGGCTGCGGCAGGGCTCGTCGGCGGCGGCCCTGAGCGATTGCCTGCGCAGGCCGTGGCGATGGTCAACCACCGGCCGATCCTGCGCGACGCCTGGCTACGGGCCGTTGCTGCCGTCGCCTCGGAGCGGCGTGCCCCGCTTACGGCCGAGGACCAGCGCCACATCCTCGACCGGCTGATCGACGAGGAGCTGCTGGTGCAGCACGGCATCGCCATGGGCCTGCCCGAGCACGACGGCCGCATCCGCAGCGAGCTCGTCTCGCAGGTGATGCAGACGGCGACCGCCGGAGCGGCCGGCGCAGACGAAGCCGCACTGCGGCAGTTCTACGCCGACAACCAATCCTTCTTCGCCGCACCGGCGCGGCTGCGCATCGCCGCGTGGCGCGAGCTCGCCGACGGCACCCGCGCGGAATACACGCCGCCCATTCCGGACGCGCTCTTGCCGCCGTCGACACTGCAGAACTATCTCGGTCCTCGCCTGACGGCCAGAGCGCTGACGCTTCCGGTGGGCCAGCGCACCGAGCCGATCGGCGACGGTCGCTTCGTCCTCGAGTCGCTGGAGGTGCAGCCGGGCGCCGCGCCGCCGTTCGAGCAGATCCGCGAACAGGTGCGGGTGGAAGCCAGGCGCCGCGCTGACGAGGCGGCGGTGCGCGCGTTGCTGGCCAATCTGCGTCGATCCGGCAACGTCATTGTCGAGAGTGATTTGCCGTGAGGATTGCCGTGCTGCTGCTTGCACTGCTCGCGCCGTCGATCGCCGGCGCGCACAGCCGCGGCACGTCCTATTCGGACTGGACCATCGATGCGCATGGCGCGAGCGTCCACGCGCGCGTGTCGCAGCTGGAGCTCACGCGCCTGCAGCTACTGCCGGAATCGCCAGACTACGCAGCCCGCGTCGCCGAGACGCTGCGCGCGAATCTGCAGCTATGGTCCGAAACCGGGCAGTGCACGCCTGGCGCCGTCAGCGCGACGGCCGGCGAGGACGGATGGGTCGCGGCGCATTGGTCGATGCGATGCGCCGATCAGCGGCAGTTCACCATCCGCAGCAGCCTGTTCCAGTCGGTGGCTCCGTCGCACCTGCACTTCGCGCGCGTGACGCTGCCCGGTGCCGAGCCCTTCGAGCGCGTGCTCACGTTCAGCGAGCCCTTCGTGAACGTCGACGGGCCACCCGACGCGTCGGGCTCCTTCTTGCGCTATCTCAAGCTCGGCATCGAGCACATCCTCTCCGGCTGGGATCACATGGCCTTCGTGCTGGCGCTGATCCTGCTGGCGCCACGCCTGCGCGAAGTGGCGCTGGTCGCCACCGGGTTCACCATCGCGCATAGCCTGACGCTCGCAGCGGCCGTGCTCGGATGGGCGAGCGTGCAGTCGGGCGCGGTCGAAGCGCTGATCGGCTTCTCGATCGCGATGGTTGCGGCGGAGAACCTGTGGCAGAGGGCAGGGCGGGAATGGTGGTTGCCCGCGGTGCTGGTCGGGATGCTGGTCGTGGCCGCAATGTTCGGCGCGCAGGGCGCGCCCTACATCGGCGTCGCACTGTTTACGGCTTGTTACTTCGGGCTCGCGGGTACGATGCGGCTGCGCATCGGCGTCGCCTTCATCTTCGGACTGGTCCACGGCTTCGGCTTCGCCGGCGCCATGACCTCGCTGCACCTGCCCGACGATCGCCTCGTCATCGGCCTACTCGGCTTCAACTCGGGCGTGGAGCTGGGACAATTGCTGGTGATCGCGCTGGTGTGGCCGGCGCTGAAGCTGCTGGAGCGCGCGCAATCAGCGCGGCGCTGGGTGGGGGATCTGGCGTCGGCCTGCATCTGCGGGCTCGGGGTGTTCTGGTTCGTGACGCGCGCGTTCGCTATCGGGGGATGACATGAAAACGTTCTTGCTCGGGGTGCTGGTCGTTCTTGCAGCCGGCTTCGCCTATCTCTACCTCGACCGCGAAGGTCATCCGGAAACGCCCGGCGTAGTGACGGCGCAGCAGGCGCCGAAGCCGCCGGCGCCTGCCGGCAAGCAGATCCTGTTCGGCGACCTGCACGTGCACACCACGTATTCGATGGACGCGTTCGCGTGGAGCATGCCGGTGTTCCACGGCGAGGGCGTGCATCCGCCGGCGGAGGCTTGCGACTACGCGCGCTTCTGCTCGAGCCTGGATTTCTGGGCGACGACCGAGCACTCCGAGTCGCTGACGCCGCGGCACTGGCAGGAATTGAAGGACACCGTGCGCCAGTGCAACGCCGTCGCCGGCGATCCGCAGAATCCGGATATGGTCACGTTCCTGGGCTGGGAATGGACGCAGATGGGTGACACTGCCGCCGACCACTACGGCCACAAGAACGTGATCCTGTTCGACACCGCCGACGACAAGGTGCCGACGCGGCCGATCAGCGCCGGCGGCATGGCCGCTACGGCGATGAAGGCCAGGGGCCGCCCGTACTACCAGGATCTGCTCGGGCCTTACATGGACTGGAACAGCCGGCAGTCGCAGTTCGACCAGCAGTACAAGGTCAACGAGCTGCGCACGCAGACGATCTGTCCCGACGGTGTTCCCGAGCGCGAGCTGCCGGCCAACTGCCTGGAGTACGCCGAGACGCCGCACGACCTGTTCACGCGGCTCGACGACTGGGGCTTCGACGCGCTGGTCATCCCGCACGGCAACACCTGGGGCTTCTACACGCCGCCGGGCTCCAGCTGGGACAAGCAGCTCACGTTGAAGGAGCACGATCCCAAGCGTCAGACGCTGATCGAGGTGTTCTCCGGCCACGGCAACTCCGAGCAGTTCCGCAAGTGGCGCGAGGTCGCCTACGACGCGCAGGGCAACATGGTGTGTCCCGAGCCGACACCCGATTACCTGCCGTCGTGCTGGCGCGCCGGCGAGCTGATCCGCGAGCGGTGCGGCGGTGCGTCGGACTGCGACGCGCGCGTGAAGAAGGCGCAGATGGATTATCTGCAGGCTGGCCGTGCCGGACATCTCGTCGTGCCCGGCGTGACACCAGAGGACTGGCTCGATTCGGGTCAGTGCCGCGACTGCTACCTGCCGGCGTTCAACTATCGTCCGCGCGTCGCCACGCAGTACGCGATGGCGATCTCGAACTTTGAAGAGAGATCGGAAGATGGAAAGGGACCATTGCGATTCCGCTTCGGCTTCATCGCCTCCAGCGACAACCACGCGGCGCAGCCCGGCACCGGCTTCAAGCAGGAAGGCCGGCACGCCAACACCGAGGTCTACGGCCAGGAAGGCCACATCCGTAAGGAGTTCATCGACGAGGCCAAGCGCAAGGGCAAGGGCGGCGAATCGATCCCGTTCGATCTTTCCTCCGGCCGCTTCAACTTCATGCAGATCGCGGAGAGCGAGCGCCAGCAGTCGTACTTCTACACCGGTGGCCTGGTCGCCGTGCACAGCGAGGGCCGCACGCGCGAGCAGATCTGGAAGGCGCTCAAGAACAAGGAAGTCTACGGCACCTCCGGCGAGCACATGCTGCTGTGGTTCGACCTCGTCGGCGCCGACGGCCAGGTGGCGCCGATGGGATCGCAGGTCGAGGTGACCGGCGCGCCGCGCTTCCGCGTGCGCGCGGTGGGCGACTTCGAGCAGTTGCCCGGATGCCCGGCGCAAAGCGTCAACGCGCTGACACCGGCGAACATCGAGCAGATCTGCCGCGGCGAGTGCTACAACCCGTCCGACAAGCGCAAGCCCATCGACCGCATCGAGGTCATCCGCATCCTGCCGCAGGACAAGCCCGGCGAGGATGTGAAGGACCTGATCCAGGATCCGTGGCAGACCTTCGCCTGCAGCGGCGATCCCGCGGGCTGCACGGTGGAGTTCTCCGATCCCGATCCGGTGCGCGCGACGCGCGAGGCGATTTACTACGTGCGCGCGCTGGAGAAGCCGGTGCCGACGATCAACGCCGGCGGCATGCGCTGCGAGTACAACGACAAGCACGAGTGCGTGTCGCTCAAGCCCTGCTACGGCGACCTGCGCACCGATCCTGCCGACGACTGCAAGGCGCCCGCGGCGCAGCGCGCTTGGTCGTCGCCGATCTTCGTGGAGCCGGTTGCGGGTCGCTGACTGCGCTGTGTGCGCTGGTGAACAGACCGGCGCCGGCGCCTTGCGTAGTCTCTCCTGCATGTTCGTACAACCAGGAGCGACACGATGAAGAAGACCAGAGGCGGACGGATGACGGCAGCAAAGGCGCGCGCGAAAAAGTCAGCGGGCGGCAAGGGCCTGATCAAGAACCGGCCCGCCGGCAAGAACATCATGAAGACCTGAACGATGGTGCGAGTGGGGCTCTGCGGCTTCACGATGTCGATGAAGTCGTATGCAGAGTTCTTCCCGGTCGTGGAAGTGCAGAGCACGTTCTACGACCCACCTCGCGACAGCGTCATACAGAAGTGGCGGCAGACGACACCGCCGTCACTCGAGTACACGATCAAGGTCTGGCAGCTGGTCACGCATGCGGCCGGCAGCCCGACTTATCGCCGCATGAAACGCCCGGCGAAAGCCGGGGCCAAGCCAGGCTTCTTCCGCGATACGGCGGCGGTGCGGCAGGGCTGGGCGCGGTCGGTCGAATGCGCGGAGCTGCTCTCGGCCACCGCGATGCTGTTCCAGTGCCCGGCGAGCTTCGGTCCCGATCCGGAGAACGTCGCCGCGATGCGCTCGTTCTTCGAGCGCATCGAGCGTCCGGCGGCGCGCCTGCTCTGGGAGCCGCGCGGACCTAAATGGGTCGCGCAGCAACAGCTTGCACTCTCTTTGTGCCGCGACCTCGACCTTGTCCATGTCGTCGATCCCTTCGTCACGCCCCCGGCCGCGAAGCACCCCGTCTACTGGCGGCTGCATGGGATCGGCGGCGCGCGCCACTCGCACACCGACGCGGAGCTGATCGAGCTTCACCGCATGCTGCGAAAAGCCAGGTCGCCGACGCCCGCCTATGTGATGTTCAACAACCTGCCGCGGGTGGGCGACGCAAAACGATTCATCAAGCTCGTCTCGAGTCAGCGTATGCTGGCCACGTGAACCGCTCCCTGCTGATCTTCGCGCTCTGCGCGATCGCCATGTCCGCGCAAGCGGGTGTTTATCAGTGTGTGGATGCCAACGGCAGGCTGGTTTTCAGCGACAAGGGTTGCGCCGGCGATCAAAAGGACCGGCGCGCCACGTCTGCGTCAGAGTCGCATGAAGGCGGATCGGGCCGGATCGACGGTAGCGTTTCGACCAGCGGACCCTCATCGAGTAGCCGCCCTTCTTCGAGCGGTGGCACCTACGGCCTGACCGACCGCAGCCAGTCCAACCTCAAGCAGAACTACACGCAGACGATCGAGCGCGCGACGCCGGGCGACCGCTAAGAGCGGTCAGCTTGCGCGCAGTCCCTTCGCCAGCTCGTCCACGACCTGGCTCGCCGGCAACAACGCCGTGATGTTGCGTACGCATTCCCCCGCATACGCCGGCGTGACTTCGATAAGTTGCTCGTCCATTCCCGCAACCAGGGGTTGCGGCGTGTACATCGGGCGCTCCAGCCCTTGCGACAGGGTCATCTTCTGGACGAGATCCAGCGGCGCGAACCTGGCGCCGAACTGGGATGCCCAGTTGAGCGCGCGGATGCCCGGGTGCGGCCGACCGTTGGCGTCGCACCATCGCGTCAGCGCCTGATTGGCCAGCACGCGATGCGGTGCCGGCCAGCCGATGCCGAACAAGGTGGTGACCACGGTCTCGCTCGCATCCATGAGGCGACTCTTGTAGGCCGCATGCGCGCCGCTCTCGTGCGTCATGAGAAAGCGCGTGCCGCACGAGACGCCATCGGCGCCGATCGAAATCGCGTTGGCGGCCGAGGCGCGATCCCAGATGCCACCGGACGCGATCACCGGGATGGTGCGGAATCGCTGCCGGATCTTCGGCAGCAGCGACTCCAGGCGCTCCGTCCCGCGCACATGCCCGCCGGCCTCGTAGCCCTGGACGATCAGGCCGTCCGCGCCGGCCGCGACGACGCGCTCGGCCTCTTGTTCCGAGCCGACCTGATAAAGCACGCAGGTGCCGACTTCCTTGAGCGTGCTGATGACGCCGGCGTCGAACCCGTGAAACAGCGTGACGACGGGAACCCGATGGGCGATGCAAGTGCGTATGTGCGCGCGACGCACGAACGGCATCAGCAAGTTCGCCGCAAACGGCGTGCCCTGCAGCTCGGACTTCGTGCGCGCGACGTTGCGCTCGAAGTGCTCCGGTGCGGCAAACCCGACTGTGCCGAGGCCTCCTGCGCGTGAAACGGCGGTTGCCAATTCGGGCCCTGCGACGTCGCCGCCCATCCCGGCCTGCAGGACCGCGTGATCGATGGACAGACGGTCGCGCAGATCCATGGACACTTAGGACTTATGCCGACCGGCAATCGCGGTCTTGCTCGCCGAAACGGCGATAGGAAGGCCAAACAGAAACATGTGCGACAGCAAGTCCAACGAGGCGCCAAGCGGCTTGAAGCTGACGGGGAACGGGAACGCCGAGAGGGGCAACACGACGAGCCGCATGGTTAGAAACACGACCACGCCGAAGACGATGCCCGATATCACGGGACGATTCAGCAGGGCGGGGATACGCCAGGCAGCAACCAAGAAAACCGCAGCCCACAGGTAGGAGAGGGCGAAATGAAACGCCAACCCAAGCGCCGCCGTGAACGCGCCACCGGAAAAGGCCTCGTTGCCGAGCGCGCCGCTTGCCACGACCTGCAATAGATGCGCCGGCGCCATGCCGTTGTAGCCCGCCCACGAGATCGCGAAGAGGATGTCGAGCGCGCCGGCGATCGTGCCGCCTACGAAAAGGCCCCATATGACAGGTCGCTGCTTCATGGCCGACGCGACGCAGCGCATCCAGCTCGCTTCGAAAGCAGAAGCACTCAGCCCCCGAAGGCGCTATCCAGGCGCGAGGGGACAACCGCTTCCGTCGAGGCCATAGCCCGCGTCGCCGGCATCCGGACAGGAATCGTAGGGGTCGGCATAACCGTCCCAGTCGGAATCCATGATCGGGCATCCATTGGGATAGACGCCGTAGCCATAGGTGTCGCCTTCCGCGAAGCACTGATCGACGTCGTCCGTGACGCCGTCGTAGTCGTAGTCCTGGGGTGCGGGCGGATTGGGGCAGCCCTCGTAATTCACGCCATAGCCTTCCTCACCGCGTCCCGGGCACTGATCCACGGCATCGAACACGCCGTCGCCGTCGCTATCGACGTTCGGACAGCCGTTGGCATCGACGCCGTAGCCGGCGTCACCCTGTCCAGGGCATGAGTCGTAAACGTCGGGGAGACCGTCGCCATCGCTGTCCTGGTTGCCCGTGATCGGGCAGCCATAGGGATCCATTCCATAGCCTTGGTCTGCTGCGGCAGGACATTGATCCACGTCATCCGTGAAGCCGTCGCCATCGCTGTCGGGCGAGCCCCAGATCGGACAGCCATAGGCATCGACGCCGTAACCCTGATCTGCGGCGCCGGGACATTGATCCACGTCATCCGTGAAGCCGTCGCCGTCCGAGTCGAGCGCTGGATTCTGGACGGAGCCGATGCTCTTCCTGAAGTTGGTGGTGACGTTCACTGTCTTCAGGGGACCGCTTGCGCAGACGTGGGCGCGGCAATGCCGGACGTTGCCGTGGATGCCGGTACCGCCGGCCACCGGCGCCAGGTTCAGTTTGCCCGCGCCGTCCTTGGTCAGGCGCGCAACGCCGGTGGACTTCAGCACGATGGAACCGTTGCCAGATCTGGCCTTGATCCGCAGCGTTGCGGTCACCAGTGTCATGGTCCGGGACTGGGCGGCGGCAGACGGCGTGTTGCCGAGATTCAGCGAGCCGATTTCAGCGGCGACGACGCCTGGCGTCGCCCGGGGCTGGCGCCTGTCCCAGACCACCACCTTCATGGCGTTCGACTTGCCGGCCACGGCGAGCACGTGCGTTCGGGGATCGAAGCCAGCGATGCGAACGATGTCGGCGTCGGTGAATCCGCGCTTCTGCGTCGCCTTGTCGCCCGACCGTTTTCCCGGTGCCGGCTGCAGGACGGCCTTGGCGTTGAGACCCAGTGGATGGATCGCCGTCGTCGGCTGCTGCGCGTGAACAACAGATGCCCAACCCAGCGCCAAGACAATGAAGACCGTCCCTAGTCTCATTTGCCACCCCCTGTTATTGACGGCTGATACTCAGCCCCGGAGACGGGGCTGTCAAACGACGTCGCGCGAGCTCAACCCAGCGCGAGCACGCTGTTCAGCAGCAACCGCACCAGCATCGTCTGGCGGGTGACGCCGGTCTTGCAGAAGATCGAGCGCAGATGGGTGCGCGCGGTGTTGCGCCGCACGTTCATCTTCTCGGCGGCCTCGTCCAGCGTGAAGCCTTCGGTCAAAAGCAGCGCCAGCGCCGCTTCCATGCGCGTCAGGCCGAACAGGCGACGTACGAGCTCATGCGAGGGCTGCGCCGCGTTTGATTCGGGATCGCGCAGGAACACGGCGACGGCCGGACGCTGACGGCTCTCCGACCAGGTCGCGAGCGGAATGGCGCGGACCAGCACGCCGAGCTTGGCGCGCCCGGACGGCCGCGTCACCGACATCGCCTCGACCACGCTCGGACCGTCAGTCGTGGGGGCACCGGCGAGCGCCTGCTTGACCATGCGCTGCAGCTCGCGGCTCTCGTGGCTGGAATCCACGCACAGGTTGTTGCCCGTCAGCCAGATGCCGTCCTTCTCGGCGAGGATGCGACGCGCTTCCTGGTTGGTCTCCAGCACCGTGCCGTTCTGCGAGTAGCTGAGGATCCCCAGCAGCAGCCGGTTGACCGTGCCGGCGAACAGCTGGCGCTCGCACTCCAGGAAATCCAGGCGCGCGTGGAGCTGGATCGATCGCTTCAGGTGCGGCAGCAGGAAGCGCACCAGCGCCTTGTCCTGCGGCGAGAACGGCTTGGCGTCGTGGCCGCGGGTGATGCGCAGCCGGCACTCGATGCCCTCGGTCGTATAGATGTCGGCGCCGAGCAGGTGGCGGATGTCGAGCGGCTTCAAGTATTCCAGGTAGATCGGGCTCTTCAGCCATTCCTTGCCGATCAGCTCCTCGGCGGTGATGACGTCGCCTTCGGTCAGCCGCACGAAGGGATCGAGCGCGAAGAAATGGGTCTCGTAGGATTCCACGCCCTGCGTGGTCACCGGCCCGGTGTTGATCATCACGCCGGCGCTGTCGGGCGAGGGCGGGCGCAGCATCAGGGTGACGTGCCCGGCGCGCAGCGTGTCGCGCATCAGGTGCAGCGCGCTCTGCCACGGCGGGGATTCCATCGCGCCGTCGTAGATCGATCCGAGCAGGCGGTCGAGCAGCGGCAGGTCGGCGGCGAGGGCCACGGGCGCCGCAGCGCCGGCCCTGCCATGGCCGTGACCATTGGTCGCTGACTTCGCTAAGGACGGCATGGAACTCCACCCCGGAGGCGCCGAGTGAACAGGCGCCACGAGTATAGGTGATGGCCCTTGTGCTGCACAAAAAATGAGCAGGCGCCCCGACAAACATCGTCGGCTCCGCTACGCTTGACCCGACCTACGATAAAAAACGGGGATGGGAATGGCCGACGAGAAGAAGATGAAGGCGGCGATGCAGGCGTACATCGACAACTTCAACCGCCAGGACGCCGCCGCAATCGCGGCGCTCTACAGCGACGACGCCACCGTGGAGGATCCGGTTGGCAGCCCGCTCAAGAAGGGGAAGGCCGCGATCGCGGCGTTCTACGAGATGGCGATCAAGACCGGCGCCAAGCTCGAGCTCGCGGCGCCGATCCGCGCCTCGCACGGCGATTCGGCGGCGATGGCCTTCGACGTGAAGCTGAACATGCCGCAGGGCAAGGCACTGATCCGCGTGATCGACGTGATGACTTTCGACGCCGCCGGCAAATTCACCTCGATGCGCGCGTTCTGGGGCCCCAGCGACATGGAGATGTCGCCCTGAGCGTTGCCCCGATGCAGGGCAAGCGCGTCCTCATCACCGGCAGCACCGCCGGCATCGGCAAGGCTGCGGCCAAGTCGCTCGCGGCGGCCGGTGCGCACGTCACCATCCACGGACGCGATCAGGCCAGGGCGGACCGCGTCGTCGCCGAGATCCGCTCGTCGACGGGCAGCCATTCGGTGGCCGCCCTCGTCTGCGATCTTGCATCGCCCGCGGACGTGCGACGCGCTGCGGCGCGCTTCAACGCACCGCAGGCCAAGCCGCTCGACGTGCTGATCTGCAACGCCGGCGCGTTCCTGCCGCGTCGCGAGATCACCACCGAAGGGCACGAGCGCACGTTCGCCACGGTGCACCTGGGCCATTTCCTCCTCACGCAATTGCTGCTGGATAACCTCAAGCAGGCAGAGCAGGGACGCGCCGTGTTCGTCGGCCCGCCGCCGAGCATGGCCAAAGTCTTTTTCGACGACCTGACGCTGGCTTCCGGCTTCTCGACCTTGAAGGCCGTGAACCAGGCCAAGGGTGCGATGCTCATGTGCATGCGCGAGCTGGCCCGCCGCATGCAGGGGTCGCGCGTCACCGCCAACTCGATGCTGCCCGGCTACATGATCAAGACCGACCTGCACGCGCAGAACTCCTGGGCGATGCGCACGACGGTCAAGCTCTTCGGCATCACCGCAGAAGACGCGGCGGAATCGGAAGTGTGGGTGGCCAGCGCGCCCGAGCTCGCAACGGTGAGCGGCCGGCACTTCCATCGGTTCAAGGAACGCAAGATCGTCGGCCAGGCGGCGGACGACGCCGCATGCGCGCGCATGTGGGATATGAGCACCAAGATGGTGGGGCTGAACGCATGAAACTCGAAGAGATCTCCGACCGCCTCGAGCTGCAGCAGCTGATCGTCGATTACGCCAACGCCATCGACGAGCGCAAATGGGATCGGCTCGACCGGATCTTCACGCCGGATGCGTACATCGACTACCGCGCGATGGGGGGCATCGACGGCAAATACCCGGCGATCCGCGCCTGGCTGCCGGAGGCGCTGAAGCACTTCCCGGCCTACATGCATCTCGTCGGGAATTTCTCTTGCGAGATTTCCGGGGACGGCGCCACCGGCAAGGTCGCGTGCTTCAATCCGATGGTGATCCCGCGGCAAGACGGCACCGGTAGCGACACGATGTTTCTGGGGCTTTGGTACGTCGACAAGTACCAGCGCACCAAGGACGGCTGGCGCATCGCCGAGCGCGTCGAGCAGAAGTGCTACGACTACGGCATGCCCGACTGGATGAAGAAAGCGCTGAAGCTTACTTAAAAGACTGCGCCCGCCGCAGCCAGGCGGCGGGCGCAGTTCAGCCACTAGCGGTTGCGGTCCTGGCCGCCCTGATTCCCGCTTTGATTTCCGCTCTGGTCGCCGCCCTGCTGGCGGTTGCCGCGGTCATCGTCCTGCGAGCCCTGCTGACGGTTGCCGGACCGGTCGTTCTGGCCCTGCTGGCCACCACCGCGCTGCGAATTGTCGCCCTGCTGCTGCGACGGCGAGCGATTCTGGTCGCCCTGCTGCTGCGACTTGTCGCGCTGGCCCTGATTCTGCTGCTGCTGACCGCTTCTCTGGCCTTCCTTGCCCTGGCCTTCATTCATGTCATTGCGCTTGTTCATGTCGTTGCCTTTGTTCTTGCCGATATCTTGGTCTGCCATTTCATGCTCCTTGCGCATAGCGCACTGCTGAAAAAGAAAGTCCCCCTCCAGTAAATAGAGCCCGGAGGGGGACCGTTAGTTCACGTAGATTCGCACTCGTTATTGCCTGGCATGGGAGTTGCCCCGCGACTTGGCGCGGCTTGCCGCCGCGGCGCCCCGGGCTGCAGCCGGCGTGCGCTTCGCGCGGCCGCTTACGGTGCGAGGTTTGGCGCCGGCTGCCTTCTGCTGCAGCCGCTCCTTGGCCTGGGCCAGCCGATCGCCGAGCGCCTTGAGATCAAGATCGCTCTCGGTGATCTTCGGGAACATCTCGTTCTCCTCCTCGCGCACGTGGTGCTTCACGAACTCGATGAGCACCGTCACCTTGGCGTCGAACATCTCGTCGGTCGGCGCCATCGCCTGGATCTCCTTGACCAGGCGCTTCACGGCGGAGTGCTCGACGAAACCTTCGTTGATCGCGTCCCGGGCTTCCTTCACCTCGCGCTTGGCAGCGGGATAGAAGACGCTCTCCTCGATCTTTGCGTGCACGTCCAGCTCTTCGCAGATCTGGCGGGCGATGCTGCCCTTGCTGCGCTTGTCGTCGGCCGACTCGTATTGCTTGAACAGGCCCTCGACCTTGCGGTGGTCGTCCTTCAGCATCGAGATGGCGTCGGGCGCCGGGTCCAGGGCGCGGGCGATGGTCTTGAACATGTCGTGTTTCCTCCAGAATTGTGTAGTTAAGGCCCTTCGCCCGCGGCGAAAGTTCAGCAGCGGAACCGGCCGGGGCGCAGCGGCCTCTGAAGCTAGAGATGGACGAGCAGATCATTCACGGCCCCCTGTCGCGCCATACCGCGCACCTGTGCGTGGACATGCAGAACCTGTTCCGTCCGGGCGCGCCCTGGGCCACGCCGTGGTTCGAGCGCGTGCTGCCGCAGGTACGCGCGCTGGTCGCCGCGCGGCCCCAAGCGACGATCTTCACGCGCTTCATCCCGCCGCAGCGCGCCAGCGACCTGCCAGGCGTCTGGCAGAAGTTCTACCAGCGCTGGGCCGAGCTCACGCGCGAGCACGTCAACCTGTCCTTGCTGGAGCTCACGCCGGATCTCGCCGGGTTCGTGCCGCCGGCGACGGTGATCGACAAGGCGGTGTATTCGCCGTTCCACGGCACCGGGCTTGCGCAGCTGCTGGCGGAGCGGCAGATCACCACGCTAGTGCTGTCCGGCACCGAGACCGACGTCTGCGTGCTCGCAGCGGCGCTCGACGCCGTCGACTACGGCTATCGCGTGGTGATTGCGCGCGATGCGGTGTGCAGCTCGACCGACGAAACGCACGACGCGCTGATGAAGCTGTACCACGAGCGCTTCAGCCAGCAGATCGAGATCGCCGACACGGCAGTGATCCTGGCGAATTGGGTGTAGGGCGCGCCATGCGCGCCGCGTGATCACCCCCGCTTCTGCCGCGACTTCTTCTTGTCGTGCGCCTCTTCGGCGTCGTCCAGCGAGTGCGTGCCCTTGACGCCTGATTCCTTGGAAGCGAGCTCCGCAAGGCGACAGTAGAACTTGCGCACGGTCTCCAGCTCCTCGTCGCTCAGCTCCTCGATGGCGATGAGGCGGTTGCTGGCGATCTCGTGGCTGGCGATGAGCTCGTTGAGCTTGAGGTGGATCGCCATGCTGTCCTTGTTCTGGGTGTGCTGGATCAGGAACACCATCAGGAAGGTGACGATGGTGGTGCCGGTGTTGATCACCAGCTGCCAGGTTTCGGAAAAGCCGAACAGCGGGCCGGTCGCCGCCCAGACGACGATGGTGAGCGCGGCCAGGACGAAGGCGGCGCTGGTGCCCGTGGCGCGCGTCGCGTGGCCGGCGAACCGCTCGAACATCGAGAGGTGCTTGCCGCCGCGCTTGTTGTTGCTCTTTGACTTCGCCATGCGATCAGTCCTCCGGGGAACCATCACTGCTCTGGTACTCAGAGGGCTGGGGCGGCTGGCAGTTCCGGGGCGCACCATGCCACAGTTGGCCATGGCGTACTCCCGGATTGCCGGCACGGGCAGCTACCTGCCCAAGCGGATCGTCACCAATCGCGAGCTCGAGGCGAGGATCGACACGAGCGACGAGTGGATCGTGTCCCGCACCGGCATCGAGGCGCGCCACGTCGCCGCGGACGACCAGATGACCAGCGATCTGGCGGTGATCGCAGCGCAGCACGCGATGCAGGCCGCCGGGGTCGCGCCCGCGGACGTCGACCTGATCGTCGTCGCCACCACCACCGAGGACATGGTGTTCCCTTCGACCGCCTGCCTGGTGCAGGCCAAGCTCGGCGTGAAGCACGGCGCGGCTTTCGACGTGCAGGCCGTGTGCACCGGCTTCGTCTACGCCCTGACCATCGCCGACAAGTTCGTCGCCAGCGGCCAGCATCGCTGCGCGCTCGTCATCGGCGCGGAGGTGTTCTCCCGCATCCTGGACTGGAACGACCGTCGCACCTGCGTGCTGTTCGGCGACGGCGCCGGCGCGGTGGTGCTCAAGCAATCGCAGCAGGCGGGACTCATGTCCAGCGACCTGCAGGCCGACGGCAGCCTCGCGCACATCCTGCGCGTGCCGGGCGGCGTCAGCAGCGGCCAGCTGCGCGGCAATCCGTACCTGGAGATGGACGGGCAGGCGGTCTACCGCACGGCGGTGCGGGTGCTGCACGAGAGCGCGCAGACCACGCTGGCGAAAAACAACTGTCAGGCCGCCGAGCTGGACTGGTATGTTCCGCACCAGGCCAACATCCGCATCATCAATTCGCTGGCCGACAAGATCGGTATCCCGCGCGAGAAGGTGGTGACCACCGTCGCGCGGCAGGGCAACACCTCGGCGGCATCGGTGCCGCTGGCGCTCGACGCCGCGGTACGCGATGGTCGCATCCGGCCGGGGCAGCTGGTGCTCATGCAAGGTGTCGGGGGAGGGATGACGTGGGGCTCGACGTTGATGCGGTTCTGAAGGAGAGAGATCGGTGAGACACGTATTGATGGTGGCGGGGGCGTTCAGCGCGGTGTTCGGCTCGATGGGCGCGACGGCGCAGTCGGCGTCCCAGGTTTCCGCGGCGCGCGCGGAGTGTGCCGCGAGCCGCGAGCGGTACGAGGAAGCCGAGGTGAACTACCGGCCCGCCCCATCGCCGAGCCCCGGAGTAGGAATCAGCCCCGACATGATGGGCGACGATGACCTGGCGCTCGCGCGCAAGAAGTGGGAGCGCGCCTGCGCCTACGCCGATGCGCTGGACGCGCGTGGCTCCTCTTCGGCGCAGGCCAACGAGGCGTCGGCGTTCCAGTTCGAGCGGGCGCCACCGCCTCCTCCACTCCCTGCGGCCCCAGCGCCGCGAGCAATGCCGCCTCCTCCGATGCCGCAGTCGCGCCCGGCAGCGCCACCACAACCCACACTGCCCAGCGTTGGCGGGACGCGGCCGCCGCGTCCTGATTCCGAGCAGCAATGACCTTCGAGCCGGCGCTCAAGCTCGCGATCGTTTCCTGCGGCGTGTTCTTCCTCACCGGGCTCTTCACCGGCGTATGGAAGTACGTCTGCATCGCGCGCAGCCCCAACGCGCAGGCGCCCGTCTACGTGGACGTCTGCCACCGGGCCGCTCTGCTCTACAGCTTTGCGTGCCTGGTGCTGGCCAAGTTCGTGGAGCTGTCGGTGTGGTCGCCGACGGTCGATTTCTGGGCGACGCTGATGCCGATCGTGTTCTTCGCGCAGGCGATCGTCGGGTATGCCGTGCACGGCTGGCTTCGCGACACCGACAACCAGCTGCGGCAGCCGCACGTGCTCGGCAACAAGATCGTGCCGAATTCGGTGGTTCGGGTAACGATGTGGACGCTGGTCGCCGCGGAGATCGGCGGCTTCAGCGTGCTGTTTGCGGGCGGGATGAAGGGCCTGTTTGCGGCTGCGGCCTGAGCCGCACGCGTCCCCACGTCGCTCCGTAGACCGGATGGCCGGCGTCGTCGAGGATCACGCCGGAGAACAGGTTGTTGTAGCGCTGGCCGCCGATGACGTAGTGGAAGTCGCTGGCGCCGGTATTCCAGTCCAGGGCTTCGAGCGTCCACCGGTTGTCGCGGGCGCCCACCAGATACACGCGGTTGGAGCCCACGCTCATCATCGGCACGCCGTTGGGGGAGCTGACCTTCTCGTTGACCCACGCGGTCTTCAGGGTGTGCGTCGCCGGATCCCAGAGGAACTTCTGCACGCCGAAAGGCTGGTGCTTCGGGTTGCTGCCGAGGAAGGAGATCAGCAACGCCTGCGCCTGGCTGGGCAGATACCACGGCGCGTTGCGCGGCGCGTTGTTGACGACCAGTGCGCCGTAGCCCGAGACGACGACCGCCTGCTCGGATTGCACGGCATCGAGGTTGAGCGAGCCCATGCTGGCGGCGGCCTTGCCGGCGATGCGCTGCGATCCCGCGGGAATCTTGTCGCGCCACATCAGCGTCAGGTGCATCCGCGCGTCGCCGTCGGTGATGGCGACGAGATGATCTTCCGTGCCAAATCCCATCAGCGCCGGGGTCGAGCCGCTGCCTTCGCCCGTGCCGTTGGCGTACGGCTCGGTCCAGGCGCCGTCGGCGTCGTCGATCGACAGGCGCGTGCCGGTCCAGACCACTTTGTGGAGGTGCTCGCGCGAGGCGACGTAAATGCCGCCCTGCTCGTCGACCGCGAAGCTGTTGCGGATCCACCCGTAACCGGGCCGCGTCGAGCCCTCGGCCGCCTGCTCGGAGTGCCGCAGCTTCACGAAATGACTTTGCTTGAAGTCGCGCGAGACCACGACGACGTAGCCATGCTCGGTGGCCAGGACGATCCAGCCGTCGTAGGTCATGTTGATGCCGATGAGGTTGCCGGACACCGGCGCAGGGAGCGCGAAGCTGGCCTTGAGTTCGATGGCAGATTTGGCGTCGCCCTCGACCTTGTCGCCGTAGACCGCAAGGCCGCCGCGCTTCAAGCCCACGTAAAACCGATTCTCCCGGTCGACCATCGTGTAGACGCCGGCGAGGTCGCGGAACATCCGCGCTTCGCGGAACGCGTGCACCAGCGCGAGAAAACCGTCGTTGCTTGCGTCGAATGCAGCGACGCTGTCGTCGGCGCGCGCTTCGCCGAACACCTGCGGATTGTCGTTGGGCAGGTGCGCCAGCACCTCGAACGAGTCGTGATCCTGCTTGGTGACGCCGTTCAGGCCGTTGGACCAGATCACGCGGCGGCCGTCGGGGTAGGGCCCGGAGATGAAGGCGCCGAAGTGTCCCGGCCCCAGGTGCATGTACTGGATCTCGTCGTGACGCAGCGCGCGCGTGCGGTCGAGCGGCCCTGCGGTCGGCGTCGCGTCCTGCTGCGCCGAGCTGCGATGCGGCAGCGGATAGGCCGATGCCGCGAGATAGGGATTGATCGGCGCCGCGAGCGCTGCGCTCAGCAGAAAGTGAAGCATCGATGCTAATCGGTGATGGCTCGAGCCAGGATTCTGACAGGCGCCGCTGCCGCCAATGCTATCCTCCGCGCCTGCTACAGCTGCGTCCGGGGGGGCGAGATGGCGACGATGTCGCGAATCGGGGCTGTACTTCTTGCGTTGCTGTCAGGCAACGCGCTGGCGGCCAAGCCGAACCTGATCCTGATCATGACCGACGATCAGACGGTCAAGGACATGTCGGCGATGCCGCTGACCGCCAAGCACGTCGGCGCCGCGGGCGTCACCTTCTCCAACTCCTTCGCGTCGTGGCCGCTGTGCTGCCCGTCGCGGACGACCGCGTTCACCGGCCAGTACGCGCACAACCACAACGTGCTCGGCAACTATCCGCCGGACGGTGGCTCCACCGCCTTCACCACCGACGCCGAAACGCTGCCGGTGTGGCTGCAGCGCGCGGGCTACACCACGACGCACATCGGCAAGTACCTCAACGGCTACGGCGTCGACACGCGCGGCAGCACCTACATCCCGCCGGGCTGGACCGACTGGATGGGCCTGGTCGATCCGAGCACCTACGGCATGTGGGGCTACACGATCAACCGCAACGGCGTCGTCTCGACCTATGGCCAGCCCTGGGTCGAAGACCCGGCGCTCTACCAGACGGACATTCTGCGCAAGCTGGCGATCGAGACGATCAATCGCAACGCCGCCAGCGGCCAGCCCTTTTTCTTGAGCGTCGCGTTCCTGGCGCCGCACGAAGAGCTGGGCGAAGCCTCGCCGCCGGGCTCCGCCTTCGTCGGACCGCGGCCGGCGCCGCGGCACGCCGGCAGCTTTGCCAGCCTTGCGCTGCCGCGCTCGCCGAGCTACGAGGAGGTGGATCTGTCGGACAAGCCGGCCGTGATCGCCGGGTTCGCCAATGCCACGCACGACTCGACGGCGCAGCTGACGAGCCGCTACCGGCGGCGGCTGGAATCGCTGCGCGCGGTGGACGAGGCCGTGTGGACCATCCTCACCCGGCTGGCCGCGCTCAACCTGCTCAACAACACCTACGTCGTCTTCACGTCCGACAACGGCTGGTTCAACGGCGAGCATCGCCTGCACTACAGCAAATATCTGATGTACGAGCCTGCGATCCGCGTCCCGCTGATGATCCGCGGGCCGGGCATCACGCCGGGCACCAGCGACGAGCTGGTGGCCAACGTCGATCTCGCGCCGACGTTCGTGGAGCTGGCCGAGGCGACGGCGGGACGGGTGGTCGACGGCCGCTCCGTGATGCCGTATGCGCGCGACACGACCTTGCGCTCCGGCCGGCCGATCCTGCTGGACGCGCCGCACAACCAGGTGCTGAGCAGCTCGATCACGGTCCCGACGATGCGCGGCCTGCGCACCAAGCGCTACAGCTACGTGGAGTACGGGACGGGGGACGTGGAGTTCTACGACCTGGTCAAGGACCCCGACCAGATGACGTCGCTGCACAAGGATCCCAAGACCCTGGCCGCACGCGCCGCCTTCCGCCAGACGCTGTCGCAGTTCGCGGCCTGCGTCGGCGAGACCTGTCGCTACGACTTCATCGCCGTGCCGCAGTAACCGCGTCAGTAGAAGCGGTAGATCACGTCGGCGCCGTAGGAGAGCGGCTCGCCCCAGATCACGGCGCGGTTGGCGTGCGGCAGGTTGTCGACGGCATCGACCACGTATTCGGCGTCGGCGAGGTTGCGGCCCCACAGCGCCGCGTCGAAGAAGCCGCCGAGCGCCGGCATGTTGCCCGCAGCGACACGCGCGTTGACCAGGCTGCGCGAGGGGCGCACCGAGCCTTCGCGATAGTCGGTGAGCGACGGCGAGCCGAAGCGCGCGCCGACGTGGTTGTAGTTGGCGTAGGCGCGCAGGTTGCCCCAGCTGCCTTGCGTGATGGTCCAGTCGATCGCCGCCACCAGCGAGTGCATCGGCGCGGAGGCGAAGTCGTAGCTCTGCGCGACGTTGTTGCCGGCGCCATCGCGAACCTCCTCGATGCGCGCGTCCAGGTACGTGTACTCGGCCGACAGCATCAGTCCCTGCCACAGCACCAGCGCGACGTCGGCCTCGACGCCGTGGATGCGGGCGCGGCCGGCGTTGCGGGTCTTGGTGTCCGAGATCGTGCCGGGGATCAGGAAGTTGATCTGCATGTCGCGGTACTGCGTGCTGAACACGTCGGCGTTCAGGCGCAGGCGCCGGCGGAACCACTCGCTCTTGATGCCCGCCTCGTAGGAGCGCACGTGCTCGGGCGCAAAGCCCTCGATGAAGCCGAAGCCGTAGGTGTTGTCGGCCGACGCGCCGGAGATGTGCGGATCACGATCGTTGAAGCCGCCGCTCTTGTACGCCTCGGCCATCTTGGCGTACAGGTTCACGTTCTTCGTCAGGTCGTAGGCGCCGATGCCGGTGATCGAGCTGTCGGTGAAGTCGCGGTGCGCGTGGACGTTGTCGAAGAACTCGCCGGCGGACAGCACGGTGGCGACGCCTTGACCCATGACATTGGCTTCCAGGTAGGTATCGCTGACGCGGTACTTGACGACGTCGCGCCGGTCTTTTGAATAGCGATAGCCGAAGGTCAGATGCAGGCGCTCGTCGAACAGCCATTCCGGCGTCCACGTGGCCTGGCCGTAGAAGGCGGCGGCCTTGTTGTCGATGAGGTTGTTGAAGTCGACGAGATTCACCAGGCGCGGGCCGGCGACGTCGAGCACGCTCGGTGCCAGGCGCAGCACGGCGTCGCGCACGGCAGGGACGTTGGCGAACGCATCCTCCAACTGCTGCGGGAACAGCGCCGTGCTGAACTGGTGGTTCAGGTGATGACGATCGTCGCGCGCGCTCTCGTGGAAGTAGAACAGGCCGGCGATGTACTGCACCGAATCCTCGAACAGGAAGCCGGAAAGCTGCAGCTCATGCGACCACTGGTCCTGCGTCATCTTCGGGATGATCAGCGGGGTCGGCCCGCCGTTGGCCATCGTCGCGGCAGGCCCGTCGTAGACATGGCTGTCGAGCCGGTACGTGGTCGAGCCCTTGCCGCCGCCGAGGTCGGCGTAGGTCGCGTCGGACATCTTGCGGTAGGCGCCGGTGTACTTGAGCTCGGCGAAGTTGAGGTTGCTCGTCAGTACCAGCGCGTGGCCGTCGACCTTCGTGGTCGAGGCCTCGAAGGGCGGGCCCGACGAGAGCGAGTCGAGCTTGTCATCGGCGTAGACGGTGTTGGCGACGGCGTAGGGCTTGAAGTTCTCGGCCACGCCCTTGTCGGCGGTGGGCAGCGAGATCGCCTGGTACATGTAGTTGTAGTGCGTCATGTCGGCATAGTCGAAGCTGTAATCGACGCCGAGCCAGTCGAGCGCCAGCCAGCGCAGGTCCGCGCGCGCGCCGAAGTCGCGACGATCGCCGAAGTCGCCGCCCGGCCCGGAGTTCTCCACCCAGCCGTGGGAGGCGTCGCGCAGCAGCGCGAACTTCACCGCGAGGTCGCTCGTCAGCGGGATGTTCACCGAGCTCTTCAGGTTCAGCGTGCTGCGCGAGCCGACGACGAGCTGATGCGTCATCGAGAACGCGCTGGTCGTCGGACGCTTGGTGATCAGGTTGATCGCCCCGCCGATGGTGTTGCGGCCGTAGAGCGTGCCCTGCGGTCCGCGCAGGACCTCGATGCGCTCGAGATCGGCGAGATCCAGCGCCAGGCCCGTCGAGCGCGCGATGTAGACGCCGTCCTGGTAGACGCCGACGCCGGGGTCCTGCGTGATCTGCGCGTCGAAGATGCCGATGCCGCGGATGAACAGGCGCAGCGTGGCGTTGTTGGTGGGGAAGGGCTCGATGGTGAGGTTGGGCACGTTGCCCTGCAGGTCGGCCATGCCGAAGATGCCGCGCTGCTGCAGCTTGTCGGAGTTGAGCGCGATCACGGAGACCGGCGTCTGCTGCAGCGACTCCTTCTTGCGCTGCGCGGTGACGACCACTTCCTCGAGCGCGGCAGAGGACTCGGTTTCTTCTGCGCGCGCGGGACCGGCGAGCAGCAATAGCAACACTGTCATCCTGAGCGTAGGGAAGGACCTTCCTTCCGTTGCAACACAAGCAAGATTCTTCGCTCCGCTCAGAATGACGAAGGGTGGCCTCACTCGCAGTCCTTCACGCCCGCGACCGTGAACCGATTGCTCGCGCCTTCCACCCGCGCCATCAGCTCGTCCATGTCCGCAGGCAGCAGGAAGCCCTCGGCGACGGTGCGCTCGGCCGC
The DNA here is from genome assembly GCA_963776465.1 of uncultured Gammaproteobacteria bacterium. Taxonomy (GTDB): domain Bacteria; phylum Pseudomonadota; class Gammaproteobacteria; order Nevskiales; family Nevskiaceae; genus DASRHK01. Next base: position 1,998,890 of record CAVZMV010000002.1, read on the forward strand.
CGCCTTCATCCTGCAGTAGTAGTCCGCGTGATCGGCGTAGAGCGCCGCGATCTGCAGCGGCGTGAACGGGATGGTGATGCCGCCGAGCGGGCAGACCGTGGACTGGTAGCGCGCGATCGGCACGTCGACGACCGGGTAGCGGATGCCGCCCATGGTGTTGCCGAACTCGTCGCGGATCACGACGCTGTTCTCGTGCATCAGGAATCGCGGACCGCTCTGCGCCCGCTGGCCGGTACGCGCCCAGCGATCGAGCTGGAAGAGCGCGGCTTTGACGGAGTAACGCGTCGGGAACGCGCTGCCGGCGACGACGCAGGCGGCGAAGTAGGGACTCAGCTGCTCGCCGTAGTTCGCCACGGTCTGATGCAGCTCCGGATCCGCGCTCGCGGGTTGCTGCGGAGCATCGGCGGTCACGCGCAGGCTCTGCCCCAGCACCTGGTGCAGCCCGACGTACATGTCGGTGTGGGAGGAGCCGGCGACTTCCCACAGCGCGAAGTTCGGGTCGTCCGTGGGCTCTTCGACGTCGGCCTCGCGATCGCTGAGCAGGTGGATCACGGGCACGGCGAGCGGCTCGTCGAAGTTCTTGGCCCCGCCGCCGTGGATCAGGAAGCCGTCGATCACGCGAGAGCGCGCGTAGCCCTGGTTGACGTAGGCGTAGAGCATGGACGCCGACTGCGATTGTCCTGCGGCGAAGACGCGCTCGACGTGCAGGCCTCCCATCGGATCGAGCCCGGCTGGCGCGCGGATGGCCTTGGCGATCTGCGCGAACATGTCGAACGCCCAGGCGTCGCCGGGATGATCGAGCGCTCCATAGCGCACGGGGTCCCACATCTTCGGCGTGAGTTCCGGCGTGCAGCAGATGCCGGCCGACTGCGCGCTGACGTGCACGAAGGCCCAGCCTTCGCGCTGCAGGTAGTCGTGTGCTTCCAGCGTGTCGACGGCGTTCTCGAACTGGGCGGTGACGTTGGTCCAGTCCAGCATCACCGAGCCGTTGAAGCTTGCGGCGTCGAGCGGCCGGCGCACGATGATGCGGGTGGTGTAGGGCGCTTCGTCGCCGTCGGGCTGCACGCGCGCCACGCCGGAGATGAAGAACTCCTCCTCGACGTAGCCGATCTCGGAGAGGTCGTAGAAGCTGTCCCACAGCGGATGCCCGTGCAGGCCGCCGGTGATGGGGCCTTCGACGGTGGCGTCGGCGACGGGGAAGGCGTCGAGCGGTGGCTCGCCGCCCGGGTCGATCGGGCCCGGCGCGTCGTCGGTGCCGCCGCAGGCTGCGAGCAGCAGCGCCAGCGCGAAAGCGGCGCAGCGCGTTGTAGGAGCGGCCGTTGGCCGGGATCTGTCGGGGCTAACAGCCCCTCCTACAAAAGACGTCACACGCTATCGAACGCGTGCTTGAGCTCGGGCTTCTTCTCCAGCCCCTTGTCGATCTCGACGACGCGGCGGCCCTTGAGCTCCGCCGGGACCTTGGCGAGGTCCATGTAGAACTGCTCGTACCACTGGCGATTCTGGTAGACCGGCCCGTCGCCGTCGCACAGGAGCGGGTTGTCGATGCGGACCTTGTTGTGCCAGATCTGGACGTCCTCGCCGAAGGCTTTGTTGGTGAGGTCGACGTACTGCTTGACCATCGCGTCGCAGGCTTCCTTGGTCATGCCGGGGAATTTCTTCACCAGCACGCCGAAGCGCAGCTCGAAGCTGTTCTGGTCGATCGGCGTGTGCGAGTTCAGCAGGATCGACTCCACGGGGTAGCCGCCCATCGAGCCGAACATGTGCGTGATCTGGTAGGCGGGGCCGTAGTAGCTGGCGATGGTCGTCAGGTATTCGCCCTTGCCGCCGAGCTTCTCGTTGGCGCCGACCATCACCTGCGTCGCCTTGTGCGCGTCGAAGATGTCGGCGAAGTAGACGACGTTGTCGGAGCCGTGCACCGAGACGAAGTGCGCCATGTCGGCGATGTTGTCGATCAGCTCGCGGCAGTTGATGTCGATCTTCCACTTCACCAGCGACCAGTCCGACCATTCCTCGGGCTTGAACACCGGCTCGATGCGCGGGATCGCCTGTTCCGGCAGCGGGGCGTTGCCCTCGGGGTCGTTCCAGAGGAACAGCATCTTGTTCTCTTCGCAGGTGTGCCAGGTCTGGATGCGGGCCTTGGGCGGAATGCGCTTGGCGTAGGGGATGTGGTTGCAGACGCCGTCGGAGCCCCAGCTCCAGCTGTGGAACTTGCAGACCAGCGAGTCGCCGTTGATCGTGCCGAGCGCGAGGTCCGCGCCCATGTGCGGGCACCAGGCGCTCATGACGTTGAGCTTGCCGCGACCATTGCTATCTTGGCCCTGATAGATCACCAGGCGCGTGCCGAAGATGCTCAGCGAATGCGGCTTGCCGTCCTTGTATTCGTCGGCGAGGCCCAGGCAATGCCAACCGCGCGCGTAGCGGTCCGGCGGCGGGGCCGCCTCGATCTTGTGGGTCGCAGACGACGCGGAGGCGCTTCTCATCACAACGGCCATGGTGTGGCTCCAGACAGCAGGTTTTGTCGACGGTCGCAGTGTGCGAGCGCGCGGCGAAGCGATGCATCACCCGTTTGCATGAACTGAATCGGGGCCAACGGCCCCTCCTACAAAGAGACGAAGCTATGGACGCCGGCTTCGCCAACACTGACGCGTCCTGGAAAAGGGAGTGTTTTCGTGTCGACTCAAGCTCAGAAGACGATGCCGCTGGTCACCGCCGAAGTCCTGGTGCAGCGCGCCCGGGAGATGGTGCCGGTGCTCGCATCGCGCGCCAAGCAGACCGAAGAGCAGCGCATGGTCCCGAAGGAAACCGTCGCCGACATGCAGAAGGCGGGCTTCTTCGAGGTGCTCAAGCCGAAGAAGTACGGCGGCTACGAGATGGATCCGCAGGTGTTCTACGACGTCTGCATGACGCTGGCCGAGGGCTGCATGTCCACCGCCTGGATCTACGGCGTCATCGGCGTGCACAACTGGCAGATCGCGCTGTTCGATCCCAAGGCGGCCGAGGACGTTTTCGGCAAGGACCCGTCGACGCTGATCGCCTCGACCTACATGCCGAAGGGCCAGGTCACGCCGGTCGAGGGCGGCTTCAAATTCTCCGGTCGCTGGGGGTTCTCCAGCGGCATCGATCACTGCCAGTGGGTGTTCCTCGGCGGATTGATCTTCGACAAGGCCGGCAAGGCGCCGCCGGAGTACCGCACCTTCCTGCTGCCGCGCTCGGATTTCGAGGTCGTCGACACCTGGCACGTCGTGGGCCTGAAGGGCACCGGCTCCAAGGACATCGTCGTCAAGGACGTCTTCGTGCCGGAGTACCGCACGCACAAGGCCTCGGACGGATTCATGGGCACCAACCCCGGCAAGGACACGTTCACGTCGAACCTCTACAAGCTGCCGTTCGGCCAGATCTTCGTGCGCGCGGTCTCGTCGGCCGCCATCGGCTCCCTGCAAGGCGCCGTCAACGCGTTCCGCGACTGGGGCAAAGCGTGGATGGGCAACATGGGCGCCAAGACCGCGGAGCAGGGCCCGGCGCAGTTCGCCATCGCCGACGCGATGGTCGCGATCGACGAGATGAAGCTCGTGCTCAACCGCAACTTCGAGACGCTGCAGAACAAGATCAAGGCGGGACAGCCGCTCGACATCAACGAGCGCCTGCACTTCCGCTACCAGGCCTCGCAAGTGGTCGAGCGCTGCGCGACGCACGCCTACAAGGTGTTCTCCGCCTGCGGCGGCCGCGGCATTTTCCTGGACTTCCCGGTGGTGCGGCACTTCCTCGACATCTGCGCCGCGCGCGCGCACTACGCCAACAACCCGGACATCTTCGGGCGCAACTATGGCGGCGTGCTCCTCGGCCGCGATAACACGGACTTCTTCATTTGATGGCTACGCACTGGGATCACGAATTCGACGTCGTCGTCGTCGGCTCCGGCGCCGGCGGTATGACCGCGGCGCTGTGCGCGGCGGGAGAGGGCCTGTCGAGCGTCGTGCTGGAGAAGGCCGATCTCTACGGCGGCACCAGCGCGGTATCCGGCGGCGGTATCTGGATCCCGTGCAACGACGACATCGCCGGCCACGGCGGCAGCGACACGTACGGCGAAGCGCTGACGTACATGAAGCACCTGACCGCAGGCCAGGTGCCGCAGTCACGCATCGAGGCGTACCTGAAAAACGCGCCGGAGATGGTGCGCCACTTGAAGCGCGAGTTCGGCGTGCTGTTCCGCGGCGTGAAGCTGTATCCCGACTATTACCCGCACCTGCCCGGCGGCAAGGACGGATACCGCTCGATGGAGCCGGTGGAGTTCAACGCCAAGTCTCTCGGCGACGAGTTCAGCCGTCAGCGGCCGCCGTTTGCCGGCACGCAGGTGATGGGCCGCATCGGGATGAACCAGGTCGAGGCGCACACCCTGTTCACCAAGGGCAAGGGCTGGGTCGGCCTCATCCTCAAGATGATGCTGCGCTACTGGTTCGATTTCGCCTGGCGCATGAAGACCAAGCGGGATCGGCGGCTCACGCTGGGGCAGGCGCTGGTCGCGCAGCTGCGCAACGCGCTGCGCAAGAAAGACGTACCGCTCTGGCTGTCGACGCCGATGGATGGTCTGATCGAGGAGAACGGCCGCGTCGTTGGCGTGGTGGCGAAGAAGGACGGCAAGTCGGTGCGCGTGCGCGCCAAGCGCGGCGTCGTGCTTGCCAGCGGCGGCTTCGAAGCCAATCAGCAGATGCGCGAGCAGTACCTTCCCAAGCCGACGCAGGCGAGCTGGACCGGCGCGCCCCCGATCAACAATGGAGATGGGATACGGGCGGGACTGGCGCTCGGCGCCAAGCTCGGCTTCATGAATCTCACCTGGGGCTCGCCGACGGTGCACGTTCCCGGCGCCGCGTCGCAGACCACGCTCTTCGTCGAGCGCGCGATGCCCAACTGCGTCATCGTCAACAAGAAGGGCCGGCGCTTCGTCAACGAGGCCGCTGCCTATCCCGACGTCGTCACCGCGATGTACGAGGACGACGCCAAGGGCAACGGCACGGTGCCGGCCTGGTTCATCTTCGACGGCGCGTTCCGCAAGAAGTACCCGGCGGGACTGTTCCTGCCCGCGCAGATGCAGCCCGACAGCAAGCTGCCACCCGACTGGCTCGACAAGGTCTACTTCCGCGCCGACTCGCTCGATGCGCTGGCGGCGAAGATCGGCGTCGACGCCAAGGGTCTGGCGCAGACGGTGGCCACGTTCAACGGCTATTGCGAGAAAGGCGTCGATCCGGAATTCCACAAGGGCGAAACCTCGATCGATCGCTATTACAGCGACCCGATGAACAAGCCCAACTCGTGCATGGGCCCGCTGACGCAAGGGCCGTACTACGCCATCGCGCTCTATCCGGGCGAGATCGGCACCAAGGGCGGACTGTGGACCGACGAGCGCGCGCGCGTCACCCGCGAGGACGGCAGCGTCATCGCCGGCCTCTACGCGATCGGCAATTGCTCCGCGGCGGTGATGGGCAAGACCTACGCCGGCGCCGGCTCGACGCTCGGACCTGCGCTGACGTTCGGCTACATCGCGGCGAAGGATATTGCGCAGGCGTCGACGGAGACGGCCAAGGTCGCTGCGGCCGCCTGATGGGCAAGACCGCATTGCTGCTGATCGCCGCCCTGATCGCGCTGCCGCTCCTCGCGCTGAAGTTCGATCGCGCGCCGACGCCGGAGCAGTGGCTGCTGCTCAAGCAGCTGACCTACCTGATGCTCGGCATCGCGATCGCATGCTTCGTGGTCGGCGAGATCACCGGTAACGTCAGCCAGACCGACAAGCTGTGGAGCATCACGCCGGTGATCTACGCGTGGTTCGTCGCCGTGAAGAGCGACATGGATCCGCGCATGGTGCTGATGTCGGTGTGCGCGACGATCTGGGGCGTGCGACTGACCTACAACTTCTCGCGCCACGGCGGTTACAGCTGGAAGTTCTGGACCGGCCACGAGGACTATCGCTGGGCGATCGTGCGCAAGAAGCCGGGATTCGAGAACCCGATCCTGTGGAAGATCTTCCACCTGGGCTTCATCTGTCTCTACCAGCACACGCTGCTTTTGCTGATCACCTTGCCGATCGTGCTGACGCACGGCGCCGGCAAGCCGCTGGGTCTTGCCGACTGGCTGCTCGCCGCCGCTTACGTCGGCTTGGTGATCTTCGAGACCGTGGCCGATCAGCAGCAGTGGAATTATCAGACCGCCAAGAAGGCCGGTGCACAGGGCGCGCGCTACAAGCGCGGCTTCATCGCCGAAGGCCTGTGGTCGCGCGCGCGGCATCCCAACTATTTCGCAGAGCAGTCGATCTGGGTGGTGTTCTTCCTGTTCAGCGTCGCCGCGACCGGACGCCTCAACTGGACCATCACCGGCTGCCTGCTGCTGATCCTGCTGTTCCAGGGTAGCGCCAATCTCAAGGAAAGCGTCTGCGCCGGTAAGTATCCCGAGTACCCGGACTACGTGAAGCGCACGCCGCGGTTCCTGCCGAGGTTGTTCTCGTGAAGCTGAAAGGCAAAGTCGCGCTCGTCACCGGCGCCGGGCAAGGCGTCGGGCAGGGCATCGCGTATGCGCTCGCCGCTGAAGGCGCGTCGATCGCGGTCGTCGGCCGCACGCGCGCCAAGCTCGACGCGACCGTCGCCGAGATCGGCAAGCGCGGCGGCAAGTCGCTGGCGATCGCTTGCGACGTGAAGGACGCCAAGGCGCTCGAGCGCGCGGTCGAGCAGACGGTCAAGCAGTTCGGCGGCCTGCAGATCCTGGTCAACGACGCGCAGGAAGTGCCGCTCGGCCCGCTGAACAAGGTCAGCGACGAGGCCTTCACCGCGGGCTGGGATTCCGGGCCGCTGGCGACGTTCCGCCTGATGAAGCTCGCGTATCCGCATCTGAAGGGCGACGGCAGCATCGTCAACCTCGCCACGGCTGCAGCCAAGCGCTGGGACATGAGCGGCTACGGCGCGTACGCCGCGGTGAAGGAAGCGATCCGCCAACTGACGCGCGCCGCTGCGTGCGAATGGGCCAAGGACGGCATCCGCACCAACTGCATCCTGCCGCTGGCGAACTCGCCGGCGATGGCCTGGTGGACGCGCGAGCGCCCGCAGGAGTCGGCCGCGTTCGTCGCGACGGTGCCGATGCAGCGCATCGGCGACTGCGAGCAGGACATTGGCCGCTTCGTCGCCACGCTGTGCTCGGACGAGTGCCGCTACGTCAACGGCCAGAGCATCGGCCTGGACGGCGGCCAGGCGTACCTGGGATAGGAACGGTCGCTTCGCAGGGTTCTGCGCGCAACGCGCAGTACTTTACAAAAAGTTTACATTAGCAATCAGCAACTTACCGCTGCTACAGTCCGGCCACGAGTCCTGGGCAGTGCAGCGGTGCAGCTCTCCGGGAAGATCACCAAATTACAGCGCCGCAGCGTTATTCGGAGAGAGGACCTATGTTTCGACACGCCCGGCGGGCGGCTGCGGCCGCTGCATTCGCTGTACCTTTTTTCTTTGCCGTCGATGCACATTCAGCGGAGCTCGGTAGCGGCACGCTCTCGCTCACAAACCCGGTCATCACGCTGCCGACCCGGGTCTACAACACGCCAAACCCGACCGGCAATTGCAGCGCCGCGGCAGCGTGCGATTTCTACAACCTCACCGTCAATCTGCCGGCGGATCACGTCAGCGACAAGCTCAAGATCACGGCCAGCTGGCCGAGCCATCTGGTGACCGACGACTTCGATCTGGGTCTCACCAACGCCCAGGGCGCAGACGCGTCGGGCGGCCAAGGCGGGACGACGGTGAATCCCGAGGTGATCGAGGTGCCCGCGCTCGCGGGCCTCAACAGCTATCGCGTGCGGATCATCCCGTATTACGTGCGCCCGCGCCGTGGCGACACGATGTCGCTGCGCCTGGAGATCGTGCCGGGGGTCCCGACGGTGTCGAGCGTCGTGTCGCTGGGTGGCCCGACGTTCGAGAACTACGTTGCCCCGCCGGACTACCGCGCCGACGAGCCGACGCTCGACGTAAACCTCAACACCGATCACGCCATGATGCTGTTCAGCACCAGCGTGCTGAAGGCGGTGTGGAACGACGGCGTGTCGCCGCCTGCCATTGCCTGGACCGACGTGACCGATCCCAACACGGTGCCGATCACGGCCGATCCGATCATGTCGGGCGACCAGTTCAAGCTGCCCAACGGCAAGTACGCCAGCCGCATGATGATCGGACAGCTGCAGGCCGCCAACAGCCTGCTGTACTGGACCGACGACGAAGGCGCGACCTGGAGCGAGAGCCAGGGCGGCGGCCAGCCGCACGGCGCCGACAACCAGTCGATCGCGGCAGGTCCGTATCCGGCCGGCGTCAAGCCGCTCGGCGCGACCTACCCGCACGCGATCTATTACTGCTCGCACTCCAACGTCAACGCCTTCTGCTCGCGCAGCGACACCGGCGGCCTGACGTGGAACCCGAGCCGGCCGATCTTCCAGGTCGACGCGCTCTGCAACAACCATGGTCACGTCAAGGTCGGCGTCGACGGCACCGTCTACGTGCCGATGAACAACTCCTGCCAGGGCGCGGAGGGCGTTTCCATCTCGGTGGACGCCGGCCAGAGCTGGACCTACGTCAAGGTGCCGAACACGGTGCAGGGCCGCTGGGATTCCTCGATCGCCATCGCCTCGGACGGCAAGACCATCTACTACGCCTACGGCGAGACCGGCACCGATACGCCGATGATCATCAAGGGCACGCTCGACAAGAGCATCCCCAAGGCGCCGACGATCCGCTGGAAGACTCCCGCGGTCAACGTCGGCGTTCCGGCCGGCATCAAGAACATGGTCTTCAGCACGGTGGTGGCCGGCGATCCGGATCGCGCCGCTTTCGCGTTCCATGGCACGACCACGGCGGGCGACTCCAACGACTTCGAGGCCATGGCCAATGCGGTGTGGCATCTCTACGTGGCGACGACCTTCGACGGCGGCGCGACCTGGAACCTGCGCGACGCGACGCCCAACGATCCGACGCAGAAAGGCGCGATCTGCCACGGCACCGTCTGCGACACCGACACGGCGCGGCCGCCCGATCGCAACCTGCTCGACTTCATGGACATGGTCATCGACAGCAAAGGCCGCATCGTCATCGGCTACGCGGACGGCTGCACTGCCGACTGCGCGGCGCCGCTAGGCGCACCCAACTACACGCACGTGGGGGTGATCGCGCGCCAGACCAGCGGCAAGCGCATGTATGCCGCGTTCGATCCGTTGCTCGGCGGTCCGCCGGCGGTGCCGACGCTCGACGGCGTGCGCCACGATGCCAGCGTCAACCTGGAGTGGACTGCGCCGAACGACAACGGCAGCCCGATCACGGGCTACGTGCTGCAACGCCAGGTCAACAACGGCCTGTTCCTCCAGATCGCGACGCCGACGCTCACCAGGTACACGGACGAGACCGCCGTGAACCCGAGCGCGACGTATCGTTATCGTCTGGCCGCCAAGAGCGCCAACGGCACCAGCGCATTCGGTCCGGCGTTCGTGCCGCCGCGCGCGACGCTCGACGCCTGCGCGGCGCCGGGCAGCACCATGCTCGCCGACCCGGCGGGCGACATCCTGAAGTTCGATCCTGCGCCGGGGCTGCCCGTGCCGCAGCAGCTCGACGTGCTCAAGCTTTCGGTCTCGCAGCCGGACGACACTGCCGGCGGCTATCGCTTCACCTTCACGCTGCGCATGGCCAACATCGATCTGGGCGTGGTCCTCCCCGCGATGGTGTGGCCGGTGCAGTTCTCCACCGGTGATGGCGCGACCTACGAAGTCAGCATGAGCACGATGATCGCGCTGACGCCGTTCTTCGAGCTGCAGAAGAACGGAGTCGTGGTGCCGGGATCGGTGGTGACGGGCAGCTACACGCCCGCGGGCGAGATCACGATGACGGTGCGGGCATCGGACCTGGGCTTGAGCCATCCGGGCACCGACGTGCTGTCGAGCTTCCTCTCGCGCATCGCGATCGCGGGTAGCCTCACGCCGGACAACATGCCGAACGATCTGGTCCCGGCCGGCCGCTTCGAGAGCCTGCCGTCGCGCGCTTGCGCGGTGAACGCCGCGCCGATCGCCAGCATGTTCAAGAGCACGGATCACGGCACGGCGCCGCTGACGGTGACGTTCGACGCCTCCGCCTCATACGATCCGGATGCTGGCGACGACGTCGTGCGCTACGTGTTCGAGTTCGGGGACGGCACGCCGCAGCTCTCGACGGAGAGCCCGGTCACCTCGCACAATTACGCGTCACCGGGCGTGTACGGCGCCTCGGTCACGGTGGTCGACAGCCGCGGCAAGCCGAGCGCCAACGCCGACGGCGGGCAGATCACGGTGCAATAGTTTTGGGGCAAGGGGTAGCAGTTGTGGGGGAGAGGGCAGAAGAAGAAAAGAAAACGGGGCCGAGAGGCCCCGTTTTCATTTGCAGCAGCGCGATCCGCTAGCTGCGGAAGCGGCCGTGCCCTTGGCCGCCGCTCTCGCGCTTGTCGGGCTTGTCCAGGCCGCGCGGCGCGCGCGGCTGGTCCGGATGTGGGCGCGGCGCCGATTCCACGCGCGGCATCGCTTCGGCGCGCTCCGGACGCTGCGGACGCTCGACCCGCTCCATCCGCTCCGGGCGATCCATCCGCTCCGGGCGGCCCATGCGATCGGGGCGCTGTGGGCGCTCGATGGGCTCTGCGCGCGGCGTCGGGCTGTCGCGCTCGATGGGCGGCAGGCGCTCGCGTCGCGGGCGCTCCACGGGCTCGCTGTCGCGGGAGGGGCGCTCGCGCGGAGCGATCTCCGGCCGCGGGCTGGCATCGGGCTTCACTGGCGTGGAGCGCTCCTTGTGGCGGCGCGATTGCGGACGCTCGTTGCGCAGGGGGTTGTCCAGGTCGGGCACCGCCGCCGAAACCTCGCGGTCACGGCCGCGATCGGCGCGCTCACGTCGCTCGTTGCGGTCGTTGTCGTCCTTGCGGTCACGATCGGCGCGCTCGTTGCGGCCGGTGTCGTTGCCACGATCCGCGCCTCGCTCCACGGCCCGGTCGCGCTGCCATTCCGGCTTGGCGGCACGGACCACGTTGCGCTCCTTGAACTCCGCCGGCTTGGGCGTCGCGGCGATCACCTCGCGGCCGCCTTCCCGGCGCGACGCGAATTGCTCGCGATTGGAGCGCGCGGCTCGCTGATGCCGCTCCTGCCAATCCGTGCGCTCGATGTGGTGCTCGCGGGCCGCGCGCTCCTCGTCGGCACGCGGGCGCGCGTTCACGCCGCCGTGGCCGCCGTTGTAGCTGACGCGCTGGACGTTGTAGTTGTTGATGACCGTCGTGTTGTAGGTGTTGTGGATGCGGGTGACGTTCACGTTGTTGACGGCGGTGTTGTAGTGGAAGTGATCGCGTTCCCAGCGGCCGCCGTCGTAGCCGTGCCCGCCATAGCCGTAGCCGTAGTTGATGCCGCCGTAGTAGCCCACGTGCGGGCCCCAGTAGCCGCCATGCCAGACGAAGAACGAGTCGATCCAGGCCCAATAGCCTGGGGTCCAGTAATAGTTGGGGCGGGGGGCGAGGACCCAGGTGCCCGGCACCCAGTAGTAGTCCTCATACTCTTCGTCCCAGTCCCAGTAGCCGGGCATCCAGACGTAGTCCGGCCCGGGGACGGCCGGCTGCTCGTAGACGAGAAGCGGCGGGGGTGCGATCGAGACCGACACGTGGACGCTGGCAAACGAGGTCGCGGGAGCGACCAGCGCCAGGGCGACGAGCAACGCATAGAGCCGAGCTTTCATGGGGTGGACCTCTTGGTTTTCCGCAGGCCACAGAGTAGGCGCCGCAAGCTTTACGCTTCCTGAACCATCCTTGGACCCGCTCGCAAGCCCATGGTTGCGGGGCATTGGGCGCCCATTCCAACCTTTCTGCCGCGAAGCGAATCCAACCGGGTCGGACGCATAATCGCGACCGCGTTGCCAAGCCAAATAACGAATCGAGGGGAGACTCATGCGTATAGCCATTGCCGCGCTGCTGCTCGTTGCCGGCGCCGCCGCTGCGCAAACCGAAGCGGATCGCTGGAAGCTGTCGGACCTCTATCCCGGGACGGGCGAGTGGAACGCCGATGCGGCCAAGCTCGAAGGGCAGATCAAGGAGGTGGCGGCCTGCAAGGGCCACCTCGGTGATGGCGTGCGGCGCTTCAAGAGCTGCGCCGATCAGTACCTGGGAGGCGGCAAAGCGGCTGGCGCGGATGCAAACCTACTCCGGCGAGCTGCTGGCCGAGAACACGGCGGAGGCCTCGAGCCTGGAGCTCAGCCAGAAAGCCGACGTGCTCGGATCCAAGTTCGGCGAGGCGGCGAGCTACATCGAGCCCGAGATCCTCAAGCTTGGGCGCAAGCGCATCGATTCGTACCTGAAGCAGGACAAATCGCTGGCGATCCTCCGCCACCCGCTGGACGACATCCTGCGCCGCGCGCCGCACACGCTGGATACCAAGGGCGAGGCGCTGGTCGCCACTTTCAGCCCGGCAACCGACACCGCGCAAGCGGTCTACACGATCCTGGCGTCGGCCGACATGCCCTGGCCGACGGTGAGGCTGTCGGGCGGGGTCGAGGCGCGCCTGGACCAGGCCGGCTACACCAAGTACCGGCAGAGCGCCAATCGCGACGACCGCAAGAAGGTGATGGACGCCTTCTTCGGCAAGTGGAAGGAGTACGAGCGAACCGTCGGCGTCACTTTCTACTCGCAGCTGAAGACCAGCACCGTCTACAGCCGCGTGCGCAAATACCCCGACTCGCTGTCGGCCGCGCTCGACGACAACCGCATCCCGCCGGCGGTCTACGACACGCTGCTCGCGCAGGCCAACGCCAACCTGCCGACGCTGCACCGCTACTTCAAGCTGCGCGCGAAGATGCTCGGCGTGCCGGAGATGCGCTACTACGACATCTACCCGCCGATCGTGAAGTCCGATCTGAAGTTCCCGATCGACCAGGGCAGGAAGATCATGCTCGAGGCGCTCAAGCCGCTGGGCGACGACTACGTGGCGGTCGTGAAGAAGGGCATCGAGGATCGCTGGATGGACGTCTATCCGCGTCCGCACAAGCTCTCCGGCGCGCACATGAGCGGCTCCGCTTACGACGTGCACCCCTACCTGCTGATCAACTACAACGACGACTACGAGGGCGTGACCACCATCAACCACGAGTGGGGCCACGCGATCCACACCTACCTCGCCAACAAGGCGCAGCCGTTCCCGACGGCGGACTACTCGATCTTCACTGCCGAGATCGCATCGACGTTCAACGAGGCACTGCTGCTGGACTACGTGCTCAAGAACGCCAAGAGCGACGACGAGAAGCTCTTTTACCTCGGCTCGGCGCTGGAGCAGCTGCGCGGCACGTTCTTCCGCCAGGCGATGTTCGCGGACTTCGAGCGCGACGTGCACGCGCGCGTGGACAAGGACGAGGCGCTGAGCGGCGAGCAGCTCACCAAGATCTACGGCGACATCCTCAAGCGCTACCACGGCCACGACCAGGGCGTGGTGAAGATCGACGACGTCTACTGCGTGGAGTGGGCCTTCATCCCGCACTTCTACAACCCGTTCTACGTCTACCAGTACGCAACCTCGATCGCGGCGAGCGCGCAGTTTGCCGACGAGATCCTGGCAGGCAAGGCCGGCGCGCGGGAGCGCTACCTGGACCTGCTGCGCGCCGGCGACTCGGACTATCCGTACGAGCTGGTGAAAGCGGCCGGCGTGGATCTGGCCACAGCAGCGCCGTACCAGGCGCTGGCAGCGCGCATGAACCGGATCATGGACGAGATCGAGCAGCTGCTGGCCAAGCGCAAATGATGGGACGCTCTGTCGGAGGGGCTGTCAGCCCCGATTAGTCGTCGGGGCACCAGGTCCGCGGCGGCCAGTCGCGGACGGTGTCGCCGGCGGCAGCGCGCAGCGCCGCCTGCGTATCGGCGTCGACGGGGAACTGCGGCAGCAACGGCACGTCGAGCGGCGATGTCCCGGTGATGGTGGAGGCGATGACCAGCGCCGCCAGGAAGGCGCCGGCAGGATTGGAGTGATTGCCGTCCTCGGCGTGCAGCGGAATCTCCGGATGCCGCGACAGCGACAGGTCCCAGGCCTGGCCGATCGGCGCGACGCAGGCCGGCTCGCTCTGCGCGATCGACACGTGCAGGTCGTAGATGCGCTGCGTCTCGTCGACGTCGCGCCGCGGCCATTCGGGGAACAGGATCGGCACCGCATGCTGCTCTCGCGACATGCGGATGAGTGTTTTGGCTTCAGCGGTCGAATACTCGAACTGGCCGCTGGTGCTGTACTTCTGCGCCTGCAGGATCACGTAGGACCAGTCGCTGCTGCGCAGCAGGTCGACCGACGGTGCGTGGTGCAGGCGCTCGTCGAGGAACATCCAGCCCGGCGCCTCGACGGAGGCGACACGCTTGTCCGGCCAGGCTGCGTGCACCATCGCCACGACCATGCCCTGGATGTCGTTCACCGACGAGTGGCTGTTGCCCATGAACAGCAGCTCGACGTCGGCGCTGGGCGCGCCCGACGTGCCTCGCGCGCGCTCACCGCTGCCGCACGCCGTGAGCAGCAGCGCTGCAGCCAGGAGCGAGGCGGTGGCGCGACGCATGCGCGCTACTCGGCGGTGATGTACGTCGAGTGCAGGCCGCCGTCGACCATGAACGCGGTGCCGTTGACGTGCGAGGAATCATCGCAGGCGAGGAACAGAGCCGCCTTCGCGATCTCGGCCGACTCGCCGAAGCGGCCCTGCGGCAGGTGCACGAGCCGACGCTGCTTCTTGGCGTCGGTGTCGAGGAACTTCATCAGGAGCTCGGTGCGGAGCGGCCCCGGGCAGAGCGCGTTCACGCGGATCTTCTCGCGCGCGTGGATCGCCGCCAGCTCGCGAGAAAGCGACAGGATGCCGCCCTTGCTGGCGGTATAGGCGACCTGTGCTGCCGCCGAGCCCATCAGCGCGACGACGGATGCGGTGTTGATCACCGATCCGCCGCCGGCGCGCCGCAGGGCAGGGATGCCGTACTTGCAGCCGAGGAACACGCTCTTGAGGTTCACCGCCATGGTCAGGTCCCACACCGCCTCGTCGGTGGTTTCGGCCGTGTCGTCGCGGCTGTCCATGATGCCGGCGTTGTTGAACAGCACGTGCAGCGCGCCGTAGGTCTTCTCGGCGAACTTGACCATGTTCTCGCAGTCGGCGGCCTTGGAGACGTCGGCGCGCACGAATGCCGCCGTGCCGCCGGCCTTCTTCACGTCGGCGACGACGTCCTGGCCTGCCTTCTCGTTCAAGTCGACGGCGACCACCTTCGCGCCTTCGCTGGCGAACAGCAGCGTCGATTCGCGGCCGATGCCGCTGCTGGCGCCGGTGATGAGGGCTACCTTGTCCTTCAGACGCATGCTCGATCTCCTCTCGGGGCCAGCGGCCCCTCCTACAAGTGTTTGGTGTGTTTGGTAGCGGACACCAGCGCGTCGAACAGCCGCTGCTGGCTTTCATCTTCGTGGGCGGTGAGCTCGGGATGCCACTGCACCGCCAACAGCCAGGGCTGGTTCGGCAGCTCGACGGCCTCGATGGTTCCGTCGGGCGCGGTGGCGACGACTTCGAAGCCGGGCGCGACCGCGCGGATCGCCTGGTGATGCCAGGACATCGTCTGCATTTGCGTGTGGCCGGTGACGGCGGCCAGGCGCGAGCCGGCTTTGACTTGCACCGCATGCGGTGTCGGATCGCGCGGGGGCTTGCGATGCAGGACGGTCTCGCCGACCACCGCCGGCAGGTGTTCGATCAGGCTGCCGCCCAGCGCGACGTTCATGATCTGCATGCCGCGGCAGATCGCGAGCGTCGGCTGCTGCCGGCGCATGAGCTCGCGGGCGAGCGCAAGCTCCAGTTCGTCGCGCGCCGCGTCCATGCCGTAGTTGAGCTCGTGCGCGCTGCCACGGTAATGCTGCGGCAGGATGTCGCCGCCGCCGGCGAGCACCACGCCGTCGACGAGATCCAGGTAGCGCTGCGCGTGCTCGGGGATCGGCGGGATCAGCATGGGCACCGCGCCGGCGCGCTCAACCGCCGAGACGTACTCCGACGGAAGCGTGTAACGCCCGCGATCGTCGCGGCCGTAGGTGGTGATGCCGATGACGGGCGCTTCACTCGTCATCGCATCAGATCCGCTCGAAGTACCGCTTGCGCTCCCAGTCGGTGACCGCGCCGTCGAACGCGTCCTGCTCGGTGCGGAAGAAGTGCAGGTAGTGCCGGACCACTTCGTCGCCGAACGCGGCGCGCGCGAACGCGCTTTGCTCGAAGAGATCCGTCGCCTCGCGCAGCGTCACCGGCACGCGCGGCAGCTCGGCGGACGCATACATGTCGCCGCTGAACGCTGCCGGCGGCGGCAGCTTGCGCTCGATGCCGTCCAGCCCCGATGCCAGCGCGGCGGCGTAAGCCAGGTACGGATTGCAGTCCGCGCCGGGGATGCGGCACTCGATGCGCAGCGCGTCGCCGCTGCCGATCACGCGGAATCCAGCGGTGCGGTTGTCGACGCTCCATGCCACCCGCGTAGGCGCCCACGACGCGCTCTGGTAGCGCTTGTACGAGTTCACCGTCGGCGCGTAGCAGACCATCAGCTCGCGGGCGTGCGCGATCCACCCGGCGAGGAAGTGGCCGAAGACATCGGTGCACTCGATCTCGCCCAGGCGCTTGGCTCCGGGAAAGGCGCTCTTCGATTTGCGCCAGAGGCTCAGGTGCAGGTGACAGCTCGAGCCGGCCTGCGCCTGGTCGAGCTTGGCCATGAACGTCACCGCCAGGCCCATCTTGTCCGCGGTCTCCTTCAGGCACTGCTTGTAGATCGCGTGGCGATCGGCCATGTCGAGCACTTCGGCATAGCGGATGTTGAGCTCGTGCTGGCCGCGACCCCATTCGCCCTTGGAGTTCTCCACCGGCACGCCCGAGTCGCGCAGGTGGCGCCGCACCGCGGCGTGATACGGCTCGGTGCGGGCGCCCTGGAGCATGTGGTAATCCTCCAGGTACCAGCCGGCGGGCTTCAGGCCGTCGTAGCATTTCTCGTTGGCCTCGCGATAGCTGTTCTCGAAGAGGTAGTACTCGAGCTCGGAGCCGGCCATCGCAGTGAAGCCGAGCTTGGCGGCGCGATCGACCTGTCGCCGCAGCACGCTGCGCGGCGCCTCGGCCACGAGCTCGTGGGTTTTGCGGTTGAGCACGTCGCAGATCACCATCGCCGAGCGGTCGAGCCACGCGGCGACGCGCAAGGTCGAAAAATCCGGCCGCAGGTGGAAATCGCCGTAGCCCAGCTCCCAGCTGGAGAGCTGGTAGCCCGGTACGGGGTTCATCTCCATGTCGACGGTCAGCAGGTAGTCGCAGACCTCGGCGCCGTTTCCGACCGCGCTCTCCAGGAAGAACTCCGCGGCGAAGCGCTTGCCCATGAAGCGGCCGTAGTGATCGGTGAACACGACCAGCACGGTTTCGATCTCGCCGCCGCGCACGCGCTTGCGCAGATCCTCGACGGACAGCAGTCCCGCAGGTCTGGCAGTCGGCTTGGGCATGGAGGTTAGGATAACCCCCGGACGGTCACGAGGGAGCCACATGAGCGAACACCACACCGCGGCAGCATCTCTGCAAACGCTCGCCGGCCTTGGCGGCCAGCGCTGGGCGACGATCTTCAAGCACGGGCACATCGAGCTCGAGTACTACAAGCCGCTCGACACCGACCCGCAGAAGCCGCACACGCGCGACGAGGTCTACTTCGTGATCTCCGGCACCGGCTGGTTCGTGAGCGCGGCGGGACGTCAGCGCTTCGGGCCCGGCGACGTGTTCTTCCTGCCGGCCGGCGAGCCACACCACTTCGAGAACTTCACCGACGATTTCGCGACGTGGGCGATTTTTGCCGGCTAAATGATCCGCGAATTGGAGGCGCGGAAGAACGCGCCTCAATTCGCGATCCGCGGGCGCCGGCTTTTCTCTCCGCGAAAAGCCGACGTTGAGCGCGGGTCCGCCGGTTTGATCCGACGGGGGCGTGTGCGGCCAGGGATGGCCGCACCCGAGGCTGACGGAGCTTTTAAGTCGTCCGCCGGCGGGTCGAACCGGCGGACCCGACAGGTCGAAGCGTCGGGGCTGAAGCCCCTCCTACTTTTCGACGAAGGCCCGCTCGAACACGTAATCGCCCGGCTCACCGATGTGCGGTGAGACCACGAAGCCGCGCTTGTCGAGCAGCGCGCGCGTGTCGGCGAGCATCGTCGGGCCGCCGCAGATCATCGCCCGGTCTTCGGCGGGGTTGAACGGCGGCGCGCCGACGTCGGCGAAGAGCTTGCCGTCCTCGATCAGCTCGGTGAGCCGACCGTTGTTGCGGAACGGCTCGCGCGTGGCGGTGGGGTAGTAGACGAACTTCTCACGCACGAGATCGCCGAGGAACTCGTGCTGCGGCAGGTCGTGCGTCAGGTAGTCGTGATAGGCGAGGTCGCTGATCTGGCGCACGCCGTGCACCAGCACGATCTTCTCGAAGCGCTCGTAGGCATCCGGGTCCTTGACGATCGACAGGAACGGGGCGAGCCCCGTGCCGGTGGCGAGCAGGTAGAGACGCTTGCCGGGCTTGAGGTCGTCGAGCAGCAGAGAGCCGGTCGGCTTGCGGCTGATGATGATGTCGTCGCCGGGCTTGAGGTGCTGCAGGCGCGAGGTCAGCGGCCCGTTCTCGACCTTGATGCTGAAGAATTCCAGGTGCTCCTCGTAGTTGGCGCTGGCGATCGAGTAGGCGCGCATCAGCGGCCGCGTGTCGTTGGCGGCCGGCAGGCCGATCATCACGAAATGACCGTTGCGGAAGCGCAGCGTGGCGTCGCGCGTCGTCTTGAAGCTGAACAGCGTGTCGTTCCAGTGGCGGACATCCAGTACCCGCTCCGTGCCGATCGCAGCCATCGTCGTGTCGCGTCCTTCTAGGTGGAGGAGGCGCGCATTCTACGGACGGCGAAACCACCAAAACACCCCTTGCGCGGCATACGCATATACGTTTTTCAGCGTGCCCACCCCGCACTTTCACCCCGGTAGACTGTCCCTTAGGGATATGGGGGTGCGAATGCCTGGATCAGCGCCGGAGTCGCCGGACAATCCGCCTCTGGCGGCGCGGCAGGCTGCGCGCACGACCGATGCGGACAGCCGCGTCGCCGACGCGGTGCGCGAAAGCGAGCAGCGACAGCGCGCGGTCATGGATCTCATGCCTGCGGGTGTCTACACCTCCGACGCGTCCGGCAGGATCACCTATTACAACCGCCGCGCCGCGGAGCTGTGGGGCCTGCCTGCCGACGTCCCGCTGGGCGATACCAGCGTCGACGCTGGCTGCCGGGTGCTCGAAGTCGACGGCCGTCCGATGCAGCACGCCGACCAGGCGCGCAGCGGCGTCCTCGCCAGCGGCCAGCCGCTGCGCAACCGCGAAGTGATCCTGGAGCGCCGCGACGGCT
This sequence comes from uncultured Gammaproteobacteria bacterium, assembly GCA_963776465.1. GTDB lineage: Bacteria > Pseudomonadota > Gammaproteobacteria > Nevskiales > Nevskiaceae > DASRHK01. Next base: position 2,018,304 of record CAVZMV010000002.1, read on the forward strand.
CGCGCATCTCGGTCCTCGCCAACATCGATCCGATCCGCGACGAATCAGGCCGCATCGTCGGCGCCATCAACGTCTTCCAGGACATCACCGAGCGCAAGACTGCGGAGCAGGCGATCCGCTCGCTGCTCAAGCTGTCGGAGAAGCTGCACGGGACGCTGGAGCTCGAGGCGCTGATCGACGCGCTGGCGCAGGAGGCGATGGCCCTGGTCGGCGCCGAAGGCGGCTGCGCCGGCTGGCACACGGCGTTCGGCATGGTCTGCGACAAGTATTTCCGCGGCGCCGAGCCGGTGACGCTCGACTATTGCTGGCAGGCCGGGCAGGGGCTCGCCGGCTGGCTCTTGGAGCACAAGGTCCCGTACCTCACCAACGACGCGGCCGCGGATCCACAGGTCGCGCCGGCATTCCGCGACCAGTTCGGCGTGGTCAACGCGCTGGCGATGCCGATCCTCGGCGCCGACCAGGGCGTGCTCGGGTTCTTCGAGGTGCACAACCGCAAGGGCGGCTTCTCGCCGTCCGACATCGAGGTGCTGACCGCGGTGTCGCGCATCGCCTCGATCGCGCTGCAGAACGCGCTGGCGCATCGCAAGGTCGTCCGAGCCGAGGCCGCGCGCCGCGAGAGCGAAGAGCGCTTCTCGCGGTTCATGCAGCACCTGCCGGGCCTGGCGTGGATCAAGGACGCCGAAGGCCGCTACGTCTTCGTCAACGACGCCGCCGAGAAGGCCTTCGGCAAGGCGCGCGCCGAGCTGCACGGCAGGTCCGACGACGAGGTGTTCCCGCCCGAGACCGCCGCCGCGTTCAAGGCCAACGACCGCGTCGCGATGCGCAGCCCCGCCGGCATCCAGGCGACCGAGTCGCTCCAGCATCCCGACGGCAGTCGTCACGAATCGCTGATCAGCAAGTTCGCGATCCCCGGCGCCGACGGCAAGATCGGCATGGTCGGCGGCATGGCGATCGACATCACCGACCGCCGCCGCGCCGAGGAAGCCCTGCAGGCGAGCGAGCAGCGCTTCCGCTTCCTGGCCGAGATGATGCCGTCGATGGCATGGACCGCCGATCCGGACGGCAGGATCACCTACGCCAACAAGCGCTGGGTCGAGTACTGCGGCATCAGCGCCGAGCAGAACGTGCACGAGCTGCCGGAGATGGTCCAGCATCCGGACGATCGCGCGCATTGCCTGCTCGAATGGACCATGGCGCTGCACGACGGCCGCGAGTTCGAGGTCGAGGTGCGCAACCGCCGCCACGACGGCAGCTACCGCTGGTTCATCACCCGCGCGGTGCCGATGAAGGACCCGCAGGGCAGGGTAGTGTCGTGGTTCGGCGTGACCACCGACATCCACGATCTCAAGGAAGCGCAGCACCAGCTGCACGAGGCCGACAAGCGCAAGGACGACTTCCTGGCGACGCTGTCGCACGAGCTACGCAACCCGCTGGCGCCGCTGTCGCTCGCCGGGCAGATGCTGGCGTCCAGCCCGCAGCTGGACGCGCGCTCCGCCGAGATGATCTCGATCATGCAGCGCCAGGTCGACCACATGGTGCGGCTGATCGACGACCTGATGGAGATCTCCCGCATCTCGCGCGGCAAGATCGAGCTGCGCCGCAGCACCGTCGACCTGCACTCGATCCTGGACAACAGCGTCGAGCTGGCGCGCCCGCACATCGAGGCGGCGCTGCATCGGCTGGAGGTGTCGCTGCCGGAGCAGCCGGTGCAGCTCTACGCCGATCCGGTACGGCTGGCGCAGATCGTCGCCAATCTGCTGAACAACGCCGCCAAGTACACGCCGGAGGGCGGCGTCATCAGCCTGTCGGCGCAGCGCGCGGGCGGTGAAGTCGTGATCCGCGTGCGCGACAACGGCGCCGGCATCTCCGACGAGGCGCTGCCGCACATCTTCGACCTGTTCGCCCAGGGTGATCGCGCGCCGATGACCACGGGCGGTGGACTGGGCATCGGCCTGTCGCTGGCCAAGGGCCTGGCCGAGCTGCACGGCGGCACGATCAGCGCGCGCAGCGACGGCATCGGCTTCGGCAGCGAGTTCACCGTGCGCATCCCGATCAAGGCGGCGCCGTCACCCGTGGCGCGGCCGGGTCGCGGCGCGCACCTGGCGTCCGAGAGCGCCAAGGGTCTGCGCGTCCTGGTCGTAGACGACAACAAGGCTGCGGCGACGATGCTGGGCCTGGCGCTGGAGACGCTCGGCGCCACGATCCGCGTCGCCTACGACGGCGAGGCTGCGGTGCAGGCTGCGGCCGAGTTCGAGCCGGCGATCGTGTTCATGGACATCGGCATGCCGGGCCTCGATGGCCACGAGGCGGCGCGTCACATGCGCTCGGCACGCGCGGGCCAGAACATGCTGCTGGTCGCCGTCAGCGGCTGGGGCCAGGCGGAGATGCGCAATCGCTCCGCTGCGGCGGGCTTCGACCAGCACCTGGTCAAGCCGGTGGAGCTCGCGCAGCTCCGACAGATCATCGCCCAACACACCGCTCCTCCGACGTGACGCGTTGGCTGCTCGTGCTCGGCGCCATCGTGGCGCTCGGGCCGCTGTCCATCGACATGTACCTGCCGGCGTTGCCGGCCCTGCAATCGCACTTCGGCGGCGACGAGGCGCAGACGCAGCTCACGCTGGCGCTGTTCTTCGTCGGCCTTGCCATCGGCCAGCTCGTCTATGGACCGTTGTCGGATCGCTACGGCCGTCGCCGCCCGCTGCTGATCGGGCTTTCCATCTACGCGGCGAGCTCGCTGGGCTGCGCCTTCGCGCCGGGCCTGCAGTCGCTGGCGTGGCTGCGCTTCGCGCAGGCGATCGGCGGCGCCTCCGGCATGGTCATCACCCGGGCGATGGTGCGCGACCGCTTCCAGCCGCAGGAGATGGCGAAGATCCTGTCGACGCTGATCCTGGTGATGGGGGCCGCGCCGATCCTGGCGCCCGCGGCCGGCGGTCTCGTATTCGAGCTGTTCGCCTGGCAGGCGATCTTCGTGTCGCTGGCGCTTTTCGGGGCGGGGTGCTTCGTGCTGGCGCTGCAGGGGCTTCCGGAAACGCTGGCCAAGCCGCTGGCCACGCAGAACCTCGGCCACGTCCTGCGCGGCTACGCGCAGCTGCTGCGGCATCGGCGGTTCATGGGCTACGCGCTCGCCGGCGGCGTGGCGCAGGGCGGCATGTTCGCCTACATCTCCGCGTCGGCCTTCGTGTTCATCAGCGGCTACGGCATGACGTCCGCGGGCTACAGCTGGCTGTTCGGCGTCAACGCGTTTGGCCTGATCGCCGCGTCGCAGATCAACCGGCGGCTGCTGCAGCGCCACCCGGCGCAGCGGATCATGAAGCGCGCGGTCGACGTCTACGCCGCATCGGCCATCGTGCTGCTGATCGCGGCCGCCACCGGTGTTGGCGGCCTGCCTGCCATCGTCGCGCCGCTCTTCGTGTGCATGTCCGCGCTCGGCTGCACGTTCCCCAATTCCACCGCGGGTGCGATGGCTCCGTTCGGCAACCGCGCCGGCAGCGCGTCGGCGCTGCTGGGCACGCTGCAGTTCTCCATCGCGGCGGTGACCGGCGCGATCGTCGGGCGGCTGCCGGGAAGCGGGGCGGTGCCGATGGCGATCGCCATCGCCGCCTGCGGCATCACTTCGGCCTTGCTGCTGCGCCTGCTGGTCGGCCGCCACTTTGCTGCCGAGTAGCCACGCGCGGCAGCACGAACCACAGCAGCACGAAGATCGCGAAGAGGGCGGCCGTGAACCATGGCGCCAGCGCGCCGCCGATCAGCACGCGGCCGACGAGGTAGAAGTCGATACACACGCCCAGCATCAGCGGCCACATGCTCCACAGCATCAGGCGGGTCGAGAGCTTCAGGAACGTATCGGTGACCTCGGTGACGCCGACCTGCCGGTGATAGGCCGCGGGCGTCATGATCAGCGCGATGGCCACGGCGACCAGCGCCACGGCGGCGAAGTGCAGATGCTGCTCGGTGCCGGAGAGCTTCTGATCGAAGCTCTGGCTGAAGACCGCAATCAGCTGGAACCCGAACAGCGCCTGGATGCCGGGCAGGACCATGCGGCATTCCTCCAGCAGCATGTGCGCCGCTTTCGACAGCGATAGCTCTTCGACTTGTTCGCGCATGTCGGTTTGACTATGCGCATCGCCGATCGATCCCGCGATCTCAAGGCCTTGCTTCGAGCACCCGCACGCGGTCGCCGCCGGGAACGCTGCCGAGCTCGCGGGTCTCGGGAATCGATCGGGGCTCGTGCAGCGTCACGTGCCCGAAGCCGAGCGCGGTGAGCTTCTCCACCGCCTCTTCGCTGGTTTGGAAGTGCACGTGCATGCGCCCGCGCACGCGGCGCTGGATGAAGGAGCGGAACAGCTGCATGCCGAGGCCATATCGATCCTGGCGCAGGTACATGTCGGATAGATAGACGCCGTAGGGGAAGCCCTGCAGCACGGCGGCGATGCGTCGCCACAACCCTTCGGCCGAGGCTGGGTCCAGGTAGCTCATCAGGCCTTCGGTGATGATCGCGACGCCGGCCTTGGGATCGAGCGACGCGGCCAGCGCCTCGAGCGAATCCTTGCCCTTGGACTTGAGCGCATTGACCGTCACCACCCGGTGCTTGGGGCCGTAGAGCTTGGCGGCGCCGAGCAGCCGGTGCTTGAGCGCGGCCATGCGCGGCAGGTCGGTCTCCACGTAGTTGACCTTGCCGCCGAACTTCTTGGTGATGCGCCAGCCGCGCGGCGACAGGCCTGCGGCGAGCTCGATCACCTGCGTCACCTTGCCGGACGCGATGTCGCGCGACAGCATCGCGTCGATGCCCTTGTGCCGCGCCAGCATCATCGCGTCGATGTTGACGCCGCTGAGCATGCGCACCAGGCGGATCAGGAAGCGGAAGCCGCGGTCGGCCCTGCGCCCCTCGGGGATCAGCAGGCCTTCGTGGGACAGGCCGTGGCGGTACCAGAAGTAGCCGGTGGCGTAGGCGGTGGGGCTGACGTTCTCGGATTCGGCGCGATCTTTCATGAACGCATCTTAAACGCCGGGCGCCCCCGGAAATCCGACGTAGTACTGGCCGGTCGCCATGCCGCCATCCACCACGATCTCGGCGCCGCACAGGTACGACGCGTCATCACTGGCGAGGAAGAGCGAGGTGCGCGCGACCTCCTCGGGCTCGCCGACGCGCTGCATGGGCACCATCGTGTAGCGCTGGTTCACCTTCTCCTTGGGCTCGGCGTAGGGGTTGCCCATCGCCGTGTCGATGCCGCCCGGGTGCACCGAGTTCACGCGCACGCCCTTGTGCCCGAACTCCATCGCCGCCACGCGCGTCAGGCCGCGGATGCCCCACTTGCTCGAGCAGTACGCGCCCAGGCCGTTGGCGGCTTTCATGCCGTCCACCGACGAGATGTTGACGATGGAGCCGCGCTTGTTGGCCACCATGTGCTCGCCGACCAGGCGCACGCCGAGGAACGTGCCGACCAGGTTCACGCCGATCACGCGCTCGAAGTCCGACTTGCTGGTCTCCAGCAGCGTCTTGAACAGCAGCACGCCGGCGTTGTTCACCAGCACGTCGATACGGCCGAACTTCGCCACCGTCTTCTCGATCACGCTGCGCCAGTTGCTCTCGTCGCTGACGTCCAGGTGCTGGAACATCGCGTTGGGCCCGAGCTCCTTCGCCAGCTTCTCGCCGTCGGCATCGAGCACGTCGGCGATGACGACCTTGGCGCCCTCGGCCACGAACAGCCGCGAGGTGGCGCCGCCCATGCCGCGCGCGCCGCCGGTGACGATCGCGACCTTGTCCTTCAGACGTCCCATCGTTGTCTCCTCGTCAAATCGGATGCATCTCGACGCGCACTTCCGCGGCGCCCGGATTGTTGGTCACCTGGACGACGCTGCGTCCCGGCACATCGACGGCGTTGCCGCCGGTGACGGTAACGACGTAACCGTTGGGGTAGTGCCGCGCAGGCACGAAGATCTCGGTCGGTGCGGCCGATGCGTTGGGCGCGTACACCAGCGTGAAGGCCTTCGTCGTCTCGTTGAAGGCGAGCTCGGTCGGCACGCCGGCGATCGCCTGCGGGTAGGGGCGCACCAGCAGGTCGGCCTTGATCTTCAGCGTGGAGAGATCGTCGTCGTCGGCAAAGAGCCCTTCGCCCGCGGGATTGCCGGTCGGATCGTTCCAGGCCTTGTAGGCCCAGTAGGTCCAGCCGATCAGATGCTGATCCGCGAGCGCGACGATGCGGCCGATGTCGTCGAGGTCGTCGCCGGCGCCGAACTCCGTGACCATCGACACCGCGCCGAGCGTGCTGGACGCCTGCTCGGCGTAGCCGAAGGTCTCCGCCTCGATGCCCAGCAGCGTGCAGTCGGGGCCGGCCGGCAGCCCGAACGGCGCGAACAGCGTCGAGGAGCAGTAGCTGTGCCAGGAGAAGCCCAGCGCCGGATCGGCGACGGCGGTGAACGTGTTCGGCGCGCCGAAGGAGAACAGCTGCTGCGGCTCGAAGAACACGAAGTGCTTGCTGTCGACGCTGCGGATGCCTTGCAGCACGTGCTCCTGGAAATCCTGCAGCGTCGCGTCGAATCCCGGGCAGGCCATGCGGAAGCACAGCGGCCACAGCTGTCCGGGCCAGGGCTCGTTGAACATGTCGTAGCCGAGCAGGTAAGGCTGGTCCTTCCATTTCTGCGCGACCGCAACCCAGGCCGCGCGATACCGATCCCACAGGCTGTCGGTGTTCTGCCAGAAATTGTCGTAGACGCGGTTGAGCGCGAGGCTCGCGAACTCGTTGCCGGGGAATCCCTTGTTGGCGTCGTTGGGCAGGCCGTCGTCGTGCACCGCCCAGTCGGGGAAGCCCTCGCCCTGGAACTCCTCGTTGTACATGTCCTGGTGGAAGTCGAGCTGGATCCAGATGCGGCGCGACGCCAGCAGCTGCACCACGCGGTCGACGCTCGCCAGGTACGCCTGGTCGATCACGTCGGGTTGCGGCATGACACCGACGAACAGCACGCCAAGGCGCACGACGTTGAAGCCGTTTGCTGCCAGGAAATCCGCGTCCGCTGCCGTGAATCCGGCGGCTTCCTCTGGCGCGTAGTACGGCGCGATCTTCCACACCGCGTTGACCCCGTGCATCAGGACGGTCCGGCCGATGTCGTCAACCATCCAGCGGCCTTCGCGATGCAGCGTCGGCGTCGACGCCGTGCCCGGCTGCGGATACAGCACGCTGTCGTCGTCGCAGGCGGCGACGAGCAGCGCAGCAGCGAGCAGCGCTGCTCTCACTCCACGATCGCCGGATGCGCCTGCGTCGGGCCGCCGAGCATCTGCCGGTGCGACGGGGGTTGCTTGTCGCCGTCGTCCTTGATGCCGTACTCCATCGCCAGCTCCGCCCCGACCACCACCTGGCCGGACTTCTCCTGGCGCTGCGGATCGCGGTAGATCGCGCTGATGAGATGGCCGGTGAACTCCGGCGTCTCGGCGATATCCCAGAAGCCCTGGTACTTGGCCGGGTCCTCGTCCATCACGCGCTTGGTGCGATCGGTCTTGAGCATGCCCATCCAGATCGAGATCGCGGCGACGTTGACCTTGCGCAGGTCCACGGCCATGTCCTTGGCGAACTTGTCGACGCCGGATTTCTGCGCGCCGTAGGCAGGGCCGTGCATGTAGCAGCTGGCGCCGAACGACGAGGTGAACGCGATCAGCCCGTTCTTGCGCTTGGCCATGATCTTGGCGGCATACCAGCTGGCGACGTAGGCGGAGCGCAGGCCAACGTCGAGGATGTTGACGAGCGCCAGCGGCTTCTTCCAGAAGCCGCCTTTCTCGATCAGCTGGTCGTGCAGGAAGGTGGCGTTGTTGACGAGGATGTCGAGCCTGCCGTCGTTCTCGGCCTTGACCCGCTCGAACAGCGCCTTCACCTGCCGGTCCTTGGCGTGGTCGACGTTCACGGCGATGCCCTTGCCGCCGGCTTTGGTCACCAGCTCCGCGGTCGAATGGATCGTGCCGGGCAGGGGCGCATCGCCCTCGTTCTGCGAGCGCCCGGTGACGTAGACGGTTGCGCCTTCGGCGCCCAGCGCGATGGCGATGCCCTTGCCGGCGCCGCGCGATGCGCCGGTGACGACGGCGACGACTCCTTCGAGATTCTTGCTCATGCATATCTCCTTAAATGCCCGTCATTCTGAGCTTGTAGGTCGGCTCGAGCGCAGCGGATCCGACATTGTGGCGTCGGCGCCGCGAAACGCGCTTGCGCCGACCTACGCTCAGGATGACGGCTCCGGCGCGCCACGGTATCGTCCGATCCGATGACCTTCGTCGAGCGCTTCATCGAATTCAATTCCTGGCCGACCAGCCGCAAGAGCGCGCTCCTGATGGCGATGGCGCTGCCGCCCCACCTGCTGTTTGCGCTGCCGTTTCACCTTGGGCTGCACTCGGACGTTCTGCGCGAAGACGTCATGCGCTGGGTCCTGGACGCCGGGGCGATCGCGGTGTTTGCCTGCCTCATCGCTTGCGGAATCGCTGCGCGCCGCGGCCGGGAAGGGCGCTGGACGGCATACCTGATCATCGCCCTCTATGGACCCTGGACCTTCGTGCTGCTTTGGGCTCTGGGCTTCTACGTCACGCCGTTCCTGGCCTATCCCTTTCTTCTCCCCCTTCTGCTCGGCTTGTGGTTCGACATGCGGATCGGATGGGCGTCGATCGTGGTCGGAACCGTCGCGTCGCTGGTCGCCTGGTGGCTCACGCTGGCGGGCGTGGTTTCCTTTGCCGGCGGACTCTCCGAGCGCAGCATCGATGGCATGCGCACCGGCGCCTGGTTCGCCACGGTGTTCTGTGGGCTGCTGTTCTCGGTTTTCGTCGTCTACGCGATGGGCTTCCTGACCGTTGGCGCACGGCGCCTGCAGGATGAGCGGCTCTCCGCTGCGAATGCGCGCCTGCAGGACACGCAGCGCCTGATCCGGCGCTATGTTCCCCAGCAGGTCGCCGACCAGATCCTGTCCGGAAAACAAGGCGCCGTCGAAGGCACCCAACGCCGCAAGCTGACGATGTTCTTTTCCGATCTCGTGGGCTTCACCGACATCGCGGAGGAACTGGAACCCGAGGATTTTTCGCGGTTGCTCAACGAGTACTTCTCGGAAATGACAGCCATCGCGCAGAAGCACGGGGGCACGGTCGACGAGCTGTCAGGCGACGCCATCCTGATTTTCTTCGGCGCACCTGCTGCAACCGACGACAAGGATCACGCGCTGCGCGCCGCCCGGATGGCACTCGACATGCAGCAGGCCATGACGCGGCTGAATTCGCGTTGGCGCGCAGCGGGAATCACCGAGGTGCTCCAGGTGCGCATGGGCATCAACACCGGCGTCGTCACGATCGGCAACTTCGGCTCGCCGGACCGCATGAAGTACGCGGCACTGGGCAAGCACGTCAACGTGGCGGCGCGCCTGCAGGCCCGGTGCGAGCCCGGCAGGGTGCTCATCAGCCATTCGACTTGGCTGCTGGTCAACGATCAGATCCCGTGCGCGGTGAAGGGCGAGCTGCAGCTGAAGGGCATCCACAAGCCGGTGATGACGTACGAGTTACTTGCCCCTTAACTGGAACTTCATCACTTTCCCCGACGCGTTCGTCGGCAGCGCCTCGACCACCTCGACGTAACGCGGCACCTTGTAGTTGGCCATGCGCTCGCGGCACCAGGCCGTGAACTCGTCCGGGTCCAGCGTCGTCTGCGGACGCAGCACCACGTAGGCCTTGCCGACCTCGCCGAGCCGCTCGTCCGGCGCGCCGATGATCGCGACCTGCGCGACGGACGGGTGACCGGCGATCACGCGCTCGATCTCGGCGGGGTAGCAGTTGAAGCCGCCGGCGATGTACATGTCCTTCAGCCGGTCGGTGATCTTGAGGTAGCCGCGCGGATCGAGCACGCCGATGTCGCCGGTGTGCAGCCAGCCGTCGGCATCGATGGCCTCGCGCGTGGCCTGCTCGTCGTCCAGGTAGCCATGCATGACGTTGTAGCCGCGCACCAGGATCTCGCCCGTGGCCGCGTCGCACCGCAGCTCGGTGTCCGGGATCGCCTTGCCGCTGGTGAGCGCGATGGTCTCGGCGTCGTCGGCGGGATCGCACAGCGAGACGATGCCGCAGGTTTCGGTCAGGCCATAGCCCGTCAGCACGATCTTGAAGCCGAGCTCCGCGCGGATGCGCTCGATCAGCGTCGGCGCGATGGCGGCGGCGCCGGTGATGGTCGCGCGCAGCGAGGACAGGTCGTGCTTGCTGCGATCGGCGTCGTTGAGCAGGCTGATGAACAGCGTCGGCGGTCCCGGCAGCACCGAGACGCGGTCGCGCGTGATGCGCGCCATCACCGCCTTGGCGTCGAACACCGCGTGCGGCAGCACCGTCAGGCCCGCGAGCAAACCGCCGAGCCAGCCGACCTTGTAGCCGAAGGTGTGGAAGAACGGATTGACGATGAGATAGCGGTCGTCCGGCACCAGGCCCATGCGCGAGGACCACTCGGTGATCACGCGCAGGTTCTGCTCGTGGTGCGTGACCACGCCCTTGGGCAGGCCGGTCGTGCCCGAGGTGAACATGATGTCCATGCGATCTTCTGGCTTCACCGCCGCAGCGCGCTCGATCACGGCGGCGTCGGCGATCGGCGCCGCCTCCGCCAGGAACTGCTGCCAGGTGAAATCGCCGATCTGCGGGTCGCGCAGCACGACCACGTGCTCGAGCGTCGCCGGGCGCTGCGTGCCCAGCAGCGTCGGATAGTGGCTGCCGAGGAACTGGCCGGCGCAGAACAGCACGCGCGCGCCGCTCTTCTCCAGGATGTAGGCGGCCTCGGGCCCGCGCATGCGCGTGTTCACCGGCACCAGCACCGCGCCGACGCTGTGGACCGCCAGCCCGGCGACGATCCACTCCATGCAGTTCTGCGCCCAGATGGCGATGCGGTCGCCGTGGGCGATGCCCAGCGCCAGCAGCGCGCGCGCCGCCTCGACGCGCTGGCGATCCAGCTCGGCGTAGCTGACTTCAAGACCGTCCTCGCCGACGACGGCGGTACGGTCGGCATAGCCGACCGCAGCCTGGGCGAACGCCTGCGACGCCGTCCTGATCATGACGGGTGAGTTCACCCGCACCCGCGGCGACAGCGCGGTCGCCTGGCAAGACAGGATCCAGCCATCGTTGATCTCGTCCTCGGAAAGCACATGATTGTGCGCCAGCTCCACGTCGCCTTCCTCCAGATGACACATGCAGGCGGCGCACGCACCAGCGCGGCAAGAGAACGGCGGCGACAGGCCGGCGTCCTCCATCGCTTCGATCAGGAGCTGTCCGGGCAGGACCTTCACCTCGTGCTTGGCGCCGTCCAGCTCCACTTCCATCGAAGCCGGCGCTGCACCGGGCGACGCGGGGAGCGGCGGATGCTCGTCGGCGTCGTCGGGCAGGGAGACGAAGCGCTCGACGTGGATGCGATTGGACGGCACGCCGCGTTCCTTGAGCGCTGCCGACGCGGCGTCCATGAACGGCGCGGGCCCGCAGATGAAGCATTCGACGTCACTGTTCCCCGCAAACGCGCCGAGCTGCGCCTGCGACGGAATCCCCTGCAGCGACTCCAGCCAGTGCACGATCTGCAAGCGCTGCGGATGCTCGCGCGAAAGGCGCGCGAGCTCGTCGCCGAAGATCACCGAGCGCTCGTCGCGGTTGGCGTAGATCAGTCGCACGCTGCCTTTGCCGATCGCCAGCACCGACCGGAGGATGCTGAACACCGGCGTGATGCCCGAGCCGCCGGCGAACATCAGGAAGTCGCCGTCGAACGAGCGCGGCGTGAACATGCCGGCCGGCGGCAGCACGTCGAGCTCGGCGCCGGCGCGCAGCTGCTTGCACAGCCAGCCGGAGGCGCGGCCGTCGGTCATGTGCTTGACGGTCACGCGCAAGGGCTCCGTCACGAACGGGATGCTGGTCAGCGAATAGCAACGCGGCACCGCGCGCTCGCCGCAGGGCACGTGCAGCTGCAGATGCTGCCCGGGCTTGTAGGCGAAGGTGTTGCGCAGGTCAGGCGGAACGTCGAACGAGATCGAGCAGGCGTCGTGGGTTTCTTGCTTGACCTCAAGCACGCGCAGCTTGTGGTAGGTCGGTCTCAATCCGCCCACATGAGGTAGCCGTTGTCGATCCGGTATTCCGCGCCGTTGATGAAGCGCGACTCGTCCGACGCCAGGAACAGCACCAGGTTGGCGATGTCGGACGGCTGCGCAAAGCGTGCCTGCAGCTGCTTGGGATCGCCCATGCGCACGGCGCTCTGCTTGCCCTTGGGCATCGACGTGTGCAGGCCGGTGACCATCGGCGTGGCGATGCCGTCCGGGTGCACCGAGTTGCAGCGGATCTTGTAGAGGTTCATGCGGCAATGCGCCGCGATCGAGCGCGTCATCGCCGCCACCGCGCCTTTGCTCGCCGAGTAGGCGCAGAACGAGGAGACGCCGCCGATGCCCGCCATCGACGACATGTTCACGATGGATCCGGATGGCCGCTTCTTCATCGCCGCCAGGCCGTAGTGGCAGCCGAGGAAGTAGCCGTCGGAGTTCACGCGCTGGATCTTCTGCCAGGTCGCAAGGTCGGTGTCCTCGATGTTGCCGTAGAGCAGGATCGCGGCGTTGTTCACCAGGATGTCGAGGCCGCCGAACTTCTCCTCGGTCTTGCCGATGACCGTCTTCCAGTCGTCCTCGGAAGCGATGTCGTGCTTGACGAACATCGCGGCGTCGCCGATCTGCTTGGCGACCGCCTGACCAGCTTCTTCGTTGACGTCGGTCAGCACCACCTTGGCGCCTTCCCTAGCGAGCAGCAGCGCGTCTTCCTTGCCGACGCCGCTGGCGGCGCCGGTGACGATCGCAACCTTGTTCTGTACACGTCCCATCAATGACTCCCCTGGCTTGGTTTGAAGATCAAGCTGCTTTGCGTGCGTCGCCTGCTGCGGCCAGCGCCGCTCCCGCCCGCCTTCCCGACCACAGGCAATCGGCGATCGACAATCCGCTGACGTAGCCGTTGGACGCGACGCCGATCGCCGCGCGGCCGGCCGCGTAGAGGCCGGGGATCACGCGGTCGCGCGCGTCGAGCACGCCGCCGGTCGTCTCATCCACGCGCAGCCCGCCGAGCGTGATCGACGGGCAGGGGAAGGAGCGGTTGTCGGCAGAGATGTTCAGCGCGTAGTACGGCGGCTTGTCGAGCGTCTGGCGCATCGCCGCGGCCTTGCCCAGCGCGTCGTCCGCGCCGTCCTGGATCGCCGCGTTGTACTGATCGATCGTCGTGCGCAGCGCATTGTGCGGCCAGCCCATCTTGTCGCACAGCTGCTCCGGCGTGCGCGCGCGCGGCGCCAGCAGCATCAGCAGGTACGACGGCACGCTCTGGAACCACCACAGGCCGCCGAACAGGGCCTCACGCACAGCCGCGCGGCGCAACTTCGCGTCGAGCACGAGCCAGGCGCGGCCGCCCTGGCGCTCACACATCTCCACGCCGAGCTTGGCGCCGTAGACCTGCTCGTTGCAGAAGCGCTGCGCGTGCTCGTTGACCACGATCCCCTGCGGCCATGCGCTCGGCGGGTTGATGAAGCGCCAGGCGGAAACCTTCTCCATGCGCGCGGTGGCGCCACCGGCGGACGCGCCCAGGCGGATGCCGCTGCCGTCGCAGCCGGTCGCGCCCAGGCGCATCGTGCGGCGGAACTTCGGCGCGTGCTGCGCAACCATCTCGCGGTTGAAGATGAAGCCGCCGGTGGTCAGCACCACGCCGCGGGTCGCGCGCACCAGCAGCGGCTTGGCGTGCGCGAGCTCGAGCCCCAGCGCCAGCGCGCGCCAGCGGTCGGCGGCCTTGGACGCAAGGTCGTGCCACTTCTCGGCGCGGCGCATGAGCTTCTGGTGCGCGCGCGCAGCGTCCGAGCCGGGCTCCAGCTGCCAGATCTCGGCGCCGAGCACTGCGCCATCCGCCGACTTGATCAGCCGTCGCGCGGCGCTCTGCTGCAGCACCGGGATGCCGAGCGTGCCGACCCGCGCGCGCAGGAACTCGAACATCGCCTTGCCCGACAGCCAGCTGCCGCGCGTGCGATGGCCGCGCGGAGCGGGCAGGGCCTGCGCGGCGTAGGCCGGCACGCTCTCGTTGCCGGAGTAGTAGAGGTAGATGCCGTCCTTCGGATAGGAGGTCTTCGGCGGCGGCGCCGTGGACTCGAAGTCGGCGCCGATGGACTCCAGCCACTGGATCAGCCCGCGGCTCTCCTCGCAGAAGCGGCGCAGCGTCGCTTCGCTGACGGCGTCGCCGGTCTCCTGGCGCAGGTAGCGGAACATGTCTTCCGGCGTATCGCTGTAGCCGAGCGCCTTCTGCTGCTTGGTGCCGCCGCCGGCGTAGACCACGCCGCCGCTCTTGGCGGTTGCGCCGCCGCCCTCGAAGCGCTCCGTGATCAGCACGTCGGCGCCGCCTTCGCGGGCCGCGATGGCGGCGGCAGCGCCGGCGCCGCCGAAGCCGACCACCAGCACGTCGCAGCTGCGGTCCCACTTGATCGCATCGGCATCGGTCGCCACCAAGGGCGGCGCCACCGGCAGGCAGCCGTCGGTTCGCGCGTCAGCGGACGAAGTTGCAGACATTGGGGAAGCCCTTGCAGACCGGCTGCATTATTCGGACGGAGACGGCCGCGAGGCTTCACCCAATGGGGTGAGGGTTTCGGCGATGTGCCGCGCAACGTTGCGCCCGGAGAACACACAGTCGGCGTAGGACAGGCCGCTGACGTAGATGTTGGAGCACAGTCCGACGGCGTTGCGGCCGGCGGAATAGAGTCCCTCGATCGTTCCGCCGGCGGCGCTCTGCACCAGCCCGCTTTCCTCGTCGACGCGCAGGCCGCCGACGGTCATCGTCGGCATGGGCAAAAGCTTGCTGTCGATGGAAGCGTCGATGGCGTAGAACGGCGGCGTCGCGATCTGGGCGAGCTCGTCGATGCGCTTCTCGAACGGATCGGGAATCTCTCCGCGCGCGGCGCGGTTGTATGTGTCCACGGTCTGGTGAAGGGTGTTGCGGTCGAAGCCGATCATCGTGGCCAGCCCTTCGAGCGTCGGTGCTTTCACCGAATTGAACCACTGGTTCAGCATCGCCACGTCGCGCTGGAAGGGCACGATGCCCGGATCGCGCGCCTGACGGAAGGCTTCGGCGCGCAGCTTCGCATCGAGAACGATCCAGGCTTTGCCTTTCTGCTTCTCGACGATCGCGTCGCCGAGCGACGCGCCGTAGAGGGTCTCGTTGACGAAGCGCTCGCCGCGCGCGTTGACGAGCATGCCCTGCGACCAGGCCTTGGGCGGATTGATGAAGCGCCAGGCGCTGACGCGCTCCATCAGGTCGAGCTTGCCGCCCACCGACGCGCCCAGCACGATGCCGGCGCCCATGTCGCCTAGCGTGCCGTTGGGCAGGCCGCTGGCGTACTTCGGCGCGTAGTGCTGGACCATCGCCGCGTTGAGGATGAAGCCGCCGGCGGAGAGCAGCACGCCGCCGCGCGCCCGGAACCACCGCTCCTGCCGGTGCTGCGCCTCGATCGCCGCCGCGCGCTTCAAGTACCAGCCGCCGACCGCGTAGGTCAGCGACGACAGCGGGAAGCTCGGCGGCAGGGCCGCGAGCCACTTGCCGGCGGCGTCGACGTAGCGGCCGAAGCGCTCCGCGTGTGGGCTCGACGCCGGGATCTGCAGCGCCTTGACCCCGAGCACGCGGCCGCGGCCGTCGACGGCCAGCTGCCGGGCCTCGGCGTACTTGTGGAAGATCAGGCCGCGCCCGAGCGCGGCGTCGCGCAGCGGGTAGTAGATGGCGCCGCCCAGCCCCCAGGCTTTCTTGCCGTTGCGCATGTAGCCGCGATGGCCGCGCGCGGCGGGCTTGGCGTGCTTCGCGTAGGGCGCGGCCAGCGAGCTGTCCGGGTGATACAGGAAGTAATCGAGCGGCGGATACGAGGTCTTCTCGCGCCAGACCTTGCTGTTGAGCTTTGCTCCGTGCCGGAGCAGCCAGTCCACCGTCTCCACGCTTTCATTACAGAAGCGCCGCAGCGTGTCGTCGGAGACGACATCGCCGACTTCGAGCTTCAGATACTTGTACATCTCCTCCGGCGAGTCCTCTTCGCCGGCCTCGCGCTGGATCTGCGTGCCGCCGCCCGCGTAAAAAACGCCGCCGTTCGCCGCGCTGGAGCCGCCGCCAGCGTACCGATCCAGGGCGATCACGCGCAGGCCGCGCTCGACACCCTCCAGTGCCGCGGCGACGCCCGCGCCACCGAGCCCGACGACCACCAGATCCGACGTTTCACTCCAGGAAAAGTCCGCAGGATTGTCAATTTTCAGTGGTTCTTCGACGTGGAGTCCCCACCGATCGCCGAGCGACGCGTCATTCATCATTTTTCTCCGCGTGTCAGGTGCCGTACACAAGAAGCATGGATTATGTCGCACATCTGAAACAGTCTCGAAAAGTTCGCGCACCTGCATCGAATATCGAAGCGAATCGATGTGAACATTTCCCGCCGTCCGGATGCCTAAATACTGTGAGCAATGTTTTTCTTTGCCACGATTCTCCGTAGCACAACCCACTTGCCAGAGGTTTATTAAAAAGACGCAATGGCTAAAAGCAATCGAAGAATCTCGTCACGCCACAGCCTCGCCGCGAACCTTCGCGCCGCCCGGACCTTGTTCGGCTGGTCGCAGGAGGACCTGGGCTTCGAGTGCGGGCTCAAGCGTACCTACATCGGCGCGCTGGAGCGCCTCGAGGTCAATCCCGGCATCGACAATCTCGACAAGCTCGCCTCGGGCGTGGGCGTCGACCCGTGCACGCTGCTGCTGAGCCCCGCCCAGGCGTTCGAGGCGATCTCCGCGGCGGCGGTGCCTGCGCGTCGCCTGGAGCGGAGCTGAGCCATGAACCTGTGCCATAGATCGATGGCAGCCTGCCAATCATCCGGGGTGGTCAGCCGTGACCGCCGGACCCAGAATCCGCTCCGTGTCAGCGCGGAGGGTCCATCGCGCCCGGGGATAGAAAAACAAGAACATGGGGAATCGGAAAGCGTCATCGCGTGTCCATCTCGCCGCGAACCTGCGCGCGGCGCGGTCGCTGTACGAGTGGTCGCAGGAGGAGCTGGCGTTCCAATGCGGCTTGAAGCGGACCTACATCGGCGCGCTGGAGCGCACCGAGATCAATCCCGGCATCGACAATCTGGACAAGCTGGCCGAAGGCGTCGGTGTGCACGCGCACGTGCTGCTGAAGAGCCCTGCCGCCGCTTACGCGGACATTTACGCAGCCACGGCCGCCGCCCGGAGAGCGGTGAGGCGGTAGCGTGATGGACGTCGATGAGATCAGGCGCCTTATCCGCGAAAAGATCGCGCGGGGCCTTCTGCCCAGTACGCCGGCACGCGAGATCTGGGGCGGACGCGGCACCGGTGCCGTCTGCGCGGCCTGCGACCGGCCGATCGCGCCTTCGGAGTCGGAGATCGAGGCCGATTGCGTCGACGACGTGCCCCGCTTCTATCACGCTGAATGCCACCAGCTGATGGAAGCCGAGCGCGGCCGCACGCACGCGCCCGAGTCTCGTCCAGCCCGGTAAGCCCCGCCGTTCGTCGCGGGGTAGTGCAGTCCGCTCGCGTTTGCGCGACCATTGCGCCGTGAGCCCGCCGAAGACCACCAACCCCCGCCGTGTCCTGGTCGTGGACGACAGCCGCGAAGTGGCCGACGCCACCGCCCGGATCCTGACGTCGATGGGGCACAAGGTCATGCAGGTCTACGACGGCGCCGCCGCCA
This sequence comes from uncultured Gammaproteobacteria bacterium, assembly GCA_963776465.1. Lineage (GTDB taxonomy): Bacteria > Pseudomonadota > Gammaproteobacteria > Nevskiales > Nevskiaceae > DASRHK01. The sequence goes on from CAVZMV010000002.1 coordinate 2,036,014, forward strand.
TGGGGCTGGCTGTGTCGTTCCAGCCCGAGTTCGTGCTCATCGACCTGGTCATGCCCGGCATGGATGGCCTGGAGCTGGTGCGCGAGCTGCGCGCCATGTTCCCGGACGCGGCGCCGAAGATGGTTGCGCTCACGGCCTTTGCGCAGCCGGCCTTCCGCGACGCGGCCAAGTGGGCCGGCTTCGACGCCTATCTCAACAAGCCCGCGTCGATCGCCGAGCTGACCGCGCTGCTGTCGGCGTAGCCGGTAGTTCCTGACGACACGCCTGCGGAACAAACCCAGTAACCTAGCCAACCAGGATTACCGCGGGGGCGGAAGTGGAATGGGTAACGACACACCAGTGGCAACGCGCCGCGTCCTGATCATCGACGATGCCAGGGACGTTGCCCAGGTCACGGTGGAGATGATCCGCGCGCTCGGCCACATCGCCGAATGCGCCTACGACGGCACCTCCGCCATGGGCATGGCCGTGCGCTTCCATCCCGACATCATCATGGTCGACCTGGTCATGCCCGAGATGGACGGCTTCGAGCTGGTGCGCGAGCTGCGCGGCATGTTCCCGGTGAAGCCCCCCAAGCTGGTCGCTTACAGCGGCTTCAAGCAGGCCGCGTTCCAGGACGCAGCCAAGGCGGTCGGCTTCGACGGCTACCTGACCAAGCCGGCGTCGATGGAAGACCTCGAGAAGCTGCTCAAGAGCTGATTTCGCGCGGCCGCGCATCCGCGGCCTGCACCAACGCTGCACGAACTTCCTCGGCTTCTGCATCGCCGGCCCATCGCCGCTGCACGTGCGCCCTGAACAATCGTCCGCAAGGTCTCACCTTGAGGGCGCCGCATGGGGTATCCCGGAATGAACACCGCGCAGCTGCTGCGCGCCTGCCAGCATCAGGCCTGGCTCAAGGCCTGCAGCAACCCGGTCGGCAAGGCCCTGTGGTTCATCGAAAGCCTGCTCACCGCCGACGTCTCGCTGGACGATCTGGCGCGCATCGGCGGCGTCTCCCGCCACCACATGGTCCGCGCGTTCGGCTGCGCGACCGGCCAGTCGATCGTGCACTACGTGCGCGGGCGCCGGCTGACCGAGGCCGCGCGGCTGCTCGCCAATGGGCCGCCCGACGTGTCGGCCGTCGCGCTCGAATATGGATACGCGTCCCACGAGGCCTTCTCGCGCGCGTTCTTCGACCAGTTCGGCATCGCACCGGAGACCGTGCGCGCCCAGCGCCACCTGGATCACCTCGAGCTGGTCGAGCCGGTCAGGATCGACGACACCATTGCCGTCACGCTCTCGCCGCCGCGCCTGCAGGTCCGCGGCCCGACCCTCATCGCCGGACTCGGCCAGCGCTATTGCCCGCAAACGTCCGGTGCGATGCCCGTGCTCTGGCAGCGATTGCGCGCGCTGCTCGGCCGCATTCCCGGGCAGGTGGGGCGCGCCATCTACGGCGTGCGCTGCAACGACGACACAGCTGGAAATCTCGACTATGTCTGCGGCGTGGAGGTCGCAGATCTCTCGTCGTTGCCGTCGGACCTGCACCGTCTGCGCATTCCGGAGCAGCGCTACCTCGTGTTCGCGCATCGCGGCTCGGCCCGCGACGCCAGCCGGACCTGGCACGCCATCTGGAACCACTGGCTTCCGCAATCGGGGCACACGGCCCTGCCGGCCCCGGACTTCGAGCATGCAGAGCCGGGTCGCGCCGACATGGAGATCTGGGTGCCGGTCGCTAAATAGGCCAAGATTCAAGGCGGTGCAAGCAGGATTTCCGGTATCGCGATAACCTAGGACCGCGTTCACGGGGTTCTGGAGAGAGCATGGGCACGCAGAAGCCGGTCGTAGTGCGCCGCGTTCTGGTGATCGACGATGCCAGGGATGTGGCCGACATCACGGTGGAGATGCTGCGGACGATGGGCCACCAGGCCGAGGCCGCCTACGACGGGCGCTCGGGCATCGACCAGGCGCTGATGTTCCGTCCCGACGTCATCCTCGTCGACATCGTCATGCCCGAGATGGACGGCTTCCGCCTGGTGCGCGAGCTGCGCGACATGTTCCCGAGCAACACGCCCAAGCTCATCGCCTTCACGGCGCACAAGCAGCCGTCGCTGCTGCAGGCCGCCGACACCGCCGGCTTCGACACGCACATCACCAAGCCCGTTTCCATGGAAGAGATGGCGCGGGTGCTGGCGGATTGAAGAAGGCCGGGCTCGTCGCGCTGTTCCTCGTCGGCGTCGTCGCCGGCTGCGGCATCTTCAGCACCTTCAACCCGCCCGACGATCTCTGGCGGAACACGCACAAGTTCCCCGGCTGCCCGTCGCGCCCGAGCTGCGTCTCCTCCGTCGCCACCGACGAGGTGCACGCCGTGGAGCCGCTGCGCTTCGACTTCCCGCCGGAGCGCGCCAAGGCCAGCCTGTCCGCCGCCATCGCCGCGACGCCCGGCGCGCGCATCGAGTACGAGGACGACCAATACATCCACGCGGTGTTCGTGACGCCGAAGATGAAATTCCACGACGACGTCGAGCTCCTGGTGCGACCCGATGGCGTCATCGACGTGCGCTCGATCTCCCGCTTCGGCTACGGCGACCACGGCGTCAATCGCGCGCGCGTCGAGGAGATCCGCAGCCGGTTCGACGCCACCAAGGGCTGGCGGAGGAAGCGCTAGCGTGGCCAGGTCGCCAGCGTTCGACCCCGCCAAGGTCGATTTCCTGTCGGGCTTGAGCGAGGACGCGCGCAAGCGCCTGGTCGCCGACGTGGCACGCGCGCAGCAGATGCACTCGCTGCACATCCGCAAGGCCATGGCCGAGGCGCTGAACCACCTGCCGTGGATCCTGCGCGCGCCGGTGAAGAAGATCTTCTCCTAGCCACGCCATGGATCGCGCCACCGAGCAGCGCCGCCTGGCGCAGGTGCTGCACCGCAAGCCCGACGAGATCGATTACCTGAAGGCCCTCGACGCCGACGGGCTGATGAAGCTGCGCACACTGGTGCAGAACAGCCTGATCGATCAGTACAGCGCGCTATTCCAGAAGATGGCCAACGCCGGCAAGATCGTGCCCGACAAGGTCTCGGCCGTTCTCTGCCGCAAGGTCTTCGGCCCGGCGCTCACCGCCAACATGTCGTACTTCGTTCCGGCCGATCGCGCTGCGAGCCTGTGCCGGCATTTCGACGGCGACTTCATGGCGGCGATCGCGCGCGAGCAGGTGCCGGAGCGGGCGAGGGCGCTGCTGGGTGGACTACCGGTGGATCTGATGCGCGAGGTCATGCGCACGCTCATCGCGAAGAAGGACTACCACATCATGGGCTCGTTCCTGGACAACCTGCCGGACGAGAAAGCGCTGGCGCTGGCGCAGGAGATCCGCGATCCGACCGACTACCTGCGCATCTCCGGCTTCGCCCAGAACAAGGAGCGCGTCGCGCGCATCGCCGCGCGCATGGACGACGAGCGCATGAAGGCGCTGATCAAGGTCGCGTTCGAGCACGCCGAGTTCATGCTCGACAACGCCCTCGCCACGGCGGAGATGTCAGCCGAAGCGCAGCGGCGGGTGGCGAGGCTCACCGACGAGATCGACCCGGAGTACCGCAAGAAGGTGAAGGCGCTGGCGGAGCAGACGGGGTTCGGGGAGAAGCTCAAGGAGTATTTCGCCGCGTAGACTCATGCATCCGGACGAAGCTATCGCAGCCCCCCAGTCCGGATAATCGCTCGTCCATTCAATAGTCTCTCCGGCGGGCGAAAAATCATGGCGAAGATCGAAGCGCTCGGCTATGTCGTGGCGGAAGCCACCGACGTGTCGAAGTGGAAGCAGTTTGCGGAGCAGACCCTGGGGGCGAAGACCTCGCCCACGCCCAACGGCGGTCTCGACATCAAGATCGACGACCGCGCGTACCGGATCACGGTCATCAAGGGCAAGGAGGATCGCTTCCACGCCTCGGGCTGGGAAGTGCCGGACGAGGCGTCGTTCAAGTCCACCGTCGAGTCGATCCAGAAGTCGGGCGCCAAAATCCAGGTCGGCGACTCGGCCATGCGCCAGTCGCGATCGGTGAACGACATCGCCGTGTTCACCGACCCTTCCGGCAATCGCCATGAGCTCTTCCATGGCCTGAACAGCGGCAGCTCGCCGTTCAAGTCGCCGATCGGCGTGACCGGCTTCAAGACCGGCAAGCAGGGCATGGGCCACGTGGTGCTGCCCGCCGCGCAGAACTTCGACGCGACGCTGAAGTTCTTCCGCGAGACGCTGTTCTTCGGGATGTCGGACGTCTTCAACTTCAAGCCCGCGCCCGAAGCGCCGAACATGCGCATCTACTTCATGCACGCCGCGAGTGGCCGCCATCACAGCGTCGCGCTGGCGGAGATGCCCATGCCTTCCGGCTGCGTCCACATCATGCTGGAAGTGAAGACCATGACCGACGTCGGCATGGCGCTGGATCGCATCGGCAAGCAGGGCGTGAAGATGATGGCTACGCTCGGCCAGCACGAGAACGACAAGATGACGTCGTTCTACATGATGACGCCGGGCAACTTCGCGCTGGAGTACGGCTGGGGCGGCATCGACGTCGACCCCAAGAGCTGGAAGCCGACGGAGACCAAGCAGGTCTCGATCTGGGGCCACGACTTCTCGGTGGGCTTCAAGTAGGACATGAACAAGGAGCGCACCGCCGCCGACGTCGTCGCGCAGCTGCGCGACGGCATGACGCTGGGCATCGGCGGCTGGGGCCCGCGGCGCAAGCCGATGTCGCTGGTGCGCGAGATCCTGCGCTCGAAGGTCACCGATCTCACGGTGGTTTCCTACGGCGGCCCGGACGTCGGCATGCTCTGCGCCGCCGGCAAGGTGAAGAAGCTGGTGTTCGCGTTCGTGACCATGGACGCGATCCCGCTGGAGCCGTACTTCCGCAAAGCGCGTGAGTCCGGCGCCATCGAGGTGATGGAGCTGGACGAAGGCATGTTCGAGTGGGGACTGCGCGCCGCCGGCATGCGCATGTCGTTCCTGCCGACGCGCGTGGGACTTGGCTCCGACATCCTGGCGAAGTGCCCGTCGCTCAAGACGGTGCAATCGCCTTACGCCGACGGCGAGATCTACGTGGCGATGCCGGCGCTCAAGCTCGATGTCGCGCTGCTGCACGTCAACGAGGCCGACCGACTCGGCAACACGCTGCTGCGCGGACACGACGTGTTCTTCGATCATCTGTTCGCGCGCGCGGCGGATCGCTGCTTCGTCACCACCGAGGTGCTGCGTGATCGCCTCGAGCTCGACGCGAACACCGCGAAGGACAACCGCTTCGAGCGCTACCTGGTGCACGGCGTGGTCAACGCGCCCTTCGGCGCGCATCCAACTTATTTCGGTCCGAGCTACGGCTGGGACATGGAGCACCTCAAGCGCTACAACGCCTCGGCGAGCGAGGAGGGCGGCTGGGAGAAGTATCGCGGCGAGTTCCTCGGGCTCGACGAGTCCGCGTACCTGGTCAAGGTCGGCGGCTCCGAGCGCATCGGCAAGCTGCCGCTGCCGGTGTTCTGATGAGCGACGTCACGCTGGCTGAACTCTGCATCGCCGCCGGCTCGGAAGCCTGGCGTGGCAACGGCGAGATCCTGGCGTCGGGCATCGGCGTGATCCCGCGGATCGCGGCGGGCCTGGCCAAGCTCACGCATTCGCCCGAGCTGCTGATGACGGACAGCGAGGCGTACCTGGTCTCCGAGCCGGTGCCCCTGGGTCCGCGCGGCGACTACAAGCCGAAAATCGAGGGCTACCTCAACTTCGAGCGCGTGTTCGAGTGCGTGTGGAGCGGCAAGCGCCACGCGATGGTCGGCCCGACGCAGATCGATCGCTTCGGGCAGAGCAACATCTCGGCGATCGGCGACTACGCAAAGCCAAAGTCCGCGATCCTCGGCGCACGCGGCTTCCCCGGCAACACCATCAACCACATCAACTCGATGTTCGTGCCCAACCACGGCCCGCGCGTGTTCGTGGGCGCCGAGGTCGACATGGTCGCGGGCGTCGGCTACAACCCCGCGCGCTGGCCCAAGGGCGCGAAGAGCGATTTCGTCGACCTGCGGATCATCGTCACCGACCTGTGCGTGATGGATTTCCACGGGCCCGACCACGCGATCCGCGTGACGTCGCTGCATCCCGGCGTCTCCTTCGAGCAAGTGCAGGCGGCGACGGGCTTCCCGTTGCTCAAGGCGCCGGACCTCGGCGAGACGCCGATGCCGACCAAGGAACAGCTCGCGATCATCCAGCGGCTGGATCCGCACAATCTGCGGGCGACGGCGATCAAGAACAATCCGCCGGCCGTGCGCGCTGCGCAGGCAGCGGCGTGATGAAGCAACCAAGCGCCGTCGTCCCCGCGGAGGCGGGGACCCAGTTTTCGAAACAGCAAGCAGAACTGGATGCCCGCCTGCGCGGGCATGACGAGGTTTTACTGCCCGGTTGGTACACGCTCGACCGTGAAACTCCGCATCTGCTCGGCACGCGCTGCAAGGCCTGCGGCACGTATTACTTCCCCAAGCAGAACATGTTCTGCCGCAATCCCGGCTGCGCCGGCGAGGCGTTCGAGGAGGTGCAGCTGTCGCGCACCGGCAAGCTGTGGTCGTTCACCAACGCCTGCTACCAGCCGCCGGAGCCGTTCGTCGCGGAGCAGCCGTTCGAGCCCTTCGCGATCGCCGCGGTGGAGCTCGACAAGGAAAAGATGATCGTGCTCGGGCCGGTCGTGCGAGGCGTCGGCGTCGAGGCGCTGAAAGGCGGCATGCAGATGGAGCTCAAGCTCGAGCCGACCACCGACGGGAAGCTGACCTGGAAGTGGAAGCCCGCATGAGCGACATCGCCATCCTCGGCGTCGGCATGCACCCCTGGGGCAAGTGGGGGAAGAACTTCGTCGAGTACGGCGTCAAGGCCGCGCGCGCTGCGCTGGCCGATGCCGGCGTCGCCTGGAACGACATCCAGTACGTCTCCGGCGCGGCGACGATGCGCAACGGTTATCCCGGCTACGTCGCGGGCGCGACGTTTGCGCAGGCGTTGGGCTGGCAGGGCGCACAGGTGAACACGAGCTACGCCGCGTGCGCTTCCGGATCGCAGGCGCTCGCCGCCGCGCGCTCGAAGATCCTCTCGGGCGAATGCGAAGTTGCGCTCGTCGTCGGCGCGGACACCACGCCGAAAGGATTCCTGAAGCCGCAGCCCGGCGACCGTCCGGATGATCCGGACTGGGTGCGCTTCCGCGTCGGCATCACGAATCCGACCTACTTCGCGCTTTACGCGCGTCGCCGCATGGAGCTGTATGGCGACACGCAGGCCGACTTCGCCGCGGTCAAGGTCAAGAACGCCGAGCACGGCTTCGCCAATCCCAACGCGCGCTATCGCAAGAAGTTCTCCGCGCAGGACGTCGCCGCCTCCGCAATGGTCGCCGATCCGCTGCGGCTGATGGACATCTGCGCCACGTCCGACGGCGGCGCTGCGATCGTCGTCTCGAGCGTCGCTTATGCCAAGCGCATCGGCAAGGGTAGCGCTCCGCGCATCGCCGCGATCTCCACGGTGACGCCGACGTTCGCCTCCGAGATCGTCGAGATGCCGGACCTCGCGACCGACTCCGCCGTCGCCGCCGAGCGCAAGAGCTTCCGCGCTTCACTGCCGAGGAAAGCCTACGAAGAGAGCGGCATCGATCCGGACCACGTGAGCATCGCCGAGGTCTACGACCTGTCGACGGCGCTGGAGCTCGACTGGATGGAGGATCTGCAGCTCTGCCCGCGTGGCGATGCCGCCAAGCTTCTGCGCGCGGGCGACACCAAGATCAGCGGCCGGCTGCCGGTGAACTCCTCCGGCGGACTTGCGTGCTTCGGCGAAGCGGTGCCGGCGCAGGCGCTGGCGCAGGTGTGCGAGCTGACGTGGCAGCTGCGCGGCCAGGCGGGCGAGCGGCAGACGAAGAATCCCAAGGTCGGCATCACCGCCAACCAAGGGCTGTTCGGTCATGGCTCGTGCGTCATCGTGAAGAAGTGAGATGCCCTCGCTCGACACGCCGCTGACCGATCTGCTGGGCTGCCGCTATCCCATCGTGCAGACGGCGATGGGCTGGGTCGCGAACGCAAAGCTCGTCGCCGCGACCAGCAACGCCGGCGGCTTCGGCTTTCTCGCGGCCGCGACGATGTCGACCGAGCAGCTCGCGTCGGAGATCGACGCGGTGCGCGGGGCGACGGACCGGATGTTCGGCGTGAACTTCCACATGTTCCAGCCCAACGCCGCCGAGGTCATCGACCTCATCATCAGGAACAAGGACCGCGTGCGCGCCGTGAGCTACGGCCGCGGGCCGGACGCCAAAACGGTGAAGCGCTTCAAGGATGCCGGCGTGCTGTGCATGCCGACCGTAGGCGCGCTCAAGCATGCGCTGAAAGCAGTCGAGCTCGGCGCCGACATAATCACGGTGCAGGGCGCGGAAGGCGGCGGCCACACCGGCAGCGTGCCGACCACGCTGCTCCTGCCGCAGGTGCTCGACGCCGTCGACGTGCCGGTCGTCGCCGCCGGCGGATTCTTCAACGGCCGCGGACTTGCCGGTGCCCTGGCTTACGGCGCTGCCGGCATCGCCATGGGCACGCGCTTCCTGCTGACGCAGGAATCGCCGGTGCCGCGCGATACCCTGCAGCGCTACCTGGACATCAAGGAGCCGTCGCAGATCCGCGCTTCGACCGCAGTCGATGGCTTGCCGCAGCGGATGATCGACAACCCGACGCTGTCGCGCCTGGAAAGCGGCGGGCTGATCCGCCGGTTGTTCACGGCGCTTTCCAGCGCCTGGCGCTGGCGCGCGCATACAAAGATGTCGTTCGCGCAGATGTTCCGCACGTTTTTCGCCGCGCTGAGCGAAGGCGACACCGCCATTCAAACGATGATGGCCGCCAACGCGCCGATGCTCATCCAGCGCGCGATGGTCGAGGGCAAGCCAGACGAAGGCGTGCTGCCGAGCGGGCAGGTAGCCGCCGTGATTGGCGACTTGCCGACGGTGGCGCAGCTGATCACGCGGATCGTGGCGGAAGCGGACAAAAGACTGAATTCTCTCCCCCGCGTGCGGGGGGAGTACAGAGGGGGGCGTCTCCAAGCGCCCCCTCCCGAACCCTCCCCCGCAAGCGGGGGAGGGAAAACCAATCCGGGCAATCAAATGAGCACACCGTTCAAGATCAGCACGCACGAGGGCATCGCCGAGATCGTCATCGACCATCCGCCGGTCAACGCGCTCAACGACGCGGCCTGGCATGCGCTGGCGGACGAGATCGAGCGGGTCGGCAAGGACCCCAGGTGCCGCGTCATCGTCATCCGCGCCGAAGGCAAAGGCTTCTGCGCCGGCGTCGACATCAAGGAATTGAACGCGCATCCCGACAAGATCGTGTCGGTCAACGCCGGCAACTATCGCGTGTTCGAGGCGGTGCATCGCAACCCGCTGCCGGTGATCGTGGCCGTGCACGGCTTCGTGCTCGGCGGCGGCATCGGCATCGCCGGCGCGGCGGACATCGTCGTGGCGAGCGCGGACGCGACGTTCGGGATCCCCGAGGTGGACCGCGGCGCGATGGGCGGCGGCGCGCACCTGCAGCGCCTGTTCCCGGTGCAGAAGGTGCGGACGATGTATTTCACCGGTGAGCCGATCACCGCTGCCGAGGCGCATCGTCTCGGCGCCGTGGAGTGCGTCGTGCCCAAAGGCCAGCTGCGCGACACGGCCCTGACCATCGCGCTGAAGATCGCCTCCAAGAGCCCGGCGATGATCCGGCTCGCCAAGGAATCGCTCAACGGCATCGAGGACGGCAACCTCGAGGACAAGTACCGCTGGGAGCAGGGCTTCACGCTGCAGGCCTACATGACCAAGGACTCCGCCGAGACGCGCAAGGCGTTCGTCGAGAAGCGCGAGGCGCAGTTTGTAGGAGGGGCTGTCAGCCCCGACCGGTCGGGGCCAACGGCCCCTCCTACAGGGAAGGACCGATGAGACTCGAGTACACCGAGAAGCAGAAGAAATTCCGCGCCGAGATCCGCGAGTGGCTGGCGGCGAACGCGCCGAAGCGGCCGCTGAAGAGCTTCGACACCGAGGAGGGCTTCGCCCAGCATCGCGCCTGGGAAGCCAAGCTCAACGAGGGCCGCTGGAGCATGGTCACCTGGCCCCGGGAGCTTGGCGGTCGCGCCTGCGATCTCATCGAGTGGCTGATCTTCGAGGAGGAGTACTGGTCGGCCGGCGCGCCGTTGCGCGTCAACCAGAACGGCATCTTCCTGCTCGGTCCCACGCTGATGGAGCACGGCACCGAGGCGCAGAAGCAGAAATTCCTGCCGCGCATGGCCTCGGGCGCCGACATCTGGGCGCAGGGCTGGAGCGAGCCGGGCGCCGGCTCCGACATGGCGGCCATCCGCACCAAGGCCGTGCGCGACGGCGACGACTACGTCATCAACGGCCAGAAGACCTGGTCGACGCGCGCGGTTTGGGCCGACTGGCTGTTCGGCCTGTTCCGCACCGATGCCGAATTCGCAGCGCCATCACGGCCTCTCGTTCATCCTGCTGCCGCTGAAAGCCAAGGGCATCAGCATCCGGCCGATCAAGCAGCTCAACGGCCTCACCGGCTTCGCGGAGATCTTCTTCGACGACGTGCGCGTGCCTGCCGAGAACCGCATCGGCGACGAGGGCGCCGGCTGGAACATCGCCATGGCCACCGCCGGCTTCGAGCGCGGACTGATGCTGCGCTCGCCGGCGCGCTTCCAGAAAACCGCGCGCGATCTCATCGCGCTGTATCAGCGCCATCGCGAGTCCGCCGACCGCGACCCGTCGGTGCGCGACGCGGTGATGAAAGGCTGGATGGGCGCCGAGGCCTACGCGCTGTCGACCTATCGCACGGCGTCGCGCCTGGCGCGCGGCGGCCAGATCGGCGCCGAGGCGTCGACCAACAAGATCTTCTGGTCGGAGCTCGACGTGCTGATGCACGAGACGGCGATGCGCATCCTCGGGCCGCGGGCAGAGCTGATGCCCGACGCGCCCGACGGCGGCGACATCGACCACTGGCTCGACGGATTCCTGTTCTCGCTGGCCGGGCCGATCTACGCAGGCACCAACGAGATCCAGAAGAACATCATCGCCGAGCGCGTGCTCGGGTTACCACGGATGTAGGAGCGGCCGTTGGCCGCGACCTGTCGGGGCTAACAGCCCCTCCTACAAGGACACACAGATATGGACTTTATTTTCGACGAGCAGCAGCTGGCTTTCCGCGACGCGGTCCACAAGTTCCTGATGGTCGAGGCCGCGCCCGAGCTGCTGCGCGAGATCTGGGAGACCGACAGCGGCCGCTCGGCGGACCTGCGCGCCAAGGTCGCCGACCAGGGCCTGACCGCGATCTCGGTGCCGGAAGCGCACGGCGGCATCGGCGGCGGCGATCTGGACTGGGTGCTGGTGCAGCAGGAGCTGGGCTACTTCGCCATTCCCGATTCGCTCACCGCCAGCGCGTACCTCGCAACCTGGCTGCTGACGCAGCTGCCCGACAGCGTCGCGCAGAAAGGCGAGTGGCTGCCGAAGATCGCCTCCGGCAAGGCGCGCATCGCGCTGGGCCATCCGATCAACCCGATGGTCGCGGACGCCGGCAACGCCGGCTTGCTGCTGCTCGAGCACGAGGACGAAGTGCATGCAGTGGTGCCGGGGCTGGTCAAGCTTTCCGCCAATCGCAGCATCGACCAGTCGCGCCGCCTGAGCCGCGTGCTCTGGAGCGCCAAGCCCGACACGCGCATCTGCGAGGCGCGCACGGGCGCGCGCCTGTGGGCCGGCGTGATCGATCGCGCGGGCCTGGCGATCGCTGCGCAGCACCTCGGGCTGGCGCAGCGCATGCTCGACCTGGGCGTCGACTACAGCGCGCAGCGCAAGCAGTTCGGCAAGCCGATCGGCAGCTTCCAGGCCGTGAAGCATCACCTGGCCGAAGTCGCGGTGGCGATCGAGTTCGCCGAGCCGGTCGTGCATCGCGCCGCCTACGCGTTGGACCGTCAGGATCCGCGCGCCTCGCTGCTGGTGTCGCACGCACGCATCGCCGCGGGCGAGGCCGCGCACCTCGCCGCGCGCAAGAGCCTGCAGGCGCACGGCGCCATGGGCTACACCTGGGAAGCCGACCTGCAGATGTTCATGAAGCGCGCCTGGGCGCTCGACGCGACCTGGGGCGACCGCGCGTTCCACAAGGCGCGCGTCGCCGACGCGATCCTCGCGCCGGATGCCGCCATCGGACCGGGCGCGACGTTTGCGCGGCCAGCCTCACACGAACCCTCGCTGCGCCTCGTCGCAGCCAAATAAGGAAATTGCCAATGCCTGAAGCCTTCATCGTCGACGCGCTGCGCACGCCCACCGGCAAGCGCCGCGGCACCCTCGCAGCCATGCACGGCGCCGACCTCGGCGCCCACGCGTTGAAAGCGCTGGTCTCGCGCAACAAGATCCCGGCGGAGGATTACGACGACGTGATCTTCGGCTGTCTCGACGCGATCGGCCCGCTGGCCGGCAACATCGCGCGGACGTCGTGGCTCGCTGCCGGCCTGCCGCTCCACGTGCCCGGCGTGACCATCGACCGCCAGTGCGGCTCCTCGCAGCAGGCCGTGCACTTCGCCGCACAGGCGGTGATGAGCGGCACGCAGGACGTGGTGATCGCCGGCGGCGTGCAGACCATGAGCCAGATCCCGATCGGCTCCGCCTTCGTGATGGCGAAGCCCTTGGGGCTCACCGATCCCTTCTCCGGCTCCAAGGGCTGGGTCGAGCGCTTCGGCAACGAACCGGTGTCGCAGTTCTACGGCGCGCAGAAGATTGCCGACAAGTGGAACATCTCGCGCCTGGACATGGAGAAGTTCGCGCTGGAGAGCCATCGGCGCGCGCGCCAGGCGCAGAAGGAGGGACGCTTCAAGCGCGAGCTGCTCGAGACCAACGGTCTGAACATGGACGAGACGGTGCGCGACACCTCGCTGGAGCAGATGGCGACGCTGGAGCCGCTGGCGCCGGGCGGCACCATCACCGCCGGCGTGTCGTCGCAGACCGGTGACGCGTCGGCCGCCATCCTCATCGTCTCCGAGAAGGCGCTGAAGAAATACAACTTGAAGCCGCGCGCGCGCATCGCGCACATGAGCGTCTATTCCGACGATCCGATCTTCATGCTCACGGCGCCAATCCCGGCGACGAAGAACGCGATGAAGAAGTCCGGCATGAAGCTCGACGACATCGACCTGGTCGAGATCAACGAGGCGTTCGCGCCGGTGGCCATCGCCTGGATGAAGGAGACCGGCTACCCGCACGCCAAGACCAACGTCAACGGCGGCGCCATCGCGCTGTCTCATCCGCTGGGCGCCACCGGCGCCAAGCTGATGACCACGCTGCTGCACGAGCTGGAGCGCACCAACAAGAAGTTCGGGCTGCAGACGATGTGCGAGGGCGGCGGCGTCGCCAACGTGACGATCATCGAGCGGCTGAGTTGAAGTCATCCCCGAAGGCGGGGATCCAGTTCTTCTTGTGCCTTGACGAAAATCAAAACTAGATTCCCGCCTGCGCGGGAATGACGGGACATATATGGCCATCTGCGACAACCGCACCATCATCGTCACCGGCGCCGGCGGCGGGCTGGGGCGCGCTTATGCGCTCGCGCTCGCGGCCGAGGGCGCCAACGTCGTCGTCAACGACATCCGCGCGGACGCGGCGGAAGCGGTAGTCAAGGAGATCGGCAGGAACGCCCTGGCGAACGCCGACGACATCACTTCGATGTCGGGCGCCGAGAAGATCGTCGCGGCCGCGGCCGCGAAGTTCGGCGACGTCCACGGCGTGGTCAACAACGCCGGCGTCGTGCGCGACAAGATGTTCGCGTCGATGAGCGAGGACGACTGGGACCTCGTGGTCAAGGTGCATCTCAAGGGCCACTTCTGCATCGCCAGCACGCTGGTGAAGCGCTGGCGCGACCAGGTGAAAGCGGGACAGAAGGTCGACGCCCGCATCGTCAACACCAGCTCGGGCGCCGGCCTGCAGGGCTCGATCGGCCAGAGCAACTACGCCGCGGCCAAGGGCGGGATCGCGTCGTTGACGCTGGTGCAGGCCGCCGAGCTCGGGCGCTATGGCGTCACGGTCAACGCGCTGGCGCCGGCCGCGCGCACCGGGATGACCGAGAAGGTCTTCGCCGACATGATGAAGAAGCCCGACGGCGCGTCCTTCGATCACTACGATCCCGCCAACGTCGCGCCGCTCGTGGTGTGGCTGTGCAGCCCGCTCTCCGCCGGCATCACCGGTCAGGTGTTCGAGGTCGAGGGCGGCAAGATTTCCATCGCCAACGGCTGGCGCACCGGCAAGGTCCGCGACAAGCAGGCACGCTGGAAGCCCGAGGAGTTGACCGACGTCGTGCAGGCGCTGATCGTTGAGGCGCCGAAGCCGCAGAAGGTTTACGGCACCTGAGAGGGGAGTAGAGTGATCGCGTGAAAGCGATCGCCTGCTCGCTGATGTTGCTGCTGCTCTGTGGCTGTGCCGCCTCGCCGACAGCGCCCGACGCCTCCTCGCTCTTCGCCGACTCCCTGTTCAAGCCCGTCGCCGATCCACCCCGGCGCGAGGACGTGTTCGCGCTGAGCCCGGCGATGCGCCGGTTCATGGACGATCGCATCGCCGCGCGGACGCAGGAGTCCGGCGCCCGGCGCGGCTTGTATGAAGCCGTGCGTCAGGAGCTGACGCTCCAGTACGACTCGGAGCAGACGCTCACCGCCGCGCAGGCCTTCGACGCGCGGTCGGGGAACTGCCTGTCGCTGGTGATCCTCACCGCCGCCTTCGCGCGCGCGCTGGACATCCCGGTGCGCTACCAGAGCGTTCACGGCCTGGATGCATGGAGCCGCGTCAACGGCATCGCCTTCCTGAGCGGCCACGTGAACCTGGTGCTCGGGCACGGCGTCACCGGCCGGGATCTGTCGGGACGTCCGGCGGAGCCGGACGTGATGACGATCGACTTCGTCGCGCCCGGTGCGCTCGCGCGGCAGCACACGCGCGAGATCTCCGAGCAGACCGTGATCGCGATGTTCATGAACAACCGCGCGGCCGAGCTGCTGGCCCAGGGCGAGGCCGAGCGCGCCTACTGGTGGGCGAGGGAGGCGCTGCGGTCGGCGCCCTCGTTCCTGCCGTCGTACAACACGCTCGGCGTGATCTATCGCCGTCACGGCAACCTGCCGCAGGCCGAGCGCGCGCTGCGCCGCGCGCTGCAGGGCGAGCCGGACAGCGCGGCGGCGCTGGGCAATCTCGCCGGGGTGCTGTCCGCGCAGGGGCGCGCGGCCGAGGCACGCGAGGTGATCGCCCGGCTCGAGCGCATCGAGCAGCACCCGCCGTTCTACTTCCTCGACCTGGGCCTGAAGGCGCTGCAGCGCGGCGAGTTCGCCGCCGCCAAATCGTGGTTCGAGAAAGAGCAGCGGCGGATGCCGTACGACGACGAGGTGCACTTCGCCCTGGCGCTGGCGAGCCTGAACCTGGGCGAGGTCCGGCACGCGCGCCGCGAGCTGACGCTTGCACTGGAGAACAGCAACACGCGCGATCGCCGGGGCATCTACGCGGCAAAACTCGAGAAGCTCAGAGAGCTGCCGCTACGTTAGCCCGGTCGGGGCTAACAGCCCCTCCTACAAGAAACCCGTGCCCCGCCTACAGGAAACCCATTCGAACGGACGAATAGGGCGGGGCGGGGGCACGGCGATAATGCCCCCATGCACTTCGCGCTCACCGAAGACCAGCAGATGATCCGCGACGCTGCGGACGGCTTCCTCGCGGACGCGGCCGATCCTGCCGCGGTGCGCCGGATGATCGAGTCGGACGAGGGTTACGACCCTGCCGTCTGGCAGCGCATCGGCAGCGAGCTCGGCTGGTGCGGCGTTGCGATCCCCGAGCAGCACAATGGTCTGGGACTGGGCGCCGTCGAGCTCGTGCTCATCCAGGAGCAGATCGGCAGGCGACTGCTGAGCGGCCCCTTCTTCGCCACCGCCTGCCTGGGCACGACGCTGCTCAACGAAGTGGGCACGTCGTCAGCCCGAACCAAGTACCTGCCGGGAACCGCGCAAGGTCAGATGCGGCTCTCCGCACCGCTGACGACGAGCGACTGGAGCGCGACTTGCGCCACCGCCACGCAGCAGGACGAAGCGTGGGTGCTCGACGGCCGCTGCGCGTCGATTCCCGAAGGCGCGATCGCCGACGTGATCCTGCTCACCGCGCGCCTGGCCACCGCCGACCTCGCCCTCTTCGCCGTCGACAGGAAGATGCTCAAAGCCCAGCCGGCGAAAAGCTGGGACGCGACGCGCCGCCTCGCGACGATCGACCTGCTGGCGGTGCCGGCAGAGCGCATCGACGACACTGCGCGCGCTCCCGATGGCTTGATCCGCGCCAGCGCGCTCGCGCGCCTCTACATCGCCGCCGAACAGATCGGCGGCGCGCAGCAGTGCCTGGACAGCACCGTTGCGCACGTGACGACGCGCAAGCAGTTCGGCCGCGCGATCGCCTCGTTCCAGGCGGTGAAGCATCGCTGCGCCGAGATGATGGTGCGCGTCGAGGCGGCGCGCTCGATGGTCTACGGCGCCGCGGCGCTGGCCGCCGGCGGCGCAGCGACGCCCGCGCTCTTGCTCGAGTGCAACGCCGCCAAGGCGCTCGCGTCGGAGACGTATTTCTTCTGCGCGCAGGAGGCGATCCAGCTGCACGGCGGCGTCGGCTTCACCTGGGAGTACGACGCGCAGCTGCATTTCAAGCGCGCGCAGGCGAGCAGCCACTGGCTCGGCACGGCCGAGTCGCTGCAGGAATCGATCGCCGCCGCGGTGATGGCATGAGGCTCGACGCCTCGCGCGAGGACGAGGCCTTCCGCGCCGAAGTCGCTGCGTTCCTGCGCGCGCACCTCGCCGGTCGCTTCGCGCCGCTCAAGCATCGCGGCGGACCCGGCGACGAGGAGTTCGAGCCGGTGCTGCGCAAGGAATGGGAGCGCGAGCTCGCCGCCGGCGGCTGGACCTGCGTCGGCTGGCCCAAGGAGAACGGCGGGCGCGGCCTGTCGATCGAGCGGCAGGTGATCTTCCACGAGGAATACGCGCGCGCCGGCGGGCCCGGCCGCATGGGCCACATCGGCGAGGGCCTGATCGGTCCGGCGCTGATCAAGTTCGGCAGCGCGGCGCAACAAGCACGCTTCCTGCCGAAGATCGTCGCCGGCGATGAGTTCTGGGCGCAGGGCTATTCGGAGCCCAACGCCGGCTCGGACCTGGCCAACGTGCAGACACGCTGCACGCAGGAGAGCGACGGCTCCTGGCGCGTGCAGGGCCAGAAGATCTGGACGTCGCTGGCGCAGCATTCGGACTGGATCTTCGTGCTCGCGCGCAGCGAGCAAGGGTCGCGCGGCAATAAGGGCCTTGCGTTTCTGCTGATGCCGCTGGCGCAGTCGGGCATCATCATTCGCCCGATCCGGCAGATGAATGGCGGCACCGAGTTCAACGAGGTGTTCTTCGACGGCGCGGTCGCGCACAAGGATCACGTCGTCGGCGCGCCGGGCGACGGCTGGAAAGTCGCGATAGGGCTGCTCGAGGTCGAGCGCGGCGTCTCCACCCTCGGCCAGCAGATGCGCTTTGCGCACGAGCTCGAGCTCATCGTCGCTGCCGCGCGCCGCAACGGTCGCGGACAGGACGCGAGCATCCGCGCGCGCGTCGCCCGCGCCTGGATCGGGCTCAAGGTGATGCGCTACAACGCGCTGCGGATGATGTCCGGCAGCGCCGACCTGGGCCTCAAGCGCGAGGCGCTGATCTACAAGTTCTACTGGTCCAACTGGCACCGCGACCTGGGCAAGCTCGCCGCCGACGTGCTCGGCCCCGAGGCCGACGTCATCTCCGATGACCCGGCGATCCGTCCGCTGCAGCAACTCTTTTTCTTCTCGCGCTCCGATACGATCTACGCGGGGACCAACGAGATCCAGCTGAACCTGATCGCCGAGCGTGGATTGGGCATGCCGCGCGAAGCGCGAGGAGACGTGGGCAAGTGAATCAACCTCCGCAGTACGTTCCCGGCCACGGCCTGCTCAAAGGCAAGTCCGTGCTCATCACCGCCGCCGCCGGCGCCGGCATCGGCTTCGCCACCGCGCGCCGCTGCGCGGAGGAGAGCTGCCGTGGCCTCATGCTCTCGGACATCCATCCGCGGCGCGTCGAGGAAGCCGTGGCGACGCTGCGCAAGGCGCACCCGAACGTCGAGATCCACGGCAAGGTCGCCAACGTCACCAGCGAAGCCGACGTGCAGGCGCTCATCGACGAGACGGAAGCCGGCTTCGACGGCGTCGACGTGCTGGTCAACAACGCCGGCCTGGGCGGGAGCAAGCGCGTCGTCGACATGACCGACGAGGAGTGGCTGAAAGTCCTGGACGTCACGCTCAACGGCACCTTCCGCATGACGCGCGCAATGCTGAAGAAGATGCAGCCGCGCGGACGCGGCGTCATCGTCAACAACGCCTCGGTGCTGGGCTGGCGCGCGCAGAAGGATCAGGCGCACTACGCGGCGGCGAAGGCCGGTGTGATGGCGCTGACGAGATGCAGCGCGCTCGAAGCCGCGGAGTTCGGCGTGCGCATCAACGCGGTGTCGCCGTCGATCGCCGTCCACGATCACCTGAAGAAGACCGCGCCGGAGGCCCTGCTCAAGGAGCTCGCCAGCCGCGAAGCGTTCGGCCGGCCTGCCGAGGTGTGGGAAGTGGCCAACGTCATCGTGTTCCTGGCGTCGGAGTATTCGTCGTACCTTGCCGGTGAAGTCCTCTCAGTCTCGAGCCAACATCCATAGAAACTTTGTAGGAGCAGCCGTTGGCCGCGACCTGGTCGGGGCTAACAGCCCCTCCTACAGGAGAAGCACATGACGACCTTCGACACACCCGAAAGCATCCTCTCCGCCATCGGCAAGCAGCTCGGCGAGAGCCAGTGGCTGCAGGTCACGCAGGACCGCATCGACAAGTTCGCCGACGCCACCGAGGATCACCAGTGGATCCACGTCGATCCGGAGAAGGCGAAGAAAGGGCCGTTCGGCGCGTGCATCGCCCACGGCTACCTGACGCTGTCGCTGGTCTCGTACCTGCTGCCGCAGGTGGTGCAGGTCAAGGGCGTGCGCATGGGCATCAACTACGGTACCGACAAGGTCCGCTTCCCCAACGCGGTGAAGACCGGCGCGCGCATCCGTGGACGCGGCGAGCTGGTGGGGGCCGAGAAAACCAAGGATGGCGGTGTGCAGGCGACGATCCGCGTGACGGTGGAGATCGAAGGCGAAGGGAAGCCGGCGTGTGTCGCCGACACCATCAGCCGCTACTATTGGTGAGGGGAGGAGAACAACAATGAGTCGAGCATCAACCATGCGCGACGAGCCCGCGGCCGGCATTGCCGGCGCCTGGCCGTCGTACCTGCTCGTCGTGATCGTGCTGGCGGCCGCGGTCTACGCGTTCTCGCACCGCCCGGCGCCGCCGTTCCCGGCGACGCAGATCTTCCCCGATCGCCTCCTGGTGACCGGTCTTGCTGCGAGCGGCCCGCGCGTCGTCGCGGTGGGCGAGCAGGGACACATCCTGGTCGGCAACACCGGCGAGCCATTCCATGAGGCCAAGGTCGACAATGCGCGCGGCTCGACGCTGACGCGCGTGGTCTTCGTCGATGCGAACACGGCGCTGGCCGCCGGCCACGACGGCTGGATCCTGCGCAGCGAGGACAAGGGCGAGACCTGGAAGGAGGTCGCGTTCGACACCGGCCGCGCCGATCCGGTCATCGGCATCGCCGGTCCCTTCGACGGCAAGCTGTTCGCGTTCGGCGCCTTCGGCCTGTTCCTGACCTCCAGCGACATGGGCAAGACCTGGAGCAAGGAGACGCTGGCGATCGAGGAGGACAAGAGCAAGGCTGCCGCGGTGGTCGACGAGAACGCCGATCCGTTCGCCAACTTCGGCGGCGGTGGCGGCGGGCTCTCCGAGCGGCACCTCAACGCCATGGTGCAGGCGGCCGACGGCTCGCTGCTGCTGTTCGGCGAGCAGGGCCTGATGCTGCAATCCAAGGACAACGGCGCCAACTGGAAACTCTTGCCGTCGGTGTATGCGGGCTCGTACTTCGGCGCGCTGACCCTGACGGACGGTAGCCTGCTGGCGTTCGGCATGCGCGGCAACGCCTATTACAGCCGCGACAACGGCGCGACCTGGAAGAAGAGCGAGGTGCCGCTCAACGTCTCGCTGTTCGGCGGCGCGATCACGCCAAAGGGCGAGGTCGTGCTGGTGGGCGACAACAACACCGTGCTGCTCTCCGGCGACGGCGGCGAGCACTTCACGCTGGCGGCGCAGGCCGAGCATCGCGGTCTTGCCGCAGGCCTGGCGGCGGTGCTGCCACTGGCCAACGGGACGCTGCTCACCGGCGGTGACAGTGGCCTGGTCGTCCAGCAGCTCGGAGGCAAGTCGTGAGCGCGCCCAGCGGGCTGGACCGCCTGGTCGCGAAGATCTCGGATGCGCTGATCAAGTTCCGGCATCCGCTGTCGGTCTTCTTCGCCGCCATCACCATCTTCTTCGGCTGGAGCGCGACGCACATCAAGCTGGACCCGGGATTCCTGAAGCTGATCCCGATCCAGCATCCGTACATGAAGACGATGTTCGATTACCTGAAGGACTTCAACGACGCCAACATGCTGCTGGTGAACCTTCGCTGGAAGGGCGAGGGTGACATCTACAACGCCGAGTTCATGTCGGCGATGCAGAAGGCGACCGACGACGTGTTCTTCATCCCCGGCGTCAACCGCGTGCAGGTGTCGTCGATCTTCACGCCGAGCACGTACTACATCGAGATCACCGAGGACGGCTTCAAGGGCGAGCCCGTGGTGCCGGCGCGGTTCTCCGGCACGCCCGAGCAGCTCGACCGCGTGCGCCACAACGTCGCGCTCTCCGGCCAGATCGGCCTGATCGTCTCCAACGACCAGAAGGCGGCGCTGATCCGCGCCAACCTGCAGGAGGTCGACACCAACGATCCGGCCGCGGCCGAGACGTTCTATCGCGGCGTCATGAGCAAGCTCGGCGACATCCGCGGCCGCTTCGAGAGCCCGAGCAAATACGTCTACACGATGGCCAAGGACCACCCGCCGCTCAAAGCCGGAGATCCGGTGGGCGAGGGCTTCGAGGACTACGGCTGGAAGCTGCGCTTCCAGCAGTTCCAGGCGCCGCTGCCGGACGGCACGGCGACGGTGATGGTCAAGGGCAGCGAGGTCGCGGTCGCGAGCCAGGCCAACCCCGACTACAACGACAAGCTGGAAGTGAACATCATCGGCTTCGCGCAGCTCTTGGCCGACGTCATCAACGGCCTGATCGGCGTGTTCCTGTTCTTCGCCATCGCCTTCGTCATCACGCTGGTGCTGCTCTTCGCCTACACCCGCTCGATCCGCATGACGGTGACGGCGCTGGTCGTGGCGCTCCTGCCGGTGGTGTGGCTGATCGGCCTGCTCCCACTGATCGGCTTCGGCATCGACCCGATGTCGATCCTGGTGCCGTTCCTGATCTTCTCCATCGGCGTGTCGCACGCCGTGCAGATGACCAACGCCTGGCGACAGGAAGCAGCGGCCGGCGCGACCCCGATCGAGGCGTCACGCGCCTCATTCCGCAAGCTGTTCGTGCCCGGATCGGTGGCGCTCCTGACCAACGCGCTGGGCTTCGGCGTGATCATGCTGATCGACATCCCGATCGTGCACGAGCTGGGCATCACCGCCTGCCTTGGCGTGCTGCTGATGATCGCGACCAACAAGATGATCCTCCCGATCATCCTCACGCACATCAAGCTCGAGGAATCGAGCAAGCGGTACTCCAAGAAGTCCGCGTCCGAGGGCGGCATCTGGAAGCTCGTCGCCAAGTGCGCGGAGCCGCGCGTGGCGATCGGCGTGTTCGCGGTGTCGCTGGTGCTGCTGGCCGTGACCACGGTGATGTCGCGCAACCTCGTCATCGGCGACTCCGGCCGCGGCGTGCCCGAGCTGCGCAAGGACTCGCGCTACAACAAGGACAACGACCAGATCGGCAACACCTACAACATCGGCACCGACCTGCTCACCGTCATCGCCGAGGCCAAGGATTTCCAGGGCGATTCGTGCCTGCACTACGAAGTGGTGAACCTGATCGACCGCTTCGAGCTGTTCCTGCGCGGCGTCGACGGCGTGCAGTCGATCACCAGCGTCGCCGGCATCGGCCGGCTGGTGATCTCCGCCTTCTCCGAGGGCAATCCGCGCTTCCGCACCTTGCCGCGCACCGAGGCGGGCCTGTCGGTCGGCTCGCGCGCCTTCGATCCCAACCTCGGCCTCAACAACGAGGGCTGCAAGGCCATCAAGATCATGGTCTTCACCAAGAACCACGACGGCACGACCATCGCGCACGTCATGGAGGAGATCAAAGGGTTCATCGCCGCCAACGAGGTCAAGGGCGTGACCTTGCGCCTGGCCAGCGGCAACGTCGGCGTCATGGCCGCGACCAACGAAGCGGTCGCTGCGGCCGAGGTGAACATGCTGCTCGCGATCTTCGGCGCGCTGGCGCTGCTGTGCCTGCTCACGTTCCGCTCGGCCAAGGCCGCGCTGTGCGTGCTGGTGCCGCTGACCATCGTCTCGATCTTCTGCAACGCGCTGATGGCGTCGCTCGGCATTGGCCTCAAGGTCGCGACCTTGCCGGTCGTTGCGCTCGGCGTCGGCGTCGGCGTCGATTACGGCATCTACCTCTTCGAGCGCATCCAGCACGACATGGCCGACGGCCTGGACTTCCGCACCTCGTTCTACGAAGCGATGCGCGCGCGCGGCACCGCCGCGGTCTTCACGGCTATCACCATGTCGATCGGTGTCGGCACGTGGACGATGTCGGCGCTGAAGTTCCAGGCCGACATGGGCCTGCTGCTCGCGTTCATGTTCCTGGTGAACATGCTCGGCGCCGTGTGCCTGCTGCCGGCGATGGGCGCGTTCTTCTTCCGCCAGAAAGCGATGGCGGTGCCCAAGGAAGCGGTCGCGGTCAGGTGAGACGCCGCGCCCGATACTGCTTGCGCCGCAACTGATGCTGCTGGCGGTGGCCGAGGACGTTGCCATCCTCGCGCTGATGAGCGCGGGGTTCTACGTGGCAATGGACCTCTATCTGCACCGCCGGGGCCACAAGCATGGGCCGACGCGGCTCCTGCTCCTTGCCGTTTTCGTGCTGATCGCGGGGGCGATCCAGGTTGCGGAGGAAGTCCTGGAAGGGGAGACCGGCCCCGCCGACAAGGCGATCCTGATGTTCGTCCACGGTCATACTGCGGAGTGGGTGGTGGATTTTTTCCGGACGCTGACTTTGAGCGGCTCTTCCAAAGTCCTCGCGCCGCTGGCCGTGATCTTCAGCTTGCTGTTGCTCGTCATGAAGCGTCGCACCGAAGCCACGCTGCTCGCCGTGTCGACCTTCTCCGCAGAGCTGCTGGTCTTCGTCGTCAAGACCGTCGTCGGGCGGGAGCGCCCCTCGCTGTGGGAAACCGACTGGTACCTGGGGATCGAGTTTCCCCAGCGGACATACGCTGGGGACCGCGGCCTTCGCGACCGCCGCAGCCGTGTGCATTGCGCGTATCCGGCCGGCCGCTCGCGGGCTCGCGATAGGCGTTGCCCTGACCTGGACTGCGCTGGTCGGCGTTTCACGCCTGGTCCTGGGCGTGCACTGGCCTTCGGATGTGCTCGTGGCGGCGTGCACCGGCTGCGCTATTGCCCTGGGTTTCAGCGTGCTCCTCAGGCTGCGTCAGGCCTGATTCCCCCGCTGTTGTTCCCGCTGCGGCCTGCGCGAACCTGTGCCATGACGGCGGCAACCGAGGCCACGAGCTCGGACGCCTCCACGGGCTTGGCGACGTGGACAAGAAAGCCCGCGCGCAGCGCACGGGTGCGGTCTTCGGAACGGGCATACGCGGTCAAGGCGATCGCCGGGATGTTCCCGAGCTGCTCGGGGCTCCGGGCCCGGATGGTCCTGAGCAGCGTGTAGCCATCCATCTCCGGCATGCCGATGTCGCTGATCAGGACATCGGGACGCTCGGCGGTGAGCAGCACCAGCGCGTCGGCAGCGGAAGCGGCTGTGCTCACGATCGCGTGATGTTCCTGAAGGGCGCGTTGAATCAGATCACGGGCATCGGCCTCGTCATCGACAACCAGGATGCGCACGCCGCCCAGGTCGAGGTCGCTGAGCGCGTCGTTGGTCCGGGACACCGGCCCCGTGCCATCGGCTTGCCGCGATTCCTCGGCGCCGGGCATCACGGCCACGGGCAGCACGACGGTGAAGGTGGCGCCCCGGCCCGGGCCGGGGCTCTCGGCCCGCACCACGCCGCCGTGCATCTCCACCAGGCGCTTGACGATGGCAAGCCCCAGCCCGAGGCCCCCGTAGCTGCGCGTCGTCGAGGAATCGCCCTGCCGGAAGCGCTCGAACACGTGGGGAAGGAATTCGGGCTGGATGCCGATACCGGTATCCGTCACCACGATCTCGACGTGCGAGTTGATCCGATAGAGCGCCAGCTGCACCCGGGATCCCTTCGAGGAGAACTTGATGGCGTTGGACAGCAGGTTCCAGGCAACTTGCTGGAGGCGATTGGGATCGCCTCGCACCGGGCCGGCCCTGGGATCGAGGACGACGTCGAGCCGTATCTGTCTTGCATCCGCCATGGGCCGCAACGATTCGACCGCCGCCTCGAGGATCGTGGCGGGCTGCATCGTCTGGACGTCGAGACGCACCTTGCCGGACGTGATCCGGCTCATGTCGAGCAGGTCCTCGATCAGCTGGGCCTGGATGCGGGCGTTGCGCTCGATGGTTTCGTGGCCTTGGGCGAGCTCGGTTTCGGTGCGCCCCGGTCGCTGCAAGAGCTGCGACCAGCCCAGGATCGCGTTGATCGGCGTGCGCAGCTCGTGCGAAAGCGTCGCCAGGAACTCGTCCTTCATGGCGCTCAGCTGTTCCGCGTGAGAGCGCGCGGCGCGCTCGCTGGCCAGCAGCTGCTCGCGCTCGACGGACGCGGCCTCCGCCTGCGCCTGCAGCCTTCGCCGCTCGCCGATGTCGCGGGCGATCTTCGAGGCGCCGATGATCCTGCCGGTGTCGTCGCGGACCGGAGAGATCGTGAGGGAAATGTCGATCGGGCGCCCCGCCTTGGTCATGCGCACCGTTTCGAAGTGGTCGACCCTCTCGCCACGACGCAGGCGCGACAGGATCATCGTCTCCTCGTCCCGTCGTTCCTGGGGAATCAGCATCAGGACCGAGTTGCCGATGGCCTCGTCTGCCGTATACCCGAAGAGGCGCTCGGCGGCGCGGTTCCAGGAGGTGATCGTGCCGGTGAGGGTCTTGGTGATGATCGCGTCGTCGGCGGAATCGATGACAGCGGCCAGCAACCCTCGCGCCTGCTCCGGGCTGTCCGGCAGGCCACGGCCGGTTTTTTTCGGCTCTGGGGTTTCGTTGCTCATGCAGCGTCCTTGCGGTTGTCCGCGGACGCCGGAAAGGAGCGCCTTAAGCTAAAGAGGGCTGCCGTTGGTAAAAAGTGCCCGAAACTTCGTCGGTCGTCCAGACAAAGGGCAGCTTTCAATCGACGAAGCCGCCGTAGAGCAGCGCTTTGTTGACGGACTCCGCAACGCTGAGGCCCAGGCCGAGCAGGTACAGGCACGCGTATTTCACGCTGGTCCACAGCGGCCGCGTGCTGCGCGTGGGGCGGACGTAATCGGCAACGTAGAACGGCCAGTTGTTGCGCGTGACGGCGTTCCAGGTCACCGCCAGCGAAGTGGTCTCGATGCGCGTGCAATGCCACCAGCCCGAAGGCACGAAGATGGTTTCGCCCGGGTAGACGGTGACGTCGATGGGCCGGGCGCGCGCGAACAGCGGGTAGCGCTCGGCATCCACCTCGCCGAAGGGCTGGATCGGCGAGACGTTGGGCGTCTGCGCGTCCGGATACAGCCACTGGCCGTCCTCCGGTGCGTAGAGGCGGAAATGCTTGATGCCGTGGATCTGCGTGATGAAGGCGTGCATGCCGCCGAGGTCGTAGTGCAGCATCGGGAAGCGCGTGCCGGCGCCGGCGATGAGGAGCTCGGGAATGCCGTTGCGGCGCTGCTGCCAGCGCGGCATCAGCCGGCAGTTCAGGCGTCCGCAGCCCGTCAGCGGCAGCGGGCTGATGTCGGCCATGAGCTCGGGGAAGCTGCGCTCGACGTAGTAGTCGCGCAGGTAGGGCGCGGGCTCTTCCGCCGTGGAGCGCTCGATACGGCCGAGCAGATCGTCCAGCCGGTAATCGGTACCGCGCACCGTCACCGTGCGCTCGCCGTAGCGCTGGCGGAAGAACTCCAGATTCCAGCGCTCCATCGCCGGCCACTCGCGGCACAGCCCGGGAAGGATCACCGGCAGCGAGGCGCGGTCGTAGCGCTCGCTGAATTCCTCCAGCGACAACGACGCCCGCCGCTCGATCGGCGCTCCCGATAGCTGACCTACACCGCCCCCATCCATCCGCACACTCCCATCCAGATCACGGCTCCAGCTTGGGGTTGCCGCCGTGCAGCGTCAGTTCTCCACCGTACGCAGGGGCCTTACTTGGCCTTGGCTGCCCTCGAGCGCGACCACCAGAGCGCTAGTGCGACTACCGCAACGACACCTAGCGCGATGGCGCCATCCTCGAGGGTCGGGGCGGACAACAGACGCCGGGTCTGCCGCCCGAAGGCGGCGAACGCCAGGATGTAGGGGGCAATGCCGAGCACCGTCGCCGCGATGAACGGGAAGATGTGGACGCGCGCCGCACCACAGACCATGTTGGTCGCGGAGAACGGCGCCACTGGCAGCAAGCGGATCGCCAGCACCTGCACAAAACCGCCGCCCTTGCGCAGCTTTGCGCTCACCTTGTCGACCGCGCGGACCTTGAGCTTCTTGATGCGCTCGCCGCCCCAGCGGCCCAGCGAATAGCCCGCGAGCGCGGCCGTGAGGCTGCCGCCGAAAGCGTACGCAGTGCCGGCCAGCGGACCGAGCGTGAGGATGACCGCCAGGCACAGCACGGTGTTGGGGAACATCAGCAGGCTCGCGCCGATGTAGATCGCCGCGACAAGCAGCGGCATCCATCCCTCGTCGGAGGCGTCTTTCAGCCATGCGCTGATCACGCGGGGCTCGGCCATCTCGTGCAGGGGCGTAAAGCGCCAGGCCGCCGCCAGCGCCAGCATGAGGACGGCGAGACCGATAGCGCCGATGAGCGCCCACCGGCGGGCCTTGGGGCTCTCGCGGACGCGGGACATGACCTTGAGACTGCGGCAACGCTAGGAAAGGTTCTGCCTCTCGCCGTACCGAAGCGAAAAAGCTGCGGCCACCAGGAAAGCCCAGGCGGCGCCCGCGGCGATACCGGCCACGACATCCGTGGTGTGATGTGCGCCGAGATAGACCCGCGTCACGCCGATCAGCACGACGAGGATCGACGCCACCACGTAGCAGGCGATCTCCGAGCCCCGGCGCGGCGCGTAGCGCGCGTAGAAGAACGCGAACGTCGCATAGCACGCGGTGGCGCCGAATAGATGCGCGCTGGGGAACGAGCCCTTGGTCACCACGATGAACGGCAAGAGCTCGTCGGGCCGCGAGCGCTCGAACATGCCCTGCAGCAGCCGCGACAACACGCCGGCGCCCACGAGCGCGGTGCTCAAGTGCAGAACGCCGCGCCAGTCCCTGGCCTGCACGACCACCGAATAGGCGAGCAGCGCCAGCACCAGGAGGACCGGCGCCGACCCGAGCGCGCTGACTTCCATGACACGGCCGGTGAGCGCGGGGGTCCGGTGTTGCTCGAAGAATCGCGCGAGCCGCTGGTCGAGCGCCGTGGCGCCCACCTGGCCATCGCCCGCACCGGCGAACACGAAGTTCTCGACCACGAAGAACGCGACCACGCAGAGGCAGGCAGCACCGAGCATCACCCACAGCCGGGGAGATCCCGGCAGGCCGGCAAAGCTTTTCCGCGGAAGCGTCAAGTGCATGTCTGGCATCGGAGTTTTTTTGACCGCGGGGAACCACGGCAATTCCGGAGTGCCGAAACTACATGCCCGATTCAAGCCTGTCTCTTCAGAGCGACGCCAAACTGCGCCCGCAGGTTGCATCGGGGCCGGTCACGGTCGTCTTCAACGCCGGTGCCGGCGAGAACGACAAGGTTCAGGCGCGCCAGGTTCTGGAGCAGGTGCTCACCAGCGCCGGCCGGAGCTATCAGATCGTCGAGCCGACGCCGTCCGATCCGCTCGACCGTCTGTGCGCGCGCGTCGCGGCAGGCGTGGCAGGCGAGGGCGGCATGCTGGTCGCCGCCGGCGGGGACGGCACCGTCAGCACCGTCGCCGCCGCAGCGCACGCGCATCGCGTGCCGCTGGGCGTGCTGCCGCTTGGGACGTTCAACTACTTCGCGCGCGAGAACGGCGTGCCGACCGACGTCGAGCCCGCGGCGCGCACGCTGGTCGAGGGCCGCCTCGCCACCGTCGGCGCCGGCGAAGTCAACGGGCATCTCGTCATCAACAACGCGAGCATCGGCCTCTATACCCACCTGATCCGGCGACGCGAGCAGGACAAGGCGCGCTTCGGCCGCCGTCGCGTGGTCGCGGCGCTGTCGGCCGCGGGCTCGCTGTTGCGCGGGCAGCGTCCGTTCTCGATCCATCTCGGCGAGGGCGCGGCCTCGAGCAAGGTCCGCACCTCGATGCTGTTCGTGGCCTGCAACGCGCTGCAGCTCGACGCGCTGGGGCTCGGCATCGCCAGCTGCTCGCGCGCGGCGATGCTCGGCGTCGTGCTGCTCAAGCCCACAAGCCTCGCGGAGCGATTGCGCTTGCTGGCGCGCGCGCTGCTGAAGAACCTCGACGAAGACCCGGCGCTCGAATCGTTCTGCGCTGCCGGACTGGAGGTGCTCAGCCGCCGCCGCTCGGTCGACGTCGTGGTCGACGGCGAGCTCAAGCGCATGCGCACGCCGCTGGTGTTCCGGTCGCTGCCCGATGCGCTGCAGGTCGTGGTGCCGCGCGAGCTCTAGGCCATGCGCCTGGTGCAGATCTCGGACACGCACTTCGGCACCGAGCTTCCCGAGGTGATGGCGGCGCTGCGCCGGGCCGTCGTCGACTTGGCGCCAGAGCTCGTCCTTCTCTGTGGCGACATCACGCAGCGCGCGCGGCCTCCGCAGTTCGCGGCCGCGCGGCGGTTCATGGATTCGATGCCGCAGAGCGCGGCGCGGATTGCCATCCCCGGCAACCATGACATGCCGCTGTTCGATCTCTGGGCTCGCGCGTTCTGGCCCTACCGTAATTACGAGCGCGCGTTCGGCGCGCGCGAGTCGTCGTGGTCTGCGCATGGCGTGTACGTGCTGGCACTGGACGCCACGCATCAGCTGCGCAAGGACGGCGCGCTGCCCGAGTCGCGCCTGCGCGCACAGCTTGCCGCCGCGGCAGCGGCGCGAGCGCCGGAAGACCTGTTTATCGTCGCGGCGCACCAGCCTTTGTGGACCGCGTGGGACCAGGACCGCCGCCGGACACTGCTGCACCGCAAGCAAACCGCGCGGCTGCTCGCCGAAGCGCGCGTCGACCTGGTGCTGAGCGGGCACGTGCACGTGCCGCTGATCGAGACCAGCGCCGTCTGCGACGTCGCGCTGCCGTGGCAGTTCGTGCTGTCGGGCTCCGGCACCGCGGTGTCGCATCGCACGCGCGTCGGCGCACCCAACTCCTTCAACCTCATCGCGTTCGACGGCGCCGAGCTGACGGTCTCGCAGTACGACTACCGGGAATCGGCGTTCGCCTCCGCGCGCAGCGTGCGCCTGCAGCGAGCGGCGCAGGGATGGACGATCAGCGCTAAAGCAGGTCCTTCACGCTCTCCGACGGACGACACAGCCGCACGCCCTTGGGCGTGATCACGATCGGCCGATTGATCAGGACCGGGTGCTCCAGCATCGCGTCCAGGATCCGCGCGTCGGTGACCGCGGGGTCCTTCAGCCCCAGGCTCTCGCACAGGGGCTCCTTCTCCCGCAGCAGGTTGCGGATGCCGCCGGCCTTCTTGCCGAAGGCGGCCAGCTCCTGGCGTGACGGCGGCGTCTTCAGGGTACTCGATGACCCTGGGCTCGTGGCCCGCGGCGCGGATCAGCTCCAGCGTGTTGCGGGAGGTGCCGCATTTGGGGTTGTGGTAGATCGTGATGTCGGTAGCCATGTCGTGGAATGGGTCGTGGTCACTGCCGGTAGGATAAGGGCCGACCATGAGCCTTCATAGCCGGATCTTCGCGCCTCTCGCACTGACGCTGCTGCTCAGCGGCTGCGGCAGCTCGTCCCCTGTGGGTGGAGCAATCGGCGGCGGCCCGGGTACGGGCAGCGGCGCCGTCGAGATCCGCCGCACCGAATACGGCGTGGTGCACGTCAAGGCGAATGACTACGAGGGCATCGGCTACGGCTACGCCTACGCGTTCGCCGAGGACAACCTCTGCGTCATCGCCGAGAGCTACGTCACCGTCAACGGCGAGCGCAGCAAGTACTTCGGCCCGGACCAGAGCTGGCCGTTCTACGCCAACACCACGGTCAACAACAACCTCGACTCCGACTTCTTCTTCAAGCTGCTGATCGCCGAGCAGCGCGTCGAGAAGCTGCTGGCGCTGCCGCCGCCCAACGGGCCGCTGCCCGGCGTGCGCGAGCTGGTGCGCGGTTACGTTGCCGGCTACAACCGCTATCTGGCGGACGTGGGCGTCGAGCATCTGCCCGATCCCACCTGCCGCGGCGCGGCGTGGGTGCGGCCGATCACCGAGCTCGACGTCTATCGCCGCTTCTACGAGCTGGCGCTGCTGGCCTCGTCGGGTGTCGCCATCGAGGGCATCGGCGCGGCGCAGCCGCCGCCGCCGGGGAAAGCGATGCCGCAGGCGAAGACGCCGGAAGAGGTCGCGCGCAGCATCGGCGACGTGTGGAGCGAGATCCAGATCGGCAGCAACGCCATCGCGCTCGGCGGCGAGGCGACGGCCAACGGACGCGGCATGATCCTCGGCAACCCGCACTTCCCCTGGACCGGATCGGAGCGCTTCTACCAGGCGCACCTGACGATTCCCGGGGTGATGGACGTGACCGGCGCGACGCTGTTCGGCGCGCCGATCGTCGTGATCGGCCATACGCGCGGCCTTGCGTGGAGTCACACGGTGTCGAGCGCCTGGCGCTTCACGCCGTATCAGCTCACGCTCGTGCCCGGCGATCCGACGTCGTATCTCGTCGACGGCATGCCGGAGCCGATGACGGCGACGCCGC
This sequence comes from uncultured Gammaproteobacteria bacterium, assembly GCA_963776465.1. Classification (GTDB taxonomy): domain Bacteria; phylum Pseudomonadota; class Gammaproteobacteria; order Nevskiales; family Nevskiaceae; genus DASRHK01. The sequence goes on from CAVZMV010000002.1 coordinate 2,067,164, forward strand.
TGACCGTCGACGTGCTGGACGTCGAAGGCGGGATCAGCCCGGTGACGCGCACGCTCTACGGCACGCGATGGGGCCCGGTGTTCACCAGCATCCTCGGGCTGCCGGTGTTCCCGTGGACGCCGCTGGTCGCGCACGCGCTCGCCGACGTCAACGCTGCGAACTTCCGCTTCGTGAACCACTTCTTCGAGACCGATCGCGCGCAGTCGACGGCCGATCTGCACGCGGTGCTCAAGGCCAACCAGGGCGTGCCGTGGGTGAACACGATCGCCGCCGACAGCGAGGGCTACGCCTTCTACGCAGATCTGTCCGTGGTGCCCAACGTGCCCGACGACAAGGCGATCTCCTGCGCCGGCGTGCTCGGCCTGGCGACGTTCAACGTGCTGGGACTTCCCGTGCTCGACGGCGCGCGCAGCGTCTGCGCCTGGAACAACGACGCCGACGCGATCCAGCCCGGCACGATCGGCCCGTCGAAGATGCCGCAGCTCATCCGCCGCGACTACGTGGAGAACTCCAACGACAGCCACTGGCTGTCCAATCCGGATCAGCCGCTGGAAGGCTTCATGCGCGTCGTCGGCGACGAGCGCGTCGAGCGGCGCATGCGCACGCGCCTCGGGCTGGTGATGATCCAGGAGCAGCTGGCCAGCGGCAGGTTCACGCGCCAGGATCTGCAGGACCTGCTGTTCAGCGATCGTCACTACGCGGCAGAGCTCTGGCTCGACACGCTGGTGCCGTTCTGCCGATTGCTGCCGGTCGTGGTCGGCACTGTGGGGCCGGTCGTCGTCGGCGACGCCTGCGACGTGCTCGCCGCCTGGGACCGCACCGATCGGCTCGACTCGCCCGGCGCGCCGCTGTTCCGCCGCTTCGGCCAGAACCTATCGCTGCAGACGATCCCCACGGGCAGCTCCTCGAACGTCGGCGCCTTCGTCGACGTGTGGACCGTGCCGTTCGATCCGGACGATCCGGTGCACACGCCCGCCGGGCTCAACATCGCCAATCCGCACGTGCAGCTTGCGCTCGCCGACGCGATCGCCGACCTGCGGGGCGCGAATCTGCCGCTCGATGCCACGCTGCGCATGTCCGCGGGCGAGCCGCGCGGCGCGGAGATCATCCCGATCCACGGCGGGCCTGGCGACCTCGGTGTGTTCAACGCCATCAACAACCCCTGGGTGGCGGGGCAGGGTTGGCCCGACGTGCAGCAAGGCTCGAGCTTCATCCAGGTCGTTTCGTTCGACGGCGACGACTGCCCCGACGCGCGCACGATCCTCACCTACTCGCAGAGCTCCAATCCGGAGTCGCCGTACTTCGCCGACCAGACGCGGCTGTATTCCGAGAGCGGCTGGAAGGAATCGCGCTTCTGCGAGGAAGAAATCGCGGGGCACGTGGTGTCGACCAGGACGCTTGCGCGATAGAGCACCAGATGACGACCCGCCAAGCGTCGGCGTTCCTCGGCCACGGCAGCCCGATGAACGCGCTGGAGACCAACCGCTACACCTCCGTGTGGCGCTCGCTCGGCGAGCGCGTGCCACGGCCGCGCGCGATCCTCGTGGTCTCCGCGCACTGGCACGTCGGCTATACCGCAGTGACCGCGATGGAGCGGCCGCGCACGATCCATGACTTCTTCGGTTTCCCGCAGGCCTTGTTCGACGTGCAGTACGCCGCGCCCGGTGATCCGGCCGTTGCCGCCGAGATCGCGGAGATCGCAAAGCCCACGCACGTCGGCATGGATCGCGACGGCTGGGGACTGGATCATGGGACCTGGTCGGTGCTCGTGCACGCGTTCCCGAAAGCCGACGTCCCGGTGCTGCAGCTGTCGATGAACGCGCAGCGCCCGTTCGAGTGGCACGTGGAGCTCGGCGCGCAGCTCGCGCCGCTGCGCGAGCGCGGGATCATGGTCATCGGCAGCGGCAACGTCGTCCACAACCTGCGCGCGCTCGACTGGGGAAGTCCGGAAGGCGCCTTCGACTGGGCGCGCCGCTTCGGCGACGCTGCGACCGCGCTGATGACCGAGCGACCCGCGGACGTGGTGTCGCTGCGCGAGCATCCCGATTTCCAGCGCGCGGTGCCGACCGACGAGCACTTCCTGCCGCTTCTCTACATCGCCGGCATGGCGCGGGCGGCAGGGCGTCCGCTCAAAGTGCTCGCGGATGGATACGCGATGGGGTCGCTGTCGATGGCCTGCTACGGCCTCGATGCGGAGTGCCCCACAACTGACGACCGACGCCCGGCGGCCGCGGTCCCGGATGCGGGCCCGGTGCCGGCGGAGGACACCAATACCTAGAGTCGGCCCTCGTTACGGCGCGAGCTTTATGTCCGTGCCGTCGGGGAACAGCGCGGCTGCGGCGGCGTCGTAGTAGTCCTTGCAGCTTCCGCCGACGTCGCAGATGAAGGCTGCGTAGACCCGATAGGTACCGTCCGGCAGCCCTTCCCAGAACCGCTCCGCAGCCAAGAGCGAGGTGTTGAGCCCGGGTCGCTGCCCGGATGGGGTCTGGAAACATTCTCCGCCGCCGCCAGCGAGGGGATCGATGTTGCTCAGGCAGACGCCCGCGTAAGAAACTCCGGAGAGATCATCGGCGACGTCAAGCTTGATACGCGCGACCGGATGCGGCGCCGAGCGGTGCACGATCCCGGTCCGGATCGTTCCCTTGACGATGTTCGGCCGCGCGAAGTCCGGCTGATGCGTGTTGATCACCTCGAAGCTGCGGTTGGCGAAGCCGGGGATCGCGTCGCCACCCCAGCCATAGCTGCAGTCGGCATTGTTGTCGAGCTGCACGTCGTCGAGCGTCCAGGTGCCCGGCTCGGAATAGAAGCCGAACCGCTGCGGGTAGCCGATGACGATGGTGCCGCTCTCGGGCTCGGCCTGCGTGCGGTACGCGATGAGCTTCTCCTGCTGGCCCGAAGGTGAGCGGAACGTCAGCCACGCCGACGACAAGCCGCTCACGTCGGTCTGGAACGCGAGCTTCACCCGCATGGCGGCCGGCAAGCGCCCGACGTCGATGGTCAGCGGCGGCAGGAGCTCGCCGGAGACGAGATCGATGCTGCACGGTACGTCCGCTTGCGCTGCCTTCGGCGCGGTGCGAGCGCTCAGCGGCTGGCCCCGCTCGGCGCGGGCACGGGCGACCGGGCTCCGTACGTATTGCCGCATCTCGTCACGATCGCGGAAGACGAATCCGGACGCGAGCGCGTCCTGCGCGATGAGAAGCGCCGCAGCCGCGGCGCAGGCCTGGATCGGTGTGCTCATGGTTCCCCCCGGAACGTTCGCGCTATCGTGCGCGTTGGCCGCAGTGTAACCGAGGGGCGCATGAAACGATTCCTGGTTCTCGTCTTCATCCATTGCTCCTGATCGCAAGATGCGACTTCGCTTTGGCTCCCGCGGTGATCATCGACAAGCCGCCATCCACCTCGTCGTGGTGGATGCCTTCCGGCTCGGAGACCTGGTCCGAGCGAAAGGGCAGGCGCTGTGCCGTCCGGCCTTGCCGAACCTCGCAGCGCTGCTGCGTCAGGTAGTCGATGAAGATGCGCGCTGGTGCGACGCGTGCATCGATCAGATGGAGCGCATCCGCGCGCGGCGCCACGTCGAGCTGCCGGAGTCGTCGGGCCTTCGCGCGGGTGATCTGATCCGCCGGTTGCGCCAGGCGCGCGAGCAGGCGCGGCCACCACGCGAGCGTCGCAGCGTGCGCGACATCACGAAGATGTCGGTGAAGTGAGGGGCGGGTGGCTATCCGCCGAGCAACTCGGCAAGCAGTTCGTCGAGCTGTCCAAACGTCTCGTGCGTCGCTTCCTGCGCACCGGTGCCGGCTGCGTCGAGCGCTTCCTTCGTGGGATACAGCTCGCTCATGACGAGCAGCGTCTTGCCGTCGCGCTCTTCGAAGGTCACGGTGGTAACGGATCCCGCGTCGCCGCTTTCCTCGTTCGTCCAGACTATGCGCTGGTTCGGCACGACCTCGAGGTACTTGCCGAAGAACGCCATCGGCTTCGCAGGATCGTCGCCGAACACCAGCCGGTATTTGCCGCCGGTGCGCACGTCCAGCTCGCACGAGCGAAGTGTCATGCCCATGGAGCGGGGCACCCACCACCTCTTGAACAACTCGGGCTGGGACCACGCCTGGAACACGAGGCGTGCGGGCGCGTCGAACGTCCGCGTGACGAAAACCTCGCGCTCCGACTTCTTCTGCACCGTGGTGCGCCGAGATTCACTTTCTTTTCTTGCGACCACGGGTCTTCTCCTGTCGTTTGAGCTCGTCGATGACGCCGTCCAGCGCTTCGAAGCGCGCGTCCCAAACCCGGCGGTAACGCGCGATCCACTCCATTTCCTCCTCAAGTCGGCACGTGCCGATGCGGCACGTGCGCACGCGTCCGACCTTTTCGGTGGTCACGAGGCCGGCGAGCTCGAGCACGCCGACGTGCTTCTTCATGCCCGTGAGCGTCATTTGGAACTTCTCGGCGAGGTCGGTGATGGACGCATCGCCGCGTGCGAGCTGGTCGAGGACGCCACGGCGGGTGGCGTCGGCGAGGGCAGCGAAGGAGGCGTTGAAATGGGCGGCGCAATGCTGAACCATATGGTTCAGTATGGCGGAGTCGACGGCGGGTACGCAAGGGCATCTCAACTCGCCTTCCCAGCCGCCATCAACGGCGGGTATTGGTCGGAACCAGCTTCGCTACCGCTTCGGCATCCGCGCCGGCAGCAACCCCGCCGCCCTGATGCCGGCCTCGGCGCAAGCCGCGTCGTCCTGGGGCGCTTCGCCGGAGACACCGACCGCGCCGATGAACTGACCTTCGGGTGAGAACACCGGGATGCCGCCCGCGACGGTTGCAACGTGCGCGGCGCGTGCGAAGCCCGGCGTCTCTTTCGCGGCGCCTTCCATGTCCCTGGTCGAGAAGCGCCACGCCGCCGCCGCTTCTGCTTTCTGCATCGCAAAATCCATCACGCCGAAAGCGTTGCCTTCCATCCGCAGCGACGCGACCACGTGTCCGCCGTCATCGTAGACGGCGATCGCGTGGCTCTGTTTCTTCGCGGCCGCGTGCTCGGCGCAGCCATGGACGATCTGCGTCGCTTGAGCGGCGGTCAGGGCGGCAAGGGCAGGCAAGGTGGTGAAGCACGTCGCCAAGGCAATGGCGGGTATGGATATACGAGTCATGGCGCTCCTCCGTCAGGGTTCGGCGCGCATGGCGCGCCCTACATCGGAGTTGGATGGCTGAGGACGAAGAAAGGTTGGGGCCGGCGCAATTTCGAGAACGCCTTCCCGTAACTCACCCTTTTGCAGCAGGCAGGCACAGGCGATAAAGCCTGTAATTGCACGAGTTTTGAGGAGACCCGCATGCCCCCTGCCACCGCTGTCGCCAAGGAACGGCTGATCTCGGCCGACTCGCACGTCTACTTCACCGGCGAGTGGGTCAAGCAGCGGCTGCGCAAGCCCATGCACAAGGTCTGGGACGGGGCGATGAAGAAGGCCGAGGCCTACGCGGCCAAGGTGCATCGCGGCGGTCAGCCCAATCTCGAGCTCGAGGATTTCGTCGACCCGTCGGCGTCGCAGGACCCGGGCTACAGGGAGCCGGCCGGCAAGCTCAAAGCCATGGATCGCGACGGCGTGCAGGCCGAGGTGATCTTCCCGGAAGTCGGCGGCGCCAAGGTCTGCAATCCGCACCTGATGGGCAAGGACTGGAAAGAGGTCTTCCAGGGCTTCAACCAGGGGATGGCGGATTTCGCCGCTTACAACCCGGATCGCCTCCTGTGTGCGTACCAGCTGCCGCTCTACGACATTCCATTCGCGGTGAAGGAAGTGAAGCGCCTGGCCAAGGAGAGCAAGGCGCGCTGCGTGCAGCTCTCGCCGTTCCCCTCCGACCTCGGCCTGCCGGACCTGCACGACAAGTCCTACGCGCCGCTGTGGAAGACGATCGAGGAGACCGGCCTCACGATCATGAATCACCTGGATCTGAAGGCGTCTCTGTGGGACGTGTTCCGCCGCGACCCGACGCCGCAGAAAGGCATCTTCACGGGCCTTGCCTGGGCGCCGCTAGCCGAGACGCTCTGCTTCTGGATCCTGACCGGTACGCTGGAGAAGTACCCGAAGATGAAGGTCATCTTCGTGGAGCCGGGCCTTGGCTGGGTGCCGTGGTTCTTCGAGTTCCTGCTCGACCCGCGCATGCACCAGCACTACGAATTCCCCGGCGTGAAGAAGCCGCCGAGCGAGACCTTCCGCGCGCAATGCGGCGCCACGTTCATGTACGAGCCCAAGGGGCTGAAGACCTTCTACGACTATTTCGGCGCAGACTGCCTTTACTGGTCGACCGACTTCCCGCACCCTGCCACCTGCTGGCCGAATTCGCAGAAGCAGGTGATCAGCCAGTTCAAGGAAGCCGGCATCCCCGACAAGGACCGGATCAAGATCACGTCGACCAACGCGATGAAGGCGTTCGGCCTGTAACCGCGCTTTTATGTAGGAGGGGCTGTTAGCCCCGACCGTCGGGGCCAACGGCCCCTCCTACAAAGATCAAAGGAGTTTCTTGATGGCTGGAGTTCTCGACAAAGTCCGCGTGCTGGATCTCTCCTGGGGCATCGCGGGCCCGATGACCGCGATGCTGCTCGGCGATAACGGCGCCGACGTCATCAAGATCGAGCCGCCCGGCGGCGACCCGTATCGCAACCAGCTCGGCTACAAGGTCTGGCAGCGCGGCAAGCGCAGCGCGATCTATGACCTCAAGAGCCCGACGGACAATCGCGCGTTCCAGGATCTGGTGAAGACCGCCGACATCCTGGTCGAGTCCTACTCGCCCGGCGTGACGGGGCGCCTGGGCATCGATTACGCGACGCTCTCGAAGATCAATCCGCGCCTGATCTATTGCTCGATCACCGGCTACGGCCGCGACAACGAGCATTCCAAGCGTCCTGCGTATGACGGCCTCGTGCAGGCGCGCACGGGCCTCATGTGGGAGCAGCGCGGCTGGGCCGAAGGCGCGCTCAATCACATGAACGGCCTGCCGGATCCGTATCCGGAAGACGTGGTGCAAATTCCGCCGGACTGGGTGCAGGGCGCGCCGCGTCCGGGACCGTTGTTCGTCGCTTCGCACTGGCCGAGCCTCGGCGCGTTCTTCACCGCGTCGCTGGGAATTTCTGCAGCGTTGCGCGCGCGTGAGCACACCGGCAAAGGGCAGTGGGTGGAAACGTCCTTGCTGCAAGGCGCGATGGCCGGCGCCGCCGGCGTCTGGCAGCGCGCGGAGAAACCCGACGCGCCCGGCTTCGACACCTGGATCCTCAACTGCCGCTCGCCCAAAGGGCACTTCAAGTGCAAGGACGGCAAGTGGATCCACAACTGGGTGCCGAACCCGCGCTTCATCCTGCAGGCGTCCAAGGGCGACAAGCTCGACGCATCGCCCGATCTCACCGTGCAGAACGATCCGGACCGCTTCGGCACCGGACCCGAAGAGATCCTGGTGATGGCGCACTACCAGCCGATCCTCGCCGAGGCCATCGCCAAGTTCACCGCCAAGGAGTGGACCGACGCCGCCGCGCAGGCGGAGATGACGATGCAGCCGGTGCGGCCGATCGAGGAGTCGCTGGCCGATCCCGAATTCCTGAAGGACGGCTGCGTGGTCGAGCAGACCGATCCGGAGCTCGGCACGATCCGCACGGTCGGCAACGCGTTCAACATGAGCCTGACGCAGGGCAAGCCCGGCGCGCCGCCGGTGAAGGCGGGCGCGAACACCGCAGAGGTGAAATCAGAAGCGGCGAAGATCCTGAAGGAAGCCAAGGCCGGAACGGTGGCCGCGAACTCCGGCAAGAAACTCGAAGTCGCCGCTCGAAGGCGTCGTCGTCCTCGACCTTGGTCTGGCCATCGCCGGACCGTTCGGCACGCAGCTGCTGTCAGATCTCGGCGCCACGGTCATCAAGATCAACGGGCTCTACGACATCTTCTGGCACCGCGTGCACATCGCCTACATGGCCAACCGCGGCAAGAAGAGCATCACGCTGAACCTCAAAGACCCGCGCTCGATGAAGATCCTGCTCGATCTCGTCGCCAAGGCCGACGTGGTCCAGCACAACATGCGCTACGACGCCGCCGAGCGCCTGAAGATCGACTACGAGTCGCTGAAGAAGCTGAACCCCAAGCTGATCTACTGCCACACCCGCGGCTTCGAGCGTGGCGTGCGCCAGGGTATGCCCGGCAACGACCAGACCGGCGCGTGCCTGTCGGGCATCCAGTACGAGGACGGCGGCATGGGCCGCGGCGGCAAGCCGCTGTGGAGCTTCACGTCGTTCGGCGACACCGGCAACGGCTTCCTCTCCGCCATCGGCATCATCAACGCGCTCTACCATCGCGATCGCACCGGCGAGGGTCAGTTCGTCGACACCTCGATCATCAACGCGGCGCTGCTCAACACCAGCTACGCGGTGGCCAAGCCCGACGGCACCGGCTTCGAGCGCCCGCGCATCGACGGCATGCAGCTCGGCTACTCCGCCGGCCATCGCATCTACGAGACCAAGGACGGCTGGCTGTGCTTCGTGCTGGTGACGCAGGAGCATTGGGACGAGCTCTTCACCGTGCTGCGCGCGCCCAAGCTGACAATGGACCCGCAAGTTTGCGTCGCACGAGGCGCGCGTGCAGAACGACAAGGCGCTCTCCGACTTCATCGCCGAGCGCATGAAGATGCACACGGCGGCCGAGTGGTTCGCCGAGCTCGACAAGGCCGGCGTTCCGGTGGAGATCGTGAGCGAGGACTTCTCGCGCAAGCTCCACGACAACGAGGGATTCCACAAGCGCCAGTGGACGGTGTCGTATCCGCATCCGGTCGTCGGCAAGCTCGATCAGATCGGCCTGCTCGTGAACCTCTCGGACACGCCCGGCGTGATCCAGGGTCGCCCGCTCATCGTGGGCGAGCACACCAAGGAGATCATGTCCGGCATGGGCTACACCGAGGAGCAGATGAAGACGATGGAGGAGCAGTTCGCCATCGGCTTCCCGGGCATGCCGCGCATGCCGCCGCGTCCGGCGCCCGGCGCCGCTGCTGCGCCCAAGCAAGGGATGGCGGGGATGCTGGCGCAGGAAGCGGGGAAGAAGTAGGGAAAGAGAGATAAAACATGAAAAACCGCTTCCTGATCTCGGTGACCGCGATTCTCGTCTTGTCGCAGTTGCTCGACTTCGTCGTGCACGGCCTGCTGCTCGCTGGCGACTACGCGCCGCTCGCGCAAGCCGGCGTCTTCCGCCTTCCGGAAGACTCGCAGCGCTACATGGCGTTCATGATCGTTGCCCACCTCCTGATCGCCGTTGGCTTCACCTGGGTCTATCGCCAGGGGGTGGACAGGAGCAAGCCCGTTCTCGGCCAGGGATTGCGCTTCGGCATCGCGGTCGCGCTTCTCGCTACGATTCCGGGCTATCTCATCTACTACGCGGTCACGCCGCTGCCGCCGGCGCTGGTGATCAAGCAAATCGCCTTCAGCACCGTCGCGGTGTTGATCCTCGGCATCGCGACGGCGGCGATCAACCAGCGAGCGTAGCTTCCGCTGTTGGAACCCCGGGCCGTCCGGGCGAGTCACAGGGTGGTGACCCCCGCGCAAAAATGGCCGCAACGTCTTTGGATCGTCCGGCACGGCCAGAGTGCCGGTAACGTCGCGCGCGACCTCGCCGAGGCCTCTGCGCTGCCGGTCATCGACATCGCCGAGCGCGACATGGACGTGCCGCTGTCGGCGCTCGGCCAGGAGCAGGCGCGGGCGCTGGGCAAGTGGTTCGGCGAGCAGCCGCGCACGGAGCAGCCCGACATCGTCCTGTGCTCCCCCTACGTTCGCGCGCGCCAGACGGCGATCAGCGTGCTCGAAGGGTTGGGCCGCGATCCGGCGGACCTGCGCGTCGACGAGCGCCTGCGCGAGAAGGAGTTCGGCGTGCTCGATCGGCTGACGCGGCATGGCATCGTCGCGAAATTCCCGGAGCTGGCCGAGCAGCGCGCGCACGTCGGCAAGTTCTATTTCCGTCCTCCCGGCGGCGAAAGCTGGTGCGACGTGATCCTGCGGCTGCGCAGCGTCATCGACACCATGACCCGCGAGCACAACGGCCAGCGCGTGCTGATCGTCGCGCATCAGGTGATCGTCACGTGCATGCGCTACCTGCTGGAGCGCATGGACGAGACGCAGGTGCTCGACATGGACCGCAAGGGCGACGTACCCAACTGCGGCGTCACTTCCTACGTCTACGATCCGAAAGCCGGGCGCAAGGGCAAGCTGGTCATCGAGCGCGTGAACTTCCTGGCGCCGCTGCACGAGGCGGGCGCGCCGGTGACCGACGCCCCCGACGTACCGGCAGCACCCAAGTCTTGAGCGCGCGCACCGCGGTCGAGGTCAACGCGGCGCTGCTGCGTCGCTGGGCCTTGCCGCGCCCCGAGGACGGCGACGGCAAGGACGGCCGCGGTCGCGTGCTGATCGTCGCGGGCAGCGCGGAGACACCGGGCAGCGCGAGCCTTGCGGTCGACGGCGCACTGCGCGCCGGCGCGGGACGCGTGACGCTGGCGACGCCGCCGGCGATCGCGCTGGCCCTGGGGATCACGCTGCCGGAAGCGCGCGTGATCCGGATCCCGGCGCTGCGCGGTGACGATCTCGAGGCCAACTGCGTGCTGTTGGGTCCGGGCATGCGCGAAGCCCCGGCGCTGGTGACGCGCCTGCTGCAGCGCTGCACGCAAGTCCCCGTCATCCTCGACGCGCGCGCGATGAACGTGCTGCTGCGTCGCGCGGCCCCGCTGCCGGATCGCGTGCTCATCACGCCGCACGCGGGCGAGCTCGCGCACCTGGGCCTGGGCTCGCGCGAAGCGATCGAGCGCGACCCCGAGAGGTTCGCGCACCGCGCCGCCAGGCGCTGGAACGTCAGCGTGGTGCTGAAGAACGCGACGACGTTCATCGTCGCCGCCGACGGCAAGAGCTGGCGCCATCGCGGCGGCAACCCGGGCCTGGGCATCTCCGGCTCGGGCGACGTGCTTGCCGGCGTGATTGCCGGCCTCGTCGCACGCGGCGCGTCGCTCGAGCAGGCCGCGGTGTGGGGCGTGGCGCTGCATGCGAAAGCGGGCGAGGCCCTCGCTCGCAAGATCGGCCCGCTCGGCTACATGGCGCGTGAGTTGGCCGCGGAAGTGCCGCGACTGATGCAGCGCTCGTAGCGCGCGTCGCGTGCGAAAATGCACGCCATGATTCGACTCCTTGCGCGCTGCACTGGTGTTGCGGCAACGCTGATGCTCTCCGCCTGCGGCGACGACGCACCGCCCACCGCCGTCGACCGGCCCGCATGCACACCGCAATCGGGAATGCCGATCACGTTCGAGGGACCGATCGACGTCGGCGGGTTCAACCTGCATGCCGACATTCAAGGGATCGCTGATGCCGGTCAGCCGACGATCGTGTTCGACGCGGGCGGGGGCGAGGATCACACGCCCTGGCAGGCCGCCGAGGTGCAGCAGACGATCGCGCAGTACGCGCTGACGATCTCGTACGATCGCGCCGGCATGGGGCAGTCGGACGAGAGCGGTCTGCCGAAGACCGCGGCGGAGCAGGCGCGTCAGCTGCACGTCCTGCTGGAGAACAGCGGCCTTCCTAAGCCGTACCTCCTCGTCAGCCACTCGATCACGGGATTCAACGCGCGACTGTTCGCCGACCTCTACCCGGAGGATCTCTTCGGCGTGGTCTTCGTTGACTCCTCGCACGAGGGCATGAACGAAGGAACCTGGCAGCCGGTGACGATCGTCGACGTTTCGTCCAGCGGCGAGATGAGCTACGCCGAGTTCACCGAGACGGTGGAGCAGGCGCAGGATTCGCGCACGCGCGATCGGCTGCGCGACAAGCCGGTCAGCGTTCTCAGCGCCACCTGCCACGGACCGTGTCCCGCCGGCGTGAGCATCGTCGACGAATCCGGGTGGATGGAGTTCCAGAACGACCTTGCGTCCCTGTCGGACGATTCGGTGCACACCGTCGCGCCGCCGGGCTCCGAGCACCACCTGATGACGACGCAGCCGCAAATGGTCATCGACGGCATCTGCGAAATTCTGAACCGCTAGATCGCGCGCTCGAAGCGACGGCTCCAAACCGCGACGCCGTCGTCGCGCACCACCTCCAGGTTCAGCACGGCGCGATCGGCGTCGCCGCCGATGGTCAGGAACGAGAAGTGGCTGCGCCGCGACCAGTAGACGACGCCGGGCGTGCCGCCGAACGTCAGCTCCAGCAGCGGGTTGGAGATGTTCTGGTCGTTGGGCGTCGGGATGTCGAGTGGGCAGGCGCGTGCCTCGAACAGTCCGTCGCGATCCCACACCATCGTGAAGTGCGTGTCGCCGGTGAGGAACACGACCTGGCCGCGGACGTTGGCGGCGATGTGCGCCAGGATCAGGTCGCGCTCGGCGGTGAAGCCGGTAGCCCAGCTGCCGTCTCGCGCGTTGGCCCCCGGCGCCGGCGCCACCGTGCACGGCGAGCAGATCACCTGGAACGGCGCGGTCGACGCGGCCAGTCCGTCGAGCAGCCATTGGCGCTGCTGCAGGCCGAGCAGCGTCTTGTCAGCGGTGTCCGGCAGCGCGGGATCGCTCTTGTAGAGGCGCTGATCCAGGAGCCAGACGTCGGCAAGCCCGGCGGAGATCTTCCGGTAGGGACGCGGGTTGATCAGCGCATCCCACGGCGCGAGTCCCCAAGGCAGCAGGTGATCGGCGTTGGCGTCCTGCAGGCCGTAGTCGTGATCGTCTCGGCCGCCGACGAATGCGCAACGCTCAAGGATCGGCGCGAGGCGCGGGTTGTCCAGGAAGTGGCGCCAGATGCCGGCGTATCCCTCCATGGTCTGCGCGAACGGCCCGTGCGTGTCGGGATAGTTCAGGTCGCCCTGCCAGAGGAAGACGTCGGGATTGCGCGCGGCGAGCTGATCGAAGATCGCGTTGAACTGCGAGGCGCAGGCGCCGTAGGCGAGGGTGTACGTCGTCGCGTCGCCTGGCGGTGGCAGGACGCGGAAGCGTCGCGTCGGTCCGATCGTCTCGTGGCCATTGCGACGTAGCCGCGGTCTCCAGTAGGTCGCGCCCTGCGCGAGGCCGGTGACCTCGGTCTTCGTTGCGAGAAACTGCGCGTCCGTAGCACCAGCCTCCACGACACGCGCGTCGGTGAAGTCGGGCGATTGCGCGACGTCGATGGAGATCTCCGCCGGCAGGTCGCTGGCGACGTGCAGCGTCGCGCCGCCGGCAATCGGCGCACCCGTCGTCGCGGCGACGATGCTCGCCGCCGCCGGCTCGAAATCATTTGCCGCGATGATCTCGATCCGCGCGAAGGCAGCCGTCGAGCGCTGGCGGATCGCATCGATGAAGGCTTGCCCGACCGGCGTTGCGATCACTGCCTGGCCTTCCTGCACCGAATACGGCAGCAGATGCAGGTTGCCTAGCGCCGGCAACACCGGATTGCTGGACGGCAGCAGCGTGTCCGCGTGCGCGAAGACGCCGGCGTCGCCGGCCTGCTGCAGCTCGGCAGTGCTGTCCGTCGCCTGGACCTCGTAGGGCGCGCCTTGCGCGCCGATCAACGTTGCCGTCAGCCTCGTCGGATGCCGCCCCGACGCTGCCAGCTCCAGCGTCATCGGCGATGGCGCAAGCAGTACGAGCGTCTGCGTCAAGGTCACGAGATCGAAGCCGGACCTGCGGACGATCGCGAGCGTGCGCGTGTCGGCGTCGTAGACCGCCGCATACCACGCGTGCATCGACGTGCGTCGCAGCACGACACCAACGCCGCGTCCGGAGCGCGTGACCACCGCGCGAGCCGTGCCGTCGACGAAGCGCGCGTCGATCGCGAAAGCGACCGGACGCGGATCGTTGGGGAACACGTCCGAGCCTGCCAGCAGCAGGCCTTGTCCGCTCTCGCGCGACAGCGTCGCGACGCCGGGACAGGTCCAGCGCGCGTCCCATCCGTCGCCATCGGGCAGGGCGGTGAAGTCGAGGTCCAGCGCACGCGCCGGCGTTGCGACGGTCGACGAGCCGCACCCGTCCATCGCGGCCAGCGCCATGCCGCCGCCGCTCACGGCGGCGAGGCGAAGCAGGTCGCGACGGGTGAGCGCGCGTTTCATTGATGCGATCATACGTGCCCGCCCTGCATCCAAGCCTCGTTCGCCGTATGGACTCGACCCGACTGCTCGCGTTCTGCGGCAGCTTCTTCCTGATCGCGATGAGCCCTGGCCTCTGCATGACGCTGGCGATGTCGCTGGGCATCAGCATCGGCGTGCGCCGCACTTTATGGATGATGCTGGGCGAGCTGGTCGGCATCGCGCTTGTCGGCGCATGCGCGATGGCCGGCGTCGCCGCGCTGCTGCTGGCCGATCCGCGGATCTTCACCGCATTCAAGGTCGCCGGCGCCGCGTATCTGATGTGGATGGCGTGGCGCAACTGGCGCGCGCCGGTCGCCGCGCTGGCGACGACCTCGTCGCGCTCGCCTGCGGCGCTGTGCACGCAGGGCTTCGTCACCGCGGTGGCCAATCCCAAGGCCTGGGCTTTCATGATGGCGCTCCTGCCGCCCTTCATCGATGCCAAGTCGCCTCTCGCACCGCAGATGGCGGTGCTGCTGGCGCTGATGGTTACCCTCGAGTTCACCGCGCTGCTGATCTACGCGCAGGGCGGGCGCACCTTGAGCGAGCTCCTGCTGCGCCGCGGCCAGGCGCAGTGGCTCAACCGCGTCGCCGCCGCGATGATGGTGGGCGTCGCGCTCTGGCTGCTGCTGGGCTGACCGCATGACCGATACGACATCCGCATCCCGCGCGCGCATGCCGCCGCAGATGCCGTACATCATCGGCAACGAGGGCTGCGAGCGCTTCAGCTTCTACGGGATGCGCAACATCCTGACGCCGTTCCTGGTCACCTCGCTGCTGCTGTACCTGCCGGAGGATCAGCGCGCCGGCGCGGCCAAGGACGTCTTCCACACGTTCGTCATCGGCGTGTACCTGTTCCCGCTGCTTGGCGGCTGGATCGCGGATCGCTTCGCCGGCAAGTACAACACCATCCTCTGGGTCAGCCTCGTCTATTGCGCGGGCCACGCGTGCCTGGCGATCTTCGACGACAACCGCAACGGCTTCTTCGCGGGCCTGGCGCTGATCGCGTTCGGCTCCGGCGGCATCAAGCCGTGCGTGGCCTCCTTCGTCGGCGACCAGTTCGACCAGTCGACCAAGCACCTGGCGAAAGTCGTCTTCGACGCCTTCTACTGGATCATCAACTTCGGCTCGTTCTTCGCGTCGCTGCTGATGCCGGTGTTCCTGCGGCACTACGGCGCATCGGTGGCGTTCGGGATCCCCGGCGTGCTGATGGCGATCGCGACGCTGGTGTTCTGGCTCGGCCGCAAGCATTACGTGGTGGTGCCGCCCGCGCCGCCTGGACCCGACTCGTTCCTGCGCGTGTGCCGCACCGCTCTGCTCGCGCAAGCGCCGGGGCAGGGACGACCGGGGCTGATGCTCGCCGCGATCGGCGGGCTTGCGGCAATCGTGGTGCTGGCATTCACGCCGCAGCTGGGAATCGTCATCACCTTCTGCCTGGGCCTTGTGCTGCTGATCGGCTTTGGCGGCGGCGGCAGCTGGATGCAGCTGGAGCGCGCGCGCGGCACGCATCCCGACGCGGCCGTGGAAGGCGTGCGCGCGGTGCTGCGCCTGCTGCTGATCTTCGCGCTGGTCACGCCGTTCTGGTCGCTGTTCGACCAGAAGGCTTCGACCTGGGTGCTGCAGGCCGGCGCGATGACACGGCCCGACTGGTTCGAGCCGGCGCAGATGCAGGCGGTGAACCCGGCCCTGGTGATGCTGCTGATCCCCTTCAACAACCTCGTGCTGTATCCCGCGCTCAAGCGCCGCGGCTACGTCATGACCGGCCTGCGCCGCATGACCACCGGCATGGTGGCGGCGGGACTGTCATGGGTGGTCGTCGCCATCTTCCAGCTCTTGATCGACGCCAACGACCCGATGGCGATCGCCTGGCAGATCCTGCCGTATGCGCTGCTGACGTTCGGCGAGGTGCTGGTGTCCGCGGGTGGGCTGGAGTTCGTCTACAGCCAGGCGCCGCTGGCGATGAAGGGCACGATCATGAGCCTGTGGTACCTGGCCGTGACCACGGGCAACCTCTGGGTGCTGGTTTCCAACGCCGCGGTCCGCAACGAGGGCGTGCTCGGCGCGATCGCGGGAACCGGCCTCAGCACCAACGCCTTCCTGATGTTCTTCTTCGCGGGCTTTGCGTTCGTCACCGCGCTGGTGTTCGGGCTCTACGCGCGGCGCTACAAGGAGGTCGACAACTACCGCGCGGGCTAGATTCGCGGCGATGCGCCTCTGTATAATCCCGCAACTTTTTTGCCGTGATGCTTCGCCGTGATGGACGCGCACCTGCCGTTTCGCCTGACCGCCCCCAAGACCCTGCTGATCATCGACGACGATCCGGTCGTCACCTCAGTCTACGAGGCATTCTTCTCCGACGCCGGCTTCAAGGTTGCCGTGGCCAACGACGGCCAGGCCGGGTGCCACGCGTTGGCATACCTCAAGCCCGACGTGGTCCTGCTGGACCTCTCCATGCCTGGGTTCAACGGCATCCAGTGGCTGAACCAGACCCGCGCCGATCCGCAGTTCAAGCACCTGCCCGTGGTGGTGCTGACCGCCGGCACGATCGCCTGGCAGCTCGCAGCGGCGAACAAGGCCGTGAGCCGCGTCCTGCGCAAAGGCACCGAGCCGATCCAGGTGGTGAGGGCCGTGGTCAACGAGATGAACATGGGGTCCTGGTCCATCCACTAGGCCGCGCGGAATTCGGCCGGCGTCGCCGCCGTCCACTTGCGGAAGGCCCGGCAGAAATTGCTGGGATCGGAATAGCCCAGCCGCTCCGCGATCTGCTCCACCGTCAGTGACGTCGTGCGCAGCAGGCGGATGCTCTCGGCGCGTCGCGTCTCGTCGAGCAGCTGGTGAAAGCTCGAGCCGTGCTCCTTGAGCCGGCGCTTGAGCGTGCGGCTGGACATGTGCAGCAAGCCCGCCACTTTCTCCAGGTCCGGATAGCCGGTCCGCGCGCTGCGCAGCGCCACGCGCACCTGGCCCAGCAGGTCGCCCTCGAATCCCAGCTGCTCGAGCTCGCGGCTGCACTGCTCCTCGACCATTTTCGCGGTGACAGGATTGGCGGTGTCGAGGCGCTGATCCAGATACGTCGCGCGAAAGCGCAGCTGGTTTGCGCCCATGCCGAAGCGCACGGCCGGCAATCGCGACTTGTAGCGCGCGTAGTAGGGTGGCTCGGGCGCGTCGAACCACAGCTCGAGGTCGGGCATGCGATAGCCGGTCAGCACCGGTGCGACCCGCGCCATGCCGACCAGGAACAGCTCGAATAGGCACTGGCGCGTGTCGGCCGGAAGCGGCACCGCCTCGGCGATGGCGATGGCCGCGTGCTCGCCGTCGTTGAAGAGCTTCATGCTGAACATCGGCAGGCGCAGCTGCAGGAACTTCACCGCGAGCTCGATCGCCTGGCGCAGCGTCGAGGAGCTGATCAGGCCATAGCCCATGAGGCCATGCGAGGTGAGGCTGCTGTGCAGGCCGATCTCGTAGCCGAGCGCCGGCTCGTCGCTCAGTTTCAGCGCGTGCGACAGCAGGCCCTGCGCCTGCGCCCGCGACAGCCGGCCATTGGTGTCCTCCAGGAGCTTCGCCGGCACGGCCGCAGCGGTGAGCAGCGCATCGCGCTCGACGCCGTGCGCCTTGGCCACCTGCAGGATCAGCTCGCCGTACACCACCGGCACGAAAGGCTTGCTGACGTCGGCCTCCTTCATGCGAATCATCGTAGGCGCGCTGGCCCGAAATGACCATCACATCGGCCCGCGGCGCCATGGCGGAGCAAACGACGCCGGGCGGATAGTCGGTGCATAGCCCAGGGACCGAGGAGATCGACATGCAGACCAGCCAGCTCAACCGCCGCACGTTCCTCAAGGCCGCCGGCAGCGCCGCTGCCTTGAGCAGCTTCGGGATCCTCGGCGCCGGCATGCCCAAGTCCGCGCAGGCCGCGTCGAACGGCTTTGGCCTGACCATCACCGACTACGGCGTCTCGGACCGGATGCAGTACTTCCGGTTCTCGACCGCGCAGATCTCCTGGCAGCCGGGCGTCAACGTGCTGCTGCCGCAGAGCTATTACAGCGACACCTGGCGCCGCTACCCGGTGATGTACCTCTTCCACGGCGGCGCGCAGGACTTCCGCAAGTTCGACATGGAAGACGACATCCGCGGGCTGACCGTCGGCCGCAACGTCATCGTGGTGATGCCCGACGGCGGCACCGCGGGCTGGCACTGCAACCCGGTGCGCTCGTACGCGGGCGCAAAGAACTGGGAGACGTTCCACATCAACCAGCTGATCCCCTGGATCGACGCCAACTTCCGTACCTACGCCGAGTACGACGGCCGCGCGGTGTCCGGATTCTCGATGGGCGGGTTCGGCGCGCTGAAGTACACCGCCAAGTATTACGGGCACTTCGGCTCGATCAGCGCGCACTCGGGGCCGCCGAGCCTGCGCCGCGACGGCGGTGTGGTGCTGCACTGGGCGAGCCAGAGCGCCAAGTGGGCCGAGCTCAATGGCGGCACGCTCTACGGCGAGCCGGTCTACAACCAGGGCCTGGTGACCGCAGACAATCCGGTGGAGCGCATCAACAGCTACAAGAACAACAAGCGTATCTTCCTGGTCTGCGGGCTGGACAACGACGTCAACGAGACGCCGGTGCGCAACGGCCAGCGCGAGTTCCGCGGCCTGCTGGCCGCCAACGGCATCCCGCACGAGTGGTACGAGCTGCCCGGCGCGCACTTCGTGCGCCGCGACATGCTCCAGCGCGACATCGACGGCGTCGTCGCACGGCTGCGCAAGGCCTGACGCGCGGCGCGCTCAGGCGCGCCGCATGCTTTCCAGCCACTCTTCGGCTTCGAGCAGGGTCATCGTCAGCCGGAAGGTGATGGCGCCGGGACGATTGCTGGCCGCCATCTTCTCCGCCGACACCTGCGCCGACAGGTCCTTGCTGAGGACGACGGCGTTCCAGCGGAACCCGAGCTCGTACATCGGGCGGCTGAAGTTCTTCTCGACCCAGTCCAGCGCCGTATCCCAGCTGCCGCGCACCTTGCGGCTGTCGTTGACCATGGCGACGCAGCCGAGAGCACGGGCGTGCTCCTTGGCCCACGCCAGCATCGCTGTGCATCCCTCGATAGCCTGGTGGCGGCTGATGAAGCCGCTCCAGTCGCCATACAGGTAGTTGATCTCTTCGTTGAAGTACAGGTCGAGGAAGGTCTTGCCGTCGTGCTGGAACTGGCCGATCGCCTTCATCGCGCGAGCGTGGCGCTGTCGATGACGAAACGGTACTTCACGTCGCTCTTCTGCATGCGGTCGTAGGCCTCGTCGATCTTCTGCACCGGAATCATCTCGATCTCGGCGACGATGCCTTTCTCCGCGCAGAAATCGAGCATCTCCTGCGTCTCCTTGATGCCGCCGATCAGCGAGCCGGCGATCGACCGGCGGCTGAAGATCAGCGGCCCCACGTTGGGGGAAGGGTGCGGATGCTCGGGCACGCCGACCAGGCACATGGTGCCGTCGCGCTTGAGCAGCGTGGTGAAGGCGTCGAGGTTGTGGCTCGCGGCAACGGTGTTCAGGATGAAGTCGAAGCTGCCGGCGTGCGCCTTCATCTCGGGACGGTTCTTGGAGACGACGACCTCGTCGGCGCCGAGCGCGATCGCGTCCTGGCGCTTGCTTTCCGAGGTCGTGAACGCGACCGTGCGCGCGCCCATCGCGTGCGCCAGCTTGATGCCCATGTGGCCGAGCCCGCCGATGCCGACGATGCCGACTTTCTTCCCCGGTCCGGCCTTCCAGTGGCGCAGCGGCGACCAGGTGGTGATCCCCGCGCACAGCAGCGGCGCCACTGCCGCCAGCTGCTCCTTGGGGTGGCGGATCTTCAGCACGAACTTGTCGTTGACCACGATGCGCTGCGAGTAGCCGCCCAGCGCATGGCCCGGCGGGTCGGGGATCGGCGAGTTGTAGGTGGCGACGAAGCCGTTCTGGCAGTACTGCTCCAGGCCCTCGCTGCACGAGGCGCAGCGCTGGCAGCTGTCGACCATGCAGCCGACGCCCACGACGTCGCCGATCTTGAAGCCGGTGACGCCACTGCCCACGGCGGTGACGTGCCCGACGATCTCGTGGCCCGGCACGCACGGGTAGCGCGTGCCGCCCCACTCGGAGCGGACCGTGTGCAGGTCCGAGTGGCAGACACCGCAGAAGGCGATGTCGATCTGCACGTCCCGGGCGCCCGGCTTGCGGCGCTCGATGCTCATGGGCTCCAGCGGCTTGGTGGCGGCGTGGGCGCCGTAGGCTTTGGTGGTCATGTGCGTTCCTGGTTGTGGGTGATGCGCAAGCGGGCCGTCAGCACGCGCCGAGGCCCAAGGTTCCGTTGAGGGGCAGGTCGCGCGACGAGGCGCCAACCCAGATCGTGTAGCAGCCCGGCGCCGTGCGCCAGCCTCCGGTCGCGATGTCCCAGTAGGCCAGCGATCGTGCATCCAGAGGGAAGCGCACGGTCAGCGACTCGCCCGGCTGCAGCTGCACGCGCTGGAATCCTTTGAGCTGGCGCGGCGGCTCGCCGGGGCCCGCATGCGACGTGCCGATGTAGAGTTGCGCGACCTCGGTGCCGGCACGATCGCCGACGTTGCTCACCGTGGCCGCGATCTCGTCCGCGCCGATCTGCAGGTCCGAGAAAGCAAATTGCGTATACGACAGCCCGTGCCCGAAGGGGTACGCGGGCTCGACGTCGTGCGCGTCGTGCCAGCGATAGCCGGTCAGCAATCCTTCCGAGTACTGCGCGATGTTGGCGACGCCGGGATACTGCTGCGGGTTGCCGGCGACCGGCGTGTCGCTCTCGCTTTGCATGAAGCTGACCGGCAGACGCCCGCTGGCGTCGACGTCGCCGAACAGGACCCGCGCGATCGCGGGTCCGGCCTGCTGACCCGGATACCAGGCCTCGAGCAGCGCCGCGACGTCGTCGCGCCACGGGGTGAGGACGGGCCCGCCGGTCTGCATCACCACGACCGTACGGGGGTTGGCGGCGGCGACCGCGCGGATCAGATCGTCCTGCGGCGTCTCGGACGGCACGCCCGGGAACGGGCCGCAGTCCAGCGACAGGCAGTTCTTGTCGGTGCCCTCGGTCGCGGTATCGCGCACGAAGACGATCGCGACGGCCGCTGCGGCGGCGCTCGCAGCGGCCGCGGCCGCATCGCTGCCGTCGTCGTAGGTGACCGCGACTCCGGATCCGGCGCGCTCGACGATGGCCGCGCGCGGCGCCTTGAATTCGTACGGGCGCACGTTGGAGGAGCCGCCGCCGTTGACGTAGGTCTCGGCGACGACGCCGATCATTGCGATGGACGTAACGGTCGCATCGAGTGGCAGCGTCCCATCGTTCTTCAGCAGCACGATGCCTCGCTCGAGATTCTCGCGCGCGACCGCGGCGTGCGCCTCGCGCTGGATCAGGCCCTCGTCGCTGGGGAACGCGGCGCGATCGAAGAAGCCGAAGCGGAACAGCGTGCGCAGCGTGTTGCCGACGCGCGTGTCGATCGTGGCCTCGGACACCTGTCCGCTGATCACCGCGAGCTCCAGCAGCTGCGGACGGTAGAACTGCGGGAACGGCATCTCGATGTCGGTGCCGTTGTTGGCGGAGCGGACGGTGTCCTTCGTCGCCAGGTAGTAGTCGGACACCACGAAGCCATCGAAACCCCACTCGTCGCGGAGGATCTCCTGGAGGAGATGCGGGTTCGAGCATGCCGCCTCGCCGTTGACGATGTTGTAGGCGCACATCACCGCACCGACATCCGCCTCCTTCACGGCGGCTTCGAAGGGCGGCAGGTAGAGCTCGCGCAGCGTGCGCTCGTCGACCACTGCGTTGATCGTGTGCCGCGAGCCGATGACGGAAGCGATCGGCGGGGCGCCGACCTGGCCTTCCTGGTGGTTCATCGCGTAGTGCTTGACGTTGCCGATCACGCCCTGGCTTTGCGCGCCCCTGATCCACTCGGGCGCAAGCCGGCTCGACAGATACGGATCCTCGCCATAGGTCTCGAACGTGCGGCCCGCTTGAGGAATGCGCATCACGTCGACGGTCGGAGCGTGCACGAGGTCGTTGCCCTTGTTGCGCACCTCGTCGGCGATAGTCTCGCCAACCCGATAGGCGAGCTGCGGATCGAAGGCGGACGCGAGCGCGAGCGGCGAGGGGAAGGCCGTCGCCTGTCCCTCGCGCGGACCGACCGGGCCGTCGGACATGTAGAGCGGCGGCAGCTCCAGCGCGGGAATGCCGTCGACCGTGCCGGTCGCAGGGTCGCCGGTGACCACGCCCAGCGGATCGTCGCCGGCCATGAGGCCGATCTTCTGCTGCAGGGTCATGGCCGCGAGCAGCAGGTCCGCGCGCGCGGCGGGCGTCAGCGTGGTGTCGCACCACGGATGCGTGCCGCAGCGGCTCGGGCCGACGTCGACGGGCGGGTCGACCGCCGCGCCCGGCGCCGGGCCGCTGCTGTTGCAGCCGGCCAGGATGAGTCCAAGCGCTGCGGCCAACCGGGGTCCGTGAAAGATCATGTCCGGCGATTCTGAAGGAAACCGATTTTTGCGGTCTAACGAAAGTCCGATCTTCGGAGACGTCCGATGCCGTTCAAGAGCAAGGCCCAGCGCCGCAAGTTCGCAGCGCTCCTGGTCGAGGGCAAGATCAAGCCCGAGACGTTCGAGGAGTGGAACCGCGAGACCGGCGGCCAGAAGCTGCCCGAGCGGGTGAAGAAGAAAGCCAAGGCCAGGCCCAAGGCCAAGGCTGCGAAGAAGCGCAAGCGCAGCTAGGGCTCAGGCAGCCGCAGTCGCCGGGGCCAGCCGCGCCTCCCGGATCGGCAGGCAGATCAGCGCCGCGGCGGTGGCCAGCGCCATATCCGCGTACCACATCCAGCCGTAATCGCCGAAGCGCGAGATGGTGACGCCGCCGAGCCACGCGCCGAAGAATCCGCCGATCTGATGCGACAGCAGCGTCAATCCGAACAGCGTGCCGAGATAGCGCGTGCCGAAGAGCTTGCCGACGAGCCCGGCCGTTGGCGGTACCGTTGCCAGCCAGCTGAAGCCCAGCGCCGCGGCGAACACGTAGAAGGTCAGCGGCGTGCGCGGCGATGCGAGGTAGATCGCGATGATCACGGCGCGGCTGCCGTACATCGCGGCCAGGATGTACTTCATCCGGTATCGGCTGCCGAGCGCACCGGCGGTCAGGCTGCCGGCAATGTTGAAGAGCCCGATCAAGGCCAGCGACGTCGCCGACACGCTCGCCGGCAGGCCGCACAGCCCGACCTCGCCCGGCAGGTGAGTCACCAGGAAGGCGATGTGCACGCCGCAGGTGAAGAAGCCAGCGTGCAGGAACAGGTAGCTGCGATCGCGCAGCGCGCGCTTGAGCTGCGCTTTCAGCGTCTCCGACGGCGGCACTGCCGGCGGCACGAACGCCAGGTTTGGCGCCTTGGCTGCGGGCATGCGCGCGGCGTGGCGCCGATCGCGCAGCCCCGCGATGAGCGGCAGCGTCAGCAGCGTCGACGCAGCCAGGGTCAGCATCGCCGCGATCCACCCGAAGGCGCCGATCAGCGCCTGCGCCACCGGCGCGAACACGAACTGGCCCGCGGATCCGCCGGCGTTGATGAAGCCCGCGGCGAACGAGCGTCGCGATTCGGGCAGCTGCTGCGAGGTCGCGCCGATCAGGATCGAGAAGCTGCCGGCGCCGGCGCCCGCGGCGCTGAGCACGCCCAGCGTCATCATCAGCGCCCATTCCGAATGCGCCAGCGGCGTGAGCGCCAGACCCAGAGCCAGGAGCAACGTGCCGCCGACGAGCACGCGCGACGGGCCTTGCCGGTCGGCGATCGCGCCGAAGATCGGCTGCACCGCACCCCAGACGAACTGTCCGACCGCGAGCGCGAAGCTGATGGCGACGATGCCAAGACCGGTCGCCTCACGGATCGGAGCGACGAACAGGCCCATCGATTGGCGCGCGCCCATCGTCACCATCAGGATCGCGGCCGCCGACAGCATCAGCGTCCAGGCGGCTCGGGGCGAAGTGCCAGTCGTCATGCGGCCGGATTCTAAAGGCAAGCTCGATCGGATGGTCTAACGCGCGCCGCCTAGCGTAGGCTAACGGCCAAGAACGCCGGAGACGCCATGAACGCCGCATCGGAACAGGGCTCGAAGAACGGCGGCGCCACTTGGCGCTCCCGCATCGAGGCGATCACCGACTACTTCTCGTGGCCGCTGCGCACGTCGCACTACGTTGAGCTCGTCAACCCGCTGTGGGCGAGCCATTCGCTGCAGGCGCGGGTGATCCAGGTGTGGGACGAGACGCGCAACTCGCGCACGCTGACCCTCAAGCCCGGCATCAATTGGCGCGGCCATCGCGCCGGCCAGCACATGCGCGTCGGCGTCTCGGTCGGCGGCATGCAGTACACGCGGACCTACACCATCTCCTCGCCACCGGGCCGCGATGACGACATCGTCACCATCACGGTCAAGGCGATCGAAGGCGGTCGCGTGTCGCATCACCTCGTGCGCAACGTCAAGGTCGGCGACTACCTGCCGATCGGCCTGCCACAAGGCGATTTCTACGTGCCGGATGCCCAGCCGGTGCAGCCGCTGTTCATCACCGCGGGCAGCGGCGTGACGCCGGCGCGCAGCATCGTGCGCGCGCTGATCCACCAGGGCCGCCTGCCGGACACCGTCCATGTTCATTACGCGCCGCACGAGTTCGACGTGATCTTCGGCAAGGAGCTGCGCGAGATCGCGCAGCAGCACCCGCGCTATCGCCTGGTCGAGGTGCACACGCGCGCGGCAGGGGATGCGGAAGGCACGCGGCGCGCGTCGCACTTCAGCGGCGAGCAGCTCGGCATCCTCTGTCCCGACTGGCGCCAGCGTGAGGTCTACGCCTGCGGTCCGCCGGCGATGCTCGAATCCGTCGAGGCGCTGCTGGCGTCGGCCGGCCGCACGCGACACCTGCATCTGGAGCGCTTCCGCGCGGCGTTTGCGCAAGTGCCGGCGGATGCAGTTGGCGGAGCCGTGCGCTTCGTCAAGAGCGACCGCACGGTGCAGGCCGACAACAAGACCACCTTGCTGCGCGTCGCCGAGGACGCCGGGCATGAATCCGCCGCACGGCTGCCGCATGGGCATCTGCCACACCTGCAACACGCGCCTGGTGTCCGGCGCCGTGCGCGATCTGCGCAGCGGCAAGCTGCTCAACGAGGCCGGCAGCATCGTCCAGACCTGCATCTGCGCCGCCGCCGGCGACTGCGCGCTCGACCTGTAGAGACCCGCCAATGACGACCACCGTGCCGCTTCCCGTCAATCTCACCGCTGCGCAGGTCGAGGAGTTCGGCCGCGAGCTCGAGGCGATGCGCGACGAGATCTTCGACAGCCGCGGCGAGCGTGACCGGCAATACATCCTGAAAGTGATCCGCACGCAGCGCACGCTCGCGGTCGTCGGCCGCTTCGTCATGTACGCGGGCCTGTTCTTCATCCCCGCGTGGGGTCATGCGCTCGCAGCGTGGCCGATGGCGCTGGCGATCATCGGCACTGGCACGATCATGCTCGGGCTCGCCAAGATCCTCGAGAACATGGAGATCGCCCACAACGTCCTGCACGCGCAGTGGGACTGGATGAAGGACCCGCAGATCCAGTCCAACACCTGGGAGTGGGACACGATGAGCCCGTCGGACCGCTGGATGCACTCGCACAACGTCGTGCACCACACCTGGACCAACGTGCTCGGCAAGGACCTGGACGTCGGCTACGGGATCATGCGGGTGACGCCGCTGCAGAAGTGGAATCCGTTCTACCTGCTGCAGCCGCTCTTCTTCATCCTGCTGATGCTGTTCTTCGAGGAGGGCGTGGCGCTGCACGAGCAGGGCATCGACGATCACATGAAGGGCAAGGCGACGTTCGCGCAGATCAACCCGTTGCTGAGGCGCATCGGCCGCAAGGTCTGGCGGCAGGTGGTGAAGGATTACATCGCCTGGCCCGGCGCGGCGGCGCTGGTGTCGATCCCGATCTCGTTCTACGTGCCCGCATCGCCGTGGCTGGTATTCGGGCTGATCGCCGGCGCCAACGCCATCGCCAACATCATGCGCAACATCTGGGCATTCATGATCATCTTCTGCGGGCACTTCCCGTCGGGCGCGTACAACTTCACGCTCGACCAGGTGGAAGGCGAGACCCGCGCGCGCTGGTACGTGCGACAGCTGCTGGGCTCCTGCAACATCGAGGGCGGCAAGCTGTTCCACATCCTGTCCGGCAACCTCAGTCACCAGATCGAGCATCACCTGTTCCCGGACATGTGCAGCAACCGCTATCCGGAAGTGGCGCCGCGCGTGCGCGCGCTGGCGGCGCGCTACGGGCTGCCGTACAACATCGGCTCGCTGACGCGACAGTTCGGTACGACCTGGCTGAAGAACCTGCGGCTGGCGTTCCCGGGCCCGGAGCCGCGGGCGCAGGTACTGACTCAGCAGGGAACGCTCCGTCCGCGCACTGCCGCCTCGATCCGGGCGACGTCGATCTTCTGCATGCCCATCATCACCTCGAAAGCGCGCTTGGCCACATCGCCGCCTTTGGCCATCGCCTCGGTCAGGACGCGTGGCGTGATTTGCCACGACAGGCCCCATTTGTCCTTGCACCAGCCGCACGCGCTCGCGACGCCGCCGTTGCCGATGATCGCGTTCCAGTAGCGATCGGTCTCTTCCTGGTTCTCGGTGGCGATCTGGAACGAGAAGGCTTCGCTCTGCTTGAACGCGTCCCCGCCGTTGAGGCCGACGCACGGCACGCCGCAGACCGTGAACTCGACCGTCAGTACCTGACCCGCTTTACCGCCCGGGAAGTCCGATGGC
The DNA here is from genome assembly GCA_963776465.1 of uncultured Gammaproteobacteria bacterium. GTDB lineage: Bacteria > Pseudomonadota > Gammaproteobacteria > Nevskiales > Nevskiaceae > DASRHK01. Next base: position 2,094,013 of record CAVZMV010000002.1, read on the forward strand.
GCCCGATGGACCGCGCCGACCGAGCTGTCGGGAAAGGTCTTGGCATAAAACCGCGCTGCCTCTTCGGCATCGCGCTCGTACCACAGACAGATCGTGTTCTTGTTCATCGACGTGCCTCCATGACAGTTCACCGATTGCCGCGCGGCGCAGAAGACCAGTGGATATGAGCGATGCGCCACCCATCTGGCGTGCGGGCCATGATAAGCGTCTCCGCTGTGTCCAGGTCCACGCTCTTTCCTTTGTGACGTCCTTTCAGGCGCCCGCGCGTCGCGACCCACGCCGAAATCCCGTCACCGCCGCTCACTTGCGAAATCTGTTCGTGCTCGAGGTCGGCCAGGAAAGCGATGTCCGCAGGCAAGTGCTTGGCCGCGTACTCCGCGGCCGAGGTTTCAGCGCCGCCGGCTTCGTAGACCAGCACGTTCGGCAGAAGCAGCGCCAGCGCCGCGTCCTTGTCGCCCGTTTCCAGCGCTTTGGTGAACGCCGCTGCGACGTCCGTCGCGGACGCGGTAGCGCCGTCCGCGCCGAAGGCTAGGGCAGGCATCGCCAGCAGCACGGCGACGAATAGTTGCTTTCTCATCGTTCGATCTCGGCCTTGAGCTTGCCGGCGTCCAGGACGCCTTCCCACTTGGAGACGGCCAGCGCTGCGACGCCGTTGCCGATCATGTTGGTCAGCGCCCGCGCCTCGCTCATGAAGCGGTCGATGCCCAGGATCAGCGCGAGCCCCGCGACCGGCACCGACGGCACCACCGCGAGCGTCGCGGCAAGCGTGATGAACCCGGAGCCCGTCACGCCCGCGGCGCCCTTGGACGTGAGCATCGCGACCACGAGGATCTGCAGCTGCTGGCCCAAGGTGAGCTCGATGTTCAGCGCCTGCGCCACGAACACCGCGGCCATCGCGAGGTAGATGTTGGTGCCGTCGAGATTGAACGAGTAGCCCGCGGGCACGACCAGGCCGACTACCGGCTTGGGGCTGCCGAGCCGCTCGAGCTTCTCCATCAGCGGCACCAGCGCGCTTTCGGAGGACGAGGTGCCGAGCACCAGCAGGAGCTCGGTGCGGATGTAGGCGATGAACTTGAAGATGCTGAAGCCGGCCCAGCGCGCCACGGCGCCGAGGACGACGACGATGAAGATCAGGCAGGTGAGATAGAAGCTGCCCATCAGGCGCGCCAGCGGCGCCAGGCTGCCGACGCCGTACTTGCCGATCGTGAACGCCATCGCGCCGAACGCGCCGATCGGCGCGAGCTTCATCACGAGATTCACCATGCCGAAGAACACCTGCGAGAGGGCCTCGAGCAGCTGGCGGATCGGCTGCCCACGCTCGCCGATCGCGAACAGCGCGAACGCGAAGAGGATGGCGACGAGCAGGACCTGCAGCAGATCGCCGTTGCCGGTGAACGCGTCGGTGAAGGTCCTCGGGACGATGTGCAGGACGAAGTCGGCGACGCTCTGATCTGCCGCCTTCTTCGCGTACTCGTTCGTCGCGACCGGATCCAGCGTGGCGGGATCGGCGTTGAAGCCGGCGCCGGGGCGCGCCAAGTTGACGACGCCGAGGCCGATGAGCAGCGCCAGCGTCGAGACGACCTCGAAGTAGACGATGGCCTTCACGCCGATGCGGCCGACCTGCTTGACGCTTTCGACGCCGGTGATGCCGAGCACGACGGTGAGGAAGATCACCGGACCGATCAGCATCTTGATCAGCGCGATGAAGCCGTCGCCGAGTGGCTTCATCTGCACGCCGAGGTCGGGGCGGAAGTGCGCGAGCAATCCGCCGAGCACGATGGCGACCAGGACCCACAGGTACAGACGACCGCCGGACGCGCTCTTCATGCGCGCATCATACGGGCGTCCCTACAGCGGCAATCGCACCGTGAATTCCGAGCCTTTGCCGGGCCCGGCGCTGCGCACCTCGATCGTGCCGTGATGCGCGTGCACCAGCTCGCGGACCAGCGACAGGCCGATGCCCAGGCCGCTTTCCGGTTCCGCGGGCGAGGCCTGCGTGAACAGCTCGAAGATGCGCGGCAGGAGCTCGGCGGGGATTCCGACGCCGACGTCTTCGATGCGGGCGACCGCCTCGTCCGCCTCCGTCGACACCTTCACCCAGATGGGGCTCTGCGGCGGCGAGTACTTCACCGCGTTGTCGAGCAGGTTGTAGAAGACCTGGTGCAGGCGCTGCGGGTCCGCGCGCACCACGATCGGCTCCGCGGGCGCCAGGATGCGGACGGATTGCCCGCGGGCGGAGACGCGCACGTGCAGGCCGTCGGCCACGGTGCGCAAATGCGCGGCGAGGTCGACTTCCTGCAGCCGCAGGTCCAGCTTGCCGGTGTGCAGCCTTGCCAGGTCGTGGGCGTCCTGCGACAGGCGCTGCAGTACGTCGAGCTGGCGCCGGACGATGGGCAGCATCTCCGCGGCGGAAGCCGGGTTGCGCTCCACCAGCTGGACAGCGTTGGACAGCGGCGACAGCGAGTTGCGCAGCTCGTGCGCCATGCGGCCGAAGAACGCTTCGGCGTCGTCGATCCGGTGCTCCAGCGTCTCGATCTGCGAGCGCAGGTCGGTGCGGTCGAGCGCGGCCTTGGCAAAGCCCAGGAGCTTGCCGTCGCGCGAGCGCAGCGGCACCGTGGCGCCGCTGAGCCAGATGCGCGTGCCGTCCTTGCGCACGTGCCAGCGATCGTCCTGCGAACGGGCGTCGGCCGCGGCGACCTCGAGCTCGTGCTCCGGAAGACCGAGCTCGACGTCCTTGCCCTGGAACAGCGTCGCGAACGGCTTGCCGATCATCTCTTCCCGCGAGAAGCCGAAGGTCTCTTCGGCGGCGGCATTCCACGCGACGACGTCGCCGGCGGGGCTGACGACGATGAAAACGAAGTGCCGGGTCTGTTCGGCGAAGAGTTCCGCGTATGGCTCTTCCAGGTTCGGCACGGGAGTAAGACGCGGCCCTTGCAGAAACGTTCCGGCAGGACGGCTACTCGATGCTGGCCCGCAGGAACACCAGGAACGACATCGGATTGCTTCCGGTACTCGTCCTCGAGCGCATCCGGGATCAGGTAGAAGCTGGCCAGCGCGCCGGCGCTGAGCGCCACATGCGCCGTCGATGCGAGCTTGTAGGCGCCGCCGACGCTGAGCTTGCCGACGCGCACTGCAGCGTCGGCCTCCTCGACCAAGTGCTCGTTGTGCAGGTACTCCGCGCGGCCGAACAGCGTCAACGGCGAGCGAAACTGGCGCGTCGACTCCAGCGAGTAGCCCGGGTGATTGTGCTCGCCTTCGCGATTGACGCCGACGGCGAGCGTCGTGCTCCAGGAGCCGCCGTCGATCGCCGCGGTGTGGCTGATCGACGCGGTGGTGCGGCGCACGCTGATCTCGGGCTCCAGCTGCTCGGGCGATGCCAAGTAGCCGAAGCTGACTTGGCCCGACCAGGCCGGAGTCGGGTTGTAGCTCAAGCGCGCCGACCAGGAATCGAAGCCTCGGGTCTCGATGTTCCAGCGAAATTGATCGGGCTCGCGGCCGTTGAACGCGGACGCCTCCAGCTTGAGGTCGCGCCAGGTCGATCCCAGCGTGACCACGCCGAACGTGATGTGGGTCGAGTCGAGCCAGTGATGCGTGAGCGGCGCTTCCGGGATCTGCATGCCGGACGCGCGATGCATGAACGCGGGCGGCCCCAGCGCCGGCTCGCCGGGAAGTCCGACGTAGCCGAACACGGAGCCTTCTCCGATGGCGACGCTGTAGGTCGTTGCCAGCTCCATGAACAGGTCGTGCGGATGCTGCCGATCGACCAGCGGCTCGACGCCATCCGCCGTCTCGCCGGTCTGCAGCAGCAGGGGATAGCCTGATTTCCCCATCAGCGGATCCAGCGACAGCATCGTCCGCACGGCCCAGGTTCCCGGCCCGAGCGGACGCTGCGCCATCGCCATCAGCATGCTCGGCACGAACACCTTGCTGTCGCCGCGCGGACCGCCCTGGCGGTCGTACACCAGGTCGGCGTAGCCATGCAGCATCAGCATCCAGTCGCCGGACATGCTGTGGTAGCCCGGCATCGGCGCGAGCTCCGGCTGCCAGCTGGTACCCGAGGCTTCCCGCGACATCGGGTAGGGACCCAGTGCGCCCTGCATGTGCATGTGGTGCTGCGCGACGGCCGGCGTCGCACCCAGCATCAAGGCCACTGCGATCAGCTGTGCTCGTTGCATGTGCCCAAGCTTGGCTCAGCGCCGGGCGAAAGCAAAGAACAGGAAGAGATCCGTAAGGTCGGCGGCAGAGGCGTAGCGCTTGCCGGTCTGGAATTGCACCGTGGTCAGGCCGTTGATGTGCGCAGCCAGGTGCGCGGCGATGACTTCCGGCTCGCTGCGCAGCGTCTCGCCCTTGGCCAGCGGCGAGCGGCGGATGAAACGGGCGATCTCGTCGATGACCCAGCGCGCCTGCGTCTGCATCCTGGCGGCGATGTCGGGACGGCTGAGCGCGATGGTCTGCGCGACGATGAACAGCCGTTCGCCGGAGGTCGGCTTGTCGCGGTTGAGCTCGGTGGCCACGACCTGGGCAACCTTGGTCAGCGCTTCCCGCAGGGTCAGCCCCGGCCGCAGGCTCTTGAACAAGAGCTCCACCACTTGCACCGTGGCGCGGGTCTGCAGCTCGCAGAACAGGTTCTGCAGATCGCCGAACAGGGTGTAGACCGGCTGGCGCGAGTAACCCGCGCGATCGGCGACCTGCTCGATGGTCAGCGATTCGTAGCCGCCCTCGCAGAACAGCGCCCAGGCGGCCTCGAGCAGCTGCTCCTTGCGCTCGGATTTCTGCTCTTCGCGGGACTTGCGGACGGGCTGGGTTCGCGGCATGTGAATAAGTATACATACTGTTTTGTTTGCTGCGCTGCGGAACCGAATCTGCTTGCCGCACAGGACGGGCTCGGTGTAATTTAAAAAACATCGTGTCTAGATTTATCTCGATTGCCTGTTTTGTGGCGCTCGTCGGCGCCGCCGCTTTCGCGCGCGCGGAGGAGGGCGTTCCGCCGGAACAACAGCCCCTGCCGACGATCCCAGTGCAGCCGGTGGCGAACACCGAGAAGGAAGCTGCGCCGGTCGAGGATCCGGCCCCGCAGGCGCAGCTGGAAACCGTGGTGGTGACGGCGACCAAGCGCGCCGCCAATCCGCGGGACCTGCCGAGCAGCGTCACCGCGCTGCGCGGCGAAGAGATGGAGATGCGCGGCTACCAGGGTCAGCAGGATTTCCTGAAGCTCGTGCCCGGCGTCACCTTCTACAGCGACAACATCACGCCCAACCGCATCACCATCCGCGGCATCAGCTCCGACATCGCCACCAGCAACACCGCGGGCGTCTTGATCGGCGACGTTCCGTTCGAGGATCCGACGCTGCCGCGAGTGACGCTGGATCCCAATCCGTTCGACCTGGAGCGCATCGAGGTGCTCAAGGGACCGCAGGGGACGCTGTTCGGCGGCTCGGCGCTCAACGGCGCCGTGCGCTACGTGCCGGTCGACCCGAAGGTCGCGCAGTGGGAGGCCAAGACCTTCCTGTCGATGGAGGCCGTGCACGAAGGCGGCATCGGGCCGATTTATGGCGCCGCGCTCAACATCCCGGTCGGCGAGACGCTGGCGTTCCGGGCGGTGGGGTTCAACCGAAGCTCGCCGGGCTGGGTCAACGACGAGCAGCGAGACCTGGAAGACGTCAACCGCACGAAGCAGTACGGCGGCCGCGTCATGGGGCTCTGGCAGCCGGGCGATGCGTGGAAGATCTCCGCGATGGCGGTGAAACAGGACACGCTTGCGGAGGACCAGGCCATCACCGACAACCGGGAAGGGCGCCTCAGTCGCTCCAACACGCCGCAGGCCAGCCCGATCTCCACCAAGTACGACCTGGAAACGATCGGCATCCAGTACCTCGTTTGACGCATTCGACGTGCTGTCGCAGACCAGCCGTACGCACAAGGACTTCAGCGGCATCATCGACGCTTCGCGCATTGGCAACGTCACCGCCATGCCGCCACCCAGCGCGACGATCACTACCGACAACAGTTCGCAGAGCGTCGCGCAGGAGCTGCGGTTCACTTCGAGCGACAAGAGCTCACCCTGGAGCTGGCTCGGCGGCGCGTTTTACCGGCGCGTGCACATGCAGGAGGTCACCGACATCCTGGCGAGCAACCAGCAGCTGCCGATCCCGTCGGCGGTGCTCGAGCTCCTGGCCAGCCTGATTCCGGGATTCGGTGGCGTCCTCACCGAGGAAGGGCGCATCAACATCGCCCGCGGCCACGCCGATCCCATCAACGTCACCGAGCTCGCGCTCTTCGGCGAAACCTCTCTTGCGTTCTGGGACTTCGAGGCGACCATCGGCGCGCGCCTCTTCCGCACCAAGTCGCAGAGCCGCGTCGAGTTCGCCGGTGTGGCCGCTTCCGATCCGCGGAACAGCCCGACGTCGGGCGTCTACCGGGTGAACGAGGGCGAGTTCAGCGAGCAGGGCATCAACCCGAAGCTCGCGCTGAAGTACCGCCTCAACCGGCATATCAGCGCCTACGCCGCGGCTGCAAAGGGCTTCCGCTTCGGCGGATATCAGGTGCTCGTCGGCACGCTGACCTCCGACGCGCCGGCCACCTACAAGTCCGACACGATCTGGAGCTACGAGCTCGGCTTGCGCACGCAGTGGCTGCACAACACGCTGATCGCCGACGTCACCGGCTTCCAGATCGACTGGACCGATCCGCAGCTGCAGCAGGCCGACATGAGCGGCGTCGGCGCGTTCCTCGACAACGTCGGCGGCGCGCGCGGCCGCGGCGTCGAGGGTGCGCTGCGTTATCTCACGCCGATCACGGGCCTGTCGGTGGCGCTGAATGGGTCCTACGTGAACACCGTCACCACCAAGCCGTTCACCACCAGCAGCGGCTTTGAAGCGCAGCCGGGCACGACCTGGCCGCTGGCCGCGAAGTGGCAATCGGCGTCGACGCTGAGCTACTTGCATCCGATCTTCGGCACGAGCTGGGCGGGCGGCGGCTCGCTGGTCTACACCACGATCAGCCCGGCGCCGAACACGCTGGCCTACCTCGACAGCGTGTTCGGCTACAAGACGCTGGACGTGATGCTCAACGTCGGCAACGCGCGGATCGCGAGCCGGCCGGAGCTGTCGCTGACGCTCTCCAACGCCACCGACGAGCGCGGCATCATCAGCGGCGTCAACAACCCGCAGTTCCCGCTGGACCACGTCTACATCCGGCCGCGCACGCTGATCGCGCGGCTGGCGTTCACGTTCTAGGAAGCCGTTTCATGATCGAAAGTCTGAAGATGCTGAAGCTGAACCTCCTGCGCTGGCTGATCGTGCCGATGGTGCGGTTCAAGTGGCGGGGACAGCGCGAGAACAACCTGGGCGTCGCCGATCGCCGCATCCCGGTCGACGGCGGCGAGATCGCGGTGCGTATCTACACGCCGCGCGGCGAGGGGCCGTTCCCGCTGATGGTGTTCTTCCACGGCGGCGGCTTCGTCGGCTGCAACCTCGACACGCACGACTTCCTGTGCCGTGACCTGTGCGTGGCGTCCAGGCACGTGATCGTGTCGGTCGACTATCGCCTGGCGCCGGAGCATCCGTTCCCGATCCCGGTGATGGATTGCATCGCCGCGCTGCAGTGGGCGCATCGCGACGCGGCGAAGCTCAACGCCGATCCGACGCGCCTGACCATCTGCGGCGACAGCGCCGGCGGCAATCTCTCGGCGGTCGTGGCGATCTACGCGCGCGACAAGCTCCCCGGCATGGTCAAGCGCCAGGTGCTGATCTATCCGGTGACGGACGACGGCACGACCGAGTACGCGTCGTACAAGGACTACGGCAAGGGCCACGCGCTGACGCTGAAAGACATGAAGAACCTCCTCGCGCTCTACACGCGCGGCAGCGCCGAGTACAAGAAGAACCCACGGCACGAGCTGTACGCGCCGCTGCACGTGAAGGACCTGACGCGCCTGCCGCCGGCGTTCGTGCTCACGGCGGAGTACGACCTGCTGCGCGACGAAGGGCTGGCATACGGCGAGGCGATGAAAAAGGCGGGCAACGACGTGCACCACGTCCGCTACGCCAAGCAGGAGCACGGCTTCGTCGGCCTGCAGCCGTCGCCCGAGTACCGGCAGGCGGTCGGCGACATCGCCAAGTGGCTTGCCGCGTCCGCCGTAAGGACCTGAGCCCCGACCGGGCTACACTCGCGGATGCGCAAAAGCATCCTTCCCGCTGCAATCTTTCTCGCGCTCGGCTGCGGATCCGCCGAAGCGGTCCAGCTCGAGCGCCTCAAGTCGCAAGGCGAGACCTACGTCGTCGCGCGCGTCGACGTCGCCAAGGAGCGCATCGAGCTCTTTGACGCGCCGAGCGACGGCAATACCTTCCAGCGCCTCGAGCAGGACCTGGACAAGCGCGGCAAGAAGCTCGTGTTCGCGATGAACGCCGGCATGTATCAGCAGGACTATTCCGCCGTCGGCCTGCTGGTCATCGACGGCAAGCAGCTGCACAAGCTCAACAACGCCGCCAACAACCCCAACTTCAATTTCACCACCAGGCCCAACGGCGTCTTCGCCGTCACCAAGCGTGGTGCGCGCGTGGTCGAGACCGGCCAGTACCATCGCATCGCCAAGGACGCGGTGATGGCGACGCAGTCGGGCCCGGCGCTGGTGCTCGGCGGGGCCGTGCATCCGGGCCTGCGCCCGACCTCGACCTCGCGGCACGTCCGCAACGGCGTCGGCGTCACCGAGTCCGGCGAGGTGATCTTCGCGATCAGCGAGAGCGGCGTCACGCTCTACGAGTTCGCGGCACTGTTCCGCGACGAGCTGCACTGTCCGAACGCACTGTATTTCGACGGCTCGGTGTCGAGCCTGCACGCGCCCGCGCTCAGGCGCAGCGACGCGTTCCGCAGGCTGGGGCCCATCGTGGGCGTCGTCGAGTGAGGGGTAAGATTGCCGGCATGAACACTGCCCGCCTTGCCCTGCTTGCCCTCCTCCTCGCAACGCCTGCCGCGCTCGCGGGCGTGACCATCGAGGGCGACGACAACATCCGCTCCGGCGACAACGTCGAGGCCCGCGGCGCGGTCGACGACGACTTGATCCTGGCTGGCGGCGACGTCGACGTCGATGCCACCGTCCAGCAGGACGTGATCGTGGTCGGCGGCGACGTGCGCGTGGCCGGCATCGTCAAGGAGGACGTGTTCGCTGCCGGTGGCGAAGTGGTCATCGCCGCCGAGATCGGACGCAAGCTGCGGGTCGCGGGCGGCGACGTGGCGATCGAAAAGACGGCGCACGTCGTCGGCAACGCGCGCGTGGCGGGTGGCGACGTGAAGATCTCCGGCGCCATCGACGGCGACCTGCACGTGGCCGGCGGCAGCGTCGTCCTGGACGGCGCGGTCGGCGGCGACGTGCACGCGGTTGGCGGCGACCTGACGCTCGGGCCAAACGCCCGCATCAACGGCCGGCTGACCTACCGCATCAAGGAGGACTTCGAGCAGGATCCCGCCGCCGTCGTCACCGGCGGCATCGAGCGCGAGCAGTGGAAGGAGCGCCGGTTTCTGCACAGTGAAGGCGCCTGGGTCTGGACGCTGGGCATCGCCGCGACGGCGATCCTGATGCTGCTGCTGGCGCCGGGCTTCGCCGGACGCGTCACCGATACGATCCACGACCGCTTCGGCTTCAGCATGCTCATCGGCTTTGCGGCGCTGGTCTGCATCCCGTTCCTTGCGGTCGTCGCGGCCATCACCGTGATCGGCTTGCCGGTCGCGGTGATCGTGCTGTTCGCGTATCCCGTGCTGATGCTGCTGGGCTACGTGTTCGCCGTCATCGCGCTCGGCGACATCGGCCTGCACCGCTTCCGGCCGCTGAAGGAAACCGACCGCGGCGCGCGCATGCTTGCCGCAGTCGTGGTCATCGGTCTCGCGGCCCTGCTGTCGCGCGTGCCGGTGATCGGCGCGCTTATCACGCTGGCCGTGCTGACCCTGGGCATCGGCGCGCTGCTGCGCCAGCTCTGGAGCAATCGCTCGGCGGCGGCCTGAAGCCGCGGGCGACTCAGCCGCCGGCCTGGTTCATCAGCCGGCGCAGCGTCGAGGCCAGTTGGCGCGCGTCGTAGCTCTCCGCGTTCTTGGGCATCGGGTACTTGCCGACGACGATCTCGATCGCGGACGAGTAGGCCTCGTCCGCGTGCGCCGTCGCGATCCCGGTGCCGAAGCTCGAGCCCGGTGTCGAAACCACGGTCGAGCTGCAGCTCACCAGACCGCAGCGTTGATAGACCTGGGTCGTGCCCGGAAAGTCGATGCCGCCGCCCACGATGGTGGTGTTGCGCACCTTCTTGTCGACGTCGTTGTTGGCGATCTCGAACCAGTCGCCGCCGTGCTGCAGTGTCAGCTCCGCCGCGCGCAGCAGCGCGTAGTCCTTGACGGTCTCCGAAGGCGTCAGCGAATTGCCCGTGAAGGTCACGCGATAGCGGTTGTCGGTGAGCTTGGTTTCGGTGTAGCCCACGGCGCCGCGCTTTTCAGCGGGCTGGTAGGGGGTCTGGGTGGCGCAGCCGCTCAGGACAGCGAGCGCAACGAACAGCAAAGTCCCACGAAGCATGGTGGTTCTCGGAAAAAAAGATGGAGAGTCACCCTAAGCAGTCCACCTGAACCTGCCCTGAACGCGATTTCGGCCGGCCTGCTGCGCTAACCTCGGGCGCATGCCGAAGAAAAGCGCGGGCCTGCTGGTTCATCGCTTGCGAGCCAATGCCTTGCAAGTGCTGCTGGTGCATCCGGGCGGACCGTTCTGGGCGAAGAAGGACGCCGGCGCCTGGTCGATCCCCAAGGGCGAATACGTCGACGGCGAGGATCCGCTCGCAGTCGCCAGGCGCGAGCTCAAGGAAGAGACCGGGCTCGAGGTCGACGGGGAGTTCGTGAAGCTTGCGCCCGTGCGTCAGCCCAGCGGCAAGATCGTGACGGCGTGGGCCCTGCGCGCGGATGTCGATCCGGGCGAATTCAGGAGCAACAGCTTCGCGATGGAATGGCCGCCGAAGTCCGGCCGCATGCAGGAATTCCCCGAGGTCGATCGCGCGGAATGGTTCGGCATCGACCAGGCGCGGGAGAAGATCCTGAAAGGGCAGTTGCCGCTGCTGGAGCAACTGCTGACGCTTTTGTAGGAGCGGCCGTTGGCCGCGACTTGTCGGGGCTAACAGCCCCTCCTACAACGACGAGCCCCGACCCAACCATGCCCGTCCACTCGGGGCCAACGCCGCACAGGGATGTGCAAGTGTCGCGGGCGCAGGATGCGCAGGCTCCTACAGCTGCGCGTGCAGCCGGTACGCGATCCAGTTGAGCGTGCGGGTCGTCCAGCCGCGCTTGCACCATCGCTCCAGCGTCAGCTCGCGGCAGCGCTTGAGGTCGGCCTCGAACGCGGCCTTGAGCTCGCCGGCGATCTTCTTGCTCAGCAGCCCGACGCCGACCTCCTCGTTGATTGCCAGCGAGCGGCTGTCGAAGTTGGTGGAGCCGATGTGCGACCAGGCGCCGTCGACGATGACGATCTTCTGGTGCAGCAGCGTCGGCTCGAACTCGTAGATGCGCACCCCGGAGCGCAGCATGTCCTCGTAGAGGCAGCAGCCCGCGCGACGCACGAACGGGCTGTCGGTGTGCTTGCCGGGCACCATCAGGTGGATGGCGACGCCGCGCTTGATGAGCTTGGCGAAAAGATCGAGCACGTCCGGCTCGGGCGCGAAGTAGGGATTCTGGATGATGATCTCGCGCCGGGCGCAGGCCATGGCGACGGTGTAGAGCAGCGCGACCTCGGAAACGCCATCGCCGGCAGCGCTGCGGACGACGTGCGCGTCGACGTCGCCGCGTTCGCCCAGCTCGGGGAAGCAGCCATCGCCCACGGGCACGTATCTCGACTCCCCGATCCAGTTCTCCATGAACACGCCCTGCAGCGAATGCACGACGGTGCCTTCGAGCCGAACGCCGGTGTCGCGGAAGTGGCTGTGGTCCTCGCCGTCGCCGAGCCATTGGTCGGCGATGCCATGGCCGAATGTGTAGCCGACCTTGCCGTCGACGATGAGCAGCTTGCGGTGGGTCCGGTGGTTGATGCGGCCGAGGTTCCACCAGCGCGGCGGCGCGAATAGCCGCAGGTGCACGCCGGCTTGGCGCATGCGCTCCAGCTGCGCGGCGTCGGCGCCGGATCCGCCGGCGAAGTCGATTATCAGGCGCACGTCCAGGCCCGCACGCGCCTTGTCGCACAAGAGGTCGACGAAGCGGCGCTCGACCTCGCCCTTGGTCCAGACGAAGGTTTCGAGATGGACGGCGCCGCGCGCGGCGAGGATGTCGGCTTCCATCGCGGCGAAGATCGCGCCGTTCTGGAAGATCGTGCCCTTGTTCTTGCAGTGGACGGCCGAGCCGGTGACGCCCGACAGCATCGGCAGGGACTCCTCGATCCTGGGTACGGCGTCGAGGTCGATCTCCACCGCTGGCGTGCGTCGCCGGCGCGCGAGCAGGAAATAGACGGCCGCGGCCATCGCGCCGAAGATGCCGCCCGCCGCGGCGGCGACGAGAAGGGTCACGTGGATGGGCATAGCGCTCCTGTCACGAAATCCGGCGCGACCTTGGTCCTAGGCACGCGCCCGCTGAACCACTCGCGCACGTCCTGGTCCAGCCCGATGCCGTGCATGTAGTTGTAAAGCGCCTTGTTGAGCGCGGTGCCCATGGCGTCGTGGTCGACGCCGGTGGGATCGGTAAAGCCGACGTCATTCTTCGCAAAGCGCGTCGGCGGCAGCGTGTGCAGCGTGACGCCGTATTCCTGGGGATTCTTGCCGACCGGCGAGTGCACCGTGCAGGTGAAGCGGTGGAAGAATCCCGACTGGATGCAGCCGGCGGCGAAGAGCTGGCGCACGTATTCCAGCGCGTCGACGGTGTCCTGCACCGTCTGCGTCGGGAATCCGTACATCAGGTACGCGTGCACCAGGATGCCGGCGTCCGTGAACGCGCGGGTGACGCGCGCCACCTGCGCGACGCAGACGCCCTTCTTCATCAGCTTGAGAAGTCGATCGGACGCGACCTCCAGGCCGCCCGAGATGGCGATGCAGCCGCTGTCCGCCAGCTGCCGGCACAGCGCCGGCGTGAAGGTCTTCTCGAAGCGGATGTTGCCCCACCACGAGATCGCCAGCTGGCGCTTGCCGATTTCCGCCGCGAGCGTCTTCAGCGCCTTGGGCGGCGCTGCCTCGTCGACGAAGTGAAAGCCCGTCTGGCCGGTCTCGGCGACGATCGCCTCGATGCGGTCGGCCAGCACTTCGGCGCCGGCGACGTCGTAGCGCGAGATGTAGTCCAGGCTCACGTCGCAGAAGCTGCACTTCTTCCAGTAGCAGCCGTAGCGCGACGGTGAGCTTGTTCCAGCGCCCGTCGGACCACAGGCGGTGCATGGGATTGAGCATGTCGAGCAGCGACAGGTATCGGTCGAGCGGCAGGCCGTCCCACGTCGGCGTGCCGACGTCGGAGAAGGGGATGTCGGGCTCCTGCAGTCGACGTAGTGACCGCGTCGCGCGTGAACGTGCGCACCAGTTTCTCGACCGGCCTTTCGTCCCTGCAGATGCTCGATCAGCGCCAGCAGCGGCCGTTCGCCCGCGTCGAGCGTGACGTAGTCGAAGTAGTCGAACACCCGCGGCTCGGTAAGCTCGCGCAGCTCGGTGTTGACGAAGCCGCCGCCGAGCACGGTGACGATCTTCGGGTCGGCCGCCTTGATCGCCTGCGCGATGCGAAATGCCGCGTAGACGTTGCCGGGAAATGGCACCGAGAGCAGCACGAGCTGCGGCGAGTGCCGCGCCCGAGCCTCCAGCGTCAGCGCGCGCAGCGCCTCGTCGATCAGGTTCAGCGGCGCGGCCAGCGCCTCGGCCAGGGGATCGAACGTCGGCTGGCTCTGCGCCAGCGACTCGGCATAGCGCACGAACTCGAAGCGCGGGTCGATCGCCTCGCGCAGCACGTCGGCACAGGTCGTTCAGGTACAGCGTCGCCAGGTGCCGTGCGCGATCCTGCACGCCCAGCGCGCCGAAGGCCCAGGCCAGCGGATCGCTCGCCGCTCGTCGGCCATGTAGACGTCGAGCGACTGGAAGCGCGCGCCTTCGGGCAGGAACTGCCTGCCGACGATGCGATGGCCGAGGGTGGAGTCGCGCCCCTGCAGGAAGGCGATGGTCGGCGCGAGCGTGGCGCGATAGCGGTCGAACTGCGCGTGGAACGCCTTCACCGCCGGCGATCGCTTGCGCTCGCGGCAGCGCCTCGATGCGCTCGCGCAAGGCGAGAAGGCCTTCGGCGGAGAACAGCTTCAGCACCAGCGCCAGCGCCAGATCCTCCTGCACCGCGTCGATGCCGCGCGAGCGCAGGAAGCCGGTCAGATACGCAGTGGACGGGTAGGGCGTGTTGAGCTGCGTCATCGGCGGGATGACGGACAGCACGCGAAAGGGGCGGGGTGCCATCCGCCGCTACTTCGCCAGCGCCGTCTGGATGTCCGCGAGGGCGAGGGGTTTCACGAGGTGCAGGTCGAACCCGGCCTCGCGCGACCGGGCGCGGTCGGCTTGCTGGCCCCATCCTGTCACCGCCACGATCTTGACCTTTGCGCCCCAGGGCTCGGCGCGGATGCGTCGGGCGACCTCGAAGCCGTCCGGCGGCGGCATGCCCAGATCCAGCATCAGCACGTCGGGACGGACGCGGTTCGCCACGCGCAGCGCCTCGTCGCCGTCGTACGCGCAATGGACCTCGTACTCGAGCGCGCCGAGCAACGCGGCCAGCGTGGTGGCCGCGTCGCGGTTGTCGTCGACGACCAGCACGCGTCGCGACGTCGCGGCGCCGGCGCGCGTGCCTGCGTGGTCTGGCGGGAGCGTAACGACGTCCGCCGCGGGCAATCGAAGCGTGAACGTGCTGCCCTTGCCTTCGCCGGCGCTGCTCACGGCCACGGTGCCGCCGTGCAGCTCCGCCAGCCGCCGCGCAAGGCTGAGGCCAATGCCCAGGCCGCCGGCGAAGCGCTCCGCCACGCCGCCGGCGCGCACGAACATCTCGAAGATGCGCTCGCGCGCGTCAGCGGCGATGCCGGCGCCGTTGTCGCTGACGCTGACCAGAACCTCCTGATCCGCGCGCCGCGCCGCGAGGCGAATGCTGCCGTTGCGCGGGGTGTACTTCGCGGCGTTGTTCAGCAGGTTGGCGATCACCTGGGTCAGGCGCACGCGGTCGCCATTCACCCGGAGCACGAAGTCCGGAAGCGAGAGGTCGAAGCGATGGCCGCGGGCCTGGATCAGCTCGCGGTTGATCTCCACCGCCGCGCGGATCGGCTCCTCGATCGCCAGAAGCTCCTTGCGCAAGTCGATCGTCCCGCGCGTGATGCGCGCCACTTCCATGAGATCGTCGACCAGCCTGACGAGGTGGTGCACCTGGCGCTCCATCACGTCGAGCGCGCCGCCGCGCGAAGACTCGGCTTGCGGCATGCGCAGGATCTGCAGCGCAGACGCGATGGGCGCGAGCGGATTGCGCAGCTCGTGCGCGAGCACCGCCAGGAACTCGTCCTTGCGGCGGTCCGTGTCGGCGAGCGCCTCCTCGGCAGACTTGCGCGCGTGGATGTCGATGGCGGTTCCGATCCACTCGCGGATGCTGCCGTCCGCGTTGAGGATCGGCACCGACCGCGCTTCCTGGTGGCGGTAGGTCTTGCTCGGCGCGTGCCAGAGGCGACCCTCGGCTTCCCAGGTGGTCTTGGTCGCGATCGCGTTGGCGACCGAGGCCTGGATGCGCTCGCGATCGTCCGGATGGATGGCCTTGGCCCAGCCGTAGCCCTGATACTCCTCGAACGTCATGCCGGTGAAGGCTTCCCACGCGGCGTTGCGCACGATCCACCGGGCTTCGGGGTCGCAGCCGTAGACGATGCCGCCGGCGGCTTCCACCAGGCTGCGGTAGCGCTCCTCGTTCTCGCGCAGCGCGCGTTCCTGCCGGCGGCGCTCTCCGATCTCGCGCGCGACGCTCGAGGCGCCGATGATCCGGCCGCGGGCGTCGCGCACCGGCGAAACCGTCATCGAGATCTCGACGACCGATCCGTTCTTGTGCAGCCGCGAGGTTTCGTAGTGCTCGATCTTCTCGCCGGCGCGGATCCGGTCGAGGATCCGGTCTTCCTCTTCCTCGCGCTCGGGCGGGTAGAGGCGCTTCACCGGCTGGCCGATCATCTCGGCCGCGGTATAGCCGTACAGCTGCTCTGCCGCGGCGTTCCACGAGACCGCGATCCCGCGCAGGTCCTTGCTGATGACCGCGTCGTGCGAGAACTCGACGATGGCGGCCAGGCGCGCCAGCATGTCCTCGTCTAGCGGCGGCTGGCTTTTGGGCGAATCGTTCATCACATCTCCAGGGACGATCACTCTAATGCAGGACATGCCTGCACGCGCAGATCGCCCCCGGACGTCGTGAAGTCCGCGCGCAGGACGCGCGTCGCTGCGTCATAGGTCCATTCACCGGCGGGCTGTGCGCCGACGGTGACCGTGCAGGGAATGAACGGGTGCTCCAGCGTCGCCAGGCTCGCCTGCAGACGATAGCGGCGCGCGGTCGACGCGCCGATGCCAAGCGTCCAGCTGCCGGGGTTCTCCTGCGAGGTCCAGCGCTCGTTCGCGAAGACCCGGAATAAGGTGTGGCCGCGCGGGAACGCGAGCAGCACCATCTGATCCAGCCGGTCGACCAGCTTGACCACGCCAGGGTCGGGCGCGGTGTCGGCCAGCGTGCGCACGTCGGGCGTGAGCATCGGCAGCACGGCGCCGACGCGGATCAGCAATGGAAGCTCTGCGAGCGGCGCGGGCAGCGTCACGTTCTGCCCGCCGTCGAGCATCTCCACCGCGCCCAGATGCAATCCGGTCGTCGCTTCGTCGAAGGTCAACGCCTGCCAGGCGTGAATCCACCTGTCGCCCGCGGGCAGATGAACATCGCGTGTGGTCGCACCTTCGGTATAGACCGGCGCGGCGAGGAGATCCGGCCCGAAGAGGTACTGATCGCCGTGCGCGCGCGCCTGCGTATCGCGAGGATGCGAGAGCAGGTGATGCCGCATGATCGGCATGCCCGTGTCGCGATATTCCGCGTGCGCCGCGGCGAGATACGGATTGAGCTGCGTGTGCAGCGCCGCCCATCGTCGCCACTGACCGATGTGCTCCGGCTCCCAGATCTGCGGACGCTCGGTGAAGGTCGAGCGGCCGTATTCCTGGCCGCTTCCTTTGGTGCGCATCACCGGCGACACCGCGCCGAACTGGATCCAGCGCTGCAGCAGCTCCGGCGTCAGCACGCGGAAGAACGTGGAGACGTAGCCGCCGATGTCGGAGCCCCACATCGCCACGCCCGAGAGGCCCATCGTAAGGCCGCTGGTGATCTGCGTCTCCAGGCCGTCGTAGCCCCAGTCGACGGTGGGATCGCCGCCCCAGACCACCGGCAAGCACGGCGCTGCACCGCGCCAGCCCGCGCGCGAAAAGCGGATCAGCGGAATGCCGAGCTCGGCTTCCTTGCGCCGCGCGATGCGATCGCCGGTGCAGTGATAGTCGCGCGGATAGCGGTTGTGCATCTGCTCGCCGGGCGTGCCGTCGTGCGAAACGACGTCGAGCGGCGTGTTCTCGCCGAAGTCCTCCATCCAGCCGCGGTGCCCGTCCTGCAGCACGATGTTCACGGTCTCTTCGTACAGTGCCTCTGCCGCCGGGTTGGAGAAATCGATCTGCGCCTGCGGCGCCACGGGCGGGAATGCACCGCCGCCTTCGAAGCCGAGATAGCGATATGGCTGGCCCAATGCGTTCTGCTGCAACGCGCCGGCGTCGGCGAACTGATTCCAGCGCGCCTGATAGCGCGTGCAGACGATCGGGTTCATGTAGGCGAGCGTCGGCAAGCCCTTGGCGTTGAACATCGCGGTGCGCGCCTTCTCGCCGTCGCGCGCGTTCACCCACGCGTCGCACGGGAAGTAATGCATGTGCGTCTCGGCGACGGAGATCGGCGCGTCGGCATTCTGCAGCGCCTCGACGTAGCCGCGCTCCTCGTCGAGCGGGATCTGGTCGGGCTGGCCGTCCTGGAACCACGGCCCGAAGAAGTAGGGCGCCCCCGGCGCGGGCTGGCGTCCGTAGTGGGCGCTGTAGCCCCCGAGCGCCCCCGCCGGCGTCGCGCCGGCGAAGAAGCGCAATCGCAGCGCCGGGGCTTCGACCTCCAGGCTCCACGCTTGCGCGCTCTCGGTGGCGAAGCGGAAGTAGCTGGTCTCGTCGTTCTCGATCGACACGCCGACGCCGCGTGAGGATAGCGCCCACGGAATCGGGTAGTAACTGTCCTCCGGCCGCTGACGGATCGACCAGGGCGGGATGGCGGCGCGCAGCACCGGATATTCCTCCGGCTGGCTCGGTCCTTCGCCGACGTAGTTCTCGATGACGCTGCCGCGCAGATCGGGACCGACGTCACGCCGTCCGGTGCCGAAGAAACCTTCGTCGGCGTCAGCTGCGAAGGCGATGCCCACGGCTTCGACGTCGAGGTCGGTGCCGACGAGATCCATCGCCAGGCTGACCGAGTCGTCTTCGTTCTCCTCGAGCACGACGTGCAGACGGCGCAGCAGATCGCTCGTCGCCAACTCAGCCTCGTAGCGCTTGTCGCTGCGGGTGGAAGAGATGACTTCGGTGGCGTGGAACCAGCCCAGCGCCGGCGGATCCAGCGGTGTCGAGTTGGGTTTCACCGGCAGCAGGCCCCGCGTGCGGCGCGGACCGCCACCCGCGGTGGTCTGGAAACCGAGCGCGCCGGTCGCGGTCGGACCCGCGGCGCAGATCTCCTCAAGCACCGGCGTTCCGGCGTCGTCGACCAGCGTCAGGCACCACGGCGATTCGCTGACCTTGAAATGCAGCGCGCGCGCCGGGGCGGCGACGCTCGGTTCGGCAGCAGGCGATAGCCGCGGTGCGGCGGAGTCGCCGCAGCTGACCAGGGCTGCTGCAAGGGGAAGAACGACTAGACGGGCATACATTGGCGGGTACTCTGACCGATAATTGCAGACCAGGGATATCGACGCGACCGTGAACGAAGGCCAGCCACCAGACCAGGTATCCACCGCACGGCTGGCCGTGCTGCAGTCGCTGACCGCCAAGCTCGCGGCGGCGCGAAGCGCGACCGCGGTGGCCGCGGTCATCATGAACGACGGCCTGCAGCGGCTGGGCGCCGACGTCGGCGTCGTTGCGCTGCTGAGCGCCGATGGCAATACCTTGACCAACGTCGGCTTCGAAGGCGTGTCTAGCGAGACGCGCGCCGACTGGGAAAGCTACCCGGTGGACTCGCCCGTGCCCGTGGCCGACGCCGCCCGCACCGGGCAGATCGTCGTCGTCGCCAACCGCGAAGAGCGCAATCGGCGCTACCCGGTGCTCGCGACCGTGCACGGGGCGGAGCACGGCGGCCCGGTCATCGCCCTGCCGCTGCGCATCGCGCAGCGCACCGGCGGCGTGCTCGCATTCTGCTTTCCCGACGTTGCCGCCTTCCAGCGTCACGACGTCGACTTCTTCCAGGCGCTGGCCGACCAATGCGCGGTCGCGCTGGAGCGCGCGGCCCTCGAGGAAGATCTGCGGCGCGAGCAGCGTGCCCTGCGCGACCGCGAAGCGCGGCTGAAGCTGATCCACGAGAATGCGGGCATCGGCGCCTGGGACTGGGACGCCGCGAGCAACCAGGTCTTCTGGTCCGATCAGTATCGCGAGGTGTACGGACTGGATCCGGCGGAGGCGCCGAGCTTCGAGCGCGGCATCGCCGCGGTCGTGGAGGAGGATCGCGAGCCGACGCTCGCGCGATTGCGCGAGGCGCTCGCCTCAGGCTCGGCGTTCCGCACCGAGCAGCGCATCCGCCATCCGCGCAAGGGTCTGCGCTGGGTGGCGGCCTCGGGCAAGGTCATCCGCGGTCCGGAGGGCGCCGTAGAGCGCATGGTCGGCATCGCGCTCGACATCACCGACATCAAGAGCGCCGAGGTGGCCGTGCGCGAGAGCGCGAACCGGTTCCGCGGCTTGATGGAGCAGGCGCCGTTCAGCGTGCAGGTGCTGGCCCCGGACGGACGCACGCTGCAGGTCAACGCGGCCTGGTCGAAGCTATGGGGCGCGACCGTCGAGCAGCTGGCGGACTACAACATGCTCACCGATCCGCAGCTCGATGCCAACGGCGTGCTGCCCTATCTGCGGCGCGCCTTCGCCGGAGAGCCCGTCGAGATCCCGGAGATCCGCTACGACCCCGCGCAAACGATCCCCGACCTTGCGCAGAAGGAGGACGCCGCGCGCTGGGTGACGGCGGTCGCCTATCCGCGCAAGGATGAATCCGGTCAGTTGCGGGAAGTGGTGCTGATTCACCGCGACGTCACCGCCGAGCGTCGCGCCGGCCTGGCGCTGCGCGACAGCGAGGAGAAGTTTCGCCTGCTGGCCGACACCATCCCGCAGCTCGCATGGATGGCGCGGCCGGACGGCCACATCTTCTGGTTCAACCGCGGCTGGTACGACTACACCGGGACGAGTCCCGCCCAGGCCGAAGGCGCAGGGTGGCGCGCGGTGCACGATCCTGCCGTCCTTCCGCGCGTGATCGAGAGGTGGGAGCGGTCGCTGGCTACGGGCGAGCCATTCGAGATGGTGTTCCCCCTGAAGGGCGCCGACGGCCAGTTCCGGCCGTTCCTCACGCGCGTGAACCCGCTGCGCGGCGCCGACGGGGCGATCCTCTACTGGTTCGGCACCAACACCGACATCAGCGACATGAAGCGCATGGAGCTCGCGCTCCTCGACGCCGACCGCCGCAAGGACGAGTTCCTGGCCACGCTCGCGCACGAGCTGCGCAATCCGCTGGCGCCGATCCGCAACGCGCTGCAGATCATGAGCCTGCCGGGCGTCGCGCCGCCGATGCTGCAGGAGGCGCGCGAGGTCATGGAGCGCCAGCTGCATCACCTGACGCGGCTCGTCGACGACCTGCTGGACGTATCGCGCGTGATGCGCGGGAAGATCGACCTGCGGCGCGAGCCGCTGGCGGTGGCGACGGTGGTCGCGCGCGCCATCGAGACGGTCCAGCCGCTGATCGTGCGCCAGCGCCACATTCTGGAAACGGTGCTCGACGAGACGCTGCACGTCGACGCCGACCCGGAGCGCCTGGTGCAGGTGGTCGCGAACCTGCTGACCAATTCCGCCAAGTACACGCCGGCCGGCGGCCGCATCCGCATCGAGGCGCACGCCGACGGCGAGGCGGTGCTGCTGCGCGTGCGCGACAACGGCATCGGCATCAGCGCCGACGTCCTGCCGCGCGTTTTCGAGCTGTTCGTCCAGGGTGGGCACGGGACGGTGCGCGCGGCCAGCGGGCTCGGCGTCGGCCTCACGCTGGTGAAGAACATCGTCGAGCTGCACGGCGGCACCGTGGAGGCCCAAAGCGACGGTCCGGACAAAGGCGCGGTCGTGAGCGTGCGGCTGCCGCGCGTTGGCGCTCTGGAAGCGCCGTCGGTCGCCGAAGCGCGCGCGACGGCCGCGGCGACGCCGGTGCGCGCGCTCGTGGTCGACGACAACCGTGATGCGGCCGACTCGCTCGGGCTGCTGCTGCGCCTGCAAGGACATCACGTGACCGTCGTCTACGATGGCGCTGCGGCCCTCGAAGCCGCGCACGCACAGCAACCCGCGCTCATCCTGCTCGACATCGGCATGCCCGGGCTGGACGGCTACGAAGTCGCCCGGCGCCTGCGCGCGATGCCCGGCATGGACAAGACGTTCATCGCCGCGCTCAGCGGCTGGGGCCAGGAGCGCGATCTGCAGCGATCCGCGCAAGCAGGATTCGACAAGCACCTGGTCAAGCCGCCGAAGCCGGGGATGATCGAGGAGCTGATCCGGCAGGTCGCCTCTCGTTAGCGTCGTCGCGGTACCGCGCGCCGGTGCGCAGGACTCACCCGTTTGTATCAAGCCCCCGGCATGTCCGCGCCCGTATCTTGGCGCGCATGAATACACCCACACCGCCGCCCGCCAAGCCCACGCGCATCGCGCCGATCGTCACGCTCGACGCCAAGTTCTTCTGGGAGGCGGCCGATCGCGAGGAGTTCCTCGGCCAGAAGTGCGGCGACTGCGACAAGTTCGTGTTTCCGCCGCGGCCGATGTGCCCGTTCTGCCACAGCCTTAAGCGCGTCGAGGTGAAGCTCTCGGGCAAGGGCACGGTCCACGCCTGGTGCGTTCCGCGGCATCCGCCGCCATTCGGCTTCCGCGAGGCGCCGGTCGTCGCCGTCATCCAGCTCGAGGAAGGCATCCGCTTCGTCTCCAACGTCGTCGGCGTCAAGGTCGAGGACATGAAGAACGACATGGCGGTCGAGGTGACGTTCGAGCCGACGATGAACAATCACAAAGTCCCCGTATTCCGTGCACGGATTCCCTCTCCCATTTCGGGAGAGGGTGGCGCGAATGCGCCGGGAGAGGGCGCATGAAGCGAAGCTTCAGCGACGCGGCGATCGCGGGCATCGGCGCGACCGAGTTCTCCAAGGAGTCCAAGCGCAGCGAGCTGCAGCTCGCCGCCGAGTGCGCCAAGTCCGCATGCGACGACGCAGGCATCGATCCGCGCGACATCGACGGCATGATCACCTTCACCATCGACAACAGCGACGAGGTGATGCTGGCCCGCGCGCTCGGCGTGAAGGACCTGGCGTTCACCACGCGCATCCCCGGCGGCGGCGCTGCCGCGGCCGCGACGCTCTACCAGGCGATGGCGCTGGTCAACGCCGGGCTGTGCAAGAACGTGCTGATCTGGCGCGCGATGAACGAGCGCAGCCAATACCGCTTCGGCCAGAACCCGACCAACACCACGAGCTACCAGTCCGGCAACGGCACCGGCTCGCTCTTGTGGTGCGTGCCGTTCGGCGCGATGACGCCGGCGAGCTGGGGCGCGCTGCAGGCGCAGCGCTATATGTGGAAGTACGGCGTCACCAACCGCGACCTGGGCTACATCTCAGTGCAGCAGCGCAAGTACGCCGCGACCAATCCCAAGGCGTGGTTCTACGAAAAGCCGATCACGCTGGAGGATCATCAGAATTCCAAGTGGATCATGGAGCCGGTGCTGCGCCTGCTCGATTGCTGCCAGGAGTCCGACGGCGGCGTGGCCATCCTCGTCACGAGCCTGGAGCGCGCGAAGGACCTCAAGCAGAAGCCAGTGAAGATCGTCGGCGCTGCGCAGTCGATCCCGTACAACGTCGAGGTGATCTCCAACTACTACCACGACGATCTCACCGTCATGCCGGAAGCGCAGGGCACCGCCAAGCGCCTGTGGGCGCAGACGGGCCTCAAGCCCGCCGACATGCAGGCGGCGATGATCTACGACGCGTTCACGCCGCACGTGTTGCTGCAGCTGGAAGGCTTCGGCTTCTGCAAGCCGGGCGAGGCTGCGGGCTTCGTGAAGTCCGGCGGCATGGCCATCGACGGCAAGCTGCCGGTGAACACGCACGGAGGGTTGCTCGGCGAGGCCTACATCCACGGCATGAACACGATGGCCGAGGGCGTGCGCCAGATCCGCGGCACGTCGGTGAACCAGGTGAAGAGCGTGCAGCACGTGCTCGTGTCGTCGGGGATGGCGGGGGCGGTGCTGGGGCAGGCGTGAGCGCTTCTGTAGGAGGGGCCGTTGCCCCGATCGGTCGGGGCTAACAGCCCCTCCTACAAGTAAAACAAGATGTTGCAAATTACTTTAAAAGTAGATTCCCGCGAGCGGATCGACGGCGAAGGCCCGCTTCTGGTCGGCGTGACGGCGACGTTCCCGACGGATTCAGCCCGCGCCAGGGCAGTGCTGGTCTGCCTGGCCGGCGGCAACATGAATCGCAAGTACTTCGATCTGCTTCCCGAAGACGGCGACGAGAGCTTCAGCTTTGCGCGCACGATGGCGCAGCGCGGCTTCGTCGTCGTCGCGCTCGATCACCTGGGCCTTGGCGACAGCAGCAAGCCCAAAGACGGTTACGCGCTGACACCGGATCTGCTGACGCGCGCCAACGCGACGGCCACGGCCGAAGTCTTGAAGCGCTTGCGCGACGGCGCCGACGGCGTTCCGCCGTTGCCCGCGCTGCGCTCCATCGGCGTCGGCCATTCGATGGGCGCGATGATGACCGTCCTGCAGCAGGCGTCCGCGCATCAGCACGTCGCCATCGCCGTGCTCGGGTTCGCTACGCGCGGCCTGCCGGAATACATGCCGCCCGACGTGAAGAAGCTTTCGCAGCAGGAGCAGCGCGCGCGGCTGGTGGAATTCACGCGCCGCACGTTCCCCGAGCCGTATCCGCGCATCCGCTCGTCCGGCAACGGCGCCCAGATCTACGGCAGCGCCAGCGCCGATCCCAAGGGCATCGCGGCGCTCAAGGCCGCCACCGACTGCCTGCTGCCGGTGACGGCGTTCATGTCGATGCTGCCGGACAACGTGGCGCCGGAGGCGCGGCAGATCGAGGTTCCGGTCTTCGTCGGCGTCGGCGAGCGCGACATGACCGGTGATCCCGCGGCGATCCCCGCGGCGTTCCCCAAGTCGAGCAAGGTCACGCTCTACGTGCAGCCCGACGCCGGCCACAGCCATTTTTTGTTTCCCACCCGTTCGGACCTGTTCCAGCATTTCGGCGCTTGGGCAGAATGGGTCGCAGGAGGGGCATAGGCCCCGACAAGGAGTGAAAGATGGGAGCGACGTTAAAAGCCGGTTCCCGCTTCAAGAGCGCGGTCTGCGACACGCAGGTCATGGTGATCAAGGCGCCGGCGGGCGAGTTCGACCTTTGCTGCGGCGGGGCGGAGATGATCGCGCCGACCGCGACCGGCACGGGAACGCAGGTCGACGCGGCGCACGCCGCCGGCACGCTGATCGGCAAGCGCTACGTCAACGCCGATGAATCCGTGGAACTGCTCTGCACCAAGGGCGGCAACGGCTCGCTGTCGCTCAACGGCACGCCGATGGAAGTGAAGCAGGCCAAGCAGCTGCCGAGCTCCGATTAAAAACGCATGAACATCGCGATGATCCTGGACATGGCCGCCGAAGCCTTCGGCGACCGGGTCGGCGTCGTGTGCGGTGACGAGCGTCTGGACTACGCGACGTTGCGCGCCCGGGCGCAGGCCGCGGCGGCGGCGATCCGCGCCAGCGGCGCGAAGTACGTCGCGCTGCTCGACGTGAACAGCCCCGCGTTCCCGGTGGCGATCTTCGGCGCCGCCTATGCGGGCGTGCCGTTCGTGCCGCTGAACTACCGCCTCACCAAAGCCGAGATCAACGAGCTGGTCGAGCGCGTCGCGCCGGCGTACTTGGTGACGAGCGCCGCCTACGCTCCATTGATTACCCCGCGCTCCGACGTTCAACTGGTGATGCGTGACGATTTCTTACGCCCCCTCCCTGACCCTCCCCCGCACGCGGGGGAGGGGATCCAAATTCCAGACGATCCGCGCGCCGTCGCCATCCAGCTCTTCACCAGCGGCACCACCGGCAAGCCCAAGGCCGCCATCCTGCGCCACGAGAACCTGATGTCGTACATCGTCGGCACAGTGGAGTTCGCCGCCGCCGGCGAGGACGAGGCCACCGTCGTCACGGTGCCGCCGTACCACATCGCCGGCATCTCGGCGGTGCTGTCGTCGACCTATGCGTGCCGCCGCATGGTGCAGATGGAGAGCTTCGAGCCGCGCGCCTGGCTCGACGCCTGCCGCATGGAGAACGTCACCAACGCCTTCCTCGTGCCGACCATGCTGTCGCGCATCGTCGAGCAGATCGGCGCCGACAAGTGCGACGCGCCGGCGCTCAAGGCCATCGCCTACGGCGGCGGCAAGATGCCGCTCTCCACCATCCAGCGCGCCATCAAGATGTTCCCCGGCGTGGATTTCACCAACGCCTACGGCCTGACTGAAACCAGCTCGACCGTCGCCGTGCTCGGGCCCGACGATCATCGCGCAGCGGCCGGCAGCAGCGAGCCGAAGATCGCGCGGCGCCTCGCGTCGGTCGGCAAGCCGACCGGCGCGGTGGAGATCCAGGTGCGCGACGACAACGGCCGCGTGCTGGGGCCGGAAGAGGCGGGCCTGGTGTTCGTGCGCGGCGGGCAGGTGTCGGGCGAGTACCTGTCGCTCGGCAGCCAGCTCGACGCCGACGGCTGGTTCCCGACGCGCGACCGCGGTTTCGTCGACGACGAGGGCTACCTGTTCCTTGACGGTCGCGCCGACGATGTCATCGTGCGCGGCGGCGAGAACATCTCGCCGGGCGAGATCGAGGACGTGCTGCTGTCGCACCCGGCCGTGGCCGACGCGGCGGTGGTGGCGATGCCCGACGAGCAGTGGGGCGAGGGCGTCGCCGCGGCGGTGGTGCTCAAGGAGAACGCAAAGGCGAGCGTCGCCGAGCTGCAGGACCTGGTGCGCGGCAAGCTGCGCTCCTCGCGCGTGCCGCAGCGCATCGTCTTCAAGCCGTCGCTGCCATACAACGATCTGGGCAAGGTGCTGCGACGTGTTGTCCGCCAGGAATTTGCCAGCGGCTGACGGCGCAGGGCTGCGCTACGCGCGCAGCCTGCTGGAGTCGCTCGGCGTAGAGCCCGGGCGGTCCATCGATCTCGTCGAAGAATCCCCGGAGACCGGCTGGGTTCGCAGCGGCATGGCCGCGCTCACTGGCCTTGCCGACGGCGCACCGCAGATATGCCCGGCGCCGATCACCGCATGCGCCGACGGCGCGCTCGCGGCGCTGGCATCGCTGGCGCCGGCCGGATCGCTCGACGGCATGCGCGGCTCCGATCTGCTCGCCGAGCGCGCGAGGATCTCCGGCTTCACGCGCAAGGGCGCCGTCTCGCCCGGCGGCGGCTGCTACCTGCTCGACACCAGGGACGGCGCGATCGGCGTGAGCCTCGCGCGCGACGATGACTGGTCGCTGGTGCCGGCGTGGCTCGAGCGCGACGCAGACCCGTCCTGGGAATCGGTGCGGCGCGAAGTCGCGCAGCGGACCATGCACGACGTGGTGGAGCGCGGGCGGATGCTGGGGCTGGCGGTGGCGCCGAGCGTGCCGGTGGGGGGGAGGGCGGTGCGGTGGTTCGTTCCCTCATCCGGCGCTGCGCGCCACCTTCTCCCGGAGGGAGAAGGCAAACCGGTCGTGGTCGACCTCTCCTCCCTCTGGGCCGGGCCGCTGTGCTCGCGCCTGCTGCTGCGATGCGGAGCGCGCGTGATCAAGGTCGAGAGCACGACGCGGCCCGATGGCGCGCGGCGCGGGCCCCGGGAGTTCTTCGACCTGCTCAACGTCGGCAAGGAAGAGCTCGCGCTCGACCTGTCGCGCGCCAAGGGCAGGGACGCGCTGCGCGACCTGATCCTGCGCGCCGACATCATCATCGAGGCGTCGCGACCGCGCGCGCTGCGTCAGCTCGGCATCGACGCCGAGGCCCTCGTCGCGCAGAACCCGCGGCTCACGTGGCTCAGCATCACTGGCTACGGCCGCGGCGAGCCGCAGGAGAACTGGATCGCCTACGGCGACGACGCCGGCGTCGCTGCAGGTCTCTCGCATCTGATGCGACAGGCGACCGGTCTGAACCTCATCGCGGGCGATGCGATCGCCGATCCGCTCACCGGGCTGCACGCCGCGCTCGCCGCCTGGGCCAGCCATCGCGCCGGCGGTTCGCGCATGATCTCGCTGGCCATGGTCGACGTCGTACGCCACTGCCTGCAGTTCCGATGAGGTGCTTTGCGCTCTTCGGCATCGTGCTGCTCGCCGCCTGTGGCGACAGCGCCGGCATCCCATCGATCGTGACGGCGCCGCCGCAGCGCTGCGCGGCGATCTTGGACACGGCGTCGCAACGTCCACGCACCATCCCCGCGCTGCGGCAGTGGCAGCCCGGCGGTGCGTCCTTCGTCCTGAAGCCGAGCTCGCGGATCACGGCGCAGCCGGAGCTGATCGACGTCGCGCAAACCCTGGCCGACGAGCTGTCGATCGGCGTCGGCGAGGGCGGCGACATCGTGCTGTCGCTTTCAACTTGCGACGCCGAGCTCGGCGAGGAGGGTTATCGACTGGAAGTCGACGGCGCCGTGCAGATCAGCGCGCGCACGGCGCGCGGCGTGTTCTACGGCACCCGCACGCTGCTGCAGCTGGCGAAACAGGGCGCGGTCCCTGGCGGCATCGCGCGCGACTGGCCGCGCTATCCCGAGCGCGGAATGATGGTCGACGCCGGCCGCAAGTACTTCACGCCGGCGTGGCTGCAGTCGCGCGTGCGCGAGCTTGCGTACCTCAAGATGAATTACCTGCACCTGCACTTCAGCGACAACGAGGGCTTCCGCATCGAGAGCGCGTCGCACCCGGAGATCGTCTCGGCGGAGCACCTGACCAAGGACGAGGTGCGCGCGATCGTCGCGCTGGCGCAGCGTCACTTCATCACGGTGGCGCCGGAGATCGACATGCCCGGTCACCTCGAGGCCGCGCTCGCGTCGCATCCGGAGCTGCAGCTGGTCGACGTGCTCGGGCGCGCCGCGCCCGACCGGCTCGACGTCACCAATCCCGCGGCGCTGCAGTTCGCGACCGAGCTGATCGACGAGTACATGGAGCTTTTCCCCGGGCCGTGGTGGCACACCGGCGCCGACGAATACATGGCGCCCTACGAATACCCGCTGTATTCGCAGCTCGCCGCCTACGCGCAGGAGCAATACGGTGCGCAGGCAGTGGCCAAGGACGCAGTGCACGGTTTCACCAACCGCATCGACGAGATCGTGCGCGCGCATGGACGTCGCACGCGCATGTGGCACGACGATCTCAACGGCGGCGCGGCGGTGACGGTGAATCCGGACATCGTCGCGGAGTGGTGGACCAACGTCTCGCCGCTGTCGGATCCGCTGCCGCCCGAGCCGCAGACCTTGCTCGACCAGGGCCGCACGATCGTCAACGCCGGCTGGTTCCCGACCTACTACGTGCTCGGCGGCGCCTTCGGCGTCTCGCCGCTGCCGCCGCCGGCAGACATGCAGTCGGCCTACGAGAGCTGGGACGTCCATGAGTTCTACGGGCCGATCTATTACGACGCGACGCTGAATTTCCCGCCCGACGTCGTCGACCCGGGCGAGCCGCGCAACCTCGGCACCAGGCTCAACCTCTGGTGCGACGATCCGGCGGCGGAGACCGAGGAAGAGGTGGCGCTGCACATCGCGCCGAACCTGCGCGTCATCGCGCAGAAGGCGTGGCAGTCGCCGCCTCTGGTGACCGGATACGCGGAATTCCGCCAGGTGATGGAGGCGGTCGGCGCGCCGTGAGCCATTCCTCGCGCTATTCCGCCTGGTCCATCTTCCGCAACGCCCTGACCGGTCATCGCGACTGGCAGCCTGCGTGGCGTGCCAGGACGCCACGCGCGAGCTATGACGTCGTCATCGTCGGCGCCGGCGGACATGGGCTGGCGACGGCGTATTACCTGGCGAAGAACCATGGCGTGCGCAACATCGCGGTGCTGGAGAAGGGCTGGCTCGGCGGCGGCAACACCGGCCGCAACACCACCGTCGTGCGGTCCAACTATTTCTTCCCGGAATCGGCGGCGTTCTACGAGCTGTCGCTGAAGCTCTACGAAGGACTGTCGCGCGAGCTGAACTACAACATCATGCTGTCGCAGCGCGGGATGATGAACCTCGCGCACACGCGCCACCAGGTGGAGATGACGCACCGCCTGCTCAACGGCATGCGTATCAACGGCATCGACGCCGAGTGGCTGGAGCCCTCGCAGGTTCACGAGGTCGAGCCGATGCTGCGCCTGGACGGCCGCTTCCCGATCCTGGGCGCGCTGATGCAGCGCCGCGCCGGCACCGCGCGCCACGACGCCGTCGCCTGGGGCTACGCGCGCGCCGCCGACGCGTTGGGTGTGGACATCATTCAGTGCTGCGAGGTCACCGGGTTCCAGCGCAACGGCAACGCGATCACCGGCGTCGACACCTCGCTCGGACCCCTCGCCGCCGGCAAGGTGTGCCTCGCCGTCGCCGGGCACACCAGCCAGCTCGCCGCGCTTGCGGGCCTGTCGCTGCCGATCACCAGCTACGCGCTGCAAGCGTTCGTGTCGGAGCCGGTGAAGCCGGTGCTGAACAGCGTGTCGCTGTCGCCGTCGACGGGCGTCTACATCAGCCAGACCGACAAGGGCGAGGTGGTGATCGGCGGCGGGCTCGACCTGTATCCGTCGTACGCGCAGCGCGGGAACCTGCACACGGTCGAGAACGTGGTCGCCGGCATGCTCGAGATGTTCCCGGCATTCTCGCGGCTGCGGCTGATGCGCCAGTGGGCCGGCATCGTCGACGTGGTGAAGGACTCCTCGCCGATCCTGGGACCGTCGCCCATCGACAACCTGTACCTCAACTGCGGCTTCGGCACCGGCGGCTTCAAGGCGATCCCGGCCGGCGGCCTCACGATGGCGCACACGCTGGCGACGGGCAAGATTCATCCGCTGATCGCGGGCTTCGGGCTGGAGCGCTTCACCAGCGGCGCGCTGATCGACGAGGCCGGCGCCTCGGGGATCGCGCACTGATGCTGAAGATCGACTGCCCGTTCTGCGGTCCCCGCGACGAAGCGGAATTCCGCTGCGGTGGCCAGAGCCACGTCGCGCGCCCGGGCCCGCACGACCAGGTGAGCGACGAGGCCTGGTCGCAGTACCTGTTCGGCCGCATCAATCCCAAGGGCTGGCACTTCGAGCGCTGGCTGCACGCCGCCGGCTGCCGCCAGTGGTTCAACATCGCGCGCCACACGGTCACGCACGAGATCCGCGCCGTCTACGCCATGACCGCGCCCAAGCCGAAGATCGAGGACGCGTTGTGAGCCTGCGCGCCCGCAAAGGTGGTGCCATCGATCGATCAAAGCCATTGCGCTTCTCGTTCGACGGCCGCAGCTACACCGGCTTTGCGGGCGACACGCTCGCCTCGGCGCTGCTCGCCAACGGCGTGCGCGTCACCGGGCGCAGCTTCAAGTATCACCGTCCGCGCGGCATCGTCGGTGCCGGCGCGGAAGAGCCCAACACGCTGGTGCAGCTCGGCACCGGCGCGCGCACCGAGCCGAACCTCAAGGCGACGCAGATCCCGCTCGTCGAAGGGCTGCAGGCCCGCGCGGTGAACTGCTGGCCGAGCGCGCAGTTCGACGTGCTCGCGCTGATCGGCTGGTTCAAAGCCTTCATGCCCGCGGGCTTCTACTACAAGACCTTCCTGTGGCCGGGCTGGAAGTGGTTCGAGGGAGTGATCCGCGCTGCCGCGGGCCTTGGCCGCAGCCCGACCGAGGCGGACCCGGATCGCTACGACAAGCGCTACGAGAGCGTCGACGTGCTCGTGATCGGCGCCGGCAGCGCCGGCATCGCGACGGCGAGCGAGGCCGCGAAGGCTGGCAAGCGCGTGACGCTGCTGGACGCGAAGCCGGCCATCGCCGCAATCCCGGGCGTGCAAGTGCTCGAGCGTTGCACCGCCTTCGGCTACTACGACCACGATTACGTGGTCGCCGTGCAGCACCTGTCCGGATCCGTGCGTCAGCGGCTCTGGCACTTCCGCTCGCGCGAGGTGGTCGTCGCCACCGGCGCGATCGAGCGGCCGCTGGTGTTCCCGAACAACGACCGGCCTGGCGTGATGCTGGCGAGCGCGGCGCGCGAATATCTGCAGCGCTTCGGCGTGCTGCCGGGTCGTCGCGCCGTCATCGCAACCAACAACGACAGCGCCTACGCGACCGTGCTGGCGCTCCTCGACGCCAGCGTGGAGATCGCAGCGATCCTCGATGCCCGCGCCGGGTCGACGGCGCCAGAGATCGCGACGTTGCGCGCGCGCGGCATCCACGTGCAGTGGCGCTGCGCGCCGACGAACACGATCGGCAAGAGCGTCCGCAGCGTCGAGTGGCATCGCGTCGACGAGCAGGGTAGGGCGCTGCCGCAGACCGCAAAGTCCGCCGACTGCGATTGCCTGCTGGTGTCCGGCGGCTGGAATCCGACGGTGCACCTGTTCTCGCAGGCGGGCGGCAGCGTGCGCTTCGACGAGGCGCTGCAGGCATTCGTGCCGACCGGATCCGCGCAGGGCGCGCGCGCGGTCGGTGCTGCCGCGGGCGCCTTCGAGGCGCCGGCGAACGTGCAGCCGCTGTGGCGCGTGGACGTCTCGGCGCTCGGCCGCACGCCGGCGTATTCGTGGATCGATTTCGCCGCGGACGTAACCGAAGGCGACCTGCGCCTGGCGGTGCGCGAGAACTTCGCCGCGGTCGAGCACCTCAAGCGTTACACCACCACCGGGATGATGGCCGACCAGGGCAAGACCTCCAACGTCAACGCCATCGGCATCCTCGGCGGTGTCGTCGGCAAGGCACCGGGCGAGGTCGGCACCACCAAGTTCCGCCCGCCGTACGACCCGGTCACGTTCGGGGCGCTCGCAGGCCGCAACGTCGAAGCGCTGTATCAGCCGCTGCGCCGCCTGCCGACGGATGCCTGGCTGCGCGCAGCGGATGCGAAGCTCGAGGACTACGGCGGCTGGGCGCGCCCCGCATTGTTCCCGCGTGCCGGCGAAACGGAGTCGGCCACGATCGCGCGCGAAGTTAAGGCGGTGCGCAGCGGCGTCGGCATCGTCGACTACTCGCCGCTGGGCAAGATCCTGGTGCACGGCCCCGACGCCGCGACGCTCCTGCAGCGCATCTACGTCAACAACGTCAAGACGCTGAAGGCCGGTCACTGCCGATACGGGCTGATGCTCGGCGAGGACGGCATCGTCATGGACGATGGCGTGCTGACGCGCTGGGACGAGCACAGCTTCCAAGTCGGCACTACGAGTGGACACGCCGAGCGCGTGACGGACTGGCTCGAGGAATGGCTGCAGTGCGAGTGGGTCGATCTTCGCGTGATCGTCGAGCCGGTCACCACGCAGTGGGCCACGATCATGGTCGCGGGCCCGCACGCGCGCACGCTGCTCGAGCGCGTAGGCCTGGACGTCGATCTCTCGGCCAGCGCGTTCCCGCACATGACTGCGCGCGCCGGCCGCATGGGCGGCACGCCGGTGCGCATCGCCCGCGTGAGCTTCACCGGCGAACTGTCCTACGAGGTGAGCGTGCCGTGGCGGCAGGGCGCGGCGCTGTGGCAGCGGCTGCTCGATCTCGGCAAGGACCTGGAGATCACGCCGTTCGGCATCGAGTCGCTGATGGTGATGCGCATCGAGAAGGGCTTCCTGCACGTCGGCACCGAGACCGACGGCGCGACCATGCCGCAGGACATCGGCTTCGCCCAGATCATCGACAAGAAGGCCGAAGACTTTGCGGGGCGTCGCTCGACCATGACGCCGGAAGGACTGCGCGCCAATCGCCGGCAGCTCGTCGGCCTGGCGCCGCAGGACGGACGCACGCTGCTGCCACCGGGCGCGCACGTCGTCGCGCTGCAGGACGGCAGGCGCCGCTCCGAAGGCTGGGTGACGTCGTCGGTGCAGAGCCCGACGCTGGGCCGACCCGTCGCCATGGGCCTGGTCGAGCGCGGACGCGCACGCATGGGCGAAACCGTGAGCGTCTACGACGCGCAGCACGACGTCACCATCGCTGCGCAGGTCGTGAGCGCCGCCGCCTACGATCCACAAGGGGAACGGCTCCATGGCTGAGCTGCGCGTTGCCGAAGAGCGCCTGACCGTCGCCAGCGTGCGCGAATTCCGCGCGCATCCGGATCGCGCCGCAGTTGCGGCTGCAACGTCGGCCTGGGGACTGCAGCTGCCGACGCAGGCGAATGGCGTCAGCGGCAACGCCGAGCTCGGCTGCGCCTGGATCGAGCCGAACGCGTGGCTGCTGATCGCTGCTGGCGCGCGCGCGCTGCCGGAGCCGGTGCCCGGCGTCCTGATCACCGACGTCTCGGATCGCACGGCTGCGTTTCGCGTCAGCGGGCAGGGCGCTCGCGACGTGATCGCCGCGGGATGCGACCCGGCGCTGGTGCGACACGGCGTCGGCGCGCGCACGCGCTTCGCGGGCCTTGCGAACGCGGTGCTGCAGCAGCTCGGCGAGGATGACTACAGGCTGATCGTCGACGTCAGCATCGCGCACGCCATTGCGGCGTGGCTCGCGCTGACGACTCCCACAAAGGGACGAGGCAATTTCGAGAATCGATTCCCATAATGGCGGCCATGCCCCTCAACGCCGCCGCCAGAGCGCCCGCGCCCGTCAAGCTTGGCCGCCCGCCGCGCGTCACCGTGCCGGCGATCATCGAGGCGGCGCGCGACATCGGGCTGGACCGCGTCACGCTCAAGGACGTCGCCGATCGTCTCGGCGTGGCGCTGGCCACGCTCTACCGCCACGTCAAGAATCGCGACGAGCTGGTACGGCTTGCGACGTTCGAGGCGGCGCTGGAGCGTCGGCTGCCGGGCCGCGACCACGGCGACTGGACCGAGCTTGCGACGCGCTACGCGGAAAGCCTTTACGAATCCTTCGTGGCCGAGCCGACGATGATCGCCGAGCTGCTGAAGGGCCGGATCGGCCCGCATGCCGAGATCGACGTGCTGGAGCAGTTCCTCCAGGAGATCCGCAAGCACGGCTTCTCGGTGGAGGAGGGCGTGGCCCTGTTCCATGCGATCGGCACGCTGACCATCGGCGCTGCCGCCGGCGCCATCGGCCAGAAGGCGAGCCGCGCCGCCGGCGGCAACTGGGCGGCGGCGATGAAATCCGCGCTGGCCCAGCGCGACCCCGCCGATCTGCCGCTTGTGCGCCGCGTGTTCCCGCGCGCGCTCGAGACCAGTCCCCATCAATGGTTGCCCGCGCTGCAGGCCTTGCTCGCGGGCTTCGCCAAAGCCAGGAGCAAGCACCGATGAGCACCGTCGCACCCGCAACCGATGGCCGCGTCGAGATCGACGCCCGCGTCTTCAATCCCTATTCCAAGGACTTCATCAAGAACCCGGACCCGGTCTGGCAGACGCTGATGCGCGACTACCCGGTCGCGTGGCACAAGGACCTGCAGATGTGGATCGTCTCGAGCCACGAGCTCTGCCAGGACCTGCTCAAGGACAACCGCTTCACGCCCGACTTCCGCGCCTGGGAGCACGCGCCGCCGCCCAAGGCCGAGGCCGACAAGAACGATTTCGACCGCGCCTTCGAGAAGGGCTTCTTCGCGGTGTCGCCGGCCGATCACCTGCGCCTGCGCAAGCTGACCATGCCGGCGTTCTCGCGCCCGGTGATGGGCAAGATCGACGAGAAGATCCGCGATCTGGTCACCGAGTGCTTCGACGCCATCGGCGACGCCGAGGAGTTCGACGTCTACGACAAGCTCGCCACCAAGATCCCGGTGCGCTCGATCGCGCGCATGGTCGGCGTGCCCGGCAACCAGGAGGACGTCTTCCACGAGTTTGCGGTGAACGTGATCAAGTCCACGCGCATCAACCTCGGGCCCAAGGAGCGCGACGTCGCCATGAAGGCGACGCTGCCGGGCTTTGCGTTCTTCCGCGGCCTCATCACCGAGCGGCGCAACCGGGAGCATCCCGGCGACGACTTCCTCGGCAACCTGGTCGGCGCAACCGAGAACGGCGAGAAGCTCGACGACTACGAGATCCTGTCGGTGATCTTCGCGCTGATCACCGCGGGCTCGGACACCGCCACCGATCTGCACACGTACCTGATCCACGGCTTGCTGAAGAACCCGTCGCAGTACGAGCTGCTCAAGAGCAAGCCCGAGCTGATGGAGAACGCCATCGTCGAGCTCCTGCGCTACGGCTCGTTCGGCAAGATGCCGTTCTTCCGCTTCGCCACCGGCGACTACGACTTCGGCGGGCAGCGGATCAGGAAAGGGCAGGGCATCGGCGTGAACATCCAGGCGGCGTGGCACGACCCCGCCAAGTGGGATCGGCCCAACGAGCTCGACATCACGCGGCGCCTCGACGGCAACCTGGTGTTCGGCGCCGGCGCGCATTTCTGCATCGGCACCTACCTCGTGCGCGTCCAGGGACGGCTGATGCTCACCGAGTTCATGAAGCGCTACCCGAACGCGGAGCTCGCCGACGGCGACGGGCGGCTCGACTACGAGTGGACGCACCACAACGCGCGCCGCATCAACCGGCTGATCGTGAAAACGAACGTAGGGCGCGCCATGCGCGCCGCGGCATGAAATGGGTCTGCATCATCTGCGGCTTCATCTATGACGAGGCGCTCGGTTTGCCGGACCACGGCATCGCGCCGGGCACCAAGTTCGAGAGCTTCCCCGAGGACTGGAGCTGCCCGGAGTGCGGGTCGCCCAAGTCGTCGTTCGAGCCTTATAACGAATAATGTAGGAGCCGCCGTTGGCCGCGACTGGTCGGGGCTGACAGCCCCTCCTACAAGAAGCCACAGGAGAGAGATAGCCCAATGAAACAAAAACTCGAAGGCCGCTACCCCGCCAAGTCCGACGTCGTCATCAAGATGATGACCGACAAGAAGTTCTACACCGACCGGCTCGACCTGCAGGGCGTGAAGGACTACGAGGTCGTCGACCACGCGTTCGACGGCAAGCGCTTCAGCATCACCATCAAGCGCAAGATCACGGCCATCAACGTGACCTCGGTGGAGACCTGGGACGTCGCCGCCAAGAAGGGCTCGATCAAGGTCGAGCTGCAGGGGATGCCGATCCAGGTGTCGGCCGTGACCTCGCTCAAGGACGACGGCAAGGGCTCGGTGCTGACCTACGACTGGGACGTCAATTCAAAGGTGCCGCTGATCGGCGGCAAGATCGAGAAGCAGTTCGCCGGCGAGAACGAGAAGGCGATCCCGGAGCAGACGCGGCTGGGCACCCAGCTGCTGAAGAACTACATGTAGGAGGGGCCGTTGGCCCCGACCGGTCGCGGCCAACGGCCGCTCCTACAATTCATCGCTTTGGGTGAGGTCAGGGACAGCCGCCCCGCTAAGATGCGTGGACCGGAGTGAGGAGAAGCCAATAATGAAATCCAGACTCGCAGTCGCCATGCTGGTCGTCGTCGCCCCTGGCCTTGCCACCGCCAAGGTCCCGCCCGAGAAGGCCAAGGAGCTCGACGGTCCCACCTATACCTGCTACGGCGCCGAGAAGGCCGGCACCAAGAGCGGCGTCGCCGCCTACACCGGCAAGTACCAGGGCACCTGGCCCGGCCAGTCCAAGAAGTTCGGGTTCGAGCCGGGCCCGTACGCCAGCGAGAAGCCGCTCTTCACGATCACCGCGGCGAACATGGCGCAGTACGCCGCCAACCTGACCGAAGGCCAGAAGCAGCTGCTCAAGAAGTACCCCAACGAGTTCAAGATGAACGTGTATCCCAGTCACCGCGACTTCAAGAACGCGGACTGGGCCTGCGACGTGGTGAAGAAGAACGCCGTCACCTCCGAGATCGTGCACGACGGCCTGGGCATCACCGGCACCACCGGGGCGATCCCGTTCCCGTTCCCGACCAGCGGCCTCGAGGCGATCTGGAACACCGTCAATCCGCACCGCGCCTGGACCGAGTCCTGCGTCTGCGACATCGCCGACGTCTACGCCAACGGCGCCATCGCCTGGGGCCGCAACCGCTTCCGCACGATGAACCTGGGCAACAACCCGGATCCCAAGAAGCGCGCGTCCTACCAGGACAAGATCAACTCCTACTTCTTCACCTCGTACCTGCTGCCCGAGCGCGACAAGGGCTTCACCGCGGTCGGCTTCCAGCCCAACGATTTCCAGGGCGCGTGGACGCAGTCCTGGCAGTACCAGCCCGGCATCCGCCGCGTGCGCGAGGCCCCGGAAGTCGGCTTCGACTACCCGGTGCCGCCCGCCGGCCTGCGCACGGTCGACGACGACTACGTGTTCAACGGCTCGCCGGAGCGCTACACCTGGAAGCTGGTCGGCAAGAAGGAGATGTACGTCCCGTACAACAATTTCCGCATGAACGACCCGGCGGTGAAGTACGCCGACCTGATCAAGCCGCACACGCCCAATCCCGAATACGTGCGCTACGAGATGCACCGCGTCTGGGTGCTGGAGGCCGAGCTCAAGCCCGGCGTGCGCCACATCTACAAGAAGCGGACGATCTACTCCGACGAGGACGGCTGGCTGGCGATGTGGGCCGACAACTACGACAACCGCGATCAGCTCTGGCGCGTGACCTTCGTCGGCTACTTCTACTCGCAGGAATCCAAGGCCTATCACCGCGGCATGTCGGTCTACCACGACCTGACGTCGCAGGCCTACGAGGCCGGCTACATGACCAACCAGGCCGGCGACAACTGGTGGCGCATCAACCAGCCCATGACGGCGGCGCAGTTCAGTCCGGAAGCTGCGGCTCGAGCGGGACACTGACATGAAAACCAGAATCGTCATCGCAGCAACACTCGTCGCCTTCGCATCCGCCGCAACCGCCAAGGTCGCGCCGGAGAAAGCCAAGGAGCTCGACGGCCCGAAG
Source organism: uncultured Gammaproteobacteria bacterium (assembly GCA_963776465.1). Lineage (GTDB taxonomy): Bacteria > Pseudomonadota > Gammaproteobacteria > Nevskiales > Nevskiaceae > DASRHK01. The sequence continues at coordinate 2,132,223 of CAVZMV010000002.1, forward strand.
TACACCTGCTTCGGCGCGGAGAAAGCCGGCTCGGCCAGCGGCGTCGCGGCCTACACCGGCAAGTTCGTCGGCACCTGGCCCGGCATGAAGAACGCCAGCGGCTTCGACCCCGGCCCGTATGCGGCCGAGAAGCCCAAGTTCACCATCGACGCGAAGAACATGGCGCAGTACGCCGCCAACCTCACCGAAGGCCAGAAGGCGCTGCTGCAGAAGTATCCGGCCAACTACAAGATGAACGTGTACCAGAGCCATCGCGACTTCGGCAATCCGCCGTGGGTGTGCGACACGGTGAAGAAGAACGCCGTGACCTCCGAGGTCGTGCACGACGGGCTCGGCATCACCGGCATCAGCGGCGGCATCCCGTTCCCGTTCCCGGCGAGCGGGCTCGAGGCGATCTGGAACGTGATCAACCCCTATCGCGCCACCAACGAGGACGCGGTGGTGGACATCGCCGACGTCTACGCCAGCGGCAGCATCGCCTGGGGCAAGCAGCACTTCAGGACCATGGACCCGGGCAAGAACCCGGACAAGCGCGGCTCTTACCAGGACAAGATCGCAGCGTATTTCTATACGAGCTATCTGCTGCCCGAGCGTGACAAGGGCTTCACCGCGGTGGGCTTCCAGCCCAACGACTTCACCAAGGACGCGACCTCGTCGTGGCAGTACCAGCCCGGCATCCGCCGCGTGCGCCAGGCCCCGGAAGTCGGCTTCGACTACCCGGTGCCGCCGGCGGGCCTGCGCACGGTCGACGACGACTACGTGTTCAACGGCTCCCCCGAGCGCTACACCTGGAAGCTGGTCGGCAAGAAGGAGATGTACATCCCGTACCACAACTTCGGGACCAACAGCACGTCGGTGAAGTACGCGGACCTGATCAAGCCCGGCTCGATCAATCCCGACTACGTGCGCTACGAGCCGCATCGCGTCTGGATCATCGAGGGCACGCTCAAGCCCGGCGTGCGGCACGTCTACGCCAAGCGCGTGCTCTACGCCGACGAGGACACCTGGATGGCGATGTGGGCGGACAACTACGACTCGCGCAACCAGCTGTGGCGCACGGCGTTCGTCGCCTACTTCTACTCGCCGGAGTCGAAGGCCTTCCATCGCGGCGCCTCGATCTATCACGACCTGCAGGCCAACGCCTACGAGGCCGGATACCTCACCAACGAGGCGGGTGACCGCTGGTGGAAGATCAACCAGAAGGGCGTGAACCCGCAGATGTTCAGCCCCGAGGCGGCGGCGCGTGCCGGCCACTGAGGGCATGAAGACCGCCTTCATCACCGGCGCCAACGTCGGGCAGGCCAACCTGCTGGTCAAGGCGCTGTCGCAGCGCGGCTGGCGCGTGTTCGCCGGCGTGCTGCCCGGCGCGCCGACCGACCTCAAGACCGAAGGCCACGTCACCGTCGTCGACCAGGACGTGTCGAGCACCGAGTCGGTGAAGGCGAGCGCCGAAACCGTGGCGCGCGCGCTCAACGGCGAGGGCATCGACCTGCTGATGAACGTGGCCGGCGTCGCCAACATCGCCGTCGGCGTCATCGAGGGCGTGGACTTGAAGCAAGCCGAGCGGCTGTTCCAGATCAACCTGTTCGGACAGCTGCGCGTCATCCAGGCCTTCCTGCCGATGATCCGCAAGAAGGCGCCGGGCTCGCGTATCGCCAACTACAGCTCGGGTGCGATTCTCGCCAACCCGATCTGCGCCGGCACCTACAACATGACCAAGCACGCGATCCACGGCATGACGCTGACGCTGCGTCATGAGCTGGCGCCGCTCGGCATCCAGGTCACGTCGATCATTCCCGGTGGCGTGCTCACCGGCATGTCGGCCAACTCGCACCAGAACACCAAGAACAGCTGGGGAGCGCAGCGCGAGGATCTGCGCAAGGCCTACGCGCCGCTGGAGCGCACGATGTGCCAGGTGCTGCCCGACATGCTCGAGAAGAGCGGCGCCTCGCCGGAGCAGGCGCTCGCCGGCACGCTCGAGATTCTCGACAAGAAGAAGTGGAAGCCGATGGAGTATCTGGGCAAGGACGTGAAGCCCATGGGCGTGATGCGACGGCTACTGTCGGACAGCCAGCTCGAATCGATGATGCGGTCGGTGTTCAAGATCCCGGCCTACAAGGCCTGAATTTGTTCACCTCTCCCGCTGTGCGGGAGAGGTCGCCGCGAAGCGGCGGGAGAGGGCGCTCATCAACCGCCCTCTCCCTGGCCCTCTCCCGCGAGCGGAAGAGGGAATCCACCTTGAGAGGTCGCACTCATGAACGCTGTTCTGAAAGAACCCAACACTTCCATCTCCTCCCTCTTCGCCCGCCTCGCCGCCAAGGCGCCGGCGTTGCGCGAGACCACCGCCGAGCAGCGCGTCGAGAAGCTCAAGAAGCTGCTCAAGGCGACGCTCGACGCGCGGCCCGCGATCCTCGCCGCCGGCAAGAAGGAGCTGCGGCTGGTCGATCTCGACATCGACGCGCAGTTGCTCATGGTCAAGAGCGAGTGCGACTTCATCTGCCGCAACCTCGCCAAGTGGATGGAGCGCGAGACCGTGCAGGGCACGCTGATGACGGTCGGCAAGAAGTGCTACGTGCAGTACGAGCCCAAGGGCGTGGTGCTGAACCTTGCGACCTGGAACGCGCCGATCGCCATCGGCTTCGTGCCGCTGATGGGCGCGATCGCCGCCGGCAATGCCTGCGCGCTCAAGCCCTCCGAGCTTGCGCCGCATTCGGCGCAGGTGCTGGCGGACATCGTCGCCAAGGTGTTTCCGGAGGACGAGTTCGCGGTGCTGCAGGGCGGTCCGGAAGTCGCGCAGGAACTGCTGCGCCAGCCGTTCAACCACATCTTCTACATCGGCGGGCACGCGGTCGGCCGGCTGGTGATGAAGGCCGCCGCCGAGCACTTCGCCTCGGTGACGCTGGAGATGGGCGGCAAGAACCCGACCATCATCGACAAGAGCGCGGACCTGGAGGACGCCGCCAGAAAGATCGCCTGGGGCCGCGTCGCCAACTGCGGCCAGGTGTGCCTGGCGCCCGATTACGCGCTGGTGCACGAGTCGGTTATGCGTCCGTTCATCGAGGCGCTCGGCAAGGCGATGACCGCGATGTACAACTCCGCCGGTACCGGCTACGACAAGTCCGAATACGTGCCGCGCATCGTCAACCAGCGCCACTTCCAGCGCATCAAGGCGCTGATCGACGACGCGATGGCCAAGGGCGCCAAGGTCGAGCACGGTGGCCAGACCAACGAGGCCGACCTCTTCATCGCGCCGACGATCCTGTCCAACATGAAGCCCGAGATGAAGATCATGCAGGAGGAGATCTTCGGGCCGATCATCTGCGTGATGCCGTTCTCGCAGCGCGAGGAAGTACCGCAGGAGATCAACAAGCGGCCCAAGCCGCTCGGCTCCTACATCTTCGCCAAGGATCGCGAGGCCATCGACTGGTTCCTGAACCACACGACCTCGGGCAGCGCGGTGGTCAACCACAACCTGATCCAGTCCGGCACCAATCCGCACCTGCCGTTCGGCGGCGCCAACGCCAGCGGCATCGGCCGCATCGGCGGCAAGTTCTCTTTCCTGGATTGCTCCAACCAGCGCGCGGTGGTCGAGGACGGCAAGGGCATCGGCGATCCCAACATGATGTTCCCGCCGTACTCCAAGAAGTACGAGGAAGCGATCGGCTGGATGCTGAACAAGGGCATGAACCTGCCGAACTGGGCCATCAACCTGACCAACAAGCTGGTGGGGCTGCGGAAAGGGTAACGCGCGCATGGCGCGCCCTACGTGACGGGCCTGTAGGTCGCGCCATGCGCGCCGCGCTACACTGAACCCATCGGGGAAGTGGGTTCGGGGGTTGCAGATGGCCATTCGCAGGGAAGCGCTCGTCGGCGCGTCGTGTCTTTTCGCCGCACTCGTTTGTAGCCCCGCAGTCGCCGGTCCCAATCGCTGCTCGACCTCGCCGCCCGCGCGCTCGCCGACCTGGGTCGACGGCTTCGGTGCGCACTGGTTCGACGCGGAGGGCCTGTGGACGCAGGGCCCGGCCGGCAGCATCTTCGGCTACGGCGGCGTCGACCTGACCAATCGCCTGATCCAGGCGAGCCTGCTGACCAACAATTCGGTGCAGCTGTCGCTCAGCCTCGACAGCCGCTGCCTGATCGTCGGCGACATCGATGGCTTGGCCCCGGTCGTCGGCGAGTTCCCGCTCGAGCCGGCGCCGGCGATCGTCGCGATGCCGTGGCTCCGGCGCGACGGCAATCTCTTCAAGGCCGCCGACGGCCGCACCACGATCCTGCGCGGGCTGGACTATCCGTACAACGAAGAGATCTTCGAGCAGCCCTACAACCTGACCGAGGCCGACTTCGCGCGCATCGCCTCGTGGGGCATCAACCTGCTGCGCGTTCGCATCACGGGCTATCGATCCGGCTACCTGCCGAACCATGCGCCGGAGCCGGGTTACTGGGAGCACCTGGATCAGCTGATCGCCGCGGCGAACCGGCACGGCATCTACGTGATGCCGTCGACTGCGACCGGCGCGCTGGAGGCGCTGCAGGTGAACCAGGCACACGAGATGCAGAAGTTCGTGAAGGCCACGACCAACAACAAGTGGTGGATGGCCTTCCAGGCCAAGGTGTTCGCGCGCTATCGCAACTGGCCCGGCGTGGTCGGCTTCGACACGATCAACGAGGACGACGCGTATCCGCCGTTCGTGCACGACCAGAAGTTCATGGGCCCGGCGCATCGGCAGATCGACGCGGTGCTGCGCGCGGCAGACGCGCGGCACATCTATTTCCAGGAGCCGTCCGGCTGGTCGTACTGGGGCGCCGAGTACATCCCGGGGATGATGAAGGGCACCGACATCGGCGATCCCAATCGCTTCTTCTGCCCCAAGTGGAAAGCCGACGGCGACTCGCCGCTGGACCTGGACACCAAGGGCAAGCTCGCCGCGCAGTCGGGCGTGCCGATGTTCATCTGCGAGTACTGGATCACCAAGGAGCAGGGGCAGGACGACGCCGCCGTGATCGCCAAGCAGCGCGGCGTGCTGGCGGCGATGGACGCGCGGATGATCGGCGGCGTGCGCGTCCTCTATGGACCGTCCGAGGGTTATGGGACGCAGCGCGCCGACGGCAGCGAAGCGGCATGGGTGCAGGAATTCGCCCGGCCCTACCCGCACTGGGTTGGCGGACGTCCGACGTCCATCGCGTTCGACTTCGCCGCGCGGCGGCTGGTGCTGCAGCTGGCGCTCGATTCATCCGGCGCCACGGAGATCTTCGTGCCGCAGCTGCGCATGTATCCGCAGGGATTCCAGGTCGTGGCACCGTCGGGCGAGCGGCTCACGCATAACGGCACTGCCGTCATCGAAGCCGTAGGCATGTCGTGGAACGCGGTGACGCAGCGCGTCCGCTTGCCGGCGAAGACGGGCGTCGTGACGCTGACGCTTTCGCCGCGGCTCTAGCCCGCGAAGATCCAGTACATCCCGGACACGAAGCCGAGCGTCTCGAACGCCGCCGAGATCCACGCGGCTGGGCCGGGAGCGCCATCGATCGCCAGGCTGACAGCGCGTCCGAAGAGCAGGCCACCGAGCACGGTGACCGAAACCACTGCCGCCGCGAACGCCAGTGAAGGCATGAACGCCCCAGCCAGCATCACGCCAGCGCACGCCACAGTCACGCCGCCAGCGCCCGATCGCAGGTAGTGCTTGCCGTCGACGTTGTCGACGACCATCGAATACGGTGTCGCAACGGCCTCGATAGGCTTGAGCAGCGCGCGGACGCCGACGATGAGAAAGAACAGTCCGGTGATGGCGAGGTAGGCAGTCATGCGGTGCGGTTCCTGGATGTGATTGTCAACAAGATTGGGTCATCGTGAGGCCGGCAAAACCAGTACGAACGTTTGCAAGACCGGCCAGACACAAGCCGATGCTTAAAAGCAGGAGCATGATTCCGATCACTGCGTTCGCCTGAACTCGGCCACCACTTCTTCGGCGGATGGGTTTGCCTTGCCCATGCCGTTGATCATCACGATCGGGATCTCGCCCTTCATCAATACGTTCAGGCGCTTGAAGCTGGCCTCGATCTCGGGAGTAGGCTCGAACACCTGAGACCCGTAGTGATCCGTCTTGACGTTTGGGATGCCAAGGCTCGTCAGCTTCTCCGTCAAGGCGTTTGCACGCTGCGCACCTTCCCGCGGGCAATTGAGAGGAGCGAAGACCAGGACGGTGTTGCGAGCAGCGCCATCAGGCATCGGCACCGGCAGAAAACCACTCGGGCTCGTAGCGGCCTGAATGGCGCGCTCCTCGCGCCGCTCCTGCCACCAGTGGACGCAGATGCCGACGACTGCGATTGCTGCAAGCCAGCGCAGCAAGGTCATTTCGTGGGCACTGCGATGATGCGTGCACGATGAGAGCTCATCTTTCTGCCGCCTGGTTACGCGTCGCGCCGAAGCGGGAACGGCACCACTGGCTTGGTTGGCCGATGTGCCTGGCGGACGCCAGCACGACAGTGACCGTCTTCTGCCCGTCTTCGAAATCTTCGATGCGCATGGGGATCAGCACTCCCCCGGCATCCTTCCAGTCCGCGTACCGCCTCTCTTTCGCGCCGTTTCGGACCAGACGCTCCAGCCCTGTTTCCGGTGTGAATTCGACCTCGACGAGCTGACCTTCTTTCTCGTACTTGAAACCAACCGCCGTCTTGCCCTCGTAGATCAGTTCAACGTGCGAGCCAGTGGGTCGGCCGTCTTCCAGCTCCTCGCGGTTTGCTATTCGTGCAGTGATCTTCAACTCCTCGGCGACCTCCGGCGGCGCCGGTGAACACTGCTTGAACGATGCGTCGCACTCCAACGCGCCGTTGTCACCCAGGACCTGATGTATCTGCACGTCAGCGGCATCGATGTCCACGACAACCTGATCAGGATATTTGAGGCAGGTGTGATACGTGCCTTGCGCCTCGGGGCTTCCGTGCAACGTGAACGTGCCGCTGCGTTCGATGACCCTGAGACCTTCGAGGGCGGCTTGACCCCCGCTCGCTGCGATGTGGCGCTGCTTGAGCGACTCGTAGCTCTGAGGGGATGGCGCGCAAGCGTTGATGGCCGCTGCAACGCCGAGGATCCAGAGCGCTTGACCGAGGCGACCGCGAAGGACCTGCGCAAGCATGATGCTGAAGTAAATCCCAAAAATAACGAGCGCCCAGACTGCCAACAATGCAGAAGTTTTGCCAGGGCGCACGCCGGGCTGGGACGAATGTAGATCCTCACTCATCCTGACGCCCAACGTCCTAGCTCAGCCGAGCGAAGCGCACGAATGTGCGCGAGGGAAGTCTCGCCGAAGGCGAGACCTTCGGCTGCAGCGACGGTTGGGCGGCGCGGCGCGACGGAAGGTAGAGGGCCGCTCATTCATGGCTGCGCCACCGCTTGCCCATGCACCGCGAGCCGGATGTCTCGGTCGCAACGCCTTGTCGGGCGCCGGCGCACGTGCCAGCGCGACTCAATGAGCCCGATACAGATGCCGTCACCGCAGCATCACGTTGCTCCGTGGTCCCAACAATTCTCTTGGCGCCGCGGTTCCCGAGAAGTTCTATTGCCGCGGTCCTGTTCTGTTCCTCGGCATCGCAAAGGGGCGAATCGCCATACGCATTCGTTGCATTGACGTCCGCACCCTTGGAGATCAGGAAGGTGAGCATTTCAACGTTGCCACTGCGCGCTGCTCCGTGAATTGGCGTGAGTGCGTCGTTGCAGGTCCCAGCATTGACCGATAGTCCCCGGGCTAGATATGCCTCAACGGTTCCAACGTCACCTCGAACCGCCGCGTAGTAGAGAAGGTCCTGTGCCTCTGGACTATGTGCCATTCGTTCAATGAAGGCTCGCTCCCAAGCGCCAGCGGGAATTGAAAGCACGGCCCAAGCAACTGCGTAGGTGATGACTGTGATGCGTGTCGCCAATGTTCCGAGCGAGCGCGTGCGCCATGCGAAGAACAGAGCCGCGATCAACCACAGCGGGCCTGCAATCAGGGCAATTAGATAAAGAAGGACGCCGAGTCCGGAATGCATTAGCGAAAAGCCGACCATCTGTGGACCGGATGTCCAAGTCAGAACCGTGTGCTCCCAGGCGATGCGGCCCGCAAAAACACAGCTCGCCAAGGCAACCACCGCGCCAAGGGCATCGATCGCTTTCGGAAAGGAGCGGTGGGTCATCTTGCCGCCCAACGTTTGAGCTGAGCCGCGCCGAGCATGCGCCGCATGCGAGGGAATGGCGCGCCGAAGGCGTGCCACGTCGGCTCCACCGAAGGGTTAGGCCGCACCGACTGCGCTCCGTAATGGAGCGAGCGCTTTCAGCGTAACTCTCGCGATGGCCAGCAACTGCCGAAGGGCGGGTTGATAGCCGCCAAGGCTCAGTTGGCCCAGCGCCTGGAGTGCTTTCTCTTTTTCGGTTTTTGCACTTCCTGCGTGAACAGCGCCGGCAACGTTCGCCTCGTACTGAACAACGTCGCGAACCGAATAGCTCGTGCCATGAACCATAGCGACGACGGCTTGGAGGAACTGGTCACGCGAGAGTGAGAGGCGTTTCTTCCCCGGAGCCGCAGTTTCAGGGTCGAGCCCATCTTGCATTGACCACACTGAGTTCTTATCTCCATCCTCGGGTTTATTAAAGGATGCGGTGACTTCGAACTGTAGCTTGATGCGATGGGCTCGGTTGATTTGATCCACCAACGGATTGTCGTCGAGAAACAGTTTCCGCAGCAGCCCCGCGATTAGGAGAATGTCGTAGGGGTCGTTTTGATTAAGACGGGCCTCGATGTCTTCGAGTGTCTTCATGAAGAGAATCGTTACGTCCACGATGGCTCCGACCTGTGCGGCCTAACGAACTAGCTCAGGCGCGCCGCCGCGCGCGGAAGGAAGTGGCGCCGAAGGCGACACCGTCGGCTCCAGCGCCGGGTTGGGCGTCATCGCGGCTCATAGATAACCTCAACGTCGTCAACGCGCATCTTCATGCTCTGGTCGTTCGGTGGCAGCTGCACGATAACGGTGGGGGAGAACCCGATCCTAAGCTCTGCATCCGCAACCCAATGTGGTTCAACCGTGCGCTCGACGTCCTTGGTGCGGGCCGAGAAGACAGCTTGACCGTTCTCAGACTTGTTCAACAGACGGACCGTGAAGTGTTTGCCAGAGCTGCCGCACTGCGACGTTTCCAGGACCGCCACATGCGCGCCGCCCGGTGATGCGAATGCCCGTTCCGTTGCCGCGTCGCAACGGAACGCGCCAAAGTTTGTGGCGATTGTGCCCACAACGAAGAGCAGACCAACTGCTGCGAACAGACCCACCACTATTCGCGCGACCTGCCTCATGCGGACGCCCAACGCCAGTGTTCAGCCGCCGGCCGAGCCGAGCGAAGCGAGGCGACGACGGTCCGCTGGAACACCTTATTGGACGTCATGTGCCTTTCTTGCCACATAGGTCATAGATCGGAACCCCTAGCGGTTGGGAGGGTGCCTCAGGTTTTGGTGCTCCCTCTTCACCACAGGTTTTCAGATGAATGCTGTATTGAGAAACGCGCTGACCAACCTCGACTTCCTCCGCCTCGTTCTTGGGTTTCCAAAAAAGTGTCGCGCCCTCCGCCGAGTCCTGAACCGTAAAAGAGTGATTCATCGAGGCTAGTACCTTTTTATGAAACTCAGTGAGCCTTGGATCCGGATACATAACCCCAATCGTGCGCGCTGCACTGGCCGGCGGCGGGGCAGGCTTTTCGGAGCAGGCGGCAACTAAGGTGAGCAACGAGGCGACTACTACCGCGAGAAGTACGGAACGGCGGTTGGAGTTCATGACGTCCAACGATCAAGCTCAGCCGCGCCGAGACGCGCGCAGCGCGTTGAGGGAATGCACGCCGAAGGCGTGCACGTCGGCTGGAGCGCAGGGTTAGGCCTGCGAAGCACTCTTGGGCTTCCTAGCTTGGATCTGCCGAAATACGACGGTTGCGTACATGACGAGGCCGCTAATAGAGCCAAAGACCAACCAAGCTGACCACAGCGGCGGATTAGGCGCCAGGAGGAACCAACCAAAAAACGTAACGGAGCCGACCAGAAACCAGGAACCTGAATGAAGCGCCAAGAGAACCAAGGCAACCCGGCGCTGCTCTTGAGCTGCGGCTGCGCGCTCACGAGCGAGGAGAGTGATGAAACTCCCGATGCGAGTGCAGATGATGAAGCCCGCAATGTTGCCCAAGATCAGTAGGAGGAATTTGTCCATGCAGGCCTAACGAACCAGCTCAGCCGAGCCGAACGCGCGAAGCGCGGAGGGAAGTCTCGCCGGAGGCGAGACCTTCGGCTGCAGCGCCGGGTTGGGCGTCATTGCTCTCATTTTCGATCCAGTTGCCCCAAAGCGTAGTTCTGGTTGTTGGTGCACTCGCTGACGACATTGATTGCGCCGCCCTCTACGTGCAGTTTTACAAGATAGGGTGTGCCATGGCCGACCAGAAAGGTCTCGGGCAAACGAGCGGCACACCTGGGTAGTTTGTAATAGTCCGCAAAGATGGTTCCCACTTGAAAGTAGGCGTGCGTCTCGTCGCTTCCGACATAGGCGACGTCGCCGCTGAAGCCCTTCAATAGAGCGATCCAAACCGCGTAGGAGTCTTCCTTCGCCACCGCCTCCGGTGAACGAAGGTGCGTACATCCGGCGTAGACGGCAGCAAACGCGAGCGGCAGCGCTAGGACTAGCAGCGCAACGCGACGTCCGTTTTTCATGACGCCCAACGTTGGAGTTAACCCGCGCCGAGGCCGCGAAGCGGCCGAGGGAATGGCACGCCGGAGGCGTGCCACGTCGGGTTGAACGACGGGTTAGCGAGCGTTGTTGAGCTGTGCTGCTTTGGCATGCAGTTCACCCAGAGCCGTAATGATGGGGCGCAGCTGATAGGCATCGCCGCGAAACGTAACCGACATATTCGTTGTGTCGAGGTTGCGCATAAAGCCCGCGGGGTCGATGCCAGAGATCATGCCGGGAGGACCAATGTTTGAGTCGACAAAGCCGCGCCCCCCGGGACCCACTGCCCAGGCTTCCAGTCTTTCATCGAAGTGCTCGAAATGATTCCGGAATGTTCGAGGGGCCAGAACGCTGTCTTCAGCAACGGACAATGCGGTACGCAGTTCCTCTCCGCGCTCCTCGTACTTCTTAGCTGGCCAGAGCAGCTTCGAGACGTTCCCGACGGCTATGAGAAAGTTCTGGATGGTGTACCACACACGATCTGTGTCGAGGGTACGTAAGGCAGCGTCGAGATCTGCTGCAGCTACCAGCCCAAACTTGGCTTGGCGTTCGACCTCGAGAACAAACACGTATCGAGTGTGCGCGTCCATCGCTCGCTAACGTTGGAGTTGAGCCGCGCCGAGCTGCGCGTAGCGCTGCGAGGGAAGTGGCACCGAGGCGGGCGAATGGCCCGCCGAAGGTGACACCGTCGGCTCCAGCGACGGGTTAGGCACCGCTGCTTCTCCGTTTCTCTCGTATGTTCAGCCGCATTTTCACAACCCACTTCCGCAGAAAGCCGTAGTAGCTCACCAAGATGAGCAGATTGGCTCCGAGGACGCTCCAAAAGTTTAGGGCCGAAACTGGTTCTGGGTGGGCAAAGGCGTAGACCAGCACGAATAGGCCAAAGCCAGCAGGCCACAGCCCGTAGTTAATGTCTGTTGCGGCTTTCATGAGACGCTCGGACTCGTCAGCTGTACTTCGAGCGTACGCCCACCCGAGCAAGGAGAGCGATGCGACCGCAATCATGCTCAGGCCCACCGCCAGGAACATAAGCGCCAGAAGGGTTGGACTGAACATTGTTCGCGGTGCCTAACGTTTAAGTTGAGCCGCGCCGAAGTGCGCGAAGCGCACGAGGGAAGTGGCACCGTAGGCGGCAATGCCGCCGAAGGTAACACCGTCGCGCTCGAACGCGGGGTTACCGACATTCATTTGTACCACCGGTGCCAAAGTGCATTGGCTCCTCGTGCCAAGCCGGTAATAGTGCTCAACGTCGCTAGGATGAGGCCACCAAGCAACGCGGTATTTCTCAGCGTTACGCCGCAATTGGGGCCGTAGTACTTGCAGCTGTACTGCTTTGTGTGGTCCGTGATGTCATCACCACCACCGGCATCGTCTACTCCGTCCATGCCAACGGAATAGAGGAGATAGCTTCCTGGGTCCGGTCGAGCGTAGACGTAGCGATGAAGCCAGGGATCCTTAACGAGCTGTTTGATTGTTGCGGGTGGACGTGTCAAAGCCTCTAACCCTTCCTGAGATGAAGGAAAGCCGCCGTGTGTGTTTTCAAAATTGTCCAAGGCTGCCCGCAACGCTTCGAGATCAGACAGCGCCTTCGTGATTCGAAGATCGACGATTTGACCTGGAGCAGATGCGACGATGACGGCGATAGATACCAGCAACACGATCCACCACCGACGCAGTACCTGACCCAGCTGTTTCATCGGGCCTAACGTTGGAGTTAAGCCGCGCCGACATGCGCGCAGCGCATGGAGGGAAGTGGCGCCGAAGGCGACACCGTCGGCTTGAACGACGGGTTGGGCATCATTACGGGACCTCCGCAGCGCACACGGCCGGACTTGCCACATACGTTGATGGTGTAACGGCCGCAGTGGATTTGCGATAAGCCACGATGGGACCAACCGCGCCGACATCAACAACTGTGAGTAGTTTTGTTTCAGCGCACAACTCCAGCTCGACGTAAGCCCCGGCCTTGTCTTTCGTGGCGTAAGTAACGAAGACCAGATGGCGTTCATTTGCTCCGATAGCTGCGTCTATGAGTGGTCTTTTGAGCTGAGCTTCAGAGACAGTGCCTGGAACCTGCCGCTCATAGGCGCGCAGATAGGCTCTGGAAAGCTCCACCGCGAGGTTTCGGTCATACGGAAATAGGTCGCCGGCCACGGCACTAAAGCTGATGCTACCGACGATTACCAACAAGGCATATTTCATGATGCCCAACGTTGGAGCTCAGCGGCGCCGAGCTGCGCGCAGCGCTGCGAGGGAAGGTGAGCCGAGGCGCAATGCGCCGAAGGCGAACCCGTCCGCTGGAGCGACGGGTTAGGGCTCATGGTGTTTGCATTTGATAACGCGATTGGGCGGAGAGGGAAGCTCGATGTCCTCGCAAGCCGAGCTAGTGATAATGGGCGTTGCCGAGTGTGGCGCGGAATCAAACCACACCATATGAAGGTGACCTTGCTCATTCATAGCAACGGAGGTCCAAACCTCAGAGTCCACGCCCTGGGCCTGAATTGCGACGAAGAAAGGCATACGGGTGGAACGAGAGCGCTCCACGCATTCCACCGACGATGAGGGACTCACGGCCAGTGGAACGAAGCCGCAGTCTGTGGCATTGGCCCCTGCTAAGCGAAGCAACTTGTCCTCAAGCGGCGCCAAGTGCTCAGCGTGCCGGCTGGTAGAAACACAGCCACTAGCCACGAGTGCAGCGAGGGCGATATGCAGAGTTCTCATGAGCCCTAACGTTGGAGTTGAGCCGCGTTGCACTCGCGCGGCTGCGTGACTGAGCACCTGGCGTATGAGTGCAACGTCGGCTCCAACGACTGGTTGGGCCGGCACGGACCGACCCCGAAGCCGCTTTGCTGAACGCGACGGATCTTCACGACTGCAGCGCTCCGGTGCTGATGATGCGGCGCAAACCCGAACCCGCAAGGCCAAAGCCTACGACTCTCTCCGGCTGCAGCTTTGCGTTTGCATGACGAGCCGAGCCGTTTCCCCGGAGAACTGCAGCGAGAGCGCCAGCCCGAACCATGATTGCTAGCCGGCCCAACGATCAAGCTCAGCCGCGCCGACACGCGCGCAGCGCGTGGAGGGCAGTGGCGCCGAAGGCGACACCGTCGGCTGGAGCGCAGGGTTAGCAGGCGCCTTCCTTGGCGATGACACGCACATAGATATTTGTGCATCCCTTAATGACGCCCGTTTGGATCATCTGCTCAGGCGATGAAACCGTCCGCTTTCCATCAGGCGCTGTTGTGCTGTAGTAAGCCGGACCGAAATTGTTTCTCACGTCGGGCTGTTTACCCACGGCATCTTGGAACCGCTTTACGTCATTCAGCACTGCTTTGTCACAAACGCTCCGGCCGTTAATCGTGTTGATGTTCACCGAATATGCCGTTGACTCGCTTATGTTGATGCTGAAGCCGGTTTCTTTAACGGCGTCTTCTACGATGTCTGCCAGACGCTCATTGACCATTGGGGAGCCGCCGGCCTCGGCAGTGACCGATGCGAGGGCCAAAAACGCGACGAGGAGTTTCTTCATGTGCCTGCTAACGTTGAAGCTCAGCCGCGCCGAGCAAGCGCAGCTTGCGACGGAAGTGCGACGCCGAAGGCGAGCACCGTCGGCTGCAGCGACTGGTTGGGCTGCTGCTCATTTGAACCGCTGACCTTTCGCAGGAATGGCTAGGACCTGCCACTCATCTTCGTAAACCACCTTACCTGGCTCGTGCGTCTTCAAGACGTTCACGTGCAGCCCATGGTGGTCAAGAATGTGTTTGAGCTCCCACATGTGCTTGATGTGCTCAGCTGCGCTTGGCTTGAACCAAGATAGCGCCCTTTTGTTTTGAAGGTCTTTGTACAGCTTGCTCGGGACCTTCAACTGCTCATTGAACCACTGCAGGCAGAGGCGGAGCTGGTGATGCTCCTCTACCGAAAGATCTCCTTCGTCTCGCAGGGTGTGCCCCGCGACTAGGACGCCGGTGCTCTTACCGGTGTCCGCGTCAGTGCTCAGCACTGTGAAGCGGATGAACATGACCTTGTTTCACAGCAGCCCAACGTGTGAGCTCAGCCGCGCCGAGCGCGCGAAGCGCGTGAGGGCAGTGCCGCCGAGGCGGCCGACGGCTCGCCGAAGGCGGGACCGGGAACTTGACCCACTTTTGTTGCCACCCTCGATAGTGCATGGCTGATCCTCACGCCGCGATCCGCTCGTAGTCAACCGGCGAGCGGTAACCAAGTGAAGAGTGCGGTCGGATGCTGTTGTAGCGGACGATGTAGCTGCGGACAGCCTTGGCTAGATCCTGTTCGCTGCTGAAGCGACGTCCATGGAGCTCTTCGGACTTCAGCGAGTGGAAGAAGGATTCCATTCGGGCGTTGTCATTCATCTGGCCGGCGCGGTTCATGCTCTGGGTGATGCCGAGCTTCTGCAGTCGATCGCGGTAGGCGTAAGCAGCGTACTCGCTGCCTCGATCTGAATGGAAGATCAGGCCCGGGCTTAGCCCTCGATTGTCGACTGCCCTGCGAAGCGCCATGCGTGTCAGCTGCATCGTGCGCTGCGATCCCAGGCTCCAGCCGAGGATGCGGCGCGAGTGTCGATCCATCACCACCGCCAGGTAGCGCCATCGACCTGGAAGGCGCAGGAACGTGATGTCACCGAGCCAGACCTGATTCGCTGCCGTGGTCGACGCGGGCAATCGATGAGGAACCTTGGCGAAGAACGCTGTCGTTCCCGGCATGCGCCGGTAAACACGCGCAGCGCGGGCCTCGAGACCGTGCTCTCGCATCAACCGTGCGACGCGCTTGCGCCCGATGTAGATCCCTTCCTGGCGCAGCAACGCGTGAATACGGGGGCTGCCATAGGTGCCTCGACTCTGCGTGAAAAGCTGTCGGATGCGCTCCAGCAGCTGACCGTCGTCTCGCCGATGCCGGCTGACACCACGACGCACGTAAGCGTAAAACCCCGCGCGCGTGACGCCGTATGCGCGGCACAACTGCGTTACCGAGAGCCGGTCCTGCTCCGCGATGAAGGCGAAGATCTGTTTTTTGGATCGGAACAGAACCGGATGGCTTTTTTTAGGAGCTCGTGCTCCTCCTTGAGCAACGCATGCTCTCGCTGCAGCTTCGCCAGCGCTTTCATCTCGGCGACTGGTCTTTCCAGTACTTCAGGATCGATCGAAGCGCGCGCACGGATCACGCCGTCACGCACTTGCTTGCGCCACTTCGAAAGCATGAATGGATGGACGTCCAGTGCAGTCGCCACATCCTGGATCTGTACGCCTTCCAGGCTGCTGAGCTTGACCGCCTTGAGCTTGAACTCAGCGCTGTAGCGCTGAACCTTCCTCGGACCAGCTCTGGCCATAAATCCTCCCCTTGCTGTTAGGCCAAAGTGTCAACGAAATCGGGTCAAGTACCCCGTCGGCTGCAGCGATGGGTTAGGCGCCATTGCAGGACTCCTGCAACCGAACCTCGAGAATGTCCAGCAGCTGTTTAACTCCGACGTCGTCTACTGAAGAGCTTGTGACCATGAACATTGCTTCATATTGGTCTTGATGGGTTGGGTCTGGTTCGACGTTGAGCGTTGCGACTGGCCGGCCCTGGTGCCCAGGGGGGCGGAGGTAATAGAACAACCGTGTTTCGTAGATTTTGTCCGCAACAAGTTGAGGGGTGGATACCAGACCACGGGTCACACACGTTTCCGGGTGAGTCGTTCGTAACAGAAAGGATCGCTCACGGACGCCGCCCCAGTCACACGCAACTAGACCCAAAGTGAAGCTGAAGAAAGCCGCCGCGCTTCTCAGATTGTTGTTCATGGCGCCTAACGTTGGAGGTGAGCCGCGCCAAGCATGCGCAGCATGCGAGGGAATGGCACGCCGAAGGCGTGCCACGTCGGCTCCACCGACGGGTTAGGCGACGTTTTTTGGATATGCGCCGCCATGCACTGAGCCGTCGTCGAGATTCAAAGTGAACTTGTGCCACGTGTCGTCGAAGCTCCAAGCTTCGCCCTTTAGAAGAGAGCCTTGCCGTTCAATTCCCCTGAAACCGTCCCAAGATATGCGCTGTGAGTTCCAAACAGAGCCGGATGGCCCAATGGCTTCGTAGCTCAGATTCTGATGGTTAAGGATTAGGTAAGGCCGCTTGGGGTGGGGAAATGCCTCGACAATTGCTCCGCCAAATGTTGTCACTAGAACTCGCGACCCGGGATCGACTACATAGCCTTCACCGCCAGCGATGATGAGGGCGTGCGCACCGTTCGGATGTGGCAATGCAGCGTCGAACTTCGCCATTCCTCGCACGAAGTTTCCGACCCAGGGCTCATGATTGTTGCCGCTGATCTGGACCACAAGGCCCTCCGCATGGAGGCCGTAGCCCGTGGCGCTGAATCCGACGGCCGCACTGCCATATGCGGGAAGACCGGGCTGGATCGCAAGAGCTAGTGCCATCGTCGCCTAACGTTGGAGGTGAGCTGCGCCGAGCATGCGCAGCATGCGAGGGAATGGCGCGCCGAAGGCGTGCCACGTCGGCTCCACCGACGGGTTAGGCCCGACGCTCAATTGTGGCGACATGAGGTTGGGGCGTATTTCGCCGGCTCTGCGCTGCAAGCCCAAA
The DNA here is from genome assembly GCA_963776465.1 of uncultured Gammaproteobacteria bacterium. GTDB lineage: Bacteria > Pseudomonadota > Gammaproteobacteria > Nevskiales > Nevskiaceae > DASRHK01. The sequence goes on from CAVZMV010000002.1 coordinate 2,149,533, forward strand.
CGACACCACCCTCTGTCAAAGCGGGTGTGACAGTGACCGTGAGGCCTTTTGCGTTGTTTCGGATGGTCATGCCTCCGTCATTTTCAACAGTTGCCTCGTCAAACAGCGGATGGTCTTTGGACGGGGGTTCAAGCTTTAGCGTCGCCCCAGCTCCGAGGAGCGTCTTGTGCTCTTTGGCGTAGTCATTCACCTCGATCTCTTGGACAAACAGAAAGGCCAGCATTTCATTCGCGACGGTGTGGGGATGATTCGGGTCGTAAAGGGTGTGCTGTGGATAGAGCCCGTAGATGAGTCCACCGCCGATGAGGGCCGCACCGAGTGCAAAAGCCGTGCGACGTTTCATGATTTGTTCGGGCCTAACGATCAAGCTCAGCCGCGCCGAGCCAGCGCGCAGCGTGGGAAGTGTGAAGCCGTGGCGCGCATGCGCGCGCCGAAGGCGAACACCGTCGGCTGGAGCGCAGGGTTAGACCACGACCTACCCATGGCGAGGATCCGGCTTGGCCGAAGCCACCAAGTATTTTAGGAACTCCCGGCCCATGACCGTGATATGGATGTTCCCAGCTTCGCCGCGCACTAAGTTCATGTGCCCCAAGAACCCCAACCAGTTTTCAAAGCGGTAGTTGGTATAGAAGTTTGGAAAAGCCTGAACTGCCGCGTCGTAAAACGCCCGTAACTCCTGCTCAGGGGCCCCAGCGCCGCGAGGATTTAAGAAGCGAAGGCAAGCCAACTGGCTGTGCCAGATGACGCCATACACATACTCGAAATGATGGAGGATGTTTGCCGCAGCGAGCGTTCTCGTTAGGGCCCTCTCGCGATCGGCCGGTGCCACGATATTTCGTTCTCTCAGATCTCGCTCAATGCGCTGCTCCGCTTCGAGGAGAAGCGGGTTGTCAAAGGCCTTAAAGAATTCCTCAACCGCCTTTTTCTTTTCTTCGGCTGGTGGAGGAGGCAACGGTTCGTAGGCTTCTACTCCGTCTTTACCCACGCGACGAACGCGTGCGATCAGCCCGGACAACGGACCGCGAAAGACAAAGATGAAAACGATGCCTAGCACGAGCGTCACTAGAGGCCACGCAGCTTGGACTAGCGCGTTCATCGTGGTCTAACGTGTGAGCTCAGCCGCGCCGAGCGAGCGCGAAGCGCCGCGAGGGCAGGCACGCCGAGGCGGCCGACGGCCCGCCGAAGGCGTGCCCGTCGGCTGCAGCGATGGGTTGGACGGCGTGGTTTCAGACACTAATGCGCTCCGCTACTTCAATGCCGCGTGCACCCAAGAATGCTCTCGCTTCTTCCATGGTTGGTTCGAGGTGCCGAACGTCAAGCCAAGCCATGATTGGAATGTGCCAAGGCTGGAACAACTCTTTCCAGCTTAACTCTGCGACGGGTGTTTCGATTCCCAGCCGCTGCATAGCCAGCGCGCGGTAGATGGCCCGAACTTCAGGGGCTGAGCGGCGATGCGCTGCTGGATTTGCAACGATGGTGTGGGTCTTCTTTATGTGTTGGTCGATTTCTGACTCAACCGCTGTTCGTTGCGTTGCATCCATGCGTGAATAGAGATGCTGAGCCAGGTACACGATCAGCGCTGCGTTAAGCCTGCGCCGATGGCGTCGTTCTGCGATGAAGCTAAATGGCCACAAGGCTCTTCGCCGTCCAACGATCAAGCTCAGCTGCGCCGACATGCGCGCAGCGCATGGAGGGAATATGCGCCGAAGGCGCATACGTCGGCTGGAGCGCAGGGTTAGGCCCGGGCTTCACTGACTCGTGCCTCGCGCGCAACGACCCAGCCGGATAGACCGTAAGAGGTTGAGATGCTCCAGACGCTGGCTCCTTTCTTCGCCAGGAACTCAGCTGTTTTGTCTGTGCTGCCTTTCCAAAACAACGGCCAGCCCCACTTACTTTCGCTTTCAAAGCGCGCAGCGTTCTCTCGCAGGAACTCGGTTATCTGCTGCTGCTCGACGGAGTAGACGATGTTAACGCTAAGGTCATGTTCAAAGAAGTAGCCCTCTACGTCGCTGAAGTTCAGTAGGAGCGAGAACCTGTTGTTGTGATCTTCACCGGGCCGCGCAACCTCAAAGGTTACTGAGCGTGAACGTCCGTCCACGCGATACCCGCTTATGTAATGGTCGTGCAGAGAGTCCACTTCTTTCCCGGGCCTAACGATCAAGCTGAGCCGCGCCGACACGCGCGCAGCGCGTAGAGGGAATATGCGCCGAAGGCGCATACGTCGGCTCCAGCGCTGGGTTGGGCGGCATTTGACGACTACGAGAGCTGCTCATGGGCGGCAATTTGGTGTTGGACGTAGAGCATGTGCGCGAATAGGACATAGGCGGGTGCGGCGAAAGCTAAACCAACTGGGCCCAGAGTGGTGAAAAAGATGAGCGTGCTACTCACGCCACAGCCAATACAAACCCAGAACCATGCACCGTAAATGAAGCGCTGATTCTTGGCGCAGCTCCGCGTGAGGGTGAAAAGCTGCGTCAACGCCACAGCTGCGGTTACTACGGCAAAGTACATGAGTGGCTCGGAAGCAACCGCAGCGGTTGGGTTAGAAAGCAGCGGCAACAGAGCCACAACTAGCAATAAGGCAAGCGGACCGATGAGTGCCACTGCTTCCAAAAAGAACAAGAGATCTCTACGCATCAGATTTGATTGCCGCCCAACGTTGGAGCTCAGCGGCGCCGAACAACGCGCAGCGTTGTGAGGGAAGGACCACCGAGGCGCGCGAATGGCGCGCCGAAGGCGGGACCGTCCGCTGGAGCGACGGGTTGGGCATGTGCTAGAGCCTGTTGTTGTGCCACTTGATGGCCGCTGCTGTCATGGGACAGGTTGCCTTGAGACGAAGCCGCGTGAACTTTACCTCGACCGGTAGGCGTCCTTGAGCGGTTAGCTCTAGGTATGTGCTGCCACCAGTTACCGCATAGGCGTTGGCGTTTTCATTTTCGACGATCGTGACGGAGCCACTCTCGCTCGTGAGCTCAGCTGTGGCGCAATGAGGCGGAAAGCGTTCCTTCTTTGCGCCGTAAATGAAGTCTTTGGTACTGACGTAGCGCGTGACGTCGAGTTCTAGAGAGGCCCAAGCATTTAGCGCTTTTAGCGGCTTGTTCATAGGAACCTCGACCCATTCGGGCCCTATTTCAACCGGACCAGGCGCCACTGTGACCGTGGCGCCGAGGAACATGATCTTTACGAACTGCCACATCGCCTTTCACATGCCCAACGATCAAGCTCAGCCGCGCCGAGCAACGCGCAGCGTTGTGAGGGAAGTGCGACGCCGAAGGCGAGCACCGTCGGCTGGAGCGCAGGGTTAGCCGTCATTTGGAACGTCGGCACCTTGCGTAGGTTGTTGTGGTTTTGTCGGCGTTTCGGGCTGCTGCAGCGGTGGTTGCACCGGCGGTTGTTGCGGCGGCAGCACAGGCGTTTGCTCGTAGATGGGAGGCGGCAAACTCTTGTTTAGCGGCACTTCGACTGCCTGGTGTTTGTCTGGCATTTTCGACTCCCTATAGACGTTGAAGCTGACATACACAATCAGTAGGACGACACCGGCGATGAACACGGCGCCCGCCGCGCTGTTTAGTAAATAGATGCGATCTGAGATTGCTTCGCTCTCACTATTTCCCTCCTTCTCTCCTTCTAGGTAATAGCGCCTAGCCCCCTTCTTCAATTTGCGAATTGCGCCCTGAGCGTAAATGAAGGAGTAAATCGTGAGAATGATTGTGAACGTCAACGCCGCCCATGATGAAAACAACAAGCAAAGTGCAGCAGCGTTTGAAAGTGGAACTAACTTGTCCGCAAAAGTGACGGACAATCCGAGCAGCGCACTGGAAAGTGTAAGTAGAGCGTTGTCGTACGTTTCCGAGTTCGACATCTCCCTCCGATTAGCATCCTCGAGGAAGGCGTTGTACCCGTGATAGTTGGGTTCAGACATCGGTCTCAGACGGCTAACGTTGAAGCTCAGCCGCGCCGAGCACGCGCAGCGTGTGAGGGAAGTGCTCGCCGAAGGCGAGCACCGTCGGCTGCAGCGACGGGTTAGGGCACACCGCTTTTCACCTTGGTAAATACCTCCCCGAACGTGATCTGCTCATGCCAATGCGGCGTGATATCCACCCCATAGCGTTTCTTCAGATCCTCGACCCACGTCTCTAGCTCTAGAGCATCTACGGTGCCGCGCGTTACAGCGCGATAAAGCGCCATGACCTTGTCTTGCGGAGAAAGCTTGAGCCGCAGCTTCTTTGAAATGGCAAATGCATCAGTAATGGTTTGCAGGAATTTGCGAACCTCCGAAGGGGGCACCTCCGGATAGGCTTGTTTCCACCCTCTGCCTTGGCATGCGCGATTGCGGTACGGCGCCAAAGACCAGTGCTGAACGAGAACCCCAACCGCGGCGCCTACCGCGATGATTACCAGTAGCACGACATTCTCCGTGCTCATTCTTGGTGTGCCCTAACGTTGGAGCTCAGCGGCGCCGAGCTGCGCGTAGCGCTGCGAGGGAAGGTGAGCCGAGGCGCAGTGCGCCGAAGGCGAACCCGTCCGCTGCAGCGACGGGTTAGAGCGCACGTGTTGGCTATACGCGAGTGCCACGGTATGGCTCATAGTCGAGCGGCTCTTTAGCCCTACGCTCATTCTCCTCTGTTCGTCTTTTTAATTCCGCACTCGTGACTGGATCGACGGGTAGAGCCAGCGGAACTTTAAAGCTGACTCGGCTCGTAGCCGATTTGGATTGTTCAGACTCGCCACCAGCACCAGCCTGAAACAGGCTCGCTACCGCAAGTTTCGCCTTTGCCTCTGTGGATGTTCCTTCAGCGGCTGTTACGGCGACATCGAAGCTAACCAAAAAGACGTTTGCCCCATTGATGCTGCCGAAGTGCGATTGTTCTCCGGTCGTTGTGTATTGCGCAGGATTAACAATGCCGCCTGCCTTCTGGACTTCAGCCTGCGCCTCACGAACGCCCGCTGAGATTTGAACCAGCGTCTCTCGAACAAACTCTCGTACGTCCATGAGTGCTCCTCTTCTTGTGCGCTCTAACGTTTGAGCTCAGCGGCGCCGAGCTGCGCGAAGCGCAGCGAGGGAAGGCAGGCCGCAGGCGGCAATGCCGCCGAAGGCGTGACCGTCCGCTGCAGCGATGGGTTGGACTGCACCTATGCCTCTGGGCTCGGTAGCGAACCAAGAACTGCGGCTGCTCGAGCTCGAAGTGGAACCCAACAAGGATGATTCATTGCTTTTAGATTTGCTGCTGGGGTTGTTGCCTGCACTAGAACCTCGCCTGGCACAGCACCAAAAGCGTTTACTAGCTCAGCGACCTCATGCTTTTGATCATTGCTTAATGGGCATACGGAATGTGCGATGAGATACGAGCCCGCCGAGACATCGTCTTTTAGCTCCCACGCTACGTTGTAGTTGCCCATGGCTTTGCACTGGCCGGCTGCATCTAAGGCCAGCATCCGCACGGCCTCCCAAAAAACGCGATACGAAGTGGCGTACGCCTCGGTTTCAGGGACCGGTTTCGTTTCACTCATGTGCAGTCCAACTAGAAATAGGCCGCGCCATAAAGCATCTACGGGGGCGCGCTTGCATCTGCAGCTGGATGGGACAGATCCGCATTTCGCGTCTCCGATATAGATGCAGATACTAAACCACGATCCGGCTTTCCAGCCCCAAGGCGTAGACCGCCGATAACGGAAGGCGCCAGGTCTTGCGGTCTTGTTGCCAGATCCCGCCCGATTGCTTTGCCGCGGTCCTCAAGTCGACCTCGGCATAGCCGATCCGGACCGAGACCAGCTCGTCGGGGTCACGACCTGGCGGCAGTGCTGGAGTCCACGGGAGTTCTTCCTCGATCAGCTCGACGGTCTTGAGCCGGATGCGGCGGTCGAGATCGTAGCGATAACGCACGGCCAGCAAGCGCACGCCATATTTCAGTTGCAGCTTCTTGGTGCCGTTGCTGCCGGGGCGCAGAGTGAGCCGGGTCTTCATGCGCGAACGATGCCAGCGCGTTCGTGGCGATTGCCAGCTGTCCATGCGGACAGGTTGGTCGGGGCTAACAGCCCCTCCTACGAACGACAGGTCGGGACGAGTTCAGTCGCGGAAGCGCTTGCTCAAGTCGCCGTAGGCATCGATGCGACGGTCGCGGAGGAACGGCCACCAGCGCCGCACGTTCTCGCTGCGTGCGAGGTCGACGTCGACGACCAGCACGTCTTCCTTCTCTTCAGCGCGCGCAAGGAACTCGCCCTGCGGTCCGGCGACGAAGCTCGATCCCCAGAACTGCGCGCCCTTGGTCTGGCCGCACGGATCGGGCTCAAAGCCGACGCGGTTGGCGACGATCACGGGCAAGCCGTTGGCGACGGCGTGCGAGCGCTGGATCGTGATCCAGGCGTCGCGCTGTCGTTCTTTCTCGTCCTGCGGATCGTCCGGATTCCAGCCGATCGCGGTGGGGTAGAGCAGCAGGTCGGCGCCGGCGAGCGCCATCAGTCGCGCGCCTTCGGGATACCACTGATCCCAGCACACGAGCACGCCGAGTTTGCCGACGCTGGTCTGGATCGGCGTGAAGCCGAGGTCGCCCGGCGTGAAGTAGAACTTCTCGTAGTAGCCCGGATCGTCGGGTATGTGCATCTTGCGGTACTTGCCGACGAGCTGACCGTCGCTGTCGAGCACGACCGCGGTGTTGTGATAGATGCCCGCGGCGCGACGCTCGAACAGCGAGCCGACGATGACGATGCCGAGCTCCTTGGCGAGCTTGCCCAGGCGCTCGCTCGACGGTCCCGGGATCGACTCCGCCAGCGAGAACAGCTCGGTGGATTCGTGCTGGCAGAAGTAGACGCTGGCGTGCAGCTCCTGCAGCAGCACCAGGCGCGCGCCATCGGCGGCGGCCTTGCGGATGCCGGCTTCGGAGGCTTGCAGGTTGCGGTCGCGGTCCTCGGTGCAGGATTGCTGCACCAGGCCTACGCGCAGGGTCTTGTTGCTCATGCCGACATTGTACGAGCGGCGCGCATGGCGCGCCCTACGGCTATGCGTCAGACCGCGCAGGCTCGACGATCAGACGACCTCGAAGATGCTCGGGCGGCCCGCGGCCCGCCACAGGTTGTCCAGGCGGGTGGCCGCCTCGTCGAGCCTCTCGCTCGACAGCTGCGGATCGCTCTGTACGAGCCGGTCGCGGTCGTCGGGCAGGACGCAGTCGCGCACCTGCTGGAACCGGATCATCATGCGCGGGCCGTCGGCGCGGGCGCGATTGAGCCGCACGATGATCGGACCGCGGAACAGCCAGTTGATCCATCGGCGGTGCTCCAGCTGCTGCACTGGCCCCTCGATGTGAAACCCTGCATCCGTGCCCATGCGCGCGACCTCCAGTTTGTCCGCGGGCATTCTGCGCCCACGCGGGCCGCCAGCCTGTAGAGAAAACCTACCGATCGGCTCGCCGGATGTGACTCAGGTCCCGGACTGGAAGAGCTTGAAGAACTTCACGAGGTCGAGCTTGTTGCCGGTGGTGACGTCGAAGTCCTTGGCCAGCGTCACCGCGGCGTTGCGCTGCTGCGCCAGCATCTCCTTGAAGACCTGCGCCGATACGGTGACCTCGAGATCCAGGTCCTCCATCAATCGGGGCTGGATCTCGGTGACGCCGTGGCGGATCCACAAGGTATACGCCTCGCCGGTATCGCTGAACTTGAATCCGGTTTTCTGATCCAGATCGATCGCGTCCTCGGCGCGCAGGTTCACGGCCATCGCCTCGAAGAACGCGCCGGTGGGCATGTCGTGCAGCATCCCGGGATCGGGCGTGCCGAAGCGCGACGGCACGGCCAGGCCCTCCTTCATCTCGTGCGCGTAGGTCAGGTAGAAATGCCGCGCGTTGGGATTGCTCGCCGCTTCGCCGAGCGCGGTCAGCGCTTTGATGCGCGCGTCGCGGACCTTGTCGTTCTTAGGATTCACGCGCAGGGCGCGATCGGAAAGCTGCAGCACCCATTGATGCTCGCCGCGCTGCGACGCTTCCTCGATGCGCTGCGTCAGCGCCGCCTCGCCGCCGGCAAGCTCCACGAACTTGCGCGCCTCCTCGTCGGGCGGCAGCGGGTCCAGCGTGGTGACGTTGCCGTCGAACCAGCCGAGGTTGCCGGAGAAGACGCTGCGCGCCGACCAGCGGGCGGTGCCGTAGAACTCCTGCAGGAACGGATGACCCGCCAGGTGCGCGGGCAACTTGATCGCGGCGGCGATCTCGTCCGGCGTGCGGCCCTGGTTGATCATGCGCACGCTCTGCTCGTAGACGTAGCGGATGGCGTCGCGATACGCCGTGATCGTGTCGTAGATGTTCTGCTCGCCGGTCAGCGGTCGCGTGTGACTCGGCGCCAGGAACTCGGGTTTGAGCGCCCGCATCTTGTCCAGGCTCGCGGCCCAGCCTTTCAGATCGCGATAGGTCGTGCCGCGGATCGTGTAGAGGTTGGGGAAGGCGCGATAAAGGTTGTCGCCCGGGCACAGCACGCGCTTCTCGGGCAGCCACACGAAGATCTGGTCGTCGGTCTCGCCGACTGCGTGCACCAGCTGGAAGTGCACGCCGGCGACGGTGTCCTCGAGCTGGTCGGAGAACGTCTTCGTCGGCCGCAGGCTGTGGATGTGCGAGTTGTCGTCGAAGCCGATCTCCGGCCCGATGCCGATGTTCACCATTTCCTCGGGCGAGAGCTTGCTGCCGTACATGCGCACGGCGCGGCGCGTGAGGATGGTCTGGAACTCGGTGGCCAGGTGGTCCATCGTTTTGGTCACACCGTCGTGCGCGTAGATCGGCAGGTTCTGCGTGCCTTCGGCGAACACCGACGATCCGGCGGTGTGATCGGGATGGCTATGCGTGTAGATCAGCGCCTTCACCGGCTTGGGCGTGATCTTGCGGAACTCCGCCAGAATCTCGCGCGCGTGTTCGACGGTGACGGCGGCATCGACCACGATCACGCCATCGTCGCCTTCGATCAGGATGGAGTTGGCGGCGCCCCAGCCGACGGCCGACCAGACGCCGTCGGTGATCTTGACGACCTCGCGCTTGAATTCGGCGCTGTGCGCGGCGAGGTCCGCTGGCGTCTTCACCGGCAGCGGCGCGGCAGGAGCTGGCGCTTTGGAGCAGCCAGCGACGAGGAGCAGGAACGCGAGGGCGCGCTTCATTCGACGGCCAGCTTGCGCACGTTGGCAGGGTCGAAATACGAGACGTCGAATTCGCGCGCGACGGTTTCTGCGTCTTCGTTGTTCATTCCCTGGACCAGGTAGCGGTTGCTGATCAGATCGTAGACCGTTTCCAGCGCCGGCAGCGGGAACGGCTGGTCGTAGGCCTGCAGCGTGTGCGCCTCCTGCCAGCGCCACAGTCCGCCGCGGCGATCGAAGAGATCCACCAGCGCGATCTGCCAGCTGTCCTCGTCCAGGTAGAACACGCGCTGGCCATAGACGTGGCTGGTGTTGCGCTTGAGGTCGGCCTGGACCACCCACACGCGGTGCAGCTCGTAGCGCGCCAGGTCCTGGTTGATGTGCCCGCGCCGGACGATGTCGCGCACGGTGTAGCGGTCGCTGTGGATCCGGTAGGCGTTGCAGGGGATGAACACTTCCTGCTTGCCCAGGATCTTCCAGACGTAGCGATCCGTGGCGCCGTTGAACGTGTCGGTCTGGTCGTGCGTGCGCAGCGCCTCGGCGCCTTTCACCGGGTTGTCATAGGACGTGATGACCGCCCGATGCAGCCGGCGCTGGCCAGGGTTGTACTGCCAGGTGCGACGCGGCTCGCGGACCTGGTCCATCGTCTCGTGCACCAGCGTGATCTGTCCGGCGTAGCGGGCAGGGCGCGTGGTCACCTGCAGGAAGTAGGCGATGACGTTGTTCAGCGACTCGGCGGTGGCGCCGCGCGCGGCGTAGGCGAAGCGCGCGTCCTCGCGCGTCTTCATCAGGCTGTACTCGGCGGTCTCCATCACCACCGCCTGCAGGTTCCAGCGCCGCAGCCCGGCGCCGCGATAGCGCAGCTTGTGGTTCCAGATGGCCTCGATGCCGCTGTGCGGGATGGGGAAGGGCATGCCCACGCCCGCACGCGCGATGCCCTCGCCATTGCGCAGCAGCTCGGCGTTGAGCGCGTTCTTGAGCGTCGCCTCGTACACCGCTTCGGGGAACGCCGACGTGCGGCGCGTCGGGTAGATGTCGAGCTTGTAGGTCGACGGATGGCGCCGCAGCATCTCGACCTGGCCGGCGCTCAGGCGATCGCGGAAGCGGTCCATGTTCTTCGCGGTGATACTGAAGAGCGGTTTGTCCGCTTCGAACGGGTCGCACAGCCGCTTGCCCGGGCCCTGGTAGCACGACGGGGGCGTCGCCAGGCCGCCGGTCCACGGCGGGATCGTGCCTTCCATGTTGCCGGCGCGCTCGGCGCCGACCGGCGTCAGCAGCGTGCGCAGCCGCACTGCTTCCTCCGGCGGCACCTTGGCGAGGGCCGGCATGGCCATGAGGCCGAGCAGCAGCAATGCGCACGCGCGCTTGCTCACGCGGGGATCTGCATCGTCACGCAGTGCAGGCTGCCGTACTGCTGGATGAGCGCGCGGCAGTCGATGCCGATGACCTTGCGATCGGTGAAGCAGGTCTGCAGCCGCGACAGCGCCTCGGAATCGAGTTTGTCGCCGTAGACCGGCACCAGCACCGCGCCGTTGACGATGAGGAAGTTGGCGTAGCCGGCGGGCAGGCGGCGGCCGTCGCGATCGTGGATCGGCGCGGGCAGGGGCAGCGGCACCAGCCGATACGGCTGGCCGTCGCGCTGGCGCAGCGCACCGAGCTCGGTCGCCATTGCGCGCAGCTCGGAGAAATGCGCGTCGCCCCCTTCGTCGCAGGCCTGGTAGGCGATGGTGCGCGCGTCGCAGAAGCGCGCCAGCGTGTCGATGTGTCCGTCGGTGTCGTCGCCCATCAGGTCGCCATGCTTGAGCCACAGCACGCGATCGAGCCCGAACCAGCCCTTGAGCTTCTGCTCGATGTCGGCGCGGCCGAAGCGCGGGTTGCGTGTCGGGGCCAGCAGGCAGCGCTCCGTCGTCAGCAAGGTCCCGGCGCCGTCGACCTCGATGCCGCCGCCTTCGAGCACGAAGTCGATGGTCTCCACCGGCGCCGGCAGCGCGTGCGCGCGCGCCAGATGCTGCGTCACCTGGTTGTCGAGGTCGGCGGTGAACTTGCCGCCCCAGCCGTTGAACTGGAAATCCAGGTGCAGCGGCCGTCCGTCGCGCAGCACCGTGATCGGACCGTGGTCGCGCGCCCAGACATCGTTGCTCGGTGTCTGCACGATGTGCACGTGCGAGGGATCGGCGCCCGCGTCGACCAACCGCGGCTGCAGCGCCGAGCTCTCGCCGTCGTACGCGATCAGGACCCCTTCGAGACGGCTGATCGCCGCAGCGATCTTCAGGAAGTTCTCTTCCACCGCTGCGAAAACCTGGGCGAAGTCGCCCTGCGGCCGCGGCCAGGTCAGCATCACACCCCACTGCGGGGCCCACTCAGGCGGCAAGATCTGCATGTCGAGGGTCGTTAACGAAACGGGGCGCTCGCGCGCCCCGTCGGAATCTTCAAAGGTCCCGCTACTGCGGTGGCGGCGTGTACGGTGCGGACGAAACGGGTGAAGGCGGCTGCGGCGGCGCCGGGTAGGAGGGCTCGGGCACCAGCTCCTCGCTCTGGAACACCGGCGGCGGCTGCTCCGGCACCACCGCGTCGATCACCTTGTTGTTCTCGAACACGACGGTGAAGGCGGCGTAGTCCCAGCGCGTGATGGGCGGCTGGACCTTGCTGGCGCCGCCGACCGTCGCGTGCCTGGCAGTGGGCTCGCCGTACTTCGCGACCACCTGCTGCATGCTCATGCCCTTGTCGGGCTTGTCGATGAACGCGGTGGGCGCCGCGCCCTCGGGGATGACCAGCAGATCCGCGTGGGCTGCGAAGGGCAGCACGAGCAGGGCGGCAACAGCGACTCTGAAGAACTTGGCCATGGACGCTCGCATTGAGGGGCGGCGGAGAAAATATAGCACTTGTCCGCTGACCCTCCGCTGAACCGCGAGGGCGCTAGCGCAGCAGCGCTTTTTCCAGGGCGGCGAGCTGCTCGGGGGAATGCACGCCCCAGAACTGCGACGGCCAGTTGCTGAAGTCGACCTCCACGGCGCCGCGGCTGCGCAGCCATGCCAGCAGATCGCGCTGTCCGGCGGCGAGCGCAGCTTCCACCGATGCGCGCTCGGTGCGGGCGACCAGGCAGCAGGCCGGGACCGGTCCGTCGCCTGAGCGCACGTAACAGGGCGCTCCCCGGTGCTCGGCGTGCGCGCGCAAGAGGCTGGCTGCGAGGATGTTGGGCACACGCGCCGCGTCCACCGGCACGAACAGCGCGTGACTGGTCTCGATGGCGGCCAGCCCTGCGGCGACGCCGGCCAGCGGGCCTTGATGCCCCGGCAGCGCGTCGGACACCACGCGATGGCCGTAGGTGGCGTACAGCGCCTGGTTGCGGTTGGCGACGATGACCACGTGCCGCACCTGCAGGAACAGCTGCTCGAGCACGCGCTTGACCAGCGCGCGGCCCGCGACGGGGATCAGGCCGCGGTCCGTTCCGGCGAAGCGCTCGCCGCTGCCGCCGGCCAGGATCACGCCGGTCAGGGTCAACGGCGCCGGCGGTGCGGCCCGGTCCGGCTCACGGATGGTGATGATTTCTGCACGCATGCTGACGACTTCTCCGATCCTCGGTTGGAGTGCCGGCCCAGCGGGAAGTTGCGGCAAGCGGTACACCGTCGCCCGGGATCGTCTAGGCTGCAGCCGATGTCTAGTAGGAATATCCGACGTCGCAATTCACTGGAGAAATCATGGACAAGCTGGGGTTATCGATCCTGCTGCTGGTGGGCTGGGGCACGGCGTCCGCGCAGCCCGTCTTCGACCCCAACATCTGGGGCGGCCTGGGTGGCGGCGCCTACACCGGACAGGACTATCCGGACGATCCGTCCTCCAGCGACGACGAGCACACCAAGGTCGGCGGCTACCAGACGCATGCCTCGTTCAACCTGACCGGCCGCGCGGTCGGGCTGCGCGGCCGCTGGACGCACATGTTCGACTTCACCAGCAACGCCGCCGACGAATACGCCGCCGAGGCTGCCGTATCGCTGTTGCCATCGCGCCAGCTCTGGCTTGCCGCCGGCGTCAGCCGCCTCACCGACGTCTCCAACGACCGCAAGGCACCGACGATCGGCTTCCCGGTGGAGGTGATGTTCTACCCGGTGCGCGGCCTGGAGCTGATGGTCCACGCCAACTTCAACGAGGACAGCAACTACATCGGCTTTGGCGTCGGCGGGGCGATCGGCCGGCAGCGGTAACCTATTTCGACTGCTCGACCTTCTTCTGCAGGCGCTGCATCCGCTTCTTGAACCAGCGCGTCATCACCTCGCCGGTCGGTCCCGGCGCGACGGCGGTGGCCACGCCGACCACGTGCGCGAAGCGCGTCGTGCGACGCGCCGGGCGCTCGTTCACGGCGTCGACGATCCAGCCGGCGGCGTCGTTCACGTCCATCTGCTTCATGTGCTTGTAGATGGCGGTCGGCGCGGTCATCGCCGTGTTGACCAATGGGTAATTGAGAATGGTGACGCGGACGTTATCGTCGATAAGCTCGGCGGCGATGGAGCGCGAGAACGCATCCAGCGCCGCCTTGCTGGAGGCGTAGGCGGCGAAGCGCGGCGCATGCAGGAACGCCAGCACGCTGGAGACGTTGATGATGTGCCCGCGCTTCTGCTTGAGCATCGTTGGCAGCAGGCGCATGGTCATCCGCACCGCGGCGAAGTAGTTGAGCTGCATCACCCGCTCGAAGTCGTGGTCGCGGTCGAGCGTCTCCTTGATCGAGCGGCGGATCGAGCGACCCGCGTTGTTCACCAGCACGTCGACGCGACGCTGATCTTTCAGTATCGCCGCGCACACGGCGTCGATTGCCGCGGGATCGTTGAGGTCCGCGGGATAGAGGCTGGCCTTTCCTCCGGCGCCTTCGACCCGCTTGCGCACGCGCTCGAGCTCGTCGGCGCGACGGGCGATCAGGCACAGCTGCGTGCCCCTGCGCCCGAGAAGCACGGCGGCGGCCTCACCGATGCCGCTGGAGGCGCCGGTGATGACGATGACGTTGCTGGGCTTGCTCATCTTTAGTTGGGGCGTTCCAGGTCTTCGATCATTGCGTTGAGGAATCGCGTCGCCTCGGCGCCGGTGACGGCGCGATGGTCGAAGGTGACGGACAGCGGCAGGATCTTGCTGATCCTGGCTTGACCCTGCACCGGCACGACGGCGTCGCGGGTCTTGCCGACGGCGACGATCGCGACCGTCGGCGGCGTGATGACGGGCGTGGCGTAGCGGCCGCCGTACTTGCCGAAGTTCGACATGGTGATGGTGTAGCCGCGCAGCTCCTCGGGTGGCACCGTGCGATTGGCCGTGTCGGCCTTGAGCTTGTCCAGGCCCTGGCGCAGCGACTGCGCCGTGCGGCTGGCGACGTCCTGCATGACGCAGACGACCAAACCCTCGGGCGTGTCGACCGCGATGCCAAGGTGAACCTTGGGCAGCACGCGCCGCCCGGTCTCGATCGGGTCGAACCAGGCGTTGACCGAGGGCTCGGCCTTGATGCCGGCAACTAGGGCGCGGATCAGCCGCACCGTCATGTCCTGCTTGATTGTCCACGCGGCGAGCACGGCGTCGTCGGTGACGGTCGTGTGCATGACCTCGTCGCGGGCCTGCGCCATCGACTGCGCCATCGCCTTGCGCGGGCCGCGCAACAGCTCCAGCGGCCCGACTTCGGTCAGGATCGAATGCACGCGCTGCACGTCGGCGGCGGTGATCGAGCCATCGGGCCCCGAAGGCGTGACGATGGTGAGGTCGACGTTGAGGCGATGCGCAAGCTCGCGCACGGGAGGGCTGACTTTCACTGGAGCACCGTTGGCTTGCTGTAATCCATCACTGCGCGGACGCTGGTGATCCAGCGGCCGATCCCGGCGTCGTCCGGTCCATTCTCCTGGACGATCTCGACGTCGTGGGTCCCGTTGAGCAGGTAGAGCATCGCCGGCTTCACCACGATGCGATAGGCGGGAATCTCGCCGACGCCGGTGTGCAGGCCGATCCGGTCGAGCGCGTTCTGCAGCGTCCACCACAGGATCGGATGCAGCGTATCGCCGGTCGAGCCGTCCAATCCGGCGAGCGCATAGACGTAAGGCATGCCGACGACCTTGCCGACTCCCTTGCCGTCGATGAGGACGTGGAAGACGCGCGGCGTCGCTTCGTTGTTGGCGTTCACGGTTGGCCCGTACCAGAACTCCTCCGAGGAGTGACCGGAGAGGAACAGGTCGATCTGGGCGTTCGCCGGCAGGCCGGCGCCGAAGTTCACGCGCGTGAGCAGGCGACAGAGATTGCCGTTCAGGCTCTTGAAGCTCTGGATCGGCACCACGCGCCGGGCCTTGGCCTGCCGCGCGCCGGTGATCTCGCCGTCGTAGAACTCGAAGCGCACCGTCGGCTGCTGCTCGCCGAGGTACGTCCCGTCCATCAGGCCGACGGTGACGGTCGAGCCCGGCTTGAACAGCGTGGAGAGCTTGCTGACATCGCGACGCATGACGAACGGCGTGCGCGGCGTCGTGCCGCGCATCAGCTCCACGCCGTTGACGGAGACGCCGAACACGCGATCAAACGGGTCGCCGGGCTGCACGTTGTCGAACACGAGCTCGACGCGATCCCATAGCGTGCCGGCCGGGGCTGCGCGCGGCAGGGGCGGCACGACCATCGTGCGGAAGCGCACGTCCTCGGTGAACACGAAGCGCTCGCGATCGAACGCGGTGACGATCGCGTCCGCCTTGGTCGCGGTGGGGTAATCGGGATCCGGAGCCAGCGGCGTTCCCAGGTTCAGCGACAAGAGCAGGGCAGGCGCCGGCGCGGGATTGGTGCCGCAGGCCGGCTGCGGCGGCTGCACCGGCTGGCGGGATCGCGTGGTGACGGTCAGCCGGCCGTTGTAAGCAGTCGCCTGCGTTGCCAGAAAGCCGCAGAGCGCGACCGTGTAGCTGCCGGCTGGCAGACCGTTGACGACGACTTGCTCGTGCGGCTCCGCGCCATCGGAGGTGCCGACGACGTTGCCCGCCGAGTCGAGCACGGTCAGCACGAGGTCCTGCGCGGAGTCGGCCCAGGTCGCTTCGAAATTGAAAGTAGCGGTGAACGAGCCGTAGAGGCCGCTCGGCACGGTCAGACGGATGACGTGATCGTCCTCGAGCACGCCTTTGCCCAGGCACTGGCCAACCGCGCCGAGGTTGCCGACGGGCGCGGTGCCGGTCCAGTAATCCGTCGCGATCGCGCCGGCGGACGCGGGCACGGTGACGCTGGATTGCGCTGGCGTCGATGCCGACGCAGCGTTCATCGCAAGCGCGCAAATCGCGAGCGCCGCTTGTTTTCTGATGGTGTGCATCCAATCCCCCCGATTTGCCGCCTATTGTATGTGGGCCTACGATGGCCTCGCATCGGCAGCTTGCCGATCGTTACAGGGGAAATGAAATGGCGGGCAACGCGAATCTGGATCGGCTGGCGAAGATCATCAAGAACGCTGAGAAGGGGCTCGAGAGCGGCATCAAGTCGCTGCAGGGGAGCATCAAGGCGCTGATTGGTGGAGGCATCGTGCCCCCCAAGCCCAAGAAGGACCTGATCAAGGCCCTTGAACGCCTACGCAAGGCGCTCGACAAGTCGATACGTGCGCTCGAGAAGCGACTGGGTAGCACGTCGGGATCGACCAGCCGGAAGAAGAAGGGCACCAAGCGTAAGACCAGCTCCGCGGCCTAGGGTCGCGTTCCTAGAAGTTGCTGGCACTCGCTGGCGCTCGTATCTGCGGGCGCCAGCGACTCTTGCTGGAGGCGCCAGGGCGAGACGCATTCCAGACGCCGTTGGATATCCGCAGCGCTGTGGCGCTCCGGCGCGATGTCCCAGATCGAGGCAACCCCGTCGTAGCCCCCAGTGAGCAGGCGTGAGCCTTGGCGGTCGGTGACGGCCGACCAGACAAGAGAATCGTGCAGCGCTACGTTGCCCAGCAACTCTTCTCTCAGTGGATCCCAGAGCTTCACCGGTACTGTCCGCGCGCCAAGTCAACAGCAGCCCGTTCTCCAGAAACCGCACGCCTTGCACTTCCTTGGTATGAGCGCCGAGTGATTTGATGGTGTGGGACCCCAGTCCCGCGACGAAAACGCCGCCGGAGCTGCTGCCGATGCCCAGTGTGTCTCCATCAAGGCTGAACGCGATCGCTTGGGGGAATTGAGACGGCGGCAACCGCAAGACAGGCAAGTCTTTCGCCCCGATCCCCCACAACCGAATATTCGAATCACCGACTTGGGCGGTGGCAAACAGTGGGCGACTCGGATTTTCGGCGATGCGCCAGACCCGGCCGGATTGAGTCTCGTCGCGACGGAGCTGTTCGCCTCCAGTGATTCCCCACTGCTGCACGCTTCCGTCCAGGCAACCGGTGAGCAGGACCGGCGCGTGCAGGCTGAACGCGGCCGCGCTCGGAAGACATCCGAGCCGGAGCGTAAGCGGCTCGCGGTCGCCAGTCCCCCAAACCTTCAAATCCTTGCTAGCCGGCTGCGCGGCGTCGGGCAGGGTGACCACCGCACGCGAGTCTGGACTGAACAGGATCGGGTCGGCGGCCCAGATCGGCCCCAGCGCGCGAATGAAGATCTCCTGCAGCGTGACGGACTCGCGTAATCGAAGGTGACCGTCGATGGTCAGGCTCGCCAGTTGGTGGCCATCCGGACTGAAAGCCGCATCGATGAGCGGGGACGCTTCGTCAATACGCTGGGTTTCCTCGCCGCTCGCGACGTTCCACAGACGAAGCGTACCGTCGTAACTCGCTGTGAGAACGCGCTGCTCGGCCGGATCGAAGCGTGTGGCATACAAGCTGGAGAACTTGCCTTGCCGCTGCGGATGAACGAATTGCTGCAGCAGCCGCATCGGCAACCGCCAAAGCTCCACCTGGCCTTGTCCGTGTGCCAGCAACAGGTGCTGCCCGTCCAAGCTGAAGGCGGCGGCATGAACGATGCCCGTCCGCTCAAGTGTGAGCAGTGTGTTGCGGCTGGCTAGGTGCATCACCTCGGCTGTCGATTGCGTGGCGTCGATGGTGACGAGGAGACTTGCATCCGTGCTCAACGCCGCGTTGGACCAGTTGATCAGGTCGCGTGCTCGAGACAGTTGGAGCAGGCCTCGTTCGATGTCCCAGACTTTGTACCCCTCGGTGCCGATGGTGAGTAGCCGGCCGTGCTGATCGTCGAGTGCGGCGTCATTGAATCCTGCGGAGTCGGCCGCGAATGCAAGCTCGAGATGGCCCGTATCGATCTGCCAGACGCGCACGTCGCCGCGCGCGCCGAACGCGAGGGCGCGTTTCCCGTCTGAGCTGAACAGCAGGCCGACGATGTGGCCTGTGACCGTTCCGCTGAGTCGTATCGCAGGGCGGCCCGAGGCCCGATCCCACAGCTGCGTGGCTCCGGTTGCATCGCCTGTTAGCACGTAGCGCCCATCAGGACTAATGCTCGCCGCGAGCACCGGGGCACCCGCCACCACCGTTCTCGCAAGCGTCCCCTTGTTCAAATCCCAGATATGCGCCGAAGGCGCATCGGCCACGTCGGCCGTGACTAGCCATCGCCCCTGTGCATCGAGCGGCTGGCCGAAGCGACCCGAATGCCCGTCGAACCGTGCGATCCGTACGCCGCTTGTCTTATCCCAGATCCCGGTGAAAGCCCCGGTGCCACGCGTTTGGTCCAGCTGCTCTTCGGTGAATCCACTCACCAACACTTTTTTGCCGTCGGGCAGGAATCGGGTGACCAAGGGCACCTTCGGAAGGTCCTTAAGCAGCGCCAGCTGCTTGCCCGTAGCCGTCTCCCAGATCTGCGCGATGACGCCGTCCTTGGTCTCCGTCGGCGTGATGAACGACTTGCTGTCGGGCGCGAAGGCGGGGCGGCGCACCGGACCGCCTGTGTCGATGCGGATGTCCTCGAGCGGGTCGATCGCCTGCATCGCCTGGCCGAGCATGAAGCGCAGCGCCGGCGTGTCGCGCCCGAGTCGGTAGGCCTCGTTCAGATAGACGGCGGCGCGCGCCTCGTGATGCTCCAGGAGTTCTCGACGGCCCAGGTCGTAGACCTTTTCGATGTGCGCTTCCAGGGCCTGCGCTTCCTTGTACTGCTCGAACCAGCGCCAGCCGCCGAACGCCGCCAGGAACGTCGCGATGCCGACCGCGGCCCACTGCACGTTGCGCCAGAGGTGGCGCTGGCGCTCGCGCTGCTTCAAATCGTCGTAGCTGACGCCGAGCAAGCCGGCGATGAGCTTGAGCACCGCGCCGTCGCGCCCGTCGCGGCCCTTGCGTGCATCGGCGGCGACGATCTCGGTGCGCGCATCGGTGAGATTGCCGGCGGCGTCCGACTTGAAGCGCAGCGCCGGCGGGAAGCACTCGCGCTCGGAGCCGACGCGGGGCTCGCCATCGACGATGAAGGCCAGCAGCTGGTTCTCGCGACCCAGCGACTTGAAGTGCTTGATCTCCTCGTTGACCCAGCGCGACTGCGCGGCGCGCGGCGAGCAGATGATGATCTGGTAGCGCGACTGGCGCAGCGCCTCGTTGAGCACGCCGCCGAGATCGGCGGAGGAGGGCAGCTCGTCGCGATCGCGGAAGATCGGGAACAGCCGTCGCGGGATGGTGCCACTCCAGTGCGGCTTGCCGACGAGGCGGCGCGGCACGCGGTAGGTCTCGAGCCGCTTGTGCAGCCAGTCACCCCAGGCCTTGTCCTGGTGGCTGTAGCTGATGAAGGCCCAGTAACGGTGCCGCGGCTGCGTCACGATCCCGTACCTCTCCCTGTCCGAGACGCCAGCGTTAGGTTAGCGCAGGCCTATGGTCTAATGCGCGCCATGTCGATGCCGTTCGAAATCTTCGCCGCGCTGCGCTACACGCGCGCCAAGCGCAGCAACCGGGTGATCTCGTTCATCACGGCGGTGGCGATCGTCTGCATCGTCATCGGCGTCACGGCGCTGATCACCGTGCTGTCGGTGATGAACGGCTTCGAGCAGGAATTGCGCGTGCGCATCCTGGGCATGGCCTCGCACGCGACCATTTCCGCCGTCGAAGGCGGCCTGGAGAACTGGCGCGGGGTCGCGCAGGACGCGGCGAAGAATCCCGAGGTCGAGGGGCTGGCGCCGTACATCGAAGGCCAGGGCATGCTGCGCGTCGGCGGCGAGAACTCGCCGACGATGCTGCGCGGCGTGCTGCCGGAGGAGGAGACCAAGGTCTCCGACATCGGCGAGCACATCGTCCAGGGGCAGTTCACCGACCTCAAGGCCGGCGCGTACAACATCGTGCTCGGCTCGGAGCTCGCGCAGCAGCTGGGCGTCATCGTCGGCGACAAGGTGGACCTGATGATCGCGGCAGCGGCGGTGACGCCTGCCGGGATCGTGCCGCGTTTCCGGCGCTTCACCGTCGCCGGCATCTTCGAGGTCGGCATGTACGAGTTCGACCGTGGCCTGGTGCTGGTGCACCTGGACGACGCCGCCGCGCTGTATCGCATGGGGCAGGGCGTGTCCGGCGTGCGCGTGAAGATGCGAGACCTGTTCCAGGCGCCGCGCGTCGCGCGCGAGCTCGCCAATAACCTGCCGGGGATCTACTACATCTCCGACTGGACGCACCAGCACGCCAACTTCTTCCGCGCCGTCGCGACCGAGAAGGTGGTGATGTTCATCATCCTGTCGCTGATCGTGCTGGTGGCGGTGATCAACATCGTCTCGACGCTGACCATGGTCGTGCAGGAGAAGCAATCGGACATCGCCATCCTGCGCACGCTCGGCGCGACCCCGCGCTCGATCATGACGATCTTCATGGTGCAGGGCCTGGTGATCGGCGTGATCGGCACGGCAGTCGGCGTGCTCTGCGGCGTTGAGCTGGCACTGCACGTCAAGACGCTGGTGCCGCTGCTGGAGCGCCTCACCAACCAGCAGTTCCTCTCGCCGGACATCTATTACATCAGCGAGCTGCCCTCGAAGCTGGAGCTGCGCGACGTCGTGCGCGTGAGCCTGCTGACATTCATCCTCGGCTTCGTATCGACGCTGTATCCATCCTGGCGCGCAGCACGCGTGCCGCCGGCTGATGCGCTGCGGTATGAGTAAGCCGAACCCCTCATCCGGCGCTTCGCGCCACCTTCTCCCGGAGGGAGAAGGAACAGCTGATCCCCTCTCCCCCCGGGAGAGGGGTAGGGGTGAGGGAGGGTCGACGAAGCTGCCGCTGCCGGATGGCACGAAGCAGTCGGCCCGGAGACTTCGCAGGTACTCAGACCGAGGCTGAGGGAAAGCTCTGGTTCTTGATACGCGATCGCCGCTTTCTCGGCCTGAAGTTCAGGCGACAGCATCCCGTGGCGCCGTACGTGCTCGATTTCTACTGCGAGGAGCTGAAGCTCGCCATCGAGCTCGACGGTGGCCAGCACAACGCAGATGACGAAGTGCGGCGGGATGCAAAGCGCGAGACGTGGCTGAAAGCAAAAGACATCACTGTCGTCCGCTACTGGAATCATGAGTTCCTGCTGAGAACGACGGACGCGATGGAGGATCTGTCCAGACGCATTGGAGGGCTTCGCAGCCGTCCCTCATCCGGCGCTTCGCGCCACCTTCTCCCGGAGGGAGAAGGCACTCTTGATCCCCTCTCCCTCCGGGAGAGGGGTAGGGGTGAGGGCGTATGAGCGACGTCGTCCTCTCAACCAGTGGCCTGGCCAAGACCTTCGACGACGGGCGGCTGCGTCTCGAGGTGTTCTCCCACATCGATCTTGAAGTCCGCAAAGGCGAGCGCGTCGCCATCGTCGGCGCGTCGGGCACCGGCAAGTCGACGCTGCTGCATCTGCTGGGTGGGCTCGACACGCCGACGGCGGGCGAGGTCAACGTGCTGGGCTCGACCATGTCACGACTGTCGGATGCGCAGCGCGGCAACCTGCGCAATCGCGCGCTCGGATTCGTCTACCAGTTCCATCACCTGCTGCCGGAATTCACCGCGGTCGAGAACGTGGCGATGCCGCTGCTCATCCGCCGCACGCATCGGCAGGACGCGCTGGAGCAGGCGCGCGAGCTGCTCGGTCGCGTAGGCCTGAGCGAGCGTCTGCGTCACAAGCCGGGTGAGCTCTCCGGTGGCGAGCGTCAGCGCGCCGCTGTCGCTCGCGCGCTGGTCACGCGCCCCGCATGCGTACTTGCGGATGAGCCCACCGGCAACCTCGACAGCAAAACTGCCGAGACCGTGTTCGAGCAGATGCTGGAGCTCAACCGCGAGCTGGGCACTGCGCTGATCGTGGTAACCCATGACATGCGCCTGGCCGCGCGCATGGACCGCGTGCTGCGCCTCGACGGCGGCCGTCTGCAGCCGCACACCCTCTGACTCTCGCCGGCATCGCCGCGTTCAGCGCCGGGATCCTCGGCGTCTGCGCGCTGCGGACGCTGCCGGAACCCTGGATCCTGATCGTTGCCGCCGTGCCAGCGCTGTTGCCCTGGCGCGCACGCGCACTGTGGGCGATGGCGCTGCTCGGCATCGCCCTCGCGACCTGGCAGGGACGCAGCTACGAGCAGGAACGCTGGCCGGAGAGTCGTCACAATCAGGAGATCGTGGTCGAAGGCCACGTCGCTTCGCTGCCGGAGCTCAGCCAGCGGCAGGGCGAGGATCGCACGTGGCGCTTCGCCTTCGCGCCGGATAACGCCGACCTGCCGCGCCATATTCGCGTGGCCTGGTATCGCAGTGGCGAGGAAGTGCGGGGCGATGAGTGCTGGCGCCTGACGCTGCGCATGCGCACGCCGCACGGCTCGCTCAATCCGGGCGGGTTCGATTACGAGGGCTGGCTCTTCCGGCAGGGCATCGCGGCAACGGCAACGGTCCGCGACGGTACGCGCTGCGCGGATGCCGGCGGCAACTGGCTTCTGCGCCAGCGCCAGTCGATCACCGAGAGCCTGCAGCGCTGGATTCCCGATCCCACCGCGCGAAGCCTTGTTGCAGCGCTCACGACCGGCGATCAATCCGGCCTCAGCGACCGCGACTGGGACGCCTTCCGCGTCACCGGCACCTCGCACCTCGTGGCGATCTCCGGCTTCAACATCGCGATCATCGCGGGATTCGCTTTTTTCATGACGCGATGGCTCTGGTCGGCGTCGGCGCGCCTGTGCGAGCGATTGCCGGCGCAGCGCGCGGCGTTGATCGGCTCGGCGCTGATCGCGGGCATCTACGCTGGGCTTGCCGGCTTCGAGCCGCCGGTGGCGCGCGCCTGGCTGATGCTGCTGGTGATCCTCGCGGCTGCGCTGACCCATCGGTCCGTCGGCGCCGCGCGCGTGCTGGCGCTGGCCTGGCTCGCGATCCTGGCGATGGATCCCTTCGCTGTGCTTGCGCCCGGACTGTGGCTGTCGTTCGGTGCAGTCGCGGTGATCGTCTACGTCAGCACCGGACGCTTGCGGCCCGCCGGCGTCCTGCGCGCGCTGGTGCAGCTGCAGCTCATCCTGAGCCTCGCGCTCGTGCCGCTGACGTTTTACTTTTTCCAAGGCGCTGCCTGGCTTGGACCGCTGGTGAACCTCGTCGCCGTTCCGGTCGTCACCGTGATGACGCCGCTGCTACTCATCGCATTGGCACTCGCGGCGATTGCGCCTGCAGCTGGCGTGCCGCTGCTGCAGATCTGCGGCATCGCGCTGGTCAAGCTCCGCGAAGGCCTCGAGCTCGCTGCGACGACGCTGCCGGATGTGTGGATCCCGGCGAGTCCACCAGCGGCGGCGCTGCTGCTGGCGCTGCTCGGCATCGTGCTGCTGATCGCGCCGCGCGGATTGCCGCTGCGATTGCCCGGTGCATTGTGTTTGCTCCCCTTGCTGTGGCCGCGCGTGCCGGCGTCCGCGCCCGACCTGCGACTAACCGTTCTGGACGTGGGGCAGGGGTTGGCAGTGGTGGCGCAGACGCGCCACCACGCCATGTTGTTCGACGCCGGTCCCGCGTTCGAGGACGGCTTCGACGCGGGCCAGTCGATCGTCGCGCCGTTCCTGCTGCACGCGGGCGTCCGCAAGCTGGACCTCTTGATGCTCTCGCACGGCGACAACGATCACGCCGGCGGCGTGCCGGCGGTGCGCAAGCTCCTGCGCGTCGAGCGCGAGATCGGCACCGATCGCGGCGCGCCGTGTCGCGACGGACTCGCCTGGGAATGGGACGGCGTGCGTTTCGAGGTTCTGCATCCGCCGCAGGGGCAGTGGTCGGACAACGACAGCTCGTGTGTCCTGAAGGTCGACGGCGCGTTCTCCGCGCTGCTGCCCGGCGACATCGAGGCCGACGCCGAGGCTGCGCTGCTGGCGTCGCACGCCGACGCCCTCAAAGCCGACACGCTGGTCACGCCGCATCACGGCAGCAAGACCTCGTCGACCGACGGATTCGTCGCGGCGGTTGCGCCGCAGGTCGTCGTCCACAGCGCGGGCTGGCGCAATCACTTCCGGCACCCGCGACCCGAGGTCACGGCGCGCTATTCGCAGATCAACGCGCGGCAATTCATCACGGGCGCGAGCGGTGCGGTCGTGGTCGAGCGCGCGGGCAAGGATTTGAGCGTCAGCGAGTGGCGCCGCGAGCGGGCGCGATTCTGGAACGCCGAGGCGAACGACTAACCTGGATTCTTCGCGGCGTCGACGAACGCCTGGATCAGCGGATGACGCTTCCCCGCGAGCGCTGCGCGCTCGGGCTGGAAAAGCGTGGCGACGAAGAAGGGATGTCCGTCGAGCTCGACCGCGCGGACTTCGCCGGCGTCGTCGCGCGCCGAGATCGTCAGCGGCGAGTCGCTGAGTAGCGCCTCGAACGCCAGGTTGAGCCCATAGCGACAGTGATAGCTTTCCACAGCTTCGTCTGCCGCGTAGATGCGATGCAGATGCGATCGCCGCGTCAACAGGATCCTGCCGGTCTGCTCCACCAGCGAGCACGCCAGCGGCGCGATCAGCGGCTCGCTAGCGGCGGGCTCGAGCTCGGCGTGCGAAGCATGCGCGAGCCCCAGCACGTTGCGCGCATATTCCAGCAGCGCGTGCTGAAAGCCGCCGCAGGTTCCAAGGAAGGGGATGCGCGCCTCGCGCGCGAACTGAATCGCGGCGAGCGCGCCGTCGGTGTTGTGGTAAGGGCTGCCCGGCACGCACCAGATGCCGGTATATGACGAGAGCAGCTGCCGCGGCTCGATGACCGTCTCGGTGCCGATCCAGGAGAACGTCGCGCCGGCGAGGGCGAGCGACTGCTCGATCCCCTGATGGGCGAGGACCTCAAGGTCGCGATCGCCGATCAGCGCAATCGTCATGCGTCAGAGCTTCGTGGGATTGGGCGCGTCGCCGTAGACCTTCTTCGGATCGAAGGCCTTGGCCTGCTCCTCGAACTTGAGCTCGCCGCTGGCGCCGCTCTTGCCGGTGGGCACCGAGCGGTAGAAGCACGAGCGATAACCGACGTGACAGCTGGCGTCGCCGGGGATGTCCACGCGCAGCCACACCGCGTCCTGGTCGTCGTCGATGCGCAGCTCCACGACCTTCTGCACCAGGCCGCTGGTCGCGCCCTTGTGCCAGAGCACGCCGCGCGAGCGGCTGAAGTAATGCGCCTCGCCGGTGAGGATGGTCTTCTTCAGGGCCTCGGCGTTCATGTAGCCGAGCATCAGCACCTCGCCGGTCTTCGCCGCAGTCGTCACGCAGGGGATCAGGCCGTGCTCGTCGAACTTGGGCGCCAGCTCGTGCCCTTCCTCGACCTGCTCGACGGTGACTCGGGAGAAGAAGCGGACGTCTTCCATCTAACCACTCTGCGATTCGGGGGCGGCAATTATAGGCGTGACAGGCCGGGGGCAGACGGGTTGGCTTGCGGGAGCGTCGGGCGCCAGGGATGGCGCACGTCGAGCCTACATGGACGTATTTACGGCGTCTCCCGCAAGCCAGCGCGGCTGCCACTGATCACTTAGCCGATCCGGCGCTTCGACACCGCCCCCTTCATCACGCCCTCGAAGGCACGTACCTCCACCTCGCGGCCGGGCGATTCGCCGGCCACGCGCTCAGCGATGTGGTCGGCGATGCGCTCGACGGTGGAGTCGGCGGAGAACAGGTCGCAGCGTTCTTCGGGCAGCTCGATGGCGAAGGCCCCTTCCGAGGCCTTGTACTCGAAGCGCAGGCGACCCTCGCGATGCCCGACCAGGTCCTCGGCGGAGCCGACGTAGATGTCGCGCCAGGCCTTGGCCCAGTCCTGCTCGCGCTTGGGCTGGCGCTCGCCGCCGACCCGGATCTGAAGGCGCGAGCGATGGCCATGGGCGATGCGCTGGCAGTGGCCCGCGTGCTTCTTCAGCCCGTGCGTGTAGTGGTAATAAGCCCCGTCGATAACCTCGTGGCGCAGGACCAGCCCGATGCGCTCGACGTTGTCGGGGACGTGCTTGCGCACGATCGGCAGCAGGTGCGCTGTAAGCGACTCCGCGTCCACCTGCGCCGCCTTCAGCCCGCAGACCGCCGACGCCGGCGACTGGTGCTCGATGCTGCCGGTCCGGGCATGGAAGAAGAGCTCGATGCGCTGCTCTTCGCGCCGCAGCTTCAGCGCCGGCGATTCCAGCGGGACGATCAGCTTGTGGTCGGCGGCGCCGTCGATCGCCTTCTTCAGGCGCTTCTTCACCTCGCCGAAATCCAGCACCATCGATTGCGAATCCAGGCTGCCTTCGAGCTCCAGGTCCACGATCCAGGACTCGCCCACGAGGCCCCGCTGCGCGTCGAGGAAGGCGCAGTCGATGACCGTGAGCTGCTGGACGAACAGGCAGGACATGGGTGCATTTTACGGGGCGGTAGGGGCCGCTCTGATAAAATCGCGCGCTCTTTTCGATTCAAGCCCACATGTCCGTCGTCACCCGCTTCGCGCCGAGCCCGACTGGGTATCTGCACATCGGCGGCGCGCGCACCGCGCTGTTCTCCTACCTCTATGCCCGCCGGCACGGGGGGCGCTTCCTCCTGCGCATCGAGGACACCGACCGCGAGCGCTCGACCGACGAGGCGGTGAAGGCGATCTTCGAGGGGATGGAGTGGCTCGGCCTGGGCAGCGACTCCAAGGAGCCGATCTACCAGACCCAGCGCTTCGGGCGCTACAAGGAAGTCATCGACCAGATGCTGGCCAAGGGCACGGCCTATCGCTGCTACGCCAGCAAGGAGGAGCTCGACCAGATGCGCGCGCAGCAGATGGCGCGCAAGGAGAAGCCCCGCTACGACGGCCGCTGGCGGCCGGAAGAGGCCAAGCAGTTGCCGGCGCCGCCGGCGGGTGCGCAGCCGGTGATCCGGTTCAAGAACCCGGTCGCGGGCGAAGTCGTCGTCGACGACCTCATCAAGGGCGCGATCACGTTCGACAACCGCGAGCTCGACGACCTGATCATCGCCCGCGCCGACGGCACGCCGACCTACAACTTCTGCGTGGTGGTCGACGACATGGACATGGGCATCACCCACGTCATCCGCGGCGACGACCACGTCAACAACACGCCGCGGCAGATCAACATCCTGCAGGCGCTCGGCGCCACGCCGCCGAAGTACGCGCACGTGCCGATGATCCTGGGCGCCGACGGCGTGAAGCTGTCCAAGCGCCACGGCGCGGTCAGCGTCATCGAATACCGCTCGCTGGGCTTCATGCCCGACGCGCTGCTGAACTACCTGGTCCGGCTGGGCTGGTCTCACGGGGACGAGGAGATCTTCTCGCGCGAGAAGATGATCGAGCTCTTCGACGTCGAGCGCGTGCAGAAATCGCCCGCCCGCTTCGACATGGAGAAGGCGATCTGGGTGAATCACCAGTACCTGAAGACCGCCGATCCGGCATTGGTGGCGACGGAGCTCGCCTGGCACCTGCGCAAGCTCAACGTCGATCCCACGGCCGGCCCCAAGCTCGAGGACGTGGTCGTCGCCCAGCGCGAGCGCACCAAGACGCTGGTGGAGATGGCGGAGAAGTCCGCGTTCTTCTACTCGGAGATCTCCAGCTACAACGAGAAGGATGCGGCCAAGCATTTCGACGCGCCGGGGATCGAGGTGCTGGGCGCGCTATCGGCCAGGCTGGGCGCTCTCGCGGAATGGACGGCGCCGCAGCTGCACGACTCGGTCAACGGGCTGGCCACCGAGCGAGGGCTGGGACTGGGCAAGATTGCGCAGCCGATCCGCGTGGCGATCGCCGGCATGGCGATCTCGCCGCCGATCGATCAGACGCTGGCGTTGCTGGGCCGCGAGCGCACGCTGGCGCGCCTCTTGGCCGCTGTGGAATACGCCAGGACCAGACAGAATTAAGCCTATGGCTATCGAGATCACATTCCCCGACGGCAACAAGAAGTCCTTCGACGCACCGCCGACTGCGCTGGCGATCGCGCAGGGCATCTCGCCCAGCCTGGCGAAGAAGTCCGTGGTTGCGCGCGTCAACGGTGAGCTGTGGGACCTGACGCGTCCGATCGAGCGCGACGCGAAGCTCGAGCTCATCACGCGCGACAAGCCCGAGGCGCTCGAGGTCATCCGCCACGACGCCGCGCACGTGCTGGCGCAGGCGGTGCAGGAGCTCTATCCCGGCACGCAGATCACGTTCGGTCCGTCGACCGAGACCGGCTTCTATTACGACTTCGCGCGAGCCGAGCCTTTCACGGAAGGCGACCTCGAGAAGATCGAGGGCAAGATGCGCGAGATCGTGAAGCGCGACCTGCCGATCAAGCGCGAGGAATGGGCGCACGACGCCGCGGTGCAGCACTTCGAGAAGGCCGGCGAGAAGTTCAAGGCAGAGTGGATCCGCGAGGGCTTGAAGCCCGGCGAGGTGCTGACGATCTACAAGCAGGGCGACCAGTGGCTCGACATGTGCCTGGGCCCGCACGCGCCGTCGACGGGCAAGGTCGGCACGGCATTCAAGCTGACGAAGGTCTCGGGCGCGTACTGGCGCGGCGACGCGAACAACGCGCAGCTCCAGCGCATCTACGGGCTTGCCTTCGCCAGCGACGACGAGCTCAAGGCGCACCTCAAGATGGTCGAGGAGGCCGAGAAGCGCGATCACCGCAAGCTCGGCCGTCAGCTCGATCTCTTCCACCAGCAGGAAGAGGCGCCGGGCATGGTGTTCTGGCATCCCAAGGGCTGGGCGATCTGGCAGGCGGTGGAGCGCTACGTCCGCAACGTCTACCGCAAGAGCGGCTACCAGGAAGTGCGCGCGCCGCTGATCATGGACGTCTCGATGTGGAAGAAGTCCGGGCACTGGGACAACTACCACGAGAACATGTTCTTCACCGAGTCCGAGAAGCGGACCTACGCGGTGAAGCCGATGAACTGCCCGGGCCACGTGCAGATCTACAACGCCGGCTTGCGCAGCTACCGCGATCTGCCGATCCGCTACGCCGAGTTCGGCGGCTGCCACCGCAACGAGCCCTCGGGGGCGCTGCACGGCCTGATGCGGGTGCGCGCGTTCACACAGGACGACGGCCATATCTTCTGCACCGAAGCGCAGATCGAGCCCGAAGTGACGGCCTTCCACGGCCAGGCGATGCAGGTCTACTCCGACTTCGGCTTCAGCGACATCACGGTGAAGATCGCGCTGCGGCCGGAGAAGCGCATCGGCAGCGACGAGGTGTGGGATCGCGCCGAGGAAGCGCTGCGCGCGGCGCTGCGCAATGCCGGCGTCACCTGGGCGGAGCTGCCGGGCGAGGGGGCTTTCTATGGTCCGAAGATCGAGTACCACCTGAAGGACTCGATCGGCCGCTCCTGGCAGGTCGGCACCATGCAGGTCGATTTCTCGATGCCGGGACGGCTCGGCGCGGAATACGTCGACGAGAGCTCGGGCCGCAAGATCCCGGTGATGCTGCACCGCGCGATCGTCGGATCGATGGAGCGCTTCATCGGCATCCTCATCGAGCATCACGCCGGCGCGATGCCGATGTGGCTTGCCCCCGTGCAGGCGATGGTGGCGCCGATCGTGTCCGACGCGGATGCCTATGCCAAGGAAGTCGCCGAGCGTCTGAACGACGCCGGCCTGCGCGTCGAGACCGACCTGCGTAACGAGAAGATCAACTACAAGATCCGCGAGCACGCCATGCACAAGGTCCCGGTGATCCTCATCGTCGGGCGCAAGGAAGCCGAGGAGAAGACGGTGACGCTGCGCTGGCACGGCGAGGAACGACAGGAAACGCTGGCGCTCGACGACGCCGTCGCACGCCTGCTGAAGCAGGATGCCGCGCACTAAAGCGCTGATCGCCGCGTTCATCCTGGGTTTCTCCCAGGCTGCCTGCGCGTCCGAGCCGTTCGAGCTCAAGGGCAGCTGGCAGCAGGGGCACTTGGTCTGGGGACACACGCAGCCGGGCGCCGACGTGCGCTTCAACGGGCGCAAGCTGCGCGTCTCCGCCGACGGCGACTTCGTGATCGGCCTGGATCGCGACGAAAAGCATGATGCCGAAGTGGTGGTCCGCCTGAAGGACGGGACCGAGCAGGTGCATCACTACGAAGTGGCGGCGCAGGAGTGGCAGATCCAGCGCATCGACGGATTGCCGGCCGACAAGGTCAACCCGCCGTCCAAGTCGCTCCCGCGCATCAAGAAGGAGCAGGGCGAGATCAACGTGGCACGCGCGCGGGACAGCGACGAGCGCGGATTCCTGCAAGCCTGGGTGTGGCCCTCCAAGGGCAGGATCTCCGGCGTGTTCGGCAGTCAGCGCATCTTGAACGGCGAAGCCAAGAGCCACCACGCGGGCGTCGACGTCGCGGTGCCGACCGGCACGACGGTGGTCGCGCCTGCCGACGGCGTCGTCAGCCTGGCGGCCAAGGATTTTTATTACACGGGCGGCACTCTAATGCTCGACCACGGGCACGGCGTGTCGTCGATCATGGTGCATCTGTCGAAGTTGCTGGTGAAGAAAGGCCAGAAGGTGAAGCAGGGCGAGCCGGTGGCGCTGTCGGGCATGACGGGGCGTGCGACCGGCCCGCACCTGCATTGGGGTGTCACCTGGTTCAACGCCAAGGTCGATGCGGCCCTGCTGGTGCCGCCGATGCCTCAATAGATGCTGATCAACTGCGCGGCGTACGAGGGCGGCCGGAAGCTCGGCGACATCCCTGTCAGCGAGATCCACACCTACGTCGCGCGCCCTGACTGCTTCGTGTGGGTGGCGCTGAAGGATCCGGCGCCGGCGGAGATGCAGGCCGTGCAGGCGCAGTTCGGGCTGCACGAGCTCGCCGTGGAGGACGCAACGCGCGGACATCAGCGTCCCAAGATCGAGGAGTACGCGGACTCGCTGTTCGCCGTGCTGCACATGCTGGAGCCCAGCGGCGAGGAGCTGCACGTCGGCGAGGTCGACATCTTTGCCGGGCGCAATTACGTCGTATCGGTTCGTCGGGGCGCCGAGCATGGCCTGGCCGAGGTGCGCGAGCGCAGCGAGCGCGAGCCCGACCTGCTCAAGCACGGGCCCGGATACGTCCTCTACGCGCTGATGGACGCCGTGGTCGACCGCTACTTCCCGGTGATCTTCGCGCTCGAGGCCGAGCTCGAAGGTATCGAGGAGCGCATCTTCGAGAACCAGGCGGGGCGCGCCAACATCGAGGCGCTGTACAACCTCAAGCGTCGCCTGGGCACGGTCAAGCACGCCGTCGAGCCGCTGCTGGAAGGCACCAGCAAGCTCTTCGGCGGACGCACCTCGCAGCTGTGCTTCGGCCTGCACGACTATTTCCGCGACGTCTACGACCACCTGCTGCGGCTGAACCAGTCCATCGACGCGCTGCGCGACACGGTGACGACGGCGCTGTCGGTGAACCTGTCGCTGATCACGATCCAGGAGAACGAGGTCGTCAAGCGCCTGGCCTCCTACGCGGCCCTGGTCGCCGTGCCGACGCTGATCGCCGGCATCTACGGCATGAACTTCGACCACATGCCGGAGCTGCGCTGGGTGTTCGGGTATCCAGCCGCGCTGGGGGTGATGGCCGCGATCGACTTCTACCTGTTTTACCTGTTCCGCAAGGCCAAGTGGCTGTAAAGTGATTTCATGAGTCATTGGAGCAAAGACATGCAACAAAACATTTTCCTGGCCGGCTTCCGGCACCTGTTCGCGGCGGCCGCCGTCCTGGGCGCCGTCGGGCTCGCGGGTTGCGGCGGTGGAGGTGATGACGGCGACAGCCGCGTCAACACCGGCAACGCCGAGGCCGTGATGAACAACATCCTGGTGAAGATGGGCGGATCGACGGCGACGCTGGTGACCGGCTCCCCGCCGTCCTCGACCGGCACCGCCGCATCGCCCAAGGTCGTCGTTGGCGCGGACCTCGTGACCACCACGACGAGCGCCGGCAGCACGGTGGACATCCCTGTGAGCTTCCAGTCGGACGCCGCGATGACCGCGATCTTCGCCAAGATCGGCGGCACCAGCGCGTTCTTCCAGTCGCTCGGCCCGATCGGCGGCAAGGTCGCCAAGGCCGTGCCGGTTTCGGGCGCGGGCCAGAACTTCGTCATCACCGTGGAGCTGGCGCACGATTTCAACGAAGGCCAGTTCTGCTTCGCCGTCAGCGGCACCGACGCGAATGGCCTGGTGTCCAACGCGGACACGGCCTGCGTGCAGCTGGTGAACACCATCACGCAGACGGGGCTGGACCAGCCGACGGCTGCCGGACTGACCACGTCGTTGACCGGGACCTGGTTGTCTTCCTGCCAGGCGTTCCAGACCACGGGCCGGTCGGGCTCGGCGAAGATCGGCTTCACCTTCGACGCCACCAACCACTACAGCCAGTTCCTCTACGTGTGGGACGCCCCGAGCTGCTCGGGCAATCCGAACACCGCCACGACCGTGGTCACGGGCACGCTGCAGATCGGTGCGACGCCCGTGTTCCTGACGACGTCGAGCGGCAGCGTGCAGGGCTTCTGGGCGACGCCGGTGGACTTCGTGCCCGACCAGGCCAGCACCGACCTCGGCGCCCAGCCGTGCTTCAACGTGCTGCGCTTCGTCAACCAGACCTCGGCCAACGACACCGACCGCTTCTTCCTGGGCGTGCCGCTCGGCTTCAGCCTCACGGGTGAAGCGGATTCGCCGGCGCCGTGCGCCTCGGCGGCGACGCGACCAGACTTCCTCAGCGCCAACACGCCGTTCACGCCGGGCGGCACGTTGCCGCTGAACCAGGCGCCGGTGGCGAACGCCGGGCCGGACCAGTCGGTCAATCCCAACGCGTTGGTGACCCTCACCAGCGCCGCGAGCGCGGACGCCGATGGCACCATCGCATCGCGCAGCTGGACGCAGATCTCCGGCACGTCGGTCACGCTGAGCAACGCGACCGCGCCGTCGCCCACCTTCAGCGCGCCGGCGACCAGCGGCACGCTGGTGTTCCGGCTCACGGTGACGGACAACGCAGGCGCGACTTCGCAGGACGACGTCACCATCACGGTGGCGACGAACGTGCTGCCGGTCGCCAGTGCCGGGCCGGATCTGGTGCGGGCGCAAGGCAGCAACGTGCAGCTCGCCGGTGACTGCAACGACAGTGACGGCACCGTGGCGAGCTGCGTCTGGACCCAGACTGCAGGCACCCCGACGGTAACGCTCACGGGCGCCAACACCGAGAACGCGAGCTTCACCGCCCCCAACGTGAGCCCGGGCACCAGCGTGCCACTGACGTTCACCCTGACGGCGACCGACAACAAGGGCGGCACGCATTCGGACACGGCGGTGATCACGATCGTCAACGAGGCCGCGCCTATCGCCAACGCCGGCACGGACAAGACGGTGAAGACGGGCGTGACGGTGAACCTCAACGGCGGTGCCAGCTCGGATTCCGACGGTACCGTGGCGTCCTACGCCTGGACCCAGACTGCCGGCCCCGCCGTCGCGCTCACCGGCGCCAACACGGCGACGCCCAGCTTCACCGCACCCGGGGCTCCGGGTGTGCTGACCTTCCAGCTCGTCGTCACCGACAACGTCGGTCTGGCCTCCACGCCGGACACCGTCAACGTGACCGTGAACTCCAACGCGGCGCCGGTGGCCAACGCCGGTCCGAATCGCTTCGCGGAGGCCGGAGACCAGGTGTCGATCACCGGCAGCGGCACGGACGATGGTCAGGTGGTGTCGTATCACTGGACGCAGACCGCCGGTCCGCAGCTGTCGCTGCAGGGGACCAACAGCCAGACACTGACCTACACGGCGCCGAGCCTGAACACGTTCCCGCAGACGTCGACGTTCCAGCTGACGGTCACCGACAACGAAGGGGCGACCGGGTCGGACAGCGTCAACGTCACGGTGGTGCAGCCGTTCAAGCTGTTCTTCACCACGACCGGGTTCGTCATCGACTCGCCGGAATTCGATTTCCGGATCACGAGCAATCACCCGGTCGGTAACTGGTTCACGGATCAGTCCAATGCCACGCCGGATGGCGAGGGCGCCGTGTTCGACGAGGTGATCACCGACGACAGCAGCTGCGTCGTCGACGATGTGGCGCGCGAGGTGACGTGCGACGAGAAATTCGTCAAGCGCTACCTGGGCCCGTCGATCGCCGGTTGCGACGTCGACACGACGTCGACGGCGACGCTTACGGATGAGGCGACGGTGCTGACCTTCCATGTGGACTGCGTCACCAACACCGGCATCACGGTCAATGGCGGCCAGGTGGGCATCGGCCTCAACGGCGGCAACGGTCCGTTCGGCAACCACCAGGCGCGAAGCGAGCAGACGGGGCACACGGACAAGGTCACCAATTCCTGCACCGTGGATCAGGGGTGCCAGCCGTAACGCCACTACCGACGATGGAAAAAGGAGGGGCCGCAAGGCCCCTTTCTTTTTTCAGCCCGGCGGCCAGCTCAGGGCGCGGCCGCCCAGCACGTGCAGGTGCAGGTGGAACACGGATTGACCCGCTCCGGCGCCGTTGTTCACCACCAGGCGGAAGGCCTCGCCGTTGCCGTGCTTCTCGGCGAGCTTGCACGCCTGCAGCATCAGGTGCCCCAGCAGCGCCTGATCCTCGGCAGTGGCATCGCACAGCCGCGGGATCGGCTTGCGCGGAATCAGCAAGAGGTGCATCGGCGCGCCGGGGTTGATGTCCTGGATCGCGACGCAGTGCTCGTCCTCGTGCACGAACTTGCCGGGGATCTCGCGGGCGATGATCTTCTCGAACAGCGTCTTGGCCATGGGGCAGGTCCTTTCTAGGTCGCGGCTATTGATACCATGGCATATCCCGCATGAAAAACCGTCCGTGAACGTCACGCCTGGACCGGTCGCGCTCAAGCCGCTCGCGGTCTACCGCCGGCTGCTCGGCTACGCCACGCAGCACTGGAAAGTGCTGACCGGCGGCATCGTCGCCATGATCGTCTACGCCGCTTCCGAAACGGCCACCATGCGGCTGGTGCAGCCGTTGCTCGATGGCAGCTTCGTCAAGCGCGACCCCGAGATCATCAGCATCATCCCCTGGGCGATCCTCGGCCTGTTCATCATGCGGGCGCTGTCGAACTTCGCCTCCACGTACTCGATGGCCTGGGTGAGCCAGCAGGTCGTGTGCCGGCTGCGTGGCGAAGTCTTCGACCAGATGCTGCACCTGCCGATCTCGCACCACGACCGCACGCGCAGCGCCGACCTGCTGATCAAGCTGACCTATCACGTGGGCCAGGTCGCCGATTCCGCCACAGGCGTCCTGACCTCGATGATCAAGGACGGCCTGACCATCTTCGGCCTGCTGTGGCTGATGTTCTTCAACAGCTGGAAGCTGACGCTGATCTCGCTGGCGCTGGCGCCGATCGTGGCGATGTCGGTGCGTTATGTCAGCCGCCGCTCGCGCGTGCTCAGCACACGCCTGCAGGAATCGATGGGTGGCGTGACCCACGTCGCCGACGAGGCGATCACCGGTCGCCGCGTGGTCAAGGTCTACGGCGGCGAGACCGCGGAGCTGTCGCGGTTCTCACGTGTGAACGAGTACATCCGCCGGCAGACGCTGAAGCAGGTCGTGACGTCTTCCGGATCCAGCAACGTGATCCAGATGATCGCGGGCGTCGCAGTCGCGATCATCGTCTACCTCGCAACGAGTGAGAACTGGCTGCGCGAAATGTCGCCGGGGACCTTCGTCTCGTTCCTGGGCGCGATGCTGGCGCTGCGCGGACCGATGAAGTCGCTGTCGGGCATCAACGAGCGGCTGCAGCGCGGCATCGCTGCCGGCACGGACCTCTTCACGTTTCTGGGGACTCCCCGGGAAAGCACGGGCGGCAGCCGCACGCTCGAGCGCGCGCGCGGGGCCATCCGCTTCGAGGACGTGCAGTTCCGCTACGCCGAGGACGCGCGCCCGGCGCTGGCAGGCGTCAGCCTCGACGTCGCGCCCGGCCAGGTCGTCGCGTTCGTGGGCAAGTCGGGCAGCGGCAAGTCCACGTTGCTGGCGACCCTGCCGCGGTTCTACGACCCGCAGCAGGGCCGCATCCTGCTCGACGGCGTGGCGCTGACCGACTACCGACTGGCCGATCTGCGCCGGCAGATCGCGCTGGTCGACCAGAACGTGGTGCTGTTCAACGCGACGGTGGCGGAGAACATCGCCTACGGCGCGGGCACCGGCGTGACGCGTGACCAGATCCTGGCCGCGGCCAAGGCTGCGTATGCCTGGGATTTCGTCGAGCACCTGCCGCAGCAGCTGGACACCCCGCTCGGACCCAACGGCGTGGCGCTGTCGGGCGGACAGCGGCAGCGCATCGCCATCGCCCGGGCGCTGCTCAAGGACGCGCCGATCCTGATCCTGGACGAGGCGACCTCCGCGCTGGACACCGAATCGGAACGTTACATCCAGGCCGGACTCGAACAACTGGTGAAAGGACGAACGACGCTGGTCATCGCGCATCGGCTGTCGACCATCCAGAATGCCGACCTGATCGTGGTGATGCAGGAAGGCCGCATCGTCGAGAGCGGCAGGCACGCCGAGCTGCTCGCGCGGGGCGGCGTCTACGCAGCACTGCACCAGCTGCAATTCAAGGATCCCTAAGAAAACGCGTGTCGCTCCGTACGTCGCTGGAAAAACGCTGGTACTCCAACAAGCCGCCGCCGTGGTGGCTGCGGCCGTTCGCGGCGCTGTTCCGCAAGCTGGCGGCGTCACGGCGTATCCGCCAGACCTTGAAGGCGCAGAAGAAGCGCCCGCCGGTCCCGGTGATCGTGGTCGGCAACATAAGCGTTGGCGGCACCGGCAAGACGCCATTCGTGATCTGGCTGGTGGAGCACCTGCGTGAATGGGGATACAGGCCCGGCGTCATCTCCCGCGGCTACCACGGTCATGCATCCCATTACCCCTTGCGCGTGACCGACAAGACCGACGCGCGAGAGTGCGGCGACGAGCCCGCCATCCTGTTCCGGCGGCTTGGGTGCCCCGTCGCCGTCGCCCCCAACCGCGTGAAGGCCGCGAAGATGCTGGTCGACTCCGGCGAGGTCGACGTCATCGTCACCGACGACGGCTTGCAGCACTACAAGCTCGCGCGCGACGTCGAGATCTGCCTGGTGGACGGTCAGCGCGGACTTGGCAATGGCGCGGTGCTGCCAGCGGGTCCGTTGCGCGAGCCGCCCGAGCGCCTCGACGAGGTCGACCTCGTGGTGGTGAACACCGGCAACTTTCGTCCGTCCAATCCGCGCTGGGTGATGATGCACATGGCGACCGAGCGCGCGATCTCCATGGCGACGGGTCAGAGCCTGCCGCTGTCGCGCTGGTCGGGACAGCAGGTGCACGCGGTCGCGGGTCTGGGTCACCCCGAGCGCTTCTTCCGCCATCTGGAGGACATGGGCATCAAGGTACTGCCGCATCCGTTCCCGGATCACTACCGCTTCAAGACCAAGCAGCTGCGCTTCAAGGATCCGTGGTCGGTGCTGATGACCGAGAAGGACGCCGTCAAATGCCGCGGCCCTGGCGAGCCGCGCCTCTGGTACGTGCCGGCCTCGGCGCACCTTGGCCCGGGCGCAACCACCCTTGTGCGAGAATTGCTGCGCCGCAAGCTGCCGCCCCCGAAATCATCGTCAGAGACTGGAAAGGCGCCCTAGAAATGGATAAACGTCTGCTCGACATCCTGGTTTGCCCGGTCAGCAAGGCGCCGTTGGAGTGGCATCAGGACAAGCAGGAGCTGTGGTGCCGCGCCTCGCGGCTGGCGTATCCGGTGCGGGACGACATCCCGGTCATGCTCGAGGAAGAGGCCCGGCCGCTCACGGAAGAAGAGCTCGGCTGACCCGTTCCACCATGGAGTTCAAGGTCGTCATCCCCGCGCGCCTTGGCTCGAGCCGCCTGCCGCGCAAGGTGCTGCGCCAAATCCATGGCCGGCCACTGGTGCGGTACGTCTGGGAGGCGGCTCGAAGCAGCGGTGCGAGCGAGGTGGTGATCGCCGTCGACGACGAGGAGCTGCGCAACGTCTGCGCTTCGTTCGGTGCCGATGTGCGCATGACGTCCGCAGCGCACAACTCTGGCACCGACCGCGCCGATGAGATTGCGCAGCGCGCCGGCTGGGATGCGCGAACCATCGTCGTGAACCTGCAGGGCGACGAGCCGATGATGCCGCCAGCGCTGGTGCGGCAGGTGGCGCAGATGCTCGCAGACGATCCCGGCGCGGACATCGCCACGCTTTGCCACCCGCTACACGCGCGTGAAGATTGGCTCAATCCGAACTTCGTGAAAGTGACGATGGATCGGCAGGGCAGGGCACTGTATTTCTCGCGCGCGCCGATCCCGTGGAAGCGCAGCGCAGGCACGCAAGCAGTCTTCCCCGAGGGCCTGGCATTCCGTCACATCGGACTCTACGCGTATCGCGTTTCCGCGCTGAGCCGATTCGCAAGCCTTCCAGCACATCCGCTGGAGGAATGCGAAGCGCTGGAGCAGCTGCGCGCCCTGGGCAATGGCATGACCATCAAGGTCGGAGTCACCGGGGCGCCGCCTCCGCGAGGCGTCGACACCGAAGAGGATCTCGCCGCAGTGACCGCGGCGCTCAAGCCCTAGTCGCAACCGCCAGGCGCGCGAGTTCGCGATCGTGCCGGCGCGCCAGCGCGGTTTGCGCGGCCAGGGCGCCGACGAGCGCGCACAGCATGTCCCACTGCGTATCCCAGACGTCGCCCTGCGTGCCGAGGAAGTCGGTGGCGGCGCTGCCGGTCAGAAGGGCAGTCCACCATTCGATGAACTCGTAGCCCACGCTGATGCTGACGGCGATGGCGCAGACGATGGTGAACAACCACCCGCCCGGCCGCAGCGGCGTCTGCCGCAGCAGGATTTCACGCGCGATCATCGCCGGCACGAAACCCTGCACCAGATGGCCGACCCGGTCGTAAGGGTTGCGCGCCAGGTCCAGCAGGTCCTGCGCCCAGAAGCCGGCGGGCACGCGCGCGTAGGTGTAGTGCCCGCCGATCATGAGCACGATCGCGTGCAGGAAAATTAGCCGGTACACCAGCGGCGTCAGTGGAAAGCGCCGCGCGGTGGCGAACAGGACGGGAAGCGCGATCAGGATCGGCGCGATCTCCATCCACCACGTGACCCGGTCGTACGGCGCCAGTCCCGACCACAGGAAAAACAAAGCGCCGACGCCCAGCATCAAGGCAGCGTCGGCGCGGGACAGCATTGAGGCGGACGCCTCGCGCTTCTTACGAGCGCTCCTGGGTCTCCGTGGCCTCGTCCGTGCGGTCGTCCGGCTGCTGCTTTGCCGGCTCGCGCTGCGGCTCTGCCGGTGCGCCGCCGCCGATCAGTCGCGGCACGTAGTCCTGATGCGGCCGTGACCGCTCGGGCTCGGCCGACACCGGTCCGTCATGCGACGCTGCCTGCGGCGCGTTGTCGGGGCGCGAAGCCTGCTGCTCGCGGACGGGCGGCTCCGAGCGGACGTCAGGCAGCGGGATCGCGGTCTGCGCGACCTCGTGGGGCACCTCGGCTGGCGCCTGGTAAGCAGGCATGTCGGGTTGCAGATCCACTGGCTGTCGCTCGGGAAGACGCTCGTTGCCTCTCGGGGCGGCATTGCCGTCCGCTTGTGGCGGGCGCGGCTCACGGTTCTGATCGCCGTCGCGGCCGCGGCGATGCCGGTCGCGTCCACGCTCACGGCGGCCGCCTCCCTGATGACCTTCACCCTCGGGACGCGGAGCGCCGCCTTGCCCCGGCTGCTGCTGGCGATTGTCGGCACGCTGCCCTTGCGGTGCTTGCTGTCCTCCCTGGCGATCCCGGTCGTGGCGTTGCTGCTGGGGCTGGCCCTGACGCTGCTGCCCCTGGCGCTGCTGACCGCCTTGCTGGTTCCGGTCCTGTCCTCGGCCACGGCCTCGATCGTCGCGTCGATGGCGGTTGTCGCGGCCATCGCGCCGCTCGCCCCGATCCTGCGAACGATCACCCCGCGGGCGCTCGTCGCGCCGTTGTGGTGCGGGCGTTGCGATAGCCGGCGCGGCCTTCACCTCGGCGATGGTCGTTCCAGCCGGCGCTGGAGCGAATCCGAGCCAGCGCATGAGCTTGGTCCAGAACGTCTCGGTGGTGACCGGCTTCAGCACGGGAGGTGCGGTCTCGACGACTTCCGCCGGGGGTGGCGCCATCGGCCGCAGCAGCTTGACCGCCGGCTCGGCCGCTGGCTTGGCCGCCGGCCCGAGTTCGCCCAGCGCTTCCTGCGCCTCGGCTTTGAAGTCGTGCGGCAGCTTGTAGCTGACCTCGTCGTTCTTGTCCTGCT
This sequence comes from uncultured Gammaproteobacteria bacterium, assembly GCA_963776465.1. Classification (GTDB taxonomy): domain Bacteria; phylum Pseudomonadota; class Gammaproteobacteria; order Nevskiales; family Nevskiaceae; genus DASRHK01. Next base: position 2,190,098 of record CAVZMV010000002.1, read on the forward strand.
TGAGGTTGTCCGCGCGAACGCGCTTGATCTCGAAGTTGGGAGAGTCCAGCGACTCGTTGGGGACGAGCGTGACGTTGGCGCGATAGCGCGACTCGAAGTCGGCGATGGCCGTGCGCTTCTCGTTGAGCAGGAAGGTTGCAACGTCCACCGGCAGCTGCGCGATGACGCGTCCGGTGCGCTCCTTCATGCACTCCTCTTCCAGCAGGCGCAGGATCGACAGCGACAGCGATTCGACGCTGCGGATCTGGCCGCGGCCCGAGCAGCGCGGGCAGGCGATCTGCGTGTGATCGCCCAGCGAAGGCCGCAGCCTTTGGCGGGACATCTCCATCAGGCCGAAGCGTGACAGCCGTCCCAGCTGGATGCGGGCGCGATCGATGTCGCAGGCCTGGCGCAGGCGGTCTTCGACCGCGCGCTGGTTCTTCTGCGAGTTCATGTCGATGAAGTCGATGACGATCAGGCCGCCCAAGTCGCGCAGGCGCAGCTGGCGCGCAATCTCGTCGGCCGCTTCCAGGTTGGTGTTCAGCGCGGTCTCTTCGATGCCCCCGCCGCCGGTGGCGCGCGCGGAGTTGATGTCGATCGCGGTGAGAGCCTCCGTGTGGTCGATCACGACCGCGCCGCCGGAGGGCAGGCGCACCAGCCGATCATGCGCGCTCTCGATCTGGCTCTCGACCTGGAAGCGCTGGAACAAGGGAATCGGGTCTTGGTATAGCTTCAGCCGCTGCAGCTGCTGCGGCATCATGTGCTGCATGTGCTCGCGCGCCTGCTCGTAGATCTCGGCGTTGTCGACCATGATCTCGCCGATGTCCTCGCGGAAATAGTCGCGCAGGGCCCGGATGATGATGTTGCTTTCCTGGTAGATCAGGAACGGCGCCTGTCGCTTCTCGGCTTCGACCTCGATCGCGCGCCAGTACTCGACCAGATGGTTGAGGTCCCATTGCAGCTCTTCGGTCGACCGGCCGATACCGTTGGTACGGACGATGGCGCCCATGCCTTCGGGGATCTGCAGCTGGTTCAAGACCTCGCGGGCTTCCTGGCGCTCCTCCTCGTCGTCGACGCGGCGCGAGACGCCGCCGGCGCGAGGGTTGTTGGGCATCAGGACCAGGTAGCGTCCGGCCAGTGAGATGAACGTGGTCAGGGCCGCGCCCTTGTTGCCGCGTTCCTCCTTCTCGACCTGGACGATCAGCTCCTGGCCTTCCTCGAGCTGGTCGCGGCCGCCGCCGGACTTGAAGTAGTTGCGCGTCACTTCCTTGAGCGGCAGGAAGCCGTGGCGCTCGGAGCCGTACTCGACGAAGCAGGCTTCCAGCGAGTGCTCGACGCGGGTGATGCGGCCTTTGTAGATGTTGGACTTGCGCTGCTCTCGGCTGGCGATCTCGATATCCAGGTCGAAGAGTTTTTGCCCGTCCACGATCGCCACGCGCAGTTCTTCACGCTGCGTTGCGTTGATCAGGATCCGTTTCATTGTTATATGCGGTCTCGAGTGAAGCTCGAGCCCGCGGGGCGGGAGTCATATGGGGCGGCGCCCTTCGCGCGGCCCAGCAATCTGGTCACACCGCCCGCGGCTCAAGCCGGGGTTTACGGTGCCCGCTGGGCGCTACGCGCGCAGCGGGATGAATTCGAAAACAATCCGGTTACTTTTCCTAGGGTTCCCGGGGCGTGAACTGATATCCTTTCGCCCCCGGAAGGCTTGCGGCAAACAACCGCCGTAAGCGCCTCTCCGGCCAACACTTTTTCCGGAGTCTCACTATTTTGCCAGAAAAGCGCAGCCTTGTGCGCCATATCGAGGTGGGTGCGGGGCAGGCGGGGCAGCGGATCGACAATTTCCTGATCCGCGAGCTCGGGGGCGTGCCTCGCTCCCACGTCTACCGGCTGCTGCGCTCCGGGCAGGTGCGCATCAACGGGGGCCGGGCCAAGCCGGAGCGCAAGCTCGCGCTTGGGGACGATGTCCGCATCCCGCCAGTCCGCATGGTCGAGAAGGGCACCCCCATCCGGCCGCCTGACGAGATCCTGAATCGTCTTCGTGACTCGATCATCCTGGAAAATGCCGACTACGTGGCGGTATCCAAGCCAGCGGGCCTGGCGTCTCACGGTGGCAGCGGCGTCCTTTATGGCGTCATAGAGGTGGCGCGGGCGTGGGGGAAGCACCAATTCCTGGAGCTCTGCCACCGGCTGGATCGCGACACCAGTGGCGTCCTGCTGCTGGCCAAGTCGCGACCTGCGCTGCTGCGCGCGCAGCGCGCCTTCCGCCATGGTCTGGCGCAGAAGCGCTACTTCGCCCTGCTCAACGGGGAGCTCAAGGGCGGGCCGTATGACGTCGACGCCGCCTTGGTGAAGAGCCGGCTCGAGGGCGGCGAGCGGTTCGTGGAGATGGATGAGGAGGACGGCAAGCCTTCCAAGTCACGCTTCACCGTCCAGGGACGCTACAAGGGCGCCAGCCTGTGTGAGGTCGAGATCTTCTCGGGCCGCACCCATCAGATCCGGGTGCATGCGCTCGCGCTGGGCGCCGCAGTGGCCGGCGACCGCAAGTACGGCGATCGGCCGGCGCAGAAGCCGCTGCGCGACAAGGGCCTGCGGCGGATGTTCTTGCACTCGCATTTCCTGCAGCTCCCCGCCGACGAAGAATTCCCCAAGCTTCTCGTGACGGCCCCGTTGCCCGAGGATTTACGTGGCTTTCTGACCAAGCTCCACTCTGTCCGGTGACGCCGTACAAGCTGCTCATCTTCGACTGGGACGGCACCCTCGCTGACTCGGCGGGAATGATCGTACGGGCGATGCAAGGCGCGATCCGCGGCCTGGGTCTGCCGCCTAGAGCCGACCAGGCGATCGCCGAGCTCATCGGCCTGGGCTTGAACGAGGCGCTGATGCGGCTTTATCCGGAGTTCCAGCTGGCCGAGCTCAAACGGCTGCTGGATGGTTACCGCACGAAGTGGCTCAGCGAAGGCGGCGAGGCAGATCTGTTTGCCGGTGCGCTGGATGCCCTGCGCGGACTCCACCAGCAGGGCTACGCGATTGCCATCGCCACCGGCAAGTCACGGCGCGGCCTGCAGCGCTCCCTCGAGCACCATCGCGACATCGGCGCCCTGATCGTTTCGAGCCGTTGCGCGGACGAGACCGCGTCCAAGCCCGACCCGCGCATGCTGCGCGAGATCGTCGACGAGCTGAGCCTGGCCCCGGAGGAGGCGCTGATGATCGGGGACACCGACTACGACGTCGAAATGGCAACTCGCCTGCGAATGCCGGCGCTGGGTGTCACGTGCGGGGTGCACGAGCCCGGCCGGCTGAAAGCGGCCGGCGCGCTGGCGTTGGTGGAGAACGTCTCCAGCGTGCCCGGCTGGCTGACCGCTCACGGCAGGACGTAGCCGGCCTCACGGAGCAGGCGGCTGAGCGCGATCAGCGGCAGCCCGATGACCCCGGTGGGATCGCGGCTCTGAATCTCGTCGAACAGCGTGATCCCGAACCCTTCGCTCTTGAAGCTGCCGGCGCAATCGTGGGCCGGCTCGGCGGCCAGGTAGCGCTCGATTTCGGCGTCCTTGAGGGCGCGGAACCGAACGGTGGTGAGATCGAGCGCCTTGAGGATCCGCTCGCCGTTGAGCAGGACTATCGCGGTGACGAATTGCGCAGGACGTCCCGCGAGCCTGCGCAGTTGTTCGGCAGCTCTCTCCGGGGCGCCAGCCTTGCCGAAGATCCGACCGTCGGACACCGCCACCTGATCGGCTCCGAGTATCCAGTGGTCGGGGAAGCGCCGGGTAAGCGCGCGCGCCTTGGTCTCCGCCAGCCGGGCCGCAAGCACTGTCGGGTTCTCGCCCTCGAGCGCCTTCTCGTCGACGTCGGGTGCGATCGCGATAAACGAGACCTGCAGCCGGGCCAGCAGCTGCGCGCGGTATTTCGATCCCGAGGCGAGGATCAGCGGCTTGCTGAATATGGGAAGTGGATCAACCACGTAAGTCCTTGAAGTAACGTTCTTTGACTTGCCGGGGAGCGAACTTTATCATCCGCGCCCCGATGAGCATTCCGCAGACAGTCCGGGCTTCCAAAGCCGTCGCGCAAGCCGAGCACTACAGCGGAGAGTTGACGCTGGTCCAGCTCAAGCGGCTGGCGCAGACCGCCGGTAACGAGGGACGGGTGCATGCCGATTGGCGAGCCGGGCGCGACGATGCCGGCCATCCCCAGCTCAGGGGGTATGTCCATGGCTCGGTCCGCCTGGTGTGCCAGCGGTGCCTGCAGCCATTCGACTGGCAGGTCGATCTGGAGACGCACCTGCATCTGGTCCAGAGCGATGCCGAAGCCGCCGGGTTGCTCCCGCATTGCGAGCCTTACGAGGTTCATGAAGACCTGCTGCCGCTGCACGACATGACGGAGGACGAAGTCCTGCTCGCGCTGCCGCTGATGCCGCGCTGCAAAACATGCGAAAATGCGGTCGAACGCGCGACATCGGCCGCCCCGGACGAAGCCAAAAGCCCCAATCCGTTCGCGGCACTGAAGAAACTCAAGTTCTAGAAACCTTCGTGGGCCTTTGAACAGGCCCCGCCTTGGAGTTTGCAATGGCTGTCCAGAAGTCCAGGAAATCCCGCTCGATGCGCGGCCACCGCCGATCGCATGACGCCCTGACCAAGCCGGCCCTGTCGGTCGACCCCACGTCGGGTGAGACCCACCGCCGCCATCACGTCACCGCCGATGGCTACTATCGGGGCAAGCAGGTCATCGACAAGAAGCCCGCGCCGGACGCCTGACGCGCCGCTCGCGGCGCCACACCCCGATCCGGGACATGGCCGCGCCGATCACCGTTGCGATTGACGCCATGAGTGGCGATCACGGCCACCAAGTGGCCGTCGACGCCGCCGTGTCTGCGCTGCACGAGCATGCGGCGCTGCATCTCATCCTCGTCGGGGACGAGAAAACGCTGCATGCAGCACTGCACGAGCGCCACACCCGCCAGTCAGCCCGCCTGAAGCTGCATCACGCTTCCGAAGTTGTGCAGATGGACGAGCTGCCATCGCGCGCGTTGCGCGGCAAGAAAGACTCCTCGATGCGCGTGGCGATAGACCTGGTGAAAGAAGGCCAGGCGCAGGCTGCCGTTTCCGCGGGCAATACCGGCGCGCTCATGGCGACGTCGCGTTTCGTCCTGAAGATGCTGCACGGCATCGAGCGTCCGGCCATCATCAGCGCCATCCCGTCGCTCCACGGCCATACGCACATGCTCGATCTGGGGGCGAACACCCAATGCACGGCGGAGCAATTGTTCCAGTTCGCCGTCATGGGCGCCGCCCTGGCCACAGCCTTGGACGGCGACGAGAAGCCGCGCGTGGCGCTCCTCAACATCGGCGAGGAGGAGATCAAGGGCAACGAAACGATCAAGCAGGCGGCCGCCCTGATCGCTGCCTCCGGCCTGAACTATGCCGGCTTCATCGAGGGCGATGGCATCTTCCTGCAGGACGTCGACGTCGTCGTCTGCGACGGATTCGCCGGCAACATCGCCCTCAAGAGCGCTGAAGGCGCCATCAAGCTGGTCCGCCACGTGATGAAGCAGGAGTTCACGCGCAGCGGCTGGACCAAGGCGCGCGCTTACGCGGCCAAGCCCGTGCTTGAAAAACTTGCTCGACGCATCGATCCGCGGGGCTACAACGGCGCAGCGCTGCTGGGCCTGCAGGGCACAGTCATCAAGAGCCACGGCAGTGCCGACGCGTACGCGTTCGCGCGCGCAATCGCCATCGCCGTCAAGGAGGTGCAGCAGGCCGTTCCGGCCCGCATCAGCGAGCTGCTGGCGGCAGCGCAGCATCTGCGGCCCGCCGCAGCTCAGGCCTAGCGCCGACCAATAAAAAAGCCGGCCGCTCACGCGGCCGGCTCCGATCAGCAATCTGCTTCTACAGCTGGTTTCCGATCAGCTCGCCCGTGCCGGTCGCGTCGCTGCACGCATTGAGCACGCGCACCTCCGCCAACGCTTCTGCCAGTGTCGCCGCGGTCTCGATCTGGACGCCGTTGAACGGCAACGTCGTCTCCAGGCCTAGGAAAAACGGCGTCTCGTCGGCAAGCAGCGCCAGCACGTCGGCATCCAGGACACCGGAGTAGGTGATGGTTTCCTGCGGCACACCATCAAACTCTGTCCTGATGGTGATCGACGGCAGCACTTCGGCGCTCAGCAGCTCTGCCGCGGGCACCACCAGCGTGAAGCCGGCGATGTTGCCTGCCGGGAAAACGATGCCTGACTGCGCCGCAACCGTGATCTCCGCGCTTCCGCCAAGTAGCCCCAGCGTGAGATCGAACAGCGCGAAGTTGGTTGGATCGCCGTCGATGATGTTCGGAGCGTTCTGGATGGTGCAGGCCAGGCACGTGGTGCTGGTCGTCGTCGAGGTGATCGCGGTTTCGCCGCCCTCGATGGCTTCCGTACACCTGGCGATCCCGTCCGTGCCGTCGTCGCACGCATCGCCGATGCCGTCGCTGTCCGAATCCGCCTGATCTTCGTTTGGCGTGTTCGGACAGTTGTCGACGGTATCGGGGACGCCATCGCGGTCGTGGTCCGTGTTCGGAGGCTGCGGGCCGCCATTGGCTTCGCAGCCTGCCAGGACCAGGCCCGCTACAGCCGCCAGCGCCAACAAACCGTTCCGAATAGTGCCAGCCATTCGCTGCGCTCCTAGCAGATCGAGTAGAGAAGGACCGGGATCTTAATTCTTGATCCGGAGTTCGGTGCGCCGATTGAGCTCGCGGCCTTCTTCCGTATCGTTCGTGGCGATGGGTTCCTTTTCTCCATAACCGGCCGAGGTCATGTTGCCGCTGGCGATGCCGGCGTTGACCAGGGTACTGACGGACGGATTCGGCGCGACGCTCGGAGAGCTTCTGGTTGTAGGCATCGCCGCCGACGTTGTCGGTGTGTCCGGCGAGCTCGACCTGCATGTCGGGATAGCGCTTCATGATCTCCACGACGGTGTCGAGGACGGTCTTGGAATCCGGACGCAGGGTCGACTTGTTGAACTCGAAGGTCACGCCGCGCAGCTGCAGGACCTTGGGCAGCGGGCAGCCGTCGCCGTCCACGCGGGTGTTGGGCGGGGTGCCGGGGCACTTGTCCTTGGAATCGACGATGCCGTCGCCGTCGGAATCCTCAAGGCCGGTGGTGCGCACCACCTCGACCACCTGGGTCTTGGCCTCGGGCGCAACCGTGACTTCCGGCTTGTCCCAGAGGGAGATTTCAAAGCCTGCGTTGACGCGTACGTCCTCGGTGCCGTTGGCGCCGGTGCGGGCCTCGAAGTTGTCGTAGATGTAGCGGCCTTCCACGCGGATGTGCACGCCCTTGCCCAGATCCGGGGTCAGGAAGCCAAGGCCAGCGTTGCCGTAGAAGGAGAAGGTGTCGGCATCATCCGGGAAGACGTCGTCGTAGACGCCGCCGGCGCCGATCAGCACGAACGGCGTGAAGCCGATGCGATCGCCGAAGGAGAACACCAGGTCGATGCCAGCGCCGGGACGGTAGAAGTCCGTGCCCTGGTTGTCGCCGGTCTCGATGATGTCGCCGAACACGGTGAACTCCCAGCCCAGGCCCGAGCCAGAGTGCATGCCGTAGAAAGTCTGGAAGGCGCCACCGTTGTCGCCTTTGAGGTTGCGGCTGTGGTCGGTGAACACGTTGGTGTTCTGGAACAGATAGCCGCCCATGAACCCAAGATAGGAAGTGCTGGGCGCGCTCTGGGAAGGAGCCGACTCCTCCATCGAGGCATCGGCAGCAGGGGCTGCGTCCGCAGCCATGCCCGTATCCGCTGGCGGTGCGCCGGCATCCGCCGCAGCCGCGTCTGCGGGTGCCGCACCGTCCTGCGCCAACGCTGCGCCGGTAAAGCAAATAAAGGCAACCACAGGCGCAACAAGAAGCTTCCTCTTCATGGGTGTCTCCTGGTCGACGAACCGATCGAAAGATTGTTTATCAAGGACAGCGTCACGGCCCGAATGGGCCGTGACGCCTGAATCAGATCAACTTTCCCTTCTACAGCAGACCAAGCGGCCTGCAAAAACGTTCCGGTGCCGCGCTGCCTCAAAGGATGATGTAGGGCAGGTCGGTTGGCTCGTCGCCGTCGCCGCAGGCCGCGTATTCGTCAACGGCGTTCAGCACGTTGGCCAAGCTCCCCACGATCTTGAACTCCACCGCGTCGAACTCCTTGGTGGTGGTCTCGCCGAGGAAGTAACGGCCGCTGGCGGGCAGGGCGCCCAGGATCTCGGCTCCCACGACGCCACTGAACTCGAAGGTTTCCTGATCGACACCGTCGAGCTTGGTGACCACTTGCATGGTCGGCAGCACAGTGGCGTCCAGCAGGCCGGGGAAACCGACCACGACGCCGGCGACGTTGCCGGCCGGGTAGCTGGCTCCGCCGACATTCGGGCTCAGCGGATCGTCAAAGCTCACGTAGAGCGCCGTGATGCCACCCAGCAACGAGGTGTTGGTCAGCGTGGCCGCCGTGTCCGGATCGGTATCCACGACGTTCTCCGGATTGTCCACCGAGCAGCTCAGGCAGGTACCGGCGAAGCCGTACCGGACCACCGAGCCTGGGCCGAAGGGGAAGCGGCAGGATTCCAGGCCGCCGTTGGAGCCTCCTCCGCCCCCGCCGCCACCGCCGCCACCACCGTTCCCGAAGCCGCCGTTGGCTTCGCAGCCTGCCAGCACCAAGCCGGCCAGCGTCAAGCCGATCAGCTTCCTGGAAATGTTCAGTCCTTGCATAGGTATTCTCCTTGCCCGCTGGCTATCAGTTCTTGATCCGGAGTTCGGTGCGCCGATTGAGCTCGCGGCCTTCTTCCGTATCGTTCGTGGCGATGGGTTCCTTTTCTCCATAACCGGCCGAGGTCATGTTGCCGCTGGCGATGCCGGCGTTGACCAGGTACTGACGGACGGATTCGGCGCGACGCTCGGAGAGCTTCTGGTTGTAGGCATCGCCGCCGACGTTGTCGGTGTGTCCGGCGAGCTCGACCTGCATGTCGGGATAGCGCTTCATGATCTCCACGACGGTGTCGAGGACGGTCTTGGAATCCGGACGCAGGGTCGACTTGTTGAACTCGAAGGTCACGCCGCGCAGCTGCAGGACCTTGGGCAGCGGGCAGCCGTCGCCGTCCACGCGGGTGTTGGGCGGGGTGCCGGGGCACTTGTCCTTGGAATCGACGATGCCGTCGCCGTCGGAATCCTCAAGGCCGGTGGTGCGCACCACCTCGACCACCTGGGTCTTGGCCTCGGGCGCAACCGTGACTTCCGGCTTGTCCCAGAGGGAGATTTCAAAGCCTGCGTTGACGCGTACGTCCTCGGTGCCGTTGGCGCCGGTGCGGGCCTCGAAGTTGTCGTAGATGTAGCGGCCTTCCACGCGGATGTGCACGCCCTTGCCCAGATCCGGGGTCAGGAAGCCAAGGCCAGCGTTGCCGTAGAAGGAGAAGGTGTCGGCATCATCCGGGAAGACGTCGTCGTAGACGCCGCCGGCGCCGATCAGCACGAACGGCGTGAAGCCGATGCGATCGCCGAAGGAGAACACCAGGTCGATGCCAGCGCCGGGACGGTAGAAGTCCGTGCCCTGGTTGTCGCCGGTCTCGATGATGTCGCCGAACACGGTGAACTCCCAGCCCAGGCCCGAGCCAGAGTGCATGCCGTAGAAAGTCTGGAAGGCGCCACCGTTGTCGCCTTTGAGGTTGCGGCTGTGGTCGGTGAACACGTTGGTGTTCTGGAACAGATAGCCGCCCATGAACCCAAGATAGGAAGTGCTGGGCGCGCTCTGGGAAGGAGCCGACTCCTCCATCGAGGCATCGGCAGCAGGGGCTGCGTCCGCAGCCATGCCCGTATCCGCTGGCGGTGCGCCGGCATCCGCCGCAGCCGCGTCTGCGGGTGCCGCACCGTCCTGCGCCAACGCTGCGCCGGTAAAGCAAATAAAGGCAACCACAGGCGCAACAAGAAGCTTCCTCTTCATGGGTGTCTCCTGGTCGGCAAAGGGAACTGCAGGCACACGCCCGAAGCCAAAGGCTTCCGCTCGCGCGCGGCGTTATGGAAAGAGTAGCAGAGCCAGCGACCGAAATGCTACGAATTCACCATTGACGCGCTGAGGCGGACGGGTCGCGGCAGGCTTCATACGCTTCCAAGCACCCCTGCATCTGTACGAAAGCGTACAGAGGCCTGTCTACTTCACGAGTTGATTCAAATCGAAAATCGGTACGAGGATCGCGAGGACGATCAACAGCACCATCCCGCCCATGGTGACGATCAGCGCGGGCTGGAATACGCCCATCAGCATGGAGATCAGCGTGGTGACTTCCCGTTCCTGGCTCTCCGCGGCGCGGTCCAGCATCTCATCGAGCTTGCCCGACGACTCGCCGCTGGCGATGAGATGCAGCGTGATCGGAGGGAACAGCCCGCTCTCCGCCAGCGACTTGTTGACCGTGGCCCCTTCGCGCACGCGCAACGTCGCCGTCTCGATGGCGTCGCGCATGGGTAGATTCGAGACGACCTGCGTGCCGATGCGCATCGCGTCCAGGATGGGCACGCCGCTACCGAACAGGATGCCGAGTGTGCGGGTGAAGCGTCCCGCGTTGCTGCCGCGGATGAGGCGGCCTACCAGCGGCACCTTCAGCATGGTGCGATGGACGCGGCGCTTGAAGTCGTCGTTGCGCATAGCACGGGCAAACACCACAAGGGTCAGCACGAGCAGAACCAGCAGAACGATGCCGTAGGCGCGCAGGAAGTCCGACAGCGCGATCAGCCCGCGCGTCAGCACGGGCAGCTCCGCGTGGATGCTCTCGAAGACGCCGACCACTTTCGGGACCACATAGGTCATGAGCGCGACGATCACGCCGAACGCCACCAGCGTGAGGATGATGGGGTAGAGCAGCGCCAGCATCACGTTGGACTGCGTCGCTTGCTGACGCTCGACGTGATCCGCGAGGCGCTCGAGGATGTGGTCGAGTTTGCCGGAGTGCTCTCCGGCCTCGACCGTGGCGCGGAATAAAGGAGGGAATGCACCGGGAAACTGGGACAGCGCGTGCGCCAGGGTGCTGCCCTCGGTGACCCCGGAGCGCACGCCCAGCGCGATGCGGCGAACCTTGGCGCTCTCGCTCTGCTGCGCCACGGCCGCGAGTGCCTCGTCGAGGGGCAGCCCGGATCGCGTGAGGGTCGCCAGTTGCCGCGTGAAGAGGGCGAGCTCGGTGGACGAGATCCCGCCGCGGCGGAACAGTGTGGGCTTCTCGTTGCGCTTCTCGGCGACTTCCTGGACGTCGAGCGGCGTCAACCCCCGGTCGCGCAACATGCCGCGCGCCTGGCGCGGCGAATCGCCTTCGATCAATCCCTTCTGATTGCGGCCGCGGGCATCGAGCGCCAGATATTCGTAGGCCGGCATTACTCTTCGATCGTCACTCGCAGCACTTCGCGCAGGGTGGTGTGTCCGGCGATCACCTTATTGCGGCCAGACTGGAGAATGCCGGGCCCCCGCTCGCGGGCATAGGTTTCGAGCGATTGCTCGGAAGCGTTGTCGTGGATCATCGCCTCGAGCGTTCGATCGACCTCGATGATTTCGTGGATGCCACTGCGACCGACGTAGCCGGTGTGCCGGCACAGGGCGCAGCCCACGGCCTTGTACAGCGTCAGCGGCTTGTGCGCGGCTGCGGCCAGACCGAGTTGCTCGCGCTCCGTAGTGGTGGCCTCGTACGGCTGCTTGCAGTGCGTGCAGAGCACACGCACGAGACGCTGCGCCATCAAGCCGATCAGCGAGGACGAAAGCTGGTAGGGCTCCACGCCCATGTCGCGCAGCCGCGTGACTGCGCCGACCGCGGTGTTGGTGTGCAGCGTCGACAGCACGAGGTGGCCGGTCTGCGACGCCTGCACGGCGATCTGCGCGGTTTCGAGGTCACGGATTTCGCCGACCATCACCACATCTGGGTCCTGCCGCAGGATGGCGCGCAGGCCGCGCGCGAACGTCATCTCGACCTTGGTGTTGACCTGGGTCTGGCCGACGCCGTCGATGTAGTACTCGATCGGATCCTCGACCGTCATGATGTTGCGGCTGCGGTCGTTGAGCACGGCCAGCGACGAATAGAGCGTCGTTGTCTTGCCGGAACCGGTCGGCCCGGTCACCAGGATGATCCCGTAGGGTCGATGGATGATGCGCTTGAGAACGTCGATCTGGCGCTCGTCGATCCCGAGCTGCTCCAGGTCGAGGCGCTCTGCCTGCTTGTCGAGGATACGCATCACCACCCGCTCGTTGCTCGCGCCGGTGGGGATCGTGGAGACGCGCACGTCGACCTTGCGCCCGCCGAACGCGCGCGAGATGCGGCCGTCCTGCGGCAGGCGTTTCTCCGCGATGTCGAGCTTCGCCATGACCTTGATGCGCGAGACGATGCGCGGCGCCAGCTGTCGCGGCGGCGACATCATCTCCTGCAGCACACCGTCCAGCCGGAAGCGGATCATCAGCCGGCTTTCGTAGGTCTCGATGTGGATGTCCGAGGCGTTGTCCTTGATCGCCTCCACCAGCAGCCCGTTGATGAACTTGATGATGGGCGCGTCGTCGTTGCCTTCGAGCAGATCCTGCTTGTCGGTGAGCGCCTGCGCCAGGCTGTCGAGATCCTCTTCCTGCTCGTCGCCGAGGCCCTCCATCAGGCCTGCCGCGGCGCTCTGACCCTGGTAGGTCTTCTGCAGCAGCTTGTCGAATTCCTCGGCGCTGACTTCGTGCAGGCGAATGGGCTTCTGCAGGAAACGCCGGGTCTCCTGGAGCGACTCGAGCGTGACGCCGGGTCGACAAGCCACCGCCACGTGCTCGCCGCGATCTTCGGTGACGATCAACCCGTGGCGCTTGGAGAAAGCAAAGCTCGGGCGCCGGAACTCGGCGACGATGGCATCCATTGGATGATTCTACGGCGGTGACGCCGGCGGGGTTCCAGGTGCGGCCGTTGGACCGGGCTGCGCAGGCGGCGCTTCGCCGGGAGGGGCGGGCGGGGGAGGCGTCGACGTGGCGGGGACCGTGAACGTGGCTGCAGGCGTCGGGCTGATGTCCTTTTCGCGCAGATCGAACGGCGGCACCACCGGGCGGTGGCCGCCGATGAGCGGGACTGCGCCCTTCGCCGCCTCAATCTGGCTGCCGCGGATCGTGTCGTACTTCTTATGCGTGTAGTAGTCCATCTCCGCGTTCCCGCGCAGGATCACCGGATGGATGAACAGCATGAGATTGCGCTTCTGCTTGTTGACGGAGTGCGAGGAGAACAGAGCGCCGAAGTAGGGGATCTTCGACAGGAACGGCAGGCCGCGCTCGGTTTCCTGCAGGTTGTCGTCGATCAGGCCGCCGAGGACGAGGATCTGTCCGCTCTCGACGTTCACCGTGTTGCTGATGGTGCGCTTGTTGGTGATGAGGTCGGCGGCGGCGCCGCCGGCCGATCCGGCCAGGCTGGAGACTTCCAGGTCCAGCGTGAGGGTCACCGAATCTCCGTCGTTGACTTGCGGCGTGATGCCCAGCGTCAGACCCACGTCCTTGCGCTGGATGGTCTGGAACGGATTGACGGATCCGACGTTGGACGCGCCGGTGTTGGAGAACTGGCCGGTTAGGAAGGGCACTTCCTGACCGACGGAGATCTCCGCTTCCTCGTTGTCCAGGGTCACGATTGAAGGCGTTGACAGCACATTGCTGTCGCCGTCCCCTGCGAGCGCGTTGAGCAGCACTGCGAAGCTCGTGCCGTCGGTGTCGATGCTGCCGCCGCCGGCGGTGATGCCCTGGCTAAGCAGGCTCGGCACACCGGCCGCCGTCGCGCTGCCGCTGACGGTTGTCGTGCCCGTCACGGCGGCGGCAATCGCCGCGTTGGCCGCGGTGAGAACGTTGGGATCCAGGATGCTGGCGGCGGCGATCCGCGTGGGATTGAACACCGCCCAGTTGATCCCGAGCTGCGCCGATTTGGTGGCGCTGACCTCGGCGATGATGGCCTCGACCAGGACCTGCGGTCGCCGGAAATCGAGCTGGCTGATGACGTTGCGCAGCGCCCGCATGGTCTTCGGCGGCGCCGTGATGACCAGGGCGTTGGAGTCCGGATCCGCAATGATGCGGACGGACCGGTCTGAGCCGCCTTGCGCCGCCGCGCCGCCGGCGGCCGCCGCAGGTGCGCCGCCCTTGCCTTGCTGCGCGGCGTAGCCCTCGAGAATCGGTGCCAAAGTCTCGGCGTCCGCGTAGCGCAGGAAGACGACCTGGGTAGCGCCCTCATCGCCCGTCGGCAGGTCGAGCTTGCGGATGATCTCCAGCATCTTCTCGCGATCGTTGCGGTCCCCGCCGATGATGATGCTGTTGGTGCGCTCGTCGGCCAGCACCGTGGCGTTGCGCGAGCCGGGCTCCTGGGTCTTGTCCTGCTGCTGCAGCGACGTCAGTGTGCGGACGACCTCTCCGGCCGACGCGTTCTCGAGCTTGATCAGCTCGACCTCGCGGTCGCCGGTGCGATCGATGGTGAGGATCAGCTTCTCCAAGCGCGCGACGTTGGAGGCGCGATCCGAGATGATCAGCATGTTCGAGGGGATGTACGCCGCCAGATGCCCCCATTGGGGCACGAGCGGCCGCAGGATCGGCACGAGCTGGGACGCCGAGCCGTTCCGGATCTCGTAGACGTGGGTGACGATCTCGTCCTTCGCCAGGTTGCGGCCGTCGCTCGAATACGAACCGCCGTCGGTGCGCGCGTTGGTGTCAGGGATGATCTTGATCGCAGAGCCGGCGCGAACCGCCGCGAAGCCCTGGACCTCGAGCACCGCCAGGAAGGTCTCGTAGACGCCTTCCGCGGTCATCGGGCTGGACGAAACGACGGTCACCTTTCCCTTCACGCGGGGATCGACGATGAAGTTCTTGCCGGTGACCTCGCTGACCGTGGCGATCAGCGTGGAGATGTCGGCGTCCTTCAGATTCAGGGTGACGTCGGCGCGCGCGGGCAGCGCAACGATCAGCAGTGCGCAGACGCAGGCGGCCGCAAGCCGACGGTGAAGGGAAGCCATGTCAGTTCATCTTGACGTTGATGGTCTGGGATTGCCCGCCGCGCTCGACGACCAGGTTGAGCTGGCTGACGTCCTTGAGCTCGCTCAGCATCTTCAGTGCTTTCGACGCGTCGTCCAATTGTACGCCATTGACCTGCGTGACCAGGTCCCCCGGCTTGAGGCCCGCCTGCGCGAACACGCTGCGATCCTTCCCCGGATAGATGCGATAGCCCTGCAGGCGTCCATCCTTGTTCGCGGGCTGCACGCGCAGGTAGTCGCCTGCCTTGTTCGGGTCCTGGAGCACCTGGTCGCGGATCTGGCTCAGCGCCATGGAGCCCGGTGGCGGCTGCGTCGGCGGCGGCGCCATTGCCGATCCGGCGCTGGAGCTTCCTTCGCGCTCGAGCAGCAGCGTCTCGAGCTTGCCCGATCGCGCCAGAACGACGCGGTCCGGCAGGATCGCCTGCAGCGTAGCCCCCTGGATCACCTGTGCCCCCACCCCGAATGGGCGCTCGTCGCCCGCCGCCACTTCGATCAGCGCTCGGGAATAACGTTCATTGTCACTGGAGGCGAGGATGCCCAGGAGCTTGAGGTTCAGGCTCGTGATCGGGGCGTTGCCGCTTTCATCGGCGGTTGGCTCCGGGTTGTACTGGCCAAACAGGTTGGCGCTCTGGATCGTGGCGACGTCGACTGTCGCGCTGCGTGGTCCGCCGGCGGCTGGCGCAGCGACCGGCGCGGGCGCGGGGTGCCACGCGGCCGTCTGCGGCAACGGGATCAGCGACCACAGCAGCTGCGCCAGCGCGATTCCGAGCAGCACCGCGAACAACAACGCCACCGCAGCCGGCAGGCGGCGACCGTGTCGCTCGTAGTTGCGCAAAACCGCCGTCCGCACCGAGTCCGGCAGCTTGAAAGAGGAAGGAACGGGAGCCACATCGCATGATAACCTGCCAATCCCACTGAAAAACAGCACGTTCGGGGGACTGGTGGCACCCAGGAAGGCCTGATGCAGTCGCGCCTGCGACTCTGGATCCGCGCCGGCATCAGCCTGTTGGTCCTGCTGCTGTTCGGTGCGCACAGCTCCGGCCAGCTCACGCTGGGACTTCTCGCGCAGCTCGACCGCTACGCCTACGACGCCTGCGTGCTCCTGAATCTGGAGGGGGGCGTCGACCAGCGCGTGGTGATCGTCGACATCGACGAAAAGAGCCTGGCTGCCGAAGGGCACTTCCCCTGGCCGCGCGACAAGCTCGCGCAGCTGATCACCGAGCTGTTCGAGCGCTACCAGATCCGCGTGCTGGGGATGGACTACGTGTTCCCCGAGCCGGACCGGTCGCCGACGCAGGAGCTGCTCGAGCAGCTCGATGATCTGCCCGGCGCGCGGGAGCGGCTCGCGCAGTTGCGCAGCAAGATCGACACCGATGGCCAGTTCGCGCAAGCGATCGCCAAGTACCCGGTGGTCACGGGATTCGTCTTCGAGCCGGTGGAGAAGGTCCAGAAGGGCGGGCTGCCGGCACCGGTGTTCGATGAGATCACGACCGCCGAGTACAAGGTCGATTTCGTCAAGGCCTCCGGATATGTCGCCAATCTCGAGCGCATCCAGTCGGGCGCGGCCGCTGGAGGTTTCTTCGACAACCCCACCGTCGACGCCGATGGCATTTTCCGGCGCGTGCCGCTGCTGGAGATGTTCGACGGCCAGGTCTATTCGTCACTGGCCTTGGGGATCGTGCGGCTGGCCCTCGGCAATCCGCCGATCAGCCTGACGTTCGAGCCGCCGGAGGCGCGCGATTCGCTGAGCCTCGAGACGCTGCGCGTCGGTCCTCTCGCAGTTCCGGTCGACGGCGACGTCGCAGTGATGGTGCCGTTCCGCGGGCGTCAGCGAAGCTTCCCCTACATCTCTGCAACCGACGTGCTGCATGGCACCGCCAACACCGGTGTTCTCAAGCCGGGCACCATCGCGTTGCTCGGCACGAGCTCGGCGGGCCTGTTCGATCTGCGCGCGACGCCGGTGGCCAAGGTGTACGTCGGCGTGGAGATCCACGCCAATCTCGTGGCAGGCATGCTCGACGGCAAGATCATGCGGCGGGCGCCGTACTACGTCGGCCTGGAAGTCATCATGCTGCTGCTGATTGCCGTCGTGCTGACGTTCGTGTTCGCTGAGGTGTCGCCCCTGGTGGGCGCCGCCGCGGTCATCGTGGTCTGCTCGGGTCTGGTGGTGTTCGCCCTGGCGCAATGGAAGACCTACTTCATCATGCCGCTCGGCGTGCCGGTCGCATTCACGCTGAGCCTGTTCCTGGCGCAGACGCTTTATGGCTATTTCGTGGAGTCGCGGCGCTCGCGGAGCCTCACTCGGCAATTCGGCGAATACGTGCCGCCGGAGATCGTGGCGGAGATGGCGGAGAACCCACAGCTGGCGTCGATGGAGGGCGAGAGCCGCGAGATGACGGTGCTGTTCTCGGACGTGCGCGGCTTCACCACGATCTCTGAGAAGCTCGAGCCGCGCGAGCTGGCGCGACTAATAAACCAGTTCCTGACGCCGCTGACCAAGGTCATCCAGAAGCATCGCGGCACCATCGACAAGTACATGGGCGACGCGGTGATGGCGTTCTGGGGCGCGCCGATCCCGGACACCAACCACGTGATGAACGCACTGCAGGCGGCGCTGGAGATGCACCAGGCCGTGCGCGAGCTCGACGCACAATTCGAAAGTCAGGGCTGGCCCAAGGTCCGCGTTGGCGTGGGTCTCAACACCGGCAAGATGAACGTCGGCAACATGGGCTCGGAGTTCCGCCGCGCCTATACCGTCATGGGCGACGCGGTGAATCTCGGATCGCGGCTGGAGGCGCTGACGCGCGAGTACGGCGTCGACACCATCTGCAGCGAGCACACCCGCAAGGCGGCCCCGGACTGGGCATTCCGCGAGCTCGACTTCGTTCGGGTCAAAGGCAAGCTCGAGCCAGTTGCGATCTTCGAGCCGCTGGGCCCCAAATCAGGGCTGACGCAGACGGTCAAGGACGAGGTGGTCCGCTTCCAGGCAGCGCTGCGCGCTTACCGCGCCCGGGATTGGGATCGCGCCGAGGCGGAGTTCTTCGGGCTGTCGCAGTCGGGTCATCCCTTGAAAGCGTACGAGCTGTTCCTCGAGCGCATCGCCTTCCTGCGCAAGAACCCGCCCGCTGCGGACTGGGACGGCGCATTCACGTTCACTCATAAATAAATCGCCATGGCGTCCAAGTTCAAGTGGGAAGACCCGCTGCTGCTCGACGAGCAGCTGTCCGAGGAAGAGCGCGCCGTGCAGGAAACGGCGCGCTCCTACGCGCAGGAGAAGCTGATGCCGCGCGTGAAGGCGGCCTTTCATGACGAGACGTTCGACGCGTCGATGCTGCGGGAGATGGGATCGCTGGGTCTGCTCGGCGTGACGCTGGAAGGCCACGGCTGCCCGGGCGGGAGTCATGTGATGTATGGGCTAATCACGCGCGAGATCGAGCGCGTCGATTCCGGCTATCGCTCGTCGATGTCGGTGCAGTCGTCGCTGACCATGTACCCGCTGCACGCATATGCCAGCGAGGCGCTCAAGGAAAAGTGGCTGCCCGCCCTGGCGAGCGGCGAGAAGCTCGGCGCGTTCGGATTGACGGAGCCGGATCACGGATCCGACCCGGGCGGCATGCGCAGCCGCGCCCGACGCGACGGCAAGGACTGGAAGCTCTCCGGCACCAAGAGCTGGATCAGCCATGCGCCGCTCGCCGACGTGTTCATCGTCTGGGCCAAGGACGACGGCGACGTCATTCGCGGCTTCGTGCTGGAGCGCGGCATGCGCGGACTTTCCACGCCGACGATCGAAGGCAAGATGAGCCTGCGTGCGTCGATCACCGGTCAGATCGTGATGGAAGACGTCAGCGTGCCGGACAGTCATCGGCTGGACGTGCAGGGACTCAAGGGCCCGTTCTCGTGCCTGAACAAGGCGCGCTACGGGATCGCGTGGGGCGCCATGGGTGCGGCGGAATTCTGCTGGCACGCCGCGCGTACGTATGCGCTGGAACGCAAGCAGTTCGGCAAGCCGCTCGCGGCCAATCAGCTCATCCAGAAAAAGCTCGCGGACATGCAGACGGAGATCACCCTCGGGCTGCACGCGGTCATGCGCCTGGGCCGTCTGATGGACGCAGGGCAGGGATCGCCGGAGATGGTGTCGCTGCTCAAGCGCAACAACGCGGGCAAGGCGCTGGACATCGCGCGCGCCGCGCGCGATGTCCACGGCGGCAACGGTATCAGCGAGGACTATCACGTCATCCGGCACCTGATGAACCTCGAGACGGTGAACACCTACGAGGGCACGCATGACGTGCATGCGCTGATCCTCGGTCGCGCGCAGACGGGAATCTCGGCCTTCTAGCGCTGCCTCGCACCGGCTCGGCCCGGATCGGAGCGGAGCTAAAATACGCTCATGCCCGAAACCCACCGCGACTCACAGCTCGACGTCGTCACCGAGGTCTCCCGACCCAAGACGGCGTCGCCACCGCTGTACAAGGTGGTGATGGTCAACGACGACTTCACACCGATGGGCTTCGTGGTCGAAGTGCTGCAGACGTTCTTCCACCACGGTCGCGAGAAGGCGGTACAGATCATGCTTCAGGTACATACGCAAGGACGGGCCGTTGCCGGCGTGTTCCCGCTGGAGATCGCAGAGACCAAGGTTTCGCAGGTGAACAACTACTCCCGCAAGCATCAGCACCCGCTTCTCTGCGTGATGGAGAAGGCGTGAGGGAGCCGACCGGGAGGATTCCTAGCATAGCGAGCCCATGCCTGCAGCGGAAGAGTAAGATCGAAGCACGTGATTGCTACACCTTGAGACGAACGGATTCGATTTGAAATGTTGAGCGAAGATCTTCAGAAAGCATTGGACGCCGCCTTTCTTGCTGCACGGGGCGAAGGGCACGAATTACTCACGGTAGAACACCTGTTGCTGGCGCTCCTGGCGGACTCCAACGTCTCGGAGGTGCTCACCGCGTCGGGCGCCGACGTCGACGCCCTCGAGCAAGGCCTGAAGGGCTACATCTCCCAGAACGTGCAGGCCGCGCCGGGTGAAGGCAAGCGCGAAGTGCAGCCGACGTTGTCCTTCCAGCGCGTGCTGCAGCGCGCGATCTACCACGTGCAGTCCGCCGGCAAGAAGCAGGTCACGCCGTTGAACGTGCTGGTGGCGATGTTCAGCGAGAAGGACACGCAGGCCGTTTACCTGCTCAGCGAGCAGGGCGTGACGCGCCTCGACGTGGTGCGCTACATCTCGCACGGCATCGCCAAGAACGGCTCGGCGCCGCAGCCGGCGCCGGAATCCGAAGACAAGGATGAGTCCTCCGCGGAGCGCGGCGGCGAGCACAGCGCGCTCGCGCAGTACGCCACGAACCTGAACGATCGCGCGGCTGCCGGCCGCATCGATCCGCTGATCGGCCGCGAGCACGAGCTCGAGCGCGTCATGCAGACGCTCTGCCGCCGGCGCAAGAACAATCCGCTTCTGGTCGGCGAGGCCGGCGTCGGCAAGACCGCCATCGCCGAAGGACTGGCCAAGATGATCCACGAGGGCAAGGTCCCCGACCTGCTCGCGGGGGGGCAGATCTTCAGCCTCGACCTCGGCGCGCTGGTCGCAGGCACGAAGTATCGCGGCGATTTCGAGAAGCGCCTGAAGGCAGTGCTCGCGGAGCTCAAGCAGATCCCCGGCGCGATCCTGTTCATCGACGAGATCCACACCGTCATCGGCGCGGGCGCGGCGAGCGGCGGCGTCATGGACGCGTCCAACCTTCTCAAGCCGCTGCTGGCGACCGGCGAGATCAAGTGCATCGGCTCCACCACCTATCACGAGTTCCGCGGGATCTTCGAGAAGGATCGCGCGCTCGCGCGCCGCTTCCAGAAGATCGACGTGCCCGAGCCGAGTATCGAGGACACGATCAAGATCGTCGACGGCCTGCGCTCGCGCTTCGAGCAGCATCACGAAGTGCAGTTCACGCGTGGCGCCTTGCGCGCCGCGGTGGAGCTGGCGACGCGCCACATCACCGACCGCCATTTGCCGGACAAGGCCATCGACGTGATCGACGAGGCCGCCGCGCGGCTGCGCCTTCTGCCCGAATCCAAGCGCCGCAAGACCGTGCAGGTGCGCGACATCGAGGAAACCGTGGCGCGCATCGCGCGGATTCCGGCCAAGAGCGTGTCATCCAACGATCGCGACCGTCTCGCCACGCTGGAGCGTGATCTCAAGCTGGTGATCTTCGGCCAGGACCTGGCGATCGAGCAGCTGTCGTCCTCGATCAAGCTGTCCCGGTCCGGCCTCGGCAGTCCCGAGAAGCCGATCGGCGCTTTCCTGCTCGCCGGTCCCACCGGCGTGGGCAAGACCGAGGTGACGCGCCAGCTGGCGCAGCTGCTCGGCATCGAGCTCGTGCGCTTCGACATGTCCGAGTACATGGAGCGTCACACGGTGTCGCGGCTCATCGGCGCGCCGCCGGGATACGTCGGCTTCGACCAGGGCGGGCTGTTGACGGACTCCGTTCTCAAGCATCCGCACTCGGTGATCCTGCTCGACGAGATCGAGAAGGCGCATCCGGACGTGTTCAACCTCCTGCTGCAGGTGATGGACCACGGCACGCTGACCGACAACAACGGCCGCAAAGTGGATTTCCGCAACGTCATCCTGGTGATGACGACCAACGCCGGCGCCGAGGAGTCGGCCCGCCGCTCGATGGGCTTCGCCGAGCAGAACCACGCGACCGACCAGATGGAAGTGATCCGCCGGATGTTCGCCCCCGAGTTCCGCAACCGCCTCGACGCGATCATCCTGTTCGCTTCACTCGGCAAGCCCGAGATCGCGCGGGTCGTGGAGAAGTTCCTGCTGCTGCTCGAGGAGCAGCTCGGGGCCAAGCACGTGCAGCTCGAAGTCGACCAGCTCGCGCGCGAGTGGATCGGCGAGCGTGGCTACGACGTGAAGATGGGCGCGCGGCCGATGGCGCGCGTGATCCAGGAGAACATCAAGCGGCCACTGGCCGAAGAGCTGCTGTTCGGCAAGCTTTCCAATGGGGGACGGGTCGTCGTCACCGTCAAGGACGACAAGGTGCAGTTCGAGATCGAGGCGCGGGAGAGGTCGGGGCAGCTGGAGCCGGTTTAGATTCCGGAGCTCCAAACGAAGAAGCCCGCTTGCGCGGGCTTCTTCGTTTGTGGAGCGCGATTTATTTGTCGCGGAAGGTGATGCGGCCCTTCGACAAGTCGTACGGCGTGAGCTGGACGGTGACCTTGTCGCCGGTGAGGATGCGGATGTAATTCTTGCGCATGCGTCCCGAGATGTGGGCGGTGACGACGTGGCCGTTCTCCAGCTTGACGCGGAACGTCGTGTTGGGAAGCGTTTCGACTACCGTCCCCGGCATCTCGATGTGATCCTCTTTCGGCATAGCCCCTCAGCGGTCAAAAAGAGCCGCAATTATGGGCAATCGCCTCCTGGGCTTCAATGTTGTCGAGGCGCTGCCACGTATCTTTCGTGAGCACCTCGAGCGGCCGATAGCGGCGCTTGTAGTCCATCTTCGGCGAGTTGGCGACCCAGTAACCGAGGTACACGAACGGTTTGCCGAGCGTGCGCGCCTCCTCGATCTGCTTGAGGACCGCGAAGGTGCCGAGCCCCCGCTCGCGCTCGGAAGGATCGAAGAAGGTGTAGACGGCAGAGATGCCGCTCGGCACCAGATCGACCACGGCGACCGCCAGAAGCCGCTTGCCCAGCCGCAGGGTCCAGTACCTGCGTGTCGCCCCAGGCGCATTCCAGGAACGTGCGGAAGGCCTTGTAGTCCTCCGGGTTCATGCCACCGCCCGCGTGCCGCGAGGCGAGGTAGGCGCGATAGAGCGCGTAGTGCTCCTCGCCGAGCATCGGCTCGCGCGCCAGCGTCAGATCGGCGTTGCGCTTGAGGCAGCGGCGCTGGCTGCGGTCAGGCACGAATTGCGCGACCGGAACGCGCGCGGCCAGACAGTCGCGGCAGGATGCGCATGCGGGCCGATACACATAGGCGCCGCTGCGCCGGAAGCCCAGATCCAGCAGCACGCCGTAGCGCGGGGCGTTGAGCGGGAATTCCGGGTCGATGAAGGCGCTGCGGGCAGCGCGATCCGGCAGGTAGCCGCATGCATGCTCGGTGCCCAGCAGCAGCCGCACCGACGTGGTGGTCATGCGGGCAGGTGCGCGCGCGCCGCCGGCGCGTCGATGTCCAGACGCCAGATGCCGGTGCGGCCGCCGGCGGCGACGGCGTTTTTGAGGTCCAGCAGGAAACGCTGGCGCGAGACCGTTTGCGCGCCGAGGCTGAGCAGATGCGGCGTGGTGATCTGGCAATCGATCAGCGGAAAGCCCCACGCATCGAGCTGTCTGCAGAGCCAATGCAGCGCCAGCTTGGAGGCGTCGGTCTCAGCGGAGAACATCGACTCGCCGAAAAACGCGCGTCCCAGCGACACGCCGTAGAGACCGCCGATCAGGCAGCCATCGCGCCACACCTCGATCGATTGGGAGAAACCGCGCTGGTGCAGCTCCTGATAGGCGCGCTGCATGTGACCGCCGAGCCAGGTGCCGCGCCCCTCGGCGCGAGGAGCCGCGCACCGCCGCACGACCTCGTCGAACGCGCGGTTGAGCGTGACCGCGTAGTTTTCCCTGCGCACGGCTTTGGCGAGGCTGCGCGACGTGCGGAAATCCCGCGGCCGCAGCACGCAGCGCGGATCGGGGCACCACCACAGGATCGGCTCGTCGGGGTTGAACCATGGAAACACGCCCTGGCTGTAGGCGCGCAACAGGCGCGTCACGGAAAGATCTCCACCCAGCGCGAGCAGCCCATTGGGCTCCCGCAGCGCCAGATGTTGCGGCGGGAACGGCTGCCGGGGATCGCGCGGATCCAGCCAATGCAGTCGGATCGGGTTTTCCATCAGCCAGACGTCTCCTGCGTCTAGCCTAACGCGACCTGCCGACTAGTGGAACGTCACGCCGAGATTGGGGCGGCTCTTGAGCGCCCACTGCACGCAGGCATCGAGCTCGAAGCGGGTGATCGGCTCGTCGTCGCGGGTGGGGCCAGCCTCGGTCAGTCGACCTTCCGAGTCGAAGCCGATGCAGGCACCAGTGGTCTGCACCTGCAGCTCGTTGTCGGCGTCGCTGTCGCTGAGGGTGACCTGCAGGTAGCGCACGCGCCGCTGCGCGAATTCCGGCAGACGCCCGGCGCCGGCCACCACCAGTCCCGCCTGCTCGGCGGAGAACTCGCGGATGCCGCCTTCCGGCGTCAACAGAAAATGCAGCGTCTGGACCATCATTGGAATCATGAAACCAGTCTGGGCCTACAGATTGGACCGCTCCCATTAATGAAGGTTTTCGCGAGCGTTTCAAGAGCGGCCGCCCGTTGCCTGGTGACTGCTATACTTTTTTACGACACGGGCGGAGTCGAGCGTTCACCTGAAGACGAGGAGCCAAGCGGTAGATCGGGGTCCCGGCTGGATGGACCGACTGCTGCGGGAAATCGCGCTGTTCGGCGCGCTGGGCCTCGCGATCGTGCTCACCGCGGCGCTGTTCAGCTACCACCCCGACGATGCCGCCTGGTCTTCCAGCGGTGCGGGTGGCGCAGTGCACAACTGGATCGGCATCACCGGCGCATGGATGGCCGACGTGCTGCTGTCTCTGTTTGGCTACGTTGCCTACCTGCTGCCGACGCTGATCGTGCTGATCGGGTGGGTGGTCTATCGGGGCGGCGCCATCGAGGACACGGCGCCGCGACTGCCGGCGGCGCTGCGCAGCCTGGTCGCGCCAGTGGCGCTGGCGAGCCTTTGCACGCTGTGCACGCTGCACATCGGCGCGTATCCGGACTGGGCGCCGCAAGGCAGCGGCGGCATCCTCGGCGGATTGCTCGCAGCCTCGACCGTGCGCATCTTGAATCCGATCGGCGCCACGCTCCTGCTCCTGACGCTGCTGGTAGTGACGCTGCCGCTCGTGCTGGTCTTTTCCTGGATGACGACGCTCGAGCGTATCGGCGGGGCGCTGGTCTGGGGCGCACGCAAGGTGCCGGACCTGATCCGCAGCGCCAAGCCGGCGCCGGTCACCGTGCGGCCGGAATTCCGCGAGGCCCCCGTTGCAGCTGCCGTTGCTGCGCCGGCGCGCGAGCGGGAAAAGGAAAAAGAGAAGGAGCGGGAGCGGGAGCGCGAAAAGGACAGGGAAAAGGAAAAAGAGAAGGAGAAGAAGCGCCGCAAGGCGAGCGCGGCGGAGCTGCAGCTCTCGCTGCCGATTCCGGACGGCGAGAAAGGCGCCGACGTGCCGAAGTTCAAGGGCGATCCGCTGCCGCCGTTGGAGATGCTCGATCCTTCCCGTGGCCCGGTGGTCGCATTCTCGCCCGAAGAGCTCGAGCGGATCTCACGGGACCTCGAGCAGCACCTCAACGATTTCGGCGTGGAGGCGAAGGTGGTCGCGGCGCAGCCCGGGCCGGTGGTGACGCGCTTCGAGCTGCAGCCGGCGCCCGGCGTGAAAGGCGCGCAGGTCAGCAATCTCTCGCGCGATCTGGCGCGGGCGCTGTCCGTGTCCAGCGTTCGCGTGATCGAAGTCATCGAAGGCAAGTCGGTCATCGGCCTGGAGCTGCCCAACCAGAAGCGCGAGATGGTGATGCTCTCGGAGATCCTCTCGTCGCCCGCATACACCGCGTCGACCTCGCCGGTGACCCTGGCGCTCGGCAAGGACATCGCCGGCAAGCCCATGGTCGGCGATCTCGCGAAGATGCCGCACCTGATGGTCGCCGGCACCACCGGCTCGGGCAAGAGCGTCGCCATCAACGTGATGATCCTGTCGATGCTCTACAAGTCGACCAAGGATGACGTGCGCTTCATCTTCGTCGACCCCAAGATGCTCGAGCTGTCGGTCTACGAGGGCATCCCGCACCTGCTGACGCCGGTGGTCACCGACATGAAGGACGCCGCCAACGCGCTGCGCTGGTGCGTGGGCGAGATGGAGCGCCGCTACCGCCTGATGACCGCGCTCGGAGTGCGCAACCTGGCCGGCCTCAACCGCAAGGTGCTGGACGCGCGCCAGGCCAAGACGCCAATCAAGGATCCGCTGTTCGTGCCGCCGCCGCCGTTGTTCGCGGAGGAGGGCGCGTCTGCAGAGGCCTCCGAGGCGCCGGAGCTGGCGACGCTGCCGATGATCGTCGTGGTGATCGACGAGCTCGCCGACATGATGATGGTGGTCGGCAAGAAGGTCGAAGAGCTGATCGCGCGCATCGCGCAGAAGGCGCGCGCCGCCGGCATCCACCTGATCGTCGCTACGCAGCGGCCGTCGGTCGACGTCATCACCGGCCTGATCAAGGCCAACATCCCTTCACGCATCGCCTTCCAGGTTGCCTCGCGCAACGATTCGCGCGTGATCCTCGACGAGAACGGCGCCGAGACGCTGCTGGGCCACGGCGACATGCTCTACCGCCCCGTGGGCTCCAGCCGCATCCAGCGCGTGCATGGCGCCTTCGTCGACGACCACGAGGTGCACAAGGTGGTCGCGTATCTCAAGCAGGTGGGTGAGCCCGAATACATCGAGGAAGTGCTTGCGGGGGATCCGACCGAGGTCAAGGAGGGAGCCGAGGACGATGCCGAAGCCGACCCGCTCTACGACCAGGCCGTCGCCATCGTCATCGAGACGCGCAAGGCCTCGGTGTCCTGGGTGCAGCGCCGCCTGAAGATCGGCTACAACCGCGCTGCGCGCATCGTCGAGAAGATGGAGGCGACTGGCCTGGTCGGCCCCAGCGGGCCAGGCGGCAATCGCGAGATCCTGGCGCCCTCGCGCGAGTGAAGGGAGCGATTCGTTCAGCGCGCGGTCATTGAGTCTGGCGCCTAATCGGCATTCCCATGAAGACATTCCTGACATTGCTCGTCGCCCTTGCGGCTCCCGCCGCCCTGGCTGAATCCGCCGACGCGGCGCTCAAGCGCTTCGTGGAAGGCGCCCAGACCGTGAGCGCCAGCTTCGAGCAGGTGCAGCGCGACGAGCGCGGCGCCACCACGCAGACGACGTCGGGACGCATGTGGCTGTCACGGCCGCGTGCCTCGGGCGGTGACGCTGGCAGGTTTCGCTGGAGCTACGAGAAGCCCTACGCACAGCTGATGGTCTGCGATGGCGAGAAGATCTGGATGTACGACCCGGATCTGGCGCAGGTCACCGTGCGTCCCGCGGAAGCGGCGCTGGCGGGGACCCCGGCGCAGCTGCTCTCGCGTCGCGGCACGCTGAGCGACGAGTTCACGATCGAGGATGCCGGGATGAAGGGCGACGTCCACGTCGTGCGCCTGGTGCCCAAGGCCAGCGACGCCGACTTCAAATCCATCGAGCTGGGGCTGCGCGGCAGCGCGCCCGTGCAGATGACCTTCCACGATCAGCTGGGCGGCACCAGCGAGGTGCGCTTCTCCGACGTGCAGGTGAACGGCAAGATCGAGGAAGCGCAGTTCCGCTTCAAGCCTCCCAAGGGCGTGGAAGTCGTCGAGGCGCCGGCCGGGCCGGAGTCGGGCGAGTGAGCAACGCCGCCGTGGCGCCGCTGGCGCAACGGATGCGGCCACGCAAGCTGGAGGAAGTCGTCGGGCAGGAGCACTTGCTGGGCCCCGGGGCGCCACTGCGCGCGCTGCTCCAGGCCGGAAAGATCCCGTCGATGGTGTTCTGGGGCCCGCCTGGCGTGGGCAAGACCACGCTGGCGCGGATCATCGCCCAGCACGTCGACGCACAGTTCCTGACGATCTCCGCGGTGATGGCGGGCGTCAAGGACATCCGCGAGGCAGTCGCCGGCGCCAGGGACCTGCTCGCCGCCAGCAAGCGGACGATCCTGTTCATCGACGAGATCCACCGCTTCAACAAGGCGCAGCAGGACGCGCTGCTGCCGTTCGTCGAGGACGGCACCATCATCCTCATCGGCGCGACCACCGAGAACCCGTCGTTCGAGCTGAACTCCGCGCTGCTCTCGCGCTTGCGCGTGTTCGTGCTGCGGACGCTCGAGCAGGCAGCGATCCGCAATCTCCTGGAGCGGGCGCTGACCGACGCGGAGCGCGGCCTCGGACAAGGCGCGGATGCGATCCCGGCGAGCTGGATCGATCGGCTAGCCGAGGCCGCCGACGGCGACGCCCGGCGCGGCCTGATCCTGCTCGAGACCGCGGTGGAGCTGTCGCGCGCAGAGCGCTCCAGGGACGATCAGCTGCTCGAGCGCCTGATCGGCAAGGGACTGCGTCGCTTCGACAAGCAGGGCGACAACTTCTATGACCAGATCTCGGCGCTGCACAAATCGGTGCGCGGCAGCGATCCGGACGCGGCGCTGTACTGGTTCGCCCGCATGCTCGATGGCGGCGCCGATCCGCGCTATCTCGCGCGCCGCGTCACCCGCATGGCGATCGAGGACGTCGGCCTCGCCGATCCGCGCGCGCAGCAGCTCTGCCTGGAAGGCTGGGACATCTACGAGCGTCTCGGATCTCCCGAAGGGGAGCTGGCCATCGCCATCGCGGTGGTGTACCTGGCGGCCGCGCCCAAGAGCAACGCGGTGTACGCGGCCTACGGCGCAGCGCGCGCCAAGGTCGAGGAGACCGGCACGCTGGAAGTGCCGCTGCACATCCGCAACGCGCCGACCAAGCTGATGAAGGACATCGGCTACGGCAAGGGCTACCGCTACGATCACGACGAGGTGCAGGCGCACGCAGCGGGCCAGCAGTACCTGCCGGACGCGCTGTCGGGAACGGTGTTCTACGAGCCGACGCAGCGCGGGCTCGAGATCAAGATCGCGGAGAAGCTGGCGCAGCTGCGCGCCGCGAACCGGAGGGTGGACTAGACATGCTGATGGTGCTCGCCGTCGCGCTCGGTGGCGCGCTGGGCTCGGTGCTTCGCTATCTCTTCGGCAAGCTTGCAGCCGACTGGCTGGGCGCCGCGTTTCCGTACGGCACGCTGGGCGTGAACGTCCTGGGCTGCCTGCTCGCAGGCGGTCTTTACATGGTGCTCGCCGAGCGCGGCGCCGCGCCCGAATGGCGCGGGCTGGTCATGATCGGTGCGCTCGGTGGGTTCACCACGTTCTCGGCCTTTTCCGTGGAGACGATCCGGCTGTGGGAGCAATCGGGCGCAGGCCTCGCGTCGCTCAACGTGCTGCTCAACGTCGTCTTGAGCCTCGCCGGTTGCGTGGCCGGGTACTGGATCGGCAAGCACTGGGCTTAGCGCGCCTTACAATACGCGCCCGCAAAGACCATCTCGAACGACAAATGCTGGATCCCAAACTGCTGCGCACGCGGGTGGACCACGTCGTCGAGCAGCTCAAGCGGCGAGGCTTTGCGTTCGATCGCGCCCGGTTCGACGAGCTAGAGGGTCGGCGCAAGACACTGCAGGTCGACACCGAGAAGCTGCAGGCCGAGCGCAACGCGGGCTCCAAGCGCATTGGCCAGGCCAAGGCCAAAGGCGAGGACGCCACGCCGATCCTGGAGTCGATGGAGCTCATCAAGCAGAAGCTCGCGTCGACGGAGCAGGCGCTGGCCGCGCTGCAGTCGGAGTTCGAGGACTTCGCGCTGCGCCTGCCCAACGTCCCGCACGCGAGCGTGCCCGAAGGCGTTGACGAAAACGGCAACGTCGAAGTCCGCCGCTGGGGCGATCCCAGGGTCATCGCCGGCGCCAAGGACCATGCGGATATCGGCGAAGCGCTCGGGCTCATGGACTTTGCAGCGGCCGCCAAGCTCACGGGCGCGCGGTTCGTGGTGCTCAAGGGTCCGCTGGCGCGTCTGCACCGGGCGCTGACGCAGTTCATGCTCGACGTGCACACGCGCGAGCACGGCTACGAAGAGCTGTATGTGCCTTACATCGTCAACGCCGCATCGCTGCGCGGCACCGGGCAGCTGCCGAAGTTCGGCGACGACCTGTTCGCGCTGAAGGGCGAGCAGGACTGGCGCCTGATCCCGACGGCGGAAGTGCCGGTGACCAACCTGCTGCGCGACGAGATCGTCGACGCCGAGGTGCTGCCGCGCCGATGGGTTGCGCACACGCCGTGCTTTCGCGCGGAAGCGGGCGCGGCCGGCAAGGACACCAAGGGCATGATCCGGCAGCACCAGTTCGAGAAGGTCGAGCTCGTGCAGGCTGTGCGTCCGGAGAACTCCTACGTTGCGCTGGAGGAGCTGACCGGACACGCAGAGGCGATCCTGCGCAAGCTGGAGCTGCCGTATCGCGTCGTCGCGCTGTGCGCCGGTGATCTCGGCGCCGGCGCCGCCAAGACCTACGACATCGAGGTCTGGCTGCCGTCGCAGAACCGCTACCGCGAGATCTCCTCGTGCTCGAACTTCGAGGACTTCCAGGCGCGCCGCATGCTGGCGCGTTACCGGCATCCCGAGACCAAGAAGCCCGAGTTGCTGCACACGCTCAACGGCTCGGGCCTGGCCGTGGGCCGCACGCTGGTGGCGATCCTGGAGAACTTCCTCAACGCCGACGGGTCGGTCTCGATTCCAGCGGCGCTGAAAACATATTGCGGCGGTCTGGAGCGGATCGGCCCGCTTCCCCTATAATTCGCGCCCTCACGCAGGGCCGGCTTAGCTCAGTTGGTAGAGCGGCGCATTCGTAATGCGTAGGTCGGGGGTTCGAATCCCTCAGCCGGCACCATCGCACCATCTGGCTCGCTTCGCGGTCTGATGTAGAACCGAACCGCGAAGAATCGAGCGCAATGTCCCTGACCAAGCGTAAATGGTGGCCCGTCGCCCGGCGCGTGGTGCCGATCGTCTTCATCGTGGCCGTCGCCGCGCTGATCACGTGGCGCGCGCAGTCCATCGACTGGGGCAAGGTGCTGGAAGCGCTGCGCGAATACCGCGCCACCACCCTTCTGGCTGCCGGCGCCGTCGCGGTGCTGAGTTACGTCGTCTACAGCTGCTACGACCTGGTGGGACGCAGGTACACGGGTCACAAGGTGAGCGCAGCCAAGTCGATGGCCATCGCCGCCGTGAGCTACGCCTTCAACCTGAACTTCGGCACGCTCGTCGGCGGCATGGGCTTTCGCTACCGGCTCTATGCGCACGCAGGCCTGAAGCCCGGCGTAGTCACCGGCGTGCTGGCCATGAGCGTCGTCGGCAACTGGGTCGGATGGTTCTGCGTCGCCGGCACCGCATTCCTGCTGCGATGGGTGCCCTTG
Source organism: uncultured Gammaproteobacteria bacterium (assembly GCA_963776465.1). Classification (GTDB taxonomy): domain Bacteria; phylum Pseudomonadota; class Gammaproteobacteria; order Nevskiales; family Nevskiaceae; genus DASRHK01. The sequence continues at coordinate 2,221,145 of CAVZMV010000002.1, forward strand.
CCCCAAGGATGGAAGATCGGCGAGGGCGGCCTGCAGGCGATCGGCGCAGCGCTCCTGCTGCTGGCCGCGGGCTATCTGGCGCTGTGCGCGTTCTCTCGCAAGCGCAGCTTCACCGTGCGCAAGTTCGAGCTGTCCCTGCCGACGCTGCGGCTGGCGCTGGTCCAGGTGGGGCTCGCGTCGCTCAACTGGCTGCTGATGGCCTGCATTCTTTTCGTGCTGATGCGTCCGCACCTTCCGTTCACCACCACGGCCGGCGTGCTGATGCTGAGCGCGGTCGCGTCGGTCATCGTGCGCGTGCCCGCGGGCCTGGGTGTGGTCGAAGCCGTCTTCATCGCGTTGCTCGCCGGCGGCGTGGGCGAGCCCAGACTCGTGGCGGGCCTGCTGGCCTATCGCGCGGTCTACTATTTCGCCCCCGTGCTGCTGGCCATCGGCGCGTATCTGATCATCGAGGGCAGGATGAAGGTGCGCGGCGGACGCCGCCGCGCCGGTACCCGCGGGCTGACTTCGCGCTAGCATCGCGGACACGCTTCACGCTCGAACGTTGCAGGGTTTCAACAACAACAGGGGTGGGGTCGCATGGACTGGAGTCACAGACGAAGGGCGCTCTGGCCGGCGCTGGCGCTGGCGCTGTTCAGCGTGACTGCGCGGGCCGAGAACCCGTCGCCCCTGCCCGAGTGGGTGTATTCCGCCGGCGTGCCGCTGATGCCGCGCTTCATGGACGAGATCCCCACCTGGCAGGTGATCCTCGGCGGCAGCGTGGAGGTCCTTCCGAAATATGACGGCTCGCATCGCTACCACCTGCTGGCCGGGCCGATGTTCGACATCCGCTACAAGCAGCTGGCGTTCCTCGCGACGGGCGAGGGACTGGGAGTCAACTTCTTCCAGAACGACTGGGTCCGCACCGGCCTTGCGATCACCTACGATCTCGGCCGCTCGCCGGAGCTCAGCCACGAGCTCAACCGCCTGAGCGACGTCAACCCGTCGCCGGAAGCAAAGCTGTTCACCGAGCTGGTGCTGTTCCCCCTGGTGCTGCGCGTGGACGTGCGCAAGAGCATGGGCGGATACAACGGGTGGGCGGGCGACTTCAGCGTCTACATGCCGGTCGCGGGCTGGAAGAACCGCCTGTTCATCTTCGCCGGCCCGGCGATCGCCATCGGCGACCACCGCTACATGGGACATTACTTCGGGATTACGCCGGAAGACGCCGAAGCCTCGGGATTGCCGGCCTTCACGCCGTCCGGCGGCGTGAAGAACGTCAGCCTGGGCGCCAACGCGACCTGGCTGATGGGGCATCACTGGTTCCTGAACGTCGTGGTGGCCGGCGACTGCCTGATCAACGACGCCAACCGCAGTCCCACGACGCGCAACCAGGTGCAGGGCCTCGCGGGCTTCACGGTCGCCTACCGCTTCTGATCGCCGCGCTCTAGCGCGGCCTGCTGACCTCGAAGTCGACCTCTCCCTCGGAGAAGGTCATGCGATCGGCTTCGCTGGAGATGGCGAACCTGTAGCGACGCCCCAGCGTGCGGTAGTTGAAGACGTCGGCGATCGGGTCGCAGTCACCGGTGCATGACAGGGGCGCTGCCTCCACCTGCAGCATCGTCGCGGAGAGCGGCCGGGCGCTGAGCGTGCCCGCGACCGTGATCTGGTCGTCGAATTGCCGGCAGTCGCTGCGCTCGGCGCTCTTCGCACGCACGCCGGTCGTGAAGGAGCCAGCGAGCGCCCGGCCTTGGTCCGTCGCGCCGTCCAAACGGATCGACCAGCTACGCGCGATGCTGGCGTAGCAATCGCTTCCGGGCACCATCGCGACGTACGTAGACTCCTGCGTCCAGTTGCCGGCCAGCTTCGTCCGAAGCTCGGCGACGAGCTGCTTCTGCGCGTCGGCGCCGGCCGGCGCTTCCGGATCACGCGTGCGCTGCGGTGGCGTCTGGACGGCGCTGTCTTCGGGAGCGAGCGAGGGCGCCGCGATCGGCTGCGCCGAAGGCTCGGCGGTGGGCACAGGCGGGACGGTTTGCGGCGGCAGCACGGGCGCAGTTGCGCCCGGTGCGGGCGCTGCCTGCTGCACGGGCGGCGGGATGCCGGAGGCTGCCGGTGCCTGCGCTCGACGCGTGTCGGTGTACCACCAGTATCCGACCGCCAGGATGAGAACGATCAGGGCTGCGACCACCGAAAGGGCGGACGAAGACTGCGCGGGCGGCGGCGTGGACGGTCGCACCGGTGTTCTCCGCGCAGGCGCCACCAACGGAGGCACCGCAGGTTTCGGAGGGGCGATGGTCGGGGCAATCGGCCGCGTCGCAGGTCTGGGTGGCGACGCGATCGGCGCGGGCTTGGGCACGACGGGAACCGGCCTGGGCGCCGCCGGAACAGGTTTCGCCGGCGGCGGCGGTGCCGCAGCTTTCGGCAAGGGTGTCTCCGGTTCTGGCGGAGGGATGGGCGTGGCGTTGGCGCCACCGCGCCTCGGTGGGATCGGTACAGGCGCTACGGGCGCCACCGGCGATACGGGCGTCGCGGGCAGCGTCTTTTTCTTTTCGCGCAGCTCGCTGAACTTGCGGATCATCGTCGCCGTGATCGGCACCGTCGCAGGAGAGGCGGCGCCGACCACCACGGTGTCCCGCAGGCCCAGCAGCGCGTCCTTCCATTGCGCCAGGTTCTGCGGCCGCTCCAGCGGGTGCACCTTCAGGGCCCAGTCGATCGCCTGCAGCAGGCTGCGGTGATACTTGTCCGCGCCGACCTCGCGTGCCGGCTTCATGATGTCCTGCGCGTTGCGCGTCAGCGCGTCGATGGGCGCGTGCCCGCTGATCAGCCGATACGCCAGCGCGCCGAGCGCATAAACGTCGGTCCAGCGCCCCGTCCGGAATTCCGAGGAGTACCTGCTCGATGGCGGAATAGCCGGGCGTGCGCGCCTGCGCGCCACCGCCAAACCCGGTCAGGATCGGCGAGCCATTGCCCTTGACCACGACGCGCTCGGGCCGGATGTCCAGGTGCAGGACGCCCGCAACGTGCGCAGCTTCGACGCCGTCGGCCAATGGAAGCAGAACACTTTTCAGCCGGGCCTCGTCGAAGATCGGCTCGCGCCTCAACAGCTCGGAGAGCACCTCGCCGCCCCACGGCTCGGTCACCAGGTAGGCGTTGCCGTCGACCTCGAACGCGCGGATCGCCGCCGGCAGGTTGGGGTGCCTGGCCGTGGCCAGCGCTGCCAGGTCGTTCTTGGCAGCGAGCGGGTATTCGTGGATCACGACCGGCTTCTTGCTGGCCAGCTCGGTGGCGGCGTAGATGAAGCGGGCGGGGTCCGTGTTCGTGATCTGCGTGATCTCGAAACCCTCGACGTGCGTTCCGACCTGCAGCGGCTGCGCTGATTCCACTTGAGCGATCCTTGGGTTGCGCCGATGCGATCATAAAGCGGCGGGAGCCGGCGCGGCCATCGCGGCGCGCTTGGAGTCCCGCGAGGTCCTGACCGATAATCTGCCTCCGCAAATGCGGAGAGGTGGCAGAGTGGTCTAACGCGGCGGTCTTGAAAACCGCTAACCCGCAAGGGTTCGGGGGTTCGAATCCCTCCCTCTCCGCCAGCTTTCCAACCCGTCCATCAACGAGAAGATCTCCAGTCATGAACGAGAAAATCCTGCACGAGACCGCGCTGGCGATGGTTGCGCCAGGCAAAGGCCTGCTCGCCGCCGACGAATCCACCGGCACCATCGAGAAGCGCTTCAAGAGCATCGACGTCGAGAACACCGAGGCCAACCGCCAGGCCTATCGCGACATGCTCTTCACCACGCCGGGCTTCGAGCAGCACACCAGCGGCGTCATCCTCTACGAGGAAACGCTGTTCCAGAAGGGTCTCGACGGCACGCCGTTCGCGAAGCTCCTGGCCAGCAAGGGCGTGATCCCCGGCATCAAGGTCGACAAGGGCGCCAAGGATCTGGCCGGCGCTCCCGGCGAGACCATCACCGAGGGCCTGGACGGACTGCGCGAGCGCCTGGCCAAGTACAAGGAAGCCGGCGCGCGATTCGCCAAGTGGCGCGCGGTGATCACCATCGGCAACGGCATCCCCAGCGACTATTGCATCCACACCAACGCGCACGCGCTCGCCCGCTATGCCGCGCTGTGCCAGGAAGCCGACATCGTGCCGATCGTCGAGCCCGAGGTGCTGATGGACGCCGACAACACCATCGAGGTCTGCGCGCACGTCACCGACTCGACCCTCGCCGCGGTCTTCCACGAGCTGCACCGCCAGCGCGTGCTGCTCGAGGGGATCGTGCTCAAGCCGAACATGGTCGTCTCCGGCAAGAAGTGCAAGACGCAGGCCGACCGCAAGACGGTCGCGCGCGAGACCATCAAGCTGCTCAAGCGTCACGTTCCGGGCGCGGTGCCGGGCATCGCCTTCCTGTCGGGCGGCCAGTCCGACGAGGACGCGACCGCGCACCTGGACGAGATGAACAAGCTCGGGCCGCATCCGTGGAAGCTCACCTTCTCCTATGGCCGGGCGCTGCAGCATGCCGCGCTCAACGCCTGGGCAGGCAAGAACGCCGATGCCGGCAAGAAGGCGCACCTGCACCGCGCCAAGATGAACGGGCTGGCTGCGCTCGGGAAATGGAGCACCTCGCTGGAGAAAGCTGCCTAGCGCGGGCGGGGCACGCGAAAGCCGTTCGCTCGCGAGCGGCTTTTTTGTTTTCAGACGGGGGAGTTCATGACGCAGCTCGCAGGCAAGGTCGTCTGGATCACCGGCGCCTCCGGTGGCATCGGTGAGGCGCTGGCCATCGGCGCCTCGCAGCGCGGCGCCAAGCTGGTGCTGTCGGCGCGCCGAGTCGCTGAGCTGGAGCGCGTGCGCGGGCAGTGCGCCAATCCGCGCGACGTCGCCGTGCTGCCATTGGATCTCACCGCCTTCGATGCAGAAGAAGCGGCGCGAGAGGCGCAATCGCACTTCGGTCCGGTCGACGTGCTGGTCAACAATGCCGGCATCTCGCAGCGCAGCCTGGTGAAGGACACGTCGATGGACGTGTACCGCCAGATCTTCGAGCTGGACTTCTTCGCACCGGTGGCGCTGACCAAGGCGGTGCTCGGCCCGATGCTCCAGCGCAAGGCGGGTCACGTGGTCGTGGTATCGAGCGTGGTCGGCTACGTCGGCACGCCGCTGCGCTCCGGCTACGCCGCGGCCAAGCACGCGCTGCATGGCTTCTACGACGCGGCCAGCGCCGAGCTGTGGCGCGAGCAGGTCCGCTTCACGCTGGCCTGTCCCGGCTTCATCAAGACCGAGGTCTCGGTCAACGCGATCACGGGCACCGGCGGCACGCACGGCAAGATGGACTCGGGCCAGGCCAAGGGCATGGACCCGCGAGCCTGTGCCGAGAAGATCTGGCGCGCGGTCGAGCGCGACGCGGAGGAGGTCCTCATCGGCAAGGAGCAAAGCCTTATCTGGGTCAAGCGCTGGTTCCCGGGGCTTGCACGGTTCGCGGTGAAGCGGGCACGCATCGCGTGACCGCCCCGCGGCTGGGCAAGACGGTAGGCCTGCAGGACTGGCTGCGCACGTTCCGGCCCGACGGCCTGCGTCGCAGCCGGCCGTTCGTCATCGGCGGCACCGGGCATGTGCTGCTGTCGCAGGCCGAGCAGGACAACGTTGCCTCGCACCTGGAGCGCGGCCTGCTGCCGCGGCTGATCAGCGCCGACGCCGGCGTCAAGGTGCGCGTGCTGACCGGCCTTGCGCCGGGGGCGGACCTGCTGCTCACGCGCGTGGTCACGCGGTGGCTTTCCCGCCGCGGCATCGATCACGAGCTGATCGGCCTGTTGCCGGTGCCGCCGGCCCGCCTGCTGCGCGACTGGCAGGACAAGGCGGAGGCCGCGGGCGTGCACGTCGACGAGGCTCAGCTGCGCAAGACCCAGCTGGAGCTGCGCAAGGCGCTGCGCGACTGCGCCGTGCTGGTCGACCTCGTCGGGGACGATGCCACGCGGTCTCATCTCGACGAACTGTCGGTTCGCCAGACCCAGGACCCACGGCTGGCGGCGCTGCTCGCCGAGCAGACCGATGCGCTGATCGCGGTCCTGCGCGCGCAGAGTCCGGAGCTGCCAGGCGGGACGGCCGAGGTCGTCGAGTGGCGACGTAACCCGCAAGCGGTGCCGCCGGAATTCTCGACGCTGTCGGTGGAGCAGCGCGTCGCCGGCGAGCGCAACCGGCAGCTGATCGTGGTGGACCCCGGCGTGCCGTTCGCCGGCTCGGCGCCGGCGCGCGACGCCGCGCAGGGCGTCCACCGCAAGGCGACCGATGCGCTGAAAGCCGGCAACTACCTGCAGTGCTACGACGTCATCGCGCGCGCGCGGGCGCGCGGCATCGACTCGCGGCCGCTGCAGTACCCTGATGGTGCTGGCGCTAGCCAACGCCGGCAGCACCAGGCTGGCGTTGCGCCACTACGTGGAGTTCGAGGAGGTCGGCGACATCGCCGAAGACTGGCTCGCGCTGAAGGCACGCCTCCTCAAGGACCTGGCGTTCCGCGGCGGTCCACAGTCCGAGTCCTTGTACCTGGAGGCAGCGGAGGCTTACGAGGGCGCGTACACGCGGACGCATGGGCATTTCAGCGGCATCAATGCCGCCAGCATGTACTGCCTGTCCGGTCGCCGAGACGCCGCGACCCGGCTCGCGCGGGAGGTGAAGAGCGTCCTGCAGAAGCTGCAGCCGCGCGGCGACGAGGAGTCCTATTACTGGCAGGTGACCCACGCCGAAGCGTCGCTGCTGCTGGGCCATCTGGATGCCGCGAAAGTCGCCCTGCAGGCCGCCGATCGCTACGAGATCAGCAACGTCAACGCGCGCAGCCGCACCCGCTTCCAGCTGCGGCAGCTTGCCGTCTGTCTGGGCCAGGACGCCGGGATCGTGGATGCGCTGGCGCTTCCGCCCGTGCTCTACGTGCGCCGGCTCGGCACCGCCACGATGGAATCGGGCATCGACATCGAGCCCGCCCTGATCGAGCGGTTGAAGGGCATGAAGCCGCTGGTGTTCCTGCCGTTGCTCGGCATGCCGGAGCTGCGCACCGCGGAGATCTGCCTGGAGCTGGGCTTGCCGCTGTACCTGAGCCTGGCCGACGAGCGCAGCACCGAGGTTGCCCGCTGGCGACGCCTGCACGGCGACGAACCGGTCGAGCGGCTGGCGCGCTGCCTGCTGGGCGCGCACGAGGTCTGCTCGGCGCGCGGCTTCATCGACGGCGAGGATCGATGGTGTGCGCGTTACGTCGAGTCGATGGCGTTCGGACTATCGCTGCTGGCGGCGCGGCGCCTGGCGACGAACTGGAGCGTGCTCGCCATCAGCATGAGCGGCCGCGTGCTGCGGCTGATGGACCAGCACCCGGCCAACGAGTCGCTGACGGCCACCGGCGAGTTCAGCCAGGGCGCGATGCCCGAGCGCCGGCGATACGTCGGCCTGATCTTCGCCGACTTCGTCGGCTTCAGCGCGCTGTCCGACGACAGCCTGCCGCGGTACTGGAGCGAGGTGATGGGCGCGATGGCGCAAACCATCAACGCGCACGGCGAGCACGTGCTGTTCCGCCACACCTGGGGCGACGCGCTGCACGTCGTTACCCGCAACGCGCTAAGCGCCGCGGTCATCGCCACCGAGATCCGCGCTACGCTCGAGCGCCTGCGCAGCCAGCTGACCGGCGAGCTGGCGCGGCTGGAGCTGCGCCTGTCGATCCACTACGCGCCCGCGTTCGTCGGCCGCGATCCGGTGGAGGATGCCGAGACCTACTTCGGCAGCCAGCTGTCCTTCGCCGCGCGCATCGAGCCGGTGACGCCGCCCGGCGCGATCTTCGTGACCGAGACCTTCGCCGCGCGGCTGATGCTCGAAGGCTCCGAGCAGTTCGCGCTCGAGTATGCCGGCGAGCTGGAGCTGGCGAAGAACTTCGGTCAGTACCCGGCTGTTCAGCCTGCGCAAGCGCAGTTTCCCGGACTTCGGCAAGACGGCCGAGCTCTTGATGCGGTAGGGCGCGCCGCGCGCATCGCCATCACGGCGACGTGACGAGCTCCAGCACGCGCGCCTCGGCCCACGAGCGCAGCGCCCAGTCCTGGATGAATCCGCAGTGTCCGCCGTAGTCGGTCGCCAGGAACGCGCGAACCGGGCCGCCCGCCTTCAGGCCGTCGAAGTAGCTGAAGGGGATCACCGAGTCGTCGCGGGAGGTGATCACGGCCGTTGGTGTGGGCGATCCCATCAGCATCGCTGGCGTGATCGTGTACTGATCGAGGTAGCTCTGCATCGACTCGAACTCGGTGAAGTCGGCGACGAAGCGCTCGGTGATCTTCTCGAAGTTGCGCAGCTGCCGATAGCTACGGAAATCGTAGCGCCCCGGCCAGGCCTGGCTCTTGGCCTCCAGCGTGCGCAGCCACTTGTCGATGAAGTAGCGGTGCACCAGCGGCGGGCCCTGGTCGATTGCGCGCAGCGTCGCGCCTGGATTGATCGACGGCGACACCGCGGCGACCAGCTGCGGCCTGATGCCGGCAGCCGGGCCGTGCAGGCCGACGCGCAGCGTGAAATTGCCGCCGAGGGAAAACCCGACGACGTAGAGCGGATCGGTGGCGTCGATGCGCCGGATCGCGTGGAAGGCGCCGAGCACCTCCCCCATGCGTGCCGAGTGGAACAGGTGCTCGTTGAGGTGATGGGTGCCGCCGTGATCGCGCAGGTTGAGACGAAAGATGCTGAAGCCGGCAGAGAACAGCCGGCACGCCATCGAATACAGGTAGCTGGACTGGTGGCTGCCTTCCCAGCCGTGGATCAGCACCACCAGGCCGCGATTGGGCGCGCCGCTGGGCTGCGGGTCGTGATAGCCGGTCAGGCGCACGCCGTCGCCGCAATCCAGGACGATCTGCGGCGTGTGCGCGAGGTCGACGCCATGCCTGCGCCACAGCCAGCGCGCCGGCCGCTTGGTCGCGAGCAGCGACTGCGTGAAGGGCGCGCGCAAGCCCCACGCCGGCACGAACGCCGACATGGCGGTCAGGCCAGCAGCCGGCGCAGCGCGGCGGCGTAGATCCGGGAGAGGGCGTCGAGGTCCTCGAGCCGCACGTGCTCGTTGACCTTGTGGATGCTGTCGTTGATCGGCCCGAGCTCGAGCACCTCGGCGCCCCAGGGTGCCAGGAAGCGCGCATCGGACGTGCCGCCGCCGGTGAACTGCACGGGCGTGAGCCCGGTGACCTCCGCGATCGCCGCGAGCGTCGAGGCGATCAGCTTTCCGTGCTGCGTCAGGAACGGCTCGCCGGTGTGCCACCAGTCGGCAACGTAGCGCAGGCCGTGTCGATCGAGCACGGCGTGCACGCGCTGCTTGAGAGAGTCGGCGCTGGACTCGGTGCAGTAGCGGAAGTTGAAGATGACGTCGGCCTCGCCCGGGATGACGTTGTTGGCGCCGGTGCCGGAGTGGACGTTGGAGATCTGGAACGACGTCGGCGGGAAGTGCGCGTTGCCTTCGTCCCAGCGCGTGGCGATCAGCTCCGCCAGTGCCGGCGCCAGCCGGTGGATCGGGTTGTCCGCCTTGAGCGGGTAGGCGACGTGGCCCTGCTTGCCGAGGACCTTGAGGTTGCAGCCCAGCGAGCCGCGCCGGCCGATCATGATGCGATCGCCGAGCGCGCGATCGCTGGTCGCCTCGCCGACGATGGCGTAGTCGGGCTTGAGGCCCCGCGACTTGAGCACGTCGACGACGTGCTTGGTGCCGTGACGCGCGTAGCCCTCCTCGTCGCTGGTGATTAGGAACGCGATCGTGCCCTCGTGCGGACCGGATGCGAGCAGGCTCTCCACGGCGCAGACCATCGCCGACAGACCCGACTTCATGTCCGCGGCGCCGCGTCCGTACAGGTTGCCGTCGCGCACCGTCGGCGTGAACGGATCGCTGGCCCACTGATCCAGCGGCCCGGTCGGCACGATGTCGGTATGGCCGGCGAGGATCGTCAGCGGCGCGCCCTGGCCGTGCGTGGCCCAGAGGTTGGTGACGCCCTCGTGGTTCAGGTACTCGAGCGCAAAGCCGAGCTTCGAGAGCCGCGCGCCGATGAGCTCGCAGCAGCCGGCGTCGTCGGGGGTCAGCGATTTGCGGGCGATCAGCTCGCGCGCCAGCGACAGGACAGGGGAGGGGCTCATCGGCGCGGAATTCTACTTGGGAACGATCGCAGAAGTTTGCGTCCCGTTCGCAGTTGCGAGCCTCGCCCGTTCGCCGCTACATTCTCCGGGTCGAATTAACCAAGCGTTAACGCGGTAAAAAAACAGCATTGGTGAGGTGGAGGGAGGCCGCGTCTGCCGCGGTGTTCTGCCTCATTCCTAGGATCTGAAGAATCAGCTCTCGCAAGGACGCAGTGCGCTGCATTCTCTTGCTCGGGAGTTTTCACATGTTACGAGTCACATCGCGCATCCTCGCGGCTGCGTCCGTGGTCTTTTGTGCGTCACTGGCGCCGCTGCAGCCGGTTACGGCCGCCGTCCCCGGCGGCTACCTCGCTCCGATGTCCCCTGGCTTCGCGCGCGACATCGCCACCTTGCCCGCCGACCGCACCTACGGCGCGTTCGTGCACTTCGGCAGCGGTACGCCGGCTGCGCACCGCACGCTGCTCGGCTCGTTCGGGCTCAGCGTCACCAACGATTTCGAGCGTTACGCCAGGACCGTGTTCGCGGTCGGGCCCATCGCCGCGTTCCGCAATCTCAGCAAGAGCTGGAGCGTCTCCTACCTGGAGGACAACCAGAAGCTGCACTACGACATGAACACCGCGCCATGGGCGACGCGCGTGCGCGTGGCGCAGGAAGCGGTGTCCGGCGGCCCGTACAAGGACGCGAGCGGCCGGGTGCTGCGCGGACAGGGCGTCACCATCGTCGTGATCGACTCCGGCCTCAACGCCACGCACCCGGACTTCGCGGGGCGCGTGCTCCACAACTACAAGGTGGTCTGCCCGGCGCCGATCCTCGCCGACACCACCACCGGCAACTGCTTCCAGGTCCAGTACGTCGACGTCGGCCAGACGGACAGCGACACCACCGGCGGCCACGGCACGCACTGCGCGGGCATCGCTGCAGGCGGCGGCCAGGCGTCGACGGGCGACTACCCGGTCGCCGGCGCGGCGCCCAACGTGCGCGGCACGCACACCGGCGTCGCGCCCGACGCGAGCATCATCGCTTACGGTGCGGGCGAGGGAATCAACATGCTGTGGGTGGCAGAGGCCTACCAGCACCTGCTCGACCACTGGGATCCGAGCATCAAGGTCGTCAGCAACTCCTACGGCTCGACCGGCCCGCACGATCCGAACGCCGTCGCATCGATCCTGGCCAACGCCGTGGTCGACAAGGGCGCTACGGTCCTGTTCTCCGCCGGCAACGGCGACACGCTCAACGACGGCGGCACCGGCGCCGACGACCGCACGCGCTCGCAGTGCAAGAACCCCAAGCCGGGCGTGATCTGCGTCTCCAACCTCGACGACAACGGCACCGGCCTGCGCGATGCGACGCTGGATTTCAGCTCCAGCCGCGGCCTCAACGGACAGCCGACGACCTATCCGGACATCGGCGCGCCGGGCGCGCTGATCACAGCGACCTGCGTGCAGCCACAGCCCGGCCAGGCCGTGTGCACCAGCGGCGAAACCACGTGGCAGCCGTACTACGGCACGATCTCCGGCACGTCGATGTCGACGCCGCACGTCGCCGGCGCCGTCGCGCTCCTGGTCCAGGCCGATCCGACGCTGACGCCGGCGCAGATCGAGATGCTGATCCAGAAGACCGCGTTCAAGGTGACAACCAATGGCCCTTACGAGGCCGATCCGCAGAACTCCGAGGCGACGACGAACTTCGGCATCGGCGCAGGCATGCTCGACCTGCCGGCGGCGCTCAACGCGCTTGGCACGTCGCACGGCGGCACGCCGGCGTCGGGCACCGAGGTCACGATCCTCGACGGCTACACCAACGCGGCGGTCGCGGGCGCAGCCAACGTGCAGAAGCTGACGATGCAGGAAGCCACCGTCGGCGCGTCGAGCACAGGCATCCGCTACCGCCTGACGCTGGCCAACGCTACAGATTTCGCCACCGCGCCGAACGGCCTGACCTACGAGATCCGCCAGAACGTCGACGGCAAGCATTTCGTGACCAGGATCAGCGCCACGGTGGGCAGCGTGGCCCCGGTCGACGACGGCGGCAGCGGCGTCGCCAGTTCCGCTTCGCGTGCGGGCAATGTGGTGACGTTGTTCGTGCCGTACGTGCAACTCGGCTCGCCGCCGATCGGCGCGCCGATCCACAACATCGGTGTCGGCGTGATCGACGGCGGCACCGGCTTGCCGCTCAACGACGTGCCGCATCCGGCCAACAGCGTCGGCACCAGCGACGCGCTGCGGCCGATGTACGGCAAGCCGTTCTCGGTGCAGCTCGCGTCGGGCAGCGGTTCCGGCCCCACGGAGAACGCGTGCCTCGTGCCGGGCCAGACAATCGTCACCGAGGGCATGGGCGACAACCTGCCGCCGGTGCCGGGGACGGATGTGCGCTCGCTGCACGTCGCGCAGCCGTATGCCGCGGATGCCGCATCCAGCAAGCTGGTGTTCACGATCGGCACGGATCCGGGCCGCGCGGTGCAGCCGCCCGGCACCGGCTGGTACGTGTCGTTCGCCAACCCGCGCGACCACAAGGTCTACGGCGCGCGCATGGTGTTCCGCACCGCGTCGCCCAGCTTCGAGTCGTACGTGGCGTCTGGCTCGCTCAACACCAGCGACCCGAACGCGGAGGGCCAGACCGACGGCCGCTTCGCCGACGCCTTCCGGCCTGCCGACCCGAGCAGCAACTACGACCATCTCACCGGCAAGGTCACCATCGTCGTGCCGATGGCGGACGTCGGGCTGCAGCCCGGCGACGTCATCACCGGCTTCAACGCCGCTTCCACGCTGACGACCAATCCCGAGGAGCTGCCGATCCCCTCCGGCACGCAGATCATCGACGGCATGCCCGACGCGCTGAGCTACGTCGGCAGCTTCGGCACCTACAACGCGGCGACGACGTGCGCAGCTACGGCATCGCCGACGCCGCGGGTGACGCCGACCTCGCTCGCCTTCGGCACCCAGAAAGTCGGCAGCAAGAGCGGCGCGCAGTCGGTGGTCTACACCAACACCTGGACCAAGCCGCTGCCGGTGAACGCCATCGCGATGGTGTCGCAGGAGTCGGTCGGCGAGTTCGGCCAGACCAACGATTGCCCGAAGACGCTGCCGGTCGGCGTGTCGTGCACGATCAAGGTCCGGTTCACGCCGCTGCAGGCGGGCGCGCGCGTCGGCACCATGTCGATCATCGCCAACAACGGCCGGCGCACGGATACGGTGAAGCTCGGCGGCACTGGGCAATAGCCGGCGAGGGAAATGCAAAAGGCCCGCTTCGGCGGGCCTTTTTTTGAGGCATCGGGGCCAACGGCCCCTCCTACAGGTCTCGAAGCAACTCGTTGATGCCGACCTTGGCGCGCGTCTGCGCGTCGACCTTCTTGACGATGACGGCGCAGCTCAGGCTGTACTTTCCGCCCTCGCGCGGCATCGAGCCGGCGACGACGACGCTGCCGGCCGGCACGCGGCCGTAGATCGTCTGGCCGGTCTCGCGATCGTAGATCGGCGTGGACTGGGTGATGAACACGCCCATCGACAGGACCGAGCCCTTCTCGACGACGACGCCCTCGACCACCTCGGAGCGCGCGCCGATGAAGCAGTCGTCCTCGATGATCGTCGGCCGCGCCTGCGGCGGCTCCAGCACGCCGCCGATGCCGGCGCCGGCGGAGATGTGGCAGTTGGCGCCGACCTGCGCGCAGGAGCCCACGCTCGCCCAGGTGTCGATCATCGTGCCGGGTCCGACCCAGGCGCCGATGTTGACGAGCGAGGGCATCAGGATTGCGCCGGGCGAAACGAATGCGCCGCGACGAATGCTGGCCGGCGGCACCACGCGCACGCCGGTCTGGGCGATCTGCGCCGGAGAATAGCGGGCGAACTTCAGCGGCACCTTGTCGTAGCCGCGCAGCGCGCCCATCTCGATGACCTGGTTGTCGTGCATGCGGAAGTAGAGCAGCACGGCTTTCTTCAGCCACTCGTTGACCTGCCACCCGCTGGGGGTTGGCTCGGCCACGCGCGCGACGCCGCGATCGAGCATGTCGATGGCGCCCTCGATCGCATCCCGCAGCTTCTCGTCGCTGCGGTTCAGGCGATCGCGCGTTTCCCACGCGGTTTCGATGGCGGACTGGATCTGGCTGGGTTGCATGGTCAGACGGCAGGTGGGGCGAGGGCGGCCTGCAGCTCGTCGCGCAGGGACTCGAGCTGGGCCTCGTCGGTGATCGGCGCGTGCGCCTTGTCGGTGATGTAGAAGACGTCCTCGGCGCGCTCGCCGATGGTGCCGATCTTGGCGGCGTCGAGGAGGATGCCGCGCTCGTGGAACACGCGGCCGATCATCGACAGCAAGCCCGGGCGGTCGCCGGTGACGACCTCCAGGATCGTGCGCGGACGGGCGACGTCCTGGTCGAAGTGGATCAGCGTCGGCGTGCTGAACGCGCGCAGGCGCTGCGACATGCGGCGGTTGACGTCCACGACAGAGGCGTTGGGGTCGGAGATCACCTTGCGCAGCGCGTCGGCGATCTCCCGGAAGCGCATCTCCTGCGTGATGGCCGAGCCGTCACCCTCGGTGACGCCGTAGGAGTCGACCACGTAGCCGTCAGCGGTGGTGTGCAGCCGCGCGTCGAGGATGGTGAGCCCGAGACGCGCCAGCACACCGGTGGTCAGGCCGAACAGGTGATCGCGGTCGCGGCAGTAGATGAAGACGGTCGCGCCGCGATCGGCCAGCGACTTCACCAGGACCAGCGGCGGATCCTCCTCGCGCGCCTTGATGATCTCCGGCAGGTGCCAGGCCAGCTCCTCCGGCGAGTGCCGCTGGAAGTAGTCGCTGTCGAAGCGCGACCACACCTGCGATGCGTCGGCCGCGTTGACACCGACGCCGGCGAGGAGCTCCAGCGCCTTGGCACGCTGTCGCGCCACGCGCTCGCTGGTGTCCTCGGGATTGTGCAGCCCGCGCTCGAGCGCGCGCACCGTGCTGCGGTAGAGCTCGGTGAGCAGGGACTCGCGCCAGGAATTCCACAGCGCCGGGTTGGTGCCGCGGATGTCGGCGCAGGTGAGCAGCAGCAGATGGTCCAGCCGCGAGCGGTCGCCGACCTTGGCGGCGAACTGGATGACGATCTGCGGATCCGACACGTCCTGCTTCTGCGCGGTGAGCGACATCAGCAGGTGATTCTTGACCAGCCAGCCGACCAGCTCGGCGTCCGGGTGGGAGAAGCCGTGATCCAGGCAGAACTGCACCGCGTCGTGCGAGCCGAGCTCGGAATGATCGCCGCCGCGGCCCTTGGCCATGTCGTGGAACAGGCCGGCGAAATACAGCAGCTCCGGCTTGGGGATCGACTCCATGATCTCGGTGCACAGCGGCAGCTCCGCGGCGAACCGCGGCATCGCCATGCGCCGCAGGTTGCGCACGACGAACAGCGTGTGCTCGTCCACCGTCAGCGTGTGGAACAGGTCGTACTGCATGTGGCCGACCACGCGCCCGAAGTCCGGCAGGTAGCGGCCCAGCACGCCGTAGCGGTTCATCCGGCGCAGCGCGCGCGTCAGGCCGTTGCCTTCGCGGAAGATATCCACGAAGGTCTCGCGCATGCGCACGTTGTCGCGCCACTGGTCGAGCAGGCGGCGGTCGCGGCGGATCAGGCGCAGCGTCGGCGCGGTGATGCCCTCGATGTCCGGATGCTGCTGCAGCATCAGGAAGATCTCCAGCAGGGCCACCGGGTCGCGCTTGAACACGTCGTCGCTGCGCGCCTCGATGAAGCGGTGCCGCACCTGGAAGCGCTCGTTCAGCACCTGCGGCGGCTCGGGCGAGGCCGGCGTCAGGATCGCCTCCTCGAACAGCTGCAGCAGCATGTCGTTCAGGCACGACAGCGACTTGATCGTGCGGTAGTAGAGCTGCATGAACTGCTCGACCGCGCGATTGCGGTCCTCGTCGACGTATCCGAAGAGATCGGCGACCTTGACCTGGTGGTCGAACAGCAGCCGGTCTTCGCGACGGCCGGTGATCATGTGCAGCGCGAAGCGGATCCGCCAGAGCAGGTCCTGGCCGGCGAACAGCTCGTCGCACTCCTGCTTGGTGAGGAAGCCGTGGTCGCGCAGCTCCGCGAGTGTCGAGGCGCCGAAGTGGCGCTTTGCGACCCAGCCGATGGTATGGATGTCGCGCAGGCCGCCCGGGCTTTCCTTGACGTTGGGCTCCAGCTTGTAGCCGCTGTCGTCGTACTTGCGATGGCGCGCCTGCTGCTCGGCCAGCTTGGCGCGGAAGAACGCCTCGACCGGCCAGACCCGCTCGGGCTTGAGCGCCTGCTGCATCTCCGAGAAGAGCAGGGGATCGCCGGCGAGCAGGCGCGACTCCATCAGGTTGGTGATGACGGTGATGTCGGCGGCAGCCTGCTGCACGCAGTCCTCGACGCTGCGCGCGCTCGACCCGATCTCCAGGCCAATGTCCCAGCAGAACGCGCTGAACTGCTCCAGGGCGTTGCGGTGTGCGTCCAGAGACTCCTTGCCATGCAGGATCAGGATGTCGATGTCCGAATGCGGCAGCAGCTCGCCGCGACCGTAGCCGCCGACGGCGACCAGCGTCAGACCGTTGGGCACCTCGGGCAGGAAGCGGACCCACGCTTCGTGCAGCACCTCGTCGACCAGGAAGGCGCGGGCGCGGACCAGCGAGTCGGCCGGCGCGCCCTCCTCGAACATGCTGTAGAGCCGATCGCGTCCCCAGATCAGGGTGTCGCGGAAGGCGCCGATGGGCTTGCCGGGGGAAGCAGCGAGGCGCGCGCGGATGCGCCGGGTGCTGAAGACGCTGGAGGCTTCGCCTTCGGTCAGCTCTATCTCGCCGCCCAAGTCAGACCTCTCCGCGCCGCGCCGTCAGCACTTCGTGCCCGGTTTGCGTCACCAGCACGGTGTGCTCCCACTGTGCCGACAGGGAATGGTCCTTGGTCACTACGGTCCAGCCGTCGGGCATCAGGCGCACATCGGCCTTGCCGGCGTTGATCATCGGCTCGATGGTGAACGTCATGCCGGCTTTCAGCTCGATGCCCGTGTCCGGCGCGCCGTAGTGCAGCACCTGCGGATCCTCGTGGAAGACGCGGCCGATGCCGTGGCCGCAGTACTCGCGCACGACCGAATAGCCGCGCGCCTCGGCGAACTGCTGGATGGCGTGGCCGATGTCGCCCAGCCGCGCGCCGGGCTTGACCTTCTCGATGCCGCGCAGCATCGCTTCGTGCGTGGTCTCCACCAGGCGCTTGGCGAGCACGGTGGGCTCGCCGATGTAGAACATCTTGCTGGTGTCGCCGTGGAAGCCGTCCTTGATGACGGTGATGTCGACGTTGAGGATGTCGCCCCGCTTCAAGACCTTGGGCCCCGGGATCCCGTGGCACACCACGTGGTTGACCGACGTGCAGATCGACTTGGGGAAGCCCTTGTAGTTGAGCGGGGCGGGCACCGCGTCGAGCTTGTTGACGATGTAGTCGTGGCAGAGCGCGTCGAGCGCGTCCGTCGTCACCCCGGGCTTGATGTGCGGCGCGACCATGAGCAGCACCTCGGACGCGAGCCGGCCGGCCTCGCGCATCTTCTGCTGCTCCTCGGGGGACTTGATGGTGACGTTCATTGGGTGCTTCTGCGGGCGGCAAGCGGGCCGCCCAAGTGGGGAAAAACGGTGCTAAATCGTTGTCATGAAAAGCCCGGCATGATATAAAGCGCCGCTTCAAAAATCCATCCGCATCCCCCTTGGGTTAAAGACTTCAACAAGGGATGCGGTCTGCCCAACCCAAGGAGACCCTCATGGCAAACGTGACCATGCGCCAGCTTTTGGAAGCCGGCGCGCATTTCGGGCACCGCACGCGCTACTGGAACCCCAAGATGGAAGCTTTCATCTTCGGTGAGCGCAACAAGGTGCACATCATCAACCTCGAGCAGACCCTGCCTCTGCTCAAGGATGCCTGCAATTACGTCGGCCGGCTGGCCGCCAACGGCGGCAAGGTGCTCTTCGTCGGCACCAAGCGCGCCGCGCGCGACGCCGTCGAGACCGAGGCGGCCCGCGCCGGCATGCCCTTCGTCTCGCAGCGCTGGCTCGGCGGAACGCTGACCAACTTCAAGACCATCAAGGGCTCGATCAAGCGCCTCACCGAGATGGAGAAGCAGATCGAGGAAGGCACGGTCTCCCGCCTGACCAAGAAAGAGCAGCTCAACTTCACGCGCGAGCTGGAGAAGCTCAACCGCTCGCTCGGCGGCATCAAGGACATGGCGAGCCTGCCGGACTGCCTGTTCGTGATCGACGTCGGCTACGAGAAGATCGCCGTCGCCGAAGCCCGCAAGCTGGGCATCCCGGTCGTGGCGGTGGTCGACACCAACTGCGATCCGGACGGCATCGATTGCGTGGTCCCCGGCAACGATGACGCCACGCGCGCCATCAAGGTCTACGCGACGGCGATCGCCGACGCGGTGGTCGAAGCCAAGGGCGCCAACACCGTCGGTGGCCGCGTCGACGAGTTCGTCGAGGAGGACAAGGGTGCGTCCAAGGCCCGCCGTCCGCGCGCGCGCAAGGTCGAGAAGACCGACAAGCCCGAAGCGGCCCCTGCCCCCGAAAGCAGATCGTAAGGAGCGTAAGGAATGGTTTCAGCAGCACAGATCAAGGAGCTGCGCGACCGCACTGGCGCCGGCATGATGGATTGCCGCAAGGCGCTCGAGGCCACCGGTGGGGATCTCACCAAGGCCGAGGAGAAGCTGCGCATCGACAGCGGCGCCAAGGCCGACAAGAAGGCCGGCCGCGTCGCTGCCGAAGGCGTGATCGGCGTCGCCGAAGGCGCGGACGCGGTGGCGCTGGTCGAGCTCAACGCGGAAACCGACTTCGTCGCCAAGGGCGCCGACTTCCAGGCGCTGGCCAAGGCTGCCGCCGAGGCCGCGCTCAAGCACCGACCGGCCGACGTCGCCGCGCTGGGCGCGCTCAAGCACGGTTCGCAGACGCTCGACGAAGCCCGTCGCGGCCTGGTCGCCACCATCGGCGAGAACATCACGCTGCGCCGCTTCGAGGTGCTGAAGAAGGGCAGTGGCCCGTCGGCGATCTACGTCCACCCGGGTTCCAAGATCGTTTCGGTCGTGGCGATGGACAAGGGTGAGGAGTCGCTGGCCAAGGACCTGGCGATGCATGTCGCCGCGTCGGGCCCGCGCTACCTCGACACCAAGGCGGTCCCCGCGGACGTGCTCGCTTCCGAGCGCAAGGTGATCGAGGCGCAGGTCGCCAAGGAGCAGGAGGACGCCAAGGCCGCCGCCGAGGAATCGGGCAAGCCCTACAAGGCCAAGCCGGCGGAGATCGTCGCCAAGATGATCGACGGCAAGCTGCACAAGTTCGCTGCCGAAATGACGTTGATGGCGCAGCCGTTCGTGCGCAACGACGCCTACGGCATGAAGTCCGACGATCCGGTGGAGAAGCTGCTCAAGGCCAAGGACGCGGCGGTCGCGCGCTTCGCGCGCCTGGCCGTGGGCGAGGGCATCGAGAAGAAGCAGGGAGACTTCGCGGCGGAAGTCGCAGCGATGGCCCAGGCAAAGCATTGAGCCGCGCCAAAGCGGTAAACTAGGACAAGTACCAAAGGCCCCGCAAAACGGGGCCTCTTTCTAAGTGCAGCGAGCAATGCCGGCACAGTCATCGATGAAAAGAATCCTCCTCAAGCTCAGCGGTGAAGCGCTGATGGGGAAGGAGAATTTCGGCATCTCGCCGGACGTGATGGCGTACCTCGCCACCGAGCTCAAGAGCGCGCTGGACCTGGGCGTGCAGATCGCGCTGGTGGTCGGCGGCGGCAACATCTTCCGCGGCGAGGGCCTGGCGCGATCCGGCATGGACCGCGTCACCGGCGATCACATGGGCATGCTGGCGACGGTGATCAACGCGCTGGCGATCCAGGACGCGATCGAGCGCTCCGGCATGGAGGCGCGCGTGCAGTCGGCCATCCGCATCAACGAGGTCTGCGAGGACTTCATCCGCCGCAAGGCGATCCGCCACCTCGAGAAAGGCCGCATCGTCGTCTTCGCCGCCGGCACCGGCAACCCGTTCTTCACCACCGACTCGGCGGCCGCGCTGCGCGCCATCGAGATCGGCGCCGACCTCATGCTCAAGGCGACCAAGGTCGACGGCGTCTACACCGCCGATCCGAAGAAGGACAAGACCGCGACCAAGTACGCGGAGCTGTCCTTCGACGAGGCCCTGAACAAGAAGCTCGGAGTGATGGACCAGACGGCGCTCGTCCTGTGCCGCGACAACAAGATCAATCTGCGGGTCTACGACATGGACCGCTCCGGCGCGCTGGCGCGCATCGTCGGCGGCGACCAGAGCATCGGCACCCGACTGCATTGCTGACTTAAATAAGGAGAACGCAATGGCCGACGTCAACACGATCAAGAAGGACGCCCAGGCGCGCATGCAGAAGAGCATCGACGCGCTCAAGACCGAGCTGATGAAGCTGCGCACCGGCCGCGCCAACGCCGGTCTGCTCGACCACGTCAAGGTCGACTACTACGGCTCGGAAGTGCCGATCTCGCAGGCGGCGCAGGTCACGGTCGAGGACGCGCGCACGATCTCGATCACGCCCTGGGACAAGGGCATGGTCGGCGCCATCGAGAAGGCGATCATGACCTCCGACCTCGGGCTCACGCCCAACACCGCCGGACAGGCGATCCGCATCATCCTGCCGTCGCTGACCGAGGAGCGGCGCCGCGACCTGACCAAG
The DNA here is from genome assembly GCA_963776465.1 of uncultured Gammaproteobacteria bacterium. Lineage (GTDB taxonomy): Bacteria > Pseudomonadota > Gammaproteobacteria > Nevskiales > Nevskiaceae > DASRHK01. Next base: position 2,241,904 of record CAVZMV010000002.1, read on the forward strand.
GTCGTCAAGAGCGAGGCCGAGACCGCGCGCGTGGCGATCCGCAACGTGCGCCGCGACGCCAACCAGCAGGTCAAGGACCTGCTCAAGGACAAGAAGATCTCGACCGACGACGAGAAGCGCGCCGAGACCGAGATCCAGAAGCTGACCGACCAGTTCGTGGCCAAGGTCGACGAGACCGCCGCGGCCAAGGAGAAAGAGCTGCTGGCGATGTAAGCCGGCGGTTTGAAACGCGTGACCGAGAATCCGCCAGAGCTGCCGAACGCCGGGGTGCCGCGCCACATCGCGGTGATCATGGACGGCAACGGCCGCTGGGCCAAGGCACGCAGCCAGCCGCGCTCGTTCGGCCATCGCGCCGGCGTCAAGGCCGCGCGCCGCGTCATCACCCATTGCAACAAGCTCGGCGTGCAGGCGCTGACGCTGTTCGCGTTCAGCCAGGAGAACTGGCAGCGGCCCGAGCAGGAAGTCAGCCTCCTGATGCAGTTGTTCCTGCGCACGCTGTCGCGCGAAGTGCGCAACCTGCACAAGAACGGCATCCGTCTGCGCTTCATCGGCGAGCACGGCGACTTCCCGGCAGAGCTGCAGGCGCAGATGCGCGACGCGGTCGCGCTCACGTCCGCCAATACCGGCCCGACGCTGATCATCGCCGTGGGCTACGGCGGCCAGTGGGACATCGTCCAGGCCGCGCGCAAGCTCGCCGCGAGCGGCCAGACCATCGACGCCGGCGCGCTGGAGCGCAACCTGTCGACGGGCGACCTGCCGCATCCGGACCTGCTGGTCCGTACCGGCGGCGAGCGGCGCATCAGCAACTTCCTGCTCTGGCAGATCGCCTACAGCGAGCTGTACTTCTGCGACACGCTGTGGCCGGACTTCGACGAGGCCGCCCTCGACCAGGCGATCGATTGGTACGCGCAGCGCGAGCGGCGCTTCGGCCGCGTGCCGGAAGGCGCCTGATGCTCCTCCAGCGCGTCATCACTGCCTTGCTGCTGCTGCCGTTCCTGATCGGCGCGGTCTGGTTCGCGCCGACGTTCCTGCTCTACGTGATCTTCGGCGCGGTGGCGCTCGCCGCGGCGTGGGAGTGGAGTGGGCTGATGGGGCAGGTGGGGACGGCCCGCAAGCTCTACGTGGTGATGACCGCATTCGGGCTTGCGGTGACCTGGCTGTTGCGCGAGTGGTGGCCCGGCATCATGGCGATCTCGGCGCTGTGGTGGATCTGCGCGACCTGGCTGCTGTTCGGGTTCCCGGAGAACTTCAAGAACCAGTTGCCTGCGCGCAGCCTGATGGTGCCGCTGGGACAGGTCCTGCTGCTGCCCACGATCCTCGCGGCGGCGATGCTGCACGCGATGCCCGACGGCGCGCTGCGCCTGCTCTACGTGCTGGGCCTCGTCTTCGCCTCCGACACGGGCGCCTACCTTGCCGGCCGCAACTTCGGCAAGAACAAGCTCGCGCCGAGAGTCTCGCCGGGGAAGACGCGCGAGGGCGCCATCGGCGGCTTGCTGCTGTGCGCAGCGTGGACGCTGACCGCCGGCATCCTCGCCTTCCGGCCCGAAGGGATCGTCGAGGTCGTCAAGCTGTTGCTGCTCTCGCAGGTCGTGGTGGTGTTCTCCATCGTCGGCGACCTGACGGAAAGCATGTTCAAGCGGCTCGCGGGTCTGAAGGACAGCGGCCAGCTGCTTCCCGGCCACGGTGGCGCGCTCGATCGCGTCGACAGCCTGCTGGCCGCGCTGCCGCTGATGGCGCTCGGCCTGTATCTCACCGGACTCTAGGACGACCGTGCAAAACCTCGTCGTCCTCGGCGCCACCGGCACGGTCGGGCGCAACACGCTCGACGTCGCCAGGCGTCACGCCGACCGCCTTCGCATCCTGGCGCTCACGGCGCATCGCGACGCCGCTGCATTGCTGGAGCTGTGCCGCGAATTCAAGCCGCAGCTAGCGGTGCTCGGCGATCCTGCCGCCGCCAGGGATTCGACGCCGCAATTCAAGGCGCTCGGTTGCGAGCTCCTGGTCGGGGCCGAGGGTCTGTCCGGGGTGGCGTCGCACCCGCAGGCGCACCAGGTCATGTCCGCCATCGTCGGCGCCGCGGGATTGCTGCCCACGCTCGCCGCCGTGCGCGCCGGCAAGCGCGTGTTGATCGCCAACAAGGAACCGCTGGTGATGGCGGGCAACCTGCTGATGAACGAGGCGCTGCACGCGGGCGCTACCCTGATCCCGATCGACTCGGAGCACAACGCGATCTTCCAGTGCCTGCCGCATGGCAGCCAGTGCGGCATTCCTCCCAAGGGCGTCGCCGGACTGATGCTGACCGCGTCGGGCGGCCCGTTCCGCGAAACGCCGCTGGCCGAGCTCGCGTCGGTGACGCCCGCGCAGGCGGTGCGCCATCCCAACTGGGTCATGGGCCGCAAGATCTCGGTGGACTCGGCCACGATGATGAACAAGGGGCTGGAAGTGATCGAGGCGGCGATGCTGTACCGGCTGCCGCCCAAGTCGATCCGCGTCGTGATCCATCCCGAGAGCGTCATCCATTCGCTGGTCGAGTACGTCGACGGCTCGATGCTGGCGCAGCTGGGTGCGCCGGACATGCGCGTGCCCATCGCCCATGCGCTGGCCTGGCCCGAGCGGTTCGCCTCCGGCGTGGAAGCACTCGACCTCGCGCTTCTCGGCCAGCTGCGCTTCGCGCCGGTCGAGGAGCGCCGCTATCCCTGCCTGGCCCTGGCGCGCCAGGCGCTGGCGGCAGGGGGGCACGCACCCAACATATTGAACGCCGCGAACGAAATCGCGGTCGAAGCGTTCCTGAACGGGCAGCTCGGCTTCACGCGCATCGCCGGCGTGATCGGAAGCTGCCTGGATCAGGGGCAGACGGCGGATCTCCCGCCGGCCGCCGATCTGGATGCGGGTACCTGGCGGTGGACGCGTGGGCGCGCGAGAGGGCTTCGCGCCTGACCGGCGCGTTGCTCGGGGAGCGGATGCATGCTTGAAATCCTTTGGTCACTCGGCGCGTTCGTGCTCGCCATCGGCCTGTTGGTCTCGTTCCACGAGTACGGCCACTACGTGGTCGCGAGGCGGCTCGGCGTCAAGGTGCTGCGCTTCTCGCTGGGCTTCGGCAAGCCGTTCTGGAAGCACACGTCGCGCGACGGCGTCGAGTGGGCCGTCGCCGCCGTGCCGCTCGGCGGCTACGTGAAGATGCTCGACGAGCGCGAGGGCCCGGTCCCGCCCGGGATGGCGCACATGGCCTTCAACCGGCAGCCGCCTTGGAAGCGGATCCTCATCGTCCTGGCCGGGCCGCTGTTCAATTTCCTCCTGGCGATCGCGTTCTACTGGGGCGTGCTGGTGATCGGCGTGACCGATCGCAAGCCGCTGCTCGCCACGCCCGAGAAGGGCACCGTCGCCGCGCAGGTCGGCCTTGCCTCCGGCGACGAGGTCCTGCAGATCGGCGACACCCCGGTGCGCAACTGGACCACGCTGCGCATGGAGATCGTCGATCAGGCGCTCAACGGAGGGGCGCTGCGCCTGCTGGTGAAGTCGCCCGAGGCCGCGTCGGCGCGGCCCGTAGTCCTGCCGCTGGAGCGCGTGCGGCGCGATCCGGAGTTCCTGTTCGACGACGTCGGCCTCACGCCGTTCCAGCCGCCGGTGCCGCCCGTGCTCAAGGAGATCTCGCCGGGAGGCTCCGCCGCCGTGGCGGGCTTCAAGCCCGGCGATCGCCTGCTCAGCTACAACGATCAGCCGATCGCCTCGTTCCAGGACTGGCGCACCTGGGTGCTCGCGCATCCGGGCGAGGTCGCCAGCGTGCGCATCCAGCGCGAAGGCAAGGAGATGGCGCTGCAGGTCATCATCGCCAAGGAAGAGCAGGGCGGGAGAACCTTCGGCCGCTTCGGCGCCGCCGCCGTGGACCTGTCCCCTGAGTTGTGGAACAATCTGCGCGCCGAATATCGCCTGGATCCCGTCGCTGCAATTCCGGCGGCAATTCAACAAACCGGGCAGATGTCGGCGCTGACGCTCAAGCTGCTGTATCGGATGGTCCTCGGAGACGTTTCGGTCAAGAACGTCAGCGGGCCGATCCAGATCGCGCAGTATGCCGGCATATCGGCGAGCTTCGGGCTGGCGTCCTTCCTCGGGTTCCTGGCCGTCATCAGCGTGAGCCTTGGCGTGCTCAACCTGTTGCCGGTGCCGGTGCTCGACGGCGGACACCTGCTGTATTACGTGGTGGAGATGATCAAGGGCTCTCCGATGTCCGAGCGCGCGCAAGCGATCGGCCAGCGGATCGGCCTGACGCTGCTGGTCGCGCTCATGGGACTGGCTTTCTACAACGACATCATGCGCCTGGTCGGATAGCGCATTTCAAGCACACGTCGGTCTCGGGGATTCGCTTACCAGTGAAACGACTGTTCGCTTTGGTCTTGGCTGCCTGCCTGGTGCCGGCGGCGTGGGCGATGGAGTCCTTCAAGATCTCCGACATCCGCGCGGAAGGGCTGCAGCGCCTGGAGATCGGCACTGTCCTGTCGTACCTGCCGCTGTCGGTCGGCGACGAGCTCAACGATCAGACCGCAAGCGGAGCGATCCGCGCGCTCTACAACTCCAACCTCTTCCAGGACGTGCAGCTGCTGCGCGACGGCAACACGCTGGTCGTGCGGGTGCAGGAGCGGCCGGCGATCTCGAGCTTCACCATCGACGGCAACGAGAAGATCGGCGGCGACGAGCTCAAGAAATCGCTCAAGGACCTCGGGCTGGCCGATGGCGAGCTGTTCAAGCGCGCGCTGCTCGACCAGGTCGAGCAGGAGCTGCGCCGCCAGTACTACGCCAACGGCTTCTACGACGTGGACATCAAGACCACCGTCACCGAGGAGCCGAACAACCGCGTGACCCTGAAGATCCAGGTCACCGAGGGCAAAGTCTCGCGCATCAAGGACATCAACATCCTCGGCAACAAGGCGTACACCAAGGACCAGCTGCTCGACGAGTTCAAGCTCGAGCGCACCAACTGGATGCCGTTCCAGCGCTCCGACCGCTATTCCAAGCAGACGCTGGTCGGTGACCTGGAGTCGCTGACGTCGTACTACCAGAACCGCGGCTATCTGAAGTTCAACGTGACCTCCGTGCAGGTGGCGCTGTCGCCGGACAAGGCCGACATCTACGTCACCATCAACGTCGACGAAGGCCCGCAATACAAGGTGAGCGGCTATCGCTTCTCCGGCGAGACCATCCTCACCGAGGATTTCTTAAAGCAGCTGGTGTCGACCAAGGAAGGCAGCCAGTTCTCGCGCAAGGAGGCCACCGAGAGCGCCAACCGCATCGAGGCCGCGCTCTCCGACATCGGCTTCGCCTTCGCGCAGGTCACGCCGCTGCCCGAGGTCGACGAGGACAAGCGCGAGGTCAAGCTCAACTACTACATCCAGGCCGGCAAGCGCGCCTACGTGCGGCGGATCAATTTCTCCGGGCACGGCGGCACGCACGACGAGACGCTGCGCCGCGAGATGCGCCAGCTCGAGGCTTCGCCGTTCTCCAAGAGCGCGGTCGAGCGCAGCCGCACGCGCCTGGCGCGCCTGCCGTTCATCGAGGAAGCGGAAGTCGACACCCAGCCGGTGCCCGGCACCGACGACCAGGTCGACGTGAACTTCAAGATCAAGGAGCGCGCGCCTGGCTCGGTGCAGTTCGGCGTCGGCTACTCCGGCGCGCAGGGTTTCCTCATCACCGGCAGCGTCACCCATACCAACTTCCTGGGCACCGGCAACCGCGTCGAGATCAGCGTCGACAACAACTCGATCGCGCGCCAGGTGAACCTGTCGTGGACCGACCCGTACTTCACCGCCGACGGCATCAGCCAGACCGCGTCGGCGTACTACCGCAAGTCCTCGAGCGTCATCCGCTTCTCGTCGGGCTTCAACTCCAACGTGGTGGGCGCCGGCCTGACCTACCTCATCCCGTTGTCCGAGTACTCCTCGTTCCGCGCCGGCGTCGGCATCTCCGATACCGCGCTGGAGACGTTCCCCGGCACCAGCAGCGACCAGGTGCTGAAGTTCGTGGTCGAGAACGGCTCGCACTTCGCGGTCTACGAGCTGCGCACCGGCCTGGCCCGCGACACGCGCAACCGCACGTTCTTCGCCGATCGCGGCTCGCTCAACCAGCTCAACTTCGACATCACCGGGCCGGGCAGCGACCTGACCTACTACACGATGTCGTACCGCCTGCAGCACTACGTGCCGCTGTTTGCGGGCTTCGTGCTGGAAGGCAACGGCTCGGTCGGCTACGTCGACAGCTACGGCGACAAGGATGCGGTGCCGCCGTACCAGAACTTCTTCGCCGGCGGCCCGCGCACCGTGCGCGGCTATCGCGACGGCTCGCTCGGGCCACGCGACACGCCGTTCAACAATCCGTTCGGCGGCCACTTCCGCACGACCGCGCAGGCGAACCTGTTGCTGCCGTTGCCGTTCGAGGCCAACAACAAGTCCACGCGCGCCGCACTGTTCTTCGACATCGGCAATGTGTTCGCGCAGCCGGGCGACTTCGAAGTCGGACAGCTGCGCCAGGCGGCCGGCGTTTCGTTCGCCTGGTTCACGCCGTTCCTGGGCCTGCTCGAAGTGAGCTACGCCTTCCCGCTGAACGATCGCCAGGGCGACCAGACCGAGCGCTTCCAGATCACCTTCGGACCCGGTTTCTAGCAAAACCCCCTAGAATGCCGGCCGCTGACATCCACTAGACCATCGACGACGACCATGCTGAACAAAACGACCGCCATCCTCCTTGCCGCCGCCACCATGGCCCTTGCGGGCCCGGCGCTGGCCGAAACCAAGATCGCCACCATCCGCGCCCAGGAAGTGGTCCGCGAGTCGCCGTTCTACAAGGCGGCCGAGACCAAGATGCGGGCCGAGTTCGACAAGCGCCAGTCCGAGTTGGAAGCCACCGGCAAGTCGCTGGCCGAGGACATCAAGAAGTTCCAGCGCGACGCCGACATCATGGCGCCGGACGAGCGCGCCAAGAAGGAGAAGGACCTGTCGGCCCGCCAGGTCGACTTCCAGTACGCGCAGCAGAAGTTCAAGGAAGACGCCACCACGCGCGACCGCGAGCTGACGCAGGACCTGATGAGCAAGATCAAGGACGCGATCCAGACCGTCGCCAAGGAAAAGGGCCTGGACCTCGTGATCCAGGATCCGGTCTACACCGTGCCGACGCTGGACATCACCGACGCGGTGCTCAAGCAGCTGCAGGCCGGCGGCGGCGCCGCCTCGTCCGGCAAGGGCAAGAAAGACAAGTAGAGGAGAACCCCCGCGGCATGGCGCAAGTCCTCGCAGAGCTGGCGAGCCGCTTCGGGCTCGAGCTGATCGGCGACGGCGCCACCCGCATCGACGGCGTCTGCACACTCATGCCCGGCAAGCCCGGGCATTTGAGTTTTCTGGCCAACCCAAAGCTGCGCAGCCAGCTCGCGCAGACCGAGGCCGCTGCCGTCATCCTGCGCAAGGGCGACCTGGCCGGCGCGCGCGGCAACGCGCTGGTCGCTACCGATCCGTACGTCGCCTACGCCAAGGTCGCGGCCTTGTTCGACACGCGACGATCGTTCCAGCCCGGCCGCCATCCCAGCGCGGTGATCAGCGAGAGCGCGGCGATCGGCGAGGGCTCGTGGATCGGCCCGCACGCGGTGATCGAGGACGGCGCGCAAATCGGCGCCGGCTGCTTCGTCGGTCCCGGTTGCGTCATCGGCCGCGAGGCCAGCGTCGGCGAGGGCAGCCGCCTGGAGGCGCGCGTGTGGCTCGCGAGCCGCGTGCGCATCGGCAAGCGCGCCAACATCCTTCCCGGCGCCGTGATCGGCGGCCGCGGCTTCGGCAACGCGCCGACGCGGCAAGGCTGGGTCGAGGTTCCGCAGCTCGGCAGCGTCGTCGTCGGTGACGACGTGGAGATCGGCGCCAACACCACCATCGACCGCGGCGCGCTGGACGACACGGTCATCGAGGATGGCGTCAAGCTCGACAACCAGATCCAGATCGCGCACAACTGCCGCATCGGCGCGCACACCGCCATCGCCGCGTGCGTGGGCATCGCCGGCAGTACCCGCATCGGGTCGCGCTGTATGATTGGCGGCGCCGCCGGGATCGGCGGACACCTCGAGATCGTCGACGACGTGATCATTCTCGGTGGTGGCATGGTGCCGCAGTCGCTGCTCAAGAAAGGCGTCTACGGCAGCGCGCTGACCGCGCAGGACGCGCGAACCTGGCGCCGCACCGTCGTGCGGCTGCAGCGTCTCAAGGATTACGAAGACCGCATCAAGGCACTCGAGCGGCATCTCGGCATCGCGGCACCCGACAAAGAGGCGCCCAGTGAAGACGATGTTTGATATCCGCGACATCTTCCGGTTCCTGCCGCATCGCTATCCGTTCCTGCTGGTGGACCGCGTGCTGGCGCTCGACCAGGGCAAGTCGATCAGCGCCATCAAGAACGTCACCTACAACGAGCCGTTCTTCCCGGGCCATTTCCCCGACGTGCCGACCATGCCGGGCGTGCTGATCCTGGAAGCGCTGGCGCAGGCCAGCGGCATCCTGGCCGTGGTCACCGAGAAGGTCGAGGCGAGCTCGGGATTCATCCTCTACTTCGCCGGCATCGACAACGCGCGCTTCCGCAAGCCGGTGGTGCCGGGCGATCAGCTGGTCCTGCACAGCGAGCTGGACAAGCACAAGCGCGACATCTGGAAATTCCGCACGCGCGCAACCGTGAGCGAGACGCTGGTCTGCGAGGCCGACATGCTGTGCGTGCTGCGGGACGCGCGGCGTCCCGAAAGCGCCTGACATGACCGCGCTGATCCATCCGACCGCGGTGATCGACTCGCGCGCGCGCCTGGCTGCCGGCGTGCACGTCGGCGCGTATACCGTGATCGAGGGCCACGTCGACATCGGTCCTGGATGCCAGATCGGGCCGCACGTCGTGCTGCAGGGGCCAATGAAGCTCGGCGCCAACAACCGCGTGTTCCAGTTCGCGTCGCTGGGCGCGATCTCGCAGGACAAGACCGCCAAGGACGACGAGCCGACGCGGGTCGAGATCGGCGACGGCAACACCATCCGCGAATACGTGACGATCAACCGCGGCACGCTCAAGGAGTCGGGCGTCACCCGGGTCGGCAACGACAACTGGATCATGGCCTACTGCCATATCGCGCATGACTGCGTGATCGGCAATCACACGATCCTGGCCAACGGCACCACATTCGCCGGGCACGTCCACGTGGAGGACCACGTGGTGCTCGGCGGCGGCACGCTGGTGCATCAGTTCGTGCGCATCGGCGCGCACGCGTTCTCCGCCGGCGGCGCCGGCATCACGCGCGACGTGCCGCCCTTCGTGGTGGTGCAGGAGAATCCCGCGATCCCGCGCGGCATCAACATCGAAGGCATCAAGCGCCGCGGCTTCACGCCCGACGACGTCTCGGACATCAAGGCCGCGTACCGGGCGCTGTTCATCGCCGACCACAAGCTCGACGACGCCAAGCGCGAGATGGCCGAGATCGCCGCGCGCTCCGCGCACGTCCGCCGCATGCTCGAGTTCGTCGAGAGCGCCAAGCGGCTGATCCAGAAATAGCCGTGCGCTTCGCGCTGGTCGCAGGCGAGGCCTCCGGCGACTTCCTCGGCGGCGCGCTGATCAAGGCCCTCCGGGCCCGCTTTCCGCAGGCGACGTTCTACGGCGTCGCCGGCCCGCAGATGATCGCCGCGGGCTGCGAGGCGATCGAGCACATCGACTCGCTCTCGGTGATGGGCCTGGTCGAGGTCCTGCGCGACTTGCCCAGGCTGCTGCGTCTGCGCTCGCGGCTGGCAAGGCGCTTCGCGGCCGATCGGCCCGACTGCTACATCGGCATCGACGCGCCGGACTTCAACCTGTTCGTGGAGCGCGGCCTGCGCAGCGCCGGCATCAAGACCGTGCACTACGTGAGCCCGACGGTCTGGGCGTGGCGGCAGGGAAGGGTGAAGACGATCGCCAAGGCCGATGACCTGGTCTTGTGCCTGTTCCCGTTCGAGCCGAGGTTCTACGCGCAGCATCAGGTCAACGCAGCCTACGTCGGACATCCGCTGGCCGATGAGCTCGACGACGTGACAACGACGCAGCAAGCCCGCAATGCGCTGGGGCTTGCGCCCGAGGGCGCCTGCGTCGCCGTCCTGCCGGGCAGCCGGCACGGCGAGCTCAAGTACATCGCAGCGCCATTCGCGGCGACCGCGGCATGGCTGTCCCAGCGGCGTCCGGATCTGCGCTTCCTGGTTCCGATCGCCAAGCCGTCGCTGCGTGCACAGATGGAAGCTGCGATCGCGGCGCACGCGCCAGATGCCAAATGGCATCTCGTCGACGGTCGCTCCCGCGAGGTGATGCAGGCCGCCGACGCCGTGCTCATCGCCTCGGGCACGGCGACGCTCGAATGCCTGCTGCTTGGGCGCCCCATGGTCGTCGGCTACCAAGCCTCCAAGCTGTCGGCATTCATCATGCTCGACCTGGGCCTGCTCAAGACCCGCTACGTCAGCCTGCCCAACCTGCTTTGCGCCGATCCGCCCGTGGTGCCAGAGCTGATGCGTGACCAGGCGACGCCCGAGCACTACGGCCCGGCGATTCTGGAACTGCTCGAACAACCCGCGGCACGTGAGCGCCAGCTCAAGCAATTTTCGGCGGTGCGCAGCGAGCTGAAGCAGAACGCGGCGGCGCGGGCGGCGGATGCGATCGGGGTTTTGCTCGCGGGATAGCGGGAAGCTCCCGCGGGACCGCCGTAAATACGTCCATGTAGTCTGCGTATGCGACGTCGTGTCGCATACGCTCCCGCGAAAGCTTCCCGCTATCCCGCCCAACCTCCGAAGGGACGCTGGAAGCTCTTGCAGGACCGTGACGCGGCATGGACGCCGCGTCCGGAGCGTACAGGGATGTATTCACAGCGATCCTGCCGGGACAGACCGCATCGAATCACTCGCCGATAGCAAAAAATTTCGCGCGCTACAACGGCGACAGAAAAGTGCGCGCGGTGCACTATGGGCGCGGGGCGAGGTGCGAGGGGAAGACAGTGCTTGTAGCCGGGGTCGATGAGGTCGGACGGGGTTGCCTTGCCGGTCCGGTCTACGCCGCCGCGGTGATCCTGCCCAAACCCTGCCGCCTGCCGGGGCTCGACGATTCCAAGAAGCTTCCGCGCGAAGAGCGCGAGCGTCTCGCACCGCTCATCCAGCAGCGCGCGCTGGCCTTTGCAATTGCCAGCGCCAGCGTCGAGGAGATCGACCGCATCAACATCCTGCAGGCGAGCTTGCTCGCCATGCAGCGAGCCGTTGCCATGCTCGCGCTCAAGCCCGTCCTGTGCCTGGTCGACGGCAACCAGCCGCCGCGGCTCGACTGCGAAGTGCAGACCGTCATCGGCGGCGACGGCCGCCACCGCTGCATCATGGCGGCATCGGTGCTCGCCAAGGTCGCGCGCGACGCCGAGCTGCGACGGCTCGACGAAACGTTTCCCGGCTACGGCTTCGCCCAGCACAAAGGCTACGCCACGCCCGAGCACGGACTGGCGCTGCGGCGCCTGGGTCCCTGCGGCATCCACCGCATGAGCTTCGCGCCCTGCGCGCAGGGCAGCTTCGCCTTCGACGAGCTCGTGCCCGACGACGAGGCCTTCGATCCGGGCGAGCTCGGCCTGGCCGCGAGCGGCTGATGGAGAGCGTCACGCCAGCGTTCGTGCACCTGCGGGTGCACACCGAGTTCTCCCTGCTCGACAGCATCATCCGCGTCGAGGCGCCCAAGCGGAAAGGCCGCACGGGCGGCAACAGCCGCACGCTCACCGAGCGCGCCGCCGAGCTCAAGCTGCCGGCGCTGGCCGTCACCGATCTCGGCAATCTGTTCGCGATGGTCAAGTTCTACAAGGCCGCCGAGGAGGCGGGCATCAAGCCCATCATCGGCGCCGACGTCTGGGTCGAGGAGCGCGCTGCCGGCGAAGCGCCCGAGCGGCTGACGCTGCTGGTGCAGAACCAGACGGGCTATCGCAACCTCACGCAGCTGATCTCCCGCAGCTACACGCAGGGACAGTCGCGTGGCCAGCCGCTGGTCAAGCGCGCGTGGCTGGACGAAGCCGGCGCCGGCTTGATCGCGCTTTCCGGGCGCGACGGCGAAGTCGGCCGCGCGCTGCTCGGCGGGCGCCGCGATCAGGCGCGCACCGTCGCCGACGAATGGCGCCGCCGCTTCGCCGACCGCTTCTACCTGGAAGTGACGCGCTGCGGTCGCGCCGACGACGAAGCGCACCTGCGCGTCGCCGTCGCTTTCGCCTCCGAAGCGGGCCTCCCCGTGGTCGCGACCAACGACGTGCGGTTCCTCGAGCGTTCCGATCACGAGGCGCACGAAACGCGCGTCTGCATCGCGCAGGGCCGCACGCTCGACGATCCACGGCGGCCGCGTGATTACACGCCTGAGCAATACCTGAAATCCGCGGCCGAGATGGCGCAGCTGTTCGCCGACCTGCCGGAGGTGCTGGAGAACACCGTCGAGATCGCGCGGCGCTGCAGCCTGTCGCTGAAGTTCGGCACCAACCACCTGCCCAAATTCCAGGTGCCCGAGGGCACGACCGTCCGCGAGTACCTGCGGGTCAAGGCGCTGGATGGCCTGGCGCTGCGTCTGCAGACGCTCCCGCCCGCGGGCAAGAGCGCGGTGGAGTACCAGACGCGCCTGGATTACGAGCTCGGGATCATCGAGCAGATGGGGTTCTCCGATTACTTCCTGGTCGTGGCGGACTTCATCGCCTGGGCCAAGGCCAACGACGTGCCGGTAGGCCCCGGTCGCGGGTCCGGTGCTGGGTCGCTGGTGGCCTATGTGATCGGCATCACCGACCTCGACCCGCTGCCCTACGACCTCCTGTTCGAGCGCTTCCTGAACCCGGAGCGCGTCTCGCTGCCGGATTTCGACATCGACTTCTGCATGATCGGCCGCGATCGCGTGATCGACTACGTGGCGCAGCGCTATGGCCGCGAGCGCGTCGGTCAGATCATCACCTACAGCACCATGGCCGCCCGCGCCGTGGTGCGCGACGTCACCCGCGTGCTCGGTTTGCCGTACATCGTCGGCGACCGCATCTCCAAGATGATTCCCGGCGCGCCGGCCTTCGCGCAGGAAGCGGCCGACAATCAGCGCTCGACCTTGGAGCACGCGCTCGCCGAGGTGCCCGAGCTGGCGCAGATGCACAAGAACGACGAGGAGACGCGCGAGATCATCTCGCGCAGCTTCGCGCTGGAAGGGGTCACCCGCGGCGTCGGCGTGCACGCCGGCGGCGTGGTGATCGCGCCGCAGCCGCTGACGGACTACGCGCCGCTCTACTGCGAGCCGGGCGGTGAGGGCCTGCGCACGCAGTTCGACATGAAGGATCTCGAGACCGTCGGCCTGCTCAAGTTCGACTTCCTGGGCCTGAAGACGCTGACGATCATCCGCGCGACGGTGGACCTGCTCGCGCATCGCCGGAACCCGGTCGCGGTCGATCCGCTGAAGCTGCCGCTCGATGACAAGGCGACTTACGCGCTCTACGCCGACGGCCGCACCAGCGCGGTGTTCCAGATGGAATCGGGCGGCATGCAGCGCGCCTCGGTGGATCTCAAGCCCGATCGCTTCGAGGACATCATCGCGCTCATCTCCCTGTTCCGCCCCGGGCCGATGGAGCTGATCCCGGATTACGTGGCACGCAAACACGGCCGGCAGAAGACCGAGTACCTGCATCCGGCGATGGAGCAGGTACTGAAGCCCACGTTCGGCATCTTCGTCTACCAGGAGCAGGTGATGCAGGTGGCGCAGCGCCTCGCCGGCTACACGCTCGGCGGCGCCGACCTGCTGCGCCGCGCGATGGGCAAGAAGAAGCCCGAGGAGATGGCCAAGCAGCGCAGCGTGTTCGTCGAGGGCTGCAGGAAGAACGGCATCCCCGAAGGCACTGCGCACGAGATCTTCCTGCTCATCGAGAAATTCGCCGGCTACGGCTTCAACAAGTCGCACGCGGCGGCGTATGCGCTGGTCTCGTACCAGACCGCGTGGCTGAAGGCGCACCATCCGGCCGAGTTCATGGCCGCGGTGCTGTCCTGCGACCTGGATCACCCGGACACCGTGGTGATGATGCTCGAGGAATGCGGACGCATGGGCCTCAAGGTCATTCCGCCGCACGTCAACCGCTGCGACTACCGCTTCACGGTGTCCGACACCGGCGAGGTGCTCTACGGCCTGGGCGCGATCCGGGGCGTCGGCGCCGCAGCGCTGGAGAGCGTGCTGGCCGAGCGCGCCAAGAGCGGCCCGTACAAGGACCTCGAGGATTTCTGCAAGCGCATCGACACGCGCAAAGCCAACAAGCGCGTGCTCGAGGCGCTGATCATGGCCGGTGCGCTCGACGACCTCGGCAGCAACCGACCGTCGATGCTGCGCAACCTGCCGATGGTGCTGCAGAAATGCGAGAAGGATTCCGGCGACGCCGTCGCGGGGCAGAGCGACATGTTTGGCGCCTCTTCACCGGTGCAGGCGGCGCGCATGCCGTACGCCACCGAGCCGGAATGGCCGGACCTCGAGCGCCTGCGCCACGAGAAGAACGTGCTCGGACACTATCTGTCCGGCCACCCGATCGAGTCGCACCGCGCGACCATCGACCAGATCTGCAGCGGGCGCCTGCGCAACCTCATCGACCTGCAGGGCAGCCTGCCGGGCAGCGGCGAGCAGAAGTTCGCCCGGCGCGGACCGCAAGTGCTGGTCGGCGCCTGGCTCACCGAGGTCCGTCGCTTCGGCCGGCGCGCCAGCCTGACGCTGGACGACCGCACCGCGCAGATCCTCGTGCCGCTCAACGAGGAGATGATCAACACGCTGCGCACGCTGCCCAAGCCCGACCAGGTCCTGTTCGTGGCGGGCCGCATCAGCCCCGACAACTTCACCGGCGGCTGGCAGATCTATCCCAAGGAGATCTTCGACCTGGAAGAGGCGCAGCGGCGCTACGCCGATCGGGTGCTGTTCAAGCTTGTGGACGCGGACCGCAATGGGGCAGCATTCATGAAGGCCCTGGGTGGCCTGCGCAGCCCGCAGGGCTGCCCGGTGTCGGTGCGCTACGTCAACGGCAACGCCCAGGCGGTGCTGGACCTCGCCGGCGACTGGCGGATCAAGGCCGACGCGGCATCGCTCAAGCCCCTGTACACGCTGCTCGGAGAGGAGAACGTGAAAGTGGTCTACAAGCGAGCGACGCTGGCGACGCCGGAACCCGCGTTCACGGAGTAGCGATGAACCTCAACTACCTGGATTTCGAGCAGCCGATCGCCGCCTTGCAGCAGAAGATCGAGGAGCTGCGCTTCGCCACCGCCGGCAGCGAGGTGAACCTGTCGGAGGAGATCGGCCTGCTCGAAGCCAAGAGCCGCGCGCTGACCGAGCAGATCTTCGCCAACCTGTCGGCCTGGCAGGTCACGCAGCTCGCGCGCCATCCGCAGCGGCCTTACGCGCTGGACTACATCGGCGCGCTGTTCACCGATTGGGAAGAGCTGCACGGCGATCGCACGACGGCCGACGACGCGGCCATCGTCGGCGGCATGGCGCGTCTGGAAGGCCGTGCCTGCGTGGTGATCGGACAGCAGAAGGGCCGCGACGCCAAGGAGCGCATCTTCCGCAACTTCGGCATGCCCAAGCCGGAGGGCTATCGCAAGGCGTTGCGGCTGATGAAGCTGGCCGAGCGCTTCAACCTGCCGTTGCTCACGTTCATCGACACGCCCGGCGCGTACCCGGGCATCAGCGCCGAGGAGCGCAACCAGTCCGAGGCGATCGCGCGGAACCTGTTGGAGATGTCCAAGCTGCGCATCCCGGTGCTGGCGACGGTGATCGGCGAGGGCGGCTCGGGCGGCGCGCTGGCGATCGGCGTCGCCGACCACGTGATGATGCTGCAGTACAGCGTCTACTCGGTGATCTCGCCGGAGGGCTGCGCCTCGATCCTGTTCAAGAAGGCCGAGCGCGCGCCGGAGGCCGCGGAGGCGATGGGCCTGACCGCGGGACGGCTGCTGCAGCAGAAGCTGGTGGACGAGGTCGTGCCGGAGCCGCTCGGCGGCGCCCACCGCGACCCGGCCCTGATGTACGCGACGCTCAAGGCGCAGCTGACGTCCAACCTGGACCGCCTGTGCAAGCAGCCGATGACCAAGCTGCTGTGGGACCGCTACCAGCGACTCATGTCCAGCGGCGTCTACACCGAAGAGGCCGCGACGGCGCAGTAGGGAGCCTCCAGTGGAGCTCGATCCTGCAGGCCTTGCCGCTGCATGTCCTGAGCACAGGCGGATCTGGGTCGCGTTCAGCGGCGGCATGGACTCGACCGTGCTGCTCCATGCGCTGCGCTCCGCCCGGCTCAAGCCGCACGCGCTGCATGTCAACCACCAGCTGCAGCCCGGCTCCGGCGCGTGGGCAGAACATTGCCGGGCGCTGTGCGCCGCATGGGACGTGCCTTTCGAGCTGCGCAGGGTGGGGCTGGTCCCCGATGATCCAGCCGGTCCGGAAGCTGCCGCGCGCACGGCCCGCTACGAGGCGATGCGCGCGGTGCTCAAGGCCGGAGACGTTCTCGCCACGGCGCATCATCGCGGCGATCAGGCGGAGACCGTGATGCTGCGGCTGATGCGCGGCACCGGCGTCAGCGGACTTGCCGCAATCCCGGCGCTCAGCGATCTCGCGCCGGGCCGGCTGTGGCGTCCGCTGCTCGACATCCCGCGCGATGCCCTGCTCGCGTACGCGCGGACCCATCAGCTCACGTGGGTCGAGGATCCGCACAACGCCAATCCGCGCTATGCGCGCTCGTACCTGCGGGCAGAGATCCTGCCGCGGGTGCGCGCGCGCTGGCCGGCGTTCGAGGAGAGTCTTGCGCGCGTGGCTGCGCACGCGGCCGAAGCACGGCAGCTGCTGCGCGAGCTGGCGACCCGCGATCTGGCGGGCATCCGTTCCGCACTGGGCCTGTCGGTCGGGGGTCTGCTCGAGCTCAGCGACGCGCGCCGGCACAACGCCATCCGCAGCTGGATCGAAGACGCGGGATTCGAGGCGCCGCCCGCCGATGCGCTGGCGCGGCTCGACGACGAGGTGCTCCGCGCGCGCGCGGATGCGGAGCCGCTGCTGGGCTTCGGTGCGGCGGAGCTGCGCCGCTATCGTGGCACGCTGTTCCTCATGCGCCGGCTGCCGGCGGCGCCGGACGGCGTGGAGCTTTGCTGGCGCACGGGCCGACAACTGTTGTTGCCGGAGGGCTGCGGCTGGCTGCAGGCGTCCGCGTCGCCGCCGGAGCAGCTGCGCGTGCGATTCCCGCGTGGCGGCGAGCGCATGAAGCCGGTGCGCGCGCGGCAGACGCGCACGCTGAAGAACCTGTTCCAGGAGGCGGGCGTGCCACCATGGGTGCGCGAGCGCACGCCGCTGCTGTATCGCGGCAAGCAGCTGCTCTGGGTCGGGGGCATCGGCTGGGCCGCACGGGCGGCACCGGGTTTGACCATTCAATGGCGGGCGGCCGGCGCATCGGCGTCCAACGCAAACGAAAACAAGGAGAGCGTCTGATGCAAGGCTTGATGATGGACATGCCGTTGCTGATCTCGTCGCTGCTGTCGCACGCGGACCGCTATCACGGCGACGCCGAGATCGTCTCGCGGCTGGTCGAGGACGGCAGCCTGCATCGCTACACCTATCGCGCCGCGCACGCGCGGGCGCGCAAGCTGGCCAACGCGCTGCGCCGTCTGAAAATCAAGGAAGGCCAGCGCGTGGCGACGCTGGCGTGGAACGGCTACCGGCACTTCGAGCTGTACTTCGCGGTGTCCGGCAGCGGGGCGGTGCTGCACACGATCAATCCGCGCCTGCATCCCGACCAGGTCGCCTGGATCGTCAACGACGCCGACGATCAGCTGGTGTGCTTCGACCTCACGTTTGCGCCGATCATCGACGCCATCGCCGAAAAATGCCCGGGCGTGAAGGGCTGGGTGGCGATGACGGATCGCGCGCACATGCCGGCGATGAAGAACCTCGAACCGCTCTGCTATGAAGACCTGGTGGCAGCGGAGTCCGACGACTTCCAATGGCCGAGCCTCGACGAGAGAACCGCGGCGTGCCTCTGCTACACGTCCGGCACGACTGGCAATCCCAAGGGCGTGCTGTACTCGCATCGCTCCACGATCCTGCACGCCTACGCGGCGGCGCTGCCCGACGGGCTGAACCTGTCCGGGCGCGAAGTCATCCTGCCCGTCGTGCCGATGTTCCACGTCAACGCGTGGACATTGCCGTACGTCGGGGCGATGGTCGGCGCCAAGCTGGTGTTCCCCGGCGCGCAGCTGGATGGCCCCAGCGTCTGCGAGCTATTCGAGTCCGAAGGCGTCACGTTCTCCGCCGGTGTGCCGACGGTGTGGCTGGCCGTGCTGCAGTACCTGCAGAAGGCGGGCCGCAAGCCGGCAACGCTGAGGCGGCTGCTGGTCGGCGGATCGGCGTGCCCGCCGGCCCTGATGGAGACCTTCCAGCGCGATCTGGGCGTGCGCATGATCCACGGCTGGGGCATGACCGAGATGTCGCCGCTGGGCACGATCGGCAACCTCAAGCACAAGCACGAGTCGCTGCCCCAGAACGAGCAGTTCGCGGTCGCGCTCAAGCAGGGCCGACCGCCGTTCGGCGTCGACCTGAAGATCGTCGACCCGGAAGGCCGCGAGCTGCCGCGTGACGGCAAGGCCTCAGGCGACCTGCTGGTCCGCGGCCCCTGGATCATCTCGAGCTACTTCAAGGGCGAGAAGAGCCCCTTGGTCGACGGCTGGTTCCCCACCGGCGACGTCGCCACCATCGACCCGGACGGCTACATGCAGATCACTGACCGCAGCAAGGACGTGATCAAGTCCGGAGGCGAGTGGATCAGCTCCATTGACCTCGAGAACGTCGCCATGTCGCATCCGGCCGTGGCGATGGCCGCCGTCATCGCCGCCAGGCATCCCAAGTGGGACGAGCGGCCGCTGCTGGTCGTGGTGAAGAAGCCCGGGCAGGCCGTCACGCGTGACGATCTGCTGAAGTTCTACGACGGCAAGATCGCCAAGTGGTGGCTGCCGGACGACGTCGTCTTCATCGACGCGCTGCCGCTGGGCGCCACCGGCAAGGTGCAGAAGAACAAGCTGCGTGAACAGTTCCGGGAGCATCGCCTGCCCACGGTGTGACGCGCGCTCAGGGTTTCTTGCGCGCGAGCAGATCCTTCAGGTCCGCGAACGGATTGCCGGTGGCCACCGTCGTCTGCGAAGGGGCGAGGCCGCCACCCTGGTCGGCGTGGCGGGAGTGCTCGTTGTCGTGGCAGTACACGCACAACAGCTCCCAGTTGCTGCCGTCGGGCGGGTTGTCGTCGTGGTTGTGGTTCTTGTGGTGCACCGTCAGCTCGCGGACGTTGGCGCGGGTGAATTCCCGCGCGCAGCGGCCGCAGACCCAGGGGTACATCTTCAGGGCCTGCTCGCGATAGCCGGCGTTGCGCTGATCGGCGCTGCGCCGCGCGTCCGCCACGATCCGGTTGAGCCGGTCCTCGTCCATGCAACTCGCTTCCGGTTGTCACTGCCGGGCTTCAGCCTACAATGGCTCGAGGGGTAAGCGCGTGCCGCACGGCACGACGTCGGCGGGAAGGCTTCGGGGGAAGCGATGAAAAACTGGATGGGGATTGCCGTTCTGCTGACGGGCTTCCTGGGCGCATGTGGCGGCGACCAGAGCAAGAAAGAGGAAATTGCGCCGTCGGACGCCAGCGCAGTGATGCAGGCGGTCCTGGTCAAGATCAACGGGTCCGAAGCCGAGCTGCAGAGTGGGGCGCCCCCTCCACCCTCCGAGTCCGACGAGAAACCGCTCGCGAAGATCGAAGGCGGCGACGTTTCCGTCGGTGCCGGCGGCGTCGTCGGCTTCGGCCTGACGCTGACGCCCGAGCTGCAGGCCGCGATGTGCGCCGTCTTCATCAAGGTCGGCGGCGCCGACGCCTTCGTCCTGGAAGAGCTCGGCTGCACCGCCGGCAAGGCGATCCAGCTCGGCACGCCGGTGCGCCTTGCAGTGTCCATCGAGCTGCCGCCGAACCTTGGCGACGGCCGCTTCTGCGTCGAGATGAGCGGGCAGGACAACAACGGCCTGACCTCGAACGTGGCTGAAGTGTGCGTCAACGTGAGCGGCGACGCGGGCAGCGGCGGCGACACGGCGAACCTGCCTCCGGTGGCGGTGGCAGGGCAGGACCGCACGGTCGCCCCTGGTCAGACGGTGACGCTCAGCGCGGCCGGCTCCACGGATACGGATGGAAGCATCGTCGCGTATCGGTGGCAGCAGGTCAGCGGCACGCCGGTGGTGCTGCAGAACGCCAACGGCCCCTTGGCGACGTTCGTCGCGCCGGCGGAAGCGTCGGACCTGGTCTTCACGCTCAGCGTGACCGACGACGATGGTGACCAGGCGGAAGATACGGTCAACATCAACGCAAACGGCACAGCCGGGCCGACGGTCACCCTCAGCGTCAACCCTGCCTCTGTTGTGGCGGGCGCCAGCGCGACGCTGCAATGGAGCTCGAGCAACGCCGCCAGCTGTACCGCGAGCGGCGCCTGGACTGGAGCCAGGCCGACCAGTGGCACCCAGATCGTGTCCCAAGCCGCGGCGGGGAGCTACGTCTACACGCTCACCTGCAGCGGCGCCGCCGGCACGACGCCTGCCAGCGATCAGGCGACGTTGACCGTCACCGCCCTGCCGCAGCCAGCGGTCACCATCGGCGTGACCCCGGCCTCGGTCGGCCCGGGTGAGAGCGCGACCCTGCAGTGGAGCTCGGGCAACGCCAGCGCCTGCACCGCCAGCGGCGCGTGGTCTGGAACGCAGCTCACCAGCGGCAGCCAGAACGTTTCGCAGAGCACGCCAGGGACCTATGCCTACACGCTCACCTGCAGCGGTGCTTCCGGCACGACGCCGGCGCAAGCCACGGCAACGCTGACGGTTGCCAGCAGCGCATCGAGCGACGTCGTGCATTCACTGGCCGACGCGACGGAAGGTGCCAGTCCATACGCAGGTCTGGTGCAGGCCGGCGACGGCAACCTCTATGGTGCGACCTGTGACCACGGACCTGGTGGCGACGGCACGATTTTCCGCATCACGCTGGCCGGCGCGCTGACCGTGCAGCACAACTTCGTCAGCAGCACCGACGGCAACTGTCCTACGGCCGACCTCGTGGTCGGTTCCGACGACAATCTCTACGGGACGACGTCGATGGGTGGCGCCGGTGGCTGTGGCGGCGCCGGCTGCGGGACCGTGTTCCGGCAGACCATCGCGGGCGCCTACACCGTCCTGCACGCGTTCAACGACACCGACGGTAATGCGCCGACCAGCCTGATCCAGGGAAGTGACGGGAATTTCTACGGGACCACCAAGACCGGCGGCGGACAGGGCGGGCTCGGCACCGTGTTCCGGATGACACCCGCCGGCACCCTCACGTCGCTGCACACGTTCACTGGCGGCGCCAATGGCGAGGAGCCTTACGGCCTTATGGAAGACAGCACCTCGCCCGGCACCTTCTACGGCGTCACGCGCAAGGGCGGCCTCAGCGCGGATGCCGGGACGATCTTCAAGCTGGCGAGCGGTTCCGTGACGATCCAGTTCAGCTTCGATGGTACCAACGCAGATTCGCCGGTCGGCACGCTTGCGCAAGGGCCAGATGGCAAGCTCTACGGTACCGCCCTTCACGGCCTGAGCATTGGCGGCACGCAGGACCGCGGCGCGCTCTATCGCATCGACAAGGCTGGGACGAACTTCGAGATTCTGCACAAGTTCCTCGACGACGCCACCGACGGCGACTCGCCGGCCTCCGGCATGATCTTCGCCGACGGGCTTCTTTACGGCACCACCGTCTTCGGTGGCCTCGAGGGCAAGGGCGTGGTCTTCCAGATGGCGCCGGATGGGACTGGCTACGCGGTGCTGTACAGCTTTGAGGGCCTCGGGCAGTCGCCGAGCACGGTTGTCGACGGCGAGAACCCTGAGGCGGGCCTCGTGCAAGCCTCGGATGGCAACCTCTATGGCACGACGCGCCAGGGCGGCGTCGAGAACGTGGGCGTGATCTACCGGATCGCTGTCCCCGGGCCGTAGTGGCGCCTCTTCCTGCGGGACTTACCAGCCGCGCTGCGTGACGAACGCCGCGACGCGGGCAGCCACGATCGCATAACCCTTGTCGTTGAGATGGATGATGTCGCTGCGTAACGAAGCGGGAACCGTATCGGCGGCGTGGTCGGCGACGTCCTGGGGCAGCTTGGGATCGTACGCGTCGATCAGAGCCTTGCGCACGTCGAGAAAATGCCCGGGGAACATCTGCGACAACCGGCCGTTCAACGCGGCGGCGTTGTTGTGGCCCCACGTTCCGACGCCTTCGCTGGCGTCGGTCAGGACGCTCAGCACGACATAGTGGCCGGTCGTCAGCGATTGGACGCACGCAGCGGTGTCGCTCACAACCTGATCGGTTTCCGCCCTGTTCATGTGGCCGAGCCAGAAGACGTTGATCCAGGACTCCGTCCCATAGGTATCCGGGAGGAAGGGCGTCTTGGCCGTCACCACGACCGTCTGACCCATCCCATCCTGCTTGAATGCGAGCTGCCGGTTGCCGCGCGAATCCGAGGCAGCGCTCAGAGTCCCGTGGACCCCTGCAATCGTTCCCCACAGCTGCTGCGGCCCCTGGGGCGTGATCGGGAAGGTCGAGACCTTGGTGGTCGTTGCCTTGACGCGCGGTGTGAGCACGTTGCCCTGGAACGTCAGCAGGGCCGGAGCGCCTCCCTGGCGCGCGGCGATCTCCCGGCTGGTTTCTCCGCCCACCCCGCCGTTGGCCACGGTCCGGGCGAGAAGCCGGCCCAGTTCGGCCGGGTAAGCCTTCGACGGCGACGACGCATGCGCGCCGGCCGTCAGGCTATCGCCCCAAGTGACGATCGACGTCGAATCGGCGAAAACAAGAGACGAAAAGGCCACGGAACACGCGGCCAGTAGCCAAGTGAATCTGCGCATACGGATCTCCTCCGGATCGCCGAGCCGAACGGTTCGATGCCGCGGTCTCGTGCCTGCATTATTGTGCAGAAGCGGTGGACCTGCACGGACCCTTTCCACTAAAATCGTTCAAACCTGCTGCCGTGTGCCCCCATGTCTGACGCAACGCAGACGCGATACGTTTTTGTGACCGGGGGCGTGGTGTCCTCGCTGGGCAAGGGGATCGCCGCCGCGAGCCTCGCCGCCATCCTCGAGTCGCGCGGGCTGAAAGTCCGCATGATCAAGCTCGATCCCTACATCAACGTCGACGCCGGGACCATGAGCCCCTTCCAGCACGGCGAGGTCTTCGTCACCGAGGACGGCGCCGAGACCGACCTGGACCTGGGGCACTACGAGCGCTTCCTGCGCGGCAAGACCTCGCGGCATTCCAACGTCACCACCGGCCAGATCTACCGCAACGTTCTGGAGAAGGAGCGGCGCGGCGATTATCTGGGATCGACCGTGCAGGTGATCCCGCACATCACCGACGAGATCCAGCATCGCATCGAGCTCGGCTCCAGCGGCGCCGACATCTGCATGGTGGAGATCGGCGGCACCGTCGGCGACATCGAGTCGCTGCCGTTCCTCGAGGCGATCCGCCAGCTCGGCATCAACCTGGGCGCGGTGGGCGGACACAAGCGCGCGCTCTACATGCACCTGACGCTGGTGCCGTTCATCAAGTCCTCCGGCGAGATGAAGACCAAGCCGACGCAGCACTCGGTCAAGGAGCTGCGCGGCATCGGTATCCAGCCCGACATCCTCATCTGCCGCACGGACCGGCCACTGCCGGAATCCGACAAGCGCAAGATCGCGCTCTTCACCAACGTCCCGGTGCCGGCGGTGATCTCGGCCATCGACATGGACGACATCTACAAGATCCCGGCCTGGCTGCACGACCAGGGCCTGGACCAGCTCGTGGTCGACCATTTCGGGCTCGACACGCGGCGCGCTGACCTCTCGCAGTGGGAGCGCGTCGTCGCTGCACGAGGCAAGCAGGATGCCGAAGTCGAAGTCGCGATGGTCGGCAAGTACGTCGATCTCACCGACGCTTACAAGTCGCTGAACGAGGCGCTGGCGCACGCTGGGTTGCACACCGCCACGCGCGTGAAGGTGCGGTACGTCGAAGCCGAAGCGGTGGAGGCGCAGGGCACGCGCGTGCTGCAGGGCGCCGACGCGATCCTGGTCCCCGGGGGATTCGGCAACCGCGGCATCGAAGGCAAGATCACCGCCGCCAACTACGCCCGCACCAACCGCATCCCGTACCTCGGCATCTGCCTGGGCATGCAGGTCGCGACCATCGAGTTTGCGCGCAACGTCTGTGGGCTGGCCGACGCGCACTCGACCGAGATGAACCCCAAGACGCCGCACCCGGTCATCGCGCTGGTGACGGAGTGGCACGATCCCACCGGCAAGATCAACAAGCGCACGGCGCAGTCCAACCTCGGCGGCACCATGCGCCTGGGGGTGCAGGCCTGCAGGCTGCGCGTCGGCTCCAAGTCGCGCGCGCTCTACAACTCGGAGCTGATCAGCGAGCGTCATCGCCACCGCTTCGAGTTCAACAACAATTACCGCCAGCAGCTGGAGGCAGAGGGATTCCTGATTGCCGGCGAGACCGTCGAGGATCAGCTGGTGGAGATGGTGGAGCTTCCGGACCATCCCTGGTTCGTCGGCTGCCAGTTCCACCCGGAATTCACTTCCACGCCGCGCGACGGACACCCGTTGTTCACCGGATTCATCAAGGCGGCGCGCGAGCATCACCTCGCAAACCAGGCGCAAGCCGCTTGAAGCTCTGCGGCCGAGAGATCGGCATCGAGCATCCGTTCTTCCTGATCGCCGGCCCCGACACGCTGGAGTCGCAGGAGCTCGCGATCGAAGTGGCGGGCCACATCGCGCCGATCGCGAAGAAGCACAACATCCTGTACGTGTTCAAGGGCTCCTACGACAAGGCCAACCGCTCGTCGCACAAGTCCTATCGCGGCCCGGGCCTGGAAGGCGGGATGAAGATCATGGAAGCGGTGCGCAAGCAGATCGGCGTGCCGGTGCTCACCGACGTGCACGAGGACACGCCGCTGAAAGAGGTCGCCAGCGTGGTGGACGTGATCCAGACGCCGGCGTTCCTCTGCCGCCAGACCAACTTCATGCAGAGCGTCGCCAGGCTCGGCAAGCCGGTCAACGTCAAGAAAGGCCAGTTCATGTCGCCCTGGGAAATGGGCAACGTGATCGAGAAGATGAAGGACGTCGCTCCGCATCAGTTCATGCTCTGCGAGCGCGGCTTCTCGTTCGGCTACAACAATCTCGTCGCCGACATGCGCGGGCTTGCGATCATGCGCAAGTACGCGCCGGTGGTGTTCGATGCGACGCACACGGTGCAGCTGCCGGGCGGGCAGGGCACGGCCAGCGGCGGCATGCGCGAGATGATCCCGGTGCTGGCGCGTGCGGCGATCGCGGTCGGCGTCGCCGGGCTGTTCATGGAGACGCACCCCAATCCCGACAGCGCGCTGTGCGACGGCCCCAACTCCTGGCCGCTGAAGCACATCGATCACCTGCTGGAGACGCTGGTCGCGCTGGACCGCGTGACCAAGCACCGCGTGCCCGACGAGCTGCGGCTGGCCGGGCAGTTGTAGGAGGGCCGTCGCCCCGAAAAAAAGCCCCGCGATTGCGGGGCTTTTCGTTTCAAGCGTGGAATCAGGGAGGCGGCGCTGGCGTCTCGGCCGGAATCGCCTCGGCCGGTGCCGGCTCGGCTGGAGCCGATTCCGTCGGAGCCGCTTCGGCGGGCGGTGCTTCGGCAGGCGCAGCAGGCTCGGACGGTGCGGTCTCCACCGGTGCTGGCGCAGTCTCCGGCGTGGAAGGCGCGGTCTCCACCGGCGCCGGAGCTGTTTCGGTCGCTGCGGGCGCCGTCTCGACCGGTGCCGGAGCAGCTTCTGCCGGTGCCGGCTCGGTCGGAGCAGGCGCGGCTTCGGGTGCCGATGCAGCAGGAGCAGCGTCCCCCGAAACCTCGGTCACCACCTTGAACTCGACGCGGCGATTCTGCTCGCGACCTTCCGGCGTTTCGTTGGCCACCAGCGGCTGCGACTCGCCGTATCCCTTCGTCCCCATGCGCGCGGCATCCACGCCGCGGTCGACGAGGTAAGTCTTCACCGCGTTCGCGCGGCGCTCCGACAAGCTCTGGTTGCTGGCGTCCGACCCGCTGTTGTCGGTGTGCCCGCCGATTTCGACCTTGGTGTCGGGCGAGGCCTTCATCGCGTCGGCGACGCTGTCGAGGATGATCTTGGCGGGGCCCGTCAGCGTGGCCTTGCCGTTCTCGAAGTTCACGCCGGACAGGACGACAGCCTGCCCTTCCTTGCATCCCTTGAGGTTGGCC
Organism: uncultured Gammaproteobacteria bacterium; assembly: GCA_963776465.1. GTDB lineage: Bacteria > Pseudomonadota > Gammaproteobacteria > Nevskiales > Nevskiaceae > DASRHK01. Next base: position 2,268,218 of record CAVZMV010000002.1, read on the forward strand.
TGTTGGCCCGGTCCGGGCACGGCGCATTCACCTTCCGGCGCAGCGGTGGGCACCGGACAGCCTTTCTCGTCGACCGTCGTGCCGGCGGGCGTCTCGGGGCACTGATCCAGATCGTCGGGTACGCCGTCGCTGTCGGCGTCGGCCGGCGCCACGGTCTCGACCACTTCGGGCGCCGGCGGGGGCGCTTCGGTCACCGCCTTCGCCGTGTGCGTGAGCGGAACCAGGAAGCCGAGGTTCAACGCCACGTCGTAGAAGCTGTCCTCGCCGCCCTTGCCCAGGTGCGGCTCGCCGTGCTGATCGTAGCGATAGCGCGCGTCGAAACGCACCGACGTGCCGTCCGGCATGAAGCCGTTGCCGTCGAAGAAGCCGATGGGGATGAGCAGGCCCAAGCCGCTATCGAACACCGTGGAGCGGTAGTCCTTGACGATGCCTGGCTGCTGCTTGCCCCAGTTGCTGTAGACGGTGAGCGGCACGTAAAGCCACGGCAGGCTGCTGATGGGGGTGATCATGACGCCGCCGCCGATCGAGTAGAACTGCGCGTTGGCTTCCGAGCCAGTGTCCGGCTTGGCGGTGGTGTAGTAGCCGGTGATCTCGAGGTTCAGGCCGTTGGTCATCTTCTTGCCGATGGCCAGCGTTCCGCCGTAACCGCTCTGCAGGCCGCGATTGGTGTCCTGGAACACGAAGGAGCCCATCGGGGAAATGTAGTACCGCTTGTCGGCGCCACTGTCCTGTGCGGTCGCGGTCAGCGATGCCGCCGTCGCAAAGAAGGCGGACACAGCAAGAACGCTTGAGCGGTGTTTCATCCCAATTCCCCCTGAAAATCCCCGGCTTGGCCGAACTTGTTCTAAGGAAGACTATAGCAGCCGCCCTCAGGCGTCTGCCATCCTCCAAGCCGCCGATCCGTAAGGGATCATCAGGTAAACTGCGCGGCCTTGTTCAGATCCACGTTCATGGACGCCAATCAGGTTCGAGACCAGGTGAGGGCTCTGCAGGCGCGGTTCAACGCGCTGCGGAGCTATCTTTGACTACGACACCAAGCGTGATCGCCTGGCGGAGGTCAACGCCGAGCTCGAGCGCGGCGAGGTCTGGACCCGCCCCGAATACGCGCAGAACCTCGGCCGAGAGCGCTCGCAGCTGGAATCGGTGATCCAGCCGCTGGACCAGGCTGCCGCGGGCCTCAAGGACGCCGCGGAGCTTGCGGAGCTGGCGGACTCGGAGGGCGACACCGCAACGCTGGTCGAGATCGACCGCGACCTCTCCAAGCTGGATCGCGTTGCCGCCGACCTCGAGTTCAAGCGCATGTTCAGCGGGCCCATGGACTCGCACAACGCGTTCCTGGACCTGCAATCCGGCGCCGGCGGCACCGAGGCGCAGGACTGGGCGGAGATGCTGCTGCGCATGTACCTGCGCTGGACCGCCGAGAAGGGATTCAAGGCCGAGCTCATGGACCGGACCGATGGCGAGGTCGCCGGCATCAAGTCCGCGACGATCTACGTGCAGGGACCGTATGCGTACGGCTGGCTGCGCACGGAGACCGGCGTGCACCGGCTGGTGCGCAAGTCGCCGTTCGATTCCGGCAATCGCCGCCACACCTCGTTCGCCGGCGTGTTCGTGACGCCGGAGGTCGACGACGACATCAAGGTCGAGATCAATCCCGCGGACCTGGAGGTCGGCACGTTCCGCTCCAGCGGCGCCGGCGGCCAGCACGTCAACAAGACCGAGTCGGCGATCCGCATCAAGCACATGCCGACCGGCATCGTCGTCGCCTGCCAGACCGAGCGCAGCCAGCACGCCAACCGCGACCGGGCGATGAAGATGCTCAAGGCCAAGATCTACGACCTGGAGATGCACAAGCGCAACGTCGAGAAGCAGAAGGTGGAAGACTCCAAGAGCGACGTGGAGTGGGGCAACCAGATCCGCTCGTACGTGCTCGACCAGTCGCGCATCAAGGATCTGCGCACGGGCATCGAGATCGCCGACACGCAGAAGGTTCTGGACGGGCACCTGGACCCGTTCATCGAGGCGAGCTTGAAGCAAGGCATCCAATGACCGACGACAACGACAAGCCGCTGGACGAGAGCCACGTCATCGCCGCGCGGCGCGAGAAGCTGCAGAAGCTGCGGGACGAAGGCGGCGCGTATCCGAACACGTTCCGGCGCGACACCCTGGCCGCGCACCTGGTCGGCAGCTACGGTCATCGCGATGCCGCGTCGCTGGAAGGCGAGACCAACGTCTACAAGATCGCGGGCCGGCTGATGGCCAAGCGCGTCATGGGCAAAGCGAGCTTCGGCCAGCTGCAGGACATGTCCGGCCGGATCCAGATCTTCGTGCAGTCCAACGCCGTCGGCGATGCGACGTACGAGATGTTCAAGGCCGCGGACGTCGGCGACATCCTGGGCGTCAGCGGCACCATGATGAAGACCCGGACCGGCGAGCTGTCGCTGCGCTGCCAATCGCTGCAGCTCCTGGTCAAGGCGATCCGGCCGCTGCCGGAGAAGTGGGCCGGCCTCACCGACACCGAGATCCGCTACCGGCAGCGCTACGTCGACCTCATCGCCAATCCGGAGGTGCGCGCCGTGTTCGAGAAGCGCGTGCGCGCCGTCGCCTACATCCGCCAGTTCTTCGACTCGCTGGGATTCCTGGAGGTCGAGACGCCGATGCTGCAGCCGATCGCCGGCGGCGCCGTCGCGCGTCCGTTCGTGACGCACCACAACGCGCTGGACCGCGACCTTTACCTGCGCATCGCGCCGGAGCTGTACCTGAAGCGTCTGGTGGTCGGCGGCTTCGAGCGGGTCTACGAGATCAACCGCAACTTCCGCAATGAAGGCCTGTCGACGCGGCACAACCCGGAATTCACCATGCTGGAGTTCTATCAGGCCTACGCGGACTATCGCGACCTGATGGACCTGCTCGAGAACCTGGTGCGCGACCTGGCGCTGGCCGTCAACGGCGCCTCGACGATGCAGTACCAGTCGCGCGAGTACGACGTCGCGCAGCCGTTCCGCCGCTGGACGATGCGCGACGCCGTGGCGCACTTCAATCCGGAGCTCGACGCAGCGCGCCTGTTCGACCGCGCCTACCTGGAAGCGCACGCGCGCAAGGTCGGCGGGGACGTCAAGCCCGCTTACGGCGCGGGCAAGCTGCTGACGGAGATCTTCGAGAAGACCGTCGAGGCCAAGCTGCTCGACCCGACGTTCATCACCGAATTCCCGACCGAGGTGTCGCCGCTGGCGCGCCGCAACGACGGCAACGCCGACGTGACGGACCGCTTCGAGCTGTTCATCGGCGGCCGCGAGATCGCCAACGGCTTCTCCGAGCTCAACGATCCCGACGATCAGGCGGCGCGCTTCAAGGCGCAGGTCGCCGCCAAGGACGCGGGCGACCTCGAGGCGATGCACTACGACGCCGACTACATCCGCGCGCTGGAATACGGCATGCCGCCGACCGCCGGCGCGGGCCTGGGCATCGACCGCCTGGTGATGTTCCTGACCGACCAGCCGTCGATCCGCGACGTGCTGCTGTTCCCGCAGATGAGACCGGAAGCGTGATGCCGCAGGGAAATGGAGTTCCCTTTGAGTCCAGCAGCAGATAACCCGTCCAGGCACGTCCAGTTCTGGCCACTGTGGGCGGTGGTGCTGGGCCTGTGGTACCCGCTCGAGTTCATCTCCGTCCTCGACGGCTATCACCACTTCCTACGGCTGCGGCAGTTCCCGTTCGTCTACGCCGCGGGCTGGGTGGTGCACGCCGTGCCGCTGATGCTGCTGATCCTGATCGCAGCGGCTGGCCAGCGCCTGCTGGTGCGCGCACCGCGGCTGGTGGCGTGGGCGCAGTGGCTCCTGATCGCGCTGGCCCGCGCCCTGACCGGCGTCGTGCTCGCCTACGCGCTGCATGACTGGCTGCGCAGCGTCTCGCGCCCCGCGGCGGCGGCGCTGCCGACGTCGCTGCGCCTGATCGCGGGGGGCATGCTCGTCGCCGCGCTGGTGCTGACCTGGCGCTATCCGCGTCCGGGTCCGCTGCTGCAGCTCGGCCGCAAGATCGCGATCGGCAGCGCCATCGCCGTCGCGCTGCTGCTGCCGATCGAGGCGGTGCTGACGGCGATGGAGACGCGTCCCGTGCCGCACCGCGCCCAGCTCGAGAAGGGCAGCAAGCCGGACGTCGTGCTGATCACGATCGACACGCTCGCCGCCAATCACATGTCGCTCTACGGCTACGAGCGCCAGACCACGCCGCGCCTCGACGCGTTCGCGACGGGCGCGACGGTATTCGACCGGTTTTACGCCAACAGCAACTTCACCACGCCGACGACTGTGGCCTTCACCTACGGCGTGCGCTCCTGGACGCATCGCGCCTGGAACGTCGGCAGCCGCCCGGTCGACGCCATCTACGGCCGCAACCTGCTGCAAGCTTTCCACGATGCCGGCTATCAGGTGCTCACGGTGGACACCAATCCGTGCGCCGCGCCTGCGCAGAACCGCATGCTCCCCTGGGTCGACGAGATGCGGACTCTCGCCATCCGCACGAGCTTCCTCTGGACCTACTGGCCCGACCGCTGGCTGCCGTCGTTCGACGCGGCCTTCGTGACGCGGCCGACGCATCGGCTGGAGAAGCACATCGACCAGCTGCTGCTCAAGCTCGGGGTGTTCAAGCCCAACGCGCACTTCGCGCCGGACGTCGCGCTGGATGCCGCCAAGGAGCTCTGGTCGCAGGAGTCGGATCGCCCGCGCTTCCTCTGGGTCCACCTGTTCGGTCCGCACGACCCGTACGCCGTGTCGCCCGAGCTCCTGGGTCATTTCGACACGTCCGACGCGCATCGCACGCGCTTCGACTCGTCGCCGCCGTACCAGTGGAATGCCAGCCGTGACGCGGCATTCCCGGGCAGTCTCGTCGGCCGCTACGACGAGGGCGTGCTGTACTTCGATCGCCACGTCGGCGAGTTCCTGGACTGGCTCAAGGCGCGCGGCGGCTTCGACGGTTCGGTGATCGCCATTAGCGCCGATCACGGCGAAAGCTTCAGCCGCGGCTACGGCGGCCACGGTGGACCGCTGCTCTCCGAGGAGCTGATCCATATTCCGCTGATCATCAAGGCGCCGGCGCAAGCGCAGGGCGCGCGCAGCGACGTGGTGGCCGAGCAGGTGGACCTGCCGCAGACGCTGCTCGCCCTGGCCGGGTTGCCGGTGCTGCAAGGCGTCGAAGGCCGCGCCATCGCGCTCGACGCGCCCGAGGACGAGGATCCCGCCTTCGCGATGAATTTCGAGCGCAATCGCCGCTTCGACGAGCTGCGCACCGGCAGCATCGCCATGCTGCAGGGACAGTGGAAGTACGTGCACTACCTGAACCTCAAGCCCTACGTGAACATGCCGCCGATCACCGACGAGCTTTACGACCTGCGCGCCGATCCGCGCGAGCAGGCGAACCTGCTGACGGCGCAGCCGCAGCGCTCCGCGACCATGAAGGCGGCGATCCTCGAGGAGCTGCAGAAGCACGCGGCCGCAGTCCCATGATGTTCGTCACCGGCGGATCGGGCTTCGTCGGCCGCAATCTGATCCGCGCGCTGGTCGCGCGCGGCGATCGGGTGCGGGCGCTGTCGCGCAGCGAGCGGTCGGACGCGGCGTTGAAGGCGCTCGGTGCCGAGCCTGTGCGCGGCGATCTCGACGATGCGCAGGCGCTCACCGCCGGTACGCGCGGCTGCTCGGTGATCTTCCACGTCGCCGCCGAAGTTGCCGAGTGGGGCCCGCGCGAGCGCTTCGAGCGCGGCAACGTTCAAGGCACGCGCAACCTGCTGGAAGCGGCGCGGCAATCGGGCGTGCCGGTGTTCGTCCACGTCAGCACCGAGGCCGTGCTTGCGGACGGCTCGCCGCTGATCGGCGTCGATGAATCCAGGCCGCGCCCTGCGCGCCCGTATCCGCGCTACCCGGCGACCAAGGCGGCGGCCGAAGCGCTGGTGCAGGCCGCCAGCACGGCGTCGCTGCGCACGTCGATCGTGCGCCCGCGCTTCATCTGGGGCGCCGACGACACCTCGGTCCTGCTGCAATTGGTAGAAGCGGTGAAGACCGGTCGCTTCCTGTGGATGGACGGCGGTCGCTATCCGACATCCACCTGCCACGTTGCCAACGTCGTCGAAGGCATGCTGCTGGCGGCCGAGAAGGGCGGGGCGGGGGAGATCTATTTTCTGACTGACGGCGCGCCGGTGGCGCTGCGGGATTTCATCACGCGCATGCTCGCCACGCAGGGCGTGCAGATTCCCGACAAGAGCGTGCCCAACCGTGTGGTGAAGATCCTCGGCACGGTGTGCGAATCAGTGTGGGATTTGCTGCACCTGCCGGGCAAGCCACCGGTGACGCGGATGGCGGCGACGCTGTTCGGCCAGAGCGTGACGGTGCGCGACAGCAAGGCGCGTCGCGAGCTCGGATACCGCGGCAAGGTCAGCATCGAAGAAGGCCTGAAGGATCTGGCGGCGCGCGCCGCCGCGCGTTAAGCCCGCGCGCGCTCGCGGCCGATCAGGATCGGCTTGTCCACCGCGCTGCGGGACGCCAGCCGCGCCTCGCGACCGTAGAGGCTGAACTGCATCATGCGCAGGCGTAGCTGCCCGCCGACCTTGAACTGCGGCACGTCGTGGTGCAGATGCGGCAGCTCCACCGTCAGCGTCGCCTGCGATCCGATGAGGGTCACCTCCGCGCGGACGATCGGGCCGGTGCGCTGCAGCCAGCGCACCTCGACGTCCATGCCGGGCGCAGTGGCTTCGGCTACGCGCAGGTCGCCCGGCCGCACGTAGACGTCGACGGGACCGTTCGGGCGGATGCTGTCCTGCAGGATGGCGATCTCGCGCCCCGCGTGCAGGATTTGCCGGCCGTGCACCTCGGCCTCGATGACGTTGGTGCTGCCCAGGAAGTCGAACACGAACGGCGTCGCTGGATGCTCGTAGAGCTCGTCGACGGTGCCGTTCTGCTCGATCGCGCCCTTGTTCATCACCACGATGCGGTCGGCGAGCTCCAGGGCCTCCTCCTGGTCGTGGGTGACGAACACGGTCGTGTAGCCGGTGCGGTCGTGCAGGTCGCGCAGCCAGCGCCGCAGGTCCTTGCGCACCTTGGCGTCGAGCGCGCCGAAGGGCTCGTCCAGCAGCAGCACGCGCGGCTCGATCGCCAGCGCGCGCGCCAGCGCGACGCGCTGCTTCTGTCCACCGGACAGCTGGTTGGGATAGCGCGCCTCCAGTCCCGGTAGCTGCACCAGCTCGAGGAGCTCGCGCACGCGCTGCTGGATGGCGTCGGCAGCCGGCCGGTGGCGACGGTCGCGCACGGTGAGCCCGAAGGCGATGTTGTCGCCGATGGTCATGTGCTTGAAGAGCGCGTAGTGCTGGAACACGAAGCCGACGCGGCGACCCTGCACCGGCAGCCGCGACGCGTCCTCGCCACCGAACAGGATCTGGCCGCCGTCGACGCTCTCCAGGCCGGCGATGGCGCGCAGCAGCGTCGTCTTGCCCGAGCCCGACGGTCCCAGCAGTGCGATCAGCTCGCCGGAGCGGATGTCGAGGTTGACGTTGCGCAGGGCCTGGAAGCTGCCGAAGGTCTTGCTGACGTCCTTGATGCGGATTTCCATGGTGTGTCCCTAATGTCTTCGGGTCGCGGCCAATTCGCCGGCGTGCCGCCATTCCAGCAGCGTCTTGATCCCCAGCGTGACCAGCGCCAGCGCCGCCAGCAGCGACGCCACCGCGAAGGCCGCGCTGAACGCGTACTCGTTGTAGAGGATCTCGATGTGCAGCGGCATGGTGTTGGTCTTGCCGCGGATGTGGCCGCTGACCACGCTCACCGCGCCGAACTCGCCCATCGCGCGCGCGTTGCACAGGAGCACGCCGTAGAGCAGGCCCCACTTGATGTTGGGCAGCGTCACGCGCCAGAACGTCTGCCAGCCCGATGCGCCCAGCGACAGCGCCGCCTGCTCGTCGTCGGTGCCTTGCTCCTGCATCAGCGGGATCAGCTCGCGCGCAATGAACGGGAAGGTGATGAAGACCGTCGCCAGCACGATGCCGGGCACCGCGAAGATGATCTTGATGTCGTGCGCCGCCAGCCACGGCCCGGCCCAGCCCTGGGCGCCGAAGATCAGCACGTAGATCAGGCCCGACACTACCGGCGAAACCGAGAAGGGCAGGTCGATCAGCGTGATCAGGAATTGCTTGCCGCGGAACTGGAACTTGGTGATCGCCCAGGCCGCGCAGACGCCGAACACGAGATTGAGCGGCACGGCGATCGCGGCCGTCAGCAACGTCAGGCGGATCGCGGCCAGCGCGTCGGGATTCGTGAACGTATCGAAGTAGGTCCCGAGCCCGTTGCGCAGCGCCTCGACGAACACGGACACGAGTGGCAGCAGCAGGAAGAAGGAAAGAAACAGCAGCGCGGCCAGCGTCAGCGACCAGCGTACCCAGGGCTGCTCGGAAACGACCGCGCTCCTCATGACTTGCGCCGCCGGCTGTAGGCTTGCAGCGCGTTGATCGCCAGGAGCAGCGCGAAGGAGATCACCAGCATGGCCGCGGCCACGGCCGTGGCGCCGGCGTAGTCGAACTCCTCGAGCTTGATGATGATCAGGAGCGGCGCGATCTCCGACACCATCGGGATGTTGCCGGCGATGAAGATGATCGATCCGTACTCGCCGACGGCGCGCGCGAAGGCCAGCGCAAAGCCGGTGAGCAGCGCCGGCCAGATGGTCGGTAGGATCACGCGCGTGACGGTCTGCCAGCGGCTGGCGCCGAGCGAGGCCGCGGCTTCCTCCAGCTCCTTCTCGGCTTCGCGCAGCACCGGCTCCACGGTGCGTACCACGAACGGCAGGCCGATGAACGTCATCGCCAGGACGATGCCGAGCGGCGTGTACGCGACCTTGATGCCGTGCGGCTCGAGGAACTGGCCGATCCAGCCGTTGCCGGCGTAGAGGGCCGTGAGCGCGATGCCGGCGACCGCGGTGGGCAGCGCGAAAGGAAGATCGATGGTGGCGTCGAACAGCCGCTTGCCGGGAAATTCATAGCGCACGAACACCCACGCCACGAGCAATCCGAAGACGGCGTTGGCGCAGCCGGCGATCAGCGCCGCGCCGAAGGTGAGCTTGAGCGACGCGAGCACCCGCGGCGCCGACAGCGTGTGCCAGAGCCCTTCCAGGCCCAGTCCTGCCGCCTTGAAGAACACGCCCGCCAGCGGGATGAGCACGATCAGCGACAGGTACGTGATCGTGACGCCCATGGTGAGCCCGAATCCCGGGATCGCGCTGAACGCGCGCGACCGCGGAAGTGGCAGGGCAGCGGCCAGCGCGCTCATCTACTTGCCCAGGCTGATCTGATCGAAGACACCGCCCTCGCCAAAGTGCGCGGCCTGCGCTTTCTGCCAGCCGCCGAAGTCGGCGATGGTCACCAATTCGAGCTTCGGGAATTGCGCCGCGTATTTCTGCCCGACGACGTTGCTCACGGGGCGGTAGAAGTTCTTCGCCACGATCTCCTGCGCCTCGTCGGTGTAGAGGAAGTTGAGGTAGGCCTCGGCCGCCTTGCGCGTGCCGCGGCGGTCGACGACCTTGTCGACGACGGTGACCGGCGGCTCCGCCAGGATCGACAGCGACGGCGCCACGATCTCGAACTTGTCCTTGCCGAACTCCTGCTGCGACAGGAATGCCTCGTTCTCCCAGGCGATCAGCACGTCACCGATGCCGCGCTGCACGAACGTCGTGGTGGAGCCACGCGCGCCGGTATCCAGCACCGGCACGTTCTTGTAGAGCTGCTTGACGAACTCCTTGACCTTGGCTTCGTCGCCGCCGAATTTCTTTTTCGCAAACGCCCAGGCGGCGAGGTAATTCCAGCGTGCGCCGCCGGAGGTCTTCGGGTTGGGCGTCACCACCGAGACGCCAGGCTTCACCAGGTCGTCCCAGTCCTTGATGCCCTTGGGATTGCCCTTGCGCACCAGCAGGACGATGGTCGAGGTGTACGGCGAGCTGTTATGCGGCAGGCGCTTCTGCCAGTCCGCGGGGATCAGCTTGCCTTTCTCGTAGAGCTGGTCGATGTCGTAAGCGAGGGCCAGCGTGGCGACGTCGGCCTCCAGGCCGTCGATGATCGCGCGCGCCTGCTTGCCGGAGCCGCCGTGCGACTGGTTGATCGACAGTGCCTGGCCGCTTTTCGCCTTCCATTGCTCGATGAAGCGGGCGTTGATCTCCTTGTACAGCTCGCGCGTCGGATCGTAGGAGACGTTGAGCAGCTCGGTGCTGCCGGCGTGTGCGGAGGTTGCGACGAGCAGGGTGAAGAGTGCAGAAATGAACTTGCGATGCATGGAGGTTCTCGGTCGTGGAGCGCGTGCGGGTCAATAGGCGACTTGCAGGCGCGTGAAGATGGCCTTCTCGTCGAGGCGATCGCCGCCGCCGCTGGCGCCACCGTCGAACTGCGTGAGGTTGTAATCCAGGACGACCTTGGCGTTGGCGGTGAGGTACCAGTTCACGCCGGCGCCGTAGCTGCGAGCGCGACGCGCGGACTTGTTGATGTCGGCAAAGCCCTTGTCGAATGCGTCCTGATCGACTTTCAGCTCCTCGACGCGCGTCACCACCTCGAACGCGCCCCAGCCCTTGTCGCCGATGGCGTAGGAGTCGCGTGGCTTGACCACGCCCTTGAAGCTCGCATCCTCGCCGGTGAGCACGTAGCTGACCTGGGCGTTCCAGGCCTTGTGCGTGAAGCTCTGCGTATCGCCGTTGAGCGCCACGTCCTGCTTCGACGTCGCGTACTCGGCGAGCAGCCCGAAGCTGTTGCGATAGAAGGTACAGCTGCGGCGACAGGCGCGTGTGCGTGCCGTTGGCGACGACGATCGCCGCGGGCACCGCCGGATTGGTCCCTGACGCGGGCACTGCAGCGTTGTTCAGGTAGCTGAAGAACTGGTTCTGGCCAGGCGAGCGGTACCGGGGCAGGTAATTGTTCACCGTGGTGGTGCTGGTGAACTGGCTGCCGGTGGAGCCGCCGACGCCGAAGCCCAGGCCTTGCAAGAATCCCGGCGCGTTCTTCAGCGGCTCGGAGAAGATGCGGCCTTCGAACTCGTGGCGATTGTCCGCATCGACGCCGGCAATGTCGCGGCCGTCGGCGGTGCCGTTGAAGATGCCGGCCGCGTAGCTCACGACGCCGCCGCCGATCTCGCCGAACAGCGCCGCGCCGATGTCGCGATTGGGCACGAGCTCGGTGACGTAGCCGCGCTCGACGAAGCTCAAGTTGCCGCCCGACTGCAGGCGCTCCAGGCCAACCGGGCCCTTCTGCTTGCCGACGCGCAATCCCGCCCACGGCGCGAACTTCAGGTCGGCGTAGGCGTCGACGATGCTGGCGGACAGGCCATCGCCGCTGGTGCCGGCGCCGGCCGCGAACTCGGGCGTCAGCCGAAGGGCGACGAACTTGCCGAGCGAGGCCTCGATGGTGGGACGCAGCCGCCGCAGCAGGAACTGGTCGCGGAACTGGTTCTGATCGGCCAGGAAGAAGCGGCCGTCGACCTGCGCCAGTGCGCGGATCTTCAGCTCGTAGTCGCCCTTGGCCGACTTGATGCTGAAGCCCTTGTCGCCAGCGTTGGCGCTTGCCGAGGACTGCGCCTTGGTCTCGGCGTCTTCCTTGTTGATCTCGAGCTGGCGCTCGACGACTTTGAGCCGCTGGTCGAGGCTCTCGGAGCTGGGATCGGCCGCATGGGCTGGGCCGATGATGGCAACAGCGACGGTCAGAAGCGTGAGCGCACGCTTCGGCGAATGGTTCAACACAGCGCAGAACTCCCCGGTGGATGGAACGTGCGGCTATGTTGGGGAGCGCTCTTAGACCTGTAAAAGACTTTTATGGGGCCGCCTTATGCGGCATATCGTTATGCCGCAGCGGACAGATCCGTCACCTCGTCGATACGCGGACCGCTGGCGCTGCCCAGGCAAAGATCACCGTCGGCGTGCGACGTCTGCAGCACCAGCAAGCCGAATCCGCCGATGGCGTCGACCACTTCGCCGACTGCCTGCGACGGGGTGCGCGCGTCGAACACAGCCATCCCTGGCACCGCCACGTTCGGCACGCGGCCGCGGAACATGCGCCGCTTCACCTGCCCCAGGTAATGCAGCCGCGCGACGATCTCCTGTCCGGTGTAGCAGCCCTTGTCGAAGCTGATGGCGCCGAGCGCGTCCAGGTTGCACATCTGCGGAACGAAGTGGTCGCTGGTCTCCGGGTAGATCGTCGGGATGCCGCGGGCGATGCGATCGCTGCGCCACTCCTCCTCGCCGCTCTCGGGAACGGCAGGCGCCATCTCGGTAAGGACGACCTTGGAGCGCAGCACGAACATGCGCAGGCGCTTGAGCGTCGCTTCCAGGATGGAACGATGCATTTCCAGCACGACACCGTCGGCGGAGCGCTGCAGCTGCATCACCGCCAGCAGCCGGCCCTTGGCGCTGCAATAGCCGGCGAGCAGAGGCGGGAAGGCGTCCACTTTCCGCACGTCCTGCGTGAGCTGTCCCTGCAGGAAGGTGTCGACATCGGCGCCGGTGGCGAGGATGCGACCGACACCACGCGGCGAGGGCGAAGCAGTTTGTTGCATTGCGATGACCGGATGAATCTTGAGAGAATATCAGTCATGGCCGACACCCCCGCTGTGCCAGCCGAGCAAGAGCCCGCCTCCAGCGAGTCCGTCGTCCGGCGTTGGCAGCCGCAACAGCCGGCGCCGACGGATGCGGTGCGTGAAATCGGCGGTCGCAAGGACGGGCCGGAGCCCACGCGCTACGGGGATTGGGAAAAGAACGGCCGATGCATCGATTTCTGAAGGGGGCCTCATGAAAACAGAGCCGAGCGACCTGCCTGCACCGACGCGCCAGATCAGCCGGCCGATGTCGCCGTTCATGCTGGGCTCTTACTACCGCTTCCAGCTCACCTCGGTCCTGTCGTTCGCGCATCGCCTGACCGGGCTGGCGCTGTCCTTCGGCACGCTGCTGGTCGGCGTGTGGCTGGTGATGCTTGCCAATGGCGCGCAGTCCTACGACAACCTGGTGCCGCACCTGCAGGCCTGGTACGGGACGGCGCTGATGTTCGCTTACGGCTGGGCACTGATGTATCACCTGTGCAATGGCATCCGGCACCTGGTGTGGGACACGGGCCACGGCTTCGACATCCCGACGGCCTACAAGTCCGGCTACGCGGTCGTGGCGGCGTCGCTGATCCTGACGGCGGGCATCTGGCTCGTGGCGCTGGGACGCGTCTCATGAAGGCGTCGTCCAACCTGCGCTCGCCGCTGTCCAAAGCCCGGGGCCTGGGGTCGGCCAAGCAGGGCGCGCATCACTTCTGGGTGCAGCGCGTGTCGGCGCTCGCGCTGATCCCCCTGTCGCTGTGGTTCGTGTTCTCGCTGGCGCAGATCGGCAGCGCCGGCTTCGCCGCCGTGCATCATTGGGTGGCGGCACCTTCCGTCGCCGTGGCGCTGGTGCTGTTTGTCGCGATCACCGCTTACCACTCGGCGCTCGGCGTGCAGGTCGTGATCGAGGATTACGTCGCCAGCGAAGCCGGCAAGCTCGCCGGCCTGATCCTGTCCAAGTTCCTCCACACGGTTGTCGCCGCGGCGGGCATCTTCGCCGTGCTCAAGATCGCGCTCGCATAAGAAGAAGACATGGCCGCCTACGACATCACGCATCACGAGTACGACGTCGTCGTGGTCGGCGCCGGCGGCGCCGGCCTGCGCGCTACGCTCGGCCTTGCCGAAGCGGGCCTGAAGACCGCCAACATCACCAAGCTGTTTCCGACGCGCTCGCACACGGTCGCAGCGCAGGGCGGCATCTCCGCAGCGCTCGGCAACATGGGCGCAGACGACTGGCGCTGGCACATGTACGACACGGTCAAGGGCTCGGACTGGCTCGGCGACCAGGACGCGATCCAGTACATGTGCCGCGAGGCGCCGGCAGCCGTCATCGAGCTCGAGCACTACGGCGTGCCGTTCTCGCGCACGCCCGAAGGCAAGATCTACCAGCGCCCGTTCGGCGGCATGACCACCGACTACGGCAAGGGCACGGCGCAGCGCACCGCGGCCGCCGCTGACCGTACCGGCCACGCGATGCTGCACACGCTCTACCAGCAGTCGCTCAAGTGCCGCGCCCAGTTCTTCATCGAGTACTTCGCGCTCGATCTCCTGATGGATGACGACGGCGCCTGTCGCGGCGTGCTCGCGTGGGACCTGTCGACCGGGCAGCTGCACCGCTTCCGCGCGCACATGGTGATCCTGGCGACCGGTGGCTACGGCCGCGCGTATTTCTCGGCGACGTCCGCGCACACCTGCACGGGCGATGGCAACGCGATGGTGCTGCGCGCGGGCCTGCCGCTGCAGGACATGGAGTTCGTGCAGTTCCATCCGACCGGTATCTACGGCTCGGGCTGCCTGATCACGGAAGGCGCGCGCGGCGAGGGCGGCTACCTCACCAACTCCAAGGGCGAGCGCTTCATGGAGCGTTACGCGCCCAACCGCAAGGACCTGGCGTCGCGCGACGTGGTATCGCGATCGATGACCATCGAGATCCGCGAGGGCCGCGGCGTCGGCCCCGAGCACGATCACATCCACCTGCACCTGGAGCACCTGGGCCCTGACGTGCTGCACGCGCGCCTGCCGGGGATCTCCGAGAGCGCCAAGATCTTCGCCAACGTCGACGTCACCAAGGAGCCGATCCCGGTGCTGCCGACGGTGCACTACAACATGGGCGGCATCCCGACCCTGCACACGGGCGAGGCGGTGACGCTCGCCAACGGCAACCCGGACTCGGTCGTGCCCGGCCTGATGGCGGTGGGCGAGGCGGCGTGCGTATCGGTGCACGGCGCCAATCGCCTCGGCTCCAACTCACTGCTGGACCTGGTGGTGTTCGGCCGCGCCGCGGCGCAGCGCGCCGCGCAGCTGGTGAAAGCAGGTGGCAACCACAAGCCGCTCGGCGGCACGCCCGGCGGCAAGTCGGAGATCGCGTCGATCGAGCGCCTCGAGCGGCTGCGCAACGCCAAGGGCTCGCGGCCGACGGCCGACCTGCGCCTGGAGATGCAGAAGAACATGCAGGCGCACGCGGCGGTGTTCCGCACGCAGAAGTCGATGGACGACGGCCTGGCCAAGCTCAAGAAGACCTGCGCGTCCCTCAAGGACGTGGCGCTGAAGGATCGCTCGATGATCTGGAACAGCGACCTCGCCGAGACGCTCGAGCTCGACAACCTGCTCGGCAACGCGCTGGTGACGATGGCTTCGGCGGCCAATCGCAAGGAGTCGCGCGGCGCGCACGCGCACGAGGACTTCCCCGATCGCGACGACGGCAACTGGATGAAGCACACGCTGGCCTGGCGCGCGAGCGAGACCGACGTGAAGATCGACTACCGTCCGGTGCACATGAACGTGCTCGACGACGAGATCGACGTGATCGCACCGCAAAAGCGCGTGTACTAAAGGAACGGAACAGCAATGGCGCAATTCACGCTTCCGCAGAATTCCAAGATCGACCAGAAGGCCGGCAAGCACCATCACGCGCCCGCAGGCGCCAAGCAGGTGCGCAGCTTCAAGGTCTACCGCTACGACCCGGACTCCCCCGCCAATCCGCGCATGGACACCTACGACGTCGACATGGCGTCGTGCGGGCCGATGGTTCTCGACGCGCTGATCAAGATCAAGAACGAGGTCGATGCGACGCTGACCTTCCGCCGCTCCTGCCGCGAGGGCATCTGCGGCTCCTGCGCGATGAACATCGACGGCACCAACACGCTGGCCTGCACAAAGGCCTGCTCGGACATCAAGGGAGAGGTGAAGATCTATCCCTTGCCGCACCTGCCGGTGGTCAAGGACCTGGTGCCCGATCTCACGCACTTCTACGCGCAGCTGGCGTCGGTGGAGCCGTGGCTCAAGACCGACACTCCCGCGCCGACGCGCGAGCGCCTGCAATCGGAGGAGGAGCGGGCCAAGCTCGACGGACTCTACGAGTGCATCCTCTGCGCGTGCTGCACGACCAGCTGCCCGAGCTACTGGTGGAACGGCGATCGTTACCTCGGCCCGGCGACGCTGCTGCAGGCGTATCGCTGGATCGCCGACTCGCGCGACGAGGCGACCGGCGCGCGCTTGGACGCGCTGGAGGATCCGTTCAAGCTCTATCGCTGCCACACCATCATGAATTGCGCGAAGACCTGCCCGAAGGGATTGAATCCCGCCAAGGCGATCGCCGAGATCAAGAAGAAGATCGTCGAGCGAACGGTGTAGCCCCATGCACCCCGGGCGCCTGCGCTGGCTCTTGCGCCGCGGCATGAAGGAGCTCGACGTCATCGTCGAGCGCTATTACGAGAAGCGCTATGCCATGGCGCCGGTGACAGAGCAGCACGCGTTCGTGCGCCTGCTCGACCAGGTCGAGGACCCCGAGATCTACGCGTGGAGCATGGGCCACGCCCAGCCGCCGCAGGAATATGCCGACGTCATCGCCGAGCTTCGACAGCACCATTGATTGCAAGCTCGCGCCCTCGATGCGAGGGCTGCAGTGGGTCTTTGCGCTGCACGTGATCCCCGTCGCGCTCCTGCCGTTCGCGATGAGCCCCGGGCCGGCGCTCGCCGTTGCCGTCGGCGCGTTTGGCGTGTCGTGGCTGTGGCTGCGGCGCCATCCGGCGCTGGGCTTCGGCAAGCGCGCGCTGCGCCGCCTGCAATGGAGCGCGGACGGCAGCTGGATGGTCGAGGACGGCGAGGGCCGCAAGTCCGAGGCGCAGTTGCTGGGCAGCAGCTGCGTGCATCCGCGCCTGATGGTGCTCGACTTCAAGCTCAGCAGCGGCCGGCGGCAGTCGCGCGTGCTGCTCGGCGACGAAGCCGAACCGGAGCTGTTGCGCCGCGTGCGCGCCCGGCTCCTCGATCAGGGACCGGCCGCAGCCGCCTGACGTCGGGTGCCGGTGGCCGGATCCAGGATGGTCGGCCGCGCGTGCTTGTCCGTGCGCGGGTAATCCAGCGTGTAGTGCAGGCCGCGGCTCTCCTTGCGTGCCAGCGCCGAGCGCACGATCAGCTCGGCGACGGTCACCAGGTTGCGCAGCTCGATCAGGTCGGCGCTGATGCGGTAGTTGCCGTAGTACTCCAGGATCTCGCTCTTGAGCAGCTCGACCCGATGCAGCGCTCGCTGCAGTCGCTTGTCGGTGCGCACGATGCCGACGTAGTCCCACATGAAGCGCCGCAGCTCCTGCCAGTTGTGCGCCACCACCACGTCCTCGTCGGAGTTGGTGACGCGGCTCTCGTCCCACGGACGCAATCCGGATGGGCTGCGTCGCTTCGGCAGCAGCCCGTGCAAGTCCTGTGCGGCGGCGTCGGCGAACACCAGGCATTCGAGCAGGGAGTTGCTGGCCATGCGATTGGCGCCGTGCAGGCCGGTGTGCGCGACCTCGCCGATGGCGTAGAGGCCGTCGATGTCGGTGCGCCCGTTGAGGTCGGTCATCACCCCGCCGCAGGTGTAGTGCGCCGCTGGCACAACCGGGATGGGCTCCCGGGTGATGTCGAGGCCGAGCTCCAGGCAGTGCGCGAAGATGGAAGGGAAGTGCCGCTTCACGAACTCGGCGGGCTTGTGGGTGATGTCCAGGTAGACGAAGTCCAGGCCCAGGCGCTTCATCTCGTGGTCGATGGCGCGGGCGACGATGTCGCGGGGCGCCAGCTCCTCGCGGCTGTCGAAGCGCGGCATGAAGCGCTCGCCCGCCTGGCCGTTGGCGGCTGGCAGCTTCAGCAGCGCGCCTTCGCCGCGCAGTGCCTCGGTGATCAGGAACGCGCGCGACTTGACGTGATACAGGCAAGTCGGATGGAACTGCATGAACTCCATGTTGGCGATGCGGCAACCCGCGCGCCACGCCATGGCGATGCCGTCACCCGAGGCGCCCTGCTGGATGGTGGAATAGAGGTAGGCCATGCTCGCCCCGCCGGTGGCGAGCACCACCGCGCTGGCCGGCACGGCCTCGACGTGGCCAGTGCGGGTGTCGAGCAGGTAGGCGCCCAGCGCCTTTCCCGCGCCGCGATCGACGATCAGGTCGACCGCGACGACGTGCTCGCGCGCGCGGATCCGTGGATGGGAGGCGGCAAGGCCCGACAGCGTCGTCTCGACCGCGTGGCCGGTGGCGTCGGCTGCGTGCACTACGCGACGGTGGGAATGCCCGCCCTCGCGGGTCAGGTGCAGGCGCGCGCTGGCGGAATCCTCCTCGTCGACCGTGAACTGCACGCCCTGCTCGACCAGCCAGCGGATGCAGCCGGGCCCGCGCTCGACCGTGAAGCGCACGGCTTTCTCGTCGCACAGGCCGGCGCCGGCGGTGAGCGTGTCGCGCACGTGGTTCTCGAGCGAGTCATCCTCGTCGAGCACGGCGGAGATGCCGCCCTGGGCCCAGAGCGTGCTGCCACTTGAAAGGCTGGTTTTGGACACCACGGTGACCTGATGGCCGAGCGCGGCCAGCCGCAGCGCGCACGTCAGGCCGGCCGCACCGCTGCCGATGATCAGGACTTCGCCGTCACCCATGAGAGCGTGTGCTCTGCGATTGATAGAATAGGTAATACAGGCAGGCCGTCCGTACGCTAACCAGCAGAAGGATCAGACCGGCTCGTCTGGAATAACGTTAGCGGTTCGAACCCAGCTTGTCGAAGCATGTCTGATCCCCTTCCATCACTAGGCGCCAATGAGCGAAGAACAACTAGACGAACAGCTGGTGGCTCGCGCGCAGAAGGGCGATCGGCGATCGTTCGAGCTCCTGGTGCGCAAGTACCAGTACAAGATCATCCAGCTGGTCGGCCGGCTCGTCGGTGACGGCGACGCTGCCGACGTAGCCCAGGAAACGTTCATCAAGGCCTACCGCGCCCTGAACGGCTTCCGCGGCCAGTCGCAGTTCTACACCTGGCTTTACCGCATCGGCATCAACACCGCCAAGAACCACCTGGTCTCGCGCGGCCGCCGCCCGGCCGACCACGACATCGACGTGCAGGACGCCGAGCAGTACGGCCACACCGGCCACCTGTCCGACGTCAACACTCCCGAAGCCCAGGCGCTGACCGAGGAGATCAAGCACAAGGTGGCCGAGACCATCGCCCAGCTGCCGCGGGATCTGCGCCAGGCCATCACCCTGCGCGAGCTGGAGGGGTTGTCCTACGAGGAGATCGCCGAGGTGATGGACTGCCCGATCGGCACCGTCCGCTCGCGGATTTTCCGGGCGCGCGAGGCAATTGACGCGGTGATCAAGCCTCTGATGAACTAGGCACGACGGTTCCGGGGAACCCTGCTTGCTAGATTATTTGTCTACACGCCTGTTCCGGGGGGAACTTTCACCCCTGTTTAGCTGTTTTACACGGTAACGGTTGGATGAAGACGTGTTCTGGGTGGAATCGAGGCCCCCAAAGATGAGTTCAGAAATGCTTTCGGCGGCCCTTGACGGGGAATGCAGCCCAGAAGAACTGGATCAGCTCCTGGCAGAAGTGGAGCGGTCTCCCGAGTTGAAGCGGCAATGGAGCCGCCTGTGCCTGGCCCGGGATGCCCTGGCCGGGTCCCGCGTCCGGGCCGATCAGCGCTGCATCGCCGAAGGGGTGATGGGCGGGGTCGGGTCGGAGGCGCCTTCGGACAAGGTCGTGGCCTTCGTTCCCAAGCGCAGCCGGATGTCATGGCGGCCGGTCATCGGGCTGGCCACCGCGGCCAGCGTCGCCAGCATCGCCTTCGTGCTGGGCTACCGCAGTCCGTCCGTTCCGCCGATGGTCACCACGGCCAGGGCGCCCGCAGCGCTCGCGTCCCCGGTCTCGGCCGGCAGTGCCGGGCAGCTTCACGCCAGCGCCGCCAACGATGCGCGCCCCGCCAGCGCCGACGCGCTGGAGGAGTGGGACTCGCGCCAGCTCAACAGCTACCTGATCGACTACAGCAGCTATCGCGCCGGTGCGGGCATGGCTGACACCCTGGGTTACGCCCGCTTCGCAGCACATACGGCCGAATACAACCCCGATCAGTGATGCGCTCCGGAGCTCGTCGACTGTCGAGTCGCCTGATCTCCGGGGCCGCAGCAGCACTTTTCTCCGCGGCAGCGATCGCTGAAGACGGGGCGGTGGAGTGGCTCGTGCGCATGGGCGACGCAGCGCGCACGCAGAACTACCAGGGCGTGCTGGTCTACCGCGATTCGGACATGCTCGAGACGCTGAGCCTGGTCCATCGCCATGACCGCGGCCAGGAGCGCGAGCGCCTGGTGTCGCTGTCGGGTCAGCCCCGCGAAATCCAGCGACAGAACGAGCAGGTCACCTGCTTGCTGCCCAAGCAGCAGCTCACCGCCGGCAATCCCGGGCAGCACGGCCTGTTCCCGCACCTGACGCGGGAAACCCTGCAGAAGCTCAGCAATCACTACGAGCTCAAGATGCTCGGCACCGCTCGCGTAGCCGGTCGCCGGTGCCGCGGCGTTGCCATCAAGCCGCGCGACGGCTTCCGCTACGGCTATCAGTTCTGGGCCGACGAGAAGACCGGCGTGCCCTTGAAGGTCACGCTGACGGCGCCCGACAGCAACGCCCGCGTCGAGGAGATGGTGTTCACGCAAGTGGACTTCCCCAAGCGGATCGCCGACAGCGCCTTCGCCGCCGATGGTCCCAGGACCCCGGCCCAGCCGGTGACGGTTGCCGGCGAGAGCCCGCAGCGCAAGCTGCAGCCTTCGCGATGGGTGCTGCAGCAGCTGCCGCCGGGCTTCGAGATCACCATGCGCGACATCCGCCCGCTGCCCGACCGGCGTGGCGACCTGGAGCACCTGATGATCAGCGACGGACTGTCCGCCGTGTCGGTGTTCATGGCCTTCCAGCCCCCGCCCGAGCGCTTCTTCCAGGGCTACTCGCGGATGGGCGCGGTGCACGCCTACGGCCGCATGATCGGCGAGTATCACATCGCCGTCGTCGGCGAGGTGCCCAGGGAGACCGTGCGCCTGATCGGCGAAGGGCTGCGCGAAGAAGACCAGTCGCCGGCGCGCGTGAACCTCATTCCGCCCACACCCTGATCGCCCGCGTCGCGCCGATGCAGCGCGACACCCGACGCGACAGCGGGCTTCAAGGCGATTATCCTGCGCACCCCATGCAGACCACGCTCGAACAGCTCGTGACCGGCGGCGCCCGCAAATGGCTCCTCTGGCTGGCGCTCGTGCTGGCCGGCTGCTCGCGCGAGCAGCCGGTGCTGCCCAATTTCGCCGACCTGGTGGAGGAGGAGAGCCGCTCGGTGGTCAACATCAGCACCGTCACCGAAAGCGAGGCGAGGCCGGCGGCCAACGCGCCGCTGCCGGGACCGCGCGACGCGCCCCCCGATGCACCGCCCGAGTGGTACCACAAGTTCTTCGGCGAAGAGGGCGACGACGGCCTGGACGACGACGAGGGCAGCATCGAGGACCAGCCCGCGCAGTCGCAGGGCTCGGGCTTCATCCTCTGGTCCGACGGCTACATCCTCACCAATCGCCACGTGGTCAACGATTCCAAGGAAATCCTGGTGCGGCTGTCGGACCGCCGCCAGCTGCCGGCCAAGCTCATCGGCATGGACGAGCGCAGCGACCTGGCGCTGATCAAGGTCGACGCCACGGATCTGCCCGCGGTCAAGCTCGGGGACATGTCCAAGCTGCGTGTCGGCGAGTGGGTGCTGGCGATTGGCTCGCCGTTCGGCTTCGACTACTCGGTGACGGCCGGCATCGTTTCCGCCAAGGGGCGAAGCCTGCTGCCGGAGCAGTACGTTCCCTTCATCCAGACCGACGTCGCCATCAACCCGGGTAATTCGGGCGGGCCGTTGTTCAACACGCGCGGCGAGGTCGTGGGCGTCAACTCGCAGATCTTCAGCCAGACCGGCGGCTACATGGGCGTGTCGTTCGCCATCCCCATCGACGTCGCCATCAAGTCGGCGCGCCAGCTCAAGGACAAGGGCAAGGTCACGCGCGGCTGGCTCGGCGTGGTGGTGCAGGAGGTCGATCGCGGGCTGGCGCAGTCGTTCGGCATGAGCAAGCCCGAGGGCGCGCTCATCGCCCGCGTCGTGCCCGGCGGTCCCGCCGAGCAGGCGGGCCTCAAGACCGGCGACATCATCCTGCGCTACAACGACCAGGAGCTGGCCGATTCCAAGAGCCTGCCGCCGATGGTCGGGAACAGCGATCCCGGCGATCGCGCGCGGCTCAAGGTGATGCGGGACGGCAAGTCGCTCGACATCGGCGTGGAGGTCGGCACGCTCGAGGGTGGCGCGATCGGCGACACGCAGGAGGAGCGCGCGCCAGCCGCACCCATCGGCACCGTGGGCGTGGTGGTCAGGGCGCTGACGCGCGAGGAACGCGCGCGAGCGCAGGTCGCCTCTGGCGGCGTGACGGTGACCGACGTGCGCGAAGGGGCAGGGCGCGAGGCGGGACTGCGGGCGGGCGACATCATCCTGTCCATCGGCGGCAACGAGATCGACAGCCCGGACCGCTTCGCCGAAGTCATCGGACGCCTGCAGCCCGGACAGTCGACGCCCCTGCTGGTGCAGCGGCGCGGCACGCCGGTGTTCCTGGCCCTGGAAATCCCAGAGCGTGCCCGGCAGCCCTAAGTTTCTGCTGCTCGGTCGTCCCGGCTGCCATCTCTGCGACGAATTCGAGGAAGAGCTGCGGGCGCACGCCGGCAATACGCTGGACCTGGAGCGCGCGGACGTCGACAGCCGCCCTGACTGGCGCGACCAGTTCGGCCGGCGCATCCCCGTGCTGCTGACCGGCACCGGAGAGCTGGTCTGCGAAGCGCGGTTCGAGGCCGCAGCCGTCGAGCCGTACCTCGTTTAGCCCACGCAACGGCACCTGTATACTGCGCGCCCCGTGCGTCTAGACCATATCCGCAACTTCTGCATCATCGCGCACATCGACCACGGCAAGTCGACGCTTGCGGATCGCTTCATCCAGCTCACCGGCGGGCTGGAGTTGCGCGAGATGACCGAGCAGATCCTCGACAACAACCCGATCGAGCGCGAGCGCGGCATCACCATCAAGGCGCAGGCCGTGCAGCTGCACTACAAGGCGCGCAACGGCGAGATCTACGAGTTCAACCTGATCGACACGCCGGGGCACGTCGACTTCTCCTACGAAGTATCGCGCTCGCTGGCGGCCTGCGAGGGCGCCCTGCTGGTGGTCGACGCCACGCAGGGCGTCGAAGCGCAGAGCGTCGCCAACTGCTACACCGCCATCGAGCAGGAGCTCGAGGTGCTGCCGGTCCTCAACAAGGTCGACCTGCAGAACGCCGAGCCCGACCGGGTCGTCGAGGAGATCGAGCAGGTCATCGGCATCCCCGCCAGCGAGGCGCTGCGCATCTCCGCCAAGACCGGCCTGAACGTGCCGGACGTGCTCGAAGCCGTCGTTGCCAAGCTGCCGCCGCCGCAGGGCGATCCGGAAGGCCGGCTGCAGGCGCTGATCGTCGATTCCTGGTTCGACACCTATCTCGGCGTGGTGTCGCTGGTCCGCGTGTTCCACGGCAAGGTCACCAAGGGCCAGAAGATCCGCGTGATGAGCACCGGCCGCGATTACGAGGTGACGATGCTCGGCGTGCACGCGCCCAAGCGCGTGTTCCTCGAGGAGCTGACCTGCGGCGAGGTGGGCTTCGTCGTCGCCAACATAAAGGACATCTTCGGCGCCCCGGTGGGCGACACGCTGACCTCGAGCCAGCAGCCCTGCGAGCACAGCCTGCCGGGGTTCCGCGTCATCCAGCCGCCCGTCTACGCTGGCATGTTCCCGGTGGACGCCGACGACTTCGAGGACTTCCGCGAGTCGCTGCAGAAGCTGCGCCTGAACGATTCGGCGCTGCAGTTCGAGCCGGAGAACTCCACCGCGCTGGGCTTCGGCTTCCGCATCGGCTTCCTGGGCCTGCTGCACCTGGAGATCGTCCAGGAGCGGCTCGAGCGCGAATACGGGATGAACCTCATCACCACTGCGCCGTCGGTGGTGTACGAGCTTCTGCTGACCGATGGCGAGGTCACCAAGATCGACAACCCGGCGGAACTGCCGGAGCCCTCCAAGTTCCAGGAGCTGCGCGAGCCCGTGGTCCTCTGCCGCGTTCTGATGCCGCCGGAGTACGTGGGCCCGGTCATGCAGCTCTGCATGGAGAAGCGCGGCGTGCAGAAGAACCTGCGCTACCTGGGTGGGCAGGTGCAGCTCGACGTCGAGATGCCGCTGCAGGAGGTGGTGATCGACTTCTTCGACCGTCTGAAGAGCGTGTCGCGCGGCTACGCTTCGTTCGAATACCATTTCGTGCGCTTCCAGGCCGCTGACCTGGTCAAGCTCGACATCCTGGTCAACGGCGACAAGGTGGACGCGCTGGCCAGCATCGTGCACCGCGACAACGCCTATCCGCGCGGCCGCGACCTTTGTGAAAAAATGCAGGAAGTGATCCACCGCCAGCAGTTCGACATCGCCATCCAGGCGGCGATCGGCTCCAAGATCATCGCGCGCTCGACGGTCAAGGCGCTGCGCAAGGACGTCATCGCCAAGTGCTACGGCGGCGACGTCAGCCGCAAGCGCAAGCTGCTCGAGAAGCAGAAGGAAGGAAAGAAGCGGATGAAGCAGGTCGGATCGGTGGAGATCCCGCAGGAAGCGTTCCTGGCAGTGCTCGGCGTGCAGAAGAAACAATAAACGGACATGTTCGGACTACATATCGATTTCGCGGTGCTCCTGAGCATCCTCACCCTGCTTACCGGCATCGGCTGGGCGCTCGACAAGTGGGTGTTCGCGCCGCGCCGCGCTGCCGAGGCCAAGCCTGCGTGGCTGCTCGATTTCGCGCGCTCGTTCTTCCCGGTGATCCTGGTGGTCCTGCTGCTGCGCTCCTTCCTGGTGGAGCCGTTCCGCATCCCGTCCGGCTCGATGATCCCGACCCTGCTGGTCGGGGACTTCATCCTGGTGAACAAGTACGCCTACGGCCTGCGCGATCCGGTGTTCCACCATAAGCTGCTGGCCACCAGCGAGCCGCAGCGGGGCGACATCGTCGTGTTCCGCTACCCGGTCGACCCGACCACCGATTTCATCAAGCGGGTGGTGGGCCTGCCGGGCGATCACGTGGCCTACCACGACAAGACCCTGACCGTGAACGGCACGCTGATGCCGCTGGAGCCCACGGGCGTCTACGCGGGAACCGACGGCGCAGCCTGGGCTGCCCAGCGCTTCAGCGAGCACCTGGGGACGGTCGAGCATTCGGTGCTGATCAACCCGGCCCGCCCGGCTGAAGGCTTCGAGTTCACCGTGCCGCCAGGCCAGTACTTTATGATGGGAGACAACCGCGACGGCAGCCTGGACAGCCGGGTCTGGGGAACGGTGCCCGAGAAGAATCTGGTCGGGCGCGCCTTCCTCATCTGGATGAGCTGGGACAGCGAGCGGTTTCGTCCGAATTTCGCCCGCATCGGGCACAGCATCAAGTGAGCATTGGGGGAAACATGACGGACTTGAAGCGGCAGCGGGGCGTGGGCTTGTTCGGGTTCATCGTCATCATGGCTCTGATCGGCTTCTTCGCGCTGGTCACGGTCAAGACGATCCCGCTCTACCTCAACGAGATGAAGATCAAGCGATCGGTGCACGCGGTGGCGGCGGATCCGGAGAATGCCGACAAGGACATCCCCTACATCGTCGAGCGCCTGCAGCGCCGCTGGGATGTCGAGGACGCCTACATGCTGGAGCCGCGCGACGTGAAGGTCGTCAAGGACAAGGGCGGCGGCCGCTCCCTGAAGTACGACTACGACGCGCGCGTGAATCTCTTCTACAACATCTACCTCGTCGTGCAGTTCACCGGCAACGAGAAGATGCGGACGCCAGCCAGCCTCCAGTGACCGATGCGCTCGCTCGGCTGTCGTCGCAGCTGCAGTACCAGTTTCGCGACGCCGGGCTGATCGAGCAGGCGCTGACGCATCGCAGCGCCGGCGCCCGCAACTACGAGCGCCTGGAGTTCCTGGGCGATGCCTTGATCAACCTCGTGGTCGCCGACGCGCTGTACGCAGCCAAGCCGGACGCCGACGAAGGCGAGCTGTCGCGCCTGCGCGCCAGCCTGGTGTGCGAGGACAGCCTGGTGCGGGTGGCCGAGCCGCTGCAGCTGGGGGACAGCCTCAAGCTCGGGCCTGGCGAGCTCAAGAGCGGGGGCTATCGCCGCAGCTCCATCCTCGCCGACACCCTCGAGGCGCTGATCGGCGCCATCTTCCTGGACGGCGGCTTCGCCGCCGCGAGGGACGCCTGCCTGCATCTCTACGGTGCGTCGCTCGCAAACCTGCCGGAAGCAGCGGCGTCCAAGGACGCCAAGACGCGCCTGCAGGAATTGCTGCAGGGCCAGCACCGTCCACTGCCGCGATACGACGTGGTCGAGGAATCCGGGCCCGCCCATCGCCGCGAGTTCCAGGTGCGCTGCGCGCTGGCGGACGCGCCATTGTCGACGCACGCC
The DNA here is from genome assembly GCA_963776465.1 of uncultured Gammaproteobacteria bacterium. Classification (GTDB taxonomy): domain Bacteria; phylum Pseudomonadota; class Gammaproteobacteria; order Nevskiales; family Nevskiaceae; genus DASRHK01. Next base: position 2,294,578 of record CAVZMV010000002.1, read on the forward strand.
CGCGCCGGCAGCCGCCGGGCCGCCGAGCAGCTGGCGGCCGAGGAGCTCCTGACCATGCTGACGGCGGCCAATGCCTGAGGCCAGAAAACCGATGCGCAGCGGAATGGTCGCGATCGTCGGGCGTCCCAACGTCGGCAAGTCGTCGCTGCTGAACGCGCTGGTCGGCGAGAAGGTCGCGATCGTCTCGCACAAGCCGCAGACGACGCGCCACCGCATCCAGGGCGTGCGCAACACCGAGCAGGGACAGATCGTCTTCGTCGACACGCCCGGGCTGCACGGCGGCGAGACCCGCGCGCTCAACCGCTACATGAACCAGTCGGCGCTGGCGGCGCTCGACGGCGTGGACCTGATCCTGTTCGTGGTCGAGGCGCAGCGCTGGACGCCGGAGGACGCCGCCGCGCTCGAGCGCCTGCGCAAGGCGGTGCCGCCGGTGGCGCTGATCCTGAACAAGGTCGACAAGATCAAGGACAAGCGCGAGCTGCTGGCAGAGCTCGCGCAGGCGGCTGCGCATGCGGAGTTCGCATTCGTGGTGCCGCTGTCGGCGCTCAAGCGCGACAACCTCGACGCGCTGGTCAAGGAGATCGTCGCGCACCTGCCCGAGGGACCCGCGCTGTTTCCCGAAGGTCAGATCAGGGGACACGACGACGCCTTCGCGGCGGCCGAGGTCGTGCGCGAGAAGCTGACGCGCAGCCTGCACCAGGAGCTGCCGTACGCGTTGACCGTCGAAGTGGAGAAGTTCGAGCGCGAGAAGAAGATCGTGCGCATCGAGGCGGTGATCTGGGTCGAGCGCGACGGCCAGAAGAAGATCGTCATCGGCGCCGACGGCGCCACCCTCAAGGGTGTCGGCACGGCGGCACGCCGCGACCTGGAGCACATGCTCGGACGCAAGGTGTTCCTGAAGCTCTGGTGCAAGGTCAAGGAGAACTGGACCGACGATCCGGCGGCGCTCAAGCGCTTTGGGCTCGGCCCCGAATGACGGCGCGCGCGCGCATTCAACTCGAGCCGGCGTACATCCTGGCGCGCCGGGCCTACCGCGACACCAGCCTTCTGATCGAGGCCTTCACCGAGCATCACGGCCGCGTCGGCGTGGTCGCCCGCGGCGTGCGCGGCGCCAAGTCGGCCAAGTCGGCTCTCCTGCAGCCATTGCAGCCTCTGCTGCTGTCGTGGGTGGAGAGCGGCGAGCTCGGCACGCTGACCGGCGTCGAGGCCGACGCGCCAGCGACGCCGCTCGCAGGAGAGCGATTGATCTGCGGGTGGTATCTCAACGAGCTCCTGACGCAGCTTCTGCAGCGTCACGACCCGCACCCGGCGCTGTTCGCGGCGTATGCGCTCGCGCTCGAGGAGCTGGCGACGGGACCGGTGGAGACGCCGCTGCGCAAGTTCGAGCTCAAGCTTCTCTTCGAGGTCGGCTACGGCCTCAACCTGGGCGGGCCCCTGCAGTCGGGGCAGCACTACGTCTACGACTGGGCGCAGGGGCCCCAGATCGCCGAGCCCAGCCCGGGCACCTATTCCGCGGAGAGCCTGAGCGCGCTGCGCGAAGGCGATCTGTCCGACCCGGAGCATCTGCGATCGGCACGGCGCCTGCTGCGCGAGGCGTTGCGCCGGCAGCTCGGCGGACGCGAGCTCAAGACGCCCAAGCTCCTGCGCGAGCTGCGGGCGGCGACCGGGGAGAAGACGTGACGCCCATCCGTCTTGGCGTGAACGTCGACCACGTCGCGACCGTCCGCCAGGCGCGCGGCACGGCGTATCCAGATCCGGTGGACGCGGCCGTGCTGGCGCTCGAGAGCGGCGCCGACAGCGTGACGATGCACCTGCGCGAGGATCGCCGGCACGTCCAGGATCGCGACGTGCTCGAGTTCCTGCGGCGATCTTCCGCGCCGCTGAACCTGGAGATGGCGGTGACCGCGGAGATGATCGCCTTTGCTTGCCGTGCACGACCGCGCTTCGCCTGCCTGGTCCCGGAGCGGCGCCAGGAAGTGACCACCGAAGGCGGTCTCGATGTTGCCCGTCACATCGACGCGGTGACGGCCGCATGCGACCGCCTGTCCGCAGCGGGCATCCAGACGGCGCTGTTCGTCGATCCCGATCCGGCGCAGCTGGCGGCGATCCGCAAGACGCGCGCGCCGCACGTGGAGATCCACACGGGCACGTTCTGCGACGCTGGATCCGCCGAGCTGCGCGAGCGTGAGCGGCAGCGCATCGTCGAGTTTGCCGCTGCAGCCGCTGCTGCCGGCATCGAGGTCCATGCCGGTCACGGCCTGCACGTGGACAACGTCGCGCCGATCGCCGCGATCCCGCAGATCGTCGAGCTCAACATCGGCCACAGCATCGTCGCGCGGGCGCTGTTCATCGGTATGCCTGCGGCGGTGGCGGAGATGCGGCGCGCGATGACGCAGGCGAGGGGAGACTGATGTCCAGGAAAATGGCTCGCAGTTCGGCGCTCGCGGTCATCGGCGTCGTGTTCGGCGACATCGGCACCAGCCCGCTCTACGCGATCCAGGCCTGCTTCCACGGAATCGCGGCGCCCACGGCGGAGGAAGTGCTCGGCGTGCTTTCGCTGGTGACCTGGTCGCTGATCATCGTCGTCAGCCTCAAGTACGTGACGCTGGTGATGCGCGCCGACAACAAGGGCGAGGGGGGCGTGCTCGCCTTGATGGTGCTGGCGCAGCAACGTCTGCCGCTGCTGGGTCGTGCCACGTTCGTGACGACGCTGCTCGGCATCGTCGGCGCGGCGATGTTCTACGGCGACAGCGTGATCACGCCGGCCATCTCGGTGCTGTCGGCGGTGGAAGGCCTGGAAGTCTTGAGCCCGATGCTGAGTCACTTGGTCGTGCCGCTGTCGGTCGGCATCATCATCGGGTTGTTCGTCGCGCAACGGCGCGGCACCGAGCTGGTCGGCGCGGTCTTCGGGCCGGTGATGATGATCTGGTTCTCCGTGCTGGGCCTGGCGGGGCTCATCGCGATCGTGCGCGAGCCGGCGATCCTGAATGCGCTCAATCCGCTGCACGCGCTGAAGTTCGTGTTCGTCCACGGCACGCGCGGCTTCCTGATCCTCGGCGCGGTCGTTCTGGCGGTGACCGGCGCGGAAGCGCTCTACGCGGACATGGGCCATTTCGGCCGTCGCGCGGTGGCGCGCATGTGGACGTTCGTCGTGCTGCCGGCGTTGCTGCTCAATTATCTCGGACAGGGAGCGCTGCTGCTCGTGCGCCCCGATGCTGCGGAGAACCCCTTCTACGGCCTGGTGCCGTCCCTGATGGTGGCGCCGATGGTGCTGCTGGCCTCGGCGGCGACCGTGATCGCCTCGCAAGCGGTGATCTCCGGCGCCTTCTCCATCACCCAGCAGGCCATCCTCCTGGGCTTGCTGCCGCGACTACGTGTCGACCACACATCGAGCCGGCAGATCGGGCAGATCTACGTGCCGTTCGTCAACTGGGCGCTGCTGGTGATGGTTATCCTGTGCGTGCTCGGCTTCCGCTCTTCCGCGTCTCTGGCGACGGCTTACGGCATCGCCGTGACGATGACCATGACGGCCACCACGATCCTGATGTGGCCCATCTGCCGTCATTTCTGGATCTGGCCTTTGTGGGCGTGCGTTGCGACGATCGTGCCGCTGCTCACGCTCGATCTGATGTTCCTGATCGCGAACCTGCACAAGGTCACTGAAGGCGGCTGGCTGCCGCTGGTCAGCGGCGCCGCGTTGATCCTGCTGATGACGACCTGGCTCCGGGGCCGCGAGCTGTTGGGCGAGGCGATCTCCATCCGCGGGCAGGATCGCGCGGGCTTCGTCGCCGCCGTGCGCGAGCAACCGCCACCCCGCGTTCCCGGCTGTGCCGTGTTCCTCACGCGCAGCCCCAAGTTCGTGCCGGCAGCGCTGCTCAACAACCTGCGTTGCAACGTCAGCCTGCATGAATGCGTCCTGCTGATCACGGCCGCCACCGCGCGCGCGCCCTACGTGGAGGCGGACGAGCGCATGCAGATCGAGGAGATGGGCGCCGGCATCTACAACGTGTATGCGGCCTACGGCTACATGGAGCGGCCCGACGTGCCGGCCCTGGTCGAGGAGTGCGGGCGGCGCGGTGCGCCGGTCGATCTGGAGCACGTGAGCTATTTCCTGAGCCGCGAGACCGTGGTTCCGCGAGGCAACCATGGCCTGGCGTACTGGCGCAGCGTCCTGTTCGCCTTCCTGGCGCGCAATGGACAGCCGGCGACGGAATTCTTCAGACTCCCGGCGGAGCGCGTCGTCGAGATGGGCGCGCTGGTGGAGCTGTGAGCAGGAAGATCGATCCATGATCTACGGCATCGGCGCAGACATCCTGCGCGTATCCCGCGTCGGCAAGGTCTACGCGCGGCATCGCGAGCGCTTCCTCGACCACGTGCTGCACCCGGCAGAGCGAGCGGGATTCGAAGAGGCGCGCAAGCCGGCGCTCTACCTCGCCAAGTCGTTCGCGGTGAAGGAAGCCTTCGTCAAGGCGCTGGGCACCGGCTTCGTCGGCGTCGCGCACGAGGACATCGCCAGCACCCGCAGCAAGCTCGGCGCGCCGCAGCTGCAGTTCAGCGCACGCCTGCAGAAGAAGCTCGACCGGCTCGGCATCAAGCGCGCGCACGTGTCGCTCTCGGACGACGCGGACTGGATCTGCGCGATGGTGGTGCTGGAAGTGGAGCGCAAACCAAAGCGCAAGAAGACGGCGCGCTGAGGGTCGGACTTCGCTTTGCTTGCGTCGTGAGCGGCGACGGCGTCCGCACGCGACTCCGGGGTCGCGCTAATTCGACCATCCATGTGTCAAATAGCGCTCGGCGCAGCGTCCCTGCTGCGCCGACCCGCGCCGCGCGCGCGGACGCAAGCGCGTCGAACGTCACGCCGCAAGCAAAGCGAAGTCACAGTCGGCTAGCGAGGCCGCCCGGATAGGTTCGCCGGGGGCGTGTGGCGCCAGGGATGGCGCCACTCGAGGCTAACGGAGCTTTTAAGTCGTCCCCCGGCGGACCTATCCGGGTGGCCGTCGTGATCGGGCGTCTACTTAACTAACGCGAGCAAGGGCAGAGCTGCAGTTAGCACCCGCTGCACCTTGTCCATGCCTTCGGCGATGAAGCGCGCGATCTCGCCGTGGATGTCGCCGCTGCCGACGCCGGCGGCCCAGTTCACGCTGACGGCGAGCGCGGCGTAGTGGAGCTCGAGCTCGCGCGCGAGCGCGGCTTCGGGCATGCCGGTCATGCCGACCATGTCGCAGCCGTCGCGCTGCATGCGGCGGATCTCGGCAGGCGATTCCAGGCGCGGCCCTTGGGCGACGCCCATGACGCCGCCGTTCATCACCTCGATCCCCGCTGCTGCCGCACCCTGCACCAGCGCGCGGCATACGCGCGGCGTGTACGGCGTGGAGAACTCCGCGTGCTTGAGCGGTTGCTCGACGCCGTCGAAGAACGTGTGCGCGCGGCCCCAGGTGTAGTCGATGACGTCGTCGGGGATCGCCAGCGCGGCCGGTGGCAGGCCCTTGGCGATGCCGCCGACGGCGGCGATCGCGACGACGCTGGCGGCGCCGGCCTCGCGCAGCGCCCAGATGTTGGCGCGGTAGTTGATCGCGTGCGGCGCCAGCTTGTGGCCCTCGCCGTGGCGCGCCAGGAAGATCACGTCGACGCCGGCGATGCGCCCGAGCAGCAGTGGTGCCGTCGGCTCGCCGAACGGCGTGGAAACCCGGCGCGTCTCGCGCACGTCCAGGCCAGGCCACTGGTTCATGCCGGTACCGCCGATGACTGCGACCAGGCCGTTCTGCGCCACGCTCAGCTCTCCTTCGCCACGGCGTAGATCGCCGGCAGCTGGCGCCAGTATTCCTTGTAATCCATGCCGCAGCCGAACACGTAGCGGTCCTCCACGGCCAGGCCGATGAACTCGGCGCGCGCCTCGGCAGCCCGGCGATCGTGGATCTTCTCGACCAGGACGGCGATCTTCAGGCTGGCCGGACGGAACTCCTCCAGCGCCTTGCGGATCGCCACCAGCGTGTGACCTTCGTCGAGGATGTCGTCGATCACCAGCACGTCGCGACCGGCCAGGGACTTGTCCTGCTGGCGCTTCCACAGCAGCCCGCCACCCTTGGTCGCGCCGCGATAGCGCGTCGCGTGCAGGTAGTCGAGCTCGAACGCGAAGGTAAGACGCTTGGTGATCTCGGTCGTCGGCACCAGGCCGCCGATCATCACGCACAGCACCAGCGGATTGCGGCCGGCGTATTCCTTCGCGATGTCCTGCGCGAGCCGGTCGTAGGCGCGCTGCACGGACACCGCATCGTGCAGGCAGTCGGCGGTGCGCAGCACGGTCTCGGCCTCGGCCGCGAGGCCGGTCATGCGACGGCCCGGAAGTAGAGGCGCTGCAGCCGGGCGCTGCGCGTGGGGCTGGGCCGCGTGCCGTCGAGACCGTCCAGCAGCTGGACCAGGCCGGGCCGGTCGTTGCACAAAGGCAGCATGTCGCAGCCGGCCGCGAGCGCCATGCGCGCGCGATCCACCACGCCGGCGACGGCAGCGGCGCCGCCCATCGACAGGTCGTCGCAGAAGACGGCGCCGCGGAAGCCGAGCTTGCGTCGCAGGTACCCGGAGATCCAGCGCCGCGACAGTGACGCCGGCAGCGCGTCGAACTGGGTGTAGCGCACGTGCGCCATCATCAGCGAGTCGATCCCGAGGCCGATCATCGCCTCGAACGGCAGCAGGTCTGCCCCCTCGATCTCGGCAAGCGGGCGCGGATCCACCGGCAGCTCCACGTGCGAGTCCGGGATCACCGAGCCGTGCCCGGGGAAGTGCTTGCCCGTGGCCGCCATGCCGACCGACTGCAGCCCGGTGCAGAACGCGCGCGCGAGCTCGACGATGGTCACCGGATGACTGGCGATCGCGCGGTCGCCGATGACCTTGCTGATCTCGCGACCCAGGTCGAGCACCGGCGCAAAGCACAGGTCGATGCCGAACGCCGTGAGCTCGCGCGCGATGGTGGCGCCGCGCTGGTGGGCCTGGTCGACGGCGGCGCGCGGATCGGTGTCGTACAGCGTGCCGAGGGTCCGCATCGGCGGAATGCGGGTGAAGCCGTCCCGGAACCGCTGCACCCGGCCACCCTCGTGGTCGACCGCGATCAGCAGGCGCGGCGACTTCAGCGCGGCGATCTGGCTGCAGAGGATCTGCAGCTGCGCGCGGTCGCTGTAGTTGCGGGTGAAGAGGATGACGCCGCCGACCAGCGGGTGGCTCAGCACCTCGCGATCCTCGTCGGTGAGCTCCAGGCCGGCGACGTCGCCCATCACGGGTCCGATCAGATTCTTCTTCTTCGTCATTGGTAGATCATCACGTCGGTGCCGGGCTTGACCAGGTCGAACAGCTCGATGACGTCGGCGTTGCGCATGCGCACGCACCCGTGCGAAGCCGGCGTGCCGATGGTCGATTCGTCGTCGGTGCCATGGATGTAGATGAAGCGGCGCATGGTGTCGACCGCGCCCAGGCGGTTCTTCCCGGGCTCGCAGCCCGACAGCCAGAGGATGCGCGACAGGATCCAGTCGCGACGCGGATGCTGCGCGGCCAGCGCCGCCGAGTGAATCTCGCCCGTCGGGCGCCGCCGCACGAACACCGTGCCGCTGGCTGCTCCCGCGCCGATCATCGCGCGCAGCCGGTGCCGGCCGCGCGGCGTGCAGCCGCTGCCGTTCTGCTCGCCAGGACCATTGGCGGCAGTGGACACGGCAAACTCGCGCAGGACACGCGATCCCTCGAGTAAACGGAGCCGTTGCGTGGCGATGTCGATCTCGATGCGACGCGGCCAGGTGGAGCAGGGATGCAGCGCCAGCTGATGGTTGTAGTAGCGCCGCTCTTCGGTGACCTCGCGTCCCAGCCACGACGGTCTCTCGAAGGCCTCGTCCTCCGACGACAGCTCGATCTCGGCGACGATGAGGCCAGCGTTGGCGCCGCCGAACTCGTCGATCTCGAAGACGTGCACGCCGCGCGTGACGAAGTGCCGCCGCTTCTCGAGCACGCCGACGCACAGCGTCTTCAGGATCTCGCGCGCGTCGGCGGCCGGGACCTCGTAGTCGTACTCAGCGCGCGCCGCGCCTACGACCGCGGCCTTGATGTTGAGCCGTGCGGTCTCGCCCTCGAGCCGCACGCGCACCGAGGCCTTGCCGCCTTCGCCGGAGAGATAGCCCTGGAGCATCTCGACCGAGCGCGACGCTTCCTTGCGCCACGCGTCGTCGCGCAGCAGGAACTTGCGCTCGATCTCAAGGCCCATGCGCGCGCTCGAACAAGGCCATCGACTCGACATGGCTCGTATGCGGAAACATGTCCATCACGCCTGCCCGCACCAGCCGGTAGCCGTGCTCGTGCACCAGGGCGCCGGCGTCGCGCGCCAGCGTTCCCGGATGGCAGGAGACGTAGACGATGCGCTCCGGCTTGGAGCGCGCGACGAGCGGCAAGACCTCGGCGGCGCCGGCGCGAGGTGGATCGAGCAAGGCGAGGCGATACCGCTGCGTCAGCCATGCGGCACCGGCATCCGGAGCGAAGAGGTCGGCTTTGACGTAGCGCACCAGGACGCCGTTGGCGTCGGCGTTGGCCTGCGCGCGCGCCAGGAGCGCGGCGTCGCCTTCGACGGCCGTGACGTTCGCGCCGGCACGCGCCAGCGGCAGCGTGAAGTTGCCGAGCCCGCAGAAGAGCTCGAGCACCTCGTCGCCGCTCTGCGGAGCCAGCCATGCCATGGCTTGCCGGACCATGCTCTGGTTGAGCCCGCCGTTGACCTGGATGAAGTCGGTCGGCCCGAACTGCAGTTTGAGATCGCTGCCGTCGGGGGAATAGGTGAGCGCGGGCGCGCCGGCGTCGAGCGGCGCGACGGTGTCGTAGCCGCCGGTCTGCAGATACAGCGTCACGCTGTGGGCGGCCGCGAACGCGCGCAGCTTGGCGAGGTCCTCCTCGGTCGGCTCGCGCATGACGCGCAGCACCAGCGCCACGTGCTCCACGGCCGCGACTTCGATCTGCGGGATCTGGTCGCGCAGCGATAGCTGCTCGATCAGCTGCGCCAGCTCCTTGAGCTTCATGCCGACGCGAGGGTCGAGCACCTGGCAGGCGTCGAGGGCGGCGACGAAGGGAGACGTGCGCTCGCGGAAGCCGACCAGCACGCGGCCCTTCTTCGGCACGTCCTTGACCGACAGCCGGGCACGCCGCCGATAACCCCAGGCCGGGCCGGCCAGAGGCGGGGCGATCTCCTCCGGTTGCACGCGGCCGATGCGCGACAACGCGTCGAGCAGCTGCTTCTGCTTGAACCGCAGCTGCGCCGCGGGCGCCAGGTGCTGCAGCGAGCAGCCGCCGCAAAGTCCGAAGTGCGCGCAGCGCGGCTCGACGCGGTCGGCGGACGCGCGGTCGACGCCAGAGATCTGCGCCTCGTCTGCCGCGCGCCGCTGGCGCGTCAGCCGGTAGCGCACCTGCTCGCCGGGCAGGGCGCCGTCGATGAAAACCACCTTGCCGTCGACGCGCGCGACGCCGCGGCCATCCTCGGTGAGGTCGTGCACCTCGGCGCTGAACTCCGCTTCGGGCAGCGGCTTGCGGCGCGCTTTCATGCCCAGGCTTTGGCGAACTCGGCCCAGTGCGTCGCCGCGCTGGCGGCGAGGAAGCTGCGGACCTGCGCGACCTCGGCGGCATGCTCCTCGGCGCTGAGATAGCCGCGCATCAGCTGGAAGCGCAGGTAGATCAGGTAGGTGTTCATCACGTCCGTCTCGCAATAGGCACGGATCTCGGGAAGCTTGCCGGTGCGCCAGGCGTCGTACACCATCGATCCGTCCATGCCGAGCTTGCCCGGCAAGCCCAGCAGCGTCGCGATCTCGTGCAGCGGGGCGTTGTTGCGGCCGCTATAGAGCGCCAGCACGTCCATGACGTCGGTGTGCTGGAACTCGTAGCGCTTGAGGTAGTTGTTCCACTTGGTCTCGCGGTCGAAGTAGCCGCAATCCCAGTAGCGCCGGGCGGTGATGCTGTGCACCAGCGCGCGGTAATGCAGCACCGGCAGGTCGAAGCCGCTGCCGTTCCACGACACCAGGATCGGCTTGTAGCGCTCGATGCCGTCGAAGAACTTCTTGATCAGCTCGGCCTCGCTGCTGGACTCGTCGCCGAGCGACAGCACCTTGAGCCCCTCGGCGTTGCGCAGCGCAACCGAGATGGCGACGACCCGGTGCAGATGCGGCGGCTGGAAATCCGTGCCCCGCGCTTCCTGGCGCACCGCCGCCATCGCCGCGGCGACGTCCTCGTCCGGCAGGCCCTGCAAGCCATAGAGGCGGCGTCCGCCCTCGAGGTCGGGGATCGTCTCGATGTCGAAGACGAGAACAGTCTCTTTCATCAAGGTGGAAACAGCCCGGTGGAGATGTAGCGGTCGCCGCGATCGGGAATGATCGCCACCAGCGTGGCATCGCGCAGCTCCTGGCAGAGCTGCAGCGCGGCCCACACCGTGCCGCCGGCGGAAGGCCCGCAGAACACGCCCTCGGTGGTGGCGAGCCGGCGCGTCGTGTCTTCGGCGTCGGCAGCGCTGACCTCGACGATGCGGTCGACGCGCGAGCGCTCGAAGATCTTCGGCAGGTACGCGTCAGGCCATTTGCGGATGCCCGGGATCGAGGAGTCGCCGTCGGGCTGCACGCCGACGATCTGGATCTTCGGGTTGATCTCCTTGAAATAGCGCGAGCACCCCATGATGGTGCCGGTCGTGCCCATCGACGACACGAAGTGGGTGATGCGCCCTTGCGTGTCGCGCCAGATCTCCGGCCCGGTGCCTTCGTAATGGGCGAGCGGGTTGTCGGGATTGGAGAACTGGTCGAGCACGCGGCCCTGTCCTTCGCGCTCCATCTGCTCGGCGAGGTCGCGCGCGCCTTCCATGCCCTGCTTCTGCGTCACCAGCACGATGCGCGCGCCGAACGCCTTCATCGCCGCGCGGCGCTCCAGCGACATGTGCTCCGGCATGATCAGCACCATCTTGTATCCGAGCATCGCCGCCGCCATCGCCAGCGCGATGCCGGTGTTGCCCGAGGTCGCTTCGATCAGCGTGTCGCCCGGCTTGATCTCGCCGCGCTCCTGCGCGCGACGGATCATCGAGTACGCCGGTCTATCCTTCACCGAGCCTGCGGGATTGTTGCCTTCGAGCTTGGCCAGCAGCAGGTTCGAGCCGACGCCTGGCAGTCGCGTCAGCGCGACCATGGGCGTGTTGCCGATACAATCCGGCAGACTGTGCGAGACCAGAAGGGAATCCATCGCGCATAGTTTAAGGAACCTCTGATCGATTCTGCACGTGCGCGGCGTGAGAATGTTTTTGCGCGGGACGCGAAGCGAAGCCGCAGACAGTAGCTCAGACTACGGCAAGGCGAGCGACAAAGTCCCGCACAAAAAAGGCCACGCCCCTTTGGGGTTGCGCCCAAAAGTGCGCGATACAGCGTTGTCGGCCTTGGCCTTAGGGCGAGCTAAGGCGCTGCGGCCTCCGTCTTGTCTCGCGCAATTTTGGGCTGCAACGCGCATCGTGGAGAATCGATCAGAGGTTCCTATGGAGATCGCCCCTTGAGATTGGCGTCCTGGCGCTTCGACGGATGGACCTGGATGCTCTGGCCGATGCTCCTTGGCCTGGGGCTCGCCTCGTTCATCGCGGTCACCATGGACTTCCGCGCCCAGGATCGCGCGCGCAGCGGCGCGGCGCTGGCGCTGGTGCCGCTCATCGCCGAGGCCGCGGCGCCACACCTGACACCGGAGGATCCCGAAGCGCTGAGCCGGCTGGTGCGCCTGGTGCTGCGCCTGCACCCGCAGATCGGCGAGATCGAGATCCGCGGCGCGCTGGACAATCAGCTGGCGTACGCGCGCACCAAGCCGCCGCCACCGCCCGACTGGCTCGGCCGCTGGCTGTCGATGATGGAAAATCCGCCCGAGCTCCGCGTCACGCTCGAGGCGCGCCCCAAGCCGGTCGTCGTCGTGGTCGCGCCGTCGCCGCCGACGCTGCACCTGGTGCTGCGACCCACCAGCACTGATCCGCACGTGCTCGCGCGCATGCGGCGCTTCCTCGGCTCCTGCCTGGCGGGCCTGGCGCTGTCACTGGCCGTTGCGGTGCTGGGCATCGCGCGCATGAGCCGCGCGCAGCGCACGCTGCTCGACGCGGCGCGCGGTCTCGGACAAGGGCGGCTGGAAGCGCGCGCGCCGGTATCGGTGACCGGGCTCACCGGCGAGCTGGGCGAGGCGATCAACAACATCGGCCGGCAGCTGCTGGACGCGCAGGATCGCTACCGCGGCTGGATGGAGCAGGAGACGGGACGCCTGCGACGCGAGCTGTCCGACGAGCGCGCCCGGCTGCGCACGCTGGAGCGCAGTGCCGCCGAGACCGAAACCACTGCCCGGGTGAAGAGCGAGCTGTTCGCGCAGATCAGCCACGAGCTGCGCACGCCGCTGGCCGCGATCATCGGCTACTCCGACCTGCTGCGCAAAGCCAGCCTGGCGCCGGCGCTGGCCGACCAGGTCGAGACGCTGTCGAAGTCCGCGCACGGCCTGCTGGTGATGGTCAACGACCTGCTCGACTGGAGCCGGATCGAGGCCGGGCACCTGCAGCTCAACGAGTCGCCGTTCGACCTCGAGGACGCGGTCGAGGACGTGGTGGCGATGCTGGCGCCGCTGGCGTACGACAAGCGCCTGGAGTTCGTGCACATCATCTATCACGACGTGCCGCGCCAGCTGGTCGGCGACGCGCAGCGCATCAAGCAATTGCTGACCAACCTCTTGTCCAACGCGATCAAGTTCACCGAGCGCGGCGAAGTGGTGCTGCGCGTCCTCAAGGAGCGCGAGGAGCCCAACCAGCTGACGCTGCTGATGCGGATCTCCGACACCGGCACGGGGCTCACGCCCGAGCAGCAGCGCCAGCTGTTCCAGCCATACCGGCAGCTCGGCACCAAGCCCGGCAGCGGGCTGGGCCTGGTGATCACGCGCAAGCTCGCCGAGCTCATGGGCGGCAGCGTCACGGTGGAGAGCGCGGCCGGGCAGGGCGCCACCTTCAGCGCCACCGTCGTCCTGGGCCGCCAGCCGGAGCCGGCGCAGGCCGAGGTCTTCGAGGCGCTGCGCGGCTGCCGCGCCTGGGTCTGCGAGCCGCACACGACCGCGCGCCTGGCATTGCTGCACAGCTTCGAGTACCTGGGGCATGGAAGTACGCGAGCTGGGAAGCGCCAACGAGCTGCGCGAGGCCGCGATGCGCCGCACCGGCGCGTCGGCGCCGGACCTGATCGTGCTGGGCCTGTCAGCCGCGGACGCGGAGCACGAAGCCGCGGCCGGAAAGGACTCGGTGCTGGCGACGCTGCATTCGCTCGGCGTGCCGGTGCTCTGCCTCATCGCCTCGGCTTCGCAGAACCTGCACGAGGCGCTCAAGCACAAGGGCGCCAACCGCTGCCTGCCCAAGTCGGCCGGCAGGCTCGGCATCTACGAGACCCTTTGCGAGCTGATGTCCGGAGAGAAAGTCTCCGCCACGCAGCTCGCCGGCCATCACGTGCTGGTGGCCGACAACAACTTGGCCAACCGCCGCTACATCGTGGCGCTGCTGCAGAGCCTGGGTGCACAGACCAGCGAGGCCGCCGACGGCCGCGAAGCCGTGGACGTCTGGTCGCGCACGCGCCCGGACGCAGTGCTGCTCGACATCCGCATGCCCAACCTCGACGGGCTGGGCGCGGCGCGCGAGATCCGCTCGCGCGAGGGTGGCAGCGACAAGCGCAGCCTGATCATCGGCATCAGCGCCTTCTTCGACCCGGACGAGCCGCGCAAGCTGGCGCTGGCCGGCATGGACGGCGATCTGCTCAAACCGTTCGACGAGCGCCAGCTGCTGCGCCTTTTCACGCGGCGCGCAGCCCCGCCGGCGAGCGCGCCGGCGCCCGCGGCGCCGCGGATCCCGGACCGTCTCGCGCAGGACAAGGAGATGCGGGCGCTGCTGCGCGAGGAGCTGCCGCTGCAGCTGCGCGAGCTCGAGGACGCCTACGCCTCCGGCGAGATGCAGCGGCTGCGCGACGCCGGTCACCAGATCCACGGCACTGCCGCGTTCTATCGGCTGGGCTCGCTCAAGCAGGCCGCGGCCGCGCTGGAGCGCCGCATCACCGAGGCGCGCAGCCTGGAGTCCGAGCCGCGCATCAAGGACGACCTGACCATGGTGCGCGAGGCGGTGCTGCAGATGCTGGAACAGATGCAGGATGCGTAGGTCGTAAGTACATGGAGAACGACGCAATGAAAACCTTCCGCAATCTGGTGGCGATCCTTCTTGCACTCGCCGCCGGAGCTTGTGCAACCGCAACGCCCTACCAGCCGCTGCGCGACGGCGAGGGCTTCATCGATCAGCGCATCGAATCCAACCGCTATCGCATCCGTTTCGTCGGCAACGCCTCGACGCCGCGGGAGACGGTGGAGAACTACCTGCTGTATCGCGCGGCGGAGCTCTCGCTCCAGGCCGGCTACGACTACTTCATCCTGGCCGACCAGAAGACGCACGCGCAGACCAGCTACTACCAGACGTTCGGCTTCTCCGGCGGCTTCGGGCGCTACTACTGGGGACCGCGGCTGGACTTCGGCACCGTCACGCCGGAGACGGCCTACGAAGGCGTCGCCAACGTCGTCATGTTCAAGGGGCAGAAGCGCGACAGCGACGTCAAGGCGTTCGACGCGCGGCAGGTGAAGGCCAACCTCGAGCCGCAGATCGCCAGGCCCGGCGACAAGGACGCTACTCGGTAGGCAGCAGGTCCTTCAGAGCGCGCCAGCCGCCGTCGATCGACCAGACGTTGGCGTAGCCCATCTTCTGCAGGTTGTCGGCCGACAGCGCCGAGCGGAAGCCGCCGCCGCAATAGAGGTACAGCGGCTCGCCCTTGTCCGGATGCCTGCTCTCGATGTCGCGCTCGATGATGCCTTTGCCGAGCCATTCGGCGCCCCTGACGTGACCGGCGGCGAACTCGCTCTCCTCGCGCGTGTCGATCAGCCGCGCCTGCGGGTTCTTCTTGAGGATCTCCGGCATCTCGCGCGCAGGGACCTGGCGGATGCGCGACTTGGCGTCGTTGACGAGAGCCAGAAAGGCTGTTGAATGCGCGGCGGCCATGAGGTTTCCACGTGAGGGGCGATAGCTGCATGCTAGATTAGCCCTGCGCTGAGGAGCGCTCAATTACAACGCCATGGATCGTCCCGCGATTTTCATTACGGGCGCAGCCGCAGGCATCGGCCGCGCCACCGCCCAGTTGTTCGGCAGCCATGGATGGTTCGCCGGCATCTACGACATGAACGCCGCCGGCCTTGCGTCGCTGAAGGGCGAGCTCGGCGCCGGCAATTGCACTGCCGAAACCCTCGACGTCACCGATGCTGCCGCGCTGTCTTCGGCGCTGAACCGCTTCTTCCATGCCGCCGGCCGCCGCCTCGACGTGCTGTTCAACTGCGCGGGCATCCTGTCGGTCGGCAATTTCGAGGACATCCCGCTGGCACGCCACCACCAGCTGGTGGACATCAACCTCAAGGGCGTGATCAACGGCTTTCACTGCGCCCTGCCGTACCTGAAGCAGACGCCGGGCGCGCGCGTGATCAGCATGGCGTCGGCCTCGGCGATCTACGGATCGCCCGCCTACGCCAGCTACTCGGCGACGAAGTTCGCGGTGCGCGGGCTCACCGAGGCGCTCAACGTCGAGTGGTCGCGCCACGGCATCCTGGTGATGGACGTCTGGCCGATCTTCGTCAACACGGCGATGGTGACCGCGATCGAAGCGCCGGAGAGCCTGAAGCGCATGGGCGTGCACCTGCAGGCCGCCGACGTTGCCGGCGTGATCTACAAGGCGGCGACGCGCCCGCGCTGGCGCACGCGCGTGCACTGGCTGATCGGGCTGCAGACCTGGATGCTGGCGATCGCCGCGCGCCTGATGCCGACCTGGCTCACGCGCCTGACCACCAAGCAGGTCTCTGGATACTAGGGGTACCGAGAGGAATGAAACCTATGCCGGGAGTGCGCCTGCTTGCAGCGCTGCTGATCGGGACTGCCGTGGCTGCGATGGCCGCCGATCCCGTCACGGAGGCGATCGACGCCACCGTGCAGACCAACCGGGACGCCAAGGCGTCCCAGCAGAAGATCAACCAGCTCGACGACCAGACGCGCACCGGGCTCGAGAAATACCGCGCCGCGCTGGTGCAGACGCAGCAGCTGACTGCCTACGCAGTGCAGATGGAGAAGCTGGCGGCCGCGCAGGACACCGAGCGCGCGGCGCTGGAGAAGCAGTTGACGGAGGTCGACGTCACGGCGCGCGAGCTGCTGCCCTTGCTGGTGCGCATGGTCGAGAGCCTCGAGAAGTTCGTCTCGCTGGACCTGCCGTTCCTGAAGCTCGAGCGCAACGATCGCGTCGCTGCGCTGAAGAAGGTCATGGACGATCCCAGCACGCCGTTGGCAGAGAAATACCGCCGCGTGCTGGAGGCCTATCAGATCGAAGCCGAGTACGGCCGCACCCTGGGCGCCGAGCGCGGGCAGATCGACGATCGTCAGGCCGATCTGCTGCGGGTGGGACGGGCGGGCCTGTTCTATCTCACGCTCGACGGTGACGAAGCCGGGCACTGGGACGCAAAGTCCGGCAAGTGGGAAACGCTGCCGGGCAAGTACCGCAAGGAGCTGCGGCGTGGCCTGAAGATCGCGCGCGAGACCTCGGCGCCCAACTTCATCAACCTGCCGATGCCGGTGGCGGGGAAAGGCTCGTGAAGCGCGCACTTGCGATGCTGGCGCTTTGCCTTCCGCTCCTGGCGCACGCGTCAGGCCTCGACGACCTCTTGAAGCAGGTGCGCGAAGGCGCACAGGCCAGCGCGCGTCTCAACGCGGAGCGTGAGCAAAGGTTCCTCCAGAGCCGCGATGAGCAGGCCAACCTGCAGCGGCAGGCCGAGGCCGAGCAGGCTGCTGCGCAGGGACGCGCCGACCGCGTCAAGGCGCGCTACGAAGCCGGGCAGAAGGCGCTCGTCGAGATCAAGGGCCGCATCAGCGCCAAGACCGGCGAGGACGCACAGGTTTTCGCGGCGGCGCGCCAGGCGGCTGCGGACTTCCGCGCTGCCACCACCAACTCGTTCATCACCGCCCAGTTCCCCGGTCGCATCCCATTCCTCGACCAGCTGGCGCAGAGCGAGGGCGTGCTCGGGACGCAGCAGCTCGAGAAGCTGTGGTTCATCCTGCAGGAGGACATGACGGAGAGCTCGCGCTCGTCGCGCTTCCCGGCCGAGATCCTCAATGCCGAAGGTGCCGCGGAGAAAACGGAAGTGGTGCGCGTCGGCGCGTTCAGCGCCTTCGCCAACGGCCGCTACCTCAGTGCGCAGAGCGACGGCAAGCTGCTGACGCTGCCGCGACAGCCGGGCCGCAAGTTCCGTTCGCAGGCCGACGACTTCGCCGACGCCACCGACGGCTACCAGCCGATCCTGATCGACCCGACGCACGGCACGCTGCTCGCGCAGGAGGCGGAGCGCCCCGATGCCTGGGAGCGCATCGAGCAGGGCGGCATGGTCGGCTACGTGATCCTGCTCGTCGGCATCGTCGGCGCGATCATGGCCGTGTTCCAGCTGTTCTATCTCACGGTCGTCGGGCGGCGCGTCAACGATCAGCTCGCGCGCGTGGACCAGCCGCGCGAGGACAATCCGCTGGGGCGCGTGCTCGCAACGTTCAAGGGCGAGGCCGCGACCGTGCAGGACGACGCCGAAGTGGTCGAGCTGCGCCTGTCCGAGGCAGTGCTGCGCGAAGTGCCGCGGCTGGAGCGCTTCCAGGCCTTCCTGCGCCTGGCGGTCGCGGCCGGCCCGCTGCTCGGGCTGGTCGGCACGGTGGCGGGCATGATCGTGACCTTCCAGGTGATAACCGAGGCCGGCGCCGGCGATCCCAAGCTGATGGCAGGCGGCATCTCGCAGGCGATGGTGGCGACGCTGCTGGGACTAGGCATCGCCATCCCGCTGCTGTTCGTCAATGCACTGCTGTCCGCGCGCTCGCGCGCGATCATCCAGATCCTCGACGAGCAGAGCACCGGCCTTCTGGCGCAACGCCTGGAGACCCAGCGCCGTGTTTGAAGCGGTCTACGACGCGGTCGCCGCGGGCATCCATGCGCCATTCGAGTCCGTCGGCGAGTTCATGGACGCAGGCGGCGGCATCCTGGTCGCGATCTTCATCGCCGGCCTGATCATGTGGTTCCTGATCATCGAGCGTTACTGGTATTTCAGCCGCGAGCTGCCGCGGCAGACCCGCGAGCTGCTGGCGCAATGGCAGGCGCGCCGCGACCACCGGTCGTGGGCCTCGCGCAACATCCGCAAGCAGATGATCTCGCAGCTCAACCTGCGTATGTCGGTGACGCTGCCCGTGATGCGCGTGATGGTGCCGCTGGCGCCGCTGCTGGGGCTGCTCGGCACGGTCGCCGGCATGCTCGAGGTGTTCGACGCGATGGCGCTCAAGGGCTATGCCGATGCGCGGACGATGGCGTCGGGCGTGTCGCAGGCGATGACCTGCACGCTGGCCGGCCTCGTCGTCAGCATCTCCGGGATCTTCTTCGTGCCGTACTTCCTGTCGCGCGTGCGCACCGCCACCGAGCTGGTCGGCGACGCGCTCAAGTACTGATCCCATGCGCGGCCGCCGCCATCAGGCACCTACCGAGGAGACCGGCATCGATCTGGCGCCGATGCTCGACTTCGTCCTGAACCTGCTCATCTTCTTCATCATCACCAATACCTTCATCCAGGAAGCGGGCATCCGCGTGAACCGGCCGTCGGCGCAGACCGCGCAGCGCCAGGAGCGCAACAACATCGTCGTGGCGGTCTCCAAGGACGGCCAGATCTGGATCGACAAGCAGCACGTCGACATCCGCACGCTGCGCGCCAACGTCCAGCGGCTGCGCGTGGCCAATCCGCAGGCCAACGTCATCATCCAGGCCGACCAGGACGCGCGCGCCGGCCTGATGGTGGAGGCGATGGACCAGGCGCGCCTGGCCGGCGTGAAGGACGTGTCGATCGCCGCGACTCCGAAGTGACGGCGGCGGCGTCCTGAAGTGACCCGGCGCATCCTCTATCCGTTGTCGGCAGCACTGGCAGTCACGCTGCTGCTGTTCCTGATGATGGCGTGGATGATCCGCGCGCCGGTCGGCCCGGGCCTCGGCACCGTCCCGGACATCGAGAACGTGCGCATGATCGAGCTGGAGAAGGACAAGCCCGACGAGGAAGAGGTGCCGCAGCCGCCGACGCTCGCGGCGATGCCGAGCTCGCCCGCGTCGCTGGCGACGCCGCAGCTCCCGGCGCTGACCAACATGACGGCGCTGCCGATGGACGCCACGATCAGCGTGCCGGTGAACATGAGCGGCAGCGGCTTCAGCCTGGGCGCGGGCGCGTTCTCCGGATTCGGCAAGGGCGCCGGTGCCGCGGGTGGCGGCGGCGCAGGAGCGGGGCAAGGCTTCGCGGGCAAGGAGCTGATCCCGCTGTCGACCGCGCGTCCGCAGATCCCCGAGTGGGCCTTCAAGCGCGGCATCGAGGGCTGGGTGGAGTGCACGTTCACCGTCATGCCCAACGGCCACGTGCGCGACGTCAAGATCATCGACGCCAATCCCAAGGGCGTGTTCGAGGCGGCGGCGGTGGAAAGCATCTCCAACTGGATCTACGCCGAGCACGCCAAGGCGCGGCAGGTGAAGCAGAAGGTGGACTTCAAGCTGTCCGACTTCCAGTACAACTGGCAATGACCGGGCAATCGGGGCTGACGCCCCTCCTACAGGCGACGTTGTTCCTCTTCTGCTGCACGTGCGCGTTTGCCGACCAGTACCGCAGTCAGGTCAAGGAGATCGACACGCCGCCGGCGGAGCAGCCCGACGTCGACATGGAGAAGCTTCTCAAGCAGACCATCGACCCGTACGCCAAAGCACTCGTGTTGCGCGACCTGGCGACGCAGGCGGCCGACAAGAAGGACTACGTCAAGGCTGCGAAGTACCTGGAGCAGGCGGTCGGGACGGGAGGACTCTCCGGCCCGGCGCAGGACGAGATGAAGCGCGTGCTGGCGCAGCTCTACATGGCGTCGGGCGATCCGCAGAAGATCATCGAGGGCCTCTCCGCGCGCGCGCAGAAAGGCCAGATCTCCGCCGAAGAGATGGGCGCGCTGGGCTCGGCCTACGCCAAGCAGAAGCGCTACGCCGAAGCCATTCCGCTACTGAAGAAGGCGCAAGCGGCGCAGGTGAAGCCCGCCAACGCCGCCGTGATGCTGTCGCTGATCGCGGCGTACCTCGCGACCGGTCAGAACGCCGAGGCGCTGCCGCTGGCGGAGCAGGCAGTGCGGGTCGCGCCGCAGATGCGGGAGACCTGGCTGAATCTCGCGGCGCTGCTGCTCAAGGCCGGCAACCGCGACCGCGCCCAGGCCGTGATGGAGCTGGCGCAGCGGCAGGGACACCTGAAGGAGCCCAAGGAGCGCCTGGAGCTCATCAACCTCACCGCGCAGATCGGCGCGCCCTTCGAAGCCGGATCACTGCTCAAGACCTGGATCGACTCCGGCGAGGTTCCGCGCAGCGCCGAGAACTGGAAGTTCCTCGCCGCAACCTGGAACGCCGCGCGCGAGCGCTCGCTGTCGATCGCGGCGCTCAAGGAGTCGCACAAGCTCTCGCCGAGCACCGAGCTCTTGCTGCAGATCGGCCAGCTGGAGCTCGACCGCGAGCACTACGCCGACGCTGCCCAGTCACTGGAGAAGGCGATCTCCTCCGGCGCGCGCAGCGGACCTGCGTTCATGAGCCTGGGGCTTGCGCAGTACCAGCAGGCCAACGTCGGCGCCGCGCTCAAGTCCTTCCGCGAGGCGGCGACCTACGCGCCGACGCGCGCGCAGGCCGAGAGCTGGGTGAAGTACCTGGAGACGCCGACCGCCACCGAAGTCGCGCAGACCTTCGCCGGCAAGAGCAAGGCGCGCGTGGAGAAGGAGGCGAAGCTGTCCAGCCGGCTGCTGGGCAAGTCGGTGCAGATCACGGAAGGCGTGCCGATGGATCTGTCGTCGCCGTCGACCGGTACGCTGTCGCTCACTGGCGAGTTCACGCCGGTGGGTGCGGAGCGCCTGGGCACCGCGCAAGGCACCATCCCGGCGTGGACCGGTGGGCTCACCAAGGAGAGCTGGCCGAAGAACTACAGCGCCGCCAGCAGGCTCGCGGATCCGTACCCTTCCGATAAACCGTTGTTCGTGATCACGGCGCAGAATTACAAGCAGTACGCCGCCAGGCTCTCGCGCGCGCACCAGGCGCTGTTCGCCAAGTACGCGGACTACCGCATGCCGGTCTACGCCACGCGCCGCAGCGCCTCGTATCCGCAGGCGATCTATGACGCCACGCAGAAGAACATAGGCAAGGCGAAGCTGTCGGGCTCCGACGCCCTGGAGAACGCGCGCCTGGGCTTCCCGTTCCCGCGTCCGCAGAACGGCGTGGAGATCATGTGGAACCACCGGGTGCGCTACCGCGGCGACTCGCTGCAGACCAGGACGGCGCAGGCGATCGTGCTCCCGGACGGCACCATCCACGACCGCACCACCAACTTCTTCCGCGTCTACTCGCGCTACGCCAACGTCGCCGATCCCGTGGACATCACCAAGCAGAACATCCTGCTCAAGGGCGTGACCTTCACCTCGCGCTCCTCGCGCGGCGTCGACTTCGTGGTGCTGTTCCACGAGACCGCGAACTCGATCAAGGACCCGCGGCGCCTGTGGGTGCTGATCGTGGCCGCGCACAAGCTGCTGCGCATCCCGCCGGTCGGCTACGACTTCCCGATGCCGGGCACCGAGGCGATCGCCCTGGTCGACATGATCGACATGTACAACGGGCCGTTCGACCGCTACGTCTGGAAGCTGGTCGGCAAGCGCGAGCTGTATCTGCCGTACAACAGCTACAGGATCTCCGACGGCCGCTACAAGTACGCGCAGCTGCTGACCGGCCGCTTCTTCAACCCGGAAGCGACGCGCTACGAGCTGCATCGCGTCTGGATCATCGAGGCGACCGAGCGCGGCGGCAAGAAGCACCTCTTCGGCAAGCGCACGTTCTATGTCGACGAGGACAGCTGGAATGCGACGCTGGTGGAGAACGAGGACCACGCCGGCGCGCTCTGGCGGTTCCAGGAAGGGCACGTGCTGCCCGACTACGCGCACCAGACGACGTTCTCGACGCCGGTGATCACCTACGACCTGAAGGACGGCCGCTACTTGGCCTCAGGGCTGCTCGCCGAAGAGAAGCCGCCCGAGTACAACCTGAAGATGACCGACAGCGAGTTCGTGCCGGACTCGATGAAAAACCGCTACGACCACTAGCAGGTCAGCTCAAGCGTTTGTTGCGGAGCCGACGACCCGAGTGTCGGGTCCGCTTCGCTTGACCCGACCTACGCGCTGTCGCCACAGGCCCGCCGCACAGGGATGTGCTAGTGCCGCGAGAGCGCGTGGACGCGCGGAGCGGCCCCGGCGAACCTATCCGCAAGCGAAGGCAGGTTAACCGCCCGGCGGTACCGAGCCACCCCCACCACCACCTTCGACGCAGCAATAGTCGTACGGCGGAGGATCGTAGGGCAGCAGCTTGCGGCCGAGCTCCTGGTTGGGTTGCGCCGCGTTGGACGCGATGACGCCGACCAGCGAGATCGTGAACAGATCGATCGGCCCGCCCTCGGTTTCCTGCATGAACACCGCGCGCCGCGGATCGGCCGCGTAGACGCCGGGAGCGCAGACGCCGCCGGTCGGACCGGGGTTGCAGAAGCGATCTTCCGCCAGGCCGCTGTGATCGACGCGCCCGATGCCGGTGAGGGCATTGCTCGCTTGCGCCGCAGTCGCGTTCACGCGCACGACGAGGAATCCGGCGAACTGCTGCTCGGGCGTATCGCCGTAGCTCTGCAGCGGAATCGCGAGCGTGCCGACCTCGGGCGCGGAAGGATCATCCGGGAAATAGGTGAACGCATGCGGGTCGTACTCGGACGCGCTGTAGCTGTAGGACTGCGACGGCTGGTTGCCGGGAACGAGCGTGTCGATCTGCTGCACGTTGGACAGGTCGCGCACGTCGAACAGCGAGATCTGCATCCGCCCGGTCAGCGTGCCGCCGTCGGTGCCCTCGCGGCCGACCGTCAGCAGGTAGTCGTCGCCGATCGGCGAGAGATAGCTCGAGAAGCCGGGGATCTTCAGCTGGCTTGCGATCGACGGATGCGCCGGATCGGCAAGATCGAACGCGAACAACGGGTCGATCTGACGGAACGTGACCACGTAGCCCCGATCGCCGATGAAGCGCACGCCCTGGATCCGCTCGCCGGGTGCAAAGTCCTTGACGCTGCCGACGAGACCCATATCCATCGCCGCCTGGTTGGCGCGCAGCACGTGCAGATGGTTGTACGTCGTGACGGTGCTGTTCTCCGGCGTCGTCGTGAAGCGCGTCTCGGTGCTGGCGACGCGCAGGTGGCCGTCGGACTCGCTCATCGAGTACGACCCGCCGATGCTGCCCGCGACCTTGCCGACACCTTGGTAAGCGGCCGCGCCGGTCGGCGAGAGCGCAAAGCGGTAGATCGCCGTCTCCTCCGCTTGCTGCTCGTCGAAGCGCCAGCCGAAGCTCGACTGCGCCAGGTACAGGTTCTCGGCGGATCCGTACACCATCCATGCCGTGTTGACGGCCGCCGACGTCGCCCGCGTGCTGCCGTTGGTGTTGAAGCTGTCGATCACCGCAAGGCCCAGCCCCTGCGCCACTTCCGGGCGCGCGACCTGACCGCAGCCGAGCGTCGTGGCCGCGCCGTTGACGCGCAGCGTCGGCAGCAGCGCGCTGGCGCCGGCAGCGTCGACGCGCGCGCCGATCTCGGCGCGCGTCTCTGCCTTGATCGCGGCCATCTCCGCTTCGTTGCCGGTGGAGCGGGCCTCGTTGTAGTCCACGCGTTTCTGGTTGAGCGGGTCGTTGCCGTCGAAGAACCACGTCGGCAGCGGCACGTCGAAGCGCGACACGCGGTGCACGCGCGAGCCGACGCGACGTGCTTCCAGTCCGTAGCCGTCGACCGCGATGCGGCTGACCTCCACCGGCTGCGCCGGATCGGAGACGTCGACGATCACGTTGACCACGCGGCCGCCTTGGGCGCCGTAGCTCTGGCCGAGCACGACCAGCCGGTGCGCAGCGTCGTCCAGGAAGAAATCGTTGGCGAAGAAATTGTCGTTGCCCGCGGAGAGGTCGAGCGTCACCAGCGGACGATCGGCCAGGCCCGCCGGCGGGAACGCGTCGATGACGAAGAGGTTCTTGCCGGCCAGCATGTAGAGATTGCCGGCGCTGTCGGCCTTGACAATGTCGGCTTCGTCGACGCCGGCTTCCTGCGTGTTGGTTCCGGATACGCGCCCGGGCTGGGCGGACGGTCCTTCCGCGGCGCCGCCGGCCGTGTCGCCCGGCGATGCTTCGGGCGGGCCGAGGTACACCGGGCAGGCGATCAGCGCGTCACCGAAGCACTGGTAGAACGGCTGCAGGTACTGCTCGGTGAGGCCGTCGGCCGCGTAGTCGCGGAACTCGGCGCAATCGTCGGCCGCGGAGAAGTTCTTGAGCGCGAGCTTGTCCTTGGGCGTCGGCACCGGGCCGGTATAGGTTGGCGGCGGATCCGTATCGCCGTAACCGCCACCCCCGCCACAGGCCGATAAAACGGCCACCAAGGCCGTACAAGCGACTACACGCACATGACCCATGGGCACTCTCCGTGGCAGGGCGCTAGCCTAGTCCTCGCGGCGCCCCTGCCACAAGAGAGTTTTCCTACGGGCGCCGATGCCGGAACAGCGCGGCGCCGAACAGGAGCAGGAGCGCCGCCAGCGGGAAGGCGCCACCGAAGCGCTGCTCCGTGACCGCGCCGCTGCCAGGCTGCGGGATGATGCCGCCGCCGCCCTCGGTCCCCAGGAACTTGTAGGTCCAGACGCCGCGGCCATGCGTGGCCGCGAACACCATGTCCGTACCGGCCGGGTCCATGATCAGCTGCGTAACCTCGACGTTCGGCAGGTCGCCCATCGGCGCCCAGAGGGTGCCGTTGAGATCGCTGGAGACGAAGGTGCCGATGTCGGTGCCGACGACGAGCTGGTTGCCGTGCTGCACGATCGAGCGGATCGCCAGGTCCGGCAGGTTGCCGCTGATGTTGCGGAAGTTCTCGCCGGCGTCCTCGGAAACGTAGACCCCGGGCGTGCCCAGGTTCGGCGTCGTGTCCAGATACTCGCCCGGGAACGTCAGCGACGAGTAGAAGTAGCCGCCAACCGCGGCATAGATCTTCTTCGCGTCGTCCTTGTCGATGGCGATGTCGAACACGGTGCGGTTGGGCAGGCCATTCATGCTGGCCATGTGCCAGCCGTTCTCCGTGCCCTTCTGCGGCGGCGCCGTGCCGCCGACGTTGGTGGCGATGCCGCCGCGACGCTCGAGCTTCTCCGGCGGCGTGGTCGTGGTGCCGGTGAAGTTGACGGTGAAGCACGGGCGGCACCAGTACACGTAGACGTTGTCGCCGCGAACGGCCAGCGCCCGCGTGCGGGCCTGGTGATCGAGCTGTGCCTCCTCGTTGAAGCCGAGGTCGAACACGGTCGTCCAGGTGAGGTCGGTGGACGCATCCAGAGTTTCGGCAACCTTGCTGCCGACAGCGACGAGGTGGTTGGCGTCGAGCGGATCCATCACGAAAGGCGACAGGCCATAAGCCACGCCGGCGGCCGCGCCGGGCGAGGCGTCGGTGCTGGAAGCCCCGCCGTCCATCGTCCGGTGCATCGACAGGCCACCGGTCTGGTAATAGGCGATCTGCGAATTGTCCGGGTCCACCGCGGTGAAGATGCCGTCGCCGTCGTAGACGTTGTGGATGGTGCCGTCGGGCTCGACGCGCGAGCTGCCGTTGTCCTGCAGGCCCTGGTAGACCACGCCGTCCTTGGCCACCGACATGCCGTAGATCAGCAGCGTGTTGAAGTCCTGGTTCACGCCGACGCCCCACTTGGTGTTGGCGAGCGGGTCGAGCAGCGCGTCCGACGAGTGCTGCTTGTAGACGCCGCCGTCGTTGGCCGCGAACAGCCAGACGCCGCCGCTGCCGTCGGGGATGAAGATCTCGTCGTGCTGGTCAGGATGCGTGCTGACCGCCGGCGCGAAATCCTCCGGACGGGTCGGGCAGAACGGCGTGTTGACCAGCAGCAGGCAGGTCGCGCCGCCGAAGTAGCGGCCGATGACGTGGAAGTCGTTCGGGTTCGCGGGCAGGCCCGACAGCGGAATGGGTAAGCGGTTGGAGAACAGCTCCTCCAGCCCGAAGACGATGCGGGTCGGCGTGCCGAGCAGCGGATCGGCCTGCGTCGGATCCACGGCGATCGCGAGGTTGTACGAGGCCTGCACGCCGGGGCCGTAGCCGATCAGCACCACGCCGACGGGCGAGAGGTCCGAGCCGGTGGTGACGTTGTAGGTGATCTCGGTCTCGTCCGCGAGCTGGATCCAGGAGTCGCCGAAGTCGGGCGAGACGTAGATGCCGCTGAGATAGGTCGCGTGCGTGATGGCGTTGGGGATGCCGGGCGCGATCTCACAAAGGAAGGTGATGTCGCCGGTCGGGTCGACCGGGACGATCGAGCAATCGATCAGGCCGGGAGGCCCTTCGTTGAGGACGGTGTTGGCGTCGAGCACCGCCGTGCCGCCGCGCTCCAGCGCAGCGTCGTCGACGATGGCGTAGACGAAGTTGTGGTCCTGTCCCTCGCCGAAGGCGGCGTCGAGGCGCACGCGACCGATGCGCTCCTGCGGCGTGAAGCCGTAGGGGATCTGCTCGGCCGGCGCCGACACGTTCAGGCGGCTGAAGCTGTCGACCTCGCCCGAGGTGGAGCGGTACAGGCCGTTGCCGGCCGATTGCGGGTTGCCATCGGGCATCAGGCGCGCGCCGTCGGGCCAGCCGACCGCCGCGAGCACCGGGCAGCCGGACTCGCCGCAGGTGACGTTGCCGACGCCGCCCGGCGTCTGCACGACCACGTCGGTGACCCAGTTGGCGAACTCGCACGGGCCTTCCTGCCCCTGTCCGGTGCAAAGCTCCGAGGTCGGCAGCCGCACGTCGGCAAACGTGCGCCCGGCATCGTCGGAGCGGAACAGGCCCGCGGAGGTCGCGGCGTAGATGATCTCGGGACGCGACTTGTCTACGGCGAGCTTGAAGGCGCCGATGCTGCTCGAAGGCATGCCCGACGCGAGGTTCCACGTCTGGCCCATGTCGGTCGACCAGACGACGCCGACGCTGGGCACCGAGTGCGCGTCGAAGTTGGTGTCGCCGGTGAGCACGACCAGCGTGCCGCCGCCGGCGGGCGTCCACTCGGCGTCGGCAGTTGCCTGGATCGGCAGTCTGGCCCCGAGATCGACCCACTTGTCGCCGAGCGTGGCGACATCGCCGTTCACGGCTTCCGTCATCCACACGCCACCGGCGCTGACCGCGGCGAACAGCCGCTTGTTGTCGGCGTCGTAGCCGAAGCCGGAGACGAGGCCGGCGGGGTTGCCGTTGGAGTAGGCAGACACGTAGCCGCCCGGCTGCGCCTGGATGGCGCCGATCGAGTACGGCTCCCAGACGCCTTTGGCTCCGTCGACCTTGGATTGCAGATCGAGCATCCGGGTCTTCTGGGCGATGGCCTTGGGCAGCAGGTCGCCTTTCTTCGACAGCTCGGCCAGCGCGCCGTCGCGATCCTCGCGCCGCTCACCGGCTTCCTCTTTCAGGTGCTCGAAGCCGCGCGGCAGGCAGATCGAGCTGCCGAACTGCGTACGGATCTGGTCACGCTCGGACTGCGGCAGGCTGCCCCGATGCTCCAGCGCCACTTCCAGCGGATCGACCCGATCGGCGCCGACAGGGCAGGCGCCCGAGAGCTCGTCGCCCACGATCAGCGCGAATCCGGAAAAAGTGAGGACGACAGCAGCGAAGCCCGCGACTGCGCGGGTAGGCGAAGAGAGAAACATTTTGGACACTTCCCTGTGGCTGGAAGCCACGTCGATCGATCAACGGACCGATTATAGAAAGTCCGGCGCGCCTGCTGCTGAAAAGTAAAGGAAATGTCAACGGCGGCCCGAAGGCCGCCGTCGTTCCGGCTAGTGGCGGCGCCTGCGCAGGAGCGATCCGCCGAGCAGCATGGCCAGCAGCGCCAGCGGCATGGCGCCGCCGAAACGCGTCGTGTCCGCGACGACAGTCGTGGGATCAGGGACCGACGGCGTTCCGGGGTCCAGCGAGAGCGGGCAGGCGAAGTCGGTGTAATCCTCGACCACGCCGGTGAGGGTTGTGCTGGAGCGTCCTGGCGCGACGGCGTGCAGGCCGGCGCCGTGCGTCGCAAAGCCGTGCGAGCACTCGGCGTAATCCTGGAAGTCGTTGGCGAGCGCCACGGCGATGACCGCGTCGCGCGCTTCGGTGTAGGTGGCGTCCGCCGGCGTCATCTTCAGGCCGCCGATGATGTAGTCCTGCATGCGGCTCTTGGCCTCTGCAAAAGAGTGCCGCGGGTCGTTGAGCAGCCCGGCATAGCAGTTCCACATCATGTTCGCCCAGATCTCGCCGGCGCTGTGGACCTCGGAGTTGCTGTCGCCGGGGCCGCCGTCAGGCGTCGGCTCGCCGTCCGAGAGGTGCTTGAACGTGTACGCGTTCTTCGCCGGGTCGGTGGAGTAGGGCGCGCGGCGGATGCCGGAGAAGAAGTTGTTGGTGACGTAGCCGGCCTCGTCGTAGGCGCCCTGCCAATGATCGTTGTCGGGCGCCGTGAGATCGTCGGCGCGCGCGCCGAGCACGAACGCGTCGATATCGCCCCAGCCCTCGCTCATCGCGCCGGATTGCTGGTTGCTCGAAGCGGTGAGGCGATGGTGCACGTAATGGAAGTACTCGTGCGCGATGATCTGGTTGTCGAGCGTGCCGTCGATGTCCTGCGTGGGCTCGCGCACCAGCTGCATGGTGACCGTGCCGGCGGCGACCTGCTCCTTGATGACGTTGCCCGCGTCCTTGCGGATCAGCACGATCGGGGTGACGTAGGCAGGCGCCGTCGGCGCCACCGGCACCACCGGCACGTCCGCGTTGCCGATGTTCGACGGCGGGTTGCCGTCGGCGTTGTTCACCAGCACGATCCCGATCGCGCCCGAAGCCTGTGCGAAGAACTCCTTGGACGTGAAGGTGCAGTTGCCGCGATCGATCAGCGCGATCTTTCCGGCGAGTGCTGGCTGCGGCGGCGCCGGCGCGAGCGTCAGGTCGCTGGCGGGCGTGGACGGACCGCAGCCGTCGGTCGGCGAGTCGCCGGAGCCATCGTCGGCGAGCATCACCTCACCCGTCACGTCGAACGTGGCCGGCCCGACGTCGTGGATCGGCACCCAGACCAGCGGGCCGCTGTCGACCGGCGTGAGCACGCGGACGTCGCCGACGGCGGGACCGTCGAACAGGTACTGCTGCATCGTCGGCGACGAGCCGTCGGACGGCGTGCCCATGTTGGCGTTGTTGCGGCCCGAGCCATCCTGGCCCTGGGCGATGATCGGATCGCCCTCGGCGCCACCGCGCTCGTAGTTGCTCATCTGCGCGTTGCCGGAAGCTTCGTCGAAGCCGTGGTTGTACCACTGGTCGTGCAGCCAGTTGTTCATGAAGAACAGGTTGACCTGCGCCGCGGCGCGGGCCTCCTGCGTCGACGGATCCGAATCCGCGAGCTGCGTGTAGTCCCAGGTGCTGGGACCGCTCGGCGGCGCGCGGTAGTCGCCGAGGATCGGGTCGCAGGTGTTGAGCGGCGTGTCCGTCAGCCCATCGGCGGCGTTGTCGAACGAGTCGATGCAGCTGTCGACGTGATTGCCGATCAGGTCCGTCGCGCCTTCGGGCAGCCACGGATCACCGGTGACGATGCCGGCGTGGTCGAGCGTCAGCAGGTTCGGCGTCGCGCCGACACGGGCGATGATCTCGTCCGGATCGGTGCCGGGGAAGGGCGTGTAGCCGTTGCCCAGCGGCGAGTCGAACGGCGTGAACGGCGCCGCGGTCTCCGCGTACATGCGATAGCTGTAAGCGTTGGCGATCAGGTTCTCGCGATGCAGGATCGTGGCGTCCAGCGCGGACACGACGAACGCGTAGGCGATCAGCTGGCCGTTGCTGCGCGCGCGAGCGAAGAGCTCGACGTAGTAGGCCGGCTCGAGGCGTCCGGGCCTGGCGTAATAGACCTGCTTCACGCGCGGCGCGCGCTCGAAGGCGTGGCTGCCCGAGAGCGCCGGCGTGGAATACAGCTCGTATTCGCCTTTCACGACCGTGCGCGACAGCGCCGACGCGTCGAGCGCTCCGCCAAGATTGGTCCAGGCCGCAGCGATCGCCTGCGGCGCGGTGCGCGCGAATGACGCGGGCGTCGCGGCGTCGTCGGTGGCGAAGGTGCCGGACACTGCGATCGGCTGGTACTGCTTGCTCAGCAGCACGCTCAGCGACCGCTTGTAGACCTCGTGACCGGCGACGCGCTGGCGGAAGCGCACGACCGCGGGCCCGTTACCGTTGAACTGCGCGTCGAATGCTTCGGCGCCGTCGATCATGGCGCGCGTGAGCCGCAGGTTCTTGGACTCCTCGCGCAGATGCGCGCGGGCACGCTCGATCAGCAGGTCCTTGGCGTTGAGCGCGCCCACGCTTGCGACCGGCGCGTCCTTGCGTGCCCACAGGAACGTGGTCTTGCCGGTGGCCCGGTCGAACAGCGGCGCCTGCCAGCGGCGGCCGAAGCCTTCGGGAACCGCCGCCGCGCCGTGGGCCGTTTCCTGAAGATAGGTATCGATGTTGGGCCGCTTCGGGGATTCCGGATCCACGACCGCCGCCGTGGACACCAGCGTGGAATGGGACAGCGCCTTGGTCGTCGGGGCAGTCACGCATTCCGGGATCGCGGTCGCGGTCAGCGTGAGTTTGGCGGTGTAGGGCGTCGGCTGGCTGGCCACGAACGGGCAGACGACGGCGGAATAGGCGCCAGCCGTCGGGTTGCTGAGGCCGACGTTCTCCTCGGGGCTGCCGCCGTCGCTGTAGCCCTGCGACTCCAGTCCCTTGTAGACGGTCAGGACCAGGTCGGGGTCGGTGAAGTTGCCGCTCGGATCCGGCGCTCCTTCCTGCCACTGGATGTGGAAGTCGGCGGTGACGTTGATCGCCTCGTAGGCGCCCTCGGGCACCGTGAGGTTGATCGTGTGCGCGTCGTCGGGACCGGTCGGAGGGCAGGGCTGTGCCCGGTCGGCAACGCCGCCGGTCGTGCCCTGGCCGGAGCCGCCGGGAAGGGCGGTCCCGGTCCATTCGACGACGACGGTCTCGCCGGACGTGATCGGCAGCACTACGTCATGCGACGCCGGATCGGACGCGAGCGCTGCAGAGAAGGGAATGACGCCCGCGCTGGCGCAGGCCAGAAGGATGGCAATGGAAGATTTCATGAGCTCCGCCCCAAAAAAAGCGCCGGACTTCGTTGGTCCGGCGGCTTGTTAAAGATGTGTCAACAACGATTCTAGCTCAACTCCGAAGGCGCGCTCCATTGCGCCGCCGACGCCAGGCGGCTGCGCCCAGCAGCATGCCGATCATGCCCAGGCCGAAGGCGCCGCCGAAGCGCTGCTCGGTCGGCTTGCCGCCGCCGACGGGCGGAAGACCGCCGCCACCGCCGGTGCCGGGCACGTCCTCGGTGAACGTGTAGGTCTGCACCCCGCGTCCGAAGGTGGCGGCGAACAGCACGTCGTCCTTGCCCGGCTGCAGCACGAACTGGTTGATCGGCACATTCGGCAGGCTGCCCATCGGCGCCCACTGCGTGCCGTTCAGGTCCGACGAGATGAACGGGCCGATGTCGGTGCCGACCACCAGCTGGTTGCCGCGCTTGATGATCGCGGTGGTGATGATGTCCGGCAGGTCGCCGCTGATGTCGACGAAGTTCTCGCCGGCATCGGTGGACTTGAACACGTGCCCGCTGCCGATGTCCGGGTTCTCGTCCTCGTACTGGCCAGTCATGAGCCAGCGCGAGGTCGAGTAGTTGCCGAGCACGACGTACACCGTGCGCGGATCGTTCTCGTCGATCTCGATGTTGTAGATGTAGCGATTCGGCAGGCCGTTGGCAGATGCCTGGTGCCAGCCATCGGCAGTGCCCTTCTGCGGCGGCAGCTCGCCGCCGACGTTGGTGGCAAGGCCGCGGGCGAACTGGAACGTGCCGCCCGGCGCGGCGCCGTTGAGCACCTGGCAGGGGCCGCACCAGCCGGCGTAGATCGCATCGCCCTGCACGTCGAGCGCGCGCGAGCGCGTCTGGTGCGGCAGCCCGCTCGCCTCGTCGACGCCCAGATCGAAGACCGAGACCCAGTCGCCGGCCGGGCCGGTGGAGGCTTGCAGGTGCTCGGCCACCGCGGTACCCGCGGCGACCAGATGCTCGCCGTCGCTCGGGTCCATCATGAACGGCGACAGGAAGTGCCCGGTGCCGGCGGCTGCGCCCGGCGCGAAGCCCGAGTGCGTGATGCCGCCATCCTGCGTGCGGTTGATCGACAGTCCCGGCGTCTGCACGAAGGCGATCTGCGGGTTGTCCGGATTGACCGCGCTCCAGACGCCGTCGCCGACGTAGGTGCGGACCTGGCGCCGCGTCGTGGGCTCGATCTTGCCGGAGGCGTTGTCCTGCAGACCGTAATAGACCGTGCCGTCCTTGGAGACGGCGACGCCGTAGTGGAACAGCGTGTAGAAGCCCTGGTTGGCGCCGTTGCCCCACTTGTTGTTGGCCAGCGGATCGGTGACCGGATTGGACGAGTGCTGCTTGTAGACGCCGCCGTCGTTGCCGGCGAACAGCCAGACGCCGCCGTTGCCGTCGGGGATGAAGATGCCGTCGTGCTGGTCGGGATGCGTGGTGGTGCCGTTGATGACGCCGTCGTAGACCGGGCAGACCGGCGTCGGCGGGCCGATGTTGCCGATCAGGAACAGGCAGGTCTCGCCGGCGAAGTAGGTGCCGAAGACGCCGAAGTCATTGGGCGTCTGCTCCAGCCCCGTCACCGGGATGTTGACGTTGTTCTGCCAGATCTCCTCCATGCCGAAGGCGATGCGCGTCGGCACGCTGGCGATGGCCTGCGTCGGATCCGGCTTGATCCAGAGGTTGTACCAGGCTTGCGCGCCGGGACCGACGCCCAGCGCCGCGGCGGCCGCGAGCGACGAGCCGGTGGTCAGGTTGTAGGTGAGCTCCAGATCGTCGGCGAGCCGGATCCAGGTGTCGCCGAAGTCGTTGGAGACGTAGACGCCGTTGATCGACGTCGGATTGATGCCGGCGGCCGCGAGCTCGCAGAGGAACTGCGGGTCGCCTTCCGGCAGCTGCGCGCAGTCGATCGGCAGCGGCGGCTGGCCCTCTTCGGTCGGCAGGTCGAGGATCGGCAGGCCGTTGTTGAAGAGGACCGTGTCCTCGACGATCGCGTAGACGTAGTTGTGGTCCTGCAGCGGGCCTTCGGCGACGCCCATCTCGGTGCGGCCGATGCGGTTGGGCGCGGCGAAGCCGACCGGCACCACGCCGGCGTTGCCGGGATTGACGCTGGCGGGGTTCAGGCGCTCGAAGGTGCCGGGCTCGCCGGTCTCGGAGCGATACAGGCCATTGCCCGGCGACTGCGGCGTGCCATCGGCGTACGGGATCGCGCCGGCGCGATAGCCGACCGCGGCCAGCACCGAGCAGCCGGTCGGGCCGCATTGCGTCGGTGACAGGCCGGTGGCGTCGACGCCGCCGGGCTGACGGATCACGACCTCGGTGACGACGTTGGCGAGCTGGCAGGGACCGCCGTTCTCGACCACGCCGGCGCATTGCTCCGACACCGGCAGGTTGACGTTGACGAAACTCTCGCCGGCATCGGTGGAGCGGAACAGGCCCTTATGCGTCGCGGCGTAGACGATCTGCGGATTGCTCTGGTCGACCGCGAGGCGCGCGGCGCCGGCGCCGTCGGGCAATCCGGCGGACTGGTGCCAGTTCGCGCCAAGGTCGTCGCTCCAGAACGCACCCAGGCCAACGTAGGTGTTGCCGCCTTGCGTGTGCTCGCCGGTCAGGGTGATCACGCGGCCGCCACGCGCCGGCGTCCACGCCACCGCGCTATTGATCAGCGTCGGCAGGTTGTCGCCGATCGGAACCCAGTGGTTGCCCAGACCCTGCACGCTCGCGGCCTGCGACATCCAGATGCCGCCATAGGTGATGGCGACGAAGAGCCGGTTGGCGATCGGGTCGTAAGCGAAGCTGTCGGCGCGGCCGGCAACTTCGGGGATGCCGTCGCGCGAGCCGTCGACGAACTGCTGGTCGCTGACCTGCGGGCCGACGCCGTACTCCGACCAGGCGCCGGAAGCGTTGGCGACCTTGGCCTGTGCGCCGGCGCTCAGCAGCGCCTTCTTCTGCTCCAGCGCGCGGCGCAGCGCGTGAACCGGCACGCCGTCACGGCCCGGATCGGTCTGTCGCTCCTGGACCTCCATGAACGACTCGGGAAGCTTGCGCCACACGCAGGCCTTCCTGCCGAAGCGCGCGTGGATCAGCGCTTCGGCTCTCTCGCCCATGCGCGGATTGCGCTCCTCGGCGATCTCCGCCGGGTCCTCGGACGTGTAGCCCGGGGGGCACGCGAGCGGGCGGATGCTGGTCTGGAGAAGGAAGGCGCCGCTGGCGACGCTGCAAAAGACAACGGCCGCGACGGCGCGGCGCGTGTAGATCGAATCCATGAAAGAGAAGCTCCCGGTAATGCTGCGGCCATTATAGTTGCAGGCGATGAACGACAAGGACGATAAGAACTCCCGGCCGGTGATCCGGCGCCTGGCGACGCGCCCGCTGGAGCGCAACATCGCCCTGACCAAGCTCGGCTTCGGCGCCGGCACCAAGATCGTGGCGCACTCCATCGCCAACATCTTCCGCGGCGAGAACCGCAAGAGCGCGGCCGACCGGGAGTTCTACCAGCGCCAGGCGCAGATCCTCGCCGACGAGCTGGGCCGCCTCAAGGGCAGCGTCATGAAGGCCGGCCAGATGATGTCGCTCTACGCCCAGTACTTCCTGCCGCCGGAAGCGGTGCAGGTGCTGTCGACGCTGCAGGACGACACCGCGCCGGTGCATTGGGACGTGATCCGGCCGGTGCTGGAGCGCGGCGTCGGCAAGGCGCGGCTCGCGCAGCTGGACATCGACCAGCGTCCGCTGGCCGCGGCGTCGCTGGGGCAGGCGCATCGCGCGCGGCGCAAGCGCGACGGGCTGGAGCTCGTGCTCAAGGTGCAGTACCCCGGCGTTGCCGACGCCATCGAAAGCGACGTCACCACGCTGACGCGCCTGCTGATGATGACGCGCCTGGTCCCGCGCGGCCTGTCGCTCCAGCCGATCCTGTCCGAGGTACGGGAGATGCTGCATCGCGAGGTGGACTACGACGCCGAGCGCCGCCACACCGAGGAATTCGCGAGCCGCCTTGCCAACGACCAGCGCTTCGTGGTGCCGCGCGTGCTCGGCGAGTACTGCAGCGACCAGGTGCTGGCGACCACGTACGAAGCGGGCGTGCACGTGCAGAGCCCGGAGGTGCAGTCGCTGCCGCAGGCGCGCCGCAACCGCCTGGCCAGCGCGTTCTGCGAGCTGTTCCTCACCGAGTTCTTCGACTGGGGGATGGTGCAGACCGATCCGCACTTCGGCAATTACCGCATCCGGCCGGATGCCGGCGGCAACGACCGCATCGTGCTGCTCGACTTCGGCGCCACGCGCATCTTCGGCCAGGGCTTCATCGACGGCTACCGCCAGCTCGTGCGCGGCGCGCTCAACGACGATCCGCAGGAGGTGCTCGACGGCGCTTCCTCGATCGGCCTGATGAACGCGGACTTCCCGCGCTCGGTCACGGGCGCCTTCTTCGAGCTGGCCAAGCTGATCGTCGAGCCGTTCAGCGAGGCGCCGCC
This sequence comes from uncultured Gammaproteobacteria bacterium, assembly GCA_963776465.1. Taxonomy (GTDB): domain Bacteria; phylum Pseudomonadota; class Gammaproteobacteria; order Nevskiales; family Nevskiaceae; genus DASRHK01. The sequence goes on from CAVZMV010000002.1 coordinate 2,330,347, forward strand.
GCCGGAGCTGCTCGACGCGGACGGCAACTACAACTGGGGCGAGAGCGACCTGCCGATGCGCGCCGCCAACGTCGCGGCGCGCAACGCGCTGTCGCGCTACTTCCGGGTGCCGCCGCGGGAGATCGTGTTCCTGCACCGCCGCCTGGCTGGCGTGTTCATCATGCTGGCGACGCTGCGCGCCAACTTCTCCGCGCGCAAGCTCCTGCTGCCGCACCTGTAGGTCGGCTCCGCTTCGCTTGATCCGACCTACCTGGCAACGCGCCGCCGAAGGGCATAGATTGGCGTGAAGCTTCAAGAGCGAGAGGCGCGGAGGCACAGGCATGGCAAGCCGGGTGCTGGATGTGGCGATGCTGGCCTGCCTGGTGGGCCTCGGGGCGAGCTTGCGTCTGCCGGCATCCTCCAACGCCGATACGCCGCCGCACGCGCCGCCTCCGCGAACCCTTTCCGCGTTTCCTCCCGCACCGCCGGAATTCCACGAGCCGCCGCCGTCCGCGACGTCGATGCGCAAGCAGGCCCCGGCGCTGCGCGGCGATGCCGACGCCGTGATCTCGCAGATCGCGCAATGGGCGACGCTCGACGCCGAGCCGCTGCGGCGTTCTTTCTCCAGCAGCTCCGACCTGTATGCGTTCATGCAGCGGCACGTTCGCGCAGCGCAGGCGGGCGACGGCGCGAGCGCTTACTACGTCTACCTGGCGCTGGACGAATGCCGGCCGTACCTGCGACTGGCGCCCGAGGAGGCGCGCGCGCTGCTGGAGCGCATGCAGCCCAGCCTCGACGAGTCCTACACCGAAGAGCGGCAGAGCTGGCTGCGCGACGGGCTGCGCTGTCATCGCTTCGCCGGCGGCGACCTCAAGGCCGTCGTCGAGCTGCTGGGCGGCGATCGGCCGGGCGCGGAGTCGGAGTACAGGTTCGGTGCTGTTCGAGCGCGCCGCCGATGCAGGCTTCGCGCCGGCGATGGCCGAGCGCGCCTTGCGCGAGCCCGGCATCGACCCGGACGAGCGCACGGAGTTGCTGCGGTCTGCGCTGCAGAGCGCCAACGCCGACGTCTACTGGCAGCTGTTCCGACGCGTCTGGTCGCAGGACGGCGACGACGCACGCGCCGCGCTGGCGCTGGCGTGGCTGATCGAGGCGTGCCGCTACGGCTACGACTGCGGCAGCCAGGCGCCGTGGTTCCGCACCGGCGAATGCGCCGACGGATCCGAGCGCTGCCTGCCGGCGCAGAGCGCACTCGCACATTATTGGTACGCCGCGTCGCCGACGGCGCGGGACGCGGCATTCGCGATGGCGCGCGACATCGACGGCGCGCTGGCGCAGTCGCGCTGGGACGACGTGCCGCTACCAGCGCAAGCTGAACCTGCGATGAACGAAGCACCCGAGATCGCGGGAATCGACGTCGAGCCGTCCAACCCCTGATCGCGCTGGCCTCTGGCGGACCTTTGGATGTAGGATGCAAGCCCCGGTTCCAAGAGCGTGCGCCGGCTTCGCCGGTCAACGACGTTACCCGAGAGGAGAAACCCAAATGATGAAACGTTTCGCATCTTTGCTGGGCGTGCTCACACTGGGCCTCGCGGCCCAGCACGCCTACGCAAAAGTCGACGCAGCCGAAGCAGCCAAGCTCGGCAAGGAACTGACGCCGGTCGGCGCCGAGAAGGGCGCAAGCAAGGACGGCACCATTCCCGAATGGACCGGCGGCGACCCGCAGAAGGGCGCGCTCAAGGGCGAGTACCCCAGCAACGCGGCGTACGACGCCGAGAAGCCGGTGATGACGATCACCAAGGCCAACATGGCGCAGTACGACGCCAACCTCACGGCCGGCCACAAGGAGCTGCTCAAGCGCTTCGACAGCTACAAGATGAATGTCTACAAGACCCACCGCTCGGTGGGTTTCCCGTCGTTCATCTACGAGGCGACCAAGGCCAACGCCACGGGCTGCGCCATCAGCGGCACCGACATCCTCGACAACTGCAAGCTCGGCTTCCCGTTCCCGATCCCCAAGTCCGGCGCCGAAGTCGTCTGGAACCATCGCCTGAAGTGGCGCGGCAACGCGGTGCGCCGCTACAACAACCAGCTCATCGTCCAGCCCAACGGCAGCTACCAGCTGACCAAGCTGGTCGAGGACGTGCAGTTCAGCTACGCCAACAGCGAGAAGCCGACGCCGCTGACCCGGACCTCGGGCGAGTTCCTGCGCTACCTGTCGCAGACCATCGCGCCGCCGCGCCTGGCGGGCACCTTCATCCTGGTGCACGAGAAGGCGGGAACCGGCGCGGAAGGCCGCGCCGCCTGGCTCTACTCGCCCGGCCTGCGGCGCATCCGTCGCGCGCCGACGGTGCAGTACGACAACCCGTACGAAGGCACGGACGGCAACCAGTTCTACGACCAGGTCGACCTCTACAACGGCGCGCTCGATCGCTACAACTGGAAGATCGTCGGCAAGAAAGAGATGTACCTGCCGTACAACTCCAACGTCATCGGCTCGCCCAAGGTCAAGCTCAAGCAGCTGGCCACGCCCAAGCACCTGAACCAGGACTTCGCGCGCTATGAGCTGCACCGCTACTGGGTGATCGAGGCCAACGTGCGCCCGGGCACCAACCACACGTTCAAGAAGCGCGTGCTCTACGTCGACGAGGACAGCTGGGACGTCGAGGCGGTGGACTGCTACGACAACAAGGACCAGCTCTACAAGTTCCAGGAAGGGCACCTGATCTACGCGGCCAACGTCCAGACCGCGACCGGCGTGCCGGAGATCATCTACGACTTCTTCTCCGGCCGGTACTTCATCACCGCGCTGGCGAACGAGGATCAGGCGAACGATCTGACGGTGAAGTATCCGCCCGATTACTTCACGGCGGATGCAGTACAGAAAAAGACCTTGAAGTAAGGCGGACGCTCGTTCGAGCCGCAGAAGAAACTGCGGCTCAACTCGCGATAAATGAAATCAAAAGACCATCGATGAGAATCGATGGTCTTTTTGTTTGTGCGGTTTCCATGAACTAGAGTTGGCGCTGCAAAGAAATCAAAAGAGGAGGAGCCATGAAGTTCGAAGACAAGCACAGCTTCAACAAGCCGGCGGCGACGGTCGTGAAGATGTTCTCCGACCGCGCCTACTTCGAGCGCAAGTACAAGGAACTCGCGTTCGACGACGTCGAGGTGCTGGAGTGCGAGAAGTCGGGCAACAAGTTCCGCATCAAGTGCCGCTACAAGGTGAAGAACGACGCGCCGCTGCCGGACTTCGCCAAGAAGTTCATGGCCGAGAAGAACACCGTGACGCAGCAGGACACCTGGGACACTGCCGCCATGACCGGCCGGCTGGAGATCGAGATCAAGGGCGTGCCGGTCAAAGTCGCCGCCGACATGGCGCTGAAGAACGAAGGCGCCGGCTCCGTCAACAACCTGAAGTGGAACCTCTCCTGCGGCATCCCGCTGATCGGCGGCAAGCTGGAGTCGGTCGTGTCCGAGGACATCAAGGCCAAGTCCAAGAAGGACATCGCCGCGACGCGCAAGATCCTCGCCGATTATTGAGGTGACGGACAGGAAGCCGACGCTGCTGCAGGTCGTCTGGAGTGTTCTCGCGTCGTTCTTCGGCGTGCAGAGCAGCAAGGCGCGCGAGCGGGACTTCAAGCACGGGCGCGCCGGCGTGTTCATCGCCGTCGGCATCGCGATGACCGCGGTGTTCGTGCTGACCGTCATGCTGATCGTCAAGATCGTCCTGAAGCACGCCGGGGCTCCCTGAAACAAAAAGACCATCCGTTCTCACGGATGGTCTTTTGATTTCCTTACCCGCGGATTGAGCCGCGCTTGTCGTCGGCTCGAATCCGCGCCCGCCAATCCTTCTAGCTCTTTGGAGAGTAAGGTTTGACGCTGCCGCAATCCTCCGACACCCACCGTGACGTGCTCTTCATCGTCATGTTCGTCGGCTGGCCCCTGGCGGTGCCTTCCATCTTCACCTCGGTCTTGTACTCGGTGTCGCTCTTGACCTCGGCCGTCATGTCCATCGTGCCCTTGAAGTCGCCGTCGCAGGTCATCTTGCCTTTCATCTTCTTGCCGGTGGCATCCCAGCTGTCGACCTTGCAGTCCTTGCTGTTCTTGTCGGTCGCGGGCGGCTTGTCGAACTTGGCCTGATCGGCCGTCAGGCAGAAGCGCGGCTTGGCCATCGCCGCCATCATCTTGGACACGTCGATGCCCATCTTCTTCATCTGCTCGAGCTGCTCCGGCGGCATCATCGGCGTCGCCGGCATGCCTTCCATCTCCACTTCCCACAGGCCCGGCTTGACGCCGGCGGCCGACGCCAGCGCCGGCAGCAGCAGCCCCATCCCGAGAACCACCAGTTTGCGAGTTACCCCTTGCATCGATCTCTCCTCATATTGGGTCTGGAACACGAACGAACAACGCGCCGAAGTGTAGACCGAAAAACTCACTTGCGATTGTGATGGAGGTCTCTGAGCCGGTAGAGCGCTTCCAGCGCCTCTCGCGGGGACAAGCGGTCGGGGTCCAGGCCGTCCAGTGCCTCGAGCAGCTCGGCCGACGGCGGATTGAACAATGGCAGCTGGGGCGCGGCGCTGAGCTTCAGCGGCAGCGCCTGCTGGCTTTCCAGCGCCTTGAGATAAACCCGCGCGTGCTCGAGCACCGGCTTGGGGATTCCAGCAAGCGCTGCGACCTGCAGGCCGAAGCTGCGGTTGGCGGGACCGGGCTGCACCCGGTGCAGGAGCACCAGCTTGTCGCCGTACTCGGAGGCATCCAGGTGCACGTTGGCGACGCCAAGCAGCGTGTTCGCGAGCTCGGTCAATTCGAAATAGTGCGTCGCGAACAGGGTGAAGGAACGCGAGCGCGCCGCCAGCCACTCGGCGCAGGCGCGGGCGAGCGACAGGCCGTCGTAGGTGGAAGTGCCGCGGCCGATCTCGTCCATCAGCACCAGGCTGTTCTCGGTGGCGTTGTGCAGGATGTTGGCGGTCTCGGTCATCTCCACCATGAACGTCGATGCGCCGCTGGCAAGGTCGTCGGCGGCGCCGATGCGCGTGAAGATGCGGTCGATCGGACCGATGCGGACGGACTCGGCCGGCACGTAGCAGCCTGCGTGCGCCAGCAGCACGATCAGCGCGGTCTGGCGCATGAACGTGGACTTACCGCCCATGTTCGGGCCGGTGATGATCAGCAGGCGCGTCTGCGGGTCCAGCGACAGGTCGTTGGCGACGAACGGTTCGGACAAGTGCTGCTCGACGACCAGGTGCCGCCCGCCGCGGATGGCGATGCACGATTCGGTGACGAGCTCGGGGCGGCACAGGTTCAAGGCTAGCGCGCGCTCCGCATAGCAGGCGAGCACGTCGATTTCCGCGAGCGCGCGCGCCGTGGCTTGCAGCTGCGGCAGCTGCGCGATCAGGCGGTCGAGCAGCGCGTCGAACAGCTCTTTCTCGCGCGCCAGCGAACGATCCCGCGCCGAGAGCACCTGATCCTCGAAGCGCTTGAGCTCCTCGGTGATGTAGCGCTCCTGGCCCTTGAGCGTCTGCCGTCGCGTGTAATCGACCGGGATCTTCGCGGCGTGCGTGCGGCCGACCTCGATGTAGAAGCCATGCACGCGGTTGTAGCCGACCTTGAGCGTGTCGATGCCGGTGCGCTCGCGCTCGCGCTGCTCCAGCTCCAGCAGGAAGCCGTCAGCGTTGCCGGACAACGCGCGTAGCTCGTCGAGCGTTGCGTCGTAGCCGGCGCGGAAGACGCCGCCGTCCTTGACCAGCAGCGGCGGATCCTCGGCGAGCGCGGCGGTGAGCGTCGTTGCGAGCGCGTCGTGGGACGCGACCGCGCCGCGCAGGCGCATCATCAAGGGCGCTTCCAGCGGGGTGAGCAGCTCGCGCAGCCGCGGCAGCGCCGCCAGGCTCTGCGCCAGGCCGACGAGATCGCGCGGGCGGGCGCTGCGCAAGGCGATGCGCGCCAGGATGCGCTCGACGTCGGCGATGTCCTTGAGCGCGGCGCGCAGGTCCGCATGCTTGTCGGACAGCTCCTGCACCGCGCCATAACGCGCGTTGAGCTGCGCCTGATCGCGCAGCGGCCGCAGCAGCCAGCGCCGCAACGCGCGACCGCCCATTGCTGTCACGCAGGTGTCGAGCACGCTGACCAGCGTCTGCTCGTGCACGCCGGAGATGGACCGCTCGATCTCGAGGTTGCGGCGCGTGACGCCGTCGAGCACCAGGGCTTCGCCGGCGGCCTCGGTGGTCAGGCCGGTGACGTGCGCAGGCAGGCTTTTCTGCGTCTCCTGCACGTACTGCAGCAGCGCCCCGGCCGCGGCGACGGCTGCCAGCAGATCCTGGCAGCCGAATCCGCGCAGGTCCTTGGTGCCGAAATGGCGCGTCAGCATGCGCTCGGCGCTCGCGGGATCGAAATGCCAGGGTGGACGCGCACGCGCCTGGAAGCTCTCGACGCTCAAGCCTTCCGGCGCGAGCAGCTCGGTCGCCCGCAGCCGATGCATCTCTGCGGACATCTCCGCCGCGCCGGCGCATTCCTGCACGCAGAATCGACCGGACGAGAGCTCGAGGCTGGCGACGCCGTAGCGGCCGCCGACGACGCACACCGCCGCAAGGAGGTTCTGCCGGCGCGGATCGAGCAGCGCGTCCTCGGTGGTCGTGCCCGGCGTGACCACGCGCACGACTTCGCGCCGCACGGGCCCCTTGCCTTCGCCGACCTCGCCGACCTGCTCGCAGATCGCCGCGGATTCTCCGGACTTGAGCAGCCGCGCCAGGTACTGGTCGAGCGCGTGATACGGCACGCCGGCCATGACCACCGGAGCGCCGGCTGATTCCCCGCGCGACGTCAGCGTGATGTTGAGCAGCGCCGCGGCCTTGCGCGCATCGTCGTAAAACAGCTCGTAGAAGTCGCCCATGCGGAACAGCACGAGGGTCGCCGGATATCCCGCCTTGATCGCCATGTACTGCTGGATCAACGGCGTGTGGGTCGGCGGGGCATTCATGGGAGCGCGATTATAGCGACGCGTTCCACGGCCTCCGCCGGGGCCACGCTCTATACTGTGGCCTGCCGTAGCGGCCCAGAAAAACGAACGTCCGAGGAGAACCGATGGCCACCGCTGAGGACCATCTCCAGGCGCAGCTCGACGCGCTTGCGCAGTCGCGGATCGAGCCCAACAAGCTGGAACTGTTCCGCAAGTTCCTGCGCCACTACTACGAGATGGCGTCGCCGGAGACTCTGCGGCTGCGCAGCCCGGCGGAGCTCTTCGAGATTGCCGCGGGACAATTCCAGTTTTCCGGCGCGCGCCCTGCGGGCGAGATGCTGCTGCGCGTGGTGCCGCCGGCCAAGGGCGCAGCCCTGGGCCTGGCGTCCGTCGAGACGGTCGCGCCCGACATGCCGTTCCTGGTGGACACCATCAACATGGCGGTGCGCGCCACCGGCACCTCGATCGACTGGAGCGTGCATCCGGTCATGCAGCTCATGCGGGACAAGTCGGGAGCGCTCAAGGACGTGGCGCCCGCGGCGGCCGAGGGCGGCGGAGAGTTCGCAGAATCGCTGATCCACGCGGAGTTCGAGCCGCTCGGCACGGCGGCCGCGTACACGGAGCTGGAGCGCGCGATCCGCCATGCGCTGTCGGAGCTGCGCATGGCCGTGGAGGATTACCCGGCGATGCGCGAGCGGCTGCTGGCGATCGCCGAGGACCTGAAGCAGGTGCCCAAGGGCGCCGAGCCTGCGGACTTCGAGGAAGCGCGCGCGTTCCTGCTGTGGCTGGACGATCATCACTTCACCTTCCTCGGATTCGCCGAGGCCGACGTCGAGCACGACGCCGGCGGGCCGCGCGTGCAGCCATCGCGCGAGGGACTGGGGCTGCTGCGCGCAGGCGGACGCCTGCATGCGATCGACGAGCTGATCGCGCCCCCGGAGGAGCTCGACAAGTACGCAGGCTCGGGACGGCTGCTGGTGATCACCAAGGCCAACGTGCGCTCGCCGATCCATCATCCCGAGTTCATGGACGTGATCTCGGTGAAGCGCTTCGGCGCCGACGGCCAGGTGCGGAACATCCGCCGCATCATCGGCCTGTTCTCCTCCGAGGTTTACGGAGAGCGGCCGACCAGCATCCCCCTGGTGCGCCGCAAGATCGAGTACGTCCTGCAGCGCTCGCGCCTGCCGGAGGAGAGCCACTCCGGGAAGAACCTGCGCGAGATTCTCCAGGGCCTGCCGCGCGACGAGCTGTTCCAGTCCTCCGAGGAGGAGCTGTACCTGACCTGCATGGGCGTGCGCGCGCTGCGCGACCGCCATCAGCTGCGCCTGTTCCTGCGCCGCGACCGCTATGGCCGGTTCTACTCCTGCCTGGTCTACCTGCCGCGCGAGCGCTACGCGCGCGAGCTGCGCGACCGCATCGCCGCAGAGTTGAAAGAGATCTGCGGCGGGCACACCGTGGAGCACAACGTCGAGTTCCTGCGCTCGGGCCTCGCCCGCATCCACGTGATCGTGCGCACCGCGCCCGGCAGCCAGCTGGCGATGTCGACGGCCGAGGTCGAGGCGCGGCTGATCGCAGCGACGCGCACCTGGCGCGACAAGCTGCGCGAAGTCCTCGCCAGGCAGCGGACCGGTGTCGAACTGGCACAGCGCTTCGCCGACGGATTCCCGCTGTCCTATACCGAGAGCGTGACGCCGACCGAGGCCGCGGCCGACCTCGCGTACCTGTCGCGGCTATCCGAGTCGCAGACCCTGCTGCCCAGGCTGATGACCGAAGGGCTGGAGGGCGCGCAGGCTTGCGCCACGGGCCTGAAGCTCTACGCGCGCAGCAAGCCGGTGGCGCTGTCGGACGTGATGCCGACGCTGGAGAACTTTGGCCTGCGCGTCGCCCGGCAGGAGCCCACCGAGATCCGGCCGCGCGACGGCGAACCGCTCTGGATCCAGCATTTCGAGATCCGCAACGGCGGCGCCTGCGCGCTGCCGGCCGAGGCGCAGAAAGCCTACTTCGAGGCCGCGTTCCTCAAGGCCTGGAGCGGCGAGACCGAGAACGACGGGCTGAACCGGCTGGTGCTGAGCGCGGGCCTGGACTGGCGGCAGGTGAGCTGCGTGCGCCTGATGGCGCGTTACCTCGTGCAGACGGGATTGCCGTACAGCCAGGCTTACCTCGAGCAATTGCTGGCGGAGCACGCGCACATCGCGCGCCTGCTGGTGCAGATGTTCGAGCTGCGCTTCGATCCCAAGCTCGACGACAAGAGGCGCAAGAACGATCAGCTCAAGGTCGCGCAGGAGCTCGACGCCGCGCTGGACAAGGTGGCAACGCTCGATGGCGACCGCGTGCTGCGCGCCTTCCTCTCTGTCGTGCGCGCGGGTCTGCGCACCAACTATTTCCAGGCGCGCCCCGACGGTACGCCCAAGCCGTACATAAGCCTGAAGCTCGACCCCAAGCTCGTGCCCGAGCTGCCTCAGCCATTGCCGATGTTCGAGATCTTCGTCTACGCCCCCGAGGTCGAGGGTGTGCACCTGCGCGGCGGCAAGGTCGCGCGCGGCGGCCTGCGCTGGAGCGACCGGCGCCAGGATTTCCGCACGGAAGTGCTGGGCCTGATGAAGGCGCAGCAGGTGAAGAACACGGTCATCGTGCCGGTCGGCGCCAAGGGCGGCTTCGTGGTCAAGCGGCCGGTCGATGCGGCGAATCGCGAGGCGGTGCTCGCGCAGGGCATCGAGTGCTACAAGACCTTCCTGCGCGGCCTGCTCGACGTCACCGACAACCGCGTCGGCGATGCCGTGGTGCCGCCGCGGGACGTCGTGCGCCATGACGGCGACGATCCGTACCTGGTCGTCGCCGCGGACAAGGGCACCGCCACGTTCTCCGACATCGCCAACAGCCTGGCGATCGAGTACGGCTTCTGGCTCGGCGACGCCTTCGCGTCCGGCGGCTCGGCCGGCTACGACCACAAGAAGATGGGCATCACCGCCAAGGGCGCCTGGGAATCCGTCAAGCGCCACTTCCGCGAGATCGGCAAGAACATCCAGGAGCAGGAGTTGAGCGTCGTCGGCATCGGCGACATGTCCGGCGACGTCTTCGGCAACGGCATGCTGCTGTCGCGCAAGATCCGCCTGCTGGCGGCGTTCGACCACCGCCACATCTTCATCGATCCGCATCCCGACATGGAGAAGAGCTTTGCCGAGCGCGAGCGCATGTTCGCGTTGCCGCGCTCGTCGTGGGCCGACTACAACACCGCGCTGATTTCGCCGGGCGGCGGCGTTTATCCGCGCAGCGCCAAGTCCATCAAGCTGTCGGACGAAGCGCGCAAGGCGCTGGACATCGCCGCGACCACCGTCACGCCGCAGGAGCTGATGAAGGCGATCCTGAAAGCGCCGGTCGACTTGTTGTGGAACGGCGGCATCGGCACCTACGTCAAGGCCAGCGTGCAGTCGCACCAGGAGGTCGGCGACCGCGCCAACGACGGCATCCGCGTCAACGGCCGCGAGCTGCGCTGCGCGGTGGTGGGCGAGGGCGGCAACCTCGGCTGCACGCAGCTGGGGCGCATCGAGTTCGCCTTGCGCGGCGGCCGGCTCAACACCGACGCGATCGACAACGCCGGCGGCGTGCACAGCTCGGATCGCGAGGTGAACATCAAGATCCCGCTCAACCAGCTGCTCGCCGAAGGCAAGCTCTCGCGCGCCGAGCGCGATCCGCTGCTGGTGTCGATGACCGAAGACGTCGGGCGCGCGGTGCTGCGCGACAGCTACGTGCAATCGGCCGCGATCTCGCTGCTCGAGGCCAACGCTGCCGCGCGCCTGGACGAGCAGGCCAACCTGATCCGCGCGCTGGAGCGCGAGGGACGGCTCAACCGCGCGGTGGAATTCCTCCCCGACGACGAGGCGCTCAAGGAGCGGCGCACGCAGGGGCGCGGCCTGACGCGACCGGAGTTCGCGGTGCTGCTCGCCTACAGCAAGATGTCGCTCTTCGACGCGGTGCTCGGCTCGCAGGTGCCCGACGACCCGTTCTTCACGCGCGACCTGCTGTCGTACTTCCCGCCGGCGCTGGTCAAGCAATACCAGCCGCAGCTGCTCAAGCACCGCCTGCGGCGCGAGATCATCGCCACCGTGCTGGATAACGCGGTGGTGAACCGCATGGGCGTGTCGTTCGCGCACCGCGTGGCCGACGACGTCGGCGTGGACGTCGCCGAGGTGGTGAAGGCCTACGCCACCGCGCACGAGATCTTCGACGGCGACCAGTTCTGGATGAGCGTCGAGGACCTCGACAACAAGGTGCCTGCGCAGGTGCAGTACAAGCTGTTCGAAGGCGCGATTGGCCTCATGAAGCACGTCACCACCTGGCTGATCGGCAGCGGTCTGTCGCGCCTGCCCGTCGGCGACATCGTGCAGCGGTACGACAAGCCCGTCGCCGAAATCGAGATGCTGCTGCCCGGCTGCCTGCCGCCGAGCTACCGCGAGGACTGGGATCGCATCGTCGCCAGCATGAAGAAGCAGGGCGTGCCGGAGAACTACGCGCAGCGCCTGGCCAACACCAAGGCGCTGGGATCTGCGCTGGACATCGCCCAGCTGGCGGAGGAGGCCAAGGTCTCGCTGCAGGACGCGGCCGCCGTCTACTTCCAGCTCGGCGAGCGCTTCCAGATGCTGTGGCTGCTCACGGCGATCGTGAACCTCAAGGTGCAGGGGAAGTGGCAAGCGCTGGCGCGCGCCAACCTGCGCGACGACTGCTACCGCATCCACCGCAGGCTGGCCGAGCGTGTGCTGCGCCATGCGGGCGCAAGCGCCGACGAGCGCATCGATCGCTGGATCGCCGCCAACCAGATCAAGGTGAAGTTCGGCTTGCAGCGCTTGAAGGAGCTGCAGGCCAACACCGTGCTGGACTTCATGACGCTGGCGGTCGGGGTGCGCGAGCTGCGCAAGCTGCGCGGCCTGTAAAACCCCCAGGTTCACCTCTGTACGGGATCGGACGGTATTCCCGTACACGCGGGCTCAGCATTACCCCAAGCCGCGACCCAGCCATCGCCGCATCACAGGGGGGTACCCTGACATGAACCTGATTCCCACCGACCGTATCAACGGTCTCCTGCATCGCATCACGGGCCAGTTCCGCGTCGAGCCCGCCCATCCAGAAGCTTCTGCCTACCCTGCAATTGCCAAGCACCAGCCGGTCGGTCCCTCGCTGAGGGGCAAGGCCGCGCCGGAGCCCGCGCCGGAGCCGGTACCCGAGATCGCGCTCAAGCTGGACGAGCGCTCACGCCTGGTGCTGATCGCGCAGAGCCAGGGCGCTGCCTCGGCTGCGGGGTACGGCAACGCCGAGCTTGCGGCGGACCTGCTGCGCTGCGAGCTGAGCGTGCCCGCCGCCGGCGCAGCCGCCACGCACAATCGCGCCATCGTCCAGCGCCTGGCCATGGTCAGCCGCATGATCGCCTCGATCGACGCGGACGCCAACCTCCCGAACGCCTTCAAGCAGAGCTACGAGCAGCTGCGCTTCACGTTCATCAAGTCGGCGCTGGCGGACGCGAGCTTCCTGTCGCAGCAGCACCACCCGCTGCGCGCGGTCACGGCAGAGCTGGCGAACCGCGCTGCCGAGGCAGGGCCCAACGACATGACCGAAGTGAAGGCCATGGAAGAGGCGCTGCGGGCCGCGGTGCGCGACTTCGATCTGCACGCGGCGTTCGTCCGGCCGATCGTGCTGCGCTTGAAGCCGCTGTCGCTGGAAGCCATCCGCGAGTTCTGGGCGCAGATCGAGGCGCAGCGCGACGAGCGCTCGACGCGCCGGCGCGCCCGCAACATCGTCTCCGGCGTCATCGCTTCGCGGCTGAAGGGGCTGGTCATCCCGTCCGAGCTCGAGTTCATCGTCAACCAGGAGTGGGCAGCGGTGCTGACCTGGCGCCTGGTGCAGTCCGGCACCGCCAGCGACGCCTGGCGCGAAGGCGTCGACTGGCTCGAGCAGGTGCTGAGCCTGATGCGCACGCTGCTGCCGGGCCAGGGGCTGCCTGCCGAGATGGTCAGCCGCCTGGAAGCCGGGCTGCTGGAAGCGGGCCGCGCCGTGGGCCCCGCGCTCGACGCGCTGAGCGCGCTCGAGAAGTCGTCGAAGAAGGTGGAGGCCCGGCCGGCGCTGACCGAATCGCAGCAGATCACGCTGCCGCCGCTGGCGCGCCTGCTGCACACCGCCCGCTGGTTCCGCGTGTTCGACCACCAGCAGCAGAAGATGCGCTGGCTGATGGCGACGCGCTACGACGCCCCGAGCAACACGGTCGAGTTCGCGGAGATGGACGGCGGCAATCCGCTGCGGATGGGCTGCGACCAGTTCGTGACCGATCTGCGCCAGGGCCTGTCGTCGCCGAACAATCCGGACGAGCAGGCGCGCGGGCTGGTTGCCGAGCTGCGCGGAGAGATGCAGCCGCAGGCGATGTAACGCTAGGCGAATCTCTGCTGCAGGTGACGCACGACCTTGGGCATCGCCGCCGCGAGCTCGGCGACGTGACGTCCGGCGCCGTCCAGCGTTCCCGCCTTGCCGGCCAGCTCGAGCTGCTGGCATAGCTCGGTGAGAGCCCGCGCGCCCATCAGCGCGCATCCCGACTTGATCGAATGCGCGGCGCGCTCGAACTGACGCGCGTCGTTCTGCGCGAGCGCAGCTTCCAGCCTGGCGCACAGCTTGGGCGCGTCGGCCGAGAACGTCTTCACCAGCGACTGCGCGCCATCGCCGGACAGGCTTGCCCGCAGCTTGTCCAGCACGGCATCGTCGACCTGCTCCAGCGCGTGCGCCACCTCGTGTCCGTTGATCGACGGCGGCTCCGGCGCGGGTAGGGCCTCGAAGCAGTCGGTCTGGCGCAGCAGGTTGGACAGGCGCTCCACGTCGATGGGCTTGGCGATGTAATCGTCCATGCCCGCCTCCAGGCAGCGGCGGCGGTCTCCTTCCAGCGCGACCGCCGTCATGGCGATGATCCGCGGCTGGCGGTCCCTGGGCAGACGCCGGCGGACTTCGCGCGTGGCCTGGTAGCCGTCCATCTCGGGCATCAGGATGTCCATCAGGATCAGGTCGTAGCGGCGCTCGCTGGCGCGCTCGACGACCTCGCGGCCGTTGACTGCGACGTCCGCCGAGTATCCGAGCTTGTCCAGGATCAGCAGCGCCAGGTGCTGGTTCACCTCGTTGTCCTCGGCCAGCAGGATCTTCAGAGGCGATCGCGCCGCCGGCTCGGCCGCCGGCAGCGTGTGCGTCTGGATGGCGGCGATGACCGCGTCGCGCAGCCTTGCCTGCGCGACCGGCTTCTCCAGGCAGCCCTGCACGGGGCCGTCGGCCGTCGCCGCCGGCTGCGTCTCGCCGGCCGCCGTCAGCACCAGCACGGCGGGGCGCTTGCCTTGCGGCAACGCGCGCAGCTGCTGCGCGAAGCCGAGCGCGTCCATGCCGGCCATCGCGTGGTCGATCAGCGCCAGGTCGTACGGCACGCCATGCAGCAGGTGCGCAAGCACTTCCGCGGGCGAGCGGAATTCGGTCACGAGCATGCCCCAGGACTCGGCGTGCGCACGGATCTGCCGGCGCTCGTCCTCGTCGGCGCTGACGACCAGCGCGCTGCGGCCCTTGAGGATGCGCGGCGAGGCCAGCGCGTCCGGGATCGACCGGGCATCCGCGATCTCCGCGCGGATCGTGAAGCGGAAGACCGAGCCTTGGCCGGGGCTGCTCTGCACCGACATCTCGCCGCCCATCGCCTCGACCAGGCGCTTGGAGATCGCAAGGCCCAGGCCGGTGCCGCCATAGCGGCGCGTAGTGCTGGCGTCTGCCTGCGTGAACGGCCGGAACAGCTGCAGCACCTGTTCCTCGGTCATGCCGACGCCGGTGTCGGTGACGGAGAACTCCAGCTGCTGCGGCTCGCCGCCGGGATCGCCCGCGCGCAGCGACAGGATCACCTCGCCCTTCTGCGTGAACTTCACGGCGTTCGACAGCAGGTTCAGCAGCACCTGACGCAGGCGCGCGGCGTCGCCGACGATGAAGGGCGGCGTGCCCGGCGCGATCTCCTGCTTCAGGCGCAGGTCCTTCTTGACGGCGGCGCCGGCGAGCATCTGCATGGCGTCGTCGACGCAGCGGGCCAGGTCGAACGGCGCCTGCTCCAGGTCCAGGCGGCTGGCCTCGATCTTCGAGAAATCCAGGATGTCGTTGATGATGTCCAGCAGGTGATCGCCGCTGGAGCGGATGGTCTCGGCGAAGTGGCGCTGCTGCACGTTCAGCGGGGTGTCGAGCAGCAGGCCGGTCATGCCGATGACGGCGTTCATCGGCGTGCGGATCTCATGACTCATCGTCGCCAGGAACTCCGCCTTCACGCGCACCGCCGACTCGGCCATCTCCTTGGCCTGCATCAGCTCGGTGGCGTCCCAGATCGCGCCGGCGACCCGCTCGACGTTGCCTTCGGCGTCCTGGAGCATGGTGCCGCGGGTCTGCAGGCCGCGCAGCGAGCCGTCAGGCCAGTCGATGTAGAACTCGGCGAAGAACTGGCCGCGATCGATGATGGCGTGATCCATCGCCACCTCCACCGTCTCGCGCTGCTCGGCCCGCACCCGTCGCAGGAAATCGCCGAAGCGCGTGCCGAAGCTGCCGGGCTGCACGCCGTACAGGCGCTCGACGAACTCGTCGACCTCGAACAGATCGCTGCCGATGTGCCAGCTCCACACGCCCAGATTGGCGGCAAGGCTGGCGACGCGGAATCGCTGCTGCGTCCGGCGCAGTTCCTGCGCCTCACGGCGGCGCTCGGTCAGGTCCCAGCAGACGCCGACGATCTTCCTGGCGCGGCCGTCGGCGCCGTAGCTCGGGCTGCCGCCGACGCCGAGCACGCCCTCGGTGCCGTCGGCCTTGACGATGCGGTACTCGCTCTCGAAATGCCGGGACTGCAAGCGCAGCGCATCGAGGAATTGCGCGCGCACGCGCGCACGATCCTGCGGATGGATGACCTCGGTGAGGAGCTTGCTGGAGCCGATCATGGGCTTGCCCGGGAAGCCGCTGATGCGCGCAGCCGTGTCGTCGAGCGTGAGCGTGTGCGCGACGAGGTCCACTTCCCAGATGCCCAGGCGTGCGCCTTCGGTCGCCGAGCGCAGGCGGCGGTTCAGCACCGCGTGCCGGCGGCCGATCTGCTCGCGGCTGGCGACGGCGAGCGTCAGGAAGGCGACGCTGCTGACCGACAGCAGCACCGACCAGGCATCCGAGGTGCTGAAGCCGGTGGCGATGTACTCGGCGCGGAGGATCGCCATGACGCCGATCGACAGGCCCATCGCGAACAGGCCTTCCAGGTAGCTGCGCAGGTTGAAGCGCAGGCCGTAGTCCGCCAGCGCCGCGAACGCGACGAACAGCAGCGGCATGCCCGCGTGCGGGTCGTGCGGCAGGCCGATGCACAGCACCAGGGCGTCCAGGCCGATGAGGCTGCGCCGCAGCACCTGCGTTGCCGGCCGGCCCTTGCCCAGAAGCATCAGCACGAGCAGCCCCGCGACGTAGGCGAGAAGCAGCGAGACCAGCGCCTCGTCGTTGAGCAGACCGGCGGCGGAGCCCTCGAACCGCAGGTACAGGTAGATCAGGCCCGCGAACGCGAAGCGCACCAGGAAGGGCAGCCGGTGCTCCAGGAACGCGAATCGCCGGCCGGTGGGCTCTTGCGGCGGCATGGCGACGGCGGCGTTCGGATTGGATTCCACGACGATTGCCCGCTGCCGTTCAGCGACGGCTGCGCTCCTGCTGCTCGGCCACCCATGCCTCCGCGGCGGGCAGGGAGGGCACCAGGCGATGCGTCACCGAGCCTGGGCGATTGGTGGCGGCGAGCGCCTCGGCGGAGATCTGCGTGAACAGGTCCTGGCCGATGATGATGGCGTTGTAGTTGATGCCTGCGTCGAACATCGGCTTGTTGACGTTACGGTCGATCCAGTCCACTGCCGCTTCCCAGCTGCCGCGCAGCTTGCGGTTGTCGTTGATGACGGCGGCGCATTTCTTCGGGATGGCGTTGGCCTTGGCCCATTTCACCAGCTCCCCGCAGCCGTCGACGATCTGCTGATGCACCAGGTAGCCCGCCCAGTCGCAGTACACGTAGTTGGCCCGCTCGTTGTACGACATGCTGAAAAACGGCTTGCCGTCGCCGTTCTGCAGTTGAACAATCGGTTTCACGTTCTCCCCCGCGATGCTTTGCAGCTTCCTTGCGGCGCATCGCGTTGCGGACGCCCCATGAGGCAGCGCTGTGCCCTCCGGCCTATTTTGCCGGTTTCTTCGGTGCGCGGGTGCAGCGGCCCGGCTGTTAGGGCTGGGGCAGGGACTCTTCGCTGACCGGGGGCTCGAGCCGGGGTTCCGGGGGCGGCTCTGCCGACTGGAAGCCGGAAGACGTGCCGGGATACGGCGGCGGCTGCAGCAGCGGGTCGACTGGGGCGGGCGGGGCGGCCTTGCGTCGAGGCGGCAGCGTCTCCATGACGCTGAATTCGGGAATCGGCCGCGCCGGGCGCACGGGCGCCGGCGGCGAATCCAGGCCGGCCGACTCCATGAGCGACTGGGCGCGCACGCAGGAGAGCTCCCAGATGCGGCGCTCTTCGGCCAGTGCGCCTGGGTCCGGGGCGCCCGCCGCTTCCATCTGCGCGACGCGATCCTTGTGCTGCTTGCACTCGGCGCGCGCCTTGGCGACTTCGCCGCGCGGGGCTTTGGGAGCGGCCAGGGTGGCGAGCGACACCGCCCCCATGGCCAGACAGGCAGAAACGATGGTCAGCAAACGCATGGCGGAACCTCCGCAGGGCCGATGCAGGACTTCAGGCTAGCGAGCGGGCGCGCGTGCGTCGGTACGGTCCGAAACACACGGGCCCTCTGGCATGCTAGCGCCGAGTCGGCTTTGCGAGGTGAACTGTGGCGATCGACGTCTTCCGCAAATATCTGCTGCCGGGGCTCGTGTTCACGGCCGCCATCATCGGCGGCGGCTACTCCACCGGCCGCGAGCTCGTGCAGTTCTTCCTGCCGTCCGGGCCGTGGGGCGGGGTGCTGGGCATGGCGGTCACCGCGTGCATCTTCAGCGCGGTGCTGGCGACCACCTTCGAGCTCTGCCGGCTGACGCGCAGCTACGACTACCAGACGTTCGTCGCGCTGCTGCTCGGTCCCGCAGCGGTGCTGTTCGAGATCGCATACATCGCGCTGCTGGTGCTGGTGATGGCCGTGCTCGGCGCGGCGGCTGGCACGGTTGCGGCAGAGTCCTTCGGACTGCCCGCGCTTGCCGGCACGATCGGGCTGATGGCGGCCATCGGCCTGCTGGTGTTCCTCGGCAACGAGGCCGTCGGCGTGGTGCTCTCCTCGTTCGCCGTGATCCTCTACGTGGTCTACGCCACGATCGTGGTGTGGAGCCTGACGGTTTTCGGCGAGCGGATCTCCGCGAGCTTTGCGGGCGAGCCCGTCGCTGCGGGCTGGCTGATGAGCGGCGTGATCTACAGCGGCTACAACGTCGCGGCGCTGCCCGCGGTGCTGTTCTGCTTGCGTCACCAGACGCGCCGTCGCGAGGCGATCGTCGCCGGGTTGCTGGCGGGCCCGATCGCCATCGTCCCTGCGCTACTGCTGTTCGTGGCGATGATCGGCTGCTACCCGGAGATCAAGGCGCAGCCCGTTCCGCTGAATTTCCTGCTGGAGCAGTTCCAGGCGACATGGTTCCAGCGCCTGTTCCAGGTGCTGTTCTTCGGCATCCTGGTGAAGTCGGGAACGGCGCTGCTGCATTCGATCAACGAGCGCGTGGCGCATCTCTACCAGATCCGCGGACGCACGATGCCGCGTCATTACCGGCCGGCGATCTCGATCGGCGTGATGATGCTCTCGGTGTACGCAGCGGCCGCGGTTGGCTTGATCGACCTGATCGCCAAGGGCTACGGAATGTTGACCTACGTGTTCCTGGCGCTGCTGGTCGTGCCGGTGCTGACGGTCGGCATCTGGAGGATCGGGAAGTGGTCGGGGTGACAGGATTCGAACCTGCGACCTCTTCGTCCCGAACGAAGCGCTCTACCAAGCTGAGCTACACCCCGCCTTGTGCGATCCCGCCTTGTGATCAGTGAGCCCGCGAAACGGCGAAGCGAGCCAGCTGCTGCAGCGCGTCCTTGTGAGGCGAGTCGGGAACTCCGCTGAGCGCTGCGATTGCAGCGTCGGCATGACGGCTTGCGAGCGCGGCAGTGTAGTGGATCGCGCCAGTGGATTCAACGACGGCGAGCACTGATTTGAGCTCGTCCAGCCGGGCGTCGCGGATGGCCGCGCGGATCATCGCAGCCTGGTCCGGTTTTCCCTTGCGGATGGCATGGATCAAGGGCAGCGTCGGCTTGCCTTCGGCAAGGTCGGTGCCCAGGTTCTTGCCGCTGAGCTCGGTCGACGCGGTGTAGTCCAGCAGATCGTCGACCAGCTGGAAGGCCATGCCCAGTGAGTGCCCGTAGCTGGCGAGCTGCTTCTGCATCGTCAGCGGCTGGTCGGCGGCGATGGCACCCAGGTGCGCCGCAGCCTCGAACAGCTTGGCGGTCTTGAGCTCGATCACGCGCAGGTAGCGTTCCTCGCTGACGTCGGGGTCGCCGCAGTTCATCAGCTGCAGCACCTCGCCCTCAGCGATGGCGTTGGTCGTGTGCGCGAGCAGGTCCATCACCGGCATGCGCTGCGTCTCCACCATCATCTGGAAGCTGCGCGAGTAGAGGAAGTCGCCGGACAGCACCGCGCCCGAGTTGCCCCAGATCGCGTTAGCCGTCTTCAGGCCTCGGCGGCGATCCGAGTGGTCGACCACGTCGTCGTGCAGCAGCGTGGCGGTGTGGATGAACTCGATCACTGCGGCGAGCAGCTCCGGCTCGCGTGTGCGACAGCCGAGCGCGCGCGCCGTCAGCAGGACCACGGCGGGGCGCATGCGCTTGCCGCCGGCTGCGATGATGTGCGCGCCGATCTGGTTGATGAGCGCAACCTCGGAGGCCAGCTTCTGGTGGATGAGCGCATCCACCCGCTGCATGTCCGCCTCGATTGGCGCCAGAATTTCTTTGATTTCCATGGCGGCGCGGCATTATATAAGGACCACGATCGCCGGACGGCCTCAAGGAGAAGGCAGCACAAGCATGGCCATCGTCGCCGCGCCGTCGGACATCGCCAGCAAGACCGGTAACGTGCGCGAGCTGGGCTTCGCGCGGCAGGTCCTGTACTTCGCGCAGTTCCTCTACCGCTACGCCTTCGCCTTCCTGCTGTTCCTCTACATGCAGGACCAGGGCGTCGCCGGCGGCCTGCTGCGGGAGCAGGGCATCCGCGTGCTGCTGGCGATCTACATCAGCACGGTGGCGCTGATCATGACGCTCGCGCGCGGCAGGCGGCTCAGCGTACCGCTGCAGCGCTGGCTCGTCCTCAACGACCTGCTGGGCCTGATGATCGGCGGGCCGCACGATCCCAATCACGGCCTGCCGACGCTGTTCGTCTACTACCTGGCGTTCGCGGACCTGGGCCTGCGCTACCGCTTCCGGCTCTACGTCGAGGCCCTGTGCATGGGCCTCGTCGCCATCGCCGTGATGGTCTACCTGCGCGCGAGCTACATCCTCATCGGCTTCGATTCGCTGGACGCCTGGCAGACTGCGCTCTTCGTGATGGTGATCCTGCACGGCCTGCAAGTGTTCTCCGGACGCGACCGCGCGCGCCGGATCGTGCAGGAAACGCAGGAGCGGCTGCAGCTGGCGCTGCAATCGCCGGGACTCGGCGCGTGGTCCAGCGACGATCCATTGAAGCAGCTCAAGGTCGACGGTCACATCCGCGAGGTGCTCGGCCTCACGCCCGAGCGGGTCACCGACCGCATGGCCGACTTCATGGGATCGATCCACGAGGACGACCGCCAGCGGGTGATGGAGAGGTACACGCGCTTCATCTACACCGGCGGCACCGACTACGAGGACGAGTACCGGCTGGTACGGCCCAACGGCGAGGTGCGGACCATCAGCTCGCGCGCCAAGGCAATGCGCTCGCGGGCCGGACGCGCCATCCACATCGCCGGCATGGTCTGGGACCTGACCGAGCAGAAGCGCCAGCAGGAGGCGCTGGTGCGGATGGAGGAGCGCTATCGGCTGGCCACGCAGGCGGCGCGTGTCGGCGTGTGGATCTGGCACATCGACGAGGACCGCTTCGAGCACGACGAGGCGATCAACCGCCTGCTCGACCTGCCGCCGGAAGCGCGCGCGACCAAGCTGCAGAACGTGCTCGACCTCGTGCATCCGGAGGATCGCGAGCGCTTCCACCAGAACATCCTCGCCCAGCTGGCGTCGACCAACACGCACTACTTCGACGAGGTGCGCGTGCTGCCCGCCGAAGGCCAGGAGCGCGTGATCCACTCGCGCGGCACCATCTATCGCGACGAGTGGGGCAACCCGCTGCGGCTTGCGGGCGCCAACTGGGACGCCACTGCGCTTGCCAAGGCGCGACGCGAGCTGGAAGTGCGCACGCAAGACCTGGAGCGCACCAATCGCGAGCTCGACGATTTCTCCTACATCGCCTCGCACGACCTGAAGGAGCCGCTGCGCGGCATCAGCAATTACGCGGAGTACCTGCAGCAGGATTACGGCGCGAGCCTGGACGATGCCGGCCGCGGCATGGTGCAGAAGATCCGCGACCAGGCGCGGCGGATGGAGACGCTGATCAACGAGCTGCTGCACATCGCCCGCATGGGCCGCAGCCAGCTGGAGCTGCGCGAGGTCAACCTGAACGAGCTGGTCGGACAGGTGCTGGCGTCGCTGGAGTTCAGCATCGGCGAGAGCCGGGTGGACGTGCGTGTGCCGCGACCGCTGCCGCGCGTGCGCTGCGATCGCGTGCGTGTGAACGAGCTCTACCGCAACCTGATCGGCAACGCCATCAAGTACAACGAACGGCCGCTCAAATGGGTGGAGCTCGGCTTCGACGATTCCGGCGACGAGCTGCACCTGCACGTGCGCGACAACGGCATCGGCATCCTGCCCGAGCACCAGGGCAAAGCCTTTCAGCTCTTCCAGCGCCTGCATTCGCGCGAGGCCTACGGCGGCGGCACCGGCGTTGGCCTCACCATCGTGCAGCGCATCGTCCAGCTGCATGGCGGACGCGTCTGGATCGAATCCGATGGCGCCGCCGGCACCACCGTCCACTTCACCTTGCAACCGGGACCCGCTCCATGACCGCGCAGGCCGCATCGCTGAACACCATCCTCGTCGTCGACGACAACCCGGACGACTTCTTCGCCGTGCAGCGCGAGCTCGGCCGATCCGGCCTCTGCAATCCCTTGGTGATGTGCGAATCCGCGGAGAAGGCGCTCGACTACCTGCATCGCCGCGGCCAGTACGCGGGGGCCGCGGCGCCGCCGCCGGCGATGATCCTGCTGGACGTGAACATGCCGCGCATGACCGGCACCGAGTTCCTGCGCACCATCCGCGCCAACCCGGCACACGGGCTGATCCCGATCATCATCATGACCTCGTCCAACGACGATCGGGACGTGCTGGCGGCGTTCCAGGGCGGCGCCAACTCCTACGTGCTGAAGCCGGTGAGCTTCGGCGGCCTGATCGGCGCCATCCAGCGCATCAAGACGCACACGTTCGAGATCCTGCTGACGCCGCGGAGCTGAGCCGCGGCGTCAGCAGCGCTTCAGTGGATCAGGTAGCCGTACTGCGACGACCCGACGTAGGCGCCGTCGCCGGCGAAGCTCGCGACATAGCCGAAGCTCAGCACCGCCGGGACGAGCTTCTGGATTCCCTGGCAGGACGCCGTGCCGTTGCTGCTGGTGGTCGCGGTGCAGATCAGGTCGCCCTTCGTCGTCGAGAAGCGGACGACTTTACCGCCAAGCGGTGCAGAAGGATCGCTGGCGCTGAGCACCGCGATGGTGTGCAGGTGCACTTCCGCGGACGAGACTTGCAGCACCGCCGGCTTGGCGACGATCGACGTGGCACGCTTCTGAACGTGCAAGCGGATCGTTCTCGGCGGCGCGGCGGAAAGCGGGGCGCCGACGTCCTTGGCGGTGAAGGTCACGGTGTAGTCGCCGGCCTGGCCGAAGCCGGGTGTCCACTGGAACGTCGCATTGGCAGGATTGCCATCGAATGGCGTCAGCACCGACCCTGCCGGCTTGGCGCTGGCGGTTATATGGACCGTGTCGAGCGCATCTGCGTCGGCGGCGCGCAGCGCAATGCTGAACGGCCGGGTGATGGTCAGGTTGAACAGCATGCTGTTCGCTGGCGTCGGCGGTGAGATCCAGGCGGGTGGGATCGACGGTCCTGGGAGCGTGAACACGATGCCTTGACCGAAGACACCACCATATGGCGTCGCGCCGTAAAGGGCGCCGTCCGTTCTGCCCTGGATCAGCGCGCCGAAGCCTGGGTACGCGCCGTCGGAGCCGCCCCCTTCGAAGCGGTGCAGCACGGTGTACTGGCCAGAGGTGGTTACGCGGAACAGCGTACCGCCGCCGGCGCCCCCGAAGCTCGTCGAGCCGTATAGGGCGCCATCGGTGGCCTGCAGGAGCGACGCGTTGGGGCCGATCCCATCCGATCCGCCCGAGAAGCTGTGCAAGGTCGTCAGCACGCCCGCAGGTGTGAGCTTGAAGACCGTGCCCTGGTTCGTGGCGCCGCCGTCTCGCGTCGTGCCATAGAGATTGCCGTCAGCGCCCTGGATCAGGCCGCCGACCGGCGTCCCTCCGTCCGAACCGCCAGAGAACGCGTAAAGAATGTTGTATTGGCTGGTGGCGGGATTGAACCGGAACACGGTGCCGCCGCCATTGGGGCCGTAATAGACGTTCACGCCGTAGAGCTGTCCGTCCTTGCCGAAGATGACGCCGCCAAGCGGCAGCTCGCCTTCCTCGTAGACGAACTTGTGCAGGGTCGTGAGCTGACCGGCGGGTGTGATCCTGAAGATGGTGCCTCCGCCGAGCGCCGCAACCTCGGTCGTTCCATACAAATTGCCGTCGGCGCCCTGCACCAGCGGGCTGGTCGGCGTGGAGCCATCGGCGTTCTCGAACGACACGACTTCCGCAAACGAGTGCAGCAAGGTGAACGCGCCGGCGGGCGTGATCCTGTAGACCGTTCCGGCATCGTGAGCCCCGCCGAAAGGCGCCGTGCCGTAGAAGTTTCCGTCGGTGGCTTGCACCAGGGCGGCGAGGGGCGCTCTGCCATCGCTGTTATTGAACGAATGCAGCGTCGTCAACGTGCCGCCCGGAGTCAGCTTGAAGATCGTGCCGCAGCCTTGCGTGCCGCAACTATTCGCACCCCCATATTGCGTGGTGCCGTAAAAGTTGCCGTCCGTGCCTTGCACCACGCCGCCATACGGTACGTAGCCGTCGGTGCCGCCGAACGAATGGACGACGGTGAGCGTTGCGGCATGCGCCGGAGCGAACAGGCTGAGCGCGAAAACAGCGAAGGCACTGCGAGAATGCGCGGCGATGCGCGCCGACAACGTAGTCATGTGATCCCCCCGATGCGGGCTGCTCCCCAAAAGCAGCGGACTTCAGCCTAACCGACGACCGAGATCCGCAGCAACCCGGGTTAAAGTAGCTGCATGAACCCGCCCGTGACGGTCGAGCGCCGCAAGACCCAGCGCCTGGACCTGCGCCAGGTGCTCGCGGACCTGGTCGCCGACGGGTTGATCCGCAAGGACCAGCCCGCCACGCTGCTGGCGAAGATCGGCGGCGGCTCCGAGCGCACGCATCCGCTGATCGCCGTCGCCGAGTGCGAATGGCCCGACGCGCGCCATCCGCAGCGCAAGCTCACGCTCGAGGCGCTGACCCAGTGGCTGGCGGCGCGCACCGGGATTCCGTACCTGCGCATCGACCCGCTGTCGATCGACGTCGCGCGGGTGACCTCGGTCATCACCTACGCCTACGCAGCGCGCCTCGGGCTGCTGCCGGTGAAGCTGACGACCACCGACGTCACCATCGCCACCGCCGAGCCGTTCCACGAGGACTGGAAGCGCGAGCTCGAGCCCATCGTCAAGCGTCGCGTGAACGTGGTGCTGGCCAATCCCAAGGACATCCAGCGCTACCTGGTCGAGTTCTACGCGATGGCCAAGTCGGTCAAGGCCAGCGCCGCCGAGCACGGCAAGGCCTCGTCGGGCGGCAGCGTGCAGAACCTCGAGCAGCTGATCGAGCTCGGCCGGACCGGCAAGCTCGACGCCAACGACCATCACGTCGTCGCCATCGTCGATTGGCTCCTGCAATACGCATTCGAGCAGCGCGCCAGCGACATCCACCTGGAGCCGCGACGCGAGACCGGCACCACGCGCTTCCGCATCGACGGCGTGCTGCACGACGTCTATCAGCTGCCCGCTTCGGTGATGGCGGCGGTCACCAGCCGCATCAAGATCCTGTCGCGCCTGGACTTGGGCGAGAAGCGCCGACCCCAGGACGGACGCCTGAAGACGCGGTCGAGCGAAGGCAAGGAGGTGGAGCTGCGCGTGTCGTCGATGCCGACCGCCTTCGGCGAAAAGCTGGTGATGCGCATCTTCGATCCCGAGGTGCTGGTGCGGGACTTCACCGCGCTGGGTCTGGCTGCCGACGAGGCGGCGCGCTGGCAGGCGATGATCAAGCAGCCGCACGGCATCATCCTGGTGACCGGGCCCACGGGATCGGGCAAGACGACGACGCTGTACTCCACGCTGCGGCAGCTGGCGACCTCCGAGGTGAACGTCTGCACCATCGAGGACCCGATCGAGCAGGTGGTGCCGGAATTCAACCAGGTGCAGGTGCAGCCGCAGATCGAGCTGTCGTTCGCCGACGGCGTCAAGGCGATGCTGCGTCAGGATCCCGACATCATCATGGTCGGCGAGATCCGAGACCTGGAGACGGCGGAGGTCGCCGTCCAGGCCGCGCTGACCGGACACCTCGTGCTGTCGACGCTGCACACCAACGACGCGCCGTCGGCGATCACGCGGCTGCTCGACCTGGGTGTTCCCCCGTACCTGCTGCGCGCCACCTTGCTCGGCGTGATGGCGCAGCGCCTCGTGCGCAAGCTCTGTCCGCACTGCAAGAAGCCGCTCGACATGCACGACGCGCGCTGGGCTGCGCTGGCCGAAGGCTGGCAGCTGCCCAATCCCGGCAAGGTCTTCGTCGCGGGGGGCTGCCTGGAATGCCGCGAGACCGGTTACCTCGGCCGCGTCGGCATCTACGAGATCATGATGCTCACGCCCGACCTCAAGGAGCTGATCGCTCCGGATTTCGACGTGCTGAAGATGCGCGGCGCCGCCTATCGCGACGGCATGACGGCGCTGCGTGTTGCAGGTCTGCGCAAGGTGGCGGAAGGCAGCACGGCGATCGACGAGGTGCTGGCGGCGTCACCGGATCCGCACGGCGCGGTGTGAGCCGTTAGGCCAGCATCCGCTCGAAGTCGCTGGCCGACGCGGGCTTGGGCATGTGACTGTCGAAACCGGCCGCATCCATCTCGTCGAGGAATTCGGGGCTGGGGGACAAGCCGGTGAGCGCGACGATCTTCATGCGCGAGGGCCCCTGCAGCTCCCGCAGCCGGCGAGCCACGGCGAAGCCGTCCATGCCCGGCATGTCCAGGTCCAGGAACACGATGTCGGGCGCGAACGTCGCGACGATCTGCAAGGCAGACGGACCGTCGTAGGCCGGCTTGACCGCCTGTCCGAGCAGCTGCAGCAGCGTGACCGCCATGTTCGCGGCGTCGACGTTGTCGTCGACGATCAGGACACGGCGTTCTTGCGTGCTGGTCATGGGGCCATCAACTCCGCTCGGCAGCTGTCGCCTGCACAGCTGGCATATTGAGACAGCGCCTCGTGGAACTCCGTTCGTCGCGCCTGCTCCGCCGGGTCATCGTGCAGCGACTGCAGCTGGCCCGGGTCGCGGACGAGATCGTACAGCTCGACCTCGCCGGTGTCGTATTCGACGTAGCTCCACTGCCGCGTGCGCAACCCGCGCATGGCCGGAAGCTCGGCGCCGCCGCCGATCTGCTGGCGGATCGGGGATTCCAGGACGATCGGCCGCTCGCTCCGGAGCGCAAGATCGCGCGCGTAAGGAAGCAATGAGCGTCCGTCGATCACGCGGCCCGCGGCCGTTGCATCCGCAAGTTCCAGGAACGTCGGCGTAAGGTCGACGTTGGCGACCGGCTCCTGGCTGGTGCCGACCGACAGTCCGGGTCCGCGCATCAGCAGCGGCACGCGGACCGAGGGCTCGTACATCAGCCGCTTGCCGCCAGGCAGGCCGTGCTCGCCGTTGAACCAGCCGTTGTCCGACGTGAAGACGATGTAGGTGCGTTCGAGAACTCCCAGCGCTGCGAGATGCGCCACGATCGCCGCCACTGCTTCGTCGACGGCGCGCAACGACTCCAGCCGACGGCGAAAGCGCAGCGCGAGCCCCTCCGCCGTTTCACGAGAGCCAGCGCGCGCCAGCGCTTGCACGACTGCAGGCTTATCGGAAGTGTCGGCCTCGTAGAACGAGAGCGGCTCGGGCACTTGCGCTGCGGCAAACAGTCCCGCGTGGCGCGGGGCAGGGCGTGGACCAGGATGCGCACCGCCTTCTCCCGCCGCCTCGGCCAGTTCCTCATGCGGCGCCAGGAAAGCCACGCTCAGGAAAAACGGCTGGCCGGTTTGCGCGCTGGCGGTGATCGAATCCAGAGCGAGCTCGCGCAGCACGTCGGTCTGGTAAAGCGCGGGGTCCTCGTCGTTGAGATCGCCATAGGTTTGCAGGACGCCGTCGCGATTGACCGTGTAACCCCACATGCCGTACGTGCTCGGATCGACCAGCCCCTGCCACTGGTCCCAGCCCGGCGGGATGTACGTGCTGCCGCGGCTGTCTGCACCGTAGCCGTTGAGATACTTGCCGATGTGCGTGGTGCGATATCCGGCGCGTTGCAGCCATACGGGCAGCGTTTCGGAATCGGTCGTGAACGCCGAGTGAGAACCTTCGGGCGGGGTGTTCCCGAGCACGCCGTGATTGTGTGCGTACTGGCCGGTGAACGCGGTGGCTCGCGAAGGGCAGCACAGGGGCCACGACGCGAACGAGCGCGCGAATGCGACACCTTCCTCGCGCAACAGGCGCAGCACGTCGGGCATCGCGGCGAGATCGGCCATCGCCTGATCGTCGGTCATGATCAGGATGAGGTTGGGCTGCGATGGCACTTCGCCGGTGGCGGCGGCAACGGGCACGCCGGTGTCCTCGGCGTCTGCCGGCATCTCGTCCTGCAGCGCGTACTGCGTCAGATCGATCAGCGGATTTGCAGGTGCGCTGACGCCGCAGCCGCTGAGGAGCAGCGCCAGACCCAGGTACCGGACAGCGCGAGAGCAGGGCATTGACATTTTCATGGTCGGACCGATCCCGGCCCCTCGACGATGAGGGGCTTGGCATGTTCCTGAACTTTAAGGGCCCACTCGCGGAGCTGCGCAAAGCGTGCGCTGCCATTGACCGGAGCGTCCAGGATCGCCGCGAAATCTCCGTGGCGCGCGGCTTCCTTGAGATTGTAGGTTGCGTCGTATTCCAGCTTCTGCACCCGCGTATCAGGGCCGTACATCACATCGAAGCGCTCTGACCTTGCAATGGTTTCCGGGTAATTGCCGGCAGCGAATGCCTGGCTCACCTCCGCCGCCGCAGCTTCTTTCTTCTGGAGACTCAGTGCCGCGTTCGCCGCTGCCTGCGCCTTCTGCGCTTCGGCGTCCGCTGCCCACTTGCGCGCGTCCGCCTCGGCCACTGCGCGCTGCTTCGCTTCCTCGGCCTGTACCTTGGCCATCGCTTCGGCCTTGGCGGCAAGCGCGCGCTCGTGCGCAAGATGACGCTGCACGGCGACGCCGGCGACCGCGGCGGCTATCAGGCCACCGGCTGCCGCTAACGCGACCTTGCGGTTTCCCCTGTTAGCCGGGAGGCGGGCGTGACTGTCCACGCCGCGCCGAGGAGGAAGCGAGAGTCCCTCTGAGGTCGCGGCCCGTGGGCTGGCCTGCGGGCTTGGTGGAGGTGATGGTGAAGCCTTGGTTGACGGCGGAACGTCGTCGACCAGCATCAGTGCCGGCGCTGAAGCGGTCTCGGCCGGGATGCCGGACTCAGCCAGGGCATCGATGAGCTTTTTCGCCACTTCGGCATCGGTGACACGTGCAATCACGAAGCGATCACCGGCGATGAATCGTGCGATCTGCGCGGGGCTGCTGGCCGGAAACAATTTCTGCGCATTCGTCACGACATCGTCGTCGGAAAAGCCCGGCAGCGGTCTGCCTGCGCCCCATACCTCGATCTGGTCCATTGGATCCCCGGTCCGCGCGAGATGACGACGTCAGGATACTGTTGGAAATCGCTGCACGGGTAGGGAAATCGGTTCGAGGATTGGTGGTGATGGGCGGAATCGAACCGCCGACCTCAGCATTATGAGATCCGCGCACCATGGCCAAGCATTTGTTTTCACTCGACGGCGATTTGCGGAAATAGCACGGAAATCCATCAAGCTCCCGCAAAACTCCCGCAGAGGTTGTCGTCGCGTGCGCCGCTCACCATGCCTGCGACTCTCAATATATATATGCGCGGCGACCCGCGCCGCAACTTCGCCAACGGGAGACCTGCATGTCGCACGTGCTGTCACGCCAGGAACTGTACGACCTTGTGTGGGCCGAGCCGATGAAGACGCTTTCGAAGCGATTCGGAATCTCGGACGTTGCGCTGGCCAAGACCTGCCGCAAGTCCCACATCCCGGTGCCACCGCGCGGTTATTGGGCAAAGCTCGCCGCGGGCAAGCGCGTGACCAAGCTGCTGCTCCCGAAGCGAGGTCTCGCACAGTCGGCGCAGGTCCATATCGGTGGCTCACGCTTCAACTACCGGGGGCCCACAGAGGAGGAGATCCTCACCTCCAACCCGCAGCCACCCATATTCGAGGAAGACATGGATGCGGTGCGCGCTGCCGTCCAGCGCAAGGTGGGGAAGGTGAGCGTGCCGCGCGACCCTCGCCGCGGGCATCGCGAGGTGGTGAAGCTCCTGGAAGTAGATGATCAGCGACGCCAGAAGCAAGCGCAGTCGTCGTACGTTTCCGATTGGGATGCTCCGTACTTCGGATCGAAGTTTGAACTGCGGCGCCTGCGGGTCATAAACGCGCTGTTCCTGGCCCTCGCCTGGCACGGCGCGCGTCCCTACTGCCGGGGCAAGCAGGCGCAGGAATGCGGCTTCTCGATCGGCGACAACTACGTCGGTTTCTCAGTCGATTCGCCGTCAGCAGAGAAGCTGGACGAACATCGGTGGCAGGGAGCCCCTCGCAAGATCCCGAAGAATGAATCCCTCGTCGTGCGCATACAGTCACACCGCGAAGACAGAATCATCGCCGCCGACACCGAGACCGAGCCTGTCGAGCGCAAGCTGCGCCAGGTTGTCGTCGATCTTCTCGTGCAGTCTGAGCAGAACTACCGCGCTGCGCTGCTGCACCATTACCAGTGGGATCTCGAGCGCAAAACGACTCTGGAAAAGGAGATCATCCGGCGCGCGGAGGAGACCCGACTGGAAGAGGAGCGCCAAATTGCCGCGGAACGCAAGGCACGCATCGACGAGCTGCTCGCCCAGGCTGACGCTTTTCGCAGGGCGGCAGATATCCGCGCCTACGTTGAAGCTGCGCAGCATCTGGCGAGCAACATGCCGGGCGCAGAGCTGGAAGAGTGGGGGAGCTGGGCAAGAGCGCGCGCCGATGAACTGGACCCGGTTGTGAACGGCACGCTTTCGAATGCTCTCCAACGCTAGCGGGCGCACGAAATACTGGATCGGTCGCAGCGCCCGCAGGCGGGCGTGGTTTTGGCGGGAATCTGTCGGCCGAGGCCGGCCGCCGGCGGCAGGTTGCGCTGCGCAAATTGCCAAGGTGATGTGCGGCCGGCGCGACCGCTCTCCAGGCGCGTGACGACCGATTCAATCGTCACGCGCTCCCAGCGATTCATGCGTTCCTACTGAACCTTTCCACAAGGGCTGCTTGGCACGTAGCAGCCTCGTATACGCAACTGTGCCGTCCAGGGGAGTCACGCAGGCTGCGGGAGTTCCGGGCGCCCCATAGGCAAGTCGCGTCCGCGCGGCCCTGTAGCCTGACTTAGTCCTTCAAAATGTTTCTTTGGAGTATTCGGGCGATATCGCTATGAGGACTGCGCAGCCCTTCTTTTGCGGGGTGTGTTTCCTCGTCCGTGCCGCCGCCGTTCCGTCGCCTGGCCATTGGCTGAGGCACGATGGCGTTTGGAAGTTCGGACGGAATGTTCGGGTAGTGAACGGGTTCGCGTCGTGCCACAGGCGCGAGTTCCCTCGAGAGGGTTGGCGGCGCTCCTTGAGACGTCGGTTCACGACTCTGTGGACGCGCTGAGTAGGCGATGCTCATCTCGTACCCAACCAGAACTGCCGCCCGGAACCGCCTGAAGCGTCCGTTGTGTGGGCCGCCCTTGTAGTAGTCCCAAAACTTTGGGGGATACCTAGCGAAATCCAGAGCCACCTCGATCACTAGGTCGGCGTCGCTGAGGACGACTAGGCACTCTTGGGATTCACGGATCGAACAGGTTACCAGCGCGTCTTCGCGATCCAGCCCGCGCAAGAACCATCCGATCAGCGCGCTGGAGCGTGCATCCCTGCGCATTCCCCTGAGCTGCCCAATCAAATCCCCATGCGCCTGTGGCGACAAACGGAGGGTGACTCGGGTCGGCTTAGCTTCAGATGTAGTCTTCATATTTAATTTCCTCGAGCTTGATGTGTCGTGTCGCAGCGGTAACGGCTTTGAGCAGTCGCAGCTGGTCGTCGCCGAATTTTTTGAGATCGACGATTCTTCTTCCGAGCGTGATATGCACGTAGTCGCACTTCGCCAGGTCAGTCATTGATCACATAGACCGGCGCCGCGCCCAAAAACAGGGAAACGCTCGAAATGGGCGTGTTGTGGGCGACTTGTGGGCCCGTCGTGGGCGTGTTGTGTGGCCGTGGGTTTGACCAGTCGTGCCATAGCCACGTTATGGGCCCGTTGTGGGCTCGTTGTGGGCGACGGCCTGCTGGCGGCCCGATTTGACCTAAAACACCGACGTCCAAGGCGTTTCCAATATCCGCCTCGCACGTCATATGTCGCAGCAAGTCTTTAATCCCAAATCCGATGCTGTTCTGGAAATCGGGAACGGTCCTGCATCAGGATCGAGGCGCCCGTCCGCTATCGACAAGGCGCAAGCGCAGGCCCCGCACCTACCTGTGTGGAACTAGGTTCGCCTTCGGGTTCGCGTGGCTGGTGACAAGCCCAAAGCCCCTCGTGATCGCCCCGGGTATGGCCTTGAGGGCCTGCGCGTTAGCGTGGCATCGGCGGGTCGTCGATTAACGGCCGCCACCTTGCCGGAGTCTGCAAGTTCATCTGCCAGATCTGTGCAACGCAAATCCACTCCCCAACCCGGCCCATCCAATGGGCCGGGCGCTCGGTGGGACGTTGCCCCGCGGTAGGGCCAGTCTGCGTAGCTGTGCCTTCCACCGACAAGCCTAAAAGCGAGGGCGCCCCTCACTCGAGCGCGGTGGCTTAGGACGTCCTGCCTTGAGCGTCTCCAGTCGAACTCGCCCGCGTTCGGTGCGCCCTCGGCTGGGTGCGTCCGGGATCGGTACACGATCCCAGGACTGCGCCGGGCCACAACAGAAGGTCCGCCGGCGGGTCGCGTGGACACCTCTCTTGGGCCTCGCGCCGCCAGCCTGGGGAGATCGACGACCTTTCCATCTCTCTGGCTCTGCTTTACCCCCTTCGAGTGGCACGGCGCCCGTCTAATCACCACGTAGGGGCAATTTCAATGCCCTTGGAGAGTTCAGGTGGAAATGGCTACTCGCTTGTTTTCTGAGGAAGGGGTCTGCTGCACCGTCGATGCCGCTGTCGACCTTGATTTGAACAGCTCTCGCGAGCGCGGGCCTTACGTGGTCAGCCAGAAGAATCATCGCACCGTGTATTGGGTCAGCGGCAGCCGTGGGCGGCGTCACTACTTCCAACGAAGGGAGGGCGAAGCTGCATCGATCGAGAGGTGGTGCCAAAACAACGAAGGTCTCCGGGAACGGTATCGCAAGACCGCGGAACTGCACGTCCTGGTTCAGCTGGCCCTCTACTGGCGTCTGCATAGGTGGATCAAATCGGGACGCGCACTGAGCTGTGGACTGAGCAACGCTAACCTTTTGGCGGGGGCAACAGACGTGGAGTTTGAATTCCAGGTCAATACCCCTTTCGGAAAGCTGAGAGCTGATCTGGCGCTGGTTGCAAAGCGCCACGGACGGACCTTGCTGATCGCCATCATCGAAGTGGAATCCACCCACCGCTTTTCATCACGGCGGCTGTGGATGGGGCACTCGTTGGGGGTGCCAACCATCTACGTGGACGTCTCTCGCATGTCCCTAGGGGAGGTTACCCCTTCCTGGGCTGAAGCCACTCTGGAGTCGCTCGCCACCGCCACATCGGGTGCAGGTGTGGGCGTGTACATGCACAAGCTACTGCGACTCCCGTTCGTCCCGTTGGGCAACCATGAAGCCCATCACCTCGAAGTCACAGCTCCGCGTGAACAGATATGTCGATTGCACGCTTGGATGCAGAAGGTGGCGACGTGTCCGCAATTGCCTCTCTCGTGGGGCGTGCTGAACGAACGCGACTTTCCATCTGCGGTCGACGGATGTGCGATGGAAATCATGTCCATACACATTCCCGGGCATGCCAGTTCGGAAGCCTTGTGGCGGTTCATACAAGCCTTCACCAGGAATGTGATCACGTATTGCGACGCGACGATCAGCCATGAGGTCGTTGCGCGCGAGCCAAGATCGTTCTTCACCGGGGCCCAGGGGCGCGTCGTAGCCCAGCCCGTTCGTCAGCTGCTGCGCACCGGGCAGCTTTGAATCCGCGGCGCTCGATCAATGGCAGTGCGAAAACACTTTCAGATCTCGAGCGGGGTTCGAAATACGCCACTGAGAAAGGGTGTTAACGATGGCGGTCGGGCGTCCCGGGACGAAGCTCGAGTTGGGATTGGGATGACCGCTTTTTTATGGCAGGGACGGTCGAGCGTCTCAGAACGACCCACTTGAGGCGCTAGAGAACGACCGCTTTCGGGTGGCTCGCTACGACGGCGCGGAGTGCACTCCCAGCCACGATGGAGTGCGCCATGGCAACGGCAACCTCGGTTGTCGATCGCTGGACCTATTGGAACAAGCGGAAGCTTGTCGGTCAGAAGGCCATGCCCAGCGTCAGCTACCAGATCACCCGTTGGAACGCGTGCGCGACATTGGGCGGAATCTGCAGGTAACATCCGAGGACTGAATGAGGTGACCGTGGTGCCACAAAAAGAAAGGCTGTCGTTCGAGCACAGGGGCATCGGCATCGTGCTCGCCCACAACAGGCTGGCCGTCCCACTCAATCAGCGCGAGTATTCGTGGGAATCGGAACACGTGAACGACTTGTTCGCCGATTTTTCAAACGCGATCGCCCGCGGTCAACCCGCGTATTTTCTCGGGACCATCGTGCTTACGCGGGGAGTCGGAGAGCTTCCGGAAGTATCCGACGGGCAGCAGCGCCTCGCGACTATCTCGATCCTGCTAGCCGCGATCCGCGACTTCGTGCACGCCAGCGGGGACAAAAAACGAGCGGCCGGCCTGACCCAGGCCTTCCTCAGCAATACGGACTACAAAACGGGGACTGACGTCCCTCGGCTCACGTTAAACGTCGACGACAACGAGTTTTTTCGCAAGCGCATCATCTCCGACCCCGACAGCGCTGACCGCAAGGTCGCGACGAGCAAGAAGTCCCACGAACGCATTGCCGCGGCCGCCCAGATCGCTGTGGATTTTCTGCACGCCTACCTCAAGGCTCACAAGGAGGCGGCGCATTCCGATCGGCTGGTGGAACTGGTCTCGTTCGTCGAGAACGCAGCGGAGGTGATCGTGCTTACTGTCCCCGATCACATGAACGCGTTCGTCATGTTCGAGACGCTCAACGACCGTGGTCTGAAAGCCTCGCAGGCCGACCTGCTCAAGAATCACTTGTTGAGCCTATGCGGCAATCGCATCAGTGAGGGCCAGCAGAAATGGGCCCAGATGCTGGGCATCCTGGAGTCGTTGGGCCAAGACGAACTTACTGTCACGTACCTGCACCACGTCCTCATCAACAAGTATGGCCCTGTCCGCGAACGCGAGGTGTTCGACAAGATCAAGACCACCGTCAATAGCCAGCAGCGTGCCATCGAGTTCTTGGACGAACTGGCGGACGGTGCCTATCACTACGCCGCACTCTTCAACGGTGACCATAAGAAGTGGGCGGACTACGGCACCCTGACCAGGAAGAACATCTCGACGATCAATCGCGATCTGCGCGTCGAGCAGATTCGCCCGCTGATGCTGGCAGTCGCACGTTCCTTCTCGGTCGCTGAAGCAAAGAAGGCGTTCCGTCTGTTCGTGTTCTGGTCCGTCCGATTCCTCATTGTGGGCGGCCGCGGCGGCCTGCTCGACCGCAACTATTCCGTTGCGGCTCACGAGATCACCAAGGGGACAATCAAGACCGCAGCCGACTTGGCCAAACAGCTCGTCGATATCCTTCCCAGTGATGCCGTTTTCAGCACGGCCTTCGCTGAAGCGCGTGTGTCGCAGAGCCATCTGGCCCGCTACTACCTGCGCGCCCTGGAACAAAAGAGCGAGAACCAAGCCGAGCCCGAGTTCGTCCCAAGTGAGAATGAGCACGAAATCAACTTGGAACATGTGCTCCCTCAGAGCCCCGATCCGGCTGCGTGGAAATTGGACCCAGAGATCGCTGAAGCCTCGTATCGGCGGATTGGCAATCTGGTTCTGCTGCAGGCCAAGAATAACGCCAAGATCGGGAATGCGTCGTTCGCCGACAAGAAGGAGACGCTGAAAGCGTCGGCCTTCAAGCTAACGGCCGAAATTGCCAAACAGGCAGCATGGACGCCGAAGGAAATCGGCGAACGTCAGGCTCGGTTGGCCGCTTTGGCGGTCAAGACTTGGCCGCTCGCCTTGTGACCTTTCACGTCGACCCCATCGGAATTGCCACACAAACGCGACGATCGCTGACTGGTCCCGCGACTGTCCGCTTTCACGAAGGCAACTCGAAAGAGTGACCGGCAGGAACTGGCCGATTGCCGCGAAGTCGCTAATCCACCCGAAGCGGAACTCACAAGAAATTGCCGCAACGTCCGGGGCGCTTCCAGTAGCGGACGATCAATAATTGGGCGCGCTAGGCATAGCATGGCCGCTAAGGCCGCAGGCTACGCCGCCAGAAGTAGTACCGGCGACACCGACTCTTCGTTAAGTTGGCGCGAATAGCTCGTAGTGTCGATGTCCTTTTCGATCAGAGTATCGATCAGAAGCGGTCTGGTTAGCGCGATGTCCGTTATCTCACGCAACGTGTCGACGGTCCTTTTTGCTCGTTCCTGAGCGATTTGTACCTCGTGGTACGAGCCTTCAGGATGGTGTGGCTTGCCTGCGATCTTTCTCGCCAGCACCGGAACCGTGACGTTGTCGAACAACTGCCGGTGAGCGTTTCCAATGTCTGCTGCAACCCGCCGTGCCGCGTGAACCTCGTTCGCTCTCAAAAGACATTCGGTCCTGCCCGCGCCACAAAGAGCAACCATCCGGACCGTCGAGCCCAGGATATCTTCGTTGACCGAGGGCTGGGCCAGCATGTGCTGCAGTTCGCCACTGAAGTATGCAAACTCGGTGGCCAGTTCGTCGGACACACTGCGTAGTGCCGCTTTTCTGTCGGTACGAGTCTCCGCCTGCTGGGCGCGCTCGCACAAGGACTTCACAGATGAGAAGTGAGCGCGGAGGTCGCGCTCGAACATCTCCCGGAATCCAACCTTGACCGTCTCGGCCAGCGCGTCTACTCCTTGCTGAACTGTCGCGATCCTGTCGGCGAGGAGCTTGAAGCCGGCAATGTTGACGCCGATGCCCGCTACTACCGCGCCCAGATTGACAAGCTGCAGGGTGCCCAAGGCTTGCATCATCGCCTTGAGTTCAACGAGCTGGACATTGGCGGCTATTGAAGACGCGGTCTCGGCAAGCGCTAGTGGAAGAGCGAGCGGGTTGGCCCCCGCACCTACCGCAAGCCTCAGTCCCCTCTGCAAGGCGCCTGTCTCCTGCAGATGGGCAACGATCTGTCCCGTTCCGGATTTCTTCAGCAGCGCCCCGACGCGCACCAAGTTACCGGAACGCAGGAGGGCGGCGAACTTGGCGGGAATCTCAAAAGGTATCGGCCCGCTCATGAGGGTAACCGTGTGAGAACTTCATTGGCGGTAGCTTCGATCTGTTTCTGAAGTTGCATACATAGCGATTCCTGATTGGACATACCGAGGATCAGGTGGCGCATTTGGGCGGCGACCGCTACCTTTCGGCGCTCCACCTGTTTCTGGCGCAGCTTGGCTACCTTCGAGCCGGCGATACCAATTGCGGCGGCCGCCACGATGACGCCGATCGCGACTACGGGAAAACTGATCGTCGTCAGTCCGAGCAGCCCGAGTATTCCGCCGGCTGAGGTAATTGCGGCGGCGGTCGTCCCAGCTCCGGCAGCAACGGAGCCCGCTGCTAGCGCGCCTGCAAGTGCGATGTCGGCATACATAGCTTGATAGCTGTCTTCGCTGGCTAACTCCCCCGAGGCGCGCTGGACGCTCAGAATGTGGTCCTGGATTTCTCTGAGGTCGATCTGCGCACCTTCGATGAGCTTCTTGGAATGCCGCTCCACGAAGCTCGCAAAGATCGGGGCGACGTTTGACTGCATGAACTTCTTGCCGCCACGTAGCAGATCGGGAAGCTGCATATCATCCATCTTGGCGTTAACGTCGGAAATTAAGTGCAGCACCTCCCGATTCAAGTACTGGTCGATCTCGAGCAGATGTCGATCGCGCCAGTCGAGAATCTCCCGGCGAAGCGCGATGTGCTCGATGCCCGTCCCCGACTTGATCAGGACCGCCTGTTGCCGCTGGCGCGTGCCACGCTTTCCGAGGGGAATCTTTTTGCGCATTCTGCCAACGCTCGCCGCGGCCGGACGGTGCCGGGCCAAATGTTGCCCGATCATAATGGATCTGTTTCGCGGCGCCGGCGATTGGCGGCAAATTCTCACTTCAGCAGCATCCGCTGCGATCCACGCAGTCGTCACGGTTGACCTGCCACGGGCAAGGGGGCCGGCGCTCCTGGGAGCCGCCTCTTCGTGGCCAGGCGCCAGAGCGAGACTACGAGCAACAGCAGGGTGCCACCGACGGCTAGCAGCACGACAGTCACCGCCTTGAAGACGCGCAGCCAGACGGAGACCGCCCCCAGCCGAGCGAAGACCACGGCCGTCGCAGATACCAAAAGGAATAGCCAGCGAAACATGGTGCATCCCCAGAGACGCCAAATGGCGACGCAGGAATGATGAATCCCGGCAACGACAGGTTATGTCGTCGCCCGCACTCCTTCGCTTAAGCTTGGTTGACGCCGAATCTGGCGGTTGATCAGGACAACCACGCGATGAGCGAGGCTACCCACGACACGCTCGTTTTCCGACTGGCGCAAATCCTCATCAAGCTGAACCAGGGCGAGAAACTCGACCCTCCAGCCCTTGCCGAAGAGTTCGGCGTGAATGTGCGCACGATCCAGCGCGATCTCAATGTGCGGATGGCCTACCTGCCGATCGAAAACATGGGAGGGCGCTACTCCCTCGACCCTGCGTTCCTCGGGAAGCTGACGGCGAAGGACATCGAGAAGTTTGCCGCCCTTGCCGGGGTAAACGGCCTGTTCCCTTCGTTGTCCGACGATTTCCTCCGCGACATTTTCGACAGCCGCATGCACGACGCCCTCTTGGTGAAAGGACACAACTACGAGGACTTGTCGGCCCTGGGCGGCCAGTTCCGGTCGCTGCAGAAAGCCATTCTGGCTTGTCGCCACGTCGCGTTCGACTATGAAAAGAGCGGGAGCGCGGTTCGGTACGATTCGGTCGCGCCGTTCAAGCTCGTCAACAACAAGGGCATCTGGTATCTGGCCGGATTGGATGGGGACAAGCTCAAGACATTCGCGTTCTCGAAGATCAGTGTGGTCCGGGTGCTTGAAACGCGTTTCAAGCGCGAGCCCGATATTGATCGATTGCTCGAGAGCGAGGAAGGCGTCTGGCTGAAGCAGGAGACCCAGGAGATCGTGATCAAGGTTGCCGCGGAGGTGGCTGACTACTTCCGCCGTCGCAAGCTCATCGCCAATCAGGTCGTCGAGGAAGTTCAGAGCGACGGTGGGTTGATCATTTCCACGAAAGTGGGACACGTGAACCAGGTGTTGCCGATCGTAAAGTACTGGATCCCACATCTGCGTATCATCAGTCCGCAAGGAATGCAGGCGGATCTTGACGCCCAGTTGCTCGACTATGTTCGTGTCGGCACGTGCACGACCTGACAACCGCGCGGCGACTGACCGCTTCGGGTACAACCGGGCAATGAAGTCAAAGACTCAGGCGCCCGCTCCTGGCCGATTCCGGCTTTGCTCGCGCAAGCCGAAAGTGGCCGTTCGGCGATGCAGTCAGTTGCCGTTCTATCGCGCGTGCAAGATAAGATAGAGCGAGATCGCAAGCAGGCACAGATAGAGCCCTGTGGCGACCCAGTACCCCTGTCGTATGAGCCGCCCAACTTCTTCTTCAGTCGTTCCCTCATAGCTGCCAACCCGAAGTAATAGCAGCAGCCCGATGCCGCTAAAGAATGCGGCCACGCCCCACACGTAGCGTAAGTAAGGGCCGACGCCTCCGGGGACGAAGAAGGTCAGTATCAGGATAGTGGCCGAATGAGTCAGATGGACGATGGCTGAGAATGCCGTGCGGCGATTCCACCGCATGGCGATAAACGGATCCGCGGCGGGGTTGGTCGCCATCGAGCTAGTGCTTCAGTTCATTTCAAAACGGACCACTTACAAGTGCTGGAAGACAGCACTGCGGGCAACGAAGCGCTTCAACACGTTCACTGACATGGTTCGGGCTGTGTCGACATTGCGATACGTATGAACGCCCATCCGCCAATCGCTATCCCAAGTGAGCTGGTCACCGATCGCAACATCGGCTGCATCGACGAGCTCCG
This sequence comes from uncultured Gammaproteobacteria bacterium, assembly GCA_963776465.1. Lineage (GTDB taxonomy): Bacteria > Pseudomonadota > Gammaproteobacteria > Nevskiales > Nevskiaceae > DASRHK01. The sequence goes on from CAVZMV010000002.1 coordinate 2,370,230, forward strand.
CGATCGTAAAGCCATCATGTTCGGTTTCAATCGCGACCTTTCGTCTGTCTCGACTGACAGCGTAGATCTGGCCAATCATCGGGTCATATGCTGACTCACAAGATGAGTCACCTCTCGCGCTTGCGCTTCGGTCGCTCCCAGCCGTCGTGCCAGCCGGCTTGTTTGAACTTGAGCCAGTCACGTGTCTTGCCAGCAACGTAGAGCGAGTCCGCCTTCTTCGCCACTACTCCCTCCATGCCCATTGCCCTGGCGGCGGCGAATAGCTCCTTTCCGGTACGTTCGACGTGCGAAACAAAGCCTATCCCAGGAGCCTTCTTCGGGATGAGCTTTCGAAGCCTTGTCTTGCGCTCTAGCAGCGGCAGCCCGCGCTGATCTTCTCCATCTAACGCAAGCAAATCGAAAGCGTAGAGCGCAACTCCTGCCGCAAGCTTGCGCCGGGGCCGCGCCAAGCCGCGCAGCATTTCGAAGTCCGGAACGCCTTTCTCATCGATTACGCAGAGTTCTGCGTCGATGATGAAGTCCAGATGGGGGAGGGCGACTACTGCGTTAACAGCCTCGGGAAACCAGGTCGTCGCGTCCTTGTTCTTCTTGGAGATCAGTGCCACGCCGGTCGCATGCTTTCCGCAGATGAGGCGGTAGCCGTCGTATTTCAGCTCGAAAACCCAGCCGGCCTTCGAGAATGGCGAAGCCAGGGTCGGCTCCATGGGGCGAATGTCTTGGGCGCGGATCATTCTGCATCGATGCTACAGGATGGCTTGGCAGAGTCCGCGAGTGACCTGCGACTTTGCGGGCGACTCTCGATATAGACACCGGCTTGAACTCAAGCGCCAGCGTCGCCCCTTGCAGAGCCACGTGACCGCCCATATAGGAGCGGCCATACGAAACTCGAAGGGGCGCGACACGACGATGAGACACGCAAGGAACGCTGTTGAAGCGATCACGCCGCGCTGGTTGAGCCTTTCCGAGGCGGCGTTTTACCTGGGCATGGGCCCAGCGGCTTTTTCCCGCCTGGTTCTTCCCCATGTCCCGCTGATCGAGATCGAGCATCAAAACGTACTTGACCGCCGCGACCTGGACGCCTGGGCGGATCTCTTCAAGGCCCGGCGCGGTCGCATCAGCGTCGCCGAGCCGCGGCAGCCAACCAATCCACCGGCCGTCGTCGCGACGCAACCGCGCGAGCCCGCAACGCCTCCGCCAGTGCGGCAAGAACCGGTCTACCTGCCCCCCAACGCGATGCTGCGGCTGCCGGAGGTGATGCGGCGCACAGGGCTCAAGCGCTCCTCGATCTACAAGCGCATCCACGAGGGCACCTTCCCCGAGCCGGTGTCCCTCGGCTCCCGCGCGGTCGCCTGGCCGGTGGCGAAGATCGACGCCTGGCTGGAAGCGCTGACCCGTGATGGGGGCTCGCGGTCGCGATAGGGCAGCGGAATCTGACTGCGAAGACCAGAGTCGGGAATAGGGGTTCGCGGTGCTGCTAGCTCTTCGCGGTGCGACTCGAGACGGGATTGGAAGGACCGCTTTTTTCTGACGCGGACAGGCGACCGTCTCAGAACGACCCGTTGCTGACGGTCGGCAGGTCGGATTCGAGGCCGAGAAGCGGACGTTCAACTGAAGTGATCGAGCGAACAGCAGTCGAGCGAAAATCGTGATCGTGCGAAGAGCCGGCTATTTGAGGAATCCTTCCGCACTCTCCGGCTGCGTTTCAAAGCGACGGGCACTCTCTGGAATCACTACCCACGATTGCGCGTGCTTTGTCCAGATATGAACGTTCGGAACAACCTTGGTCGTTACATCCAAGGTTCCAGCTTGCAACTTGACGATACCGGGAGTGCTTGCTCCGATCCCATAGATGACGTTTCCACACTTGGAGCAACTGAACCGCGTATTGATCTCTCCGGCGTCGGAAGTCCGCTCAAACGCGGTCAATTCGCCGGAGCAACGTAGCAAGGCTTTCGGATATACCGCGCCGATCGAGAAAGCACTTCCTGTTCTCTTCTGGCAGGTGTGACAGTGGCACGCGTAGGTGAACAGCGCGTCGCCATCGATCTCATATCGAACTTGTCCGCATTGACAGGAACCTGTTGTTTTCATTCCTCCCCTCGGAAAGCTGCGAATGGTGTGGGCAACGACCGCTTTACAGCATAGGTCAACCAGAAGAGCGTTAACCAGAATCGGGGCTCGATTGCAGACGGTCGAGTAAGACCGCTTCTGCCCGATCTGACTCATCGGATCTAATGCTTCATTGCGGACACTGAACGGCGGCTAGTGTTGCCGATGTCATTCAGCCGGCGAGACCGCTCCTGGGTCAGGCCCAGGAGCGGGAATCTAGTGAGCGTCGCGTGAAGATTTCTTCGGCGACGCTCGGCGATTGAACGTCCGCTCGCGTTGCGTCCAACGGCGGAACGCCCATGCCCAGACGCCCAGTATCCCTGCCCAACAAAGGACCGCGACCAACCGCGCGATCATAGTGTCGGCATGGAGCGCGTGCCAGCGGCTCAATATATTGAACCAGTCGTGTTCGCCACCGCCTACGAGTGGCAGTGCCTGCGCGCGTGCGTCCGCCATGTAGCGCGAGATGTTGAGCCCGTTTTCGAATAGCCAGATCCAGCCCAGCGCCATACCCGCAATCTCGTCGCGCCGCCAAAAAGCGACGACGGCAATGGTTGGAAACACCAGCTGCCCAAGTGTGCCGCCGTAGAGGCCCAGAGTTTCGCCGAGGAGGCCGAAGATCAGATGCCCCGCTTCATGAAATGCCAGGTTAGCGCTGTCCAGAATCGGGACCCAGCCGGACGTGCCGAAGGCAATGCCGACGATGGCGACTGCGACGGAGACCAACATCAGCAGTTTCCCGGGTGCTGTTGCGGGCTTGCCATCGGTCGGGTCAAGCACGACCGGTGCAACTCCTGCTGACTCGCGCTTCATCGAACTCCCCAGCACGCATAGACGACGTCAATTTACCCAAAGCGCCGCAAACGGCAGCTCCTGGGACCCGAAGCGGACATTGGGTGGGTGTGATCGCTAACTCAAAGCTGAGCAGGTGAGACGCACCGGGACTGGCCTTGCCATAGCGTCTCTGATTCGCCAGTGAGAGCGGCAAGGCGCGTCGTCGTGTAGATTCCCAGATACGGGAGAGGTCCTAGTGATGCTCACACAAAATCAAATAAGAGCGATGGTGATAGACAAACTTGTGGCTGGGGCTTTGCCTCGCGCACTGCCGGAACGCGTGTGGGGCGGCCCTAGCGTAGGCGCAACGTGCGCCGCTTGCGACAAGGCCATCCCGCAAGGCCAAAGTGAAATAGAAGCTGAGTGCGCCGATGGCACCCTACGGCGCTACCACGTGCTTTGCTTCTCTGTCGTTACGACCGAGCGAGACAACCGTATCGGCGACAGCGCGCGGCCCGATACCTAGACAGTGCCTCACTAGTTACGGGACGAAAGCGCTCAAGAGGACCTAGCAACGATGATCGACGCGGATCAAGTGCGCGAGGCGGTCCGGAAGAAGCTCGAAAGTGGGGTTTTACCGCTCACGTTGCCGGACGCTGTGCATGGTCGGACAGGCTCGGGGCGCAACTGCGCTGCGTGCGGCTATAGGATCGAGACCACGCAGCGGGAAATAGAAACCCATTGCACAGACGGGCGGACGCAGCACTACCACGCCCAGTGCAACATGATCGTCGTCGCCGAGCGACAACGTCTGCTGGGCGACGGGCGCAAGTAGGAACTTCGTTCAGCCGAGTTCCAGGGCCACGATGTGCCTCTCGATTGTGCTGGGGCAGACTGCGCAGGTTCGCCATTCGCTCGCCATCGCGGGGATTTCTGCCCGCCAGGAATGCTCTCGACCAGAAACGTCAGTCGCCACTTTTGTCCCCTACGAACGAGGCAAGATTGGCCAGCGTAGCGTTCATGCCTGCCTCATGATCCTTCTGCCGAATCGCTGGTGGCACATCCGCAGCGCGCACAGTGACAACTGTTCCGTCCGTAGCTGTATCGAATGTCCACGTCATACGCATGACCCCCGCCAGCTTAGGGTCATCGCTTTTGAATACGACCGCTTGCTCGATTCGTCTTGATTCGATGAGCCTGAGGAACCGCACGTCAACCTCATCGGTGTTTCCCGTGGTCTTGCCTTGCCCGTCATCCACATTCTTGTGGGTCAGCCGCATTCGATAGCGACCACCCTTCCTGAAATCGAACGCCAGCATGGTGGCGGTCATGTTCTTCGGGGGCAGCCACTTTTCCAAGGCGCCTGGTTCGGAGAAGGCTGCCCAGATCGCAGACGAGGGCGCTGAAATCAATCTAGAGGCAGCGTCGGTTCTTTTCTTCGCCATGCCGCTCACGTCCAACACGGAGTCCGGAACCGGTATTCGGCCGAAATCGAACCAATACGGCTTTTAGGATAAGAAAAAAGCCCGGCTGGGGGGAGCCGGGCTTCGAGCGTCGTCGGCCGCTCGGGGAGGAGGGAGAGCCTCCGCAATTGTTAAGACTCCATTAACCCCCTCCAGTTCCGTGGCCAATATGTGACTCGCCGCGTGCGGCTTGATGTGACCGAGACCGACCGTTGCCGTCGCCACCGTCGCGATGAGTTCTGCCGGCTCGACGCGCTCCAGCTACTAGTTGGTCAGGGGCTTGATCACCGCGTCCACCGTCTCGCGCGCCCGGAAGATCCGGGAGCGAACCGTGCCGATTGGGCAATCCATGACCTCGGCAATTTCCTCGTAGGACAAGCCCTCCAGCTCGCGCAGCGTGATCGCCTGGCGCAGGTCGCGCGGTAGCTGGGCGATGCTCGCCGCAACCTGGTGCTTGATCTCTTCGGTCAGCGCCTGCGCTTCGGGCGTGTTGATGTCGCTCAGGTGGCCGGTGTGGCCGTACAGCTCGGCGTCCTGGACGTCTATGTCATGGTTGGCGGGACGCCTCCCGCGCGAGACCAGATGGTTCTTCGCGGTGTTGATGCCTATGCGATAGAGCCAGGTGTAGAACTGCGACTGACCTCGGAAGCCCTTGAGCGCGCGGTAGGCCTTGATGAAGGTCTCCTGCGCGACATCGGCTGCATCGCCTTCGCCGACCAGACGGCTGACGAGTTGCACGATCTTGGAGTGGTACTTGCGAACCAGGATTTCGAAAGCCCTCGGCTCTCCTTGTTGGGCGGACGCGACAAGTTGTCCGTCGAGTTGTTCTTCGCTCATTCGCGAACGGCCGGCAAGCAGTCTCAACTGCCCGCCGCAAGGTTGTGCAGGCGAAGGACTCATCAAAGTGCTCATGGCAACCTCGCGGGTTCGACCAACATGACGATATGCTCACAGCAAGCATCGTGCCGCAGCTTGGATTGCAGCCATCGGGCGACATCGGCTCATCTTTCAGCACGCCGAGATGCGAAACGCACGGACTTAGCAGCGAGTTTGGCGCGATGCATTGCGGATCGCGCTTGCGCTGCTTCTGGCCACGTCGGTGGCTCTGCGTCGATACGATCGTCGAATGGCCGTTACTGGAAAGCTACCCGAGGATTTTTGAAAGACCGGAAATGGCCGATTGCGCCGAAAGGCACTATCGACCATAAGGCGACGCTCGTGCGCTGCGATCGGCAGTGCCGAAGCGGACGTTCAAGCAGTCATCCGAAAAAAACTAGGGCGGACTTGCCGGCACGCAATCGCCTACGGGTCCGGGCGCTAGTGCGTCGAGTGGCACGGCATTCGCCATCGCGATGAAGCCCAGCGTATTCGGATGGAGCATGTCGGGCGCGTAAAGGACTAGGTTTGGTCGCGTCGGATCCAATGGGCTGCCCATGACGAGATCGAAGTCCGCGATGCCTGCGACGTCCGGCGTCGAGCGGATCATGGCATTCAGCGCCTGCCGTTCCGATTCCATGGTCGACCGATTCCAGCCCATGACGCCGTGGTCATCACGCGGCGTGATGGTCCCAAGGACAACACACAAGCCGGCCGCGCGAGCGCGTCCGACGAGTTCGGTCAGACCGGCGTAAATCTCCGCCGCGGTGACGTTGACCGTCAGGTCATTGGTGCCTTCGAACAGGATCACAGCGCGCACGCCCGGACGTTGCAGAACATCGCGATCGAAGCGCTCGACCGCGGGCGGACCGTAGCCGTCGCGCTTTGCCCCAGTGAGAGTGTTGCCGTTGATGCCCTGGTTCAGAACGCCCATGGTTAGTCCGGCGGCTTGCAGGCGGCTGGCGAGGAGGTCCGGCCAGCGTGTATCGCTGTCGGGGACCTCATAGGCTCCATCAGTGATCGAGTCGCCGATTGCGACGATGGTCCCGAGCGCTTGAGGCGCCAGGACGTCGAGGCCGCTCAAGAAGAACCACCCGGTGGAGATCTGTGTGAACGTGATGCCGGTTGGATCCGCGGTGGTATCGCCGGATCCAGGAAGTCCGACGAATTGCGGACCGAACGAGATCTCATGCCACGTCATCGCACCGCTTTCTCCAACGAGGTGGAAGCTCACCGCTAACGTGTCGCCGAAGCCGTAGGAGAAGGCCAACGCATCACTGATCGCTTCGCTGCCAGGCGGGATCGTGACTTCTGGCGCCGTTCCGAACAGCAACGGCTTTGCGCTGCCCGGCACCACGACCGGTCCTGCCGCGCGCAGCGCGACTTGCACCGAATCGAAGGTAGCCGGCGCGTCGCCCATGAGATTGCTCAAGCGGACCCGTACGGTGTCACCGCCAATGGTCGGATGGATCACCATGCGAAAGCTCTGATCGGACGCCTTGTTTCCGGGGAACACCGTCGTCAGGCCGAACGGGTTCACTGGCGCGATGTCGCTGACGATGCCGAGCGGATAGGGCCCAAAGGGCGCAGCACTCCACGCGCCGATCCAGCCCGAATCCTGCGATGGAGTTAGTTGCACACTCGACGCACTATCGTTGGCGCAACCTGCGAGTGCGACGGCGCAGACGACCGCAACGAATAAGTTGATGATCGTTACGCGAAGTTCTTTCGAGTCATCGGCCATCGCACGGAAGATGCGACATCGAATAGCGCTTGAAAAAGGTCCATGCGAGTACGGCGCCGCTAGGCGCGCGTGGATCCGTGAAAGGTGCTGACTCCGGCGACTCGCTTCCGCCTGGCCAGAAGTGGTCCATGCCGAGGATGCGAACGTGCTCGCCGACGGTGCATCCGAGCGCGTCCTGATAGACGTCCACTTCGTAGTCATAGCCGCCCGGTACGGTGGCTTGAGTGGTAAAGCTCGGGCTGAGGGGATACGGCGCATTCCGGGTCCCGGAGACGACGAGGTTGTTGGTCATCAGCCACTGTTGAACGGCATTGACTCCGTTCCGGGGCGGGACCGTGAAGTCGATGCTGCCGTGCATCTCGATGAAGGGGACAACGCGGGCGTGCGCGCCCATCGCCTCATAGGCGTGCTGGGCCTTGATTGCGACCGGCTCGACCGTGGGCACTACCGGGTTGAAGACATCCTGGAGGCCGGATTCATAAGGCCCGCCAGCGACGATCGCCATGACCGCGAACAGGTCGGGGTAGGTTGCACCCAGAACGCTGGTCTCCAAAGCGCCCGAGGACATTCCTGCGAGATAGACGCGATCGAGGTCGATGCTCCAGCGGTCGATGACTTGCCGGGTCAGTCCGACGATGCCATCCGGGTCGCCGCTATCGCGTTGCCACTCAAGCGGGTCGTAGAAGCGCCAGCACTGTGCAGGGTGCGTCCCGGCGCCGGGCGTGGCCTCGGTGTCATGGTCCGGGTAGAGCACCAAGAAGCGCTCTTGATCCGCGAGCTCGTCGATCATGTTAGCCGCCTGCTGTTCTTCGGCGGTCGTATTGCAGCCGTGGACCATCACGAAGAGTGGCAGCTGCTGCTCAGGGTCGTAATCGGTTGGGACATAGACGAGCCCGCGATAGCTGCCCGCACTGTTGGTGTAACGCAGCTCTTCGGTATGACCGGGGCTGGTCGAGGATGCGACCGGGTCCGCTCCAGGGCCACAGCCCGCCGCTGCCAGCATTGTCAGGGCCAGCGCGATCAGGGACTGGTATCTCATCGGGGCAATCTCGCGACGCGGCGCCGAGGCTTTGCTGGTTTCTTGGCACGAGCCCGCACGCGACGATCGATCTGAGCAAGAGCGGAGACGTCGAGACTGCGAAAAGCGCTCTCGGCAAAAACGGCGAGCAACTCCGAAGCATCGTCCATGCGGTAGTTCGTATCCGCAGCATAGAGAACGATGTCGATGGCCATCCCTACGCAGGCAGCAGCAAGGGCGCCAGCGCTGGCGGCTGATATCTGCGCCCCAGCGGCCTCGAATCGTGTCTGGATGACGCGACCGACCTGGGGCAGGAACTCGTGCTTTCTGCGCCTAAACACGTCGTTTCCGGGACCGCCCGACTCGGACCGGAAAAGAAGCTCGAACCCCGACGACCGCTCTTTGGCAAAACGGAAGATCGGCTCGAACGCGGCCTTGACGAAATCGTGCAACGAGAGGGTTGGGGCCTGCGCATAGACTTCGCCAAACCACGTGGACAGCACCTCTACCTCGCGCTCAATGACGCGCAGGTAGATCGCCTCCTTGTCACCCAACCGGGCATAGAGGGTCGGCTTGGTCGTTCCCGCACGCTCGGCAATGGCCGCAATTTGCGCGGCCTGATACCCCTCTGAACAAAAAAGGTCGCGCGCGACGTCGAGGAGATCGTCCTCTGCGAATCGGGGGGTGCGCGTGCGTCTGGGTTCAGCCAGGTCCATGGAGCGTTGCTTTACGACGAGTAAAGTTTATTTTATACTTTACTGTGAGTAAAGCAAGCCCAGCCAGCGACTCGCGAACACCTGGGCCAGAACGCACTGAGGTTTTTCCATGAACAGCACCTTCACGACCGGCCTAGTCCTGCTTTGCGCCGGTCTCGCCTCCGCCTGCGGCAACAGTTCGAGCCTGGCCACGGTGCCGCTGGCACCTCCCCCCGTTGTGGTCGGCGAATCCCGATGCGGAGCGCATCCCTGGTGCGACACCTCGCTCGATCCCGCGGAGCGCGCCGAGTTGCTGCTCGCCGCGATGACGCTGCAGGAGAAAATTTCGCTGATGGCGGGGGACGACCCCGCCGGCGTCTTCACCGGCACGCCGGCTACCGGCACCAGCGACGGCATAGAGCGCCTCGATATTCCGGTCCTGTATCTGTCTGACGGTCCCGTCGGCCCGCGCGAAGGACAGGTGACGGCGATGCCGAGCCCGATGGCGGTGGCGGCGACGTTCAACCCCGAGGTTGCCCGGGAAGTTGGACGCGTGATCGCCGACGAGGTGAAGCACAAAGGCAACGACCTCGTTCATGCGCCCACCGTCGAGCCGATGCGCACGCCGCTCGCCGGCCGCGCCTTCGAGGGCTACGGAGAAGATCCGCTCCTTGCCGCAAGACTTGCCGTGGAGATGATCGACGGTGTGCAGCAGGAAGGGATCGTTGCCAACGTCAAGCACTTCGCTCCGAACAGCCAGGAGGGAGTGCAAGGCGTTCCGCCGCTTACGGGCACTGCCGGATCGAGGTTCCTGATCGACGCGATCATCGATGAGCGCACGCTGCGGGAGATCTACTTCCCGGCGTTCGAAGCAGCGGTGAAGGAGGCGGGGGTGGGCGCAGTGATGTGTGCCTACGGCAGCCTCAACGGTCACTTCGCGTGCGAAAGCGAGTTCCTGCTGAAGCAGGTGCTGCGCGACGAATGGGGTTTCGACGGCATGGTCATCGCCGATTACGGCTTTGCCATGAAGAGCACTGCAGCGTCGGCGAACGCCGGAACCGATCTGGAGATGCCCTCGGGTGTCTGGTACTCGCCGGTGGTGCTGCAGCTTGCCGTCGTCACCGGTCAGATCAGCGAAGACACGATCGATGCACGCGTCGGGGCGATCCTGCGGACGATGTTCCGCTTCGGGCTGTTCGATCGTGCCGCGTATATCGCCGACGACGGAGCGATCGACAAACCTGCGCACGCTGCGGTAGCCCAGCACGCCGCCGAACAGTCGATGGTGCTGCTGCAGAACCGCGACGCCGCCCTGCCACTCGATGCCGCGACTTTGCAGTCGGTTGCGGTCATTGGGGAGCAAGCCACTACATACAAGGGTGGTGCCGGCTCGGCGAACGTCGAGCCATTCGCGTTCAAGTCGCCACTGGATGCGATCCGCGAGCGTGCTGGTCCGGGCATCGAGATCCGTCACGATCCGGGGACCAACGCCGCCAGTGCCACTGCAGTTGCCGCCGGCGCGTCGGCGGCAATCGTGTTCGTCGCCGATGCCGTCAGCGAGGGATCGGACAGGCCTTGCCTCGGAATCCGCTGTGCCGCCATCGATCCGGTGGGCGGTACGCCGCTGGGCACCGCAGGGCGGCCGGATCTGGACGGGCTGATAGAGGCCGTAGCCGCGGCCAATCCGCGCACGATCGTCGTCATGGAGACCGGCGGACCGGTGCTCAGCCCCTGGGCCGATCGCGTGCCCGTGGTGATTGCGGCCTGGTATCCAGGGCAGGAGATCGGCCCGGCGATCGCCGCCGTGCTTTTTGGTGATGCGGATCCGGGTGGACGCCTGCCGGTGACATTCCCGATCAACGAGGCCGACATCCCGACCGCGGGCAATCCAGCGCAGTACCCGGGGATCGGAACGCGCGTCGAGCACTCCGAAGGCATCTTCATCGGCTATCGGCATTACGACCTGCACGACATAGAACCACGCTGGCCGTTCGGACACGGCCTGTCGTACACCACGTTCGCGCTCTCCGAGCTCAGCGCTGCGCCGAGCGGGAGCAGCGTGGTGATCGAAGGCGTCGTGACGAACACTGGTAGCCGCGCCGGCTGGGCCGTGCCTCAGCTCTACGTGTCGCTACCTTCGCCCGGGCCAACGGTGCCGCAGGCGCCCGTCGCACTGAAGGGTTTCGCGAAGCACTGGCTGACGCCCGGACAGTCCCAGCGTCTTTCGTTCACGCTCGCCCCGCGCGATCTGAGCTACTGGGATGTCGGGAGCAGCGACTGGAAGGTCGCACCTGGCTGCTACGTTTTCATCCTCGGACAATCCTCGCGCGACCGCGCGTTGAGCGTCCCGGTTGCGCTGGCAGGCGGTTCCTGCAATGGAGCCGCTCCGTGATTTTCGGTAACCGTGTTGCGCTGCTGAGTGTCGCCGCCTGTGTCCTGCTGATTTCCGGCTGCGGTTCCGAGGAAGGACCCGATGCTTCTGCGACGATGCCGGCGGGGCCAGCGCTCACTCTGTCTGCGGCGGACCTGGCTGCGGCATTGCAATGTCCCGACGCTTTCAGCGCGCAGTCCGACCCAGTTCTTTTGATCAATGGGACCTGGAGCAATCCGGATATCGACTGGGCGTGGAGCTATGTACCGGCGCTAACGGCGCACGGCTACGACGTCTGCACGGTCGACCTCGACGGGTCCTTACGCGACATCCAGGAGACTTCGGAGTACGTCGTGCACGCGATCCGCGAGATCGCTGCGCGCAGCGGCAGAAGCGTTTCACTCGTCGGCTTCAGCCAGGGTTCACTCCAGGGGCGCTGGGTCATCCGCTGGTGGCCGGACATTCGCGAGCTCGTGTCTCACTACATCAGTCTTGCGGGCGTCCACCATGGCGTCCCGTTGGCCAACCCGATCTGCACTCCGCCATGCAGTCCCGCGCTCTGGCAGATGCGCGCAGGTTCCATGTTCCTCGGCGCGCTGAATGCGGGCGACGCGACGCCCGGCGAGCTGCCGTATACCAGCATCTGGAGCACGGGCGACACGACGGCCGAGCCGCCCACTTCGATCCTCGAAGGTGCGGCCAGCATCGCGCTGCAGGACATCTGTCCGGGCCGCAAAGCGGGTCACACCGACATGCTTTCCGATGCCATCGCGTTTGCGCTGGTGCTAGATGCCTTGTCTCAGGCTGAACCTGCTTCTGCGGCGCGTATCGACACTGCTTTATGCGAGCAAAGCGTCGCGCAGGGAATGGATGAACAAAAAGCTGCGACGCGCGAACTGGATGGCCTGCTGCTGATTCCGATTTACGAAGCCGCCGCTGAGCACTCCACCTCGGAGCCAGAGCTCGCCGAGTACGCGCGTTAACAGGGCATTCGAGATGATCCGTTGCACTCAAGGAGTTCTGATCGTTCTGCTCTTCGTGACATCGGGCTGCGGAGGCCCCGGGGCGCTGTCTGTCGCACCGGCATCAAACACCGCCGATGGCCAGGCGCGTTGGCACACCTCCTGGTCGACTGCCCACACTGGAAAGGCGCCGGCCATCGCCGATCAGACCCTGAGAATGGTGCTGCAGCTCAGCGCAGGGGGCGACGAGGTCAGGGTGAAACTGCGCAACAAGTTTGGGACCGAGCCCGTGATAGTCGATGCAGCTTCCGTAGGCATCATCGACTCGGGCGCCAGCTTGAAGCCCGGCAGCCGCAAGGCGCTCACGTTTTTCGGAAGCACCAGTGCCGTCATCGAGGCGGGAGAGGATCTGCTCAGTGACCCCGTCGTGTTGCCGACGCAAGCGCAGCAGTTCCTCGGTATTAGTCTTTTCATCTCTGGCACAGCTGCACCGAGCCAGGACTCGCTGGCCTACGTGACTTCGTATCTGACCCCAGCCGGCGCCGGCAGCAGCATCGACGACGATTCGGGGATGGCGTTCACCTCCGAAACCCCGGCGATGATTCTGGTTGGCTCGGTGGAAGTGCAGGACACGTCCCTCATCGGCACCGTAATAGGTGTTGGAGGCTCCACTACCGATGGCGTCGGCTCGGATGGCAAGTTTCTGAATGCGGTTCCTTCGCCCGCCGCGCTCCTATTCCCCCAGCCGGATTGCCATCCTTGTCGTTGGACCGATTTTCTTGCCAGGCGCATCTTGGCTGAACTGCCGCCCTCTGCGCAGCTGTCGGTGGGCAACGAGGGCATTGCCAGCAATACGACGACGGACGTCCTGGAACGCTACGACGCTGACGTCCTCGATCATCCCAACCTGACCCACGTGATTCTCTACTCAGGCGCCAATGACCTAGGGGCTGGTGTCGGCGACGATGCAGACACGATCGTGACGAATCTCAAGACGGCGATTGATCGCGCGCACGCTGTGGGCGTCAAGGTGATCGCCGCAACCATCAACCCGAGGTCGAGCTTCACGCCCCTGCAAAATATCCAGCGCCAGATCGTCAACACCTGGATCCGTGCGAAAGGAAATTGCGATGGCTACTGCGACGGTTTTGTCGACTTCGACGCCGCACTGGCTTGGCCGCTGGATCCGAACGTCATGAATCCGGTCTACGACAGCGGGGACAACGTCCACCCGACGCCAGCCGGCTACAAGGTGATGGTGGACTCCATCGATCTGGGCTTGTTCCGATAGGCTCCTCCAAAGCTGCCGCTCGGTTGTGACTGCTTCTGGCCGATTGCGGCGGACGTCGCTATCGACCCAAACCGGACATTCATTCGTTTGCCCGGACCATATCTCTCTGGTGTGCGAATGCCGACTTGTTTACTGGTACTGCAAGCGTACGCAGAGGCTTATGAGATCGGAGCGCGCTCGCGCAACAGCAGTCGTTTGTGCCGTAGCGATGTGTGTAACGGGATGCAGTGGAAAGGGACATGACACTCTGTGGGTTGTTAAGACACCAAAGTTAAAGGGGGGCGCACTTGCCAATACTGAGAGTCGGATTTGGACCGCTCGCGTTCGTCGCGTCGATTTTGCTAGTAACGGTCCTGGGATGCGGTGGCGGACAGGCAGACTCCGAAGCGGCGCCACCGGGGTTGTCGGGCAAGTTGCTGTATGTCGATGAAGTAGGCGGGAAGGATCGGCTCTATCTGGACCCCATCGATAGTTCAGGTCGCAATGCGAGGGAAATTTCGATCGAGTCGGTGACCGTACTTGCGGCGCATGACGCCGATGTGGTCAATTTGACCCCGGATCAAATCGTTACAATCGGGCCGCCCGTCTGGAACCCAGACGCGACCAAGATCGCAATCGTCGTTGCCAGGGCTGCCAATCAGTCGCAGATGCTAACGCTGGATCCCGAAACTGGGGCAGCCACCACAGCCAGCTCGCAGGTCAATGAGGTCGACGACCCGGATTGGTCGCCCGATGGCCGCTTCGTTGCTTACATTCTAGGGGACCCGGATTTTTCAAATCCACGTCTTGCGGTTACAGATGTTGAGAGCGGCGAGACCCACGAAATTGAAGTCACACGGCAATTCCAGATCTTGGCGCACCGCTGGGATCAAGACTCATCCGGCCTTTATATCGCGAGGATCGATCTTCAGGCGGAGAATCCCTCTGCGATCGTTCACATTGCGATAGACACTGGCTTAGAGACCCTAGTTCGGGATACGCCCACGCCTCTGACGCAAGACCTCACGCGCGAAGGCGGGCGACTCTGGAGCATAAACGACCCCGAGTATGTGGCTCTCGTCTGGATTCCACCCGGCGCCATTACTGGGGATGCAGTGAAGCTCAGTTCCGGTTTTGGCGAGCTTCCCTTTTACGGATGGTTTCTGTCAGGTTCTGGCTTGATCGCCGTAGAACAGCTGGCAGGTGGTGTTCGAAAGCCGCCGTTGATTGCAAAGCCGGTCGCGACAGGATCGCAGACCACTGGCTTTGAGTTCTTCTCCGTACAGGCGCCGGTACCGTTCAAATGGGATTTGTTTACTCTGCCGATGTAATAGAGCCAAGGGTTCGCCACACATACCCTCTTGGAGGCAGCGTCGTTCTCGGCGACAAAGCCTTTCAATGCTGTGGAGATATTCTTGTCCAACGATGAGGCGGGCTCCGATCCGCATGTACCCGTGTGGGAGTTCTGTTCTAACGTCGCTGGACCTTTCCGGTAGCGCGCCCCACGACCTAGCTCAACCGAGCCGAGCGCACGAGAGCGCGAGGCCTTCGGCTGAGGGCAGGGTTAGATGCGTCACTTTCTGGCTCGCTGCTCGTGGAACCACGTTTCGAACTCAACCAAAGCCCGGTCAGATCTTTTAGCGTCTAGAGCAGCGCGGTCAATTGTAAAGACGCGCGCTCCCTTGTCATCGGAGCTCACCTGATACGAAACGCCGGCTCTTTGCAATGCCGTTTCATAACGCGCTGCGTTGTCAGAGCCAACGAAAGCGCGCTGCACCGTGGCCTCTGCGGCCAAAACGTCGACCGCTACGAGCATCAACAGCGCACCGGACACGAGGACGAGACGCATCAACGTTGGAGCTCAGCGGCGCCGAGCATGCGCAGCATCCGAGGGAAGTGCGACACCGAAGGCGAGCACCGTCCGCTGCAGCGACTGGTTGGGCAGCTCATGGCGAAGACAAGTAACCCTTCTTGACGACGCGCCCGATTTTTAAAACCGACGCACCAAACGGCTGGAATGGGCCACAGGTAATACTCGTATTCATACTCCGCCGACTGCAACCAGGGGCTGCGGCGCTCGACATGTTGCGGTTTGCCCATGACGGAAACAACTGCTTCCTCGGACGAGCCGACCGCTACGCGCTCAAATGCTGATTGGCTCGGAGAGAAAAGAACAATGTAAAGCACGGCAGCAGCGATGAGCCCAAGGAAAGCGAAGCCGACGTACCGATGAATGACAAACGCGACGAGCACCACAGCCGCGAGGCACAAGAAGGGCGCTGCAAGAAACAGCAAATCACCTTGTGGCATTAGCTGCCCAACGATCAAGCTCAGCCTTCGGCTGGAGCGACAGGTTAGCCGCAAACAAATGCTTATTCGTTCGCTGCTCAGTCAAGGGGACTGCCCCTCTTCTTAGAGACCAATGTGTGGACGTATATCGAATCAGCAGTAGCAAGCACGCATAGGAAGATGGCAGGGCCACTGTTGGTATGAAGCGAATAGTTCAGCAGACCTGCAAGAACTCCCTGAAGCAGCAGCAACCACGCATACGCCGCGTACACTCTGCGCATTCCGTGATCCAGTGCGACGTTCTTCAACCAGAACCAGCGAACTGCCGAACACCCCAGGAACCCTGCGAGGATGAGAAAAGGAATCATGCGGCTAACGACCAAGCTCAGCCGAGCCGAGCGCACGAGTGCGCGAGGGAAGTCTCACCGAAGGCGAGACCTGGAACTTGACCCACTTTTGTTGCCACCCTCGATAGTGCATGGCTGATCCTCACGCCGCGATCCGCTCGTAGTCAACCGGCGAGCGGTAACCAAGTGAAGAGTGCGGTCGGATGCTGTTGTAGCGGACGATGTAGCTGCGGACAGCCTTGGCTAGATCCTGTTCGCTGCTGAAGCGACGTCCATGGAGCTCTTCGGACTTCAGCGAGTGGAAGAAGGATTCCATTCGGGCGTTGTCATTCATCTGGCCGGCGCGGTTCATGCTCTGGGTGATGCCGAGCTTCTGCAGTCGATCGCGGTAGGCGTAAGCAGCGTACTCGCTGCCTCGATCTGAATGGAAGATCAGGCCCGGGCTTAGCCCTCGATTGTCGACTGCCCTGCGAAGCGCCATGCGTGTCAGCTGCATCGTGCGCTGCGATCCCAGGCTCCAGCCGAGGATGCGGCGCGAGTGTCGATCCATCACCACCGCCAGGTAGCGCCATCGACCTGGAAGGCGCAGGAACGTGATGTCACCGAGCCAGACCTGATTCGCTGCCGTGGTCGACGCGGGCAATCGATGAGGAACCTTGGCGAAGAACGCTGTCGTTCCCGGCATGCGCCGGTAAACACGCGCAGCGCGGGCCTCGAGACCGTGCTCTCGCATCAACCGTGCGACGCGCTTGCGCCCGATGTAGATCCCTTCCTGGCGCAGCAACGCGTGAATACGGGGGCTGCCATAGGTGCCTCGACTCTGCGTGAAAAGCTGTCGGATGCGCTCCAGCAGCTGACCGTCGTCTCGCCGATGCCGGCTGACACCACGACGCACGTAAGCGTAAAACCCCGCGCGCGTGACGCCGTATGCGCGGCACAACTGCGTTACCGAGAGCCGGTCCTGCTCCGCGATGAAGGCGAAGATCTGTTTTTTGGATCGGAACAGAACCGGATGGCTTTTTTTAGGAGCTCGTGCTCCTCCTTGAGCAACGCATGCTCTCGCTGCAGCTTCGCCAGCGCTTTCATCTCGGCGACTGGTCTTTCCAGTACTTCAGGATCGATCGAAGCGCGCGCACGGATCACGCCGTCACGCACTTGCTTGCGCCACTTCGAAAGCATGAATGGATGGACGTCCAGTGCAGTCGCCACATCCTGGATCTGTACGCCTTCCAGGCTGCTGAGCTTGACCGCCTTGAGCTTGAACTCAGCGCTGTAGCGCTGAACCTTCCTCGGACCAGCTCTGGCCATAAATCCTCCCCTTGCTGTTAGGCCAAAGTGTCAACGAAATCGGGTCAAGTACCCCTTCGGATGCAGCGCTGGGTTAGCCATGACTCTCCCACCATGCCTTACCGTACTCTCCGATTGACACCAAGAGTTCTGCTGAGGAACGCTCCAAAGGAAACGACTGATGCCCAGAGCCAGATTTAGCCAGCGCTTCAAGCTTGCTACGGATGGAACCAAGCTGCTCTGACGAGCACAGCCAGCAAAAACCGGAGCCACGGCGCTGCGGTGTACGCGATGCGAAAAGCTGAGCTGGATGCTTGAGGGAAACGTTCGCCAGGTTGTGCACCGGCAACTCGGCAGAGTGAGATGCCACGAACTGACTCAGCTGCACGCAAAGGCGGGTGACTCCTTGGACTGTGCCGCTTAACAACACGGCGTCACCGTCCTTGAACTGCGGGAAGAACCCCAACCTGAGATCTGTCATGGCTAACGTTGGAGCTGAGCCGCGCGGAGCACGCGCCGCGTGCGAGGAAAGTGCATGCCGTTAGCGCCGATCGGCGCGCGGAAGGCGTGCATCGTCGGCTCCAGCGGCGGGTTGGGTGGCGACCTGGCAAACCGGACACCGCTGCTGGTTGAGCAACCACGGCAGCCACTGCCCAACATTTTGGGTTCTAACAGCGAGCCAAGCCCACTTTGTCCGGCAAAGGGGACAGCGGATTGCGACCGCGCCAAACACAAAGCCACCGAACATGATTGCCATGCCACTGAAGACTGCAGGAAGGAAGATGTTCTGCTGATAGAGACCCCAGAACATGATGAGACCACTTGCCACCGCGGAGATGTAAGCGCCGAGGGCCTTCCACCACTGTCCCGTGCGACGAATGATTGAGTGCTCATACATGTTTCGCCACCCAACGACCAAGCTCAGCCGAGCCGAAGCGCACGAATGTGCGCGAGGGCAGGCTCGCCGAAGGCGAGACCTTCGGCTGGAGCGCAGGGTTAGGTTGCACTGAACCTCTCCCATAGGTCCCAAAGAATACGCAGCCAACTGACGATCGTTAGGGCGGGCCACAGCCACTTGAAAAAGAAAGGCCAAAAAGCAACAGCTGCACGCAGGCTCGGGTTTGCTCGCGAACTGCCCCAAGCGGCCAAAGCCATTTGGTACGAAAACCAGGTGCTGCCAAGAATGAGTCCGGCAGCAAAAAGAAGAACGAGCAGGCCAACGACGTTCATGCAACCTAACGATCAACCTCAACCGAGCTGAGCGCACGAGTGCGCGAGGGAAGTCTCGCCGGAGGCGAGACCTTCGGCTGGAGCGCCGGGTTGGGCGGTCTATTGGCCATATAGCGTCGCTGGCTTCCACGCGTCGGCATCTTCTCCGCACTTCGCCATATCTCTTTCAGATAGCTTGCGCTGCATGTAAGGAATGATGCGGGTGAACTGAGCCTGTAGGTGCTGATCGTTGGGCTGCGCGTAGCGACGTGCACGCATGGTCCAGACGCACGCCAAAAACATATCAACGCTACCCAATTGACCGGCGCCGTACATGTTTGCAATGTTCCACATCGATTCGGCCCACCCAAGATCGGCCGCTCGTGAATAGAGCTCAAACGCTCGTCGACGATCTTGACTTACTCCAAGACCGAGATCGTAGAGATATGCGAGGTTGTTCGTAGCAAGTGCATGGCGCTGTGCAGATGCTCTTTCATACCAAGGCAATGCTTCCTTAAAGCGCTTAGCTGCTTGAAGTCCGCTCCCAACGCTGTTCTGAGCCTCGGCATGACCGTTCTCCGCGGCTTTGAGATACCACCGCATTGCCTCCTTTCCATCTCTTGGAGCGCCTTGGCCACTGTCATACGCGGTCGCCACACGAAATTGTGCGTTTGTATCGCCGGCTTCAGCCTGGCGCATTAGTGCATTGATCTCGGGCGAGACGCGCTGTTCGGCAGAAGCCACTTCGGCGTGGATAAGTACAAGAGCAAAGAGCACTGCTGTCGCGTGTTTCACGTATGGCACCTCAAATGTTTCAGAAAGGTTCATTCGCCGCCCAACGATCAAGCTCAGCGGCCGGCACGCCGAGGGCGTGTCCGGTCCGCTGCAGCGCATGGTTGGCAGGCGCCAAGCTGCTCTTGGCAGACGAACACGACACCTCTCGTGTGGGGCTGATGCGACGGACTTCGCGGGTGGTGATGTTCGCTGCCCAGAATTCACACACCGGTCCGCAATTCCAGCCCAGCGTTCCGTCAGATTCCGTTACGGCGGTTCCGGGGGTCTGAGCCATGACGATCTCGCCGCCTATGACCTTCGCCGCGTCAATGCGGCCATTAAGAACAATGTGGAACGTTCCGTCGCGCTTTTCCAGTAGGGCCGTGTGACTTCCGGTGTCAGTCAGGTAAAAGGGATGCTTGATCTCAAAGATGCCATCCGTGCTGCCTGGGCATGCCGCCAGCATTGCAGCAACGAGTGCCGTCACAACGGCCGCTACTCGATGCAGATGTCTATTCCGGTGCTGCATCAATGCGCCTGCCAACGAGCCAGTTCAGCCGAGCCGAACGCGCGAAGCGCGGAGGACGTCGCGCCGAAGGCGCGACCTTCCGCTGCAGCGCCGGGTTGGGCGGAACGTTCAGTAGATGGGTGGGACACGGGCGAGGGTAGATGCGATTGCCATGGCGCCAAGAGCAGCAACACCGATGCTGCTCCAGGATGCGCTCGGCCACAACCCGGCGAGGGCGGTTGCCGTTCCCAGGACCAGACCAATGAGCATGGGCCCGAAGAGTGACAGCAGAAGCCAGTTCGGCGGATCAGCGAAGTGCCGACCGTAGTGCCACTGCACTGTGATGAACGCAGTATTAGCAATAGACCACAGAGTGAGAAACACCAAGCCCATCACGGACCGTCGATTCATACCGCCCAACGACCACAATCAGCCGCGCCGAGCGCACGCGTGCGCGAGGGGAGTCTCGCCGAAGGCGAGACCTTCGGCTGGAGCGCAGGGGTGGGCCGTGACTTGCTAAGAGTGCGACTCATACCGGCGGATGGTAGCGCTCTGCCACCACAGAAGCGCGGCGAGAGCAACAAGCCACAGAGGAAAGCGAAACACAGAGAACATAAGCAGCTGAAAGTCCCACTCCCGCGCATAGTCGTCCGGGATGGGTTGGGAAAGAATTGAGACAACGTAGTACCACGCATGGACCAGCACGGCGATGGACCAAGCACTCAGCAGAGCGACCCAACTGCGCGCCGGGCGCATGACATTCATCCCTTGAGCATGGCCCAACGTTGGAGCTCAGCGGCGCCGAGCGTGCGAAGCGAGCTGAGCCGCGCCGACATGCGCGCCGCGCATGGAGGGAATATGCGCCGAAGGCGCATACCTCGGCTCCAGCGATGGGTTAGATGCGGCCGAGCAGGACACCGACGACTCCCATGACCATGGCGAGAAACATGACGAGAGCCATAGTCTTCACGCCACCGACGGCGCTGAGCGGAACCGGCTGGTCTGGATTAGCGGCTCTGAGGGCGAAAGTGCGCCGAAATATCCAGGCCGCCCAGATTGCTAGGACGCTAAAAGATGCAGCTGCCCCGAGAGCCGGCGCTGGGCCGCCAGCCCGATGTAAGGCAAGAACGCCGACTGAAGCGAGTGCAACCAAAAACAGGCAAGCCAGCAGCAAAGCCCTTTTATGTTGTGCGTCGGTCATCGCATCTAACGACCTAGCTCAGCCGGGCCGATGCGCACGAATGTGCGCGAGGGAAGTCTCGCCGAAGGCGCCTCGGCTGCACCGCCGGGTTAAGGCGATGATTCATTTGACCACCTCCCAACGATGGAACATCCGGCCAATGTACAGCGCTGCTGCAAACAGCAGAACACCGAAGATCTTCAGCGCGTAAGGATGCGCGCCATGTTGCGACCAACCGAACAATAGACCTCCCGGTAGAGCCACCAGCGCATACACAAACAACGCGGTTCTATTGCTTCTGATCTTCGCGCCGCAGTTAGGGCAGCACGCGCGAGGATGGCGAAGCCCCAGAACGCGCGGGGCTTCCTCGGGTGGTTCGTGCGGCAGGTCCAAGCCGCCGACAGTTATCGGCTTGCCACACGCCGGACATGAAGAATCTTTCATCGGCCTAACGAGAAAAGCTTAGCCGCGCTGAGCGAGCACGAAGCGCCGCGAGGGCAGGCACGCCGAGGCGGCCGCCGTCTCGCCGTAGGCGTGCCCGTCGGCTGCAGCGGTGGGTTGGGCAGCTTGCTTTACGAGCACTGGTGCCAACTGCATTTTGATTCGCTCCAACTCCAGAGTGCGATCCTCGTCAAGGCCGCGGCTCTTGGATAGGTTCAGCAACGAAGCCAGACTCCACATTACGACGGTTCCGCTTCTTGTCGTGTTTACTTCGGCGCTCACGCCAGTGCGTGTGTCTCTGACGGTGAAGTGATAGCCGAATGGTTCGGACCACCAGAACGGTATGACTATCGCAAGCAGTGTAAAGGCCGGGTTGTGGCCGGGTGTCGTCCAGTAGGGCCGCCGTTCGTAGGGAACTATCTCCACCAGCAGATCCCCCTCAGAAGCCTGGCTAGATGAAACGGTTTTGAACAGGCGTGTTTCAGCGAGGATGTCAGTGACTTCGCGCACCAAGTAGCGGCAGTCAGGAATGCGGTCGGACGGAGGCGCGGCGGCACATCCGCTGACGAAAGCTCCGCGGCTAGTTGAGTGAACAGTGAGCAGGACACCGCGTTCGCTCTCGCTCAATGGGCTCGACAGCGGGAGAGAAGCACAGCCCGTTAGCAGGACCACGGTGACAGCAATGCGCGTGATTCTCATGCTACCCAACGATCAAGCTCAACCGCGCCGAACACGCGGAGCGTATGAGGGGAGTGCGACGCCGGAGGCGAGCACCGTCGGCCGGAACGAAGGGTTGGGCTCACGGGGCCGAGCACACGAATGGATAATCTGTTTCGTTGTTGCATGCGTCGTCGATAAGCTGTGCGGGTTGCGGGCAGGTGGCTTCGGTGACCCGTCCTTCATCTGGATACGCTGTGTCTCCTGGCGTCGCTTCAAACTGAAATAACCGAACGTGCCCAGCTGCATCGCTTGAGATGGCAAGCGCAACCGCGGATTCGGTGCCCCGCGCTTCGTATAGCGCATAGGCCGGCAGCGATTGAGCGCGGTTGGAAGCGAAACAGCAGTTAGCCTCGGCGCGATGGTCTACTTCAACTGACCCGCAGTCAGCCGCGCTTGGCCCAGCCGCCTGCTGCGCGGCGGCCTTGGCATCGGCTGCGGTAGCGCCTCTTTGACGATCATCGTCGTCGCAGCTGCCAATGCCAAGCGTAAGAATGACTAGCCAGAGATGATTCTTCACTTGAAGTCCTCCATGTGTTTGTGAGCCCAACGATCAAGCTCAGCGGCGCCGACACGCGCGCAGCGCGCGGAGGGAATACGCCGAAGGCGGATACCTCCGCTGCAGCGCCGGGTTGGGCCTACTCAACGTTCAGCCCCCAAGTCTTGGACTGCCAAGATTTGACCTCGCGAATATGCTTCTCGCCCAAGTGGTCTCCTGGTTCCAACTCTGTCTCGTTCATTCGGCCCTCGTCATAGCGCTGCAGCCGAAACTTCATTCCGTTCTTCCGCGCGACGGTGCTCAATACGCAAGCTGCTCGGGCGAACTCGGAAGATCTTCGGCAGTTGCCATTGTTTCTCTCGAGCGCTTTCAATACATGTGGCCGTGCCCGAAGAACGAAGTCTTTCAGATACGCATAGTCCGACACGTAGTAGAGGTAGATAAGCGCGAAGTCACTCATGGTCTTTGAGGATGTGGTGCCCGGCGCCCGAATGACATCACATGTTTGGTCGGGGCAATACGAGACAGACCACTCCTCAGGCCACCGATCCGTCCAGAAACCATTTGACTCCGCGGCTGTTGTCCCGGCGAGGAGTTGCTGCGTGAGGCTGAACGTATCGATGGGCGCCTTCTCAACCGCCACGGCAATCAGCGCTGCCGCGAGTGCGATAGTCATTGGTAGTAGGCCCAACGTTGGAGCTCAGCGGCGCCGAGCTGCGCGCAGCGCTGCGAGGGAAGATGAGCCGCGGGCGGCAATGCCGCCGAAGGCGAAACCGTCCGCTGGAGTGATGGGTGGGGTTGCATTAGTGGCGCGTCTGGTAGGTGAGCGTAACGGACGGCGCGCTCTTGGCCGACTGCTGCTGTGCGACTGGTTGTGAGGCAGGCTCGCCAACATATATGGCGACGACCTGTTGCGGAGAACGCCACTCAAAGGTGACTTCCGTCCCGCACCGAAACCACTGCTGTCCTTGTGAGCAGCGCGCGCCGTCCGCGCTAAATGAGCCAGCGACGACGTCAGCGCACACAGTGCACCAACCGGCTGCACCACCGCCCATGTCTGAGTAGGCCACGGCCTTGTGAGTGCCATCAGGGCTCGAGGCGATGTTGATGACGGAGATCTCGCGCTCCGGGTTGCAACTGGCAGTGAAAAGAGCCGCCAGCAATAACAATGAAGTTCTCATGCAACCCAACGTTGAAGCTCAGCCGGGGCCGAGCACGAAGTGCGAGGGCAGCTCGCCGAAGGCGAGCCCCTCGGCTGCAGCGCCGGGTTGGGCGGCGCTTTCATTTGCTCCTGCACTCCACCAGGTGCGCGGCGAGCTGGAACACGTCCCCGACTTTGCCGTCGCTCGGTTCAGGTGACCAGCCAAGGCTCTTAAGCTTTTCTAGCAATGCCCTCGCGGCCCACCGCATGCATTGAGCCTCTTTGATGAGTAAGCGCAGCTCGCTGTTTGCTTCACCAGCAGCGGCTTCGCGCATGCGCTGAAGCTCGGCGTCAGATTTGGGGCGCGCGCCGAAATCGTGCAGCCAATCTTCATACTCAGTCGACTCGTTCATATGCCTCCCTTTCGCGCCGCCCAACGACCAAGCTCAGCTGAGCCGATGCGCACGCATGTGCGTGAGGGAAGTCTCGCCGGAGGCGAGACCTTCGGCTGCAGCACCGGGTTAGATGGCGACACGGCCAGCCTCCTTCGTTACTAGAAGCCACGCTGCATCCGACTCAAGGCGTGCCGGGTCTTGCAGCCAGACCTGACCACGAAGCCGCTCATGATCCTCAATGCGTGCGTTGAGCGTCGCTGCTGGCGCACCCGAAACCGACGCGGCGAGAAGACCTGCAACGTCAGCCAGCAGAGACGAGTACAGCGGGCGATCTTCGGCGCGATGCGTGCCCGAAGCGCCACGCTCAAGGCTCTCCACGTAGCTCGCTACAGCAGCTGAGAGACCGATGGCGATGGTTGCCATCTAACGATCAAGCTCAGCCGCGCCGAAACGCGCGCAGCGCGTTGAGGGAATCCTCGCCGAAGGCGGGCACGTCGACTGGAGCGAGGGGTTGGGCCTCACGTTCAGCTGACCTTGGAAACGATTGTTGCCTGTACGCATTCTCCCTTCACCCGAGCATAGCCCTCTCGACCGTGCAGCTGCTGCCACGATGCAGCATCTGACTTGAAATGGACCAGTGTTTCACCCGGACCGATCCGCGCTTTGAACGCTTCCCACTTGTTATTGATGAAACCAAACGGCACAGATGGCACATCTTTTCTTTCATAGCTCTTGTGGTCTTCCAGGGACCGCGCCTCGATCTCGGGGATGGTCAAAGGATCAGACACCTCATAGGAGGACGGGAAGCGCTCGCAAGGAGACACCAACGAACAACTGCTTAATGCGAAGGCAAACAGTAAACCGACGGCCTTCATTGTGAGGCCCAACGTGTGAGCTCAGCCGCGCCGAGCGAGCGCGCAGCGCCGCGAGGGAAGGCATGCCGAGGCGGGCGACGGCCCGCCGAAGGTGTGCCCGTCGGCTGCAGCGATGGGTTGGGTGGCACCACGGAGACCACGGATTACTCGCCTCGAGACCGAAAAGCCCACACGCACAGCCCAACTGCGATGGCGCAGATGACCCATGACGCTACGACTGGGACCTGCACCGGGCCGATTTGTACCGGCCACTGGTTGAATGCGCGCACGGCCTGAACGATTGCGACGAGGCCGAACACGATGCCTGAGACGACAGCGTAACTTCCGCGCATACGAACCTCCTCTAGAAATCTGGTGCCACCCAACTAGAAATAGACGACATCGAGAAAGCTTCTCACGGTCGGACGAAAAAAGCCCAGACCCATCCATACAACGACTTGCGGCGACGAGACCCAATAGGGCTGACGAAAAACATCCGGATGAGAGCGGGCCAGCGTCCACCGTCCGGTTTGCGCTTTTCAATAGGGCTACGGAGCAAGGCGAACGACCGCTTCTGGCCGATTGCGGCGAACGTCGCTAAGCCCCAAAGCGGTCGTCGGCCTTGCGAGCAGACGTTCGATCCGCTGAAAGCGGACAGTGCCGCTGTCACCCGGTTTAGTAAATTCGATCAGGGCGCCCAGAAATCCCACTTCAAAGGTTCGGGCGCTTTTACGGTATAGAACGTCTTGCTCAGTGCGTTAGCACCCGAGCCGGCAACTGTGAGACTGGCAATCAAGGGGTCTGCGCGCCTGATCGATTCAGAAGGAGCTAATTCCTCGATCGCAACGAGAAGTTGAGAAGACGGCAGAAACCAGCTAAAGAAAAGGCTCTGCGTTCCTGTGGTGCGAATCGGCGCGGATACAGTCCAGCCCAGCTCGAAGTAAACCAGTGACGACACCTCAGGGATTGCGTTCGGGACGAGCCCGGCGCCAGTTCGGGACAGGTCTTCCGGAAAGCCCAACAGAAACTGCCGCGAATCATTTGTTTTAGTGCGAGTCGACACTTCGCATACTTGCTGTCGTGTGTCGATGTCCAACAGATACTGCGCGCACGAGCCCGAAGTAAAGAAAAAATACCGGAGGCCTCTTGAGGTGGCATCCCAGCGGTGAGCAGTCAGCGGTAAACCGCGCGTTTCCTCAAACTCTTGCACTTCACCCGTCTCTATCTCCGTGGACGCCAAGCGGGTATTCGTAAATCCCGCATCGGCTAACAGATAGGCGACGCGCGAGCCATCCGGAGCCCAATCTGGATTCCTGATCTCGCCTTCCTGCGGGCTGGCTGTTACCGCATTCCCTGTCTCAGTATCCAAAATGAGAAGTTGCGACTGACTACTACTCCGTCGCACGACAACGGCGAGCTTAAGTCCGTCCTCGTTCCACGCCAGGGAGTCGATTGAGGCGATATCTTCCAGCTTAAGATTTGCAGCACCCGCGTCGTGCGCAGGCAAGACAGTTAAGTGCCCGATGAGGAGTTCATGGGAATTCAACCCAACGCTGTTATCGGCCACAAAGATTCGATCACGTCCCCCGATCGAGTCGACATAGGCTAAGTTTCCCTGCAGCGCGGCTAATTCGTCCGCGCCATCATCTTCGCCACCGCAAGCGCCTAGCAGCACAACGGCGGTAACAATGAGGATGGCGCGGCACTTCATAGAACAATTCACCAGTTACGGGCTGCGTGACGCCAAGTGAATGGCTTGGTGCTCAATCACGGTCCGTTGCAACACTTGTTAGGCCCCATTGCGCCACCTTGGCGGTAGCTTTTGTCTCGACAAATCGATTCCAGTTCTGAAATCGAAATCTACTAGCCCTGCTTTTGAAAAGTCGTTTCCGTCGAACCTATTAGTGATGCGACCCAGGCCTGACGCAGCGTACGCAGGCACGGTGCCGCTCAGAAACCCCTTGCGCACGATTCCGCTAACTTCACAATTGACCATTTCGATAGACTGCCCAAACAGCTCGATTATGTCGACGTTGCGGAACGAGCAGGACTCGAAGCTGGCGTTACCCGGAGCCGTCGCGCAAATAGTTGCGCGATCGAAGCTGCAATTTATGTAGCGTGAGTCTTCCAACCCACCGCCGAAACAGGCCTGAACGAAGTAGCACCCTTCGAATAGGCAGGACTCGAATACGCAGCCGACCGGAAAGAAGCTGGCGAAGCGTTCGCCTGACCAATCCTTTTGCCGATGTGTATTGCGCAAGAACTGTGGATCCACCCACCGTAGGTCGACTTTGGGCTTTCGCAACACTCTCAGAAGGCGTGAGATCACGGTTGAGCTCAACGAACTAGCTCAGCCGAAGCGCACGAATGGGAAGTCTCGCCGAAGGCGAGACCTTCGGATGCAGAGATTGGTCGGGCTGCTCATTTCGCTGGTGCAACAAGTTTGTCCTCCTGCACGCGTGCAACAAGGTCCAACCTTGCTAGGGCGGACAGCGCGGCATCGCTAGCCCATAGCACCATCTCGTGCGAGTCCTCAAAAACGAATCGGAAAATGTAGCTGCCAGCTGGAAGCTCACGGAGGACAGCAGCCTGAGTCTCAGAGAAAGGCTTCGTGTCGATAAGCTTGACGACGACCGGGTGAAGTTGTTCCCCGGATGGGGCGAGTGGTTGGGGCGCATCCGAGGGCACGAGCCGTGTGTCATTACTCCAGCTTTTTACGTACTGGGAGCGGTCGAGAATGTTAGGCACCGCATCATTTACCTTGAGAATCAGTTGCCAAGTTTCAGGGAACGAGTCCGTGACCTCATAGCTGCCAGGGGGAAGCTCGTCCAGAAAAGCGGTTTCAGTATCGGCGCGAGTTCCAATGTCCACGAGCGTAACGATAACCACCTTCCGATCTTCTGCGCGAGCGCAGACCGCGGCGAAGAGCGTCACTGCTGCAACTACAAGAATGCGCATAGTCACCTTGCGGCCCAACGATCAAGCTCCGCGCCCGACGTGCGCGTAGCGCACGGCGGGAATGCGCGCCGAAGGCGCATACGTCAGCTCGAGCACTGGGTTGAGCAGCGCCTTGCTGGTACGCAATGTCTTTCGCTGCATTGATGGCCCTCGCAACTCCTGGCTTGCTACTGAAGCGCTTTTTTAGCTTGGCTTCATCTTCGGCCAGATTGTTGCACCGCAGACTCTCAACGGCCTTCTTTATGTCCGCGGCGCGTTCGGCGTCATACGGCTCTTCGCCCAGCCAGTGATTGCAACCAGCGATGCGCTCCATTAAGGCGACCACGGACTTCGGCTGTCCTTTCTCCGCCTCAGCCAGGGAATCTTGACCGTGCGCTATTGATGGAAGAAGCAGGAAAACCAAAAGAACGTGTCTCATTGCGCTGCCCAACGATCAAGGTGAGCCGCGCCGAGACCCGCGCAGCGCGTTGAGGGAAGTGCGACGCCGAAGGCGAGCCCCGTCGTCTGGAGCGCAGCCTTGGGCGTCATTTGGCAACAAGACCGACGCGCGATAAAACGTCATGCGCGCGAGGCTCAAAGGTCGCCTTGGATGAGCCGAACGCTTCGTAGTAAAAGCTCCCGACAGCTGCATCGTTAACGATCACGACCGTAAACGTCCGACGATCATGCGCAGCATCCACCCCGAACCATGTTGCGATGAGTGCACCCGGCCTCTCTGTCACCACAGGGTCCGTTAAAACGACCTCTGATTTAGGGAGGCTCGCCTCGACGTCGCGACGATGCTTTAAGACAGCTTTCATGTCCTTGTCGAGGGGAAACGCATGATCGGTGTTGCGGAATAGAAGCCCTACCGTAACGCCTTCTTCGCCCTTCACGGTGTGGAACTGATAGGTGCCCGGAGTTTCCTGCGGCACTGCTACCCACTCTCCCGGAAGGTCTAGGTTAGAAAACTGCTCCTCAAACGCCGTTGCATGAGCCGGGAAGTGACCGGCGAGAAAGAGGCAAGCAATCAGCGAGGTAAGAAGCCGCATTGTTATGACGCCCAACGATCAAGCTCAGCCACGCCGAGGCGGCGAAGCCGATGAGGGAAGTGCGCGCCGAAGGCGAGCACCGTCGGCTGGAGCGCGGGGTTGGGCCGCAGCCGAGGGTTGTAGCCTTCGGTCATAACTCCAGCTTTTTACGTAAGGGGAGAGGTCAAGAATGTTAGCCACCGCACCAGTTACCTTGAGAGTCAATTGCCGGGTTTCAGGGAAAGAGTAAGTGACCTCATAGTTGCCAGGGGGAAGCTCGCGCAGAAAAGCGGCTTCAGTTTCAGCACGCGTTCCAGTATCCACGAGCGTGACGATGACCACCGTCCGATCCTCTGCGCGAACGCAGACCGCGGCGAAGATCATCACTGCTGCAACTAGGAGAATGCGCATAGTCACCTAGCGGCCCAACGTGTGAGCTCAGCCGCGCCGAGCGAGCGCGCAGCGCTGCGAGGGAAGGCACGCCGAGGCGGCCGACGGCCCTCCGAAGGCGTGCCCGTCGGCTGCAGCGATGGGTTGGGCGTCATTTGTCCACGTCTCCTACATCCATCCCGTCATACGCTTCTACCCCGTACTGCTCTGCCAGGCGATACAACTCAAGGTTGCGCTTGTACAGCGATTGGGGTGTGTGATTCTCCACGCGCTCGACATGAAGGCTATAGGCGGCGTCATCATTACCCCCTTCTGGCTCAAGGATGTCCACGTAACGATAGCCATTGCGCTCAAGATGCTTTCTTAGGGATTCAAAGTGCTTCGGGTTGTGATCTGTGAAGAAGTATCCCCATAGAAGATCGCCCTCAGTATTCCACTGTGTCTTGGCTTTAATGTTCGCGAACATTTCCTCCAGAGAGTCCAGTGTGATCATGTTCTTCTCAGCTCCCTGGCTCGGCACCAGCCAAACCAACAAGGCCAGGGTAGCTAGAATTCTTTTCATGACGCCCAACGTTTGAGCTAAGCCGAGCCGACGTGCGCGCAGCGCACGGCGGGAAGTGGCGCCGAAGGCGACACCTTCGGCTTGAGCGATGGGTTAGGTGATGCCATGAGGACCACAGGCTAGCGCTATTACACCGAAAGTGAATGCCGTAATGAACAAAGCAAGTAGAACCAGCCACTCCTGCTTGTTGAAATGCCTCAGCGGGAAGGCGAAGGGCTTGAGACCGGACCACCACGGCTTCCCGAGGCGGCGATAGTGAAAGGCGACCAGCACGTTGCCGCCGATGAGCCAAGTGGCAGCAAACAAGCAAAGGAACAGAAGTTGGAGCGGCGGCATCATTTCAAATGCGCCTACCAGGAACTCGACGGATGGTGTGTTGTTTTGCATCACCTAACTAGAAATAGACGACATCAAGAAAGCTTCTCACGGTCGGACGAAAAAAGCTCAGGCCCATCCATACAACGACTTGCGGGGGCGGGACCTGAATAGGCTGACGAAAACACTCCGGATGAGAACCCGCCCGATTCCAGCTCCCCATTTGCGCCGTGTAGTAGCGGCTCTAAGAATGGTGAACGACCGCTTCTGGCCGATTGCGGCGAAATCTCTAACCGACCCGAAGCGGACACTCGTCGGGTCAAAGTCGAGGCCGCGAAGCAAACATTGGGAGGTCACGCCAAAGACGGTCCTTCAAAAAGATCTTTGGAATGACTGGCCGCTGCCGACCGATTGCGTCGATTGACAACGCTTCGCTAAGGGGCTCTGTCGTTGGTAATGGCCAACCCTTTATCTTTTTCGAGCGCCTTGATCAACACCCCCGATGCAGTCTCGAACGCTCTCGTTCTATGGTTGACGTTAAACAAGTTGCCTTTTACTTGAGACGTCACGCTGGACCCAGTACGGCCAGTTACGGAATCGTCGAAGGAGACGGAAAGAAGCAACCATTGGTTGCTAGCAGTTATCGACATGCGAGCCGAAAGGGTTCGCTTCTTCATAGCATCCGCGAGGCCTTGATACTCCTTGTCGCCGACAACCTTCATGTTGTAGCGACTGAGTAGGTTGGCAAACTCAACGTCCATGCCATACAGCGAGGTAGCTGTGTCCTTGCCCTCGGACTTTGCAACAACTACATAGTCGTAATTTGCGAAGCTAAACCCGCTTGAGTACACCAGTTGCGTTGGCATGCTGTGGCAGCCAAGTAGGGTAAGTGTGACAACCAGCAACGTGATAAGACGGCTCATACGATTCCCCGTGAAGTGTTGGTTTCTGGCTGCTGCTGCGGATAAGGCGACCGACGCACGACGATCGGCACTGACGCGCGCAAAGCTCGTGCAGCGGCGAGCCGCCCTTGGCAAAAACGTGACGGGGAATTTGTTGATCGCTGCAGTGATTAGCGGCCACCGTCGTGACGGAGCGCTCCCTGCTGGCTGCCCGCATCCCGTGCGGGTCTAATGAATATTGCGAGCCAGCATACAGGACGGCGCGGCCTGAGCGACCAAGTACGCCGAAGCCTGGTGACACTCCTTAGCGCTATGGGCTCGTGCGCGATGCCCTGGTTGCTGCGCAGAAGGAGAAGGAAAGCATTCAGGGTAGAGCCGGCTTACGTTGCGTTCTTATGAAGCGACTTCGGCGCGTACACGGTTAGAAGTCTTGTCATTCAGCGCGCCCAGCTGATCGTTAGCATCACTGCCGCGTGTGGCGGCTTTGCGCTCAGCCAGCACCGATAACGTCCATTCACGGTGGCTGATCCGTCGTTCCCACCCGATCCGCGCTCGTGATGTGAGATCGGATTGGGGAGGCGAGGGAGCACCACATTTCCTGTTATCGGTGCTGGTGCTTCAAATCACGGGGCACGGATTCAAATCGTTACGGTGAGGGCTCCACAGTAAAGGAAGCCCTCACATGCAGCCCCAGCTCTGTCTCTTCGAGGAACCTGCGTCGAATGACGTAGGCAAGGCGACAAGCGTGCCGCCGGCGCCCGACAAGGCTGCATCGGTCAGGCAGCGGATCCGGGAGCTCCTGGAGCAGAGCCTGTCGCGGGCGACGCGGCGCGCCTACGCGACAGACTGGAAGACGTTCAGCACGTGGTGCCGAAGGCACAGTCGCCAGTTCTTGCCGGCGAGTGTCCAGACGCTGACCGAATTTCTCTTGAGCGAGAAAGACCAGGGCAGCTCGCTTGCGACGATGCGCCGCCGGATCGCGGCGATCCGCTATCGCCATCTGGAAGAGGGTCACCCCAATCCCGGCGCCGATCACACGATCCACCGGTTCATGGCGGCGATCGCCAACGATCCGGATCGTGAGCCCCCCAGACGCAAGATCCCGTTGCTGCCCGCGGACCTCGCACGCATGGTTCCGGCGCCGGACGGATCACTGCTGGTGCTGCGCGACCGCGTGCTCCTGCTGCTTGGCTGGTCCAGCTCCAAGCGGCGAAGCGAGCTGTCGCGCCTGGATATCGCGGACGTCCTGTTTCGCCGGGACGGCGTCGACCTGCGGATCCGGCGCTCCAAGACGGACCAGCAGGGAAAAGGCTACGTCGTGCCGATCGGGCCGGAGCGGGGGAGCGATCTGTGCCCGGTAGCCGCACTGCGGGCGTGGATCGAGGCGACGGGCCTCACGCACGGGCCGCTGTTGCGGTCCTTCTGGCGCGGCGATCAGCTGTCGCAGCGACGGCTGACGGGACGGGCAATCTCGGAAATCGTGAAGAGCCATGCCGCGCGCGCAGGGATCGATCCGCGGCAGGTCGGCGCGCACAGCCTCCGCGCGGGTTTCGTGACCGCCTCCCTGCAGGCCGGCCGGGAGCACTCGGCCATCATGGGAGTGACCGGCCACAAGAGCGTGGCAACGCTCTACCTGTATGCGCGGCCGGACCAGGAAGCGGTTCGCGGCGCTGGTGCGGGCCTCCTCGGAGCTGTGCGTCCGCAGGCAGCGCCTGCGCAGGCGCCTTGCACCGATGAACGGATGTTCGGGTGAAGCCCCTAATGCAGTCAGCTGCGCCCGAGACGCTCGTCGAGGAGCTCGCCGGGCCGGACCCGCAGGGCCTTGGCCAGGCGCTCGATCATGTCCACGGAAGCGGACTTGGTCGCGCGCTCGACCGCGCTGATGAAGGTCTGGTCGCTGTCGGCACGCTCGGCGAGCTGCTCCTGCGTCAGGTCCTGCCGGATGCGTTCCAAGCGAATGTTTTTCCCCAGGATTTCCCTGAGCCGGCGCGTTTGTCGCTTCCCCATGCGGGGAAGAGTCCAAGACCCGGTATCAGGAATCTATGGCCGATAGACACTGACAAACAGTCTCCGCGCTATATTGTGAAGGAGAAAGATGCTTTGGTAGTGAACCGGGATTTCGCATGAAACGTGTTGCGCTCGCTCGAGCGAGCTTGGCTGCGGCCCTTGCGCTGGCGGTATTCCTCGTCCATCCATGCAACGCGCTAGCCGCGCAGCCTGCGATCGACCTCAACGAGACCGCGACTTTGGGCACGATTATGCTGCCCCTCCCCAATGGGCTCAGCAGCCGTTTCGATGTGCATTGCGAGCGCCGCGCTGGCGTGGCGCGAATCCACGGCAAGGATCTCGGCGGCAACTACCTCGTCGGCATCGACGCCGGGGATGGCCTGGTGGCTGAAGTCGTCGGGAGCGGCGGCTGGAGATATCTCCGCACGGACTCGACCGGTCAGTTGCAGCCGGACCTGGATGCGCTCCGCGCGCCACAGGCCATCGGACTTGAGGGGGATGCCGCGCGGTCGCCGGCGCCAGTCATAAACCCTGCGATCTCGGCCAGGGCCGCCGAGTCAGACGATCGGCTGGATATCATCGTGCTCTACACGCAGCGCGCCCTACAGCAGGTAGGTCGCCAGTACATCGACGATGTGGTTGCGGCCGGTGAAACGCGGCTGAACGCAGCATTGGTGAACAGCTCGGTGCCATACACGGCTCACGTCGTGGCAGTCGAGCAAACCGACCTGAGCGATCCGCCTGCCGATGGGCTGATCACTTTTCTGAATCGCGGGTGCGGCGCATCCGAAGTGCCGAACAATCGGCAATCGCTGCAGGACCGCTACCGCGCTGATGCCTTCTTCTACATCACTGGGCAAATGGACGTGCTCCCGCGTGGCCTTGCAAATGTCTACGGCGGCTACTCAGTTGACGAGGGTGGCGATGTAGCGTGCGGTTCAATGACCCTTTCGGTCGGTGATCAAATTCAGGGATTGGCTGTGACGTTTACGCACGAAGTGGGGCACATCCTCGGAGGTGGTCATGACCGCGGCGATCCGAATCATGGCGGCGGCTGGAAGGAATACTCGCATGCAAAGGTGTGCGGGGAGGGCTCGAGCCATCAACCACTGGCAACGGCGATGGCGCTCGCTGGTATCGTCCAGCCGTACTTTTCGTCGCCGGACAAGGTGGCTGCGAACGGGGATGCTTGCGGAGTCCCCGCTGGCGATCCGAACTCGGCCGACAATGCGCGGACTCTGCGGGAATCGCTGCCGACGATTGTGAACTATAAGGCCCGCATGGCGACGCCGAGCGCCTTCTCGATGGAGGTGGCAACCACCGCCATCGGTGAGAACGCCGGGCACGTGAGTCTGGCCATCGACCGCGCTGGCGACTTGTCGCAGGCGGCAAGCGTGGAGTTCGCGACGATCCGCACCGGCAGCTCGCAGGCGACAGCTGGCACGGACTATCAGGCAACCGTCCAGCGCGTGGCATTCGCCGCCGGCGAGTCGCGAAAGTCCGTTGACGTCGTGCTCAACGACAACACAGCCCCCAACGCGACCAAGACTTTCGGCGCGGTGATCCGGTATCCGGAGAACGCCGATATCGGCAGCCAGGACGAGACCGTAATCAGCATCACCGACAACGACACATCGCCAGGTAGTGGGGGCGACAGCGGTGGTAGTGACGGCGGCGGTGCTCTTGGCGAGTCGCTCCTTTTGGGACTGGCCGCGCTGGGTGGGCTGCGAGCGCGCCGCAACCGGAGTGCGTCGTGATCGGTTCTCTTATTGGCAGTTGTGCAATGCGAAGCTTGATGGCGATGGCGGTAATGGCGGCACTCTGCGGTTCGGCGGTAGCGTTTGATGCAGAGTCGATCGATCTGGGCGAGGCCGAAGCCTTCGGCACCTTGACCGTCCCGGTAAACGGGCAGCCGGATCTCTTTCAGGTAGCCTTCGAAAAACGCGCTGGCATTGCGCGTATCCGCGGCAAAGACTTGAGTGGCCGTTTCATCCTCGGTATTGCGGATGGCTCCGGCTTTCAGGGAGAGATCGTAGGCGCTGACGGCCAGGCGTACGTCACGACTGATGCTTCGGGCCGGATAGTGGCGACGCCTTCTGCCTTGAATGCGCCCCCTTCGTTTGCTGGCGACACCGTGAAGGCGGAAGCGCCGTTCGAGGTTGCCGCCGCAAAGGTCGCCAAGGTGGGCGGCGAAAATCGTCTCGACATCCTGGTGCTTTACACGCAGCGTGCGCTCGACGAGGCGGGCGCCGATTACATCCAGGACATTTCCGCTGCGGGGGTCAATCGCATGACGGCCATATTTGCGAACAGTGCGGTCCCCTACACGGCGAATCTGGTCGGCGTGGAAAAGTCGGATCTCAGCGACCCGCCAAACGAATCCGTCGGTGATTTTGGCGGACGCGCGTGCGGGTCCAATGCT
Source organism: uncultured Gammaproteobacteria bacterium (assembly GCA_963776465.1). Taxonomy (GTDB): domain Bacteria; phylum Pseudomonadota; class Gammaproteobacteria; order Nevskiales; family Nevskiaceae; genus DASRHK01. The sequence goes on from CAVZMV010000002.1 coordinate 2,405,719, forward strand.
GAATCCAACAATCGCCAAGCGCTGATTGAGCGGTTTCACCCGGACGTGACTGTGTTCTTCACGGGTGTGAAAGACCGGGCGCCAATCGGACTCGCGATTTTGTACGACGGATACAGCGGCGCCCAAGGGTTGGCCGTGTCTTGTGCCCAAATCACACTGCGGCCTGGCGATCAAGTCCAAAACTTCGCTCAAACCTTTACGCACGAGGTCGGCCACGTGCTCGGCGGAGGTCACGATCACAGCGACCCAAATGCCAGCGGATGGAAGCCGGTACTCGCTTGCGATGCACTGCGGAAGGGACATTCATCAGATGCAGCTCGGGACGGCGATGGCATACAACGCCATTCCGCAACCTTACTTCTCGTCGCCGGACAAGGTCGCTGCAAATGGCGATCCCTGCGGCTTCCCCGCGGGTGACCCGAACCAGGCTGACAATGCGCGGACGGCGCGTGAAAGCCTGCCTGCGGTGTCGACCTACAGCGAGCGCATGCCGACGCCCAGCGCCTTCTCGATGCAACTGGCCACCGCTTCCGTTGCGGAAAATGCCGGACACATTACGGTAGCGATCGACCGCGCCGGCGACTTGTCACAGACTGCGAGTGTTGAGTTCGCGACGATTCGCAGCGGCAGCTCACGCGCGACCCCGGGTTCGGACTATAAGACAACCGTGCAGCGTGTTGCCTTCGCCGCCGGCGAGTCCCGCAAGACCGTCGACGTCGTAGTCAACGACAACGCGACCACCAACTCGACCAAGACCTTTGGCACGGTGATCCGGTATCCGGAGAACGCCGAGATCGGCAGCCAGGACGTGACCATGGTCAGTCTCACGGATGACGACGTAGCGCCTCCGGCGCCCTCGTCGTCGGGCGGGGCTCCAGGCCGCTGGCTCCTTGTGCTCTTTTCACTCGCCGCTCTGTTCCTGAGGCTCTCGAAACGCGTCGTTACGCGACATGGCCGCTGACGCGATATTGCAAAACGAGTTCGAGTGCGCCGGCGCGCGCTATCGAATTGCGCTCTTCAGGGGCAGGGTCACCAGCGCCGAATGCATCGTTCTAACCGACACTATTGGCCAGAACTGGGGACATTCGACTTATTTCGAGGCTAAGTCCCGTGTGGAAACATGCCTATGGCTTCGCTCGCAGGGCGGAGTGGATTACGAAGTGCGTACGCAGGCTCCGACATCCGCGAAGCTTGACCACGAGTGCGCCGTGCTTCTTTGCGGCGAAGCGACAGGGCAGGCGACCGCCCGACTGATGCATTTGCAGAATCTGACCAGTGGCCACTCCTGGAATATCCTGGATCTGGATGAACTCGTCGCAAGCCTCAACAGCACACACAGTGGCAAGCGCTGGCTCGTGACCGGCCTTGGTGCAATGCTCGGACTGCTTGCGGCCGGTGGCGTCCGCGTCGGAATTGAGCTGGTGTCAGCGCTGTTGGGCCTTCCCGCGCACGGCAGCGCGCCCCAAGCCTTGATTGTCGTGAGCCAGCTGGCTGCATTCCTGCTGACGGTCCTCGTGATACGTAAAGTCGCTGGCGTCCAGCCACCTCCGGTGGACGAGTTTCAGCGACAGCTTATTGATCACATGAAGAAGACATTTGAAGCAGGCGGCATGGCCATTCCGGAAAAGCTTGCCAAGCCGCCGGGCCTGTGGCCGACCTAGACAAGTCCGTCGGTCACCCAACGAAATAGCAAGTCGATCTGGGCGGTTCTAATTATCGGAAGTGGTCCCGCCAATAGCGGGGCGCGCATTTCATCATTACGGTCGATGGCACCTCATCACCAGGAGCCATCGATGTCGGAACCCGAAGCCTTCCTGCTGCACTGCCTTCCTATCCTGCCGGCGTCACGCTCGGCGCAGGCCCGCGAGCGCATGCAGCAGGCCTTCAGTCACATCCAGAAGGCCGTCGCGGACTTGACCTGCCAGGGCGGGGAAGCCGTGCTTGAGCCCGAGCACGTCTGGATCATCGTGCTCCTCTTCTCGCTGACCGGGATGCGCGAGGAAACAGAGCTTCTCATCGAGCGCTACTGCATCAGCGAGTGGGCGTTCCACACCGACGCCAAGATCATTTCGGCGACGAACAGGGACCTCGAAGAACGGTCAATCGCAGCAGCGAGCGCGGTCTGGAAGCGCCGGTTTCGCCAAGGTCACTAGTGTGGCCAAGATACGACCGGAGCGCGAAAGTTCTTTCGCTATTGCCAGTCGGAGTGAGGCGCGCGTTATCACAACAGCAACGTTGCGAGTAGCCGTGCACCTGAAGGTGTCGGACCCAAAGCTCGCTCGCATTCTAGGAATGAACCCAAGGCAGATCGCTCGTATCCGCCGGATGGAGTGGTGGCCGACACAGCATTCGAGTGTCTATGAGAGTTGCCTGCTCTTCATGCGGCTTTGGGTGAGCCTTGGCGCCATTGTTGGAGACGATCGTCGCGCCGCGAGCTGGCTGCATTCACGTTCGCCTCACATTCCGGCGCGCCGGGTAGTCGATTACCTCGACAAGCCTGGCGGTCTGGCAGAGGTCGTCGCCCTGCTCGAATCACGCTACGTCTGGGGTGCCGCATGAGCATCGAGTTGGCGACCTTCACGCTCGCTAAGTGGTGCCTGCTAGTGGGGAATTGCAGCGTCGGATCGAGAACTCGCCGCGCCTGGGCCGGTCGCCAGGACTGGTTTTCCCCGATTCTTGGTCAAGTCCCCGTCTATTGGGTATGGACGACGATTTTGAGAACTCGCGGGGGCAGGGCGGCGACGGCGCCCCCGGAAGCGCGTCTGCCGCTGCCACCCAGGAGTCTGCCGTCCGACCAGGGGCCCTGCGGGCGAAGCAGGCAGCCCGGTATCTGGGGATTAGCCAATCACAGTTCGCGCGGTACGTGAGGCCGGACTTGAGGGCTGTGAAGCTCGGTATCCGCGCGGTCGGCTTCACCCGCGACGATCTGGACGAGTTCCTTGAGCGCAACAAGGAAGGTCCACACGCGCCAGCAGGCGCAGGAGTCACATGTCAAAGAAGCATCGGCACTCGCCAGGGCTCTTCCTCCGGGGCGACACCTGGCACATCGACAAAATGGTCCTGGGACGAAGAGTGTGCGAAAGCACGGGCGAGTCTGAGGTTGCGAAAGCGGAGGAATACCTAGCGCAACTGGTAATTCGAAAGCGCAATGCCAAGATACATGGCGACCGTCCAGTCCGGACCTTCGAGGAAGCGGCCGCACGCTATATCGAGGAGAAGACGCGGGACGGAGCACGGGCACTGTCGCGCGACATCCAAGATCTGGAGCTCATCAAGAAATACATCTTCGCGCGCCCCCTATCCGAGGTTCATGAAAAGACCCTCGAGCCATTCATCAAGGATCGCTTAAGGAAGAAGCGCGCCCCTGGCACGATCAACCGCACACTCGCGGTTGTGAGGCGCATCCTGAATCTGGCCGCCCAGATGTGGCGCGACGAGGAGAGCCACAAGAGTTGGCTGGAAGCAGCGCCGATGATCCGGCTGCTTCCCGACGACGACAAGCGCCCGCCTTATCAGCTCGCCTGGGATGAGGAGGCGCTCTTTGGTTCGATGCTGCCGCCTCATCAGCGTGAGATGTTTCGCTTCGCGACGAATACCGGGCTGCGCGAGCAGAACGTCTGCCGCCTTCGCTGGGAATGGGAGATCAAGGTGCGCGAACTGGGAACCAGCGTCTTCATGATTCCCAAGAAGTTCATGAAGAACAACCAGCCGTTCCTGGTCGTGCTCAATCGCTTTGCCCGCAAAGCAATTGAACGTGCACGCGGTAAGCATCCCAAAGTCGTGTTCACGATGAAGGTCGAGATCCGAAACGAGGAGGGCCGACTCTTGCGAGTGGAGCACCGTCCGATCACGAAGATGCTCAACAGCGCCTGGAAGCGGGCGAGGCGCGACGCCGTCGCCGCATACGCGAAAAGAATCGGGCGTCGGTGCCCCGAAGGCTTCGCAAAACTGCGGCCTCACGACGCCCGCCACACCTTTGGCTACAGGTTACGCGGCAAGGACGTGACCGAGGAGGATCGCCAGCAACTCATGGGGCACAAGAACCGCACTATCACCACGCACTACTCGGCGGCTGAGGTTCGCAAGCTGATCGAGGCTGTCGAAAAGATCGCGGAGATGGGCACCCGGCGCAACCCTGCGATCACAGTGATCAGCGTCCAGCAGTTCGCCGAACTTTGCGAGCAGGATGAGAAATAGGCGGGAAGCTCGTATACGCAGCCGCTATTGCGGGCGCGCCTGACCAGGCCTGTTGCGCATCGCGCGCAACGGATCGTCGCGCCAGACGACGAGCCATTCCTGGTTGGACAGGACCGTCGCACTCCCGAATAGGTCCGAGTAATGCCCCGGATATAGCGTATGCATTGGAACCAGGGTCCTTGGGCGAATGCCTTCCACGAACCTTCGGAGGTCGGCAATGCCCGCGTGCCCGGAGGTGTGATGGATCTCGAAGCCGAGCCCCTGTGTGCTGGCCCAGGCGCGCAGATCGTGACTGCCCCGATCCAGGTATCCGGGCCAAAGCGAATACATCAGCCTGCCCCCACGGCAGCAGCTCATTTGTTCCAGATCGCGCGTCATGGACTCGCGAAACAGCATGACCCACTTCGACGGGTCGGCAGCGATTTCTTCTGGGTAGATGCGCCGCTGACTGATCCTTCGCAGTGATTCGTACTGTTTGCCCGCGATGATCTGGCGGCGCTGACGTGTCGGAAGGAAGACCCGCACGTTCGGCGACTTGGGGGAGGGGAGCGTCTTGCGGCCGAGAGCTTCCAGGATGCAGGCCGTGTAGACGTCGATGATGAGGCAGCGGCCGGACTGTACCGCGGCACGATAGAACGTAACCAGACGGTCGATGTTCTGGGAAGAGAAGTACGCCAGCGCGATCCCTTCGGTGTCTTTCAGCGAGGCAGCAATGGTCCGCTCGAGTGCGTCCTCGCTCACAACCTCGCTTTCCGAGTCTCGACCCAGGGTCGTCCCCTCCATCAGCAATACGTCGACATCAGGAGGCGGGTGTCGAAGGAGCGCTTCCATCTGGCGCGACTTGCGGCCGTGCATGCGGAAGTCCCCGCTGTAGAGCACCTTCCTGCCGTCCGCCTCGATCACCAGCGCATGCGCGTCGTAGGCGGAATGATCGACAAGCAAGGGTGTGACGGAGAAGGGCCCGACCGCGAACCTGCGCGAGCTGAAGTAGGGGGTGATCGGCTGCTTGATAGCGGCGGTGGGCACGAAGAATGAAGCCGCATCGAGCAGTCGTTTTGCACCATCGCCCAGATGCACGGGAACCGACGGGTGCACGCAAGCCAGAAGACCATAGTGGTCCTGGTGGGGATGGCTCAGGACAATGCCCAGCAGCTCCGGGTTTGTCCCCTCGGCAAGGCCAGCGATCGGTGGAAGAAAGGCTGGCGATGCCGCCGGCGCGACCAGCGGCAACCCCAGGTCGACAAAGATCGACTTTCCTTGCGATTCGAGCTGCACACAGTTGCCGCCGATCTCATCGGCAGCCCGAAGGATCCTCAGCCGCACTTAGGGTAGAGGTTGTCCAGGATCTGGCGCAATTTCGCTGGGTCATCGTCTTGTGGCCATTTGAAGTCCGCCGGCAGACGATCAAACGTGAACGTCATCGTGACGGAATGATCTGCGGCGATCTGCTTCAGCGCCTCATTGGCTCCTGCCTGAAATTCGCGATAGCCGACGCCTTGATAAAAGCTGTCCGGGGCAAGCACGCTCAACCGGACGTCGCTGGCGTGGAGCATCGTTCCGGGAGCGGGCTCGGCAAACGCGCGACGGGACAGGAGCCATATAAAACCGTACTGGAGGATTTCGACCGCGGCGTAGAGGGGCGTGTTGCTGCCGAGCTTGAGCTCCACGAAGTCGAACGCCTCAGGTCCCCGATGGTGAACGAGGTCAATCGCGCATCGCTTGGCTGCCGTTGGATTGATCAGGCCCGAAGCAATGGGCACCTGGTTCCACCAGTCCGAACGTTCGGCGTCAACGCACGCCTTCACGAACGTTCGCTCCAGGCCGACTTCTCGTGGCTTGTTGGCCGGGTCAAACGAGGGCCACGTCTTGCGCATCCGCCAGTTCTGGCGCGACGGGTCTTTTGTCTTCTTCGCCAGGATTCCCAAAAAGTTGTCGCGCACCGTGTCGTAGATGCTTCGAACAAGTCCCGCGGCCAGCGCCTGGTCAGGTTCGGCCTTGCGATGCTTCAGGAGCAGAGACTTGTGCCGGTACGATTTGCCGCTGAAGACCTCGCTGAGCTTGGCCTCGACGCCAAGGAAGAGCTCGTTGGCTTGCTTAACCCGCTTGGGCATCTCTTCCATTTTCAATCCTCAATGCGAACCCGGTGTCCGGATTCTCGTCGTTCTGGCTTTTGCATGCCTTTAGTCTGAAGTGCCGCTGGCTCACCCGCTGAGCTAGCTGGGACGTAACGTGCGAAGCCTTACCTGGTGTCCTGGCCCGCCCTTGCACTCCAATGCCCCTGAATGCACGAGAAGTGCGCAAGGCCCGGATCAGACGGCTCAAGGTTCTGGAGTTTCAACGAAGGTCGCGCTGGCTCTGGCCGATCGCGCCGGGCGACATGACCCGCATCCGCGACATCGACCAGGCACTCATGGGGCTTGCCGGGAGACTCCACGGCGATCTGGTCGCCGAGCGCCTGAGGGCTGATGCACGATTCGAAGCGGGCGAGATCGGAAGCTACGAAGTGGTGGCGATCGTTGAGCTGCTGCGGTCAGGCGCGGGGGAGGAGGCAGTCGTCGCAACCGAGTTCCTGGAGGACGATCTCGTAATGGATGGGCGGGATTGGCGTCAGGCCAACGATCCAAGTGGACAGCTGTCCTTTCCCTGCTCGTATCTGCTGCACTACGTGATGGACGTGGAGCTTGTCACTGCCTGGGAGCTCGCCGCTGCTACTTCGCTCCAGGGTGAGGTACAGGTGTGGCTACAGCACTCGGTGGATCTGCCCAGCAGGCCACTCTCGTGATTGTCCCTACCGAGTGAATAGTCCGCTTCGAACGCCAGCGTCTGGCTGGCGTCAACCTTCTGGAGATCCTCGTGATTGGCGCGAGTTTGACTGACCTTATCCCGGTTTATCGATATCAGATAAAACCGCCTAATTTCGGTATAACTCGGCGCAACTCTTTGCGTAACAGCGTCCTGGCGCTGATGCCGAAACTCGATCAGCTTGTGCGAGAACCTAATCGTCGCTATCGGCCCGAAGCAGTCGGTAGGGTGCGGCGTTACGATCAGCGCCATGAATGATCCCAAAGAGGTTCCGGGCGATTCACAATTTCCAACCGCGCCGGAAGTCGCGGCGCGCTTCCAGTACGTCTTCGAGAACATCGACGAAGCCCATGGAGGCGGGTTTGTAAGCGGGGAATTTGTGCTCCTCAAGGACGGTCGGTTGTTCCGCCGGGGCTGCCATGACTCTTTCTTTGAGGGGGCGACGACTTGGCGCGCAACCCCATGGGAGCTCGATAAGCGCTGGGTGGAAAGGTCAGCCGATGTCAGGCGGCTGGCCGATCACCTGATTTCGAGGGGCTATGACCTGTATCCCCCAAGCCCCGTCGCCGTTGACGCTGAATCGGCAGGTCCATTTCCGGGCTATTCCACATCGGGATCGCCGCTGCGTCCCGACGAAATAGTGAACATGGGACGAGGCAACAAGCGGTCTGATGAAGCACCCGAGGTGTAGCGCAGGGGATCTGCACGTGTGCTTCAAAAAGTGGTGACGGCGGTCATTGCCGGCAGGCAATGGCTTCCGGAAAACGCGTTTCCTGGGAGCTATGCCGGCTTGCATCAACGTGGTGCTTAGAAGCCTCCGGTCGCGCGCGAACTACGCACTGCTCGCGGGAGCTTTAGAGCTCGTAAACCTGCTGCTTGAACCGCGCTTTGGCGAGCCTGCGTTCCATTGCGCCCCGAGATCCGCAGGATTACGCTTCTACGGCGCCAAATCCGGCGCGCCACGTCAAGGAGGTGCGTTTGATTGCGAAAATTACGATGCGATTTGCTTGCAACGCCAAAGCAGTCGCTGCTCATCTGGCTTCTGCGATTGTATCGATCTTCAATTTTATTCTGATATGTCCTTTTAGAACTTTTAAGATGCAATTACTTCTTGGAAACTGGTTTCACTTTGAATTCTCCTTATCCAAATAAATCTGGGGGCGGTGATGAAAGTCACCGCCCTTGTCGCTGGCGCCCTGTTTGACGATGCCGCATGAGCAATTTCCAAACGCACTACCAGAACCTGCAGGTTACTGAAAACGCAAGCCCAGAGGTCATTAAGGGTGCGTACCGTTATCTAGCGCAAAAGTGGCATCCCGACAAGAATCCGACAGAGCGCGCCAAGGCCGAGCGGGTTACGAAGTTGCTGAATGAGGCTTACGCAGTGCTTTCGGATCCAGGTACGGCGCAAAGAGCACGACGCCTGGATTCGGGCGCAACGCGGATCGGAGCGAGCACAGGACGCTCGACGATCGGCGACTTCCACCACCAACACCTCGTCGAGTTCTCGCTACGAGAAGCTTGGACATTTATTCGAGAATGGAAACTGTATTCGTTGTGAGCAGTCCCAGACCGACGTCGAGCGCTTCTTCAATGTTTGCCCTAAGAAGCCGCCCTGGAAATCTTGATGGTGGTGGCGCCTAACGATCGGTTCGAGGGGCAGGATCGTGTCCCGCTAATGTAAAACGGTTCCGTCTAACATCCCGACAGCAGTCATCCAACGGCCCGCTATCTGGAAGCTCCGCACCCAAGCGGGAAGGGCAGGAACCGGCCGATCTCGGCGAAACGTCACTACCGACCCATTCGAGCGTGTCGCGAAGCGCAAGCGGTCACCTGCATCCGGAAGCGGGCGAGCAGATCCGATGTGCGATCAGGGTCGGCGAGTGGGAATCTCCCGACAAGGTTGGTAACTCGCATACCGGCCGGAAAACATGATGCGCGCTTTCGGTGCCTTTGCTCCGGCGTGCTGCCAATGAGAAGTCTTGGCGGGGTACTCAATCACTCTCGAATATATCTTCCACTGTCAGCTGTATTCCCAGCTGCTAGTTCAGCAAGTCGCAGAAGATCGTGTTCGAGATTCGCTCGCTGTCGATTAGCCCACCATAACGATCGAAGAGTCAACTGGCGTCAACAAGCTCTCTAGGTCAGTTCTTGAGCCAATGATCAAACATCCTTAGTGGGGATATTTTGTGCCGCTGTCCAAACTGGAACAGCGGCGCCGCATGCTTCGCCGCGATGCATTCGTGCCGATACAACTCAGGCCAATTATCTTGATACGCATACCATGTGTCATACCCATCATCTTTGTTGCCGTCACTCATAAACGTTGTCGAGTAATCACCGTCGGAATCGAAGTAGTGCCAATGGCCGCGCCTGAATCTACGGCCCTCGCATCCGAGAAACTCTACATCGTCACATGTTCCGTTCCGCGCTCTGAGGCGAACTTGGATGCGTTCAGTGATGGTCAGCCGACCTCCCCGATACGGCTCCTCATCGACAAATCGACAGGCACTCACAAAGACGCGATCCGGATCGTTGGCGGAAAAGGTCCTGGGGATTGTTCGCTGATGGTGGCGCGCCCGTGCGGCAATTCCGGCAGGAACTGGTTCACAACCGCAAAATGCTGCGTGTCGCACATGCCAATCGACGACATGTTCTTCGGAGCCGTCCGCCGGCAAAGGATGTTTTGCATGCCACCTGTCGTTGCGGATGCTCATCTGACCTGAACTAGCTTCGCGACCATTGACCATAAATGCCCAGAGTCGAGGGCATCGCCGACAAATGTGAGCGGATGTGCTCCCTCCATTAATCCTCCAATAGCGGTTGCCGCTACCCCACTCGGGGATTTTAGACCGATGAACAACACTGCTGAATCACGACCGCACCTGTCTCGTCGCGCGACGTCACTATCGACCCGATCACTTCCCGGAATCAGGGTTTCCGAACGCGCTCTGGGCTGATCCCACTGAATAGATGCTGCGCAGCTTGCTTCGCCGCCAGGTCGGCCTGGGGTTCCAGCGGGCTCAAGTGCACGCCTTCATCCCCAGCTACGAAAGCGGGGCCGCCTACGTCTTCGTCATAGTCAGAACCGTCTTCGTTGATCGCGTAGTGCTTGTCCCGGGTCAGATCCGTCCCGACAAGCCGCGCGAGGTATACCCAAATCCAGCATCGGTGCAGATCATTCCGATCGTAGTCCTCGATGAGATCACGCATCGCTGACGTGTTTCCGGCCTCGGCTGCCTTTGTTAGCCACCGACGAGCTTCGCGCGCGAGACCTAACGGACCGGCCACTTCGGCGATTCGCATGGCATCGTCTACCGCTGATTCGTCGATCCGTTCAAGAAAGGCGGGATCACGCGACCGTTCCGCCAAATCCACGAGAGCGCGCCAGCTTCCGAGGTCGGCCGCGGCTCGGAGGTGGCGGGTATAGCTTTCGGAACGCGACACTTGCATCGCATATTCATCCGCCCACTCTTTTTGCACGCCAACCAGGATGCGACCGTCTCGTTCCTGAGAATGCCAATACGACCCGTCACCCCCACGTCTGTCTTCTGCTTGCGCCTCTTCTTCGTTCGCCAGGATTAACGCAAGAGCGTAGTGAGCCACCGCATTTCCCTTGGATGCGGCTGTATTTAGCCCGTCGAGCAGGAGGGGCGACAGTTCGTCGTCACCGGGGCACTCAAGCAGCTGATCGACTAATTCGCGAACCGTGATGGCTTGAAGCAAATTCTTCTCGAGGAAGGCCGCAATTTCCGCAGCGGCAATGTCCGCCGTGAGGGCGCGATATCCCAATCCAAGACATCGCTCGCGAATAGCGGGGAGTGGAGCTGAAAACTCCGCCTCGTCGTTCTGTCCTTGCGTAATCAGCGCTTCCGAGAGGAGCGCGGCGTACGATTTGAATCCGAACGAGGCGGCCAGAAGCTCGTAGACGTGAGCTCGCTTGAAGGGGCTACCAGGTACCAGTTTCGAGTTGCTGCTGTGCGCTGTGCGCAATTTCTCTTAGTGTCATGACAAACCTGTTCCTCGACGCCACGTCGATTTCGGGTCAGACGCACACGTTTAAGTCCCCGACGACGAGGCTCAAAGAGAGGTTGTCGATGGCAGCTAGCAGCGCGCCTTTTTTTACTCGTGTGCAAGTAGGGTGGGCACCCAGGGCGATAGTAGCGCCGGTCACTTGATTGGTCTAGCCCAGCCTTTCCGCCAGGCCCGCGACTAGGTCAGCTGTTTTAAAAGAGCGTCGTAGTCGTCGCGAAGTTTCTCGTCGGCATCACGAAGCTCCCGAACCTTCTTGTGCGCGTGCAGGACAGTCGTATGGTCCTTGCCGAAGGCGCGCCCAATCTCGGGAAGGCTGTGCTGGGTCAGCTCCTTTGCGAGCGCCATGGCGATCTGCCGCGGACGGACCAGCGAGCGCGAGCGCTGCTTTGAGTTGAGGTCGGAGACGCGTACTGCGTAGTGCTCGGAGACCTTCTGGATGATGTTGTCGATGGTGAGCTGATCGCACGAAGCCTGCCTGCTCTTCAGAGTAGCCCGCGCGAGATCCATGGTGATTGGCTCTCGCGTGAAAAGGACCGAGGCGCTTAGCGTGTTCAGAGCGCCCACGAGCTCCCGCACCTGGGTGCGCAAGCGCTGAGCGATGAAGAGTGCAACATCGTCCGGCAGGTCGAGGTTCATCTGTCTGGCTCTGGACTGCAGGATCGCGACGCGAGTCTCCTCGTCGGGACGCTCGATCGACACCGTGAGCCCGGACCCAAAACGGGACTTGAGCCGGTCATCCAGCCCCACCAAGTCCGTCGGGGAGCGGTCCGACGTCAGGACGATTTGCTTACGGCCGTCAACCAAGGCGTTGAAGGTGTGGAAGAACTCCTCCAGCGTGCGCTCCTTGCCTACGAAGAAGTGGGTGTCGTCGATAAGAAGGAGATCCACGGTGCGGTAGTGGCGCTTGAAAGCGTCCTGGCTCTTGTTCCGGATCGCATCGATGAACTGGTTCATCCACTCCTCGGCACCGATCAGGGCTGTACGGGCTCCCGGCCGTGAAGCCACAACCGCGTTGCCGATCGCGTGCATCAGGTGCGTCTTGCCAAGGCCCGACGCCCCGTGGATGAACAACGGGTTGTAGGTAGCAAGGGATGCGGCGACGTGCTGTGCCGCGGCGCGCGCCCGGTGATTGGTCTTGCCTTCGATGAACGTGGCGAAGGTCAGGTCCGAATCCAGCCGCGTCGTCCGCACGGCCGGCCGGGCGGTGGTGGAGGGTGCTTCTGCGAGGGGCCCGGCAGCGGCAACCGGCAGGGCGTCCGCGGAGCCCACGACAATGTCCGCGGTCAGATCCGGATCGACTCCTTGCTCGAGCGCGCACTGGATTTCCGGGAGCCAGCTCTTGCGGACGTGCTCCATGACCGTGCGATTGGGCGCCAGGAGCAGCAGCCTGCGCCCCCGCAGGCGCGACTGGAGCGGACGGATCCAGGTGTTGAGCTCCTGGTCGGTTAGCCGGCCCTCGAGCCTGCGGACGCATTGGGCCCAGGATTGATCTGCGCTGATCATCGTGAGGAGCAAGGCGCCGGTTCGGGTGTTACATCCAGAGGAACGCTCGTCGCCATCGCAATCTCGCTACCGCAAAAACGTCCGGCGGCTATTCCTACACGCGTGTCACACAACCGCAATAGGGATTGGGGAATGCGTAGCCAGGAAAGAAAATATTTCGCGAATGGTCAGCAAATAATCGGAAGGTCTTGCCATTTGTCGTTCCTCGGAAAAAATGGTCAAAACGCGTTAAAATGACCGTAAGAAGGCCGACGGAGCGGGTGACATGGGCGTGCTGAGGATCGAGGCCACCAAGGCCAAGGCCGGCTTTTCCAAGCTGCCCGAGAAGGCAAGGTCGCGTGACCTTGAGATCACCAGGCACGGCCGCGTGCAGGGCTACTTCATCGCCCCCGACCAGTACCAGCGCTTGAAGTCGCTGGAGCGCGCCGACGCAACCGAGCTCGAGCGCCTGGAGCACGAATTCCAGGCCATGGTGAAGCACATGCAGGGCGCCAAGCATCGCAAGGCCGTGGAACTCATCAAACACGTGGACCTGGCCACGATCCTGGAGGTCGGGGCAAAGCACTCCGCGGGCCGCAAGGCCCACGGCGAGCACGAGCCCCGGCGCAGAAAGAAGCGGGCCTGATGGCGATCCTTGTGGCCTGCGGGACGAACGGGGCGGGGAAGAGCTCCATCGTGCAGCCATACCTTGCCGCAACCGGCGGCGCCTACTTCAATCCCGACGACTACACCCGCGCGCTGGTGAAAGCGGGCCTATCGCAGCAGGACGCTAACGGCAGAGCCTGGCAGCGGGGATTCGAGCAGCTGGTGACCGCCATCGACGACGATTACGACTACGCCTTCGAGACCACCCTTGGCGGCCATGCCATCGCACTGCAGCTGATGCGGGCGCTGGCCATGAAGCGGGAGCTGATCCTCCTCTACGTGGGCCTTGACTCCGTCGACCTTCACCTGCGGCGCGTACGCGAGCGCGTCGCACGCGGTGGGCACGACATCGCCGAGGAGGCGATCCGGCGAAGGTACGAAGACAGCCGAAAGAACCTCATGTGGTTCATCGGCACCGCCGCGACCGTCCGCGTCTGGGATAACAGCGTGCACAGCCAGGATGGCCGGCCGACCGGCGCCCGGGAGGTGTTCACGGTCAGGGGTGGCAGGCTGAAGGCCTCCCAGAAGGTCGAGAGCGTTCCGGCCTGGACCACGGCGCTGGTCGCGCGAGCCCGGCGGCTGCGCTTGCTGTAGTTGCCCGGGACCTGTGCAGGTCCGCAGTTGGAAACCATAGACCGGCGAAGACGGGGGCGCCTTGACATTGATATAACCATACGACTAGTCTTATAGGTATATGAGAACCGACCACGTCTCGCATCTCCCGCCACTCTGGGAAGTCTATTCCGGCGTTTTCCGCGCCCTGGGAGATCCCTTGCGACAGAGGATCCTGCTTCTGTTCGACCGAAACGAGCGCCTGACCATCAAGCAGATCGTCGACGTCTTCTCGGCCAGTCGGACGAACGTCGTGCATCACCTGGGCGTGCTCGAGGCCGCTGGCGTGTTGCGGCGCGAGAAGGTAGGCAAGGAGGTACAGCTGTGGATCGACAAGGCGCACTTGCTCGAGGCGATCCGCAAGGTGGCTGGCTTGGTGGCCAAACGGGTCTGAGAGCCGAGGAACAAATGATCTACATCTTCGCAACGTTTGCTGTGTGCTTCCTGATCGAGAACCTCGTTCCAGGATGGAAGCTGCCTAAAGTGCGGACCTGGACCTTCCGTGTGCTTGCGGTAAATGCGGTGCAGCTGGGCGTGGTGCTGCTGGCGGGCGTGACCTGGGAGCGCTGGCTGTCGTCGTGGTCACTGCTGTCGCTCTCGGAGCGGGTGAGCCCGCTGGCCGGAGGCTTCCTCGCATATTTCATCGCGACGTTCGTCTTTTACTGGTGGCACCGCTGGCGACACGAGGTCGACGTCCTATGGGTCGGCTTTCACCAGATCCATCACAGCCCGCGGCGCCTGGAGGTCATCACCTCCTTCTACAAGCATCCCGGTGAGATGGTCGTGAATTCCATCCTCGGCAGCCTGCTCGTGTACACCTTGCTGGGCCTGTCGCTGGAGGCAGGGGCGATCTACACAGCCTGCACGGCCCTCGGCGAATTCTTCTATCACACCAATATCCGCACCCCTCGCTGGATTGGCCTTTTCTTCCAGAGGCCCGAGATGCATCGGATCCACCATCAGCACGGCCGGCACAAGAACAACTATGGCGACATCACCTGGTGGGACATGCTCTTTGGCACCTATGAGAACCCACCGGAGTTCCGGGAAACCTGTGGTTTCGACGACGTCGACGAACAACGACTGGGGGAAATGTTGTTATATACAGACGTTCACAAGGTCGCGCCCAAGGGGGCTCCAAGCGCTAGAACTGGTTGATCACTGAAGCTGCGTCTGCAAGGGGGGATTCATGCTTCTACAACTGTGGCACCTGCTTTTCTCATCGAATGGCCGCGTCGCCCGGTCGAGCTGGTGGATCGGGGGATTGCTGACGGGTTTGTTGTTCGTAGTGCTCCTGGTGTTTCTCGAGACGCAGTTCAGCCGACAGAGCTCGTTGATCCTGTATCCGCCGTACCTGTGGATAGTGCTCGCGCTGTCCGTCAAACGGATGCGCGATCGCGGTCGGTCTCCGTTCTGGCTCTCCATGGCGCTGCTGCCGATCCTGGGACCGCTATGGCTGTTCATGGAGCTGGGGTGCCGCCGGGGCACGATCGGGGAGAACCACTACGGACCGGATCCGTACGACGCCCGGCCGGACTACTTCACGGTCAAGACGGACCAGACGTCATGAGCGCCGTGATCGTCAATGATGTGACGCACCTGAATCCCGTTCCTGTCTGGGCGGTGACTACGCCAACCAGCGTTGCCGAGGTGCAGGACGCGATCCGCCGCAGCACCGGCCCCATCTCGGTTGGTGGCGGCCATTTCAGCATGGGTGGCCAGACTGCGAGCCCGGGCAGCTTGCACATCGACATGCGCAAGCTCAACCGCGTGCTGCACTTCTCGCCGGAGCACCAGACTATCCGCGTGCAGGCGGGGATTCGCTGGTGCGACATCCAGCGCTTCGTCGACCCCCACGGCTTTGCCGTGAAGATCATGCAGACCTACGCCAACTTCACGGTCGGCGGGGCGCTCAGCGTGAACTGTCACGGGCGCTACGTCGGTTTGGGACCCGTCATCATGTCGGTGCGGACGATCAAGCTCGTGCTCGTGAGCGGCGAGCTGCTCGAAGCCTCGCCAAACCAGCATGCCGAGCTCTTCTACGGTGCTATCGGCGGCTATAGCGCGCTGGGCGTCATAGTCGAAGCCGAGCTCGACCTCGCCCAGAACAAGCGCGTCGAGCGCATCGTCAAGAAGCTGCCGACGAAGGATTACTACGCGTACTTCCGCAAGAACGTCCGCACCTCGCGCGAGGCGGTGTTCCATAACGCCGATCTCTACGCGCCGCATTACGGGTGCGTGCGCGCCGTGACCTGGCAGGAAACCAAGAAGCCGGCGTCGATCCCGCACCGGCTCAAGCCGCTACGGCGCGTCTACGCGCTGGAGAAGTACTTCCTGTGGACGATCACGGAGACGCCGTTTGGCAAGTGGCGACGTGAATTCCTGATCGACCCGTTGCTTTATGCCACCGGCAAGGTGCACTGGCGCAATTACGAGGCGGGCTACGACGTCGCGGAGCTGGAGCCCGTGTCGCGCAAGTGGAGGACCTACGTTCTCCAGGAATACTTCGTTCCCGTCGAGCGCTTCGACGAGTTCGTGCCGAAGATGGCCGCCGTGCTGCAGCGCCATCGCGTCAACGCGCTGAACATCTCGGTGCGGCACGCGCTGGCGGACCCCGGGTCGCTGCTTGCCTGGGCGCGCCAGGAATGCTTTGCCTTCGTGCTCTATTACAAGCAGCGCACGCGCGAGAACGCCAAGACCCGCGTGGCCGTATGGACCCGGGAGCTGATCGACGCGGCGCTGTCCTGCGGCGGCACCTACTACCTGCCTTACCAGCCCCACGGCACGGACGAGCAGTTCCACCGCGGCTACCCGCGCGCTAGGGAGCTCTTCGCGCTCAAGGGCAAGTACGACCCGGGCTATCGCCTGCGCAACAGCCTGTGGGACCGCTACTACGCTCCGACGCTTCAGGAAGCGGCAGTCACACAGCCCGAGCGAGAGTCGGAATTCCACTCGGTGTTCTCGAGCACCGAGGGTCACGACGCGTTTTACCGATTTCTGCACCACGTCTACCGCCTGTATCCGGAAGACCGCTTTCAAACGCTCATCAAGGAAGCGTGCGGGCTGCACCGGGACGATGAGGCGATCTACCGACACCTTCAGCAGAAGATCGGCACGATCAAGCCGCCGCTCGCGGATCTTTTCTATGCCCTGCCGTCGCTGGCCAGGCAGAAGAAGGAGATGGCGCGGCAGACGCTCGAGCTCCTGGGCGACCGGCGCGACATCAATGGCTACGTCGAGATCGGCACCACGGGACGCTATGCAGGCGCGCTCAAGAAGCACCTGCGCTTCAAGGGACCGCTCTTCCTGGTCAACGACCTTGCGCCGACGAACTCCCCCGTCGACATCATCGAGCGCGGGCAGGTCGGCAAGCTCGGCACCTTCGTGCCGATGGACAACTACGCGCCGATCCCCGAAGCCGCGGTCGCCAGCGAAAGCGTCGACCTCGTGAGCTGCTTCATCGGGTTGCACCACATCGAGCCGGCAAGGCTTCAGGGCTTCATCCATTCGATCTGGCGGGTGCTGCGACCGGGTGGCATCTTCATCCTGCGCGACCACGACGTCACCAGCCCCTACATGGACGACTTCGTGTCCCTGGCGCACACGGTGTTCAACGCCGGACTTGGCGTGCCGTGGGAGGTGAACCAGCAGGAGCCGCGCTACTTCACCTCGGTCAGCGAGTGGGTGAAGCGCCTTGCGGCGGCGGGCCTGCAGGACACCGGCAAGCGACTCGTGCAGGCGGGAGACCCCTCCGACAACGTGCTGATGGCGTTCGTGAAGAGTAATCGCGCCGCGCACCTCGAGAAGGCGGCATGAGGGCGATCGTGGCAGGAGTGTGTCTGGCCCTCTGCGCCTGGACGGCCGTCGCGGCGGATGTTGTGACTCCCAAGGAGCATCGCCGCGGCGTCGAGCAGACCTTCCTCACGTTCCCCGAATGGTTCCTGGTGCACAGCCCGGCGGAGCTCGCAGCGTTCGTGCGCGAGCATCCGCCCAGCGACTTCCCGTTTTACGGGCATGTCCGGCAGTTCTGGTCGAGCTACAGCGACGTGCGCAAGGCCGTCGCGGAATATCCGCCCAACCCCGGCTATCACCTGATGATCTGCGTGATCGGGGTGAGCACGACGGTCGAGTACATGATCCGCTGGTGGTACGGCACCACCGTCGGCCGCCTCTCGGCGCTGGCCATGGACCATGGCATGACCGAGGAGGACAAGTTCGGCGCGGTCGTTGCGCAGGACTACGTGGACTTCATCCGCGTGCTCCCGTGGTACGAGTACGACTTCGCCGGCAAGCTCAAGCGCTTGTGGTCGGAGACGACCCTCTGGGGTAACGATCCCCTGCGCAAGTGGGAGCGCAAGTACGCGCTGACCACCGAGTACGCGGTCAAAGCGATCTACGGGTGGCTGATAAAGCTCGGCACGCGTTCCGTGTACGAACCGGCGCTCCTTGTCACCGCGGTTGTCGTCGACCGCGTGCCGGACGGACTGGAAAAGGAGCTGCCCGACATGAAGGTCGGGCAGGGCGTCGGCGAGGGCGGAACGCTCCTCATCGTGCCGCGCTACGAGGCCTTCATGAAGTACAGCACGACGCTTGCCAGCCACGGCGCGCAGTTTGAAGAGATCGCCGGAAACGATGGGGCAATCCTGCTCAGCGTGCTGACGCCGCCAGCCTGGAAGCCCACGTGCGATTGCCACGTGCTTTTCAGGCAGCCGATCCTCACCGTGCCTGGCCGCGAGCGGGTCGCGCTCGTCACGACCGTGCCCGAGCTTGCCGGCGTCCTCAACGGACTTCGCCAACCGGACGTGCACCTCGAGCACGTCTACGACTACTGATCGATGCGCATCGTCCTGAAACGCGCCGCCCAGGTCGTCGCAATCATCGGTGTTGTCGTCGCGCTCCTCCTGGTGCTGTGCGTGGTGCAGGCCCGGCAGCGCGAAACCGGCGACGCTGTGGCTTCCGCGCCCCGTACCGGTCAGCGCGTCCACGCCGACGACGTGGAGATGTTCGTGCAGGCGGCAGGTCCCGCCTCGGGGCCGGTCGTGCTGCTGGTGCACGGCACCGGCGCGTGGAGCCAGACCTGGCGCCCGACGCTTGAGGCGCTCGGCGCGGCAGGGTTTCGCGCCATCGCCCTGGACCTGCCTCCGTTCGGCTACTCGTCGCGGCCCGCAAGCGGTGTCTACGACAAGGCGACGCAGGGCAGACGCATCGTCGCGGCCATGGACGCCTTGCAGATCGGCAGCGCCACGCTCGTCGGCCATTCCTTCGGCGGCGGCCCGACGGTGGAGGCCGCGATGCAGGTCCCAGAGCGCGTACGGGGCCTGGTGCTGGTGGACGCAGCGCTGAACCTGCACACGGGCGAGGCACCGGCGCTGCCGGCCGCGGCAAGGATGATCCTTAGCTGCGGACCGCTGCGTGATGCGCTCGTCGCAGCCTTCCTCACCAATCCGATGTTCACGCCGCGGCTGTTGCGCGCGTTCGTTGCCCGGGACGAGGCGGTGACCGACGCGCGCGTCCGGATCTACCAGGAGCCTCTGTCGCTGCGCGGCACGACCGCCGCGTACGGCCGCTGGCTGCCTTACCTGATGCAGGCCGCTCCCGGCGCGCGCAGCGAAAATCCGGCGCAGTACCGGCAGCTCACGATGCCGATGGTGGCGATCTGGGGTGCGCTGGACACGATCACACCGCTGGATCAGGCGCAGGCCCTGGTCGCGGCGGCGCCCAATGCGCACCTTGTGGTGATGCCCGATGTCGGTCACATCCCGCAGATCGAGGACACCGACGGCTTCAACCGGCGGCTGCTCGATTCCCTCGCCAGCCTTTAAAAAACATTGTGAGGACAGCAAGCATGTCGCAGATGACCGGAAAAACCGCCCTGGTCACGGGCGCCACCAACGGCATCGGTCTTGCGATCGCGCACGGGCTCGCGGAGCAGGGCGCCAACGTCGTCGTCGTCGGCCGCGACCCCGACAAGTGCCGCGGTGTCGTCGCCGCGTTGCCACGTATCGGTCCGGGCCAGTCGCATTGGCATCACGCCGCCGACCTCTCCAGCATGCGGCAGGTCGATGCACTGGCGCGCAAGGTCTCGGCCGAGCAGGCGCGTCTCGACGTCCTGGTCAATAACGCCGGTGCATGGTTCTCCACGCGACAGGTCAGCGAAGAGGGAATCGAGATGACCTGGGCGCTGAACCACCTTCAGTACTTCCGGCTGACGCAAGGCTTGCTGCAGCTGCTCAAGGACACCGCCAGGCAGCATGGCGAGGCTCGGATCATCAGCCAGTCCTCCGGCGCGCACCACGAAGGACAGATGCGCTGGGACGACCTTCAATTCACCCGCGACTGGGAAGGGGCGGGGCGCGGCAGCGTCGGTGCAGGATGGGCCGTCTACTCGCAAAGCAAGCTCGCCAACGTGCTCTTCACCCTGGCGCTTGCGAGGCGCCTGCAGGGAACCGGCGTCACCGCCAACGCCGTGCATCCCGGCGTCGTCGTCACCGGCTTTAGCCAGAACAATGGCCTGCTGTATCGCCTGGCCGCCCCGATCCGCCGGATGCGCAACCAGAAGACGCCGGCCGATGGCGCAGCGCCGGCGATCCATGTTGCGAGCGCGCCGGCGATGAAGGGCGTCTCGGGAAAATACTTCGCGCCGCCGAACGTCGAGGAGCCCGTGAGCGCGGCTGCCAGGGATGCGGCCGCGCAGGAGCGGCTGTGGGAGGTCAGCGCCGCACAGGCGTAATTCTAAAGGGCCACAGGATGGTTTCCGGAAACAGGCATTCCCGGAAATGACGGCTGTCGTTTCCCGGCAGGCTCATTCCCTGAGCCAGTTCCGGGCGCAAGATGCTGCAGGGACACTGAAGGGAGAAAGACCTGCGTGACTGCACAGATTGCAGAGCGTCTGATCTTTGAGGGCGAGAACCTTGCCATGTGCTCCGAGCCACTCAGCGATTACTTTGCGCTCGGCGGTCGCGAGCCGCCGTTCGATGCCAGGTGCACGGCGCTGTGGCGCGGCTACGTCGGCACCTGGGAGGTCCGGGACAGCCGGCTCTACCTCCTGTCGCTGGAAGGCGAGCTTGCCGATGGCTCTGTCGCGAACCTTGCCACGATCTTTCCCGGATTCCCCGACCGGGTCTTCGCGCACTGGTTTTCCGACACCGTGCGCCTCCCAAGGGGTCGACAGCTCGAGTACGTACACATGGGATACGGGAGCACCTTCGAGCAGGACATCTTCCTGGAATTTGAAAAGGGCGTGCTCGTGAAGTCCTGGGTCGTGGAAAACGGCAAGGCCGCTCCCGGCGCGCCGGAAGGCTACGACATCGCCGCCTTCACGACCCTTCCACCCGAGGCGCGTGGTTTACGCGGACTAGGCGAGTGATCTACGTCGCCTCCTATCTTTCGATCGGCGGCCTCGTGATGCTCTGGGCGTTTACCCGCGGCTATGAACAGCGGGAGTTCGAGCCGCTGCCGTTCCGGGACTCACTGCTGGATTCACTGGTCGAGGACGTAGTGTTTCCGTTGATCGCTTATTCGCTCGTTGTAGTTTTGTGGCCGCTTGCGATCCTGGCGGTAGTGCACGAGCGGCTGTTCAGGAAGGCGAACGAGCCGAAACCTCGACCCGAATTCGCCGTGGGTAGCGACGACCTGCGCCAGAAGCTCAGCATTGGAGAAGTCGAGCTTTCCGAGCGCGTCGAGGATCCGCTGGGCGCAGTGCCGGAGCTTCCGTTCGGACACCTCAACGCCGCGTGGAGTGCTTTCGTGGGGCAGCTGGTGCCGGGCGCCGAACTATGGTCGTTCGCTTCGGAGTGGAAGGGCGGGTGGAGCGGTGAGGTCCTGCAGGGCTACGTGGAAGTGACAGACGGCAAGCCCGACCGTTACTTTCTGACGCTGCGCAAGCGTCAACGGGTGGACGAACCGGGATTTGGAAGAGACCTATCCAGTCCTGGTCGCAGCCGGCATGCGCAAGGAGGAAGCGACTGAGTGACAATGCTGGCGGGGAGCTGCGAAGTGCGACTTCTGTCTGCAATATCATCGGATCGCGCGAGTTAGTCTGCGTGCTATTGATTTGGGGGGTGATGCCAATGGATCGCAATCTATTTCAGTGGGTGTTTCCTGTCCTTTTCTATTGCGCCTTGATGGCATGCTCAAGCCAACCTGCAGCAACGACTCCGTCGGGTGAGACCTCAGGACAGATTGAGCGGCCGGCCGCTGTCGCTTCCACCCAGAGAGGTGTGCGTTCCGATATTGAGCCAGCAGCCGCGTCGCCGGCGGATACGCCCCCGGTTGCGGTGTCTTCAGCCGACATCACCTTGCTGCCTGAAACGACGACACGTACCCACGATCGGGCGCGCTTCTTCGCCCCGGAGTTCGCGCATATAAACGCCCGCCGCGCGCGCCTCGGCATTTCTGCCGCTGCAGGCGCTGGTGTGCCGCAGCAGCTCGTCGGACTAGCCATGTCTGGCGGCGGAATTCGATCCAACGCTTATCACCTTGGAATTCTTTCGGGGCTGCACAGCGGCAAGATTGGTACGACGTCGGCACTCGACCGCGTGGATTACCTCTCGTCGGTTAGTGGCGGCAGCTGGGCCAATCTTGGGCTTTGGGCGTGGCCTGGGTCGGACGATGCGCTTTTCACTTGCCTGAATGATGCGGCCATCAAGGGAAAGGCCCGCGCGTCCCACGTGTCCGTGGAATGCGAAGCAGCCGTAAAGCTTTTGCGCACCGCGCAACCACTCACCATCATCTCCTCGCCCGGTCACCAGCGAAAACGCGAATGGAAGAAGGCAATCGAGAGCGCGATGGTGCCGGATCCGCATTGCAATACCCGTTTGGATGGGCCTATCGCCACGAATTGCCAAGAGCGCTTTAACGCGAGGCCCTATCCAATCATCAACTCGACTAACGACGCCAAGTCAGAGCATGCGTCTGAAACAAACTACCCGTTCCAGACAACACCCGACGGCCTCGCGGCGATCGTGGACAAGAAGTCGATGTTTGCCAATGGGGCGATTGGGACAAAAGGAAGTGTCGGTTTCTATATGCCCTGGAAATCTCGCAATACGTCTTGGAAGTGGTCCAAGTGGTTGCAGAAGTGGACCCCAGGTGGTCGCAGCGGCCTGCAAGCAGGTTCCGAGTTATCGCTCGCAGCGGCTCATTCGTCGGGCGTCCTCCGGGGGCTGAGGGCGGAAGCGCTTAGCTATTACTTCAATATCATCGGGCCCGACGTCGATAGACTCGGCCTGCGCGACAGATACAAACTTTCAGATGGAGGAAAATCGGATAACACTGGAGTGATTCCGATGCTAGAGCGGAAGGTCGACATTCTTGTGGTCTCGCACATGGGCAAGGACGATCCTGATGGTCAGGACGCGAAGTTGTTCGCAGACCTCAGGATGGCTCGCTCGCAAGGAACGCGGCTCCTTGGTTGCACGTTCGCGGATCTTGATACGAGCCCCACGCATCCGTTGGCACAGCGCTCCTCCTACTCTTGTGGCTCGGGTTCGCCGTCTAACGTAGTGCTCCAGGTTCATCCATGGCACAAGAATGTCGAAAGCTTCCGCACTTACCTCAACGACCTCGCAGGGCGGGAGCCAGACGTGGCTGAAGTAGTGCACTACCTCTCTGTTGAAGAAAACGGCGAGGGTCCGAAGGCAAAAGGTAAGAAGCCCGAATTGGACCGGTTCCCGCAGTCCAAGACCATGGAAATGAGGTACGACGAGCCACTCATTCGCGCGTATTTCTTGTTGGGGCAATACGTTGCAGCCACACAGATTGCGCCCTTTCTTCGCGAAGAGTTGGACAATCGGTAGCACGGCCCCTAAGTCAGAAAAAAAAGTATGCGGACTGTAAGCAACTCAGCCAAATGCGGGTGCGCGACAGCTGAGATGTTCCGCGCTCGCCGGGGCCGGTGCCATTGCCGGCATCATGTTCCTGCAGGCCTGCTACGAATCCGTGCCTGAACTGCCACGGA
The DNA here is from genome assembly GCA_963776465.1 of uncultured Gammaproteobacteria bacterium. Lineage (GTDB taxonomy): Bacteria > Pseudomonadota > Gammaproteobacteria > Nevskiales > Nevskiaceae > DASRHK01. The sequence continues at coordinate 2,429,471 of CAVZMV010000002.1, forward strand.
CGTTGCGTCGAAAGATTGGCCTAGCAACGGGTCGTTGGACGGGCTCGACAACCTGCTTCGCGCGACGACCTCCGACCAAGCCGAAGCATAGCAGCCAGTAGAGCAATAGCCGGGACAATGGACAAAGACGTCAATGATCCGGTGGCCGCAACAGTTAAAGACGCTGCTGAACAAGGTGCAGCAAGCCAACTCCAGCACATCCTGCTCATCCACGGAACTGGCGCTGGCGCAACTGAGGACATTGGCTCGAAGTGGTGGCAGCGCGACAGTGCCTTTTGGGCCGCCTTGAATAAAAAGATGGATGGCGTTGCGGCGTGCAGCCCAACGGACTCGTCGCTATTTCATTGGGGAATGGGGCCAAACAGTGAAAGGAAGCGCCGTGAAGCTGGCCGGTCACTGTATAAACGGCTTTTGGATCTGGATGGCAAAGGCGAGCCCTATCACGTCATTGGACACAGTCACGGTGGATCGATCGTGTGGCATGCACTTGTCCATTCATTCCGCTCCGGTAAGCCCCTGCGCGGGCTACGCAGCTGGACCACGATAGGCACGCCCTTCTTACGTTTCGAGCCAGACCGCTCCTACCTCTGGTCAATGTTGCCGTTTATTGGGGCGGGCGCAGCTGGGCTGTATTCCTTAAAGCCCGCACTTTCAGTCGTGAAAGCGTTGCCAGATCTTATTTCACAGGAGTTTGTCTGGTTTGTCGTGCTCTTCGGGTTATCGATTGTCCTCCTTGCGAGCATTTTTCTCGCCGCAACGGTGCGACTCGGTCAGCTGGCGTTTGCCGCCTATGACTTGAAGAAATTCAACGCGGCCGCTGGCCAAGCGTGGAGCCACCACGGGGGTACGTGGAATGGTCTTTGGTCACCAGAAGACGAAGCTATAGCGGGGTTGAGCGCAACGCTGGCAATGAAGGGTGCCCTCGTGCCTCGATCCCGTTCTTGGGGAGACACGACGCTAACTCGCATCATTTCCGCAGCACTTACGCCAGCTCGATGGGTGCGCAACCACGTCATGGCGCCTTGCGCGGACGAGTTTGTCTGGGCCCGAGTCACCGCCACATTGCAAGGCCGCGACACCGTGGCCTCACAGCTTTGCGGTGTTGGACGCGCTCCACTAGCACATGTTTCAGTTGCACCGCCGTCGGATGTCATCGCAAGTGAGTTACGCGACTTGGCTAACCTTGCCGCGGCTCAAACGCTTGCGAATGTTCGAAGTGAGCTAGGCAGGCAAGCGTCGCTTCCCGATATGGCCGAGTTCGTAGTTGCGACAAAGCGAACACTGTCATGGAATGAGTTGATACATAACTCTTACTTCTCGTTGGACAGCGTCCTATCGCAAATTGCAACCCATATTGCAACCTTCGCGCGCTCCACTGATGGCGGCTCGTCGCGGAGTGCGGAGCCTGACGTGCCGGGTCGTAAAAGGCGCTTAGCACTGCGAGTACTTCCTTTCCTGGTTTCTCTTGCCCTAGCCGGACTCTCGGCTGCTGGCGCGGCTATGGCTGGGCTCGCATACAAGAGCAGCGCCGCAATGTTTGAAGAACGATACCAAGTCGAAAAGGTCTTGACTGACAAACGCACTCTACTGGATGCATCGAGTGTCGTATCGAGCTCTCAAAACCTGGCTATCGAGAAGTGGGTTGGCGTGCTGCTTTCCACTGGCCACATCGCCACCGCAATCGACGTCGCTGTTGAGTTCCCAAACGGTCGGCAGGGGTTGGTCACACATCTGCTCGGCGTACATGACGATCACCATCTCACTGCACTTCTCAACAAGCTCGCAGTTTCAGACGCTGCCTGTGCGATCGCCGGTGCGGCCGCCGATCTTTTGTTTGACAAAAAACTCGCTGCAGCGAGTGGTGCCATAGACCTTCTCGAGATGCCACGTTTCTCTGCAGGTCTAGGGACCTGTAGGCTACGGAACAGCGCGTATGCGGCGGCAATGTCTATCCGCGCTGCGGAAGCGGCGCCGACGACAGTCATCACGCAGTGGGCTGAGCGAATCGATGATGCGGACTGGCGACGCAGAGCATACAGAGATGCACTCACGGCATATGTAGAGCGAGATGCATTCGACATTGCGCTAGAACTGCACAGGTCGTATCCCGCTTATGTCGATAGCGACGCACTCTTGCGTGCCATGCAGCGCGGACGCGCGAATGATGACGACCTATACGCACTGGCTCGACTGGCAGCATCCGATTCCAGTAACACGTGGCGCGATAAGCTGGCCGTCGCGCTCGCAAATGCGGGCCTACGCGACAAGGCAATCACCATCCACGGACTCGTCGGTGGGGGCAAGCAAGACATCAGAGCCATAGAAGTGGCTCTTGCCGGTTCTACCTGGAATTCGGATGAAGACGAGGCGTTTGAACACCTTCCTCGCCAGGACCATGACGTCGTAGTGCGCTTACGCGCTCTCAATGCGCTGCGAAAGGGGGATATTGACCGTGCCCGTCGAATCATCAACGCATTGCATCCGCCGCAGAGTCTTGGGCGTGAGGACTTTCTGGAGCGAGAGTTTGCTCGGGCAAGAGCCATTCCCGAAACAGTCGCCCTTACCAAAATGCGGGATCACCCAACGCCGGTCCTGTTGAATCTCTGGCCTGATCTCACGGAGCCGGCGGATAAGATCAAGGTCGCCGAAGAGTTTGAAGAACTCATCGGGAAAGATCCCATTTGGTTCCAACTCCAACTTGTGGCTCCCATCGTCAAGGATCTCGGTGCCGTTAGCGAAGCGACTCCCATCTTGGACAGATTGACTCAGGAGCTCATCAGGAATTTACGCGACTCCGGGAATTCTTTGGATGGCACTTGGACGGCAAGAGAAGCGATCAAAGCCCTCGTCTCTGCCGGCCGAATTGACGCCGCACTATCCACCTTTGCTTCCAAAGCGGTGCAGGACGGGCTCCGTAGCGACTTAGGCGGTCCCGACATAAAGCGAGAAATGATTCGGCCATTAGTGTCGGGCCTCGTACATGCCAATAGGGTGGACGAGGCTATACATTGGTGCCAACAGGTGGTCACCGCCGAGCGACCTGAAGGATGCGGCTTCGGCTGGGCGTATGCTATCCAGGTCAAAAGTACCGACAATGAAGCGGTAATAAGGTCACTCCGCAAGGTATCCAAGTTTGATGCCGCGATCATCTATGCACGCACTGGTCAGCTGGATGAATTGGGCTCGCTCATACGCGAGGGGAATCTCGGCTGGTGGTCTTCTGAGCTCCAGGAGGAGTTCGTTAAGGCTGGCATGTCTCACGCCGCTTATGCTGTTGCACAATCGGAGCACAAGCCATACGAATCCGCGCGGCAAGTCGTTTCCGTCGCGTCAAAGGTCGCTGCGACTAAGACCGTAGAGGAGCGCAAGGTTCTCGAGGAGGCATTACGCAAGAGCGCGACACTTCCAGAACAGCAGCGACAGAGTCTGACGTGCGACATCGCGGTCGAGCTCGCCAGACGCGGCGCGACCCGGCAAGCTCGACTGATAGCCGAATCCTGTCTCTCCACTGATCGGCTTGTGATCTATGCCAGTATCCTTGCCTCAGACGCAGGGGTGGGCGTACCCGAGCTCGTGCAAAGATTTCGCCCGGAATAAGCTCCTTGCAGTGTAGATCTCCGTTGCTTGCGTGATCGGCCTCTTTCAGAAAGCTAATGATCTGCGCTAGCCGAAGCTGCTCTCCACTTCCACTCCCAACGCCTTTGATACGGTTTCAACCTTTTTGGGGGCGCCTACGTTGGGAGCTTCGAGCTTGATTGACCCGTGCCACCCGAATCCAACGCGGTCCGTCGGGTTTCCGGGACCTCGACGTCGTAGACGAACCCGATCTCGGACTTCGAATAGGTGAAGTCCTCGGTCCCGATCAGCTTCTCCACCCAGAGCCAGCCTTGGGTGTCCTCCAGGACACTCAGGGCTTTGGTCGGCTCGAGCTTGGAGCGGAAGAGCAGGCGATGCGTGAAGGTCACGGTGAAAGATCTCTGCGGCTTTTGTGTCTGGTTACGGGTCTGTCAGCTGGTGGTTGAAAGGTGCGGCGCGCGTTGTCTTCACGTCGGGCAGCGTACATGGATGATGTTTGCAAGGGGATGTGCCCGGGAGGCGAAGGCCCAAAAAAGTACAGGCGCTAGCCTTTAGATCACTTCCGGAAACGGCCCTTCCTGGATCTGAAAGCCGCGCCTTATGACAGGTCGCGCTTCAGCAACGACGGATGCGTCCGTTCGTGATCCAGGTCCCAGATCGACATTCCTGGTCAACCCTGGCACGCGGTGTTTGGCTAACGTGAGGTCCATGGATCTGCTCTATGAGATTGCCAACGTTCGCCAGATCTCCGGGGAGCCCACCCGCAGGTGGTTTTCATCCTTGAGCATCGACCTCGTCGTGTGGACGGCCGGCGGGCAGGGCCCCGTCGCCTTTCAGCTTTGCTATGACAAGGACGGGCGAGAGCGTGCAGTGACCTGGCGCGTCGGGCGGGGGTTTGACCATGCGCGCGTCGACAACGGCGAGAATATCCCCGGGGGCTACAAGGGAACGCCACTGCTCGTTGCCGACGGACCCTTTCCAAAGATGCGGGTATATGGAGAGTTCGTCAGGGTTGCGGACCGAGTGCCGGCGTCGATCAGGACGTTTGTCGCTCGTCGATTGCGCAGGTATCCGCTCGAGCGCACGTAGGACAGGAGCTAGAGCACGTCTGTATCCGCATGTGCAGGTCTGGAGTTGTGCTCCGATCTTTAAGGGATATTCGGGTCGCAGTAGCGACGAATGTCTGAGAACCTACTCCACGAAAAATACATCAGGAGATGGCGCATGAACCCAGCGGTCGAACATTGCACGGCGGTCCAGGTGACAGCCATCCAGAAGCTCGCTTCAAAAAGTCGCGTGAAAGGGTCGATGCGATGGTTGACGGCAGCCCTGCTGTTCGCCCTTGCAAACACTTCGATCGCAAGCCCGGAGTCGGAGCTCCAGGCATTTAGCGAGAAAGTGGAAGGGGACCTTGTAAAGGGACACTTTGAGTCACTGGATGCCACGGCGGACCGGCTGCGGGATCCAAACGTCCGGTTCCCGGGTGGCAATTCGCAGCTGTATCACTTCTACACAGCTTTGGCCGCATACGCTGGCAGGGAGCATTACGACTACACCAGCGCAATCCCGTTCGACGCCAAGCGCGCTCTTCTGGAGCGGTGGGCCGCGAGCAGCCCCAAGTCCACCGCTCCTCGCGTGGCATTGGCCCAGCTGTGGCTCTTTGCAGCTTGGAGAGCGCGGGGCGAGGGATATGCAGAGAAAGTCACCCCCCAGCAGTGGCAGGCCTTCTTCGAAGATCTTGCGAAAGGCGATAAATGGCTTGAGGGCATCGATCCGAAAGTCAGCCCGCACCTTTACTGGCTTCTCATCGAGATGTCGCGGGGCCGCAAGGAACGGGTAGCGAGTGTCGCCGCGCTTTATCAGGATGCGATCGGCCAATACCCATCTTATTTCCACTACTACCCTCAGCGCGCCGAATGGCTTCAAGAAAGATGGTACGGCCGGCCTGGCGACTTGAAGGCCTACCTGGAAGACCTCGCAGTGCATCCTGGCGGAACGGAGGGGTTGGTTGCGTATTCCTACGCCGCGTTGAGATTGCTTGGGTTCTATTCGCAGCAATCCCTTTTCCAGTCCACCGGTCTTACCTGGCAGCGTGTCCAGTTGGGCTATCAAGCACGCGAGCAGCGCTACGGACTCAGAAACAAGGACTGGAACGCGCTATTGAGGTTTGCCGTCGCGGCAAACGACCGCGCCGCGGCGAAGCAGGCACTGCAAAAAATATCGGACTGGGATCGTCACATCTGGATAGACCGCAAGTACTTCGACGCGGCAGCAGGCTGGGCGGCTCCTCCAAATTGAGCGTTTCTTGCATTAGCTAGCTGAATTGCTTGGGGCAGGCAGCACCAAGAAAGCGCCAGGACATCCAACGCTATTGTTCCGCCTCTAGCCAGCCCTCGTGCATTTCTGCGGTAGAGCCATCTTCAAACTCGACGGTGTACACCGGGCCCTCTGGAAAGGCTTGCAGCGTTGCTCCAGGGCGCGCTTGACGGTCCGCAAAGACGGCGATCACCCAAGCCCGCAAACCGGCCCGACTGCTCGCGCGTTCACGGACCCGGACGATATCGTTGTACGTGAACTTAGCCATGCGATGGTTGCTACGCCCTATGTCTCTGTAGAAGCCGCACTGCGTCCGCTCCAGCGAGAATTCGCCAAGACAACCGAATCCTCGACTTGGCGAGGCGGTATGCGCCAATAGCGCCGCAGCAGTGCGTCTTTGTGTGCGTGCACCAGCTGAAACCCTTGGCTTTGATAGAAGCCAATGGCCCACGTGGCGGCAGCCCACGTACCTATGAGAATGGGCAGCTGTGTTTGGCCAAGCACGTGTTCGAGAAGCGCCTTACCAAGTCCTTGGCCCTGGTTCTTCGTGCGCGTATAGGCATGCCGCACAAGCGCGACGTCAGCGACGGGCTGCAACCCCATAACGGCTAGAAGCGTTTCCTGCTCGTACGCGCCCCAGAACGATACTCCGGCTTCGACCTCTTCTTCGAGCTCTGCCAGTGGCATGTAGGGCTCCTTCCAGCAATCTGCTGGAATGACTCCGCGATACGCAACAGCGGCATCGTTAACAACGGCACAAATGTCGGCAAGCTCCGTCCTGGTGCACCTTCGAATCAGCATGAGACTTCTTCCTTGTGGGCAGAAGCGCAATCCAGAAACATGATCTAGGGGGCCCTCTCCCGGAGGCTGTCAGACTAAACAAGGTTGTTAGACGGCACTTGTACTGTGCGCCTTTCGCCGGGGTTGGTCAGCCCCTTGAATTTCAGATGTGAAGAATTCAGGTTGTTCGATCGGCCAGTACGCGGCCCTCGGCCGGCGGGGTGCCTCTGATAGATGGCGCGACGGTCGTCCGAGCTGCCGGCGAACTGGGTCTGGCGACGGCCTAGCCACAGGCTCAGCCCGCACCACGCGGCCGCAAATGGCACGGCGGTCCAGGAGATTCCCGTCATGCCCAGTCCCAGGAAGACCAACGCGGGATACGTCCATGCGCCGATTTGATCGCCGGTGCGGTATACGAACGTGTCGGTGAAGCTCTTGGCCTTGTACTTGTCCTCGCGTGGCATCACCGTGAACAACACTTCGCGCGCAGGCCTGGACAGCGCGTAGTTCATCGCGCGGCGCAGAACCTGGAAGACGGCGAGCAGCGGCAGCGAGGGATTCGTGGCCAGGGCCACGAATCCGGCGAGGCTCACGAACGGAAGCAGGGCCAGCGTGAGCCCCACGCCCAGCCACTTCAGCAGCCTGCCGGTGAGAAAGATCTGGACGATCGCGGTCAGGACGTTCACCGCAAGGTCGATCTGCGCGAAGAATGCAGTGCGCGCAGCCCGATCCTGGAACTGATGTGCGGTTATATCCGCCTGCTGGAAGTACACCAGCGTCGACGTGATCGCGTGCAGCAGCATGAACGCGCAAATCCCCAGCAGGTATGGGGAGCGGAACACGTGCGTGATGCCGGACCACAGATTGCCGCCGATGGCCTGCTCCGAGACCTTGGGCTGGTTCTGGCGCGCGATGCCGGCTGGAAGGGCGCCAACGCACCGCGCTGCGATCTCGAGCAACACCGCGGAGATGATCAGCAGACTGGCGGTGCCGAGTCCGTGCACCAGGGACGCGGTCAGCATGCCGCCGAGAATCGCGCCAAGCGTGCCGCCGACGGCGATGAAGCCGAACAGACGCTTGGCCTGATCGGTATTGAAGACATCCGTCATGAACGCCCAGAAGACGCTCACCACGAATAGGTTGAAGACGCTCACCCACACGTAGAACGCGCGACCGACCCAGAGCTGCTGCGCGGGTGGCGCACTGCGCATCAGCAGGTAGAACGCGGCGAGGTTGAGGATGAAGAAGCGATAGGCCAGCGGAATGAACCGGCGCCGCGACATGCGCGCGACGACGGCGGAGAACAGCGCGTTGGCCAGCAGCATGCCGGCCAGCGTGGCGCTGAACATCCACGACAGGTTCTCCAGCCCGCCCGCGGCGCCGATGTCGTCGCGGATCGGGCGCAGGACGTAGTAGCTCGCGAGCACCACGAAGTTGAAGAGGAAAGCGAGCCACAGCGCCCGCAGCTCGCCGGGACGGACGTCGACCGCACGGCGCTGGAGTTGGAGGAGGAATTGCACGGTCGCTGCCTACTCCACGTCGATGACGACCTTGCCACGGGTGTGCCCTTCCTCGAGATAGCGGATCGCGTCCGGCACCTGGGCCAAGGTGTAGCGCCGATCGATCACGGGCGTGACCTTTCCCGACTGCATGAGCTCACTCATGACGTTCAGGTCCTGGGCCGTCACCTCTGACATGAAGAAGGCGAGCTTCTGGCTCACGAACGGCGACAGGAACCAGGCTTTCACGGGCGCCATCATGGGTCCGATCCACTTGCCGCCATCGGGACCGCCACCGCCGATCAGGACGCCGACGCCATCGGGCTTCAAGGCGCGCCGGAGGTCGAGCAAGGGATGGTTGCCCACCGTGTCGAAAATGAGGTCGTAGCGTTCGGCGCCTTGCGTGAAATCTTCCTGCGTGTAGTCGATCACGTGGTCGGCGCCGAGCGAGCGCACCAGGTCGAGGTTACGGGTGCTGCAGACGCCGGTGACTTGCGCGCCGAGCGCCTTGGCGATCTGCACCGCGAACGTGCCTACGCCGCCGGATGCGCCGTTGATCAGAACCTTCTGTCCCGCCTTGATACCGCCCTGGTCGCGCAGGCCCTGCAGCGCCGTGATCGCTGCGACCGGCACGGCGGCTGCTTGCTCGAAGCTGAGGTTCGCCGGCTTCAGCGCGATCCGGTTCTCCGATGCCCGAACGTATTCGCCGTAGGCGCCGCCGGCAATGCCGAAGACCTCGTCGCCGACCTTGAACCGAGTGACGCTGCGTCCCACTGCTTGGACCGTTCCGGCCATGTCGACTCCAAGGCGGCCGACCTTGGGCCTGCGCCATCCCGTTTCGCTGCGTACCAGGTACGGGGTGCCGCGCATGTAGTGCCAGTCCAGCGGATTGGCAGACGCGGCCTGGACCTTGACCAGCACTTGGCTGTCCTTGGGGATCGGCTGGTCGATTCGTTCCAGGCGCAATACGTCAGCGGTTCCGTACTCGTGATACACGATGGCCTGCATCTGGATGCCGCTCGTGGGGGGCGTCGGCTGTGCGGGCTGGCTGACCCCGTAAGCGGCGAACGCCGCGATAAGGGTCAGAAGGGTAATGCCGCCTTTTGTAGTCTTGGACATGTGATTCCTCCTGTTGCGATGAGGCATCCTGTTCGCACCTCGGCGTGCCGACCAGATGGTTTGCGACCGGCTACGACCCGATGAGGTCGAATGACGCCGTAGCCGGACGAACGCCGACGGCATCCCGTCGTTCGTCGCATCCAGCCGTAGTCCGCATGCATGCCGGCGTCGCCAGTCCATAGCGGGCGAAGTTGTTCGCCCGAGTCGACTATCCTTTCGAGATGTTCTCCGCTGCCACCGATGCGAAGCCCCGTGCCCTGGCGCTGATGTTGGGATGGCGGCGCCTGCGCTTCACGCTGCTCGCCTCGGTCGGCTTCGGACTGCTCATCGGTCTGGGCTGGACATCGGGAATGGCGTCGTTGATGGTGCGCACAGTCACTCTCGGCCTCGTGGCGATGCTGGTGTTTGGGCTGTTCGAGCAATGGCCGCGCCGCCTGCCGGCTTGGCTCGCGCGCTGGGTGCTGCAGGTGCTCGGGGTGGCCGTCGCGATGCCGGTGGCTACCTACACGATCTATGTCCTATCCACGGATGCCGGCGCACCGCCGTTCTGGGAAGTGAAGGATCGCTTCGAAGGCTTCCTGACGCTGATGGTCGGCGGCCTCCTGGTGGCGCCGTGGGCTGCGCTCGCGGCCCTGGTCAGGCAAAAGGATGCTCTGGCCCGCCACCAGGCGCTGAGCTTCGAGCTCGAGCGCAGCCAGCTGGAACGTAAGGCGCTCGACGCTCGCCTGCGATTGCTGCAGGCGCAGGTCGAGCCGCATTTCCTGTTCAACACGCTGGCCAACGTACGCGAGCTCGTCGACTCGGGGTCAACCCAGGCCTCCGCCGTCCTCGGCAACCTCATCGCCTATCTGCGCGCGGCGGTGCCGCGGCTGCACGATCCGGCTACGACGCTGGGCCACGAACTGGAGCTGGTGCGCGCTTACCTCGAGCTGATGCACATCCGCATGCCCGACCGCTTGAAGTTCACCCTCGACGCCGACGCGGCAGCGCGCGCGGTCGCATGTCCGCCGATGACCCTGCTCACCCTGGTCGAGAACGCGGTGCGGCATGGCATCGATCCGAGCGAGGAAGGGGGGCGGATCGAGGTTCGCGCGCAGGTGCGGGATGGACGTTGCATCTGCGAGGTGATCGACACCGGTGTGGGGCTGCACAGGGCCGGAGATGGCGGCCTGGGCACCGGTCTGGCGACGTTGCGCGAACGCATGCAGCTGGCGTTCGGAGGCGACGCGCGGGTGCAGCTGGACACACTGGAGCCGCACGGCGTACGCGCGGAGCTCGACTTCCCGGCTCGCGGCTGCCTGCGATGACGACCGCACGCCCCACTGCGCTGATCGCCGACGATGAGCCGCTGCTGCGCGAAGCTCTGGTGCGCTTGCTGGCCAAGGCTTGGCCTGACCTCGTCGTGATCGCACAGGCGCGCAACGGCCGCGAGGCCGTCGAGCAGTTCGAGGCGCAGCAGCCGGATATCTGTTTTCTGGACGTGCACATGCCGGGTCTGCCCGGCGTGGAGGCCGCGCGTTACATCGGTCACCGTGCCCATCTGGTGTTCGTCACCGCTTTCGACCAATACGCGGTCCAGGCTTTCGAGCAAGGTGCGCTGGACTACTTGGTGAAACCGGTGGAACCAGCCCGATTGGCGGACACAGTGGCGCGCTTGCAAGAGCGCTTACGCGCCACGCCACCTGATACCGACGCGCTCCTGGCAGAGATCGCGGCGTACATTAGCAAGGACAAAGCGCCAGCGCCGCTGCGCTGGTTGCGCGTATCCATCGGCCAGTCGCTGCGTCTGATCGCGGTGGGCGACGTCGACTTCCTGCGCTCGGACGAGAAGTACACGCTCGTCGCGTGGCGCAGCGAGGGCGGCCAGGCGGGCGAGGGCCTGATCCGCACGCCGCTCAAAGAACTTTCGGCGCAACTCGACCCCGACCAATTCGTGCAGGTCCATCGCGCGGTGGTCGTGAACCTGCGCGCCATCAGCCACGTCACCCGCGGCGACAACGAAACCGCCCACATCCACCTCAAGGGTCGCGACACGGTGCTGCCGGTAAGCCGCAGCTACCTGCACATCTTCAAGCAGATGTGACTGTGGGCCGTCGCTGTCCACGTTACGGTGCTGTCAGGAGGTGCTCACGGAAAGGCGCTGCGCGCACTGCCATCCATGACGACAACCGCCGGCCTCACAACCGGTGGCGATGCCGCAATGCCCCAAGCGTTGCAGACTCAAAGGGCGCGGCTTTAGCCCCGCGTGCTTTAGCCAACAAGCCTGGGACGTCGCCTGCGGCGAATCGCCGCCGCAATGGTTGCGGCCAGCAGGCTCGAGAGCGTGAGCGCGCCACCACCGCCGGAGCTCACGTCGTCACCACCGTCATCGCCTCCGCCGCCATCCCCGCCGCCGTCATCCGGGCCGGCGCCGTCGAACCAGACCGTCACGCCTTTCGACGTTGACGCGATGTTGGCGGTGACGATATCGAGCTTGCCGTTGTCGTCGAGGTCGGCGAGCTCCATGTCGTTCGCGACCCCGCCGGTTGCCAGAAGAATATCCGGGCCGAATACCGGCCTGGGTCCGATGGGTTTCGTCGTATTGAGCAGAACTCGCAGCTCGGAATCGTGGCCCTCGTCAAAGAGGCCGTCTGCGACGACCAGGTCTGCCAGGCCGTCGCCGTTCAAGTCTGCAAGCTCGATCTCATATGGATGCTGGCCAATCGGCAACGTCTCTCCTGGGTACATCGTCGCGAGCGACGAGGCGCTGCTCGAGCTGTCCAGAAGGACCGAGAGTGTGCCGTCTACGCTGTTAACCACGAGGACGTCACGCTTGCCGTTGCCGTCAATGTCACCCGCGGCCACGTCGCGAGGCACATCGCCCGTTGTGTAGGTCCTCGGCACTCCGAACGTCAGATGGGCGGTAGGGCCCGCGGCGCCGATGTTGTCCACGACCGAGATCGTGTCGTCCTTCGTATTCGCCGTAACAACGTCTGGGCGATCGTCCCCGTCTAAGTCCTCCGCGGCGAGAGCCCCCGGGCCAGCACCGACAATGATGATGGTGGGTTCGGCGAACATCATCTGCCCGGAAAGCGCAGGAGTGTCATTGCGGTACACCCACACGGTGCCGTCGGACTGGTTCACAAAGGCTATGTCGGAAGCCCCGTCGGCGTTGAAATCGGCGATCGCGAGCGCGATCGGTATGTTTCCCGTATTGAGCTCGAACGGCTCTCCGAAACTGGCGGAGAACGCATTTGGCCCGCTTTCATTGCGGTAGATGCGCACTTTCTGCGCGGTGTTATCGGTGGCGATCAGGTCATACGCACCGTCGCGATCTATATCCGCCGTGGCGACGGCGATGTAGTGACCGGGGATGTTGTCGTTGCTGAAAGTGACTGGCGGATTTGTGGACGTTCGATTCGTGAGCAATGTGATCGTGCCGGTATCGTTCTGGACGACGGCGACGTCCAGCCGACCATCACGATTGAAGTCGGCAACGGCAAGGTCGCGGGGATGAGCCGGGACGCCGATATCGATTCGCACGTTGAACTGCGGCGCTGCGGCAACGGCTGCACAAACCGAAGCACAGGCGGCGGCGCTGGCCATGATGATGGATCGACGCATTGCTCCCCCCAGAGACAATCCCGGACAGTCTAGCGCCATGTCGTTCGCGGGGCTGATCATTGCGGACGAGGCTGCAAGCATGGGGCAGGGCGGACGGGCGCAGCGGAACCAATCCGCGAAAACCGGAGCCTTACTTCTTAACTGCGCGCTTGACCGACGAAGCTGCGTAGTTGGGCGCGGCGGGGGCCAGGACCCACGCCTTCGCCGCGCCCGGTTTCTGGCTTGTTGGCGAAAGGAGCGATGGACGACCCGGAAGATGTGCGCCGAAGCGTCAGGCAAAAGCTCCTGGCGGGCACATTGCCGCAATAGAAGGCGAGCCGGTCCAAATCGGCGATGAGAGATCGCAAACGTGCGCAGCGTGCGTCGCACCGATCGCACAGGCAGAGCGGCATATCGTGAGCTTGGGCGAGGACCGTCAAACGCGCCACTACCAGACTCGTTGCCACGCGATCGTCACTGACGAGCGCACAAATACCAGCTGAGGCGGGCAGGGCAGAGGGCGGTTTACGCGTTTCTTTTGCCCAGGAGACGCTGTCGCTCGGCGACAACAATCATGTTGCACTGGGTGTGGAAGTGCAGGGTTCGTCCATCCGCACAATGCGTTTCTATTTCCCGCTGCGTTGTCTCAATTCTGTAGCCGCACGCTGCACAGTTGCGCCCTGAGCCTGCCCGCCCCTGCACAGCATCGGGCAAGGCGCGAGGCAAGACGCCGCTTTCGAGCTTCCTGCGGACGGCCTGCCGCACTTGATCAGCGTCGATCATCGTTCTCTAGACCTTCGGGGCCAGTTGTTGTTTTATCCCGCGCCGGAGGCGTTCCTACGTTACTGCCGAGGTATCGCCGGTCGCGCGCTCGAGTCGGCTGTCTCTCTCGGTCGTCACGACCGAGAAGCACAGGACGTGGTAGCGCCGGATGGTACCGTCGGCACACTCAGCTTCGATTTCGCTTTGGTCTTTGGCTATAGGCCTGTCGCAAGCGGCACACGTGGTGCCATGGCTTGGGCCGCCCCACACGCGCTCGGGCATTGCGCGAGGCAATATCCCACGCACAAGTTTGTCCACTACCATCGTTTTAATTTGATTTTGTGTGAGCATCACTACAGTCACTCCCGTATCGGCAATCTACACCACGCCGAACCCTGCCGCCCAGGCTGGCGGCCGGGTATGACCCTTCTGCGACGCAACGATGCAAAAACCTTCGAACGTGATCGTCCGCTCCATGTGAAAACAATTTGATCCGGCTGGCCGCCGGGCGCGTTCGAGAAGGAAGCGCGTGGCTGACCGTCGGGCGGAGAAGGGCCCGTTAGAAGTGCCCTGGCGAATGACTTCCGGGAAATGGGGTTTGCGGCTCCGATCGACGCCTCCAGCCTGACGCCTGCTTCGGGACGCCTTGTGGACTGTTGGTGTGGTCATCCCGATAGGCCGTTACCGACCCAAAGCGACGTCGGTCTTCCTCCGAAGCAGCCTTTCGACCCACTGAAAGCGGACAGTCCGCCGTCACCCGAGAAGGCAGAGGGCGAGGGGGGCTGACAGCCGCTGCAAGATACCCGCGGAAGGAGCAAAGTAGAACCGTCCGTCCAACAATGTTGCTAGACGGTAGTCTGCGGGAGGGAGGCCCGCCGAATCATGTGCTTGCAAGCTCGTCGCGGCGCCCTGAATAACAACATATCAACGGACGCCTGTCCGTTGAATCACTGTTGGGCTGCAATAGGACATAGCAAATGTTCGTGACCGCGATCGAACGTGCTGGCGAATTCACGCGTGCCATTCACAGCATCTTCAGGTTTTTGGGCTCAACTGAGGTGCATGCTGGCGCGGCGACACTATTCTTCGTGAACGCGGACGGCTGGGCGTTGACTTGCCAGCATGTTGCAGCGCAACTTCTAGCGGTTGCGCCGCTTCAGCAAAAATATCAAGCGTACAAGGCTGAAGTAAACGCGCTCGGACGCAAACGCACCACGCAGGCTGTAAAACAGGTGCAGCGTAAATACGCTTTCGACCACACAACGGCCGTCGAGCTCGCGAACCGCGTAATCAACTGCGTCGAAGGCCCCTTCACCGTTTCGGGGCAGCTACACGCCACGCTAGACATTGCCTTGCTGAAGTTCGACAACTTCACGAGGCTGAACTGCGGAGCTTTCCCACTGTTCGCGCAGCGGGGTGGCGATCTAAAGCAGGGTAAATTCCTCTGCCGTCTCGGCTTCCCATTTCCTGAATTTACGAATTTTGCTTACGACGCCGCAAGCGACTCAATCAGTTGGACGAATCAAGGTCAAGAGCACACTCCGAGGTTTCCGATCGAAGGAATGGTTACTCGGCATCTTCTAGCGGCCGACGGCTCAACGTTTGGTTTTGAGCTTTCTACGCCTGGCCTCAAAGGTCAAAGTGGTGGACCAGCCTTCGACGTCGAGGGGCGCATATGGGGCATGCAATTCGGCACTGCCCACCTAGATCTGGACTTCGACGTGAATATGCAGGTCATCCGTCAGGGCGTAAAAAAGCAAGTCCGCGACAACGCCTTCCTTCACGTGGGCCGTTGCGTCGACGTTGATGCGTTAAAGAACTTCATGCGAGTGCATGGAGTTGCTTTCAATGAAGGCTAAGCAGCCCAACCCGTCGCTCCAGCCGACGGTGCTCACCTTCGGCGGCGCACTTCCCTCGCAACGCTGCGCGTTGCCCGGCGCGGCCGAGCTTGATCGTTGGGTGGCAAGGTGATCCTATGAAACGTCTCGCCCTGTTGCTGGTTGCCGCTGCACTTGCCGGCTGTGCCAACCCTCTCAATCGCGTCACGTCTGACCGATACTCAGACGAATGTGACGAAGCTGAACGCAGCGGCAACCTCCCGCTCGCTGAACAACTTTGCTATCGCGCACTAGCCAACGTTGGTATGGGAAACCTGGGCCCGCAGTTGAAGTCGGATCGCATGTATGACCTTGGGCGCATCAAAAGACGTCTGTCCAACTTTTCCGAGGCCGAGCAGCTCATGAAAGCGTCGCTGTCGCTCGAAGAGTCCTTATCAGGGCCGTCCACTGCGAAGGCTGGGCGTCGGCTCGCCGAGCTATGCGCTGACTTAGCAGGCCAAGATAAGTGGGCTGAGGGGCTGCAGTACGCGGAACGCTTGCTACCTCTCGCCGACTTCTATTCTGGGGGCGAGCGGTCGTTCGTGGGTGAGCTTTTTCGGCTGTATGCGCCGCATGCACGCGCGGCGGGTAATCGCCAGCTGGCTGCGGCCTTCGAAGCTCGTGCCGCGGCCTCGGTTAAGTAGCATGTTGCAACCCAACCGGGCGCTCCAGCCGACGGTCTCGCCTCCGGCGAGACTTCCCTCGCGCGCTCGTGCGCTCGGCACGGCTGAGCTTCAACGTTAGTGCGCGCGAGACAAATGCCTTCTGTCAACCTCTTCGTTTCCGAGCAGCATCCGGTCTCACGAAGGTGGGCCGTTGTCGAGGACGATGGTTCGGTTGCTTGGCTGTATCTAACAGAGCCAGGCACTGAAACGCCAGTGGCCAAGTGTTGGCTGTACAACAAAGAAGTGTTGCCTCGTTCACGCGCGCAAGATGCGGTGTGGTTCAAGTGGTCACAGGATGGGGAGTCTGTCGCTGTGCTCTTTGCGGAGGAGCTTGTTGGGTTCATCGCTACTGGCCACGGCTTCAGCAAGAATCTAAGTAAGCCCGGCACGCTCGGCTCACCAATTGACCGGAAGCTCTATGAAAACTTGTTTGGCGCGCTCTAACCCGGCGCTCCAGCCGACGTGTCGCGCCTTCGGCGCGCCACACGCAGCGCGTGCTCGGCGCGGCTGAACTTGATTGTTAGCCCGCGAATCTATCAACGTGCCTGCTGAAGCTCGTGCTCCACTTGTTCATTCAAACGTGACGGCGTTTTTTTCAATAGCGCGAGGCGCATTTACGCGCATGAAGTCATCTATGGCAGCTACGCGGAAGCCCCGAGCCGATGAGGGCGGCTGGGTCATCACATACTACCCAGGCAACAAGGAGCTTCATGACGCGTTTATTACCATCGCTTTCTGCGGTATCTACCTTGAGGCGCTACTCCACCTCTTGCTAGTCGCGAAAGGTGGAGCTGATAAGTATCCCGCGCACGACCGCAAGACGTATGAAGAAAAGCTTCTCCTCTTGGGCTGTTCAAGTCCAGACGTCCTTGAACCGTGTAAGGCTTTTAGAGAAGCACGTCGCGAGTTGCTTCACGAGAAAGCTCACATGGATTCAGGAATAACACGCATGGCGCAAGATGAAGCGCAGAAGGCTTTTGAGTTCATCCAGGCTATCAATGCCCACTTTAAGATCGCCGCGGGCTAACCCATCGCTGCAGCGGACGGTGCACGCCTTCCGCGCTGCACTTCCCTCGCAGCGCTTCGCGTTGCTCTGCGCCGCTGAGCTTGTTCGTTAGGCCTCATGGAAACGCTCATGCTAGCCGGCGTCCTGATGCACCCCGCGGCTGCAGGACTGCTTCTCGCCGTTGGCGTCACGGCCGTACTTCGTGGCGCTAGAGCATCTGGGATGCCTGTAACGAAATCTGCACTCGCTAGATCGCTGGTCGCTGTCGTAGCGGTTGCCGCACTAGTAGCTCTATTTTCCAGCTACGTGTCGCCGGAGCAGGCTCGCGAGCTTGGAGTTACGAAAGACCAATATTGGTCCGTTCTCTTCCATGAGACTTTCGCGCAATTCATCGTCTTGGGTTATTTCAGCATCTTGGGCGCATCACTATTTAGCATCCCTGTCGTCGTGGTTCTGGCCAAATCGCGTCAAGCTACTGCTCCTCGTTTCCTAGTTGTCTCGGGTACTCATATCCACGGTTCTAATCTCCGCAGTCGTAATTTCTCTGCACGGGCCCAATGATCTTCCTTCTGCTCCGGCCATCGTGGGGTCGTTCGTTGCCGTCCACACAATCCTTGCGCTGGGCTTTGCTATCGGGGCCAAGCTTCCATGGCGTTTGGGTCATGAGGCCTAACCCTGCGCTCCTGCCGACCGTGCTCGCCTTCGGCGTCGCACGTCCCTCAACGCGCTGCGCGCGTTTCGGCGCCGCTGAGCTTGGCCGTTAGGCGGCAGTGAGCAAGTTCACACCGCAAGAGGCGAGGTTCATTAACGAGCTCATGTCTCATTTACGCGAGCAGCACGAAAGAACACCGCTTCAAAGGTGGGCGCTAGCCGTTAGCTGCATTGCCTGCATTGCCGCGTTTACTTACCTTTGCTTTGGCCTCGCTAGTTACGTGCACCGCTCCGAGAGACCTCAATTCTTTCTTGACCTCATGGCGGCGATTTCATGCATGTTCTGGGCTATGTATCTTTTTGGTAGGGCCACATTGGCATGGCGCAGCAAACGCTCGTTGTCTCTTATCCTGAAAGCGCTCAATGAGAGTCAGCGCGGCCGAGACAATAATGCCGCCTAACCCTACGCTCCATCCGAAGGCTGAGCTTGATCGTTAGCCACTCGTGAAACCGAACACTTGGATGGCTGGAATCTTTCTAGGCGTCGTCCTGCTCTGGGGCGCCTGCCTCAGCCTCGCCTTTGTTTCCTTTGACACATGGGCGGAGCGCGGGCAATTCGGAGACCTATTTGGCGCGGTCAATGCCTTGTTCAGTGGACTCGCCTTCGCTGCATTCCTTTACGCACTGCACCTACAACGGCAAGAGCTAGGGCTGCAGCGCACGGAACTCCGCATGCAGCGAGAGGAAATGACGAAATCACGTGAGGAGCTTTCGAAACAAGTTAAGACGCAACAAGCACAGCTCCGAACAGCCATTGCTCAGTTGAAAGTGGCAGCCCAAGAAGCAGAAGTAGAAGCGCTGAAAATGGAAGCCGAGATGCACCCAGCTTACCTTCGCAATGACCAAGTGGCACAAATCAGAAGCGTGGCAACGACCATAGAGAGCATCGCTGCTGAGCTGGAGAGTTCGAGTGGCTAACCCGTCGCTGGAGCCGCCAGTGTCCCTTCGGCGGCATTGCCGCCTACGGTGTCACTTCCCCCGCCGCGCTATGCGCCGCTCGGCGCGGCTCAGCTAGTTCGTTAGGCACTAAGGAGTAACTCCAATGCTTCAGCTCTTTGAAAAACTCATCAATGAGCATGGCTCGTCGACAATCCTCAAAGAGCGCCTGCTTATACTCAAAGATGAATACGCGGAGCTAGAGAAAGCGAAGGCCGAGCTTCAATCCACAAATGGCGCGCTGCAGTCAGCACTTGAGCAGGAGCGCCAACGTTCAAAGCGGCTGGAAGCTGAACTGGCCGCTCTGAGATCTGGAACCCTGGCCAAGTACGCCTGTGACCATTGCGGTAGTCCGAACTTGAAGCGCACCGGGAATCGACCCGATCCAACGTTTGGCCGACTAGGCGTAAAGCAGTTACTTTTCAAATGCGAGGCATGTGGCAAAGACAGTGCATTTATGGAGGAGCGTGCCTAACCCTGCGCTCCAGCCGACGTGCACGTTTTCGCGTGTATTCCCTCGCAACGCTGCGCGTTGTTCGGCGGGGCTGAGTAACCGTCTTCCTGTCAACCTTCTAGTAGTCAGGATCGAACGGCACCTGGTCGCGAACCATCGCGTTGATCATCGTCAGCAGCTTTCGCATGCATGCGACGAGCGCGACCAACTTGAACGTGCCCGCACCCACGAGTCGTGAGCGCGCCGTGACCCTCGGCATCATTGGCGTGCCGCTGCACGCCCTCAACGCCCTCTATGGCAACATCGACGTGGGCTTTCGCAACGTCGATTCCAACGCATCGAGGTTCGGACATGGTCTTCATCTCCCGTGCGTGCACGTGCGAGCTTCATAGCTCAGGTAACCGTTCGGGATCGAAAGACCGGCACAGCGCCACGCGCTATCTACTCAGCCTCGGGATTTCGCCCTCGCTTGTTCACAGGCTGCGCGGCACAGTCCGAGTCCACGACACGGCCTCGTTAACTTACCGTGCCGGTCGTCGCTGGGCGTGTAATAGGAGGAACCTGATGTATCGGACATTCTTTAGCTTGCTACTGGCCACGGTTGCGACATCCGTGCTTGCTTCTGACTTCAGAGTTCAAGTAAAGCTATTGCAAGAGAAGGCAGACCTTTGCTTGAAATCAATCCAAGTTCAAAAATGCGGTACAACAAAATTCTGTAAGGACCACGACAGCTATTCGGACTACATCTTCAAAGGCTCCGCGACAACGTGGATTAGTTATCACATGGAGAACAAGGATCTCCACCAAGGCAACTTCGATGCGACGATGCGTGCCATGAAAACGTCACTTGAAGCGACTGAGCAAGCGGCGCAGGCAGCAGGATGTGAGCCATAGTTGGTCAACGCGCCCAACCCGGCGCTGCAGCGGACGGGGATCTTGCCCCGATGAAGTGAACGCCGCGGCCTAACCGTTCCGAAAGCGGTCGTCCGAATGTTAGCTATGTGGAAGGGCGGCCGCCAGGCGTGAACGGTAGCAAGTAGCCGGTTGCAGCCTTGTTGGTGACTCGCGTCGACGTCTGACTGGCGGCCGGGCCCGACCATGAATGACTGCACGATCACAGACGCGCGCGCAGCTAAGCGCATGAAAAACCTAAACTGGGATATCCCGAAGCGGGATTTAACGTGCCGCTATGGCACGTTCCCGGGGAGTCCGCGCTGCCGAGCGCGAAGCGTTGCGCGCGCTGCTGCGAGAGCTGCGGCTGCAGGCAAAGCTGACGCAGGTCGCGCTCTCCAAGAAGCTCGGCAAGCCGCAGTCCTACATCAGCAAGGCAGAAACCGGCGAGCGCCGCCTGGACCTCATCGAGGTCCGCGCAATCTGCCTGGCGTGCGGGACTACCCTGCGCGACTTCGCCGCAAGACTCGAAAAGCAGCTAACCGCTTGCTGAAGAGCCGTGTGGCCCGCGGAGGGTTAACTGCTGTACGGATATATCCTAAAATGGGATATAGCGGGTCGGGGGTGACTCGGGGGGTGGGTAGATGAACGTGTGCAGGGTGGTATTGCTCGCTTTGGTGCTGGCCGGGGAATGCGCTGTCGCCAGTCCAATCGATTTACGCGAAGGGGAGGTGTTCGGCACTCTGACCGTGCCGATGGGCGAGGGTACAGTGAACCAGTTCGGTGTCCACTTTGAACGGCGCGCAGGCATCTCTCGTGTCTATGGTGTGGACCCCACAGGTCGATACCTCGTGGCTACCGACGACGGTACAGGCCTTGAAGGTGACATCACCGGAGGCGACGGGATCTTCCCTCTGGGAAAGTCAGCGCTGCCGCTGGCCAGGTGGACGCGCGACCAGCTCGATCTGGCAAACGACACGGTTCGGCTTCCAAGTGCTCGCGTAGTCTCGGGGCCTGCTACGAAGGTGGATACGGGGGAAACGCGTCTCGATGTCCTGGTTCTCTACACCGCCCGGCTGCTCGAGCAGATGGGACGGCCGTGGCTCGATGAGTTCGTGGCTGCTTCCGAGAACCGGCTCAATGCGAGTTTTGCGAACAGTTCGATCCCATTTACAGCGCGGATAGTGGCCGTCGAGCAGTCCGATCAAGCCGATCCGCCGGATGAGAGTCTCTACGAGTTCATACTGCGGGCTTGCGGTGCAACAGAAACGTCAAACAACCGCGAGACTCTGCAGAGTCGCTTTCACGCAGACATTTACACATTCCTGACTGGATCGAAGGCGACGAACCCGCGCGGCTTGGCGAACGTGTACGACGGCGGGCCGGCTGAAGAATATGCACGCGTGGCGTGCAGCGTGATGGATACCTTTGCAGGTGAGAAACCGAAAGAGATTGTCACGATATTTGTGCACGAAGTCGGACATGTTCTCGGCGGCGGCCACGATCGGATGGATCCGAACCACGGTGGCGGTTGGAAGGAGTACTCGCACGCAGCTAATTGCGGTGAAAACGCTCAGCACACGCCCCTTGCCACTGCTCTTTCTCTAAACGGGATCATCCAGCCATTCTTCTCGACGCCCGATAGAACGGCCGGAAATGGCGACCCTTGCGGCTTCGCTGCAGGCATGCCGAATTCTGCCGATAACGCGCGAGTCGTTGCCGACAATCGTGAATGGAAATACGCGCATGGCAACGCCGAGCGCTTTCTCGATGGAGCAGGCGACTATCTCCATCGCCGAGAGCGCGGGACATATGACGATCGCGATCAGTCGGACCGGTGATTTGTCGCAAGCTGCAAATGTGGAGTTTGCCGCAGTGCGAGGCGTCAACCCGGCTGCTTTAGCGGGAACGGACTTCGAAGCTCTGGTGGAGCGCGTATCGTTTGCCGCCGGCGAGTCCCGCAAAACCGTGGACGTAGCTATTAACGACAACTCGTCAAGCAGTGGCCCGAAAACGTTTGATGCCGTGATCCGTTACCCAGAGAACGCCGAGATTGGGGCGCTGGACGAAACGCTCGTGACCATCACCGACGACGACGTGTCCCAGGACGATGGCAGTGGCGGCGGTGCTCTGGACAGTTCGCTGTTCTGGGTGCTTTCTGCGCTTGGTCTGCTTCGGCGTCGCCGAATACTGAGCGCGATGCTTCCTGCTTAGGCCGGCCGCCTCACTGGCTAGGGTTGAACTCTCAGTGAGGATGCTTCGCACCCCGGACAGATAGAATGCTGGTTGCACCAGGGGCGGGGGCGCAATCGTGGCTGCAGATCAGTTGAAGGCAGCGCTCAAGGAGCGCGAGCAGGGGTTCGACGAACCAACGCGCATCCGGCTTCACCGCTCGATCAGCTGGCTCTCTCGCGCCGAGGCTGAAGGGAAGGACTTGGACGCCCGCTTCATCTTCCTGTGGATCGCCTTCAACGCTGCCTATGCGCAGGAGTTCGGTGCCGAGGACAGGGAGCGCGAGGTGTTGCGCTCCTTCCTGCAGAAGGTGCTTGCTGTGGACGCGGACCGAAAGCTGCACAAACTCGTGTTCGAGAAATACAGCGGTCCCGTCCGCAGCCTCATCGAGAACAAGTTCGTGTTCGCGCCCTTCTGGCGCGCGCTGCGCGAGCACGACAGCAGCGAAAAGTGGAAAGAGCACTTCGTAAGAAGCCAGAAGGACGCGTTACGCTCGGTGATGGGGAAAGAAACCAGCGTCGTGCTCGAGGTCGTCTTCGACCGGCTCTACGTCCTTCGTAACCAGCTGGTGCATGGCGGAGCCACCTGGAACAGCAAGGTGAACCGCGCGCAGGTCAAGGACGGGGCCGCGCTAATGCAGGATCTGGTTCAGGCAATCATTGCTCTGATGCTGGATCACCCGGAACTGAAGCTCGGCAACATCGCCTATCCGGTGGTCTGACTCCGAAAGAGGCAAGGCCGCCGTTGCTAGCGAGCGGCTTTTCCGCCCCTGAGAACGCCGATCAGGAGGCCGGCGACGCTACCAAGCGCGACCAGCGGGTATTTGATGACGAGCCATGCAATGGCACCGATCAGGAGCAAGTCACGGGTTTGCTCCGGCCAGATCACGAATGCCAGCAGCGTGATGGGTGCTGTCGCAATCAGCCAGCTCATCAGCCCTTTCCAGGTGAAGGGACTGGGTCTGAAGAACGAGAGCCACGCTTCCCACCAAGGGCGACCGGCATAGCTGGCCGCGGAGGGCAGGATCTTCAACCCGGTCGCCGAGGCCGGCGGCATGCGAAGGTCGTATGGCCCGTAATTTCCCCCGCGGACCGCCTCCAGAAGCTTGGGATCAACCTTGTCGGGCCAGATGTGCAGCTCACGCAGCTCCGGATGATCGGCTGGGGTCCAGACGTGCGCAATCACGGTCTGTCCGCAGTGTCCGGTGTTGACCGCTTCGATCAGCTTTTGAGCCTGGTGCTTGGCCAGGCGAAGTTCGATGGTGTTTCTCATGCGCCCCCCGACGCGCGAATCAGCATCATCATAGCGTTGCCGCGACTCGCACGGCACGGGGAGATTGCCCTGTCCGAACGGACAGCATCGGCGTTGCGCAAGATCTGCAAGAGTCGTCACGAGCCGCGCTTGCGCCAGACCAAGCCCGCGATCACTCGCCCCCTCGGGTGCTCGGCGTGCCTCTGGCGCAAGCCGGCCATGTCGTTACCACAATCGCCGCGCGCCAATCCAGTCTCCTTGACTCGAACACTATTTCGCGCGGTAGTTTTCGCATGTGTCGCCAGAATTCACGCAGCGTTGGAAATGCAGGGCCTGCGGCCATCTGAGCATTCGCACGGAGCGGCGCGGCAAGTACTCTGGTGCGTGGCACGTCGGCGAACTCCAGCGCCGCGGTAGGTGCAGCCGGTGTGGCGCCAAGGAGTGCGAGATAGAGGAGGTTCTGACGTCGCTGGTCGGAACCTGGCTTGATCGTAAGAAGGGCGACGGGTGAGCGCCTGTGAACTGATCTGACGTCGGCACGCTCCAAACTTTTGGTCATACAGAACCGGAGATAGAGATGGCGGCAGCAAAGAAGCGAGCGGGCAAGAAGTTCTTCCATGGCGACGACCTGACCAAGACGACAGCCGATCGCAAACGCAGGTCGAAAACCGAGTCGTGGGAGAAGAAAGGCAAGAAGGCAAAGAAGAAATAGCGATGGCTTCAATGCAGGAGAGAAAACGCAAACCGCCTGTGCGCGTCGCGCAGCGAGCCCGTCGAGATGGCCGGCTATCCCCGCCTTGGGTACTCCCGCCTGCCGCGCATTACCGCGGCGACGGGGACGCGCCGGCAAGCTCGCCGCAAAAGCGGCATTGAGCCCCAGCGCGCGGCTTGAACTAACAAGACACGCGAAGAGACTTACCTTTAACCGCGGGCTTAACCGACGAGGCCACGCGGTTTGGGGTGGCGGGGGAGTAAGGACACCCCCTCGCTGCCCCCGTTTCTGAAGTCCCGACTTTAATGTCGGCGTAGCATTGCGTTCGGACACAGCCGATACGGGGGGCGACAATGTCCACTATTGCGAAGATGCGTTGCAAGCGACTGCTTGCGGTGCTGCTTGGCGTCCAGTGGCTTTTGCCAGCCGCGAGCATGGGGGCTCAGGAACAACTCTCGCGCGAACTCAACGAGCAGGTCGTCTCCATCCAGGTCACCGTCAGCGACCTGCATCGCGATCGGCGCACCGTGGCTATGCCGGTAACAATCTTCAGGCCAAACGGAAAGGGGCCATTTCCGATCGCGGTCGTGAGCCATGGCCGCTGGAGAGAGTACCGCTTCAACTCGTCAAACGGAGTACTGCGGAGCGACTCCCAAGTTACCGGGCCCCAGCGATATCGGATGGAAGGGGTTGCTCGCTACCTTCTGCGCCATAACTTCATCGTGCTTGTCCCCACGCGGGTGGGTTATGGAGCAACTGCCGGGCATTTCGATCCGGAACTAACCGACTGCACGGGCGGCGTCATCCGGCCTGCCCTGGAAGCGTCGGGAGCCGAGGTCCTGGCTGCGGTTGAGTACGCGCGCACGTTGCCTGGTGCCGACCCGGATCGCGCCATCCTGCTCGGCCAGTCCGCAGGTGGCATGGCGACGGTTGTTGCGGCAGCGACCAACGCGCCGGGCCTGGTCGGGGCGATAAGTTTTGCTGGCGGGATCGATGGCCGCGGGAACAACCATGGCGTGCCTTGCAACGCCTCCGGCCTTCGGGACGCTTTCAAGGTCCTGGGGAAGGCTTCACGAACGCCGATGCTGTGGATTTACACCCAGAACGATCAGTTGTTCGGTCCGGAATATTCCCAGGCTTGGGCCAAGGCATACGCCAGCGGTGGCGCACCGCTCACGTTTCGCCTCCTGCCAGCGTTCGGCGAGGACGGGCATGGGCTTCTTGGCGCCGGGCAGGAAATCTGGGCTCCGATCGTGGACGAGTTCTTGCGCAAGATCATGGCAAGAAAGTGATGACCATCCACGCTGATCGGGCGGCGCACTAGTGCATCGTTAAGCCTGTCACGGCGTCGACGGTGCCCTGCCGTTCAAGTTCGGAGACACAGACTGCCGCGGATTCCTGCTCGATAGGCCCTTGTAGCGACCAGTGCTCGATGCGATCTCCGTCGACTACGCAGATCGCAAGGCACCGAAGGTGCGCGCACCACCAGTGTTCCACCCTGGTTCCGTCGCCGGCCGTTGACGCAACCTTGGTCAGCAGCAGGTGGCAGCAGTCGTGGCAAAGGCGAGGTTGCTTGGGCTGCACGTCGGCCTCCGGTGAGCCCACAGTGTTGCAGGGATCTGCCGGCGTGCCACCTGACCGGATGGACAGGGCCCTAAGGTCAGTTGCTGGCGCCCAGCGGCTCGGCTTCCTGCCACAGCCGCTGCCATTCGTGTTCGTAGCGTTCGGCGATGCCGAGGACATCCCGCAGGTAGACGACGTTCTCTGCATTGTTGTGCGCGGCGGCATTGGTGTAGTTGAAACTGCCGGTCTGCACGGCCCTTCCGTCGATCACCATGAACTTGTTGTGCATGATTGCGTAGCGCGAGTTGATGCGCGTGGGCACACCCATGTTCGCAAGGAACTGGGCCCCGCTGTACCGCTGCTTCTTGCGCGGTGCGTTTGACTTGTCGAGCACGGCACGGACCTCCACGCCGCGTTTGTGCGCTTCGACCAGGGCTTGTGCGATCGGCTTGCTGGTGAAGCTGTAGGCGGCAAGGTGAATGCTCTTCTTGCTCTCCCGAATAGCGTCCAGCACCACCTTCTCGGCGCTTATCGCCTGGCCCGCCGGCGAAAACCCGACGACGACATCGGTAGCGCCCGCCGAGGCATGGCCTGCGATGCACAGGAGAATTGTGAGAGCAGCAATACGCATGATCTTTTCCTCGCGTGCGCGCTATTGATGGCGTCGCGTGCTTTTAGCGTGCTCGGAGTGTATCGGCCAAAGCCGCGACCAGGACGGCGGCCCTTGCCGGACGCTCGCATCGCACCTGCACCGCATGGCGCGCAAGGGCGTAGAACGATCCCACACCGGGGCGGGCTTCAAGGCAGGGCCGATAGTGATCTATCAGCTCAACGCCGAGCGCCCGGATCGCCTGATCCAGAAAGCTATCCTGGGATGACTGCTCCACCTCTTTCAGACGCTGTTCGATGCAGTCGCGCTCCTCCTTCGAAAAAAGCCTGACCGGAATCTGTCGCGCATTTGCGGCCTGGACGAAGCGATCAATCGCGTCGTCTGTCCGTGACGAAGGAGGTGCGTTACCGACCTCCTTGGCCTGGCAAACCGTGAAGGACTGGTCGGGTGTGCCAATGTTTTCCACTCCTAGCTCGAGGGTGGCGATGCGCTGAGTGCCTGAGCGAATGCTCAGGATCACGCATTCGCCGCGTGCGCATTGGTCCAGGTACGACGCCACGCAGTGCTGCATCTGCCGGCCCTCTTCATGCAGTTCTTTGCCGGAGGTCAGCGGATGGAACTCAAGATCTTGGAAGAGCACTGGGCCTTCGAATGGCGAGGGCCAGGACAAGACCTCGAGCGCATGCGTTCCCATACCCGTCTCGATGTGGGTCGAAACCTCCAGGTGCAGGCGATGCCAGATCCGCGACATGCGCAGCCAGTCAGCAATGGATCGCGTGCCCAGGAGTGACGTGATTCCCCCTGTGTACGGCCCGGGCAGCGTGTTCCCGATCAGACGACGAACGTCGTGAAGGAAACGCTCATAGTCGGCGAGGTCGGTGATGCCTGCGGGGCAGGAAAGCAGGCGGCGCAACGCGGCAAGGTCTGCCCCTTGCATTTGGTAGGTCAACGCATCGCGAAACGAGGCCAGGTCGTAGTCACCGCGCATGAGGTGCCAGAGTGATCGGAACTCGGCATGGGTACGGGGCGCTGCGGCCGGTGGAATGATCGCGAGGTCGGACGCAAGATCGAATAGGTTGTCGGCGTAGTTGCCGAGCTGGTCCGCAGAGCGGCCGCGCAGCAAGCGCGCCATCCAGGGCTCGAGGCCCGTCGCTTGTGACAGCGCCAAGGCGGGAGAGTCGCCTGCGTCGATGGACCCAAGGACCGCTGATGCCCTCTGCTTGAGCTCGTCCATCGGCTTTCGGATGACCTTGGGCACTTCGGCCCGCAGTACTTCAGCGAAATCCGGTTTCATGAAGGAGTTGAGGATCGGAAAATACCGCACGGCCTGCAGGCGGTTGCGCAGCGCGCGTATCAGCTCTGCGGTAGGGCGTGCCGGGGCTCTTGATGCGGAGTCGTTCTGGCGCACGGCATCCGGCAGGAAACGCTCGATGAGCTGTGCTTCCACCGTCGTTAGCTCATCGCTCAAGGGGGCGACGACAACATCGGATAGTGCTGTGAGGAATCGACTGACGTGCGCGCGCCGCTGGCTGACCGTTTCCTTGTGGATGCGCGTCACCAGCCAGTTCACGTAGCAGGTGAGGCGCTGCAGACGATGCTTGTGCGGGATGCAGCGGCGCTTCAATGCATCCAGTTCCGGCGATGTGGCCCCGTATTGCCAGTCCTCGTCGGGCACGCCCCACTCGTCGAGGAAGCTCGCCAGAGGCGGAAGCTGTAGCCACTGACCCCGCACCAAGGCGGAGGGCTCCATGCGGAAGAGCTTCTCGTCGCGCGTACAGCCGTACGAGAAGTGACGAAGCGCGCCGGTCGACGGGATCAGAAGAACCCGCGCCACCACCTCGCTTACACCTGGCGAGATGACGAACAGGTTCGCCACCGTGCGGCAGAAGAAGCCCTGCAACACTTCGTCGACCTCCGCGATCAGCTCGGCGGCAAGGTCCGGTCCGCAAGTCTCCACTATCCACGGCCGTTGGCTCATGGGACGAGCCACACTGGCCGCCGCAGCGATCCGGCCTAGCGCTTCCTGGGCTTTGCCGCCGCCGTCCGGGCTTGTGCGAGCATGGCCTGGGCTTCCCGCTTGCCCAGCGCGCGCAGCTCGCCGATGCGGGCTACCTTGTCCGCCCGTGGCCGGCTCTTCTTGTTCTCCCAGCTGTAGACCGTCAGCGCGCTCACGCCGATGAGGGTGCCCAGATCGGTCGCGGAAAGACCGAGCCGCCGTCGCAGGGAGATGAGGCCCTTGGCGATGAATCGTGCCGGGGGCGCCTGGGTTGCAGGGGCTCGCGGAGCCATCGCCTGGGATCGTCGAAGGGCCGAAACCTCGCGCTGCAGCGCGAGCAGCTGCCTGCGAAGGGTTGCGATGCTTCGCCGCTGCATGGCGGCTGCCGAGCGCAGCGGCGCAACCTGCCGGCGAACGGACTTGCCGGACAGGCGAACAATCTCATCCTTGAGAACCGCGGCGACGTTGGGCATCGAATCTCACGCGTTTAGGTCTAGATCGCATTATGCGCAGAGCGCTGCGACGCCAAATCGTCTAACCGGATGGACGGATACAACGGCAGCGCTGCGCGGTTGTTTAGTCCCCGAGCCGGCTGCGCAGATCAGCAAGGACAGCCGCGACGACCTTCTTTGGGTTTTCTGCGTAAAAGGGCCGCAACACCGAGGAGGACCCCGGAGAGTCGGCGCCGTCGGGCTCGATGCTGAGCGCGGGCTCCTCCGCGCCGTTTTCGGACAGCAAGTCCCCGAGCAATCGCAGGAGAATGTCGCAGTCCACATCGATGTAATTCTCTTGTTCGCGGTACTGGCTGCGCGCGTAATCCCAGATCTCCCGCAGCTCGGAGTCTTTCCACGGCGACTTCCGAAGGCCATTGGCCAAGCGCTTCTGAAGGCTTTCGCGCACCAGGTCACTGCAGGCCTCCAGAAGATCGCCCTGGCCGCCGAAGCATTCCAGGTTTGTGGCGTCAATGATGGTCACCAGATGCGGGCACTCGTTTTCAGAGTCGCAGAAGGGGCAGCAGACCGTCTCGCCAGTTTCTTCGTCGCGCAAGTGAAGTCTCCTGTGCTACCGCAGAAGAACCAGAGCGGGTATCGCGTCGGCGCCCGCCCAGACGATCGCATTTTGTCGGTACTGCACACCGATCGCCGACGCATCCGCATGCGTCAGCCCCAAAACCAGGACGCTGGGCTCCGGATCCCATTTCGAGTCGGCGCCGACGCCCAAACCGTCGAACCACTGCAGGCCTCTCCCGTCGAGCTCTCTAAGGAATCGCCGCTGCGCCGCCTCGTTCTGGGCCGGCGTCGAAGCCTGGCTGAACGGATTCCACGCGGTGATGAAGGCTGCCGACTCGGTGCCGCTCTTCCGAAACAACGCGAGCAGCTCGGGACTGTGACAGCCGATCGTGAGAGTGAAGGGCGGCTCAGCACGAACGCGATACTCCGTGCGCCGGTATTCGGCGACCAGCTGCGGATCGATCACACTACCCATAGCCAACGCTAAGTCCGGAGGCGCAACAGGGGCAGCGAGCCAGAATCGGCGGAGGCGTCCACTTAAGCGCAAATTGTGCTTCGGGACTCGCTGCTTACACTCGAAGTCCCGCAAAAGTCCCGCACGGAAAAGTCAGGTGGTAAAAATGCGTTGAGCCACAACGCTGCAACCTGATGAACCTAAGCGGAGATTTGTTGGTGGTGATGGGCGGAATCGAACCGCCGACCTCAGCATTATGAGTGCCGCGCTCTAACCGTCTGAGCTACATCACCACGCTTGAAACTTGCGGGCGCGCATTTTACCAGCGCCCCGATGAGACCTACACGTTGAAGCGGAAGTGCATCACGTCGCCTTCCTGGACGATGTATTCCTTGCCTTCCAGCCGCAGCTTGCCGGCTTCCTTGGCGCCGCTCTCGCCGCGGTTCTTGATGTAGTCGTCGTAGGCGATGACTTCCGCGCGGATGAACCCGCGCTCGAAGTCGGTGTGGATGACGCCGGCGGCTTGGGGTCCGGTGGCGCCTTTCTTCACGGTCCAGGCGCGGACTTCCTGCACGCCGGCGGTGAAGTAGGTCTGCAGCCCGAGCAGCTTGTAGCCGGCGCGGATCACGCGATTCAGGCCAGGCTCGGTCAGGCCCAGGTCCTGCAGGAAGGCGAGCTTGTCGGCATCGTCGAGCTGGGCGATCTCCGCCTCGATGGCGGCGCAGACGGCGACGAGCTCCGCGCCTTCCTTGGCCGCTTGCTCGCGCACCTTCGTCAGGAACTCGTTGCCGCTCTTGAGGCCGGCTTCGTCGACGTTGGCGACGTACAACATCGGCTTCATCGTGATCAGGTTGTATTCGCGCAGCTGCGTCGTCTCTTCAGCGGTCAAGCGCAGCGAGCGCGCAGGATGACCCGCGTCCAGGTGCGCCTGCATGCGCTTGAGGAGCTCGTGCTTGGCGATGGCTTCCTTGGCGCCGGTCTTGGCGTTCTTGCCCGCGCGCTCGGCCGCCTTGGCGATGACGTCGAGGTCGGCAAGAGCGAGCTCGGTATTGATGATCTCGGCATCGCGGATCGGATCGACCTTCTCCATCACGTGGATGATGTCGTCGTCGACGAAGCAGCGAACGACGTGCACGATGGCGTCGGTCTCGCGGATGTGCGAGAGGAAAGCGTTGCCCTTGCCCTTGCCCTCGCTTGCGCCCTCGACCAGGCCCGCGATGTCGACGAACTCCACCGCTGCGCCGAGGATGCGCTGCGGCTTGACGATCTCCGCCAGCGCCTCGAGCCGCGCGTCGGGCACCGCGACCACGCCGACGTTGGGGTCGATCGTGCAGAACGGATAGTTCTCCGCCGCGATCTGCGCCTTGGTCAGCGCGTTGAAGAGGGTGGACTTGCCCACGTTGGGCAGGCCGACGATGCCGCACTTGATGCCCATCGATCGCTACTCCGACTCGTCGTCCGCGGTTTTCACGTGCAGCCGGTTCATCGCCTTCTCCAGCCCGTCGCGGATCAGCACGGGCAGGACGTCGAGCGCGCGCTGGATCGCGTCGAACATGCGCTCTTCGTCGGTCGGATCCGGCCGCCCGAGCACGTGACCGAGCACGCGGTCCTTGCTGCCGGGATGGGCGATGCCGATCCGCAGCCGCAGGTAGTTCTCGCCGATGTGCTCGTGCAGGCTGCGCAGGCCGTTGTGCCCGCCGTGCCCGCCGCCCTGCTTGAGGCGCGCGACGCCTGCCGGCAGGTCGAGCTCGTCGTGCGCCACCAGGATCTCCTCCGGCGCGATCTTGTAGAAGCCGATGAGCTTGCTGACCGCCTCGCCGCTGCGGTTCATGAAGGTCATGGGCTTGAACAGGTAGACGTCGCTGCTGCCGATCGAGGACTTCACCGCCTCGCCCTGGAACTTGCTCTCGTTGCGGAAACGGGCCTCGCGCGCCATCGCCAGCGCGTCGACCAGCCAGAAGCCCGCGTTGTGGCGCGTGCGCTGGTGCTCCTGGCCGGGATTGCCCAGGCCGATGATGGCGCGAAGGGGATAGGACATGGCTGGCTCCAAAAGAAGAACCCCCTCGGTGGAGGGGGTCGAAGGCCGATACCGCCGACCTTACTTCTTCTTGTCTTCTTTCTTCTCTTCCTTCTTTCCAGCCTCGGCCTTGCCGCCCTCGGCGCCAGCGGCAGCGTCCGGCGCCTTCTGCGCCGTCGCCGGCACTTCCGCCGGTGCAGCCTCGGCGGCCGGGGCGATCTCTTCTTCGACCACCGCGCGCGGGATGTGCACGGCCGCGACCGACGCGTCCTTGCCCAGGCGCAGATCGACCAGCTCGACGCCGGCGGGGACCTTCAGCTGCGACATGTGGATTGCGTCGTTGATCTCCAGGCCGGACAAATCGACCTCGATGAACTCCGGCAGATCCTTGGGCAAGCACTCGACCTCGACCTGGTTGACGTGGTGCTCGACCACGCCGCCACCGACCTTGACGCCCGGGGCGATCTCGCCGCCCTTGAAGTGCAGCGGCACCTGCATGCGGATCGCCACGTCGGCGAGCACGCGCAGGAAGTCGGCATG
This sequence comes from uncultured Gammaproteobacteria bacterium, assembly GCA_963776465.1. Lineage (GTDB taxonomy): Bacteria > Pseudomonadota > Gammaproteobacteria > Nevskiales > Nevskiaceae > DASRHK01. The sequence goes on from CAVZMV010000002.1 coordinate 2,462,030, forward strand.
GATGATCGACTCGTTGACCGGATTGCGCTGCAGGTCCTTGATGACGACCTGCTGCGACCCGTCCTGGGTCTTCAGCGTCAGGATGTGCGAGAAGAACGCCTCGGTCTGGACGTGCTTGGAAATCTCGTTGTGCGAAAGCGACAGCATCTGGGTCTCGCCCTTGCCGCCGTACAGCACCGCTGGAACCTTGCCTGCGCGACGAAGGCGGCGGCTCGCACCTTTGCCTTGGTCTGCGCGGGGCTCCGCGGTTACCACGAAACTAGTGGCCATTGAAAACTCCGGATTGGATCGAATGGATGGGAAACCCCTTGCCCGCGACCAGGCAAGGGGCGCGCATATTAACAAAAAACCCCGCCGGAGCGGGGTTTTGAAGGTGAATCGACGGCTTTTCTAGAAGTCCTTCTGCAGCTTGGCGTAGATCAGCGTGCCCGGCATCCAGTAGTCCGAGGCGTCGAAGGTGTTGGCGAAGGCCGAGTAGGACGTCGGCGGGTCGGTGTTGAAGATGTTCTGCGCGCCCAGGCCGATGGAGAACTTCGACGGCGCCCAGCGGTAGCCGACCTGCAGGTCGTGCTTGGCCGTCGTGCGCAGCTTGTTCTGCGGGTCCTGGTTGCCTTCGCTGTCCAGATGGTTGGGATCCGAGCACAGACCCAGCTCGTGCAGCGGCGGATCGATGCCGTCGAAGCAGGATTCGGTGTTGTGCCAGACGATGCGCGTGATCCAGGTCGCCTCGAAGCCGCCATTGGTCCACGACAGCGACGGATTGATCTTCCAGCGCGGATAGGCGTTGTCGCCGAGGTTCTGCCCCGTGAGGCCCTGCTTGGACACGCTCCCATCGCCGCCGCGGGTGAACTGGTCGTAGCTGGCGAGGAACGTTGCCGACGCGACCAGCTTGAACCTGCCCAGGTCCTGCATGCCCGGGACTTTCGCCGTCGGAAGCGTCCAGCCGACGTTGAAGTCGGCGCCGCCGGTGATGAACTGCGCGACGTTCTCGAACGTGTTGGTCACCGTCTGCAGCTGGGCGTCATCCGCCTTGCGGGCGATGCGGTTGCAGTAAAGACGGAAGTTCGGGTCGGACTCGTAACAGCTGTCCAGGATGAACTGGCCGCCGGGCGCGGTGATGTAGTCGTTGATGTAGATGCGGAAGAAGTCGACCGCCACGTCCAGGCCGGGCGCGAAGCTCGGGTTGAACACGAAGCCCGCGCTGAACGAGTGCGAGGTCTCCGGCTTGAGGTCGGGGTTGCCTTTGAAGGGGCTGACGATCTGCAGCTGGTTCTGGCCATCCGGGTTGGCGCCGTCGGCGCTGCAATTGACGTCCGCGTTGGAGCCCGGCTCGCGCGTGCCGCCGTCGTCGACGAACACGCAGGGATCGGACAACGCCGGGAAGCTCTGGGCCTCGCCGAGGAACAGGTCGCCGACGTTGGGGGCGCGGAACGAGCTCGAGTAGGTGCCGCGCAGCAGCAGGTCCTCGGTACGGCTTCCAGCGCAGGCCGGCCTTGCCGTTGCGGGAGCTGCCGAAGGTCTTGTACTGCGAGATGCGGCCGGCGACGTTGATCTCCAGCTCATTGAGCAGAAGGATGTCGCGCGCCAGGGGAATGTCCAATTCCACGAACGCTTCCTTGGCTTCCACCGATCCGCTGGTGGGCGCAGAGAACAGCCCGGCGCTGATGCCGGTCTGCGCGAACATGTCGGGCAGGAACTCGTAGTGGTCCTTGCGGTACTCCACGCCGGTGGCGATGCCGATCGGGCCCATCGGCCACTGCTCGATGCTGGTCGACAGGTTGATGAAGGCGTCGCGCTGCGTCTGCTTGGTCGTCGAGACGCCGGTGAAGCGGATGTAGTCGATCATCTCCTGCGTCAGCGACGGTCCGTGCATGAAGTCGAGCGGCACGCACTCGGGATCTGCTTCGCAAGCGGCGAGGGGCCCAAGGCCCAGCTGCACGTGATCGAGGCGGATGGAGCCGTAGAGCCATTCGTCCTGCTTGCTCTGCCCGTAGCTGAAGCCGCCTTCCCAGTTCAGGAACTGTCCGAAGATGTCGAAGGCGCCGCTGATGGCGGGACGCAGGTAGGTCGTCGGCACGTGCTGTTGCTGCGCGCGACGTCCGAGCTGGTTGGGACGGAACAGCACCGCGCCGGTGCCGATGAGGCCAGCGGCAGGATCGGCAAGTCCGATGTCCTGGCGGAATGGGTTGTACGGGTTGCTCGAGGAGACGTAGGTGCGCTGGTTGATGCTCTCGCCGGCCGCATTCAGACCACCGCCGATGATGGGGCAGGCATCGCCCGAGCAGGTCGGCTGCGCTGCCAGCTGCTGCAGCGACTGGCGATAATTGAACAGGCCTTCGAAGGTGAACGTGAGGTCCTTCAGGACCGCCAGGTCCAGCGTGTCGAACTTGTGGTTGAGCCCGAAGAAGGCGCCGTAGGTGCGAAGCGGCGTCGACACCAGGTTGTCCTGCGCGTAGTTGTAGCTGTCCTGCGGCACGTCGTAGTGCTTGTAGTCCGTGTACAGCGGGCTGGAGGCCGCGCCGGTGATGTGCTTGAGGTCGCAGAGCTGCACGCCAGGGATGTCCTCGAGGCCGGGCGGCAGCGTGATCGGAATCGGCGGGATGCTTCCGGGCGTCAGCGGATCGCCGACGGTGCCACCCAGATCGTCCAGCGCGCCCTGCGCCAGCTCGCCGGCGAGGCCAGGGCACTTCTGGGTGCCGAGGATCACGCCGTTGACGGGGTTTGGGACGAACAGGATGCGGCTGTCCGGAAGGAATCCGCTGGCGCGGGTCAGCCCGGTATTCTGCTTGGGCAGGCGCGAAATCTCCCGATCGTAGGTCGGGATCGCCTTCTGATCCTCGAAGCTGATGCTGCCGAAGACCGAGGTATGCCCTGCGCCGGTGCCGAACAGGTTGCCGATCGAGACACTGTAAAGCTGCTGCGCGCCGTCGCCACCTTCGGTGTAGGCGCCGCCCTGGAGCTGGATCGACGCGCCCTGGTAGTCCTTGCGCGTGATGATGTTGACCACGCCCGCGATCGCGTCCGATCCGTAGATCGCCGAGGCGCCGTCCTGCAGGACCTCGATGCGCTCGATGATCGCCAGCGGGATGGTGTTCAGGTCGACCGAGCTGGTCGAGAGGCTGCGCAGGCCGTTGACCCAGCGATGGCCGTTGACCAGCACCAGCACGCGGCTGGAGCCGAGGTTGCGCAGGTCGATCTCGGTGGCGCCGGTGCCGCCGTTGTTGAACGTGGTGTTCAGCGCCGAGCCCGCGGACGGCAGGGACTGGAGCAACTCGCCCAGCGTGGCGACACCGGTGCGCTCGATGTCCTTGCGCGAGATCGCGACGACGGGCTGCGCGGTCTCGTAGTCGGTGCGCTTGATGCGCGAGCCGGTGACCTCGACTTTCTCGAGCTTGGTCGATCCGGGCGAGCCTTCGGCCGGAGCTTCCTCGGAGGAGGTCGCCGCGTTGACCGGCACAGTCTCCTCATACGGCTGGGGTGCGGCTTCAGGAGAGGCTGGCGTGGCATCTGCCGCTGCGGCTTCTGCAGGAGCCGCCGCCTCTGCGGGTGCCGTGCCGGCATCCGTTGCAGGCGTTTCCACCGGCGCCGCATCGGGCGCAGGTGTTGCCGCGGGATCCGGGGCTGCAACAGCCGGGTCCTGGGCGAGCGCGGGAGTGACGAGCGTGACGCAGCTGAGCAGGGCGGTCACGACGAGCTTGGTGACCGTACGCGAAAACGATTCGCCGAACAACGAGATCATGTGTCACTCCCCAATTGATTGGAACTTCCGGCCCTCTAGATGAGGCCGGTTACAGGCGGATGTAAGAAGAATCCTACAGACGCGCAAGGTAGCGGCCCGACACTTGCCCGTCAAGCGAAAAGTGGGCTGAAACGTCGGTGGCTCTAGGGGCGCGCCGGTGCATGCGCGCTCGCGCAAAACGCCGCGTGCGTTCGTTGACGCCGATTTTTTCGCTTGCTATAAAGCTGCCGGCGTTGACGATGGCAGATGCCGATGCTGCAACAGCTCGGCAAAAGGGAACATCGCCGACCTTCTCGCTGACAAACCTAGAGTCACACCTAAAAATCGCACGACGGCTCGTGAGCCGCACTTTCCACCGATCGAATTCCAGGGGACCTCAACACCAATGAACAAGGCAGAACTGATTGACGCGGTTGCAGAGAAGTCCGGCCTGTCCAAGGCCGACGCCAACCACGCCGTGGACACCGTGGTGGACGTGATCAGCAGGACCCTGAAGAAAGGTGAGAAGGTTTCGCTCGTCGGCTTCGGCGTGTTTTCGGTGCGCAAGCGCGCTGCGCGCAAGGGCCGCAATCCCAAGACCGGCGCCGAGATCAAGATCCCTGCCGGCAAGACGCCGGCCTTCAAAGCTGGCAAGGCTCTGAAGGACTCAGTAAACTAGCGCGCTTTTTTACGAAGGGTGCGTCGGAGTCGGTCGCGCACGCTTTTTCGGGGTGCTTAGCTCAGCTGGTAGAGCGTCGCCCTTACAAGGCGAATGTCGGCGGTTCGAGCCCGTCAGCACCCACCAAAGTTTTTTCTGGAGCGGTAGTTCAGTTGGTTAGAATACGTGCCTGTCACGCACGGGGTCGCGGGTTCGAGTCCCGTCCGCTCCGCCAGAATTAACCCCTGGGGCGCCAAACGGCGCCCCAAGTTATTTTCAGTGAGTCAGAAAAGTCATGCTCCAAGCAATCCGCGAACGGATGATCGGCTGGATTCTCTGGGTCGTCATCGGTTTCATCTGCGTGCCCTTCGCCTTCTGGGGCATCGAATCCTTCCGCGGCGGTACCGGTGATCCGGTGGTGGCCAAGGTCGGTGGCAGTTTCGGCGGGCTGATCGGCGCGCAGCGGATCACCGAGAGCCAGTTGCGACAGGCTTACGAGCGCCGCTACCGGCAGATGCAACAGCTGATGGGCGAGAACTTCCGCCCCGAGATGATCGATCCCAAGCAGTTCCAGCAGATCGTCCTCAACGACATGATCAAGGAGATGACGCTGCGCCAGTACAGCGAGCGGCAGGGCTACGTCGCTCCCGACAGCATGCTGGTCGAGGCCGTCAGGGAAATGCCGGCGTTCCAGGACAACGGTCAGTTCTCCGCCGCGGTTTACAAGGAGCGGCTGTCGCGTGAAGGCTATTCCACGGCGCGGTTCGAAACCGAGATGCGCGATTCGCTGGCCATCGACCAGATGCGCAGCGGCGTCACCGACACCGAGTTCGCGACGGACGCGGACCTGGCGGCGGCCTACCGGCTCTCTGGCCAGCAGCGGACGCTGAGCTACGTGCAGCTCGAGGCGGCCAAGTATCAGGACAGCGTCAAGGTCGAGGATGCACAGGTCCAGGCCTATTACGACGCGCACAAGAGCGAGTTCATGTCGCCGGAGCGCATCAAGCTGGCCTACGTCGAGCTGTCGCTGGAGCAGATGCAGAAGGCACAAAGCCCGGGCCCGGACGTGCTCAAGGCGCTGTACGAGTCGGAGAAAGCGACCCGCTTCTCGACGCCGGAGGAACGCAAGGCCAGCCACATCCTCATCGCATTCGGCGCGGACAAGGCGGCTGCCCGCAAGCACGCCGAGGAGCTGTCGGCCAAGCTCAAGGGCGGCGCCGATTTCGCGACGCTGGCGAAAGCCGAATCGACCGACACCGGATCCAAGGGATCGGGCGGCGATCTCGGATGGATCCGGCACGGACAGATGGTGCCCAAGTTCGAGGAAGCGCTGATGGCGCTGAAGAAGGGCGAGGTGAGCGAACCGGTCGAGACGGAATTCGGCTGGCACCTGATCAAGCTCGAAGACGTGCATCCTCCGGCGATCCGTCAGCTCGACGACAAGACCGTCCAGGCCGAGCTGCTGGAGCTGTATCAGCGCAAAGAGGGCGAGAAGCACTTCAAGGACCAGCAGGAGAAGCTCGAGCAGCTCGCGTTCGAGAATCCTGGCTCGCTCGAGCCGTTGGCCAAGGAGCTGGGCGTCGAGGTCAAGACCACCGACTGGTTCGGTCGCGCCGGCGCGCCCGGCAGCACGGGCGTCACCAGCAACCAGGCGGTCAGACAGGCCGCGTTCTCTGAAGAGGTGCTGAAGAGCAACGAGAACAGCAAGCCGATCTCGATCGGCACCGGCGACGTCGTGGTCGTGCGCAAGGCCGAGTACGAGGCGCCGCGCCAGCGCGAGCTCACGGAAGTCGCCGAGCAGATCAAGACGAAGCTGCGCACCATCGCCGTTGCCGAGAAAGCGAAGGAACAGGGACGCGCGGTGCAGGAAGCGTTGCGCAGCGGCAAGAAGCCCGAGGAAGCGGCGCAGCAGGTGGGCGCCCAGCTCAAGACGATCGGGCCGGTCAAGCGCGACGACGCCAAGGTGGACAAGGCGATCCTCAAGACGCTGTTCCACTTGCCGCGGCCGGCTGGCGGCACGCCGTCCGTCGAACAGGTCGTGCTCGCCAATGGCGACGTTGCCGTGGTGATCCTGAGCGACGTCAAGGACGGCGATCTTGCGACCGCGACGCCGGACGAGGCCAAGAAGCTGCGGGCGTCGCTCCGTGATCTCGACGCGGGCCGCGCGTTCAACGCGTTCCGTGACCACATCGGTGACGTCGTGAAGGTGAAGATCGTCCGGGCGCCGTCGGAAGCGCCCGACGAGCCGGCCCCGTAAACGCAGCTCCTCGCCAGCGCGAATGTCGGTGCGACCTCCGAGACTGAGCCTGCACTGGCAGATCGGCATCGCGCTGCTGGCCGCGGTGATCGTCGGCGCCTTCTCGGCGCCGGAATCGGCGCAGATCACGGTCGCCGCTTTCCTTGGAACGCTGTTCCTCAACGGGCTGAAGCTCCTTGTGGTGCCGCTCGTCATCACCTCGCTGCTATCCGGGCTTGCCGGCGTTCCCGATGCGCGCAACCTGGGCCGCATGGGTTCCCTGGCGGTGGCGTGGTTCGCCGTCACGGGACTCCTCGCGATCCTCATCGGGCTGGCCTGGAGCAACGTCCTGGCGCCGGGACTCGTGGATGGCGCGCCCGCTGGAGCGCGGATGGGCCTCACGGATGACGCAGCCACGGTGCTCGCACAAATCAAGGAGCGCGGTGGCGGCGACATGCTGGCGGTGATCCAGCGCCTGGTGCCTTCCAACCTCTTCAAGGCCGCGGCGGACGGCGACATCCTCGGGCTTCTGCTGTTCACCATCGTCTTCGGCTACGGACTCACGCACCTGCCGGAGCCACTTGCCGGTACGCAGCGCCGCTTCTGGATGGGTGCGCACGAGGCGATGCTGGGCGTCACCAAATTCGTGATGTATTTCGCTCCCATCGGCGTGTTTGGTCTGGTGGCGGCGGTGATCGCGCGCACGGGCTGGTCGGCCGTTCAACCGCTGGCGATGTTCCTGATGACCGTGCTCGCCGGCCTTCTGACGCACGTTCTGGTGACGCTACCCCTGATCCTGCGTCTGGTTGCCCGCGTCCCGCCGCAACGACATTTCCAGGCGATGGCGCCGGCGATGCTCACGGCGTTTTCCACCAGTTCCTCGGCGGCAACGCTCGCGGTGAGTCTGGACTGCGTGCAGCGCCGGGCTGGCGTGTCGTCGCGCGTCACCGGCTTCTTCATGCCCATCGCCGCCAACGTCAACATGGATGGCAGCGCGCTGTATGAGTGCGTCGCGGCGATGTTCATCGCACAGGCTTACGGGCTCGATCTGTCCTTCGGCACGCAGTTCGTCATCGTCGCCATGGCGCTGCTGACGTCGATCGGCGTCGCCGGCATTCCGTCTGCAAGCCTGGTCGCGATCGCGCTCATCCTCACTACGATCGGCTTGCCGCTCGAGGGTCTCGGGCTGATCCTGGCGGTGGACCGGATCCTGGACATGTGCCGCACGGCGGTGAACGTCTTCGGCGACTCCAGTGGCGCCGTCACGATCGCGCGGTTGATGGGGGAGACCGACGTACTGCAGAAGCCCGCGGCCTAGCCGCGGCGTTACGCCGCGGGCGCGGTGCCTTTGCCCTCTTCGGCGAAGCTGAAGCCCATGATGTTGAAGCCACCGTCGACGTAGAGGATCTCGCCGGTGATCCCCGACGCGAGATCCGAGCACAGGAACGCAGCGGCGTTGCCCACTTCCTCGATGGTGACGTTGCGACGCAAGGCCGACGCCTTCTCGGCCGACGACAACATGCTGCGGAAGCCCTTGATGCCGGCGGCGGCGAGCGTCTTGATCGGTCCTGCGGAAATCGCATTGACGCGAAGGCCCTCTGCGCCGAGCTCCGCCGCCATGTAGCGGACGTTGGCTTCCAGGCTCGCCTTGGCGGCGCCCATCACGTTGTACATCGGCACCGCGCGCTCGGCACCAAGGTAGGTCAGCGTCAGCAGCGCCCCCGCGCGTCCGCGCATCAGCGGCCGCGCCGCCTTGCCCAGCGCAGCGAAGGAATACGCGGAGATGTCGTGCGCCATCGCGTAGCCCTCGCGCGTGACGGTGTCCAGATAGCTGCCGGCGAGCAGCTCTCGCGGCGCGAAGCCGATCGAGTGCACGACGACGTCGACGGCGCCCCATTTCTGCTCGAGCGCCTTGAACACGGCAGCGATCTCGGCGTCGCGGGTGACGTCGAGCGGCAGCACGATGGACGACCCGGTCTGCTGCGCGAGCGCCTCGACGCGTGGCTTGAGCTTGTCGCCTTGGAAGGTGAACGCCAGCTCCGCGCCTTCGCGATGCATGGCTTCGGCGATGCCCGTAGCGATCGAACGATCGCTGGCGACGCCGGTGATGAGCACCTTCTTGCCGGACAGAAAACCCATGGCTGTCTCCGTTTCACCGTCGGATCCGCAAAGCGCGGAGCCGACGCATTTACGACGGCAGGAAGTATATGGGGTAGTCGAGCGTGAACGCCGGCACCGGCTTGGCGCCGAAGTTGATCAGCTTCACGCGAGCGATGATCTTGCTCTCGAGCTCCGGGTCGCCGAGCTCGCTGGAGACGATCACGCAACGGGTCACTGACCCGTCCGGGGCAATCGTCATGTTGACGAGCAGCTTGCCGCGCAGGCTGGGGTTATCGCGCAGTGCGCGGTTGTAGATGGTGTAGATCGCGCCCTTGTTGCGATCGAACACGAGCTGGATCTCTTCCAGCGTGCGGCCGGCGAGCAGGGCGTCGCCGCTCTGGCCCGGCCTGGTCTTGTCGCGTCCGAAGCCCTTGGGCCCGCTGACCGTCGTGGTGCGGCGCGAGCCAAGGCCGGTGCCGCTCTGGGTATCGGTGATGCTCGAGGCGTTGTCGCCGATGCCACTGCTCGCCTGCGCTGCCGAGGCTGCGAAGGCCGAGGTGTCGCCACCGGCACCGGAGCGCGCGGTGAGCACGCTGGCTTGCAGCGGCTGGTTGGATTCGAGCGCCGTCAGGTTCTGGTCGCGCAATTCGGCGAGCGCGTCCGCCACCTTGCTGAACTGCTTCTGCGCGACCTTGCGGGCCTGCTCGCGGATCTGCTCTTCCGTCGGCGGGACCACCTCGGGCTTTGGCTTCGGCTTGGGCTGCGGCTTGGTTTCCTGCTTGGGCTTGGGCTCTTCCGCGGGCTTGGGCTCCTCGATCTTCTCGGCGACCGGCGCCGGCGGCTGCTCGGGCAGCAGCTGCGCGTAGCGCGTCGCTTCGATCTCGCCACCGCCTTTCTCGGCGCCGGCGATGGTCAGGAACGGGATCACGATCGCGGCGATCAGCGCCGGCAGACCAATCTCCCACATCAGGCGGCGGAACCGCCGGTCGTTGCGCTCCGATATCTCCCAGAGCTCTTCGCTCAGCGCATACACGCTCATGGCGCCGCTCCCCGCGGTTCAGGAATCACGCCCAGCGAGATGCGCGCGAAGCCGACCGTGCTGCAGGTGGCCATGACTTTCTTGAGCATGCTGTAGGGGATGTTCTTGTCCCCCATGATGTTGACCTCGCCGCGGCTCATCTGCGCCGGATCGTTGGCCAGCGGCTTGAGCGGGGCGCGCGACTCGAGCTCCGCCTTCAGCGGCTCGAGCACGCCAGTCGCGGATTCCGCGTCGGCGGTGTTCATCACCTTGCGGCCGTCGACCAGGATCTCCTCGCCGGTGACGATGATCGCGGTGTTCTCGCGCGGCGATTCTTCTGCGATCGACTTGGGGAGGTTCACCTGCTCGGCGCCAATGACCTGCACTGCGGCGGTGTTGACCAGCATGTAGATGATGAGGATCGTGAAGATGTCGATCATCGACACGAGGTTGATGTTGGTCACCGTCGCCGCGCGCTTGACGCGGCGCACCTTGCGGAAGGCGCGGATCGAAAGCTTCATGGCGCGGGCGCGGGTGGGGCGACCCCGGCAGGCGCGCCGGTGGCCGGCGGGGCAGGTCCGGGCTGCGGCGCGTCACCGATGGCGATGTTGGGGAACATCTCGCGCAGCACGCCAGTGCCGCTCTCGTCGGCAGGGAACACGCGCGCCGTGTCCATCACCTTCACCAGCACTTCGTAATGCAGGTCCGGCTCCATCAGGATCGTGATCGAGTTCTGCTGCGGCTGCTTGAGCTTGATCTTCGACAGGAAGTCGCCGAGGGCTGCGTAGTTGTAGCCGTCCGGCGTGTTGGGGAACGCCTGCAGCAGCCCGTTGACCGTGTCGCCGACGTCGATCTCCGAGTGCCGCACGAGGATGTTGAACGCCAGCGGCGGAACCTCGGGCTGCTTCTGGTCGGGCGCCGGCAGGTTCAGGTTGAGGATCGCCAGATGGCTGGCGATCGAGCCCACGAGCAGGTACAGCACCAGCACCGTGAGGATGTCGATCATCGGCACGAGGTTGATCTGCGCGTCGGCGCCAGCCGACTTGCTGACGCCGGCAATCCGCAGGGCGCGTCGCGACAGGCGCATCGCTTGGATCCGATCCTTAGGGCTAGCGCGCGGCCGGTGCCCGGCGCAGCGACAGGCTGTTCAGGAACTTCACGCTGGCCATCTCCAGGCTGTCGACGAGCTCGCCGGCCTTGGTGGAGAGCCAGGAGTGGATCAGCAGCAGCGGCACGGCGACGATCAGGCCGAAGGCCGTGCAGTTCAGCGCCTCGGAGATGGCGAACGACAGCACGTTGGTCTTCTCGGCGAGGTTAAGGCTTGCGATCGCCGCGAAGGCGCGGATCAGGCCGCTGATGGTGCCGAGCAGGCCGAGCAGGGTGGCGACGTTGGCGAAGACCGCGAGGTAGTGCGTGCGCTTCTCCAGCAGCGCCGTGACTTCCATCAGGCTCTCCTCCATCGCCATCTCGAGGTCGGCGCGCGAGGCCTGCTGCCGCGAATGCGCAAAGCCGTAGCCGAGCACGCGGCCGATGGCGGTGTCGGACTCGCGGGCGATGCGCTCGGCGCCGTCGAAGTCGCCCGCGCTCATCAGCGGCAGCATGCTGCCCCAGACCTTGCGGTTCTCGCGCTGCGAGCGGTTCAGGAACAGCCAGCGCTCGAGCGTGATCACCAGTCCCAGCACCAGGACCGCGGCGATGGGGAACATGAACACACCGCCAGCCTGGAAGAAGTGGACGATGGTTGCGAACAAATCCATAAATGGCCTCGTTGGAGTTTTTTAAAGTAGCGTTGTCAGGGCGCAGGCGTGGTGCCGATCGCCTGCTTGTGCGCGGTGAGCGCGGAGTAATAGTCGAGCTGGCGGCGGAACGTGCCGGGATCCAGTGGCAGGGCTTCCTCTTCCAGCAGCCGGGCAGGGCGATCGATGCCTTGTTCCGGGCCCGAGTTGCGCCACGGCATGATGTAGAGGCCGATCGGCGATTCCCTCTCGCCGACGATCGTGGTGCCGCTGTTGGTCGGCGCGGTTGCAGAGGACGATGGCGGCTGCTGCAGCCGGCGCGAGGTGTCCACGGCCGGAGCCGCGGAGGTGTCGACCGCAGGCTCCTGCGCCAGGACGCTCGCGCACAGGAACAGCAGGCTCAATGCATTCAGTTGTTTCATGGCTTACGTACCGGGAGAAACGTTCCCTTTGACTCATCCTTGGGCTTGCCCGTCGCCGGCTGCGCGTCTCGCGGCGTCGGCGCCGTCAGCGGCTTGGACACGGATTGCTTGGATTCGATCTCGGCAATCCACGCGCTGATGCGCAAATCTTCCTTGCCGACGTATTGCTGATATTGCCTATATTGCACCAGCGCGTCCTGCGGCCGGCCCAGGTAGTTGTCGTAAAGAATGCCAAGGTTCAGGTGGGCCAGGGCGTAATCCGGCTTGGCCTGCACCGCCTTCAAGTACGACTGCTCGGCGCCGACGCGGTCGCCGGCGTCGCGCTGCATCATGCCCAGCCAGTTCCACGCCACGGGATTCTTGTTGTTCGCGAGCGTCGCCTTGGTCAGCACCATCAGCGCCTGGTCACGGCGGTTGGACTTGGCGTAGATGATCCCGAGATTGGTCAGCGGCCCGGAGGACCTGCGGGAAGTCGTTGGCCAGCGCCACGAACGCGGCCTCCGCATCGGGCAGCTTCTTCTCGCGCATGAGCTGCACGGCGGCGGAGAACCGCGCCTGCGGATCGCCCTTGGAAGGCACGGCCGTGGTGCCGCCGGCCACTGGCTTGCGCGGCGGGGCTTTTGTGCCGGCGCCCTTCTTGCTGAAGCTTCCGCAGCCTGCGAGCGTGACGAGCATCAGCGCCACCGTCGCGTGTCGTAGGAGCGGCATCAGCCGCGATTCAGCGCAGCGCATCGTAGACCTCGTCACCTTGCTCGCGCTTGGAATAGCGGCCCGGGGCCAGGCCGGCGAGCGCCATCAGGCTCTTGCGGACCCAGTCGTCGTAGACGCCCTGGCTGATGCGCTTGAGATTGACCTCGTAGGTCTGGATTGCCTTCTCCTCGAAGGGGAAGGCCTGCTCCTCGAGCAGCAGGTTGTATTGCTCCAGCTGCTCCGACGTCATCTTGCCGGGGCGCTGCGAATCCAGCAGCGCGCGCGCGAAGCCCTGATACAGCGCGCCCAGCTCGTAGGTCGCGGCAGTGGTCACGTCAGAGAGCCCGTATCCGGCAGCGCGCGACAGGGTATTGATCGCTTTCTCCAGCGCGGCTTTCTTCGCCGGCAGGCTCTTCTGCAACGGCGCGGTCAGCGGCACCGCTGCGGCAGCGAGCGCGTCGTTGCGGCCCAGCTCCAGGCTCGCGCGCGCGGCCAGCGTCTTGCTCTTGTCGCTGCGCTCGCCGCCGGCAAAGGCGTCGGCAGTGATGAAGTCCTGCTGGATGCGCAGGTAAGCGGCGCGGTTGCCGTTGTTCTGGTAGATCTCCGCCAGGCGCATGCGCGCGTCCAGCGCGCGGTCCACCGGTTGCACGAAGTTCTTGATGTAGAACTCGTAGGCCTGCGTGGTTGCCGGCTCGTCCTTGGCCTTGTCGAAGAGGGTCGCGGCTTGCCACGCCGCTTCGCGCCGGATCTCCAGCGTCTCGCCAGGACGGGCGGCGATACGGGCGTATGCGCTCGCGGCTTCGCGCGGGCGATTGTCTTTCTCGTAGACGACCGCGAGCTTCTTGTCGACGTCGGCCGCGAGCGGATGGCGCGGGAAGTTCACGCGGAAGCTCTCGAGCACCTGCGCGGCGGCGGGCCAATCCTGCAGCGAGATGAGCCCGGCGGCGGCGTCGTAGTCGGCCGTCGCGCGGATGCTGGCTTCCGGCACGACCTTGCCGACGCGCTGGAAGTGTCCGACCGCGGTGCGCAGGTCGTTGGCCGCGCGCGCGGCCTCACCCTGCTTGTAGATCGACGCGGCCAGCTGCTCGACGACCTGGCGGCGCGACGCATCGGCAGGCCCGATCAGCCCGAGCACGTTGGTGTAGGCCACTTCGGATTCCGGATAACGCTTCTGCGCGAACTGCGCGTCGGCGGTGACGCTCCAGGCCTGCCGCCGCAGATCGGGCGTGGCCTGCGGCGACTTGATCACCCGATCGGCGACGGAGATCGCCTCGTCGAGCGCCTTGATCTCGTAGAGCGCCAGCGCCGTGCGCGTGAGCACCGGCAGCACTTCCTTGTGATTCGGGAAGGCGGTGGCAAAGCGCTTGGAGTTGTCGATCTCCAGGCGCAGCGCCGCCTGCCGGTCCGCGGCTTCCTTGGTATTGCGCTGGTAGGCGAGCACGGCGGCGTAGGCGGCCTCGTCGCTCTTGTCATGCGCCGGGTACTCGTAGGCCGTGCGGGTGTATTCCGTGGCGGCGTCCATGGTCAGGCCGCCGTCGAACAGCGATTCGGCGAGCAGGAAGTTGGTTTCCGGATTCTTGCGGTCGGTCGGGAAGGCCTTGAGGATGCGGCGATAGAAATTCGCGGCGGTGATGAAGTCCGCCTTGTTCGCGACCGGATTGGCCTGCGCCTTGGCGTGGTAATACTTGGCGAGGTCGTCCAGGTGGCCGCGCAGCTCCGACATCACTTCGGGCAGCGGCGCGCGGCCGGCCCAGTACGGCGCCGACGGATCGTACGTCGTGGCGAAGCGTTCCTTCTCCTGCACGACCAGATCGCTGAAGCCGCCGTCGCCGTACGTCTTGATCACGCGCGACTGGAACGAGGGCGCCAGCGGATGCATCGGGTACTTGGCCGTGAACGCGCCGTAGGCCTTTGCCGCGTCGGTGTAGCGCTGTTTCTCGACCAGCTGCTCGCCAAGCGCGTTGTAGAGCAGCGGGAAGAAGCGCGGCTCGCCCTTGCGGACGATGTACTCGTTGATCGCTTCGCCGCCGCCCAGCGCGGCGAACGACAGGCCGGCGACGCGCAGCGCGTCCTTGGCCACGTCGCGCTTGGCGGGGTCCACGGCGCTGAGGGCGATCTGCGGATTGGCGCCGACACCCGCCGGCAGTTCGCGGTCGAGGATCGCGCAGAACACCTGGATGGCGGGCTCGTACTGCGACTGCTTGAACAGCGACCAGCCGTACTTGTATTGCGACGGCTCGAAGAAGGGCGTGCGGCCCCCCATGTCCATGACCGTCTTGTACTCTTCGCCCGCCTCGTCGAATCGACCCAGGCGGAACAGGATCTCGGCGCGCCGGAAATGCGCGTCCCCCTGCAGCGATGACTCGGGGAACTGCGTCTCCAGCTGCTTGAGCGTGTCGACCGCCTTGGGCTCCTGCCCGGTGTTCTGGTAGGCGCGCGCGAGCTGGTAGAGCACGCGATCGTTGTTGCGATCGTCGGGCTTCTCGGTGAGCAGCTGGTTGTAGAGCTTGATCGACTCCTGCTGGATCTGCTGGCTCTTGCTGGTGTCCGCGCCCGGCGAGCTCTCGTCGATCTGGATCTGCAGGTCCGCAAGGCGGCGCATCGCCTCGGCCTTGGTCTCCGAGTCCGGCGCCAGCTCCAGGATCTGTCGGTAGTTCTCCTGCGCGGCCTCGGGGCTGACCTCGATCGGCGCCGATTGCTGGATCGGCAGCTTGTCGACAGCGGGCGCCTTCTGCTTGGACAGCTCCTTGATCGGCCGTCCCGTCGTCTTGACGCCGGACGAGCAGGCGGCGAGGACCAGGATCAGGGCCAGCGAGACACGTAGCTTCACTTGCGCTCCTTCGCAGGCGGCACGGTCTCGCCCTTGCTTTCGCGGTCGTAGATGCGCGCGACCGCGAGGCGCGCCTCCACGAGATAGCGCTCGATCTGTTTCTTCTGGCCGTTGAGCTCGCGCACCGCGGAGCTTTCCAGCTGGCGGCTGGCGTCGAGGCCGGCGTTGGCGATCCTGGGCTTGAGCTGCTCGATGGCGCCGCGGACCGCGGCCATGCGCTCGAAAGGACCGTAAGCGTTGCGCGGGGCATACACGGCCGCCAGCTGCACGCGCGGGCGCGGCACGAACGTCATCGGCGCGTCATAGGTGCCGGGCGCGGCGAGCGTATCGGCGGGATTGAGCGCCAGCGACATGATCACGTAGGGCGGGGTGTAAGTTTGCCGCGCGCGGGCGATGAACAGCTCCGGCGCGATATTGGGCTGCTGCTCCTGCGCGGTTCCGCGGTCGAGCCCGTTCATGCGATCGCGCCACCCGTCGAAGCTCTTGCCGATCAGGCGCACGTCGCGATAGTTCTTGAGGCTCTCCTGGAAGGCGTTCTCGGCGAGGAGGTTCTGCAGGAAGTAGGTTTCGGCAGCGTCCGGCAGGTCGCGCAGCCGCCACTGCCATCCGCTCTCGGCGTCGAGGTCGCGCCGGACGATGGTCTCGACCATGCGCCCCTGCTTGATCGAGGCGGACGCCGCATCCATGCGCTTGCGCGACTCTTCCAGCGCGGTGACGGCGCGGTTGTACAGATCCAGCGCCTGCGTGTGCGCCTTGAGGCGATCCATCGCGAACGGGATGGCCAGCAGGCCTTCCTGTACCGCCGGATCCATCGGGTCACGCCCGGCCAGCTCGATCCACGGCACCAGCGCGCGCTTGAGCGCCTCTTCCTCTTCCTTGCTGATGCTGGAGAGCTTGAAGGGGCGCAAACCCAGCCGCTTGAACGGATCGGCGTCGTAGTAGCCCGGCCGCAGCAGCACGCCGAGCGACGAGAACGTGGAGAACGGCGACTGGTCTTCGGGCGTGGCGTGCTTCTGCAGGCCGCCGCGCGGCGCCAGCTCCGACCACCCGAGGCCGAGCAGTGCGCGATTGGAGTAAGGCCCTTCGGTGCGGATGCGGCCGAAGATCGGCTTTGCGGTGCCGCCTTGCTGCGCGCGCAGGAAGTGATAGCCAAGCGTGAGGTTGGCGCGATCGCGCAACGCCAGGGTCTCGACGTCGGGGACCTTCATCGTGCCGAGGCGATCCAGGATCGTGCGGCCCTGCTCGACGCGGCCTTCGTTGAGGAGCGCGATCGCCAGGTTGTAGCGCGCGTACGGCGACAGCTTGTCGGTGTTCTTGCCTTCGGTCAGCACCTCGACCGCCTGGGCGTTGCGGCCCTGCGCGAGCAAGGCGCGTGACAGCAGGTCCTGCCACTCCGGCATGACCTCCAGCGGCATCTTCTCGGACAGATTCGAGAGCGTGGTCGTGGCCTCGGGCACGTAGCCGCGCTCGAGCTGGAACTGGCCGAGGCGCAGGCGCGCGCGCGCCGCGTCGACCGCGTTGGAGGAGTTCTCCCGCAGCAGGCGCTTGTAGATGGCGCCGGCCTGCTCGGGCATGCCGAAGTTCAGATAGCACTCGGCGAGCTGCTCGTGGAAGGCCACGGGCAGCTGGTCGGGGTCGGGCACGCCCGCGGCGATGCGCAGCAGCTCGGCGATGGCGCTGTAGTAGCGCTTGTCGTGCTTGAGGAAGATCGCCATGCCCAGGCGCGGGTCCGACGCACTGCCCGGTCCGTAATCGCGCGAATCCGCCCAGCGCGACGAGTCCAGCATCACCGCGCGGCGGGCGATGCGGGTCTGCGTGCTTTCCAGCCGCGCGACTTCCGACAGGCCGGGACGGTCCAGGCGCGTGTTGCGCGCGATCGGCAGCACCAGGTCCACGGGACCCAGGCCCTTGTCGAACACGCGGTCGACTGCACCCTTGATCGGCGGATCCTTGGGCTGCGCGTCGATGAACTTGCCGGAGAACTCCGCGTGGACGCGGTGCGCGCCCGGCTGCATGTTGACCCGCAGCAGGCGGTGCAAGCCGTTCTTCAGCAGGGCCTTGGATTCGGAGTCGGTGTACTTGTAGGTGACCTTCTGCCCGTCATCCAGCGAGACGGTCATCTCGTTGAGCAAGAAGCCAGAGACCTTCACGCCGACGAACACCGAGACCCGCGTGATGTCCGGGTAGAGCAGGGCCTCGTCGAGGGTCAGCAGGTCGCGCTGGACGTCGACGGCGACGTCCTTGAGCGCCTGGATGTCCTGGTCCACCTTGATCGCGGCCTTGTCGGCGGGCGCGGGCATGGGGGCAGCCAGGGCCGCGGCGGCGGCGAGCATGAGGGCGCCGCCGAGGCAGCGCGCAGCGCAATTGAACCCAGCCATGGGAATTCCGGAAGAAAGTGACGTCCTTGTAAACGCGCGCGAGTTTATCAAATGACCTACCAGTAATTTTTTACCACGGAGTGTTCTTTTCTTGACTACGGCGCCTTGAAGCCATCCTTCCATCCACGCAGCGCGGCGAAGACCGAAACCGGGTCCGCAGGTACCTGCCCGAGCTGTGAAACTGCGGCCCGCATTATCGCAGGTTCACCCACCCGCAAGAACGGATTGACCTGTCGCTCGATGGCCAGGCGGCTGGGCAAACTGGGGAGTCCGCGATCGCGAAGCTCGCGAACGCGGCTGCGATAGCGCTCGATCTCCGCGTTCTGCGGCTCCACCGCCGCCGCGAACGCCAGGTTCGCGAGCGTGTACTCGTGCATGCAGTAGACCTCGGTCGTCCCATCGAACGCGTTGAGCCTCTGCAGCGAGTGGTGCAGCTGCGCGGCCGTGCCTTCGAACAGGCGGCCGCAACCAGCGGAGAACAGCGTATCGCCGCAGAACAGGCGAGGCGGCTCCCCCTCTGTCGGCGCGCAGTAGTAGGCGATGTGGCCGAGCGTGTGGCCCGGGATTTCCAGCACCTCGCAGTGCAGCCCGAGCTCGGCGACGTCGACGCGGTCGCCTTCGCCGACGAGCTCGGTGAGTCCCTGGATCCGATGCGCCTCCGCGCGCGGCCCGTAGACCGGCGCGCGATGCGCGGCGACGATGCCGGCGATGCCGCCGCAGTGATCCAGATGATGGTGCGTGATCAGGATCGCGGCGAGCTTGAGCCGGCGGGATTCCAGCGCCTGCAGCACCGGCCGCGCATCGCCCGGATCGACCACCACGGCGTATCCCGCGCGCTCGACTAAATATATATAGTTGTCGACAAATGCCGGAATGGCGGTGACGCTGGTCATGCTCGTGTTCGTTGCAGCATCGGGGCCGAAGGTTAGCGCATGAGCCCGAGGGAACGCTCGCTGGCGCGGCCGCTCGACCGCCACACCTTCGAATTGTGGCTGCGTTCGGCGACAGGTCGGCGTCTGCTCGACCTCGAGGAGCGGGAAGTCGCGCGCACGCTGCCCGAGCTGTTCGGTCGCCACCTGCTGCAGGTCGGCTCCTGGGGTCGAGGCACGCGGCTCCTGACCGCGGGCCAGATGCTGCATAGCGCCGTGCTGGGCACCGTGCGCGGTTTCGACGAGCAGGCCCTGGCCGAGCCCGAGCAGCTGCCGCTCATGGCCAAGAGCGTCGACGCGATCCTGCTGCCGCACTGCCTGGAGTTCGTGCGATCCCCACAGGCGGTGCTGCGCGAGGTCAACCGGGTGCTGACGGATCGCGGCCGCGTGCTGATCCTCGGGTTCAATCCCTGGAGCTTCTGGGGTCTGCGCCACGCCCTGGGGTTGCGCTACCGCGCGTTCCCCGCGGGAGCGCATCTGGTCAGCGTCGGGCGGCTGCACGACTGGCTGGAGCTCTTGGACTTCGAGATCTGCGAGCTGCGTCGGTTCGGCGTGGGCTTTCCCTGGAACGCTCCGCGCTCCGAAGGCATCAGCAACGCCTTGCAGCGCGCGTTCGATACGCTCGCGGACGTCTATCTCGTCGTTGCGAAGAAGCGCGTGATCCCGATGACGCTGATCGGCCGTCGCACGCGCGCGGTGCTCAAGCCGGCGATCGGGACCGCGCCAGCGAGCCGCAGCGTGGTCGACCAGGCATGAAGCAGGTGGTGATCCACACCGACGGCGCCTGTCGCGGCAACCCGGGCCCGGGCGGCTGGGGCGCGCTGCTGGAATTCCGCGGTCAGGAGAAGAGCCTCAACGGCGCCGAGCCGCTGACCACGAACAACCGCATGGAGATGATGGCGGCGATCCGCGCGCTGGAGACGCTCAAGGAGCCCTGCGAGGTGACGCTCGTCACCGATTCGATCTACTTGAAGCAGGGCCTGAACGAATGGCTGCCGAAGTGGAAGGTGAAAGGCTGGCGCACGGCCGACAAGAAGCCGGTGAAGAACCAGGATCTCTGGGAGCGCCTCGACGCCGCCGCTGCCCGCCACAGGATCGACTGGCAGTGGGTGAAGGGCCACTCCGGTCATCCCGGCAACGAAGCCGCCGATCGTCTGGCCAATGAAGCTATCGATCAAATGACGGCCGGCGCCACCGCCGCCATCGAACCTGTCCCGAGCAATTCCGGACGAGCATGATCAGACAAATCGTCCTGGACACCGAGACCACGGGCCTCGAGGCTTCGGAAGGTCATCGCATCATCGAAGTGGGCTGCGTGGAGCTGCGCGAGCGGCGGCCCAGCGGCAACAACTTCCACCGCTACGTGAATCCGGAGCGCGCGATCGACCGCGGCGCACGCGACGTGCACGGTCTCAGCGACGAGAAGCTGGCCGACAAGCCGCGCTTCGCCGAGATCGCCGACGATCTTCTCGCATACCTGCGCGGCGCCGAGCTGATCATCCACAACGCGGCGTTCGACGTGGAGTTCCTGAACCTGGAGCTCGAGCGGGCGGGGATCGCCGAGCGCGTCGAGCAGATCTGCACGATCACCGACACGGTGCAGATGGCGCGGCGCATGCACCCCGGACAGCGGGTGAACCTGGACGCGCTGTGCCAGCGCTACGGCGTCGACAACTCGCGGCGCGACCTGCACGGGGCCTTGATCGACGCCCGGCTCCTGGGCGAGGTCTACATCGCCATGACCAGCGGGCAGGACGCGCTGAGCTTCGGTCCGAGCGCAGCCGAAGCCACTGCGACGCTGGCGTCTACCGCGCTGGAGCCGCTGCGTCGCGGCGTGCTCACGATCGTCCGTGCAACTGCCGACGAGCTGGCCGCGCACGCGGAGCGGCTGGCGCAGATCGCGAAGAAGTGTGGGAAGGCGCTCTGGAGCCAGGAGATCGAGGCTCGCCCGGCAGGTCCGGCGGGAGACGCCGTAAATACGTCCCTGTAGGCTCGACGTCCGCCATCCCTGGCGGCCGACGCTCTCGCCGAACCAGCCGGGCCGAGCTTCCGATCAGACCTAGGCTCTCACCACGGGCCTGCCGATGCTGAAGTAGGTGAAACCCGTCTGCTGCATGAACGCCGGATCGAAGAGATTGCGGCCGTCGAAGATCAGCGGCTGCTTCATCAGCTCCTTGAGCTGACGGAAGTTCGGGCTCTGGAACATGCGCCACTCGGTGACGATCGCCAACGCGTCGGCGCCTGTAGCAGCGGCCTCGGCGGATTCGGAGAACAGCATGTTCGGCTGACGCTCGTAGAGGTGCCGCGCTTCTCCCATCGCCACCGGATCGTAGGCTTGCACGCGGCCACCGTCGGCAAGCACCGCGTCGATCAGGTTGCGGCTCGGCGCCGCGCGCATGTCGTCGGTCTTGGGCTTGAACGATAGACCCCACACGGCGATGGTGCGGCCCTTCAAGCTGCCGAGCTGCTCCTTGATCTTGGCGAACAGCACGTTCTTCTGGCGGCCGTTCACTTCCTCGACCGCGCGCAGGAGCTCGGGCTTGGAGCCGGCATCCTCAGCCGTGCGCACGAGCGCCTGCACGTCCTTGGGGAAGCACGAGCCGCCGTAGCCGCAGCCGGGATAGATGAAATGGAAGCCGATGCGCGGATCCGAGCCGATGCCGATGCGCACGCGCTCGATGTCGGTGCCGAGCTTCTCGGAGATGTTCGCCAGCTCGTTCATGAAGCTGATCTTGGTCGCGAGCATCGCGTTGGCCGCGTACTTGGTGAGCTCGGAGGAGCGCACGTCCATCACCAGCAGGCGATCGTGGTTGCGATTGAACGGCGTATAGAGCGCGCGCATCAGGTCGGTGGCCTTGTCGCTGTTGGAGCCGATGACGACACGATCCGGCTTGTTGAAGTCCTCCACCGCCGCGCCTTCCTTGAGGAATTCCGGGTTCGACACGACGTCGTACGCGACCTCCTTCTTGCGGTTCGCGAGCTCGCCGCGGATGGCGGCGTCGACTTTCTCGGCGGTGCCGACGGGCACCGTCGACTTGGTCACGACCACGCGGTAGTCGGTGAGGTGCTTGCCGATGGATTTGGCGACGGCGAGCACGTGATGCAGGTCAGCCGAGCCGTCTTCGGCCGGCGGCGTGCCGACCGCGATGAACTGGAAGAGGCCATGCGCGACGCCTTCGGCAGCGTCGGTGGTGAAGCGCAGCCGTCCTGCCTCGAAATTGCGCTTGACCAGATCCTCGAGGCCCGGCTCGTAAAAGGGAACGTGTCCCTTGCGCAGCTTGGCCACCTTGGCTTGGTCGATGTCGACGCACAGCACGGCATTGCCGGCATCGGCGAAGCAGGCAGCGGTGACCAGCCCGACGTAGCCCGAGCCGAAAATGGTGATTTCCACGTGGAAGCCCCGAGTTGTTGGTGTGAAGCGGCCGGCTATTTTAGCGGCCGGATCGCGCCAATGCAGTGATCACGGAAAAATACGGCGGCCGGGTCTCGCGCGATGTGATGCGGCAGCTTTCGACGCTGAGGCCCGCCTGCTCGATCAGCTTCGACAGCGTCGGTACCGACAGGCCCAGGTTCTGATGGTCGTAGGCCCGCATGGTTTCCTTGTGCTTGTGCGCGGCGAGCGCTGCGATCACCAGCCGCCCGCGCGGACGCAGGACCCGCGCGGCCTCCGACAGCACCCGCTGCGGCTCGCGCGTGTAGGTGAGCGCGTGCATCAGGAAAACCTGATCGAAGCGCGACTCGCCGAACGGCAGCGCGTGCATGTCGGCGCGGCAGTAGCAAACGCGCGGCAATGCGTGCAGCCGCTTGCGTGCGGCGGCCAGCACCGCGGCGCTGATGTCGGCGCACATGACGCTGCGCGCATGCTCGGAGATCAGCTCGGCGAGCAGGCCGTCGCCCGAGCCGAGGTCCAGCACGTCGCCGAGCTCCAGCAGGCCGATGAGCGCGCGCGCGCTGGCTTCCCAGGTGCGGCCCGGCGAATAGTGCAGCTCCATGCGGCCGGCTACGGAATCGGCCCAGCTCTGGCCGTGCTTGCGGGCGTTGACGACGCCCTGCGCGCGCTCGGCGTCCACGCGTATGCGCCGGTCGGACACGCGGCTTTTCAGCACCGCCCAGAGCTCGGCGGCAAGCCCGCCGTCGGCGAGATTGGCAGAGAACAGCGCAGCGGCGCCCGCGCGACGGTCCTGCACGAGGCCCGCTCGCTTCAAGCGAGTCAGATGTGTGGACACGCGGCTTTGGGCCAGCGACGTGACTTCGGTCAGCTCGGCGACCGAAAGCTCGAAGGATTCCAGCAGAACCAGCAGCCGCAGCCGCGTCTCATCCGCGAGAAGACGGCAGAGCTCGGTACTCTGTTGAAGGGTCAGTGACACCCAGAACGCTGGATGCGGCTCCGGAATCAGGCCGCTGGACCACCGGGAGGCGCCGTCGGCGACTCGGAGGCCATCGGCACCGCCGCAGGGGCTGCCGGCGGCGGGACGACCGCTGCCTTGGCCTTGCTGGTCGCCATCGCCGCGCGCGACATCGCGCGGCTGACGGAGTCAGGCATGGAGGGCAGGCTGGCGCTGACGCGCTTCTGCATCTTGCGGACGCTGCGCTGGGCCGCCTTCACCTGCTTGCGCGCCTGGGTCTGCGCCTTGCGCGCCGTCTTGCGCATTTGCGTGCGTGCGGACTTGGCCGCCTTCCTGACCTGGCGCACCGCGCTCTTGGCGGAGCCTTTGCCGCTGCCGGTCACCAGCTTGGTGATGCGCGCGCGCGTCTTGCCCAGCGCATTCAACGTTTCCTTGGCGCTCGCCAGCACGCGATTGAGCGTCTGCTGCAGGATCTTGCGCTGCTTCTGGGCGGTCGCCAGGGCAATGTTGAGATCCTTGCGCAGTTGATCGACGCGCCCTTGCGGCTTCGCGGTTTTCCTGGCTTTGGCAGATTTCCTGGGGTTCTTGCGTGATCGAGCGGCCATGATTTGCCTCGTGCACGTGGATAATTTTTGCTCGCGGCAGTGTAGGTCCGGCCTTCGCGTCCTGTCAAAGAAAAATGGCTGATGCCGCTTGAATTTACGCAGCGATGCTCGGTCGTTATCATGGCCGCTCTTCAAATCCCCGCGGCGCGCAAAACGCCGCGGTTTCCATTCCAGAGGAGCGAAACCATCCATGGCGCAAGCGCCGCTCTATCACGGGCAGTCCATCCGGGTCAGCAAGCTCGACAACGGGGTCGCGGAGCTGTGCTTCGACCGCAAGGAAGATGCGATCAACAAGTTCGACCTGCGGACACTGACCGAGCTGGCCGAAGCCGCGGAAGCGATCCGCAAGGATGCAAGCATCAAGGGTGTGATGGTCACGTCGGCCAAGGACGTGTTCATCGTCGGCGCCGACATCACCGAGTTCGGCAAGACCTTCTCGCAGCCGGAGGAGGAGATCGCCAAGTGGGCGATCCGAGGCCAACCAGGTCTTCAACGCGGTGGAGGACCTGCCAGTGCCTTCGGTGACGGCGATCAACGGCATCGCGCTCGGCGGGGGCTTCGAGATGGCGCTGTCGACCGACTATCGCGTGATGTCGAGCGCGGCGCAGGTTGGATTCCCGGAGGTCAAGCTCGGCATCTATCCCGGCTTCGGCGGCACCGTGCGCCTGCCGCGCCTGGTCGGCGCCGATAACGCCATCGAGTGGATCGCCGGCGGCGAGCAGATGAAGGCCGACGCCGCGCTCAAGGTCCACGCCGTCGACGCGGTGGTGGCTCCCGACAAGCTCAAGGACGCTGCGCTGAAGCTGCTGGCGCAGGCCAGCGAAGGCAAGGTCGACTGGCAGGCGCGCCGTGCGCAGAAGAAGGCGCCGCTCAAGCTCTCGCAGATGGAATCGATGATGGTGTTCGAGACCGCCAAGGGCTTCATCGCCGGCAAGGCTGGCAAGGCCTACCCGGCGCCGGTAGAAGCGGTGAAGGCGATCCAGAAGGCGGCGGGCAAGGGTCGCGACGACGCTTTGAAAATCGAAGCGGCAGGCTTTGCCAAGCTGGCCAAGACCACCGTCGCCGACGCGCTGATCGGCTTGTTCCTGAACGACCAGTTCCTCAAGAAGAAGGCCAAGGCGCAATCCAAGAACGCGACCAAGCCGGTGAAGCAGGCCGCGGTGCTCGGCGCCGGCATCATGGGCGGCGGCATCGCCTACCAGTCGGCGGTCAAGGGCACGCCGATCATCATGAAGGACATCAAGGACGAGCAGCTCGAGCTCGGCATGTCGGAGGCGACCAAGCTCCTGGCCAAGCAGGTCGAGCGCGGCAAGCTGACCCCGGAGAAGATGGGTGCGACGCTGGCGGAGATCCGGCCGACGCTGAACTACGGCGATTTCGGCAACGTCGACATCATCGTCGAGGCCGTGGTCGAGAATCCCAAGGTCAAGAAGGCGGTGCTCTCCGAGGTCGAAAAGCTGGTCAAGCCCGACACGATCATCGCCAGCAACACTTCGTCGATCTCGATCGACCTCCTGGCCGAGGCGATGCAGCGCAAGGAAAACTTCCTGGGCATGCACTTCTTCAACCCGGTGAGCCGCATGCCGCTGGTGGAGGTGATCTACGGCAAGGACACCGGCAAGGCGGCGATCGGCACGGTCGTGGCGTACGCGACCGCCATGGGCAAGACCGCCATCGTCGTGAAGAACTGTCCCGGCTTCCTGGTCAACCGCATCCTGTTCCCGTACTTCGGCGGCTTCATGGCGCTGGTGCGCGACGGCGCCGACTTCCAGAAGATCGACCAGGTCATGGAAGGCTTCGGCTGGCCGATGGGCCCGGCGTACCTGCAGGACGTCGTCGGCATGGACACTTCGCATCACGTCGGTGACGTGCTGGCGGAAGGCTATCCGGATCGCATGAGCAACAAGGAGTTCAAGAGCGCGCTCGACGTGATGTACGAGAACAAGCGCTTCGGCCAGAAGAACGGCGTGGGCTTCTACAAGTACGAGACCGATCCCAAGGGCAAGCCCAAGAAGATTGCCGATCCCAAGTCCTACGAGCTGATCAAGGCGGTGCAGCCGAACGGCCAGAAGGAGTTCTCCGAGGAGGAGATCGTCGACCGCCACATGCTGCCGATGATCATCGAGACGGTGCGCTGCCTGGACGAGGGCATCGTCGAGTCGCCGCAGGAAGCGGACATGGGCCTGATCCTGGGCATCGGCTTCCCGCCGTTCCGCGGCGGCGCGCTGAAGTATTGCGACACGCTGGGCATGAAGACCGTGCTCGAGAAGGCCGCCAAGTATTCCGGTCTCGGAAAGCTGTACGAGCCCACCGTCTCGATGAAGAAGATGGCGGCGGACGGCAAGACGTTCTATTCGAAGTAGGGCGCGCCGCGCGCGCCGCAACCGGAGACATCAATGTCCACTGAAGTCGTCATCGTCGACGCCATCCGCACCCCGATGGGCCGCTCGAAGGCCGGCGCGTTCCGCAACGTACGCGCCGAAGACCTGTCCGCGCACCTGATCAAGGCCATCCTCAAGCGCAATCCGGCCGTGAAGCCGGCCGAGGTCGAGGACGTGATCTGGGGCTGCGTGCAGCAGACGCTCGAGCAAGGCTTCAACATCGCCCGCAACTCGGCGCTGCTCGCCGGGCTGCCGATCAACGTCGCCGGCCAGACCGTCAATCGCCTGTGCGGATCGTCGATGACCGCGATCCACGCGGCGGCCAACGCCATCATGGGCGGGCAGGGCGACGTCTACGTCTGCGGCGGCGTCGAGCACATGGGCCACGTGCCGATGATGCACGGCGTCGACATCAATCCCGCGTTCTCGACGGTCGCCGCCAAGGCATCGGGGATGATGGGACTGACCGCAGAGATGCTGGCGACGATGTTCAACATCTCGCGCAAGGCGCAGGACGAGTTCGCGCTGGCGTCGCATCAGAAGGCCATCGCCGCGCACAAGAGCGGCGCCAACAAGAATGAGGTTGTCCCGGTCGAGGGCCACGACGCCGACGGCGCGCCCATCCTCGTGGACTACGACGAAGTGGCGCGTGCCGACGCCAGCCTTGAAGGCCTGGCGAGCCTCAAGCCCGCGTTCAATCCCAAGGGGTCGGTCACCGCAGGCAACAGCTCGGCGATCTCCGACGGCGCCTCCTGCGTGCTGGTGATGTCGGCCGAAAAAGCCAAGGCGCTCGGCGTGAAGCCCCTGGTCAAGATCCGGGCGATGGCCAGCGCCGGCTGCGATCCTGCAACCATGGGCCGCGGCCCGGTCCCGGCGACGCAGAAGGCCCTCAAGCGCGCGGGCCTGGAGCTCAAGAACATCGACTACTTCGAGCTCAACGAAGCCTTCGCCGCGCAGTCGCTGGCCGTGCTCACGGAGATGAAGCTGCTCGATCGGATGGATCGCATCAATCTCAAGGGCGGCGCGATCGCCCTGGGCCATCCGCTGGGATGCTCCGGCGCGCGCATCACCGGCACGCTGGCGCGCATTCTGGCCGAGAAGGACGCGCAGTTCGGCGTCGCGACGATGTGCATCGGCATGGGGCAGGGCGTCGCGACCGTGCTGGAGCGCGTGCAGTAGCGTAGGAGGGGCCGTTGGCCCCGACCAACGAGATCGGGGCCAACGGCCCCTCCTACAGCTTCAGCGCGGCGTGACTGCCGGTGTCGCCGTGGCTGGCGCCGGCATGCTGCTGGATGAACTGCGCGATCTCCTTGATCGCCGCGCGTGACTCGCGCAGCACGCCGACATGCAGCTGAAAGTCGTGCCACAGCCCCTCGAACTGATGCAGCCGTACCTCGACACCCGCCTTCCTCGCGCGGTCGGTGAGGCGCGTGGAATCCGAAAGCACGATCTCCTCGCTTCCCACCTGGATCAGCATCGGCGGCAGGCCGCCGAGCTCGGCGTACAAGGGCGAGCACATCGGATGATCCGGGGCGAGGTCGGCCAGGTATTCCCGGGCCCAGCGGCGAAGTCCCTCCGGCGACAGCATCGGGTCGCGCTCCGCCAGGGTGACGAAGCTCTCGCCCGTGCCGGCGAGATCGACCCAGGGTGACATGAGCGCGACCGCAGCGGGCAGCCGCTCATGGGCGTTGCGCAGCGCCAGGCACAAACTCAGTGCCAGTCCGGCGCCGGCGGAATCGCCGACGACCGCGATCCGGCTCGGCAGGAATCCGTCCGCGAGCATCCATCGGTATGCGGCAAGCGCGTCGTCGAGCGCCGCCGGATGCGGATGCTCCGGCGCAAGCCGGTAATCCACCGCAAACACGACCATGTCGGCCTGCTTTGCCAGCGAGCCGGTGATCACGCGGTAGGAGTAGGGCGAGCCGATGCAATAGCCGCCGCCATGCAGGTAGAGGATCGCGCGCTTGGTGCGCGGCAGCCTGCCCGACACGCACTCGCCGCGGACGCCGCCCATGTCGACCGGCTTGCGCCGGACCCCCGCGGGCGCCGGCATCAGCAGGGCCATGCGCTTGACCAGCCGGCGCTGCGCCGGCACCGGCGTTGCGGGGCCGAACGCCTTCTTCAGCGTCCTGCGCAGCGAGGTCTTGAGGATCGCCTTGAGCATGCGCTCTTACCCCGTGGCCGGCACCAGGCTATACGCCTCGAGCGACGGCTCGCGCAGGCGTCGCCCGTATTCGGTCATGTAGCCGACCCAGTTGTTGGTGTTGCGCCCGTTGGTCAGATACCAGCTGTTGCAGCCGCCGACGTAGACCAGCTGGCTGCTGCGCTCGTCGAGCTCCTTCTTGAACGCGCCCTCGACCTCGGACCGCACGTCGATGTAGCGCAGGCCGCGGTCGCGCAACAGCTCCACGCACTTGGTGATGTAGCGCTGCTGGCGCTCGAGCATGAAGATGATGGTGCCGATGCCCAGGTTGGTGTTGGGCCCGTAAAGCACGAAGAAGTTGGGGAAGCCGGAGACGGCCATCCCGAGATAGGCCTGGGCGCCGTCCTTCCAGCGCTCGCGCAGGAGCGCCCCGTCGAGCCCCTTGAAATTCATCGGCGCCAGGAACTCGGTCGCGGTGAAGCCGGTGCCGTAGATGATCGCGTCGACCTGGCGCACGCGGCCGTCTGCGGTGACGATGCCGGTCTCGGTGACCTCGGTGATCGGCTCGGTGACCAGCTCGACGTTGGGCTGCGCCAGCGTGCGGAACCAGTCGTTGGAGAAGAGCAGCCGCTTGCAGCCGACCGGGAAATCCGGCGTGAGCTTGCGGCGCAGCTCGGGGTCCTTGACCTGCCAGTGCAGCAGCAGCGTCGCCACTTTTTCGATGATCCACTTCGACACGCGCTGGATCATCGAATTCCTCTGGATCGCAGACGCCAGGAACTCGGCGTACCAGAAAATCCGCAGCCGATCGAGCGTGTGCGTCCACGGCCAGTGCGCCAGCAGCCATTTCTCCACCCGCGTGTACTCGCGGTCGAGCTTGGGCAGGCACCAGGCGGGTGATCTCTGGAACACGTAAAGCTGGTCGGTCTGCTGCGCGACTTCCGGCACGTACTGGATCGCGCTCGGTCCGGTGCCGATGCTGGCCACCGCCTTCCCGACGAACTCGGCGGTGTGGTCCCACTGCGCGGAGTGAAACGCCGGGCCCTTGAAGCGCTCGATGCCCGGGATCGGTGGAAACGCCGGCCGGTGCAGCTGGCCCACCGCGCTGATGAGCACCTGCGCCTCCAGCATCTGGCCATCGGTGAACCAGATCTTCCAGACCCCCCGGGCCTCGTCGAATTCGGCGCCCAGCACTTCGCGCTGGAAGCGGATGTGCTGCTTGAGCCGGTACTTCTTCGCGACGAGATGCTGGTAGTTCAGGATGTCGCGCTGCGGACCGTAGGCGCGAGACCACGGATAGTGCGGCTCGAACGAGAACGAGTAGAGATGCGACGGCACGTCGCAGGCGGCGCCCGGATAAGTGTTCTCGCGCCACACGCCGCCGAGGTCCGCGGCTTTCTCGAAAATCGTGAAGCTGTTGATCCCGGCTTTCTTGAGGTAGTAACCCATGCCCAGGCCGGCAAAGCCGGCGCCGATGATCGCGATGGTCGGATTCGCCGGGGCTTCCTTGGCGGTCACGGGCAGTTTCAGGCGAAGCGTGCGAAATCCGGCTGGCGCTTCTGCACGAAGGCGTTCATCGCTTCGAGCGCTTCGGGCTCGCGCAGCATGGGCACGAAGTGTCCCGCCTCGAGCGGGATCGCCTGCGCCACGACGTCGGCGCGCCAGCGCTTGAGCAACGACTTCGTCACGCGGGCAGCTTTGGGAGGCAGTTGTGCGATGGCGACCGCCTGTTTTCGTGCGACCTCTTCCACTTCGGCGTTCGGCGCCACCGCGTTCACCAATCCGTACTCGCGCGCCTTGGCCGCGTCGAACGGCCCGGTGAACAAGAGCTCGAAGGCGCGCACGTGGCCCATCAGCCGCGGCAGGATGTAGGTGGAGGCGAACTCGGGGCAGATACCCAGGTTCACGAACGGCATGTTGAAGCGCGTCTGCTCGCCGCAATAGACCAGGTCACAGTGCAGCAGCAGCGTCACGCCGATGCCCACGGCGACGCCGCTGGGCGCGGCGATCACCGGCTTGTCGATGGTCGAGAGCGCCTGCATGAACTGCCCGACCGGGCTGTCGTCGCCGGCGAGCGGGCCCTTGAGGAAATCCATGACGTCGTTGCCGGCGCAAAAGCAATCCGACTGGCCGGCGAAGAGCACGACCCGCACCGCGGAATCGGCTTGCGCGCTCTTGAGGGCGCTGGCTGCATCGGCGTACATCGCCTGCGTCAGCGCGTTCTTCTTGTCCGGCCGGTTGAAACGGATGGTGAGGACGCGATCCCGCGTCTCGATCAGGACGTGCGACATGAGTGCTCCGGATGCTCGAAATTCCCTTGGCCGGTGGTGGCGCGTCGCTTTACAGCCGCGTCGTCGATCGCAGACACTCACGTGCCCTCCCGGACCTCTCAAGCAAGTCTAAACCATGAGAAAGGTGTTGCTGCTCGCCAGCCTGGCTGGCGCGGCCAGCGTTGCCGCCAAACCCGCCGACGACGTGCTCTCCAGGGTTCGCGACGCGGCGCTGCAGAGCGACTTCGCGTATCGCCAACTTTCGGCGCTGACCGACGAAATTGGTCCGCGATTGACTGGCTCGGTCCAGGCCGAGGCCGCCGTCGCCCGGGTGGCGCAGGAGATGCAGCGCGCCGGCCTGAAGGTCACGCTGCAGCCCGCGTGGGTGCCGCACTGGGTTCGCGGCGAGGAGCGGGCAGCGCTGACGAAGTATCCGGATCAGCCTGATGGGGTCACGCAGCGCCTGGCGGTGACGACACTTGGCGGCTCCGTGGCGACGCCGGCCGACGGCATCCAGGCCGAAGTGCTGGTCGTGCGCAGCTACGAGGACCTCGAAGCGCACAAAGCGCAGGCCAAGGGCCGGATCGTGCTGTTCGCGGTGCGCTTCGAGCAGGAGGCGGCCGACAACGGCCTGGCCATGGAAGCGTACAGCGTCGCTTCCGACTACCGCGGCAACGGCGCCAGCGCGGCGGCCAAGGTGGGTGCCGTCGCGGCCCTGGTGCGCTCCATTGGCGGCGCCGAGTACCGCATGCCGCACACGGGCGCGATGTGGTACGCGGAGGATGCGCCGAAAATCCCGGCCGGCGCGCTCAGCGCCGAGGACGCCGACCTGGTCTCGCGACTCTCTGCGAAGGGCCCGGTGACGATGCAGCTGTTGCTGACGCCGCAATTGCTGAAGCTGGTGCTCAGCCACAACGTCATCGCGGATCTGCCGGGAAGCGACAAGCCCGACGAGATCGTGCTCCTGTCGGGACACCTGGATTCCTGGGACCTGGGCACGGGCGCCATCGACGATGGCGCCGGCGTCGCCGCGTCCATGGGAGCGCTGGAGACGATCAAGCGCCTGAAGCTCAAGCCGCGTCGCACGCTGCGGGCCGTGGCCTGGATGAACGAGGAGAACGGCCTGTGTGGCGCGGATGCCTACGCCAAGGCCAATCCGGATCCGTCGAAGTCGCACGCCGCCGTGATCGAGAGCGATAGCGGTGCGGGACGCCCGCTGGGTCTTTACGCGCACGTGACGCCCGAGACGATGGCGACGTTCAAGCCGCTGGTCGCGGCGCTGAGCCCCATCGGCGCCGGCATCGTGCAGCGACGCGAAAGTCATCTCGGCGCCGACATCAGCCAGATCGAGCAGCACGGCGTGCCGGGCTTCGCGCCGATGCTGGATACGCGCAGCTACTTCCATTACCACCACACGGCCGCGGACACGCTCGACAAGGTGGATCCGCAGGATCTGAAGAAGCACGTCGCGTTGCTCGCGACGCTCGCGTGGTGGCTGGCCGACGCTCCCGAATCGCTGCCGCGCAATCCGCCGACGCCGGAGAAGGAGCGCTGGAAGCTGGATTGTTCGAGCCCGCGCTGAATTTGCAGGAGGGGCTGTTAGCCCCGAGAGATCGCGGCCAACGGCCGCTCCTACAACCAGCGGTCAGAACAAATCTGCCTTGTTGTCCTTTTTCGGCGCCGCCGGCTGCTCGCGCGACGGGATCCACTCGCCGGTGATCATCTGCTCGTAGGACATGCCGGGCCCCACCATCGGGTATACAGACGCCATCGGGTCGATCAGCACTTCCAGGAACGCGGGCCCCTTGAAGTCGATGAACTCCTTGACGACGCGCGCCAGGTCGGCCTTCTTGTCCAGGCGCCGGGCGAACTTGTAGCCGTCGGCTTCCGCCGCCTTGACGAAGTCTTTCTGGTGCAGCGACTTGTCGGAGCCGGCGTAGCGCGAGTCGAAGAACAGGCGCTGCCACTGCTTGACCATGCCGTCGCCGAAGTTGTTCAGCACCACGACCTTCACCGGCAGGTTGTAGGTCGTGACGGTCTCCAGCTCGCCCAGGTTCATGCGGATGCTGGCGTCACCGTCGATGTCGATCACCGTCTTCTTCGGGCACGCGAACTGCGCGCCGATCGCTGCCGGCAGCCCGAAGCCCATCGTGCCCATCGACCCTGACGTCAGCCACAGCCGCGGCTGCTTGAAGTCGAAATACTGCGCCGCCCACATCTGGTGCTGGCCGACACCGGTGGCGACGATGGCCTCGCCCTTCGTGAGCTTGTTGATCTCTTCGATCACCGCGTGCGGCTGGATCGCGTCGGAATTGCGATCGTAGTTCAGTGGATGCTTCTGCTTGAGATCGGCGATGTGCTGGTGCCACGCCGCGTAGTCGGGCCTGAAGGCGCGCCTGGCGCCGTGCTCGCGCAGCGCCGACAGCGCCTGGTTGAGCTCGCCGACGTGCGACCAGTGCACGCGCTTGACCTTGCCGATCTCGGACGGGTCCACGTCCAGGTGCGCGATCCATTTCGCGCCGCGGGCGAATTTCGCCGGGACGCCGGCGACGCGATCGTCGAAGCGCGCGCCAACGGCGATCAGGAAATCGCAGTCGTCGGTCGCGTAGTTGGCGAAGGCCGTGCCGTGCATGCCGAGCATCTGCAGGGCGCGCGGCGCGGTCGTGTCATAGGCGCCGATGCCCATCAGCGTGGTCGTCACCGGGATGCCGAACGCGTCGGCAAACGCGCGCAGCGACTCGGCCGCGTGCGCATTGATGACACCGCCGCCGGCATAGATCAGGGGGCGCTTCGACTGGACCAGCATTTCGAAGAATTTCCCGGCATGCGCTTCGTCGAGCCGGTTGTCGAACACCTGCCGGAGCCGCGCGCGATATCCGGGGAGCGGCAAGGACCCTTCGCCCTTGAAGGCGCCGGACCAGTTCTGCACGTCCTTGGGGATGTCGACGACCACCGGTCCGGGCCGGCCGGTGCGCGCGATCTCGAAGGCGGCGCGCACGGTTGCTTCAAGCTTCTTCGGATCGGTGATCAGGAAGACGTGCTTGGCGGCCGCGCCCATGATCGAGCTGATCGGCGCTTCCTGGAACGCGTCGGAGCCGACGGCGGCCGTGGGCACCTGGCCGCAGATCACCACGATGGGGATCGAGTCCGCCATGCAGTCCCGCACCGGGGTGACGGTGTTGGTGGCGCCCGGGCCGGACGTCACCAGGGCGACACCGACCTTGCCGGAAGCGCGCGCGTAGCCGGCGGCCATGAACCCGGCGGCCTGCTCGTTGGCGGGCACGACGAGCGGCATGCGCTCGCCGTTCTGCTTGTTGAAGCGGAAGATCGCGTCGTAGGTCGGCAGGATCGCGCCGCCGCTGTAGCCGAAGACGACGTCCGTACCCTCGTCAGCCAGGATCTGGATGACGATCTCCGCGCCCGACATGGTCTTGCCGGCGAGGGGATGGGGGTGCGGCTTCAGGACGGCGTTCATCGAGACGATCCGGGGAGTGGTCCGCGAGGGCAAACGGACCGGCATGTTAACTTGATTTTGCGCTGCAACAAAGTTACTTTGCGCGCCCCATGCGGCACATCATTTCCATCCTTTTGCAGAACGAAGCCGGCGCGCTCGCACGCGTGGCGGGGATGTTCTCGTCGCGCGGCTACAACATCGATTCGCTGACCGTCGCGCCGACGCACGATCCCGCGGTCTCGCGCATCACGCTGGTGACGATGGGCTCCGACGCGGTGATCGACCAGATCATCAAGCAGACGCGCAAACTGGTCGACATCGTCGAGATCACCGACCTGTCGAGCGCCGATCACCTGGAATGCGAGCTGCTGATGCTCAAGGTCCAGGTCAAGGACGGGTCGGCCCGCACGGTCGTGGACTGCGTCCGCCGTCACCGCGGGCAGATCCTCGACGAATCCGACAACACGCGCATGGTGCTGATGTCGGGCACCGGGGCGGAGTGCGATGCATTCCTGGCCGAGGTGAGCAAGCTCGGCACGGTGCTCGAGATGGTGCGCAGCGGCGTTGCCGCGCTGGCGCGCGGCCATCAACTGCTGGCAGTGCCGGCGTAAGAATTCCAGAACAGGCCAGAACAGGGGTTATAACGTGAGCATCAGTGTTTATTACGACAAGGACGCGGACCTTTCGATCATCCAGTCGAAGAAGGTGGCCATCCTGGGCTACGGCTCACAGGGTCACGCGCATGCGCAAAACCTCAAGGACAGCGGCGTTGACGTCACCGTCGCGCTGCGCAAGGGCTCCAAATCCTGGGACAAGGCGGTCAACGCCGGCCTCAAGGTCAAGGAAGTTGCCGAGGCGGTGAAAGGCGCCGACGTCGTCATGATCCTCGCTCCCGATCAGGATCAGCGGAAGATCTACGAGGAATCGGTGGCGAACAATCTGAAGAAGGGCGGGGCGCTCGCCTTCGCGCATGGCTTCAACATCCACTTCCAGCTGATCGAGCCGCGCGCGGACCTCGACGTGATCATGGTCGCGCCCAAGGGGCCCGGGCATCTCGTGCGCAGCACTTACGCCCAGGGCGGCGGCGTGCCCTCGCTGATCTGCGTGCACCAGGACGCCAGCGGCCAGGCCAAGCAGATCGCGCTGTCGTACGCGAGCGCCAACGGCGGCGGCCGCGCCGGCATCATCGAGACCACGTTCAAGGAAGAGACCGAGACCGATCTCTTCGGCGAGCAGGCGGTGCTGTGCGGCGGCGCTACCGCGCTGGTGCAGGCCGGGTTCGAGACGCTGGTCGAGGCAGGCTACGCGCCGGAGATGGCGTACTTCGAATGCCTGCATGAGCTCAAGCTCATCGTCGACCTGATGTACGAAGGCGGTATGGCCAACATGCGCTACTCGATCAGCAACACGGCCGAGTATGGTGACTACACGCGCGGTCCGCGCATCGTCAACGACGCGACCAAGCTGGAGATGAAGAAGATCCTGCGCGAGATCCAGACCGGCGCCTTCGCGCGCGAGTTCGTGTCCGAGAACCAGGCCGGCGCGCCGACGCTGAAAGCGCAGCGCCGCATCGGCGCCGAGCACCAGATCGAGAAGGTCGGGGCCAAGCTGCGTTCGATGATGCCCTGGATCGCCAAGAACAAGCTGGTCGACAAGGCGCGGAACTAGACGCTCGACGCGGCCGCGCGCTCCTTGAGGAAGCGCGCGCGCCACTCGTCCGCGGTCTTGTCGCGCTGCTTCTGGATGGGCGAGCGCAGCTTGCGGCTCGCCCAGAACCCGAGCGGCGATCCCATCCACGCCGCGATGCGCCGCACCACTTTCCGGTAGTTGCGCTCCAGCTCCTCGTAAGTGGTGCGGAACGGCTGGATGTTCTTCTCGCGGAAATAGCCTTCCCACGCCTCGTTGTAGGACGTCAGCTCCTCGATCTCGCGCTGGATTGCCAGAAAGTCGTACGGCGGATCCGGACGCTGCGCAGCGCCCTTGACCCAGCCGCCCGTGGCCCGGGCGCGGTAGTTCGAGATCGCCTGCAGCACCGGGTCGGCGCGCGTGCAGAGCAGGTAGCGGGCCGCGGGGAAGTGCCGCTCGAGGAACAGCTTGCGCGGCCATTTGCGAAAGTCGCGCCAGTGCAGCTTGACGCAGAAGTGCCGTCCCGGCGCTTCCCAGCGGGTCTTGATGCGCTCGACGTATCCGTCGAAATCGCGCAGCACGTCGTCGATGGTGATGCCCAGCTGCGGGAAGACGCTGCGCGGCATCACCAGGCCAGGCTCGAAGAACTCCTCGCCGCCCGAAATCAGGCCCGCTTCGGACAGGAGCGACGACAGCCAGGTGCTGCCGGTGCGCGGGGAGGAGCAGATGATGAGGTATTGTTGCGGCACGGCAGAAATAGCGTGGCTTGTTGCGGAACTGCCGGCGAATCAGCGGTTCTCTATGATAACAACAGGCTTTCAGCCAGACCTTGGAAGAACAACGTCAATGACCGAGGAATCCAGACCCAAGCGGCGCCGCGGCGTTTACCTGCTGCCGAACCTCTTCACGACCGGCACGCTCTTCGGCGGCTTCTACGCCATCGTGGCGGCGATGATGGGCGACTACTCCAACGCCGCCATCGCCATCGCCGTGGCGATGGTGGCCGACTCGCTGGACGGCTACATCGCCCGCAAGACCAACACCGCTAGCGACTTCGGCAAGGAGTACGACAGCCTGTGCGACATGGTGGCCTTTGGCGTCGCCGCGTCGCTGGTGATGTACTCCTGGAGCCTGCACTACCTCTCGGACTACAAGTGGCTCGGCGGCAAGCTCGGCTGGGTCGCGGCCTTCACCTACACGGCCGCGGCTGCGCTGCGGCTCGCGCGCTTCAACGTGCTGGCGACGCGGGGCGGCGCCAAGGGCAACTTCTTCGGCATGCCGAGCCCGGCGGCAGCGGCGGTGACTTCGGGCTTCGTCTGGGCTGCCGACAGCCTGGATCTGCGCGGCGACGTGCTGGTGGTGCCGGCGACGATCATCACCATCGGCTGCGCAGCGCTCATGGTCTCCAACTTCCGGTTCTTCAGCCTGAAGAGCGTCAAGCTCACCGAGCGCGTGCCGTTCCGCCACATCGTCTTCGTCATCGCCGTGCTGGCGCTGTTCTCCATCGATCCGCCGCTGATCTTCTTCCTGGTGTTTTTCTGCTACGCGCTGTCGGGCCCGCTCGGCGCGCTGTACCGGCGCTTCCGCAAGACGCCTGCGCAACCCGTCTGATATAGTCGCGCCCGTCATGCGCAAGCACAGCCAACCGATCTCCCCCAGCGCCTTCCTGGCGCTCGCGCTGCTGCTTCTGCCGTAAGGCAGACCAAACTCCTCCGGCCGCACGGGGCCACATCCGTGAAATCCTGAAGTAACGACCCTGTGTCCGCGTAGTCAAAGCGGGAGAAGCGCCATGGCAATGCTGAAAGACCCTTCCAAGAAATACCGCCCGTTCGCGCCGGTGGGCCTGACCGACCGCAAGTGGCCGGACGCGGTGATCACGCGCCCGCCGATCTGGTGCAGCGTCGACCTTCGCGACGGCAACCAGGCCTTGATCGAGCCGATGAACCGGCCGCGCAAGCTGCGCATGTTCGAGACGCTGGTGAAGTGCGGCTTCAAGGAGATCGAGGCCGGCTTCCCGTCCGCCTCGCAGACCGACTTCGACTTCATCCGCCATCTGATCCAGGAGCGCCTGGTCCCCGATGACGTGACCATCCAGGTGCTCACGCAGGCGCGCGAGCCGCTGATCCGGCGCACCTTCGAGTCCTTGAAGGGAGCGCGACGCGCCATCCTGCATTTCTACAACGCCGTGGCGCCGGTCATGCGCCGCGTCGTGTTCAACATGAGCGAGCAGCAGGTGATCGACGAGCTGGCCGTGCGCCACGCCGTGCTGATCAAGGAGCTGGCCGCGCAGCAGCCGGAGACCGACTGGGTGTTCCAGTACTCGCCCGAGATGTTCTCCGGCGCCGAGCTCGCGTTCTCCAAGAAGATCGTCGACGCGGTCACCGAGGTCTGGCAGCCGACGAAGGAGCGGCCCTGCATCATCAACCTGCCGTCGACGGTCGAGCACTCCACGCCCAACATCTTCGCGGACATGATCGAGTGGATGGGCCGCAACCTCGCGCGCCGCGAAGCCATCGTGCTGTCGGTGCACCCGCACAACGACCGCGGCACCGGCACGGCCGCCGCCGAGCAGGCGATGATGGCGGGCGTCGACCGCGTCGAAGGCTGTCTCTTCGGCAACGGTGAGCGCACCGGCAACGTCGACGTCGTCAACCTGGCGCTGAACCTGTATTCGCAGGGCGTGAACCCGGGCCTGGACTTCTCCGACATCGACGAGATCCGCCGCGCGGTCGAGTACTGCAATCAGCTGCCGGTGCATCCGCGGCATCCGTACGTCGGCGATCTGGTCTACACCTCGTTCTCGGGCTCGCACCAGGACGCGATCAAGAAGGCGTTCGGCGCGCGCAAGGAGACCGACATCTGGGAAATGCCGTATCTGCCGCTCGATCCCAAGGACCTCGGCCGCAGCTACGAAGCCGTGATCCGGGTGAATTCGCAGTCGGGCAAGGGCGGCATCTCGTACTTGCTCGAGGCCGAGTACGGCGTCGCCATGCCCCGGCGCCTGCAGATCGAGTTCAGCCAGGTCGTGCAGGAAGTCACCGACGCCAGCGGCAAGGAAGTCACCGCCGACGACATCTGGGAGATTTTCCGGCGCGAGTATCTGGAGCACACCGGGCCGCTGACCTATGCGGCGCATCATCTGGTGGAAGATTCCAAGGCGAACGCGGTCGAGCTCAACACCGAGATCACGCACCACGGGCGCGCGCACAAGCTTGCGGGCCGCGGCAACGGTCCGATCGACGCGTTCGTGCAGGCGCTGCAAGGGCTGACGGGCGAGAAGCTCGCCGTGCTCGACTACCACGAGCACGCGCTGACGGGCGGCGCGGACGCGCGCGCGGCCACCTACATCGAGATGCGGGTCGGGGAGCGCACGCTGTTCGGGGTAGGCATGGACGCGAACATCGTCACCGCATCGCTCAAGGCGATCGTCTCCGCCGTCAATCGCGCCAAGGGCGCCGGGCGCGCGCGGGCACTGGGCAAGGCCGCCGCCTGACCGGGCGGCGGACGGCGATCGCGCGCGACCGGTAAAATCGCGCATGGCCTCCGATCGCACGCGATACCTCCGCGCACTCGGCATCGAATCCTGGGCGCCACGCGGCGCCGCGGGTGCCTCGGCTGCGTCGCCGGCGCAGGTGGCAGAGACCGCCGGCAGCTATGCCGCCGCGGCGCCGGTTCCTGCCGACTGGGATGCTTTGCAGGCGATGGTCTCGACGTGCCGACGCTGCCGCTTGTGCGAGACGCGCACGCAGACGGTGTTCGGCGTCGGCCCGCGACCGGCTCCATTGATGGTCGTCGGCGAGGGGCCCGGAGCCGACGAGGACGCGCAAGGGGAGCCCTTCGTGGGTCGCGCCGGCAAGCTGCTGGACGAGATGCTGCGGTCGATCGGGCGCTCGCGCCGGCAACCTGCCGCCGAGCAGGCCGTCTACATCGCCAACGTGGTCAAGTGCCGGCCGCCTGCCAATCGCGAGCCCGCCGAGGACGAAGCCGAAGCGTGCCGCGCTTACCTGGAGCAGCAGCTGTGCCTGGTGAAGCCAAAGCTGATCGTCGCCCTCGGCCGTGTTGCCGCGCAGCGCCTGCTGGTGACGGACATGCCGCTGGCGAAGCTGCGCGGGCAGATGCACACCTGGGGACCGGAAGGCACGCCGCTGCTGGTCACCTACCACCCGGCATACCTGCTGCGCAGCCCGAGCGAGAAGGCGAAATCCTGGGAGGATCTCAAGCGGGTGCACCAGTTCCTGCAGGCGCCATGAGCGCGCCTCCGGAAATGTACTTGAATATTTTTGCAGGTGTGGTGTCGGCGCTAGGCGCTCACTCCCGCACCCACGCTCGCTACGCTCACGGCACCGTGTCGTGAGCGCTGTCCCGCGCGAGCTGTGGTCGCTGGCGCCGATGCGCGAAGAAGAGTTGCCGCGCATCCTCGAGATCGAGCGTCGCGCCTATCCATTCCCATGGACGGAAGGCATCTTCCGCGACTGCCTGAAAGTCGGCTACAGCGCCTGGGTGGTGCAATCCTCCAGCGACGAGATCCTCGCCTATGCGCTGATGTCGATGGCCGTCGGCGAGGCGCACATCCTGAACCTGTGCGTGGAGCCGGATCATCAGCAACAGGGCCTGGGCCGGTTCCTGCTCGAGCACCTGCTGACCATCGCCCGCAGCGCGAACATGACCTTGCTGCTGCTGGAGGTGCGTCGATCGAACGCGCCGGCGCGCCGGCTCTACGAGGGCGCAGGTTTCTCCACCTTCGGCGTGCGCAAGGGCTACTACCCCGCAGTCGACGGCCGCGAAGACGCGCTGGTGCTCGGCATCGACCTGTGACACCGGCGCGGCGCGCGCAGTGGTCGTGGGCCTTCTACGACTGGGCCAACTCGGCGTTCGCCACTACCGTGCTCGCCGGGTTCTTTCCGCTGTTCTTCGCGCGTTACTGGGCGGCGGACGTGGATGCGGCCGAGCGCACGTTCTGGCTCGGATGGGCCGGGTCCATCGCAAGCGTCGTGGTGATGGTGCTGGCGCCGGTGCTGGGCGGACTCGCCGATCGCAGGGGCACCAAGAAGCGTTTTCTGCTCGCGTTCACGCTGCTGGGCGCGGGCTGCACGGCAGCGCTCTACCTGGTCGACAAGGGGCAGTGGACGCTCGCCCTGCAACTGTTCTGCCTGGCTTCCATCGGTTTCTTCGCGGCCACGTCGTTCTACGACGCGCTGATCGTGCACGTGGCGTCGCCACAGGAAATGGATCGCGTGTCGGCGCTCGGCTACGGACTCGGCTATCTGGGCGGCGGTTTGCTGTTCACGCTCAACGTGGCTATGGCGCTCAAGCCGCAGTGGTTCGGGCTGGAGGACGCCGCGATCGCCACCCGGATTGCGTTCGTGACGGTCGGCGTGTGGTGGCTGGTGTTCTCGATCCCGCTGTTCCGGAGCGTGCCGGAAACTGCGTCTGCCGCGCCCGGCGCGACCGGCTTCGGGCAGCTGTGGGCGACGTTCCGGGCACTGGTGCGGGTGCGCGCGATCTGGATGTTCCTGCTGGCGTACTGGCTCTACATCGACGGCGTCGACACCATCATCCGCATGGCGGTGGACTACGGCGTGAAGCTGGGCTTCTCCTCCGCCTCGCTGATCACCGCCTTGCTGATGGTGCAGTTCATCGGCTTTCCGGCAGCGATCGGCTTCGGCTGGCTGGGCCAGCGCATCGGCACCAAGCGCGCCATCTACCTGGCGCTCGCGGTCTACGTCGGCGTGACCTGCTGGGCCTATTTCCTGAAGACCGAGCTGCAGTTCTATTGCATGGCGGCGGTGATTGCGCTCGTGCAGGGCGGCGTGCAATCGCTGTCGCGTTCGTACTACGCGCGCCTGATCCCGCCTGACGAAGCGGGGCAGTACTTCGGCTTCTACAACATGCTCGGCAAGTTCGCGGCGGTGCTCGGCCCGCTGGCGGTTGGGTTCACCGCGGCTGCCGTCGTCGACCAGCGCGTGTCGATCCTGTCATTGCTACCCTTTTTCCTGATCGGCGGCGTGCTGCTCGCGCTGGTGAAGCCGGTCGTGCCACCGCAGAATGACCTCCGATGACGACTTCGCGTACTGAATTCCTCGCGGCCTGGTCGCGCTTCTCCGGCGACGCGATCGTGCTGGTGCTGTTCCTGCAGATGCCGATCGGCTGCCTGTTCAAGCTGCCGTCGTGGCAGCTGCTGATGTCGCCCTTCGACATCGTCAAGGAGACGGCCCTGATCGTCGTCCTGTATGGCGCCGCGGCGGTCCTGCTTGGATTCCTCGTCGCCGTACCGGTCGTGCTGCTCAAACCGCTCAGTCGCCGGCTGTCGGATCTGTGGCAGGCGCTGTGCATCACCCTGATGACGGCCGTTGTGCTGTTCACGCTGGTCCCGGTAGGCATGGCGTGGTGGAAGAGCCTCGGGAGTCAGCTGCAGCCGGTGCTGGGTCATGCGATCAGGCCGAGATCGTTCGGGCTGGTCCTTCTGGTCCTCATAGTGGCGGCGCTGGTCATTTTCGTGCGCCGGGGCTGGGTAGCCACCATGGAAGGCTTCTCGTCCAGGCTGAGCGCAGCCCGTCGGCCGACGCAAGTGGTGGTCGCGCTCTGCCTGGCGCTGGTGCTCGTGACCGGTCACGCGCGCTGGCAGCCATTCGGCTGGCATCGGCAGGACAAGGCAGCGACCGCGCCGGCGAAGGCGCCGAACGTGATCCTCATCAGCATCGACACGCTGGCGGCGAAGGACATGTCGCTGTACGGCTATCGTTTGCCGACCACGCCGAACATCGACGCGTTCGCGCGATCCGCCTATGTGTTCGACAACTTCTACGCGAACTCCAACTACACGGTCCCGACCATCACGACGATGCAGACGGGGCGCTATCCAACGTCGCACCACGTCACACAGCTGCGCGCGCGCCTGGCCCGGGGGGACGGCGAGCGCACGCTGCCGCGGGTGATGCAGCAGAACGGGTACGTCACGGCCGGGATCGTCGCCAACGATGCCGCGCACCCGATGTACCTGCGCTTCAGCGAAGCCTTCGATTTCCAGGCCGCGCCCGCAGGCGAGGCGCCGGGTCACCAGGCCGAGATTGCGCTCACGCTCATCGAGTCGCAGGCCTACCACTGGCTGTGGGACTGGTGGTGCAACCCGTACAACCACGTGCTGTATCCGTTGATGGACTTCGGCAGCCTGCAGGCGCGCAACTGGTTCCCGGCCGAGCGCGTCATCGACCAGGCCGCCGACGTTGCGCGCGAAGCCGGCAAGCCGCTGTTCCTGTGGACGCACTTCATGTCGCCGCACGAGCCCTACCTGCCGCCGGCGCCGTTCCTCGGGCGCTTCCTGCCGCCGGGCGAGCTGGACGAGTACAACGAGCAGGTCGACAGCGCCCGCGGCGCCGTCGGTCGCTACGCGGCGGGCGATCAGCCAGTGATCGATCGGCTGCGCCTGCGCTACGACGAGTACATCGCCTACACCGATGACGCGGTGCAGCGCCTGCTCGACCGCCTGCGGGGCACCGGCGTTCTCGACAACGCCGTCATCATCATCACCGCCGATCACGGGCAGTCCTTCGAGAAGGGTTGGCACGGGCACCGCGGGCCGGAGCTTTACGACGCGCTGATCCACATCCCGCTCCTCGTGCAGGTGCCGGGACAGACTGCCGGAGCGCGGATCTCGTCCAACGCCGAGCAGGTGGATCTGCTGCCGACCGTGCTGGATCTGGCAGGACTGCAGACACCACCGTGGGCCGAGGGCGAGACACTGCGCGGCGCCTTCGAGGGCGGTCAGATCAGCGGCAAGCCGAAGTTCTCCTTCGATCTCGAGCGCGAGAGCCGCTTCCGGCCTCCGTCCCGCGGCAACTACGCCGTGATCCAGGGCCGCGAGAAGTTCATCCACCATCAGCTGAGCGGCTGCGAGGAGCTTTACGACCTGGCGGCGGACCCGTCCGAGGATCACAACCTCGTGGCTGCGGCGGCGCCAGAGAAGCTCGCGACGCTCCGACAGCTGATCGAGGCCAAGGTCGGCGTCGCGCTCAAGCCCGCCGCCATCGGCGACGGCCCCGCGCCGCCATGCTCGCCGACCGCCTGGAAGGTTGCGGGCTAGTATCGCGGCATGAGCAAGCCCCTCACGTACCTGCGATACCTGAAGCTCGACGAGCTGCTGACCCTGCAGCAGCCGCTATCAACCGGGCCCGAGCACGACGAGCTGCTGTTCATCGTCATCCACCAGGTCTACGAGCTGTGGTTCAAGGAGCTGCTGCACGAGGCGCGCTATCTGCGCGAAGCTTTCGTGAAAGGCAACGCCTCGCACGCGCTGGCCGCGCTCAACCGCATCCGCACGGTGTTCAAGACGCTGGTCGGCCAGGTCGACATCCTGGAGACGATGACGCCGCTGTCGTTCAACGCCTTCCGCACGCGGCTGGATGCGGCCAGCGGCTTTCAGTCGGCGCAGTTCCGCGAGCTGGAGTTCCTG
This sequence comes from uncultured Gammaproteobacteria bacterium, assembly GCA_963776465.1. Lineage (GTDB taxonomy): Bacteria > Pseudomonadota > Gammaproteobacteria > Nevskiales > Nevskiaceae > DASRHK01. Next base: position 2,506,019 of record CAVZMV010000002.1, read on the forward strand.
CTCGGACACCGGCGGCCAGAGCTGGTGGCTGGTCATCCCGAGGGCGCCGCGCGCGACCGGCTGTCCGATCTCCTCACGCAGCCGAGCGTCTACGACGCGTTCCTGCAGTATCTCCACGGCAGCGGCTACCCGATGCCGCAGGAAGCGCTGACCCGCGACTACGGCAAGGCAGCGGTCGCCAGCGGTCCGGTGCAGGAAGTCCTGATCCAGGTCTATCGCGCGGGCGGCTTTCCCGCGCAGGTCTGCGAGCGGCTGGTGGACGTCGACGAAGGCCTGCAGGAATGGCGCTATCGCCACGTGAAGATGGTGGAGCGCACGATCGGCGCCAAGATCGGCACCGGCGGCTCCGCCGGCGCGGCGTACCTGCGCGAGACTTTGTTCCGCCCGTTGTTCCCCGACCTCTGGGAAATCCGCTCGCGGCTGTAGGAGGGGCCGTTGGCCCCGATCCCTTTCGCGGGGCTGACAGCCCCTCCTACATCTCCTTGACCGCCGCCTCGAGCTCGGCCTTGAGCGCCGGCACCGGCTCCTCCAGGTAGCGCATGCGCAGGTATGCGTCGCGCAAGCGCGAGAGGGGATCCTTCAGCTCGGGTCGATCTTCGATGGCGCGGGCGATGAAGTCGCGCGGCCCTTCGTCCGGGCGCTGGGTGATGCCGGCGTTGCGCAGACGCTTGAGCGCGCGCAGCCAGAGCTTGAGCGCTGCGTCGGTTTGCGTCTGCACGCGGGTCTGTCGCAGCAGGAGCAGCCCGGCGGCGGACATGAACAGCGTGGAGACGATCGTCAGCGCCAGGATCATGCTGCGCGTATCGGCGAGGCCAAAGCGGCTCAGGAACTCCATCTGCAGCTGCGGACCGTAGGCCAGCACCCATTCGTTCCACTTGGCGTTGACCAGGTCCCAGCGCTTCTCCAGCGCATACCTCCAGCGGATGCTGCGCCGTTGCAGGTTGGCAGGCAGCTCGCCGCCTTCGGCGAGGGCGCCACTGATGCCGTGCTCGATGCGCCACGGCGCCACCGCCGCGGTGGGATCGATGCGCCGCCAGCCGGACCCCGACAGCCAGACCTCGCTCCAGGCGTGGGCGTCGGACTGGCGCACCACGTAATAGCCGCCGAGCTCATTGAGATCGCCGCCCTGATAGCCGGTGACGACGCGGGCAGGGATGCCGGCGGCGCGCATCAGGAACGTGAAGCTGGAGGCGTAGTGCTCGCAGAATCCGCGGCGCGACTCGAAGAGGAAGCGGTCGACCACGTCTCCCGACGGCAAGCGTCCCGGCTGCAGCGTGTAATAGAAGTTCTCGTCATGGAACCACCGCAGCGCCCGCTGCACGATGGCCGCGTCATCCAGACCCTCGGCGCGCCACCCTTGCACCAGCGCGCGGGATTTATCGTTGCCGCGAAACGGCATCTGCAGCGTCGCGTCGCGCTCGTAGTCGCCGAGCATCGGCTCCAATCGGTAATTCGTGGCCGACTGCAGGCTGTAGGAAATGCGATCGGTGACGAGCCCTCCCGACAGCAGCAGGCCATAGCCGTGCAAACGCGACTTGTCCGGGATCCTGCTGGGGATGACCATGTCCAGCGCGAACAGCCAGGGCTGGCGGTTGGGCTCCAGCGTCACCTCGTACTGCGTGCGTCCGCCGACGACCTCGATGCTTGGCGGCGGCAGGCGATAGGCTTGCGCGCTCGGGCGCCAGCCCTTGCCGTCGAAGTAGTCGAACACCGGTCCGCGCCAATAGCGATCGCGCATGGGTGGAACGGCGTCGTCGAAGCGCACGCGGAACGCGACCTCGTTGGACTCGATCAGCGAGGCGATGTCGCCCGGGGACATGCTGTCGGACAGACCCGATCGCGACGCGCCGGCGTCGGACGGCAGTCCCCACAGCGGACCGGGAATTCTCGGGAAGAGCACGAACAGCAAGGCCATCAGCGGCAGCGCTTCCAGGATCATGCGCGTGCCCAGGCGCAAGCTGACGCGCGGCGCCAGCGGCTCGCCTGCGTGGTTGGCCTCGATCAGGAGCGCAGTGATGGTCGCCGTGCACACCAGCAGGTAGACGACGGTCCAGAGTTCCTGGGAGAACAGGAAGTGCGTGACCAGGATGAAGTACAGCAGGAACACCATCACCATGACGTCGCGCCGCGAGCGCATCTCGGTCAGCTTGAGCGCCGCCATCAGCACCAGCAGCGCGACGCCGGCAGTCTGGCCGGTGACGCGGCCGTAGCTCGCCTGCACGCCGGCGAACGCGGCCAATGTGAGCAGGACCTTGATCCACGTCGGCGGCAAGCGCCACTGGCGCATCGCGGCCAGTGCGCGCCACAGCCCGATGCCGACGGTGGCGCTGGCTTCCCACCAGTGCATCCGCCACAGATGCGGCGCGATCACCAGCCCGAGGACCAGCAGCAGGCGCAGCAGCGACGCGCGTGCCAGATAGTCTTCTGCGGTCGGCGCGCTCACGAGGGCGTCTCGAACAGCGCGAGCGCACGCAGGCATACGCCCTGGTGCAGTGGCCCGAGATCCGGCGGGATCTCGAGACCGGGGATACGCAGGCCATAGCGTCGCTGGCCGCCGTCGCAGTCGAGGACCCAACGGGTCAGTTGTGACAGGCGCTGCTCGGCATCAAGTCCGCCGAGGCTGTCCCAGTCCAGCCACAGCTCGTCGCCGAGCGTGTCGGCGAACTGCTTGACCATCGGCTGCCCGATCTTGGGCAGGCTCTTCCAGTGGATGGAGCGGATGGCGTCGCCGCGCTGATAGTTGCGCAGGCCGACGAACTCGTCGTGGCCGCCGAGCGCGCGGTCCGCGCGATTGCCGATGCCGCGCGCCGCCGGCGGCTGGCGTCCCGGCTGGGAAGGGCGCGGATAGACCAGGCAAGCCATGTCGAGCTCCATCCAGGTCCATGCGTGGAACAGGCCCAGCGGAAACTCGGTGGCGACGCTGAAGACGCCGCCGCGCAGCCAGCCGCGCTGCTTGGCCGGCATCGGGATGCTGACACGCACCGGCGCGTCGGGCGTGACGTCGGCGCCGGGCGCGCCCAGGGTGGCGCGCGCCCAGCTGAGGATCAGGCTGTAGCGCGAGCGCTTGGTCGGGTTCTCCAGCTGGAACTCGAAGTGCGCCTCCTCGCCGGCGAACACCGGCTCCAGGCGCGAGCCGTGCACGACCATGTTCACGAGGTTGCCGTGCGTGTGGTGCATGCACACCAGGCCCAGCCCGGCGAGCAGGAAGGTCAGCGCGAACGCCAGGCTGTTGCTGTAGTTCATCGCGCCCATGAGCATGACGATGAGCAACATCCCGAACGCATAGCCGTAGCGCGTCGGCACGATGTAGACGCGCCGGCGCCCGATCTGCACCGGGCCCGGCTGGCGCTTGACGCGCGCCATCACCCATTCGTCGATCCGCTGCTGCGCATAGCGGATCGGGTGCAGCAGGATCTTGAAGATCAGCCAGACGCGCATTTTGGGTTCGATGCGGCGTGTTCCGGCGGACTCCGGAAGCTCTTCCAGGACCGGCATGAATACGTCCATGTAGCCTGCGGGCGCGCCATCCCTGGCGCCGCACGCTCCTGGAAAAGCTTCCGAAGTCCGCCTCTCACCGGTGGAGATGCGGACTGCTCCGGCGGGACCGTGCGCGGCATGGACGCCGCGCTCGGAGCGTACAGGGACGTATTCACAGCGATCCCGCCGGAGCAGTCCGCATCGAACACCCTCACGGGATCGCCACCGCCGCCAGGATCTCGTCGGCAGTCGGGGCACCGGCCTCGCGCTCGGAGTGCGCGAGCAGGCGATGGCCGACGACCGAGGAGAACACGGCCTGCACGTCTTCCGGGATGACGCCGTTGCGACCTTCGACGAAGGCCCACGCCTGCGCAGCGCGACGCAGCGCCAGGCCGGCGCGCGGCGACAGGCCCATGCGCAAGCCCGGCATGCGGCGCGTGTGCTCGACCAGCGCCAGCACGTACTCGAGCAGGGCAGGGCTCGCCTTGACGTTGCGGACCTGCGCCTGAAGATCCAGCAGCTGCGCGGAGGTGAGCGCCGGCGGCGTCTCGCTGAGCAGGTCGCGGCGGTCGCGCTCGGACAGCAGCGTGCGCTCGGCGTCGCGCGGCGGGTAACCCAGGTTTAAGCGCATCAGGAAGCGATCGAGCTGGGACTCCGGCAGCGGAAACGTGCCGATGGTTTCCGCGGGGTTCTGCGTGGCGATGACGAAGAACGGCTCGGGCAGCATGCGCGTCTCACCCTCGGCCGTGACCTGGCGCTCTTCCATCGCCTCCAGCAGCGCCGACTGCGTCTTGGGGCTGGCGCGATTGACCTCGTCCGCAAGCACCAGCTGCGCGAAGATCGGGCCGGGGTGGAAGCGGAAGCGTCCCGAGGTCTGCTCGTAGATCGACACGCCGAGGATGTCGGCAGGCAAGAGATCGCTGGTGAACTGCACGCGCTGGAACTGCAGCCCGAGCACGCGCGCCAGCGCCAACGCCAGTGTGGTCTTGCCCACGCCTGGCATGTCCTCGATGAGCAGGTGTCCGCGCGCGAGCATGCAGGACATCGCCAGCCGGAGCTGCCGCTCCTTGCCGAGCAGGATCGTGGACAGCGTCTGCAGCACCGGAGCGAGGTTGGCGTTCATGGATCTTGGAGAAGTTTTTTCGGCGGACGCGCCCGCAGTTTAGCGGGCGCATGGAGAAGATGATGGCTTGCGTGGGCCAAGAGGATACCGGACCATACCGATTGTTCAGGACCTGAGCAAGGAAAGATATAGGTGGATCGCATCACGCGCGAGTTTCACCAGGCGATGGCGCACGCCACGGACTATCAGACCTGGCTCGCGGCCGCCGAGGAGCTCGATCTCCGCGACGGGCTGGAGGAATGGAAGGACGACGAGATCTCCGACGACTACGACTGGCGCCTGATCCGCTCGCGCCTTCGGCAGGTCCGCCAGTTCCGCACCGCCAAGGACATCCCGCGGCTGGTCTATCACCTGCGGCAGGGATTGCACTGGAATCTCGGCAACACCGGCAACCCCAAGCTCTATTCGGTACTGCCGGGTCGGCACCAAGCGCCTGATCCGCGAATACGTCACCGAAATCTCCGACGCGCTGATCGAGCTGTGCGACAACGATCACGCTGACTTCTCCTACGAAGACAAGCTGCGTTTCTTCCACGAGGTCGCGCTCTCCTACGGCCGCTCGGCGCTGCTCCTCTCCGGCGGCGCGACGCTGGGGTTGTTCCACGTCGGCGTGGTCAAGGCGCTGTATCGCGAAGGGCTGGTGCCGACGGTCATGTCCGGCTCCAGCGCGGGCTCGGTGGTAGCTGCCACGGTCGGCACGCGTGGCGCCGACGAGGTGGAGCAGCTGCTCGACGTGGAAGCGGCCTACTACCACTTCTGGCGCGTGCTGCCGTTCCGGCACATGGTCGAGCGCGGCTCGGTGATGGACCAGACGCAGCTGCGGCGCGGCATCGCCAAGAACGTGCGCGACATGACGTTCGAGGAGGCGCACAAGCTCTCCGGGCGCATCACCAACATCACCGTGTCGCCGGCGGGGGTCAACCAGCCGCCGCGGCTGCTCAATTACCTGACCTTCCCGTACCTGTACCTGCGCGAAGCGGTGCTCGCCTCGTGCGCGGTGCCGATCCTGTTTCCGCCAGTGATGCTGATGACCCGCGACGAGGGCGGCGAGCGCGTGCCGTACATGCCGATGCTGCGCTGGAACGACGGCTCACTGAAGTCGGACCTGCCCATGCTGCGCATGCGCCGGCTGCACAACGTCAACCACTTCATCGTCAGCCAGACCAATCCGCACGTGATCCCGTTCGCGCGCCGCGACCTTTCCGGTGGCGGCGTATTCCATTCGGCGCGCGAGTTCGCGTACTCAAGCGTGCGCCATCAGGCCAAGAACGTGCTGGAGCTGGTGCGCCGCAACGTGCCGTTCCGGGCTGTGCACGGCACGCTGGACACCGCGTCGAGCATCCTGGAGCAGGATTACCGCGGCAACATCAACATCTATCCCGACGTGTCGCTGTGGCGCTACATCAACGTCACGCGCAACCCGAGCCTGGAGTCGGTGCGGCGCTTCATGCTGGAAGGTGAGCGCGCCACCTGGCCGCGGATGGAGATGATCCGCAACCAGACGATGATCTCGCAGACGCTCGACCGCTGCGTCGACAAGCTCGAGCATCACGGCGCCGGCATCCCGGTGCCGCAGCTGCCGCGCAAGCCGGGGCTGCGGGTCGTGCGGCAGCGAGACCGGTAGGTCGGATCAAGCGCAGCGGATCCGACATTGACTATCGGCCACCCGGATAGTCCGCCGGGGGACGACTTAAAAGCTCCGTTAGCCTCGAGTGGCGCCGTCCCTGGCGCCACACGCCCCCGGCGAACTAGCCGGGCGGCCTCAGTCCTTTGGGGCCGGCTTTGCTTTCGGAGTGACGTTCGACGCGCTTGCGTTCGCGCGCGCGGAGTGGGGCGCCGCAGCATGGACGCTGCGGCGAGCGCTATTTGACACATGGATGGTCGAATTAGCGCGACCCCGGAGTCGCGCGTGAACGCCGTCGCCGGTACTCCGAAAGCAAAGCGGAGCCCGTCCGTGGCTACATCGCGGCGATCTTGCTCTGCTGCTGCTTGAGCGTGGCGAGATCTTCGCGCTGCTTGGCCGCCATCGCGTGGGCCTGCGCCTGCACCGTCTCCGGCGCCTTGCCGAAGTTGGGGTTGCCGATGCGCGTCTCGGTCTTGCCGAGGTCGCTCTCGAGCTTGGCGATCTGACGTCCCAGGCGGTCGAGCTCGGCCTGCTTGTCGATCAGGCCCGCCAGCGGCACCAGGATCTTCATCGCTCCCAGCAGCGCGGTGGCCGACTCCGGCGCCTGCTCGTCGACCTCCAGGAAGTGCATGTCCTCGACGCGGGCGAGTGCGACCAGGCTCGAGTTCAGACGCTGCACGCGCTCGACGTCGGTCGCGGACGCGTTCTGCAGCAGGACCGGCAGCGCCTTGCCGGGCGACAAGTCCATCTCGCCGCGGATCTGGCGCAAGCCGAGGATGAAGCCCTTCATCCACTCGATGTCAGCCTCGGCTTCGGCGTCGATCTTCTCGGGCTGCGCGCGCGGATAGCGTTGCAGCATGATCGTTTCGCCACGCACGCCGCACAGCGGCGCGACCCGCTGCCAGACCTCCTCGGTGACGAACGGCATCAGCGGATGCAGCAGCCGCAGCCAGGTCTCGAGCACGCGCAGCAGCGTGCGGCGCGTGCCGCGCTGCGCAGCGCTGGTGCCCTGCTGCAGCGCCGGCTTGGACAGCTCCAGGTACCAGTCGCAGTAGTCGTTCCAGACGAAGTGGTAGAGCGACTGCGCGAGAAGGTCGAAGCGATAGCTCTCGAAGTGCGCGGCGGCCTCGGCCTCGACGCGCTGCAACCGCGAGATGATCCAGCGGTCGGCGGCGGACAGCGTCACCGCCTGCTCCGTGTCCAGGCCGCAATCCTGGCCCTCGCAGTTCATCAGCACGTAGCGCGCTGCGTTCCAGATCTTGTTGCAGAAGTTGCGGTAGCCCTCGGCGCGCTTGGGGTCGAAGCGGATGTCGCGGCCGGTGGAGGCCAGCGCCAGGAAGGTGAAGCGCAGCGCGTCGACGCCGGTCTCCTGGATGCCCTGCGGATACTGCCGGCGCGTGGCGTTCTCGATCTTCTGCGCCATCTGCGGCTGCATCAGCCCGCCGGTGCGCTTGGCGACGAGCGCGTCGAGCGAGATGCCCTCGACGATGTCCAGCGGGTCGACGATGTTCCCCTTGGACTTGGACATCTTGTTGCCGTCGGGATCGCGCACGAGGCCGGTGATGTACACCTCGCGGAACGGCACCTCGCCGGTGAAGAACATGCCCATCATCACCATGCGCGCGACCCAGAAGAAGATGATGTCGAAGCCGGTGACGAGCACGCTGGTGGGGTAGAAGCGCTTGAGATCTTTGCTCTCGTCGGGCCAGCCGAGCGTCGCCAAAGGCCAGATGTCCGACGAGAACCAGGTGTCGAACACGTCCTCGTCCTGCCGGAGCGCGATCGTCGACGAGAGCTTGTGCTTGCTGCGCACCTCGGCCTCGTCGCGTCCCACGTAGGCGTTGCCGGCGTCGTCGTACCAGGCCGGGATGCGATGACCCCACCAGAGCTGGCGGCTGATGCACCAGTCCTGGATGTTGTTGAGCCACTGGTTGTAGGTGTTCGACCAGTTCTCCGGCACGAACTTCACGCGACCGTCGGCGACGACGTCCAGGGCCGGCTTGGTGATGCGCGTCCAGCCACCGGGCCGGCCGTCGGCGAGCGTCTTGCGCGTGAGGTCTACGTACCACTGGTCGGTGAGGTAGGGCTCGAGCACCGCGCCCGAGCGATCGCCGTAGGGCACCTTGTTGACGTGCTCGTCGATCTTCTCGATCAGGCCCGAGGCCTCGAGGTCGGCGACGATGCGCTTGCGCGCCTCGAAGCGGTCCAGTCCGCGATAGGGGGCTGGCGCCGCATCGCTGATCTTCGCGGTCGGCGTGAAGATGCTGAGCACGGGCAGGCCATGGCGAGCGCCCATCGCGTAGTCGTTGAAGTCGTGCGCCGGCGTGATCTTGACGACGCCGGTGCCGAACTCGCGATCGACGTAGGCGTCGGCGATGACCGGAATCTGCCGATCAGTCAGTGGCAGCCGGATCTTCTTGCCGACGAAATCCTTGTAGCGCTCGTCCTCGGGGTGCACGGCGACGGCCGTGTCGCCCAGCATGGTTTCGGGCCGCGTGGTTGCCACGACCAGCTGGCCGGAGCCGTCTGCAAGCGGATAGCGCAGGTGCCAGAGCTTGCCTTTCTCCTCGCGATGCTCGACCTCGAGATCGGAGATCGCGGTCTGCAGCACCGGGTCCCAGTTCACCAGGCGCTTGCCGCGATAGATCAGCCCTTCCTCGTGCAGCCGCACGAAGTGCTCGATCACCGCGCGCGAGTACTGCGGCGTCATCGTGAATGCTTCGCGCGACCAGTCGACCGAGTTGCCCATGCGGCGCATCTGCCGCGTGATCGTGCCGCCGGATTCCTCCTTCCAGGCCCACACCTTCTCGACGAACTTCTCGCGCCCCAGCTCGGTGCGCTTGACGCCCTCCTGGGCGAGGTTGCGCTCGACCACCATCTGCGTGGCGATGCCGGCGTGATCGGTGCCGGGCACCCAGAGCGCCGCGCGTCCGGCCATGCGCTGATAGCGCGTCAGCGCATCCATCACCGTGTGCTGGAACGCGTGGCCCATGTGCAGGGTGCCGGTCACGTTCGGCGGCGGGATGACGATGCTGTAGGGATCGGACGCGCTCGGCGATGGCGCGTACCAGCCATTCTTCTCCCAGGTGTCGCACCACCGGTTCTCGATGGCACGCGGCTCGAAGGTCTTGTCCATTAAGCGCGCGCCTTCCAGCCGCCGTCGGGCTGCTGCTCGAAGCTCTTGAGCTCGTAGCCGCGATCCTTGTAGAACTTGTAGCGCGCCCGCGAACGCTCGCGCGCTTCGCCGCCGGGCACGACCTCGAGCACGCGCTCGAAGCGGCTGAAGTACGGCGGCACGTCGACGCCGAGGTTGATCATCACCTGGCTGTGCGACGGCGGCGGCTCGACGTTGCCCAGCAGCACGTACGGCAGCGGGTCGGAGATCGGCGCGCCGACAAAGCGCTCATGCGAGATGAAGCTGCCCTGGCGCGAGGTCCACAGCAGCTTGTCCAATGCCTCCTGCTCCGCGGACGGCGCGTGGACGTACACGCGCTGGCCGGCGCCGACGGCCTTGTCGCACAGCTTGCACGCGGTGATCACCGCGTCGTCCGCGCTCTCGCCGGGAAGGACGTAGAAGTCGATGCGCGTCACGTGAGCGGATCAGTCCTCACGATTCTTGCCGGCGTAGTTCACCAGGTACTGCGTCAGGAGCGGCACCGGCCGGCCGGTCGCGCGCTTGCCGACCCAGGCAGTGCCGGCGATGTCCAGGTGCGCCCACTTCATGCGCTTGGTGAAGCGATGCAGGAAGGTGGCGCCGATGATGGCGCCGGCCTCGCGGCCGCCGCGCGTGGCGATGTTGGCGACATCGGCGAACTCGCTCTTGATGAGCTCGTCGTACTCCGCCCACATCGGCATTTCCCAGGCGCGGTCGCCGGTCTGCTCGCCCGCCTGGATGAGCGCGCGGCCAAGCGCCGCGTTGTTGCTGAACAGGCCGTGCGGTCCGGCGCCGAGCGCGACGACGATGGCGCCGGTCAGCGTGGCGAGGTCGATGCACACCGCCGGGTCGTAGGTCTTCTCGACGTAGGTCAGCGCGTCGCACAGGATCAGCCGGCCCTCGGCGTCGGTGTTGAGCACCTCGATGGTGATGCCGGCCATGCTGGTGACGATGTCGCCCGGCTTGATCGCCTGGCCGTCGGGGAGGTTCTCCGATGCGGGAATCACGCCGACCAGGTTGATCGGCAGCTTGAGCTCCGCCGCTGCGACGAAGGCGCCGAGCACGCCGGCGCCGCCGCACATGTCGAATTTCATCTCGTCCATCTTGTCGGACGGCTTGAGCGAGATGCCGCCCGCGTCGAAAGTCAGGCCCTTGCCGACCAGCGCGACGGGCTTGTCGCCCTTGGCGCCGTGCAGGTACTCGAGCACGATCAGCTTCGCCGGCTGGCGGCTGCCGTGGGAGACCGACAGCAGCGAGCCCATGCCCAGGCGCTCCATGTCGCTCTCTTCCAGCACTTTCACCTTGATCGGGTAGCGCCCGGCCAGCGTCTGCGCCTGCTCGGCGAGATAGGTCGGCGTGCACATGTTGCCCGGCAGGTTGGCCAGGTCCTTGGTCATGCGCATGCCGGCGGCGATCGCCAGCGCCTGCTGCAGCCCGCGCTCGCCCGCAGGCAGGTCGGAGCGTCGGGGCACGTCGAAGGTCAGCCGCTCGAGCTTCTGCTCGTTGAGCGACTTGCGCGCCTCCTCGCCGCGGCACTGATCGAAGCGGTAGAGATCACCTTCGGTGACGAGCGTCGACTGCAGGACGTTCCAGTGGAAATCGCGGCCCTTGACCTCGACCTGGGTGAGGTAGCTGACGGCGTCGATCGCGCCGGTGCGGCGCAGCGCCGCCGCCGCCGCGCTGTTGGCCTTGCGGTAGGCGACGTCGTCGAACTGCCGTTCCTTGCCCAAACCCACGAGGATCACCCGATCGGCAAAAATTCCCGGCAGGTTGTGCAGCAGCAGGGTGCTGCCGAGCTTGCCGTCCATGTCGCCGCGGCGCATGACGGTGCCGATGAGCCCCTTGCTTTCGCGATCAATCGTTTCCGCCGCCGGCGTGCAGGTGCGACGCTCGAAGATGCCGACCACGATGCAGGCGACGCGCTGCTTCTCCGGGTTGCTGCTCTTGACGAAGTATTCCATCTGGTTTTCTCGACGAGCCGCGGCGGGGCAGCCGGGACAAAAGTTGAAATTCGAGGGCGAATTCTGACGAAGTGGACCAAGGTAAACAAGTTGTAAGATGCGTGCGCGATCCAGCCGCAGGCCCGAATGCCGAAGTCAGGAATTCTTCACCGTTATCTGCTGCGTGAGGCCGCCAGCGCCTGGATGGCGGTGACGATCGTGCTCCTGTCGATCATGCTCGCCACCCGCTTCGCGCGATATCTGGCGGTGGCGGCATCCGGAAAGCTGCCGAAGGAGCTGCTGCTCGAGGTCGTCGCGCTCTCCAGCATGCAATACCTGATGATCCTGATCCCGGTGTCGCTGCTGCTGGCGATCATGCTGTCGCTGGGGCGTCTCTACAAGGATCAGGAGATGGCGGCCATGACCGCCTGCGGCGCCGGCAGCGGCCGCTTCTACCGGCCGTTCCTGCTGCTCGCCCTGATCTTGTCCATCGTCGGGGGCGCGCTCGCGTTCGAGATCGGACCGTGGGCCGGTCGGCGCGCGGACTACCTGGTCGAGGACGCGCGCTGGCTGGTGCAGTTCAATCCGTTCGAGCCGGGCCAGTTCCGCGACGTCGGCGGCGGTCGCGGCGTGTTCTACACCGACCGGCTGAGCAAGAGCGGCGAGCAGCTGGGCATGGTGTTCGCGCAGATCCGCGAGCGCGGCACGACCAGCGTCGTCACGGCACGAGAGGGCAGCCAGAAGATGGGTGTCGGGGGCCAGCGCGAGCTCGAGCTGCGCGACGGCTACCGTTACGTTGGCGAGCCCGGCCGCCTGGATTACGACCTGGTCGCGTTCGGCAGCTTCAGCACGCGCGTGCAGCCGCCGGAGTTCATCTACCGCTCGGACGAGCGCAAGCTCAAGCGCACCTCGGCGCTGATGGCGTCGGAGGATCCGGCGGATCGCGCCGAGCTGCACTGGCGCCTGGCGGTGCCGATCAGCGTCTTCCTGCTGGCGCTGATGGCCGTGCCGATGTCGCACCTGGCGCCGCGACAGGGACGCTACGCCAAGCTCGTCTACGGCATCGTCCTGTACCTGGTGTATTCCAATCTGCTCGGCGTCGGCCAGACCTGGATCGCCAAGAGCATGGTGCCGCCGCAGGTCGGCCTGTGGTGGGCGCACGCGATCGCCGCCGGCTTTGGGCTCTGGCTGATCAGCCGTCGCGAAGGGTGGATGCGATGACCCTCGTCAGCCGGCTGGACCGCTACATCATGAGCAGCGTGTTCGCGCTGACCGGCATCGTCGCGCTGGCGCTGACCGCCATCTACACCTTCGTCACGTTCGTCTCGGAAAGCCGCAAGGTGGGCGAGGGCGATTACGGCGTGCGGGAGCTGGCGCTCTACGTGACGCTGCTGATCCCGTCGAGCCTCTACATCCTGCTGCCGATCATCGCCATGCTCGGCACGCTGATGGGCCTCGGCACGCTGGCCGCGCAGAGCGAGATCATCGCCATGCGCGCGGCCGGTGTGTCGCTGATGCGCATCGGCCGCTCCACGCTGCTGGCGGGACTGGTGCTGGGTCTCTTCAGCCTGGTGCTCGGCGACTGGCTGGCGCCGTTGGCGAAGGTCAAGGCCGAGTCGATGCAGGCCGAGGCCGTGCAGGGCATCGAGCCCGGCACGCTCAACGTTCCCGTGTGGCTGCGCGAGGGCGACAGCATCATCCACATCAAGAGCCTGCTCACGGAGGGGCATTTCACCGACGCCGAGATCTTCACGCTGACGCCCGACCTGAGCCTGAAGTCGATCCTCAAGGCCGACGAAGGGATCTACGCGTCGGGTCGCTGGCAGCTCAGCGGGATCCAGCGCACCGATTTCGGCCCCGAGGGCACGCAGGTCGCCCGGCTGGACGCGATGGACTGGGGCGAGCAGCCGGCGCCGGACGTTCTGCGCCTGTTCCTGCTCAAGGCCAACGCGATCTCCATCCACGGCCTGGTGCAGCTGATGTCCTATCTCCGGGTCAACGGCCTGGACGATCGCGCCTACGCGCTGGAGCTGTGGCGCAAGCTGATCACGCCGCTGACGGTGATGGCGATGATGCTGTTCACCATCCCGTTCGTGATGGGACCGCTGCGCTCGACCGGCGCCGGCCAGCGGCTGCTCGTCGGCGTGCTGATCGGCGTGTCCTTCTACGTCGTCAACGAAGTCACCGCCAATACCGGGCAGCTCTACGGCTGGACGCCGATCGCGTCAGCCGGTCTGCCGACGCTGCTGCTCGTCATCATCGCGCTCTGGCGCTTGCGGGCCCTGCGCTGAGCCCACGTTGCGCGCCAGCAAAACGACCTGCGTGCCGGCCACCAGATCGTTGAAGGCGCGTCGCCGAGGATCGAGCAGGCAGGGCGCGTAGCCCAGCAGGATCCCGGCCAGCGCCGCGTTGCCGTAGCTCGCGGCGCCATAGAACGCGCAAATCAACGGCAGGGCGCCGGCGATGTAGCGCAGCACCGACGCCGTCGGCCGCACCGGCAGTCCGTCGACGCCCTGCACGCGCAGGCGCCACGCGCGCAAGCCCAGCGTCTGACCGCCGTGCACCCAGAACCAGCAGAAGAACCCCAACGCGACCAGGCCGATGACCAGGCGCATCAGCGCGCGGCTGTCCGGGATCGGCATGAGCTGGTTCAAGATCGTCAGCGCCATGGCGGCGATCATCCACATCGCGGCGAGCAGCAGCGCGTCGTAGGCGACGGCCGCGAAGCGACGCCACACCGGCGCCGGATTCACCTCAGGCTGCAACCGGCGTGCGGCGACGCTCGCGGTACTGCACCGGCGTCATCCCCGACCAGCGCTTGAAGGCGCGATAGAACGTGCTCGGCTCGGAGAACCCCGTCAGGTAGACGATGTTCTCGATCGGCTCGTCGGTCGTGCGCAGCAGCCGGCGCGCCACGGCGTAGCGGACCTCGGCGAGCAGCTCGCTGAAGCTCGTTCCGGCGCGAGTGAGCTCCAGGCGCAGTCGCCGCGCGGGCATCTGCAGAGTACCGAGCGACATCCTCGAGCTCGCAGTTCTCCAGCTCCAGGCGCTCGGCGAACACGGCGCGGACGCGCGCGACCAGGTCCTGGCGCTTGAGTCCCGTGAGGCGCTTCTCCGCCAGCTCCTCGTGCAGGTGGAGAAGGTCGGGGTCCCAGCGCGGCGATGGCAAGTCGAGCAGGGCAGGGTCGAACCAGATCTCGCTCTCGGCGCCGTCGAATTCGACCGGGCAGCCGAACACGCGCTCGTAGTCGGCTGCCGGCGAACGTCGGCTGCAGCGAAGCCGGACCTGGCGGGGCGCGGCAACCTCGGCCCCGGTGACCGACCTCGCGAACTGGACGATCTCGTAGAGCACGCAGATCTCGGTGTGGCGCAGCTGAGGCGCCTGGACCGAGGAGCCGATGACGGCCAGGCGCGTCCCCTGGGCGTCCTGGAGCAGGCGCACGTGCAGCGCGTCGCTGACCAGTCGCAGGTACTTGAACGCGCGCGTCATGCCGTCGCCGAACGTGCGGCTGCTGAACATCAGGTACTCGATGACGTCGCCGCGAAACAGCGGCAGGTGCGGGCAAAGGTGCAGCCCGATGTCGGGATCGGCCGTGACGGCCTCGACCGTCTCCCAGAAAAACGCCTGCTGCTGGTGCGGCGTGCGCAGCTCGCGCTGGGCGAGCTTCTCGGCGTCGTAGCCCAGCCGCGCGTAGATCGCGTTGACGTCCAGCCCGGCGCGCACCATGCCCTGATGGACGATCTGCAGGTACTGGCCGGTGTCTTGCACGGGACTAGTTTGCCGCAAGGCTCGGTGCCTCACGTATAATCGCCGCGCTTTTCATCACGCTCCTATCGTCTAGAGGCCTAGGACGGAGCCCTCTCAAGGCTTAAACCCGGGTTCGAATCCCGGTAGGAGCGCCAAGTTACTACCGCTACCCGGTAGCGCCATCCCCAACCGGTAGATCGTCATCGAACCCAAGCGCATCCCGCGAGCGGAGCACTCGATCTCGCGGTCACAGTTCACCAGCGCCACCCTGAAGGTGCTGTACACGTTGCGCGACGCGGGCTTCGAGGCTTACGTCGTCGGCGGGGGCGTGCGCGACCTGCTCGCGGGTCTGGAGCCCAAGGACTTCGACATCGCGACCAACGCGCATCCGGAGGAGATCCGCAAGCTGTTCCGCTCCTGCCGCCTGGTCGGGCGCCGCTTCGTCATCGCCCACGTGCGCTTCGGCGACGAGATCATGGAGGTGACGACCTTCCGCGGGCCGATCACCGACATGCACGAGCGCGACGAGACCGGCCGCATCCTCTCGGATAACGCTTACGGTACGGTCGAGACCGACGCCTTCCGCCGCGACTTCACGATCAACGCGCTGTACTACGACATCCGCGACTTCGGCATCGTCGACTTCGCCGGCGGCATGGACGACATGAAGGCGCGCACGCTGCGCCTGATCGGCGATCCGGAGCTGCGCTACCGCGAAGACCCTGTGCGCATGCTGCGCGCCATCCGCATCGGCAACAAGTTGCACTTCCAGCTCGACGCCGGCGCGGTGGAGCCGATCAAGCGGCTGACCCCGCTGCTGCGCGAAATCCCGCCGGCGCGGCTGTTCGACGAGGTCCTGAAGCTCCTGCTGTGCAGCGACGCCGTGGAGAACTTCCGCGCGCTGCACTGGTTCGGGCTGTGGGCGGAGCTCTTCCCGCAGATCGACGCCGAGCTGCATCGCCAGCACGACAGCACGCGCAAGTTCATCGAGCTCACGCTCGCCAGCACCGAGGATCGCCTCAAGCAGGGACTGACGGTGAGCCCCGCGTTCACCTTCGCCACGCTGCTCTGGCCGGTGGTCAAGGCGCGGGCTGAGGAGCTCGAGCGCACCCAGGGGCACGTCGCTACCGTAGCGCTGGCGCAGGCGTCCGAGGAGGCCTTCGCCAAGCAGATCCTGCGCGTGGCGATCCCCAAGCGCTTCTCGGTGCCCGCCAAGGAGATCTGGGCGATGCAGCCGCGCTTCGACATGCGCAGCGGTGGACGCGCCAAGCGTCTGCTCGCGCATCCGCGATTCCGCGCCGCCTACGATTTCCTGCTGCTGCGGGCGCAGGCCGGTGAGCCGGTGCGCGAGCTCGCGGACTGGTGGACCGCCGCGCAGGAGGGCGAGCCGCCCAGCGTCCCCGAGACGGAAGCGCCGCCGCAGCGCAAGCGCCGGCGCCGCCGTCGGCGCGGGGGCAATCGCGGCGATCATCCGCAGCCCGGCGCCTAGAGAACTTTCCGGCACATGGCGCTTGCCTGGATCGCGCTGGGCAGCAATCTCGACGATCCGCCGGCGCAGCTGCGCCTCGCGCTGAATCATCTCCAGCAGTCGCCGGGGCTGACGCTGGAGGCGCGCTCGGGCTTCTATCGCAGCGAGCCCATCGGACCGCCTGGTCAGGACGTTTACTGCAACGCTGTCTGCCGCGTGCGCACCCGCGTGCAGCCGGATTCCTTGCTGCAGACCCTGCAGGACATCGAGACCAGGATGGGCCGTGATCGAAGCGCCGCGCGCTGGGCTGCGCGCGTGATCGACCTGGACCTGTTGCTCTATGACGGCCTGGTCCTGCATTCGCCGGCGCTGATCCTGCCGCACCCCGAGCTGCACCGGCGCAACTTCGTGCTGGCGCCGCTGTGCGAGCTCGATCCGGCGCTCGAGGTGCCCGGGCAGGGCCGCGTGGACGCGCTGACGCAGGCGATCGGCAACCGCGGACTCGGTGCCTGGAAGGCCTGAGCCGTTTCCCGGCCGGCAGCAATCGATTTGTTATATTCGCCGCCCTTTCCCGGCAGGCTCTTCAATGGATGCCAAACCGGTCAACCTGGCGGAGCTGCGACGCATGCGGGAGGCAGGCGAGAAAATCGCCTGCCTCACCTGCTACGACGCGAGCTTCGCGCTGATCGAGGATCGCGCCGGCGTCGACGTCGTCCTGATCGGCGACTCGCTGGGGATGGTCATCCACGGCCGCTCGACCACGACGGCGGTCACCGTCGACGACATCGTCTATCACTCGCGCGCCGTGAAGGATCATCTGAAGCGCGCGTTCCTGGTCGCAGACATGCCGTTCCTGTCCTTCGCCACCGTCGACCGGGCGCTGGATGCCGCCAAGCAGATGATGCAGGAGGGCGGCGCCAAGATGGTCAAGCTCGAAGGCGGTCGCGAGCAGGCCAACGTCGTCGAATATCTGTCGGTGCGCGGCGTGCCGGTCTGCGCGCACCTGGGATTGCAGCCGCAGTTCATCCACAAGATGGGCGCGTTCAAGGTGCAGGGTCGCGAGGACGCCGCCGCGGAGGCGATGCTCCACGACGCCCACGTGCTCGCCGAAGCCGGTGCCGATCTACTGCTGCTGGAATGCATCCCGGCGGCGCTGGGCAAGAAGATCTCCGACGCCTCGCCGGTGCCGGTGATCGGCATCGGCGCCGGTCCGGGCGTGCATGGCCAGATCCTGGTGCTGCACGACATCCTGAACATCTCGCCCACCGTGACGCTGGGCAAGCGTCCACGCTTCGTGAAGAACTACATGCAGGATGGCCGCGACATCGAGACGGCCATCGGCGCCTACGTCGGCGAGGTGAAGTCCGGTGCCTATCCCGCAGCCGATCACTGCTTCTGAGGTGCGCACCGTGCACGCGATCGGCGAGCTGCGCTCGCAGGTCGCGGCCTGGCGCAGGGCAGGGCAGCGCGTGGCCTTCGTGCCGACCATGGGCAACCTGCACCGCGGTCACGTCGAGCTGGTGCGCCGCGCGCGCGAGCTGGCGCCGCGCGTCGTCGCCAGCGTGTTCGTCAACCCGCTGCAGTTCGGCCCGAACGAGGACTTCGACCGCTATCCGCGCAGCCTGCCGGAGGATCAGCAGAAGCTCGCTGACGCCGGCTGCGACCTGCTGTTCGCCCCCAGCGCGCGCGAGATCTATCCGCACGGCATCGACCAGCTGAGCCGGATCACGGTGCCCGGGCTATCGACCGTGCTGTGCGGGCACTTCCGCCCGGGGCATTTCGACGGCGTCGCGACGGTGGTGAACCTCCTGTTCAACGTCGTGCAGCCCGACGTCGCGCTGTTCGGCGAGAAGGACTACCAGCAGCTGCTGGTGATCCGTCGAATGACCTCGGATCTGCACCTGCCCATAGAGATCGTCGGCGTGGCGACGCAGCGCGAGCCCGATGGCCTGGCGCTGTCGTCGCGCAACCAGTACCTGTCGGCCGACGAACGCGAGAAGGCGCCGGTCCTGTTCAGCGTCCTCACGCAGATCGGCGCACAGCTGCGGGAAGGCCGGCGCGACTTCACCGCGATGGTGGCGGACGGCACCGACCAGCTGCGGGACGCCCGTTTCGCGCCGCAGTATCTGGAGATCCGCGCGAAGGACTTGTCAGAGCCGGCTGAGAACACTCGGGAATTCGTAGTCATCGCCGCGGCGTTCCTGGGCCCGACGCGGCTGATCGACAACCTGCAGGTTTCCGTGGTCTAAAAATATGGTTGCGACGGCAGGATCGGGTCGGTACACTTTGAGCCGTCGCTTCGCGACAGTAGAGTCAAAGCTTCTCCGGGCGTATGTCTTAGTGGGCCGCCCGCCGACTAAAACTTCAGGGACGAAGGGCGCATGCCTTAGTGGGCCGCCCCAGTCCAAATGCCTCGAGAGATCCCCATGCAACTGACTCTTTTGAAGTCCAAGCTGCACCGCGCTTGCGTCACCCACGCCGAGCTCGACTATGACGGCTCCTGCGCCATCGATTCCCGGCTGCTGGACGCCGCCGGAATCCTGGAGTTCGAGCAGATCCAGATCTGGAACGTCGCCAACGGCGAGCGCTTCACCACCTACGCGATCAAGGCCGAGCCCGGCTCGGGCATCATTTCGGTCAACGGCGCAGCGGCCCACAAGGCTCGCGTCGGCGACCGGGTGATCATCGCCACGTTCACGCAGATGGAGGCGGCTGCCGCCAGGGTCTTCAAGCCGCGGCTGATCTATCTCGACGAGCGCAACCGCATCGTGCGCACTGCCAACACCATCCCGGTCCAGGCTGCATGAAGGCCGCGCGGGCGTGAGCCGCGTCCGCGCCTGGTTCCCAACGCTGATCTACAGCGCCCCGCTGCAGGCGCGGGGCGCCCGCGCGTTGAACCGGGAGCTTGCGGACGATTGCCGGAAAATCCGGGAGCAGGACGCAGCCGGCCGTCGATGGTCCACGAAGAACTACCCGAACGGCTACACCAGCTACGGCAGCCTGGATCGCCTGCACCGCATGTCGTCGACGTTCGAGCAGCTGCGGGCGCTGATCGATCCTCACGTGCGTGCATACGCCAGAGCGCTGCACTGGGAGCTTCGCCGCGGAGCCCGCCTGGAGATGACCGACTGCTGGGCCAACATCATGCAAGCCGGCACAGCCCACGGGTTCCACCTGCATCCGCAGTCTGCCGTCAGCGGCACGTATTACGTGCTGACGCCGGCCGGTAGCCCCGGACTGAAGTTCGAGGACCCGCGCCTGTCGCGCATGATGGCGGCGCCAATGCGACGCGCGACCGCGCCGGTCGAGCTGCGGCCGCACATCGAGTATCCGGTGCGCGCGGGGCAGGTGCTGTTGTTCGAGAGCTGGCTGCGCCACGAGGTTGCGCAGAGCACTGCGCGCGCGGAGCGCATCAGCGTCAGCTTCAACTACCACTTCATCTAGAAACATCCTGCCGACCATGAGCACGGTGACGAAGAAGACCAGGGGCGCTGCATGGCGCGCGCTGAAGAGCCATGCGCGCGCACTGTCGCCGACGCCGCTGCGCGAGCTGTTCGCTACGGACGCCAGGCGGGCGCAGCAGCTCAGCGCCGAGGCTTGCGGCATTTACCTGGACTATTCCAAGCAGCGCGTCACGCCGGAGACGCTGCGCCTGCTGGCCGACCTGGCCGACGCCTGCGGGCTAGAGCGATGGCGGGAGAAGCTGTTCGCGGGCAAGGCTGTCAACAACACCGAGCAGCGGCCGGCGCTGCACATGGCGCTGCGCAACCTGTCGGGCCCGAAGATGCTCGCGGGTGGCAAGGACGTGATGCCGTCGGTGCGCGGCGTCCTGCAGCGCATGTTCGAGTTCTCCGAGCGCGTGCGCAGCGGCGACTGGCGCGGCGCGGACGGCAAGCAGATCACCGACGTGGTCAACATCGGCATCGGCGGCTCGGACCTGGGGCCGCGGATGGTGTGCGACGCGTTGCGACCCTACGCCGATGGTCCGCGCACGCACTTCATCTCCAACGTCGACGGGCAGCCGCTCAGCGCGCTGCTGCAGTCGCTGCAGCCGTCGAGCACCTTGTTCGTCGTCACCAGCAAGACGTTCACGACGCAGGAGACGCTGGCCAACGCGCGCGCCGCGCGCAGCTGGCTGATCGATACGTTGGGCGAGGACGCGATCGCTCCGCACTTCGCCGCGGTGTCGACCAATCTTGCCGAGACCAGCCGCTTCGGCATCCCCGAGAAGAACGTCTTCGAGTTCTGGGACTGGGTGGGCGGACGCTATTCGCTCTGGTCGGCGGTCGGCCTGTCGATCGTGCTGGCGATCGGCGAGAAGCATTTCCGCGCGCTGCTGTCGGGCGCGCACGCGATGGACGAGCACTTCCGCACCGCGGCGCCGGCGCAGAACCTTCCAGTGCTGCTCGGTCTGCTGGCCGTCTGGAACCGCAACTTCCTGGGCGCCGACAGCCAGGTCGTCGCTGCCTACGTGCAGCGGCTCGAGAAGTTCGTGCCGTGGCTGCAGCAGCTGGAGATGGAATCCAACGGCAAGGGCGTCGACCGCCGCGGCGAGCCGCTGCGTCATCCCAGCACGCCGGTGCTGTGGGGCGACGTCGGCACCAACGCGCAGCACGCGTTCTTCCAGATGCTGCACCAGGGGACCGACGTGCACCCGGTGGATTTCATCGTGTCCGTGGCGGCCGAGCATCCGCTCGTGGCGCAGCACCGGATGCTGCTCGCCAACGCGCTCGCCCAAAGCGCGGCGCTGATGCTCGGCAAGTCCGAGGATGCTGTGCGCGCCGAGCTCACCGCGCGCGGCATGAGCGGCGACGATCTGGAGGCGGCGATCCCGCACCGGGTGTTCAGCGGCAATCGACCGAGCAACACCTTGCTCGTCGAGCGGCTCGATCCGAAGCACCTGGGAAGCCTGCTCGCGCTCTACGAGCACCGCACGTTCGTGCAGAGCGTGCTGTGGAACGTCAACCCTTTTGACCAGTGGGGCGTGGAGCTGGGCAAGCAGCTCGCTACCGACGTGCTCGCCGCGCTGGACGCGGAGGGTGCCACCGGCAAGCTGGATGCCTCGACCCGTCGGCTGCTGGAGCGAATCAAGCCCGCGCTTTGATGCGCTGCTGATCCAGCGCCCAGGCAACGTGCTCGCGCACGAGCGCGCTGGGATGCTCGGCACGCGCCACCAGCGCGTCACGAACCTCCGGGCTCCCCGGTGCGTTGCCCAGCGCGACCGCGAGGTTGCGCAGCCAGCGCTCGTAGCCGGCGCGGCGCAGCGCCATCCCCTCGGTCTTCTGCAGCCATTGCGCTTCGGTCCATCCAAACAGCTCGACGAGCGCGGCCGCGTCCAGGCCGTGGCGCGGGGCGAAGTCCGGCTCGGTCGAAAGACGCGCGTACTTGTTCCACGGGCAGACCAGCTGGCAGTCGTCGCAGCCGAAGATGCGGTTGCCGATAGCCGCGCGCAGCTCCACCGGGATCGGGCCGTGATGCTCGATGGTGAGGTAGGAGATGCAGCGACGCGCGTCGAGCGAGTAGGGCGCGACGATTGCCTGCGTCGGGCACACGTCGATGCACGCGCTGCAGGTGCCGCAGTGATTCCGCGGCGAGGCACCAGGCTCCGGCGCAAGCGGCAAGTCGGTGAAGATCTCCCCGAGGAAGAACCAGGATCCCTCGCGGCGATTCAGCAACAGCGTGTTCTTGCCGATCCAGCCCAGGCGCGCGTTGCGCGCCAGCGCCTTCTCCAGCACCGGCGCGCTATCGGCGAACACGCGATAGCCGAGCGGTCCGGCAACACCATCGATTCGCGCAGCGAGCTTGCGCAGCCGCGAGCGCATGAGCTTGTGGTAGTCGCGTCCCAGCGCGTAGCGCGACACGTAGGCGCGCGTGCCGTCCGCAAGAGTTTCCTCGGCGCTTGCTGAGGCACCGCGGTAATTCATCCGCACCGAGATCACGCTAACCGTATCGGGATGCAGTCGTGCGGGCTGCGCGCGCAGATCGACGCTGCGGCGCATGTAGGCCATGCCTCCCTCGAAGCCTGCATCGAGCCAGCGGCGCAGGTGCGCGAGATCGTCGTCGAGCGCGACGCGCGCCACGCCGGCGTCGGCAAAGCCGAGCTCGTGCGCCCAGGCTTTGATCCGGCCGGGCAGCGCGCTGGCGTCCTGGGAATGCAGAGGGGCCACTTATACTTGGAGAATATGTCCGAACAGCCGCTGCGATTTTACGCGTCCGCCCAGGTGCGCGAGCTCGATCGGCGCGCGATCCAGGACTACAGCATCCCCGCTTACACGCTGATGCAGAGGGCGGCAGCCGTCGCCTGGAAGGTCCTGCGCGAGCGTTGGCCAGACGCGCGCGCGATCCACATCCTCGTCGGCCCGGGCAACAACGGCGGCGATGGCTACGAGCTGGCGCGGCTGGCGAAGGCCGGTGGTAGCGACGTACGCGTCTGGCAGATCGGGCGGCCACCTGCCGATGGCGCGGCAGGGCAGGCGGCGCAGGCTTGGCACAAGGACGGCGGCACGGCGGAATCCTTCGGCGGATCGCTGGACGGCGCGCAGGTCGTGGTCGATTCCATCCTGGGCATCGGCGTTGCACGCGCGCTGGAGGGGGATTACGCCGCGGCCGTTGCCGGGATCAACCGGCAACGCGCAGCGGGCGCAGGCGTTCTCGCCGTCGACGTGCCCACCGGCCTCGATGCCGACAGTGGCCGCGTGTGGGGCTCGGCAGTGCGCGCGGATGTGACCGCCACGTTCATCGGTCGCAAGCTGGGGCTGCATACCGGCGCCGGTCCCGATCACGCCGGGCAGGTGATCTTCGATTCGCTCGGCGTTCCCGACGCGGTGTACGAAACGGTCGCTGCGGTGGCGCAGGATCTGGGCATCGCCGAGCTGGGGCTCTGCCTTCCGGGGCGCGCACGCACCGCGCACAAGGGCAATCATGGCCACGTCCTGATCGTCGGCGGCGACGAAGGCATGGGCGGCGCGGTGCTGATGGCGGCGCGCGCGGCGCTGCGTGTCGGCAGCGGCCTGGTGTCGATCGCGACGCACCCGGCGCAGGCCGCGGCCCTGATCGCGGCGCAACCCGAGCTCATGGGACGCGGCGTCAAGAATGCGAAGGACCTGGCGCCGCTGGTCAAGCGCGCGTCGGTGATCGCGCTGGGACCCGGTCTGGGGCAGAGCGAGTGGGGAAGGGAGCTGTGGTCGCACGTGCTCGCCAGCGATCGTCCGCTGGTCGTCGACGCGGACGGCCTGAACTGGCTCGCGCAGAACCAGCAGCGTCGCGACGACTGGATCCTGACGCCGCATCCCGGCGAAGCATCGCGGCTGCTGCACCTCGGCAAGGCCGAGGTGCAGTCCGATCGTCCGAAAATTGCTGCGGAGCTTCGCGAACGCTACGGCGGCGTCGCCGTGCTCAAGGGCGCCGGCACGCTAGTGCGCGGAGAACAGCTCGGCATTTGCGTGCACGGCAATCCCGGCATGGCGGTGGGTGGGATGGGCGATGTCCTCACTGGCGTCATCGCCGGACTTCTCGCCCAGGGGTTGAGGCTGGAGTCGGCCGCGCGCTGCGGCGTGCTGCTGCATGCGCTCGCCGCCGATCGCGCGGCCGGGACCGCGGAGCGCGGGCTGCTGCCGAGCGACGTCATCGACGTGCTGCGCTCGTTCGTCAATCCGTGAAGCTCGCCGACGCTGCGGCGACAGAAGCGTTCGGCGGTGCGCTGGCCGCGGCGCTGAAGTCGCGCGAGGGCGTGGTCGTCTACCTGCGCGGCGAGCTCGGCGCCGGCAAGACGACGCTGGTGCGCGGACTGTTGCGCGCGCTCGGCGTCGCCGGCGCTATCCGCAGTCCGACCTACACACTGATCGAGCCTTATCGCGCGGGCGCGCGAGACGTGGTGCACCTGGACCTCTACCGCATCGCCGATCCGCTCGAGCTCACGAATCTCGGGCTCGGCGACTTCCCGGAGGAGCGGACCTGGTGGCTGGTCGAATGGCCCGATCGGGGAAGCGGCGTGCTGCCGCTCCCGGATGTCCAGATCCACTTGCAGCGGCAGGAAGAGGGCAGGGAAGTGCGCCTCGGTTCCAGCATTCCCGGCCTGCTGCAGGCGGTGAAACGCGGCCTCACCGGACAAGTTACATAAAGAAGCCGCCCTTCGGCGTTGTTCCTGCTCACAAAATAGTTGCACGGCGGCAACAAGTGTCCTAGTCTGTAAGGCCTTAAGGGAGCTTTGGGGTAGGACATGCGGGGTCATTGGGGCTGGGTTTTCCTGCTGCTGACGGCGGCGGGACATGCCCAGGAACTGCGTGAGGTCCGTATCTGGGAAGGGCCGGAGGGCACCCGCGTGGTGCTGGATCTGGACGCCGCAGCCGCGTACGAGATGCAGACCCTGGGTGACCCGCAACGCGTGGTGATCGACCTCGCCGGCGTGAAGCGCGCCGCCGACATCGGCAGTTCACTGGAAGGTCGCGGGCTGGTGAAGCGCGTGCGCACCGCAGAGCACAACACCGATCTGCGCATCGTGCTGGACGTCGACGGACCGGTCAGCGCCAAGGGATTCGCGCTCGACCCCAACAGCGAGTACCGATATCGCGTCGTCATCGACCTTGCCTCGACGTCGACGGACTTCGCCGAAGCTGCATCGCCGGAGCCAGCGAAAGCCGAAACGTCGAAGCCCGAAGCCCCGAAGCCCGAAGCAGCAAGACCGGACGCAGCGAAGCTCGACGCGGGCATCGCGGAGGTCTCCAGGCCCGTGCCGCCTGCGGCATCGGTGCCGGCCGCGCGGATCAAGCCTACGATCATCGCCATCGACGCCGGTCACGGCGGCGAGGACCCGGGCGCCAAGGGGCGCCTCGGCACGCAGGAGAAGGACATCGCACTGTCGATCGCGCGCAAGCTCGCGCGCATGACCGACGCGCAGCCGGGCTTCAAGGCCGTGCTGATCCGCGACGGCGACTATTTCATCCCGTTGCGCGGCCGCATCAACAAGGCGCGTCAGGCGCAGGCCGATCTCTTCGTGTCGGTGCATTGCAACGCCAGCCCCAATCGCGAAGCGCACGGCTCGGCGGTGTACGCGCTGTCTCCGCGCGGCGCGACCAACGAGCACGCGCGCTGGCTGGCTGGCAAGGAAAACGCCTCCGACCTGATCGGCGGCATCGAGCTGCAGGACAAGGACGACACGCTGGCCGCGGTGCTGTTCGACATCTCGCAGACCTCGGCGATGGAAGCGAGCATCGACGTCGGCAGCCGCGTGCTGGGCGCGCTGTCGGACGTCAACAACCTGATCAAGCCCGACGTGCAGCAGGCGGGCTTCGTGGTGCTGAAGTCGCCCGACATCCCGTCGATCCTGGTGGAAACCGCTTTCATCAGCAACGTGCAGGAAGAGCGCCAGCTGTCGAACCCGGAGTACCAGGCGAAGATGGCTGCGTCGATCCTCGCCGGCATCAAGGGCTACTTCGAGACGTACCGGCCGCAGCCGTCGCAGATCGTCGCCGACAGCGGCGCCGAAGCGCCCGGCCTTGTCGAAGTCGGTTACCGCAAGCCCACAACGCGCGCGCGACGCAAGAAGTAGCCAGCGGTCGCGGTGGGTGCCTCGGCTAAAGTAGAGGCATGCCGAGACCGATCGCCGTACTCCCCGATCAGCTGATCAACCAGATCGCCGCCGGCGAGGTCGTCGAGCGGCCGGCCGCCGCGCTCAAGGAGCTGGTGGAGAACAGCCTCGACGCCGGCGCCTCGCGTGTCGAGGTCGACGTCGAAGGTGGCGGCCTGTCGCTGATCCGGGTTCGGGACGACGGCCGCGGCATCGGACGCGACGAGCTGCGCCTGGCGCTGGCGCGGCATGCCACCAGCAAGATCCAGTCGCTGCAGGATCTCGAGCGCGTCGCCAGCCTGGGCTTTCGCGGAGAAGCGCTGCCGAGCATCCTGTCGGTCTCGCGGCTGCAGCTGACATCGCGCGTCGCCAGCGAGCCGCACGGCTGGCAGGTGTCGGGCGAGGGGATGCTCGCGGAATCCGAGCCCGCTCCCGCAGCGCACCCGCACGGCACGACGGTCGAGGTCCGCGATCTCTTCTTCAACACGCCCGCGCGCCGCAAGTTCATGCGCGCGGATTCCACCGAGTCGCGTCACCTGGACCATTCGCTGCGGCGGCTGGCGTTGTCGCGCTTCGACGTCGGCTTCCGGCTGCGCCACCAGAGCCGCAGCGTGTTCGATTGCGCCGCGGGCAGCGCTGCCGCGGAGCAGGAGCGCCGCGTTGCGCAGCTGTGCGGCGAGGAGTTCCTGCAGAGCGCGCTCTACATCGAGGAGCAACGCGGCGATCTGAAGCTCCGCGGCTGGCTGGCGCTGCCGAGCTTCTCGCGCGCCACGGCCGACCTGCAGTACTTCTACGTCAACGGTCGTGCCGTACGGGACAAGCTCCTGAGCTACGCCATGCGGCGGGCGTACGCAGACGTGCTGCACAGCACGCGCTACGCCGCCTATGTCCTGTACCTGGAGCTCGACCCCGCCGCGGTCGACGTCAACGTGCATCCCGGCAAGGCAGAAGTGCGGTTCCGCGACTCCACGCGCGTCCACGACTTCCTCTTCGGCAGCGTGCATCGCGCGATCCGCAGCGTGCAGCCCGCGCCGGAGCGGCATCACCAGGTGCAGATGGCGCCCGCGGGTGGCGCGGTGTCCGAGCCGCAGCGGGTGCTGCGCTACGAGGTGCCCCGTGCGAGCCCGATGGCGGCGATGGAGCCAGCCGTATCGCTGGAGCACGGGCCCTGGGCGGCGCTGCAGATGCCGCGCGATGCAGAAGCGGCTCCCGTCGTCGACGCCGTGCACGACGCGCCACTGGGACATGCGCTCGGCCAGCTGCAGGGGATCTACATCCTGGCGCAGAACCGCCACGGACTGGTGCTCGTCGACATGCATGCCGCGCACGAGCGCGTCATCTACGAGCGGTTCAAGCAGCAGCTGGCCGACGGCGGCATCGCCGGGCAAAGCCTGCTCGTGCCGATCACATTGTCGGTCGAGACGGACGAAGCCGACGTGGCCGAGAGCCGCAGGGATGAATTCGCCAAGCTCGGACTGGAGCTCGAGCGCATCGGTCCGCAGACGCTGGCGATCCGCGCGGTCCCGTCCCTGCTCGGCGGTAGCGACGTGACCGTGCTGGTCCACGAGCTGCTGGGACGCGAGACGGAGAGTCCCGCGCGCGGCCACTTCGCCGAGATTCGCGATGCGCAAAGCCGTGTGCTGGCAGAAATGGCGTGCAAGGCGGCGATCAAGGCGCATCGCAAGCTGACGCTTGCGGAAATGGACGCGTTGCTGCGTGACATGGAGCGCACCGAGCTCGCCGGCCAATGCAACCATGGGCGGCCGACGTGGGTGCAGGTGCAGATGTCGGAGCTCGACCGCCTGTTCCTGCGGGGACGCTGACGTGCCGGCGTTGCCGGTCGTGCTCATCATGGGTCCGACCGCGTCGGGCAAATCGGCGCTGGCGATGTCGCTGGCGCAGCGGTTTCCCGTGGAGATCGTCAGCGTCGATTCCGCGCAGGTGTATCGCGGCATGGACATCGGCACGGCCAAACCTTCCGTGGACGAGCGCCGGCAAGTTCCGCATCACCTCATCGACATCACCGATCCGGCGCAAAGCTATTCGGCAGCGCGCTTCGTGCGCGACGCTCAGGCCGCGATCGGTGAGATCCGCGCGCGCGGTCGCGTGCCGCTGCTGGTCGGCGGGACCATGCTGTATTTCCGCGCGCTGCTGCACGGGCTGTCCGATCTGCCGCCAGCGGACGCTGCCCTGCGTGCGTCGCTGGAGCAGGAGGCCGCGCAGAAGGGATGGCCCGCCTTGCACGCCCGGCTCGCGCAGCACGATCCGGTGACGGCGGCGCGGCTCTCACCCAACGACGGGCAGCGGATCCAGCGGGCGCTGGAGATCCTCCACGTGTCCGGCGCTTCGCCGAGCGCCAACTTCAGCCGCAGCCCGCCGGCGCCGGCCGTGACGGGACCGTTGCTGTCGTTCGCACTCGAGCTCGCCGATCGCGCGGAGCTGCATCGCCGGATCGAGGAACGCCTGCTGCGGATGATGGAGCAAGGTTTTCTGGAAGAGATCCGCGCATTGCACGCGCGGGGCGATCTGCACGCGGACTTGCCGTCGATGCGGTCCGTCGGCTACCGCCAGCTATGGCAGCACGTCGACGGCGATCTAGGAATCCAGGAAGCCGTGCAGCGGGCAATCTATGCTTCACGCCAGCTCGCAAAGCGCCAGCTCACCTGGCTGCGCAGCGACTCGACCAGCGTCCGGCTCGACGCGTGCAGCCAGCGGCTCGTCGAGGCGGTCGCAGATCGTCTGCAATCCTTGGTTCCGAAAGTGCTGTGCTAGACTTCCGCCTCGCTGTGCATACTCCAAAAAAGGATCAGAAAACAATGACCAAAGGCCAGACCTTACAAGAGCCATTTCTCAACGCGCTGCGCAAAGAGCGCATCCCGGTCTCGATCTACCTGGTGAACGGGATCAAGCTGCAAGGCCATATCGAATCCTTCGACCAGTTCGTCGTGCTGCTGAAGAACAGCGTCAGCCAGATGGTCTACAAGCACGCGATTTCGACCATCGTACCGGCGCGCGGCGTGCGCCTGCACGACGGCGAGGGCGACGATCAAGAACCGCAGCCCCCGAGCGCCTGAGACAGCGACGCCGGCCTCGCCGCGTTGCGCCGTCGTCCGCGGCCCTGATTGATGTTCGAGCGTCCGAAGGCCGGGCAGAAGGTCCTGCTGGTACACCTGGAGTTCCCGCGCACCGATCACGCGGCTGACTCGCAGGAGTTCCAGGAGCTCGCGCTCTCGGCCGGCGCGCAGATCGCCGGCATCGTCGGCGGCAAGCGCCAGAAGCCCGACGCGGGCCTCTTCGCAGGGAGCGGCAAGGCCCAGGAGATCGCCAAGCTGGTCGAGGAGACTGGCGCGGAGGTCGCGATCTTCAACCACGAGCTGTCTCCCAGCCAGGAGCGCAACCTCGAGAAGCTCCTCAAGTGCCGCGTGCTGGATCGCGGCGGCTTGATCCTCGACATCTTTGCGCGCCGCGCGCGCTCGCACGAAGGCAAGCTGCAGGTCGAGCTCGCGCAATTGCATCACCTGTCCACCCGGCTGGTGCGGGGCTGGACCCATCTCGAGCGGCAGCGCGGCGGCGGCATCGGCCTGACCGGCCCCGGCGAGACCCAGCTCGAGCTCGATCGCCGGCTCATCCGCGTGCGCATCGCCACGCTCAAGCGGCATCTCGAGGAAGTCCGCTCGCGCCGCGAGCAGAATCGCCAGTCGCGCAAGCGCAACGAGATCCCGACCGTATCGCTCGTGGGCTACACCAACGCCGGCAAGTCGACGCTGTTCAACGCGCTCACGGGTGAGAAGACCTTCGCCTCGAGCCAGCTGTTCGCCACGCTGGACACGACGATCCGCCGGGTCGAGCTGCCCAACGTCGGGCCCGTGGTGCTGGCCGACACGGTCGGCTTCATCCGCGATCTGCCGCACGACCTGATCGCGGCGTTTCGCGCGACGCTGGAGGAATCGCGCCAGGCGGACTTGCTTTTGCACGTGGTCGACGCGGCCGATCCCGAGCGTCTCTCCCGCATCCGCCAGGTGGAGCAGGTGCTGGCCGAGATCGGCGCCGACAAGGTGCCGCGCATGCTCGTCTTCAACAAGATCGACCAGCGCTCCGACGACGCCGCACGCGTCGAGCGCGACGCCGAGGGCGTCGCCGAGCGCGCCTTCGTCTCTGCGCTGCGCGGCGACGGTCTGCCGCTGCTGCGCCAGGCAATCGCGGAGCGCGCCCACGGCGCCGGCCCGGTCGAGCGCGACCTGGTGCTGCCGCCCGATGCAGGGCGACTGCGCGCGCAACTGTTCGAGCATCACGCGATCCGCTCCGAGCGTATTGCGGACGATGGCAGCTTCCACGTGCGGGTGGCGATGGACGAGGCGCGCCTGCGCGGCCTGCTTGCCGGCGCGGGCATCAAGCTGCCGCGCAATTCGATCGCGCGCAAGAAGCGCGCTTCGGTCGCCAAACGCGGCAAGCGCGCGTCTCCCGGCAGGGCGCGGCGTACCGCCTCACGCTAGAATTCCCGCCCCGCGTCGCCAGCTCCGACCGAATCCTTCAGATGGCCTGGAACGAACCGCCCAATCCCAACCGCGATCCCTGGAGTGCCGGGCGCCGCGGCGGCGGACCGCCTGATCTCGAGGAAATGCTCAAGCGCCTGCGCGCGCGGTTCTCGGGCAAGCGCGGCAAGCCGTTCTCCAGCAGCGGGCTGGGCCTGTTCGCGCTCGCGCTGGTGACGCTCTGGCTCGCGTCCGGCTTCTACGTCGTCGACGAGCAGGAGCAGGCGGTGATCCTGCGGTTCGGTGCGCACGCGCGCACGGTCGGACCCGGCCTGCACTGGCACGCGCCGCGGCCGTTCGAGCAGGAAAAGAAGGTCAACGTCACCCGCATGCGATCGGCTCCGGACAAGTTCGACCTGCTCACGCAGGACGAGAACGTCGTCAGCACCGAGCTCACGGTGCATTTCCGCGTTTCGTCGCCGGCTGCCTTCCTGCTGGTCGACGACCCGGATGAGACCGTGCGTCAGCTCAGCCGCGCGGCGATGCTGGAGCTCGCCGGTCACACGACGATGGACGCCATGCTGAGCAAGAGCCGGCAGACGATCGCCGACAAGGCGCGACAGATGCTTCAGCAACGGCTCGACGCCTACGATGCTGGTCTCACTGTCTCCGACGTCGACCTGCAGCAAGTCCTGCCACCCGAGCAGGTGAAGAAGGACTTCGACGACGCGGTCAGGGCCGACCAGGACCAGAAGCGTCTGCGCGAAGACGCCCAGGCCTACGCCGCCGATCGACTGCCCAAGGCGCGCGGTGCCGCTGCCCGCGAGACTGCCGAGGCCGCGTCCTATCGCGACCGTGTGATCGCCATCGCCGAAGGCGAGTCGTCGCGCTTCACGCAACTGCTGGGCGAGTACCGCAAGGCACCCAGGGTGACGCGCGAGCGGCTCTACCTGGACATGATGAGCGACGTCCTGGGCCACACCAACAAGGTGCTGCTGGACGTCGACAAGGGCGGGCCGGTGATTTACCTGCCGCTCGAGCAGCTGCTGAAGAACGGCCAGAGCGCCGGCGGCGACGAGGCACTGCCGTCGACAAGCGCGACGCCGTCGCGCCAGGGATCCAGCGCGCCCGAAGGCCGCTCGCGGGATCGGGGAGCGCGCTGATGGGCAACCGGCAGCTGCTCATCGGCGGCATCCTGGCCCTGCTGCTCGCAGCGCTCTACAGCAGCTTTTTCGTCGTCGAGCAGACCGAGCGCGTTGCGCTCTTCCAGCTCGGTCGCGTGCAGGGCGTGGATTACGCGCCCGGCCTGCACATGAAGCTGCCGTTCGTGCAGTCCGTGGCCCGCTTCGACGGCCGCACGCTTACTTTGAAGAAGCAGTCGGAATCGTTCCTGACGGGAGACCAGAAGGATTTGCGCGTCGACTACTTCGCCAAGTGGAAGGTGGTGGACACGCTGGCCTACTATCGCGCCACCGGCAGCCAGCCGCTGTCGGCTGACAATCACCTCACCGCGATCGTCAACCGCGGGCTGCACGACGAGCTGGGCGCGCGCACCATGCAGCAGATCGTGGCCGGCGGCACCGCACAGGTCGCGGCGGCCGTGATCGAGCGCGCAACGCCGCGGGCACAGGAGATTGGCGTCGTGTTCGTGGACCTGCGCCTGACCGGGCTGATCCTGCCCGACGACATGCGCGAGACCTATTACGAACGGATGCGTGCGGAGCGCAACCACGTCGCGTCAGAGCTGCGCGCCCGGGGCGAGGAGGAAGCCGAGAAGATCCGCGCCGAGGCGGACCGCGATGCCGAAGCGGCCGCAGCCGGCGCGTACCGCGACGCGGAGAAGATGCGCGGCGAAGGCGACGCCAGGGCGGCAGAGATCTACGCCCGTGCCTACGGACAGGATCCGGAGTTCTACAGCTTCTATCGTTCGCTCAACGTCTACCGCGACAGCTTCCGCGGCCAGCAGGACGTGCTCGTGCTGGAGCCCAAGGGCGAGTTCTTCCGCCACTTCAAGCAGCCGGGCAAATAGGTCCGCCCAATGTGGATCGACTTCCTTCGCGCGTTCGCGTTGCTGCTGGTGCTGGAGGGCATCCTGCCGTTCGTCATGCCGGCGCGCTGGCGCGAGAACATGCTGCGCGTCGCCTCGCTCAACGACCGTGTCGTGCGCCTGATCGGCCTGACCAGCATGACCGTCGGGCTCATCGTCCTGCAGCTGGTGCGCGCTTCCACATGAGCGTCCAGAACTGGCTCCCGGAAGGAATGGAGGAGTGGCTGCCGCCGGCTTCATGGAAGCTCGAGGAGCTGCGGCGCGATCTCCTGGATCTGTACCGCGATCGCGGCTACGGCCTGATCCTGCCGCCGCTGCTGGAGCATCTGGACGCGCTGATGGCCGGCGCCGGATCCGACCTGGAGCAGCAGACGTTCAAGCTCGTCGATCCGGCCAGCGGCCGCCTGCTGGGATTGCGCGCCGACATGACGCCGCAGGCCGCCCACATCGCCGCGCGGCGCTACGCCAGCCAGAAAGTCGTGCGCCTCTGCTACATGGGCACGGTGCTGCGCGCCCGGCCGGACAGCGTCGGTGGCGCGCGTTCCCCGCGGCAGGTCGGCTGCGAGCTCTTCGGCGATCCCGCGATCTCGGCCGACCTGGAGATCCTGCAGCTGATGCTGGACACGCTGACGCGCGCCGGCGTGCGTGACGTGCACCTGGATCTGGGGCACGTGGGCATCTTCCGCGCCGTCGCCACGGGCCTTGGTCTGCCGGCAACGGACGAGGACGCGCTGTTCGAGATCCTGCAGCGCAAGTCGCAGCCGGACCTGGAGCAGTTCGCAGCCGGCAAGAAACTGGGCGCCGCGGCAGCGCGCAGGCTGGCGCTGCTGATGGATCTCAACGGCGACATCAAGGTGCTGTCGCGCGCCCGCGCCGAGCTCAAGGCCGCGGGCGCTGCGGCGCTGCGCTGCCTGGATGCGCTCGAGCAGGTTGCCGACGAGCTTGGCCGCAAGCGCCCGGATCTGCCGATCCACGTCGACCTCGCCGAGCTGCGCGGCTATCGCTACCAGACCGGCATGGTGTTCGCCGCGTTCGCACCGGGCCATGGCCGCGAGCTGGCGCGCGGCGGGCGCTACGAGGCGCAGGGTGGGGAAGCGGGCCGGGCGCGACCCGCGACCGGCTTCTCCGCCGACCTCAACGAATTGCTGAGATTGGGATCCGACCGATAACCATGGGCAAGACCGTCGTAGTCATTGGCGCGCAGTGGGGAGACGAGGGCAAGGGCAAGGTCGTCGACCTGCTGACCGACCGCGTGCAGGCGGTCGTGCGCTTCCAGGGCGGCCACAACGCCGGGCACACGCTGGTCATCAACGGCGTCAAGACGGCGCTGAACCTGATCCCGTCCGGGATCATGCGCAAGGACGTCGCCTGCTTCATCGGCAACGGCGTGGTGCTGTCGCTGCCGGACCTGATCAAGGAGATCGCCAAGGTCGAGGCGACCGGCGCCTCGGTGCGCGACCGCCTGAAGATCTCCGAGGCCGCGCCGCTGGTGCTGCCGGTGCACGCCAAGCTCGACCAGGCGCGCGAACTCAAGCGCGGCGAAGCGAAGATCGGCACGACCGGCAAGGGCATCGGCCCTGCCTACGAGGACAAGGTTGCGCGCCGCGCCGTGCGTGTCGGCGACCTGTTCGCGCGGGAGCAGCTGACCGAAAAGCTGCGCGAGCTGCTCGAGTACCACAACTTCGTGCTGCAGAACTACTACAAGGTGGAGCCCGAGGATTTTCAGCAGACGCTCGACGCGCTGCTCGGCTACGCCGAGATCGTGCGGCCGATGGTGGCTGACGTGACCGAGCTGTTGCGGCTGGCGCTCGCCCGCGGCGACAACGTCCTGTTCGAGGGCGCGCAGGGCGCACTGCTCGACGTCGATCACGGCACTTATCCTTACGTGACCTCCAGCAACACCACCGCCGGCGGCGCAGCCACCGGCACCGGCGTGGGTCCGCGCGAGCTCGACTACGTGCTCGGCATCGTCAAGGCTTACGCGACGCGCGTGGGCTCGGGGCCGTTCCCGACCGAGCAGGACAACGACATCGGCCAGCACATCCGCGACAAGGGCCAGGAATACGGCACGGTGACCAAGCGGCCGCGGCGCTGCGGCTGGTTCGACGCGGTGGCGGCGCGGCGCTCCATCTTCAACAACAGCGTCACCGGGCTGTGCGTCACCAAGCTCGACGTGCTCGACGAGATCGAGACGCTGCGCATCTGCGTCGGTTACCAGGTCGACGGCAAGCCGGTCGAGGTACCGCCGATCGGGGCCGAGGGCTTTGCCAGGATCGAGGCGATCTACGAAGAGATGCCGGGATGGAAGTGCAACACGTTCGGCATCAAGCGCCAGCGCGACCTGCCGGCGGCGGCGCGGCGTTACCTGGAGCGGCTGGAAGAAGTGACCCAGACCGAGATCGCGATCATCTCGACGGGCCCGGATCGCGAGCACACGATGGTTTTGAGGAACCCCTTCGATTAGCTCGTTGGAGCGAACGCGCAAGGCGCGTACGCTCAACTCGCAGTACCGGTGGACTCGCCATTTTCGTACAGGGAACGAAAATGGCGAGACAACCAAGCCGCGAGTTGAGCGACCGGCTGTGTTCGGTCGCTCGAACGAGCAATCGAAGCCGCGAACGGGACTCGACAATTTCGTCGGGAACGAAATTGAGCGAGCGAAGCGAGCCCGAAGGGCGCGGCGCACGGATGCGTCGCGCTACTCCCACGGCCGTGGGGTGTGAGCCCTTCATCGTCGGCGCCAAAATGCAGAAAGCCGGCTGTCGCCGGCTCTCTGCATTTTGGTGCCGATGGAGGGACTCGAACCCCCACGGTGTTACCCGCCAGTACCCTGAAACTGGTGCGTCTACCAATTCCGCCACATCGGCCCTTTACAAGGGCGCGGATTTTGGCGGCGGCTGTATGCTCTTGTCAATGAAAAGCAAAGAAACCAGACCCACCTCCGCCGATTGGCGCACGCAGGACCCCGACCAGGCCAAGGAATCCGCTCGTCACGAGCATCCGATTCCGAGCCGCCGCTTCATCAGCCAGCTGCTCGGGGAGCGCGGCGTTCCCCTGACCAAGGAGGAGCTGATCGCGCAGTTCGAGCTTGCCGAGGAGGCGTCGCTCGCCGCCTTCGACAAGCGACTTGCGGCGATGGTGCGCGACGGTGAGATCGCGCAGAACCGCATCGGCGCTTACGGCGCAGTCAAGCAGATGAACCTCGTCGCCGGGCGCGTGCAGGCGCATCGCGACGGGTTCGGCTTCCTGATCCCGGACGATGGGGGCAAGGATGTGTTCCTGCCGCCGCATCACATGCGCGAGCTGATGAACGGCGACCGCGCACTGGTGCGCGTCACCGGCGTCGACGAGAAGGGGCGGCGCGAAGGTGCGCTAGCCGATGTGCTGGAGCGCGGCAGTCGCATGATCGTCGGGCGCCTGCACGCGGACCAGGGCATCACCTACGTGATTCCCGACAACCCGCGCGTGCAGCAGGATCTGCTGATCCCGCCGGAGTCGCGCATGTCCGCGCGTCACGGCCAGATGGTCGTTGCCGAGATCCTTACGCCGCCAGGCAAGCGCACGTTGCCGGTCGGCAAGGTCACCGAGATCCTCGGCGAGCACCTTGCGCCCGGCATGGAGATCGAGGCCGCCATCCGCACGCACAGCCTGCCCAGCGTCTGGCCGGAAGACGTCGAGCGCGAGGCTGCGGCGATTCCCGACACGGTGCAGGAAGCGCAGACGCACGGACGCATGGATTTCCGCGGACTGGCGCTGATGACCATCGACGGCGCCGACGCGCGCGATTTTGACGACGCTGTCTACGCCGAAGCGACCAAGACCGGCTGGAAGCTGTGGGTCGCCATCGCCGACGTCTCGGCGTACGTGAAGCCGGGCTCGCCGCTGGATCGTGAAGCATTGGTGCGCGGCACCTCGGTCTACTTCCCGCAGCAGGTCATCCCGATGCTGCCGGAGAAGCTGTCGAACGGCCTGTGCTCGCTCAATCCGGATGTCGACCGCCTGTGCATGGTCTGCGAGATGCGGGTGATGCCGGACGGCGAGATCGCGTCCTCCCAGTTCTTCGAAGGCGTGATGCGCTCGCGCGCGCGGCTGATCTACGAGGACGTCGCGAAGATGCTCGAGGATCCCGCTGGCGCAAAAACGCGCGGGCAGGGCGAGATCGTGCGGCACCTGCAGACGCTCAACGAGGTCTTCGAGGCCCTGTTCGCCGCGCGCGAGCGACGCGGCGCCATCGACTTCGATTCGACCGAGACCAAGGTGGTGTTCGACACGGGCCGCAAGATCGAGAAGATCGTGCCGGTCCAGCGCAACCGCGCGCATCGCCTGATCGAGGAATGCATGATCGCCGCCAACGTCGCGGCGGCGCAGCTCGTCTCCCGGCGCAAGCAGCCGGCACCGTATCGCATCCACGAGGATCCCGATGCGATCAAGGTCCTGGCGCTGCGCGAATTCCTGATGGGCCGCGGCATGCGCCTGTCCGGCGGCGACAAGCCGACCGCGATGGACTATGCCAAGACGCTGCAGCGCGCGCGGCTGCGGCCCGACGCCAGCGTGATCCAGACGGTGATGCTGCGCTCGCTGATGCAGGCGAAGTACAGCGCCACCAACGTCGGGCACTTCGGCCTGGCGCTCACGCACTATGCCCACTTCACCTCACCGATCCGGCGCTATCCGGACCTGCTGCTGCATCGCGCGATCAAGCACCTGATCGCGACCGGGCGCGCCAGGGATTTCGAGTACACGCACGAGGACATGGAGCGCCATGGCGCCCAATGCTCGATGGCCGAGCGACGCGCCGACGAAGCCACGCGCGACGTCATGCACTGGCTCAAGTGCGAGTACATGCGCGAGCACGTCGGGGACGAGTTCGACGGCATCATCAGCGGCGTCGCGTCCTTCGGCTTGTTCGTCGAGCTCCAGGGTTTGTACGTCGATGGCCTCGTGCACGTCACCGCGCTGGCCAACGACTACTACAAGCTGGACGGTCCGCATCAGCGCCTGGTCGGCGAGCGCGGCAAGAAGGCCTACAGCCTGGGCGATCGCATCCGGGTGCGCGTGGTCCGGGTCAACCTGGACGAGCGCAAGATCGACCTCGAGCCAATCGGCGGCGCCGCTGCGCCCCGCAAGCCTGCCGGGCAGGATCGCGGCCGCCAGGCCGGCAAGCGGCCCGAGCAGCAGCAGCGCGGCAACAAGCGCTCCGGCGGAAAGCCCAAAGGGCGTCGATGAAATCCAGGTACGTCGCTGTTCTGCTCACCGCAGCGCTGATCGCCGGCTGCGCCGGAGCATCGCGGCGCCCGGCCGGCCCGCCCCTGATCGCGGTCGGGTCCGGTGATGCGAGCGCGCTGGCCAAGGATTTCCGTGCGGACCTTCGCGACATTTCGGCGGACGCCATCGGCGTGGGCAAGTTGGATCCGACGCTTTCGGATCGCGAGCTGAGCGTTGAGCTTCCCGCGGAGGCCCTGTTCGAGGAGGGCAACGCGCAGCTGAAGACGGCCGCGCTGAAGCCGCTGGCGGACATCGCGGCCGTAGCCGCCTCGCGCGGCGCGTGCGTCGTGCATGTGATCGCGTTTGCGCCGGACGAGCAGGGCGCGGATCTGGCGGAGCGACGCGCTGCGTCGGTCGCGGCCAGCTTGTCGCGACACGCGGTCGCGCCGGCACGCCTTCGCAATGAGAGTCGCATCGCTGGCGGCGGGAACCCGACGATCGTGGTCGACCTGCGCCTGGTGGTCATCGGCCGTGAAAACGAAGCCTGGATGCCGCCGAGCCTGGAAAGATGAAATCCAGTGAGTACGCCGCCGGCTGGCACGTCGTGCTGGCGGCGCTGGAAGGCGATGGCGCCAAGCCGCTGGAGATCCTGATGATCGCGGGCCGTCACGACGAGCGCGCCACCCGCGTGCAAGAGCTGGCGCGCCAGCATCAGATCCCCTTGCAGAGCATGTCGCGCGGCGATCTGGATCTGCGCGCACCCGGCGTGCGGCATCAAGGCGTGCTGGCGCTGATGCCGGAGCGGGAACTGGACGCCGAGGATGTTCTCGAGCAGCCGGCCCAGCCGCACAGCCTCATCCTGGCACTCGACGGCGTGCAGGATCCGCACAACCTCGGCGCCTGCCTGCGTACTGCCGAAGCCGCGGGCGTCAACGCGGTCGTGATTCCGCGTGATCGCTCAGCCAGTCTTACGCCGACGGCGCAGAAAGCATCGGCCGGTGCGTCGGAGCGCGTATCCGTGGTGGCGGTGACGAACCTGGTCCGCAGCCTGCGGCGATTGCAGGAGCTGGGCTACTGGCTCACCGGGCTGGCAGGGGATGCAGGCGAATCGCTGTACGACGTCGATCTCACCGGGCCCCTGGTCCTGGTGCTCGGCGCCGAAGGCGAGGGGCTGCGGCGCCTGACGCGCGAGACCTGCGACCGTCTCGTGCGGATCCCCATGCAAGGTCAGGCCGACAGCCTCAACGTCTCGGTGGCAACCGGCGTCTGCCTGTTCGAGGTGATGCGCCAGCGCTCGGCTGCCCGCCGCAAGCAGGTAACTCGCTGATTGTTTGCAGGGGACTGGCTCCGCCGTTACAATGCCGCCCCTTCGCGACAGCCTGAATCGCTGGCGCGGAACCTTGTCCCACCGCGAGATCCATGAGGCGGGGGACTGTTGGGGAGCGATCCCCTCATCCAGAAGGAGAGTTCAAGTTGAGACATTATGAAGTCGTGGTCATGGTGCATCCGGACCAGTCCGAGCAGGTCCCCGCCATGATCGAGCGTTATCGCAACATGGTCGGGTCCGACGGTGGCAAGGTCCATCGTCTCGAGGACTGGGGCCGGCGCCAGCTGGCCTATCCCATCGCCAACATCCACAAGGCGCACTACGTGCTGATGAACGTGGAGTGCTCGGACAACGTGCTCAAGGAGCTCGAGAGCGCGTTCCGCTTCAACGACGCCGTGATCCGCAAGCTCGTCATCCGCACCGACGCGCCGCAGACCGAGCAGTCGCCGCTGTTCAAGGCGCCGGAAGAAGAGAAGAAGCCGGAGTCGCGCGCCGCGACCGAGCCCGCCGCCGAAGGCGAGGAAGAGGTCGTCGAGGAAGCCGCCGACGAAGCCCCTGCAGAGGCCGGAGCCTAAGCCATGTCCAGATTTTTCCGCCGCAAGAAGTTCTGTGCCTTCACCGCCAAGGGCGTGGAGTCGATCGACTACAAGGATCTCAACACGCTCAAGCAGTACGTGTCCGAGAACGGCAAGGTGGTCCCGTCACGTCTGACGGGCACCAAGGCGCGCTACCAGCGTCAGCTCGCTGTCGCCATCAAGCGCGCGCGCTACCTGGCGCTGCTCCCCTACACCGATCATCACGAGTAAGGGGCCAGCCATGGAAGTCATTCTGCTGGAGAAAGTGACCAACCTCGGCGACCTCGGCGACGTGGTCAAGGTGAAGTCCGGCTACGGCCGCAACTTCCTCTTGCCGCAGGGCAAGGCGCTGACTGCAAACGAAGCCAACAAGAAGGTGTTCGAGGCGCGCAAGGCCGAGCTGCTGAAGAAGTCGCAGGAGTCGCTCAAGGCCGCGAAGATGCGCGCCGAGATGGTCGCGGGCAAGACCGTCACGGTGAAGGCGCTCGCCGCGGAAGAAGGCAAGCTCTACGGATCGGTCGGTCCCGCCGACATCGTCCGCGCGGCCGCCGAGCAGGGCATCGAGCTGCGCAAGAGCGAGGTGGACATGGTCAATGGTCCGCTGCGTCAGACCGGCACGTTCACCATCGTCATTCGCTTGCACAGCGAGGTCGAGACGAGCCTCAACGTGATCGTGGAAGAAGAGAAAGCCTGACGCTTTCTTTGAGCTAAACTGACGGCCCGCTTTGGCGGGCCGTTTTGTTTTGTGTGTTCCTCTCCGGGGCCCATGGCGCAACCCAAGCAGCCGCCGCATTCCATCGAGGCCGAGCAGTCCGTGCTCGGCGGGCTGATGCTGGACAACCGGGTCTTCTACGATCTCGCCGACAGCCTGGCGCCCGAGGATTTCTACCGCGCCGATCATCAGCTGATCTATCGCGCGATCGGCG
This sequence comes from uncultured Gammaproteobacteria bacterium, assembly GCA_963776465.1. Lineage (GTDB taxonomy): Bacteria > Pseudomonadota > Gammaproteobacteria > Nevskiales > Nevskiaceae > DASRHK01. The sequence goes on from CAVZMV010000002.1 coordinate 2,546,670, forward strand.
AGCTGATCGGCGCCACCAAGCCTTGCGACTTCGTGACGCTCTCCGAGCACCTGCGCAATCAGGGGCGGCTCGAGGAGGCTGGCGGCATCGCCTATCTGGGTTCGCTGGCGGTGGACACCTACAGCGTGTCCAACCTCAAGCACTACGCCGACATCGTGCGCGAGCGCTCGGTGCTGCGCAGCCTGATCGCGATCGGCACGGACGTCGCCGAGATGGGCTATCGCCCCGAAGGTCGCTCGCCGCCGGAGCTGATCGACGAGGCCGAGCAGCGGGTGTTTGCCATCCGCGAGCGCGGCCAGAAGCGCGAGAGTCAGTACCTCGACATGCCGCACCTGATGACGCAGGTCGAGGCGCGCATCGAGCTTCTGCGCAATGACCCCAACGCGCTGGCCGGGCTTTCCACCGGCTTCACCGACTTCGACAAGAAGACCACCGGACTGCATCCGGGCGACCTGGTGATCGTGGCCGGCCGACCGTCGATGGGCAAGACCAGCTTTGCGATGAACATCGCCGAGCACGCGGCAATCGTCGACAAGAAGCCGGTCGCCGTCTTCAGCATGGAAATGTCGGCCGACCAGCTGGCGACCCGTGTGCTGTCGTCGTTCGGGCGCATCAACCAGGAACGGCTGCGCGGCGGCCAGCTCGATGACAACGACTGGAGCCGACTGGTTTCCGCCAGCGCGCTGATCCGCGAAGCGCCGCTCTACATCGACGAGACTGGGGCGCTGTCGCCGCTGGACCTGCGCGCTCGCGCGCGGCGCATGACGGCGCGGCACGGCATCAAGCTGATCGTGGTGGATTACCTGCAGCTGATGCAGGTACCCGGATCGTCGGACAACCGCACAAACGAGATCTCCGAGATCTCGCGCAATCTGAAGTCGCTCGCCAAGGAGCTGAACCTGCCGATCATCGCGCTCTCGCAGCTCAATCGTGCGGTCGAGCAGCGCGACAACAAGCGCCCGCGCATGGCGGACCTGCGCGAGTCGGGCGGTATCGAGCAGGACGCGGATCTCGTGGTGTTCATCTACCGCGACGAGGTCTACAACCCGCAGTCGCCCGATCGCGGTACGGCGGAGATCCTCATCGCCAAGCAGCGCAACGGCCCGCTGGGAACCGTCAAGACCGCGTTCCTCGGGCACTTCACGCGCTTCGACAATCTCGCGCCCGAGTATTACCGCGAAGAGCAGATGTCTTGAGCGAAGCGGTGACCGAATGACTCCCCGCGTCATCGCGACCGTCGATCTTGCCGCGGCACGCCACAATCTCGACGTCGCTCGCCGGCTCGCGCCTGGCTCCAAGGTGATGGCCGCGATCAAGGCTGACGGCTATGGACACGGAGCGGTAGGACTGGCTCGCGCGTTGAAAAGCGCCGATGCCTTCGCGGTCGCCTGCCTGGAGGAAGCGCTGGTTCTGCGCGAGGCAGGCATCGACCAGCCGGTCGTGCTGCTCGAGGGAATCCTGTCCAGCGCCGAGGCCGAGGAAGCGGCCGCTGAGCGGCTGCAGGTCGTGGTCCACGATCACTGGCAGCTGCTGCTGCTCGACGCGCTCGGCAGCAAGCCGGTGTCGGTGTGGATCAAGCTCGACAGCGGCATGCATCGCCTGGGCTTTCCGCTGACGGAAGCTGCGGCCCTGTACCGCTTCGTGCAGTCGCGACCTCACTGGGAATTCTGCGGATGGCTGACGCATCTCGCCTGCGCCGACGAGATGGACAACGGATTCACGCGTCGCCAGGTCGCGGCCTTCACGTCGGCGCTGGGCGCGCTGCCAGGTCCGCGGTCGATCGCCAATTCGGCTGGCCTCATCGGCTGGCCCGAAGCGCGCGCAGACTGGGTGCGGCCGGGCCTGATGCTGTACGGAGCGTCGCCATTCCCCGATCGCAGCGCCGCAGACCTGGGCCTGAAACCGGTGATGCGCGTGGAGAGCCGCCTGATCGCGATCCATGATTTCGCCGAGGGCGAGGGGATCGGCTACGGCCAGTCCTATCGCTGCCCGCAGGACATGAAGGTCGGCGTCGCCGCGATCGGCTACGCCGACGGCGTGCATCGCAGCTTGCCGAGCGGTTCGCCGGTGCTGGTACAGGGAACGCGCGTGCCGATGATCGGCCGCGTATCGATGGACATGATCACGATCGATCTGCGTGCAGTGCCCAAGGCGCGCATCGGCGACGCCGTGCGCATCTGGGGCGAGGGTCTGCCCGTCGAGGAAGTCGCGGCGCGCGCCGGCACGCTGGCGTACGAGCTGTTGTGCGGGCTCACGCAGCGTGTGCACGTCGTATATGAGGGTATGTAGGTCCAAGTGCTCTCGGCGGGCGCCCGGATAGGTTCGACGGGGGCGTGTGGCGCCAAGGACGGCGCCACCCGAGGCTAACGGAGCTTTTAAGTCGTCCCCCGGCGGAGCTATCCGGGTGGCCGCTAGAGAACGTCGGATCCGCTGCGCTTGATCCGACCTACTCCACGCGCGCGAGGATCACCGACACGTTGTCGCGGCCGCCGTTGGCATTGGCTTCGGACACCAGCTGGATGGACGCGGCGGCGATGTTGGCACCGCAGTGCACCAGCACTTCCTTGATCGCCTCGTCCTCGAGCATGTCGGTCAGCCCGTCCGAGCACAGCAGCAGGACGTCGCCCGGCTTGGCGTCGATCGGCACGATGTCGACCTCGACGCGCGTCTCCACGCCCAACGCCCGGGTGACGATGTTCTTGGAGATCAGCTTCAGCGCCTCTTCCTTGCTGTAGTGGCCGTGGTCGACCAGCTCCTGCACCAGCGAGTGATCGCGCGTCACCTGCTTGAGCTCGCCGCCGCGCAGGCGATAGAGCCGCGAGTCGCCGACGGACGCGACCGCGAACTGTCCCTCGCTCGCTGCGCAAGCGACGATCGTGGTGCCCATGCCCTGGTACTGCACGTGCGCGTGGGCCGCTTCGAAGATCGCGTAGTTAGCCTGCTCGACGGCGCTGCGCAGCAGCGCGCACAGGCTGTCGAAATCGCGCGCCAGGTGATGCTGCTCGCGCACGACGTCGACGACCTTGGTGACGGCCATGCGGCTGGCGACTTCACCGGCCTGGTAGCCACCCATGCCGTCGGCGAGCACGACCAGGCCGAGCGTTTTCTCCTCGGCGACGGCGTCCTCGTTGTTGCCTCGGACTTTGCCGACGTCGGACAGCAGCGAGGTGCGTAGCTGCACTACGGCGGATTCCTATCTGTTCAGGCCGCGGCGCTGGCGGCGGCGGGCTTGGGCGGCGAGCGAAGCTCGCGCGCCATTTCCGAGCCGCGCTGATAGCGCTGGTCGCGATCCTTGGCCAGCGCCTTGTCGATCACCGCGATCAGCGCCGGCGGCACGCCGGCCCGCAGGGTCGACGGATCCGGGTGCTTCTCGGTGACGATCTTCATCATCAGCGTCGCCAGGGACTCCGCCTGGAAGGGCAGCTGACCGGTGATGAGCTGGAACAGCGTGGAGCCCAGCGAGAACAGGTCCGAGCGGCCGTCGACTTTCTGTCCGCGCAGCTGCTCCGGTGACATGTAGCTCGGGCTGCCCAGCACCAGGCCCGTGCGCGTGCGGCTGGCGTCGGAGATGCGGGCGATGCCGAAATCCGTCAGCTTGATGATGCCCTTGTCCGGCAGCAGCATCATGTTGGCGGGCTTGATGTCGCGATGGACCACGCCGTTGGCGTGCGCGTAGTCGAGCGCGTCGGCGGCCTGGGCGATGAACTTCACGATCAGGTGCACCGGCAGCAGCGACTCGGGCTTGGTGAACCGCGTCAGGTCGTGGCCCTTCAGGAGCTCCATCGCGATGTAGGCGAGGTCGTGCTCTTCGCCCGCGTCGTAGATCGCCACGATATTGGGATGCTGCAGGCGGCCTGCGCTCTCGGCTTCGCGGAAGAACCGCTCCTTGACCGACTTGAGCTCGTCTGCCTCGAACTCGTTCGACAGCGCCATCGTCTTGATCGCGACCTGGCGGCCGATGCGCGGATCCTTGCCGAGGTAGACGACGCCCATCGCGCCCTTGCCCAGCTCCTTCTCGATCTCGTAGCGCCCGAGCTTGGCTTTCTCGGCGCCGCCTTCGGCGCCCAGCAGCAGGGCGGAGTGCGGCGTGCTCGCCGATCCACCCAGCATCACCGTGTCAGCGAGCTTCTTGGCGCGGGCCTGCTTCTGCACGACGTCCCGGAAGCCGGCGTTGTGCTCGACCACGTAGGCGTAGACGTTCTCCGCCTTGTTGAACTGCCGCTTGCGCTCGAAGTCGAGCGCCAGGTTGTAGAGCGCGTCGAGCACTTTCTCGTCCGGCGGCTGCACGCGCTTGAACTTGTCGAAAGCCATGTCGAGCTGGCCCTGCGTCTGGAAGGCGAGGCCCAGCATGCGGTTGCTCTCGGCGCTCTCGGTTTCCGACGTCACCTTGAGCCGCTCGGTCAGGCGCAGGCGCTTGAGCATCATCAAGCCGTGCCCCACGACCAGCAGCAGCGCCGGCATCGACAGCGGCAGCGACAGTTGCTGCGTCGTCATCGCGAAGTACTCGCCGCCCACCAGCGCCAGGAGCAGGGCGCCGCTGACGATCGCGCCGAGCAAGGGTGAAAGGCGCGGCAGCGCCAGAGCGAGATAAAGGGCGATCAGGAGACAAAGGCCGAGGCGCAGCGCTGGAGCCCACGTCGGACGCGTGTAGAAATCCCCCTGCAGGATGCTCGAGACGATGTTGGCGATCAGCACGGCCGGCGGCATGCTGGCCGAGACCGGTGTGGAGAAGCTCTGGCCGACGCCGCGGGCGGTGGCGCCGATCAGGACGATCTTGTTCTTGTACTTGTCCGCGCGGATCTTGCCGGCGATGACGTCATAGAAGGAGTCCACCGGAAAGGCGGGGTGCCCGGGCTCGTCGCGATAGAAATGGCTGCGGAAGATCTCCTGGCCGTCCGTCTCGATGTCGACGCCGCCGAGCGACACGCCTTCCCCCAGCCGCACGGAAATCTCCTCGAGCGGCAGCTCCAGCTCGGCTGCTGCCAGCCGCAACGCCAGCGAGGGGTAGTAGGCATCGCCAAGCTTCAGGACCAGCGCCTCTTCACGCACGTAGCCGTCGACGGCGTCCTGCAGCTGCGCAAGGTGGCCGACGCCGGCAGCGGCCGCACCGATCTCCGGCACCGGGAGCAGCGGCTGGCTCACCTCCAGCGGCTGCAGTCCTTCCTTGAGACGGTCCACGACGTGGGTCAGCGCGCTCTGCTCGAGATATTCCGGTAGCGCCTTGTCGGCCGCGCCCTCGGGCGGCTGCAGCGCGAAGTTGATCGGCAGGACCACGTTGCCGGCCTGCTTGATGGACTCCGCCAGGACCTGATCCGCGGTCTTGTCGCCGCCGATCGCCTTGAGCTGCGCGCGGAACGCGTCGAGCTCCTGGACGTAGCGGCCGCCGACGGTCGACTCGCGCCAGCTCTTGTAGAGCTCCGTGAGCGGCGCCTTTGCCGCAGCGTCGCGCAGCTTGGCATCGAAGGCGTCGATCTCGGCCGGAATCTTGCTCGCGAGCGGCGACCCTTCGAACTGCTGCACCAGCTGCTTGAGCGCGGCGCCGCCGGCATCCGGCGCAGCCTCGGAGAAAAAGATCGTGCTGCCGATGACCTTGGCGCCGCCTTCGCGCAGCCGGGCGATCAGCTGCGCATGCAGGGTGCGGGGCCAGGGCCAGGTGCCGATGTTGCCGATGCTTTGATCGTCGATCGCGACGACGGCGATGCGGTCCGACGGCGGCCGATGGTTCCCGCGCACGCCGAGGTCGTAGGCCGCGCGCTCGAGACCCTGCATGCTGCCGGAGAACACCGTCAGTGCCAGCGCGACGAACACCAGACTGAACAGCGATGCAGCAAACCAGTCGCGGGCCAAAAGTTTCTTTTCCACGCGCTATCCCCCGTCCTCTTTGCCGGGCATGATACTGGTTCCCGGAAAGTTTTTTCCTCTCTTCCATGGCCAAGCTGCGGCTCGCATACGTCTGTCAGAACTGCGGTGCCAGCGCCTCGAAGTGGGCGGGGCAATGCGCCGATTGCGGCGAGTGGAACACGCTCGTGGAATCCGCCGAGAGCGGTCCGCGCTCCAGCGCGCCGTCGCGTCGCGCTGACGCGCGGGTCCTGCGCCTGTCGGAGGTCGAAGCCGAGAGCGCGGCGCGTGTCGGCACCGGTCTTGCGGAGATGGATCGCGTGCTCGGCGGCGGCATCGTCCCCGGCGCGGTGATCCTGATCGGCGGCGACCCGGGCATCGGCAAGTCGACGCTGCTGCTGCAGGTGCTCGCCGGTCTGGAAGGCCGAATGACGACGCTCTACGTCACCGGCGAGGAGTCGCTGAGCCAGGTACGGATGCGCGCGCAGCGACTGGATTTGCCCAAGCTCGACGTCGCGGTGCTGTCGGAGACCTCGCTGGAGACGGTGCTCGAGACCCTGCGACGCAGCAAGCCGGGCCTCGTGGTGCTGGACTCGATCCAGACCCTGTACTCGGAGGCGCTGGACTCGGCGCCGGGCTCGGTGTCGCAGCTGCGCGAATGCGCGGCGCAGCTCGTGCGCCACGCCAAGACCAGCGGTTGCTCGGTCGTGCTGGTCGGGCACGTGACCAAGGAGGGCGCGATCGCCGGCCCGCGCGTGCTGGAGCACATGGTCGACACGGTCCTGTATTTCGAGCACGACGCCGGCTCGCGCTATCGCATCCTGCGCGCGGTGAAGAACCGCTTCGGCGCGGTCAACGAGCTCGGCGTGTTCGCGATGACCGACGCGGGCCTGCGCGAGGTCAGCAACCCCTCGGCGATCTTCCTGTCGCGCCACGAAGAGCCCGTGCCTGGAAGCGTGATCACGGTGACGCGGCAGGGCAGCCGGCCGTTGCTGGTCGAGGTGCAGGCGCTCGTCGACACCTCCCAGGTCGGCAATCCCCGGCGCGTGGCGCTCGGCCTGGAGAGCAATCGCCTGGCGATGCTGCTCGCGGTGCTGCACCGTCACGCCGGTGTGAGCCTCGCGGATCAGGACGTGTTCGTGAACATCGTCGGCGGCATGCGCATCCAGGAAACCGCGGCAGATGTGCCGCTGTTGCTGGCGGCGCTGTCGAGCCTGCGCGGCAAGCCGGTGCCTGCCGACCTGGTCGTGTTCGGCGAGGTGGGTCTTGCCGGAGAAATCCGGCCGGTGCAGGGCGGCGAGGAGCGCCTGCAGGAAGCCTCCAAGCACGGTTTCAAGCGCGCCATCGTTCCCGAGGCCAACCGCCCGCGCAAGGGCGCGAAGCTCGATCTCGACGTAATTCCCGTGGCGCGCCTGGATCAGGCCATACGATCGCTCTGACCAGGTGCTCTGCTAGTCTTTGAGGCACATCGGGGCAGGGAGCTCGGCATGACATCCTTGATCTGCGCGGCCGCATTCTTCGTCGGCATCCACTTGTTCATCTCGGGCACTGTGCTGCGCGACAGGCTCGTGGCGCGGCTGGGAGAGCGCCCCTATCGCGGCATCTTCTCACTGCTCTCCGCCGTTGGCCTGACCTGGCTGATCTGGGCGTTCAACCTCGCGCGCGTGCCGCAGCCCACGACCCTGATGGAATATCGCTGGATTGCGGTCGTGCTGAACCTGGTCGCGTTCTTCTACATCGTGTTCGGCGTGATCTCCCGGAGCCCGACCATGGTGGGCGGCGAGGGCGCGCTGCGGGATCCGGATCCAGCGAAAGCCGCGCATCGCATCACGCGACATCCGATGCTGTGGGGCGTCGCGCTCTGGGCGGCAACGCACATGATCTTCAATCCGCAGCCGGCCAGCCTGTGCTTCTTCGGCGCGTTCCTGGTGCTCGCGCTCTTCGGCACGCGCTCGATCGATGCCAAGCGTGCTCGCGCGCTGGGGAGCGCCTGGCAGGAGTACGTCGCGAAAACCTCGAACGTCCCGTTCGTGGCGATCGCGCAGGGCCGCAATCGGCTCTCGATCGCCGAGCTCACGGATCATCGCCTGCTGATCGCGCTGATGGTCTGGGCCGTGTTCCTCGTCTTCCACGCCAAGCTTTTCGGCCTGCCGGCGATCTAGCCGCTACGGCGCGGGCTGGGCTTCCTGCGCCTTGAGCTCTTCGGCCGTCGGTGCTTCGGCCTTGCGTATGCGCGCCGCCTTCACGGCGTTGCCGCGGACCTCGGTGATCTCGATCACGTAGTTCTTCACCTGCACCTGGCGTCCCGGCTTGGGGATGTCCTCCAGGTGCTCGAGCACCAGCCCGTTGACGGTCTTGGGCCCCGCGATCGGCAGCTTCCAGCCGAGCGAGCGATTCAGGCTGCGCAGCGTGACGGCGCCGGTGACGCGCACGCTGCCGTCCGGCTCCATGTAGACGTTCTTGATGCGCGTGGCGGGATCGGAGGTGAAATCGCCGACGACCTCCTCGAGGATGTCCTCCAGCGTCACCAGTCCCTGGATGTCGCCGTACTCGTCGACCACGAAGCCGATGCGCCGCTTCTGGTTCTGGAAGTTGAGGAGCTGCTGGTTGAGCGGCGTGCCCTCGGGGATGAAGTACGGCTCGCGGGCGAGGGCCAGCACCGTCTCGGCGCTGAGCTCGTTGTCGGACGCGAGCTTGAGCGCGTTGCGCAGATGCACGATGCCGCGCAGGTCGTCGATGGATCCCATGTAGACCGGCAAGCGCGTGTGCTGGCTGTTGACCAGCTGCTCGCGCAGCTTTTCCCACGGCTCGGAGACGTCGACGCCGACGATCTCGTTGCGCGGGACCATGATGTCCTCCACGGTCGCACGCTCCAGGTCGAGGATCGACAGCAGCATGCGCTGGTGACGCTCGGGGATCATGGCGCCAGCCTCGGCCACGACCGAGCGCAGCTCTTCCACCGACAAGCTGTGCGCAGCCGCTTCCTCGGGCGACACGCCGAGCAGGCGCAGGAGTCCGTTGGAGAGCAGCGTGGTGACGTAGACGATCGGGTACAGCAGCCAGCGCAGGGCCATGTAGACGTAGGCCGAAGGGATGGCGACGCGCTCGGGGTAGAGCGCCGAAAGCGTCTTGGGCGCGATCTCGCCGAAGATCAGGATGAAGATCGCCGAGATCGCCGCTGTCACCGGGATCCATTTCTCGCCGTAGATCTGCAAGGTGACGAAAGTCACGATCGCCGAAGCGGCGAAGGTCACGCCGATATTGCCCAGCAGGATCATGCCGATCAGCCGGTCCGGGCGTTGCAGCAGCAGCTCGGCATAGCGGGCGCCGCGATTGCCGGACTTCGCCAGGTGGCGCAGCCGATAGCGGTTGAGGGCCATCAGCGCGGTTTCGGATCCCGCAAAGAACGCGGCCAGCAGGACCAGGATCACCAGCAGGACGATGTACAGCGTGAGTGATATCTGGTCCAAGTGCCGGGGCGGGTCAGCGCGGAGTGTAAGTAGCGGGAACAACTACGGAAGCGGGGGGCGCACTGTCAAGGGTGCAGCAGCCGCGCCAGCTTTAAGAGAATCGTCAACTCCATTGTTTGTGAAGAACTTCCTCAAGCACCCACTTGCTTCCGAAATAAGCGAGCACGAGGAAGGCGTAACCGGAGAGCGCCCAGCGCACGGCCGCCCGCCCGCGCCACCCATGGTAACGATGGCCCCACAGCAGCACGGCGAACAGCAGCCAGGCGACGACCGACAACACCGTCTTGTGCGCCAGGTGCTGGCCGAGCAGGTCGTGGATGAACAGCAGTCCGCTGATCAGCGTCAGGGACAGCAGGAAGAAGCCCAGCGCGATCAGCTGGAACAGTAGCTTCTCCATCGTTTCCAGGGCGGGCAGCGACTGCATCAGCCCCAGGCGCGCGTGCCGGTGCAGGAGCCGGTCCTGGATGGCCAGCGCCAGCGCCTGGACTGCGGCGAGCGTGAGCAAGCCGGCGGAGAACAGCGACAGCACGACATGGATCTGGATTTTCCAGTCGTCGATCGGAAGTGGCGTCACCGGCGACGGCAGGAGGGTGGCGATCGCGGCCGCCACTCCGGCCAGCGGATAAACGACGACGCCGAGGATGCGCAGAGGCTGGCGCAGGCACAGCAGCCACAGCAGCAGCGCGGATTGCCAGGCGAACAGCGACAGCGACTCGCGGATGCCGATGACGATGGCGTGACCCTCCACGAGCTGGTTCAGGAGCACGCAGCTGTGCAGCATTAGCGCGCCGGGCAAGGTCCAGCGATCGACGCCCGTCTGCGCACGCGCTGCCGACCAGCCGGCCGCGAAATAGAGCGCTGCGGCGACCGCAGCCAGATAGAGCAGAAACGTCGGGGACATGGGCGCGGCGAGCATAGCATCGGCGCTCGCGGCGCCCTCCGGAACGCCTCAGGCACTGTGCTAGTATCGAAAGCGACAACCCTGGGGACAGCATGCGGATCAAGGTGTTAGGCTGCAGCGGCGGCGTCGGCCCCGGTCTGCGCACGACCAGCCTTTTGATCGACGACGAGATTCTGATCGACGCAGGGACCGGCGTCGGCGAACTGTCGCTGGCGCAGATGCGCCGCATCGGCAACATCTTCCTCACGCACTCGCACCTGGATCACGTCTGCGGCCTGGCGTTCATGGCCGACAACCTGTTCGATCTGGTCGACCGGCCGGTGCAGGTGCACGGCTCGGCTGAGACACTCGCGGCCGTTCGCGCGCACATTTTCAACTGGAAGATCTGGCCGGACTTCTCGGCCTTGCCGACCGAGGAGGCGCCGCTCATCCAGTTCCGCGAAGTGCAGATCGGCCAGAGCACCGAGCGCAATGGCATCCGCTTCACCGCGTTCACCGTGCTGCACACGGTGCCGGCCGTGGGTTATGCCGTGGAGAAGGAAGGCAAGACGTTCGTGTTCAGCGGCGACACGTACGCCAACGAGCCGCTGTGGGAGTTCCTGAACAAGCTTCCGCGGCTGGACAAGTTCATGGTCGAGATCGCGTTCCCCGACGAGCAGGAGGAGCTGGGCCGCGCGTCCAAGCACTTCACTCCGAGCCTGCTCGGACGCGAGCTCAAGAAGCTCAGGCACCAGCCGCAGCTGTTCCTGACGCACCACAAGCCGGGACTTGAGCAGGTCATCGAGAAGCAGTGCCGCAAGGCGCTGGCCGGCTGGGAATACCAGCACCTGCGCCGCGGAGACGTCATCCTGCCGTAGGAGGGGCGTCCCGCGGGACTTCCTTCGGTCGTAAGCCCCCGATCGCGGCTTACGCCGCTCCTACATTTACAATAGCCGTCCTCCTTCACGGTTTGCCCTACCAGATGTTCGAGAATCTCTCATCGCGCCTGTCGCGCGTGCTCGACGCCCTTCGCGGGCAGGGCCGCCTGACCGAGGACCAGATCCGCGACGCCACCCGTGAGCTGCGCATGGCGCTGCTGGAGGCCGACGTGGCGTTGCCGGTCGTGCGCGAGTTCGTCGAGGCCGTGCGGGCGCGGGCCGTCGGCGCAGAAGTTGCAGAGAGCCTCACGCCTGGCCAGGCGCTGCTGCGCATCGTTCATCAACAGCTGACGGAAACGCTGGGCGGTACTGCCGAAGCGCTCAACCTGCGCGCGCAGCCCCCGGCCGTGATCCTGATGGCAGGCCTGCAGGGCTCGGGAAAGACCACGACCGTCGCCAAGCTGGCGCGCTGGATCAAGGAGCGCGAAGGCAAGAAGAACGTCATCGTCGTTTCCGCCGACGTCTATCGGCCTGCGGCCATCGAGCAGCTGAAGATTGCTGCCGCCGCGGTCGGCGTCGAATGGTTCGCGTCCGCTGCGGGCCAGAACCCGGTGGACATCGCCAGGGCCGCGCTGGAGCACGCACGCAAGCAGTACGCCGACGTGCTGATCGTCGACACCGCGGGGCGCACCACGGTCGACGAGCCGATGATGGTGGAGATCGCCGCGCTGCATGGCGCGCTGCAGCCGATCGAGACCTTGTTCGTGGTCGACAGCATGACCGGCCAGGACGCGGCCAACACCGCCAAGGCCTTCGCCGACCGACTGCCGCTGACCGGCGTGGTGCTGACCAAGATCGACGGCGATGCACGCGGCGGCGCCGCGTTGTCGGTGCGGCACGTCACCGGCAAGCCGATCAAGTTCCTCGGCGTCGGCGAGAAGCTCGACAAGCTGGAGATCTTCCATCCCGATCGCATCGCTGCCCGCATCCTCGGGCAGGGCGACGTGCTCACGCTGATCGAAGAGACGGTCCAGAGGGTCGACCACGACAAGGCAACCGCGCTGGCGCAGAAGGTCCGCAAGGGCAAGGGCTTCAACTTCGAGGATTTCCGCGAGCAGATGCTGCAGATGCAGAAGATGGGCAGCATCGACTCGCTGCTCGAGAAGCTGCCGGGCGGCGCCAAGCTGCAGGCGCAGATGAAGAACGTCAACGCCGAGCGCGAGATGAAGCGCGCCATCGCCATCATCGATTCGATGACGCCGCAGGAGCGCCGCTTCCCGGACCTCATCAAGGCCTCGCGCAAGCGGCGCATCGCCGCCGGCGCTGGCGTGCAGGTGCAGGCGATCAACCAGCTCATGCGCCAGTTCGAGCAGGGCCGCGACATGATGAAGAAACTTGCCGGCGGCGGCATGTCCAAGATGATGCGCAGCCTCGCCGGCCGCATGCCTCCGGGCATGTTCCAGCCCAGGCGCTGATAAGCGCCCGGCTCATCACACGTCCTCGGCACTCCCCGACATGCCTGAAATGGAACAGAAGCGGACTCCCATCCTCCTGCGGCCGTTCAAGTGGATCTGGCTCCTGGCCGTCGGCGTCTACCGGGCGCTGTTCGTGCTGCTGATGATCATGGTCGTCGCCGCGATCTTCCTGGCGCGCCAGGAGCGGCCGATGGCGCAGATCAAGGATGGCGCCGCGCTGGTGCTCGCGCCGGCCGGCGACCTGGTCGACCAGATGGACTCCGGCGGCTTCGAGCGGCTCATCGAGCAGCTGTCCGAGCAGCCTGCATCCAAGACGCTGGTGCGGGACCTGACCGAGGCCATCGAGCTGGCGGCGTCGGATCCGCGCATCCCGATGGCGGTGCTCAAGCTCGACGACCTGCAGTCCGCGGGCATTCCGCAGATCGAGGAGATCGCTACGGCGCTGGAGAAATTCCGCGCCGCCGGCAAGCCGGTTTACGCGTGGGCGCCGACCTACGACCAGACGCAGTACCTGCTGGCGGCGCAGGCCGACAAGATCTCGCTGGACCCGCTGGGCATGGTGCTGGTGGAGGGCCTGTCGGTCTACAACAACTACTTCCGGGATGCGCTCGACAAGCTCGGCGTCAACGTCCACGTGTTCCGGGTCGGCGAGTACAAGTCCGCCGTCGAGCCGTTCCTGCGCAACGACATGTCGCAGGAGGCGCGCGAAGCCAACATCGAGTGGCTCGGAGACCTGTGGAGCAACTACTCGCACCTCGTCGCGACCGCGCGCAAGCTCCCGGAAGACGCGATGGCCGAGTACGTCGGCAAGCTGCGCGAAGGCCTGGAGCGCCACCACGGCGACGCCGCGGCATACGCGCAGGAGACCAAGCTCGTCGACGCCGTCGAGAAGCTGGACGAGTTCCGTGCCGCCGTCGGCGTGAAGGTCGGCATGGACGACGACCTCGGCAGCTTCAACCAGATCAACTTCCGCGATTACCTGGCCGCAGCCCGCTTCGAGACGCGGCGCATCGACGCCGAGGCCGACAGCTCGGTCGCGCTCGTCGCGGTGCAGGGCGAGATCGTCGACGGACAGGGCGAGCCCGGCGTGGCCAGCGGCGACGTCATCGCCGGCCTGCTGTCGGACGCGCGGCGTGACACCGACGTGGCCGCCGTCGTGCTACGCGTGGACTCGCCTGGTGGCAGCGTCTTTGCCGCCGAGCAGATCCGCCGCGAGGTCGACGCGCTGCAGGACGCCGGCAAGCCGGTCGTCGTGTCGATGGGCTCAGTGGCCGCGTCCGGCGGCTACTGGGTGTCGATGGACGCGGACGAGATCTGGGCGCACGACAGCACCGTCACCGGCTCGATCGGCATCTTCGGCATCCTGCCCACGTTCGAGAAGCCTCTCGAGAAGCTCGGCATCCACACCGACGGCGTGGGCACCACGGCGCTGGCCGGCAGCCTGCGCTTCGACCGGGCGCTGTCTCCCGAGATCGCGATGATCCTGCAGTCCGAGGTCGATCACGGGTATCGCAAGTTCATCGACGGCGTCGCTGCCGGACGCGACCTTCCGGCCGCCGACGTCGAGAAAGTTGCGCGCGGCCGCGTCTGGAGCGGAACCCAGGCGCGCAAGCTCGGCCTGGTCGACGAGATCGGCGGGCTGGACGAAGCCATCGCCTCGGCGGCGAAGATGGCGGGCCTGCAGGAAGGGCATTACCAGCTGCAGGAGTTCAAGCCGGAGGTGCTGATGCCATTGCGGCGCTGGCTCGGCTTCCTGGGCACCGAGGGATCGCTGACGGTGAAGATGATCGAGAAGCCTCTCGCGGAGATCCGCCGACTGTCGCGCGTCTTCGGCGACAAGCGCGGGGTCTATGCGCACTGCTTCTGCGTGCCGAGCTTGTCCAGCCGTCACTGATGCCGACAGCGCACCTCAACGGCCTGCGCTGCCACTACCTGGACGAGGGCACCGGCCCGCCTCTGGTGCTGCTGCACGGCCTCGGCTCCAGCGCGCGCGACTGGGAATTCCAGTTCCATGTCTACTCGCGTCACTTCCGCGTGATCGCGCCGGACATGCGCGGCTTCGGCGCCAGCGAGAAGCGCGGGCCGTACGCCATCGCCCAGTTCGCCACCGATATCTGGACGCTGCTGGGCCAGCTGGGCATCGACCGGTTCCGGCTGCTTGGGTACTCGATGGGCGGCGCGGTGGCGCTCGAGATGGCGGTCACGCAGCCCTGGCGCGTCGAGCGCCTGATCATCACCAACAGCGTACCGAGCTTCCGCCCGACCTTGCCGGCCCACTGGTACATGATGGGCTACCGCTTCGTGGTGATGGCGTTGCTCGGACCGCGCGTGCTGGCGAAGCGCGCGACCTTCCACATGTTCCCCAAGCCCGAGCACGCCGAGCTGCGGCGGCGCAACGCGCAGCGCGCCGCGCGCAACAGCCGCTGGGTCTACCTGGGGAGCCTGTGGTCGCTGACGAAGTGGTCGGTGATCGACCGGCTCGCGCAGCTGTCGATGCCGACGCTGGTGATCGCTGGCGATCAGGACTATTTCTCGCGCGAGGAGATCGTCAAGTTCGCTTACGCGCTGCCGCGCGGTCGCATGCACATCTTCGACGACGCGCACCACGGCCTGCCGCAGGAGTACGCGGACGACTTCAACCGGGTGACTCTGAAGTTCCTGCTGGGCCGCAAGCGGGCGACCCGCAACGACGCTAGCGCAGCGGTCGCGCCCCCGCGTGCGGAGCAGCCGCAGGCCCGCTGACGAAGCGCATCGACAGGTCCGTGGCCTGCACGTTCTTGGTCAGGCTGCCGACGGAGATGCGGTCCACGCCGGTGTCGGCGATGTCGCGCACGTTCTGCAGCGTGACGCCGCCGGACGCTTCCAGCAGCGAGTGCGCGCGGTTGAACTTGCGGTAGTCGCGCGCCATCGCCACCGCCTTGGCCAGCAGGTGCGACGGGAAATCGTCGAGCAGCAGCACGTCGACCTTGCCGTCGAGCCCGGCCTTGACCTCGTCGAGGTTCTCCGCCTCCGCCATCAGGGGCAGCTTGGGGTGCAGGCCACGGGCGATCTCGATCGCCTTGGCCAGCGATCCGCCCGCCGACGCGATGTGGTTCTCCTTGATCAGAATGGCGTCGTAGAGGCCGAAGCGGTGATTGACCCCGCCGCCCAGTCGCACGGCGTATTTCTGGGCGCTGCGCAGGCCGGGCAGCGTCTTGCGGGTATCGACGATCTTGACGGTGGTTCCGCGCAACCGCTCGACGAACTTGCGCGTGAGCGTCGCGGTGCCGGTGAGCAGCTGCAGGAAATTGAGCGCGGTGCGCTCGGCCGTGAGCAGGCTGCGCGCAGAGCCCGAGACCGTGCAGACGCGCTGGTCCTGCTTCGCCGCGGCGCCTTCCATGACCTCCCAGTGCACCTTCACCTGGGCGTCGATCTGCGCGAACACCTCGTTGAACCAGGGCTTGCCGCAGACGATGCACGGCTCGCGCGCGATGATGTGGGCAGTGGCCGCAACCTCGGCGCCGACGAGATCGGCCGTTACATCGCCTTCGCCGACGTCCTCGGCGATGGCCCGCGCCACGGCAGGCTTGATGTCTCTGGGAAGTTGCGCTTCGTCCATCGTCATGCCGATTGTAGTAGAAACTCCAGCAGCGCCTTCTGCGCATGCAGCCGGTTCTCCGCCTCGTCCCAGACCACGGACTGCGGCCCGTCGATCACGTCGGCAGAGACTTCCTCACCGCGGTGCGCCGGCAGGCAATGCATGAACAGCGCGTCGGGCTTGGCCAGCTTCATGAGGGCAGCGTCGACCTGGAAGCCGGCGAACGCGGCCGCTCGCTTCTGCTGTTCGGCCTCCTGACCCATGCTGGCCCAGACGTCGGTGACCACCACGTCCGCGCCCTCGACGGCGGCGCGCGGATCAGCCAGCACCTGCATCGCCTTGCCGTGCACGGCTTCCGGCTCGTATCCCTTCGGGCATGCGACGCGAAGCTTGAAGTCCAGCAGCGCGGCCGCCTCGCCGAAGGTGTTGCAGACGTTGTTGCCATCGCCGATCCAGGCGACGGTTGCGCCACGCATGTCGCCGCGACGCTCGACGACGGTCTGAACGTCGGCCAGCAGCTGGCAGGGATGGAAGCGGTCGGACAGGCCGTTGATGACCGGCACGCGCGAGTGACGCGCGATCTCGGCCTGGTCGTCCTGCGAGTCGTTGCGCACCATGATGCCGTCGCACATGCGTGACAGCACGCGCGCGGTGTCGGCCAGCGGCTCGTTGCGTCCCAGCTGGGTGTCCCGCGGCGACAGGAACAGCGCATGACCGCCCAGCTGCGCCATCCCGACCTCGAAGGAGACGCGCGTGCGCGTCGAGCTCTTGGTGAACACCATCGCCAGCGTCTTGCCCGCGAGCGGACGCCGGTCCCTGTCCTTGCCGGCCTTGAGCGCGATGGCGCGCGCGACCAGGCCGCGCAGCTGTGCCGCGTCCAGGTCGCTCAGGCGAAGGAAATGACGGACCATCGCGTCTCCCAAAAAGGCCCATAAATGAATCGGGGCCGCGGAGGCGGCCCCGGGTAACAGGCGCTGCGATTCTAACGTAGAACGCCGAGGCTCATGCGATCGCGGACTCGTGCGCAACCGCCTTGGGTTCGAGGTTGCTTTCGACGAAGCCCCAGTTCACCAGCGACCAGTAGTGCTGCAGGTAGTCCTTGCGCACGTTCTTGTAGTCCAGGTAGTAGGCGTGCTCCCAGACGTCGCACGTCAGCAGCGGCGTTTGTCCCGCCACCAGGGGATTGCCGGCGCCTTGCGTCGACACGATGGCCAGCGCGCCCGCCGCGTCCTTCACCAGCCAGGTCCAGCCGGATCCGAAGGTGTCGAGTGCTGCCTCGCTGAACTGCTCGCGAAAGCCGTCCAGGCTCCCGAACTGCTTGCTGAGCGCGGGAGCAAGCTTCTTGCCCGGGGCTGCGGATTCGGGGGTGAGACAGTTCCAGAAGAAATTGTGGTTCCACACCTGCGCCGCGTTGTTGAACAACTTGCCCGAGGACTTGCGCACGATATCCTCCAGGCCCATGCGCTCGAACTCGGTCCCGGCAATCAGCTCGTTGGCCGTGGCCACGTAGGTCTTGTGGTGTTTGCCGTAGTGATAGTCGAGCGTCTCGCTCGACATGTGCGGCTCCAGCGCATCGCGCGCGTAGGGCAGCTTGGGTAATTTCAGTGCCATTGGATCATCTCCGGCGTACAGAAAAAGTCCCTCCGTAGAGGGACCTTTCCACGCCGGCTTGGTTCAGAACGGCATTCCGTGCGTCGAGGCGATCATGAACAGGATCATGGGGATCGACAGCAGGGTGTTGGTGCGCGACGCCAGGAACGCGACGCGCCGCGCCTTGGCCTTCTGCTCGTCGGTGGCGGGCTTGAGGCCGAGCACTTTCTGCTGGTTGGGCCAGATCAGCACCCAGACGTTGAAGATCATGATCGTGCCCAGCCACGCGCCGATGGTGATCGCGGGGCGTGCGGCACCGGCGAGCCCGAAGGTGAGGACGCCGGCCAGCTCTCCGGTGCGAAGCAGGTAGAGCGCGCCCGAAAGCCAGGTCACGACAGCGGCCCAGCGGAACCAGAGCAGCGCGCGCGGCGCGACGTACTTGGAGATGCCCGCGCCGCCGGGACCGCCCTTGTCGTCCGCGGCAGCCTTCAGGGCCGGGACCTGGACGAAGTTGAAGTAGTAGAGAAGCCCGATCCAGGCGACACCGGCGGCGATGTGCAGCCAGCGCATGATGACCAGGTCGTTGACATGTCCGGCAGCGCCGGCGACGAACACGAGCGCGATGGCGAGCACCAGGCCTGCGATCAGCGTGCCCTTGATGGTTTCCAGCGGATTCATTCTCATTCTCCCGTGGGCGTGGAACGGCGCGGAGTATATAATGCGCGCCCTGAAAAGCGGATGCGGCAACGACAGCGGAGACACCTGATGGACGCACTCGAACGCATCAAGAAGCAAGTCACCGACAACCCGGTCATCCTCTACATGAAGGGCACGCCGGACTTCCCCCAATGCGGCTTCTCGGCGCGGGCGGTGCAGGCGCTGAAGTCCTGCAACGTGCCGTTCGCCTACGTCAACATCTACGAGGACGAGGAGGTCTACCGCGCGCTGCCGAAGTTCGCGAACTGGCCGACCTTCCCGCAGCTCTACGTCAAGGGCGAGCTGATCGGCGGCTGCGACATCACGCTGGACCTGCACCAGTCCGGCGAGCTGCAGAAGATGCTGACCGAGGCGGCGGGGAAGATCTCGGCCTGATCGATCCGCCTTCCGCACCCCGCGCCCGCCAAAGCGCGACAACAAGAGCCTAAAGGGCACGTCATGTATCGACACATCAAGATTCCCGCGACCGGCGAGAAAGTCACGATCAAGGACGGCAAGGTCCACGTCCCCGAGCAGCCGATCATCGGCTACGTCGAGGGCGACGGCATCGGGCCGGACATCACCAAGGCCTGCCTGCGCATCTGGGACGCGGCGGTCGCCAAGGCGTACGGCGGCAAGCGCAAGATCCACTGGTGCGAGACCTACCTCGGCGAGAAAGCCGCTGGCCTCTACGACGGCAACTACTGCCCCGACGAGACGCTGAAGGTCCTGCAGGACCTGGTCATCTCCATCAAGGGCCCGCTGACCACGCCCGTCGGGGGCGGCTTCCGCTCGCTCAACGTCGCGCTGCGCCAGGACCTGGACCTCTACGCCTGCGTGCGGCCGGTGCGCCACTACGCCGGCGTGCCGTCCCCGCTCAAGCAGCCGGGCAAGGTCGACGTGGTGATCTTCCGCGAGAACACCGAGGACGTGTACGCGGGCATCGAGTACAAGACCGGCACGCCGGAGAACGAGAAGGTCGCCAAGTTCCTGCGCGAGGAGATGAAGGCGAAGTTCTTCGAAGGCGCGGGCCTCGGCATCAAGCCGATCTCGGCCTTCGGCTCCAAGCGGCTCGTGCGCAAGGCCATCCAGTACGCGATCGACAACGGCCGCGAGTCGGTGACCCTGGTGCACAAGGGCAACATCATGAAGTTCACCGAAGGCGCGTTCCGTAACTGGGGTTATGAGGTCGCGCGCGAGGAGTTCGGCAACGTCACCATCACCGAGGAGCAGCTCTACGCCGAGTACAAGGGCAAGCAGCCGGAAGGCAAGATCGTCATCAAGGACCGGATCGCCGACATCATGTTCCAGATGATGCTGCTGCGGCCTGACGAGTTCGACGTGCTGGCGACGCCCAACTTGAACGGCGACTACCTGTCCGACGCCGTCGCCGCCGAAGTCGGCGGCATGGGCATCGCGCCGGGCGCGAACATCGCCGATCACGTCGCCGTGTTCGAGGCCACGCACGGCACCGCGCCGAAGTACGCCAACCAGAACAAGGTCAATCCGGGGTCGCTGCTGTTCTCCGGCGTGATGATGCTGGAGTACATGGGCTGGAACGAGGCCGCCGACCTGATCACGCTGGCCTATCCGGAGGTCATCAAGGACGGCATCGTCACCTATGACTTCGCGCGCCAGATCGACGGCGCCAAGGAAGTCGGGACGTCACAGTTCGCCGACGCGCTGATCGAGCGCATGCAGGGCGGCATCGACCTCGAGGCCAAGCGCAAGGCGCTGCAGGAGCAGCTGGTCAAGGAGCGCAAGCAGCGCGAGATCCGCCGCCTGCTGCAGCCGATGGAAGAGATGATGGAGTCGGGTCGGGTGCCGCACACGGTCGCCGACCTGATGACGCGGACCTTGATCACCGTCACCGACGACGAGACGGTGGAGAACGCGATGCACGTGATGACCGACAACGACGTCAGCTCGGTCGCCGTGGAGCCAAACGCCAAGGGCGAGTGGGGCATCATCACGCGCCGCGACATCGTCACCAAGATCGTGCGCGCCAACAAGTCGCCGTCGAGCACCAAGGTCAAGGACGTCGCCAGCCGGCCGCTCTACTCGGTGCCGCCGGAAACCAGCATCCGCGACGCCGCTGATCTGCTGGCCCAGAAGAATTTCTCGCGGCTGACGATCTCGCAGGGTGGACGCGTCATCGGCATCGTCACCGAGACCGATATCTTCAACGCGGTCGACAAGTTCGGTTGGGCAGCAGAGTGACTCGTGCCTGATGTCGGCCTGCTCATCGTCGGCGATGAGCTGCTGAGCGGGAAGCGCAAGGACAGCCACCTCTCGAAAGTCATCGAGCTGCTCGGCGCGCGCGGCATGGCGCTGGCCTGGGTGCAGATCGTCGGTGACGACGAAACGCAGATTGCCGAAGTTCTCCGTGCGGCGCGCAAGCGCGGCGACGTCGTGCTCTCCTGCGGCGGCATCGGCGCGACGCCCGACGACCGCACGCGCCAGGCAGCTGCGCTGGCGTTCGATGTCCCGGTGGTGCGACACGCGCAAGGCGAGGCCCTGATCGTCGGGCAGTACGGCGACAAGGCGCACCCGCACCGCGTGCTGATGGCGGACTTTCCGCGCGGCGCCGAGCTCATCCCCAATCCCGTGAACAACGTCGCCGGGTTCTCGATCGGCGACTGCTATTTCGTGCCTGGCTTTCCGGAGATGGCCTGGCCGATGCTGGACTGGGTGCTCGACCGCAAGCTCGCGCATCTGCATCGAGCGGAGCCGCCCGTTGAATATGCGTTGCGCGCCACGGGCAGCTCGGCCGAGGGAGATCTGCTGCCCTTGATGGAGGAGACGCTGCGGCGCTTCCCCGGCGTCAGGCTTTCGAGCCTGCCGTTCCGCGGAGACGCGACGCGCCCCCGACACATCGAGTTCGGGTTGAAAGGACCGCGCGAAGCCGCCGCCAGCGCGTTCGACTGGTTCCGCGCCGAGCTCGGCCGCTTTCCGGATCTCACGATCCAGGCGTTGCGCGCGCCTCACTCCTCGAGCTGAGGCTCCCTGCGCGTCCAGCCGACCATCACGCAGGTGACCACGACCAGCGCGATGCCGAGCGCCGACCAGCGGTCCAGGCTTTCGTCCCAGAGCCACCACGCCAGCAGCGCCGAGAAGATCACGCACGTGTAGGTGAAGGGCCCGATCCGCGCCGCAGGCGCCAGCGCGTAGGCGCGCGTCAGGCACAGCTGGCCCCAGGTCGCGAGCACGCCGGTCGCGATCAGCAACAGGGCGCCGCGCAGTTCCGGCGTTTTCCACGCCCACAGCATCGGGACGGCTGCGATCGCCGTCGACAGCGCTGCGAAGTAAAAGACGATCCGCGATGCGGGCTCGGTGTTGGAGATGCGCCGGATGCTCACCATCGCGCAGGCAGCGAACATGCCGGACAGGATGCCGACGGCGCCGGCGGCGAGGTCAAACGTCGCGCCCGGCTTGACGATGAACCCGATGCCGACCAGCCCGACCACGGCTGCCGGCAGGACGACGAACGGCGGCCGTTCGCCGAGCCACACCCAGGCGATGAACGGGACGTAGAGGGGCGTGGAGTAGGTGAGGAGCATGGCCTCCGCCAGCGGCAGCTTGGCGATGGCGTAGAAGAAGCAGGTACATGGCCGCGACGCCGAACGCGGAGCGCCACAGATGTCCGCTGAGACGCTGCGTGCGCACGGCGGCGCCGCCGTTGCGGAGCATCCAGGGGGCCAGCACCAGGAAGCTGACCAGGCTGCGGACGAAGACGATGATCTCGTTGCCGACGTCCGCGGACGCCGCCTTGATGCATACACCGGTGAGCGAGAAGGCGAAGGCGGCGACGATCGCAAACGCGGCGCCCTTGGCGAGATGCGTCTCCGCCGCGACGAAGGTCCCGCTGTCCCCTGCGGATACTTTGCTCATTGAAGATTCTCCGCAGGCGAGCCGACTCGCGACGCTAACATCCCCGCAAGCGGGGCCCCTGCACGCTGCTCGCGGCTCTACTGCTTGGCCAGGTCCAGCCAGGTCTCGACGACGGTGTCGGGGTTGAGCGAGATCGACTCGATGCCTTCCTTGAGCAGCCAGCGCGCGAGCTCGGGATGGTCGCTCGGGCCTTGCCCGCAGATGCCGATGTACTTGCCGTGCTTGCGGCAGGCGGCGATCGCCATGTGCAGGAAGATCTTCACGGCCTCGTTGCGCTCGTCGAACAGGTGCGCGATGAGCCCGGAGTCCCGGTCCAGGCCCAGCGTCAGCTGGGTCATGTCGTTGGAGCCGATCGAGAAGCCGTCGAAGTATTCGAGGAACTGCTCGGCGAGCACGGCGTTGGAAGGCAGCTCGCACATCATGATCAGCTGCAGGCCATTGTCGCCGCGCTTCAGGCCGTTCTCGGCGAGGATCTCGTTGACGCGCTTGGCTTCGGCCAGCGTGCGCACGAACGGCACCATCACCTTGATGTTGGTGAGGCCCATCTCATCGCGCACGAACTTGAGCGCCTTGCACTCGAGGTCGAAGCACGGGCGGAATGACTCGGACACGTAGCGCGAGGCGCCGCGGAACCCCAGCATCGGGTTCTCCTCGTGCGGCTCGTACTTCTTGCCGCCGATGAGGTTGGCGTACTCGTTGGACTTGAAGTCCGACAGGCGCACGATCACCGGCTCCGGGGCGAACGCTGCGGCGATGGTGGACACGCCTTCCGCCAGCCGCTGGATGAAGTAGCGCTGCGGGTCGCCGTACGGCGCGATCATCGGGTCGATCAGGCGGCGCACTTCGGGCGGCTGCTTGTCGAGCTCGAGCAGTGCCTGCGGGTGGATGCCGATCTGGCGGTTGATGATGAACTCCAGCCGCGCGAGGCCAACGCCGCGATGCGGCAGGCTGGCGAAGTCGAAGGCCTGCTCCGGCGTGCCCACGTTCATCATGATCTTCACCGGCAGGTCGGGCATCGCGCCGAGCGCAATCTCGTCGACCGCGAAGTCGATGTGGCCCGCATAGACGTTGCCGGTGTCGCCCTCGGCGCAGGACACCGTCACCGCCGCGCCGTCCTTGAGCTTGGCCGTGGCGTCGCCGCAGCCCACGACCGCGGGAATGCCGAGCTCGCGCGCGATGATCGCAGCGTGGCAGGTGCGGCCGCCGCGATTGGTGACGATCGCGGATGCGCGCTTCATGATCGGCTCCCAGTCCGGGTCGGTCATGTCGGTGACCAGCACGTCGCCCTCGCGCACGCGGTCCATCTGCTGGATCGACTTGAGCAGGCGCACCGGGCCCGCGCCGATCTTCTGGCCGATGGCGCGCCCGCTGGTGATCAGGTCGCCCTTGCCCTTGAGCTTGTAGCGGCGCAGGACGCCCGCGCCGGCGCGCGACTTCACCGTCTCCGGCCGCGCCTGCAGGATGTAGAGCTGCCCGTCGACGCCGTCCTTGCCCCACTCGATGTCCATGGGGCGCCCGTAGTGATCCTCGATGATCAGCGCCTGGCGCGCGAGCGCCTCGACGTCGGCGTCGGAGAGGCAAAACTGGCTGCGCTCGGCGGCGGGAACGGCCACGAACTCGATGGTCTTGCCGTGCCCGCCCTTTTTCGCGAACACCATCTTCTTGGCTTTTTCCCCGAGCCCGCGCCGCAGGATCGATGGTCGCCCGGCGCGCAGGTTGGGCTTGTAGGCGTAGAACTCGTCGGGATTCACCGCGCCCTGCACCACGGCCTCGCCAAGCCCGTAGGAAGCCGTGATGAACACCGCGTCGCGGAATCCCGACTCGGTGTCCATGGTGAACATCACGCCCGACGCGGCAAGGTCGGAGCGCACCATCTGCTGGATGCCCGCGGACAGTGCCACGTGCTCGTGCGCATAGCCCTGGTGCACGCGATAGGCGATGGCGCGATCGTTGAAGAGGCTGGCGAAAACCTCTTTTATCGCTTGAAGAACATTCTCTATCCCGTTGACGTTAAGGAAGGTTTCCTGCTGACCGGCGAAGGAGGCGTCCGGCAGATCCTCTGCGGTAGCCGACGAGCGCACGGCGACGCTCATCGCCGGGTCTGCAGCAGTCATCTCCTGGTAAGCGGCGCGGATGTCGCGCTCGAGCGCTTCGGGGAACGGCGCCTTGATCACGCTTTCGCGGATGGTCTTGCCCGCCTTGGCCAGCGCCGCGACGTCTTCGGCATCGAGCTTGTCCAGGATGCTCTTGATGCGCGCGGCCAGGCCGTCGCGGGCGAGAAACTCGCGGAAGGCGTCGGCGGTGGTGGCGAAGCCGCCGGGCACGCGCACGCCGGCCCGCGACAGGTGATGGATCATCTCGCCGAGGGAGGCATTCTTGCCGCCGACGCGATCGACGTCCTTCATGCCCAGGT
This sequence comes from uncultured Gammaproteobacteria bacterium, assembly GCA_963776465.1. Taxonomy (GTDB): domain Bacteria; phylum Pseudomonadota; class Gammaproteobacteria; order Nevskiales; family Nevskiaceae; genus DASRHK01. The sequence continues at coordinate 2,571,378 of CAVZMV010000002.1, forward strand.
CGCGGAACCACAAAACCATCCCTTGACTCACGAGGCTCCTCGACGTGCTGGTTGCGGCGATCGCGTCCGGCATGGTCCCATTAGTTCATGGCGAAGCGCGAATTGTCGGCGAAACGGGCATGAGCGGACAACGCGCCGTGTTCTTCGTGTCGGACGGCACCGGCATCACGGCCGAGACGCTGGGGCAGACGCTGCTCACGCAATTCGACGGCGTGCAGTTCCAGACGACGACGCTGCCGTTCATCAACAGCCCCGATCGCGCGCGCCAGACCGTGGACTACATCAACCACATGGCGGAGCAGGGCGGTGCCCGACCGCTGATCTTCAGCACCACCGTCAACGACGAGATCCGCGCCATCCTGCGCGGCGCGCACGGGATGTTCCTGGATCTCTTCGACACCTTTGTCCATTCCATCGAGGAGGAACTGGTGCAGAAGTCCTCCCACGCGCAGGGGCGGGCGCATGGCGTCGCTAACTCGCAGCGCTACACCTCGCGGATCGAGGCGATGAACTACGCCATGGAGCACGACGACGGTCAGAGCGGGGCGGAGCTGGACCGCGCGGACCTGATCCTGGTCGCGCCTTCCCGGTGTGGCAAGACGCCGACCACCCTATACCTGGCGCTGCAGCACGGCATCTTCGCCTGCAACGTGCCGCTGACGCCGGACGACCTGGAAGCGCAGCGCCTGCCGTCGCAGCTCGACGGCTTCGACGACAAGCTGTTCGGGCTCACGTCGGATCCCGAGCGGCTGTCGCAGATCCGGACGGAGCGGCGGCCCGGATCGAAGTACGCGTCGCTGGCGCAGTGCGCTTACGAAGTCCGGGAGGCCGAGCAGCTCTACGCGCGCAAGGGCATCCCGTTCGTGAACTCGACCAACATGTCGATCGAGGAGATCGCGACCTTCGCGATGCAGGAGAAAGGCCTGCGCCGGGCGACGTTCTAACTAATACACCCCGTCGCGATAGATCTCGTAGACCTTCAGCGGCCCGCCCACGAAGTACCGGTTCGCTGGGAAATTGAAGCTGCGCGCGGTCTTGTCGTACATCAGCTTGGTCGGCTCGTCGGGCTCGTTGGGATCGTAGACGTCGAACACGATCTCGCCGTTGGTTTCGCTGGCGCCGTAGACCACCACGCCGTGGTTGATGGTGATGCGCGGGAACGTCACCAGGTGCACCACGGGCGGACGGTGCGCCCGCACTTCGCCGAGCAGGGCGCGCGCGGTGGCCTTCTGGTGACCGCGACTGAACGGGAAGATCATGCGCCAGTTGCCGAGCTGGAAATAACTGCCCGCCCAGCTGCCGATCTCCTCCTTGAGCAGATGCTCCTTGGCCTTGCTGAAGCTGCGCAGGTCCCGGTATCCCGGAATGACGACGCGCCCGCCGCTGGGCCCGTCTTCGCTGGGGCTGCGAGCGATCACGCCGTGGATCAAGGCTCGATAGGTCTCGTCGCTCGCCATCGGCGCTGCCGGGTCGAAGCGGGCGAACTGGAAGAACTGGCGAGCCGTCCGCGCCATCACGATGCAGTGGCGGCTGTAGGTCGGCTCGGTCTCGCGCTGGCTGGTCACGGTCGTGCCGGTGGCGAAGTCCATCCGGTAGTCCCACTCGAGCTCGTTGGCGTAGGCGAACGTGTCCTGGCTGAACTTGAAGGGCCGATTGTTCGCAGGCTCCAGGATCGGCCGGATCGCGCACCCTGCGAGGACCAGCGTCAGGAGCGCGCAGCCGGCAGCTCTCGCATTGCGCGAGCGGATTGCACCCGATGTCATCGTGCGATCCATCAGGTGATCACGCTGGGTGCCGTTCGCCCCGTGAGCTCGCCGATGCGCAGCAGCTTGTCGGCGACGTTGGCCAGCGGGGCCAGCGCCTCGGCCGTGTCCCAGCCGAGCGACGATGCACCGGTCTCCAGGCGCTCCAGGTAGATGCGCAAGGTAGCGCCGCGGGTGCCCGTGCCGGAGAGCCGCACCACGATGCGGGCGGCGTCGCCGAACACCACGCGCAGCCCCTGGTTCAAGGCGATGCCGCCGTCGACCGGATCCTGATAGCTGAATTCGTCGGCCTCGGTCACGGTCCAGTCGCCATAGGCCTGTCCGGGCAGATCCGACACCTGGCCTGCGAGGCTCTGCATCACCGCGGTCGCGTCCGAGGCAGGCAAGTCCTCGTAGTCCTGGCGCATGTAGTAATGCCGGCCGTAGTGATGCCAGTGCTTCTCGGCCACCTCGCTGACGCTCGCGCGGGTCGCGGCCAGGATGTTGAGCCACGCCAGCACGGCCCAGACGCCGTCCTTCTCGCGCACGTGCGCCGAGCTCGTGCCGAAGCTTTCCTCGCCGCAAAGGTTGATCTGCCCGGCTTCAAGCAGGTTGGCGAAGAACTTCCAGCCCGTCGGCGTCTCGTGGCAGGGCACCGCCAGCGCGCGGGCGACGCGATCCACGGCGCGGCTGGTCGGCATCGACCGCGCCACGCCGACGAGCCCGTCGCGATAGCCCGGCATTTCCTTGAGGTGCGAGGCGATCATCGCCAGCGAATCGCCCGGCGAGACGAAGATTCGCCGTCCGAGGATAAGGTTGCGATCGCCGTCGCCATCGGATGCAGCGCACAGGTCGGGCGCCATGTCGGACCACGCAAGATCCACCAGCGGTTTGGCATGGATGAGATTCGGATCCGGATGGCCGCCGCCGAAATCCTCCAGCGGCGTCGCGTTGACGACGCTCGCCGGATCGGCGCCGAGCATCTCGACGAAGATGCGCTGCGCATAGGGACCGGTCGCCGCGTGCATCGCATCGAAGCACAGCCGATGGCCCTTGGCGAACCAGCCGCGGATGCGATCGAAGTCGAACAGCGACTGCATCAGCTGCGCGTAGTCGTCGACCGGATCGATCACGTCGATCTTCATGTCGCCGATCGCCTGCTGCCCCGGCCGGTTCAGGTCGATGACGACGCCGTCGTCGAGCCGGTAGTGCTGCAGCACCTTGCTGTGCTCGTAGATGCGCTCGGTCAGGCCTTCGCTGGCCTGGCCGCCGCCGGCGACGTTGAGCTTGAGCCCGAAATCGCCGTCGGGCCCGGCCGGATTGTGGCTGGCGGTGAAGATCAGCCCCGCCTGGGCCTTGTTCAGGCGCACCAGGTGCGACGCGGCCGGCGTGCTCAGCAGCCCGCCCTGTCCGACGATGACGCGCTGTACGCCATTGGCCGCCGCCATGGCGATGGCGGTGAGGATCGCCGTGCGGTTGTGATAGCGGCCGTCGCCGCCGATCACCAGCCGCCCGCCCTTGAGCGTCGTGACGCAGTCGAAGATCGACTGCAGGTAATTTTCGAGGTAGTGCGCTTGCTGGAATACCGTGACGCGCTTGCGCAGTCCGGCAGTGCCGGCGCGCTGGTCGAGGAAGGGGCGGGTGGCGACGTCGCGGGCTGTCATTGTTTTAGGGAACTCGTGCCTGCCAGCGTACGCTGGCTGCGGATCGCTTGAGACATTATAGTCGGACGATGAAGGTCACCAACGCGCTGCTGCAGCATCGACCGTCGCGTATCGCCGCGCTGATGGAGCTGTACGAGCGCAACTTCCTGATGCTCGAGCAGCTGGTGCCGGAGCTGGAGCTGCCGTTCAACCAGGCGGTATCCACCAGCGAGACCGATCCGCCCCTGCATCTCATCGCGCTGGAGCGCGGGCGCTACACCAGCTCGTTCCGGCTGACGTACCAGATCGACGGGCGCTGCGAGCCGGACATGTGGGTGAAGGTCTATCGCGACGCGCACCTGGCCGAGTCGCTGTACTGCGCGACGCGCCCGCGCTGGCTGGCGGCGATGGAGGGTGATCCGGAGGTCTCGCGTTACCTGGGCGAGCAGTGGGCGCGCAACCTCACGCTGCACAAGTGGCTGCATTACCTGCTCGAGCAGGGCCACGGGTTCGGCATGGCGGCGCGGCCAAGGAATGTCGCGGCGGAAACGACGAAGCGGTAAGTCCTCGTCGGATCGCTGTGAATACATCCATGTACGCTCCGGACGCGGCGTCCATGCCGCGTACGGTCCGCCGAGAACTTACCGCTTCGTCCGTCAGCCGTTCTGATCGATGAGACCGAGGATCTCCTCGGTCCGTGCCCGCATCAATGCCTCGTCGCCGCGCGATTCCACGTTGAGCCGCAGCACCGGCTCGGTGTTGCTGCCGCGGAGGTTGAAGCGCCACTCGGGGAACTCGACGCTGATGCCGTCGGTGCGATCGATGGTGCCCGACGCGTAGCTCTTCTCGATCCGCGCGATCGTGCCCTTGACGTCGGCCACCGTGCGGTTGATCTCGCCGCTGGCCGGAAATTCCCTCTGGCGCTGTCCGACCAGCTGGGAGAGCGGTTTGCCGGTCTGGCTGACCAGGCCCGCGACCAGCAGCCACGGGATGTTGCCGTTGTCGCAGTAGGCGAAGTCGCGGAAGTAATGGTGCGCGCTCATCTCGCCGCCGTAGACGGCGTTCTCGGCGCGCATGCGCTCCTTGATGAAGGCGTGGCCGGTCTTGGACTGCACCGGCACGCCGCCGGCCTGCCTGACCATGTCGATGGTGTTCCAGGTCAGGCGGGGGTCGTGGATGATCTTGGCGCCCGGGTCGCGCTTGAGCATCGCCTCGGCCAGCAGGCCGACGATGTAGTAGCCCTCGATGAAGTCGCCGCGCTCGTCGAACAGGAAGCAACGGTCAAAGTCGCCGTCCCAGGCAACGCCGAAGTCCGCGCCATGCTTGCGCACCGCGTCGCTGGTCGCGCCGCGATTCTCCGGCAGCAGCGGGTTGGGGATGCCGTTGGGAAAATCGCCATCGGGCTGGTGATGGACCTTGACGAACTGGAAGGGCAGATGGGATTCGAGCGCGTCGATGACGACGCCCGCGACGCCGTTGCCGGCGTTGACGACGATCTTGAGCGGCTTGAGCTTGAAGGGCGCGACGTAGTCGAGCAGGTGCCGCACGTATTCGTCGCGGAAGCTGCGCTGCGTCATCTTCGGCTTGCCTGCGGGCGCTTTCTTCCCAGAGGCCGCGGTCACAGCTTCAAGCTCGCGCAGGCCCGAATCGCCGCTGATCGGGATGGCGCCGCCGCGCACGAGCTTCATGCCGTTGTAGTCCTGCGGGTTGTGGCTGGCGGTGACCTGGATGCCGCCGTCGATGCCCGGGCGCGAGGCGGCGAAGTAGATCTCCTCAGTGCCGCACAAGCCGATGTCGACGACTTCGGCGCCGCACTCGGTGAGCCCGTGCGCCAGCGCGTGCAGCAGCTCCTCGCTGGAGTGACGCACGTCGCGGCCGAGCGCGATGCGCTTGGGCGCGAAGCGCTGGCCGTAGGCGAGACCGAGGCGGTAGGCCACGTCGACGTTGAGCTCGTCGGGCACGCGGCCGCGGATGTCGTAGGCCTTGAAGCAGGGAAGCGGCATTGGCGTTTGGTTTTTCTTCGACGGTGAAGACTGACCGCAAATCTATAAACAAAGTTTACGGGGATCGCTATCACCGAGGTTTCGATTCATGCAAACTTCGCCCCGGTGGCCCCGTGCTGGTTCCCGCGACGGAACGCTGTGAACCCCGCCAGGCCCGGAAGGGAGCAACGGTAGCGGTATCTCTGTGCGCCGGGAGTGCCAGCGCGGGTCCACCACCTGATCTCTGGCGTTTCGGCCGAAACTCTATAGAATATGCGGCCTTCTAAGGCCCCCCGGCCGTTCAGGAATTGCAAAAACATGGTCAAGATTCGTCTCGCGCGCGCAGGCGCCAAGAAGCGCCCGTTCTATCACGTGGTTGCCACGGATAGCCGCAAGGCGCGCGACGGCCGCTTCATCGAGCGGCTGGGCTACTACAACCCGAAGGCCACCGGCGCCGAGAAGCAGCTGGTCCTCGACCGCTCGCGCGTCGAGTACCTGGACCGGGGTCGGCGCGCAGGTCTCCGACCGCGTGACCTATCTGCTGGCCCATGCGGCGTCGAGCACGGACACGAGCCCGGCCAAGCCGGCTGCCGAGGGAGCCGCTCAGGCCGGCTGAATGCATGCGCCGCGTGACGCTCGGTAAGATCGCCGGCGTCTTCGGCGTGCAGGGTTGGGTGAGGGTCCGCTCCTATGCCGACCCGCAGGGCAATCTCCTCCGCTACAAGCGCTGGTTCCTGAAAGGCCCGACGGAGCGCGAGGTGCGCGTCCTGCAGGGTCGTGAGCAGATTGGTGGGTTGATCGCGCAGCTGTCTGCCGAAGACGGAACGCCGATCACCGATCGGGACGTCGCCGCAAGGCTGGTGGGTTCGGAAATCGAGGTGCCGCGCAGCGAGCTGCCAAGGCTCAAGCGGGGCGAGTATTACTGGGTCGACCTGGTGGGATTGCAGGTCGAGACCGTCGGCGGCGAGGTGCTCGGCAAGGTCGAGTACGTCACCGACAACGGGGCGCAGGCAGTGCTGGCGCTGGGCGGAGAGCGGGAGCGGCTGATCCCTTTCGTGCACGGTCCAATCGTGCAGTCGGTGGACCTCAAGGCCGGCCGCATCGTCGTCGAGTGGTCGCCGGACTGGTGACGTGAAGATCGAGGTGTTGACGCTGTTCCCGGAGTTCGTGGAGCAGGTGACGCGGCACGGGATGCCGCGGATCGCGGTGGAAGGCGGGCAGCTGGCGCTCTCCACGCGCAATCCGCGCGACTTCGCGCAGAACAGGTGGCGCAAGGTCGACGACCGGCCGTATGGCGGCGGGCCCGGCATGGTGATGAACGCCGAGCCGCTGGCGCTGGCGATCGCGGCGGCGCGGGAAGCGGCCGGCGCGGCGCGCGTGGTGAGCTTGAGCCCCCAGGGCGAGCCGCTGACGCAGGCGTGGGTGGAAAGGCTGTCGCGGGAGCCGGCGCTGATCGTCGTGTGCGGCCGCTACGAGGGCCTCGACGAGCGGGTGGTGGCGGCAGAGGTGGATTTCGAGCTGTCGCTGGGCGACTTCGTGTTGTCCGGCGGCGAGCTGGCGGCGATGGCGCTGATCGATGCGATCGCGCGGCTGCTGCCGGGAGTGCTCGGTGACGAGGGGTCGGCGGCGAACGATTCGTTCGCGCGCGGCTTGCTCGATCACCCGCACTACACTCGGCCGGAAGGCTGGCGGGGCGAGGCGGTGCCGGAGGTGCTGTTGTCCGGCGACCACGCAGCGGTGCGGCGCTGGCGGTTGAAGGTTGCCCTGGGGCAGACCTGGCTGAAGAGGCCGGACCTGCTGGCCGGGTTAGAATTGGACGCGGAGCAGACAAAGCTGCTCCGCGAATTCATTACAGAGGACCCGAGAGAAGCCATGAGCAAGATCATCCAGGCGCTTGACGCCGAGCAGATGGACAAGAAGGTCCCCGAGTTCCGGACCGGCGACACCGTCGAGGTGAAGGTCAAGGTCAAGGAAGGCGACCGCGAGCGCCTGCAGGCCTTCGAGGGCGTCGTCATCGCCAAGCGCAAGCGCGGGCTCAACTCCGCGTTCACCGTGCGCAAGGTATCGCACGGCGAGGGCGTCGAGCGCGTGTTCCAGACCTACTCCAAGCAGGTCGCGGAGATCAAAGTCACGCGGCGCGGTGAAGTTGCGCGCAGCAAGCTGTACTACCTGCGCGACCTGGCGGGCAAGGCAGCGCGCATCAAGGAAAAGCTGACCTGATTTTGTAGGAGCGGCCGTTGGCCGCGATCGGTCGGGGCTAACAGCCCCTCCTACAGGAAGCACCTAAACGCCGACGAAGACGTCGGCGTTTCGCTTTTGTAGGGCGCGCCACGCGCGCCTCGGGCTAAGATCAACCATGGGGAAAATCTGGGCTGCCGGCGCCGCGCTCTTGCTCGCGGCATGCAACGGAGAGGATGAGCACGCCTACCTCGGCTACGCCGAAGGCGAGTCCATCCATGTCGCCGCTCCCATCGCTGGTCAGCTCGCCTCGCTGCAGGCGCAGCGCGGACAGGAAATCACGCTCGGCGCTCCGCTGTTCGCGCTGGAGCAGGAGCGCGAGAAGGCGGCGGTGGACGAGGTCACGCACCGGCTGACGCAGGCGCAGGCGCAGCTGGACCTGGCGCAGACGCAGCACACCCGCCAGAAGGACATGCGCGCCAAAGGGCTTTCAAGCCTCGAGCAGCTGGACGCTTCACGCACGCAATCGCAGATCGCGCAGAGCCGCGTCGACGAGCTGAACGCGCAGATCGCCGAAGCGCGATGGGCACTCACGCAGAAAACCGTCGCTGCGCCTGCCGCTGGCGTGGTCGACGACGTCTATTTCCGGGTCGGCGAACAGATCCCTGCCGGCGCCGCGGTCCTGAGCCTGCTGCCGCCACAGAACCGCAAGCTGCGCTTCTTCGTGCCCCAATCGGATCTGGAGCGCGTGAAGACCGGCGCCAGAGTCGATGTGCATTGCGATGGCTGCGCTTCGGATTTCGCAGCAACCGTGCGTTTCGTCGCGCCGCAGGCCGAGTACACGCCTCCGGTCATCTACAGCGAGTCCGCCCGGCAGAAGCTGCTGTTCCTGGTGGAGGCTTGGCCGGAAGCGGCCGATGCGCTGAAACTGCGGCCGGGCCAGCCGGTCGAGGTCCGGGTCGCGCAATCGGACCAGAAGTGAGGAGCGGCGAGGCGGTCATCGACGTGCGTGGGCTGACCAAGGCCTTCGCGGGCCGCACGGTGGTCGATCACCTCGAGCTCAAGGTCAACCGCGGCGAGATCTTCGGATTCCTCGGCCCTAACGGTAGCGGCAAAACCACCTCGATCCGCATGCTCTGCGGGCTGCTGACGCCCGACGCGGGCGAAGGCACCTGCCTGGGTCACGACATCCTGCGTGACGCGGCCACGATCAAGCGCGAAGTCGGCTACATGACGCAGCGCTTCAGCTTCTGGGAAGACCTGTCGATCCGCGAGAACCTGGAGTTCGTCGCGCGCGTGTACGAGCTCGATCACGTCGACGATCGCGTCGCCGCTTCGCTGAAGCGGCTTGGCCTCGCGTCGCGCGAGAAGCAGCTCGCCGGCTCGCTGTCGGGTGGATGGAAGCAACGCATGGCGCTCGCAGGCTGCCTGCTGCACGAGCCCAAGCTCTTGCTGCTGGACGAGCCGACCGCCGGCGTCGATCCCAACGCGCGGCGGCAATTCTGGGAGGAGATCCACCAGTTCGCGGCCGAGGGCATCACGGTGCTGGTGTCCACGCATTACATGGACGAGGCCGAGCGCTGTCACCGGCTGGCCTACATCGCCTACGGCAAGCTGCTGGCGCAGGGAACGCCTGCGGAGATGGTCGCCAATTCGGGCCTGTCGACCTGGATCGTCAGCGGCCCGGGCTTGAACGAGCTTGCCGTGGAGCTGCGCAAGCTCACCGTTGCCGAGCAGGTCGTGGCGTTCGGGAACGAGCTGCACATCAGCGGCGCCGATCACGCGGGACTGGATCACGCGCTGCAGCCGTTCCGGGCGCGCGCCGGCATGAAATGGGAGCACGGCGAGCCGCGCCTGGAGGACGTCTTCATCAGCCTGATGCAGCACCAGCCGGACAACGTCCAGTGAAGAGCATCGCCTGGGGGCGGCTCAGCGCGGTGGTGCGCAAGGAGTTCATCCAGGTCCGCCGCGACCGGCTCACGTTCGGGATGATGATCGGCATCCCGGTGCTGCAGCTGATCGTGTTCGGCTTCGCGATCAACTCCGATCCCAAGCACTTGCCGATCGCGGTCGTCAGCGCCGAGAACACCACGATCAGCCGCAGCCTGGTTCGCGCAGTGGAGAACTCCGGGTACTTCCGCGTGACGACCGAGCCCGGCACGGTGGCCGAGGCCGAGCGCGAACTGCTCCTGGGCGACGTGCAGTTCGTGCTGGAGATCCCGAGCGACTTCGATCGCAAGCTGATCCGCGGCGAGCGGCCGGCGCTGCTGCTCCAGGCCGATGCCTCCGATCCCGCCGCGACCAGCAACGCGCTCGCGGCCGTGCAGCAGCTGGCGCAAACCGCCTTGCGCAACGACCTCAAGGGCCCGCTGGCGCCGCGCGCCGTCGGCCCTCCGCCGTTCGACCTGCGCCTGCAGCGCCTCTACAACCCGGAAGGCATCACCCAATACAACATCGTCCCCGGTCTGATGGGCGTGATCCTGACCATGACCATGATCGTGATGACGGCGCTCGCCATCACCCGCGAGCTGGAGCGCGGCACGATGGAGAACCTGCTGGCCATGCCGGTGCGGCCGATCGAGGTGATGGTCGGCAAGATCCTGCCATTCGTGCTGATCGGCTACGTGCAGGTGCTGGTCGTGCTGCTGGCGGCGCGCTACGTCTTCCACGTGCCGATCGTCGGCAGCATCTGGCTGCTGCTGGCGGCCACGCTCATCTTCATCCTCGCCAACCTCACCATCGGCATCACCTTCTCGACGCTCGCCAAGAACCAGACGCAGGCGATGCAGATGGGTTTCTTCTTCCTGCTGCCGTCGATCCTGCTGTCGGGATTCATGTTCCCGTATCGCGGCATGCCGGGCTGGGCGCAGTGGGTCGGCGAGGTGCTGCCGTTGACGCATTTCCTGCGCATCGTGCGCGGCATCGTGCTCAAAGGCTACGGTCCGTCGGAAGTCTGGCCGCACCTGTGGCCGCTGCTGGTGTTCATCACCATCGTCATGACGCTGGGCCTCAAGCGCTTCCGCCGGACGATGGATTAGCGATCGGCAGGGTTTGTTGCGGTGCGGTAGACGCTCTACAATTCGCGTCCCGTGAAAACACCCACCTCCAAGTCTTCCGCCCCCAAGGCGGTGTTCCCGCGCATCCAGCGCTTGCCGCCGTATGTGTTCAACATCGTCGGCGACCTGAAGAAGGCGGCGCGCGCCCGCGGCGAGGACATCATCGACTTCGGCATGGGCAACCCCGACCAGCCGACCCCCAAGCACATCGTCGACAAGATGGTCGAGGTGGTGAAGCGCGAGGGCACCACGCACGCGCATCGCTACTCGGTCTCCAAGGGCATCCCGCGCCTGCGCCGCGCCATGGCGAACTGGTACGCCAAACGCTACGACGTGAAGCTCGATGCCGACACCGAGGTCATCGCCGCGATCGGCTCCAAGGAAGGGCTCGCGCATCTGGCGTTCGCCACGCTTGCCTCCGGCGACACCGTGCTGGTGCCGTCGCCGGCGTATCCGATCCACCCTTACGGCGTGGTGCTGGCCGGCGCCGACGTGCGCCACGTGCGCATGACGCCGGGCGTGAATTTCTTCGACGAGCTGGCCAAGGCGATCAAGGAGACCACGCCGACGCCGAAGATGCTGATCCTGAACTTCCCCTGCAATCCGACCACGGAGTGCGTGGAGCTCGATTTCTTCGAGAAGTGCGTGGCGCTGTGCCGCGAGCACGGCATGTGGCTGGTGCACGACCTGGCCTACGCCGACATCGTATTCGACGGCTACAAGGCGCCGTCGGTGATGCAGGTCAAGGGCGCCAAAGACGTGGCGGTGGAGTTCTTCACGCTGTCCAAGTCCTACAACATGCCGGGCTGGCGGGTCGGCTTCATGGTCGGCAACCCGACGCTGGTCGGCGCGCTCGCGCGTATCAAGTCGTATCTGGATTACGGCATGTTCACGCCGATCCAGGTGGCCGCGATCGCGGCGCTGGAAGGTCCGCAGGATTGCGTGGCCGACATCTGCGAGATGTACCGCAGCCGTCGCGACGTGCTGTGCGACGCCCTCAACAAGGCCGGCTGGGAAGTCACCAAGCCCAAGGCGACGATGTTCGTGTGGGCGAAGATCCCGGAAGCCTTCCGCGCCATGGGCTCGATCGAGTTCTCCAAGAAACTGCTCGCCGAGGCCAAGGTTGCGGTGTCACCCGGCATCGGCTTCGGCGAATACGGCGACGATCACGTGCGCTTCGCGCTGATCGAGAACGAGCATCGCACGCGCCAGGCGGTTCGCGGCATCAAGAAGCTGCTGAAAGCCGGCGCATGAGCGTTCAGCCCGTGCGGGTGGGATTGATTGGCCTGGGCTCCGTTGGTCAGGGCCTGGTGCGCCTGCTCAAGAACAACGCAGACGAGATCGCGCGCCGCGCTGGGCGTCCGATCGTCATCACGCACGTGAGCGTGCGCGACATGAAGCGCAAGCGCGAATGCGAGCTCAACGGCGTCACCGTCGTCAGCGATCCGGTGTTCATCGCCCGCGATGCCGACGTCGACGCGGTGGTCGAGCTGATCGGCGGAATCTCGCCGGCAAAGGAGCTGATCCTGGCCGCCGTCGGCCGCGGCAAGCACGTGGTGACCGCCAACAAGGCGCTGCTGGCCGAGCAGGGCAACGAGATCTTCGAGGCGGCGCGCGCCAAGGGTGTGATGGTCGCGTTCGAAGGGGCGGTCGGCGGCGGCATCCCGATCATCAAGGCGATCCGCGAAGGCATGGCCGGCAATCGCATCGATGGCGTCGCCGGCATCATCAACGGCACCTGCAATTACATCCTCACGCAGATGTCCGCGCGCGGCCAGCGCTTCGTCGACGCCTTGCTCGACGCGCAGCGGCTCGGCTACGCCGAGGCCAATCCCGCGCTCGACATCGACGGCATCGACGCCGCGCACAAGCTGACGATCCTGGCGTCGATCGCCTTCGGCATGCCCCTGTCGTTCGCGTCGGTCGCGACCGAAGGCATCACCAAGGTCACGCCGCAGGACATCCAGATCGCGCAGAGCCTGGGCTACCGCATCAAGCTGCTGGGCCTGGCCAAGCGTTCCGGCAAGGGCATCGAGCTGCGCGTGCATCCGACGCTGATCCCGGAAGACCGGCTGCTGGCCAAGGTCGACGGCGTCCTCAACTCGATCCTGCTCAAGGGCAACATGGTCGGGCAGGTGGGCTTCTACGGCCGCGGCGCCGGCGGCGACGCCACAGCTTCTGCGATCGCGGCGGATCTGGTCGACGTGGCGCGCCTGCTGTCCGCCGACGCCAACCACTTCGTGCCGCCGCTGGCGTTCCGGCCCGACGCGGTGCGCGAGCTGCCGATCCTCCCCGTGAGCGAGATCGAGAGCGCGTTCTACCTGCGGCTGCGCGTCGCCGACGAGCCGGGCGTGCTGTCGAAGATCACCGCGATCCTGGCCGAGCACGAGATCAGCGTCGAGGCGATCCTGCAGCGCGAGCCGCGCGGCGAGGAGGATGCGACGCTGGCCATCATCACCAACGTCATCACCGAGGCGCGCTTCGAGGACGCCGCGACCAAGATCGAGGCCTTGTCCTTCGTGCGCGAGAAGTCGTCGCGCATCCGGGTGGAACACTTCGAGGGATGAAGTTGTACACCGGCCTGGTTGACCAGTACCGCGACCGCCTGCCGCTGGCAGCGGACGTGCGCGCGGTCTCGTTGAGCGAGGGCCGCACGCCGCTCATCCGGCTTTCCAACATCCCTCGCGAAGCCGGATTCACCGGTGAGCTGTACGTGAAGTTCGAGGGACTCAACCCCACGGGCTCGTTCAAGGACCGCGGCATGACTGTCGCGGTGACGCAGGCGCTGCACCAGGGCGCCAAGGCGATCATCTGCGCCTCCACCGGCAACACTTCGGCCGCGGCGGCTGCGTACGCGGCCCGCGCCGGCATCAAGAGCTTCGTGCTGATCCCCGACGGCAAGATCGCGCTGGGCAAGCTGGCGCAGGCCGTGGTGCACGGCGCAGTCGTGGTGCAGATCAAAGGCAACTTCGACGACGGCATGCGCCTGGTCAAGGAGCTCGGCGAAACCGCGCCGGTCACCATCGTCAATTCGATCAACCCGTATCGGCTGCAAGGCCAGAAGACGGCGGCGTTCGAGATCGTCGAGGCGCTCGGGCGCGCACCGGACTATCACTGCCTGCCTGTCGGCAACGCCGGCAACATCAGCGCCTATTGGATGGGCTACAGCGAGACTGTCGGTTCGCGCACCTCGGCGAGCATGGATGGCTACGCGCTGGGCAGCGCCCGGCACGGCAAGCCGAAGATGTGCGGCTACCAGGCCGCCGGCGCTGCGCCATTTCTGCGCGGCGGTCCGGTGAAGAACCCCGAGACGGTGGCGACTGCCATCCGCATCGGCGATCCGCAATCCTGGACGCATGCCTGGAATGCGCAGAAGGACTCGGGCGGCTGGTTCGACGAGTGCACCGACGCGGAGATCCTCGCCACGCAGAAGCTGCTGGCGGCGAAGGAGGGCGTGTTCTGCGAGCCGGCGTCGGCGGCATCGCTTTGCGGCGCGCTGCGCGACATCCGTTCCGGCAAGATCGCGGCGGGCAGCGTCGTCGTCTGCACGCTCACCGGCAATGGCCTCAAGGATCCCGACGTAATCGTCAAGGACGGGCTGCGCGACCTGATCCAGGTTCCGGCCGAGCGCGGCGCAGTGGAGAAGGCGATCCTCGCGACGCTGTAAAATCGCGCATGCAGCCTCTGATCCGCCGACGTGCACCCGGGAATCCGGATCTGCTGCCGTCGACGCTGCACCCCGTTCTCCGCCGCATCTACGCCAGCCGCGGCGTCGAGATCCAGCAGCTGCACTGCGAGCTCAAGAGCATGTTGCCTCCCGGCGCGCTTCGCGGCATGGGCCGCGCCTGCGAATTGCTGGAGGCAGCGCTGCGCGCTCAGCGCAAGATCGTCATCGCCGGCGACTACGACGCCGACGGCGCGACCGGCACCGCGCTGGCGATCCTTGGCCTGAAGGCGCTGGGCGCAAGCGACGTCGGTTACGTCGTGCCGGACCGTTTCCGCATGGGCTACGGCTTGTCGCCGGCGCTGGCGGAAATGGCGGCGGCGCTCGGCGCGCAGGTGCTCATCACCGTGGACAACGGCATCGCCTCGGTCGCCGGTGTCGCGCGCGCCAAGGAGCTCGGCATGCAGGTGATCGTCACCGATCATCACCTGGCCGGCGCGGAGCTGCCGCTGGCGGACGCCATCGTCAATCCCAACCAGGGCGGCTGCGAATTCCCGTCGAAGCACCTCGCCGGCGTCGGCGTCATGTTCTACCTGCTGATCGCCTTGCGTGCGCATCTGCGCGAGGCCGGCTGGTTCAAGGAACGTCCGGAGCCGCAGCTCTCGGAATTCCTGGACCTGGTCGCGCTGGGCACCGTCGCCGACGTCGTGCGCCTGGATTACAACAATCGCGTGCTGGTGCAGCAGGGCCTAATGCGCATCCGCGCGGGGCGCGCCCGGCCCGGCATCTACGCGTTGCTGGAGGTCGCCGGCCGCTCGCCGGCGCGGCTCAGCGCCTCGGACCTTGGCTTCGTGGTCGGACCCCGCATCAACGCCGCCGGCCGCCTCGAGGACATCCGCACCGGCATCGAATGCCTGCTCGCGTCCACGCCGGAAGCGGCGCAGCCGCTGGCGCGCCAGCTGGACCAGTTCAACCGCGACCGCCGGGAGCTCGAAGCGCAGATGCGCGACGAGGCGCTGGTGATGATCGAGGGCGACGACTCGACCGGCGTGTGCCTGTTCGACCCGGACTGGCACGAAGGCGTCGTCGGTCTCATCGCCTCGCGGGTGAAGGACAAGCTGCACCGGCCGACGTTTGCGTTTGCGCGCGCGCAGGACGCGGGACTGCTGAAAGGCTCGGGACGCTCCATCGCCGGGCTGCATCTGCGCGACGCGCTCGCGGCAATCGACGCCCGGCGACCCGGATTGCTGCAGCGCTTCGGTGGTCACGCGATGGCCGCGGGCCTGAGCCTGCGCGAGAGCGACCTGGACGAGTTCGGCGAGCTGTTCGACGAGGTCTGCCGGCAGCAGCTCGACGAGCTTGCCCTTGCGCGCGTGCGCGAGACCGACGGCGAGCTCGACGGCGCCGAGCTGCACATCGACACCGCGCGGGCGCTCGAGACCGCCGGACCATGGGGGCAGGGGTTCCCCGAGCCGCTCTTCGAGGGCGCGTTCACGGTCCAGGGCGCCCGCGTGGTCGGCGAGCGGCACGTGAAATACCGGCTGATCATCGGCAATGGCTGGGTGGACGCGATCCACTTCAACGGCGTCGAGCAGCTGTGCCCGGCCGGATCGGTGCGGCTGCTCTACCAGCTGGTCGTGAACCGCTACCGCGACGCCGAGAGCCTGGAGCTGCAGGTCAGCGACCTGGTTTGATCGCGGCGCCGCCGCTGTCATCGCTTTGCAATGCTGCCTCCGCACACTGCGTCCCGTCGGATATCCGACCGCGCGGGGATGAGGCATGTACAAAATCGCATTGGGGAGTCTGGTCGGCATCGCACTGCTCAGCGGCTGCGCGACGTCGAACGACTGGAAGGGCACGGTTGCCGAGAAGGCCTACGACAAGGATCTGGAGATCCGGCGCCTGTCCGAGGTCGCCAACAACGACGACTACTACGAGTTCGAGAAGGACGGCCGCGTCTACGTCCTGTCGGACTCCAAGGACTATCGCAGCTTCCGCACCATCGGCGAGCTGCCGTACAGCACGAAGAAGATCGGCGGCGGCCCCGGCGGCAAGACCATCGTTTACGGCCTGGTCAAGAGCGAGACCAAGCTCCTGGAGAAGGACCCGCGCGCGCAGGGCGCCGCGCAGAAGATGTACGAGGGCAAGCTCAAGGGCATGGAAAAGAATTTCTTCGGCGTGGTCGAGAGCCGGGAGACGACGTACGTCTTCTCTTCCTGGGACGACCTGCAGACGTTCAAGTCCGCCGGCAGCGCCAATGGTTTCGCCGAGACGGTTCCCGGCGCGGGCAGGGTGGTGTACGCGGGCGCCAGCCAGCGGCCCGTCGAGTCCGCCGACCGCGTCGCGAAGCTCTACAGCCCGTAAGGCAGTCCGGCAACCACAGCCGGTGTCCGCAGGCGGGGACTTCCCGGAACTGGAAGTCCTCGAGCGGCTGATCGCGCGGGGAGCGCCGGCGCTGCGGTGCGAGCAGGTCGGCAGCGTGCCCGCCGACGGCGCAAGTCTGCCGCTCTACTGCCTGGAGCTCGGCTCCGCTGCGCCCGACGTGCCAGCCGTCGGCTTCTTCGGCGGCGTGCACGGCGTCGAGCGCATCGGCAGCCAGATAATCCTGGCGTTCCTGCATTCGCTGATCGAGCGCCTGGCCTGGGACGACACGCTGGCCCAGGTGCTACAGCAGGTTCGTCTGGTGTTCATGCCGGTGGTCAACCCCGGTGGGATGCGCAACCGGACGCGGTCCAACCCGGCCGGCGTGGACCTGATGCGCAACGCGCCTGTCGACGCGAGGGAGAAGGCGCCGCTGCTTCTCGGCGGCCACCGCCTGACGAGCGCGCTGCCTTGGTACCGCGGCGCGCTCGGCGCTCCGATGCAACCCGAGGCGCACGCATTGTGCGACGTCGTGCGCCGCCGCCTGCTGACGCAGCCGTTCGCGTTGACGGTGGATTGCCATTCCGGCTTCGGCATGCGCGACCGTATCTGGTTTCCCTACGCCGGCACGCGCAAGCCCATTGCCTGCCTGCCGGAGATCTACGCGCTGCGCACGATGTTCCGCACCACGCATCCGTACCACGGCATCTACGTCATCGAGCCGCAATCGCTGCACTACCTGACGCACGGCGATCTGTGGGACTACCTCTACGATGGCGCCGAGCATCCTTACATCCCGCTGACGCTGGAGCTCGGCTCGTGGCTGTGGGTGCGCAAGCGGCCCGGCCAGATCTTCAACCTCGACGAGCTCTCGAGCCCGCAGCTGGCGCCCAGCCGCCCTAGCGGAAGATCCGCTGCACTTTCCCGAGCGCTGTGACCAGTTGGTCGACGTCGTCCCGGCCGTTGTAGACGGCGAACGACGCGCGCGCCGTCGCCGAGACGCCGAAGCGCTGCATCAGCGGCATGGTGCAGTGATGGCCGGTGCGGATGGCGACGCCTTCCTGGTCGAGGATGGCGCCGATGTCGTGCGGATGCGCGTTGTCCATCACGAAGGACAGGATGCCGCTCTTGTCGGCGGCCGTGCCGATCAGCCGCAAGCCGGGCAGGGACGACATCTTGTCCGTCGCGTATTGCAGCACCGCGTGCTCGTGCGCGTGGATTGCATCCAGACCGATGCTCTCGATGTAGTCCAACGCCGCGGCAAAGCCGATGGCGCCCGCCATGTCGGGCGTGCCGGCCTCGAACTTGTACGGCACATCGTTCCAGGTGCTGCCCTGGAAGGCGACGGTGCGGATCATGTCGCCGCCGCCCTGCCAGGGCTGCATGGCCTCGAGGTGCTCGCGCTTGGCCAGCAGCGCGCCGAAGCCTGTAGGCCCATAGGCCTTGTGCGACGAGCAGGCATAGAAGTCGACGCCGAGCGCCTTCATGTCGACCGGCAGATGTGCGATCGCCTGCGCACCGTCGACGAGCACCGGAATGCCGCGGGCGTGCGCGTCGACCGTCATGCGCGCGATGGGGTTCACCGTGCCCAGCGTGTTGGAGACGTGTGCGACCGCGACCAGCCGGGTGCGCGGCGTCAAAAGCTTGAGCCACTCCTCGTAGATCACTTCGCCACGATCGTTCACCGGCGCCGCCACCGTCTTCGCGCCGGCCAACTGCCAGGGGACGATGTTGGAGTGATGCTCCATGCCGGTCAGCAGCACTTCGTCGCCGGCTTTCAGCCGCGCCTGCAGGAAGCTGCGCGCGACGAGGTTCACTGCTTCCGTCGTGCCGCGCGTGAACACGACTTCTTCGCGGGTGACGTTGAACCAGCGGGCGATCCGGTCACGCGCGCCTTCGTAGAGACCGGTGGCGCGCTCGGCCAGCGTATGCACGGCGCGGTGCACGTTGGCGTTCGACGTTCGGTAATAGCTGTCGAGCGCTCGGAGAACGGCCTCGGGCTTCTGCGTCGTCGCCGCATTGTCCAGGTAGGCGAGCCGCTTGCCGCGGACCGTCTCGCGCAGGATCGGGAACTCGGCGCGGACGCGATCGAGGTCGAGCGCCGGCCCGGTCGCAGGAATGTTCAGGCGATCCGCTCCAGGAACTGCTGCATGAGCGATGCGCGCAGCGCTTCGTCGGCGATGCGGTCCAGCACTTCACCGGCGAAGGCTTGGGTCAGCAGGGCGCGCGCGGCCTCGGCGGAAAGCCCGCGCGAGCGCAGGTAGAAGATCGCAGTCTCGTCGAGCTGCCCGAAAGTCGCGCCATGCGCGCACTTCACGTCGTCGGCGTTGATCTCGAGCTCGGGCTTGGCGTTGACCTGCGCGCCCTCCGACATCAGCAGGTTGGCCACCCGCTGCTCCGAATCGGTCTTCTGCGCGCCGGGCTGCACCACGACCTTGCCGTTGAACACTGCGCGGCCCTTGTCGAAAGCGATGCCGTGGAAGAACTCGCGGCTCGTGCAGTGGGGGGCGCGATGATCGATGCGCGTGTGGTTGTCGACGTGCGCAGTGCCGCGCACGAGGTAGAGGCCATGCAGCTGCGCCTCGGCGCCGGCGCCTTCCAGCGAAATGTCGAGATCGTGGCGCACGAAGCCGCCCCCGAAGTCGACGGTGACGGCGTCCAGGTGCGCGTCGCGCGCGAGCGCGATCTTCAGGCGGGTCAGGCGCTGTGCTTGCGCACCAGCGGTCTGGATGCGCGTCAGGCGCAAGCGGGCGTTGGGTGCAATGTCGATCGCCGCGAAGAACGTCGCGAACCTGGCGGCGCCGCTGTCACGCAGGACGATGTCGGCGTCGCCGCGGACCTGCAGCCGCAACCGCCGATGCAGGCCGGTGTCGAGCTCGACCCGGCCTTCGATCACCTGCGTCTGCCGGCCGCCTGCGAGCGCAACGCTGAGTGCGTCCAGACCGCAATCGATCGAGACTGGGAACTCGTGGTTCTCCGGGTTCGGAGCGATGGCGTCGACGGGCAGCTGGTCCAGCACCGACAGATCGGTGTATTTCCAGTCCTCCTCATCCGTAGTCGGCAAGCCGAGCTGCCGCAGCGCGTCCAGCGCCGCGCGCCGGCCCGGCGGCAGAGCGGGCAGGGCTTCGACTGCCGCGGCGACGTTGCCCAGCATCACGCCGCTTCCAGCCAGCCGTAGCCGCGTTCCTCGAGCTCCTTGGCCAATTCCGGGCCACCGCTCTTGACGATGCGGCCGCCGGCCAGCACGTGCACGCGATGCGGCTCCACGTAATCCAGCAGGCGCTGGTAATGCGTGATCATCAGCGTCGCGCGCTCGGGCGAGCGCAGCGTGTTGATGCCGTCAGCTACGAGCTTGAGCGCGTCGATGTCCAGGCCCGAGTCGGTCTCGTCCAGGATCATCAGGCGCGGCTCCAGGACCAGCATCTGCAGGATCTCGTTGCGCTTCTTCTCACCGCCGGAAAAGCCTTCGTTGACGCCGCGGGAAAGCATCTTCGACTCGATCTTCACCTGCTCCAGGCGCTTCTTCACGAAGGCCATGAACGCCGCGGCATCCATCTCCGGCTGTCCTCGATACTTGCGCTGCGCGTTCACCGCGGTGCGCATGAAGTAGGCGTTGGAGACGCCGGGAATCTCCACCGGATACTGGAAGCCCAGAAACACACCTTCGCAGGCGCGCTGCTCGGCACTCATGGCTAGCAGGTCCTTGCCGTCGTACTGCACGGATCCTGCGCTGATGCTGTAGCTCTCGCGCCCGGCGAGGATTCCGGACAGCGTCGATTTACCCGAGCCGTTGGGCCCCATGATGGCGTGCACTTCGCCGGCGGCGAGCTCCAGGTTGATGCCGCGGAGGATCTCTTTCCCGTCCACCGTCGCGTGCAGATTCTCGATCTTCAGCATGGCGCTCATCCCACCGCTCCTTCGAGCGACACAGCGAGGAGCTTCTGCGCCTCGACCGCGAACTCCATCGGCAGCTCGCGGAACACCTGCTTGCAGAAGCCGTTGACGATCATCGACACCGCGTCCTCCTCGGGGATGCCGCGCGCGCGGCAGTAGAACAGCTGGTCCTCGCCGATCTTGGAGGTGGTGGCCTCGTGCTCGACGTGCGCGCTGGCGTTGCGGACCTCGTTGTAAGGAAAGGTGTGGGCGCCGCACTTGTCGCCGATGAGCAGCGAGTCGCACTGCGTGTGATTGCGCGCGCCGGTGGCGGACGCCAGCACGCGCACCAGGCCGCGATACGACTGCTGCCCGTAGCCGGCGGAGATGCCCTTGGAGACGATCGTCGAGCGCGTGTTCTTGCCGATGTGGATCATCTTGGTACCGGTGTCGGCCTGCTGGCGATGGTTGGTCAGCGCCACCGAGTAGAACTCGCCGACCGAGTCGTCGCCGCGCAGGATGCAGGACGGATACTTCCAGGTGATCGCCGAGCCGGTCTCGACCTGCGTCCAGGAGATCTTCGCGCCGCGGCCGCGGCAGTCGCCGCGCTTGGTGACGAAGTTGTAGATGCCGCCCTTGCCGTTCTCGTCGCCGGGATACCAGTTCTGCACCGTCGAGTACTTGATCTGGGCGCGGTCCATCGCCACCAGCTCGACCACCGCCGCGTGCAGCTGGTGCTCGTCGCGCTGCGGCGCGGTGCAACCTTCGAGGTAACTCACGTGCGAGCCTTCCTCGGCGATGATCAGCGTGCGCTCGAACTGGCCGGTGTTGCGCTCGTTGATGCGGAAGTAGGTCGACAGCTCCATCGGGCAGCGCACGCCCTTGGGGATGTAGACGAAGGAGCCGTCGGTGAACACGGCGGAGTTCAGCGCCGCGTAGAAGTTGTCGCCCTGCGGCACCACGGTGCCCAGATACTTCTGCACGAGCTCCGGATGCTCGCGCACCGCCTCCGAGATCGGGCAGAAGATCACGCCGGCCTCCTTGAGCTTCTCGCGGAACGTCGTCGCCACGGAGACCGAGTCGAACACCATGTCGACGGCGACGCCGGCGAGCATCTCCTGCTCGCGCAGCGGGATGCCGAGCTTGGTGTAGGTCTCCAGGAGCTTGGGATCGACCTCGTCCAGCGACTTGGGGCGATCCTTGAGGCTCTTGGGCGTGGAGTAGTACCAGATCGCCTGGTAGTCGATCTGCGGGTAGTGCAGGTGCGCCCACCGGGGCTCGGTCATCTTCTTCCAGCGCGCGAACGCCTTCAGGCGCCACTGCAGCAGCCAGTCCGGCTCACCTTTCTTCGCCGAGATGAAGCGGATGGTGTCTTCGGAGAGACCTGGCGGCGCGGTGTCGGACTCGACGTCGGTGACGAAGCCGGCACCATAGGCGCGGTTCTTCAGCAGCGCGCGGACTTCGTCCTGGTTGGTGGCCATTGCGTTCGTCATTCCCGCGCAGGCGGGAATCCAGTTTTCTGGACGCCGCGGTGGAACATCACAACTGGATCCCCGCCTTCGCGGGGATGACGGCTCCGCAACGGAGCCGTCATCTGCGCCAGCGTCACCGCCTCCAGCGCGTGGCGGATCGCAGTGTTGATCAGCCGCCAGTTGGCGCGCGTCGCGCAATGTGACTCGATGCTGCAGCCGCCGGCGTGCGACGAGCACTGCGTCACCGCGATCGGACCTTCCAGCGCGCGGATGATGTCGGCGATCGTGACTTTCTCCGGCCCGCGGACCAGCCGATAACCGCCATGCGCGCCGCGCGTGGATTCGAGCAGGCCGCCGCGCGCCAGCGTCTTCAGCAGCTTGGCGACAGTGGGGACGGGCACGTGCGTGCGCGCCGCGAGCTCCTGGCCGTTGTGCACGCGGTCGGGCTCGGACGCGATCGCCGTCATCAGCACGGTGGCGTAGTCGGCTAGCTTGGAAAGCTTCAGCATGGGGAGGTCCAATCAAGACTGATCCAGTCCTGATTGCATTCTAGGCCACCGCCGACCCCGGTTCAAGCAAAATGGCCCGCATGATCGACGTCAACGCCACGCGCTTTCATCCGCGCGACGCCAAGGGTCATTACGAGAGCTTCTTCCTGCGCGCCAACCACCCGACGCGCGCGCTGGCGTTCTGGATCCGTTACACGGTGTTCTGCCCGAAAGGACAACCGGGCAAGGCCATCGGCGAGCTCTGGGCGGTTGTCGCCAACGGCGAGACCGGGCGTCACGTCGCCGTGAAGAAAGAGATGCCGATGTCGCAGTGCCGGTTCGATCGCGGCAAGCTCGCGGTGCAGATCGGCGACGCGATGCTGGATGCGAAGCAGCTGCGGGGCGCAGCAGCGGGCGGAGGACATCGCGTGGGCTGGAGCCTGGCTTACGAGGGCAGCGAAGCACCGGTGCTGTTCCTGCCGCAGCGGCTGTACGACGCGAGCTTTCCCAAGGCCAAGAGCGTGGTGAGCCTGCCGATGGCCACCTTCAACGGCGTGATCCAGCTCGACGGCGAGTCCATCACGGTCGACAACTGGGTCGGCAGCCAGAACCACAACTGGGGTGTGAAGCACACCGACCGCTACGCCTACGGCCAGGTCTGCGGCTTCGACAACGCGCCGGCTTCGTTCCTGGAGATCGCCACCGCGAAAGTGAAGATCGGACCCTTGTGGACGCCGGCGATGACGCTGATGGTGCTGCGTCACGACGGCCGCGAGATCGCGCTCAACGGGGTCTGGCGCAGCCTGCGCGCGAAAGGCGAGTACGAATATTTCCGATGGGGATTCTCCTCCGAGAACGGCGACGCGGCCATCGCGGGCGAGATCAGCGCCGCGCGGGAGGATTTCGTCGGCCTGCGCTACTACAATCCGCCCGGCGGCGAGAAGACCTGCCTCAACAGCAAGATCGCGAGCTGCACGCTCACGCTGCGTGACAAGCGCAGCGGCGCCAGCACCGAGCTGATCGCAAGGCGTCGCGCGGCCTTCGAGATCCTGACGGACGACGACGCGCACGGGGTGGAGATCAAGGCATGACGAAACGCTCTCTGGTCGCGTGGTTCTACGGCATCCTCGGCGTCGGCACGCTCGCCAACGGCGGCTGGATGCTGATCTCGCCGTTCACCTGGTACTCGAAGCTTCCCGCCGCCGTGCCGGACACGGGGCCGATCAACTTCCATTTCGTCCACGACCTGGGCGTCGTCTTCTCCATCGCAGGCTTCGGCGCGATGTGGTGCGCGAAGAACCTCGAGCGCTGCGCGCCGGTCCACGCCGGGATCACCGCATTGTTCGTCGGTCACGCGCTGGTGCACGTCGCCGAGCTCGTCGCCGGCAAGCTGCCGCCCGCGCACTGGCTGATCGACCTGCCGCTGACCTTCGTGCCGGCCGTGATCCTGCTCGCGCTGACGCCGACGGTCGTGCGCGGCCGCTGGGTCAACTGGGAACGATGAGCCTGTCCTGGGACGTGGCGCAGCCGTTCACGCAGATGGTGCGCGTGGCCGAGAGCGACCTGGATCAATACGGCCACACCAACAACGTCACCTATCTGGCGTGGCTGGAGCGCGTGGCCTGGGCGCACTCGGTCAGCCTCGGGCTCGACTTTCCCGACTATCAGCGCATCGGCGCCGGCTGCGTGGCGCGGCGGCACGAGCTGGAGTACCTGCTGCCCACGTTCGCCGGCGACGAGCTGCAGCTCGGCACCTGGGTCGAGCAATGCGACGGCAAGTTCACGATGTGGCGCGCCTACCAGATCGTCCGCGCCTCCGACGGCAAGACCGTGCTGCGCGGGCGCACGAAGTGGGTCTGCATCGACATGAAGAGCGGCCGCCTCACGCGCATGCCGCCGGAGTTCGTCGCGGCTTATCGCCCGGCGACCTGAGTCAGCAGGTTCTCGAAGAGCATCGACAGCACCGGCAGCTGGTCGTTGAGCGTGTGGCCGGAATCCAGCAGGTGCAGCGCCGCCTTGTTCCGCTGCGCGAAGCGGATGCCGCGCTCCACCGGCACGATGTCGTCGTTCCAGCCGTGCACCACCGCGCAGAGCGCGGGCACGCCCTGCGGCTCCTCGTCCCAGCCCTCGAAGTACAGCGCCGGCGCCATCAGCAACAGGGCAGCGGGCTTGAGCGCGGCGCAGGCCTGCGCCGACACGTAGCTGCCCATGCTCGATCCCACGAGCACCAGCCGATCCGCCTGCGGCGCGAGATCCAGCAGCTGGCGCACGCGAACCCTGGGGTCATGCGACTGGCTATAATCCGGGCTGATCACTTCGAAGCCGTTGCGCCGCGCCACGTCGGCGAGGTGGGTGATCTTGGTACCCCACGGGCCGCTCTCCTTGCCGTGGGCAAAGCAGACCAGGTTTTCGTAGCGCATCCGCCGATGATAAGGGACCGCAAGAAACCGCAGAAACGCCGGCCGCAGCCGGTGGACGTGCACCTGACGCTGAAGATGAACTTCGGCGACTCCAGGCACGATGCCGTCACCGTCATCGACAACCGCCGCGTGCCGATGGTCGGCAGCGTGTTCTCCTACCGCGACCGCATCGTCCGCGGGTTCGCGATGCTGCTGGTCAAGACCGGCATGGCGCAGCCGCGCGTGGCGCGGGAGCTGTTTCCACTGCTCAAGCTGCTGCGCCGCCGCCGCTCGTGAAGTACCTCCAGATCACCAACCTGGCGTTGATGGCGCTGGGCGCGACGCTGATGACCGTGCTCGCCGTGGAATGCCTGATCTATGCGGTCTATCTCGACGCCGATCCGATCGTGCGCCGGCAGCTGCCGTTCGTGATCGAGCTCACCGTCCTGCTCGGCGTGTTCGCTGCCGCTGCGCTGATCGCCTACGTCGGACACCGCAGGCACAGCGCCTGGCGCTGGCCGGCGCAGGCGCTCCCGGTCGTCGCAGGGGCAGGCGTGATCGCAAGCCTCGTTCTGGTGAGGAGCTGAAGATGGCCTGGCTGAAGCCGCGGCAGTGGGAGCCTCTTTCCGCGATCCCGATCGTCGCCGGCGCGTTCTGGCTGTTCGGCGGCAGCGGCTTCGGCTGGTGGATCTGGGCCGCCGTTCCGGGGGCGCTGATGCTCAGCGCTGGCACGAGCCTGCTGCTCTGGCCCGGCGATCTGCGCCATACCGAGTACCTCGGCGCCGGCGCGGTGATGGGCGCCGCTGTGACGCTGCCCGCGATGATCTCCGGCGGCTTCGGTCTGGGGCTTGCCTGTCTGCTGCTGTCCATTGCGTCTTATCTCGTGGCCGGGCGCCTGGCGCTGGCCCGCGAGCCCGTCGCACCCGGCGCGCCAGAGCCTGAACGCTCGCTGGTGATGGACGCCAAGGTCGGGCTCGACGAAGCCCTGCTCGGCTACTTCGTCGGCACCGCCATCATTCCCGGGGGCGATCGCGCCACGGAGATGGTCAAGGAAACGCTCAAGATCGAGGGCACGCTGCAGGCTGCGGGCTGGCACGATCATCCGGAGCGCTTCCACCACGATCCGCCGGCGCCGCCGCAAGGCACGCTGACGCCGGGCCGCATCTACGGCCACGACTTCGAGCGCCTGAAGTACCCGAGCGATTTCGTCGCGCACGCCGACCTTCCGGGCTCCAAGGATTGGGCCAACCACGCGCGCAACAACCAGACCGCCGCGTGGGTGATGCGCCACGAGGACGCCGGATCGCGGCCGTGGCTGGTCTGCATCCACGGCTACCGCATGGGCTTCCCGTGGATGGACTTCGGGCTGTTCGCGCCGGGCTGGCTGCATCACCGGCTGGGGCTGAACCTGTTCATGCCGGTGCTGCCGGCGCACGGGCCGCGGCGCATCGGCATGCGCAGCGGCGACTTCTATCTCGACGGCGACCTGTTCAACGTCATCCATGCGCAGACGCAGGCGCTGTGGGATCTGCGCCGGGCGATCAAGTGGATCCGCGCGCAGGATCCGCAGGCCCGCATCGGCGTGCTCGGCTACAGCCTGGGCGGCTACAACACCGCGCTGCTCGCGGCCTTCGAGCCCGATCTCGACTTCGTCGTCGCCGGCATCCCGGTCGCCGACTTCGCCGGGGCGCTCTGGCGGCACATGCCGCCCGAGCACGTGCGCTATCTCGAAGCGGAAGGACTGGACGAGGAGCGGTACCGCAGCATCCTGCGCGTGATCTCGCCGCTGGCGCACGCGCCCAAGGTGCCGGTCGAGCGCCGCTACATCTTCGCCGGCGCGGGCGACCGCGTCGTGCTGCCCGCGCAATGCCTGAAGCTGGCCAAGCACTGGGACGTGCCGATCCAGTGGTACCAGGGCGCGCACCTGACCTTCCGCGGCGAGCCCGCGGTGCGGGCGCACATCGAAGCGGCGATGCAACGCGCCGGCTGGCCGGTGATCGCGCCGCTGCGTCCGGCCACCGGCACTTCATGAAGCGCGTTGCGATCAGCGGCTCTGGCCTGTTCACGCCGGCCGCCTCGATCAGCAACGACGAGCTGGTCGCCGCGTTCAACACCTACGTCGCGGAGCACAACGCGCAGCACGCAGGCGAGATCGCGAGCGGCAGCCGTGCGGCGCTGAGCCCGTCGAGCACGGAATTCATCGTCAAGGCCTCGGGCATCAAGTCGCGCCACGTCGTCGACAAGGCCGGCATCCTCGACCCGAAGGTCATGCGTCCGCAGATCCGCAACCGCGGCGACGGCGAGCCGGCGCTGATGACCGAGATGGGGATCGCTGCGGCGCGGGACGCGCTGCACGCGGCCAACCGCACGCCGCAGGACA
This sequence comes from uncultured Gammaproteobacteria bacterium, assembly GCA_963776465.1. GTDB lineage: Bacteria > Pseudomonadota > Gammaproteobacteria > Nevskiales > Nevskiaceae > DASRHK01. The sequence goes on from CAVZMV010000002.1 coordinate 2,598,616, forward strand.
TCGACCTGGTGCTGGTGGCCTGCTCCAACATGCAGCGCGCCTATCCGGCGATGGCGGTCGAGCTGCAGCATTACCTCAACATCGAGGGCTACGGCTACGACATCAACGTCGCCTGCGCGTCGGCCGCGTTCGGCATCCAGGCAGCAGTGGACGCGGTGCACACCGGCAGCGCGCGGGCGGCACTGGTGGTGAGCCCGGAGATCTGCTCGGGGCATCTCAATTTCAGGAATCGCGATTCGCACTTCATTTTCGGCGACGCCGCTACCGCGGTCGTGATCGAGCCGTTGCAGAAGTCGCATGGCAAAGCGGTGTTCGAGATCCTGGGCACGCGCCTGCTCACGCAGTTCTCCAACAACATCCGCAATAACTTCGGCTTCTTGAACGCCGCCGAGCAGCCGCCGCGACCGTGGGACGACGTGCTGTTCAACCAGGAAGGCCGCAAGGTGTTCAAGGAAGTGGTGCCGATGGTCGCCGAGCTGATGCTCGGGCATCTGCGCGACCTGTCCCTCGACGCGCAGTCGGTGAAGCGCTTCTGGCTGCACCAGGCGAATCTTGCGATGAACCAGCTGATCGCCAAGCGCGTGCTGGGACGCGAGCCCAGCGACGAGGAAGCGCCGGTGATCCTCGACGAATACGCGAACACCAGCTCCGCCGGATCGGTGATCGCCTTCCACAAGTACCACCAGGACCTGAAAGCCGGCGACGTGGGCGTGCTCTGCGCCTTTGGCGCCGGATACTCCGCCGGCAGCGTCGTTCTCAAGCGCCACTAGAGCCGGTGTAACAGGCCTGTAACGTGTTGCCAGCATGCTCCAAAGCTGGCACAACGACGTCAGTGGAAATGGCCAACAAGCTGATCCTGGTGGTCGAGGACGAAGCCTCGATCCGCGAGATGTTGCGCTTCGCGCTGCAGCGCGCGGAGTTCGGCGTGGCGGAAGCGGCAGACGCGCAGGCCGCGCGGCTGAAAATGGCGGAGCGCCTGCCTGATCTCGTGCTGCTCGACTGGATGATGCCGGGCGTCTCCGGCCTCGAGTTCGCGCGCGAGCTCAAGGGCAACGCGGTCACGCGGGATGTGCCGATCATCATGGTCACCGCGCGCGCCGAGGAAGAGGACCGCGTGCGCGGCCTCAACATCGGCTGCGACGACTACGTCTCCAAGCCGTTCTCGTTCCCGGAGCTGATCGCGCGCATCAACGCCGTCCTGCGGCGCACCGTTCCGGGCGGCGAGGACGAGCGTCTCACGGTCAACGGACTGGAGGTCGACGCGGCCAGCCAGCGCGTCACCGCCAAGGGCCAGCCGGTCCGGCTGGGTCCCACCGAGTACAAGCTCCTGCACTTCTTCGTCAGCCATCCTGACCGCGTCTACACGCGCGAGCAGGTGCTGGATCGCGTGTGGGGTCACAACGTCTACGTGGAAGAGCGCACCGTCGACGTGCACATCCGGCGTCTGCGCAAGGCGCTCGAGCCCTTCGGATACGACGAGCTGATCCAGACGGTCCGCGGCACGGGCTACCGGTTCTCGGAGAAGGCTTGAACCGGGAGCTGCTGGGCATCGCCTGGCGCATCGCCGTGTGCGGGCTGCTGGGGCTGTGGTTCGACCAGCTCGCCTGGGGCGTGGCCGCCGGTCTTGCCTGGATCGCCGTCCTGCAGCTGCGGTACCTGCGTCGACTGCGCCTCTGGGTCGCCGAGCCCAAGCAGTTCGATCTGCCCGAGGCCCAGGGTCTCTGGGGAACGTTGTTCGAGAGCCTGCTCGACCAGCAGCGCCGCCATCGCAAGCGCAAGAAGCAGCTCGCCAGCATCGTCGCGCAGTTCCAGGCGTCCACCGCGGCGCTGCCCGACGCCGCCGTCGTGCTGGGACCGCAGTCGGAGATCGTCTGGTTCAACAAGGCCGCGCAGGCGCTGCTCGGGCTGCGTGCGCCGCAGGACGTGGGCCTGCGCGTGTCCAACCTGCTGCGCCATCCAAGCTTCACCCGCTACGTGGACGCTGGCGCGTACGAGGGAGAAGTCGAAGTGCCGTCGCCGATCAGCCGCAACGCGACGATGTCGGTGCGCATCATCCCTTACGGGGAGGACCAGCGGCTGCTGATCGCGCGTGACGTCAGCGAGCGCAAGCGCCTGGAGGTCGCTCGCCGCGAGTTCGTGGCCAATGCGTCGCACGAGCTGCGCACGCCGCTGACGGTGCTGCGCGGCTATCTGGACATGATGGCGCCGGAGGCGGCGGCCAAGGGCGCGCTGGGCCCGTGGCGGGCCCAGATCGAGGAGATGCGATCGCAGGCTGCGCGCATGGAGAATCTGATCGGCGATCTGCTCCGGCTGGCACGGCTGGAGTCCGATGCCGTGCACAACCGCAACGAGGACGTCAACGTCGCCGGCCTGTTGCACCAGCAGCTCGAGGACGCGATGGCGCTATCGCGCGGGCGACACCGATTCGACTCCGAGATCGAGGCGGACGCCTACCTCTACGGCCGTGAGATCGACGCGCAAAGCATCTTCTCCAACCTGATCGCCAACGCGGTGCAATACACGCCGGATGGCGGGTCGATCCTCGTGCGCTGGTGGAGCGACCGCGACGGCGGGCACTTCTCCGTCCGCGACAGCGGCATCGGCATCGCGCAGGAAGACATCCCGCGGCTCACCGAGCGCTTCTACCGCGTGGACAGCGGGCGCTCGCGCGCCAGCGGCGGCACGGGCCTCGGCCTTGCCATCGTCAAGCACGCGCTGGAGCACCACGAGGGCAGGCTCGAGGTGCAGAGCGAGCCGGGGCAGGGCAGCACGTTCACTTGTCATTTCCCCGCGCACCGCGTGCACCGGCGCTTCCCCGAGGCAGCGAACGCGTAGTCACAAAAGATTCATCTGCGCTTCATATCCTGTCCATCGGCGCATCCCAGGATGCCCGCATGAAAACAGATCGACAGGAGAGAACCCGCATGAATCATCGCGCAACCCTTGTTGGACTCATCGCCACGGTCATCGCGTTCGCGGCACAGGCGAAAGTCGACGACAAGCTGCCCGACTACAAGGTTGCCTCCGGCGTCTCCGGCAACTTCTCGAGCGTCGGCTCGGACACCCTGAACAACCTGATGACGTTCTGGGCCGAGGACTTCAAGAAGAACTATCCCAACGTCAACATCCAGATCCAGGGCGCGGGCTCCTCGACGGCGCCGCCGGCGCTGACCGAAGGCACGGCCAACTTCGGGCCGATGTCGCGGATGATGAAGGACCAGGAAGTGCAGGCCTTCGAGCAGAAGCACGGCTACAAGCCGACGCCGGTCGGCGTCGCCATCGACGCGCTGGCGGTGTGGGTGAACAAGGACAACCCGCTCAAGTCGCTGACCGTCGCGCAGGTCGACGGCATCTTCTCCGCCACGCGCAAGTGCGGCGGCAAGAGCATCGAGCGCTGGGGCGACGCGGGCCTGGCCGGCGACTGGAAGACCAAGCCCATCCAGCTCTACGGCCGCAACTCCGTGTCCGGCACCTACGGATATTTCAAGGAGCACGCGCTCTGCAAGGGCGATTTCCGCGGCACGGTCAACGAGCAGCCCGGCTCCGCCTCCGTCGTGCAGTCGGTGGGCACATCGGTGGCCGCGATCGGCTACGCCGGCATCGGCTACAGGACCTCCGGCGTGCGCGCGCTGGCGCTGGCCAAGGACGCTAAGAGCGAGGCCGTCGACGCCAGCGAGGAGAGCGCGCTCTCCGGCAAGTACCCGCTGGCGCGGATGCTCTACGTCTACGTCAACAAGGCGCCGAACAAGCCGCTCTCGCCGATGGAGATGGAGTTCTTCCGCATGGTCCTGTCCCGGCAAGGGCAGCAGACCGTGGAGAAGGACGGCTTCGTCGCGCTGCCGGCAGCGCTGGCGGCCAAAGAGCTCGCAAAAATCCAGTAGCACCAAATCAACCCGGGGGAAGTTCAGTGATCAAGCTCATGCAGTGGGGTGTCATCGCGGCGCTGGTTGCCGCACCAGCAGTGGCGCTCGCCGACGCGGCGGAAACCAAGGGCGGCCTCAAGGTGAAGACCGACGACGGCCGCTTCGAGATGACGATCGGCGGCCGTATCCACCTGGATACCAACCTCGTCGACAACGACACCGACGCGGCGTTCGGCTCCAACACGCTCAACAACAACAGCACGGTGTTCTTCCGCCGCGCGCGCATCTCGTTCGGCGGCAAGGCCTACGGCTGGGAATACCTGTTCGTGCCGGACTTCGCGCAGTCGGCGGGCGGTAACCAGCCCGGCGTGACGACGACCAGCACCAGCACGGTCAACACCGGCGACAACAACGCGGTCTGCGAGACGACGCCCTGCACGGTCACCGTCACGACCACGACCAGCGGCACGACGTCGGCGATCGCGTTCCAGGAGCTGTGGATCGCCCACGAGCTCTTCGGCGGCAAGCTGTTCCTCGGCCAGTTCAAGCCCTACCGCGGCATCGAGGAGCTCACCAGCTCCAACGAGATCACGTTCATGGAGCGCCCCTGGACGACGGCCACCGGCATGTACGGCGGCGGCGTCAACCGTCAGTTCATCATCGGCGCCGGCTGGCAGACCAACTTCACCGAGCAGGGCACGTTCTCGACCAGCTTCTACAACCTGCGCCGCGACAACACCATCGCGCAGGAAGGCATCGGCACGTCGACCCGCGTGACCTATGCGCCGCTGATGGCGGAAGGCAGCGTGCTGCACCTCGGCGCGTCGTTCTCCATCGACAACCCGCACAACGGCACCAACATCGGCATGAGCGTGCCCTATGCCGGCCGCCGCGGTCCCTCGGCAACGGTCGCCACGACGGCCAACAGCCGTCGCGCGCAGCACATCGCAGGCGAGGTGGCCGGCGTGTTCGGACCGTTCTACTTCCAGGGCGAGTACGTGAAGGGCAGCTTCGAGTCCGACACCGCCGACACCGACGGCTCCGCGTTCCACGTGCAGGTCAGCTACAACGTCACCGGCGAGGCCAAGCCTTACGACAACAAGAAGGCTGTGTTCAAGAACATCAAGCCGACGCACGACTGGGGCGCGATCGAGCTAAAGACCCGCTACGACTACGCCAAGAACGACGACGCGACCGGCACCGCCATCGAGAAGGTGCGCACCATCAGCGCCGGCGCCAACTACTACGTCAACCCGAACGTGCGCTTCATGCTCGACTACATCCTGGGCAAGGCGGAGCGCGCGGATGGTAGCGAGGACGAGCCCAAGACGCTGGCGGCCCGCGTGCAGATGAATTGGTAGACTTTTCGCGGATGAGCGAGTCCGCCGCCAGCGGCATTGTTGCCAGCGATCGCGGACTCGCGTCCGCGAAGAGCAATCGGCTGCGTTATCTCAAGGACTCGGCCGCCCGCTACGTCGTGCTGACCGGCGGGCTCGGGGTGATCGTCGCCCTGCTGCTCATCTTCGTGTACCTCGTCAGCGAAGTCGGACCGTTGTTCGTCGGCGCCGATCTGAAAGCCCGGCAGACCTATGCGCTGCCAGGCGGCACCGGTGCAACACTGCACGTCGCCGCCGAAGAGCAGGGCGAGATGGGCATGCGCCTGCTGGCGAGCGGCGAGGCCGTCTTCTTCGATCTCCACGACGGCGCCTTGCGGGAGACGCTGAAGCTGCCGCTGGGCGATGCCGGCATCGCGGCGATCGCCGACGTGTCGGCGGAGCAGGCGCAGCTGGCGGCGGGCCTGGCCGACGGCTCGGTGCTGATCTTCCGCCACAGTTACCGGCTCACGTATCCGGGCGACAAGCGCGTCATCACCCCGTCGCTCGAGTATCCGTATGGCGAGAAGCCGCTGGCTTTTCTGCAGGTGCCTGGCCGCAACCTCAGCGTGCGCGACAACGACGGCAAGATCCTGCTGGCCGCGACCGACGCGCAGAACGGCGTGCATCTGAAAGCCTACGAGGCGACGACCAGCTTCAGCGGCGAGACCAGCTTCGGTGCGGGCGAGGAGTCGCGCTTCACGCCAGCCATCACCGCAGACCTGCTGTTGATGAACCCGCTGCAGGACTGGCTGTACGTCGTCGACAAGGCTGCGGGACGTATCGCGTTCTACAAGCTGCACGGCGGAGCGGCGCCGGAGCTGGTCGAGACCAGGGAAATTGGCGCGAAGGTTCAGGACGCGCGCTTCCTTGCCGGCGGCATCTCGCTGATCGTCGCGCAAGCGGACGGGCGCATCTCGCAATGGTTTCCGGCACGCAACGCCAACGGCGACTTCACGCTGGCGCGCGTGCGCGACTTCAAGCTGTCGGACGCGAGCCCGATCACGGCGGTGGCGGCCGAGCTTCGCCGCCGCACGTTCGCCGCCGGCGACGAGAACGGCCACGTTTCGCTGTTCTACGCCACGTCGGGACGGACGCTGATCGAGGAAAAGCTCCTCGACGAGCCGGTCGCCCAGCTCGCCTTCAATCCGCGCGCGAAGCTGCTGATCGCGGTCGGGCAGAAGGGCTCGGTGCGCGCCTTCGACGTGCACAACGAGCACCCGGAAGTCTCGTTCGGATCGCTCTGGCGCAAGATCTGGTACGAGAGCTACGACCGTCCCGAGCACATCTGGCAGTCGTCGTCGGCGAGCGCCGACTTCGAGCCGAAGTTCGGCCTGGGGCCGCTCTCCGTCGGCACGCTGAAGGGCGCGCTCTACGCGATGATCTTCGCGATCCCCCTGGCCATCCTCGGCGCGATTTTCACGTCGTACTTCATGTCGCCCGAGATGCGGCAGGTGGTCAAGCCTGCGGTCGAGGTCCTGGCGGCGCTGCCGTCGGTGATCCTCGGCTTCCTGGCCGGGCTGTGGCTCGCGCCGTTCGTGGAGACCAATCTCCCGGGCGTGTTCCTCACCTTGATCCTGCTGCCATTGTCGATTCCGATCTTCGGCTATCTGTGGCTGCGCCTGCCGGCGCGCCTGCGCTACCTGATCCCGCCCGGCTGGGAGGCGGCGCTGCTGATCCCAGTGATCATCCTCGTGGTGTGGCTGTGCTTCGTCGTGGCCTTGCCGCTCGAAGCCATCGCATTCGGCGGCAACATGCAGAGCTGGATGGACGCGACGCTCGGCATCGGCTACCAGCAACGCAACGCGCTGGTCGTCGGCATTGCCATGGGCATCGCCGTGGTGCCGGTGATCTTCTCGATCGCCGAGGACGCGCTGTTCAGCGTGCCCAAGCACCTGACGCTGGGATCGCTGGCGCTCGGCGCCACCCCGTGGCAGACGCTGGTCGGGGTCGTGCTGCCGACGGCAAGCCCGGGCATTTTCTCCGCCGTCATGATCGGCATGGGACGCGCGGTGGGCGAGACCATGATCGTTTTGATGGCCACCGGCAACACGCCGGTGACGGACTTCAGCATGTTCACCGGCATGCGCACGCTGGCCGCGAACATCGCGGTGGAGATGCCGGAGTCGGAAGTCGGCAGCACGCACTTCCGCACGCTGTTCCTCGCCGGGCTGGTGCTGTTCCTGTTCACCTTCGTGCTGAACACCATGGCCGAGGTCGTGCGCCAGCGGCTGCGCCGCAAGTACAGCAACCTGTGACGGACGACACGCCATTGCGGGACATCACGGCCAAAGACCGCCAGAGCGTTTCCGCGTACGTCGAGTCGGGCATGCCGTACGTCTGGGTGACGGCCGCGGCGATCTCCGTGGCTTTCATCATCACCGTGGCGCTGCTCCTGCTGACCGCCGTGCGCGGCTTGCCCAACTTCTGGCCGTCCCAGGTCGTGAGGGCCCTCTATACCGACGCCGGACAGGAGCCGCTGCCCGTGCTGGCGGAAGTCGTGAGCCGGGAGGAGGTCACCAGCGCGCGGCTGCGCAACGCCGGCGTGAAGCTCGACGACGACCGGCCGGTGCACACGCGGCTGCTGATCAAGCGCGGCAATCGCGACGTCTACGGCAGCGACTTCACTTACGTGCTCGACCAGTGGCTGACGCAGCGCGAGACGCCCGCCGACGCGGTGGTGTTCGAGCGGCTGGAGTGGGGCAACTTCTATGGAACCCTGACCGCCGTGAAGCAGGACGGTCAGCCAATCGCCGCCGGCGCCGATATCTGGGATGCATATCTGCCGCTGCAGAAACGCGCGGACGAGTTGCGCGATCAGATCAAGGTCATCGAGAAAAAGAAGATCGGCGCGGTCAACTACGGCCTGGAGCGCCTGCGGCTGGAAACGCGGCGCCTGGAGCTGGACAAGCGCACGCCGGCCTCCGATCCCAAGGCCTACGCCGATCTTGAAGCGCAGCGACAGGAGCTCAACCAGCGCTACGAGAACCTGCGCGCGGAGCTTGACGCGCTGAAGAAACAGATCAATCGCGACACCGCCACGGTGACGACCGTCGAGGGCCAGGCGCTGGAGCTGCCGCTGGCCAAGATCGTGCGCGGCTATCGGCCCAACGCCATGTCGCTGCCGGCGAAAGTCGGGCTCTATTTCGCCAAGCTCTGGGAGTTCGTCGCGGGCGAGCCGCGCGAGGCCAACACCGAGGGCGGCATCTTCCCCGCGATCTTCGGCACCGTGATGATGGTGATGCTGATGAGCGTGTTCGTGACGCCGTTCGGCATCCTGGCTGCGCTGTACCTGCGCGAATACGCGCGCCAGGGTCCGATGACGCAGGCGATCCGCATCGCCGTGAACAATCTCGCCGGCGTGCCCTCGATCGTCTACGGCATGTTCGGCCTGGGCTTCTTCGTCTACTTCATGGGCGGGCGGATCGACCAGCTGTTCTTCCCCGAGGCGCTGCCGTCGCCCACGTTCGGGACGCCAGGGATCCTCTGGTCGTCGCTGACGTTGGCGATCCTGACGCTGCCGGTGGTGATAGTCGCCACCGAGGAAGGCCTGGCGCGCATCCCGCGCTCGCTGCGCGAAGCCTCGCTGGCGCTGGGCGCCACCAAGGCGGAAACGCTCTGGCGCGTCGTGCTGCCGATGGCCAGCCCGGCAATGATGACGGGGCTGATCCTGGCGATCGCGCGCGCCGCCGGCGAGGTCGCGCCGCTGATGCTGGTCGGCGTGGTCAAGCTCGCGCCGACGCTGCCGATGGACGCGAGCTTTCCCTTCCTGCACCTGGAGCGCAAGTTCATGCACCTGGGCTTCCACATCTACGACGTCGGCTTTCAGAGCCCCAACGTCGAGGCGGCGCGGCCACTGGTCTACGCCACGGCGTTCCTGCTCGTGCTGGTGATCCTGGGCTTGAACCTCACTGCGATCCGCATCCGCAATCGCCTGCGCGAACGCTACAAGGCGCTCGACGCATGAACTCCTCCACGGAAAGGACCGACATGACCCGCGTGCAAGACAAGACCCCCCTGAGCCGTGCTATTGATGTCGAGGCGATGAGCCGCTCGATGAACATGCTGCAGATGGAAGACGAAGTCGTCGCCCTGGAGGTCGACAAGCTCGATCTGTATTACGGGCAGAAGCACGCGCTCAAGACCATCAGCCTGAAGATCCCGGAGAAGAAAGTCACCGCGTTCATCGGTCCCTCCGGCTGCGGCAAGTCGACCTTGCTGCGCTGCTTCAACCGCATGAACGACCTGATCGACGACTGCCGCACCACCGGGCAGATCCGGCTCGGCGACAAGAACATCTACGACAAGGACGTCGACGTGGCGATGCTGCGCCGTCGCGTCGGCATGGTCTTCCAGAAGCCAAACCCGTTCCCCAAGTCGATCTACGAGAACGTCGCCTACGGGCTGCGCCTGGGCGGCATGAACCGCAAGCGCGTGCTCGACGAGACCGTCGAGTGGGCGCTGCGCGGGGCGGCGCTCTGGGACGAGGTGAAGGATCGGCTGGAGGATTCGGCGCTGGGCCTCTCCGGCGGCCAGCAGCAGCGCCTGGTCATCGCGCGTTCGATCGCCATCCAGCCGCAGGTGATCCTGCTCGACGAGCCTTGCTCGGCGCTCGACCCGATCTCCACGCTGAAGGTGGAGGAGCTGATCAACGAGCTCAAGGACAAGTACACCATCGTCATCGTCACCCACAACATGCAGCAGGCGGCGCGCGTGTCGGACTACACCGCGTTCATGTACGTCGGCGACCTGATCGAGTACGGGAGCACCGACCAGGTGTTCACCAAGCCGGTCAGCCGGCAGACCGAGGACTACATCACGGGCAGGTACGGCTAATGAGCACTCCGACATACCGGCAGCACATCTCCAGCCAGTTCAACGCCGAGCTGGAGGACATCCGCCAGCGCGTGCTGGCGATGGGTGGCCTGGTCGAGCAGCAGATCGTCGACTCCACCCGCGCCCTGATCGAGGGCGACAGCGCCCTGGGCGCCGAGATCCGGCGCAACGACTACAAGGTCAACCAGATGGAGGTGATGATCGACGAGGAATGCAGCCGCATCCTCGCCCGGCGCCAGCCGACCGCCAGCGACCTGCGCCTGATCGTGGCGGTGATCAAGACCATCACCGACCTGGAGCGCATCGGCGACGAGGCCGAGAAGATTGCGATCATGGCGACGGATCTCGCCCTGCAGGAGCGCTCGGGCTCGGCGCTCGTCGAGATCGGCCACCTTTCCAAGCACGTGTCGCAGATGGTGCGCGACGCGCTGGACGCATTCGCGCGTATGGACGCCGAGGCGGCGCTGGCGGTCGCGCGCGAGGATCAGAGCGTCGATCGCGAATACGAGGCGCTGCTGCGCCAGTGCATCACCTTCATGATGGAAGACCCGCGCACCATCCGGCGCGTGATGGACCTGATCTGGTCGGTGCGGGCGCTGGAGCGCATCGGCGACCACGCCAAGAACATCGCCGAGTACACGATCTACCTGGTCAAGGGCAAGGACGTGCGTCACGTGTCCCTCGAGGACATGGAGAAAGAGGTGCGCGGCACGCGGTAGGTCGGCTCAAGCGCAGCGGAGCCGACGCAAGCGGCTAAGCGACCGCTGGTCTGGTCCGCCGGGGGACGCCTTAACAGCTCCTTTAGCTCGACGTGCGCCATCCCTGGCGCCCGACGCCCCCGTCGAACCAGACCAGCCGATCGCTTGATCCGGCTGGCTTTGCTTCCGGAGTCGCGCGCGAACGCCGTCGCCGTCACGAGGGAAGCAAACCAGCGTCTCCGCAATGCGACGATTGCTGCACCGCACATCGTGGGTCGGTGCGGTATCATTGCGCGCTCCATTTCGCGTCGCCTTATGTCCCGCTGGCTGCGATTTCTCCTCGTCGGTCTGGTCGCCGCGCTGTGCGCTGGCGTAGCCGCGCTATCGATCTACGCGATCAAGCTGGATCACCAGGTGCGAACCCGCTTCGCCGGCGCGCGCTGGGCCTTGCCCGCGCAGGTCTATGCCGCGCCGCTGGAGCTCTATCCAGGCAGCCAGATGTCGGCGGTCCAGCTGCAGCACGAGCTCGGACGCCTGGGCTACCGCGTCAACGCCGCCCTGGACGGGCCCGGCACCTATTTCGCCGGCAAGGGCGAGGTCGAATTCGTCACCCGTCCGTTCACGTTCTGGGACGGCGCGCAGGCCGCCGCCCGCTACCAGGTGAGCTTCGACGGGCCGGTGGTGCGCGAGATCCTCGACGCCGCCAAGAGCGAAAAGCCGGTGCCGCTGCTGCGCCTGGACCCGATGCTGATCGGCAGCATCTTCCCCAGCCAGGGCGGCGAGGACCGCATCCTGGTGCGGATGTCGGACGTGCCGCCGCTCCTGCCGCAGTCGCTGATCCTGGTGGAGGACCGCGCGTTCCGCTACCACTTCGGCATCAACCCCAAGGCGATCCTGCGCGCCGGCTTCGCCAACATGCGCGCCGGGCGCGTGGTGCAGGGCGCCAGCACCATCACCCAGCAGCTGGTGAAGAACTTCTTCCTCACCGGGGAGCGCAGCTGGCAGCGCAAGCTCAACGAGGCGCTGATGGCGTTCCTGCTGGAGGTGCACTACAGCAAGGACGAGATCCTCGAGGCCTACATCAACGAGATCAACCTGGGCCAGGACGGGTCCCGGGCGATCAACGGCTTTGGCCTGGCCAGCATGTTCTATTTCAACAAGCCGCTGGTGGAGCTGCGTCCGCACGAGATCGCGCTGCTGGTGGCGCTGCCCAAGGGCGCCTCCGAGTACAACCCGCGGCGGCACCCGGACCGCGCGCTGGAGCGGCGCAACTGGGTGCTGTCGGTGATGGCGGACGAGAAGCTCATCACCCAGGGCGATTACGAGTGGGCCTCCAAGCAGCCACTGGGGCTCGCCGGCGGCGCCGGCGGCGGGGTCGAGCGCTACCCCGCGTTCGTCGACCTGGTGCGGCGGCAGCTCGCCGGCCAGTACCGCGAAGAGGACATGACCGACGAGGGCCTGCGCATCTTCACGACGCTGGACCCGCACGTGCAGGAAGTCCTGGAGACGCGCGTCACCGCCGACCTGCCGATGCTCGAGCAGACCCGCAAGATGCCGGCGGGGACGCTGGAGGCGGCCGGCATCGTCACCACTGTCGACGCCGGCGAGGTGCTGGCCATCGTCGGCGGGCGCGATTTCCGTTTCGCCGGCTTCAACCGCGCCATCGAGGCGCAGCGCCCGATCGGCTCCCTGGCCAAGCCGTTCGTGTTCCTCGCCGCGCTGATGCAGCCGGATCACTACAACCTGCACAGCATGCTCGAGGATCTGCCGATCGACCTGAAGCTGCCCACCGGCAAGACCTGGTCGCCGCAGAACTACGACAAGGAAGTGCACGGTGCCGTGCCGCTGTACTCCGCGCTGGCGCACAGCTACAACCTGGCGACGATCCACGCAGGGCTGGGCGTCGGCATCCCGCGCATCCTCGACGTGATCCGCGCGGCGGGCTACGAAGGCCCGGCGCAGCCGGTGCCGTCGGTGATCCTCGGCTCCATCGATATGTCGCCGCTGCAGGTCGCGCAGATGTACGTGACGCTGGCGGCGCGCGGCTACAAGGCGCCGCTGAACTCCATCCGCGAGGTGACGACCAAGGAAGGACAGCCGCTGCAGCGGTTTGACATCCGCATCCGCCGCGCGCTGCCCGAGACTTCGGTCTACCTGCTGACCTGGGCGCTGCAGAAGGTCACGACCATGGGCACCGCCGCCGCGCTGAAGAACTTCCTGCCGGACGGGACGCGGCTGGCAGGCAAGACCGGGACCACCGACGACTTCCGCGACAGCTGGTTCGCCGGCTACGGCGCCGATCGCGTGGCGGTGATCTGGGTCGGCCGCGACGACAACAAGCCGATCGGCCTGTCCGGCGCCGCCGGTGCGCTGCAGGTGTGGTCGCGGCTGGCCCGCGACATCGAGATGCGCGGGCTGGAGGACGATGTGCCCCAGGCGGTGGAGGTGGTGACGATCGACGCGGAGTCGGGATTGCGCGCCGATACCGGTTGTCCAAGGGTCGTGGACATCCCTTACGCACGCGGCTATGCGCCGCAGGACTACGCCCCATGCGCCGACGAGCATTTCGGACCGCTGCAGTGGTTCAAGCAGATCTTCCGGTGATCCGGCTCGCGCCGATCCTGGTCAGCCTCGCGCTGGTGCTCAGCGCCTGCGGCACGTCGAGCGGCCGCCGCGACAGCTGGCCCGGCGAGGATTCCGGGCGCACGACCCACCCGATGCCGCGCGAGCGCGGGACCGGCGAGCCGGTGCCGCTGCCGATCGAGCAGTACCCCGACATCCCCAAGTCGGTCCCGCCGGACGCGCCGCGCAGCGCCGAAGACATGAGCGGACCCGCGGTGCAGTCGCTGGTGCTGCAGGCACGCGCGTCGCTGTCCGCCAACCGCCCGGACCAGGCGCTGGCGACGCTGGAGCGCGCGCAGCGCATCGAGCCGCGCAACGCCTTCGTCTGGCAGATGCTGGCGACGTCGCACCTGGCGGCGGGCCACATGGAGCAGGCGGAGAACACTGCCGAGAAATCCAACAGCCTCTCGCGCGGCAATCCCTACGTGGAGATCGAGAACTGGAAGGTGATCGCGGCCGCGCGACAGGCCGCCGGCGACGGCAGCGGTGCGCTGCAGGCGCAGTCGCGCGTCGACGAGCTGAACCGCCTCCTGGGCCGATAGGGATCGCTCACCCCGGATGCTTGCAGACGAGGCCGCCGCAGCGCTCGCAGCCGGAGGCCCGCTCGCAAACGCCATCGAAGGGTTCCAGCTGCGCGAGGGCCAGCAGCAGATGGCTGCGGCCATCGGCGAGGCCATCGAGAACGGCCAGACGTTGCTGGTGGAAGCCGGGACCGGCACCGGCAAGACCTACGCCTACCTCGTGCCCGCGCTCATGTCGGGCAAGCGCGTGGTGCTTTCGACCGGCACGCTGAATCTGCAGGACCAGCTGTTCGAGCGCGATCTGCCGCGCGTGCGCGCGGCGCTGCGTCTGCCGTTGCGCGCCAGCCTGCTCAAGGGTCGCGCCAATTATCTGTGCCGTCATCGGCTGACGCTGGCGCTCGAAAACACGCTGCTGCCGGCCGAGCATGAGCGGCTGCGGTCGATGCAGGCGTGGGCCGGCCGCACGAACTCAGGGGAGATGCAGGAGTTCACCGCGTCCGGGGACGAGGGCCTGCTGCCGCAGGTGACGTCGACGGCGGAGAACTGCCTGGGCAGCCGCTGTCCTGAGTTCGAGAACTGCTTCGTCGTGCAGGCGCGGCGCTCGGCGCTCGCCGCCGACCTCATCGTCGTCAACCACCACATGCTGCTCGCGGACTTCGTCCTCAAGACCGACGGCTTCGGCGAGATCCTTCCCGGCGTGGACGCGGTGATCGTCGACGAGGCGCACCTGCTGCCGGAGCTGGGCACACGATTCTTCGGCATCCGCGTCGGCAGCCGCCAGCTGCAGGACCTGGCGCAGGATTGCGAGTCGGAAGCCCGGGCGCTGCGCGATTGCCCGGACCTGGTCGAGCGCGCCGAGGCGCTGGCCGCCGCGGCGACCAGCCTTGCCGCCGGCTTCGGCGACCTGCCCGGACGCGAGATGCTCGCGGTGTTCCTCGAGCGACGGGGCATGCGCGACGCCCTGGACGAGCTTCGCGTCGCGGTGGAGGAGCTGGCCGACGCGCTGGCGCCGACGCGCGAGCGCAGCAACGGTCTTGCGGCGTGCGCCGATCGCGCGGGCTCGGTCCTCGAGCATCTCTCGTCGCTGCTGGACGAAGCCGACGAATCGCTGGTGCGATGGGTCGAGCCGCAGGGCAGGGGTGGCGCGCTCCTGGCCGCGCCGCTGCGGCCCGCGGAGCAGTTCCGCAATCTCTTCGCGGCCCAGCCGGCGGCGTGGATCCTGACTTCCGCGACGCTGGCCGAAGGCGAGGACTTCTCGGTGTTCGCCGGCGAGCTCGGGCTCGAGGAGCCTGCCACCGTGCGCCTCGCGAGCCCCTACGACTACGCGGCGCAGGCGCGGCTGTACTGTCCGTCGGCGATGCCCGATCCCAACACGCCGGGATACACCGAGCAGGTCATCGCGAAGTCGCTGCCGCTGATCGCGGCTTCGGAGGGTGGGGCGTTCATTCTCTGCACCAGCCACCGCGCGCTGCAGCAGATCGCAAGAGAGCTGCAATCGAATCTGGATTACCCCTTGTTCGTGCAGGGCACCGCGGCGCGCGCGACGCTGCTCGAGCGATTCGCCGCGGCCGGAAACGGCGTGCTGGTCGGCACGACCAGCTTCTGGCAGGGCGTGGACGTCAAGGGTCCGGCGCTGCGCCTGGTGATCATCGACCGCCTGCCGTTCGCGTCCCCGGGCGATCCGGTGCTGGAGGCGCGGCTCGCTGCCATCACCGAAGCCGGCGGCGATCCCTTCCGCGACTACCAGCTGCCGCAGACCATCATGGCGCTGCGCCAGGGCATCGGCCGGCTGATCCGCGACGCTGACGATCACGGGCTGATCGCGATCTGCGATCCGCGCCTGCACGGCAAGGGCTATGGAAAGCGCATCCTCGCGAGCCTGCCGGCGATGCCGGTGCTGCGCGAGGAAGCTGCGGCGGTGGAATGGCTGCGCGTCGTGCGCGGGTTGCAGCAATGAACCTGCTAGCCATCGACACCGCAACCGAGGCCTGCAGCCTGGCGATCCTCGCCGGTGAGCGGGTGTTCCGCCGGCATGTCGTCGCCGGCCGCGAGCAGACGATGGTTCTGCTGCCATTGCTCAAGGAGCTGATGGACGAGGCGCAAATGGCGTTCGCCTCGCTCGACGGCATCGTCTGCGGCGTCGGGCCGGGCAGCTTCGCCGGCGTGCGCGTCGGCGTCGGCTTCGTCAAAGGCCTGGCTCTCGCGCGTGACGTCCCGGTGGTGCCGGTCATGAGCCTGGCGAGCCTCGCGCAAGGCGCGATGCACCGAAGCGGACAGGTCCGCGTCGCCGTCTGCATCGACGCGCGCATGGGTGAGGTCTATGCCGGGACGTTCGAGCGCGATGCTCGCGGTCTCGCCATCGCGATCGACGCGCCGAAAGTCTGCAAGCCCGATCAGCTCGACGTTCGGCTCGAAGCTCCGTGGGTCGCCACCGGAACCGGCTGGCGCACTTACGGTGACGTGCTGCGCGCGCGCTGCGCCACGCCGCCATCCGCGATCGAAGGCGACGCCTTGCCCGAAGCCGGCGACGCGCTAGTCTTGGCGCGGCCGCAGTTCGAAGCGGGCGCCGCCATCAGCGCCGCTGCGCTCGAGCCGGTCTACCTGCGCAACGACGTTGCGCTGACGCTGGAGCAGCAGGCCAGCGCGCGGCGCGCCAAATCATCCATGTGAGTACGGAGCGTTCATGATCTACCAGCTGGGCGACAAGAAGCCGCAGTTCAAGGGCGACTACTTCATCGCCGACAACGCGGCCGTCATCGGCTCGGTCATCCTGGAGAACGACGTCAGCGTCTGGTTCAGCTGCGTGCTGCGCGGCGACACCGACGACCTGATGGTCGGCGAGGGCACCAACATCCAGGACTTCTCGATGCTGCACACCGATCCGGGCATCAAGCTCAAGGTCGGACGCAACTGCGTGATTGGGCACCACGTCGTGCTGCACGGCTGCGAGGTCGGCGACAACTCGCTGATCGGCATCGGCGCCGTGATCCTCAACCGCGCGAAGATCGGCAACAACTGCATCGTCGGCGCCCGCAGCCTGGTCACCGAGGGCAAGAGCTTCCCCGACAACTCGCTGATCATGGGCACGCCCGCCAAGGTCGTGCGCGAGCTCAATCCGCAGGAAGTGCAGATGATCACGCTCAACGCGCAGCACTACGTGCAGAACTTCAAGCGGTTCAAGCGCGATTTGAAGCCATTGTGAATCGGCCACCCGGATAGGCCCGCCGGGGGACGACTTAAAAACTCCGTTAGCCTCGAGTGTCGCCGTCCCTGGCGCCACACGCCCCCGTCGAACCTATCCGGGCGGTCCGGCAGGGGTAGGTCATGTTCCGTCCTTCGGATACATGAAATGCACCAGCTCGCCCTGGCCGCGATCGACGTCGTGCCAAGTCTTGGCGGCGAACTCCAGGCGCGCCACGCCGCAGGTCGGCATCTCGTCGAGCGTGCAGCTCGCCAGCGCGTGCAACAGCTCCGTGACACCCGGGTTGTGGCCGAAGAGCACGACGTGCCGTGCCGCGTCGTCGAGTGACGCGACCACCTTGAGCAACGCCTCGAGCGACGCGTCGTAGATGCGCGCGTTAACGGCGATGTCCTCGGGTGCGATGCCGAGAACGTCGGCGAACATCCGCGCCGTCGTCAGCGCCCGCACCGCCGGGCTGGAGATCAGCAGGTCCGGCCGCGGCGGCAGGCGCAGCAGGCGCTGCGCCATCGCCGGCGCGTCCTTGCGGCCGCGCTCGTTGAGCGGCCGCTCGAAGTCGGAGAGCTCCGAGTAATCCCAGGAGGACTTGGCGTGTCGCACGACCGTGAGCAGGCGCATGGCTATTCGACCGGCAGCTCGGGAAGAAGATACACGTCGAATCTAGCCTGAGTGCCGGCCAGCTCGAAAGTGGGCTCGCTGGCGCCCAGGCGCGCGGCGCTGCGCGGGCGCTTGACCACGACGCGGCCTGGACGCGCCGCCAGCGCCGCCTCCAGAAGATCGGCGCCGTCGGCGTCGCCCCCAGTCAGCTCGCGCAGGAATTGCATCTGTTTCTTGGAGCGCTCGTCGCGATCGTGGCCCGGATACATCGGATCCAGATAGATCACGTCCCAGCGGCGGGCGCGCAGATGCGCATGCGCGTCGCCTTCGAGGATCTGCACGCGCTTGGCGGCCTCGACCGTCGCCGGATCGGCTAATGCCCGGCGCCGACCGTCCGCGAGCAGCTGCAGGATCATCGGCTGTCGCTCGGCGACGCTGACGTGGGCGCCGAGCGAGGCGAGGGTGAAGGCATCGCGCCCCAGTCCGCCGGTAGCGTCAAGGATGACGAGCGCGGGTCGCTTGTGCAGGCCGACCGCGCGAGTGAGCAATTGGCGCTTGCCCGCGGCGATACGCCGCTGAATTTCGGGCGCGCCCCAGTCGACGTGGATGCCGCCGAAGCGGGGATGATGCCGGGCGAACAGGCTGAGCCGGCCGCCGGATTCCGCGAGCTCAAAAACAAAGCCCCGGGAGTCCGGGGCTTGGTCATGCTGCATCCTTCCTTCAGCCCAGCTTTCCAGAATCGAAGAACGCCGACATGCGCTGCGCCAGCATCAGGTCGCCTTCGATCTGCAGCTTGCCGGTCATGAACGCGGTCATGCCGTTGAGCTCGCCCTTCATCAGGGCCACCAGGTCGTCGTCTTCCATGGTGATGGTGACGTCGGGAGAAGCGGCCGCGCCGGTGTTGACCGCGCAGCTGCCGTTCTTGATCACCGCGTTCATGGGGGAGGAGATGTTGAACTGCAGCGTGCAGTCCACGCCGGCGGCGGCGTCGGGATTGAACGCGGCGGGCAGCTTGTTCAGCAGGTCAACGGCGGCGCTCATGATCGACTCCCCTGTTCGTTTGTGAGAGGCGAATGCTATCAGACGTCGCTTTCGCTCGCGAGGAGAAAGTGGGCGCGGCCGAGGGCGATCGCGCGCGTGCGCGCGGTGTCGCCGCGCTCGTGCTGCCAGCAGCGCACCTGCACCTGGGCGACGCGTCGCCCTTGGCGCATCACCTCGCAATCGACGAAGCAGTCGGCGGTGTGGCCCGAGCGCAGGTAGTCGAGCGAGAAATCGATGTTCTTGGGCAGGCGCCGGTCGGTCAGCGTCAGCAGCAGATGCAGCTGCGCCGCGGCTTCCATGAAGCCGGCGATGACGCCGCCGTGGATCGCGGGCAGCACCGTGTCGCCGACCAGGTCGTCGCGGAACGGCAGCCGGAAGCGCAGCACACCGGGCTCGACGATCAGCTCCATCCCCAGGAACGCGACGTAGCCGATGCGCTGCCGCAGCGCGGCGAACTCGGCGACGGGATCGCGCGGCGCCGCGGCGCTCATCGCTGGCTCTTCACCGGCGAGCGCATGAAGGCGGACTGGCTCACCGCACACGGCTCGTCCGGGTTGTCCTGCCAGGCGCTTGCGCGCACGAAGGCGATGGTCGAGGTGATGCGGTAGCACTCGGCGCGGCACCACAGGCCCTTGGGCGCCTGCGCCGCGCGCAGGTAATCCATGCGCAGGTCGATGGTGGCGATGCGCTCGAACTGTCCGGCCGCCGCGACCACCGCCAGCCCGCAAGCCGTGTCGATCAATGTCGTGATCACGCCGGGATGCAGCCAGCCGCGCTCGGCGTCGGCGAGCCAGGCATCCCGATACGGCATGCTCAGGCACGCTTGCGTGGCGTCGACGAGATCGATCTTGATGCCGCAGGCGATCGCGTGCGGAATGGCGGTCGCGAAATGCGTGCGCAGCATCTCGTAGAAACCCTGCTGGGCCATCCAGTTCGCCGCGATCCGGGGAGGGCCGCATTGTAGACTACGGGCATCGCACGTCCTGCTCATCCCACCATGCCCGCGCTGGAACAGCGTTTGCGCCAGGCGCTCGCCGGAACCCACGAGAAGCTGCCGCGGCCGATCTCGGCGATCGAGCTGCCGATGAAGCTCGATCGGTTCATCTCGCCGATCCTGTTCAAGTCGATGCGCCCGGCAGCGGTGCTGGCGCCGGTCATCCGTCGCGAGGGCGGACTGACTATGCTGTTCACGCGACGCTCCGACCAGATGCGCTCGCATCGCGGGCAGATCAGTTTCCCTGGCGGACGACGCGAGGAGAGCGACGCCTCCGCCGCATCGGCCGCGTTGCGCGAAGCGCAGGAAGAAGTGGGACTGTTGCCGGAGACCGTCGAGATCCTGGGCTACCTCGACGACTACCCGACGATCACGCGCTATCTGGTGACGCCGGTGGTCGGGCTGGTCCGAGGCTCGCCCGAGCTGACCCCGCACGCGCGCGAGGTCGCGGAGGTGTTCGAGGTGCCGCTGGAGATCGTGCTCGATCCCAAGAGCTACGCGCGCAAGGCGTTCTCGCGCGGCGGCGTCAACGTGCCGTTCTTCGAGCTCAACCACGAGGGCTACCGCATCTGGGGCGCGACCGCGGGCATGCTCTGGAACCTGGTGCAGAAGGTGTCGGCCGCGTGAGCGCGCGCACGCGAGGCAATCCGATCGCGGACGCGCTGCGCATGCAGCGCGCGGCCGCACGCGAAGGCTTCGACTGGCGCCACACGGCGGAGTTGTGGGCCAAGCTCGCCGAGGAGATCGACGAGCTGCGCGCCGCGCGCACGCCAGCGCATCGCAAGGAGGAGCTGGGCGACCTGCTCTTCATGCTCGTCAACCTGGCGCGGCACCTGAAGATCGATCCGCTGCAGGCCCTGGCGGGCGCCAACCGCAAGTTCACGCGCCGCTACGCCCACGTCCGCGCCGATCTGGAATCGCTGCCGGCGCTGCGCGACCCGCGCCGGCTCGATGCCATGGAGGCGCGGTGGCAGGCCGCCAAGGCCAAGGAGCGGTCGCGATGACCAGCGCGCCGCCCTGGAGCGGACCGCAGAACCGCCTGAACCTGTCAGCCGCTGCCTGGCGGATGCTGAAGGAGGTTTACGCGGATCAGCTGCCGTCGGTTCCGTGGAAAGTGCGCGCGTCGTACCGGTTCATGAGCAGCTACATGTCGCTGCTCGAGCGCAAGCAGGCGCCGGCGCTGCAGCGCCCGCCGCTCTTCATCGTCGGTCACTGGCGCTCGGGCACGACCTTCCTGCACGAGCTGATGGTGAGCGACCCGCAGTTCTGCTTCCCGTCGACCTACGCTTGCATGAACCCGCAGCATTTCCTGCTGACGGAGCGCGGCGCCACCGAGCTCAGCGGCAACGTCGAGGTCGCGCGGCCGATGGACGCGATGAAGATCTCCTCGGCCTCGCCGCAGGAAGACGAATTCGCGCTGCTGTGCCTGGGCGCGCGGTCTCCGTACGAGGCGGTGCTGTTCCCCAGGGCGCTGCGACGCGCGCTGGAAGGTGGCGATTTCGAGACCTTGCCGGCGCAGCAGCAGGAGCAATGGCGGCAGCTGATGACGCGGTTCGCAGCGCAAGTGGCGTCGCGCCATGCCGACAAGACGCTGCTGCTGAAGTCGCCGCCGCACGGCTGGCGCATCAAGGCGCTGCGCAAGCTGTTCCCCGGCGCGCGCTTCGTTCACATCGTGCGCAATCTGTTCGACGTCGCCGCGTCAACCCGGCGAATGTGGGAAACGCTGTTCGACGTCTACGCGCTGACGCCACCGCCGTATCCGGCCGTGATGCCCGACGTGGCCGAGTTCCAGTCCAGGCTGCTGCAGGCGACGGAGTCCGATCTGGAAGGGGCCGCCGACGCCTGCGTCGTGCGCTTCGAGGATCTGACCGCGTCGCCGCACCAGGAAGTGGAGCGCATCTACCGGACGCTGCAGCTGGGTCCCTACGACGCCGTCAGGGCGTCATTCGACGCCCAGCTGCAGAAGAACGCCGGGCACCAGAAGAACGTCCTGAAGATGAGCCCCGAGGATCGCGCGCTGGTGCAACGCTGGTCGGCGCCGCTCATCCGCAAATACGGCTACGACTGATCGACCCAGGGCCTGGCGCAGTTGGCCTTCGCATCCGCCGGTGGCACCGGCACGCCGGTCAGATTCGGAATGGTCTCGCGCAGCCGCGCCGCCACTTCGGGCTCCTTCGCCACCAGGTTGGCGCGCTCGTCGGCGTCCTTCCCGAGGTCGTACAGCTCCTCGCAGCCTGAGGCCAGATAGCGCACCAGCTTGTATTGCCCCTGGATCACGGCGACGGTGCCGTCGGTGAGCGGCTGGAAGCGCGGGCTGCGATAGACCGACGCGGCGTACTTCGTCTTGGTCGACTGCACGCCGTCCCGCATCATCGGCATCAGCGACTCGCCATCGACCCACGCGGGCTTGGGGATCTTCAGCAGGTCCAGCACCGTCGGCAGCAGGTCGACCTGCTCGGCGTTGGTCGTCAGCCGCTGCCCGGCCGGGCCCTGGTTGGGCAGGCGCACGATCAGCGGCACGTGCAGCAGCGGCTGGTGCAGCATCGGTCCCGAGTGTCCGCGCCAGTTCTTCTCGAAGGACTCGCCGTGGTCGGCGGCGATGATGACGATCGCGTTCTTCGCCACGCCGGTCCGGTCGAGCTCCTCGAGGAAGGCGCTGACCTCGTGATCGACGTAGACGATGTCCTCGTCGTAGCGGGCGCGCAGCTGGTCGACGAACGGCTGCTGCACGCTCTCGTAAAGGCCGGCGATGGGGTGGTCCACCAGCTGCTCGTAGAGCGTGTCGTAGTCGCCGGTCGGCAGGAACTTGCCCATGTACTCGGACGGCGAGATGTAGGGCTCGTGCGGCGCGAAGATGTGCGTCCACAGGAACAACGGCTTGCGGTCCGCTGCCAGGACCGACCTGGCTTCGTCGATCACCAGCTCCGGCGGGAACCACGGCTGCTTCTGCACCGCCTTGAGCGGGATGCGCGGCACGATCTCGCGCACCGCGGGCCCCAGCCACCAGTCCCACAGGAACGCGGCGAGGTCGGCGCGCGTGAATCCGAACACGCGGAAGCTGAAATGGCCCGGCGCGGCGTTGGCGACGCCGGAGACGTAATCGAAGCCGTCGCCGATGCCGATGTTCATCGGGTGCGCCATCGGGTTGGAGACCACGGCCGCAGTGGTGTAGCCGTGATCGCGCAGGATGGTCGCCAGGTTGAAGGCGCGCTGCTCGGGACGGATGCCTGCGTAGTGGTGGTAGACGGTGTGCGACGTCGGGTAGCGCCCGGTCAGCATGCTGGTGACGGTCGGGGTCGTGTAGTTCGAGTTCGCCAGGAAGTGCTCGAACACGTAGGCACCCTGCGCGAACTTCTCCAGCCCCGGCGTCGTCGGCTGCGCATATCCGTAGAGCGACATGTCGGTGGCGGCGAGCGTGTCGATCGTCACCAGGATCACGTTGGGCGCGTCCGGCGGCGCGGCCGCGACCTGCTTGCTCTCGGTCCAGCCGAAGTCGCGCCAGTGCATGTGCCCCGACGCCGCGGCGATGATGAAGCAGACCACCAGCAGCGCCAGCGTGGGCCGGGCGCCGTTGCTCAGCGATGCCGAAATGCGCACGGACGCCTGCTGGAATCCGGTGCGCCAGACGTACCAGATGAACAGCACCAGCGCCACGCCGAACAGCCAGGGCACGGCGTCGAAGCGGACCGGCGCGCCGCGCACGCGATGCAGCAGGGCCAGCATCTGCCACCACCACTTCTGCGCGAAGGGCTGCATGCTCATGATCGCGAGCAGGCAGTAGGCGTAGACGCTGAGCGCCATGAACTGCTCGGCGCGCCTGGCGCTGAACAGCTGGATGGCGCTGGCGACCAGGGCGACTGCGAGCGCGATCAGGCTCGCGACGACGCAATAGATCACCACCAGGAGCGAGGCGTCCTTGGTGAGCTCCCAGACCGTCTGGTAGAACAGGCGGGCCTGGAAGCTGAAGAGCAGCGCGAGCGGCAGCTGGACGAAGACCAGCAGCACGCACAGGTCGGTGGCCGAGCGCCGCCAATGCGCGAAGAACGCGCGGATCATGGCGCCACCGCGGCGCAGGCACCGCTTCGTTCTGGAACGCTTGAGCCCCGCGCTTGCTGGCGGGGCGGGGGACTACCGGGGATCAGCTCGGATCGACGTTGGTGTCGGTCGGGCCCTGCGAGGCGCGGGCCGGCAGGATCATGCGGCGCAGCCTGTAGAAGCCGGCCTTGATCTTGTCGCGCGCGAACAGCCAGGCGCCGGTGATGCCCGCGAGCAGCGGGGCCAGCATCTGGAAGATCATGC
This sequence comes from uncultured Gammaproteobacteria bacterium, assembly GCA_963776465.1. Classification (GTDB taxonomy): domain Bacteria; phylum Pseudomonadota; class Gammaproteobacteria; order Nevskiales; family Nevskiaceae; genus DASRHK01. The sequence continues at coordinate 2,622,659 of CAVZMV010000002.1, forward strand.
CCCCGGTGTTGGGATCGATATACGCCATCGCCGGCAGCGGCGACAGGATGGCGACCAGCAGCCAGGTACGGAAGAAACGCTGTGAAATGCTCTGCATAGGACTCTCGTTCGCGGGGCGGCCATTCCCTGGCCCAGATGCTTTCCCTTGGAAGCATCTTATCCAATGACGTCTGCGCTTGCACCTGGATTTCACTTGGTAAAAACAACTCTGCGGGCCTCATTGTGCGTTGCGTCTCATTGCGCAGCGGCTTTCGCCGGCAGGCACGCCTCGTTGAAGCGCGCCGGCAGGGAAAGCAGCGTCGGACTCGGGTTGTAATACACCTGCACCCGCCGCAGATCCCCGCCGATCTGGATCGACTGCTCCGAGATCAGCAGCCGCTCCGGGTTGCGGGCGATGGCATTGTAATAGGGTGAGTTGACGTTCTGGGGCGTGAGGATGGCGTGGACGTAATCCGCCGCAGCCTCGATCTCGGACGCCTTGGCGCAGCGGCTCCGCCGCGCCGAGATCAGCTCCTCGAAGACGTAGGCGTCCGGCAGCTCGTAGGGGACGACGCCCCCGACGTAGGTGAAGACCCGCAGCGGGCGGTCGCGACCCTGTTGTGACCAGTGCGCCTGCATGTCGTGCGCGACGGTCTTCCACACCCCGACCATGTCCATCAGGTTGCGCGCGCCGGCCTCCGAGAACGGGCTCCAGCGCCAGTAGCCGTTCACGGAGACGTCGAGCATCCGCTGGGTATGCACGGCATGCACGACGAGAAGGCCGATCAGGAAGGCCGCGACCGGCGCGGGGCGCAGGTCCCAGCGCCGCAGCTCCAGGAGCAGCAGGCTGGCGGCCGCCGGCAGGTACGGCACACCGTGGCGGAAGCCGAACATCATGTGCTTCTGCGCCATCCCCAGGCCGTAGAGCCAGGTGCCGGCCAGGCCCACCAGCAGGATCAGGCCTTGGGGCTCGATGGACCACTCGCGCCGTCGCCACCGCCGGAAGAGCGCAGCGCCCAGGAGGGGCGCCACCCCCAGGAGCGTCAGCCACAGCAGCTCGTAGAGTCCGGTCATCGCGATCTCTCGCAGGCCGTAGCTGGGCGTCTTGACGTAGAACGAGGTCGGCAGAACGTCGCCGAAATACTCGAAAGCGAAGCTGAACCAGGCCAGGCAGGGCAGCGCCGCCAGGTACACGGACAGTCCGACCGACTTCCAGCCGTCGCGATGGCGCCAGCAGAGCAGCAGGGCGGGCGCGAAGAAGCACACCGAGTCGTAGCGGATCAGGAACGCAACCGCGGCGAGCAGGTGCAAGCAGACCAGGCTGACCCGATCCAGCCTGCCGCCGCCATCGAGGCGATGCTGGATGAGTGCGGTGAAGCCGGCGACCACGAGGAACAGCAGCGGCGTTTCCAGGCCGCCGAAGGTCCACAGCACGACCGAGGGCGCCGTCACCAGCAGCGCCAATGTCAGCGCCAGCGCGCCAACGCCGCCGCGGAACGCGCGCAGCAAAAGGACCACGCTGGCGACGAGGCAGCCGATGCACAGCAGCTTGTAGGCGAGCAGCGTCTTCTCGCCCATCAGCGCGTACAGCCCGGCGGCCAGCAGCGTATGCAGCGGCGAGGTCAGCGCCGAGACGCGCTCGCCCGCGTTGAACACGAGCTGACCGGTCGTGACCAGGTTGCGCGCGTAGCGCAGGACGATGTACGCATCGTCGATGACGAAGGGGAACAGCGTCGCATACTGGTACAGCGCCAGCGCGGACGCCGCCGCCACCACCAACCAGAACGCGCGGCTCCCCGATTGCGCCGGCGCCGTCATGCGAGCCGATTGATCCCGTTGTGCGCCGCGGTCCGGTAGGCCTCGGCCATCGTCGGATAGTTGAAGGTGGTGTGGATGAAGTAGCGCAGGTCGTTCATGCCCGCGTTGGCCATCACGGTCTGGCCGATGTGCACGATCTCCGAGGCACGGTCGCCGAAGCAGTGCACGCCCAGGACCTGCAGCGAGTCGGCGTTGAACAGGATCTTGAGCATGCCGACCGTCTCGCCGGTCATCTGTGCGCGCGCCAGGCTCTTGAAATGCGCGTGGCCGACTTCGTAGGGCACCTTGGCTTCCTGCAGCTCGCGCTCGGTCTTGCCAATCGAGGAGATCTCCGGGAGCGTGTAGATGCCGCTGGGGATCAGCTCCAGCCGGTGCGGCTCGATGTTGGGATTGAGGATGTGCTGGGTGGCGAAGCGACCCTGCACGTAGGCGCCGCTCGCCAGCGCCGGCGGGCCGATGACGTCGCCGACCGCGTAGATGTTGCGCTGCTCGGTCTGGTAATAGCCGTTGACCTTGAGCTGCCCGCGCGCGTCGGGCTGCAGGCCGATCTTCTCCAGCCCCATGTCGTCGGTGTTGCCGGTACGGCCGTTGGCCCACAGCAAGAGGTCGGACTTGATCTTGCGGCGCGACTTCAGGTGCAGCACCACGTCGCGCTCGCGCGGCTCGACCCGGTCGTACTGCTCGTTGTGGCGGATGATGCAGCCCTGCTCGCGCAGGTGGTACGACAGCGCTTCGGCGATCTCGTCGTCGAGGAACGACAGCAGCCGGTCGTGGGTGTTGACCAGCGTCACCTTGCAGCCGAGGTTCAGGAAGATCGACGCGTACTCGCAGCCGATCACGCCGGCGCCGTAGATCGTGATCGAGAACGGGCTCTCCGTCGTCTTGAGGATGCTGTCGCTGTCCTTGATGCGCGCGTGCGCAAAGTCCAGGTCCGGCGGATGGTAGGGACGCGAGCCGGTGGCGATGACGAAGTGCGGCGCCTGCAACTTCGCGACCGGCGCGCCCTTGCCGCCGACCTCCAGGTGCGTGGCGTCGACGAAGCGGGCCTGGCCGTTGAAGATCGGCACGCGGTTGCGCTCGTAGAAGCGCCGGCGGCTCGCTACTTGCTGCGCCACGACCTTGTGCGACGTCGCCAAGAGCTCGGCGAAGCCCGGCCCGTCGATCTGGATACCCTTGATCAGCGGATTGTTGCGGACGTCGTGGAGCGTCTTCACCGCCTGGCGCAGCGCCTTGCTCGGGATCGTGCCCCAGTGCGTGCAGCCGCCGCCGACGTCGAAGTGGCGCTCGACCAGCGCGACCTTCTTGTGGTTCTTGGCCGCCATCATCGCCGCGCCTTCGCCGGCGGGGCCGGAGCCGATGACGACGATGTCGAATTTCTGGGTAGCGGCCATTCTTTGTCTTTTGTAGGAGGGGCCGTTGGCCCCGACTGTCGGGGCTAACAGCCCCTCCTACACCAGCGCCTCGTACAGGCCAAGGTACTCCTGCGTCACCCGATGCCCGCGGTCCAGGTACACCAGCGGGCGGTGCAGCTCGTGCGACTCCTTCACCCGCACCGAGCTCGACAGCGTCTGCGCGAACACCGGCTGGCCTTCCTTCTTCAGCTCCTCGACGACGCGCTTGGGCAGGTTCGATCGCGACTGGAACTGGTTGACGATGATGCCCTCGAGCTCGAGCGCGTCGTTGTGGTCGGCGCGGATCTCGCCGATGTTCTCCAGCAGCGTGTAGAGCGCCTGGCGCGCGAACTCGTCGCAGTCGAACGGGATCAGCACGCGCTCCGAGGCGATCAGTGCCGAGCGCGAGTAGAAATTCAGGGCGGGCGGGGTGTCGATGAACACCGCGTCGTAGCCCTTCAAGCGGTTGAGCGCGTCGCGCAGCTTGTAGATCTTCTGCTTGGCCTCGAGCTTGACGATCAGCTCCTCCAGGCGCGGGTGCGCGGCGATGACGTCGAGGTTCTCGAACGGCGAGTTGGTGGCGTAAGCGACCAGGGGCTGCGGCGACAGCGAGAAGGACAGCGTCGACTCGAAGAAGTCGGCGACGTTGCGGTCGGGCTTGACGTCCTTGCCGAGCAGGTACTGCGTCGCGTTGCTCTGCGTGTCGAGGTCGATTACCAGCGTGCGCAGGCCGCGGCTGGCGGCGATGGCGGCGAGATTGCAGACGATCGTGGTCTTGCCGACACCGCCTTTCTGGTTGAACACGACTCTACGGGTCACGGACGCGATCTCGACGGCACCTGGGGGTGCGGCGATGCTAGCGGAAACCACCGTAAACTTCATGCCATGGACCCCCTCGCGCTGCTGCTGTCGCGGATCCAGTTCGGCTTCACGATCGGCTATCACATCGTCTTCCCGACGCTGTCGATGGGCCTGGCCATGTTCCTGGTCTTCCTGGAGGCGATGGAGCTCAAGACCGGCGACGACCGCTACCGCGCGGCCGGCGCGTTCTGGGCGCGCATCTTCGCGCTGTCGTTCGGCATGGGCGTGGTCAGCGGCGTGGTGCTGTCTTACGAGGTCGGCACCAACTGGGGCCGCTTCGCGGAATTCGCCGGCCCGGTGGTCGGGCCGCTGATGAGCTACGAGGTGCTCTCCGCGTTCTTCCTGGAGGCGGGCTTCCTCGGGATCATGCTGTTCGGCCGCAACCGCGTATCGCCCGGCGTGCACTTCTTCGCCACGTGCATGGTCGCGCTCGGCACGCTGATGTCGGCATTCTGGGTGCTGTCGGCGAACTCGTTCATGCACACGCCCGCGGGCTATCGCATGGAAGAGGGCGTGCTACGCGTGGCGTCGTGGCCGCAGGCGATCTTCAACCCGTCGTTCCCGTTCCGGCTGGCGCACATGGTCACCGCCGCGTATCTGTCGTCCAGCTTCCTGGTCACCGCGGTGGGCGCCTGGTACGTGCTCAAGGGCCGGCACACCGAGTTCGCGATGACGACCTTGCGCTGGGGCATCGTCGCCGCGTCCGTGCTGGCGCCGCTGCAGGCGTTCATCGGCGACCAGCACGGTCTCAACACCTACCACCACCAGCCGATGAAGGTGGCGGCGATCGAAGGGCACTGGGAGACATCGCGGGACGTGCCGCTGATCCTGGTCGCATTCCCGGACCAGGCGGGCGAGCGCAATCGCATGGAGCTGGCCATTCCATATCTGGGCAGCGTCATCCTCACGCACGAGCTGCACGGCGAGATCCCGGGATTGAAGGAGGTTCCTCCGGAGAACCGCCCGCCGGTGGCGGTGGTGTTCTGGTCGTTCCGGGTGATGGTCGGCTGCGGCCTTCTGATGCTCGCGCTCGCCTGGACCGGACTGTTCCTGCTAAAGCGCAAGCGCATCCAGAAAGCGACGGCGTTCCTGCGCGTGCTGTGCCTCGCCGGACCGCTGGGGTTCATCGCGGTGCTCGCCGGATGGATCACCACCGAGTGCGGCCGTCAGCCGTGGACGGTCTACGGATTGCTGCGCACCAGCGCGTCGGTATCGGCAGTGGAGGGCGCCAAGGTCGCAGTCTCGCTGTCGGCCTTCATCGTCGGCTACGCGTTGCTGTTCTACGCGTTCTTCCGCTTCTTCCGCCATCTCGTGCGCAAGGGCCCGACCGAGGATCCGCATCCCAAGCGCACCAAGCAGGGCGCGCGACCGGCGTTCCTGGTGGTCGAGGACAAGAAGTCATGACGGAGCCCTCCGTCCTGCCCGCCATCTGGATGGCGATCCTGTGCTTCAACATCACGCTCTACGTGCTGCTGGACGGGTTCTCGCTGGGCGTCGGCATCCTCTTCCCTTGGGCGCGCAAGGAGGACGATCGCAGCCTGATGATGGCGAGCGTCTCGCCGGTGTGGGATGGCAATCAGACCTGGCTGGTCGGCGGCGGCGCGGCGCTGTTCGCCGCCTTCCCCAAGGCGTTCAACCTTCTTTCCTCCGTGCTCTACCTGCCGCTGATGCTGATGCTGCTCGCGCTGGTGTTCCGCGGCGTCGCCTTCGAGTTCCGCTTCAAGGCGGCGCGGCCGCAGCTGTGGAGCCTGGCGTTCACCGTGGGCTCGACGGTCGCCGCGATCTGCCAGGGCCTGATCCTCGGCACGTTCGTGCAGGGCTTCGAGTACGACGGCACGCGCCTGATCTCGGGCCCGCTCGGGTTCATCACGCCGTTCAGTCTGATGACCGCGGTCGGCGTCGTGCTCGCCTATGCGCTGCTGGGATCCTGCTGGCTGGTGCTGAAAGGCGAGGGCACGCTGCAGAAGTGGGCGCGGCAACGCGCGCGCCTGCTGTTGCCGGTCGTGCTCGCCGGCATCGCGCTGGTCTGCCTGTGGACGCCGTGGGCGGTGCCCGCCATCCGCAGCCGTTGGTTCGACTGGCCGAACATCATCATGCTTTCACCGATCCCGATCTGGACGATGGCGATCGGCTTCGTGCTGCACCGGCTGCTGCGCGACGAGAAGTGGCCGGACGCGCTGCCGTTCCTGTCCTGCATCGCGTTGTACCTGATGACGCTGCTGGGCCTGGCGGTGAGCCTCTGGCCCTTCATCGTCCCGCGCCGCTTCGCATTCTGGGAAGTAGCAGCGCCGGACGATTCGCTGATGTTCATCCTCGTCGGCGTGCTGCTGATCGTGCCGGTGATCCTGGTCTACACCGCGCACGCGTATTACGTGTTCAGAGGGAAGGTGCGGCTGGAAGACGCGTACCACTGAATCGGGGCCAACGGCCCCTCCTACAAGGGCAACACGATCTCCACCCGCAACCCACCCCGATCCAGGTTCTGCGCCGTGATGCTTCCGCCGTGCGCCGTCACCGCGCGCTCGGCGATCGCCAGTCCCAGCCCGTAGCCGCCGGAATCCCGATCGCGCGCGGTCGAGACGCGATGGAACGGCTTGAAGATCGTCTCGAGCTGATCCGGCGGCACGCCCGGACCGTGATCGGCGATCGCGATCCGCCAGGTACGCGCGTCGCTGCCCGCGTCGATCTCCACCGCAGTTCCTTCGGCCGTGTAGCGGATGGCGTTGCGCAGGACGTTCTCGATCGCCGACTGGATCAGGTCCGGATGCCCCGACAGCGTGCAGCCGTCGCCGAACGTCGCCTGCAGCGCGACCTTGCGTTGCTGCGCCTCCAGCTGCGCGTCGTCGTAGACCTCGCGCGCAAGCTCGGTGACGTCGAACGTCTCGCGCGTCGTCGCGCTGACCGGCGACTCCAGCCGCGCGATCAGCAGCACCTGTGCGATCAGCTCCTCGAGCCGGTCGGCCTCCTGGTCGATGCGATCCAGATGCACGGCGGCAGGCTCACCGCGCGCCAGCTCCGAGGCGATGCGCAGGCGGGCCAGCGGCGAGCGCAGCTCGTGCGACACGTCGCGCAGCAGCTGACGCTGCGTCTCCAGCTGGCGCTGCAGGCGCGCCGCCATCTCGTTGAACGAGCGCCCGAGCTCGCCCAGCTCATCACCGCGGCCCGTGACCTCGGCGGCGACGCGCGTCTCGAGCTTGCCCTCGGCAAGGAGCAGCGTCGCCGAGCGCAAATCCGAGATCGGGCCGGCGATGCGCCGCGCGGCCAGCAGCGCCACGCCCGCGATCGCAAACAAGCCGATGGTCACGTTCAGCAGCATGTCGCGGTGATGCGCGCGCCGGCCGCGCGGTGGCCCGATCACGGCCGTCCAGCGATAGCTCTTGCCGCTGGCGGATACGACGCTGATGCTCTGCATGCGCGCGTGCTCGTCCGGCTCGGGGCCTTCGGCGTCGGGCGGCGGCGGCACGTGGCCGACGCGGCCGTGACCCGGCAGGTAGCCGCGCGTGAGCGGCTTTCCTTCCTCGTCGGCGAGCATCCCGAAAACGCCTTCCGACCGCCGGTGCCGCAGCCAGCGCTCGAGGCCGCGCGGACCCTGAGACTCGAACACCTGCACGGCGGCTTGGCCGTCGCGCGTGGCGTCCTCGTCCGAGTAGTCGCGCGTCCACAGCCGCGAACTGATCAGCACGGCGACGGCGGCGGCGACGAGGTTGGCCAGCAGGAACCAGAAGATCAGCTTGCCGTAGAGCTTCATGGCGGCGCGACGTAGAGGTAGCCGCGGTTGCGCACGGTCTTGATGCGCGGTCCGCCGGAGGGCATGTCGCCGAGCTTGTGGCGCAGGCGGCTCACGTGCATGTCGATGCTGCGGTCGAACTGTCCGAGCGGGCGGCGCAGCGCGCGCCGCGCCAAGTCGTCCTTGGAGACCAGCCGGCCCACGTCCTCGATCAGCACGCGCAGCACGTCGAATTCCGCGCCGGTCAGGTCGATCGGCTCACCGCGTAGCTTCACGGCGCGCGCGGCAGGCGCGAGCTCCAGGTCGCCGCTGGCGATGACCTCGCCGCCGCCCGGCGGCTGCGTCCGGCGCAGGATCGCTTTCAGGCGCGCGGCCAGCTCGCGCGGGTTGCAGGGCTTGGCGAGGTAGTCGTCGGCGCCCATCTCCAGGCCGATGATCTTGTCGACGTCCTCGCCGCGCGCGGTCAGCATCAGGATCGGCATGCGGCCGGGGGAGCGCAGGTCCTTGAGCACGCGGAAGCCGTCGGCCCTGGGCATCATCACGTCGAGGATCATCGCGTCGTAGGCGCCGTCGGAGGCGCTCCGGATCGCGGACAGGCCGTCGTGCACGGCGTCGACCTCGTAGCCCTCGCGGGTCAGGTACTGCTTGAGCAGGTCGCAGAAGGCCTGATCGTCGTCCGCCAGCAGGATCCGGTGCATGCGGTGATTGTCCCTCAGTGGCCCCGCGCCGCCGCGGCGGGCTGACAAATCTTTACCAGACGGCAGCGCTGCGCTTACGTGTCTTGCCCCAGCATGCACCCGTGGCAAGAACGTCACCTGATGCAACCGGAGAGACACCATGCGCAAGACCCTTATTCCCCTGATGCTGACGCTGGCCGCCGCGACGCCCTGGGCGCTCGCAACCGCCAACGACGACAACTCGGGGCACCATCGGCACCGCGGCGAACACAGGATGGAGCATCTGCTGAAGACGGTGGAGCCGACCGACGCCCAGCGCACGCAGATCGAGGCCATCGAAGCCCGCTACCAGCCGCAGCTGAAGAGCCTGCACGAGCAGATGCGCCAGCTGCACGAGCAGATGAAGACCGACGTCAGCGCCGTGCTGACCGAGGAGCAGCGCGCGAAGCTGGAGAAGGAGGAGGCGAGCCATCGCGGCCACCGCCGTCACCACAAGGAAGGCTGACGCCCCTGCAGCAAGAAAGGCCCCGCGATGCGGGGCCTTTTCATTTCAGCAATCCGCTCTTGCGCAGGAAGGCCTCCACGACAGGCCAGGGCTTGGGACAGTCGTTGTGACCGCACTTCAGCAGATGCAGCTCCGCGTGCGGCGCCGCTTGCGCCAGCCCCCGGGCGTGCTGCACCGGGATCACTTCGTCATGCTCTCCATGCACGATCAGCAGGGGCTTCCTGAACGTCTTCACCACCGAAAGGTTGTCGAACGGATCGCGCACCAGGAAGCCCGGCGCGCGGAAGCTGCGCGCGAACGGCCGCACGCTGGTGAAGGTCGACTCCAGGATCAGCGCCGCAACCGGGCGTTGTGACGCGAGCACGCAGGCCGCGCCGCCGCCGAGCGAGCGTCCATACGCGACGATGCGCTGCGGATCGATGCCCGGCTGCTTCACCGCCCAGTCGTAGGCCGCAAGGCTCGCGGCAGTGATGCTCTGCTGCGTCGGCTGGCCGGAGGAACGGCCGTATCCCGGATATTCGACGAGCAGCGCCGCGACGCCCCAGCTGCGCGGCACCTCGAACGCCGGCGGCCACAGGTCGATCAGCTCGCCGTTGCCGTGCGTGTAGAGGAGAAGCGGCGCGGCCTTGTCGAATGCGGCGGGCAGATACCAGGCTTCCACGCGCGCACCGGGGATGTCGAGCCAGACCTGCTGCGCCGAAGCAGGCCGGGCGGAAAACCCCGCCAGCGGCGGCGCGGGATACATCAGCGATCGCTGCCAGAACCAGACCAGCGCCCAATAGGCGCCGACCAGGACGACCGCGCTGATGAGAGTGAACTGGAGCAAGTGCCGGGCTCTGCGCATCAGCGACGGGCCTTGCGCCGCGCGTTGTCGATCGCGCGCGAGACCATGCGATGCTCGATCGGCTCGTCGGCCTTCATGCCCAGCTTCTCCATCATCGAGCGCAGGTTCCCTGAAGCGAACTGCGCTATCAGCGGATCGCTGAGGCTGTGGTGCAGCTGCAGGTGGATGGTGAAGGGCAGCGCCTTGCACTGCGCCAGCAGCTTGTCCTCTCCTTCCGGATCGGCGCTGGCTCCAGCCACGAGCAGCAGGAGCCTGGGCGCGCCGCGCGCCATCCCCGCCAGTCGCGACGCGTTCAGCTGGTGCGCTTCGAGCACCTCCACCGCAACGCTGCCACGCGCGGCTTGCAGGGCGCGGAAGGTCGCGACGTCCTGCGCGCCGATCGCCACGCGCTCGCCGCGATCGATCGCCCGCTTTGCAGCGGCGATCACGCCCTGGATGCGCGCCTCGGCGGTCATCCACACCGCATCGTCCTCGCGCTTGTGCGCATGCGAGGGTTTCTTCAGCCAGCCGAACATGGGACCTGGCTCATCGCGATTGCGGACCGATGCACTTGCAGCTGGAAGCGACGCCGCGTGCGAGCGCTTCGGTGCGCAGCTCTCCGTCGACGTAGCCGTTCATGACGCACATGCGCGTGCATTCGCGCGTCGCGCGCCAGGCGCTTATCGCGATCCAGATGACGCAGACCGCGAGCACCGGCACGAACAGCCAGTAGATGACTTTGCGCTCGGCTTCGGTGGGCTGGGGTTGCATGAATGGCTATCGGACAGACGCTACACGCGGCAAGCCGAGCAGGCACCACGCGAACAGCGCCGCAAACAGCAGGTCGCCGCTCAGGATCATCAGGCCGCGGCCGGTGAACTGGCCGCCGAAGAAGAGCACCAGGCCGGTCAGGAACGCGCCGGTCTTGCCGATGGCGCCGAAGGCCACGAAGGGGCGGTTGATCACCGGCTGCGCAGCGAGATACGCATACGCGCCGCCGAACAGCAGCACGAAGAGCGCGGTGAAGGCGCGATACACCACCGGCACGTCCGCCGGCAGCCCGGCGAGCTGACCTGTCGGCAGGCCCGGGAAGCCGAACATCACCGCGCCGCCGACGTTGAACACGGCGGCGGTCCACAGCGCGCGACGCAGAAGGGTTTCTCGATCCATGGACGATTCCTCGATCAGTGCTGCGACAGCCATGCCGCGCTTTGCGATTGCGCCAGCCGCACCAGGTCGCCCTGGGCCAGCGACACGTCCGCCAGGTGCAGTCCCCAGCCGGTGCCGCCGAAGAACTCGCCCGGATAGTCGTCCGCGCGGGGGTCGGCCGGATCCGCGGCGATGCTGATCTGCAGGTAGCTGGTGCCGGCCTCGTTGACCACGCACTCGCCGCTGAGCTGACCGGGCACCGCGAAGAACGGCGTGGCCAGCGCCGTCGTCGCGTTCGTCATGACGCTTTGATATGGGCCAAGCGTGCCGCGTGGCTTGAGCAGAGCCTGGAACACCGGCGGCAGCACGAACGGAAAATATGCGTCGAGCGGTGCCGAGCCGCCGGCGAGTGCCGCCGGATTCACGCACAGCGCCTGCGTTTCCGGATCGCCGGTCGCGCCGAAGCGCGGCTCCGACAGCTCCGGATCATCTTTGCGGTAGCTCGAGAACGCGACCACGCACGCGGTCTGTGTCGCGGCGCGGCAGGCGGGCGTGGACTGCAGCGTGCCGCCGACGTCCGCGCCCCGCGGCACTTCGACGACGACGCCGGGAATGTGCGCCGCGATCATCCGCTGCTGCAGGTAGGGATGGGCTTCGATCTCCTCCGCGATCAGCCGCGCGGACCAGCGCGCGCCCTGCGAATGCCCGAGCAGCAGGAATCCGCGACCGTGGTTCTCGTGCGCGATGTACTGCTTGAACGCGTCGACGACGTCGGCGTACGCCATCTCGCCCGCGGCCTGGTATTGCGCGTCCGGCACGGCGGGATCGACCGCCGAATCCAGCGCCAGCAGCGTCAGCGTGCGCTGGCGATAGACCGGCGCGTAGAGCCGGCAGACCGAGCCGTAGCGACCGGCCTGGACCAGCGTCGTGCGGATCTCCTGCGCGTCGGGATTGAAGTCGGAGTTGGGGCCGGGGTCGGGGCTCGTCGTCGGGTAGACGTAGAAGCAATCGACTGGCGCATCCAGGCTCGCCGAGAACGCCTCGATCTGCGAGCTGCCGTCGGCCTGCACCACCGTCGCATCCTGGACGCCGTTGCAAGCGTTGGACGCGCCCGTGATCGCCGGGTGACAGAGCCAGTGCTGCGTGCCGCTGTAGATCTCGCTCTGATAGCCCGCGTAGGGATTGTCGTCGGTCGCGTCGCGGGCGCCGGCGATCGCGCCGGTCTCGGTGCCGCAGCCGGCGATCGAGGCGGCGAGGGCGAGCACGCTGAGTGGCCGAAGCATGCGGACGTCCTTAAAGCTCTCGGGTCATGAACACGCTGTACGGATCCAGGACGTAGTCGCCGAAGGGCGGGCAGTCCTTGAAGCCGAACGCGAGATAGAGCTTGTGTGCGGGCTCGAAGTAAGGCTGCGACCCGGTCTCCAGACTCAGGCGCCGATAGCCGCGACGCTGCGCCTCGGCGATCACGTGCGCCAGCAGTCTCCTCGCCACGCCCTTGCGCAGGTGTGCCTCCACCGTGCGCATCGACTTGACCTCGCCGTGTTGCTTGTCGAGCTCCTTCAGCGCCGCGCAGCCGGCCAGCGAAGCGCCTTCCCAGAGCGACCAGAAGGTGACGTCCGGCTTGCGCAGGCCTTCGAGGTCCAGCGCATGACAGCTCTCGGGTGGCGAGATGCGCCGCATGGCGGCCAGGTGCTCGCCCAGCAGGGCGATGACCTCGGCGCCGCGCACGTCGTCGACGCGGATCTGCATGTCGTTGCTCACGTGGGGACCTCGTCGCTGAGCCACTTCACCGCCGCCACCATGTCGTTGTAGAACACGCGGTAGTCGCCTTCGCCGAAGGCCAGGCGCGCGAGGTAAGCAAGACGGCTGTTCGGGACCACGATCGCGCGCCGCAGCTTGATGGAGCCCAGCTGCTCGTCCAGGCCGCGCTGCGCCCACGGCACGTCGACCGGCGGTGCGTCCATCTCCAGCGCGTCGTAGAGCACCTTGCCGCGTGCCGCGTCGCGCACCAGGAACAGCACCTGCTCCTGCGTCGTGCGCAGCAGCTCCTCCGACGGCTCGCCGCGCACGCGCGCGATGACGAGGTCGCCGACGAGCTCGACCCAGGCCTGTCCTTTCATCGGGCCCCCTTCTTGTAGAGACCGTCGAAGGCCACGGTCCACTGGCCCTTGGCGTCGGTGGATTCCCACAGCTGGCGCACGGTGCCATCGGCGTTCGGCGTCCAGGTGATCCGGTGCCTGGTGCTCTGTCCGTCGGCCGCGCTGGTCTGGCCCTCCATGACCATGCTCTTGTCCTCGAGCCTGCCCTCGAGCAGCAGCAGGAGCCCGGCGTTGTCGACCCAGCTCTGGTGCCAGACCTTGCGCGACGCGTCGTAGACGTTGAGGCTCTCGCCGCTGTAGCCGCGCGGCGTCGAGTAGTGCTCGTGCACGACGCAGCCGTCGTACTCCCGCTCGATGCGGTTCCTGCCGGCTACCGTGCCGTCGGTCTTGTGGACCTTCCAGGTCCCCAGCCAGAAATCGAATTGCCGGAACTCCGGCCCGTCGCAAGGCTTGGGCGGGGCGGCCGCGTGGCAGGGCGCGGTGATCAGGCACAGCATCAGCAGCAAGCTCGTTCGCCTCACGGGATTCCTCTGTGCGTATCCGATGCGGCGATACGTTACCGCATCAGTGCCGCCGTCAGCGGCAGCGCCAGGATCCAAAGCCCGGCGACCGTGAAGAGCACCATCAGCGCCAGCATCGGCAGCTGGCTCAGCATCGCCTGGCGCCGTGTCGGCAGCACGCGCAGCGCGATCACGTGCGCTACGTAGAGACTGGCGATGTGGCCGAGCAGGATCAGCACGACCTGCGTGTGCCAGACCATGCCCATCGGCGGCAGGATCGGCGCGCGCAGCATCGTCGCGGTGCCGAACAGGTTCCAGCCCCAGCCGAACGGATCCGACACCAGGCTCACGATCTTCATGCCCTGCGAGAGGATCAGGGTCGAGTAGTGCGTGACGTTGTAGACCAGCGCGATCGGCAGCAGCGTGTAGCCGAAGTCGAGCATGAGATCGCGCACGGAGCGGGTGCTTCGCGAGAGCAGCTTCGCGAGCGCGATGGCGATCCAGTACACGCCGAAGTAAATGAACGGCGAGGCGAGCAGCCAGAGCGTCTCCCAGCCGATGTACCAGGGGCGCAGCTGTCCGTAGACGAGCACAGGACGGTTCCCTGCGAGCGACGTGACGATGCCGGTGGGGTCGTTCCAGAAGAGGCTGACCCACACCTGCGTCGCGCGCAGGCCGTCGAACGCGGTCGTCGAGAGCATCGCCAGCGCAAAGACCACGGTGCTCAGGCGCTCGGGCCGCTCGCGTGTAAGGCGCGGGATCGTCGCCACCAGCCGCAGGAATACCGAGAAGAACTCGCAGTGGCGGAACCAGGTGCTCGCGCCGACCAGCCATACGCCGAGGAAGTTGAGCCCGGTGTAGGCGAGGAGCATCCAGCCGAGCGTCGACGGCCGGCCGTGGTTGAACAGCTCGAACCAGATGAAGCCGAGGTACAGGGCGAGGGCCGGCCAGTCGCCGCAACGTTCCGGATAACGGAAACGTACGTCGGCGATGCGCGACGTAATGACCCGCCACGGATTGATCGCGTCCCAGAGATTCCCGGCGAACGCAGTGACGTAAGTGAAGCCCAGCACGAACACGACCCAGAAGAAGGTCATGCTGAAGTTGCGGTAGGGATCGCGATTGCCGAAGAGGGCGGTGGCGATCGTCAGCAGCAGCAGGAAGACGCTCAGCGCCTTGAACCCAACCCATGCACTACGCGGTGCACCAACTGTGCTTGGCTCCCCACGTGTGACTGGGGCCGTCGCGAAATACCCCGCCAACAGGAACGACACCACCAGCGCCGTCCCCGCGCCCCAGGCGTAGAGCCAGAAGGGGACCGGGAGGTTGTAGAGCCGTCCGAAGCCGTGGGCGGACGCGGGCAGCGAAAAGAAGAGCATCGTCGTCCCCGCGCAGGCGGGGACCCAGTTTTGCCTCAGCGACAGATGCACTAAAGCTGGATTCCCGCCTTCGCGGGAATGACGACAATCGTTACGGCGACGGCACTTTCCTCGCCTCGACCGAGGCTGCCAGCGTCTGCTCCCACAGCTGCAGGTAAGTCTCCGCGGAGCGGTAGTAGGCGTCGATCGCCTCCTGGCCGCCCTCGATGCGGATCTCCTCGACGATGTCGGCGGCCAGGCCGTAATGCGCCATGCCCACCTCATCCATGTTCCAGCTCTGGCCACCCGGGATCGACAGCATGTCGACCTGCAGCGGCGCGATGCCGGCGGCGGAGAACTGCGGACCCCAGCCCGGACCGGAGAACAGCGTGAACGGATACTGGATCGGCGTCGTGCCGGCGCCGCGCGGGCCGGGCAGGTTGCGCAGGCCGTTGGAGTCGGCCCCGTAGCCCATTGCGAACGCGCGGCTGGTGCCCGACTGCTGCCACAGCGGCTTGAGCCGGTTCATGTACTCCACCATCGTCTTGCCGTTCTCGATCGCCGGATAAACGATGCCGCCCTGGCGCACGATCTGCACGACCTGCGCGTTGCTGATGCCGCCGTGGCCGCCGTGCGCCGAGATCATCGGGTAGTTCGGCGTGAAGCGCGCGCCCTGATCGAGCATGTACTGCTTGCTGCGGATCTCGGCGTGGTCGATGTCCAGCGTGAAGCCCTTCTTCAGGATCTTGTCGATGGCGTACTTGCCGAGGTCGGTGACGTCGCGTGCGTTGCACTGGCGCTTGCCTGTCGGGTAGAGCGGGAGCAGGCCGCCCGTCGCCTCGATCAGCGTCGCCGTGATTGGATCGCTGCCGAAGAACGGCGGGATGCCGCCGCTGTACATGTAGGCGCCGGCGTTGTAGAAGAAATCCGGGCCTTCGCCGCCGTTCTCGCAGTCGTAGGTCTTCCAGAAGCCGTTGGTGCCGTAGAAGCCGACCAGGTTCAGCGCCGCGCCGTCGAAGATGCCGGTGCCGCCGAGCGCGCTGTCGACGTCGTGATAGGGGAACACGGCGCGCACGCCCAGGTCCCACACCTCGTCGATCTCGCGGTCGATGTCTTCCTTGGTGCAGCCCGCGACCTCGCCGCCGACGCCGCCGGCGACGAAGGTGACATTGCAGTGGAAGATGTTGGAGAACTCGAGGCCGGGGATCACGGCCATCTTGCCGTCGGCGATCACCGCTCGTGCCTCGGCCGGATTCTTGACGATGCGGAACCAGCCCTTGCCGGGACCGCCTTCCTGCGCGTCGATGTACTGCTCCATGTCGTAGAGATAGCGCACCTGCTTGGTGCCCACGCCCATGTCGGTGCAGTCGACGTCGGTGAGGTCCGCGTCGCGATCACCGCCGGCAGCCTTGGCGACGTTGCACAGCGCTTCGATGTTGGTGCCGTGGATCACCATCGTGCGCAGCCCGGCCTTGTATGCGCGCTCTACCCACTTGTAATACATCTGCTGGTGCAGCATCGAGTCGCCTTTCGGCCAATCGACGAACGTCGGCCAGCCCTGCGTGTCGTGCGTCTGCGTCGGGTCCTGGTCGAGGATGATGTTCTCCGCCGACAGGGTGCCATCGGGCCCGTGATACGCCGCGCAATCCGCCAGCGCGTGCGGCACGCCGAAGCGATGGATGGCCTGGCCCCACATCACGCCGCCGGCCGAAGGGCCGACGTGCTTGCTGCCATCCGACATCTCCGAGCCCATGCCCATGTGCGCGTGCACCTCGGCGAAGCCGATCACCGGCGTGCCGAGCGCGTTGGCCTTGAACGTCGGCGCATCGATGCCGGTGGGCATCTCGGGATATTCCGTGCAGCCCGTCGCGGGCTCGAACGCGAGCGTCACCGGCGCGCCGCCGAGCTTGAGCTGGCCGGCTTCGGTCTTGGAGAGCGAGAGATTCAGCGCTGTGGCGGTGAAGGCGTTGTTCGCGCCGGTCAGCGTCCAGTCGGAGCCGTCGGCGGCAGCCGCGGTCGCGCTCACGACGCCGGCGCTGCCGGTCATGATCATCTGATCGGCGGTGTAGAAGACGTAGCGGGCCAGGCCCGCCGGCTTCATGTAGAAGCGCTCGGCGCTGGCGGCGTCGCTGCCGCTGGCGGCGAAGCCCGATCCGTCGGCGACGAGGTAACTACCGTCGGCCTTCACGGCGAAGCAGCGATTGGCCATGTCGTACTTCGATGCGATCGATCCCGACGTATCCGGGGGGTTCACGCCGCCAGTCGGCGCGCCGGGCCCGTTCGATGCACCGCATCCGGTCAACGCAATCGCGACGAGCAGCGGTACGCGGCGCCCACATGAAATACGAACCATGAACTTCCCCCGGGAGGACTGACGGCCGGGCGAACCCCGGCGCGGGGGGAATTATCGCCCAGATCAGGGTGATACCTGTGTAGTAGAAATCGCCTTTCCGGCGTAGGACGCCCGTAAGTTGGGTAGCGAACCGACGCAGGGAGCGAGGGGGCGCACTCTGCGGCCTGCTGTTTCAAATATGAGGTAAACAATGAAAGTAAGACATGTTGGAATGCTTGCGGGCCTGCTGGCCGTCGGCACGCTTGCGGCGCCGCTCACGAGCTTCGCCGAAACCACCACGGTCAAGATCGTCGACTCCACCGGCGGCGCCAAGGTCTACGTGCAGACCGCCCCGCCTGCGGCGAAGGTCGTCGCGCCGCCCACGGAAACGAAAGTCGGCTACGTCTGGTCATCCGGCTACTGGAACTGGAACGGCACGGCCTACGTCTGGACGGAAGGCAGCTGGGTGCAGGTGGTCGAGACCAAGAAGTGGATCGAGCCCACCTGGACGCAGGAAGGCGCCAAGTGGTACTTCACCCCCGGGCATTGGGGCTAGTCGCTCTGCGACCGGATGACGCGCAGCTGAATGCAGCTGCGCGTCTCTGCGGCTGGGCAGGGCGCAAGCTCGACCAGCCTGACGAGATAGCCCAGGTACGCGGCTTCCCTCGCAAACCTTGAATTGGTGTTCAGCTTCATCACCGCCGCGGTCGCGGATTTCCCGGCGATGCGGAGCTCGACTTCGGCGTTGCCTTCCCAGACGCACTGCACGTTGGCCGGACAGCGGGAGTCGGCGACGATGCGCACGAACGTGATCGTCAGATCCCTCTGCTGCGCCGTGGCGCCTTCCTGGATGATGAAGGTGCGCGTCTCGTCGAGCAGGGGCGAAGTGGCGCACGCCACCAGCAACGACGCGCACATCGTGACGATGATCAGGCGCACGCGAGCTCCTTGACGTAGACGCGGTAGGGAACGCCGTGGATCGGCGGCACCTCGCGCCGGAACTCAAATCCCATCCGCTCGTACATCGGCAGCGCCACTTTCATGATCGGCGTGGTGTGCAGCGCGATCACGCCAGCGCCATCCCGCTGGGCGCGGCGGATGCACTCCTCGGTCAGCGCGCGGCCGATGCCAAGTCCGCGGTGCGACGGCGACACCACCAGCATGCGCACGATCGGCCACTCGGCCGCAAAGAAGTCGCGCTTGGGCTTGCCCGGTCCCACGTAAGTCACCGCGCCTGCGACTTCGTCGTCGACGGTGGCGACGATCAGCTCGCCGGCATCCGCCAGCGCCGCCATGTTGGCGATGTTGCGGGAGAACGTCGGCCAGTCCTGGTAATGGTCCTTGAGCTCGTCGAAGGCGGCGAGCGCGACGCGACGGACCGCGTCTGCGTCCGTGGGCCGGAAATCCCTCAGTGCGAAGGCAGGTCGATTCATTTCGTCCGGCAGTGACGCTCGACGCAGCCGACCTCGGGCCGCGTGGTCAGCGCGCAGTTGGACATCAGCTGCGTCTTGCGGTTGAACTCGCGCGCCGTCTCGTTGAACGCCTCGACCTTCTTGCCGAGCTCCGCCACGTCGGAGCTGCGCGTGGAGAAGGGGAGATACGCCACCGGTCCGCCGCAGCCCTTGACGCCGTAGCCGACGACGTCGCATTCCGCGTCGGTCGCGCACGCGGCCTCGCCGGTGATTGCTTTCACCTCGCCGTCGAGCTTGAGCATCCGCTCGCGCAGCTGCACCGCAGTGGGATCGCTCTCCGCGATCGGGCCGGAGGGCGCCGAGGCGCACGCGCTTGCAAGCAGGCAGACGAGAAGGGGGAACAGCGTAAGCTTTGTCATGCAGGAGCGACCTCTGCTGTGTCTGCTAGCCAACAGACGACGACATGGGAAGGTGGTGGAATGGATTCACTGAACACGATTGGAGACGAACATGTATATCGGCGCCGGCACTATTCTGGTCATCATCGTCCTCGTTCTGCTGCTTCGCTAGGGCTTGCGGCCCGCCGCTCATAGCCAGCGGCGCGTCTTGCGGCGGTAAGCCAGATACGCATGACCGAACTTGCGCTCGAGGTAGGCCTCCTCGCGCAGAACGACGCCGTAGTGCAGAACCAGCAACGCCGGCGCGAAAAAGACCGCTCCCCACCAGGTCCCCACCAGGAACGTCAGGCCCAGGAACAGGCTCAGCAGGCCGACGTAGAGCGGATTGCGCGTGAAGCGGTAAGGGCCGGTGTTCACGATCGCGGTGGTCGGCTTGTACGGATTGACGTTCGTGCCGGCCTTGGCCAGCTGCGCCCGGCCCCAGCCGGCGATGCCGACGCCAAAGACCGCTAGGGCCGCACCCAGGCCAATCGAAAGCGGCCTCGCGGCAATCGGCGCTGGCCAGAAATAGTGCAATGCGATTGCAGCGATGAGCGCGATCAGCACGATCAGCGGCGGCGGGAAGACGACGCCGGGACGGTCACCTTGCGTGGTCATGACGTTCACTCCTGCGTGAGCACGAAGATCGCATCGTCCAGCGCATGGACGGACGCGCGTGGATCGCCGTTGCAAAGATACGGTGCGCGCGTGAGCGCCGCTACGCGAAGCCCGCGCGGCGCGAAAACCTGTGCGTGCAGCGCCGCGACGGCGGATTCGAAATCGGGCGCGGCCATTGGCAGCAGCTCGGACGGTGCAGATCGCGCCGGTCCGATGAATGCCACTGGCTGGATCGGCACGGGGACGGCGACGATCAGACGACCGTCCTTGGCAAGAAGCTGGCGGCAGCGATCGAGCAGCCGCAGCGGATGCGTGGTGCGGTCGATGACGTTCTGGAGCGCGACGACGTCGAAGCCGGCGGCGTCATCCAGTGGCTCGAAGGCAAGATCGCGCTGATGGCAGGTGAAGCCGCTGGCCCGCAGCCGGCGCGCCATCGGTCTCGAGAGCTCCGTCGTCACGATTTCGCCGAAGAGCGGTGCGAGCTCGCGCGTCACCGTTCCGTCGCCCGCGCCGACGTCGAGCAAGCGCTTTCCGCCTCGTCCGAGCAAACGCCGCCATTGCGCCGTGCTCAGCAACCGGTCCTGACAGACGTTGGCCCAAGCGTTGGCGTCATAGATGCTGACCACTGTCATCGCCAGGCTGCGGAGCGCCATCCTTGCGCGCGGCCGCGGGCGGGCGAGGGCGGCGTCGATCCACTCGCGCGTGCTGTCGTCGGCGTCGAGCTCGACGAAAGCGCGTGCAAGCTCCAGCGGAAGGCGTGTGGTATCGAGCGTGTACTGACTAGTGCGCGGCGTCATCGGCGCTGCCGTCGATCCACGTTGCGATCACTTTCAAATCCCGATCCAGCGCCACCAGATCGGCGCGCGTTCCCGGACGCAACACGCCGCGCTCGCTCTCGAGTCCCAGGAACGTTGCGGGCGTCAGCGATGCGGAGCGCAGTGCGTCCTCTAATGGGACCTGCGCCAGCCTGACCGCGTTGCGCACCGCAGAGGCCATATCCAGGTGCGAGCCGGCCAGCGTTCCTTCGTGCGTGGTCAGCCGGCCGCCCACGAGCTTGATCGTCTTGCCGCCGAGCTCGAAACGGTCGAGCGATGAGCCGACCGTCGGCATGGCGTCTGTCACCAGCGCAATCCGTTCCCAACCCTTGGCCGCGAACGCGGCGCGCACCGAAACCGGATCGACGTGGATGCCGTCGACGATGAGGCTCGCCGTCAGCCGGGGTTCCGCCAGCGCCACACCAACGATGCCGGGCGCGCGTGCCGTGAAGGGCGGCATCGCGTTGAACAGGTGCGTCACGCCGGTCGCGCCATCGGCGACGGCCTGCAGCGCGACGTCTGCCGACGCCTCGCTGTGGCCCATCGAAACGCGGACACCCGCGGCGACCAGCGCGCGGATGAAACCTGCCGGCAGGCATTCGGGCGCCAGCGTCACCATGGATCTGCCGGCGCCGGCGAGCTCGCAGGCTTCGGCGAGCGCGTCGGCATCGGCTTGCGCGATCCGCTCGGTCGGATGGACGCCGGGGCGCTTGGTGCTGAGGTAGGGACCTTCCAGGTGCAGGCCGAGAACACCGTCCTTGCCGGCGGCCGAGCGCGCTGCCGCGATGGCCGCGCGGACCTGCGCGCGCGTATCGGTGATCAGGGTCGGCAGGCACGCGGTCGTGCCGAAGCGTCGGTGCGCGCGGGCGATGGCGCGCATCGCATCCACGGTCGGCGTGTCGTTGAGCAGAACGCCGCCGCCGCCATTTACCTGCAGGTCGATGAAGCCGGGGGCCAGGAAAGCGCCGGTCGCGAGGCGCTTCTGCGGCCAGCCGGGCGGAACCCCGTTCCAGGGCTCCAGTCCAACAATGCGCCCCTCCCGAATCAGCACCGCTGCCTGCTCATGCCAGCCGTGCCCGTCGAAGACGCGGTCGGCCAGCACGGCGTGCCCATCGATGTGAGAAGGTTCGTCCCTTGCCGGCAGCATCTTGCGACGATTCTAAGGCTAGATAACAGGCTCTAAGAAGACAGACAGCATGGATCGACTGGTCATTCGAGGCGGCAACCGCATCCAGGGCTCCGTCCAGGTCTGCGGGGCCAAGAACGCGGCGCTGCCGCAGATCGCCGCGTCGCTGCTGTGCCCGGGGCGGCTGGAGCTGCGCAACGTCCCCGACATCTCGGACATCGAGACGATGCTTTCCTTGATGACGCAGTTCGGCGTGGTCGCGACCCGCGGCCCCGGCCGAACGCTGGTGCTGGATGCGTCCGCAGCGCGCAATGAAGCCGCGTCCTACGACCTGCGTCCGCCGCATGCGCGCCGGAATCCTTGTCCTGGCGCCATTGCTCGCGCGATTCGGATCTGCGCGCGTGTCGCTGCCCGGCGGCTGCGCCATCGGCGCGCGGCCGATCGACCTGCATCTGAAAGCGCTGCAGGCGCTGGGCGCCGAGGTCGAGGTCGTCGCCGGTTACATCCAGGCGCAGGTCAAGGCCGATGGCCTGCGCGGCGTGCCGCATCGTGCTGTCGTCGCCGTCAGTGGGCGCGACCGAGACCGCGCTGATGGGCGCGGTGCTCGCACGCGGCGAGACCGAGATCCTCAACGCTGCGCGCGATCCGGAAGTCGCCGACCTGGCGGCGTGCCTGGCGGCGATGGGCGCGCGCATCGAAGGCGCCGGCACGCATCGCATGCTGGTGCAGGGCGTCGATGCGCTGCGCGACGGCCGTCACGACCTGATCACCGATCGCATCGAGGCCGGCACCTACGCGATCGCCGCGGCGATCACCGGCGGTCATCTGGAGATCCTCGGCGCGCACCTGGAGCACCTCGGCGCCGTCGGCGCGGTGCTGGAAGCGTACCGGCGCGCAGATCTGGCCAACCGATCGCGGCCTGATGGTCGTGCGCGACGGGCACGCTGCAGTCCATCGACGTCTCGACCGAGCCGTATCCCGGATTCCCCACCGACCTGCAGGCGCAATTCATGGCGCTGATGATCGATCGCCACCGGCGCATCGGTCATCCGCGAGACCGTGTTCGAGAGCCGGTTCATGCACGTCTCCGAACTGACCCGGCTCGGCGCCAACATCTCGCTGCAGGGCTCGACGGCGCTGGTGCGCGGCGTCGAGCGGCTGCACGGCGCCGAGGTGATGGCGACCGACTTGCGCGCGTCGGTGAGCCTGGTGCTCGCGGCGCTGGTCGCCGAAGGCGAGACGACGGTCCATCGCATCTATCACCTCGACCGCGGATACGAGGCGCTCGACCGCAAGCTCGCGCAATGCGGCGCGGACATCCGGCGGGTCGCGGAATGAATCTGCCGTCACGGCCGGGACCTCTCTTCATCGGCGTCGATGGCGGCGGCACCGGCTGCCGCGCACGCATCGAGGACGCGGACGGCAACGTGCTCGGCAGCGGCATCGCCGGCCCGGCCGCGATTCGCCTTGGCCTCGACCGCGCGCTGGGCGAGGTGGAGAAGGCCTGCCATGCGGCGATCGAGGAAGCCGGACTGGAGCGCAGCGCGCTGAAGGGCGCGCACGCCGCCGTCGGGCTTGCCGGCGTCGGCCGCAAGGGTGCGCTCGAGCAGCTCATGCAGCGGCCGCATCCGTTCCGCTCCGTCGTTTACGTCAATGACGCGACGATCGCCTGCATCGGCGCGCACGGCGAGCGCGACGGCGGCATCGTCATCGTCGGGACCGGCAGCGTCGGCTTCGCCGTCGTCGGCGGCGTGCGAGGTGAGGGTCGGCGGCTACGGCTTTCCGATCTCCGACGAGGGCAGCGGCGCCGATCTCGGGCTGCACGCGATGCGCATGGCGTTGCGCGCGCACGACGAGCGCGGCGTCGAGTCACGCGCTCACGCGCGAGGTGATGCTGCGCTTCCACAACGATCCGTTCGAGGCGGTGGCATGGATGGATCAGGCGACGGCCACGGACTACGCGACGTTCGCGCCGCTGGTGATGCGCCATGCCGACGCCGGCGATCCGGTCGCGCGGCGGATCATCCGGGACGCGGCCGAGCAGATCGACGAGCTCGTGCGGCGACTGGCCGAAAGCGGCGCCTCCCGCGTGGCGCTCCTCGGTGGGCTCGCGTCCTCGATGCAGCCGTGGCTGGCGCCAGACGTTCAGCGCCGCCTCGTTCCGGTCGAGGGCGATGCGATCGACGGCGCGCTGTGCCTGGCGCGGCGCGCACGCCATCGACGAGCTCGCACCCAAGGCGCGGACATGACGACCGAGCACATCGACCCGCGCTACGTCGACCTGGATTCCTGGTCGGCGGCCGAGATGATCGCAGCCATGCACGAAGGGCAGGTTGCTGCGGCCGCCGCGGTTCGCGATGCGCTGGGAGCGCTCGCTGCAGCCGTCGACGACGCTGTGCCGGCGCTGCAGCGCGGCGGGCGGATCGTCTACGTGGGCGCAGGCACGTCCGGACGCATCGGCGTGCAGGACGGCGTCGAGCTGCACGCCCACGTTCGACTGGCCCGCGGAGCGCGTCGTGTTTGCGATGGCGGGCGGAATGGACGCGCTCGTGCGCAGTGCCGAAGGTGCCGAGGACGACGAAGGCTGCTGGCGCGCAAGCGATGACGAGCGCCAAGGTCAGCCCCGACGACGTCGTCATCGGCGTGGCGGCGAGCGGCACGACGCGATTCACGATCGGCGCGTTGCGCGCGGCCACCGCCGCCGGCGCGGTGACGATCGCCGTCGCCAACAACCCCGGCGCGCCGCTGTTCGAAGTCGCGCGCCATCGCATCCTGGTCGACACAGGCAGCGAGGTGGTCGCCGGCTCCACGCGCATGAAGGCGGGCACCGCCCAGAAGATCGTGCTCAACCTGTTCTCCACCGCGGTGATGGTGCGGATGGGCCGCGTCTATCGCGGCCTCATGGTGGACATGCGCGCGCGCAACGCCAAGCTGCGCCGGCGCGCGCAAGTCATCGTCGGCGAGATCGTCGGCTGCGCTCCGGACGCGACGCCGCGCGTTATCTCGGATGACGCGAATGGCGATGTGAAGACCGCCATCCTCATCGGATTCGGTCACAGCCGCAGCGAGGCCGAGCAGCTGCTGCAGCGCCACGGCGGCAATCTGCGATCTGCCATCGGCGCGCGAGCACGCAAAGATGGCTGAGTCGCGCAGCGGCAGCGCCATGGCACGCGAGATCGCCGAGATCCCGGCGGCGGCCGAGCGGTTGCTGGCGCGTGGCGACGCATTCGCGGCGATCGTCGAGCGCATCGAGCGCGCGAAGCCTCGCATCGTCGTGTTCTGCGGCCGCGGCAGCTCAGGCCACGTCGGCGTGTACCTGCGCTATCTCTTCGAAGCGCGGCTGGGCCTCCTGGTATCCAGCCGCGGCGCCGTCGGTCGTCACCGCATACCAGCGTCCGATGGATATGCGCGAGGCGCTGTTGATCGTGGTGTCGCAGTCCGGCCGCAGTCCCGATCTCGTCACCGCGACGCAGGTGGCGCGCAAGGCGGGCGCGTTGACGCTGGCTATCGTCAACGACAAGGACTCGCCGGCAGCCGAAGCATCCGAGCTGGTCCTGCCGATCGAAGCGGGCATCGAGCATTCGGTGGCGGCCACCAAGACCGTCGCGCTATCGATGATCGCCGGCATGCAGCTGGTGGCCACGCTGGCGCGCGATGACGAGCTGAACGACAGCCTGCGCGGGTTGCCGCGACGGCTGGCGGAAGCGCTCACTTGCGACTGGTCCGCCTGGTCCGACAGCGCCGCGCATGCGCCCGCAGCGTTCATCGTGGGACGCGGATATGGCCTCGGCTGCGTGCGCGAGATCGCGCTCAAGGTCGCCGAAACGTTGCGGGTGCCTGCCCTGGGCTACAGCGCGGCCGAACTGCGGCACGGTCCGCGCGCATCCGTGACGCGGGCAACGCCGGTGCTGGTGCTGCGGCAGAACGACGAAGCCGCGCGCGCCATCGACGAGCTCGTCCGCGACCTCAAAGGTGCCGGTGAGAACGTCTATGCGGCTGGTGGTGCGTCGGGAAACCTGCCCTGGATCGGCGACGGTGATCCGATTTGCGATCCCGTGCTGATGCTGATCCCGGCCTATCGCGCCATCGAGGCAGCGGCAGTCAGGCGCGGCCTCGATCCCGACAAGCCGCCGCACCTGAGCAAGGTGACGCGGACGATGTAGGGACGCGCGGCATGCATCCGTGACATCCGCTAGAAGGCGTCAAAGCAGTCATAGTTTCTTTGGCTGACGATCAGCCCGTTGGAAAATGTCAGGAAGACGCCGAAGCGAGCCCGCATCGTGTCTCCGGGCTTGAGCGAGGCGAGCGGAACCAGGATGCGCGCGGACCAAAGAACTTCCAACGCCACTTCATCGCCTTCGGATATGGACCGCACGACTTCAAAGCGCTCGTTCTCCACCACCTGACGCCCACGAACCGAAGCCGCTTCGAGATCCTTGACGGTGCGACGCGCGCCGTTAGGCACGAGACGGTTCGGGAACTCCTCCTGCACGCACTCAGGAGCGAAGAACCGTGAAACGTCGGCGAATGAAGTGCGCGTTTCCAACGCACGAAGATACGCAAGTGCGATGTCGACGTTCGGGGTCATGAGGACAAGTTCAGTGGACTGGTTGGGTGTGTTTCAAGATGCGCACCCGCGTGCCGCCCTTGGTCCCGTGATACACGAGCTCAGTGCCGCGCCGCTCGATGAACGCCTGGTCCTCCAGGTGGGCGACGACTTCGTCTCCTGGCTGACCGTTGCAGCTGAGCTGTCCGTTCTGTTTTTCCAGCTTCTCATCCAGAAGCCAACCGCCGCCCTCGGGTATTAACTGAACTGTAGTCGTGTACTCCAGCTGCCCTGTTGTTCTTTTGATTCTTCCATCACGCGTAAGCTCAAACGTCATGGTGCAGCCGGATGGCCCGGTAAGAGCCCACTGCCCGTAAGGCGGCTCGACGGGATCAGCTGCCACGGCGAAGGAAGTCACGACAATGCTGAGCAAAAGAAGGCAGATGTTTTTCACGATTCGTTCTCCACACGTTTGCCAAGGCTAGCCCGTTCTTCGACGTCGTATCCAAGGGATTGGTAGAAGGCGATCGCGCCCGGATTCGTGGAGCGCACTTGCAGATTGACCTTGGGACAGCCCAGCGCTTTTAGCCCCGCCTCGGCCTTGCGCATTAGCATCGCTGCAATGCCCCGTCGACGGTGCGTCGTCGCGACCGCCAGGTGATGTATCCAGCCTCGAACGCCATCAAAGCCTCCCAGAACCGTTCCGACCACGCGTCCCTCCACTTCGGCGATCAAGAACAGTTCTGGTTGAACCGTGAGCTTTCGCTCGATCATCCCTTCCGGTTCGTTCCATGGCGGATCGTCGGCAAAGACCTCTCGCCAGAGGGCTACGACCGCTGGGCGATCTGCGGCGGAGTAGGGGCGCACGATCGTCGCATCGAATGCAGGGTCATGCGACACGTTGTTCACCGCTATCCGGTTTATCGAGGAATGTTCGCGAGGCTGATCTGGCCATTGTTGACTCTGCTGGTTAGGCCAGAGTGTCAACGAAATCGGGTCAAGTACCCCGTCGGGTTGAACGACCGGTTAGGCTCGCCCATGGCGTGCCCGCATGTCTTCCACAATCTTTACGAGTTCGTCGAAGCGAACCTTTAAAGCGTTTGCTGATATGTGAACCGGGCCGCCAAAGTATTTTATGTTTGCAGCTATGAGCGGTCTCTTAAGAATGCTTGCCCTTTCCAGATACTTGTCTGGATCTTGAACTTCGAGCGTCAGGAACCGCTGGCCTTTCACCGTTGTGACTCTTAGACCGTTGATCTCAGACCACGGAACATGACCTACCGACACTCCGCTTGAGTTGTCGGTAAGTCCCTGCGCGTTTAGCACTAGGCCGGGCGAAGTATCAAAGAGCTTTACGACTGCGAAAACACCGCACAGGCCAAAGAACCCCATGCAGGCCACAGCAAAAATGCGGACGTACAGGGGGCTGTGGCGTGTGCTGTGTGCGGCGTCATTCCACATCCAGAACCCAAGAGCCACGAACGCGAGGGCTCCGCCGAATAGCAGGAGGACTTTGACCTTGCTGAGCGGGATCACAACTTCATCTTGGGCTGACGTGGGCATTTGGCGAGCCTAACGAACCAGCTCAGCCGAGCCGAGGTGCGCGAAGCGCACTGAGGGGAGTCGCGCCGAAGGCGCGACCTTCGGCTGCAGCGCCGGGTTGGGCCCCAAGTTATTGGCCCCCGAGGTGCTTCGAAACAACGTATACGTCTACCGGGCTCATTGAACACTCTTCATGCGAGGCGTCATTGACCGTGATTACTTCAATGACGTTGCCGCCATTCTCCGTGAGCGTAACGCGATGCACCTGGCGGTATAGGTCCTTTCCTATCTTCTCGGATGCAATGCGCTCGACCTTCCTGTGATCCCAAAGGACATTGTCGTTGGTTGTGATGCCCGCGTTCTTCAAATGAACGAACGCCATGTTTGAAGCCCAATTGTCCACGCCGTCGCACTTAGGGGATGCGCCGAACGCGGAGGTCGACAGGGCGAGGCCGACAACCAGCAGAACTTGTTTCATACGCTTTTCCTTGGGGCCCAACGTGCAAGCTCAGCGGCGCCGAGCACGCGAAGCGTGCGAGGGAAGGACACGCCGAAGGCGTGGACCGTCCGCTGGAGCGCCGGGTTGGGCCGACGCATCTCGGAATGCTCGGAGCACTGCGTTCATGCGCGTTTGATACCCAGGCCCTTGCGCCTTGAACCACTCCAGGACGCTGTTCTCCAGCCGAAGCGAAACAGCAGTCTTTCGGGGCAGTGGCTTCAGCCCGTGACGAGCGATGCCGCGGACGATGTGTTCAATGGTCGCCTCGGGATGCTCTTCATCCCGTGCGATGTCTTCGTCTTTCATGGCATTCAGCCGACGCCAGTCAGTTTTTGATTTGTTCAAAGAGGATCCGGGCCTCGCGGCTCGTCGCTTTGCGGAAAGAGATGATGTGTATTTCATGTGCTGTCTCGGTATGGACGATTGAAACCGCGATGCCTGCAAGCAGCCCGAGCGTTACAAAGCGCTGCTCACGATACGTGAAGCGGTCGTCTTCGAAGGTGAACGTCGGGCCGTCAAAGACGAGCGATGCATCGACGAAGTCCAAGCCGTGCTTTGCGAGGTTCGCGCGGCGCTTCGACTCTTGCCAGGTGAATCGCATGCACTAGTGTATATACAAAGCGCATATGCGGCCAGAACTATTGGCTATCGGCGGCCCAACGATCAAGCTCAGCCGAGCCGGGCGCACGAGTGCGCGAGGGCCGGCTCGCCGAAGGCGAGACCTTCGGCTGGAGCGCAGGGTTGGGCGAAATGTGATGCATTGCTAGAGCAACGATACGACTGCGGCGAGTCCACCGCAGATGACGATGAGATAGATGAGCGCTCCGAGATGGAACCCCGTCGTGGCCCCTTTAAAGCTACGGCCTCGCCGCATGCTTGTGAAAAGGCCAAACAGATATAGCGGGATGCCGAGAACAAAGCCTGCGAACAAGCCGGCAGACACGCCAAAGAGCAGGCTGCCGCTTCTCTCTTTGCTTCTCACCGTTGCTCTATACGCGTCAATGCTGCCCGGCCAGTTACCAAAGTCGGCGTCCAAATCTGTGCCGCCTGGCTTTCCGTCTGCTCCAAAGCTCCAGAGGTCGTAACCCGCGGCGCTTCGCTTCGCAGGTTGGACGTACTGATAGGGCGTGCCCCATGGATCTTCGGGTAGACGCTGCACGTAGGGCTGCGACGGATAGTGCCCCGTTGCTTTCAGCTCAGAGGTCGGTTCGACGAGAACCAAGAGACCCTCCTCGGTCGTCGGGTATCGGCCGAAGTCGTTCTTAAACTGCTCGAGTACGGTTTCCAGCACGTTAAGGTCTTGCGTTGCTTTCATGAAGCGAGATGAAGACGCGTAACTTGTCGCGTCAACGGAGTTGGCCACGAGCGCGAATGCCAAGGCAAATAGCCGTTTCATCTCGCCCAACGTTGGAGCTCAGCGGCGCCGAGCTGCGCGAAGCGCTGCGAGGGAAGGTGAGCCGCAGGCGGCAATGCCGACGAGGGCGAACCCGTCCGATGCAGCGATGGGTTAGGGCTCATGCCCTTCTCGACACGAACCAGAAGGCGAAAGCGCCGATAGCCCCGCAAGCGCCCATGAAGGAGACGCCATATGCGTACTCGAGCCAGCCGGCCATAGTGGGGGTGCCGTTGATCATGGTTTGAACACCGTCAACGCTCGCCGAAGTCTTGAGTTCAGGGTACCGCAGTGGCCAAGACACAAGGGCCACCGGAATAGCGCCAAGGATGAACCCAGCGCTTATCGTCGACCACCAGCGGACTTTTTTAACTGCCTTAAGGATTAGCCATGCCGGTATGCCAAGAACTACGACATAAGCGCTTGTAATGCCCAAGCAGATGAGAAGAAAACTCCTGGTTCTGACCCAGATGAAGGGATCGTTTGGTTCGAAGGTGGCGAACTGCCCATACAGATACCAAGCCGTAATCAGGCAGACAGGTAGAAGAATTGCCGCGAGGAATCCCAGCGCGATTTTCATGAGCCCTAACGATCAAGCTGAGCCGCGCTGACGTGCGCGCAGCGCACGGAAGGAATATGCGCCGAAGGCGCATACGTCGGCTCCAGCGCAGGGTTAGGCCTCACGCTGTCCATGGACGAAGGACCATGCCGCGGAACAGGAAATGAAAGCTCAACCACCACCCGAAACCGACGATGCCACCGACAGCAGCCGCCCTGACGATGCCGGGAGTGTCTTTCAGCAGCGGGAAGGTTAGCCACATGAGCGCGATGGCTGCCGCTAAAGCCGGTAAAGCCCACAACGCCGCCGGTGTTACTTCCGCTTTTAGCTTGGCTCCGCATTTGCTGCAGTGATGGGATGGGCGTCTTTGAAGCTGATGTTGTCGTCTGCCTTCTCCACGGCTGCGGCTCCGCATACCGGACATTGCTTCGATAGAACGCTGAAGGAGGCCATGAGTGTTGTGAGGCCTAACGTTGGAGCTCAGCGGCGCCGAGCTGCGCGCAGCGCTGCGAGGGAAGGTGAGCCGAGGCGCAATGCGCCGAAGGCGAACCCGTCCGCTGCAGCGACGGGTTAGGGGTCATTTGACTGCTCCGGTGAACTTGGCCCACGCGATAACAAGGCCGTAGATGATTAGGGCCAGCATGAGTAGGGGACCCGCTCGTCTCATGATGAGAGCCACAAGCGATTTGTCCTGTTTTTCGTTGAGATAAGCCACCAACGCCTGATGAGACTGGTAGGTGATGTCTAGCACTGTTGTTCCCGTGATGTACCTACCAGCGATTACGTAGGTTAAACCGCAGAACATCAACGCTAGGCCGCCAAGCTCCAACCAGCCTTCGATTCCGGGCTTCCCAAGCGGCGGGGAAGCTTCCAGAGACAACAATGCCGCGGCAAGGCTTCCGATTGTGGCGCCAAACCAAGCGCGACCTTTGAGCCATGCGGAAGACCACGCGAGCAGGACGAACGCAACCGTGAATGCTCCGCCCAAAGCTAGCGACGCATCCATGAATGACCCCTAACTAGAAATAGACGACTGTCATCTGACATCCACCGCCGCAGATAAGCATCTTCATCTGGATGTATTTGGTCATGTCTGCGCCCCTGTAAATATGGATGTAGATACTAGACCACGATTCTGCTTTCCAAGCCCAGCTCGTAGACCTCTGACAGCGCCACTCGCCAGGTCTTTGTATCCGGCTGCCAAGTCCCGCCGGCTTGCTTGATGGCCGCGCGCAACTCGAGCTCGTCCCATTCGATCCTTACGGTCACGCGCTCGGCTGGATCGCGGCCGCGCGGGATTGGCGGCACCCAGGGATATTCGTCTTCGATCAGCTCGATGGTCTTGAGCCGGACGCGGCGGCGCTCGTCGTAGCGGTAGCGCACGGCAAGCAGGCGCTCACCGTATTTGCGCTGCAGCTTCTTGGTCCCGTTCTGGCCGGGGCGGAGGGTGAGGCGGGTTTTCATTGGCCGGACGATGCCAGCCGCGTCGTTGCGAGAGCCAGCTGTCCGTAAGGACAGGGTCGGGGCTGAAGCCCCTCCTACAACAGCAGGGGCGGGGCCAGTGTCGGGGCCAACGGCCCTCCTGCATCAACAGGGGCGGGGCGAAAGGTCGGGGCCAACGGCCCCTCCTACTTGTAGGCGATCGCTGCGCTCGTGGGGCCGGTGAGGGGGATGAACTCAAAGCGCTTGAAGCCAGCTTCCGTGCACCAGGCGCGGAAGTCGGCGCCGGTGTAGTCGAACGCCTCGCCGAACTCGATGAGCATGTTGAGCGACATCATCAGGCCGAAGGCGTTCTCGCGGCGCGCGTCGTCGATGACGTTCTCGATGGCGATGAAGGCGCCGCCGGCGGGCAGGGCGTCGTAGGCCTTCTTGATGAGCATCTTCTTGTTGGGCAGATTCCAGTCGTGGAGGATGTTGCCCATGGAGACGACGTCGGCTTTCGGCAGCTCGCCCTTGAAGAAATCGCCGGAGACGATCTTGACGCGATCGCCCATGCCGGAGGCGTCGACGTGCTTCTGCGCGTGCGGCGCGACTTCGGGCAGGTCGAAGCTCTTGAACGACAGCTGCTTGTGCCGCGCGCCGACGGTGCGCGACAGCAGCGCCAGCGCGCCGCCGACGTCGGTCACGGTCTTGTAGCGGCTCCAGTCGAATTTCTCGGCCAACGCCATGAAGTTGCCGCCCTGGAATCCGCTCATCGCCTCGAGGAACGTGCCGAGCCGCGCGGGATCGGAGTAGAGCTCCGCGAACATCGACTTGCCGCCGCCCTTGAGCTCGTTCTGCGGCTTGCCGGTCTTGAGCGCGGTCTCGAGCTCACCCCAGAAGCGGTAGAGGCGGGTGTTCATCATGTCGGCGATGCCGCCGATGTACGCGGGGCTCGCGCGATCCAGGAACGTGCCGGTGTCAAGCGTGTTCTTGTAGCGTCCGTTGGGGCCGTCGCCGTCGCGATCCAGGAATTTGAGCGCGACCAGCGTATCGAAGAAGTCGAACGTGCCGCGCGGATGCAGGCCCAGCTTGTCGCCGAGCTCCTTGGCCGTCATCGCCCCCTTGCCGAGCGTGGTGAAGAGGTTCAGCGAGACGGCGGAGAGCAGAACCTTCGAGGGCCAGAACGCGGTTGCGGTCTGGAGGATGTGGCCCGGGTCGGGATGCTTGCTCATCGCGCCATCTGCCGCAGCATGTAATGCAGCACGCCGCCGTTCTCGTAGTACTCCCACTCCTTGGGCGTGTCGATGCGCACGCGCGCCTTGAACGTCTTGGCGGTTCCGTTCTTGCTGGCTTTTACCGTCACTTCCTTGGCGCCGCGCTCGAGACCGTCGATGTCGAAGGTCTCGGTGCCGTCCAGGCCGTGGGCCTGCGCGTTTTCGCCCGGCAGGAAGTTCAGCGGCAGCACGCCCATGCCGACGAGGTTGGCGCGATGGATGCGCTCGAAGCTCTCGGTGATGACCGCTTTCACGCCGAGCAGGATCGTGCCCTTGGCCGCCCAGTCGCGCGAGGAGCCGGTGCCGTATTCCTTGCCGCCGACGACGACCAGCGGGATGCCATCCTTCTGGTATTTCATCGCCACGTCGTAGATCGGCTCGACCGGTCCCGGCGTCGACTGGTTGCTGCCATTCAAGTAGCGCGAGACGCCGCCCTCGACGCCGGGCGTCATCGGCGTTCTTGATGCGCGTGTTGGCGAAAGTGCCGCGCATCATGATCTCGTGATTGCCGCGGCGCGAGCCGAAGCTGTTGAAGTCGGCGCGCTGCACGCCGTGCTCCATCAGGTATTTCCCGGCCGGGCCGTCCTTCTTGATGTCGCCGGCGGGCGAGATGTGGTCGGTGGTGATGGAGTCGCCCAGCAGCGCCAGCACGCGCGCGCCCTTGATCGTCGGGATCCCCGGCGGCGTCTTGGTGATGCCGACGAAGTAGGGCGGGTTCTGCACGTAGGTGCTCTTGGCGTCCCAGCTGTAGGTCTCGGACTTGGTGATCTTGATCGCCTGCCAGCGCTCGTCGCCGGTGAGGACGTCGGCGTAGGTCTTCTTGAAGAGATCGGAGGTGACTGCCTTGGCGATCATGTCCTGGATCTCCTTGGTCGTCGGCCAGACGTCCTTCAGGTAGACGTCCTTGCCGTCCTTGCCCTTGCCGATCGGATCCTTGCTGATGTCGATGTCCGTCGCTGCCGGCGATCGCATAAGCAACGACCAGCGGCGGCGAGGCGAGGTAGTTCATGCGCACGTCCTGGTGGACGCGGCCCTCGAAGTTGCGGTTGCCCGAGAGCACGGCCGACACGGACAGCTTGTTGTCCTGGATCGCCTTGCCGATCGGCGCGTTGAGCGGGCCGGAGTTGCCGATGCAGGTGGTGCAGCCGTACGCCGTGACGTAGAAGCCCAGGTGCTCGAGGTCTTCGATGAGGCCTGCCTTCTGCAGGTAGTCGGTGACGACTTTGGAGCCGGGCGCCAGCGAGGTCTTCACCCAGGGCTGAGACTTCAGGCCCAGCGCGCGCGCTTTCTTCGCGAGCAGTCCGGCGCCGATCAATCACCGCGGGGTTGGAGGTATTGGTGCACGAGGTGATCGCCGCGATCACGACGGCGCCGTCCTTCAGCTCATAGCTGTTGCCGCCGTCGGTGACCTTCGCGGGACCCGCGGACGGGCGCAGCTTCTGCTCGGCCTCGAAGGCCTTGCGGAAGTTGGCCTGCACGTCGGACAAGAGCACGCGGTCCTGCGGGCGCTTGGGACCGGCCAGGCTCGGCTGGATGCTCGCGAGATCGATCGTCAGCACGTCGGTGTATTCGGCCTCGGGTGCGTCCGGCGTCCACCACATGCCCTGCGCCTGCGCGTAGGCCTTCGACCACCGCGATCTGCTCGTCGCTGCGGCCGGTGAGCCGCAGGTAGTTCAGCGTCTCCTCGTCGATCGGGAAGATGCCGCAGGTCGCGCCGTATTCCGGCGCCATGTTGGCGATGGTGGTGCGGTCGGCGGCGGCGAGGTTGCCGATGCCGGGTCCGAAGAACTCGACGAACTTCTCGACCACGCCGCGCTTGCGCAGCATCTCGGTGACGGTGAGCACGAGGTCGGTCGCAGTCGCGCCTTCGGCGAGCTTGCCGGTCAGGCGCACGCCGATGACCTCGGGAATCAGCATGGAGGAGGGCTGGCCGAGCATCGCGGCCTCGGCCTCGATGCCGCCGACGCCCCAGCCGAGCACGCCGATGCCGTTGACCATCGTCGTGTGCGAATCGGTGCCGAAGCAGGTAGTCCGGATACAGCAGCCCGTCCTTCTCGAACACCACGCGCGCGAGGTACTCGATGTTGACCTGGTGGACGATGCCGGTGTCGGGCGGCACCGCCTTGAAGTTCTGCAGCGCTTCCTGGCCCCAGCGCAGGAAGGTGTAGCGCTCCTGGTTGCGCTGGAACTCGACCTTGGCGTTGAGATCGAGCGCCGCCTTGCTGCCGTAGTGGTCGATCATCACCGAGTGGTCGATGACCAGCTCGACCGGGCACAGCGGGTTCACCTTGGAGGCCTTGCCGCCGAGCGTCTTGATGGCGTCGCGCATCGCCGCGAGGTCGACCACGCAGGGCACGCCGGTGAAGTCCTGCAGGATGACGCGCGCCGGCGTGAAGTTGATGTCCTGGATCGGCAGCTTCTTCAGGTCCGCGCCCGCGACCGCCTCCACGTCCTCGGTCGTGGTGTTCTCGCCGTCCTCGTGGCGGAGCAGGTTCTCCAGGAGGATCTTGTACGAGTAGGGGAGGCGGGACAGCTTGAACCTGGGTTCCAGCGCCTTGAGGTTGAAGTAGGAGTAGGTCTTGCTTCCAACCTTGAGCGAGGCTTTGGACTTGAAGCTATCCGGCATGGGGAGGCAACTCCGTGGGTGTGCGCGCGGGGCGCAAATTATACTTCCGGACATGACGCAACGGATTGCCGTCCTCGACGATGACGCGGTTTCGCGCGATACCGCAGTCGGCTATCTGCAGAGCGCGGGCTTCGAGGCCGTCGCCTACGCCAGCGGCGACGCGCTGCGCGCGGCGTTCGCGGCAGCGCTGCCGGACCTGCTCCTGCTCGACCTGCACATGCCCGGCGAGGATGGCCTGGCGGTGCTGCGCTGGCTGCGGGGCGTGAGCGAGCTGCCGGTGATCATGCTGACCTCCGCCGAAGGCGTCACCGATCGCGTCGTCGGCCTCGAGCTCGGGGCCGACGACTACGTGCCCAAGTCGGCTGACATGCGCGAAGTCGTCGCCCGCATCCGCAGCGTGTTGCGGAGACGCGGCGGTGATGCGCCTGCCCGGACCGGCAGCTGGTTCGGCCGCTGGCGCCTGGATCGCGACCGTCATTGCCTGGTCGACGCGTCCGGCGAGACGCTTTCGCTCACGCCGGCGGAGTTCGGCCTCCTGGCGGCCTTCGCCGACCATCCGCGCGTCGTGCTGTCACGCGATCGATTGCTCGAGCTCTCAGGCACCGATCCTGAGAACCGCAGCGCGCGCACCGTCGACATGCGCGTCACCCGCCTGCGCCAGAAGATCGAGCCGGTGCCTTCCGATCCCACCGTCATCCGCACGGTGCGGGGAGCGGGCGGGGGTTACGAGTACGTACCGGGGGATGGCACTTGACCTTTTCTGATGGCCATTGTTTTTTGTAGGAGGGGCTTTAGCCCCGACCAGCGCGGAGAAAAGCGTCGGGGCTAAAGCCTCTCCTACAACAGCTCCGCTCCATCCCAGACCGCATCCCAGTGCGGATATCCGCGGGGTGACTCGACCAATCGGGCTCTGACGGGATTCGCGATGATGTATCTGGCCATCGTCCTCAAATCCTCGTCCCGACGCACGGCGTGATCGTAGAACGATGGCGCCCACACCGAGGCGCCCATCCGGCGCTGGCGCCGGTTGAGCTGGAATGCCGAGGCACCTTTTACCCTTCGCACCAGGGCACCGAGCTCTTGCGACGCTCCAAGCTCCACGAGCCAATGGAGATGATCCGGCATCAACACCCAGCACAGCGTATGCGCGTCACCCAGCAGTGCCGGTGAGTTCAGGCACTGCGCGACGATCCGGGCGGAAGGGAAATCCAGGAAGACTGGCTGACGCGAAACTGTGGTCGTGGTCACGTGATAGACGTAATGCGGCAACGACACGCGCCCACGGCGCAACGCTGCGTGCCCCTTGATATGCAGGTTGTTGTGGGAGCAGCTTGAGCCGCGATCCGAATCCATCCAAAAAGCATCGGGGCTAAAGCCCCTCCTACACACCTGCCCAGACGGCCACTTGGGCGGCTGTGACCATATTTCACCGCGCTGAAATCGGCGGGTGACGTTGCCTGCGTAGCTTGGCCGGCAGTGCAGGAAACGTCCTGCATCCCCAAGCAACCGCCGGAGAGTCGTCATGAAAGTCCCCCAGGCCATCGCAATTGCAGGACTGCTGGCATGTTCCGCCGCTCACGCGCGCGGCCCCGAGATGGCGAGCGTGCTCGCAGAGCGCGACTACGAGGTCGCCATGCAAAAAGCGCTCGTCGAATGCGACGTGCAACGCGACCGCGCGCTGACGTCGTGTCAGCCGGATGCGAGCACCCGCTCCGACCTGAAGGAGCTTCGCGCGCTGATCTCCACGCAGCTCGCGCCGTTCGGAGGCGAAGGCATGCGCAACGGCGACGTGGAAATCCGCTTCGTGGGCAAGGCCCGTGCGCAAGGCGAGCCCGTCGACGGCGCAGAAGGCGACAGCGCCGATGCACGTGTGGATCGCTTGCCGCGCATGGCCATGCGCGCTTTCAATCCGGCGACGAGCAACGAGTTCGAGATCACGGTACCAATCGCGATTCGCGGTGCAGTGCAGGATCGGGCCGGGCTGCGCGGCGAGCTGGACGCCAGTCGCGGCGCCATCGGCGACGGCGCCGGCGATTCGCCGGACCAACCCACGCGCGTGCCCGGTGCCCATGCCAAGGACTGGAGCGGCGGCGTGGATGACCGCGTACGCCTGCAGCCGACGACGACCTGGCCCTGGCGCACGATTGCCGACATGGGCGGCTGCACGGCGACGTTCATCGGTCCGCGTCACGTCATCACTGCCGGTCATTGCCTGTATGACCAGAAGAACGCCGTGTTCTACAAGACGCTGACGATCACGCCGGCGCTCGACGTCGGCACCGCGCCGTACGGGTCGACCAAGATGCCGCCGAAGGCGGGCGAGAGCGGCTGGTACTTCGTGCCGTCGGGCTGGCGCGCTCCGCAGAAACCCGCCGGCGGTTACGGCCAGTTCGACTGGGGCATGGTCGTGGTGCCGGATCGGCTCGGGGATACCGTCGGCTGGATGGGGTACGGCTACGTCGCCTCGGAGGATCTCAAGAACGGCTCGCCACATCTGCTGCGCGGCTACCCGTACTGCGAATCGGAGACCACAGGCGCAGCGGGCAACCCGGAGCGCATCGACGAGCCCACCATCTGCACGAAGAACGCGTTCTATGGCGGCAGCCCGTGCTCGGTCCGCGACTTCAGCGTGCCCGATGGCGACGGCTTCAGCCGCCGCGTGTCCCACGGATGCGACGCCAGCGCCGCCAACAGCGGCTCGGCGATGTACATGTATCTCGGCGACAGCAAGCCGTACGTGACGATGATCCATACCACGTCGACCACTTGCCGCTTCGTCGGCGACCCGCAGTGCACCGCGACCGACACGCATCCGCTGGTCGCCACCCGGATCACGCCGCAATACCGCAGCTACATCACATACTTCCGGAACATGTTCCCGTAGCTTGCAGTTTGGGTATCCAAGGCCCGGCGCAGTGCCGGGCCTTTTTCGTTGTGACCATGTTTCCGCCCCCTGAAATCGCCGCGTGACAGTCGCCGCGTAGCTTGGGTGCCATGCAGGAATCGTCCTGCCACCAAGCAAACCCCCGGAGACGCGCCATGAATTCCTTCAAGTCCCTCGCAATGGCCCTTGCCCTCACCGCCGCAGCCACGCCGGCACTTGCGGATCAGACCGGCACGCCTGGCCCGCTGGTCGGCCTGACCGTCAACGAGTCTTCCGCCAACCTGTATGTCTCGCACAGGGGCAAGCTGGTGGTGATGGATGTCAACAGCCTCACGCTTCAGGAGTACTTCTGGGGCGGAGCAGCCTGCAACGGCAAGAACCTCAGCGAGTACAACCTGCAGGTGCTGTCACGCGCCGTGGGCAACCGCAGCCTTTACATCGCGCCGTCCTGGAAAGGGGGCGCCGGCGGCCGCAAGTGCCTGGTCGGCTACATCCTGGCCGAGCCGGACACGATCGAAGTCCTGCAGCAGTAAATCAGCCCATCACGAGCAAAGGAATCGAGTCATGAACTCCATCAAGACCCTCGCGACCCTGGCGCTGGTGCTGTCGCAGACGGCGCACGCCGGCAACAACATCCGCCAGATCGGCATCGCCACGCACTTCTCCGGCACGGACCGCAACTGGTTCAACCCGGCCAACTGGAGCACCGGCCGCGTGCCGGGCGCGAATGACGCGGTCGTGCTCGACGGCACCGACGACGTGGTGATCGATCCGGCGCTGGGCGCAAGCAGCCGCGTGGGCCGCGTCGACGTTCGCGATCTGGTCCTGCGCGGGTCCGCGCGCCTGGAAACGCTCCCCGGCACGCGTCTGGCGGTGCAGACCGAGGTGATCGAGGACCAGGCGCAGGTCGTGCATCGCAGCAGCGCCGTCGAGGGGGAGCTGATGATCGTCGCCGGACCGCAGGCCTGCACCAACTGCGGCGGCCTCAAGCTCAATCCCACACCGCACAGCATCCGCACCGTCGTGCTGAAGAGCAGCGTCGTCCAGTTCGGCCTCGGCGGGCGCAATGCCTCCGGCATTTCGAAGGTCGGCCCGGGCACCTTGATCCTCAACGGTTACGGCCACTACGCCACGATGCGCGCCGAAACCTTGGTGCTTGGCGACGTACCCGCAGCGATGGCGACGGGAATCCGCGCCCGCATCGACAAGCTGCCGTCGCGTGCGACCGCCCGCATCGACCGGCTGCCGCGCCTGGCGCTCGCGCTGCACTACGACTTCAGGCCCGCGGTCGGCGATCAGTTCCAGATCGTCACGGCTGGCACCCTCATCGGCCAGTTCGCGGACCTGCCCGAAGGCGCGCTGGTCGGCTGCACCGAGGACGACAGCGTCGGCCTCTGGATCTCGTATCGCGGCGGCGACGGCAACGATGTCGTGCTCTCGGCGCGGCCCGGCTCGCCGACGTGCCAGACCAAGGAGCACATCCTGCTGGCGCGCCAGGTCGGCGTGCCCGCCTTGTAGGAGGGGCCGTTGGCCCCGACTCGTCGCGGCCAGCGGCCGCTCCTGCA
Organism: uncultured Gammaproteobacteria bacterium; assembly: GCA_963776465.1. Classification (GTDB taxonomy): domain Bacteria; phylum Pseudomonadota; class Gammaproteobacteria; order Nevskiales; family Nevskiaceae; genus DASRHK01. The sequence continues at coordinate 2,662,596 of CAVZMV010000002.1, forward strand.
ACGCCAGGCCTACACTTATGACAATGAACGAGCTGCTCAAGGATGCAGGGGGCGTCGCCGAAGGGGGCGACGTCGGCGTGCGGGAGATCACCGACCATCTGCCCGGCGCGGTGTATCGCCTGTGCATCCACCCGGACGGTCGTCTGTCGCTGCCCTACGTCAGCAAGGGTGTGGCGGATCTCATCGGCGTCGACAAGGCAACTGCCGAGAAGGACGTGAACGCGCTGTTCGCGCTGGTGGTCGCGGAGGATCTGCCCGGACTGCGCAAGACCATCGGCGAGGTCGCGGCGGATCTCAAGCAGATCACGTACGACTTCCGCTTCCGCCACGCCCGCACCGGCGAGCTGCGCTGGCTACGCTCGAGCGCAGCGCCGTACCGCAACGCTGACGGCACCGTCGTCTGCGACGGCTTCTGGCAGGACGTCTCCGCCGAGCTCGCCGCGGAGACGCGCGCGGTCGCGGCGCAGGATCGCCTGCAGATGGTTGCCGAGTCGGCGCCGGGCGCGGTGTTCCAGGTGCGCCGCGAGAAGAACGGCAGCTTCGTCATCGCCTACGTCAGCGATGGCATCCTGGCCCTGTCCGGACTGACCCGGGAGCAGTGCGAGTCGAGCTTCGCGCTGCTGTTCGGACGCATCCTCGAGCAGGATCAGCCGGTGATGCTGCAGGCGATCGCGCAGTCGGCCGCCGGCATGACGCCGATCCTCCTGGACTATCGATACCGCCACATGAACGGGGAGCAGCGCTGGGTGCGCTGCGCCACCGCGACGCCCATGCGCGAGGCTGGTGGATCGATCGTCTGGAACGGCTTCTGGCAGGACATTACCGCCACCAAGCTGCTGGAAACCCAGCTGGCCCAGGCGCGCGACGCGGCCGAAGCCGCCGAGCGCAAGCTGCGCGAGATCACCGACCACCTGCCGGGCATGGTCTATCAGATCGGCTTCAACGCGGCGATGAAAGCCGAGTTCACGATGGTCTCGGAGGGCGTGCGCGAGCTGTACGGCATCACTCCCGAAGCGCTGCTCGCCGACTCGATGCTGATCCAGAACATGCTGGCCAAGGAAGACCTGCCGATGATCTGGGGCAAGCAGCTGGCCGCGCTCCGGAGCGGCAAGCAGACCTTCTACGACTTCCGGGTCCGGCTGCCCGACGGCTCCTGGCGCTGGCATCGCACGACGGCGAACCCGCGCCTGTCCAGCGACGGCATCGCGACCTTCAACGGCTTCACCATGGACATCACCGCCGAGAAGGCGCTCGAAGGCCAGCTCATCGCCGCCCGCGACGCGGCGCAGGGCGCCGAGCAGCGCATGCGCGCGATCTTCGATCACACGCGCATCGGCATCGTGCTGATCGACAAGAACCGGCAGTTCTCCAACGCCAACCCGACGCTGCGCGAGCTCCTGTCCATCGAGGACGAGCAGGAGTTCGCGCGCGACTTCCCGGCGTTCTCGCCGCCGTTCCAGCCCGACGGCCGGCCGTCGATGGAGAAGGCGGGGGAGGTGATCGACGCCGCGTTCGCCACCGGCTATCACCGCTTCGACTGGATGCATCAGACGCGCGCCGGCGACCCGCGCCCCTGCGAGATCGCGCTCACGCGTATCGAGCTCGGCGGCGAGCCGCACATCTTCGCGACCATGAGCGACCAGCGCGAGCGGCGCGAGCAGGTGGCTGCGCTGAAGGCCGCGACGGAAGCAGCGCAGGCCGCGTCGCTGGCCAAGAGCGAGTTCCTGGCGCGCATGAGCCACGAGATCCGCACGCCGATGAACGCGATCCTGGGCCTGTCGCAGCTGGCGCTGCGCGGCGAGCTACAGGCGCGGGAGCGCGACTACCTGGAGCGTACGCACCGCGCCGCCCAGTCGCTGCTCGGCATCATCAACGACATCCTGGATTTCTCGAAGGTCGAGGCCGGCAAGCTCAGCCTCGAGACGATCCCGTTCCGGCTGGACGACGTGCTCGACAACCTCGAATCGGTCGTGTCGGTGAAGGCCTCCGAGAAGGGATTGCAGTACCAGCAGCCAGGTCGCGCGGCAGATCCCTGGCGCGCTGCTGGGCGATCCGTTGCGCCTGGCGCAGGTGCTGATGAACCTCGTCGGCAACGCCGTGAAGTTCACCTCGCACGGCTCGGTGCGGTTGTCGGTGGAGCTGGCCGAGCGCAAGAACGGCGACGCCACGCTGCGCTTCATCGTGCAGGACACGGGCATCGGCATGACCGAGGAGCAGCGGGCTGGCCTGTTCGAGAGCTTTTTCCAGGCGGATGCGTCGACGTCGCGCCGCTACGGCGGCACCGGCCTGGGGCTTGTGATCAGCAAGCGGCTGGTCGAGGCCATGGGCGGGCAGATCGAGGTCGACAGCGAGGCGGGCAAGGGCAGCACGTTCCGTTTCACGACGCGCCTGAAGGTCGGGTCGGAGTCCGAGCTGCGGGGCCTGGCGCGGCCCGGGCAGGGATTGCGCCTCGACGGCGCGCGGCTGCTGGTGGTCGACGACAACGACACCAACCTGCTCATCGCCCGCGAGATGCTGGAGTCGGTCGGCGCCAGCGTGCGCACCGCGTCCGATGGTCGCGACGCGATCGCAACGGTCGCCCAGCATCCGTTCGACGCGGTGCTGATGGACGTGCACATGCCGGAGATGGACGGCTATGAAGCCACGCGCGAGCTGCGTCGCGATCCGCGCTTCGCGAGCCTGCCGATCATTGCCATGACCGCGAGTGTCACCACGCGCGATCGCGCCAAGTGCGACGCCGCCGGCATGAACGCGCACGTCGGCAAGCCCATCGACGTCAACGAGCTGATGTCCACGCTCCTGCGCTGGGTGCGTCCCCATCGTTCCCCTCTCCCGCATGCGGGAGAGGGTGGCGCGTCAGCGCCGGGAGAGGGCGTCTTACAGCTGCCCGGCATCGACGTCGCCGCAGGACTCAAGCGCATCGGCGGCAAGCGCGACGCCTATGAACGCGTGCTCAAGGTGTTCCTCGACACGCTCGACGACTCGCCGGCCGGGATCCGCGCGTGCCTCGACGCCGGCCAGCGCACCGAAGCCGCGGAGCTCGCGCATCGGCTGCGCGGCGCGGCGAGCAACATCGGCGCCAACGCGCTCGGGCAGGCGGCGGCGCGGGTGGAGGAGGCGATCAATGAAGGAGCGGATGCGGCCCCTGCGCTACAGGCGCTCGATGCTGCATGGGCGGTGGTGCGGCCGGGGCTGGGCAACCTGTAGGAGGGGCTTCAGCCCCGACACAGTTATCATTTCCGCATGTCTCTCCCCACCCGCATCGCGGTCGTCGACGACGAAGCGGTTTCCCGCGCTGGCGTCGTCGACTATCTCTCCCGGCTCGGATTCGTCATGCAGTCGCTCGACAGCGCCGCCGCGTTGCGGCTGGCGATGGCTGCAGAGCAGGCGCCGGAGCTGGTGATCCTCGACGTGATGATGCCGGACGAGGACGGGCTGTCGGCGCTGCGCTGGCTGCGCACGGTCTCCGACGTGCCGGTGATCATGCTGACGTCCGCGGCCGATACGCCCGATCGCGTGGTCGGCCTGGAGCTCGGCGCGGACGACTACGTGGCCAAGCCCTGCGACATGCGCGAGCTGCTGGCGCGCATCCGCTCGGTGTCGCGCCGGCGAAACGCCCCCACCCATCCCTCCCCCGCACGCGGGGGAGGGCAAGGGAGGGGGCATTGGTTTGGTCGTTGGCAGCTCGATCGCACCCGCCGCCGCCTGGTCGACGCCGACGGCTTGGGGCTGGAGCTGACCACGGCCGAGTTCGCGCTGCTGCAGGCGTTTGCCGATCATCCCAACGTGGTGCTGTCGCGCGAGCGCCTGCTCGAGCTGTCGGGTACGGACCCCGGCGAGGTGTTCGACCGCGCCATCGACCTGCGCATCACCCGGCTGCGCAAGAAGATCGAGCCTGTGCCGGGCGACCCGACCGTCATCAAGACGGTGCGCGGGCATGCCGGCGGCTACGAGTACGTCCCGTCGCCGCGACCCAGCTACGGGCGCTGACCCCCGCGTTGTGACCAGATTTCAGGCCCCGGAAATCGGTGCGTGACAGTCCCCGCGTAGCTTGGACCCATCGAAAGCAGATCTTTCGAAACGACCAGGATCCAGGAGACTTTCAATGAACACCTTCAAGACCTTCACCGCTGCTACCGCCATCGCCCTCGCCACGCTGGCCGCAGCGCCGGCGCACGCCGGCATCACCTATAACGGCGTCACCCTGCAGGGGACCGAGCTCAACGGCATCCAGTTCAACGGCGTGCAGTTCAACGGCATCCAGTTCAACGGCATCCAGTTCAACGGGCCGGTGATCCAGGGCATCAGCTTGAACGGCCCGATCCTGCAGGGCATCTCGCTTCAGGGGATCTCGATGCAGGGCACGGCGCTGCAGGGCACGCGCGAGACGGCCGTCGAGATGATCGCCGTCACGCTGCCCTCGGGCGAAACCGTGCAGCTGCGCCGCTAGTCGACTTAAGCTTCGAGCGGCGCCGGGCAAACCCGGCGCCGTTTTGGTTTGTGGAGCCCCGATGCGAACTTCGCTCATCTTCGTTGCCCTGTTCCTGCCGCTGATCGCGCAGGCCCAGGAGCCGGCGCTCGGCGTCGATGGCACGGCCTTGGTTCTGCGTTTGCCCAACGGCAAGACGCTCCGGGGCACGGAGCTCGAAGGGGCGACGCTGCACATGGCCTTGAATGGCCGGCAGGCGGTGGCGGTGAAGCTCGCTTCGATCAAGCCCGATCCCAAGGACGCGAGCATCCTGCGTCACGAGTTCCAGGTGCAGAACGACAAGGGCAAATGGCAGTCGTTCTGCGACGCCAATTACTACGGCGAGACCTGGGGCATCCCCATCGCGCTGCCGGCGGGGCATCCGGGGCGCGAAGGCGAGGTCACGCTCACCTGCGCCTCGGGCGCGGTCGGCAAATGCGTGCGCTTCGGCTACAAGCCGTGGGCCAAGGGTCCGCATGGCGAAGACCTGGCGCCTTATCACGCGGCCTGCGTGCACATGGTGCGGGCGGACTACTGCGGCGACAGCCAGCCCCACACCAAGGACGGCACCCAGATCGACATCTACGATCATCTGGGCATGCACGACGACGCCAAGGCCGATCCGGAATACGCGTTCGAAGCCGGGTGGGCGCCTGACGGCGCGGTCTGCGTGGCGCACACCCGCTGGAGCGACGTCGCCACCCTGGACTCGCTCCGCGCCGAGTGCCCGCGGCTGCCGCTCGGCGACGTCTGCACGGAAAAGGCAGCGCAGGCCAAGGGTGCGCTGGTCTTCAACCGGTCACGGCTGAAGCCGCGCCTCGGCGATCGATGACCGACGCGGAGCCCGTGCGGTAATCTTCGCGCGGTGAGTTCCGGGGCGATGGGGCAAAGGCTGTGAGCGACGGGCGTGGGGGCGACACGGGCAAGGTCAAGGGTCGCCGCTTCAGCGTGGTCGCCGGCATGCGTCGCATGCGCGTGTCGCAGAAGCTTCTCTGGTTCTGCGTCTCCTTCACGATCCCGACCGCCGTTCTCCTTTACTACTACACGCAGAGCGTCGACGAGACCATCCGTTTCGCGCGCAAGGAGCAGTGCGGGCTGCGCTACAACCAGCCGTTGCGCGAGATGCTGCGGCTGGCGCAGGACCTGCCGCGCGGCCTCGCGGACGTCTCGGCCGGGATTCAGGCGCAACTGAGCCAGCTTGCAGTCGCAGAACGTGCGGACTGCGTCTCCGGCACGGCCCGCGACCAGCTCGATACGGCCGCCGGCCACGAGCGGCTGCAGGAATCCTGGCAGGCGTTGCGCGCCGCCGGCGATGACGCCGCTGCCACCGCTTTCACCACGAGCCTGCTGTCGCTGTTCGCCCACGTGGGCGACACCTCGAACCTGATCCTGGACCCGGATCTGGACACCTATTACGTGATGGACCTGCTGCTGATCCGCTTCCCGGAAAGCCTGGCCCTGATCGCGCAGGCGACGCCGCAGAACGCGGTCGGCACAGCGGCAGGATTGCGCCGGCACCTGGCGACGGTCGAGCGCAACGCGCACGTCGGGTTCGACAACAACGGCTACTACCCCGGCAGCCGCGGAACGCTGCGCTCGGCGCTGGATGCATCGTTGCAGCCCTACCTGCAGGGACTGCGCGGGCTGATCGACGCGCTCGAAGGCGGCGCGGACACCGATGCTGCGCGGCAGGCGGCGAGGGCGGCGCTGTTCCGGCTCTACGACGTGGCCGCGCAATGGGAGGACCGTGCCCTGGAAGCGCGCGCAAGCGATCGTGCGCGCTGGAAGTACTTCACCATCGCGCTGATCTCGGCGCTGCTGCTCCTGTCGGGCACGTTCGCGCTGGTGATCGGCCGCGACACGGTGCAGCGGTTGATCGAGCTGGAGCGCGTGTCGGGCCGCATGGCCAAGGGCGAGCTCGACCAGACCGTGACGGTGCGCGGCCGCGACGAGGTGGCGATGCTCGCGCGCTCGTTCAACACCATGGCCGGCGAGCTCCGGCAGCTCTACAGCGGCATCGAGGCGCAGGTGCGCGCCCGCACCAGCGAGCTGGAGCAGCGCACGCGCCAGCTGGAGCTGATCCGCGCTGTGGCGGAGGCTGCCAACCAGGCGTCGACCCCGGCCGACGCCTTGCGCATCGCGCTGGATCGGGTCTGCGCGCACATGTCTTGGCCGGTGGGACACGCCTGGCTGCTGGCCCCGAGCGGCGAGCTGCTGTCGGCTCGCATCTGGCACCTGGCGGAGCCGGCGGAGCGCTTCCGCAGCTTCCGCGCCGCCAGCGAAGGCGCGCGCTTTGCCCGCGGCGTCGGCCTGCCCGGACGCGTGCTGGCCAGCGGCGAGCCGCTGTGGGTTTCCGACGTGCTCTCGGAGCCCAACTTCCCGCGCGCGCAGGTTGCGGACGACATCGGCGTGCGCGCCGGCTTCGGCTTCCCGATCCTGGTCGCCAACGAAGTCGCGGGCGTGCTCGAGTTCTTCTCGACCGAGCCCATGGCGCCGGACACCGCGCTGCTGCAGGCGATGGCCAGCGTCGGCACGCATCTCGGACGCGTGATCGAGCGCCAGCGCGCGGCGGCGGCCCTGGCAGAGCGCGAGACGCGCGCGACCGCGGCGGAGCGGCTGCTGCGCGACGTCACCGACAACGTGCCGGTCGTCGTCTACCAGCGCCGGCTGGCGCCGGACGGCCACATCACTTATCCGTTCCTGAGCGCCGCGTTTGCGCGCATGCAGCCGCTGGTGAAGAAGGGCGACTACCAGGACGAGAACGAGCAGAACGAAGCGTTCGCGCCCGAGGATCGCCAGCGGATCAGTGAGGCGCACCGGCGCTCGGCCGAGACGCTCGAGCCGTACACGCTGGAAAACCGGATGAAGCTTGCCGACGGCAGGATGATCTGGGTCCGCAGCTCGGCGGTGCCGCGGCGCGAGCCGGACGGGTCCATCGTCTGGAATGGCTACTCGATGGACATCACCGAGCGCAAGGAGATGGAGCAGCGCGTCGCCGATGCCGAGCTGCGCATGCGCGACGTCATCGAGAACCTGCCCGGCGTCGTCTATCAGCTCACGGTCGCGCCCGACGGCAGCTCGCGCTACGACTACGTGAGCGCGCGCAACCTCGAGGTCTGGGGCATTACGCGCGAAGCGTCGCTGCAGGATCCGGGCGCCGCGCTGCGCCTGATCCTTCCCGAGGATGCCGACGGTGCGCGCAAGGAGCTGGAGCGCTCGCTGCGCAGCATGACGCCCATGTCCACCGAGTTCCGCATCCGCCGGCCGGACGGCGAGGTGCGCTGGCTGCGCTCCAACGCAACGCCGCGCCCGGCCGGTGACGGCCGCGTCGTGCTCAACGGCCACACGCTCGACATCACCGCGACCAAGGAGGCCGAGTCGCGCGTGGCGCTGGCCGAGCAGCGGCTGCGCGAGTTCACCGAAGGATTGCCGGGCCTCGTGTACCAGCTGGAGATCGTCTGGGGCAAGCCGATCCGCTACAACTACCTCACCGATCACACGATGCAGCTCTACGGCCTGCCGCGCGAGGAGGTGCTGAAGGATCCGGAGCGGCTCAACACGATGTTCGATCCGCGCGACATGCCGCGCATCTTCAAGCAGTTCCAGGAGTCGCTGCGCGGGCTGACGCCGATCTCCGCGGACTTCCGCGTGCGCCGCGCCGACACCGGCGAGACGCGCTGGCTGCGCACCTACTCGATCCCGCGGCGCACGGCGACCGGCGTGCTGATCAACGGCTTCACCATGGATGCCAGCGCCGAGAAGGAGGCCGAGGAGAAAGCCGCCGCGGCCGAGCGCCTGGTGCGCGAGGTCACCGACAGCATCCCGGGCATCGTCTACCAGATGCGGCAGACGCCCAACGGCGAAGTGAAGTTCAACTTCATGAGCGGCGCGGTGGAGCGCCTGGCGGGCGTCTCGCAGAAGGCGGCGCAGGACGATTTCGGCGTGGTCATGGCGGCGATGTTCCCGGAGGACCGGCTGGCCGTCGCGCAGGCGATCCAGAGATCGGCGCAGACGCTGACGCCGACGCCGGTCGGCTGGCGCGTGCGCACGCCCGACGGCAGCGTGCGCTGGATGCACAGCTCGGCGGCGCTGCGCAAGGAGGAGGACGGCACGCTGATCTGGAACGGCTTCGCGGCCGACGTCACCCAGCTCAAGGAGTACGAGTCCGAGCTGGCCAAGGCCAAGGAGGCGGCCGAGGCGGCGAACCGCGCCAAGAGCGACTTCCTCGCCAACATGAGCCACGAGATCCGCACGCCGATGAACGCGATCATCGGCCTGTCGCAGCTGGCGCTGCAGACGCCGCTGGGGCTGCGCGAGCGCGACTACCTGGACAAGATCCATCGCGCCGCGCGCTCGCTGCTCGGCATCATCAACGACATCCTGGATTTCTCGAAGATCGAAGCCGGCAAGCTCGCGATCGAGCACACGCCGTTCCGGCTCGGGGACGTGCTGGAGAACGTCGCCAGCCTGATGGGCATGAAGGCTGGCGAGAAGGGCGTGCGCTACAACAGCGTCATCGAGGAGGGAATGCCCGCCGCGCTCGTCGGCGATCCGCTGCGCCTGGGCCAGGTGCTGCTGAACCTCACCGGCAACGCCGTGAAGTTCACCGAGAAAGGCGAGGTCGGCGTGCGCGTCCGCCTGGAAGCCTACGAGGGCGAGGTCGCGCTGCTGCACTTCCAGGTGACGGACACCGGCATCGGCATCGCGCCGGAGCAGTCGACGCACCTGTTCGAGTCCTTCTACCAGGCCGACGCGTCGACCACGCGTCGCTACGGCGGCACCGGCCTTGGCCTGTCGATCAGCCGCCGCCTGGTCGAGGCCATGGGCGGCCGCATCTGGGCGGACAGCGAGCCCGGCAAGGGCAGCACGTTCCACTTCACGGCGAGGTTCGGCGTCGCCAGTGCCGCGCAGGTCGAAGCGCTGCCGGATCCGCAGGAGGCTTTACGGATCGACGGGGTGCGGCTGCTCGTGGTAGACGACAACGAGACCAACCAGGTCATCGCCCGCCGCATCCTGGAAGACGCGGGCGCGCAGGTGAGCGTGGCGCAGAACGGCCTGGAGGCGGTGACGTCCGTGCACGTGGACGACTTCGACGCGGTGCTGATGGACGTGCACATGCCGGTGATGGACGGCTACGAGGCCACACAGCGCATCCGCGCCAATCCGCGCTACGCCGAGCTGCCGATCATCGCGATGACGGCCAGCGCCACGGTGCGCGATCGCGAGCGCTGCAACGAGGCCGGCATGAACGCGCACGTCAGCAAGCCGATCGACGTCACCGAGCTGGTCGCCACGCTCAGGAAATTCGTGCGCGCGCCGAGCGTGTCGACCGCCGCGGCCGAGCTGGAGCCGCCACCCGAGCCGGTGCTGTGGAACCTGCCGGGGATCGACGTCGCCAGCGGCGTGCGGCGCCTGGGCGGTCGCGGCGCCGCGTTCCGCGACCTGCTGATCGTCTTCGCCCGCACGATGGGCGATCCGGTGCGCGAGCTCGCGGAGGCGATCCAGAGCGAGCGCTACGCGCATGCGGTGATGCTCGCGCATCGCATCCGTGGCGCGGCAGCGAACATTTCCGCCAAGCGCCTGGCTGCGGCCGCAGAGCAGATGGAAGACGCCCTGAAGGCCGGCACCGACCTGGCGCCGGTGCTGGCGCAGATGCAGCGGTGCTGGGACGAGGTCCAGGGTGGCTTGCAGAAACTGCCACCCGAGCCCGTCGACCGCACGGCGAGCGACCCGGGCGCGCTGGACGCCAGGCTGCGCGAGCTGGATCAGCTCCTGTCCAACGACGATGCGGACGCGGTCACTTCGCTTCGCGCGCTGCGCGGCAACTTTGCGTCGGGGAAGGGCGCTGCGCAGTTCTCGGACCTGGAGAATCGCGTGGCCAACTATGACTTCCGCGCGGCACGCAAGGCGCTCGACGCGCTGCGCAGCGAGCTCGGGCTGCCCGGGCAGGACGGCGCATGAGCGCCAAGCCGACGCTGCTGCTGGTGGACGACACGCCGGCCAACCTCGACCTGCTGCGCGAGATGCTGAGCGACGATTACACGCTGCGCGTCGCGACCAGCGGCGAGATCGCGCTCAAGCTCGCGCTGCGCGAGCCGATCCCGAGCCTGATCCTGCTCGACGTCTCCATGCCCGGCATCGACGGCTACGAAGTCTGCCGGCGCCTGAAGAGCGACCTGCACACGGCGCGCATCCCGGTGATCTTCGTCAGCGCCATGGACGAGGTCGAGGACGAGACCAAGGGCTTCGACGCCGGCGGCGTGGACTACATCACCAAGCCGCTGTCGGCCGCCATCGTGCGGGCGCGTGTGCGCACGCAGCTGGAGCTGTTCAACCAGGAGCAGCATCTGACGCGCCTGGTGTTCCAGCGCACCAAGGAGCTGCGCGAGGCGCGGCGCAAGGTGGTGGCCCGTCTGGCCCGCGCCGTGCATTTCCGTCACCAGGACAACGGCGCGCACGTCATCCGGCTCTCGGCGTTCGCCAAGCAGCTGGCCCTGCTGATCGACGGCTCGGAGGATCACGCCGCCATCCTCGAGGCGGCCTCGGCGATGCACGACATCGGCAAGATCGGCATCCCCGACGCGATCCTGCTGAAAGCGGGTCCGCTGACCGAAGCCGAGTGGGTGGAGATCAAGAAGCATCCGGAGCTTGGCGCTTCCATCATCGGCCGCCACGGCGATCCCATGCTGGAGACTGCGCGGACCGTGGCGCTCTACCATCACGAGAAGTGGGATGGCACCGGCTATCCCACCGGCAGCGCCGGCGAGAAGATCCCGCTGGCCGCGCGCATCGTCGCGGTCTGCGACGTGTTCGACGCCTTCATCTCGCCGCAGCCGTACCGGCCGGCGCGCAACGTCGAGGACGCCGCCGCGTACATCCGCGGTCAGGCCGGCAAGCATTTCGATCCGGCGCTGGCCAAACGCTTCATCGAGGCGCTGCCCAAGTTCGTGGAGATCAGCCAGCGCCACCTGGACCTGATCCGCCGCGAATCGCTGCTGCGGGAACGCGAATAGGGGAAGGGAAATGACCACAACGCAAACACGGCCGACGCTGCTGCTGGTGGACGACACGCCGGCGAACCTCGACGTGCTGCGCGCCGCGCTGGCCGACCAGTACCGGCTGCGCGTCGCCGTCGACGGTCCGCGCGCGCTGGAGCTGGCCTTCGCCGAGCCGCCCGACCTCGTCCTGCTCGACGTGATGATGCCGGAGATGGATGGCTTCGAAGTCTGCCAGCGCCTCAAGCGCGACGAGCGCACGCGGCGCGTGCCGGTGATCTTCGTGACGGCGCTGCTCGGGCCCGACGAGGAGAAGCGCGGCTTCGACGTCGGCGGCTGCGACTACCTGATCAAGCCCATCACCCCGGCGGTGGTGCGCGCCCGGGTGCGTACGCACCTGGAGTTCAACCAGCAAGGCAAGCACCTGCAGCATCTCGAGCAGCTGCTGTGGGACACCACCGAGCTCTTGGCACGCGAGCGCGCGAAGTGGCTGGAGAGCCTCGGCCGCGTGGTGAGCGCGCGCCTGGGCGACGGCGGCGGACGCTTGCACCGGGTTGGTCAGATCGCCTGGCGGCTGGCGCGCGAGCTCGGCCTGTCGCACCGCGAGTCTGAGCTGCTGCGCAGCGCGGTGCCGCTGCACGACATCGGCATGCTGCGCGTGCCGGATCGCATCACGCAGAGCGCCACGCCGCTGCCGGATGCCGACCGGGCGATCATGCAGTCCCACCCCAAGGCGGGCGCGGACATCATCGGCGAGCACAAGGATCCGATGCTCGAGGCGGCGTACCTCGCGGCGTGGACGCATCACGAGCGCTGGGACGGAACCGGCTATCCGCGCGGCTTGTCAGGCGAGCAGATCCCGCTGGTCGGCCGCATGGCTGCGCTCTGCGACGTGTTCGACTCTATGCTCTCGACGCGGCCGTACCGGTCCGTGCGGACCGAGGATGAGACGCGTCGCTACATCGCCGAGCGCGCGGGCACGCACTTCGATCCGCAGATCGCGGCGACCTTCGACGGCATCTTCGCGGACCTGATGGAGATCCGGCGCGCGAACGTCACGTAATCTCCCCGCCGCCCAGGCACTCCTCGCCGTCGTAGAGAACGCAGAACTGTCCCGGCGCTGCGGCGCGCTGCGGATTGTCGAAGGTCACGCGCACGCCGCCGTCGACCAGTGCCTCGGCGCTGCAGTGCTGCAACGCTTGCCGATGACGGATGCGCGCGGTCAGGCGCGAGGGCATCGGTGAGGGTCGTCGGATCCAGTGGAACGGCAGCGTCGTGATCGCGCTCGACATCAATCGCGGATGCGCCGGGTCCTGCGATGCGACCAGCACGTTGCGCGCTGCGTCCTTGCCCACCACGTACCACGGCGCCTCGCGCGCACCGCGCCGCCCGCCGATGCGCAATCCGCGGCGCTGCCCCAGCGTGTAATACATCAGTCCCTGGTGCTCGCCGAGCACCTCGCCCGCGTCGTTCTCGATCGGCCCCGGCTGTGGCTTGAGATAGTTCTGCAGAAAGTCGCGGAACTCGCGCTCGCCAATGAAGCACATGCCGGTGGAGTCCTTCTTGCGATGCACCGGCAAGCCCGCCTCCTGCGCGATCTGGCGGACCTGCGGCTTGGTGAGGCCGCCGACGGGGAACAGCACGCGCTCGAGCTGCTCACGCGCGACCGTCGACAGGAAGTAAGTCTGATCCTTGTCTTCGGTCGCGGAGCGCAGCAGGCGCGCGCCATCCTCGCCATGCGCGATCCGCGCGTAATGGCCGGTGGCGATGAACGAAGCGCCCAGGCGCAGCGCGTGCTCGCGGAACGGCTGGAACTTGATCTCGCGATTGCACAGCACGTCGGGGTTTGGCGTCTTGCCGGCGGCGTAGTCGGCCAGGAAGCGATCGAACACGCGGCTGCGGTACTCGCGTGAGAAGTCGGCGCGGTGCAGCGGGATGCCGAGCTCGTCGCAGACGGCGCGCGCATCCTGGAAGTCCTGCGCCGCCGTGCAATAGCCTTCCTCGTCCTCGGTCCAGTTCACCATGAACAGGGCGGAGACCTGGTAGCCCTGCTCCTTGAGCAGCCAGGCGGAAACGGCGGAATCCACGCCGCCGGAGAGGCCGACGACGACGTGCGGCTTCAAGGCGACGACAGGTGTCGTACCAGCTCCAGCGGATAGCGCCGGCCGGCGAGGTAATCGTCGACGCAGGCGAGCAGGGCAGGGCTGCGATGCGCGCTGCTTCGCGCCGCTAGCTCGTCGCGCGTGAGCCACACCGCGCGCTCGACGCCCGTGTCCAGCGCGCGCTCGGGGCGATGCCGGCGCGGCTCGCAGATGAAGGCGAAGCGCAGGAAGCTGTAGGGCAGATCCTCGGGCTCGAAGGCATACGCGCCGAGGAGCGCGACCGGCTCGACTTCCCAGCCGCTCTCTTCCAGCGTTTCGCGGCGCACCGCATCGAGCAGCGTCTCGCCGTCTTCCCAGTGGCCCGCGGGCTGGTTGAGCTTGAGCTCGCCGTTGATGCGCTCCTCGACCACCAGGAACTTGCCATCGCGCTCGACGATCGCCGCCGCGACGACGTGGGTGTCGCGGCTCAAGCCAGCTTGCCGCTGCGCTGCAGGTGACGCACGCCCTGCGCGTCCGGAACGCCCAGGCCGCGCATCGAGCGCACGAGGTTCTCCACTTCCGGCGGCGAGCCGGGCTTGACCTTCAGCGTGAGGTCGACGGTGTAGCTCTGGTCGGGCGCCAGCGTGGTCGTGCCGTTGACCTCGAGCGGACCGGCGAGCGACTCGAGCTTGACGCTGACCTGGTCGCTCTCGGTCGTCACGGTCGCCTGGAAATTCCCGAGGGGCACCGGATCGCGCGCGAGCACGGATGCAACGCCGTCCATCGTGATGGTGCCCTTGGCGCTCGACAGCTTGCCGTCGCGCAGCCGCAGCGAGTCGAGATCGGCGCGGACCTGGCCTTCCAGCGGCAGGAACTGCTCGATCAAGGCGAGCACCGTCTGCAGGCTGCCGGAAGCGTGAACGTCGCTCAGCGACGTGCCCCAAGGCGCCTTTGACAGGCGCGCGCGAATCGTTGCCGGCGCGGTGGTCTGGACGTCGGCGACGAGCCGGCCGGTGAGCAGGTGCAGCGGACGCAGCGTCCACTGCAGATCCTGCCAGGCGGTCTTGCCCTGCATGCCGACGCCGGCGACCGAGCCGTGCAGCACGCTGCCCTGGAAGCCGTAGGCGACCAGCTTGGTGTCCTTCGGCGCGAACCAGCCATAGACGATTGCGGCGGGCGCCTGCGCGACGAAGCCGATCAGGAACGCAGCGACGCCGGCGATGATCAGGTGCACTGGTTTCACGGACGCACCAGGGACAGCCGCGCGGTCACCAGGCCTTCGGCCTTGCGCTCCAGCTCGGCGGAGCTCACGACGATCCCGTACTGCGACTGCACCAGCGCCAGCCAGGTGAGGAGCGCATCGAACGGAACGTCGTCGAACCAGACCTTCACTTCCTTGTCGCCTTCCTGCACGCGGGCCGGCTCCTTGCCGAGCTCCGGGCGATGCGTGGCCTGATCCACCGCCGTCATCAATGGCAGCGTGCGGCTGCCGCCGCCCTGTCCGCGGTTGCGCTCCACTTCCACTGCGATCGTCTCGAGGCGATTGGCGACCGTGCGGCTCTGCCGCAGCGCCGCCTCGGCCTTGCGCTGCGCCTTGGCCACCGGCTCCCAGATCGCGAGATAGAAGATGGCGACGGCGACCACCACGGCGCCGGCGATGAGGAACTGGCGCTCCTGGTGCTGTCGCGCCGCCCACCACACCCGGAATTGCTCGACGTACTCTTTCATGTCAGGCGGGCGAGAGCTTGACGTGGATCTGCACGCCGTCGGTGCCCGCGTCGGCGCTGACGCGCTCGAAGCGCGTGCCGGGGTGCTGGTCGAACCAGGCCTGCAGCGAGTCCGCAGCCTGCAGGTTCTGGCCCACGAGGTTCAGGTAGAGCGAGCCTTCACGGAACTGCAGCGTCTGCACCGACAGTCCCGGCACCGAGGTGATGGCCGCGGCCGCCGGCTCGAGCAGCTTGAGCAGGCCGGAGCTCGCGCCGCTGGATTTGAGCGCCGCCATCTTCTGCTCGGCCTGCGTCGACAGGTCGACGATCCGCTGCTCCTCGGGGAACAGCTCCTGGAAGCGCGCGACGTTGCGCGTCTCCTGCTGCGTGGCCTCGCGATTGAGCCGATACGCCTGGATGCCGCCGGCGATCAGGCTCACGATCAGCCAGCCGGCGGCCAGCGCCGCGGGGACGCGCCACGGCGCCCAGTTGCGATTGAGCTTCTCGCGCGCGGAGTAGGCGCCCTGCAGGAGATTGATCGACTCCTCCGGTCGCCAGTGCTTCACCAGGATCTCCAGCGCCGACCGATGCCCCGGCAAGAGCTCGACCGGCCGGCCGATCTGCGCGAAATCCTTCTGCGCATCCGGCGCGAGCAGCACGCGCACCGCGTAGCGGCCTTCGGGATCGGCGATCTTCAGGAACGCGGCGAAATCCTCCGGCGCGCAGCTGAAACCCTGGAATGCACCCGTGCGCCCGGTGATCTCCGCGGCTTCGGCCAGCACGTGCACCTTGTCGTCGGCGGTCCAGGGCAGGGCTAGGTGCTCGGGCACGACCGCCTCGGCGCGAAGCCCGGCCGCGGCGAGCGCGCCAAGCCACGCATCCATGCGCGACTTCGAGACGATGGCGATGGGATGTCCGACGCCGGCCTGCCGCGGCCCGAGGGCGAAGTGCAGCCGCTCGACGTCGTCGGCGATCTGGTCTTCCAGCGCGTAGGGCGCGGCCTGCAGGATCTTCTGCGCGGAGCGCGCGGGCACGTTGATCGTGGACAGGCGCACGTCGGCCGCCGGCACGAACAGGACGACGGGCCGTCCCGCGGCGCGGGTGGCGATCTCGGCGAGCGTGCCGGTCGCGTTCTGCAGTCCGCCCGTGGGCGACCACAGCGCAGCCTGCAGCGGCGCGTCGGGCGCGACGCTGCGCCACCGGATGAAGAGCGTTTCCTTGACTGGGGTCACTGGGCGAGCGCGGCGCTAGTCGGCGTCTTGACTGCGGCTGATGACAGCCGGCAGGCCATTCTGTTGGCTCGGACGATGGACGACACTGTACAGCGCGAGGTGGCTGCTGCCAATGAACGCCTCGCCCTGCAGCAGGAAGAACTCGGTGGACACGTCGATGTTGGGCGGCTTCGGTCCCTGTCCCGGATAGTTGGCCGCCCAGAAGGCTTGCGCGTCGTCGGCGGGTTTCTCCGCGCGCGCCTCGATGAACTGCATGAGCGCAGGGCCTGCCTCGCCCAGCGCCATCAGCAGCTCCGGCGATGCCGTGTTGACGTTGATCTTGGCATCTCGCTTGGGCAGCGTGCAGACGTGATTGCGCAGCGCAAGATAGATCTGCTTGTTGACGCCCTTGATCGCCAAGAGCTCGGTGACACTGGTCATCAGCCGGTTGGCGGTCCGGTAGGGCACAGGCAGGCTCGAATACTCGCTGTCCTCGGCGCCGCCGTAACCCATCGGCATGATGTCGCCGTCGGTCCAGTCGTGGATCGCCTCGGCCAGGCCGTCCGTCGGCACCCCACGCAGCGCCTCGATGTTGCGGATCAGGTTTTCGAAGAGCGCCTTGGCCTTGATGAACGTGGGATCGTTGATGTTGGCGCCGACGCTCAGGTTGTTGAGGTTGAATCGCCCCTGCAGGTCGATGATGCGGCCCTTGAGCGCGCCTTCGTCCACCGGCAGGTAATCCACCGGCTTGGCCCACGGCTCACCCAGGTAGTCGACGTTGCTCTTGCCGGTCTGCTGATCCAGCACCAGAATCGACTTCACCCAGGCCTCGATGCCGTCGGCATACCACCAAGCGCGCTCGGTGTCGGCCAGGGTCGACGCGCGATGGATCGCCAGATTTGCCGACGAGAGCATCGCCGCGGCCGCGATGCTCGCCAGCGCGACGATAAGCACAGCGGTGATCAGGGCGACACCTGATTGTCTGCGCATCATCCGCCTCCCCCTGGGCCCGGCGGCTGCGGCGCGATGGGATCCAGCCCGGTGCGGAACAGGAAGCGCAGCTCGCCCCAATCCTTCGTGCGCAGCGTCAGCTCCAGCGCCGACGGCGGCATGACGTTGGTCTGGCCGGTCTGCTCCAGTGGCGGCCAGATCGGCTGCCACTGGCTGTTGGCGTCGAAAAAGCGCCAGGCGATCTCGTCGACGCGCTCGAGCACGGTGAGCTCGACTGGCTCGGTGCCCTGCACCCGATCGAGCACGCGCCAGCTGGCGCGCAGCAGCTTGCCGTCCGCCACTCGGTAGCTGACGCGCTCTTGGCTCGAGCGGGGCTGGAACAGCGGATTGCGCCAGCCGCCGCGCGTGAATTCCAGCACTGGCGCGCTGGGCGTCACGTACAGCGCGGGAGACACGTCGCCGAAGGGATCGCGCACCGAGCGATTGCGCACCTGCTGGAAATCGGCGCGCAGGCGCATGTAGGCCTTCTGCAGCTGGGCAATGCCGTCGAGCCTTTGCTCGACTGCGCGACGTTGATTGAGCACGCTGTCCAGGCCGCCATAAGCCATCACCGCCATGATCGCGAAGATGGCGATGGCGACGATGAGCTCCAGCAGCGTGAATCCAGCGGTGCGCGACATCACGTGCCGCGCCCCAGGTTGGAGATGAAGGACGAGAGGGTCGCCGCGCTGCCGTCGCGTCCCGGCGCCTGCACACTTATGTCGATGCGCCGCAGGTTGGGATCGACGGTGCCGGTGACCTCGGCATTCCAGCGCCATTTCACGCCGGCCATGTCGACGTCGCCGTCACTCTTGCCGACGGGCGGGAAGGTGGGATCGAGTTCGATCTCGGCGAGCCGGTTATGCGCCACGAAAAGGGCGATCGTGCGCTGCTTGAGATAGGCGGCGCTGTCCGCGTAGCGCGCCATGCTCCCCAGGATCGCTCCCAGCGCGATCGCCAGCACCGCGACCGCGACCAGCACTTCCAGGAGGGTGAAGCCGCGGGACTTGTTCACGGCGGCTGCTCGAAGCGCTTCTTGCTCAGGCGGCCCATCGCATCACCTTGAAGACTGATGTAGGGCTGGTAGTTGGTGGCGTGCAGATCGAGGCGGAACGCGCTGACTTCGCCGCTGGAGAGCAGCAGCACCTGCGGCTGTACCTGGCTTGTCGGCGGGCGAGCTCGGTGCCACCGCGCGACCTTCGACGGCCAGGTCGATGTAGAGCGGCTGCGGCAGTCCGCGTTCGTGGAGCACGCCGCCGAACTGCACCCACTCGCCGGCGTCGTTGAGCGTCAGGAACTCGTAGCCGTCCGACGTGTAGCGCCAGCCGAGCTCGATGCCCTGGACTTCGGCGTCCTCGGCGGCGATCGCCAGGAGCTGGTGCAGTCGCTCGGCCTCGGTCTCAAGCTGGTCGGCGACGGTGCGGCTGCCGAGTGACAGCGCTGCAAAGGTGACGATGATGCCGATGATCAGGACGACGATCATGATCTCGAGCAGGGTGAACCCAGCCGCCCGGCTCGCTTGCGCCGTTCGGTGCGAGCGCCTCACAAAAAAATTACCCGCCCAGGTCCCAGCTTCCGATGTCAGCTTCGAAGCCATCCCCGCCGGGCTTCCCATCCTTGCCGAAAGTGAAGAGATCGTACTCTCCATGCTGTCCCGGTTGGAGATACTGATATGCGTTGCCCCAGGGATCCTTCGGCAGTTGCTTCACGTAGGGCTGTCTCCAATTGCGAGCAGGCGGGTCGCCACCCGGTCGCGCAACGAGCGCTTCCAAGCCCTGCTGTGTGCTCGGATAATAGAAGTTGTCCAGCTTGTACATGTTCAGTCCCGATTCCAAGGAGGCAATGTCCTGCTTGGCCTTGACCACGCGGGCCTCATCGGGTTTGGTCATGATGTTCGGCACGATGACGGCTGCCAGAATTCCGAGAATCACGACGACCACCATGATTTCGATCAACGTGAAACCCGCCTGTGCGGCGGCGCGCGTCTTTAGGTTTGGCATCGAATGAGTGAAGTCAGAACAGAGGGCGGGAACAACCGCCCTATGATAACAAACAGCCTTCATAGTTCCCTCCAAGTCTGGGCGGTTCCGCTGGTTTTGATGGTGCTGATCGCGCTCCTGGAGTTGGGCGGCAACCCGGTGCGCGAATCGCTGCGCTATGACCGGGTGGCAATTGCCGACGGCCAGTGGTGGCGCCTGGTGACCGGCAATCTCGTCCACCTGGGCTGGTGGCACCTGTTCCTCAACGAGATGGGCGTCGCGGTTTACGTGTTGCTGTGCCCGGAGCCGATCAGCGCCAGCGTGTGGGTGCGCAGGCTGCTGCTGCTCGGGATCGGTATGAGCGCGGGCCTTTATTTTGCTGCGCCCGGCCTCGTGCGCTACGTGGGGCTGTCGGGGGTGATGCACGGCCTTTTTGTGCTGGGCCTGGGTCGCCAGGTGGTGAAGAAGGACCTGATCGCGTTCGGATGCCTGGCGTATCTCATCGGCAAGCTCGGCTGGGAGCTCTTCGCCGGCGCCCCGGTTTCCGACGAAGCCGCCATCGGCGGCCATGTCGCGCTGGACTCGCACCTGTGGGGCGCGATCTCTGCCGTGGCTTATGGCCTGGTGTTCCGCTCCTTCACGCGGCTCGAACAATTCTCCATCCGGGACAAAGCTCCATGAAATACGCACTGCTGTTTCCAGGCCAGGGCTCGCAGTCCGTCGGGATGCTGGGTTCCCTGCAGGACCCGCAGGTCGACGCTACGTTTTCCGAAGCGTCGCAGGCGCTGGGCTGGGACGTCGCGGAACTCGTGCGCTCCGGCCCCGAAGCCAGGCTCAATCGCACCGAGTGCACCCAGCCCGCGCTGCTGGCCGCGGGCATCGCGGTCTGGCGCGTGTGGCAGAAGGCCGACGCACCGCCGCCAGCGGCGCTGGCGGGCCACAGCCTGGGCGAATACACAGCGCTGGTCGCTGCGGGCAGCCTGGATTTCGGCGAAGCGCTGAAGCTTGTCGAGCTGCGCGGGCAGCTGATGCAATCGGCCGTGCCCGAGGGTGCCGGCGGCATGGCCGCCGTGATCGGGCTCGACGACGCCGGTGTCGAAAAGCTTTGCAGCGGGTTCGACGGCGGAGTGCTGGAGCCGGTGAATTACAACGCACCGGGCCAGGTGGTGGTGGCTGGCGAGAGCGCCGGGCTCGAGTGGCTGGCTGCGAACGCCAAGTCCGCTGGCGCGCGCATGGTCATGCGGCTGCCGGTGAGCGTGCCGTCGCATTGCAGCCTGATGCGAGCGGCGGCGGATCAGCTCGCAGCGCGTCTGGCGACATCGGCGATCAAGCCGCCGGCGATCCCGGTCTATCACAACCTCGACGCCCAGCCGCGCAGCGCGCCCGACGAGATCCGCGATGCCTTGCGCCAGCAGCTGTTCAAGCCCGTGCGCTGGACCGCCACCATCCAGCGGCTCGTGGGCGAGGGTGTCGGCGTGTTCCTCGAGTGCGGGCCCGGCAAGGTGCTCACGGGCCTGACCAAGCGCATCGCATCGCAGACGAAATTCCTGGCGCTGGAGGATCCGGCGGTGCATCCGCAGGCGCTCGCGCTTGTAGGAGGGGCGTAAGCCCCGATCGTCGCGCTAGCTGAGCAGGTGCTCCAGCGCGCCGCGCAACTCCGGCTGGCGGAACATGAACCCGGCTTCCTGCAGCCGCCCCGGCACGACTTTCTGCCCCGTCAGCAGCAGGTGCGACATCTCGCCCAGCATGAGACGCAGCGCCGCCGCGGGCATGCGCATCCGCGCCGGCCGATGCATGACGGCGCCGAGCGTGTGGGCAAACTCGGCGTTGGTGACGGGCGAGGGCGCCGTGGCGTTGTAGGCCCCGACGGCGCTCGAGCGTGCGAGCGCCCACTGGATGAGCGACACCACGTCGTCGCGATGGATCCACGACATCCATTGCTCGCCGGAGCCCATCGGGCCGCCGAGGCCGGCGCGGAACACCGGAAGCAGGCGGGCCAGCGCGCCGCCGTCGCGTCCGAGGACGATGCCGAGGCGCAAGGTGCAGACGCGGATGCCGACCTCGGTCGCGCGCTGCGCCTCCGATTCCCAGGCCTGGCAAATCTCGGACTGGAACTCGGGGGCAGGCGCGGCATCCTCGCGCAGCTCTTCGTCTTCGCGCGCGCCGTACCAGCCGACCGCCGAGCCCGAGACCAGGACGCTGGGCTTCTCTTTGAGCGACCCCATCCACTGCACCAGCTCGCGCGTGCACTCGATGCGGCTGCGGCGGATCTCGTCCTTGCGCCGGGCAGTCCAGCGGCCGGAGGTCAGGCTTTCGCCGGCAAGATTCACGACGGCTTGCAGCGGCAGGTTGCCCAGCTCCTCGAGCGACTCGATCGTGCCGACTTCCGGGCGCAGCAGCTGCTCGGCGCGACGGCGAGAGCGGGTGAGCACGGTGACCTGTCCGCGGCGAAGCAGCTCGCGGCAAAGCGAGCGGCCGATGAAACCAGTGCCACCTGTGACGAGATAGTGCATGGGAGTTTCAGGCCGGATTCTAACTGTTCCGCCCGCGCGTTCGGTACGCCTGCGACGTGTGCATCCGGTATGCTGCGCGCCGCCGTCCGCGCCCCGATGGTGTGAGTGTGAATACCCCATGAGCAGAGGATTTCTGGCGACGCTGGGCGCCTTCGTCCTGTGGGGACTGTTCCCGCTGTACTGGCACCAGCTGCGCCAGGTTCCGGCGCTGGAGATCATGGCGCACCGCATCGTCTGGTGCGGCTTGCTGGTGGCCACGTACCTTGTATGGACGCGCGGCTGGCTCTGGCTGCCGACAGCGCTGCGCCAACCGCGCGCGCCGCTGATGCTCGCGTGCAGCAGCATCCTGATCAGCATCAACTGGCTGCTTTACATCTGGGCCGTGAACAACGGTCACGTCGTGGAATCCAGCCTCGGCTATTTCATCAACCCGCTCGTCAACGTGCTGCTCGGCGTGATGGTGCTGCGCGAGCGCCTGAATCCGGCGCAGTGGACATCCGTCGGCCTGGCCGCGGTGGGTGTTCTCTGGCTCGCGTGGCAGGCCGGCGCGCCGCCCTGGATCGCGTTGACGCTGGCGATCTCGTTCGGGACCTATGGGCTGATCCGCAAGCTGGTGACGGTGGAGTCGGTGCCGGGACTGGGTGTCGAAAGCGCGTTCCTGTTCCTCCCGGCCGCCGCGTATCTGGCATGGCACGGCGTCCAGGGCACCGGCCACTTCGGCCATGGCAACGCGTACCAGGACACGTTGCTGGTGATCGGCGGTGCCGTGACTGCGCTGCCGCTCATCTGGTTCGCGTACGGCGCCCGCCAGATCCCGTATTCGCTGGTCGGCATCATCCAGTACGTGGCGCCGACACTGCAGTTCCTCACTGGCGTGCTCATCTTCCGCGAGCCCTTTACCGGCTCGCAGGCGATCGGCTTCTGCTGCATCTGGGCGGCGCTGGGGATCTACGCCGCGGACGGGCTCGTGCGCACGCGTCTGAAATCTACGGAAGTGGTAGCGTGAATCCATGCAACTGAAAGGCGAACGGGCTCTCGTCACCGGCGCCAGCCGCGGCATCGGCCGCGCCATAGCCGAGCGTCTGGCGCGCGAAGGCGCCTGGGTCTGCGGAACAGCGACGTCTGCGGCCGGCGCCGAGGCGATCACTGCGGCGCTGCAGGCCTCCGGCGGGGAAGGACGCGTGCTGGACGTGCGCGACGCCGCGGCGATCGAGTCCTTCACGGAGACGCTGGGTCCGGTGTCGATCCTGGTCAACAACGCCGGCGTCACGCGCGACACGCTGCTGCTGCGGATGAAGGACGAAGACTGGGCCGCCGTGATCGAGACCGATCTGACGTCGGTGTTCCGGCTTTCGCGCGCGGTGCTGCGGGGCATGATGCAGGCGCGCCATGGCCGCATCGTCTCGATCGGATCGGTGGTCGGGTCGATCGGCAATCCCGGGCAGGCCAACTACTGCGCGGCCAAGGCCGGGCTGATCGGCTTCAGCAAGTCGCTGGCGCGCGAGATCGGCTCGCGCGGGATCACCGTCAACGTGGTCGCCCCCGGCTTCATCGACACCGACATGACGCGCGAGCTGCCCGAGGCCGCACGCACCTCGCTTTTGTCACAAATTCCCACGCAGCGGCTGGGGCAGCCGGAGGATATTGCAGCGGCGGTCGCGTTCCTGGCCTCCCGGGAAGCGGGCTACATCACCGGCGAGACGCTGCACGTCAACGGCGGCATGAGCATGATTTGAACGATCGGTCCGGGCCGGTTGTGGGCGAAACGGCCGCTTGCCTTACAATACGCCCGCTTTAGCCTCCAATATAAAGACCGCCAGGAGTCACTACATGAGCAGCTTGGAAGAGAAAGTCAAAAAGATCATCGCGGAGCAGCTGAGCGTCAGCGAGGACCAGATCACGCCGGAAGCCTCGTTCGTGGAGGATCTTGGGGCCGACTCTCTCGACACCGTGGAGCTGGTGATGGCGCTGGAGGAAGAGTTCGAGATCGACATCCCGGACGAAGAAGCCGAGAAGATCGTCACGTTCCAGGACGTGATCAACTACATCAAGGCTCACACCAGCCAGACGTCCTAAGGTTCCCGCCCGGCCTTTGACCTGCAGCAGGGCGCACTCTCCAAGCAAGACAGAACCAAGCCGATGAGCCGACGACGCATCGTCGTGACCGGCATGGGCATCGTTTCGCCGGTCGGCTCCACGGTCGAGGGGGCCTGGGCCAACATCCTCGCCGGCAAGAGCGGTATCGGCCCGATCACCAAGTACGACGTCTCCGCGTACACGACGCGGTTCGCCGGGCTGGTGTCCGAGGACTTCAAGATCGCCGACTACCTGGGGCCCAAGGAAGTCCGCAAGACCGATCCCTTCATCCACTACGGCGTGGCGGCTGCCAAGCAGGCGCTGAAGGACTCGGGCCTCGAGGTCACAGACGCCAACCGGGAGCGGATCGGCATCAACGTCGGCTCCGGCATCGGCGGCATCGGCACGATCGAGGACGAGGTCAAGACGATGGTCAAGGGCGGACCGCGCCGGGTCTCGCCGTTCTTCGTGCCCTCGTCGATCATCAACATGATCTCCGGCTACATCTCGATCGAGCTTGGCATCACCGGGCCCAACATTGCCGTGGTCAGCGCCTGCACGACCGGAGCGCATGCGATCGGCCTCGGCGCGCGGCTGATACAGGCTGGCGACGCCGACGTGTTCATCGCGGGCGGCGCCGAAGCGGGCTCCAGCCCGGTAGGCCTCGCGGGTTTCTGTCAGGCACGCGCCCTCTCGACGCGCAACGACGATCCGCAGCGGGCCAGCAGGCCCTGGGACAAGGATCGCGACGGTTTCGTCCTCGGCGACGGCGCCGGCGTGGTGGTGCTCGAGGATTACGAGCACGCCCAGAAGCGCGGTGCGCGCATCTACGCGGAGTTCGCCGGGTTCGGCATGTCCGGCGACGCGTATCACATCACCTCGCCGGCGGAAGGCGGCGACGGCGCGCGACGCTGCATGCTCAACACGCTGCGCGATGCCGGCGTGAATCCGGGCGACGTCGATTACATCAACGCGCACGGCACGTCGACGCTGGCCGGTGACCTGGCCGAGACCAACGCGATCAAGTCGGCGTTCGGGGAGCAGGCGAAAAAGATTCCGGTGAGCTCGACCAAGTCGATGACGGGGCACCTGCTCGGCGCCGCTGGCGGCATCGAGGCCATCTTCTCGATCCTGGCGCTGCGCGACCAGGTGATTCCGCCGACGATCAACCTCGAGACGCCGGGCGAGGGATGCGATCTGGACTACGTGCCTGGCCAGGCGCGCCGCAGCAAGCTGGATTTCGTGATCTCCAACTCGTTCGGGTTCGGCGGGACCAACGGAACGCTGGCGTTCAAGCGTCTCTAGCCCGTGCTGCGCGCGGCGCTCGCCGGACCCATCGACCTCTTCGCGCTGCACTGCCTGTCCCCCGAGCGCTATCCCTTCCTGCTGCAGAGCGCGGCGCATCACCCCAAGTCCGCGCGCTATGACCTGCTGTTCGCGTTTCCAGGTGATGCCCTGCAGATCGGCGAAGGATCTGCGACCCGGGACTTCTTCGGCGCGCTGTCCGACTGGTTCGCGGCGGATCGCGACACGACGCCAACCGATCTGCCGTTCAGCGGCGGCTGGTTCGTGCTGCTGGGGTACGAGGCAGCGCGCCAGGTAGAGGCGCGCCTGCAGCTTCCGCGCTCGCCGCATCGGCTTCCGGATGCCCTGGCCGTGCGATGCCCGGCGGCGGTGATCTACGACCGGCAGGAAGAACGCGTTCACCTCATCGTCGAGCGCGATGCCACGCAACTGAAGCAGATGCGGCAGGACATTGCGCGCCTCGCTCCACCAACGAACCCCCGCACAGCAGCGACGCTGGTCGGGCAGGTACGCGAGGACGAGCCGCGTGCGTTCACCGCCGGCGTCGACAGGATCCTTGAGTACCTACGCGCAGGCGACGTGTTCCAGGTGAATCTGTCGCGCGCGTGGCGGGCGGAGCTGGCGCAGGGCGCGACCTATCGCGACGTCTATCGTGCCTTGCGCACCAGCAACCCGGCACCGTTCGCCGGCCTGCTGTGCTGGCAAGGCAGCGCAGTCCTGAGCTCATCTCCCGAGCGGCTCGTGCAGATCGAAGGCGATCAGGTGCAGACGCGGCCGATCGCCGGCACGCATCCGCGGGCGGCGGATCCCGCGCAGGACCGGCGCCAGGTCGAGAAGCTGCTGGCGAGTCTCAAGGAGCGCGCCGAGCACATCATGCTGATCGACCTTGAGCGCAACGACCTTGGCCGGGTCTGCGAGCCCGGTAGCGTCGAGGTCAGCGAGCTCATGACCACCGAGACCTACGCGCACGTCCATCACATCGTCTCCAACGTCAGCGGCCGCCTGCGTCCTGGGACGGGTCCTGGTGCGGTACTGCGCGCGGTGTTCCCCGGCGGCACGATCACGGGCTGTCCGAAGGTGCGCGCCATGGAGATCATCGGCGAGCTCGAAGGGGTAGGGCGCGGACCGTACACGGGCGCGATGGGGTATCTGTGCCGCAGCGGCCGGCTCGACATGAACATCCTCATCCGCAGCCTCGTGTGCGAAGGCAACGCCGTCAGCTTTCGGGCGGGAGCCGGCATCGTCGCGGATTCCGATGCGCAGGCGGAGCTGGCCGAAACGCGCGCGAAGGCGAGGGGGCTGTTGCTGGCTCTGGGAGCGGAGGCGTGAAGACGCACGCTCTCTATAACGGTGCCGCCGAGAGCGGTGCCTGGACTGCGTCGCGAGCGCTGCATTACGGCGATGGCGTGTTCCGGACTGCGCTGATCGTCGACGGACACGTGCACGATCTTGACCGGCACGTGCAGAAGCTCGCGGGGGACGCAGAACTGCTCGGGCTTGCCACTGCTGGCGCGCGCGCTGCAGGTGCTGACGCCGAGCGGCTCGCGCAAGGCTGCCGCCGCGGCGTGATCAAGTTGATGCTGTGGCGTCGCGCGACGATGCGTGGCTACCGGCCGACGACGAGCATCACCGAGCGGCTGGTCTTGCGCGACGCGCTTGCTGCCGTCGATCGTTCGGCGTGGAGCCGCGGCGTCCGGGTCACGCGCAGCCCCATCATCCTGTCGACGCAGCCTCGTCTTGCCGGGATCAAGCATCTGGGCCGCATGGAGCAAGTGCTGGCCAGCGACGCCTGGCCGCGCGGCGTACAGGAAGCGATCCAATGCGACGGCGCGGGACGCCCGATCTGCGGAACGCGCAGCAACCTGTTCTGGATCACGCGTGGCGCGCTTTATACTCCGCAGCTGAGTGAATGCGGAGTCGCAGGGGTGATGCGCCAGAAGGTTCTCGAGCTCGCCCAGATGCTGGGCCTCCGCTGGCGCGTCGGACCGTTCCGCTGGCGCGATTTCGAACGATCCGACGAAGCATTCCTGACCAATAGCCTCATCGGCGTCTGGCCAGTGCGCCAATGCGACGAACGCAAGTGGCCGACCGCACGCCCCGTGACGTGGGCGCTGATCGATCGCCTGGCGCATCCGTGGAGCGGATCCTGATGCGCGCCGTGCGCTTTCTCGCAGTGCTTGTGCTGCTTGCGCTCGTGCTCGGCTTTCTGGCCGTGCGCGACGCGCGGCAGGTCCTGCAATCGCCGCTCAACGTCCAAAAGGCTGTCGTCTTCGAAGTCGTGAAGGGCAGGACCTTCGACGGCGTCGTCGCGGACCTTCACACCAAAGGTCTCTTGCCCGCGGCGCGCGCGCGCCAGTACCTGCGGGTGTACGCGCGTCTGAAGCCGGAGCTGGCCTCGGTCAAGGCAGGCGAGTACGAGCTGACGCCCGGGATGGCGCCGCTCGACCTGCTGAGCTTGTTTGCATCGGGCAGGGTGATCCTTCATGAGCTGCTGATCATCGAGGGCTGGCGCTTCGACCAGGCGCTCGAGGCCGTGAAGAAGAACGTCGTGCTCCAGCACACCTTGCCGCCCGACGCCGACGCCGCGGTGGTGATGAAGGCGCTGGGGCAGTCCGGTCAGCCTGCCGAGGGCCGCTTCTTTCCGGACACGTACAGCTTTCCGCGCGGCACCACCGACGTCGCTGCCTTGCAGCGCGTGCACGCGGCTGCCGAGAAGGTGCTGCAGGAAGAATGGCAGGGCCGCGATGCCGCTCTGCCGTACAAGTCGCCCTACGAGGCGCTGATCATGGCGTCGATCGTCGAGCGCGAGACCGCGGTTTCGGAAGAGCGGTCCGCCATCGCCGGGGTCTTCATCCGCCGCCTCGGCAAGGGCATGCGCCTGCAGACCGACCCGACCGTCATCTACGGGCTTGGCGCGGCGTTCGACGGCAATCTGCGCAAGAGCGATCTGCTGGCCGACTCGCCGTACAACACTTACATGCGCACCGGTTTGCCGCCGACGCCGATCTGCCTGCCGGGTCGCGCGTCGATCCATGCCGCCTTGCATCCCGCGCCGGGCGACAGCCTGTACTTCGTCGCCAGAGGCGACGGCTCGCACCAATTCTCGCGATCGCTGCAGGAGCACGAGGCAGCGGTGCGGCGCTACCAGCTCGGGCACGCGCCGTGAGCCGCGGCCGTTTCATCGTGCTCGAAGGCGGCGAGGGCGCGGGCAAGAGCACCAACGCGCGCTTCATCGATACCTGGTTGAAGGGCCGCGGACGCAAGACCCTGGTCACGCGTGAGCCCGGGGGCGCGCCGCTGGCGGAGTCGATCCGCCAGATCGTTCTTGGATGGGACGGGCAGATGCCCGCGCAGACCGAGTTGCTGCTGATGTTCGCGGCCCGCGCCGCGCACGTGCAGAAAACCATCCTCCCGGCGTTGCTCGCTGACGTCGACGTCATCTGCGATCGGTTCGTCGACTCCAGCTATGCCTATCAGGGAGCCGGGCGCGGCGTGCCCGACGCGCACATCGATGCGCTCGAGCGCATGGTGCTGGGGGAGCTGCATACCGATCTGGTCATCGTCTTCGATCTCGATCCGCAGCTCGGTCTGGCGCGCGCCAAGCAGCGCGGCACGGAGAATCGCTTCGAAGGTGAGCAGCTCGCGTTCCAGCATCGGGTGCGCGACGCGTTCCTGACGCGAGCGCGACGTGACGCCCAGCGCTATGCCGTCGTCGATGCCGCCCGCGATCTCGCAGCAGTGCAAGCCGACGTTGCGAAGGTGCTCGAGGCACGCCTGTGACGGTGCCGACGCTGCTGCCGTGGCAAGAGCCGCAGTGGCGCCAGGTCGCTGCGAGCCGCGCCGCCGGCCGCCTGGCGCATGCGATCCTGCTGTCCGGACCGCGCGGCGTCGGCAAGCGTCAATTCGCGCAGCGGCTTGCCGCGTCGCTGCTTTGCGAATCTGCCGGAGCAGAAGTGTGTGGTCACTGTCGCGGTTGCCAGCAATTCATCGCGCGATCGCATCCGAATCTGTTCCTGCTGCAGCCCGAAGAGGACAAGCGCGACATCTCCGTCGACGCAATCCGTGAGCTCGGCGAGCGCCTCGCGCTGACCGCGCACTACGGAGGCGCCAAGGTCGCCGTGATCGAGCCTGCCGACGCGCTCAACGTCAGCGGTGTCAACGCATTGCTGAAGACCATCGAGGAGCCTCCCGCCAACAGCTATCTGCTGCTCCTGACGGATCGGCCGATGCTGCTGGCACCGACGCTGCGCTCGCGCTGTCAGTTCCTGCGCTTCGGGATTCCGCCGAGGCAGCAGGCACTGGCTTGGCTGCAATCGCAGGAGCCCAAGGCCACTGAAGCCACGCTGGACGCTGCGCACGGCGCGCCGTTGCGGGCGCTCGAGCTCCTGACCGATGGTGAGATCGCGCGCCAGGAGCAGTGGCGACGGAGCATGAGCGCGATCGCCACGGGGCAGGAGAGCCCGCTCGGTCTGGCATCCGGCATCGACAAGACCGGGGCCATCCGTTTCGCCGAATGGCTGCTCACGTGGATGACGGCCCAGCAACGCGCGCTTGCTGCGCCATCCCGATCGAAGGCGGCGACGAGCGAGCCCGGCGCGGTCCTGGGCATCGCCGGAGTGGATGCGCTGTCGCAGGAATGCCTCGCCGCAATCCGCAGGCTGCACGCAAATGCACCGCCTCAGCTGACGATGGAATCCCTTATCATCGGCTTCTGGCAGCGGTGCCGATTCCCGAGCAAGGAGATGCGTGCATGAGCAACAAGGCAGGGGCACAGACCTCGATCCTGACTCTGCACATCCCGGACAAGAACACGCTCTACATGGGCTACATGCCGTTCATCAAGAACGGCGGACTGTTCATCCCGACGACCAAGGAATACCACCTTGGCGACGAGCTGTTCATCCTGCTGACGCTGCTCGACAGCCGTGAGCGGCTGCCGGTAGCGGGCAAAGTCGTCTGGGTGACGCCGCGCGGCGCGCAGGGCAAGCGCAGCCAGGGCATCGGCGTGCAATTCAGTCCGCAGGACGGCGGCGTCACGCAGAAGAAGATCGAGGCCATCCTGGCGGGTGCGCTGGGCTCGGATCGCCCGACGCACACGCTGTAGCCGCGCGTCGTTACTCCAGCTTCTTGGCCGGAATGCCCTTGTCCAGAACGAGGGCTTCGAAACCCTTTTGGGTGAGGATGAACACGCCGGCCTGGCTGCGCCGGCTGGTGTCGCAGCAGACGATGTATTTGGTCGACTGATCCAGCGTGGACGAGCGCTGCCGCAGCATCGACAGGGGGATATTGATGCTGTCGGGCAGGGCGTAGTTCCGAAACTCGCTAGGCAGCCGCACGTCCAGCCACTTGGCCTGCCCTGAGCGGACCATCTCCTCAGCCTTGACGAACGGCACCTTACGCATCAGCGGATCGTTGAGGAACCGACGGAAGTCGTCCTTGGCCAGGCGCATGAGGCTGCCGCGGCT
The DNA here is from genome assembly GCA_963776465.1 of uncultured Gammaproteobacteria bacterium. Classification (GTDB taxonomy): domain Bacteria; phylum Pseudomonadota; class Gammaproteobacteria; order Nevskiales; family Nevskiaceae; genus DASRHK01. Next base: position 2,693,385 of record CAVZMV010000002.1, read on the forward strand.
CAGCATGGTCACAGTGGCGTTGCGCTTGGCGTCCGCGATCAGCGCCTCTTCGCCAAAGCAAGAGCCAGCGCCGAGCTCGGCCAGCCGCAGCGGCTTCTGGCCCGGCATCTCGCGCGTCACCATCGCCTGGCCTTCCATCACCACGTAGAAGTAATCGCCATCGTCGCCTTGCTGCACGATCACCTGACCGGGCTCCGCGCCCATCTGCTCCATGCGCATGAACATGGCCTGCAGATTCGACGGCGGCACCACCTGGAAAGCCCGCATCTGCAGCAGCCGGCCCATCCAGTCCGCATCGGTGCCGGTGCCTTCCGGAGAAAGCTCGTTGGCGCTGTAAGACCCGGTTTGCTCCCACGTCAGCAGCACGTCGAGCAAGCTGGCATCCACCGTGAGATAGCGCACCTCGGTGACGCACTTGGCGGACACCCGCCGCAAGGGCGGCCCCTGCAGACGGTGTCGTGCCTCGGGTGTGCCCCCTCGGATTTCCTGCACCGGCTTGCCGGCGTCGTCCAGCAAGCGGACCGTTCCCTCGACCACGTAGATGGCGTCGGAAAGTGGATCGGAGCTGCCGAAGAGCGTCTGCCCGGACTTGCCCTGGTGCATCGCAGCCTTCTTGGCGAGCTGGTCGCGCGTCTCGGCCCGCAAGCCCTCCAGGGGGCTGTACGCAGCGAGCAGGGCAGGATCGACGGCCGAAGTCTTATCCAAAACCAGCGCTCCCGGAAAAGCCGCTGACTACAACGGCTTGTTTGTTTATCTTCGAGGGCGGCACCTTATCATGTGGCCCCGGAAATCGCCCAGATCACCCAGTCCCAGTGATTAACATAATATATATTATACGCACTTAGTCAGGCCAAGGGCTTCAGGCGAACGGCGCGCCGTCTGGCGCTGTCTATCAACGTCGTGTTCGCGTTGTTATCGCTCGCCGTCGAAATTGTTTGACGCTCTTTGGAACGCGATGCTATAACGCGCCCCTTCAATTGACCGGCCGCGCCCATTTTCGGCAGCGAACCACGCGGGCACCAATGCCCGTCAACAGGCGATTCAATGAAAACCAAAGCGAAGGCAAAACCCGCGGCGAAGAAGACCGTGGCGAAAGTGTTTAGAGCCGTAAAGGCCAAGCTGACCGGTGGTCGCGGCAAGCCCGCGGTCGTCAAACCGGCTCCGGCGCTCAAGAAGGCCGCGGACAAGAGCAAGGTCGCGCGTCCGGCGGCAAAGCACGTCGCCGCAGCCAAGGCTGGCCCCGCCAAGCTCGCGCACGCGCCGGCTGGCCGCAAGCGCAGCCAGCGCAGCCCGGAAGGCCTGGCCGCTCTCGTCGGCTCGATGACAGAAGCCCAGGTCCGTCGTATGTCGCCTGGCGACTATATGAACGACGTCCAGCTGGAGTTCTTCCGCCGCCGCCTTCTGCAGATGCGCGAAGAAGTGCTGGCGCGCGAGGTCGACGTCAAGGAGCGGCTGCACCAGCGCGAGGTGTTTGCGGATCCCGCCGATCGTGCGTCGGCCGAGGAAGAGCATTGGCTGGACCTTCGCCTTCGCGAGCGCGAGTCGCTGCTGCTGCGCAAGATCGAAGAGGCGCTGCGCCGGATCAAGGACAAGGAATACGGGTACTGCGAGGTCACCGGCGAGCCGATCGGCATCCCGCGGCTGCTGGCGCGTCCGACGGCGACGGTTTGCGTGGACGTCAAGGGCCACAACGAGCAGATCGAATCGCAGTTCCGCGACCGCTGAGTTCAGGCAGACGAGCGCGGCGCTAGACTGGCCGCGTCTTCACGGGGGTCGTTAGCTCAGTCGGTAGAGCAGCTGGCTTTTAACCAGTTGGTCGGGAGTTCGAGTCTCCCACGACCCACCATCCTCGCTTGAGTTCTCAGGCGTAGCGAGTTGGATCGGCAATGCCGGCGGCCTGGAATCCGCTGCGTCGCAGCCGGCAGGCATCGCAGCGTCCACATGCCCTGCCCTCGTCGTCCGGCTGATAGCAGGAAACCGTTTGCGCAAAGTCGACGCCGAGCGTCGCACCCCGCTGGATGATCTGTGCCTTGCTGAGCTCGATCAGCGGCGTGTGGATTTGAAACCGCTGGCCTTCGACGCCTGCCTTGGTGGCAAGCCCGGCCAGCTTCTCGAACGCGGCGATGAACTCCGGGCGGCAGTCCGGGTAGCCCGAATAGTCGACGGCGTTGACGCCGATGAAGATGTCGCGCGCCGCCATGACCTCGGCCCAACCAAGCGCCAGCGACAGGAACAAGGTGTTGCGCGCGGGAACGTAGGTGACGGGAATGCCCGGTGCCAATGTTTCCGGGACCGCGATGCGATCGTCGGTCAGTGCAGAGCCGCCAATGGCGTCCAGGTTCACCCGCATGACCTGGTGGCGAACCCCGGCTTGTGCCGCGATCCGCGTTGCGGCTTGCAGCTCCACGCTGTGGCGCTGCCCGTAGGAGACGCTCAGGGCATGACAGTCGTAGCCTTCGGAAGCGGCGATCGCGAGCACCGTCGCCGAATCCAGACCACCCGAGAGCAGCACGACGGCCTTGGCCTTCACCGTCCGGGCTCCCCACCCCACAGGATTTTATGCAGCTGGATCTGAAGCCGGACCGGAAGCCGATCCTGGAGGATCCACTCCGCCAGCTCCCGCGCGGCGAGTTGCTCGTGGCTGGGCGAGAACAGCACTGCGCAGCGCTCTGACAGACGATGCTGACCAAGCATGTCGCGCGCCCACTCGTAGTCCGCCCGGTCGCAGAGCACGAACTTGATCTCGTCGCGCGGACGCACGCGCTCGATGTTCTCCCAGAGGTTGCGCCCGGATTCCCCTGATGCCGGCGTCTTTAGGTCGACGATGCGCACGACGCGCGCGTCGACGTCGGCAATGTCGATGGCGCCACTGGTTTCGAGCGAGACCGCGTAATCGAGGTCGCACAAGCGCGTCAGCAGCGGCAGGCAGGCCTTCTGCGCGAGCGGCTCGCCGCCGGTGACGCAGACGCGGGGCACGCCGTAGGCAGCGACCTTGGCGATCACCTCGTCCTGCTCATGCCAGTGGCCGCCGTGGAAGGCGTACGCGGTGTCGCAGTAGCTGCATCGCAAGGGACACCCGGTGAGACGGATGAAGACCGTGGGCAGTCCCACCAGGCTGGTCTCGCCCTGGACCGAGAGGAACACCTCGGTGATCTTGAGCCGCGTGCGATTCCGCGGTTCGCCCGCGGCGCCGGTCACAAGCTTACGGCTGTGCGAGCCGTTGTCGCGCCAGATTGGCCGCGTTGGAGTTGGGATAGTCGCGCACGACGCGCTGAAGCGTGGCGCGCGCCTGATCCTTCTGCCGGCTCTCGCTCATCGCGAGCGCCATCTTCAGCAGCGCGTCAGGGGCCTTCGGACTCGTCGGAAAGCGATCGGGCACGGTCTGGAAGCTCTGAATCGCCGAGGCGTACTCCCGCTTGACGTAGTACGCCTCGCCCATCCAGTACCAGGCGTTGTCGGCGTAACGGCCCGTAGGCCACTTCTGGATCATGCTGCGGAATCCGCCGATGGCGTCGTCATAGCGGCCGCCCTTGAGCAGGTCGAACGCGTGCAGATAGGCAGCTTCTTCTTCTGGCGCGCCGGGGTTCTCGCTCGCCTGCGTCGACGAGGATCCGATCGTCCCGCTTGCGCTCGCACCAGTGGTCACCGAGCCATCGGCTCGTGGAAGGCGCCGATCCAGATCCTGGTAGAGATCGCGGCTGCGCTTCTCGACGCCGTCGAGATCGAAGCGCAGCTTCTCGATGTCGCCGCGCAGCGATCGGAGCTCGGCGGCGGAGCCACTGCCGCCGTTCTCCATCATCACCTGATTGAGCGCTTCCAGGCGCTTGGACAGCTCGGCGATCTTGGTCTCGGCGGCCTGCAGCCGGATCTCCGTCGGCGACAGCGGCTTGTTGCCGTCGACTGGACCGCCGAAGTCGGCGCAGCCGGCCATCGCCAGCAGCAAAGCGCCGGCGACCGTGCGCCCGAGAGGACGGCTGCAGACCATCGCTACTTGACGATCTCGACGCGACGGTTCTGGCCCCAGGCCGACTCGTCGTGTCCCATCGCCGAGGGACGCTCTTCGCCATAGCTGACGACGCTGACCTGACCGGCAGCGACGCCGCGCAGCTGCAGCGCCTGCTGCACGGACCGCGAGCGACGCTCGCCCAGCGCGACGTTGTACTCACGCGTGCCGCGCTCGTCGGTGTGCCCTTCCAGGCGCACCCGGCTGCTCGGGTTCGTGCTCAGGTACTTCGCCCAGCTGTTGATGACGGGCTGCGACTCGGCCTTGAGCTCGCTGCTATCAAAATCGAAGTAGACGACGCGCTGGTTCAAATCCAGACCCTGGCTGCCGAAGTCGCGCCCGGTGCCGGCATCGCCCGTTCCGGCGCCGCTGGTGGACAGGCCGCTGCCGGTGCCCTTCTTGCCGGCGCCGTCCTTGTTGCCCTTACTGGAACAGCCACTCACTGCCATGCAGGCGGTAACTACGGATATCAGCAAGTATTTATTCAAGTTATTCATTTGAAGACTCCTTAGCGTCAATTCAACCTAAGACCAGACAAAAGCCTCTAGTTCCGGGGACTCTCGTTATCGTGGAAACGGCGACCACGCAGGCTCGCGGACTTCACCAACCTGCTTCAACCGCTGGCGCACCCGACCGTCAACCGTGACCGTGGCCAGTTCTACGCCCTGCTTACTCGTGGTGGAGTAGATGATCAACGCCCCGTTGGGGGCGAAGCTGGGACTTTCGTCCAGCGGGCCGTCACTGACAATCCTGAGGGCGTGCGACCGCAAATCCAGCAGGCCGATACGATATCGTGATTCGTCCAGATTGACCAGCAGCAGCGACTTGCCGTCGGGCGAGTAGCGCGCACGCAAATTCTGCTTTCCTTCGAAGCTCACGCGCTGCGCCGATCCGCCGGAGGCGCTCATCACGTAGATCTGCGGCTGGCCGCCGCGATCGGACGTGAAGGCGATCTGCGACCCATCCGGCGACCACGTCGGCTCGGTGTCGATGGCAGAGGAATCGGTCAAGCGCCGAGGGCTGCCGCCCTGCGCGTCGATGACGTAGACGTCCGGGTTGCTGCCGTACGAGAGCGTGACCGCCAGGGATCGGCCATCCGGCGACCATGCGGGCGCACCGTTGATGCCTTTCTCGCTGAGCAGCTTCTTCGCCTGTCCCGTCTGCAGATCGTGGACGTAGATCGCCGAATTGCCGCGGTCATAGCCGACGTATGCCAGGCGTTTGCCGTCCGGCGACCAGGCCGGCGACATCAACGGCTCGCGCGACGACGCGGCGACGATCGGGTTCTCGCCGTCGGCGTCCGCCACGATCAGCTGATGCACGCGATCGCGCGGCGTCGGGCCGCTCGAGGTGATGTAGGCGATCTGCGTGTTGAAGTAGCCTTTGATGCCGGTCAGCTTCTCGTAGACGATGTCTGCGATCTGGTGGGCCACCGGCCGCGGACGCGACGGATCCGGGATCGGTAGCTCGAAGCCCGCCAGCACCTGACCACGGGCGACGTCGGCGATCTGGAATCGCACCATCAGCGCGCCGCTCTGGTCGCGCTGGACACGGCCGACGACCACGTCGTCGACGTTGACCATCCGCCAGTTGCGATAGTCCAGCTGCGCAGCGTCGTTGGGATGCTCCAGCATCTCGGTCGCAGCCAGCGGCGCGAAGAACCCGCTGCGCGCCAGGTCTGCCTCCACGATGCTGGCCAGCTCGGTGGTCATGCCCGGGACGGTCCCGAACGGGACGATCGCGATCGGGACGGCCCCCGCCCCCTCGGGCACGATAGTGATCTGCAAGGCAGCGTGCGCGCCCTGGGTCAGAAAAAGCAATGCGGCTACGAGAGATAATCTCTTCATAACAATATTTTAGACCAAACAGTTAAAGATGTGGGACAAATGTGAATTCGAGCTCACGCTCGAAGGCGGAGGGGTCCGCGGGGGTCGGCAAGGGGTCTGACTTGCGCACCGCGCGCTCGACCGAGCTATCGAGGATTGGATTGCCGCAGCTCTCCAGAAGTTTTACGTCCACCACCTGCCCGCCCGGCAGCAGGCTGACCCGAAGGCGGCACTTGAAGTCCTCCGGCGTGCCCGGCGGTGGGTTGAAGTTGGGCACCACCTTCTGGGTAATCGCGACGATCCACGCCTGCTGGGCGTTCAGGGTGGCAGCCGTCTTCGCGGCGGACTTTCGCTGCGTTTCCTCGGAAGCCATCTGCTTGCGCAGCTGATCCTCGAGCTCCTGCTGCTGTTTCTTCTTCAGCGCTTCGCGGTTGGCGATCTCTTCCTTTGCCTTGCGCGCGTCGTCCTCTTTCTTGCGCTTGGCCGCGTCGGCCGCCTGCTTGCGCGCCTCCTCGGCCCGCTGCAGTTGTTCAGCCTTGCGCTGCGCCTGCACCTCGGCTTTCTTCAACTCCTGCTCTTCGCGCGCCCGCCGTTCTTCCTCCAGGCGGCGCTGCTCTTCCTGTTCCTTGCGTGGATCTTCCTTGGGCACTTCTTGCTTGGGCGGCTCGACCGTTTCGGCCTTGGCCGGTGCTTGCGGCTTGGAGTCGATGATGGTCGCTTGCATCACCGGCGGCGGCTCGACCTTGCGCGTGCAGCGAAAGCCGATCAGCAGCGTCCCCAGCACGAGAACGTGCAGCAGAACGGCCAGGACGACGTGCGATGTGCGGACCACCGTTTCAGCCCTTGTCTTCCTTACGACCCGGAGGATCGCTCTTGAAGCCGATCTTGCTGACACCGGCCTGCTGCAGAAGACTCATGCCGTGCATCACGTGGTCGTAGGGGACGCGCTTGTCGGCGGCGACCATCACCAGCTCTTGCGGATTGTTGTTCATTACCGCCCGCAGGCGCTGGAGGATCTGCTCGTCCTGCAGGGGCTGGTCCTGTCGCTCGCCGACGTCGAGGTAGAGGCGGCCCTTGGCGTCGACGTAAAGCGTGACCGGCTCTTTCTCGGCCGTGATCGGCGCCGCATCCGCTTTCGGGATCTCCACTTCGACGCCTTGCGTCAGCAAGGGCGCGGTGATCATGAAGATCACCAGCAGCACGAGCATCACGTCGATATACGGCACGACGTTGATCTCGGAGGACAGGCGGCGCTTGCCGCGGCGCGCTTCCACGTTCAGTGGGTCCCGGCCCGCAGGCCGCGGTCCAGGATGCCGATCAGCTCTTCGGCGAAGGTGTGGAAGCGGTTGTCGAGCCGCTCGATCTGATTGGTGAAGTAGTTGTAGGCGATGACGGCCGGGATGGCGGCAAACAGGCCCATCGCTGTTGCGATCAGAGCCTCGGCGATGCCGGGCGCGACCATCGCCAGCGTCGCCTGCTTGACGTTACCGATCGAGATGAACGAATTCATGATGCCCCACACCGTCCCGAACAGGCCGACGTAAGGGCTGGTCGAGCCAATCGTGGCCAGCAAAGCCACGCCGCCCTCGAGCCTCTCGACTTCGCGCAGCTCGGCGACGCGCAGCGCGCGCTGGATCGACGCCAGCGCTTCCTCGGGCACCACGCCTTTGGCCTGACCGTGAAAGCGGGAGAACTCCTCGTAGCCCGCGCGGAAGATGGCCGGGAGCCCTTCGTCCTGGCCCTCGCGCAAGCTGCTGTAGAGCTCGTGCAGGTTCCCGCCCGACCAGAAGCGATTCTCGAATTCCTCCGCCGCTGCACGCGTGCGCGAAATGGCGCCGCGCTTGGAGATGATCGTCACCCAGGAGAACACCGATGCCAGCAGCAGCAGGGCCATGATCGCCTGCACCGGCGCGCTTGCCGTGAGGATCAGGTGGGCCAGCGAGATGTTCGTGGTCATGAGCTCTTCTTGTCAGTGGTGTGCTGCAAACATTCCGGCAGGCAGCGGCCGGGGACGGAAGCTGGCTTGGTCGACGCAAGCGATCCTGACGGTGGCTCGCGCCAGCAGCGCATCCTCGCCGGCGCGGCGCCGCAGCGCCTGCCGGAATGTCAGGCTTGCCCCGCGCACCTGCGCAACCTCGACGGTGACGTCGAGCTCATCGTCGAGGCGAGCCGGCTTCAGGAAATCGGTTTGCATGTTGGCGACCGTGAAGGCCAGACCCAGTTTGTGGCGCAATTGTTCCTGCCCGTGCCCCATGGCGCGCAGCCACTCGGTGCGTGCCCGCTCGAAAAACCGCAGATAAGCGGCGTGATAAACCACGCCACTGGCGTCGGTGTCTTCGTAGTAGACCCTCACGGTCCAGGTGAATGACTTGGGCAGTTCTTCTTTCACGCTGGCCGAATATCTTACGGGCTTGCGCCCGGCTGCGCCTGCCGGCGCAGAGGCTACGAGCCTGGATTGAACAGGTCCGCAGGAGGCGGGCGCTCCGGCGCCTTGAGCCCGAACAGCGCGTAGGCCCTGGTGCCGGCGACCCGACCGCGCGGCGTGCGCTCGAGGAATCCTTGCTGGATGAGGAACGGCTCGATCACGTCCTCCAGCGTATCCCTCGATTCGCCCAGCGTGGCCGCAAGGCTCTCGATGCCGGCAGGACCGCCGTCGTAGCGCTCGATCAGCGCCCGCAGGAGCTTGCGGTCCATCAGGTCGAAGCCGTGCGCATCGACCTCGAGCAGGTTCATCGCATCGGCAGCGATCTGCTCGGTCACATGGCCTGCCGCGCGCACTTGGGCAAAGTCGCGCACTCGTCGCAGCAGGCGGTTGGCGATGCGCGGCGTGCCCCGCGATCGTCGCGCGATCTCCAGCGCACCGGCCTCGTCGGTCTGAACTTTCAGGATCCCGGCCGACCGTCGCACGATCGTGGCGAGCTCATCGACGCTGTAGAACTGCAGGCGCTCGACGATGCCGAAGCGATCGTGCAGCGGCATCGTCAGTGCGCCGGCGCGCGTGGTCGCGCCGATCAGCGTGAACGGCTGCAGGTCCAGACGGATCGAGCGCGCCGTCGGCCCCTCGCCGATGACGATGTCGAGCTGATAGTCCTCCATCGCCGGATACAGAACTTCCTCGACGACCGGGGGCAGGCGATGGATCTCGTCGACGAACAGAATGTCGCGCGGCTCGAGGTTGGTCAGCAGGGCCGCCAGGTCGCCGGCGCGCTCGAGCACAGGGCCAGAAGTCTGGCGCAGGTTCACGCCGAGCTCCTGCGCGAGGATGTGCGCGAGCGTGGTCTTGCCAAGCCCCGGCGGGCCGTAGATCAGCACGTGGTCCAGTGCTTCCTTGCGCTGGCGCGCGGCGTCCAGGTAGATGCCCAGGCGCTCACGCGTGGCGGCCTGCCCGACGTATTCGTCCAGGCGCCGCGGCCGGATCGCGCGCTCGATGCGCTCGTCCTCGCCGCCCACCTGCGCGGACACCAGCCGCGACTCGCTCGTCGGATTCATCGGGCGGCGCGCTTGAGCGCTTCCTGGATGATCTGCTCGGTGCTCATGCGCTCATGCTTGACCGACTCGGTCAGCCGCTGCACCTCGGCCGGCTTGTACCCGAGCGCGGTGAGGGCCGCCCTCGCCTCCTGCAGCGCACCCATCGGCGCGCCTCCGATCTCGGCCGAAACCGTCGGCGCGCCGGCACGATCCTTCATCTCGATCAGCAGCCGCTCGGCCGTCTTCTTGCCGATCCCGGGGAGACGCGTCAGCGAAGAAGCGTCGCCGGAGCGCACGGCGTTCCAGAAATCCTCGACGCTGGCGCCCGACAGGATCGTCATCGCCAGCTTCGGGCCAACGCCAGAAATGCGGATCAGCTCGCGGAAGAGCGCCTTCTCGGCAATGCTGGCAAAACCGATCAGCAGCTGCGCATCCTCGCGAACGACGAGGTGCGTGTGCAGATTCACCTGTTGCCCCACCGCAGGCAGTCCATAGAAGGTCGACATCGGCGCCTCCAGCTCGTAGCCGACGCCGTTGACGTCCACCAGCAGCTGCGGCGGATGCTTGGCAAGCAGCTTCCCGGTCAGGTGTCCGATCATGTGGCCGTGGCGCGCGCGAGCAGCGAGAGAGTGCTCCGCATGGTCGCATGACACAGCGCCACTGCGAGCGCGTCGGCGGCATCCGTCGGCGGCAGCTCGTCGAGCTTGAGCAGCAGCTTCACCATCTGCTGGACCTGTGGCTTCTCGGCGCGCCCGCTGCCGGTAACGGCCTGCTTGACGCGCGTGGCGGCGTATTCGGCGACCCCGATGCCGGCAGCGGCCATGGTGCACAGCGCGACCCCGCGCGCTTGCCCGAGCACGATCGCGGTGGTGGCATTGCGCTTGACGAAAACCTGCTCGACGGCTGCTTCCTGCGGCTGGTGCTCTCGCAGGATCTGCGCAAGACCGTTCTGGATCTGCAACAGGCGTTGCGGCAGCTCGTCCGCATCGGCATGGATGCGGCCGTAGGCCAGCATCCGCTGCCGACCGGGTGCCGCCTCGATGACGCCATAACCAGTGATGCGCGAGCCGGGATCGATGCCGATGATGCGGACGGTAGCGGGGTTCACGCGCCCGTCGAGACCGACTGCGGCAGATCGGCGTTGTGATGGACGTCCTGGACGTCGTCCAGCTCCTCGAGGTGCTCTAGCAGCCGCGCGAGCGTTTCTGCCGCCTCGCCCGCCACCGACGCCCGGTTCTCGGCGCGAACGACGAGATCTGCCGACACCAGCTTCAGGTCTGCGGTGGCGAGTGACTTGCGCACCTTCTCGAACGTCTCGGCAGTCGTGAGAACCTCACAGCGCGCACCGGTGGCGATCACGTCCTCGGCGCCGGCGTCCAGCGCGCGCTCGAGGATCTGCTCCTCCATCGCTGCGTCGCCGCGCGTGTCGAAGATCAGCTGTCCGAATTTCTTGAACTGGAACGCCACCGAGCCGCTCGTTCCCAGATTACCGCCGTGCTTGCCGAACACCAGCCGCACTTCGGCAACGGTGCGGGTCGGGTTGTCGGTGACGCAGTCGACCATGATCGCCACGCCACCAGGGCCGTAGCCTTCGTAGCGGACTTCCTGCGCCTGATCGGCGCCTTCGGCGCCGCTGCCGCGCCGGATGGCGCGCTCCACCGTGTCCTTGGACATGTTGGAGGCCAGCGCCTTGTCCATGGCCAGGCGAAGCCGAGCATTGCCCGCGGGATCCGCGCCCGCGCGCGCTGCCACCGTGATCTCGCGGATCAGCTTGGTGAACAGCTTGGCGCGCTTGGCGTCCTCGGCGCTCTTGCGCCCTTCGACGCTGGGACCGCGGCCCACGATGCGATATCCGGGGCCGACGCGATCAGAACGTCAGGCGGAGCCCGGCGCGCAGGCCCACGTCCGCCGTCACATCGCCGACGTTGCCGATGTCGTAGCGGATGTTGCGGTAGCCGACGTAGACCGCGGCATCACGCACCACCTGATAGTCCACCGCGCCGCCGTACTCGAAGTACTTGCTGACCTCACCCATGCTGGTCGCGCCGGGCGCGTAGTAGGCATAGCCGGACACGCCCACGCGATTGAAGCTGGGCATGCGCGCTTCGAACTGACCGCCGAGGGCGATGGCGCCGCCGCTGTCGCCGTCGCGACCGACGTAGACGCCGCGGATGCCGAGGCCCGCTGCGACGTCGACCACCTTGGCGCCGGCATCGCCGGTCACCAGGAAGCCGAGGTGCGCCTGCACCAGATCATCGCTGGCCTTGGGCCGGATGATGACGCCCGTGTCGTATTGCCCGCGCAGGTCGTCGATGATGTGCGACATCGGCCCCGACAGCGCCACTCGCACGCTGTTCTGTCCGAGGTTGACGTCCAGAATCTCTGCGTGTGCCGGTACGGCGGCGGTCCCCAACAGCGCGCCGAGCAAGGCAATGATGCGTTTCATCAGCTTCTCCTCCTGATCTATTGTTTCTTTGGTTTGTTGACGATGTGAATCGCGTGGCCTTCGGCGGCCAATGCCGCTTCGTGAAAGATCTCGGACAGGCTCGGGTGCGCGTGCATGGTCAGGGCGATGTCCTCGGTCGTGGCGCCGTATTCCATCGCCAGCACCGCCTCGGCCACGAGCTCCGACACGTAAGGCCCCGCCATGTGGATTCCCAGGATCCTGCCGGTCTTCGCGTGCGCAATCATCTTGATGCTGCCGACCGCCTGCTCCAGCGCCTTGGCCCGGCCGCTTGCTGCGAACGGTGCTGCCCCCGTCTTGTATTCGATCCCCTCCGCCTTGACCTGCTCCTCGGACTTGCCTACCCAGGCGATTTCCGGAGAGGTGTAGATCACGGACGGCACGGCATTGTAATTCACCTCGGTCTTCTGCCCCGCCAGCTGCTCGGCCAGGGCGACGCCTTCCTCGATGGCCTTGTGCGCCAGCATCGCTCCGCCGGTGACGTCGCCGACGGCGTAGACGCCGGCGGCGGACGTCTTGTAGTTCTTGTCGATCTTGACGAAGCCGCGCTCATCCAGCGTGACGCCGGCCGCCTGCGCGTTGAGGTTCTGCGTGAACGGCTTGCGCCCGACCGCCACGATCAGGCGGTCGAACTCCTCGGTCTGCTTCTTGCCATCGGCTTCGTACTCGACGCTGACCGCGTTCTTGCCGGCCTTGGCGCCCAGCACTTTCGCGCCCAGGCGGATGTCCAGCCCCTGCTTGGCGAACTGGCGCTGCGCATCCTTGGCGATCTGCTGATCCACCATCGGCAGGAACGTCGGGAGCGCTTCGAGGATCACGGTCTTGGACCCGAGCCGGCTCCAGACGCTGCCGAGCTCCACGCCGATGACGCCGGCGCCGATGATGCCCAGGCGCTTGGGGACCTCGGCGAATTCCAGCGCGCCCCACGAATCGACGATCAGCTTGCCGTCGAAGGGCGCGATCTTCAGGTTCACCGGCTCGGAGCCCGTGGCGATGATGATGTGCTTGGCCGTGAGCGTCTGGGTCTTGCCGTCGTGGGCCTTGAACTCGACCTGGCCCTTGCCGAGGAGCTTGCCCCAGCCCTGCAGGCCAGTGACCTTGTTCGCCGTGAACAGCGTCTTGATGCCGGACGTCAGCGAGCGGGAGATCGCGTCCTTGCGCTTGAGCATCTGCGCCAGGTCGAGCTTGAGGCCGCTGGCGCTGATCCCGTGGGCAGCGAAATCGTGCTGGGCCTTGTGGTACATCTCGGAGGATTCGAGCAAGGCCTTGGAGGGGATGCAGCCCGCGTTCAGGCAGGTGCCGCCGAAGGCCGGCGTGTTGTCGCGGTTGAGCCAGGCGTCGATGCAGGCGGTCTTGAACCCAAGCTGCGCAGCGCGGATCGCGGCTGGATAGCCACCTGGCCCGCCGCCCACCACCACGACGTCGTAAGTCTCGCTCATTGGGTCCCCTAATTGCCGCGCGTATTGTAGCCGCAGCGGGCGTGAATTAGGTCGCCCTGGGCGCTATGGCACCGGCACGTCGAGCGGGTTGTCGACGACGTAGACCTGCTGCTGGCCCGTGGGATCCTCGAGGTTGATGGCGTTGCTGTCGAATGCGATCTTGCTGCCATCTGCGGACAGGGCGTGCGACTGGTTGCGGCTGCCCGAGACGGCCTCGTCACCCTCCGCGTCGAGGTTCACACGCGCGGTCGTTCCGCTCACCAGGCTGTGGACGAAAACGTCCTGTACTTCGTTGGTGTCGTTCGCGACCAGGTTGCTCGCCTGCGAGACAAAGCTGACGAACTGGTTGTCGGCGGAAAACGCGTTGACGTGAATCTGGCTCGAGCCGTCGGCAGCCGCAGCAGCAACGCCTTCGCTCACGCGGACGTTCGACAGATCGGACAGGTCGTGGACGATGACCTCGGACAATCCGGCAGCGGTGGTGTCGCCGGTGATGAGGTTACGCGCGTATGTCTGGATGGCGATCAGCGATCCATCCGGCGACAGCCAGCTGCGGACCGAATTGTTGTCGCCGGGGTTGTCCTGACTGTCCACGCTCGCCATGACCGTCGTGCCGGCGCCGACGTCACGGACGTAAGTCTGCGAGGAGCCGTTCGAGAACGCCTTGGCATTGTTGGGCAGGATGTTCAGCGCGTTCGATTCGAAGCTGACCAGGTCTCCGTCGGCGGAAATGGAGGAGACGGAGGTGGACGCACTGCTGTCCGCGCCGCCACCAAACTGGGCCGCGCTGACCAGGGTGGTCACCTCGTTGCTGATGTCGCGGCGGAACACCTGCTCGCCGCTGGTCGCCGGCGATGCGATGTTGGTGGAGCTCGACTGGAAGGCGACGAAGTTGCCATCGTCCGAGATGGTGTCGCTCTGGTTGTCGAACCCATTGCCGGCGCTGCTGCTGTCGTCCTGGGCGCTGACCAGCACGATCTCGCCGGCGTCGGCGCCACTCAGGGAGTAGCGATACACCTGGTTGGAGAATCCGGGCAGCGTCAGTCCGGTCACGTAGTTGGTGGCGTAGGTCGTGAAGACGACGTAATGACCGTCCGGTGTCACGTTCACGCGCGTCGCATCGCTGTTGGGCTCCGCGCCGTTGGCGGCCATCAGCCGGAGCGTGGTGCCGCCGTCGACGCTGACCTTCGCGTGTGCGGACTTGCCAGCGGTGACGATCGGGTTGAACGTCGTCACGAAGATGTCTGTATTGGTGGTCGTCTTGGCCGGATCCAGCGACTGGTCTGCCGACAGGAACACCACCGTGCTGCCGTCCTGCGTCAGCACTGCCGAGTGCCGACCCTGCGGCGTCGAGCAGTCGCAGAAGAATGTGTCGATCGTCACCGTCACCGGATCGGATTGCACGAGTCCGTCGTCGATGCGGTAAGTGAACTGGTCGGTGTCGTCGGTGGTGCCGGCGAACGGCTGGTACATGAAACTGCCGTCGGCGTTGAAGTTCAGCGTGCCCTTGGTCGGCGCGGTCTCCAGGACCGCGGTGATGGCGTCGCCATCACCGTCGAAGTCGTTGTCGAGCACGCCCGGGGCATCGACGGCAAGGACCTCGCCGGGGATGGCGTTGTAGTCGTCGGCCGCGCCGCTGGGCGCCTGGTTGATCGTGATCGTCACCGTCACGAGCGCCGACTGCAGCTCGCCGTCGCTGGCGCGGTAGGTGAACTGATCCTGCGTCGGGTTCGTGGGCCTGAGCGCCTTGTCGCTGAAGGCTGGGTACTCGAAGCTCCCGTCGGGATGCAGGTCGAGGCTTCCGATCGACGGCCCGCTGACCAGCACCGCGCTCAGCGCGTCGCCGTCCGGATCGCTGTCGTTGCCGAGCACGCCGGGCGCGGGGACGACCAGCGTGTCGCCGAACGTCGTCGAGTAGGCGTCGTCCTTGCCGATCGGCGCATGGTTGACGTCGGGCACGCTCCTCACGTTGATCTGCACGGTGGCAACGTTGGAGCTGGACTGGCCGTCGCTCGCGCGGTACTGGAAGGTCACGGTGCCGTTGAAGCCGGGCGGCGGTGAATAGCTGAAGCTGCCGTTGCTCACCAGCGCCAGCGTGCCGACGGCAGGCGGGGTCACCAGGATGGCGGAGAGCGAGTCGCCGTCCGGGTCGGAATCGTTGCCGAGCACGCCCGGAGCCAGAACACCCAGCGGGCCGCCGTTGGCCTGGTAGCTGTCGTCGAGAGCGATCGGCGCGGCGTTGGTGCCGGTGAGACGCAGCTGGACGGTCGCGAGGTTGGAGACGCCCTGCCCGTCGCTTGCGCGATAGGTGAAGAAGTCCGCGCCGTCGAAGTCCGCCGACGGTGTGTAGCGGAAGCCACCATTGGCATCGAGCACAAGCGTCCCGTGCGTTGGCGGTGTCACCAGCACGGCGGTGAGAGCGTCGCCATCCGCATCGACGTCGTTGAACAGCACGCCAGGCAGCGACACGGTCAGCACGTCGCCGGCATCGCCGGTGTAGCCGTCGTCATTGGCGACCGGCAGGTCGTTGACGGGTGTGATGGCGATGCTGACCGACACGGGCGCCGAGTCCTGTGCGCCATCCGTGGCTCGATAGGTGAAGACGTCCGTCGTCGTTTGGGAGCCGTCGTGCACGTAATGGAACGTCCCGTCCGGGTTGAGCGTCAGCTCGCCATGGATCGGCTCGGTGACGAGCATCGCGACCAGTGACGCGTTCCCGCCGTCATTGGCGAGCACGCTGGTTGCACCGCCCGCCAGCGTCGTCGCCGTGCCTCCCTCGGCCACCGTGATGGCGTCGGCGACGGCCATTGGCGGCGGATCAGGGGGAAGCGACGGAGTGATCGACCAGCTCGCCTCGTCGATCTCGACGAGGACCCCGTCGTACAGCTCGAAATGATTGTTGCGGAAGCGCACGATCTCGCCGTTGAGATCGACGTCGTTGATCGGAGCCAGCTTGAGCACGATGAGGGCGTCGTCGACCCGGCCGTCGAGCGCGCCGTCGGAAAGATCGTCGATGAATGCGCGCACGATCCCATAGTTCGGTACCACACCAAGGCCGGCGGCAATCGCGTTCATCGCGTAGGCCGCGCCGCCGAGCGCGAGCGCGTAGCGGACGGCCTGGGGATCGCCGTCCAGGTCCGGCGCCAGCGGATCGCCCGGAATCACCGACGTCGGATCGAAGCCGAGCACGGCAACGGCCTGTTGCCGGAGGACCTCGTAGACCGCCATGAAGTTGCCGTTGCCCGCGAGCCTCCAGGCACGCAGCAGCAAGGCCATCGAATACGGGGTCAGGACGAACGTGTCGGCGTTCGCCGGGACGATCGCCTCGAATCCCTGGCCCGGGGCCAGCGTGATCCGGCGACGATTCTCACCGCCGGCGTCGTCGGACTCGTCCACGTAGCTGCCACCGGAGCTGATGGCGAGCAGCGGCTCGTTGAGCTGAGGCAGCTCGGCGCTGACGTGCCCGAGCGCATCCGTGACTGCAGTGGCGACCGCCGGACCAACCGGATTGCCGGCTGCGTCGATGTGGAAGAAGGAGACCGTGGCGCCGACCAGGGGACCCTTCACCACCGCGCCGTGCACCGTGCGCGCAGCGGGCATCCCGACGTCGCCGGGTGAGGTTTTGCCGCCGCAACCTGCGATCGCGAGGGCCAGCGTCGCCAACAGCAAACGGGTGGTCAGGAATCGCATGTCAGTGACGAGCACCGAAGGTGGCGGCACCGTTCACGGTGGTTCCGCCGTTGTTGAGGTTATAGGTGAGGCCGGCGCCGGCCGGGAGGCTCTGGCCGCCGCTGCCAGGAACGAAGAAGCCCGCGAACGAGCCGGTCCCCTGCTGCTGCCCGCCCACCGTGACGGTCGAGTAGTTGCCGCCGAAGAGCGGCACGGGGCTGTGCAGGCTGGCCATGCCGGTGGCGCTCCACACCTGATCGTTGATGGTCAGGTTCACGCTGTTGGTGAGCGTCTGGTTCGTGAAGTCCGCCGAGAGCGATGCGGACCCGAGGAAGCCGACGTGTCCAAGGTTGTCGGTAGGGTTGGTGTTGCCGACCAGGTCGTAGTTCGCCGTCCCGGTGATCGGCAGCGCGAATACAGCGTCGGTCTGCGCGCCCGTGATCCAGTGGAGGTCGTGATTGTCGAGATTCACCGGCGATCCTGCGATCTGGACCGTCTCGCTCCAGCGGCCCCAGCGCATGCCCGTCTCAGGGTCGAAGCCGACGTTGCTGACGACGCCACCGCCGAGCTGGAACGCTTGCGGCCCGCTCCCAGTGAGTCCCTGGAACGAGGTCAGGTGGCCAGCATCGTCGACGTTCCCCGGCGGATTGGGGATGACGCCGGCGCCCACGCCGACCGGCGCGACGCTCGGCGAAGAGGTGCTGTGTGCAACCAGCAGATCTCCCTGCGACCCGAGCAGCTTGTCCGGGATGACGACGTCGTGGTACCCCGGATCGTTCTCATCCAGCGTGCAATGGCAATCGTCGGGTCCGCCTGGACCGCCGGCGATCTCGCCTTCGAACGGCGGACCGCCGCCCTGCCCGTCCAGCACCGTCTCCAGCACCGATGGCGGCGCCAGCAGTCGCTGCGGCGCAGAGTCGCTGCTGCCGACCCAGGCGAACTCGTCGTCCGCCAGCACCAGCTCGCCGGCACCGTTGGATACGACGACGCTGCCGTCGGACACGCCGATGTAGAGACCGTCCGGCGTCGCGGCGCAATCGCCCTGGCACAGCGCCATGCGGTAATCGGTACCGCGCACGCCGATCGTCGCCACGGTCGTGTTGACCTGATAGGTGTCGCCTGCCCGCTTGCCGATGAGGCCGGTGATGGTGCGCAGCCCGCCCTTCAGCAGGCGCAGCACGCTGCTGCCGATCTGCGACGACGCGCTGGCGGGTGCGGCGGAGGTGTAGGAGAACTGGTCGATCGCGAGCGTCGACGACGGCTGCAGCGCGATCAGCGCTCCGTCGGACATGCGTAGCTGCGCGCGGCTCTTGGCGCCGACGACGATCTGGTCGCCGGGCTCGAGGGTGGTCCCGCGCTGCGCCGCGATGGTTTGTCCGGCGCGATGCAGCTCGACCGGACCGACGGTGTAGAGCACGCGCCCCGCAGCGGCGTGCGCCAGGCCCGTGAACAGCGCGAGCATCGCGCCTCCGAAGCACAGCAGCAAGCGTCGTCGGTGCAGCCTCATCGGAACTCCCTTCGCAGCATCAGGCTGGCGTCCACGCGGTCGTACTCGAACAAGCTTATGCTCGACCGGTTGTCGATGTATGTGACCTGCGTCCCAATCGCCCAGTGCCGCGCCGGGACGTCCTTCCAGTCCAGGCTCAGCCGGGCCGAGGTACTGGGTGTCGTCGCGATACAGCGCGAAGCTGCTGCCGTCCTGGAATACGCCCTCCAGGAAGGCGTCTCGATAATCCGAGCGCAGCACCGCAATCGAGACCGAGCCGAGGACGTTGCTGCGCGGCGTCACGAAGGCCGACAGCCGGCCACCCAGCATGTTCCTGCCGAACGGCGACTCTTCCTTGCGCGCACGGTCCTGACCGCCCGTGACTGACGCGGCGAGCTGGATCCGTGGGCGCATGTCCCACGTGTGGATGACGGCCACGCTACCCAGATAAGAATCCACATCCTCGCTCGCGAGCTCGGATGCGAACCGCAGTGCAGCGGCGCGCGCCCCCAGGCCGAGCTGCCAGGCTTCGGCAAGTCCGATGACTGCGGAAAGATCGAGCGCCGTGTTGACGTTGTTGCGTTCGCCGTCCAGCGCCACGTACGTACCGCTGGCGACGGCCGCAAGCGTCAGGTTCTCCCGCGCGCGCTCCAGGCCGGCGCCGACGCGAGCGACGGTCGAGTCGACGAACGAGGCCTCGGGATAATTGCGCTGCTGCGCGGACGCGTCGCCCAGCAGGCGCCACCGCGGCGCAAACGGATAGGACAGCTGCCCGGCGACACCCCCACCGTAGTACGGCGACGATTGTGACTGGCTGCGATCGTTGAGATCGAAGCCCTCGAACACGCGGGAGTCGGTAGCGCCGTTGGCGTTGCTGTCGTAGCCGCCGCCAGCTTCGATCAGCGCGCTGAACAACGGACGATAGGCGCCGGAGCGACGGTCGATGGCGTCCAGGTAGTCATGGATGACGGCGGCGACCGCCGGCGGAGGCTGCTCCTGCTGCAGCGTCTCGAACTCGCGGCGCGCGGACTCGTTGTCGCCTGCCGCGTAGTAGGCGCGCGCAAGTTCCAGCCGGGCGCCCGAAAACGCGGGCGCGGATGACACGCTTCGCTGCAACGCGAAAACGGCAACGCTGGAATGGCCTGCGTCGAGGGCCGACGAGCCGAGCAGGTAGTCGTAATCGACGTCGCCCGCGTAGTCGGACTCGAGCGCGAGCAGCTGCTGATAGGTCTGCTCTGCGGGTTGTGCAGTGGCAGCCGCGCGGATCGCGCGTCCCTGCTCACTGTCCTTGAAGCCGGCGGCGGCCATCGATGCGCCGGACGCGAAGAGGATCAGCCCTACCACGAGGATTCCACGCCACATGCACGAATGCGCTTGCACTTCCGGCCCCCTCTTTGGACCGGAGCTTTATAACCTACCGTTGCTGCGATTAGCTAGGCCGCTGCGCTCGCGGTGGCTTGCGCGCCCAGCTCCGCAGCCATCACTGCGTCGCCTGCCGCGATGGCGTTGCCGTTGGTCTCGCGGAAGCTGCGGTCCCAGGTCTCGTAGATGGTGAGATCGCCGAACTTCCATGGATGGAAGCCGGGGATGAAGTACGCCAGGTAGTGCGGCATCAGGCGCGGATAGATGCCGCCCCAGCCGTACAGCCACCACAGGCCCCTGAGCCAGACGCCGAGGCGATTCTTCACGCCGTCCACCTTGAACATGTGGTGCATCACCATGAACACGTGGAACGGGAACGAAAATGTCGTCTGAACGAAGGACAGGATGCGGGTGAAGTAGCTGGCCTTGGCCACCTTGGTCAGCACGTCGTAGGCGACGGCCTTGTGCTCGATCTCCTCGATGGCATGCCACGCGTACATCGCGCGCACGCGCGGATCGGCTTTCTCCATGATGCCGGCGGAGAAGAAGCCGTGCGCCATCAGCGCCGTCATGTGCTCTGCGGCAGCGGTCTGCCCGAGCGTGAACGCGCGCGAGAAGTACTTGCGGAAGAACCCGAACATCACGTCCTTCTGCTTCTTGAGGACCTTGTCCACGTCGATGCCCTGGGCGCGGATGTGGTTGTTGAACTGCGTGTGCACCATGCCGTGCTGGCCTTCCTGGTACATGAAGTCCTTGACCTGCGCCTGCAGCGTCGGGTCGGTGATCTGGTCGCGGTAGTCGCGCACGCAGGCGATGAAGAATTTCTCGCCTTCCGGGAACAGCAGCGACATGGCGTCGAAGAAGCGCGTCTTGAAGGCGTCGCCGTCCAGCCAGTACTTGGGCACGTCCGGACCGAAGCCGAAGTCGGGGCCCTTGCGCGGGACGATGGGACGGGTCTGCAGATCGGTCACGGCCAGCTCCTGGAGTTGCTCAGGGTCAGCCTACGAGGTCGTCGGGCGGCTTGCTATGACCGCCGGCGACCCCGGGGAACATTTCGCGACACTAGCGGCCGCGCGACTGGAATGCTCTCGGCGACACGCCGCTCCAGCGCTTGAAGGCGCGAGTGAAGCTGCGGCGGTCCGAAAACCCCAGGCGCTCGCTGATGTCCTCGATGCCCTCGCCTGGCTTCTCCAGCAGCTGCAGCGCCAGGCGGTAGCGCACCCTGCCCTGGAGATCACCGTAGCTCTGTCCTTCCTCGCGAAGCCGCCGCTGCAGCGTGCGGGTGTGCAGCGTGAGCTCGGCCGCCATTTGCTCGATGCCCTGCCCGAGGAGCTGCGGCTTGCGCACGAACGCCTGCTCGATCGCCGCCACCAGGCCGAGCCGTTTCTGCAGTTGCGGCAGGCGACGCTCGACGCGATAGAGCGCCTGCTCGTGCAGCGCCGGAAAGCCGCCGCCCAGCGGACGGTCCAGCAGCTTCTTGTCCAGCTCCAGCGTGTAGCGCGGCTGCCGGAACTTCACCGGGCCGCGGAAGAACTTCTGGTACTCCTTGCGATACGGCGGCGCTGCGTGCCGGAAGCACAGGCGCTCGAAGCGCGGCTGCTCGCCGAGGAGGATGCGCGCGAATTTCTGGATCGACGCGAAGATCGTTTCCGGGAAGTACGGCGCAGGAGGCCTGCGCGTCTCGCCCGGCTGAAGGTCGAGCACCAGGACGGCAGCGCGCGAGGTCTCCTCCAGGTGCACGTTGATCATCGGGTTGATCAGCTCCCGCACCCAGTCGAACACGCGCATCGCTTCGCGCAGCGTGGAGCTGGTGGTCAGGAACGTCTCCAGGTCCGGCAGGTACTCGAAGGCGAAGGTCTCGCCGAGCACGAAGGGAAAGTGGTGGCGCCGCGAGCGGGCGATGCACGCGTCCATCACTTTCTCCAGCAGCGCGCGCTCGATGGTCGCGCTCTCCAGGTGAACGAGGTCGGTCTGGATGCCCAGCTCCCGGAACACCGACTGGATGTTGAAGCCGCACTGCTGGGCGGCCTTCACCCAGTTCGGCAGCGTGATGAACGGGACCGGATCGTTGTGCAGCGGCGCTGGCGGCGTCACGGCCGCAGCGGTTTAAGCCGTCGCGCCGGCGGCCGCCGGTCGCGCGAGGAAGCGCATGAGCATGGCCACGCCGAGACCCCAGGCGCCGTTGAGTAGGAACGCGCCGACCCAGATCTTCGGGTCCCAGCCGGCGCCCATCGGCATGTCCTTGAGCGGGAACACCACACACAGCGCCACGATCGTCGGGCCGATCGCGCCCAGGACCAGCGCCACGATCCAGTAGCGCCAGCTCGTGTTCGGGCGGATCAGCGGCCACAGCGCGATCGCCCAGACCCCGCCCCAGAAGGCCAGCGACAGCACGCGCGGCACGTGCAGGGGCGATGTCGGCGTCATGTCGTACGGCGATGTCGGCACCAGGCCGGCGGCATGGAACACCGCGAACAGCCCCTGGTGGAACACCAGGGTGGAGACGAATCCGGCGATGAACGCCTTGAGGTGGCTCACAGCGAAAGCAGCATGCGGGCCGGGTCTTCCAGGCAGTCCTTGATCGTGCGCAGGAACAGCACCGCCTCGCGGCCGTCGATGATGCGATGGTCGTAGGTCATCGCCACGTACATCATCGGGCGGATGGTGATCTCGCCGTTCACCACCACCGGACGCTCGGTGATGCCGTGCATGCCCAGGATTGCGCTCTGCGGCGGGTTGAGGATCGGCGTCGACATCATCGAGCCGAAGATGCCGCCATTGGTGATCGAGAACGTGCCGCCGGTGAGATCGTCGATCGTCAGCTTGTTGTCACGGGCCTTGGCGCCGAAATCGGCGATGGCCTTCTCGATGCCCGCGAACGACAGCTGGTCCGCATCGCGCAGGATCGGCACGACCAGGCCGCGCGGCGACGACACCGCGATGCCGATGTCGTAGTAGCCGTGATAGACGATGTCGTTGCCGTCGATGGAGGCGTTGACCGCCGGAAATTTCTTCAGCGCTTCCAGCGAGGCGCGCACGAAGAACGACATGAAGCCGAGCTTGACGCCTTGCGCCTTCTCGAAGCTGTCCTTGTAGCGCGCGCGCATCTCGTTGACCGCCTTCAGGTCGACTTCGTTGAAGGTGGTCAGCATCGCCGCGGTGTTCTGCGCCTCGATCAGGCGCTCGGCGATGCGGGCGCGGATGCGGGTCATGGGAACCCGTTGCTCCTCGCGCGCACCCATGGGCTTGGGCGCAGGGCTGCCCTGCGCCTTCGGCGCGACGGGCTCGGACTTTGCGGCGGCCGGCTTGGCCTTGGCGAAGTTCTCCACGTCTTCGCGCGTCAGGCGCCCGCCCTTGCCGCTGGCCGGGATGCCTTCCGGCGAGATGCCCATCTCGGCGAGCATCTTGCGCACGGCGGGGCTCTGCGTGTCGTCGCCGGCACCGGCGGTGACTGGCGCTTTCGGCGCTTCGGCCTTGGCAGCCGCAGGCTTCGGTGCTTCCGCTTTCGCGGCCGGAGCAGACGCGGCGACGCCTTCGGTCAGGACGCCCAGAACATCACCGGCCTTGACGGTGGCGCCAGGCTGCACGCGCCACTCCTTGAGCACGCCGTCGGCGACCGCCGGCACTTCGAGCATGACCTTGTCGGTTTCCAGATCCACGAGGTTCTGCTCGCGCTTGACCGGCTCGCCCGCTTTCACGTGCCAGGTCGCGACCACGGCGGACGTGACCGATTCCGGCAGGTTGGGAACTTTGATTTCGATGGTCATGGTTGCTTGGATTCCCGGTTATTCGTTCCGCGCTTCTAGATCTGCTTGCCGCCTTGCAGCGCCTCGCGCACGACTTCTTCTTGCTCCTTCGCGTGAACCTTGCTGTAGCCGACTGCGGTGGACGCCGAGCCCTTGCGCGTCGCGTAGAGCATGCGGTGCTTGGGACCCAGGTAGGCCTGCAGCCGGTGCTTCACCTGATACCACGCGCCCTGGTTTTCCGGCTCCTCTTGCGCCCAGACGATCTCCGTGGCGTTTGGATAGCTCTCCAGTACCGTCTCATAGGCTTCGCGCGGGAACGGATAGATCTGCTCGAGCCGGACCACGGCGACATCGCCGAGCTTGTCCTTCTGGCGCGCCTGCCACAGGTCGAAGTAGAGCTTGCCGGAGCAGAACACGACGCGCTTGACCTTGGCAGCGTCCAGCGATTCGGCTTCGGGAATGATCGTCTGGAACTTGCCGCCCGTGAGGTCGGCGAGCGATGAGGTCGACAACGGATGGCGGAGAAGCGACTTCGGCGTCATCACGATGAGCGGCATGCGGTAGCTGCGCTTCATCTGCCGGCGGATCATGTGGAACATCTGCGCGGGCGTCGACGGCACGCAGACCTGCATGTTGTTCTCGGCGCACATCTGCAGATAGCGCTCGAGGCGCGCCGATGAATGCTCCGGCCCCTGCCCCTCGTAGCCGTGCGGCAGGAACAAGGCGAGGCCACACAGGCGGCCCCACTTGGCCATGCCCGCGGCGATGAACTGGTCGATGACGACCTGGGCGCCGTTGGCGAAATCGCCGAACTGCGCCTCCCAGATCACCAGCGCGTCGGGGTCGGTGGTGCTGTAGCCGTACTCGAAGCCCAGCACGCCCTCTTCCGAGAGCAGCGTGTCGTTGATGACGAAGCGGTTCTTCTCCGCATCGACGTGCGCCAGCGGCGTGAAGCGATCGCCGGTCTTGAGGTCGTGCACCGATGCGTGGCGATGGAAGAACGTGCCCCGGCGCGTGTCCTGCCCGGAGAGGCGCACGGCGAAGCCCTCGTTGAGCAGGCAGGCGTACGCCATGGTTTCAGCGAAGCCCCAGTCCATCGGGATCTGGCCGGCCGCCATCTTGGCGCGGTCTTCGTAAATCTTGGTCACGCGCGGATGCAGCGAGAAGCCGCTGGGCACTTTGGCGATGCGCTCGTGCAGCGCGCGCAGCACGTCGGGGCTGACGGACGTGTCGTGCGCCGAATCCCAGCCGCCGTTCTTGTACTTGCCCCAGTTGACCGTGTGCTTGTTGCCCACCAGTCCCAACGTGACGCGGGCGATGTTGACGCCCTGGTCCAGGCCATCGCGATAGGCCTTCACCAGCTGCTCGGCTTCCTCCTTGCTGGCCACACCTTCGGCGGCGAGCCTGGCGGATACACCTGCAGCGGCGTCGGGTGCTTGCGCACCACGTCGTACATCACCGGCGAGGTGACGGCAGGCTCGTCGGCTTCGTTGTGACCCAGCCGGCGGTAGCAGCACAGGTCGACGATGACGTCCTTGTGGAACTCGTTGCGGAAGTCCATCGCCAGGCGCGTCACGAACACCACCGCCTCGGGATCGTCGCCGTTGACGTGGAAGACCGGCGCTTCGACCATCTTGGCGATGTCGGTGCAATAGCGCGACGTCCGCGCCTCCTTGCCGGGGATCGCCTCGATCGGGTTTGGCGTGGTGAAGCCGATCTGGTTGTTGACGATGAAGTGCAGCGTGCCGCCCGTGGAGTAGCCCTTGGAATGCGACAGCTGCATCGTCTCCATGACCACGCCCTGGCCGGCGAACGCGGCGTCGCCGTGGATCAGCACCGGTACCACGCGCTCGCCCTTCTCGTCGCGCCGGCGCGTCTGCCGCGCCTTGACGCTGCCTTCGACCACCGGGTTGACGATTTCCAGGTGCGAAGGATTGAACGCGAGCACAAGGTGCAGACGCTTGTTGGCGATCTCCACGTCGGTGGAGAAGCCCATGTGGTACTTGACGTCGCCGGCCTGGGCCAGCGCGTCGACGGCGTACTTGCCCTCGAATTCCGCGAACAGGTCCTTTGGCGATTTGCCCAGGACGTTGACCAGCACGTTGAGACGGCCACGGTGGGCCATGCCGATGAGCAGCTCCTCCACGTCGCGCTCGGCGCACGCGCGCATGACCTCGTCCAGCGCAGGGATCAGCGCGTCGCCGCCTTCCAGCGAGAAGCGCTTCTGGCCGACGTACTTGTTGTGCAGGTAGCGCTCCAGTCCCTCGGCGGCCACCAGCTGCTTGAGCGTTTCCTTGCGCCGCTCCGTCGTCAGGCGCGGCTTGAAGGCCACCGCCTCCAGGCGCTTCTGGATCCAGCGCTTCTGCGCGGTCTCCGTGATGTACATGTACTCCGCGCCGATGGTGTCGGTGTAGACCGCTTTCAGGATCTTGATGATCTCGCGCAGCGGCAGGCGATCCGCCGCCGCCAGCGTGCCGGTGTTGAACACCGTGTCGAGATCGTCGTCGTCCAGGCCGTGGAACGCCGGGTCCAGATCGGGAATCGGGTCCATCGGCGCCAGGCCCAGCGGGTCGAGCTTGGCCAGCTGGTGGCCGCGCACGCGGAAATAGTTGATCAGCCGCAGGACGCCCGCCTGCTTCTCGGCGGCGCGCGCGTCGAAGCCGGCCTCGGCCGCGATCAGCCGGCGCGGCTCGCGGGCGAGCTTCTCGAAGCGTTGCAGCACCGGCGCGTGCGCGACGTCGCTGGCGCTGCCCTGGATGCTGCGGAAGTACTCGCGCCACGCCGGGTCGACGGACTCGGGGTTCTCGAGGTACTGCTCGTAATACGCCTCGATGTAAGGCGCGTTGCCTCCCTGGATCGAAGTGCTCTGCAGCAGGCTTTGATACTTGGTGGCGGTCATTTGCGGGGAAGGACGTTCAGGCCTTGAGCTTGGTCACCGTCTTCTGGTGCCAGGGCGCGGTGAACTCCGTCAGGTAGTCGCGGAATTCCTCGGCAAGCTCCGGATGCTTGAGCGCGTACTCGACGTTGGCTTTCAGATAGCCAAGCTTGCTGCCGCAGTCGTAGCGCGTGCCCTCGAACTGGAACGCCAGGATCGTCTGCTCCTGGATCAGCGTGCTGATCGCGTCGGTCAGCTGGATCTCGCCGCCTTTGCCCTTGGGCGTGTGTTCGAGCAGCCCGAAGATGCGCGAGGTCAGGATGTAGCGGCCGACGACCGCGAGGTCCGACGGCGCTTCCTCGCGCCGAGGCTTCTCGACGATGCGGCGGATCTCGCCCAGGCCGGGGCCGATCGGCTGCACCTCGACGACGCCGTAGGAGCTCACTTCCGACATCGGCACCTTCTCGACGGCGATGACGCTGGTGCCGTGCTCCTGGTAGGCGCGCTGCATCTGCGCCAGGCACGGCAGCAGCCGGCCGTCGATCAGGTCGTCGGCCAAGAGCACGGAGAAATCCTCGTCGCCGACCGCGGGCGCCGCGCAGAGCACAGCGTGCCCGAGGCCCAGCGCCTCGGCCTGGCGGATGAAGATGCAGGTCACGCCCGGCGGCAGGATGTCCTGGACGATTTTGAGGAGATCGTTCTTCTGACGGTTGTGGAGCTCGGTCTCGAGCTCATAGGCCTTGTCGAAGTGGTCCATGATCGAGTTCTTGGTGCGGCCGGTGACGAAGATCAGCTCGGTCGCGCCAGCGCTGATCGCCTCCTGCACCGCGTACTGGATCAGCGGCTTGTCGACGACCGGCAGCATCTCCTTGGGGCTGGCCTTGGTAGCCGGCAGGAAGCGGGTGCCGAGTCCGGCGACTGGAAAGACGGCCTTGCGGATACGCACGTTGTTCGACTCCTCGTTCGCGCGCGGCGCGATGCCATTAAAACCGCCGCGGGGCCGGTAGTTTAGCTCAGCGACCTCATGCCAGGAGTCCGACCAGATGCACCTTGTCGGCGTTGCGCGACAGCAGGCTGAAGTCGATCCCCTGCGCCCCGGCCTGGTGCTTGAGCGCGATGCGGCCCGGCAGGAACAGCGGCTGCTTGAAGGCGGCGTCCAGGCGGGTCGGCGACCCCGCCAGCTGCGGCTCCAGCAGGGCGGCGCAGCGTGCCAGCGACCACATGCCATGGGCGATGGCGCGCGGATAGCCGAAGAGCCGCGCGGACAATGGTGAGAGATGGATCGGGTTCATGTCGCCCGAGATGCGGCCATAGCGCCGTCCGATGTCGGCGGGCGCGTCGAAGCTCGCGTACTGGCTCAGGCTGGACGCGCCTTCCGGCGCCGGCCTCTTGCCTGCCGGCCGCTCCTGCTTCTTCCTGGCCCGGTGCAGCACCGTCGCAGTGCACTTCCAGAGACCGGCCTCGCCGACCTGGAACTCGGTGACGATGTCGAACTCCAGTCCCTTGTCGGTCGCCGTGCCCCCACCCTCGACGCGGACGTCGACCCGGAAGACCTCGTCGGCTTTCAGCGGGCGTTGCTGCTCGATCTTGTTGCGCAGGTGCACCAGGCCGATCAGCGGGATCGGAAAATCCGGCTGGTTGAGCAGGTGCATCTGGATCGCGGCAGCGATCACTTGCGGAAAGGTGATCGGCAGATCATCGCCACCACCGAAACCGCAGATCTCGCGATAGGCGTTCAATTGCGCCGGATCCACGCGAAGCTCCGGCAGCGTCGCCGAGAGCTGCGGGATCGTCACCGATCCTTCTGCGCGCCGCGTCAGCGAAAGCGCGGCTTTCAGGTAGTTCGCGCCGATGGGCGGCATTCTGTCGAGCGTCAGGTTCATTCAACGAGCTCCGAGATCAAAACGTCCACATTCTGCGGCGAGGCGCCGCGCGATACCACGACCTGCCCTTGCAGGTCGCCGGGCTGCGCCATCGGCGAGCCTTCCGCACCGAGGCGCGCGGTGACGATCCAGCGATCGAACTGCGACAGGCGCATCGCCGGCGCCATCGCCATGCTGTCGTCCAGGGTCAGCTCCACCGGCCAGCGCTCGGGATGAAGCTTCTGCACGGCCAGCGGCATCGGCGGCCCTTGCGCGGCCTTGGCAAACACGTAGAGCACCTGCCCCTCCTTGCGCCTGGCCGCCAGCGCGGGATCCAGAGCGACCTTGACGCGCAGCGAAGGACCGGCGGTGTCGCGAGCGGGCCCAGCATCGGCGACGGCCGGCTTGCGTCCCGTCTGCGCGCTCAGCTCCCGGACGTGCGCTTCGACTTCGGCGCGCAGATCCTCCGGCAGCTCCTGCTTGAGCAATCGCTCCCAGTGCGTCTGCGCCAGTGAATACTCGCCGGCCTGCGCGGCAGCCTGGCCCGCGAACCACAACGCCCTGAGGTGATCGGGGGATAGCTTCAGCGCAGCGTCGAACAGTGCGCGCGGACGTCCGGAGAGATCCCCGTCGGCGGCGAGGCCCAGCGCGCCGCCCTCCGAAACCAGCAGATCCGCATCCGGCGGCTGCGTCAGCGCGTTGGCCTTGGCGTACGCCTGCGCCGATTCGGGATAGCGCTTGAGCACGAAGTACGAGCGGCCGAGCATCGCCCAGCCTTCCGCGTCGTTCGGCTCCGTCTGCAAGCGCTGCGCCAGACGCTGCACCATCGCCTCGATCTGCGCTGCCTGGATTTCCTGCGGCGGCGATGGCGAAGACTGCGCATGCTCGACCTGCTCCTGCATCCGCCAGGTGCCGCCGGCGTAGTACCAGACGCCCGCGAAGATCGGCAGGAACAACGCCGCTATGACGGCGAGCGCAGCCGGGGAACGCCGCTTCTCGAGCGAAACATCCGCTGCGTCCGCGTCCTGCAGCAGGCGCTGCTGCAGCTCCAGGCGCAGCGCGTCGGCCCCAGCCGCGTCGAGCGTTCCGGCAGAGACGTCCTGCTCGATCTCCGCCAGCCGCAGGCGGTAGTTCGCGACGTTCGCGGACCGGCGCGACATGCGTCCGCCCAACGCCGCGCGCCACCACGGCAGCGTCAGCGCGGCGGCGGCTGCGAGCGTCAGGACCACGACGACGATGCCCAGGATCATGGAGATTCCAGATCGTCGGCGGAGAGAAGTCGCTGCACGGCCGCTGCATCGACGCTTGCCGGTTGTGCACGCCGCCGTCGCGACGCGGACAGGCGCAGCGCCATGACGACGCCGACCAGCACCAGCAGCACCGGCGCCAGCCACAGCAGCGCGGTGTTCGATTTCAGACGCGGCCGATAGAGGACGAAGTCACCGTAGCGCGCGGTCACGTACTCGAGGATCTCGGCGTTGCTCTTGCCGCCGAGGATCTGCGTCTTCACTTGCGCGCGCAGGTCCTCCGCCAGCGGCGCGCTGGAGTCGGCGATGCTCTGGTTCTGGCACACCAGGCACCGCAGCTCCTGCGTCAGCGCCCGATAGCGCGCGTCCTGCGCGTCATCGAGCTCCTGCGCGTGGGCCACCGCGCACATCGACAAAAGCACCGCTGCGAGAGCGAGCCTCATGATCTTTGCGCCTGCAGCAGCGGCGCGATCCGCTCGCGCCACACCTCTTCGGTCACCGGGCCGATCTGCTTGAAGACGATGACGCCACGCGCGTCCAGGACGTAGGTCTCCGGCACGCCGTACACACCCCAGTCCAGGCCGGTGACGTTGTCCGCATCGGCAATGACCGTGCGGTACGGGTTGCCGCGGCGCGCCAGCCATGCGGCGCCGGCGGCATCGGTGTCCTTCCAGTCCACGCCGACGATCTCCACGCCCTGGTCGGCCAGCTGCATCAACAGCGGATGCTCGACCTGGCAGCCCTGGCACCAGCTGGCGAAGAAGTTCACCAGCAAGGGGCGCCCGATCAGGCTGCTGTGCGTGATCTGCGCCGGCTCGCCGTTCAGCCCAGGCAGCGTGAACGCGGGGATCGGCTTGCCCACCAGCGGCGATGGAACCTCGCGCGGATCGCGGCGCAGGCCGATGGCCAGGAAGATCATCAGGCCCGCCAGTACCACCAACGGAACGAGGAAGCGCAGCTTCATTTGCTGGCGGTTGCCGCACCCGCGGGCAAAGCCTGTCGCGCCGACGCGAGCCGGTAGCGCCGATCGGTTGCGGCGAGCAGGCCGCCGACGAACATGAAGACGCCGCCGAGCCAGACCAGGCGGATGAGCGGCTTGTAATAGAGACGCAGCGTCCACTCGCCCTTGTCGCCGACCGCCTCGCCGAGCGAGACGTACAGATCGCGCCGCAGGTTGTAGTCGACTGCGGCTTCGGTCATCACGTTGCCCTGGCTGGGATACAGGCGCTTCTCGGGGGCCAGGTCCGCGACCTTGCTGTCGTGGCGGCTCACGGTGACCGAGCCGCGATCGGCGGCGTAGTTCGGACCGTCGTGGCGCTCGACGCCCTGGAGCGCGAACTCGTAGCCGCCGAGCTCGGTGGCGCCGCCGGGCGCCAGGCGCACGTCGCGCTCGTCGCTGAAGCTGGAGACGAAGGCGACGCCCAGCGTCCACAAGCCCAGGCCAAGATGCGCCAGCGTCATGCCCACCACCGCGCGCGGCATGCCTACGCCTGAGCGGATCCGGCGCAGCGGCTCGGCAAGCGTGGCGCCGATGATCCAGATCGCCAGGGCGCTGCCCACGCAGGCCAGCATCGCCGCTCGCCGCTCGAGCAGCCACGGCAGCGCGATGGCGACGAGCGCCACGAGGGCTGGAATCCGCAAGCGCCGCGCGGCCAGCTTCCAGTCCGCCTGCTTCCACGACACCGCCATGGCAAAGCCGACCAGCAGCATCAGCGGCGCCATCAGCGGCAGGAACACCGAATTGAAGTACGGCGGGCCCACCGAGATCTTGCCCAGCTGCATCGCGTCCAGGATCAGCGGGTAGAGCGTGCCGACGAGCACGGTCGCGGCCGCGGCGACGAGGAACACGTTGTTGAGCAGCAGCAGGCCTTCGCGCGAGAAGAGGTTCGAGCTCACCTTCCGACACCAGCTTCTGGCCGCGCCAGGCGTAGAGCGCGAGCGCTCCGCCGACGACGATCCCGAGGAACACGAGGATGAAGACGCCGCGGGCAGGATCGCTGGCGAACGCGTGCACCGAGACCAGCACGCCGGAGCGCACGAGGAACGTGCCCAGCAGCGAGAGCGCGAAGGCGACGATGGCGAGGAGCACGGTCCAGGTCTTGAGCAGCCCGCGCTTCTCCGTCACCGCTAGCGAGTGGATCAGCGCGGTGCCGACGAGCCAGGGCATGAACGAGGCGTTCTCCACCGGATCCCAGAACCACCAGCCGCCCCAGCCGAGCTCGTAGTACGCCCACCAGGAGCCGAGCGTGATGCCGAGCGTCAGGAACGTCCACGCCGCCGTAGTCCACGGGCGCGTCCACCGCATCCATGCGCGCGTCGAGGCGTCCGGTCAGCAGCGCGGCGATGGCGAACGCGAACGCCACCGAGAAGCCGACGTAGCCCATGTAGAGCATCGGCGGATGGATCGCCATGCCCGGGTCCTGCAGCAAGCGGATTCAGATCGCGTCCCTCGGCCGCCGCCGGCACGAGCCGGTCGAACGGATTGGACGTCAGCAGCAGGAACGACAGGAAGCCGACGCTGATGGCGCCGAGCACGGCCGTCACCAGGCCGATGATCTCAGCCGGCAATCGCCGGCCCGCCAGCGTCACCGCCGAGCTCCAGCCGCAGAGCATCAGCAGCCACAGCAGCAGCGAACCTTCGTGCGCGCCCCACACTGCGGTGACGCGATACATCAGCGGCAGCTGCGAGTGCGAGTTCGACGCGACGTAGAGCACCGAGAAATCGTTCTGCACGAACAGCGCCGTCAGGCAGGCATAGCCGATCACGACCAGCGCCGTTTGCGTCAGCGCCGCGGCCGGCCCCGCGGCGAGCGCGGCCTGATCGCGACGCAGCCAGCCGTAGATCGGCAGCAGGACCTGCAGCAGCGCCACGCCCAGCGCGAGGATCAGCGCGTAATGCCCGAGCTCCGGGATCATCGCGACACCGACTTGAACGGCGCGCAGGAATGTCCTTCGCCGTCCTTCAGGGACTTGGCCAGCTGCGGCGGCATGTAGTTCTCGTCGTGCTTGGCCAGCACTTCCTCGGCGACGAACACGCCGTCGGCGCCCAGGTGCCCGGTGGCGACGATGCCCTGCCCTTCGCGGAACAGGTCGGGGAGGATGCCGTCGTGGCGCACTGGCAGGGACTTCAGGCAATCGCCCAGCACGAAGTTCACGCGCAGGCCGTCGCCGTGCTTGACGCTGCCGGCTGCGACGAGCCCGCCGAGCCGGACGCGCTGACCCGCGGCCGCCTGACCGGCGACCAGATCGCTCGGGGTGTAGAAGTACATGAGGTTCTTGCGGAACGCGACGACGCCCAGCGCCGTTGCCGCGGCAAGCCCGAGCACCAGGGCGCCGACGGCGGCCATGCGACGCTGGCGCCTAGTCATCGCCGGATCCCGCGTCGCGCTCGCTCAGCCGACGTTGCACGTCGCGCCGCGAAGCGCGGATCGACAGGACGTTCCACGCGAACACCAGCGCGGCGGCGCCGTAGCTGCCCCACACGTACAGCGCGTAGCCGCCCATGTTCCAGAAGCCGCTAGACATGGAGCGCACCCGGGATCTCGCGGATCCACTGGCTATTGCCTTCGCGCCGCAGGAGCTCGGTTTGCGCGCGTCGCAGCAGCGCCCAGCCCAGGAAACAGCTGAACGCGGCCGCCATCGTCAGCAGCGGCCAGAGCATGCTCCAGGAGATCGCCGGCTTGCCGATGCGCGAGACCGTCGGCCCCTGATGCAGGCTGTTCCACCACTCCACGGAGTAATGGACGATGGGAACGTTGACGACGCCGACGACCGCCAGCAGCGCGCAGGCCCGCGCAGCTGCCCGGGGTTCCTCCAGCGCCTGGCTCAGCGCGATGACGCCCAGATAAAGGAACAGCAGCACCAGCTCCGAGGTCAGGCGCGCATCCCACACCCAGAACGCGCCCCACATCGGCTTGCCCCAGAGCATCCCGGTGACGAGCGCAAGCGCAGTGAAGCTCGCGCCGACGGGCGCGGCGGAGACCAGCACGCACTCGGCGAGCTTGATGCGCCAGATCAGCGCAATGGCGCCGGCGACCGCCATCAACGTGTACGTGAGGAGCGAAAGCCACGCGGCCGGCACGTGCACGTAGATGATGCGGAACGCCTCACCTTGCTGATAGTCCGGCGGCGCCAGCACCAGGCCGCCGTACAGGCCGATGCCGGCGAGCAGGACCGCGGCCCAGCCGAACACGCGTCCGGCGCTTTCGGAAAAGCGGTAGAACGAGGGCGGCGAAGCCAGCCGGTGCAGCCAGGTCCACATTAGGAATTCAATCCAGAGCGTTGCGTAAGGCGGCGGCGACGGCCAGTGGAATCAGCGTGATGCTCAGCACGGCGATCGCGCCCAGAAAGTATAACGGAGCACCCGTGGGCCAGCCCTGCATGGCGGCCCGCACGGCGCCGGTGCCGAAGATCATGATCGGACAGGTCAGCGGCAGGATCAGCAGCGGCAGGATCATGCCGGCGCGCGGCAGCCCGACGGTGAGCGCGCTGGCGAATCCGCCCAGGAGCACGAGCACGATCGTCCCGGGCAGCAGGCTCAGCGCGAGCACCAGCGCCGGATAGGTCGGCAGCGCCAGCATCCAGCCCAGCAGCGGCGCCAGCAGGATCAGGGGCAGGCCGCTGAAGAACCAGTGCGTGAGCAGCTTGATCGCGACGATCCAGCTCATCGGCGCGGGCCCAACGAGCCATTGCTCGAGCGTCCCATCCTCCAGGTCGTCGCGGAAAAGCCGATCCAGGCCGAGCAGGCTCGATACGAGCGCCGACAGCCAGACGATGTCGGGCGCGGTGCGCTGCAGGTTGGGACTGTTGGGCTCGGCGCCCAGGGCGAACAGCGTGACGATCAGCAAATACAGCAGCAGCGGTTGCGCAAGCTCGCCGCGGCGCGCCAGCGCCAGCTGCGCTTCGCGCCGCACCACGGCAATGCCCGCGCCGATCACGCCAGCTCCAGACGTCGCAGCCCCTGGACCGGTGCCGGCATCGGCTGATGGCTGGCGATGGCGGCGCTGCCGCCGTTGCGAAGGTGCGCGCCCAGGAAATGCACGAACAGGTCCGCGCCCTGATGGTCGAGCGCGTTGAGCGGCTCGTCGAGCAGCCACCACGGTCGCGGCGCAAGCAGCAGCCGCGCCATGGCGACCCGGCGCCGCTGCCCGTTGGACAAGGCGCGACAAGGACGATGGCGCAGGCCCGCAACCGCGAAGACCTTGAGCGCGTCGCCGACGCCGCTCGCATCGACGCCGTTGAGACCGCACCAGAACTGCAGGTTCTGCAGCGGCGACAAGGTTGGAGAAAGCGCGTTGCGCACGCCCAGGTAGTGCATGTCGCCAGCCTGCGGCGTCCCTTCGAGCGTGCCCGCCGACGGCGTGCGCAACCCGGCCAGGACCTCGAGCAGGCTGGTCTTGCCGGCGCCGTTGCGGCCGCAGATGTGCAGGGCCTCGCCGGGCTGAATGCGGAAGCTCAACTGCTGAAGGACGGAGCGGTCGCCGCGGACGACGGTCAGCCCGTCAGCGACGAGCGAGGATTCCAGCAACTGATCGGGCCCGGACATGCGTCGCGGGAGTTTAGCGGCTGACTACTTGGACCGCCTCGCAAAAGTTCAGAGTTTCGGGATGCGCGGTCTTAACCAGCCGGGTCTCGACGCCTAGAAGATTCAGCTGCCGCGCATCGGGTCTCCAGACGTCGCCCACCGACGCGTACGCCCAGTCGATGAAGGGCTCCGGCAGACCGCGGGCCTTGAGCTGCTCACGCTGCGCCTGGTCCTGCACGATCGCGCGCACCGGCCCCACCCACGGGACCACCACGTGCGGCGCATGAAAGCCCACGCCGGTCGAAGCGCGGGTCGCAGCGATGATGCGATGCGGCGCCGCGGTCCACAGGAATGCGCACGCGCTGTCGCACTGGTCGTGCATCACCGCGGTATTCACGCCCCGCTCCTGCAGCAGTGCCGCGACACGGCCGAGCGACAGCGCCGATCCGCCGGCGCTGTTGAGCAGGATGGCCCGCGTCCGCGGATGCTCAGTCAGCGCCTCGCGCAGCAGTCGATAGAGATCCGTGGTGAGATCGCCGTTGACGCTGACCCAGCAGAGGGAATCGCTGGCCTGGATGCCCATCGGCACCTTGGCCTCGGCGTCGTTGGCGCTGCGCGCGGAGATCGCGCCGACCGCGATCGCTCCGCTCGCCAGCAGGCTCACCAGCGCCCCGCTCCATCGCTGCAGTCCGTGGACCAGGATCGCGCAGCCGCTGGCGGCGAGCAGCATCAGGCCGGAGAGCACGAGCGGCACATTGCTGGGCGGTGGCATCCAGACCAGCAGTCCCGCCAGCGCGCAGCTGAGCGCGAGCAAGCCGATGCCCAGGCGCCTTGCGCCCAGCCTTCGCCTGTCCCGGAATGTATCGATCGTCAATTGCCTGAGCCCCGCGGGTAATATGCGGAAGCCCCATGAACCGCCGCTGAACGCAATTCTCCATGAGTTACGAGCAACACACGCTGAAGAACCCGTCGAGCCTGCGGCGGTTCTCGCATCGCTCGCGCTTTGCGCTGGCGCTGCGCCTGCTGGACCCGCAGCCCGGCGACCGGATCCTGGATTACGGCACCGGCGACGGCGAGCTGCTCGTCCAGCTGGCGGCCAGCCAAACCGGGCTGTCGCTGGCCGCATTCGAGCCGGTCGCCTGGTGCCTGGCCGAGGCGATGCAGAAGACCGGGGGCCTGCAGCCGCCAGCCCGTGTGACGTCGGACTTCGCCAGGCTCGCGGACTTCAAGCCCAACAAGGTCGCGTGCCTCGAGGTTCTCGAGCATCTGGGCGAGCCGCAGCTGTCGGAGGCGCTGGATCGGCTGTCGTCGCTCGCGCGACAGGGCGCAACGATCCTGGTGTCGGTGCCCATCGAAGTGGGCCCGCCGGCATTGCTCAGGTACCTCGTGCGGATCCGCACCGATGCCTCCCAGCGACGTCCGTGGGCAGACGTCTGGAAGTCGGTCTTTGGCCGGACCGGCCACATCGAGCGGCCGGCACACGACCAGTACATCCTTCACCACTTCGGCTTCGACTTCCGTCAGATGCCGGAGCGCGCGCGTCGTCACGGCCTGGAAGTGAAGCGGCAGGTCTACAGCCCGTTGCCAGGGCTCGGACGCCTGGTGAACAGCCAAGTGTTTTATTTTCTCGGCGCTGTCGCGAGCGATTCGACGCCGGCGCGTTGAGATGGCCGGAGTGAGCCTTTATACTGCCAGCCCTTTTCGGGGCCATAGCTCAGCTGGGAGAGCGCTTGCATGGCATGCAAGAGGTCGCCGGTTCGATCCCGGCTGGCTCCACCAACTCACGTTCCCATCGTCTAGCCCGGTCAGGACACGACCCTTTCACGGTTGTAACAGGGGTTCGAATCCCCTTGGGAACGCCAGTCGACCAGGAACCCGCCCGCAAGGCGGGTTCTGCGTTTCTGAGACCCGGATGGGATAATCCGCAGATTCGCATCGAATGACGAGATTGCCTTGGCCAAACCAAAGCGGGCGCTGATCACCGGCGTCACCGGCCAGGACGGCGCTTACCTCGCCGAGTTCCTGCTCGACAAGGGCTACGAGGTCCACGGCATCAAGCGGCGCACGTCGCTGTTCAACACCGATCGCATCGATCATCTGTACCAGGATCCGCACGACGGGGACGCGCAAGCTTCATCCTGCATTACGGCGACATGACGGACTCGTCGCAGCCTGATGCGCATCATGCAGCAGGTGCAGCCCGACGAGATCTACAACCTGGCGGCGCAATAGCCACGTCGCGGTGTCCTTCGAGGAGCCCGAGTACACCGCCAACTCCGACGCGCTGGGCACGCTGCGCCTGCTGGAGGCGATCCGCATCCTCGGCCTGGAGAAGACAGACGCGCTTCTACCAGGCTTCCACCTCCGAGCTGTACGGCCTGGTGCAGGAAACGCCGCAGACCGAGACGACGCCGTTCTACCCGCGCTCGCCCTATGCCGTCGCCAAGCTCTACGCCTACTGGATCACGGTGAACTACCGCGAGGCCTACGGCATGTACGCCTGCAACGGCATCCTCTTCAACCACGAGTCGCCGATGCGCGGCGAGACCTTCGTCACCCGCAAGATCACCCGCGCGCTGGCGCGCATCAAGCTGGGCCTGCAGGACTGCCTGTACCTGGGCAACCTCAACGCGCTGCGCGACTGGGGGCATGCGCGCGACTACGTCGAGATGCAGTGGCTGATGCTGCAGCAGAAGCAGCCGGAAGATTTCGTCATCGCCACCGGCGAGCAGCACAGCGTGCGCGAGTTTGCGGAGATCGCCGCGCGCGACATCGGCATCGAGCTGGAATGGCGCGGCAAGGGCATAAAGGAAACGGCCCGGGTGGCGGCGGTGCGCGAATGCGACTGGGGCATGCCGAAGATCAAGCCGGGCGCCATCGTGGTGCGCGTGGACCCGCGTTACTTCCGGCCCTCCGAAGTCGAGACGCTGCTGGGCGACGCGAGCAAGGCCAAGCAAAAGCTCGGCTGGTCGCCGCGCATCGGCTTCACCGAGCTGGTGCAGGAGATGATCATCCAGGACCTGGATGCCGCCCGGCGCGACGTCGTCGTCAGCAACCATGGCTTCAAGACGCGCAAATACCATGAGTGATGCGCCGGGGCTGGACGCGCGCGTATACGTCGCCGGACATCGCGGTATGGTGGGATCGGCGATCACGCGTGCGATGCGGCAGCGCGGCTACCAGAACCTGCTGCTGCGCACGCACCAGGAGCTGGACCTGAAGGATCAGCGCGCCGTGCAGGCGTTCTTCGCAAAGGAGAAGCCCGCGGTGGTGATCCTGGCTGCCGCCCGCGTCGGCGGCATCCAGGCCAACAATCGCTATCGCGCCGACTTCCTCTACGACAACCTCATGATCGAGTGCAACGTGATCCATGAGGCGCACCGGCATGGCGTGGAGCGGCTGCTGCTGCTGGGCTCCAGCTGCATCTACCCGAAGTTCGCGCCACAGCCGATCCCCGAGTCGGCGCTCCTGACCGGCGCGCTGGAGCCGACCAACCAGCCCTACGCCATCGCCAAGATCGCCGGCATCGAGCTGTGCGACGCCTACAACCGGCAGCACGGAACGGATTTCCGCGCGGCCATGCCCACCAACCTCTATGGCCCCGGCGACAACTTCGACCTGCAGAACAGCCACGTCATTCCGGCGCTGATGCGCAAGTTCCACGATGCCGCCGCGAGCAATGCGCCGACCGTCACCGTCTGGGGGACGGGAACGCCGCGCCGCGAGTTCCTGCACGTAGACGATCTGGCGCAGGCCGCGCTGTTCCTGCTCGATCGCAGCCGCGCCGATTGGCAGTCGCTGAAGACCACGCACGTCAATGTCGGCTGCGGCGAGGACGTCACCATCCGCGAGCTCGCGGAACTGGTGCGGATGGCGACTGGCTATTCCGGCGGCATCGACTACGACGCCAGCAAGCCGGACGGGACGCCGCGCAAGCTGATGGACGTGTCGCTGCTCAAGCGGCTCGGCTGGACGCCGCGCATCGGCTTGCGCGAAGGGCTGGCGGACACCTATCGCTGGTTCACCACGCATTACGCGGAATCGCGCCTGGTCTCCAACGTCTCGTAGGCCATGCAGTCCCGCATCCTGGTCACGGGCGGCTCCGGGTTCATCGGCACGCACGTTGTGGCCCGCTACGAGAACCAGTCCGTCCCCGTCCTCAACCTGGATGTGATTCCGCCGCGCCGCAGCGAGCAGCGGGCAAGCTGGCGTCGCGCGGACCTCCTTGACGCACCGGCGTTGCGCCAGGAAGTGCTCACCTTCAACCCGACCCACATCTTCCACCTGGGTGCGCGCACGGACCTCGACGGAACAACGGCAGAGGATTACCACGCCAACACCGAGGGTGTTCACCGGCTGCTGGACGTCGCTGCCGAGCTGCCGGACCTGCAGCGAATCGTCTTCGCGTCATCGCGCCTGGTGTGCCGTATCGGCTACCAGCCGGGCTCGGATGCCGACTACTGCCCCACCACCGCTTACGGCCGCAGCAAGGTCGAAGGCGAGCAGATCGTCCGGCAGCGCGCGCAGGATTCGCGCTACTCCTGGACGATCGTGCGGCCGACGTCGATCTGGGGCCCGTGGTTCGGCGTCCCCTACCGGAATTTCTTCGACGCGGTGCGCGCGGGCCGCTACCTGCATCCTCGCGGCCGGCGCATCCGCAAGTCTTTCGGCTACATCGGCAACAGCGTCCACCAGCTCGATCGGCTGATGTTCGGCGCGCCGGACACGCAGGTGCATCGGCGCATGTTCTACCTGTGCGACTACGAGCCGCTCGAGGTTCGCGCTTGGGCGGAGGTGGTCCGCAACGCGTTCGACGCCCCGCCGGTGCGTGAGGTCCCGCTGTGGCTGCTGCGTGCCGCCGCCGTTGGCGGCGATCTCGTCGAGGCCGTCGGAGCGCGCGCGCCGCTGACCAGCTTCCGGCTCGACAACCTGCTCACGGAAATGCTGCACGAGACGGCTGCGCTCGAAGCCGTCTGCGGCGAGCTGCCGTACACGGTTGCCGCTGGCGTCAGGGAAACGGTGGACTGGATGCGCTCCGAGTCATCGGCGCAAGCGACATGAGCGCGCATCCGTCAGCGACGCCTGCGGTCAGCGTGATCCTGCCGACCTACAACCGCGCGTGGTGCCTGCGTCGCGCCATCGTCAGCGTGCTGGCGCAGACCTGGACGGACTTCGAGCTGCTGGTGGTGGACGACGGCTCGACCGACAACACCGCCGACGTCGTGGCCTCGATCGGCGACGCCCGCGTGCGCTACATCAAGGCCGAGCGCAACGCCGGCGTCAGCGCAGCGCGCAACCTGGGTGTCCAGCAGGCGCGCGCCGAGCTGATCGCCTTCCAGGACAGCGACGATGAATGGCGCGTGGAGAAGCTCGAGCGCCTGGTCGGGGCCGTGCGCGCCGACACCGGCCTGGTCGCTTGCGGGCATATCTGCGTCGACGACATGTCGATGTCCTTCCTCGGCATCGACAGCCCGGAAGAAGTGCTGGACGTCACCGGCATGGTTGTCCTGCGCCTGCCGGGTGCCTCGCGCTGGCTCGTGCGCCGCCAGCTCGTCGTCGACCTCGGCGGCTTCGACGTCGAGCTCGATTGCTTCGAGGACTGGGAGCTGGCCCTGCGCATCTCCGAGCGGCAGCGGGTGCTCTTCGTCAACCAGCCACTGCACCTCTACAGCAAGACGCCCGACAGCCTGTTCGCGGCCGAGAGCGGCTACGCGCGCAACCTCAAGCGCATCCTGTCGCGTCACGGCGCGAGGCTGAAGGCAGATCCGATGGCCTGGGCGTTCTGCTGCAATCTCATCGGACAGAGCGAGTGCCAGCATGGCTCCAGCGCCGAAGGCCGCCGCTGGCTGCTGAAAGCGGTGGCTGCCCGGCCCTTCTCGCCGCGCGGCTGGGTGAACCTGCTCATGTCGCTGTTCGGCGCGGCGGCGTTCCGCCGATACGTGCGCGTGGCCCGGCGCCTGCGCGCGCGGGTCGCGCCCGCGGTGCGACCCCGCCCTCACGGTCAGGACGGATGAGCCGCATCCTGATCTGCGTCGGCGGGTTCGAGCCCTCGCTCATCTACGGCGGCCAGGCCGCAGCGGCAGCGGATCACGCATATGGACTGGCGGAGCGCGGCCACGACGTCAGCGTGCTCACGACCAACCTGATCTCGCTCAAGCCCGTGCAGCGGCACGCGCTGACCACCGTCGAGCAGCGCGGCGTTCGCATCCACTACCTGCACGCGCTCGTGCCGTACCCGCATTTCTCGGCGGTGATCGTGCCTGGCCTGCGCGCGTGGCTTCGCCGCGAGCTGCCGTCGTTCGACCTGATGCACATCCATTTCCCGCGCGAGTTCCTGTCGATCGGCGCCGCCGCTGCGGCGCGCGAGATGCGCAAGCCCTATGTGGTGCAGACGCACGGCACGTTGCATCGGACCGAATTGCAGCACCGCCTCGTCGACCGGTTGTTCGTGCGCAAGGCGCTGCACGGAGCTGCAGCCGTGCTGGCGCTGCAGCAGGAAGAAGAGCGACAGCTGAAAGCGATCGCGCCAGATGCGCGCGTGGAGCGCATCGCCAACGGCATCCCGATGCCGGAAGGGTCGCCGCAGTGGTCGCCCGAGCGGCTGCGCGGAGTCCCCAAGCTCGTGTTCCTGGCGCGGCTGGCACCGGTCAAGGGCGTGCTCGATCTTGTCGAAGCCGCGGCGCTTCTCAAGACGCGCGGCGTGCATGCGCGCTACGAGATTGTCGGCCCGGATGGCGGCGATCTCGCCGCCGCCCAGGAACGCGTGCGCGCGCTCGGGCTCGCCGATGCGTTCGAGTTCGCAGGCGCCGTGCCGCGTGACGAGGCACTACGCCGCCTCGCTGGCGCGGCGATCCACGTCCAGCCGAGCCACTGGGAGTGCTTCTCGCTGACGACGTTGGAGGCGCTGAGCGTGGGCACGCCCTGCATCGTCACGAAGGGCAACGAGCTCTGGCAAGAGCTGCGCGCGGCAGGAGCGGCACTGGTGGTCGAGCCTGGCGCTGCGAGCTTCGCCGACGGCATCGCGCA
This sequence comes from uncultured Gammaproteobacteria bacterium, assembly GCA_963776465.1. Lineage (GTDB taxonomy): Bacteria > Pseudomonadota > Gammaproteobacteria > Nevskiales > Nevskiaceae > DASRHK01. The sequence continues at coordinate 2,735,382 of CAVZMV010000002.1, forward strand.
GGTGCTGCGCGATGCGGCGCTCGCGTCATCGCTGTCGCAGCAAGGCCATCAGTGGGTGCGGGAGAACTGCAGCCTGCCGGCCGTCATCGACCGGCTGGAGGAGATCTATCGCACTGCGACAGCGACTGTCCCTCGGGGGTCTTCAGCAGCGCATCGATGAAGCGATAGCTGCCGACCTTGTTCAGGTGCAGCGCATCGGCGAACTCTTCGTCGCCGGGGAACGCGTGAGAAAAATCCAGGATGGGCGCGTCGGCGCCGATGGCGCTGCGCTGCTGGTCCAGCCAGGGCTGCAGCTCGGGCGTGCTCTCGAACGCGACGCGGTGGTACGGCGCCACATAGAAGATCAGCTGCACCCCAGCCTCGCGCGCCGCCGCCGCCATGTTGCGCAGCGAGGTCAGCCTGCGTTCGGAGCCGTCGATGTTGGAAGCTGCGACGCCGCCGTATTCGCGGATCATGTCCGGCGTGATCTGGCGACCCTCGATGATCCAGTCCTGGTCGTCGTGGTGCAGGTAGAACAGGCAGCGCAGGAAGATCTCGGTGTTGAAGTGGTAGAGGTGCGTCAGCCGGGTCCAGTACCGGTAGTTGCGCGCCACGCCCTCGAAGAAGTGCGTCAGACGCGGCGACAGCGGCGCAAAGGTCTTGAGCTCGAGCCCGGACCGGATCCACGCGGCGCTTGCCGTGAGCTCGACCAGCGCGACTTTGGGTCGGCGATTGCGCTCGAGGTAGTCCTTGAAGGTCAGCGACATGCTGACTGCGGAAAAACCGTTGTAGGCGCCGTTGAACACCGGCCTGCAGGTGGTCTCGGCCAGGCGCGGCGCGAACAGCGAGTGCACGCCGCGCGAGTTGCCGAAGATGGCGATGTCCGCATCGACGCTGCCGCGGTACAGCTGTGAGAGGCGGAACTGGCTGGCCTCCACGGCGCTCTTCGCCGCAAGCCCCAGCAGCCGATCGCCCGCGAAAGCAAGGGCCAGGAACAGGATCACTGTCGCCGCGCGCATCGAAGTGGTGGAGGCCATGGCGGGCTCAGAAGGCGAAGTAGATGAACTGCCGGCCTTCGAAGTTTCCGGCCAGCCCAATCAGCCACAGGAGGACCAGCGCGGACACGAAACGGATCGACGCATGTCCGAATACCCAGGCGCGGGTGCGCGGAAAGCGCAGTACCGCCTCCGCAACCATCAGCAGCGCAATGAGGAACAGGCCTTTGGAAACCTGGAACTGCGACGGCACGCCCGCAAGCGCGTAATCCGCGACGAAGAGGCGCGCCAGCATGTGCCAGGCGGCCTCGACGGTCGGCGCACGGAAGAAGATCCACGCCAGGCATACCAGCGAGAACACGATGAGCCCGGCGGCGACGGTGGACACCGCCGGCGGAATGCGCAGCCGCGTCACGATCGTCGACAGCGTGGGCGCCACCGCCCGCTGCAGGACCTGGAACGATCCGTGCAACCCGCCCCAGACCACGAACGTCCAGTTCGCGCCGTGCCAGAGTCCGCCGAGCAGCATCGTCACCATCAGGTTGAAGGACGTCCTCATCGACCCTTGCCGGTTGCCGCCGAGGGAGATGTAGAGGTAATCGCGCAACCAGGACGACAGCGAGATGTGCCAGCGGCGCCAGAAATCGCTGAACGACACGGCAAAGTACGGGTGGTCGAAGTTGCGCCCGAAGTCGAGCCCCATCACCCGCCCGAGACCGATCGCGATCAACGAATAGCCGGCGAAGTCTCCGTAGATCTGGAAAGCGAAGAACAGCGTGCCGATGAGCGAGGTGAGGCCGTTGACGGCGTCTACACCCGCGAAGACCTGGTCGACGTAAAGCGAGAGGTTGTCGGCGACCGCGCACTTGAGGAAGTAACCGGCCAGCACCAGCTCCAGCCCGCGCACGAAGTTGCCCCACTCGAAGCGCCGCTCCAGGTGCAGCTGCGGCAGCAGCGAGGAGGCGCGGATGATGGGGCCCGCAACCAGGACCGGCCAGGTGGTCACGAACTCCGCGAACTTGACCAGGCTGGGCTCGGGCACGAGCCTTCCCCGGTAGATGTCGATGGTGTAGCTCATCGTGTGGAACGTGTAGAAGGAGATGCCCACCGGCAGCACGATGCGCAGCGTCACCCAGTCGGCTTCCATGCCCAGGGCGTTGAGCAGGCCCGCCGCGGACTCTGCAAAAAAATTGAAGTACTTGAAGAAGCCCAGCAGGGTCAGCTGCAGGACGATGCTCGCGGTCTGCAGGCGCTTGGCCGCCGGCGTGCCGGCGTGGGCGTAAACCAGCTGTCCGGTCCAGAAGCCGATGGCGACCGTGGCGAGCAGCAGGCCCACGAAGCGCACGTCCCACCAGCCGTAGAAGAACAGGCTCGAGAGCACCACGAACCAGTCGCGGCTGCGCCCGCGCAGCGCGAAGTACACCGGCAGGAACAGCGCCGCGAACGCGAAGAAAGGCAGCTCGGTGAAAAGCATCGTCGATGTCGTGCGCTACCGCAGCCGGCCGGCCGCTAGCGCGCGGACCGCAGGGCGGGACAGATCAAGGTGGTATCAAAGTACACTTGGAGCACAGAGAATGCCGCAAGCGCATTTCAGCCGAAAGCCTTGACACTATCCCCTGCTCCAGATTCGCCGCCGGGAGCCGCCGCCGCGGAACAGCCGGCCGGCAGCGACGAAGCACAGGCGCGGCCGCTGCGCCTGCTGGTCTGCGGGCTGAACTACCGCCCCGAGCTGGTGGGCGTGGCCAAGTACACCACCGAGATGGCGGAATGGCTCGCCGGACGCGGCCACGACGTGCGGGTGATCACGGCACCGCCGCATTACCCGGAGTGGAGCGTCGGCGCCGGGTACCGCAGCGGGCGATACCAGCGCGAGCAGATCGCCGGCGTGTCGATCCTGCGCTGCCCGATGTGGCTGCCCCGGCAGGACCTCGTCGTTCAAGCGGATTCTCAGCGTGCTCAGCTTCGCGCTGTCGAGCTTCTTCCCCGTCCTGCGCGCGTGCCTGGCGCGGCCGGACTGGTTGATCGTGGTGGAGCCGAGCTTCTTCTCGGTCCCGGGGTGCTGGCTCGCGAGCCGCCTGACGGGCGTGCGGCTGTGGCTGCACGTCCAGGACTTCGAGCTGGGCGCGGCTGGCGGCCTGGGCCTAGTGCGCGGGCGCGCGCTGCTGAGCACCGCCGCAGCGATCGAGGCGTGGTTCCTGCGCCGGCCCGACTATGTCTCCACGCTGAGCGCGCCGATGCTCTACCGCCTGACGACGGCGGGCGTCGGCAAGGAAAAGCGCGTGCTGTTCCCCAACTGGGTCGACTGCGAGGAGATCCGGCCGCTGCCGCACGCAAGTCCGCTGCGCGCCGAGCTCGGCATCGCGCCCGAGAAGTTCGTCCTGCTCTATTCCGGCAGCTTCGGAAGAAAGCACGGACTCGAGGTGCTTGTGGAAGCGGCACGCCGGCTGAGCGTCGATCGCCGCTTCGTCTTCGTCCTGTGCGGTGAGGGCTCGGAGCACAAGCGCCTGCGATCGCAGGCCGCGGAGCTCGACAACATGCTGTGGCTGCCGCTGCAGCCGGCGCAGCGCCTCAACGATCTGCTGAACCTGGCGGACGTGCACCTGCTGCCGCAGCGTCCGTCGGTCTCCAGCCAGGTGCTGCCCTCCAAGCTCATCGGCATGATGGCCTCGGGTCGGCCCGTGATCACGACTGCGATCCCGGGGACGCCGGTGGCCGAGATCGTGGCGGAGTGCGGCGCGGTGGTGCGGCCGGACGATCCGGACGCGCTCGCCAACGAGATCGTGCGCCTGTGCGAGAACCCGGGGCTGCTGCGTCACTTGAGCGTGGCGGCACGCGCGTATGCGCAGACGCACTCCAACCACGATCGCATCCTGGCCACTTTCGAGCGACGGCTTAGGGCCGGGCGCGTGCCCGGTGCGGCAGCTACCGGAAGTTGAGCGGCCGGAACGGACGGGCGCGCTGCACGCCGGGCAGGTACAGCTTCGAGGGCAGCGCCGTCAGCCAGAACAGCAGCAGGCCGAAGGAGAAGAACGCCGTCGCGGTCATCAGGTCGCCGCGCAGGATGTAGATCTGGAACGAGCCCCAGTACGGGACCAGGACGCGCGATAGATGGTGATAGCCGCCCTGCGCCAGCCCGAGCTTGTACAAGCGCTCGGCCGATGCCATCACCCGACCGTAGAGCAGCATCAGGAACGGCAGGCCGAGCCAGCCGAACGCCATGTAGAACTCCATCCACAAGGGCGCCGAGAGGTTCAGCATCGGGTAATGGGCGGCCTTGCCGACCAGCGTGCCGGAGCCGACGGGCTTGGTGCGCCAGACGGATCTGGGGAACCAGAAGAAAGCCGCGCCGACCAGGTTGTCCCCCATCAGGGGACCGCGCATCTCGGTATACGCGTAACCGTTGAGCGAGATCTGCCAGGCGTCGTAGTGACCGCTCAGCAAGGGCTCGAGCACGGTCTCTTCCACCTCGAGCTTGTTGAAGGCTTCCTCGATGGAGTTGGCATGGCGGAACAGGTCCAGGTACGGGAACAGGATGGTCAGGCCTGCAGCCAGGAACAGGATCCACAGGGGCGCGAACATGCGCCGCCAGCGCACCAGTGCGAACGCCGGTGTCAGGATGACGATGCCGAGCCAGTGCCGCGGCAGCGACGGCGGATAGTTGGTCACTAACATCAACCCCAGCAGGATCGCGCCCATCACCAGGTAGAAACGCTTTCCCGAGCCGCGAAGCGATCGCCAGCGGGAGACACCGTTGTAGGCGACGACCGTGAAGGCCACGAGGCTCGGCACGCGCAGGAGCTTCTCGGCGATCTGCGTGGCGGCGATGGTGGTGCCGAGCGAAGCCGAGCCCATCTCCCCTCGGGTCAGGAAGAGGTTGCCCGGTCCGTAGAGCACGATGCCGACCAGGGACAGGGCGACGGCCCCGACCGTCAGCCATGCAGCCGCGCGATCGGAGATGACGAAGCTCAATCTCTGGAAGAGCCGCGGCGGCTGCGCGCTCGGAGGGCGCCAGTGCAGCGAGAGGTATCCGCACTCGACGGCGAGGATCGTGACGACGATGGTCAGCAGCGTCGGCAGGATGTCGTCGGCCAGGTGCCAGATCGGCCATGGATAATGGTTGGTGACGATCTGCGCGGTGCCCGACAGGCCGACCCAGACGTAGATGAACGCGAAGAAGGTCATGATCAGGAAGCGCGGTCGGCCTTGCGCCGCGATCCACGCAAGCCGCAGTCCGCAGTAGACCAGGATGCCGACGGAGACCATGACCTCGGCGTAGAAGATCTCCACCGACAGCGTGTGGAACGTGAGGTACGGCAGCGCCACCAGCAGGATCGCCGCCATGCCGACAAAGATCAGCGGATCGATCAGGCTGCGGACCGGATCTGCGGCGGGGCCGGCGTATCGGGCTTTCGCCGGTGACGCTGGCGCGTTAATGGTGCACACCGAAGCGACGCTTGACGCCGCGGAACGACGCGATCATCCCTTGCAGACCGCGCAGCCCCAGCATCGACGCGGCCAGCAGCAGCCAGGGCCGCACATGGGCAGGCCGTCGCATTGCCGACTGCCAGGCAAGCCGCCGGCCCGCGCCAGCGTCACCGGCGTAGAAGTAAGCCTTGGCCACGTGATAGAGCAGGTTGGAATGCACGCCGTCGTCAACCGTCAGCAGATCCGGGTGTCGGTCCATGGCGTGACGCAGGGAGATCTGCCGCAAATCCTGCTGCGCCGCCAGGCTGCCGGCGGTCTCGTAGGTGATCACCAGCAACTCGGGAACGGTAGCGAGCCGATAGCGGTTCTTGACGAGGCGCAGGCATAGCTCCCAATCCTCGCAGACTTTCATGGCAGCGTCGAAACCGCCGGCGTGCTCGATGCAGCGGCGCCGCACGAGCGCCGACTGGATGTAGGCGATGAAGTCCCCGATCAGGCGTTGCGGATCGACCTCGGGCCCCTCGCCCGCCAGCGGCCAGGACACGGTCGTCACCGGGCCGCCGGTGTAGCGCATGACCGTGCTGCCCACCAGCGCAAATTCATCGCCGAGCTTGTCCAGCAGATCCACTTGCGCCTTCAACTTGTGTAGGAGCCACTCGTCGTCGCTGTCCTGGAATGCCAGGAGCTCGCCCCTGGCAGCGGCGATCCCGAAGTTGCGCGCTGCGGAAACCCCGCTGGGCTGCTCGCGGCGCAGGTACACCAATCGCGGGTCTTGCAAGCCGCGGACAAAAGCTTCGGTGCCGTCGCTGGACCCGTCGTCGACGACGATGAGCTCCAGATCGGCATAGGTCTGCGCCAGCACGCTCTGGATCGCGCGCGGCAGCGTGCGCAGGCGGTTGTAGGTTGGCAGCACCACGCTGACGCGCAGCTTCGCCTCGAGGTTGGTGGACGCGCTCAACGAGCCGGCCTCAATGCGCGACGGAATGACTGCTTGATGGCGCGCGAGATGCCGGTCACGCGCGCAACGGTGCGCTGGCCGAGCAGCGCTGCCCCGAGCGCCAGCCAGACCCGCGGCGTGAACGGCCATTGGCCGATCGAGCGCAGCAGCCAGCGACTGCCTTCGCGAGCCGAGCTGTAATGCGAGTAGCTCTTGCCGATCTCATAGAAGTGGCGCGCCTGCACTCGGCGCTTTCCCTTCCACATCTCCCCGTGCTTCTGGGTGACCAGCTCCATGTCGGACGCCAGCGCGAGTTCGTTGAACGTCATGCCCGGCGTGGCGCGGCGGAAATCCTGGATGAACAGCGGCTCGGCGACGTGCGTGAAGCGACAGATCTTCCACAGGCGCAGCGCGAGCTCCCAGTCGTCGATGGAACGCATGCGCTCGTCGAAATGCCCGGCCTTGTCCAGCCACTCCTTGCGAAGGAGCCACCCGGGCGTCGACAGCATGCTGGTATGCGGCCCGCGCCGGCCGCCGCCGCGGGAGAAGTCGATCTGGCGGAACAGCGCCTCGCCGCCCCAGTAGGCGACCTCGTCATACGTCACGCTGAACAGCCCGCACAAGCAGAGGCCGACGTCCGCCGCCGCGGACTGCAGGTGCGGGACCTGCTTCTGCAGCTTGTCGACCAGCCAGATGTCGTCATCGTCCTGGAACGCGATCAGGGAGCCCCTGGCAATGGCCAGGCCCGCGTTGCGTGCCGCCGCGGCGCGACCGTTCTTCTCGCGCCGCACGACGCGCAGGCGCGGATCGGCGATTCGGCCGAGCACCTCGAGCGTGTGATCGGTGCTTGCGTCGTCGACCACGATCAGCTCGAGATCGGTCCACCGCTGCGAAAGCACACTGTGCACGGCACGCAGCAGCAGCTCGGCGCGGTTGCGCGTCGGAATGATCACCGAGACGGTCGGTGCCGGACCTGCTGGCGCGCTCATGGGCTGGTCGCCGGAATCAGGTCTTGGAGGTCGCAGGCCGAGGATGTCGCCGGCGATCGAGCGCATCGGTGACGCCTCGGACAACGCCCGATCCGAGCAGGCCGAGCGCGAGGAGCCCCGCGGTCTTGGGGTCGCCGGGCCGCAGCCGCAGGCTGCGCCACAGCGACTGGCGACCCGCGCTTGCGTTGCCGTGCAGCAGGTGAAACCGACCCAGCATATAGAGGTTGCGCGCCAGCGCTGCCGGCTCGGCGTCCATGAGCGCCCGATGCTTGTCGATCGTCAGCTGCATTCCGCGCAGGCGATTCAGGTTCTGCTTGATCATGCTGCCTGGCGTGTCGTAGACCATGCACATGACGCGATTGTCCCAGTCGACCCGGAACTGCTGGCAGACGCGGATCATGATCTCCCAGTCGTCCCAGAGCGGCAGTCGCTCGTCGAAGCCGCCGCAGCGCACCAGCGCCGACCTGCGGGCCAGCCAGGTCTGGGTGAAGCACAGGGTATTGCAGCGAAGAATCGCCCCCGCCTCTTCACCTGCGGGCAACGCGTTGTACAGGATCGCGGCGTCGCCGGACTGATAGCGCACCAGCGCGCAGCAGGTCATCGCGACTTCCGCAGTCAGACCGCGCATGCGCTCGAGCTGCAGCTCCAGCTTGTCCAGGAACCATTCGTCGTCGTCGTCCTGGAAAGCGACGAACTCGCCGCGAGCCAGCCGCAGGCCTTCGTTGCGCGCCGCCGGCGGACCACCGTTGACGCTGCGGCGCACGTAGCGCACGCGCGGATCGCCGAAAGCGTTGACCACCGATTCGGTGTCGTCGGTCGAGGCGTCGTCGACCACCAGCACCTCGAGGTCGCGATGCGTCTGCGCGAGCACGCTGCGCAGCGACCGCCCGATCAGCCGCGCGCGGTTATGCGTGGTGAGGATGACGCTGACGACAGGCGTTGCCATGCGATCCCTAGAGGCGGAACTGCAGCACGCGGTGGAGCGCCCGCTTGACCGCGACGGAGAACCCCCTCGCCGCGGCGAACGCCTCGGCACCACCGAGCGCCGCCAGCACCGCCACCCAGCCGTGGGCCTGGAACGGCCAGGCCTTCACCGATCGCAGGAGCCACGGTAGACCGTCCTTCGGCGTCTTGTGGATGCAGTAGTACTTGCCCGTCAGGAAGAAATGCCGTGCCTGCGAACGCGGATGGTCGCGCCAGAAATCGGCGTGCTTCTCGGACATGATCGCGAGGTCATCGGCCTGCGCCAGCTCGTTGAAGGTCATGCCGGTGTGGCTGCGGCGCCAGTCCTGGATGTAGAGCGGCTGCTCGATCTGGATGAAGCGGCATACCTGCGAGAGGCGCAGGCCGAGCTCCCAGTCATCCATGCAGCGCAGCCGCTCGTCGAATCCGCCGACCTTGTCCAGCGTCTCGCGCTTGAGCAGCCAGGCGGGCGTCGACATGTGCCAGTAGCTGGGGCCGCCGGTGCCGCCGCCCTTGCGATAGTCCATCGTCCCGAGTCTTTCCGGGCCGCCGACGTAGAACGACTGGTCGCGGAGCAGCGAAATGAATGCGCAAAGGCACAGGCCCACATCGGCGGGCGCGGCTTCCAGCGCAGCAACTTGGCGCTCGAGCTTCTGCACGAGCCAGAAGTCGTCGTCGTCCTGGAAGGCGAGGTATTTACCGCGGGCCGCGGAAATGGCGACGTTGCGCGCCGCAGCCGCGCCGGCGTTCTTCCCGCGCTTGATGACGCGGATACGCGCGTCGCCGAAGCTGGCGAGCACCTCCTGGGTGTGATCGGTCGAAGCGTCATCGACGACGATCAGCTCGAAGTCCGCGAACGACTGGGTCAGAACGCTGTGCACCGAGCGGCGCAGCAGCTCGGCGCGGTTGCGCGTCGGGATGATCACCGAGACCACGGGCGCCGCCATCGCCGGCTCCGACATCAGCGGCGATTGCCGTAGATGAACGGGGCGATCCGCGCGCGGACGTGCTTGCGCATGAAGTCGGTGACCTTGCGCACGCGCGCCTGACCCATGTGCGCGAGCAGCAGACCCAGCCACAGCTTGGGATAGAACCAGTAATACGACAGCCCCTTGTGGAACCAGGCGATTGCCTGATCGACGTCGCCGAAGATCGACTCGACGCGCCCCATCAGGTAGTAGTGCTTGGCCATCAGCAGCCGGTTCTTCTCCCAGCGGTGGCCGTGCTTCTCGAGGAACAGGCCAATGTCGTGCGGCAGCACGGCCTCGTTGCGCATCATCGTGCTGCCGAGCACGTGGTCTTGCATGTGCAGCGGCTCCTCGATGTGCATGAACTTGCACACCTCGGACATGCGGATCGCCACTTCCAGGTCGTCGCGGATCTTCATGCGCGGGTCGAAGCCGCCGACCTGCTGCAGTACCCGAGCGCCTCACCAGCCACGCGGGCGGCGTGATCAGGCTGTAGTTGGGGCCGTAGATGACGCCTCTCTTGAAATCGAAGACCGACATGTATTTCGGCCCGCCGATGTAGAGGGCGCCCAGCTCGGGCGTCCAGCGCAGGTGGGCCGCGAGGCACAAGCCGACGTCGGCCGGCGCAGCAGCGAGCGCGGGAACCTGCGTCTCCAGCTTGTGCGGCAGCCAGACGTCGTCGTCGTCCTGCATGGCGATGAACTCGCCGCGCGCCAGGCCGATGCCGGTGTTACGCGACGCCGGACAGCCGCGGTTGCGGTCGTGGCGGTGATAGACGATGCGTGGATCGTCGAAGCTCTGCACCACCTGGCGGGTCTCGTCGGCCGAGCAGTCGTCGATGACGATGAGCTCGAAGTCGCGGAAGGTCTGCGCCAGCACGCTGCCCATCGCGCGCCGCAGCAGCTTGGGCCGGTTGTAGGTCAGCAGGATGACACTGACGCGGGGGATGTGATTGGCGGACACGGATGGGCCTTGGTTGATCAAGTCAGCGGATGGCGCGCGTCGCCGTAGCGGCGGGCCAGGATGCGCCGGACCACGGCCCAGCGGAGGGTGCCGTACACGTGCGCGACCAGGCGTTGCGGCCGGGCTCCGATCAGGGAGAACACCAGGCCCGCCCAGGACTTCAGATGCAGCGGCCAGGCGCCGAGCGCGCGGCGATACCAGCTGCGGCTGTCGGCCTCCGACACGAACTTGTGCGCGCGCCAGCCGATGGCGAAGAAGTGCTCCGCGGTCAGGCGGCGATTGCCTTCCCAGAGTGCGCCGTGTTTCTGAAGGATCAGCTTGAGATCTTCCATCTGCGCAGCGCTGTCTCCCATCATCGCGCTGCCCGCGACATGGTCCTGCACGAACAGCGGCTCGTTGAGGTGGACGATGCGCGTGGTTTTCCACAACCGCAGCGCGAGCTCCCAGTCGTCCCACGAGCGCAGGCGCGTGTCGAACTCGCCCCCGGCTGCGGTCAGGGCCGAGCGACGCAGGAGCCATGCGGGCGTCGCGATCAGTCCATAGTCGTTGCCGAACGGGTTGCCGCGCGCAAAATCCAGGTTGCGCTGGTAGCTGGGCCCGCCGATGTAGTCGAGGCCGCCGCGATGCGAGCGGATGTATGCGCACACCTGCAGTCCGACGCCCTCGCCTGCCGCCAGCATCGCATCGACCTGGCATTGCAGCTTGTGGGGCAGCCAGATGTCGTCGTCGTCCTGGAAAGCGATCAGTGTCCCGCGCGCTGCGCGCAAACCGTCGTTGCGTGCCGCAGCCGCGCGCCCGTTCTGGGCGCGACGCTGCACGATGAGGCGCGCATCTGCGAATTCCGAAAGCACCTGCTGGGTGTGATCGGTGGAGCAATCGTCGACGACGATGAGCTCGAGGTTCCGGTAGGTCTGGGCCAGCACGCTCAGCACCGAACGTCGCAGCAGCTCGGCGCGGTTGTAGGTCGGCATGATGACGCTGACCAGCGGCGCGTCCGCGCCTGTCGTTGCGACACTCATCACACGCGGCGCTCGGAAGCGTCGGCGGCGTCGATGCGCGACAGCCGCGAGCGGGCCTTGAGGCGCTCGCGCCAGGTCTGATCGCGCATGCGGCGCGACCACTGCACGAGATTGCGGTACGCGGAATCGCCGAGCGCCGACACCGCCAGCGCCGCGGCGGCGCGGAAGGCGAACGGATCGAGCTTCAGCGCTTTGCGCAGCCAGCGCCGACCTTCGGGCGTGTCGCCGTACAGGCACTCGATGCGGCCGATGAGGTAGCAGTGCTGCGCCAGCGTGCGTGGGGCACCGGCCCAGAGCGCCTCATGACGCGTAACGATGCGGCGCATCGCAGGTCCCCAGGCCCGCTCCTGGTTGTTGACGCTGCCTGCCGCGCTGTATTGCAGATGCAGGGGCTCGTCGAGCAGCAGGACGCGTCCGTGCCCGCCGATGCGGATGGCAAGCTCCCAGTCTTCCCAGCAGCGCAGCTCCTCGTCGAAGCGACCGGCCTTGTCGAGCACCTCGCGCGGCACCAGCCAGGTCGGCGTCGGAAAGAAGAAGTTCTCCAGCGCCTGTCGCCCGAGATCGTCCGGATACAGCAGGTTCGGGCGGCCCAGGTAGCAGACGCGGTACCACCAGTCCGGGCGGCTCATGAAGTACCCGCTGACGCACATCGCGGTGCCGGGCCCAGCTTGCTTGAGCGCCAGCAGCTGGCGCTCGAGCTTGCCGGCCAGCCACTCGTCGTCGCTGTCCTGGAATGCCAGGAAGCGGCCGCGCGCCAGTGCGAGGCCGGTGTTGCGCGCCGCTGCAGCGCCGCCGTTGACGGGCCGGCGCACGTAGCGCACGCGCGAGTCTCCGCGCGCGGCGTGCGCGACCACGGCCTGCGGATCCTCGGACGAGCAGTCGTCGACGACGATCAGCTCCAGATCGGATTCGGTCTGGCGCAGCACGCTCTGGATCGCCCGCTCCAGGCTGGCGCTGCGGTTGTAGGTCGGCAGTACGACACTGACCAGGGGTTCACTGCTCATGGCAAAACGGCGGTACGTTCAAACAAAGGCGGCTTGGATGCGGCGCTTCACAGCCGCCAGCCGCGGCCGCCAACGCAGGTAAGTGAGTAAGACCCAACCGGGGAAATAGGTACTCCAGAACGCCCTTGAAGTCTTTAGAAACCTTGTAAACCGGGCGCGGTAACTCGCGGAAATACTTGCGGTATAGACCGCGGAGCGGGTGATTCGACCAGAGTCGCCACGGCTTCCACCAGCCCATGTAGTGCACGACGGCTGGACGGGCAAGCGCGTCGCGCAGCTCCTCCCCCTCCAGCGGCTGCGCTGCGGGGTCCACCTCCATCATCGTCGTCTGCAGGTTCCACCGCGGGTGCAGGCGATGCCACCGCCCCTTCAGCAAGCCGTTGAACGCGTCCTGGTCGGCGTAGAGCATCAGATCGGGGTGTGCGCCGGCAAAGTCGAGTAGCCGACGGGTCATGTCCCCTTCGCGCATCTGGCGAAGATCCATCAGCAGGACACCCGAGTTGAGATAGTCGCGTGGCGCCGCGAGCCCGAGGTTGTAGACGTGGTCCTGCGGGTTTTTTGGGTGGAGCACGTTGGGCACGGCGCCGAGCTCGAGATCGGACATTGCCGTCCGCCATAGTGGCGTCACGTCGTCGGCAACCACGATGTCTGCGTCCAGGTAGATGACACGGTCCAGCGCAGGCAGCAGCTCGGGCAACAGCATCCGGTAATAGTTCGCAGGACTGAACCACTCCGCCAGCCGCAGGTGCCGGAGGCGGTCAACGTCGATGCTCACGAATTCGATTCGCTGCCGGTGGGCGGCAACGACACGGCGCAGATAATCCCTCGCCGCGTCCTCGAGTCCGCCGTCCATGACATGGATCTGCAGCGGTGCGCGCACGTGCACGCACAGGGAATGCAGCATCACGGCCAGGTGTGGGACGTAGGCTGCATCCGCGCCGCAGGCGACGTGCACCATTTCGCCGGCTGCGCCACTCATGGGCTCATGGCCCCGTTGCAGGCCGGGCGACGAGCCCTGCGGCGGGAGCGTCGTAGCGGTAGCGCAAGCTGACCTTGCGGGCGAGCAGCGGCCGCTCGACCAGCTGATGGACCAGGATCGCCACCCCTACGCCGAGGATGCCGCCACCCAGCGCGGCGAACATCGGCTCGTAGCCGAGCTTGCGTGCCAGGGCGACGCTGACGACGATCGCGGGATAGTGCACGAGATAGAGCGAGTAGCACATCTCGCCGAGGTAAACCGAAATCCGCTGGCGCAGAACCGTCCAGACCTTCGCGCCTGGCGCGAGCGCGACCGCACCCGTCAGCGAGAACCAGAGCATGACGAAGCCGAGGTTCGGGCGCATGCCGCGATGCACGAGGTGCGGGTCCTGGCCCGACAGGTACAGCTGATAGCCCTGATAGACGTAAGGAAACCAGACCGGGACGGAGGCCACCGCGATCGCGGCGAGCGCCTTCCCCAGCCAGGGCCTCACGCGGGCCGCCGGCTCGCCGACGAACAGCCAGGCCAGCAGCAGCCCCGCTCCGAAGGCATGCAGATGATGGCCGAGCATGTAGAGATGCAGGTGGCGCCACTGTCCGATGACGCCGCCGACGATGAACACGGCCGCGGTCGCCGGCACGATCCAGCTGGTGCGGCGGAACAGGACGAAGAGCAGCGCCCAGATCACGTAGAACTGCTCTTCGGCCGCGAGCGACCAGGTGTGTCGCAAATGGAACGGATAGGCGTCCAGGTTCAGGGGACGCCAATAGCCTTCGACGAACTGCACGAACAGGGCGTGCTTGATCCAGGACGTGCTTTGCGGGGAACCCCAGCCTCCGTAACGGGCGCCTGCGAGGAACACCAGCAGGCCTGCGATCAGGCCAAGGTAGTACAGCGGCCAGATGCGCAACGATCGGCGCAGGAAGAACATCGACAGCAGGTTGTTGGCGTTGCGGTTCTGGATGAGGTTGCCGGAGATGACGAATCCCGACAGCACGAAGAACCAGTCCATGGCGCTCCAGTACCAGAAGAGCCAGTCGTACTTGACGTGGTAGACGACGACACCGAGGCAGAACAGACCCCGCAGTCCGTCGAGTTCGATAATCCGTCTCATCCCGTGCTTCCCTGTCCGGGGTGGTTGGCAGTGCTGTCACTTGCGCTGCGGCCCGTTGCTGGACGCCGCGGCGCGGCATGATCGCATACCGCGTCCGCCGGCCGCAGCCGGCTGCCTACTTCGCTGCGAGGGCCCCGCCGAGGTCGGGCTGGCGGCTTTCTGGACGGCCGGCGGTGCGGTATTTCATGCCGGACTTGAATCGCGACAGCGGCTTCTCGATCCGGACATGGATGACGTGCGCAGCGGCGATGCCGACCCCAGCCCCGACGACAGCCATCAGTTGCGGATTGAGGCCCGTCTTCCGCGCCACCACGATGGCAAGCACGATGGCCATGTAGTGCGTGAGGTACAGCGGATAGCTGATGTCGCCGAGGTAGCGCGCGAAGCGCGTGCGCACGGGCGCCCACAGCCGGTGTCCCGGCGTCAGCGCCGCCGACCCGATGAGCGCAAGCCACAGCAGGATGAATCCTGCGTTGACGACGGCGGGCTTGGTCAGCAGGCGCATGTCGTAGCCGCTGGCGAGCAGCCGATATCCCTGCCAGGTGTATCCCGCCCACATCGGCACTGACGCCACGGCGCAAATGCCGAACAGCGGCAGCAGCAACCGGCGGTGACGCTCCGCCGCTCCGCTGCAGAACAGATGCGACAGTAGCAAGCCCCAGCCCAGCGCATCGATATGGTCGAGCAGCAGGTAGAGATGCCCCTCCTGCGTTCCGCGCCACCACAGGCCGGTGGCGATGAAGACCGCGGAGATCAGCGGCACCGACCAGGTGTGGCGCCGGATGAAGAAGAACGACAGCGCGAACAACACGTAGAACTGCTCTTCGACCGAGACCGACCAGGAGTGGATGAAGTGGAACGGGTAAGGTCCCAGCTTGAGCGGCTGTGCGTACCCTTCGACGAACGCCGTGAACGTGGCGAACTGCAGCCAGCCACGGCTCTGCATCGCGCCCCAGACGTCGACGTCGCTGGTGGCAAGGTAAACCAGGAAGCCGACCAGCAAGGTGGCGAAGTAGAGCGGCCAGACCCGGAGGGCCCGGCGCATGAAGAACGCGGTGAGGAGGTTTTCGGCGTTGCGGTTAAGGATCAGCTGCGCCGAGATCACGAACCCGGAGGCCATGAAGAAGAAATCCATCACGCTCCACCACCAGAAGATCCACTGGTGATGCACGTGATAGAGAACGACGCCGAGGCAGAAGAGTCCCCTGAGTCCGTCCAGCTCGATTACTCGTTTCATGCGCGTGCTTTGTCATGTTGCGCGCTCCATCGCATGAATGATTCGGTCCATCGTCACGTCCCAGCGATAGCGTTCCAGTGCCATCCGCTGCCCGTGCTCCCCCATTGCCGCCAGTCTAGCCGGATTGCCCAAGGCAGCGAGTAGTAAAATTGCCACCGCCTCCGGGTCTTCCCGTTCCAGCAGGAAGCCGCAGCGGCCATTGTCGCAAAACTCCGGGCCGGCATTGCGGGCCATCGCCAGGATCGGCGTGCGACAGGCCAGCGCCTCCAGGTAGACCAGCCCCCAGGGCTCGTAGCGGGCCGGCATGGCGAACAGCGCGGCCTGCTCGAACGCCTGCTGGAGCTCGGCCTGGGAAACGAAGGCTCTGGCGGTGACGTTCGGGATGCGCGTGTACTGCTGGAAGTCTTCACGGCCGATGAGCAGGAGCTTCAGCGTCGGGTTGCGCGCCACTGCCAGCTCGAAGCCGCGGACCAGGAGGTCCACGCCCTTCTCCTGCGCGCGAAGCTTGGCCACGAACAGGATCTGACCGTCGTCGTAGCGCTTGGGGCCCCGGTACGGCTCGATCGATCCCCTGCCTGTGCCGACCGCGGTCACGCGGTCCGCGCTGACGCCGTAGTGCGAGATCAGATCGTCGCGCACGTGCTGCCCGATCGCGAAGATGTGCGCCATCTGGTGATAGCTGCGGCGGTCGAGCCATTCCGCCAGGCGTCGCAGCCCGGGCCCGAGTGTGGCGAGGTCCGGCGAGTGCAGCGATGCCAGGTGCCAGGTGGTGTCGCAGAACAGGTAATTCGGCTGGCGCCGGCTGCGCCACAACAGCGGCATCCCCAGCGTGCCCGTGTGCAGCACGCGCATCGGTCGCACCCCCAGGCGCCGATGCAGGCGCAGGGCCCGGAAGAACCGGGTCACGGGGCTGTAGGCGTAAGCCAGTTCGGTACCGAAACACCGCCTCGCAACCCACATGCAGAGCCGATGCACTTTCCTCGGCAGCGCAGTTGCATCCATCGACCCGGCGAGCAGTCCGCGACGCTCGAGCTCGGCGCGCAGCCGGTACGGCGTGCCCGACCAGGTGGAGGGCGATGCAGGATCGCCGTCCGGACAGCTGAGGTAAACGCTTGCAGGGTCCAGGCTCACAGCCGATCGGGAAACCGCGCTTGCAGTCCTTCGTAGCCTGGGAAAAGCCGGCGCAAGTGGTGACGGATGTAGCGACGCGACCGCGGAAACTCGGCCAGCGCGCGCAGCGCCTTGCCTCGCTGCCACCACAGCCCCGCGCCCGGCGGCGGGTAGTCCAGCGCCATGATGTGACGGCTGGCGTACGCCATGCGGCGCACGGAAGGCGCGGCGCGCTGCACGTCCTCGGACGACGCGATGATCTGGCAGTAGTCCTGCCAGAGCCCCTTGCCCGCCTGGGTGCGCTGGTCCGGGTGCACGCGCCATCCGGACATCTGCCGATCGATCTTTTCCACGGCCGTGCGGAAGATCATGCGCAGCCAGAAATGCAGGTCGCATTGGTGGAAGTCACCGCTCCAGCCACCGACTTCGCGCGCGAGCGATCGCCGGAAGAAGGTCGACGATTGCGGGATGCACAGCCGTGTGGCGAAAATCGATTCGACGCTGAATGCCGGCAACCTACCCGAGTAGGTGACGTTTCCCTGCACGTCGATGGCTTCGGCGTCGCCGTAGACGAGGCCGCACTCGGGGCGCGCGCTGAAACGCTCCACCGCAGTCGACAGCGCGTCCGGATAGTAGACGTCGTCGGCGCTCTGGATCGCGAGCAGCTCTCCCTGCGCCATCGCCAGGCCCTTATTCACGGCGTCGGCAGGACCACGGTCCTTCTCGGAGATCCAGCGCAGCTCGGCACAAGCAAACGACTTGAGGACGTCGACGGTTTCGTCGCGCGACGCGCCATCCACCACCACGATCTCGAGCGGCCGATGACTCTGGGCCAGGATGGAATCCAGCGTCTGGCGGATGTAGCGCCCCTGGTTGAAGCTCGGCACGACGACCGACAGCAGTGGTTTGTTGGGCGATGACATGCTGGAATGATTGCGATGTACAGCGAACAACTCAAGCTGCTTTTCATCCATCTGCCGAAAACCGGCGGCGAAAGCATCGCCGAAGCGCTGCGCCGCTACGGCATGCACGGCGTCAAGCATCGCACCTACCGGGAATTCGCGGCCTACCATGGCCAGGCCAAGGTCGATCGCTATTTCGTCGCGAGCTTCGTGCGCAATCCCTGGGACCAGGTGCTTTCGTTCTACAGCCACCTGCGCAAGCCGGCATACATGCGCAAGGAGGACATCAGCCCCCACGAATGGTATTTCGCGGACGGCTATCACCTGTTCCCGCTCGAGCCTTCCCGCACCGCCTGCCAGATGCCGTTCTCCGAATGGGTCGAGCGCTGGTACGGCGAGATTCCCGACAAGGGCGGACCGCCTGGCCTGACCGAGCGGCTAGGCCTTTTCCTGCCACGGCTGCGCCGCTTTGCAGACGTACGGCCGCGCGTGCACGAGGCCTACAAGCGCCAGGTCCACGACGAGATTCCCTACCTGCTGCCGTACCTGGAATGGTTCAAGGACTATCGCGGCCAGCTGCGAACCCAGTTCGTCGGTCACTTCGAGAATCTGGCCGCCGACTTCCGCAAGCTCGCCCAGCAACTCGGCGCGGACGTGCAGCTGCCGCACCTGAACAAGTCGCAGCGCGGCAGCTATCGCGACCAGTACGACGCGAAGGCGCGCGACATCGTGGGGCGCTATTTCGCCGAGGAGATCCGGACGTTCGAGTACCGCTTCTAGCCGAAGCGGCGCACCACGCCGAGCCAGGTGCGCATGCAGGCCGCCGTCTCTCGCAGGAAATCCCGACCGCCCTCGTCCCAGACGAAGCCGCGGAATTGCTCGCTCTGGCTGTCGAGCGCGGCTGCCAGCGACTCATAGGCGGCCGCGTAGTCCCCACCGGACAGGCGCAGCTCCTGCAGCCACGGCAGCATCTCTTCGACGAGCACGACGCCAGCGAGCTCGTGGTACAGGTCCTTGAACAGGTTGTGCTGGGAGCGATGATGCGCCGCCGTCGGCGAACCCAGCCGCACGGCCTGGTCGAGGTGCTTTGCGCACTTCTGCACGAAGTATCCGGAGAGGATGTCGCCGAAGCGGTCGATCTTCAGGCCTTGCAGCGGGAAGCCCATCCGCACGTAGTAATAGGCGCTCACGGCTTCGCGCGTCAGCGCGGTGTTCTGCGTGTTGATCGGCGACCATGTCTCCGGGGCGAGGATCACGGCACGCCCGCGGTCGGCCGTGACGAAGGGCTTCATGCTCAGTCGCGTGAGCGCGTCGACGTCCGGGTCGTCGGTCCAGAGGCCCGCATTGATCGCGACGCGACGCGCCCGGTCTTGCGTCGACAGCGCCTTGACTTGCGCATGCTCTCCGCGTCGCGCGCTATACGGGAATCCGCGCGCGTGGATGGTCAAGCCGCGCTCCACTTCCAGCAGATCGCAGATATTGAACCAGGCAGACCCGCCGACCTGATCGGCGCCCTGGATCGCGCCGACCGTCGAGCCGACCACGGCGTGCTCGCCCACGAAATCGCTGTCCGGCAGACAGTAGTTGTCGTCGTCGATGGAGATCAGCATCTCGCAGCCGTGCTCCAGCGCCATCAGGAAACCGATGTTGCGACGATTGTCCGTGTTCCACGGCACGAACGACTCCGCGAACCCCAGACGCGCCAGATAGGCGACCTGCTCGTCGAGCGTCGGGCAATGGATGCGGAAACCCTGCCTAGCAGCGTCCTGCGCCGCAACCGCCACCGTTGCCGGCGTCTTGCGGTCGATGACGATGTAGATCGCGGTCTCCTTCTCGCGCCCATGCTCCCGCAGGTTGTCCAGATAGCCCTGCAGCCACTTGGGCTCGAAGATCGTGGTGACGACGATCGCCGTCCGCCTGCTCATCGGGTGTTCTCCTGGCGCAGATGCACCTTGACGTGCTCAGTGACCGCCGGCGCCCACCGTCGGTCCCACTCGCCAGCGAAGACCGCGCGGCCGCCGTCGCGCTCGACGATGCTCACGTGTCCGAAGCCCACGATGCAGTCCCATTCGCGTCGGGGCTCGGCCAAGTCCCCCGTGCCGAGGTGGAGGCTCATGTCGTACTCGCCCGGAACCAGGTTCAGACGCTCGATCTCGAGCTCGCACAGCTGCCGCTCCGCGGTGACGTCGAACGGCGGGGAAATACCGGTCAGCACCGGGCGACCCGACTGCGCGTTGAGCGTGTAGGCGAGCCGCACGCCCCGACACGGCGCCAGTGACTCCAGCAATACTTCCAGTCGCAGGTGACCGCCAACGGGCACTTCCTCGGTTTGACCCGCCGCCAGGCCGACTTCTGCGATCTTCAACGCAAAGTTACCGCGCCAGCGCGCGTCGCTGGGGATCTGCGCCGTCGCCATGCGTCCGCTCCACATGTGCGAAGCCTTGGCGCCGATGTACTGCTGGATCGCCTGGTCGGTCGAGCCGTCGAACACGATGCGCCCGCCGTCGAGCCACAGGCAGCGACGGGTGAGCTGCGCGATCGCCGTCATGCTGTGGCTCACGAACAGCACCGTGCGGCCGCCTTGCGCCACGTCCTGGATCTTGCCCAGGCACTTCTTCTGGAACGCGGCGTCGCCGACCGCAAGCACCTCGTCGACGATCAGGATTTCCGGCTCGAAGTGCGCCGCCACGGAAAAGCCCAGGCGCACTTTCATGCCGGAGGAGTAGTGCTTCACTGGCGTGTCGAGGAATTTCGCGACGCCGGAGTACTCGACGATCTCGTCGAAGCGCGATTTGATCTCACGCTGCGTCATGCCCAGGATCGCGCCGTTCAGGAAGACATTCTCCCGGCCCGTCAGCTCCGGGTGAAAACCGGTGCCCACTTCGAGCAGACTGCCGACGCGCCCCCGCAGACGTACCCGGCCTTCGGTGGGCTGGGTGATGCGGCTGAGAATCTTGAGCAGCGTGCTCTTGCCGGCGCCGTTGCGGCCGATTATCCCCAGGACGTCGCCCTGCTTGACCTCGAAGCTCGCGTCCTTGAGCGCCCAGAAACGCTGCGAGTCCTCCACCTGACCGCGCAAGCGCCCGATCCGCCGCAGCGGCTCGCGCATGAGCCCGGAGAGCGTCTCGACGAACGTCGCGTTGCGCGTGACCTGGGCGCCGAGCACGTATTCCTTGCCGAGACCTTCGACGAGCACCGGCGACGTCATGACGATTCCCTAGATGACATCGGCGAAACGCCGCTCCATGCGCAGGAAATAGTGCGTGCCGATGACCAGAAGGGCGGCGGCGCTGGCCGCAGAGATCAGCATCCCGTGCAGGTTCGCCGGGATGCCGAGGATCGCGTAGCGGAGAAGATCGACGACGCCCGTCATGGGATTGAGATAAACGATCTGTCGCCAGCTCTCGTCGACATACGTCACCGGGTAGATCACGGGCGTCACGAACAGCCACAGGTAGACCAGGAACGATTGGACGTGCTGGAAATCACGGTAGGTCACGACCAGTGCCGCCAGCAGGCTGCCGGCCCCGATGGCCGTTACGGCCGCGCCAAGGATGGCCACCGGCGCCCAGAACAGCGCCGGCGTCGGCAGCACGCCGAACCACGCCATCAGCACGAGCAGCAGGCCGAAGGAGATCAGGCAGTCGAGCAGCGCGCTGCCGACGGCGGAGATCGGCAGGATCAGCCTTGGGAAGTACACCTTGCTGATCAGGTGCGAATGCCGCAGCACCGAGTTCATGGTCGCGCCGAGCGCCGACGAGAAGAAGATCCAGCCCAGCAGACCCGAGAACACGAAGATCGAGTACGGATGTCCGTCGGACTGGATCCTGGCCAGGCGACCGAATACCACCGAGAACACGATCATGGTGACCAGCGGCTGCAGCACCGCCCACGCTGCGCCAAGGACCGTCTGCTTGTAGCGCACCGCGATGTCCCGGCCTGCCAGCACCAGGAGCAGCTCGCGATAGCGTGCGATCTCGCGAATCTGATCGACCAGGCCGCGGGGCCGCGCGTCTAGGACAATTTCCTGTTCTGCGAGAACGTGCTGTTCCATAGCGGTCGTGGAGCGCAGCGACGGCGCGGCATCGGCCGCGGGGGTCACGTCAGGAGAAACCACGCGAACGTCAGCTCGATCGCCCGGCGGGCGCTGGCTGAGGCCGGAGGCGGATCAGAACCTCAGGACGGACTGGCGGGCGGCTCGCGCGGAACGCGCCGCAGATCCCGATAGAGATCGTTGTCGAGCTCGTCGAACTCGAACTCGAGCTCGTCGCCGAAGCGCTCGAAGATGTCCGGGCACTTGGGCAGCACGACGGGCTTGGTCTTGCTGTCGGCGGCGAATGCGCAACCAGAGCCGACGCCGAACGTGACTTCTGCGCAGCCCCCGTCATTGCAAAGCTCGCCCGTGAGCTTCTCCATCTTCACGTAGGTGCCGTTCTGCGTGGGCGTCGGGTTCTTGGCGACGGTCCGAAGGAGCCTGGCCGGGCCAGCCGGCTGCAGCAGGTCGAACCCGCGCAGGGACGACTTGCGCAAGGTGTTCTTGCGCGTGGCGCAATCGTTGTTGCAATGGATCAGCTTGAAGTCGGTGCCGCGCACGCCCATGGTCGCCACGGGGGTCGCGACGCGATAGCTCGCGGCGTTGTCCTTGGCGATGAGGCCCGTGACGCTGCGCATACCGCCCTTGATCAGCGACAAGAACGAGCGCCCGAAGCCGCTGCCCTTGCCTGCCGGTGCAACGTATTCGTCAATGTGAAGTGTCGACCCGGTCGGCAGCAGGAACAGCGAGTCATCCTGCATCCACCACTGCACGATGCCGTCGCTGCCGGTCTTGATGGTGTCGCCCGACTGCAGCACGTAGCCCCTGCGGCCGGGTTCGCTCAAGCCAGCACGCTCGACGGTCACCAGGCCCTTGAGCCGGGTCACTCTGCCGCCGGCGGCGGTATCCGCGGCGCTGGCCACACAGGTGATGCCCAAAACGGCCAAAGCCGCAACTGCTGCCCCTCTCATATCCTGCTCCTGAAAAAGCGTCGCCCCTGCGTCAGCACTTTATCACGTGGGCTGGGGGCTTGCCGCTTGCCCGCCGTCCTCGACCACCGTCATTTCCGCCTTGTTTCGCCTTGATTTATCGGAGCATGCCGCGATTGTGCCCAGCAAGACGACGAAGCTGCCCGCGATGGCTGGAATCTGGAAGTTGAACTCCGCCAGCGCGTGTAATCCCAGCGCAAGCATGGCCATGAGCACGGCAAACGCGGCCGCGACCTTGAGGCGGTTGCGGCGCCTGAACGCGACCCGAAACGCATGCATCGCGTGCCAGAGCAGCAGACCGCCCAGTAGTACCGTACCGATCAGCCCAGTCTCGATGAAGAATTCGACGTAGTCGTTGTGCGCGTGATTCATGTAGTCCGTCATTGCCTCGCTGCGCCACGGCTCGTAGGCCATCGAGAAGGTGCCAAGGCCGGATCCCGTCAGCGCATAGGCCTCGACGACGGGGCCGATCTCCGAGAGGAGCTTGATGCGACCTTCCCGCTCCAGTCGCGTCGTGTCGATACGCTCGATGACGCGCTCCAGTCCGAAGCGCTCGCCGATGAGAAGCATGTCGACCGCCAGGACGCTGGCGAACAGCAGCAGGGCCTTCAGGAACATCGTCCGCTCGCGCAGCAGAACGTAACCGATGCCACCGATGCTGACGGCGGCGAAGAACGCCAGATTGCCCATGCGCGAGCGGGACAGCACCAGGGCAAGCGCGATGAGGATCAGCGCGGCACGTGCCCGCACCTTGGCGCTGAGCGCGAGCTCGAGCAGTCCTCCCGCCAGATTCCGCAAGCTCCAGCGGCGGCCTTTGCCGCCCAGATCCGCCAGCACCAGCGATATGCCCGCTGCCGCCGCAATCTCCAGGTAGCCGGCAAAATGGTTCTGGTTGACGAACGTGCCGGTGGCCGATTCCAGGTAGAACTCTTTCTTGCGCAGCCACCCGAAGTCGGCTCCCGACATCAGCATCAAGCTTCCGTACGACGCCTGGATCAGACCCGACACCAGCAACGTCGTCAGCACCAGGCGCAAGCGCCGGTCGCTGCGCACGAGCAGCATGGCCAGCAGGTACAGGCCGAAATAAAGCCAGCTTTCAACCCATTTGGCCCAGGTGACGCCCGGGGCGATGCTTAGGCTGTACACCGGCGGCTGCCCTTGCAGCGATGCGATCGGCTGATGCATCTGCAACGACTGCGGCGACCATTTCGCGAGGTGCTCGGCGGACAACGGCATTGCCTGCACGGCAATCCAGGCGAGCCAGAGCGCCCACAGGATGAGTGGCGCTACGGCAACCCGCTCCTTGCGCGGCAAGGTCACGGCCCCGGCCATGGCCATCAGGCACCACGCCGCCAGCAGGCCGAACGTGATCAGCCCCGCGGCCGAGATGGCCCAGCCTGAATGGCTGCCCCAGGGCAATGGCAGCCATACCAGCAGCAACAGCAAGCCGACGAAGACCGGCCGGTCTGCGGGGCGCGGTGGATTAGCGTCCGTCTGTGCCGTCATCTTTAGGCGGAATCAAACCCAGACTTGCGCACTGGTCGGCAGCTGCTCCCTTGGCGCCAGGACGCAGGCTGTCGCAGAGTCCGCGGGCGACCACAACGGCGGTGCACCATCGGCCCCACCCCAGCTCGACCCCGACGTAGCCGCAAAATGCGGCTTCGCGGCGCGCCCGAAGGACGTGCCAGAGGAACTCGCCGGGAGACGTCCGCAGCGCGTACGTCATGTTCCGCGCCCAGATCGCGCGATCTGCCTCGCCACCCTGGCCCCAATGGTTGACGCCCATGCGGGCGCCCATCATCTGCACCGGGCCGGCGTTGTGCGACAGCACCGATGCGCGCTCGAGCGCCAGCGTGTACTCCGAGTCGATGCGATGCGCCCGGGCCAATGCCTGCGCGTACTCGAGCCACAGATATCCGCTGCCTGGGTTGGAGCGCAGCACATGGCGATACTGCGCCCGCATCGAATGCACGTCGCCACGCACTCCGAGCGTCCAGGCAAGGTCCGTGCGGAATCCGACCCGCCAGGGCTGCAGATTGACCGCGTGCCCTGCAGTGCTGATGACCGCCACGTTGGATTGGCCCCGGGCCCGCTGCTCGGCGGACAAGCGGCCGTACAGATCGCCGGCCAACGCGGCGGCGAACAGCAGTGTGAACAGCAGAGAGATCGCGAACAGACCGGCCGAGAGCCAGCGCGTCTTTGCCACGGTCAGCTCACCGGAAGGGACACGCCGCTTCGCTAGTTACCGTAGTAACTGTGGGTGTAGTAGCCGTGGTAGTAGCCGGCGCCCGCCTTCTTCAGGTCGACCTGGTTGACGATGTTTCCGAGCACCGGCGCGCCTACGTTGCGCAGGAGCTTGAAGGAATTGCGGATGACCCGGCGTGAGGCGCCGCCGGACTTGACGACGAACAGCACGCCGTCCACGTGCTGCGAGAGCTGCAGGGCATCTGACGCCGCCTGACAGGGCGGCGAGTCGAAGATGATCCGGTAGAACCGCCGCGACAGTTCCTCCATCAGGCTCTTGAACGCCAGCGAGGCGAGGACCTCCGCCGGATTGGGCACGTGCTTGCCTGACGGAAGCAGGTATATCCCGCTCGCCTGGTGCAGGTACAGACACTCCTCGAGGCGGGCCTGGCCGGCCAGCAGCTCGGTGAGCCCCGGGGATCCTTCCGGCGCGCCCAGACGCTGGCTTAGCGAAGGCCGACGCAGATCCGCATCCACCAGCAGCACCTGCTCGACGGCGGCAAAGGACTCCGCAAGCGCGCTCGCCAGCGATGTCTTGCCCTCTGCCGGGACTGACGAGGTCACCAGCAGGCGGTGATATTTCTTGTCCACATCGGCGAGCTGCAGCGCGGTGCGGATGCTGCGGATGCCCTCGGAGAAAGGGGTCTGCGGCTTGGTGAGGAACAGCGTGGCCAATCCACGCGCATCTTCCTTGTCGACCTTGGTGATCACGCCGACGACCGGGACCTGGGTAAGAGCCTCCAGGTCCTCGGGCGAGCGGACTTCCTCGCTCAGGAGATGACGCAGCACCGCGAGCACCAGTCCGAGCATCAAGCCCACGCCGGCGGCGATCATCGTCATCCGCCCCACCTTGGGCTCCGCCGGGATGCGCGGCAGCATGGCCGTGTCGATCACGCGCGCGGTCAGGTTCTCGTAATTGTTGACGCTGTCGGTTTCCTTGAATCGCGTCAGGAACATGTTGTAGATCTCGCGATTGGTTGCGACCTCGCGCTCGAGCTGTCCCATCTCGTACTGCTTCTTGTCCAGCTTCTCGATGGCTTCCCGCGAGCCGGCGACGATCGAGCCCAGTGCGCGCTCGTTGGCGGAGGCGATCTCGTATTCGGAAGCTACGCCCTGCGCAGCGACCTTCAGCGCGTCGTAGTAGGAGTTCTGCGCTGCCTCGAAGCGTGCCTTGACCGCAGCCATGGACGGATGCTTCTCGCCGTAGCGCTCCCGCACGGTCTTGAGCGCGTTCTCCGCCTCCTGATAGCCGCGGCTGGCGCCGGTGACGCGCACATCCTGCAGCAACACCGGGATCTGCAGCAGCTTGAGCGCGTCATCCCCCGCTTCACGCACGCGCGCATACGCGCTCGCGAGCTCGGTCTTCCGGCGCTGCGCATCGCGCAGCCGCTTGGTGGTGTCGAGCAGCTCGTCCTCGTTGAGCGTACGCGAGCCGTTGACGTTGACCAGCTTTTCCTGCTCGCGGAACTCCTGCAGCGATTTTTCGGACCGCTCCAGCTGTGTCCGGATGTCGCCGAGCTTCTGCGTCAGCCACTCGCTGGTCCGGCGGGTGACGTCGAGCCGGGCCTGCAGCGCGCCGTCGATGAACTGGTCCGCGAGCGTGTTCGCAACCTTCTGCGACAGCGCCGGGCTGCGTGACTTGAAGCCGACCTTGACCAGCTGCGTGCCGCGGACCGGCACGACTTTCAGGCGCTGCAGGAATCCCACGATCACACTGTCCCGCTTCAGGACCTTGGCTTCCTCGGTGGGCAGCGGCGGCCCCTCCGACCTGTCGATGAAGGGCAGCCAGCTTCGCCAGTTCATCGCTTTGGCGATGATCGACGGCTCCTCGGGACGGAACTCGGGGTGGTTGATCAGATCGAGCTTGTCGACGACCTTCCCCGCCAGGTCGCGCGATTTCAGGATCTCGTACTGCGTGCCGAAGTACTCCTCGCTCCTGAACTCGGACTCGTAGACGCCCTTGACCGGGATCGGGTTCGGGATCCGCGTTTCGATCAGCAGCGTGGTGACCGCGATGAACTGCTTGTCCTGCGAGTACCCGTAGAAGGCAGTGCCGAGCATGGACAGGATGCCTATGCCGAGGATGCTCCACTTGTAGCGGTTGAGCGTCCTGAACAGCTCCGCCAGGTCGAGCAGGTCGCCTTCAGCAGCGGCCTCCGTACCAGGGGCTTGGGTCACGGTGGGTAGACTCGGAGTCATATCAAAATCGAACCTGAACGGCCTGGAATCGACGGCCGGCGTATCAGAACAGCCGCTCCTCGACGATGATCGTGTCGCCGGGGCGCACCGGGCTGTCCAAGTCTACCTTTTCCTTCTGATCCTCGGTCATCCCGGCATGCTGGATGTAGACCTTCTTTGACGATCCGTACTCGCTGATGCCGCCTGCAGTCGCCAGCGCTTTCTCGACCGTCAGGCCGGGGTTGAACGGGAAGCTTCCGACCCTGCGCACGCTGCCCATGATGAAGATCGGCCGGAAGTGATGGATGCTGACGCGCACGCTGGGCTGCACCAGGTAGCCCCGCTTGAGTTCTTCCACCATGCGCTCCTCCAGCTCGCGCACGGTCATCCCTGCCGCAGGGATGTGTCCCAGCAACGGGTAATTGATCATCCCGGAGGCATCGATGCCGGCGTTGACCGTGAGCTCCGGCTCGTTGAAGACGTCGACGTGGACCCCGTCGCCGGGAGCCAGGCGATAGATCCTGGGATCCAGGTCGGGCTGCGTTGCCAGTGACTTGTCGAGAACGGGCACGCCAGGCGGGACATCTTGCGGCGGCTCTGGTGAAGGCGCGACCCTCGTCCCTGCGTTGAGCACCGGCGGCGACACCGCGGCAGATCCGCCGGTGACAGGCGGCGCGCTCCGCGCAGCCGGTGCCGCGGTGGACTTGCCGCTCGGCGCACGGGTGCCTTTGCCTTGCGCCGTACTGGAGCGCTGAGAGGACAACGGGCTCTTGGAATGCCGCTTCTGCGGCGCGCCGCAGCCTGCGGCCAATACCGCCACCAACACCAGGCCAACTGCGATTCGCATCCGCTGATCCGGAACCAGGCGTGCGGTCAGTAGAACGCCCGCAAGCCTACGTAAAGCACGCTCCGGTCGTACTCGAACGCTCCATTGTTAGAGGTGCGATCGTCCAGGTCGTAGCCGGCGTAGACGGACACTTTCGGCAGCAGCCGGTAGTCGGCCCGCAGGTTGAGGAACAGGGTTTCGTCATGCCGCGCCAGGCCGACGAAATCCGCGTACGAGTAGCCGGTCGTGACTTGCGTCGTCAGCCGGGGGAACCACTCCTGCTTCCAGCTCAAGCGGACATAGCTCACATCGATGAAGGACGCCACGTTGTAGCTCTCTACGCTCTGGCGCCCCGTCTGCAGCTGCAGCGACGTGCGCTTGACGGGGGACCAGTCCACCCCGACGACCCAGTCCAGCTTGGTGTGGTTGTGCAGCTGGTTGGACTCGAAATGCCGGGTGAAGTAGCCGATGCGGAAATCGCCGGTGGTCTTGGCGGTGGCGATCCAGCGGATACCGGCGCGGGCGCGATATTCCTGCGCGTCGCGCGACGGGATGCCGGGGAAGTCCCTGGCGAAGTTGACGTGCGAGGTGACCAGGTTCAGCTGGAAATGGGTCTTGGGACTGTAGTGATACAGGCCGGTGGTCTCGAACGTCTCGATGTCGTTGTCGAGGAATCGGGTGCCGAACCCGCCGCCGGGCAGGTTGCGGTTGGTGTGGTACACCTTCTGGTAGACGCTGGCCTTGTTCTCCACGGAGAATGAGGAGCGCGGCTGGCCGAGGCGATACTCCAGCGTGTACTTCTCGTCGACCCAGCGATCCAGCGTGCGGCTGACCTCGCCGTTGTTCTCGGTGCGGATCAGGCCGAACGGGTCATGACCGCTGCGCAGCGCGATGTCGTAGCCGAGCCGGTGCGCGGGGGCGACCTTCCAGGTTGCGCCGGTCTGCGCGAACAGATCCCGATAGTCGTCATCCGAGCCGCCAACGCTGAAGAAAGCGATGTTGGCGCCCACCGAAGTGTTGGAGCGGAACCGAGGTGAGGCGCTGCCGTAGGTGACGTTCGGATTGATGAACCAGCCCACCACGCTTTCCTGATCGGTGGCGCTGTAGAAGAAGTTGTCCACCCAGTTGGCCATCACGTCGACGCTCGCGTGCAGGCGCGTGCCTGGGGCGATCTCGCTGCGATCGCGCAGCTCGACGTCTTCGGGGGCTTGCTCCTCGTCCGACGTGGAAGCGCTGTCGGCCTGGCCGTCATCGGCGCTCGCTTCCGACGACGGCTCCGCCGTCGTCGAGCCGCTCGCGGCGGATTCGGCCGACGCATCCCCGCCGGCGTCCTGCGCGAGGAGCGGTGAGGTCCAGACGATGGCGGCAAACGCCGCGGCCGCGACCATCGATCTGGACTTGGCGGCGATGCCTTGCAAGAACTCCCCGTTCATACCGTCCCTTTTCTCATGGAGGGTTGCCGACAAACCCGATGATCGGCGGGATTATACCGATTCTTAATGACTTGCCACGCTTATCTCGCGTGCTCAGTAGGCGTTCGGGTCGATGATTCCGCGAAACAGCGTCAGCAAGAGGATTTCCAGGTCCAGCCAGATGGACCAATTCTGGATGTAATAGAGGTCATATTCGAGCCGCTGCTCCATCTTTTCCACACTCTCGGTCTCGCCCCGCAGGCCGTGAACCTGCGCCCATCCGGTGATGCCCGGCTTCACCGCGTGACGCCACATGTAGCGCTCGATGATGGTCTGGTAGTAGCGGTTGTGCGCCTCGGCGTGCGGCCTTGGCCCCACCAGCGACATCTGCCCGCTGAGCACGTTGAGCAGCTGCGGCAGCTCGTCCAGGCTGGAGCGCCGCAGGAATCGCCCGAAGGGGAACACCCGGTCGTCGTCGCGCCGCGCCTGCGTGATCTGCCCGTCTTCCTCGCGGTGTTGATGCATCGTCCGGAACTTGAGAATCTGGAAGGCCTCGCCGCGCAGGCCGTGCCGGCGCTGGCGGAAGAACACCGGGCCGGAGGAGCTGAGCTTGATCCCGACCGCGGCAACGAGCATCAGAGGCGCGGTCAGGATCAGCGCGAGCGCAGCGAGCAATCGGTCCTCGACGTCCTTCACCACGCGATTCAAGCCGGTGATCGGGGTGCGGTTGAGGTCCAGCATCGAAACGCCAGCAACCTCGCTCGGCACAGCATTGGACAGCTCGACCGAGAGGAGGTCGGGAACGATGCGGATCGAAGCCGTGCATTGGTTCAGCTGCTCCAGCGTCGAGGTGAGCTGCGAGCGACCTTCGAGCGTGAACGCGATCCAGACCTCGTCCACGTGCCGATAGGGACCCGAAGTCAGCGCGGCCAGCCGCGATGGATGGCCCAGATGCGCGAGCTCGGCCATCTCCGGCGTCTCGTAGCGCTCCGGCGCAACGTAACCCGCAATCACGAAGCCGGCACGCGGGTGGTCCCGCAGCGCCCTCGCCAGTCGCGCCAGCATCGGCGAATCTCCCACCAGGAGCGCCCGCTTCAGGTTCATTCCCGCCGCGCGCATCTTGCCGAGCGCGCTGCGCAGGATTACGCGGGTCCCGACCAGCCAGACCGCTGCCAGGCCCGCCCAGGTGACGGCCCACAGCCGTGAATACGATGCGGTGACCTTGGACAGGCCGGCGAGGATCAGCAGGCCGAGCAGGAACGACAGCCAGGCCGTGATCGCCCGGATCAGCTCGCGCGGCAGGCTGTCGCCGCGCCAGGTCCGATACAGCCGGAACGCGTCGAACACGAACGGGATGAACATCATCGACATCAACAGCGGCGGCAGATAAAAGTCCGCCATCGGGAAGTCCAGCACCAGCGCGTAAGCCAGAACGTAGCAGGACGCGACGCCGATCAGGTCCAGGACCGGGAGGGCCCAGGGCACGAAAGCCCAGAAACGGCGCAGGTTCATCGCAGGGGGACCGCGAAAGGCAGCATCGCTCTACCGTTGGGATCTGGTGCCTCGAGCAGGACTCGAACCTGCACGGCCTTGCAGCCAGGGGATTTTAAGTCCCCAGCGTCTACCAGTTCCGCCATCGAGGCTTAATTTGCCGCGATCTTAACAGTGGAGGCCAGGGTCGGAATTGAACCGGCGTACGCGGATTTGCAGTCCGCTGCATAACCACTCTGCCACCTGGCCGCATCGGGAAAATGGGCGGCGAATTATGCGGGCCGGCCTGGCAATGAGCAATGCATCACGGGCAAAACATCCGCTAGCGATCGTCGACGAACCAGGGCTTGCCCTGCCCGTCCATGAACAGCGAGCGCTGCTCCTGCTGCGTGAACGGCCGCGAGCCGATGCGCCCGAACACCGCGATCTGGCCACCGGTCTCGTCGACGGCCCGGTCGCGGTGCAACCCCTCCGAAACCGACAGCGCGGGCTTGCTGGTCGGATACCAGGCGATCAGCTCGGGCTTGGGCTGTGGGCTGAAGCCATAGAACCCCGGCTGACTCTCCGGGCTCATCAGCTGCAGAACCTTCAGACCGTTCTTGCCATCGGCGACGTACGCGAACAGCGACGCGTTGGTCGCACCGACCTTGACGTCGTAGGCATCGGCGATCTGCCCGTCGGCGGTGTATTTGAGGTACAGCCTGGGCTTGTCGGCCTTGGTGATGTCGACGATCACCAAGCCGTCGGCGCCAGCGGCGACATATGCGTAGGTGCGCACGAGGTAGACGCGGCGCGCGTCGGACAGGGCAACGCCCGCGCCGTCCACCAACCGCGGCGACTCCGGATTGGTGACGTCGACGACCTCCAGCCCGTTGGCCGTGGTCGCGTAGAGGTAGCGGAACTGCAACGCGCTCGCGCGCACGTCGTCGAGCTTGAGGGTCGTCACCAGCCGTGGCTTCAGCGGATCCTCCAGGTTCAGCACCACGAGGCCGGCATCGGCGGCTACGTAAACGTAGTTACCCGCCACGGTCAGGTGGCGCGCGCCGGTCAGGACTCCACCGTCGTTCCAGGTCAGCGCGCGATCGAGGAAGTTGTTCCGGGGCTCGCCGTCGCCGAGCGTGTTGACGTCGACCAGGATCAGGCCCTCCTCGCTGTCGCTGATCAGCGCATAGCTGTAGATCGGATGGAACGCTTGCTCCAGGTTCACCGTACGCATCAGGTCGCCTTCGTTGCGCAGCGGGTTGATCGGCTGGTTCGATGGCAACGCCACGCAGGTCGCGTTCCTGCTGCCCACGTGCGCGTCGTGCCCGAGCGCCGAGAACGGCGCGGTGATGATCTTCTCCGAGAAGCCCTTGTTGGCGATCGCGTTGACGTCATAGACCTCGAAGCCCTTGCGGCCCTGGGCGACATAGAGGTATTCGCCGCGAAGCTGGATGCAGCCGACCCGGTCGCCCGTCGCATGCGATTCAGCGTTCTCGAGTCGGCGGCCGCGCGTCTGATGCGCCGCGAATCGCTCCGGATAGGCGTAGCGCTGCAGGTAGCTGCCGATAACGGCCTGCGGCTCGTCCCACTCGGTGACGTTGACTGCCGCAAGCGCCCCGTCCTCGCCCACCCAGGCGTTGTAGCCGATGAAGTTCATGAAGTTGGTGCCGAGCAGCAACAGCTGCGCCATGATCGCGTTGTTGTCGTTGTCCTTCGACAGGTGGCAATCGGTGCACTGCTTGGTTTCGGTCTTGCGCTCGGTGTGCGGGTAGTGCGGCGCGAACGCCTGCGACGAGAAGCCGCTGGCGGAGATCGGCGGCTGCTGGATGTAGATCTTCTCGCGGTTGACGTTGGTGGACGACAGCACCAGGGCGCTGGAGGAGCGTACCGGCGCGATGCGTCCGCCTTTGGCGGGACCGTGCTTGCCCAGCTGGAAGACGTCGTCGCGCGCGACCTGCGGGTTGTAGGTGGCGAAATTTCGCGTCTCGCCACCTTCGTAGTGCTGGCGCTCGGATTTCCAGTTCGCCTGGATCGGCAGGTGGCATCCGCCGCAGCTGGTCGTCCACGACGTGTGGCAGGTCACGCACATCATCTTGTCGTCCTGGTGCGCGCGGTCCTCGGGCTTCACCTTGCCGCCCCAATCCAGCTTGCCGGTGTCGCGGGACATCAGCTTGGCGCGCGCTGACTTGGCGTTGTAGTGCGGATGGCCCGGCGTCACCGAATCCTTGACCAGATGGATCTCCCACTCCATGTCGGCGTTGACGTTGGAGCGCTGGAAGAGCTTGCCGCCGACCCACTCGAAGCGGCGCTTGCCCGACGGCGTGCGCATCACCGAGAGATCGTTGCCGCCCGGTGGCGCCGCCGGGCCGCTGGTCAGCAGCGAGGGATAGCTGTCGGCGGTGCCGTGGCAGTCCACGCATTCGATCTCGATGGCCTGCGCGACCTCGCCGTAGATGTGCCCGTTGCCGTGCGCGTCTTGCGAGAAGTGGCAATCCACGCAGTGCATGCCGGCATCGACGTGGATGCTCGACATGTGCACGGCCTTCTTGAACTTCTCCGGATCCTTGTCGGAAACGATCGCCCCCGCCTTGTCGAGCAGGTGGCCCTCGCGGTCGCGCTTGAAGATCGCGCGGAAATTCCAGCCGTGTCCATGGTAGTCGGCGAATTGCGTGTCCTTGAGCTGCGGGTTCAGGCCGGCGACGTCCTTGAGGAACTCCGGATCGCCCCACTTGCCGCGAATGGCTGCCTCCTCGGGATTGCGGTCGTTGATCTCGCGGATCTCTTTCGCGCTCGGATGCTTCTCCTTCTCCGGCCACATCGCGGGCGCATCCGACTCGTAATCCCACATCGTGTAGCCGAGGAAACTGTTCAGGAAGATGTTCGGCTGATGCATGTGGCAGATCATGCATTGGCTCGTCGGGATCGCGGACGTGAACGCGTGCTCCAGCGGATGGCCCGGATCGGATTTCGAAATCGTCGGGTCAGCCGTGCGCGTCAGGCCCCCATTGCCTGCCGACGCATACGGGCCGCTGTGCCGGGGATCGCGGTCGTTGGCGTAGACCACGTGACAAGCCGAGCAGCCCGACGAGCGATAGTCGCCCGGCTGATCGTTCGTGCCGAGGAACCAGGCGAACGGATCGTTCAGCCGGCTCTTGTGGATGTTGAGCACGGGCACGGAGATGCGAAGGCCGGTGCCTGGGCCGCGATTGGACTGACGCTGATCGGGCCGGCCCGGCTCTTCCAGCCGCTGGATGCTTCCACCGGGATTGAGCAGTCCGACTTCCGCGAAGGTCGTGCCGATGGTGCGGCCGCCACTTTCGAACACGCGGAAGATGTCGCCCGGGGGCGTGGTCTCCCAGCTCGGCAGCGGCAACAGGGATTCCAGGATGCCGTTGGCGGCCATGTCCGCGTCGGGCTGCACCGGACCGAGCAGCTTGGCCGCCTCGCCCTCGCGCGTGTAGGCCTCGCCGAGGATGTAGCGCTTGAACGGCAGGATGCCGTTGTTGTACGACGCCCCGCCCCACAGCATCGCGCCCGTGGACATCAGGCTGCGCTCGGCCGCTTCGATCACGGCCAGGTGACAGGCGCCGCACGACTCCCGCGCGACGCGGTAGTCACTCGGGTTGACGAAGCGGATGAACTCCGGATCCTCTTCGTTGAGCAACGTGTAGCTGTGTTCCGGATTGGCCGACGAAGGCCACTTCCAGGCTTCCTCGTCGCTGGGCAGCACGTGCGCCTTGCGCAGCGCCATGGTGTACGGCTCGCTGCCCGCGTCGCCGCCATCGGGCTTGCGCACTTGCGCATCGCCTCCGTGGCAATCGGTGCAGCCCAGCGTCACCGCCTGCTGCCGATGCATCGTCTTGGCGTCGGATGCCGTGTGGCAGGAGACGCAGCCCTCGCTCTTGGCCTGCGCCTCTGCGGCGGTCTGCTTCGACGGCGCCGGCGGGAATCCCTTTGCCACGGCCAGCGGCGAGATCGTCAGGGCCAGCAGGATCGGCAGGATGGCGCGCATGTCAGTACGTGAGGACCAGGTTGAGCAGCACCGAGTAAGGGACTTCGTCGCCGTACAGCTGCTTGAAGCCGTTGCCCGGAATCAGCGCCGCCCCCGAAAGCCGGACGATGACGTTCTGGCTGAACACGGGCCGCCAGATCGTCGCCAGTGACACGTCGAGACCGATGTCGCGGCTGATACCGGATTGCTGGCGGGCCGCCTCCACCACTTCCGTCGTCGCGAAAGCGATCTCGTTGACGTTCATCGACACCCGCAGCTGCGGCAGCAGGTCGAAGTCCGCGCCGATGCCGAGCAGGATCGTTCCCGGGTTGGTGAAGTTGGACTGGCCCTCGTCCTTGGAGCTGCGCAGCGAGTTGAGCACGCCGTCGCGGCCCGAGATCGCCACGCCACCGCCGCCAATCAGCGGCACGTTCTGACGGATCCAGAACGTCGTATCCGCGCCGGCGAACAAAGGATTCTCGAACACTGCATCGAAGCCGTGCTCCTCGTCATCGTAGGGATCGTCGTCGCCCGAGGCATACAGCGCGGAGAAGCGGATGCGCCGCCAGTCGAAATCCATCGACGCTTCGGCGGCGACGAAAAATGCAGCGATGTCGGTGCTGCGGTCGACGAACACGCCGCGATCCTGATGTCCGCCGACGAAGTAGCCGGATCCGGTCAGGTTCAGGCGACCGAAGTGCCCGTCGCCGTTCAGCCCCCCGTAGACCACGTTGTAGTTGCGCGGCTTCTCCAGGCCAAAGGAGAACGGCCGCTCGATGAAGCCATTTTTGTTGAAGTACGGCTCCTCGCGCCCTTCCGTGTTGCGGTTGTAGAGCACCACCGCCTGCGTGGTGAAGCCCACGCGCGGCAGGTCCTGCATGAACAGGTTCACGACCGCGACGTCGTCGTTGCGCAGCTTCTGCCCCAGGTCGTTCAAGCCGCTGTTGGTGTCCTTCTCGATGCGACGGAAATAGGCGACGTTGTACTGGTAGCGGTTGTTGGCGCGATTGCCGAACAGCCGCGCGCCGAGCTGGAAGTCGCGGAACAGGAAGCCGCGGAAGTCGGCGTTGAACGGCTGGATGCCGATGCGCAGGCTGTCGAAGTCGTAGCGATCCGACGCGTTGCGCAGATGCTTGTCGACGAACGCCTCCTGGATGCCGATGTGGTTGTCGTTGCGCGTGGTCCCGGCCGCGGGATCGATGCGCAAGACGCGATCCTCCTCCGCGTGCGCGCGGTTGAAGTTGAAGACCGGCGTGAAGCGGAACTCCCACTCGGGCGGCTTGAACGTCGTGTCGCCTTCGAAGAGGACCAGCGCCACCTCGATGTTCTCCGCCAGCAGGTACTGCTTCCCCGCTCCGCGCACGTCCAGGCGGTCCGGGCCGGCTTCGCCTTGCGGCCCGACCGGCGTAGGCAAGCGCCGGGGCTCGACGATCGAATCCGAGGTGAGCCCCAAGCTGAAGAACCAGCCTTCGCCGAACACCGGCCGATCGGCCTTCAGGGTGTTCTGGTCGTACGGGTTGAACAGTGAATGGTCGGTGAGACCCAGCTGGCGCGTGAGCTGCCAGCGGTCGGGCACGACGCTCTTGTCGTAGGTCGCGTCGAGCGGCGGCCTGGGAACACGTTTGAGTCCTGCCCGACGATTGACCTCGTACTGCTTGCGCTCCCCAGTCGGTGTGCCGGTATCCGGCCGATCTCCGCTCGCGGTCGGCCGGCTGAAATCCGCCTGTCCCGGCCGGCGTCGAGCACCTTCCGGAAGCACTTCGGGCGATTCTGCGGTCGACGGCGCAGGAACTGCGGGCGTTGCCGCCTGCGTTCCGGGACGGCGGCGTACCGGGGCCTCGGCCTGCGCCGGCGCTTCTTTTTTCGAAGCAGGCGGAGAAACGTCTTTCCGAGGCTCGGATGGCGTTGTTTCCGGAACGGGCTCGGGTCGAGGTGCCTTCTGCCCCGGGCGACGGCGCTCGTCCTGGGCCGTCGCGGTCGCGACGACCGCCGTCAGCATCAGCGCGACCAGGAACCTAGAGACCGGCACAGGCGTTCTGCTCTTCGGAGTCCAGGAACGGCGCCTGCGGGCACTGGATGTAACGCAGGTTGACGCCGCCCACGCTCAGCCGATCGGCGCGGATGTCGGCCGGTGCGTTGTCCAGGTCGACGTCGGCGTTGTGAAGTCCCAGGAAGGCCACCATGTCGTCCTGCTCGATGCCGTCCCCGGAAACCCCGATGCCGCCCACCAGCTGCGCGCCGCGGTAGATCGGTACGCCGCCGGGGAAGATCTGAATGCCGTTGGCGATCTGGCCGATGGCGCCACTGACGCCCAGGCCATCATCGAGCGGCTGCACGCCGGTGCAGTTCTGCGGCACATCCGGAACACCCAGGCCGGCGACGAACGCGACGTGCCGGATGATGGCGTTGTAGTCGAGGTCGAGCTGCAGGCCGTCGGAGAACGGGCTCCACTCGCCTTGCGGCTTGGCCAGCGGCCCTGCCGGACGATCGGGCACGCCGTCGGGATAGAACGGCCGCGCCAGGTTGCCGATGGTCCGATCCGCGAAGGCGATGCCGCCATCGGTCAGTGCGGCGGGCTCGCCGAGGAAATCCTGAAGCGCGGTGACGTAGTCACCAGGATCCTCGCGTCGCAGTTCGGCAGGCGCGCTGTTCTCCGGCTGCAGGTAGCCAGCGGGCGGCAGCGCCTGCAAGGCGCTCGCGGCGCCGGCCGACGAGAAGAACATCGCGGTGCGCGCTTTCTGCAGCGACACGTCGGTGCCGAACACCGGCGCATCGCGCGTGCGGGCGAACCCGACGATGGCGCCGGTGGTGTCCACCACCGAAATGCTCACGCGCGCCGGCGATCCCAGGGGCTTGCGGATCTGGGCGCGCTCGCGATTGGCGACGTCCAGCGCCGACAGCAACAGCGCGCGCACTTCATCGGCGCTCATCAGCGCGTCGGTACCGGCGCTCGCCGGGTAACGGTTGACGTTGCCTTCGTCGACCAGCACGAATGCATCGCGCTGGGCGAAATCGACGTCTGTGGCCGCGGCGATGCCGGACGCCGGCTGGCCGAACTCGGTGCCCGCAGTCAGCGTCGGCGCGGCTTCGGTATAGCCCGCGACGGTCACGAGCGCGCCAGTGGCCAGATCCGCGAAGGCGGGCGCAGTCTGCGGCGCGCTCTGCAGATCCGTGAAATCGACGTCGCTGAAACGCAGGGTCTTGCCGTCGACCGTGATTTGATCGGCGCGGCGGTCGCGCGGCGCGGCAAATCCGAAGCTCCCCGCCATCGCGATCAGCTCGTCGACGTCGTCGTCATGGTCGTGGATGGACGGATCCAGTGTGTACTCGCCATCCGCCTCCACCCCGATGCCGCCGACGACGGTACCGTTCATGTACAGCGGGAAGCCGCCCGGGTCGGCAGAGAGGCCAAGCGGCGATCGGTGCGGGCCCGGCTCGGGGCCGTCGCCGGCGACGAAGCGCGTCGCCAGATCCGA
The DNA here is from genome assembly GCA_963776465.1 of uncultured Gammaproteobacteria bacterium. Taxonomy (GTDB): domain Bacteria; phylum Pseudomonadota; class Gammaproteobacteria; order Nevskiales; family Nevskiaceae; genus DASRHK01. Next base: position 2,773,588 of record CAVZMV010000002.1, read on the forward strand.
ACACGGCAGCTGCGAGAACTGCACGCCCGACAGCGGACCGCCGGGCTGACCGGATTCCTCGGGATTGAAGTTCGCCTGGACGATCTGGCTCGCCGTGCGCGTGGAGAAGGCGTTGCCTTCGGACGAGAGGTAAGCGCCGGTGATGGCCTTGGCGATCGCCGACATCGTGCTGGGCACCAGGCTCACGCCCTCCAGGCCGCCGTCGATAGGGATTTCCGAGCCGACGCGCACCGTGCCCGGCCCGCCGTCCATGCGAAAGACCCCGAGCACGTTGCCGACGCGATCCACCACCGCGATCACGGCCGGAGCACCGCGCGCAGCGGCTTCCTGCGCCGCCTGCGCGATCACGCGTCCGACGTCTGACGTCGCGAGCTTCTGCGGAGTCGCGGTCTGGCAAAGACCGCTGCAGTCAGCCGGTCCGGCGCCGATGCCGTCGTCGCCCGGCTCCGTCTCACCGGAGCATGCGGCAAGGCTCGAGATCGCCGCGACGGCAACGAGCCCCGCCCGCAGGAGCGATTTATTCTTCTTTCTCTGCCGCGGTCTGCTCAGCCACATCTGCAAGCGCTCCCATGACCAGCCGGCTTGCTTCGTGAAACCGATGGCAGTCGATGCAAGTCGACTGCAAGTGTGCGGACGAATTTACTCCGCCATGACATCCCCGGCAAGATTCGATCGACGGCAGCGACAGATCGTCCGCCGTCGACGACGCCTGTTCCGCGTGACAGTCGTCGCACTTCTGCCAGTCGTGCGCCTCGTGGGTGAAGTGCGCATGCACGAGCCACGATTGCCGCACCTGCAGCGGCCGCGTGCTGACGGCCTTACCCTCCGGGCGCACCGTCTCGTGACACTTCGCGCAGACGCGGTTCTCGATTACTTCGTTGACGAGCTCTTCGCGATCGACGCGTCCTGGACGGGGCGCTGCATCGCCCGGACGTCGTCGCCGCTCCTCGCGCGCTTCCTCCGTGGCCGGCTCGGCCGGCACCTGCACGTGCGCCAGCAAAGCAGCGCGTGCCAGCTCGTTGTCGCCGTGCGGCAGCCGCACCGGCGTCCCGCCGGCGTCGACGTCCAGCTGGTGACAGCGCTGGCAATGCGCGGCGAAGCGCACCGGCTTGAACGACGCCTCGCCCCGACTTCGCGCGTGACATCCCTCGCAGTCCAGCGTCTCGATACCGTCGGGCCCGCGCACGCCACTCGTTTGCAGATGGACGTCGTGCGGAAACACCAGTCCTGACGCGTCCCGCATGCCTTGGCTCTGCGGCACGCGCGCCGCAACACGTTCGTCACCCTTCGCCACGGTGACGGTTGGCCGGAACTCCGGATGATCGCGCTCGAAATCGCTGACACGCCTCAAGTCCGGGAAGTCCGCGAAGCGCTCCGGCGCGCCATGGCAGTCGGTGCAGATGCCCGGATGCTCGGGCAGGACGCCGTGCGCTCCCTGATGCTCGCGATGACAGCTGGCGCAGCGCCGACCCTCGAGGCCGTCGACTTTCACGATCGCCGGATCGTCCGAATGCTGGCGGATGCCTGCGTGGCAGGACATGCAGGCCTCGTCGCGGACCGGCACGAAGAGCGTCTGATGACAGACGCCGCAGTCGTTGCCGAATTTCATATGCGCGTTGCTGATGCCGTCGGTAAGCCAGAGCCGATCGCCAGGCAACACCGCCGCAACGGCTGGCGGCGGGTGCAGCAAGCGGATGACGAGCGGTGCCAGCAAGCCGAGCACGAGCGTGACGAGCGTCAGCCACAGTGCGGGGCGACGCATCCCCAGGCCGGCGTCGCTCAACGTGTGGCGAGACCGGCCGCGCGCGAGCGCCGCGGGGTCGGCCAGCTCGACGTCGAGCGCGAGCTCGCCTTCGGCCTGGGACAGTGTCAGCCGATGGCCGCCGATGCGCAGCACGTCGCCGACCTGAACGTCCGCCGACTGCACGCCCGTGAGCCCGTTGAGCTCCACGCCCATCGGGCAGAGGCTTTCGACCTTGAGCAGCCGCTCGGTACTTTGCAGCAGTCGCGCATGACGCAGCGCCACCAGCAAACCCGGCAGCAGGATCGTGCAGTCCGTGGCGCGGCCAAGGATGACCTCGCTGCCTTCGAACAGCTCCTCACCCGTGCCATCGGAAGTCGAACGCCGGATCAGGAGGCGCATCGCTTCACCAGTACAGGAACACGGTGACGATGTGGACGATCAGCGCCGCCAGCAGGCTCACCGTCAGGGGCACGTGCACGTAGAGCCAGACGTTGAGCCTGGCGCGCAACGTGATGTCGCGATTGATGCGCTCGACCAGCGTCTTGCGCTGCGAGATCGTCTGCAGGACTTTCTGCAGCGACTCGGCGCGCGGATCGCGCCCGGCGTCGAAGATCTGGCCGGCGACGAACATGATCGTCACCTGGCGCCGCCCTTTCTCCGGCGCCGCGGCTGGCGCCGCGCGGGCCGGCATGGCCGCGGGCGCGCTGGCGATCTGGGTCTTCTTCAGGCTGAAGAACGAATCCAGGTCGCCGCGATCCTCCGGGGCGGAGTAGTTGCCGCTTAGCTGCTCCCAGATCGAGCCGCCGACGCGCACCTTGCCGACCGACCGCGCGACCACGGCGTGCGTCTCCGGGTCGACCTTGTCGGCCAGGGACAGCGCCGCCTCGTCCAGGCTCGCGACCTCCGCGATCATGGCGTCGAAGCCCATCTGGTCGCGATTGGCGGTGATGCGCGTCGGCAGGGTTGCGTAGACGACGATCCCGTAGATGCCGCTGACGATGACCAGGATCATCAGCGCGTAGGCCAGCGTGTGCACGTTCCAGCCGAAGCTGAAGCCGGTGTGCAGCGTCGCGACCATGAGCAGCGACAGACCCAGGTACACGTGCGCCGATGTCCACGCCTGCGCCTGGCCGCGTCCTTCGCGATAGCGCCGCTTGCGCACGCCGAGCCATGCCAGCCAGAAGATCAGCAGCGCCCCGATCGTGCCCAGCGTGTAGCCGAGCCAGGTGTTGCCGCTGGGCCCGTGCTGCGGGTCGTGCCACGCGTAGACCGCCACGCTGCCGAGGGACAGGGCCGCGCCGATCTTGAGGAACAGGTAGTTCTTGTAGACGAGGAAGGAGCGATGCTCGGCGGCTCCTTCGCCGGGCGAGAGCGTGAACAGCCGCTTGAGGAGACCCTTAACGACCGCCACTCGAAAGGACCTTGAAGAATTCCTCAGGGCCTACTCGAATCGCAGCGCCGGTCGGACAGGCCTGCACGCAGGCCGGGCCTTCCTCGCGCTTGCCGCACATGTCGCACTTGACCGCCTTCTTCGCGCTCCCCTTCGGATAATCGTGCAGGTCGCTGCCGGGCGCCGGCCCGCGACCGAGCAGCATCCATTGCCACAGGCTCGGGGCCTTGGCCGTTTCCACGCCCATCTGGATCACGCCGTACGGGCAATTGCGCTCGCAGTTGCCGCAGCCGATGCAGGTGCTCTGGATGTACACCTCGCCGTTCTGGGCGCGGTGGATCGCATCGGGCGGGCAATCCTTCATGCAGTGCGGATGCTCGCAATGGCGACACGAGGTCGGCACGTGCAGGTTCTGGAACGTCGCCCCGGCCTCGCGGTTCAAGCGCGACACGTTGCCGTGCGTGGAGGCGCATGCCTTCTCGCACTGGTCGCAGCGCACGCACAAGCGCCTCGTCGATCAGCAGCGCGTCGGTCGCCTCGCCCATGCCCTGCTGGACCAGGAACTGCATCATCTGGCCGCGCTCGGGCGTGCGCTCCATGTCCATGCGCGCCTCGATCTGGTTGCGGAAGCGCTCGCGCACCACGCTGCGCAGCTCGGGGTTCTGCTCCAGCAGCTTCATGAAGGCGTCGGCGCTGATCCCCAGCGCTTCGGTCTTGATCGCTGCCTGCGCGGTCTGGCGGCGCTTGCTGCCGGCGATGACGTCGAGCTCGCCGAAGTACTGCCCCGCGGCGACGTAGTTCAAGACGATGTCCTTGTCGGCGGCGGCCGCCGACACCATCACCGAGCCTGAGCGGATCAGGAAAATCTCCTTGGCTTCCTCGCCGGCGGAGTAAATCTTGTCCTTGGCCTTGAACTGGTGAAGCCTGGCGGTCGCAAGCACCTCCGACAGCTGCGCCTCGTCCGCACCCGGCGCCAGGTTGGTCTGCAGCGCGCGCAGCGCGAAGGTGCGATCGACGTAGCGGCGCACCACGTCGTTGGAGGCGATCAGCTTGAGCATGGTCCGCCGCGGCACTTCCATCAGCACGCACTCGGGGCCTGCATCCACCGAAGCGGCGCGGCGGCGCCCCGAGATCAGCGACATCTCGCCGAAGATACGGCCCGACTTGATCTTCTTGTCCTTGCTGCGATCGGCCTCGTCGATGACGACGGCGACCGAGCCGGACAGCACGATGTAGACCTGGGTGTCGTAGTCGTCCTTCTCGAACACGCGCTCGCCCGCCTTCGGCGAGCGGATCTTGCTCTCGAGCAGGAACTCACGCAATTGCAATCTGTTGAGAGACGCCAGCACCGGCGAGCGCAGACGCAGCACGTCGAGGATGGCCTCGACGTCCGTGGTCGCCGCGAACGCCGGAACGGCCGCGAATTTCTCCCGCAGGATCGGCTCGTCGGCAGGCACCACCGGGCGGCCGGTGATGAACTCGACCACCTCGTAGCCCTGGTTCATCGCCTGCTTGATCAGCGGATAGCCGGCTAGCGCACCGATGATGTACATGCCCGGAACGTTGGACTCGTAGGTCGACGACACCATCGGCAGCGCGGTCTTCTCGCTCGACGGGAACTGCACGCCGCAGCCCTCGACGAAGTCGCGCGGCGCGGTGGCGCCAAGCCGGCCGATGATCCGGTCGCATGGCACCTCGACGGGGCCTTCCTTGGAATTGAGCCTGAGCAGCATGCGCCGGCCGGAGGCATGTCCCTGCGGCGCTTCCTCCACCTTCTCGATCGAGCTGTGGTAATGGCACTTGACCTTGCCCTGCTCGATCGCCTGCAGGATGAGCAGGTTGTTACCTTCCTTGGCGCGGGAGAACTCGCCCTTGCGGTTGACGATGTGCACCTTGTTCGTCTTGGCCAGCGCCACCGCGTTCTCGATCGCCGCATCGCCGGCGCCGACGACGACGATGGTCTCGCCCTTGTACTCGTCGGGATCGTCGAGCTGGTATTGCACGTGCGGCAGGTCTTCGCCGGGCGCACCGAGCTTGTTGGGATTGCCCTGCACGCCGATGCAGAGCACGACGCGTTCCGCCTCGACGGCCTCACCGCCCTTCACGGACAGCTTGAACTTGTCCCCGGCCTTCTCGATCTTGATGACCTCGGCGCGGTAACGGATGTTGACCTTGCGCCGCGCCACGTCCTGGTTCCAGGCATCGAGGATGGACTCGCGCGAGCCGGCGTCGAATCCGGCGCTGGCGCGCAGCGGCAGCACGCTGGGCTCGGCCATCACGTGCTTGCCCTTCTGGTAGCGGAAGATCGTGTTGGAGACGTGCGGCTGGGCTTCGAGCAGGATGTGCGAGTCGCCGGCCTCCGCGGCGCGGCACGCGGCAGACAGGCCGCCCGGGCCCGAGCCGACGATGGCGATGCGGTAACTGTCCCCCACGAAACGAATCTCTCAAACGGATGGGCGTATCTTGATACCTCCCACCGCCGCCGTAAACGGTAAGATTCCTACGTCATGGGGAAAGTCCTGTTGCCAACACGCGTTGCGACCTTCGCGCTCGTGTCGCTGCTCGCGCAGGCGGCCGGCGCGGCGTCCCTGCCGTTCCAGGCCAAGGAGCGGCACGAGGGCGTGGCCAGCTGCGCCGGCAGCAACTGTCATGGCGCCAGCAAGCCTGCATCCGACTCCTCGATCCTGCAGAACGAGTATCTGACCTGGGATCGCAAGGACGCGCACTCCAACGCCTACAAGCTGCTGCTGTCCCCGGCGGGCCGCCGCATCGCCGCCAACCTGGGCCTCAAGAGCGCGCAGGACGCGCCGGAATGCCTGACGTGCCACAGCGACTACGTCGGCGAGAGCCTTCGCGGGCGCCGGTATCAGCTCAGCGAAGGCGTGACCTGCGAGGCCTGCCACGGCGGCGCGCAGAACTGGATCGGCCCGCACTTCAACGGCGCCACGCACGCGGAGAACGTCGCCGCGGGCCTGTATCCGCTGGAAGAGCCAGTCGCGCGCGCCAAGCTGTGCCTGCAGTGCCACTTCGGCAGCGACGACAAGAAGATCGACCACCGCATCATGGGCGCGGGACACCCGGCGCTGTCGGTGGACTTCGAGCTGGACTCCAACACCAGCAGCCAGCCGGCGCACTTCAAGGTCGACGAGGACTATCGCAAGCGCAAGGGCTACGAGTCCGACGTCAAGGTCTGGGCCGTCGGCCAGCTCGCCGCGTCGCAGTTCCTGCTCGAGGGCCTGACCAGCGAGCGCTTCAAGGATCACGGCCTGTTTCCCGAGCTCGTGTTCTTCGACTGCAATGCCTGCCACCATCCGATGCAGCCGCCCCGGTGGAGCTCGGGCGTTGGCGGAGCGCTCGATCCGGGTGACGTGCGCCTGGCCGATGCCAACCTTGTTATCAGCGGACAGATCGTCGACGTGCTGCAGCCAGCGTCTTCGAAGCGCTGGAGCGAGCTCCTCGCCGAGCTGCGTCGCGCCAGTGGTCAGTCCGTCGCCAAGGTGCGCGAGGCGGCCGGGCCGCTGAAGAAGCTCGCGGCAGACGTCCTGCCCGACGTGGCCAAGCATCGCATCACCCGCGCCGAGGCCGCGGCCATCATGGAGCGCCTCGCCGGCGCCGGCATCGCGCAGGACGCGGCGAGCTACTCGGCGGCCAAGCAGATCTACTACGCGCTAGACGCCTACCGCGCGTTCCTCGGCCAGGAAGGCGCCAAGTCGGCCGCGCTCGACAAGGCGATGGACCAGATGTTCTCTGCGGTCGACGCCACGATCAAATACGATCCCGAGACGATGCGCTCGTCGCTCAAGGCCGCGCGCAGCGCGCTCTCCGGCACACAGGCAAATTGATGGGCCTGCTCGACTGGATCAGGCGCAGCAAGCCGGTCAGCGTCCAGCTCGCGGGCGCCACGCATTCAGGTAAATCCCGGTCGCACAACGAGGATGCATACGGTCTCGATGCCGCGCATCACTGCGCCGTCATCGCCGACGGCATGGGCGGGCTGGCTCGCGGCGAGGTTGCCAGCCGCGTCGTGGTCGACAGCGTGCTCGGAGCCGTCGGCCGCGGCGAGCGTGTTGCCAGCGCTCTGGCGCAGGCCCATCGCCGCATCCAGGAGCTGAGCACCGCGCCCAGCGGCGAGCGCATGGGCGCCACCGCGGTCGCCGTGACCTTCGACGGCGGCGAAGCCCACATCACCTGGATGGGCGACAGCCGCGCCTACCTCTGGCGCGACGGACAGCTCACGCAGCTGACCAAGGATCACTCCTTCGTGCAGGAGCTGATCGATGCCGGCGCGATCACCAGGGCCGAAGCCGACCAGCACCCCAACCGCAACGTGGTGACGCGCGCCGTCGGCATCGCCGATCCTGCCGAGCGCGCGCCGGCGCAGCTGACCATGGAGCTGCGCGGCGGCGACCGGATCCTGCTTTGCACCGACGGACTGCATGGCTACCTGCCGCAGGAGAAGATCGTCGAGGAGCTGCGCAACGCCGGTGGCAGCGACCTGCCCGACCGGCTGATCCGGCGCGCGCTCGCCGATACGGACGCCGGCGACAACATCACCGTGGTCTGCGCGCAGGTGCAAGGCTAAGGCGCAGATGCTTCAAGCCGATTCACTCCTCGGGACTGTACAAGATCCTTCGACCGCTCGGCTCCGGCGGCATGGCCGACGTCTACGAGGCCGAGGACCAGAAGCTCGGCCGGCACGTCGCGCTCAAGGTCCTGCCGCCGGAATTCGGGCGCAACCCGCAGCTGGTGACCCGCTTCGAGAAGGAGGTGCGCGCCGCCGCCGCGCTGAATCACCACGGCATCGTCACGGTGTTCGAGGTCGGCCAGGACCAGGGCCTGCACTACTTCTCGATGCGCCTGCTCACCGGCGGCGACCTGCGCGGGCGCATCGACAAAGGCCTGACGCCTCTGGAGGCGCTGGCGATCCTGCGTGAGGTGGCGGACGCCTTCGGGCACGCGCACACGCGCGGCTTCGTGCATCGCGACGTCAAGCCCGAGAACATCATGTTCGACGAGGATGGCTATCCCGTCCTCACCGATTTCGGCATCGCCAAGGCGCTCGACGCCGGCACGCGCGTGACGGCTACTGGTGTCTCCATCGGCACGCCGCGCTACATCAGCCCCGAACAGGCGCGCGGTCGCGCCGTCGATGCGCGCGCAGATCTCTACAGCCTGGGCGTGATCCTCTTCGAGATGCTCACCGGCAAGCCGCCCTATGACGGCGACGAGGCGCTGGCGGTCATCTTCAAACACGTCACCGAGCCGGTGCCCAAGCTGCCGGCGGATCACGCCGCAATGCAGCCGCTGGTCGACCGGCTGATGGCCAAGGAGCCGGACCAGCGCCCGGCGTCGGCCAAGGAGCTGATCAAGCTGATCGACGCGGTCATGCCGCGTACTCCGACCCAGGAAGTGCGGATCACCTCGACGCAGCAGAATCCGCTCATCCAGCAGCTCATGACCCCGCGCACCGGCGTGCAGACGGTGGTCGACAGTCAGACCCGCGACCACGCCAAGCAGCTGGCCGCGGAAGAGCAGCGTCAGAAGGACGAGGCCAAAAGGCGGCAGGAGGAAGCCGAAGCCAAGCTGGCCGCAGAAGAAAAGAGGAAGGCCGAGGAGGCCGAAGAGCGACGCAAGGCGGAGGAAGCGCAGCGCCGCGCCGACGAAGCGCACGCGGAGGCAGAGCGCAAGGCGCTGGCCAAGGCGCAGGAAGAAGAAGCTGGCCGCCAGCGCGCAGAGGCCGAGCGCCAGGCCGCCGAGGCGCTGAAGAAGAAGCAGGAAGAGGAGCGCAAGGCCGCAGCCGACGAGGCGATGCGGCTGGCGTTGCAGGCGAAGAAGAAGCAGGAGGAGGACGCGCGCGCCAAGGCAGCCGAGGAACAGCGCCGCAAGCGCGAGGAAGACGCCCGTCTCAAGCGCGAGCAGGACGAGCGGCGCAAGGCGGAGGAAGAAGCAGCCCGGCTCGCCCTGGCCGCGAAGAAGAAGCAGGAGCAGGAGGCGCGACGCCAGGCCGAGGAGGAAGAGCGCGAACGCAAGCGCGTCGCGGAGCAGAAGCGCAAGGAGGAAGAGCAGCGCCGCAGAGACGAGCTGCAGAAGCAGAAGGCCGAAGCGGCCGCGCGCGACAAGGCCGAGCAGGACCGCAAGAAGCGCGAAGCCGAGGAGCGCAAGCGTGCAGCGCGCGAAGAAGAGTTGCGCCTGGAGCAGCAGGCGCGCGCACGCGGCACGGTGCTCCCGACGCAAGACCTGTCCTCGCCGCGACCCGAGCCGACGCCGCGTCGCGGCGTTCCTCGCGGCGTCGCCGTTTTCCTGTGGGTGATCGCCATCGGCGCAGTCGCAGCCGTGGGCTATCGACAGTTCAGCAAGTCGACGCCCGCACCGGCGACCGCGCCGACGGTCACCGAGGACACGCGCACGAAGCAAGGCACGGACACTGCGAGCGAGGCCAAGGCCCGCGAGGCCGCTGCAAGGAAGCAAGCCGAGGAAGAGGCAGCCAGGCAGGCTGCCGCCAGAGAGGCCGCTGCAAGAGAATCAGCCGCGCAGGAAGTTTCAGCGAAGGAAACCGCCGCGAAAGATGCAGCAGCGAAGGAAGCAGCGGCAAGGAAATTCGCCGAGGAGCAGGAAGCGGCGAAGCTGAAGGCGCAGCGGGAACAGGCCCAGCGCAAGGCCGATCAGGAAGCGGTGGAAAAGCGCGCGCGCGACGAAGCAGCGCTGCGCGATCGGCTCGAGCAGGAGGCCGCCGCCAAGAAAGCGCGGGAGCAGGAAGCCGCGACGCGCAAGGCTCAGGAACAGGAACAGGAAGCCGCGCGCCGGAAGGCCGAGCAGGAGGCGGCGCGCAAGCGCTCGCAGGAAGAAGCCAGGCGGCGGGCCGAGGCGGAAGCCGCGCAGAGGGCGCGCGAGGAAGAGGCGGCTCGCGCCAAGGCTGCGCCCGTCACCGAACCGTCCCCGAACGACGAAGCCGCGCAGCTGCGGGCGGAGGAAGAGGCGCGCAAGAAGAAGGAGCGCGCCAAGCGCCCGACCGGCTTCTAAGCTAGGTCACCGAATACCGCAGGACGTGCTCGGACTGCTGGTCGATCTTCGCGCCGAGCGACAGCATCCCCTCCCCCATCAGCGGGAACGACTCGTCCCGCACATACACCGCCGGCGCATCGGGCTTGTTCGACGGGATCACGTACGTGCCGTTGGTGCTCTGGTCCACGAGCATGAACTTGCCGCGGCGGTACTCCACGCGCGCGTGGTGACGGGAGGCGAAAGGCGCTGCGACCACCAGCTCGCAGTCCACCTCCCGGCCGACCAGGAACGGCAGGTTGGCCGGACTGAGCTTGAGCTCCCTGCCCTGGTAGAGCAGCGTCAGCGAGAACGCCACGATCGCGGGGCCGGCCGAGGTCAGAGAGAACATTTCGGTAGCACTGCGCCGGTCCCACACCAGCTGCACGATGGTGAAGCTCTCCTCGATGCCCTTCACCGGCGTCTGATCGAACACGCGCAAGGACGACTGCAGCTCGCGGCTGAGGTGCTGGGAAGTCTGATTCGTGGTGAGGATGCTTTCGGGCTTGGCCATGCTGCACAGCCGGGCCGCCACGTTGACGGCGTCGCCGAACACGTCGTTGTCGCGCTCGAGGACCGGACCCGAGAAGAAGCCGACCCGCAGCTGGATCACCTCGCCTTCCTGCGTGATCGGCAGCCGGGTCTCGCGCTGCAGGTCCACGGCGGCCAGCGCGGCAGTCGTCGGGTCGCCGAACACGCACAAGAGTCCGTCACCGAGCGACTTCACCACGCGGCCCGCGTGCCTGGACACGGTCGAGCGCGACCGGTCCAGACCCAGCTTCACGACCTGCGCGGCTTTCTCGTCACCGAGCTCGCGATACAGCGAAGTGCTGCCGACCAGATCCGCGAACAGGACCGTCGGCTTGCTCTCCACCGTCTGGCTTTACCAGGCCAGCGTGAAGACGTAGGAGAGCACGGCCCAGTTTTCTTCGAGCTCGTACTCGAGGCGACCGGGTCCGACAGCGAGCGAGTCGTCACCCGAGAAACGCTGCAACCGCAACTGGAGTGAATGCGGTGTGTTCTTGAAGTTCATGCCGAGTTTCAGGCTGACGCCCGGGTAATCGAGGTCTTTGCCGTCGACCGGGAAGTCCTTCACCTTGTCGAAGTTGTAGGCCGCCGAGACGTTGAGCGTGCCCCAGCCGCCCAGCGGGATTCCGCCGAACCCCACGCCCAGGTACGGTCCCAGCTCCTGGAAGACGTCGTCGTTGAAGATGCCGTCGCCCTGCCAGCCGCGCCGGAAGCCGCCGAACAGCGACCAGTTCTCCGTGAGGTAGTAGCCGACCGTGAACAGCAGGTCGGTGCGCCAGAGATTCTGGTCTTCGGACTTGGTCCGCAGCATGTTGAGCCCGACGTCGGCGTAGAAGTCGGAAAGGCTCAGCGTATAGCCGAGCTCGCCGCCATAGGTGCCGGTCACCGACACGCCCTTGCATTCAGAGGACGTCGATCCATCAGGGCAAGGAACGGGGAACACCGCCGGATTTCCGCTGCCGTCGAACAGCCGGGTGCTGGCCTCCCCGGAATAGCGACCGCCACCCGCCCCGAACCGCGCCCCTTGCGCCACGTCCATCGCGTGACTGGGCAGGCTGGCAACGCTGGCTGCAACGAACACGAACGCAATTCCAAGCTTCTTCATCTGAAAGCCCCCTTGAATTGTTCGAGGTTCTCTAAAGGCTGGAGGTTACTGGGTCCGTCGACACTATGTCTACAAGACGCGAAAAAGCCTCGCCGGTGTGGCGAGGCTTCGTCGTGAAGGGTCTGGAGCGGGAAACGAGATTCGAACTCGCGACCTATACCTTGGCAAGGTATCGCTCTACCAACTGAGCTATTCCCGCGGGGGAGCGGTATTTTAAAGTCCGGCGGGGGGTTGTCAACAAAACTCGTGTCCGCTGCGCATCCTCGCGCCTCGTTGACCAGCCGCCCGCTCTGCTAACTCTTCATCATCGGCCATGCCGCACGCAGGTACATGACCATCGACCAGAGCGTCAGCGCGGCGGCGATGAACAGCAGCCAGTAGCCAACCGTGTACCAGGGGACGCCGAAGGTCTCGATCTGCCAGATCATCATCCCGATCGAGGTCATCTGGAAGATCGTCTTGAGCTTGCCGATCCAGTTGACGGCGACGTTGGCGCGCGAGCCCAGCTCCGCCATCCATTCGCGCAGTGCCGAGACGGTGATCTCGCGCCCGACGATCACCGCGACCAGCACCGCGAGCACCGAGCCGGGTTGCGCGTACAGCAGCATCACCAAGCACACTGCCACCATGAGCTTGTCGGCGACCGGGTCGAGGAAGGCGCCGAACTTGGTCATCTGGTTCCAGCGCCGGGCCAGATACCCATCCAGCCAGTCGGTGATGCACGCGGCGGAGTAGAGGACCGTGGCGTATTGCCGCGCGTGCTCGACCGGCAGGAAGAACAGCGCCAGCACCAGCGGGATCGCGGCGGCCCGGCCGATGGTGAGCCACATGGGCAGGTTGAGCGTCATGACCGTATCTTAGCTGCCGCTCTAGTGAAAGTACGCGTACACGCGCTCGGCCAGCGTGCGGCTGATGCCTTCGATGCGCGCGAGCTCGTCTACCGTCGCGCGCTTGACCTGCGCCAGCCCGCCGAGCGTGGTCAGCAAGGCGCGCCGCCGCGCCGGCCCCAGTCCTTCGATCGTCTCCAGCCCCGAGGTGACGCGCGCCTTGGCGCGACGCGCGCGATGTCCCGTGATCGCGAACCGGTGCGCCTCGTCGCGGATGCGCTGGATCAGATGCAACGCCGGCGAATCGGCGGGCAACCGCAGCGGCTCCTTGCGCTCCGGAAGGATCAGCTCCTCGAGGCCTGGCTTGCGCGACGGACCTTTCGCGATCGCCACGATGCGCAGCTCCTGGATGCCGAGCTCGTCGAGCGCCTCCTGCGCGGCGTGCAGCTGCCCGAGGCCGCCGTCGATGAACAGGACGTCGGGCGACTCCCCTTCCCCGCCCTTGATCCGCGCGTAGCGCCGCATCACCACCTGCTTGATGGCGCCGTAGTCGTCGCCGGGTGCGATGCCGTCGACGTTGAATTTGCGATACGCGCTCTTGAGCGGACCGCCGTCGTCGAAGACCACGCAGGACGCGACCGTGCGCTCTCCCATCGTGTGGCTGATGTCGAAGCACTCCAGCCGCCGCGGCACGACGTCGAGCTCGAGCGCGCGCTGGAGCTCGAGCAGCCGCTGATCCATGGTCGCGGATTCGGCCAGGTGCGCGGCGAGCGCCTGCGCTGCGGTGCTGAGCGCCATCTCCATCATGCGCGTGCGGGCGCCACGGCGCGGCTGCGTCACCTGCACCTTGCGCTGCGCCCGTTTCGACAATGCTTCGGCGATCCAGTCGGCGTCCTCCGGGCAGTGACTGACCAGCACTTCCGCGGGCGCCGGCTGCTCCAGGTAGTGCTGCCCCAGGAAGCTCTCCAGCAGCTCCTCGGGCGGCGTGTGCGTCGGATGCTTCGGAAAGTGGCTGCGGTGACCGAGGTTGACGCTGTTGCGGATGCTGATCACGGCGACGCAGCTCGACGCCGCGTGATGCGCCACGGCCACGACGTCCATGTCGCGCGCGCCGCCGGTGAAGCTGCGGTTCTCGCGTACGCGCTTGAGCGCGGCGATCTGGTCGCGCAGCCGCGCGGCGCGCTCGAACTCGAGCGCCCCGGATGCCTTCTCCATCTCGGCACCGAGCTCGTCCGCAAGCTCGTCGCCCCGGCCCTGCAGCAGTCGCTGGGCGCGGTTGATCTCGCGCGCGTAGTCCGCTTCGGAGATCAGGCCGACGCAGGGTCCGGAGCAGCGCTTGATCTGGTACTGCAGACAGGGCCGCTGGCGGTGCGCGAAGAAGCTGTCCCGGCACGGCCGCAGCAGGAACAGCTTCTGCAACGTCGCCAGCGATTCGCGCACGGCGCCCGCGCTGGCAAACGGGCCGAAGTACCGGTCCGCCGCGTTCTTGGCGCCGCGATGGAAGGCGATGCGCGGATACGCGTGCGCGGCGAAACGCAGGTACGGATAGCTCTTGTCGTCGCGGTAAAGGACGTTGTAGCGCGGCCGCTGGTCCTTGATCAGGTTGGCTTCCAGCAGCAAGGCCTGGTCTTCGGTCTGCGTGAGCGTCACCTCCACGCGGCGGATCTGCGCGACCATCGCGGTGATGCGCGTGTCGTGCGCCTTGCTGAAGTAGCTGGCGACGCGCTTCTTGAGGTTGCGCGCCTTGCCGACGTAGAGCAGCTCGCCGGCCTCGCCGTACATGCGATAGACGCCCGGCGCGGTGGACAGCTGCGACAGGAACGTGCGCGCGTCGAAACCCGGGGATTCCATCAGCCGACCTGACCGCGTTTCAGCTGTTCTCGGTCTTGTTCTCGTCGAGCAGCCCGTAGCGCATCGCCAGCCGCGTCAGCTCGACGTCGTTGGCGACCCCGAGCTTCTCGAACAGCCGGTAGCGATAGGTGCTCACGGTCTTGGGCGACAGGCACAGCCGGTCGGAGATCGCCTGTGTGGAGTAGCCCTTGGTCACCATCAGCATCACCTGCGTCTCCCGCTGCGAGAGCTGCTCGAAGGGAGCCGTGCCCGGCCCGCCCTTGATCAGCGACGCGGCGAGGTTGCCTGCGACGTCGGCGGCAACGTAATGGCCGCCGGACTGCACGCGGCGTATCGCGGTGCCCACCTCGTCGGCGGCGGAGTCCTTGCTGATGTACCCGGCGGCGCCGGCTTCGAGCATGCGGCTCGGATACGGCTCCTCCAGATGCATGGAGACCGCGATGACCTTGATCTGCGGCATGCGAGCGACCAGGCGGCGCGTCGTCTCCAAGCCGCCCATGCCCGGCATGTTCACGTCCATCAGCACGACGTCCGGGGCTTCCTTGCGCGCCAGCTCCAGCGCCTCTTCCCCTGTGCCCGCTTCCGCCACGACCTCGATGTCGGGCATCTCCGACAGCACCCGCTTCAGCCCGGCGCGCACCAGGCGATGGTCGTCGACCAGCATCACGCGGATCATGGATGGGAGCTCATGGGAAAGGGTCGCACGTCGACCGTCGAACGCTGCCTGGATTCCACTACTACTTCACGGGGTAGTAAATCACAGTCACGAGCTCTTGGGACGGGGTCTTGCCCGGGTCGGACACGTACTCCTCCCACTCGTCGCTGCTCTTGGCGTAGCCGTAGGCCGCGACGTACGCCTTGAGCATGTCGTAGGTCCGCCCCAGGCCCGCGTACGGTCCGGTGTGCGTGACCTTCAGGCTGCGGCCGCCATAGGTCTGCATGAGCCGCACCTCCCCTTCGGAGGGGGCGACGTCGGCGCGATCAACCGGGATGCCGGCGTCGAAATCGAACACGTTGTTGGCTTCGTCCCAGCGGCGCGTCACGGCGATCGGCGGTCCGGCCTCGTTGAGCCCATTGGCCTTGAGGAACCCCATGATGCGCGCGTAGGACTCGGCGTAGGCCTTGCCGATCTCTGCCGACTCGGTGGAGCTGTGGCCGCTGAACGCCGCCACCGTCAGCGGCTTTAAGTCGATCTCCTCGATCTGCAAGGCGGAGAAGTCGCCCTTGGGCATCGACTCGGCCAGCTGCTTGAGGCTGGCCAGGCCCCGGTCGTAATCCTTGACGATCATGTCGGCAGCGACCTTGGCGAAGTAGCGGCTCATGACCTGGTTGAGCAGGCTGCCGCCGAACTCCCCGTCGAACGACCAGTCGACGGTCGTGGCCTCTCCTTCGGGCACGAGCTCGAACGTCGCCAGGTAGCGATTGTCGGCAAAGTCCGCGAACACCAGCCTCGTCTTCACCAGCGTGCAGGCCTTGGCTTCGACGATCTCCTGGGTGCCGCTGCCGACCTGGTCATTGCCCGACCAGGTCTGCCGGGCCCCGACGCCGCGCGCTGGACCATCGCTCGTGTGCCGCATGTCCGGATCGTACTGCTCCCAGGGCGACCACTTGTTGAAGTTCTGGAAGTTGTCGAGCTGCGCATAGACCGTGCAGGCCGGGGCGTCAATCGTGGTGGACCGAACCACGTGCGACGTGTTCGGCAGCGTCAGGCCGTAGGCAAATGCGGCGGCCACGATCACGACGACGGCGATGGCCAGCCACTTGAGCACTCGCATGACCTTGACGTTCCCCGATGAAAAGCCGGCGACAGTTTCGCGTCGCCGGCTGGATTAGGCAATCGCCGCGGGAGTGCCCCCTTAGAAGCGCGACGACGCGAGCTGCACGTCCGCGTGCTGCGTCGCTTTCTTCAGCTGCTCTTCGACGACCTTCGCGGCCGCGGTCTTCTTCTGTGCCTTCAGGCTTTCGTGCAGCCCCGCCAGCGACCAGGCGTTTTCCGGATTGCGGCGCAGCTCCTCGCGGTAAACCTTCTCCGCCTCGGTCGCCTTGCCTGCCTCGAGCAGCACCGCTCCCAGCGACTGACGCACCGGCGCGTGCCAGCCCGGCGGCTCGTCGTACGGGATCTTGTCCTCGATGGCCGCGCCTTCCTGCAGCGCCGTGATCGCGGCGGCGTAATCCTTGCGGTCGGCCGCGAGCTCGCCGGCCACCATCCGCTCTGCAACCCTGACGCCCTGAATCAGCGAGTAACGATCCCACGCCTTCAGCTTCTCGATTGCGGGATCGGCAGCCGCCTTGGCCAGCGCCTCATGATGCTTCTGCGCCTCGTCGACCCGCTTCTGGCGCACCGCGGCCAAGCCCTGCGCGTAGTGCCAGATCGCAACCTGGTACGGCAGGTCCGCCGGCGGCTGCGGCGTGGCAACGACGTCGTCCCATTTGCCGAAGCGCACCTTGGCGAACAATGGCGTCAGGGCGAAGTACTGCATCGCTTCGAAGCCCGGCGTGCGCATCAGCTGGGGATCGCTGGTGCGCTTGGCGGTTTCGTCCGCAGCGCTCAGCGCCGTGGCGCTCGCCCCTTCCATGGTCGCAGCGAACCACAGGAAGTGATGGTTGTGGGGCACGTAGCCCAGCGGGTAGACGCCCGGCTGCGGACGGCAGATCGACAGGTAAACGTTGTCGGCCTCGATGGCTTTCTGATTCGCCAGGACTGCGTCGTGCCAGCGCCCGACCCGTCCATAGATGTGCGCGGGCATGTGCACCAGATGTCCCGAGCCCGGGATCAGCGCGCGCAGGCGATCCGCGGCATCGACGCCGCGCTGCGGCTCAGCCGACGCCTCGACGGCGTGCACGTACAGATGCAGCGCACCCGGATGATCGGCATTGCGCTTCATGACCGACTCGAGCACCGACACGACCTCCGCGGTGTTCCCCTTGGGCTTGAGCTGCTCGTCGTAGTAGTCCCAGGGCTGCAGGTCCATCAGCGCCTCGGCGTGGAACGTCGCGGCGTCGAGATCATCGGGCAGCTTCTTGGAGAGTTCGCGCGTGGCCTGGGCGTAGGCCTCGTCCAGCGTCTTGCGATCTTCCGGTGGGTGCTCGGCGTACCGCGCCGACAGCGCGTCGATGTACGCGCGCTCGGCTTCGCTGGCCTTGGGCATCAGCACTCTCGCCTTCTGCACACGCTCCCAGGCCTTGGCGTTATTGGCGGGGTCCATGCCTGCATTCACGTGCGGTCCCAGCACGAGGGCCGAGCCCCACCAGCACATGGCGCACTCCGGATCGAGCTCCGTTGCCTTGAGGAACGAGCGCTCGGCAGCGTCATGGTTGAAGCCGAACGTCAGCATCAGGCCCTGGTTGAACCAGCGCTGCGCCTCGGGATTGCTGGTCGTGATTGCGTGCGTGTAATTGCCAAGCCCCTCGAGCAGGTTGGCGCCGATGGCGGCCTTGACCACCTCGGGCGGCGGCGGCGCCTGTACCTGCGGCTGGGGCGCAGGCGGCGGCTCTGGTCGCAGGTAGGTGTAGCCAGCGAATCCTGCGACCGCACCGAGCATCACAACGGCGACCAGCGTCCCTCGATTCATGGCGTTCCCCCCGGTTGTCATTTGGAATTGCTGCCCTGTTCTACTCCCGCGCCACCCTTGGTTCAAGCGCGCGGCGTGCAGCTGATATGTCGCAACGTTCAAAGGCCAAATAAAAAGGCCCGGCATTGCCGGGCCTTTGAGAACCACACGGAATCAGTGGAACTGCTCTTCTTCCGTCGATCCTTTGAGAGCCTGCACGCTCGAGGAACCACCCTGGATCACGGTCGTAACGTCATCGAAGTAGCCAGCGCCGACTTCCTGCTGGTGGCTGACGAAGGTATAGCCCTTCTCGCGCGCCTTGAACTCCGGCTCCTGCACCATCTCGGTGTAGTGGCGCATGCCTTCGCCGCGCGCATAGGCGTGCGCGAACTGGAAGGTGTTGAACCAGTTGATGTGGATGCCCGCGAGCGTGATGAACTGATACTTGTAGCCCAGCGCCGAGAGGTCGTCCTGGAACTTGGCGATCTGGGAATCGTTGAGGTTCTTCTTCCAGTTGAACGAGGGCGAGCAGTTGTACGAAAGCAGCTTGCCCGGCACGGCCTTGTGCACGGCCTGCGCGAATTCACGCGCGAAGCCGATGTCGGGCACTCCCGTCTCGCACCACACCAGATCGGCGTACGGCGCGTAGGCGACGCCGCGCGAGATCGCCTGCTCGAGGCCATTCTTTACGCGGTAGAAGCCTTCCGGCGTGCGCTCGCCGGTCAGGAACTTCTTGTCGTTGGGATGATGGTCCGAGGTCAGCAGATTCGCGGCCTCGGCGTCGGTGCGCGCCAGCACGATGGTCGGCACGCCCATGACGTCGGCGGCGAAGCGCGCTGCGATCAGCTTCTCGATCGCTTCCTGCGTGGGCACCAGCACCTTGCCGCCCATGTGACCGCACTTCTTGACCGCGGCGAGCTGGTCCTCGAAGTGCACGCCGGCGGCGCCGGCCTGGATCATGTTCTTCATCAGCTCGAAGGCGTTGAGCACGCCACCGAAGCCGGCTTCCGCGTCCGCCACGATCGGCAGGAAGAAGTCGACGAAGTCCTTGTGTCCGGGGCCGACGCCCTTGCTCCACTGGATCTCGTCGGCGCGCTTGAACGTGTTGTTGATGCGCCGGACCATGGTCGGCACCGAGTCGTACGCGTAGAGCGACTGGTCGGGATACATGGTCTCGGAGGTGTTGCCGTCGGCCGCGACCTGCCAGCCTGAAAGATAGACAGCCTCGAGACCGGCCTTGGCCTGCTGCATCGCCTGGCCCGCGGTGATGGCGCCGAACGCGTTGACGTAACCCTTCTTGGCCTTGCCATTGACCAGATCCCACAGCTTCTCGGCGCCACGCTTGGCCAGCGTGTGCTCGATCGGCATGCTGCCGCGCAGGCGGACGACGTCATAGGCGGTGTAGCCGCGCTTGACGCTCTTCCAGCGGGGGTTCGTCGCCCAGTCCTGCTCGAGGGCCTTGATCTGCGCTTCGCGGGTGGTCATTGCCTGCTGGTCCTTGGTGGGAAACTCGTCACGCGTCATCGGGGTTTCTCAAGCCTGTGAGGTGCAATTGGGCCGCGCATTATAACGGCAGTTTTTTTGCACCGCACAACGGCGCCGTACCGACACTTTCAGTCCAGATACGCGTAACTCGGGAGCGTCAGGAAATCGGCGCAATTGCTCGCGGTCGACATGCGGGCGACGATGCCCGCGGCCTCCGCGAAGCGGCCCTTGAAGAAGCGCTCGTCGCCGCGCTCGCGGCGATAAGCCTGCTCTTCCTCGTCGAGGATCTGCAGCACCAGCTCGCGGCTGACCTTGCGGCCGTCGGAAAGGCTCGCGCCGTGCTTCAGCCACTGCCAGATCTGCGTGCGGGAGATCTCCGCGGTGGCGGCGTCCTCCATCAGGTTGTGCAGCGGCACGCAGCCGTTGCCACACAGCCAGGCCTCGACGTAGCCGAGGCCGACGTTGATGTTCATGCGCAGGCCGTTCTCGGTGATCTGCCCTTCGGGCTTCTTGAGGAGGTCCGACGCCTTGATCCCGTACTTGAACTGCTTGTGGATCTGGTTGGGCGTCGGCATGTGCTCGTTGAACACGTCCATCGCCACCTTCACCAGGCCCGGATGCGCGACCCAGGTGCCGTCGTGGCCGTTCTTGACCTCGCGCAGCTTGTCGGCCGCGACCTTGGCGAACACTTCCTCGTTCTTCGCCGGGTCCTTGGTCGGGATGAAGGCGGCCATGCCGCCCATCGCCGAGGCTCCGCGCTTGTGACAGGTCTCGCACAGCAGCTTGGAGTACGAGTCCAGGAAGTGCTTGTCCATCGTCACCTGGAAACGATCCGGCACCATCCAGTCGCCGTGTGCATTGAGCGTCTTGATGCACGAGAAGATGTAATCCCAGCGGCCGCAGTTGAGGCCGACGATGTGATCGCGCAGCTCGTAGAGGATCTCGTCCATCTCGAACGCGGCCCAAAGCGTCTCGATCAGCACGGTCACCTTGATGGTCTTCTGCGGAATCTTCAGCAGCGCCTGCGCGTCCTTGAACACCGCGTTCCAGAGCCGCGCCTCCAGGTGCGACTGCATCTTGGGCAGATAGAAGTACGGGCCGGTGCCGCGCTTGAGCTGTTCCTTGACGTTGTGGAAGAAGAACAACGCGAAGTCGAAGATGCCGCCGGGCGCTGGCTTGCCGTCGATCAGTACGTGCTTCTCTTCCAGGTGCCAGCCGCGCGGGCGCACGATCAGCGTCGCGATCTCGGGGTTGAGCTTGTACTCCTTGCCCTCGGGCGACGTGAACGCGATCTTGCGGCGGACCGCGTCGGCGAGATTGATGTGGCCCTGCACCATCAGGTCCCAGGTGGGGCTGGCCGAGTCCTCGAAGTCCGCCATGAAGCATTTCGCGCCGGAGTTCAGCGCGTTGATGATCATTTTGCGATCGACCGGGCCGGTGATCTCCACGCGGCGGTCCTGCAGGTCCTTGGGGATGCCGGCGATCTGCCACTTGCCGCTGCGGATCTTTGCCGTCTCCTTGAGGAAGCCGGGCATGCGGCCCTTGTCGATCGGCTGCTGGCGCTCCTTGCGCAAGGCCAGCAGCTGCTGGCGGCGCGGGCCGTGCTTGCGGACCAGCTTGGCGACGAATTCGAGAGCCGCGGGGGTGAGGATGCTCTCGTAGCCCTTCTGGATCGGGCCGATAATCTCAACGCCCTTGGGCATTTTCATCGCTTGTCGCTCCGCGCCGTGGAAAAAATCAGGCGCGGATTATAGCCACTCGTGTCACGCGCTATAACCAGTTCATCACCAGGCTTAAGGCCAGCACGCTCCAGACAACGGCCACCACGATTCCCACTGCCGATCTGCTCTCGTCCACGCGACTTCCCCTGTCTTTCTCCGGCCCCCGCCGGACGCTCCATGTCGTATCGTCAGCCAGCGCCGCTGCTGCTGGCGCTGTTTCCAATCAGGTGGCTGGCTCCACGGCCGCGGCTCGATCCGGCGGCGACACCAGTTTGCGCGAAAACTCTCGCCGAAGGAATAGCAGCGAGAGAAACATCTGCACCCCGACCGATCCCACCGAAAGCCACCATATCTGGTTGATGCGAAAGGTCGCCGTGCGCGAGAGCCACCAGGCGGGCAGGACGATGAAGCCGATCCGCGCGGCCGAGCTCACCAGGGCTGGCCAGGTATTGCCCAATCCCTGGAACATGCCGCCGCTGACGACGATGAAGCCGAACGCCACGTAGTTCCAGGAGATGATCCGCAGGTAATCGTCGCCGACTTCGATCACCGCCGGATCGGCGGAGAACAATTGCGTCATGGCAGCGGGCGCGACGTGGCACAGCACGGTGAACAGCAGCATCATCGCGGTGGCGATGAGCAGGCCCGCCTGGAACGTTTCGCGCACGCGGTCGAACTGCCGCGCGCCGTAGTTCTGGCCCGCGACCGCGGCGCACGCGAATGCAACCGCCATCGCCGGCATGAATCCCGATTGCATGATGCGCATGCCGATGCCGAACCCGGCCTGCGCCTCGGCGCCGAACGGGCGGATCAGCACGTAGATGAAAATCAGGTAGAGCGCCATCAGGCCGAACTCGGCGCCGGCGGGCAGGCCGATCGCGAAGATCTCGCGCCAGGCTCTCTTCTGCGGTCGCCAGCTCGCGGCCTGCACGCGCAGGTAGGTCGCTTCGCGCCTGAGGTACAGGACCAGTCCCCAGGTGCCCGCGAGCATCGCAATGAACGTTGCGAGCGCCGCGCCCTGGATGCCGAGCGCGACACCCGTGCCCCAGCCGAAGACCAGCACGGGCGCAAGAGCGATGTTCAGCACGAGCGTTCCCATCTGCGCCAGCAGCGCCGGGCGCATGTTGCCGATGCCGCGCAAGGCCGAGCCGAGCGCGGACAAGGGGAACTGCAGCGCCAGGCCAGGGATGAACCACAGCAGGAACTGGCGCGTCAGGCGCGCCGTCTCGGCATCGCCGCTCACCGCGTCGGCATAGATGCCGGCCGTCGCCAGTCCCGCAGCGACGAACGCCAGGCCCATGACCACGCCCAGGCTCAAGGCCTGGTTGAACAGGAACTGCACGCGCGCGTGATCCTTGCGGCCGGCGGCATGGGAGATCACCGCTGCAGCGCCGACCCCGAGCATCTGCGTCAGGGCGATCACGATCATCATCTGGTTGCCGGAAACGCTGACGGCAGCCACGGCTTCCTTGCCCAGCCGGCTGACCCAGTAGAGGTCGATGAGGTTGTACAGCGTCTGCATCACCATGCTGACCAGCATGAGCTGCGTCATCTTCCAGATGTGGCCCCGGACGGAGCCCTGCGTCAGGTCTTGCATCGTCACGCCCTAGCGATGGAGCGCGCGCTCCGCGACGATGACGCCGTCGCTGTCGGCGTAGATCCAGGCGCCCGGCCGCACGGTGATGCCGGCGAACGCGAGCACCGCGTCTTCGCGGCCCGTATGCAGTCCCTTCTCGCTCTTGCGCGGATGCGTGCCCAGCGCCTTGACGCCCAGTGCCATCTCGCCGATCGCATCGGAATCGCGGATGCAGCCGTAGACGATCACGCCGGCCCAGCCGTTCTTCACCGCCAGCGTCGCAAGCTGATCGCCGAACAGCGCGCAGCGCATGGAGCCGCCGCCGTCGACCACGAGCACGCGCTTGTCACCGGGCTGCTCCAGCATCGCGCGGACCAGCGCGTTGTCCTCGAACACCTTCAGCGTCTTCGCCGGCCCGTTAAAGGCCAGCTGCCCGCCGAAGTCGCCGAACACCGGCTCACACACCTGGACGTCGGCATGGGCGTCGCACAGATCGGTCGTGGCTGTCGTCATTGCAGATCCCGTCGTGCGCTGCGGCTGAAAACCGGCGTCAGCAGCGCGTAGATGAAAATGCCGATGAACGCGATCAGCGTCCATGCGGGCAACGCCAGCCCCATCCAGGCGGCGTTGATCTTGGCGCAGTCGGTGTCGCCGCGCAGCACGTTCTTGACGACCTCCTGCCACGGCATGACGTCGAACAGGTAGTCCAGCGCGCCGCCGCACGCCGGCACTTCCCCTTCCGGGAGGGACTGGATCCAGACGTGACGCGCCGCCAGCAGCGCGCCGGCGAGGCTCGCCAGACCCGCGAGTCCTGACCAGAGCCAGCGGCCTGCCGCCTTGGGACCGTGCAACGCGCCGGCCAGGAAGAAGACGCCTGCCGCGATCATCGCGACGCGCTGGAAGATGCACATGTTGCACGGCTCGAGATTGCGGTAATGCTGAAGGTAGAGCGCGAACGCCATCCCCACCACGCACGCAATCAGGCCGAGCGCGCAGAGCGCGCGATAGGAGAGTCGAGGCATGATTGCAAAAATGATACACGGGTCACGCCATGGAGCGCGCGAAATGAGCCTTGCAGTCCGCATCGAACGTCACGGGGGCCCCGAGGTCCTGCAGCTCGTAGACGTCGACGTCGGCGATCCCGGACCTGGCGAGCTGCGCATCCGCCAAACCGCCATCGGCCTCAACTTCATCGACACCTATCACCGATCGGGTTTGTATCCGCTGCCATTGCCGAGCGGGATCGGCTCCGAGGGCGCGGGCGTGGTGGAGGCCATCGGCACCGGCGTCACCGGCTTTGCCGTCGGCGATCGCGTCGCCTACGCCGGCGCGCTTGGCGCCTATGCCGAGCAACGCGTCCTGCCGGCGGCGCGCGCGGTGACGCTTCCTGCAGAGGTCAGCGACGACGAAGCGGCCGCGCTGATGCTCAAGGGGATGACGGCCTATTACCTGCTGCACCTGACGTTCCCGGTGCAGCGCAACGATCGGCTGCTGGTGCACGCAGCCGCCGGCGGCGTCGGCAGCGTGCTGGTTCCCTGGGCCAAGTCGCTCGGGGCCTTCGTCATCGGCACCGCAGGCGGCGCGCAGAAGTGCAAGCTTGCGCGCACGTACGGCTGCGATCACGTCATCGATTACGCGAAGCAGGATTTCGTCGCCGAGGTCCGCAAGCTGACCAAGGACCGCGGCGTCGACGTCGTGTACGACTCCGTCGGCAAGGACACGGTGCTGAAGTCTCTCGACTGCCTGAAGCGCCGCGGCATGCTGGTGACGTTCGGAAACGCCTCCGGCAAGCCGCCGGCGCTCGAGCTGGGATTGCTTGCGGCGAAGGGCTCGCTGTATCTCACCCGCCCTACCCTCGTCGACTACACGGCGTCGCGCCAGGACCTGGAGTCGGCGGCCAACGCCGTGTTCGATGCCGTCGCCAGCGGCATCATCGCCGCCGACATCCGCCAGCGTTACCCGCTGCGCGACGTGGTCAAGGCGCACAAGGATCTCGAGGCCCGCAAGACCAGCGGCGCTTCGGTGCTGGTGCCGCAGAAAGCGAAAAGCGCTACTGCGAGCGCGTCTTCACCTCGACCGCGTCGACGGCGTCCAGCGCGATGACCGCGTCGTAGAAGTCCTTGTTGGCCAGCTGCGAGAGCTGGATGACGTGATCGCCCACCACGGTCAGCTTGCCCGTCAGATCACCCCCGGCGCGCAGGTGCACGGTGACGCGCTTGCCGGTGAGGTCCTTGAGCACGGCCGACATCTTGTGATCGGGCTTCAGCGTCCATGCCTCGTCACCGGCCATCGCCGGCGACAGCAGCACGGCCGCGCAAATCGTCAGGCTGGAAAGGATCGCTTTCATGTTCACTCCTTGGTTGTGCTCTTGAGCGACGTTCAGGCAACGGAGACCGGAATGCCGGCGATCTTCGCCTGCCACTGCTTCGGACCCGTCTGGTGCACCGACACGCCCTGGCTGTCGACCGCGACGGTGACGGGCATGTCTTTCACCTCGAATTCGTAGATCGCCTCCATCCCGAGGTCCTCGAAGCCGACCACCTTCGCCGAGCGGATGGCCTTGGCGACGAGATACGCCGCACCGCCGACCGCCATGAGGTAAGCGCTGCGGTGCTTCTTGATGGACTCGATGGCAACCGGCCCGCGCTCGGCCTTGCCGACCATCGCAATCAACCCCGTTTGCGCGAGCATCATCTCGGTGAACTTGTCCATGCGCGTTGCAGTGGTCGGCCCAGCGGGCCCGACCGCTTCATCGCGGACCGGATCGACGGGGCCCACGTAATAGATGACGCGGTTGGCGAAATCCACCGGCAGCTTCTGCCCCTTGGCGATCATGTCGGCGATGCGCTTGTGCGCGGCATCGCGTCCCGTCAGCATCTTGCCGTTGAGCAGCAGCTTCTGGCCGGGCTTCCACGCAGCGACTTCGTCGCGCGTCAGCGCGTCGAGGTTCACGCGCGTCGCGGTGTTCACGTCGGCTTGCCATGTCACCTTCGGCCAATCCTCGAGTCGCGGCGGCTCCAGGTGCGCCGGTCCCGAACCGTCGAGCTCGAAATGCACGTGCCGCGTGGCGGCACAGTTGGGGATCATTGCGATCGGCAGGTTCGCCGCGTGCGTCGGATAGTCGAGCACCTTCACGTCGAGGACGGTCGTCAGCCCGCCCAGCCCCTGGGCACCGATGCCCAGTGCGTTGACCTTGTCGAACAGCTCCAGCCGCAGCTCCTCGGCGCGGGTCTTCGCACCGCGCGCCTTCAGCTCCTGGATGTCGACCGGCGCCATGATCGATTCCTTGGCCATCAGCATCGCCTTCTCCGGCGTGCCGCCGATGCCGATGCCGAGGATTCCCGGCGGGCACCAGCCTGCGCCCATCGTCGGCACCGTCTTGAGCACCCAGTCGACCAGCGAGTCGGACGGGTTCAGCATCGCGAACTTCGACTTGGCCTCCGAGCCCCCGCCCTTGGCCGCGCACGTCACCTCGACGTGATCGCCCGGAACCAGCTCGTAGTGCACGACCGCTGGCGTGTTGTCCTTGGTGCTCTTGCGCGCGCCCGCGGGATCCGACAGCACCGAGGCGCGCAGCTTGTTGTCCGGATGCAGGTAGGCGCGGCGCACGCCTTCGTTGATCATCTCGCCGACGCTCATGGTCGCGCCGTCCCAGCGCACGTTCATGCCGACCTTCATGAACACCACGGCGATGCCCGTGTCCTGGCAGATCGGGCGATGGCCCTCCGCGCACATGCGCGAGTTCGTCAGGATCTGGGCGATGGCGTCCTTGGCCGCGGGGGACTCTTCGCGTTCGTAGGCGTCGCCCAGCGCCTTGATGTAGTCGAGCGGATGGTAGTAGCTGATGTACTGGAAGGCGTCGGCGACGCTGGCGATGAGGTCGTCCTGGCGGATCGTGGTCATGTGCTCGCGAATCGGGCCCCGGAAAAGTCGGCGGCATCGTAGCACCGGCTTGCGACGAGGGAGGAATCGGGCGTAAGGTCACAGCCCACCAACAACAAGCGGGAGACGCAATGAGCGCCTACAAGATCATCGAGCTGGTCGGCACGAGCGGCAAGAGCTGGGAAGACGCGGCGCAGCAGGCTGTCGCTTCCGCATCCAAGTCGCTGCGTAACCTGCGCATCGCCGAGGTCATCCAGCAGGATGCGACCATCGACGGCAAGGGCAAGATCAAGGAATACCGCGTCAAGCTCTCGCTGAGCTTCAAGTACGAAGGTTAGAACCTTCTAGCCCTCGAGCTCCTCGAGGGTTCTCGGCCAGCTGGCCTTCAGCAGGCGCGAAAGGGCGCGATCCGCCAGGATCCGCCCTTCGGTCTGGCACCGCGCACAGTAGTTCGACTCGTTGTCGGCGTAGACGATGCGCTGCACCGGCGCGCCGCACACCGGGCACGGCTGCTTGTACCTGCCGTGCACGGCCATGCCCTGATGGAAGGCCGTCACCTTTTCCGGCCACTCGCCCGCTTCCTGCCGCAGCCAGTGCGTCCATTCGTGCAGCACGGCGCGTGTGGCGGAGAACAGCCGCGCGATCTCCTCGTCGGTCATCGCCTCGGTCTGCTTGAACGGCGACATGCGGGCGCGATGCAGGATCTCGTCCGAGTACGCGTTGCCGATCGCGCTGATAACTCGCGGATCCGTCAGTGCCCGCTTGAGCGTCAAGTTGGTCCGCTTAAGCGCGGCGCCGAATTCCGCTACGCCGGCCTCGAAGACCTCGACGCCTCCACGCTGGAAATCCCGCAGCGCTTCTTCACCCTCTACCAGGTGCAGCGATGCGCGGCGTTTCTTCCCATGCTCCGTGAACAGCAGCGTGCCGCCGGGAAAATCGAAGGCCGCAAGCCCTCCGCTCCTCGGAATCTTGATGCCACGCTTCTTCCAGTAGAGCCGACCGAGGATCATCAGGTGGATGACCGCGAACAGCTCGCCCTCGAAGCCCAGGACCAGGCGCTTGCCAATGCGCGACAGGCGGACGAGCTTGCGGCCGGAGAACGCGTCGGGCCCAGGCTCGACCGTGCGCAGCACGAATGGATTGCCGATGCGAAGCGCACCGAGCGTCTTCCCCATCGCCAGCGCGTCGAGACGATCCAGGTAGACCGTCAGGTCGGGGAGCTCCGGCACGTGGAGGCTAGCCGCCCGCGCCGCCGGCGCCCTTGATCCCGCCCCGGGTGAGAACCACCGGGTCCAGCAGGCGACGCAGCTGCGTCTCGTCCATTCCCGTGTGCTCGCGCGCGACGTCCAGCACTGGCCGCCCTTCCTTGTACGCCTGCTTGGCGATCGCCGCGCCCTTCTCGTAGCCGATCACCGCGTTGAGCGCCGTGATCAGGATCGGGTTCTGCGCCAGCGCGCGCTTGACGTTGGCCTCGCGGACCTCGAAGCCGGCGATCGCGAAGTCCGCCAGCAGCCGCGACACGTTCGCCAGCAGCTCGATGGACTGCAGCAGGTTGAGCGCAACCACCGGCAGCATGACGTTGAGCTGGAAATTGCCGCTCTGACCCGCCACCACGATCGTCGCATCGTTGCCGATGACCTGTGCCGCGACCATGCACGTCGCCTCGGCGATCACCGGGTTGACCTTGCCCGGCATGATCGAGGAGCCCGGCTGCAAGGCCTGGAGCTCGATCTCGCCCAGGCCCGCGAGCGGACCGGAATTCATCCAGCGCAGGTCGTTGGCGATCTTCATCAGCGACACCGCGACCGTCCGCAGCTGGCCGGAGAGCTCCACCGCCGCGTCCTGCGACGACAGGCTCTCGAAGAAATTGGGCGATGCCGTGAACCGGATGCCGGTGCGCTTCGACAGCGCCGCGGCGAAACGCCTGCCGAACTGCGGATGCGCGTTGATGCCGGTGCCGACTGCCGTGCCGCCCTGCGCCAGCGCCTGGATCCTCGGCAAGGCCGAGCGCACGCGCGCGATGCCGTTGCGCACCTGCTGCGCCCATCCGCTCATCTCCTGGTCGAAGCGCACGGGCATCGCGTCCATCAGATGCGTACGGCCGGTCTTGGTGAGCCCGCTCAGGCTGCGTGCTTTCGCCTGGATGGTCAGGGCCAGGTGATCCAGCGCCGGCAAAAGCTGCTCGTGCACGCTCAGCCCTGCCGACAGGTGGATCGCCGTCGGGATGACGTCGTTGGAGGACTGGGCGCAATTGACGTGATCGTTCGGATGCACCTTCAGGCGCCCGCGGCTGGCGAGCGTCGCGATCACCTCGTTGGCGTTCATGTTCGACGAAGTGCCCGAGCCGGTCTGGAACACGTCGATCGGGAATTGTGCGTCGTGCTTGCCGTCGGCGACCGCAAGGCTCGCCTTGACGATGGCCGCGACGCGCGGTGCATCGAGCTGGCCGAGCGCGCCGTTCACCTCCGCCGCCGTCGCCTTGATCAGCCCGAGCGCGCGGATGAAGCTGCGCGGCATGCGCAATCCGGAGACGGGGAAGTTCTGCACCGCGCGCTGGGTCTGCGCGCCCCACAAGGCGTCTGCCGGCACGCGAAGCGCACCCATGCTGTCGTTGGCGATGCGATCCTTCGGCTTCATCCGGACCTCGCTAGAATGGTCACCTTACACCAACGACCTGCTCCGGCATGAACCTGACTTCGCTGTCGGCGATCTCCCCGATCGACGGTCGTTACGCCGAGAAAACCGTCGGATTGCGCGAGTACTTCAGCGAGTACCGGCTTGATCCGCTATCGCGTGCTGGTCGAGGTACGTTGGTTGCTCGCTTTGTCCGACCACAAGCAGATCGAGGAGGTCCCGGAGCTGTCCGCGGCCGCGCGCAAGAAGCTCGAGCGCATCGTCGAGGCCTTCGACATCACCGAGGCGCAGCGGGTCAAGCGCATCGAGGACACGACCAACCACGACGTCAAGGCGATCGAGTATTACTTGAAGGAGAAGATCGGCTCGCAGCGCGAGCTCGCGGCCATCAAGGAGTTCATCCACTTCGCCTGCACCTCGGAGGACGTCAACAACCTCGCCTACGCCCTGATGCTCAAGGACGCGCGCGAGAAGGTCCTGCTGCCCGCCGCCGATCGGCTGATCCGCATGGTGACCACGCTGGCGCGCCAGCAGGCCGAGCAGCCGATGCTCGCGCGAACCCACGGGCAGCCCGCATCGCCGACGACACTGGGCAAGGAGATGGCGGTGTTCGCGCAACGCCTGCGCCGGCAGCGCAAGCAGCTGGCGGCGGTGGAGCTGATGGGCAAGATGAATGGCGCTGTCGGCAACTGGAACGCGCACCTGGCTGCGTATCCGGACGTTGACTGGGCCAAGCTTTCCGGAAGACTGATCAAGGACCTCGACCTGGCGCAAAGCCCGGCGACGACGCAGATCGAGCCGCACGATTACATCGCCGAATATTTCCACGCGGTCGAGCGCTTCAACACCGTGCTGATCGACTTCTGCCGCGATCTCTGGGGCTACGTGTCGCTGTCGTATTTCCGGCAGAAGACCGTCGAGGGAGAGGTCGGGTCGTCCACCATGCCGCACAAGGTGAACCCGATCGACTTCGAGAACGCCGAAGGCAACCTCGGCGTCGCCAACGCGATCCTGCAGCACCTGGCCGCAAAGCTGCCGATCTCGCGCTGGCAGCGCGATCTCACCGACTCCACCGCCCTGCGCAACCTGGGCGTGGGCATCGCCCATAGCCTGATCGCGTTCCAGGCGATCGAGAAAGGCTTGTCCAAGCTCGAAGCCGACGCCTGGCGCATGGGCCGCGATCTGGACGACAACTGGGAAGTGCTCGGCGAGGCCATCCAGACGGTGATGCGCCGTCATGGTCTGCCCGAGCCTTACGAGCAGCTGAAGCGCTTCACGCGCGGGAAGCGCGTCGGCAAGGACGCGCTGCGCGAGTTCATCTCCGGATTGAAGCTGCCCGCCGCCGACAAGAAGCGGCTGCTGGCGCTCACCCCCGCCGAATACACTGGCAACGCCGCCGATCAGGCACGAGACCTCTAATGGCCGAGAACGCACGAGAGCCCGACCGCGAGATCGTTACCGGAACCGACGCCTTCGGCACGACGCTGGCGACGCTGCTGTCCGGCGCGGAGATGTCGGTGGCGGTGTTCAGCCTCGGTCTCAACCGCCAGCTCTATGCGCGCGAAGACGTGGTCGACGCGCTCAGGAAGTTCGCGTTGCACAGCGAGCGCTCGCAGGTGCGCGTGCTGGTCGCCGACGCGCGCGCCGCCACCAGCAGCGGCAACCCGTTTCTCGAGCTCGCGCGCCGGCTGCCGAGCCGCATCCAGCTGCGGGAGCTCACGCCCGAGAAGCGGGAGACGGACGGGCCCGAGATCGTCATCGTCGACCGACGCCGCATGCTGGAGCTGCCGCAGCAGAAGCGGCTCGAGGCTTACTACTATCCGCACCCCGCGCCGCTGGTGCTGGAGAAGGTCAAGGACTACGACGCGTTCTGGGACGAGTCCGAGCCGGTGCTGGAGCTGAGCGGGCTGCGCTGAACCGTCGGATCCGCTGCGCTCGATCCGACCTACCCGACCTCTTCCGGCTTGATTATTTCGCGCTTGCGGATCATCTCGCGCACGTGCGAAGGAATCGGCATCGGCTTCTGGTTGACGTAGTCGAACCAGACGATCACGCCCTTCACCACCGCGATCAGGCGCCCTTCGCTGAACATCGCCGACACCGTGTGCAGGCTGCTGCGTCCCAGCTTGGCGACCCGCGTGCCGATCTGCAGCGTCGCCGGATAGCGCAGCTGGGCGATGAAGTCCGCGCCGATGTGCGCCAGGATCAGCCCGTGGTCGTTCCAGAACGTGGGATCAGTCTTCGCCAGCTCGTCGAAGTAGGCGATGCGCCCGCTTTCGTCGAAGGTGAAGAACTTCACGTTGTTCACGTGGCCCATGCTGTCCATGTCTCCCCAGCGCACGGCCAGCGTGATCTGCCGGGAGAACTGCTCGAGCGTATGCGTTTCCTTCACGTGAGGTTGTGCCCGTAAGTTGTTGTCTATGGTCAGATCAAGCGCCATACGTCGCGCGGCGTCCTGGCAGATCCGGCGGCGGCGACCCTCGTCGGCAGAGGACCATTCGGCGATCTCGCCGATCGTCCGCCCGCAGCCGATGCACACCTGGTCATGGCTGAGCTGACAGACGTTGCGGCAGGGTGACGCGACCGGTTCTGCGGCCATAAATGAAAAACCGCCGGTTGGGCCGGCGGTCTTGGATAGATCCGGGTGACGCCTGCTATTTGATGATCGAAACCTTGAACTCGACGCGGCGGTTCATCTCGCGGCCGGCCTCGGTGTCGTTCGACACCACCGGCTTCTTCTCGCCGTAGCCGGTCGCCGTCAGGCGCGAGCCGTCGACGCCCTTGGCGATGAGGTAGCTGCGCACGGTCTCGGCGCGCTTCTGCGACAGCTCCTTGTTGTATTCCGCCGAGCCCATGTTGTCGGCGTAGCCGCCGATCTCCACCGCCAGGTTCTTCTGGCTCTCGAGCGCCTTGGCGACGTTGTCGAGCGTGCCGTTGGCATCGTCGGTCAGCTCGGCCGAGTCCAGCTTGAAGCGCACGTCGGTCAGCACGACCGTCTGCGACACCGCGCAGCCGACCGCATCGACCTTCATCGTCGCCGGCGTGTTCGGGCATACATCGGAAGCATCGGCAACGCCGTCATGATCGCTGTCGCCGGCGGAGGTGCCGCAACCGTTGGCGTCGACCTGGGTACCAGCGGCCGAGCCAGGGCACTTGTCGAGCGAATCCGGCACGCCGTCGTGATCCGAGTCCGTCTCGCAGTCGCTGCGACCGGTGACCGGATTCACCACCGCGACGTCGCACTCCTTGGCAGGCGCGACGGCGAGCGTGCGATCGAAGAACGGCGTCAGCGGGATCTGCAGGCCGACGTTGAAGTGATAGTCGAGCAGGAAGTCATGGTCGGGAACGGACTTGTCGTTCACCTGGCCGACGAGGCGCACGTCCGTGCGCACCGCCATGCCCCACCACGGCAGGCTGGCGATGACGCCGACGCCACCCTCGACCGCGACCACCGCGTTCTTGTCGCCAAGCACGTCGTCCTGGATCGCGCCGACGCCCACCAGCGTGAACGGCTTGAAGTCGGGCGCCCAGCTCATCATGCCGTCCTTGGGCCAGCCATACAGACCGAAGTCCTTGACCCAGTCCAGCGTGATGCCGGTCTGGTAGTTGTCCTGGCCGTCGATGTCACGCTCGAGGTTGTTGTCGAAGAACGTGAGCTCGGCCGCGGAGCCCGAGATCGGGAACCAGTCGCCGAGCGGAATGCCGATCAGCGCCGTGAAGCCGTAGCCGCCGTTGTTGTTGCGGATGCTGTCGGGAAGGGCGTAGCTGCCCATCGCGCCGACATAAGGAATGTCGTAGTTCTCGGTGTTGACCGCGGCTGCCTGCCCCGACCAAACCGCCCCACCAGCCAAAAGTGCACCCCAAAGCATTTTGCTCATGGAACCGTTCCTGTACCCCAGTTGTGAAAGGAAACCGCGTTCGTGCTGTTCTAATTTGAGCGGAATTTACTTGAAGCCCCCGGCCCCGGCAACTTTGACGGGGCGATTTTTCACAGATTCTGCGCAGGCTTGCACCAGTCCGGGACCTCGATAGATGAAGCCCGTGTAGATCTGGATCAGATCGGCGCCGGCCTGGATCCGCTCCTGGGCAGCTTCGGGCGAGGTGATGCCACCCACTCCGATCAATGGAAACCCGCGACCAACGTGCGCGCGCAGCGCGCTCACGACGGAACAGGCCTGCTTGCGCAGCGGAGCCCCCGACAGCCCACCCTTCTCCGCGGCCAGGCGCTCCCCCACCACGCCCGGCCGCGCGATGGTCGTGTTGGTGGCGATCATGCCGTCGATGCCGCACTCGCGGGCGACATCGGCCGTCTCGGTGATCTGCGCGTGCTCCAGGTCCGGCGCGATCTTCAGCAGTAATGGGAGCTTCCGGCCATGCTGGTCGCTGAGGCGCGATCGTTCCGTCACGAGCGACGACAGCAGCTGGCGCAGCGGCTCGCGGTTCTGCAGCTCGCGCAGACCACTGGTGTTGGGCGATGAAACGTTGACGGTTACATACGACGCCGCGGCGTAAACCTTGCGCAGACAGTGCAGGTAGTCCTCTGCGGCGCGCTCGTTGGGCGTGTCGAAGTTCTTGCCGATGTTGATGCCGAGCACGCCGCGAAAGCTGGAGCGCGCCACGCAGCCCAGCAAATGGTCGACGCCCTTGTTGTTGAAGCCGAGGCGATTGATCAGCGCCTCGTGCGCGGGCAGCCGGAACATGCGCGGCTTCGGGTTTCCCGGTTGCGCACGGGGCGTGACCGTCCCGACTTCCACGAACCCGAAGCCCAGGCGCGCCCAGGCGTCGAGGCACTCGCCGTTCTTGTCCAGACCAGCGGCAAGCCCGACGCGATTGGGGAACGTGAGGCCCATCAGTTCGACGGGATCGCTCACCGGCGCGCAGGCGAACGGCGCCGTCGCCAGGCGTGGCGCGTGGCGGAACGCGTCGATGGTCAGCTCGTGCGCGCGCTCGGCGTCCAGCGTGAACAGCAGATTGCGCGCGAGCGCGTACAACCTAGCCCTGCTCCAGCACGGCGGTCGAAGGCGGTGCCAGCCGGTCGCGCAGCAGCTTGGGCAGTGGCAGCAACCGGGCCATGCGCCCGCGCCAGAACGAGACTTCCGCGCGCATCACATCGCGCGTGAGCTTCCAGGGCAGACGCGCGACGCCGAAGGTCAGATCCACCAGCAGCAGGCGCTTCGGCGACTTCTCGTAGAGCGTGCCGAAGCTTCCGGCCGCGGCCATCAGCGCGCGCGACAGGTGCAGGTACTCGCGCTTGATCACCACCCCCGAGTGCTGCGTGTTCGACATCAGGTGCAGGATCGTCTGCCCGCGCACGTGCAATCCCTTCATGCCGCCCCGCCGCAGCTCGCCGAAGAAGTTGCGCCGGGTCAGCGGCGTCACGCCCTTCTTGTCGAGCGTCTCCTGCAGCGCCGCGCGGATCTCGTCGCGACGCACGAGGTTCTCCTCGGGAGCGGTGCTGATCTTGATCAGCGCCTCGGTCAGCAGGTCCAGATCGGCGGTGATCGCGCCGGTCAGGTACTCCCACACCGCGCGCCACTTGCCTTCGAGCGGAACGACATTGCCCCAGTCGATCAGGTGCAGCGCGCCGTCGGATCCGATCATGATGTTTCCGGGATGCAGATCGCCGTGCATCTCCTGGTACATGAAGATGTGCGACAGCACCGTGTAGAGCAGCTGCTGCGCGACCTGGCTCTGGAACCGGCGCCGCTCGCGCTTGGGCAGGCGCGCGAGCGCCTTGCCCAGGCTGGTCGCGTCGGCGAGGTACTCCATCTCGATGATGCGGCTCGACGAGCCGTAGAGCCGCGGCACGCTCCACGCCCGGCTGTTCAGGCTGCGGATGAAGAAGCGCTCGTGGTTGCGCGCCTCCTCGGCGAAGTCCAGCTCCTGCGTGAAGCCGGCGATGAACTCGTCGACCTGCTCCTGCAGCGCGCGCAGGAACGGCGCGAGCTTGGTGTGCGGCGCCCAGTACTGGCTCGACATGATCGCCAGGCCCAGCACCATCTTGCCGATCAGGAACTCGCGGTCGATGTTGTGGCGACCGACCTTGATCACCACCGGTCGCAGCACCTCGACGCCTTCCTCGATGAACGGCTTCTTGGCGACGTAGACCGAGCCGATCGAGCCGGAGCGCACCGGGCGCGCCGGGTCGAAGCCCATGTAAAGCTCGTGCGGCGCCTTGCCGTGGCATTCGTGGAAGGCCTGCAGCACTTCCTCTTCCGACATCGGCGGCACGTCTTCGTGGAACACCGCGAGCTCCGCGGCGATCTCCTCGGGCAGGAAGTCGGCGTTGGCCGCAGCCGCCTGCGCCATCTTGATGAAGAAGGGCCCGAACTCGCGGACCATCTGCGCCACGATCTTCGCCTGCGCCGCGAAATCCTTCGGGTCGGCCTGGAAGAACGGGCGGATGTAGCGGATCGCCTTGATCTGCCGGCGCACGATGGCGACGTCGCCGCGGATCAGCTGCGCGCGACGCAAGAGCTCGTTGAGCTGCCACTGATTGAAGCGCCGCCCTGCCTTGAGCAGGTTCACCACCTCCACCAGCAGCGGCTCGTAGGTGCGGATCACCAGCCGCACCATGTCGAGCGTCAGCTCGCCCAGGCCCTTGAGCTCGGGTGAGGAGAACAGCTCGTTGAAGAAGCGCCAGAACTCCTCGACGATCGCCTCCGGCACCGGTACGGGGCTGCGCTGGATCAGCTGGTCGACCACGAAGCGGATCAGCTCCTCGGTCGACTGCTCGTTGGGGATGAGCCGCTTGTGCCGCAGGTAGCGCGTGATGCGCTCGGTGGACTGGGTGACCGGATGGCGGTAAAGACCCGCGAAGATCCGGTCGATTGCCGCCGAGAGCTCGTCGCGGGTGACGTCGCGCTCGTGCGTGAGCAGGCTCACCAGCGGCACGAAGCCGCGCGAGACCTGATAGGTCTGGTAGGTCAGCGATCCAAGTTCCTTCAGAACCCCGCGCGCCTTGTCCAGGGGAGGCTGCGGCGCGTTCATCCGCTGCTCAACAGGTGCCCGAGCTTGTCGGCCTTGGTGTGCAGGTAGCCCTCGTTGTGCGGATTGCGGCCGCAATGCATCGGGATGCGCTCGACCACGTCGATCTGCGATTTCTGCAGCGCCTCGACCTTGCGCGGGTTGTTGGTCATCAGGCGCACCTGCGTCAGCCCGAGGTCACGCAGGATTTCCACCGCGCCCTGGTAGTCGCGCAGGTCGGCCGGGAACCCGAGATGCGCATTGGCCTCCACCGTGTCGGCGCCGTGATCCTGCAACGCGTAGGCGCGGATCTTGTTGGCAAGGCCAATGCCCCGACCTTCCTGCCGGAGATAGAGCACGGCGCCGCGGCCTTCCGTGGCGATGCGCTGCAGCGCGTGCTCGAGCTGGAAGCCGCAGTCGCAGCGCAGGGAGAACAGCGCGTCGCCGGTGAGGCATTCGGAGTGGATGCGCACCAGCGGCGCTGCGCCGGAGAGGTCCCCCAGCGTCAGCGCCAGGTGCTCCTTGCCCCCGGCGGCCTGGTACACGGTCATCGCGAATTCGGCGAAGGGCGTCGGCAGACTCGCCGTCGCCACCGGACGCAGCGGTGCCGGGCTTTCCACGGCTCGCTTCGCCGTCGCCAATCTCAGGCTCCGAAGAAGTTCTGTCCGCACACGCGCAGCGTGCGGCCGTTCACACCCGCGGCGTACGGGCTCGACAGGAACATCACCGCCTCGGCGATATCGGAAGGCAGGCCGCCCTGAGAAAGCGCCGCCAGGCGACGGCCGGCTTCGCGCGGGCCGAACGGCATCTGCGCGGTCATCTGCGTCTCGATGAAGCCCGGCGCGACGGCATTCACGGCGCCGCCCTTCCCCGCCATCTCCTCGGCCAGCGCCGCGACGTAGCCGATGATGCCCGCCTTGGTCGCGCCGTAGTTGGTCTGTCCGGCGTTGCCGCCGATGCCGCCGATCGACGAGATGCAGACCATGCGGGCGCCGGGCTTCAATGCACTCGTCATCAGCTTCTCGTTCATCCGCAGGATCGATGCGAGATTGACCTGCAGCACCATGTCCCACAAGTGCGGCGCCATGTTGCGCAGCATCTTGTCGCGCGTGACGCCGGCGTTGTGCACGACGATGTCCAGACCGGCGTCCGTCACCGCCTTGGCGATGCTGGCGGGAGCGTCCTTGGCCGTGATGTCGATGCCCAGCCCGCTGCCGCCGACCTTGCTCATCGACTCCGCGAGGGCGCCTTCCTGGCTCGGATGGTCCACCCCGACGATCCGCGCGCCTTCGCGCGCCAGGACCTCGGCGATCGAGGCGCCGATCCCGCGCGCCGCACCGGTGACCAGGGCCGTCTTGCCGGCGAGCGTTTGCGCCCAGCTGCGCGACGCCGCGCTGCGCGCAGCACCGCCGACGCGCAGCACCTGTCCGCTGACGAACGCGGAGTGGCGTGACAGGAAGAACCGCACCGCGCCCGCGAGATTCTTCTCGCCGTCAGGGTCCAGCTCGATGAGATTGACCGTGCTGCCCTTGCGACCGATTTCCTTGCCGAGGCTGCGCACGAACCCGGGCAGCGCGGCGGCGGCCGCAGCGGCTCCAGGAGTCGGCGTGGCGGCGGGCACGCGGCCGACAACCAGCACGCGGCCGTTGGACGGCAGCGCGGCGACGTGGGGCTGGATGAAGTCGTACAGCTCGCGCAGCTGATCGGGACCCTTCATGCCGGTGGCGTCGAACACCAGCGCGAACGAGCGATCGGCGCCTTCCGCTGCTTGCGGGTTGCCTGCCAGATTGAGCTTGAGCTCTCCGGCGGCCTGCTTGAGCTGCAGAAGTCCGGCGTGCTCGGTCATGACGCGCAGCGACGCGCCGGCCTCGTGCAGGGCGCTCAGCAGCGGACCGCTGACCTGCGCGGTGGACGAGGCGCCCACCAGCACGGCCTGGCCCTCGAAGGGCCGTTCCTGCCAGGGGGCTTCGGGCCGCGCCAGGCGCGGCGGTGTGGGCAGGCCGAACATTTCGAGCATGGACTTGCCCCAACCGGACTGGGACAGCTCGAGATAGCGGTCGTTCATCGTCGCTCCGCGGCGTTGAAGTGGAGGGTGCTGGAGATTGATTTATTATCGCAGCAAGAGGCCGGTCGCGCCCACAAAGAACCCGCGAACGCGACGCGGATCGCGTGTCCGCGATGGCCGGCACTTGGCTACAATTGCCGCGCAAAGCCGCTGTCGTCCCGATAAAGATGTCTCAATGATTAGAAACGGAGAGTCCAGATGGCGAGTCCCAAGGGTCTGATCGTCGTCGGCGCCACGCTCGTCGCCGCCGTGGGCGTTTACTTCGGGCTGAACAAGCTGATGCCGAAGCACGAGGAGAAGGGAGAGCTCCCCGCGATCACCGCTCAGGCGGACGAAGTCTTCTCCAAGACGATCTCGGCAAACGAGCCGTTGCCGGAGCCTGCGGCACCGCCGCCGACCGCCGCGCCACCGCCGCCGACCGAGGTCGCGCAGAATGATCCGTCGGCCGCGTCTGCGGCGACTGAGCCGACCTCGACTCCCCCGCCGGCCGCAGAGCCTGCACCTGCCACGACACAGCCTTCGGCTGCACCGACGCCCGCTCCATCACCTGCACCTGCGGCGACACCGCCTCCAGCGCCGGCCGCCACCACGACGCCTGCTGAGCCGTCGCCGAAAGCCGAGCCGTCACCAAAGTCATCGGGTTCGCAGCCCTTGCTCGTTCCAGAGCCCGCACCGATGCCGGAGCCAGCTGCCAAGCCCGCACCCAAGGCTGCCCCGGAAAAGCCGGCGCCCACGCCGAAACCCACGCCCACGCCTGCGCCCGCTCCTGCAAAGGCGCCGACCCCGGCTCCTTCGCCAGCACCAGCACCGGCAAAGGCACCGGCCCCAGCAGCTGCGCCTTCGACGACTGCCACTGCACCTGCTCCGGCGCCCAAGAAAGCGCCCGCAGAGACCAGCAGCCGTTGGTGGGGGGATCCCAAGGAGCAGGATCCGCGTCGCCTGAACCTTTCCTATGCAGGCCAGGCTGCAGGACAGAAAGCGATCGCGCTGCTGTTCTCCGGCAGCTTCGTCAGCGCGGGCGTGGCCAACTGGATCAAGGTGACGGACGCGAGCGGCAAGCCCGCGGGCGGCCACTGGGAGCTCGGCACCAGCCCAAAGATGCTCATGTTCAAAGGCATGACGCCTGGCCGCTACACGGTCACGCTCTCGCCCGACCTCAAGGACGCGCAGGGCAAGCTGCTGGGACGCAAGCTCAGCGGCCCCGTCACCGTCCAGTAACACGCTACAGACCCGAGGCCGTTCGCGCGTCACGCGTGAACGGCCTCACCTTTTTATGACGACCCTCTTCCTCGTCCGTCACGGCCAGGCCTCGTTCGGAAAGCACAACTACGACGTGTTGTCGAGCTCGGGGTGCGCCAGAGCGAAATTCTCGGCCGCCACTGGTCTGGACTGGCTCCAAGGTTCGATGCGGCCTACTGCGGCGCAATGGCCCGCCAGCGCCGTACCGGCGAGGAGACGCTCCGCGCATTGCCGCAGACCGAACTGCCGCTCCAGGAGCACGCGGGCTTCAACGAGTACAGCGCCGACGCCGTGATCCGCGCGTACCTGCCGCTCATCGCTCGCGAGCATCCGGAGTTCTCGCTCGAGCGCCGTGAGCTGTTCTCCGATCGCGCCCGCTTCCAGCAGTTCTTCGAGATGATCGTCGGTGCCTGGATCGCCCAGCGCCCGCACGCCGAAGCGGGGCTGCAGACCTGGGAGGATTTCTGCGCGCGCTGCGTCGCGGGGCTCAAGGAGGTTGCGCCTCGCGACGCCGACAACGTCGTCGTGTTCACCTCCGGCGGCGTCATCACCGCCGCGCTGCGCGAGGCGCTCAAGCTCGACGATCACAATGCCTTCCGCTGCAACTGGCGCGTCTGGAATGCCAGCGTGCATCGCTTCCACCTTGGGCGCCGCGGGCTGGCTCTGCTGGAGTTCAACAACGTCACGCACCTCGAGCTGGCGCGCGATCCGCAGCTGCTGACACATCGCTAGAATCCGGCCATGACGAGCATCGACCAGCCCGGCGAGGTCCGCGACGAGAACCAGTTCGATCCGCAGCGGATCATTCCGTTCCTGCGCAGCCAGATTGCGGATTTGCCGCATGGCACAGCCGAGCTCAAGCAGTTCCAGGGCGGCGCCAGCAACGTCACCTACCTGCTCAAGATCGGCGATCGCGAGATGATCCTGCGCCGGCCGCCTGCAGGCACCAAGGCCAAGACCGCGCACGACATGGGGCGCGAGTTCAGGATCATGACGGCGCTGCACCCGGTGTTCCCGTGCCCGCGTCCGCTGGCCTATTGCGAGGACGAATCGCTGATCGGCAGCACCTTCTACGTGATGGAGAAGCTGACCGGCGTGATCCTGCGTCGCGATCCGCCCAAGGGCGTCACCTACTCTCCGGAGCAGGCGCGCAAGCTGTGCCTGAACCTGCTCGACACGCAGATCCGCTTGCACACCGTCGATTACGACGCCGCCGGTCTTGGCGACCTGGGCAAACCCCAGGGCTACGTCGAGCGCCAGGTCAACGGCTGGTGCGAGCGCTTCGAAAAGGCGTGGACCGACGACGTGCCGAAGTGCGAAGCGCTGATGGCCTGGCTCAAGGCACATCGCCCGCCCGATTCGCAGAAGCCGGGGATCATCCACAACGACTACCGGTTCGACAACGTGGTGCTCGATCCGAATGACAACCTCACCATCGTCGGCGTGCTGGACTGGGAGATGGCGACGCTCGGCGATCCGCTGATGGACCTGGGCTCGTCGCTCGCGTACTGGGTGCAGGCGAGCGACACCCAGCAGATGCAGGCGCTGCGCATGCAGCCGTCGACGCTGCCCGGCATGCTCACGCGCGAGGAGATCATGCAGCACTACGGTGAGAACACCGGCGTGCAGATCCGCAACGCGGATTGGTACTACGTCTTCGGATTGTTCCGGCTCGCAGTCATCGCGCAGCAGATCTACTACCGCTGGAAGCTGGGGCAGACGAAGAACCCGCGGTTCCAGGCCTTCGGCATCTTCGTGTCCGTGCTCGCGCAAGTCGCGGACAAAGTCATCTCCAAGCACTGAGAAATCCCATGTCAACGAAACTCTTCGATCTCACCGGCCGCGTCGCGCTCATCACCGGCTCCTCGCGCGGCATTGGCGAAGCGACGGCCCGGCTCTTCGCCGAGCAAGGCGCGCAGGTGATCCTGTCTTCGCGCAAGGCCGAGGATCTGGAGAAGGTCAAGGCGAAGATCATCGCGGCCGGCGGCAAAGCCGTGGTGATGGCCGCTCACGCAGGAACGTCTGCGGACATCCAGCGCCTGATCGGCGACATCGGCCAGCAGTTCGGGCGCCTCGACATCCTCGTCAACAACGCAGCGACCAATCCGTACTTCGGTCACGTCTCCGACACCGACATGGGCATGGTCGACAAGACCATCCAGGTGAACGTGCGCGGCTACTTCGAGCTCTCCGCCCTGGCCAGCAAGCTGATGAAGAAGGGCGGGAGCGGCAGCATCATCAACGTCGCCAGCATCAACGGCGTGAAGCCCGGCATGGGCCAGGGCATCTACTCGATCACCAAGGCCGCGGTGATCAACATGACGCAGTCGTTCGCCAAGGAGTGCGCGCCGTGGAAGGTGCGCGTCAACGCCGTGCTGCCGGGACTCACCGACACCAAGTTCGCGTCCGCGCTGACCAAGAACGAGGCGATCCTGAAATCCGCGCTGCAGCAGATCCCGCTCGGACGCATGGCGCAGCCCGAGGAGATCGCGCCGGCGATCCTGTTCCTGGCCTCCGACGCCGCCAGCTACGTCACCGGCACCACGCTGACGGTCGACGGCGGCATCATCGGCGGCGGCGGCCTGTAGCCCTGCTCCTCCAGCTCAAGAACGTCGGCCTGCACATCGGCACGACGGTCCTCTTCGACCGGATCAACTTCGGCATCGAGCGGGGCGAGCGCGTCTGCCTGGTCGGTCGCAACGGCACCGGCAAGTCGACGCTCCTGCGGGCGATCACCGGAAAGGCGCCGATCGACGACGGCGAGATCATCCGCTCGCCGGACCTGCGCATCGCCAGCCTGGAGCAGGACGTGCCGCGCGGAGTCGGCGGCACGGTCTACGACGTCGTCGCCGAGGGATTGGGGGAA
Organism: uncultured Gammaproteobacteria bacterium; assembly: GCA_963776465.1. Classification (GTDB taxonomy): domain Bacteria; phylum Pseudomonadota; class Gammaproteobacteria; order Nevskiales; family Nevskiaceae; genus DASRHK01. The sequence continues at coordinate 2,816,056 of CAVZMV010000002.1, forward strand.
GTCGGCGCGCTGGTCGCCCGCTATCACCACCTGCTCGAGCACGCGCACGAGCACCTCGAGGAACTCGGCAAGGTGCAGGCCGCACTCGAAGCGCGTAATGGCTGGGCGCTGGAGAGTCGCGTGGAGGCGACGCTCTCGCGCCTGGAGCTGCCCGCCGATGCCGAGTTCTCTTCGCTGTCCGGAGGGCTCAAGCGTCGGGTGATGCTCGGCCGCGCGCTGGTCACCGAGCCGGACCTCTTGATGCTCGACGAGCCGACCAACCATCTCGACATCGCCAGCATCGCCTGGCTCGAGGAGTTCCTCCTCGACTTCCATGGCGCATTGCTGTTCGTCACGCACGATCGCGCCCTGCTCCGCCGCCTGGCGACGCGCATCGTCGAGCTCGATCGCGGCTGGCTTACCAGCTGGCCCGGCGATTACGAGAACTATCTGCGGCGTAAGGACGAAACGCTGCACGCCGAGACGCGCCAGAACGAGGAGTTCGACAAACGCTTGGCGCAGGAAGAGGTGTGGATCCGCAAGGGCATCGAAGCCCGCCGCACCCGGGACATGGGTCGCGTGCGTCGCCTGGTGGAGATGCGCGAGCAGTACGCGCAGCGCCGCCGCCTGCCGGGACAGGCGAAGTTCACCGTCCAGGAAGCCGATCGCTCGGGCAAAGTCGTCGCCGAAGCCGAGAACGTCACCTTCGCCTGGGACGGCAGGCCGGTGATCCGCAACCTCTCGACCGTGATCCAGCGCGGCGACAAGGTCGGCATCATCGGTCCCAACGGCGCCGGCAAGACGACCTTGCTCAAGCTGCTGCTCGGGCAGCTGCCGCCGCAGCAAGGACGCGTGAAGATCGCGGGTAACCTGCAGGTCGCCTACTTCGACCAGCTGCGGGCCAAGCTCGAGGACGACAAGTCGGTCGCCGACAACATCGGCGACGGCAAGGACTTCGTCGAGCTCGACGGCCAGCGCCGCCACGTGCTGACCTACCTGCAGGATTTCCTGTTCACGCCCGATCGTGCGCGCACGCCGGTGCGGGTCCTGTCCGGCGGCGAGCGCAACCGGTTGCTGCTGGCCAGGCTGTTCGCGCAGCCGGCCAACCTGCTGGTGCTCGACGAGCCCACCAACGACCTGGATATCGAGACGCTCGACCTGCTGGAGGAGCTGCTGCTGGATTTCTCAGGGACGGTGCTGCTGGTTAGCCATGATCGCGACTTCCTGAACCGGGTCGTCACCCGCTCGCTGGTATTCGAAGGCAACTCCCACGTCGGCGAATACGTCGGCGGCTACGACGACTGGCTGCGTCAGCGCCCGACGCCGGCGACGACCGCGAAAGGGGCCAAGTCCGGGCCTGCGGATCGTCCCCGCAGCGCGCCGACGCGCATGGGTTACAAGGACCGCCGTGAGCTCGAGGCGCTGCCCGGCCTCATCGAGCAGCTGGAGACCGAGCAGCGACAGCTGTCCGACCAGATGGGATCCGCGGACTTCTACAAGCGACCCGCCGCCGAGATCGTGGCGGCGCAGACCCGTCTGGCCGCCGTCCAGCGAGAGCTCGCCGCGGCCTACGAACGCTGGCAGACCCTGGAAGCGGCGAGCGCGAACTGAAACACCGCTTACAATATGCGTATGTCCGCTTTCTCTCCCCACCGCTTCTGCACGGCCCCGATGATGGATTGGTCGCTGCCGCCGGCGCGCTATTTCTGGCGCCTGCTGAGCCGACATGCCTTCCTTTATACGGAGATGGTCACGGATGGCGCCGTGTTGAACGGCGTTCGGCACAAGCTGCTGCGCTTCGACAAGAGCGAGCATCCGATCGGCCTGCAGCTGGGCGGATCGGAGGCCGATGACTTGGCCATCTGCGCGGAGATCGGCGAGAAGTTCGGCTACGACGAGATCAACCTGAATTGCGGCTGCCCTTCGGATCGGGTGCAGGAAGGCCGCTTCGGCGCCTGCCTGATGCGCCAGCCGCACCGCGTCGCCGAGTGCGTCGCCGCCATGCGCAAGTCCACCGAGCTCCCGGTAACGGTCAAGTGCCGGATCGGCGTGGACGACTCCGAGGAATACGAATTCCTGCGGCGCTTCGTCTCGACCATTGCCGAGGCCGATTGCGACACGTTCATCGTCCATGCGCGCAAGGCCTGGCTCAAGGGCCTTTCGCCCAAGGAGAACCGCGAGATCCCTCCCCTGCATTACGACGTCGTCTACCGGCTCAAGCAGGAGTTCCCGCAGCTCAACATCGTCATCAACGGCGGCATCACGTCGCTCGAGCAGTGCGAAGAGCACCTCAAGCACGTCGATGGCGTCATGCTCGGTCGTGAGGCTTACGACAACCCTTATCTGCTGGCGCAAGTGGACCAGCGGCTGTTCGGAGACGCGCAGCCGGCGCCGACGCGCGCCGACGTGGTCCACGCGCTGATGCGCTACGCCGAGCGCGAGCTGGCCAGCGGCGTGCACATCAGCCGCATCACCCGCCACATCCTGGGCCTGTACCGGGGCGAAGCCGGCGCTCGCGCGTTCCGCCGCGTGCTGTCCGAGCAGGCCTGCAAGGAAGGCGCCGGCCTCGAAGTGATCGAGGCAGCGCTCGCCGAAGTCGAATCACCCCAAGTCGCTCTCGCCGCCTGACATGATCAAACAACTCCTCGCCGCTCTCTCACTGGGACTCCTGATGGCCACTGCCAACGCGTCACCCGTTCACGTGCTCCTGCAAACCAGCCAGGGCGACATCAAGCTGGAGCTCGACGCCGACAAGGCGCCCAAGACTGTCGCCAACTTCACGCAATACGTGAAGGACAAGCATTATGACGGCCTGGTGTTCCATCGCGTCATCCAGGGCTTCATGATCCAGGGCGGCGGCTACGACGAGAAGTACAGCGAGCGCAACACGCGCGCGTCGATCCCCAACGAGGCCAAGAACGGGCTCAAGAACGTCCGCGGCAGCATCGCCATGGCGCGCACCAGCGATCCGAACTCGGCCAGCTCGCAGTTCTTCATCAACCTCGCGGACAACGGCTTCCTGGACTATCCGGGACAGGACGGCTGGGGCTACGCGGTGTTCGGCAAGGTGGTCCAGGGCATGGACGTCGTCGACAAGATCGCCCAGGCGCCGACCGGCAACACCCGTCCGTTCGGGCGCGACGTGCCGGTCACGCAGGTCGTGATCAAGAGCGCCAAGGTCGTTGAAGCCGACAAGAAGTAGCGCAAGCCTGCTGCTCGCGGACCTGCATCTGCCCGCAGGTCCGTCCCCGTTCCGCGAAGCGTTCCTCGCCTTCTGCGCCGGTCCGGCCCGCGAGGCCGCGGACGTCTACATCCTGGGCGACCTCTTCGAATACTGGATCGGCGACGACGTCGGCATGGAGCTGTACGGGGCCGAGACGGCCGCGCTGCGCGCCCTGAGCGACGAGGGTGTGCGTGTCCACTTCGCCCATGGCAATCGCGACTTCCTCGTCGGCTCCCGGTTTCTCGAAGCCGGGGGCACGAGGCTGCTGCGCGACCCGACGAAGCTCGAGCTTGCCGGCGCGCCGACGCTGATCTCCCACGGCGACGAGTTCTGCACCGACGACGTCGCTTATCAGCGCTGGCGGCGGTTCTGCCGCAATCGTCCCGGGCAGAAGATCTTCGTGGCGCTGCCGCGCGCGTTGCGCGAGAAGATCGCCGGCGGCGTGCGCAAGACCTCGCTGGTGGAGAAGCGCTCCAAGCCCGAGGACATCATGGACGTGAACCAGGAGACGGTACGCGCGGCGTTCGTGAAGCACGGCGTGACGCGGATCATCCACGGGCACACGCATCGTCCAGCCGAGCAGCGCTACGAGATCGACGGACGCGCCTGCGAGCGCGTCGTGCTCGCCGACTGGCGCCCCGAGCGGATGGAATACCTGCGTGCTGATGAAGCCGGCTTGCGCCGGATTCTGCTCTAACGCGCGAGCGTCGCCGACAAGTCGGCGACGATGTCCTCGATGTTCTCAAGCCCGACCGCGATCCGCACCAGGCCTTCGCCGATGCCGGCGGCCTTGCGAGCTTCCGGCGTGATGCGCGCGTGCGTGGTCGTCGCCGGATGCGTGATCGTGGAGCGGGTGTCACCGAGGTTGGCCGTGATCGAAATCATCTGCACGGCGTCGATCAGCTTCCACGCCTGCTCGCGGCCGCCCTTGACCTCGAACGACACCACGCCGCCGAAGCCGGTCTGCTGGCGCTTGGCCAGCGCGTGCTGCGGATGATCCAGCAGCCCTGGGTAGAACACTCTCGCAACCCCCGGTTGCACCGCTAGCCATCCGGCCAGCTTCTGCGCGTTCTCGCAGTGCGCCTTCATCCGCAGCTGCAGCGTCTCCAGGCCTTTGAGGAACACCCAGGCGTTGAACGGGCTCATGCTGGGTCCGGCGGTGCGCAGGAAGCCGAACACGTCCTTGCCGACTCTCTCGGCGTCACCGACCACCGCGCCGCCGATGCAGCGGCCCTGCCCGTCCAGGTATTTCGTCGCCGAATGGATCACGAGGTCCGCGCCGAGCTTCAGCGGCAACTGCAGCACCGGCGTGAGGAACGCGTTGTCGACGACGAGCAGCGCGCCGTGTGCGTGAGCGATGTCGGCAAGCGCGCGGATGTCCGCCGTTTCCATCAGCGGATTGGTCGGCGTCTCGACGAACAGCAGCCTCGTCGCGGGCTTCAGCGCCTTGCGCCACGCGTCCGGATCGCACGGATCCACGTAGGTCGTGGCAATGCCGAACTTGGCGAAGTAGTTGTTGAAGAGGTTGATCGTCGAGCCGAACAGCGTGCGGCTGGTGACGATGTGATCACCGGACTTGCACAGCGCCATCACCGTCGACAGGATCGCCGCCATGCCGCTGGAGGTCGCGACGCAGGCCGCGCCACCTTCCATCAGCGCCAGGCGCTGCTCGAACGCCGCGACCGTCGGATTGGTGAAGCGCGAATAGATGTTGCCGGGCTTCTCGCCGACGAACACGGCTGCCGCCTCGGCCGCGCTCCGGAACACGAAGCTCGACGTCGGGAAGATCGCGGCGGAATGCTCCATCTCCTCCGTGCGCGGCTCGGCGGCGCGGATGCCCTGCGTGGCGTAGCCCCACTTTGGGTCGAACTGTTCGCTCATGACCGCTCCCAACAAAAAAGCCCGCGGCAATGCCAAAGCGGGCTTTCGTTGCCCTCTTTAGCAGTATTTGTTACGCGCCCCGCAAGCTGGGTTCAAATTCGGCGCAGAGGAAGTATTGCACGGATTGGAGCCGCGGAAGAACGCGGCTCAATCCGTGATCCGCGGACACTCACGCGCGGGCAGCGTTGTGCAGGTCGATCACGGTGGAGCCTTCGCCCTTGCGCCGCTTCTCCTTGGCCGCGTCGGAGCGGAAAAGCTCGAGCTGGTCCAGGTACTCGGTGCTGACGTCCTGGGTGACGTACTCACCGTTGAATACCGAGCAGTCGAAGCGCGTGATTTTCGGGTTGCCGGCGCGCACCGCCTCCACCAGATCCTCGAGGTCCTGGTAGATCAGCCTATCGGCGCCGAGCAGCTTCTCCAGCTCCGGCAGGGTGCGGCCGTGCGCGACGAGCTCCGACTTGGTCGGCATGTCGATGCCGTAGACGTTCGGGAAGCGCACCGGTGGCGCTGCCGAGGCGAAGTAAACCTTGCGGGCGCCGGCTTCCCGCGCCATCTGGATGATCTCCTTGGAGGTCGTGCCGCGCACGATGGAGTCGTCGACCAGCAGCACGTTCTTGCCCTGGAACTCGAGGTCAATCGGGTTGAGCTTGGCGCGCACCGATTTCCGGCGCTGCTGCTGCCCGGGCATGATGAAGGTGCGGCCGATGTAACGGTTCTTGATGAAGCCCTCGCGATACTTCACGCCGAGCTTGCCCGCGACCTCCACGCCGGCGACGCGGCTGGTGTCGGGGATCGGGATCACCACGTCGATGTCGTGGTCCGGCCACTCGCGCAGGATCTTGTCGCCGAGACGCTCGCCCATGCGCAGGCGCGCCTTGTAGACGTAGACCTTGTCCATCACCGAGTCGGGACGCGCCAGATAGACGTACTCGAAGATGCACGGCGACAGGACCGGATTGGCGGCGCACTGCAGCTTGCGCAGCTGCCCGTCGATCGTCAGCAGCACCGCTTCGCCCGGCGCGACGTCGTTGATCAGCTCGAAGCCCAGCGCGTTCAGCGCGACCGACTCCGAGGCGATCATGTATTCGGGGCCACGGGGCGTCTCGCGGCGGCCGTAGACCATCGGCCGGATCCCGTGCGGGTCGCGGAAGCCGACCACGCCGTAGCCGCTGATCAGCGCCACGCAGGCGTAAGCGCCGCGACAGCGCCGGTGCACGCCTGACACCGCCGCAAAAACGTTCTCCGGCGTGAGCCGCAGGGTGTTCTGCGTCATCAGCTCATGCGCGAAGATGTTGAGCAGCACTTCCGAGTCAGACTCGGTGTTCAGGTGGCGGCGATCCTCGGCGAACAGCTCGTTCTTGAGCTCCTCGACGTTGGTCAGGTTGCCGTTGTGCGACAGCGAGATTCCGAACGGCGTGTTGGTGTAGAACGGCTGCGCCTCGGCCGAGCTCGAGCAGCCGGCCGTGGGATAGCGCACGTGCCCGATGCCGACGTTGCCGCGCAGCCGCAGCATGTGCTCGTCGGAATGAAAGACGTCCCGCACGAGGCCATTGTCCTTGCGCAGGTACAGGCGGCTCTCGTCGCTGGTGATGATGCCGGCGGCGTCCTGGCCGCGATGCTGCAGCACGGTGAGGGCGTCGTACAGCTCCTGATTCGCGGCGCTGTGGGAGACGATGCCGACGATGCCGCACATGCTCAGCCGGCTCCCTGCGCGGCTGCAGCCGCGGGCTTCGGGGTGATCGCGTCGATCCATTGCGCCGGGATGACGGAGGCGATGATGCCGCCGGCGGTCTCCAGCATCGGGATCGTGAGCGAGTCTTTCCACCAGGCGTCCTGCCGCACCGCAGTCTTGCCTGCGACCAGGACCAGGAATCCACCGATGATCAATGCGCGCGCCACGCCGAACAGACCGCCGAGCGCGCGGTCCGTTCCGGAAATGAGGCTGCGGCGGATTATCTCCACGATGAAGTGCGTGATGATGGCGCCGACGATGAGCACGCCCAGGAAGAGAATCGCGTAGGCCGCGGCGACGCGAATCGACGGCACCGAGATGTACGCCTGCAGCAGATCGGCCAGCAGCTCGCCGAACTGCACCGCGACCACCAGCGCCAGCACCCAGACCACGAGCGTGGCAACTTCGCGAAAGAAACCACGCAGGATTCCCAGCAACGCCGACAGCAAGCCAAGGCCCACAATGCACCAGTCAACCCAGATCATGGTTGGCGCCCGCGGTGATGGTGCTTTGAGGGATCACGCACAGGACGCGATTCTATCGCGCATCCTGCGTTCGCGGCAGGGCCACGGGCTTCTTATCCGGACGGCTCCTGCGCAAGCCGGGCATCGCCGAATCCCAGCTTGGCCGCGCGCACACGCTCCGTTTCAGCGTCGTCCCGGGACGGGAACGGCCCGCACCGCACGCGATAACGTCGGCCCAGCTTGCCGTCGACGGTGTCCTGCCGAGCCTCCATGCCGGCCTGCTGAAGCTTGCGGACGCTGTTCTGCGCGTTGACCTCGCGCGAGAACGCGCCGATCTGCACGTACCAGATCGCCGGCTTCGGGGCGGCGATTGCAGGCGTCGGAGGCGCCGGGACGGGAGCCGCGGGAGCGGCGGTCACTTCCGATGCAACGGTCGCCGGTTTCTGTTCGGCGGGTTGCGGCACGGCGGGTTCGATCTTGGGTTCGGCAACCTGCTTGGGCGGCGGCGGTCGCTTTGCCGCCGGCGCCGGCTTCGGACGCGGAGGAGTGCTCGCCGATTTGGCGGTTGAAGGTGTCATCACCGCGGGTGCGGGTGCGGGTGACGTCGTCGGTGGTGCCTGGACCGCCGCCGGAGCCGCTGCGACCGCCACCGGCGGAGGCGCGCTCTGGATGCGTTCGGGTGGCGCAGCGGCGGGGCGCAGGTCGTAACTCATCCGTTTGGCAGCCTTGTCCGCGGGCGGCAATGCCTGCGGCTCCGGCAGCAGGTTGGCGAGAGTCAGCGTCGCCGCCACCAGCGCAAAGGCTCCGAGCAAGCGCTTTCCGAGGACTTCGTTCATCGGTGCTGGCTCGCGGCGGCGACCGTCAGGAACGAGCCGGTCACCAGAATCCGGTCTTCGGATCCTGCGCTAGCCCGCGCTGCCGCGATAGCCTCGGCGACGCTGGCATGACACCCGCCTTGCAACCCAGCCGTGGAAGCCCTCGCGGACAGCTCCTGCGCCGAGAGCCCGCGCGGCGGCGGCAGGCTCGCGAAGCGTGTCGTCCCGACCAGGGGCGCGAGCATCCCGCAGAACGATTCGACCGGCTTGTCGCGCAGCATTCCCAACACGAGGTGGATCCGTCCTGCTATCGATTCGGCTTTGAGATTTTCGACGAGAACTGCCGCCGCCTCAACATTGTGCGCGACGTCGAGGATGAATTGTTTGCGACGCTCGAAGCGCCCAGGCAGCGACAGCGCCGGCAGCGCTGCTCGGATCGCGGCGTCCGGCACTGGCAACTGCGCCTGCAGCGACTCGACCGCAGCGATAACGCCGGCGGCGTTGCGCAGCTGCGCCACGCCACTCAAGCCCGGCATCGGCAGCTCCGCGATGCCGCGATCACGGCCCCACCAGCGCCAGCCGGTCGCCGATGCTTCATAGCCAAAATCCCGGGAGAACACCTGCATTAACGCCTTCCGGTCGGCGGCAGCAGCGACGACGCTGCGCGGAGGATCTGCTTCCACGCAGATCGCAGGACGACCCGGACGCAGGATGCCGGCTTTCTCCGCGCCGATGCTCTCGCGATCCGGGCCCAGCCAGTCGGTGTGGTCCAGGCCGATGTTGGTGATGACGGCGCAGTCGGGATCGACGATGTTCACGGCGTCGAGCCGTCCACCCAAACCTACTTCGAGCACCTGCACGTCGACGCGCGCCTGCTGGAACAGCCAGAGTGCCGCGAGGGTGCCGTACTCGAAATACGTCAGCGATTCGTCTCCCCTGACCAGCTCGATCTGGCCAAACGCGCGGCACAGCGCGTCATCGGCGACCGGCGCCCCGTCGATCCAGATGCGCTCGTTGTAGCGCAGGAGGTGTGGCGAGGTGTAAAGGCCCACCCGGTATCCCGCGCTCCGGTAGATCAGCGCCGCCAGCGTGGCGCTGGAGCCCTTGCCGTTGGTGCCGGCGACGGTCAGCGTGCGCACGCCTGTCCCCGGCAATCCGAGTCGTGCAGCGACACGCTGCACGCGCTCGAGGCCAAGGTCGATGCCGCGGGGATGAAGCTGCTCCTGCCAGGCCAGCCATTGCGCCAGCCCCCACTCCGGACGTGGCTTCAACCCTGCCCGTGCGTCAGCATGGCGAGCAGCCGGTGGATCTTCTCGCGCATCTCGCGACGGTCCACGATCATGTCGATGTGACCGTGCTCCAGCAGGAACTCCGCGCGCTGGAAGCCTTCCGGCAGCTTCTGGCGCACGGTCTGCTCGATGACGCGCGGACCGGCGAAGCCGATCAGCGCCTTGGGCTCGGCGATGTTGATGTCGCCGAGCATCGCCAGGCTCGCCGACACGCCGCCCATGGTCGGATGCGTCAGCACAGAGATGAACGGCAGCCCGCGCTCCGACAGCCGCGCCAGCGCCGCGCTGGTCTTGGACATCTGGAACAGGGAGAACAGGGATTCCTGCATGCGTGCCCCACCGCTTGCGGAGAAGCAGACCAGGGGGATGCCGCGCTCGATGCAGACGTTGACGCCTCGCACGAATTTCTCGCCGACGACGCTGCCCATCGATCCACCCATGAATCCGAACTCGAACACCGCGCACACCAGCGGCAGCTCCATCAGCTGGCCGCGGATGACGATCAGCGCGTCCTTCTCGCCGGTGTCCTCCTGCGCCTCGCCGATGCGCTCGGTGTACTTGCGGGTGTCCTTGAACTTGAGCGGGTCCAGCGGCCCCAGGCCGGCGGCGATCTCCTCGCGCGGCTCGGGGTCGAGGAAATGCTGCAGCCGGGCGCGGGCCGAGATCGTGCGATGCATGCCGCACTTGGGGCACACCTCGAGCGTGCGCTCGACCTCGGCGCGATAGAGCACGCTCTGGCAGCTCTCACACTTGGTCCACAGGCCTTCGGGCACGTTGCGACGCCGCGCGCCTGAGCGCAGCAGCTGCGAACCCGCGATCTTGTCGAGCCAGCTCATGAAAGGGCGCGCGCGCTCATGGGACTAATTTAACCCATCCAGCGCGGCGCGCAGGCCAGCAAGCTTCGCGCCAAGGATTCCTGGCAGCCGCTCCGGCGCGTCCTGGTGCTGCTCGATCTCGGAGACCAGCGCGCTGCCCACGACGACGCCATCGGCGATCCTGCCCACCGCCTTGGCGCTCGCGGCGTCGCGGATGCCGAAGCCGACCGCCACCGGCAGGCCCGAATGCTTGCGGATGACTTCCAGCTTGCGCTCGACGTCGGCGACGTCCAGCGTCGCGGCACCCGTTACCCCTTTGAGGGACACGTAATACAGGTAGCCGCTGGCGTGCTGGGCGATGGTGGCGATGCGCGCGGGCGAGCTGGTAGGTGCCAGCAGGAAGATTGCATCGAGACCTTCGGCGCGAAGCAGCGGCACGTGCTCCGGCGCCTCTTCGGCCGCGAGATCCACCGTGAGCACGCCATCGACACCGGCTTCGCGCGCCCGCCGTGCGAACGCCGCAACGCCGCGCGTCTCGATCGGATTCAGATAACCCATCAGCACGACCGGAGTGTCGCCGTCGGTGCGCCGGAACTCGGTGACCATCTCCAGCACGCGCCACAAGCCGGTGCCGTGGCGGAGCGCACGCTCGCACGCCAGCTGGATCACCGGACCGTCGGCCATCGGGTCGGAGAACGGCACGCCGATCTCCAGCACGTCGGCGCCCGCTGCGGCCAGCGCATGCAGCATCGGCACGGTCGCGCCCGGCGACGGATCGCCCGCGGTGATGTAAGGGATCAGCGCCTTGCGACGAGCCTTCTTCAGCGCAGCGAACCGGTCGGAGATCCGCGTCACTTCTGTCTCGGCGTGAATTCCACCTGGTAGTGCAGCATCACCAGCCCGGTGTCGAAGCTGCGGGTGTCCTTGAGCTTGAGCTTGACGTCGTGCATGAGCCCGCCGAACAGCGGAATCCCCTGCCCGAGCGCGATCGGATGCACCGCCACCATCACGTCGTCGATCAGCCCTGCTTGCGCGAACTGCCCGCAGACGTCGCTGCCGCCGAACAGCCACGCGTGCTTGATGCCTTCGCTCACCATCTTCACGCGCAGCGCCGCCGCGTCGCCCGCGAAGAAGGTGACGTTGGGCGCATCGGCGGGAAGCGTCGCGTGCGAGAGCACGTAATGCGGCTTGGCGGGATTGAGCGCCTCGCCCATCTCGAGCAACAGCTCGTAGCAGCGGCGGCCCATGATCACGGCGTCCACCGAATGCACGAACTCGCTCATGCCGTAGTCCTGGTCGGTGAAGCACCAGTCGAAGCTGTGGTCCGGACGAGCGATGAAGCCGTCGATGCTGGTGGCCAGCTGCAATGTGACCTTCACGTCAGGGAGATTCCTTCCAGTTTTGCGATCGAGAAAATGTCCTTGTCACCGCGACCGGAGAGATTGACCACGATCATCTGTTCCGGCTTCATCGTCGGCGCAAGGAGCTTGGCGTGGGCAACCGCGTGCGCCGACTCCAGCGCCGGCAGGATGCCTTCGACACGCGTCAGCTCGTGGAACGCCGCGAGCGCCGCGTCGTCGTTGACGGCGACGTACTCGACCCGGCCACTGTCCTTGAGCCACGCGTGCTCGGGCCCGACGCCCGGGTAATCAAGGCCCGCCGAGATCGAGTGCGTCGGCAGGATCTGGCCGTCGTCGTCGGCCATCACGTACGTGCGATTGCCATGCAGCACGCCGGAGCGTCCCGCGGACAGCGGCGCCGCATGGTCCGGCGTGCCGATGCCGCGACCGCCGGCCTCGACGCCGATCATCCGCACTTCCTTGTGGTCGATGAACGGGTGGAACAACCCGATGGCGTTGGAGCCGCCGCCGACACAGGCGACGAGCGCGTCGGGCTTGCGGCCGGCCTGTGAGAACGCCTGGTCGAGCACCTCGCGGCCGATGACGCACTGGAAATCACGCACCAGCATCGGATACGGATGCGGCCCGGCGACGGTGCCGATCACGTAGAAGGTGTCGTCGACGTTGGTGACCCAGTCGCGCAGCGCTTCGTTCAGCGCGTCCTTGAGCGTGCGCGTGCCGCTGGTGACCGGCACGACCTCGGCGCCGAGCAGCTTCATCCGGAACACGTTCGGCGACTGGCGCTGCACGTCCTCGCTGCCCATGTAGACGACGCATTTCAAGCCGAGGCGGGCGGCGATGGTCGCGCTGGCGACGCCGTGCTGTCCTGCGCCGGTCTCGGCAATGATGCGCGTCTTCCCCAGGTGCTTCGCCAGCAGCGCCTGGCCGACAGTGTTGTTGATCTTGTGCGCGCCGGTGTGATTGAGGTCCTCGCGCTTGAGCCAGATCTGCGCCCCGCCCCACTTCCGGGTCAGGCGCTCCGCGTGGTACAGCGGCGACGGCCGGCCCACGTAATGCTTGAGATCGGCGTCGAGCTCGGCCTGGAACGCCGGGTCGTTCTTGAGCCGCGCGTACGCCTCGCTGAGCTGGCGCAGCGGCTCCATGAGCGTCTCGGCGACGAACTGGCCGCCGTACGGCCCGAAGTGGCCGCGGACATCAGGCAAGTCGTACTTCATGCGTTATCGGCGGCCCTGACGGAATTCACGAAGGCGCGCATTTTCGCAGAATCCTTCACCCCGGGGGCGCTCTCGATGCCGCTGGAAACGTCGACACCGAAAGGCTTCACGCGGGCGATGGCGGCGCCGACGTTGTCGGGATCCAGCCCGCCAGCGAGCACGAGCGGCTTGTCGACCGCGGTGACGGCGTCCCAGTCGAAGCGCTGGCCGGTGCCACCCAGGCCGCCAGCCGCATGGCTGTCGAGCAGCAGCGCGATCGCGTCTGCATGCCGGCTCGCCGCCGACGCAAGGTCGTGTGTGCCATCCATCGAAACGGCCTTCATGTAGGGCACGCCGAAACTCGCGCAGAACTGCGCGTCCTCGCCGCCATGGAACTGCAGCACGTCGGGCTGCAGATCGAGGATCGACGCCTGGACGAACGCACGATCGGCGTCCTGGAACAACGCCACGACGCGGACCGATGCGGGCAAACCCCGGCGCAGCTCGGCGGCGCGAGCGGCAGTCACCACGCGCGGACTTCTGGCAACCAGCACGAAGCCCACCGCGTCGACGCCGAGCTGCCCCGCGATCGCAAGATCCTCGCCGCGGGTCATGCCGCAGAACTTGATGCGCGTGCGCTTCACTACGGGAACCAGGGTGCCGGCGGCGCGGGGATCGCGAATTCTGCGGGATATTCCGGGCCCACGAAATACAGGCCGCATCCGGGAACCGTCATGCCGGCCTGGGTGCGATCGCGGGCCTCGAGAACTTCGCGAGCCCAGCCCACCGGACGGCGTCCCTGACCGATCTCCGCGAGGACGCCGGTGATGTTGCGCACCATGTGATGCAGGAAGGCGTTGCCGACGACGTCGATGACGATGAAATCGCCGACGCGCTGCACGTCGATGCGATCCAGGCGCCGCATCGGCGTTCGCGACTGGCATTGCGAATCCCGGAATGCCGAGAAGTCGTGCTCACCGACCAGAGCCTGGGCCGCGGCATGCATCGGCGCCGCATCCAATGGATGGATCCACCACGCAGTGCGCCCTTCGAGCAGCGCCGAGCGGGCGCGATGGTTGTGGATCACATAGCGGTAGCTGCGACGCACCGCCGAGAAGCGCGCATGGAACGCCTCGCTCACGGCCTGCACCCAGCGCAGGCTGACGTCCGGGGGCAGATTGCTGTTGACACCCAGCGTCCAGGCGTAGGCGCTGCGCTGCGCGGGCGAATCGAAATGGATCACCTGCTGCAGGGCGTGCACGCCGGCGTCGGTGCGACCAGCGGCGTTGGCCACGACGGCGTGGTCCGCGACCCGGGAAAGCGCGGTCTCCAGCGTCTGCTGGACGCTGCGCGTCTCCCCGCCCTGGAACTGCCAGCCGGAGTAGGCGCCGCCCAAATACTCGAGGCCGGCGCACCACCGGGTCATGACGGAAAATCGGTGAACGGAATGAGCGGTGTCGCTACGCCGGCAGCTTGCGCATCAGCTCTTCGGCGGCTTGTTTTTGCTCGCTGGAGCCCTGCTGGACTACTTCGCTCAGCAATCCCTTGGCCATGTCGTTGTCGCCCAGGTCGATGTAGGCGCGCGCAAGATCCAGCTTGGTGGTCGCCTCGTCGCCGCCGAGCGCGGGATCGTCCAGGTTGACGCGGCTTTCCAGATCGACGCCGGCGTCGCCGCCGCCCATCGCCGAGCCGCCGACCGGCGCGGGCTCGATCGACGTATTGAAGTCCAGCGGCTCGAGGTCGAAGGGGATCGACGCGGCGGCCGGCGGCGGTGGTGCCGGCGCGGGCCGGGACTCGGAGCGTGGTGGCGCATGCGCGGTTTCGCCGGCAGGTGCTCCCGCTCCCTGCGTCTGGGCCTTGCCGCTGCCGCCGAACAACGCGTCGTTCGGGAACAGCTGACGCCCGAGCACGGCGATCTTTTCCCATCCTGCAGGATCAAGCCGCTCCTTGAGGGAGCGCGCGGTCTCCATGAACTCCGGCCCGCGGTTGGCTGAGAAATAGGCCTCCGCGAGCTTGGTGCGCACATCGGTGCGCCCAGGGTCGCGCGTGATGGCCTGCGTCAGCAGCAGGATTGCTTCGTCGTACAGGCCGTATGCGAGATGGAAATCGGCTTCTGCCAGAGCATCGCCGCCCTCCAGGTCGATCTGCCGGGTCTCGGTCAGCGCCGTGTCGACGAAAGACGGCGCGGCTGCGGCAGGTGTCGCCGCGGCGGCGGTTGCCGCAGCCGTCGTCGCAGCGGCAGCGGCCATCGGCTCCGGGAAAATCGCTTCGGTCGGCTCCGGCGCAGCGGGCTCCTCGAAAATCGGCGCCGCGCGCGCCGGCGCAGGCTCTTCGCGCGCAAAGCGCGCCGGCTCGGGAGCGCGGGCCGGTGCCGTGACGGTCCGGGCGCTCGTCGGCGGCAGCGTGGCCAGGTCTGGCGTGGCGAAGTCCTCGCCGGGCGACTTGGGTCGGCGCACGAGACGCCAGATGAGCAGCGCCAGGATCAGCGCAGCGGCGATGGCCAGCACCGGGTAGAGCCAGTTGACGCCTTTCTTGCGCTTCTGCGAAAGCTCCGGCTCGGGCGGCGGCGCAGCGGCTTCCGTGGGCGTGGGTTCTGCCGACGGCGACGTGGATTCGGCGGGCGGCGCAGCAGCGGGCTCCGCCGGTGGGGTCGTGTCCGCAGGTGCGGCAGTCGACGGAGCGGGAGAAGGCGCCGCCGCCGTGGAAGGTGCTGGCGCGGGCTCGATCTTCGGCGCGGGTGCTTCAACCTTGGGCGACGGAGCGGTCTCCGTCGGTGCAGCTGCGGGCTTCTCGACTGGCGCGATCGGCTGCAGCGCCGGCGGCTTCTCGGACGGCTTGGGCGCGACCGGCGCCTCTGCGGCCCGGGTGCGCGCCTCGGCGATGCGCGCCTTGGCGATCTGCGGATCCACGCGGCGGATCACTTCGGCGTCCGGCACGCGCAGCACGGCGCCGGGACGGAACGTGGTCATGTTGGCCCCGAACGCGGTCGGGTTCCACTGGAAGAGCGCGATGATCGCCTGCTCGACGCTGACCGACTCGTCGGGACGCAGCTTGGTGGCGACGCTCCAGGGCGTCTCGCTTTCCTTCACCGGCCCGTAGGTGCGCGGCTGCATGCTCTTGGGGGAGGACGACGACTCGCGTCCCGGCATCTCCGTCGACGGATAGCTCGACGCTGCGGGGTAGCTCGACGAGGACGGATAGCTGGAAGGAGCGCTGCTGCCAGATCGCGGTGCTTCCGCGCTGGCGCGCGGCGGGCGTGTCCCGCCGACGTTGGCCTGCGGATACGAGCTGCCCCGGCTCTGCGTGCTTCCCATCGGCGCGGCGGACGGCGCCGGGGTACTGGTCGCGGGCGGCTGCGAAGGCGCGAACGGCGCCGGCGCTGCGCCGACGCCTTCCGGATCGAGCAGGAGCGTGTACTGGCGCAGCAGGCGGCCGCCGGCCCAGCGCACCTCCAGCAGCAGGTCGATCACCGGCTCTCGCGCGATCTTCCGGCTGGTGACGACGATGCGGGTTGGCTCCACGGCGAAGCTGAGATCCGAGAGGAACTCCAGACGCTCGGCGCCGGCGCGCGCGTATTCCTCGTTGCTGGCGACGCGGACCTTGACGTTCTCGTCGATCACTTCGCCTGCAGCGATGCTGATCGGGATCGTCGCGGTGAGCGGCTGATTCAGCCGCGAATGCACCCTGATACCCCCGAGGCTCAGCGCCCACGCCGGCGTCAGCCAGGCGATGCAAGCGACCACAGCCAGCCAAGCTATTTTTCTGCCCATACCGGTCTTGTACCCTCCGTCCGTTTTTCGCATATCTCGCTGATTATGCGTGGCCCCCGTGGACAGAAGCTTTATACCTTATCTCCCGGCGGACCGGAAGAAGATCGAGCCGCTACAGGTACTTTCGGATCAACTCTTCGGCGATCTGGATGCTGTTGAGCGCGGCGCCCTTGCGGATGTTGTCCGACACCACCCACAGGTTGAGCCCGCGCGGATGCGAGATGTCCTCGCGGATGCGGCCGACGAAGGTCGCGTCCTTGCCACTGGCATCGGTCACCGCGGTCGGGTAGCCACCGTCCTTGCGCTCGTCGAGCACGGTGACGCCCGGCGCTTTCTCCAACAACTGGCGCGCGTCCGCCGCGCTGATCTTTCTCTTCGTCTCGATGTGCACGGCTTCGGAATGGCCGTAGAAGACCGGCACGCGTACCGCGGTGGCATTCACCAGGATCGCGTCGTCGCCCATGATCTTCTGGGTTTCCCACACCATCTTCATCTCTTCCTTGGTGTAGCCGTTGTCCTGGAAGACGTCAATCTGCGGCAGCACGTTGAAGGCGATCTGCCGCGGGTAGACCTTGCGCTCGACTTCCTGGAAGTTCAGCAGCTGGCGTGTCTGCGACGCCAGCTCCTCGATCGCCTCCTTGCCGGTGCCCGACACGGACTGGTAGGTCGCGACGTTGATGCGCTCGATGCCGACGGCGTCGTAGATCGGCTTGAGCGCGACCAGCATCTGGATCGTCGAGCAATTGGGGTTGGCGATGATGCCGCGATTCTTGTACTCGGCGATCTTGTGCGGATTGACCTCCGGCACGACCAGCGGGATGTCGTCGTCGTAGCGGAACTGCGAAGTGTTGTCGATGACCACGCAGCCCGCGGCGGCCGCCTTGGGCGCGTAGATCTTCGACACCGAGGCGCCCGGCGAGAACAGGCCGATCTGCACCTTGGCGAAATCGAAGGTCGCCAGGTCCTCAACCACCAGCTGGTGATTCCCGAAAGAGACCGTCGACCCGGCGCTGCGCTCGCTGGCGACCGCGTAGACCTTGCCGACCGGGAACTTGCGCTCGGTCAGGATCTCCAGCATCACCTCGCCGACTGCGCCCGTTGCGCCGACGACCGCGACATCGTATTTGCGATTTTCCTGGCTCATGAGAGCTCCTTCACCACTGCTTCACCCATCTGCTTGGTACCAACCTTGTGTGCGCCGGGCGCCGCGATGTCGCCGGTGCGCACGCCCGACGCGAGCACGCGCTGCACCGCCGCTTCCAGCAGGTTCGCCAGATCGCCACGCTTGAGCGAGTAGCGCAGCAGCATCGCCAGCGACAGGATCGTCGCCAGAGGATTGGCCACGTCCTTGCCGGCAATGTCCGGCGCCGAGCCATGGATCGGCTCATAAAGGCCCTGCCCCTGCGCGTTGAGCGACGCCGACGGCAGCATGCCGATGCTGCCCGTCAGCTGCGCGGCGATGTCCGAGAGGATGTCGCCGAAGAGGTTGGACGTGACGATCACGTCGAACTGCCGAGGCGCGCGCACCAGCTGCATCGCCGCGTTGTCGACGTACAAGTGCGAGAGCGCCACGTCCGGGTAGTCCTTGCCGACGCGCACCACGACCTCGCGCCACAGCTCGGAGGACTCCAGCACGTTGGCCTTGTCCACCGAGCACAGCTTCCTGCCGCGCAGGCGCGCCGCCTCGAAGCCGGAGCGCGCGATGCGCTCGATCTCGGATTCGGAGTAGACCTCGGTGTTGTAGCCCACGCGCTGCCCGCCTTCGTCGCGGATGCCGCGCGGCTGGCCGAAATAGATGCCGCCCGTCAGCTCGCGCACGATCAGCACGTCGAGATCCGCCACCAGCTCCGCCTTGAGCGACGATGCTGAGGCCAACTCCTTGTACAGGATGGCCGGCCGCAGGTTTGCGTAGAGCCCCATGCCGGCGCGGATCGCGAGCAGTCCCCGCTCGGGGCGCTTCTCGCGCGGCAGTTGGTCGTAGCGCGGCCCTCCCACTGCGCCCAGCAGGACGGCGTCGGCCTTGCGCGCTTTCTCCAGCGTTTCCGCTGGCAGCGGCTCGCCTGTTGCATCGAAGGCGGCGCCACCGATCAGCGCGTGCTCCCACCGCGCCTGGAAACCGTGGCGCTCGCGCAAGGTGGTCATGACGCGCTCTGCCTGCGCCATCACTTCGGGCCCGATGCCGTCGCCGGGCAGGATGAGGATCTGGGCCGTCATGGCGTGAACAGCCAGGGTGCTTCGGTCCTGCGCCTGGCTTCGTAGCGCCGGATCTCGTCCGCGTGCTGCAGCGTCAGACCGATCTCGTCGAGCCCCTGCAGCAGGCAGTGCTTGCGGAAGCCGTCGATCTGGAATGCGATGCGCTCGCCGGAAGGCGTCAGCACTTGCTGCTGCTCCAGGTCGATCGTCAGGCGATAGCCGGGCGCAGCCGCGCATTCCTGGAACAGGCGCTCGATCGCCGCGGCGGGCAGGATCACCGGCAGCAACCCGTTCTTGAAGCTGTTGTTGAAGAAGATGTCGGCGTAGCTCGGCGCAATCACCGCCCGGAACCCGAAGTCGTCGAGCGCCCACACCGCGTGCTCGCGCGAGGAGCCGCACCCGAAGTTCTCGCGGGCCAGGAGGATGCGGGCGCCCTGGTAGCGCGGCTGGTTCAGCACGAACTCCGGCTGCACGCGTCTGGAGGACACGGGCGTCTCGAGGTCTCCCTTGTCCAGGTAGCGCCAGTCGTCGAACAGGAAGCGGCCGAAGCCGGTCCGCTCGATGGATTTCAGGTACTGCTTGGGGATGATCGCGTCCGTGTCGACGTTGGGCCGGTCGAGCGGGGCGACGATCTCCGTGATCTTCGTGAAGGCTTTCATAGGATCACCAGTGGCGCACGTCGACGAAGCGCCCGGCGATGGCCGCGGCTGCTGCCATCGCCGGACTGACCAGATGCGTGCGCCCGCCCTGCCCCTGGCGTCCCTCGAAGTTGCGGTTGCTGGTGGATGCGCAGCGCTCCGCGGGCTCGAGCCGATCGGCGTTCATCGCCAGGCACATCGAGCAGCCCGGCTCGCGCCACTCGAAGCCGGCATCGCGGAACACGCGATCCAGCCCTTCCTGCTCGGCCTGCTGCTTGACCAGGCCCGAGCCCGGCACGACCAGCGCGAGCTTGATATTGGGCGCGCAGCGACGTCCCTGGATGACTGCCGCGGCTGCGCGCAGATCCTCGATGCGGGAGTTGGTGCAGGAGCCGATGAAGATCTTGTCGAGCGGGATGTCCACGATCGGCGTATTGGCCTTGAGGCCCATGTAAGTGAGCGCGCGTTCCATCCCGGCGCGGCGCACGGGGTCGGTTTCCTTCGCCGGATCGGGTACGCGCGCATCCACCGGCACGACCATCTCGGGCGACGTGCCCCACGTGACTTGCGGCTGGATCGCGCCAGCGTCGAGCACGATCTCGCGGTCGAAGTCTGCGTCCGCATCCGAGTGCAAGTCCTGCCAGGCAGCGATCGCGCGATCCCACACCTGCCCGGGCGGCGCGTAGGGGCGACCCTTCACGTATTCGAGCGTGCGTGTCGTCCACGGCGATCAGGCCGGCGCGCGCGCCGGCTTCGATGGCCATGTTGCACACCGTCATGCGCCCTTCCATGGACAGCGCTGCGGATTGCCTCGCCGCGCGAACTCGATGGCGTGGCCGTTGCCGCCGGCGGTGCCGATGCGGCCGATGATCGCCAGCACGATGTCCTTGGCGGTGATGCCTGCGCCGAGCTTGCCGTCGACGCTGACCCGCATTGCCTTGGCTTTCTGCAGGACCAGGCACTGCGTCGCCAGCACGTGCTCGACTTCGCTGGTGCCGATGCCGAACGCCAGCGCGCCGAAGGCGCCGTGCGTGGAGGTATGCGAGTCGCCGCACACCACGGTCATGCCCGGCAGGGTCGCGCCCTGCTCCGGGCCGATGACGTGGACGATGCCCTGGCGCAGATCGCTCATGCGGAATTCGGTGATGCCGTACTCCGCGCAGTTGGCGTCGAGCGCGTCGACCTGCGCGCGCGACGATCGGATCGGCGATGCCCTGGCTGCGATCGCGTCGTCGGCACGTTGTGATCGGCGACCGCGAGATTGGCGCCGGCGCTCCAGGGCTTGCGGCCGGCCAGGCGCAGACCGGCGAACGCCTGCGGGCTGGTCACCTCGTGCACGAGGTGACGGTCGATGTAGATCAGCGCGGTGCCGTCGCCGTTGTCGCGAACGACGTGCGCATCCCACAACTTGTCGTAAAGGGTCCGGGCCATCGGGTCCTCGAGTTGGCGCGCATCTTAGGTCCCGCTAGCGCATAACTCCAATGAATCGTTCTCATGGATTCCATTCCCGATTAGAATGCTGGCATGGATACGCAGGCGCTGGCGGCGTTCGTCGAGGTTGCGGAGTCGGGCTCGTTCTCCCGGGCCGGCGAGATGCTGCACCTGTCGCAGCCGGCGGTCAGCAAGCGCATCGCCGCGCTCGAGGGACAGCTGCGGTCGGCGCTGTTCGACCGCGTCGGCCGCAAGATCGGGCTGACGGACGCCGGACGCGCGTTGCTGCCTTACGCCAGGCGCGTCCTGCAGGACATCGAGGACGGGCGCCGGGCGCTGTCGCACCTGTCCAGCAACGTCGGCGGCCGCCTGTCGATCGGCACCAGCCATCACATCGGGCTGCACCGCCTGCCGCCCGTGCTGCGCGCCTTCACCCAGAAATTCCCCGAGGTGGACCTCGACCTGCACTTCATGGACTCGGAGGTGGCCTGCCAGCAGGTCCTGGCCGGCAAGCTCGAGCTGGGCATCGTCACCCTGCCCGGACAGCCGCTGGCGCAGCTGCAGGTCCGCAAGGTCTGGGCCGATCCGCTGGCCGTGGTCGTCGCGCCGTCGCATCCACTCGGCAAGCGGCGGAGGGTCACCCTGAAGCAGCTCGCGGCCTACCCCGCGGTTCTGCCCGACGAGGCCACGTACACCCATCGCATCGTGCGCGACGCGCTGCACCGGCTCGGCGTCGCGCCCCGCATCCGGCTGGCGACGAACTACCTGGAGACACTGAAGATGCTGACCGGCATCGGATTAGGCTGGAGCGTGCTGCCCCGCTCCATGCTGGACCGGACGCTGCACGCCGTGTCGATCCCCGAGCTCAAGCTCGCGCGCGAGCTGGGCGCCGTCTGGCACGAGCGCCGGACGCTCTCGGCAGCGGCGCGCGCGTTGCTCGGCGTGCTGCCCTGAGAAGCGCCAGCGCGGATATTCAATACTCAGCGCGCAAGTTAGTAGGAAAGAACCATTGCCCGCCGCTGCCGCCGGCGGAAGATGACTGCACGGCGATGTGCGGACAAGGGCGGATGCGCGGCAATGGGCGGGATCGACGACGGCGGGGACTCGTGAACGTCCTGCGCCGATGGCTTTGCGGACTGTTCCTGACTTCGTGGTCCCTTCATGGCCACGCTGCGGCCGAGCCCGCGAAGAAGCCCTCACGCGGCCGGCATCCTTCCTCGCACATCGCCGACTGGGAGTTCTCCGGCAAGGACCGCACGCCGCTGCGCGTCAGCCTGCTCGACAACCCGGTGCCGGCCTCGCGCCATCACCTCGCTGCGCGACCATGGCCCTGGCTGGAGGAGGCCACGCTGATCTCGGCGCGCTTCAACATGGACGCGGCCAGCCTGATCTCCGGCATCGACGTCGACCTGAATCTGGCCGGCTTCGCGAGCCTGCACCTGATGCTCAACGCGCAGGAGGCGGTGACGGAATCCGGACGCCGCTGGGCCGTCACCACCGACAAGAGTCTGCTGCACCGTCCTAGCAAGTCCTGCTCGCTGACGGCGGCGCTCGACTTCGTGCAGATGGCGCCTTACGGGGAGCATCGGCTGGTGTTCATCCCGCAGCTGCATTTCGCGCTCGACACCATGCTGGGCGCCCCTCGCACCATGTCGGCCTCGCTGCGCTACAACTACTGGAGCGGCTCGCAGGACAAGGGCGCCGTCGGCGGCCAGGTGCCGCAGCTCTTGGTGAACTGGTCGTTCTGACGCAGCCGTCGCGCGGCTGATTACGTGTAAGGTAATTGTTCACTCGACGTCGTCCGCCGATGATTGGCGCGAGCCATGAGCGAACAGAGCGTCCAGTTCACCTGCGCCGACGGTTTCCCGCTGCGGGGAACGCTGCACTCCAGCGGTAGCGCCGCCGATCGCGCCGTCGTCATCGGCGCAGCGCTCGGCGTGCCCCGCAAGTTCTACCGCGCCTTCGCAGGCTATCTGGCCAGCCGCGGCTGCAACGTCCTCACGTTCGACTATCGCGGCATCGGCGCCTCGCGCGACGGTCCCGTGCCGGGCTCGAAGATGCGCATGGAGGATTGGGGCCGTCTCGATCTCGATGCGGCGATCCGTTGGTCGGCCCGCGAGCTGAAGCCCTCGAGGACGTTCCTGATCGGTCACAGCGCCGGCGGCCAGCTTGCCGGCCTCGCTTCAGCCAGCGCGCAGCTCAGCGGGATGATTCTCACGGCAGTATCCAGCGCGTACTGGGGACACTGGCACGGCCGCGCAAGGCTCGGAATGATCGCCCTCATGTACGGCATCGTCCCGGCGCTCAGCGCCGGCAGGCAGTTCTACCCGCAGATGCGCGGTGGCTTGTCATCCATCCCGGTGCCCGCGGGCGTCACCTCGCAATGGGCCCGCTGGGCGCGCAGTCCTGGGTATCTCTTCGATCCCAGGCACGGCATCGATCTCTCCGGCTATGCGCGGCTCACCATCCCGGTCCTGGCGTACCAGTTCGACGACGACAGCTACGCACCGCAGTCCGCGCACGAGGCGATTCTCGCCGCCTACCCGCATGCTGCGATCCGCAAACGTCCGGTGCGCGCGGCCGACCATGGCGGCAAGGTCGGCCACTTCGGTTATTTCCGCGATCAGCATCGCGACACGCTTTGGCGGGAAACCGCCGACTGGCTTTCTCAAACGTGAGGTCCCGATGCCTGAAACGCAGACGCAGCTGTACTTGAGCGCGCCGGTCGAGCGGGTCGACGTCCCCGGCGCGCGGATCGCGTATCGCAGGTTCGGCAGCGGGCCGGCGCTGCTGCTGGTGCACGGTTTCCCGATGTCGGGGTTCACCTGGCGCAAGGTCCTGCCGGAGCTGTCGCGACGATTCACCTGTTACGTTCCTGACCTGCCGGGGATGGGCGACACGGAGTGGACCGACGAGGTGGACTTCAGCTTCCGCGGCCAGGCCGGGACGCTCAAGGCCTTCGCCGATGGCGTGGGCCTCACGAGCTACGCGGTGATGGCGCAGGACACCGGCGGCACGTTCGCGCGCCTGCTGGCGCTTGCGGATCCGCGCGTGACCAGGCTCGTGATCCTCAACACCGAGGTCCCCAATCATCGCCCACCGTGGATCCCTCTTTATCAGCACCTGCTGGCGCTGCCCGGCTCCTTGGCGAGCTTCAATCTGCTGATGCGCTCGAAGCTGTTCCTGCGATCGTCGATGGGCTTCGGCGGCTGCTTCTGCGTTCTGTCCCTGATCGACGGTGACTTCCACGCGCAAGTCGTCGCACCGCTGCTGACCTCATCGCGGCGGCTCCAGGGCATGGGGCGCTATCTGCGCGGGCTCAAGGACTGGCGCCCGATGGACGCGCTGGCGCAGGATCACGCGCGCATCGGCGCGCCGGTGCTCCTGATCTGGGGCGCGGACGACACCACGTTCCCCGTCCAGCACGCCCGCACCATGGTCGAGCAGTTCGCCAACGCCCAGCTCACCGAGATCCCTGGCGCGAAGCTGATGGTGCACGAGGAGAAGCCGGACGACGTCGCGCGAGCGACGCTTCGATTCCTCGCCGCTTAGGGACTCACCTCTTCCTCGCCGACGCGCTCGTCGCTGGACCACAGGCGATAGGTGAAGAAGACGCCCGCGACCAGGGCGTGGCGCGTCTCCACCAGCGGGCTGTCGCGGAATACCGCGCCGTCGAGCCAGTCGAGCGTCACGCCGGCGCCGGCGCGCCAGCGACCGCGGCCGGTCGACAGGAATCCGCCCGCGCGCGCGCCGCTGTATCCGGGGCGCGCGTGGTACTCGGGACGCTCTGCCGTCACGTACTGCGGATCGACCCCGTAGAAATAGTTGTGATAGTCGTGCTCCGCCCATAGCGCGCCGGCGCCCAACGACCACGACAGCTTCCAGTCGTCGATGCTGGTGCTGCGGTCGAACTGCAGGTGCGGATACGCCAGGAACCCCACGCGGCGCGAGCGCTTGACGTTGAAGCCTGCGACGGCGCGCACCGGCACACGGAGCCGCGCGTGCCATTGCCCCGGCGTGTCCGGCGTGAACCAGTAGTCGAACGACGGCCCGACCTCGAAGGTCGGCAGCAGCCGCGGCATGCCCTCGCGCGGAGTGTCGTCGGTGTTGCCGCTGTTGGGCAGCGACGCTGCGACCGACAGGTCGATCTTGAAGTGCGGCCGCTCGAGCAGCTCGGCCTTCACGCCTTCGCGCGTGATCCGGAACTTGTCGCCGCGATAGACGAAGTACGGCAGCGGCAGCGGCGTGACGTTGTAGTGCCGCGAGCCGCGATAGTCCGGATGCGTGACACCGGAGACGCTCATGCCCACTTCCCAGAGTGGCAGGCGATCGTCGGCGTGCGCCGGGGCGGCGAGCGCCAGGAGGGACAGCAGCCATGCGTGCTTCATCGGGCCTCGGTTTCCACGGGTGACAGGTGCATCGGGATTGTCGCCTGAACCGGACGCAGGCCGTGCCAGGCGATGACCCAGGCTACCGCGGCTGCGACGCTGCCGCCGATCCAGATCCAGTCGACCGGCACGCGATCCCACAGCAAGCCCGCCAGCCAGCCGCCGAGAGCGCCGCCGATGCCGTAGCTCACGCCGACGTACAAGGCCTGGCCGCGACCCTGCAGCGCCGGCGGGAACAGCTGCTGCACGAGGTTCACCGCCGCCAGGTGATACACGCCGAAGCTGAGCGCGTGGATCAGCTGCACTGCTGCCAGCGCCGACGGGTGATCGACCGCGGCGATCTGCATCACCCAGCGCAGCGCCGTCGCGGCGAGCGACCAGAGGAACAGGCGCCGCAGTGACAGCTGCGGCAGCACGCGTGAGATGAACCAGAACATCGCCACTTCGGCGGTGACGCCCAGCGCCCACAGCAGGCCGATGGCGCCCTTGCGATAGCCGTGATCCTCCAGGTAGATGCTGAAGAAGCCGTAGTACGGGCCGTAGCTGACCTGCGCCAGCAGGCACGCCACCAGCAGCGCGATCACCTCGCGACGCCGCAACGTTGCGAGCAAGCCGCCGTCGCCGACCAGATGCCGGGGTCCGCCGATCGGCTCAGGCACGCGTTGCGCGATCAGCAGCGCAACCACGAACATCGCGGCGATCCACGCGGGCAACGTCAGGATTCCCAGCCGCTCGAGAACGGGGCCCAGGCCCAGCACGACGACGACGAAGCCGACCGACCCCCACAGCCGCAGCCGCGCGTAGCGATGCTCGGCGATGCCCAGGTGCGAGAACGTCACCACCTCGAACTGCGCCATCGTGCCGTTCACGAGCACGCCATAAGCGATCATGCAGCCGGCGATCCAGGTAAATCCGCCGGGCATCGCCAGCAAGCCATAGCAAAGCGTGGCGCCCGCAAGCGTCATGCGGATGACTTGCATGCGCCGGCCGGTGCGATCCGCCACCGAGCCCCACAGATACGGCGCGAAGATGCGAGTGACGGCCATCAGGCCGAGGACGGCGCCGATCTGCGCGGCGTCGAGCCCGCGCGCCTGCAGATACAGGCCGAGGTATGGGATCAGCGCGCCGATGGCGGCGAAATACCAGAAATAGAAACCCGCCAGGCGCTTGGCGGGAACGGCGCTGGTCACGGCGGGGTCTGCGGGACTTGCGATCAACGTTCGGGCGCGGATTCTACCGTGAGACAAAGCGTGCGGTCGGTGCGTGGCAGCGGCTCGCATCGGAAGCCCGCGCTCTGCGGCTCGCGGCGGAAGCGATGCCAGCTGGGATCGGCGTCGAGCACCGGATCGTTCGCCATCTGCGGCGAGACGATCACCACGGTGATGTCGTTGTCGCGCAGGAACCGGTCGAAGGGCGGCGCGAGATCGCGCGGGCCCAGCCGTCGCGCGGGCGTGCGCAGATAGGGCTGATAGATCCCGGCATCGTCGAACAGTCGCAGTGGCCGCGACGCACCCAGCGCGCGCAGCGCAACCACGGTCTCCTCCTGCGGACGCGGTAACCCAGCGCGCAGATCGACATAGCGCGGCAGCATTGCGGACACACCTGCGATCCCGACGAGCACCAATGCCGCAAGCACGGAGCGCTGCGCGGTGTCGCCAGCCCGCGGCGCAACGGACAGGAGCACAGCAGACAAGAGCAGCGGCAGGTAATGCGCGCGCGGATAGATCACGGCGCACGACACCAGGACCAGCAGCGAGCAGGCGACGAGCACCACGCTCGTCGGCGTGATCGCCCACGCGGGTCGCGGCCCGCGCCGCACGGCAAGCGCTCCGATCAGCGTGATTGCGAGCGGCGCCAGCGCCAGCTGCCGCGACGCATCGATCATGAGGTCAGGCGGCCGCAACGCCGCGCCGAGGGACTGCGTGAGCAGGCGGCAGAGGTTTGTGAAGACGTGGTGCAGGAACGCCAGCGGCTCGTGGCGCAGGAAATCGACGGCGCTCGCCGGCAGCGCGTAATAGCGCCGGATCACATCCTCGTAATGGATCCAGTTGGCGAACGGCAGCTGATGCCATTCGAGGATGTTCCCTGCCAGATGCTGCTGGAACGCCGCGCCGCTGCGCCCGCCGCCGAACGGCAGCCCGAACATCAGGCTCAGCGCGATAGCGGGCGCCATCGCGGCTGCGAGCCAGCGGGCGGCGAGAGCCTTGCCCTGCACGCCCGACAATTGCCAGGCGCCGACGCCCGTGACGCCGAGCGCCGCCACTGCGAACTCGGGGCGCACGAAGGCCGCCAGCCATAGTACCGACGCGGCAATCCACCACGCCATCGCCGGCGAGCGGAAGCATCGCGCAACGATCAGCGCACCCAGGACGATGCACGCAGCGAAGTTGCCGACGCGCAGCGTCTCGAGGTTCGCCGTGGAGCTCAGCCATGCGAGTGCGGATGCGAGTGCCCACCAGGGAGTCACCCGCAACGACAGGCAAGCCAGGTACCACAGCACCGGCAGCGCGAACGCCAGCAGATACGCATTCAGGTGATACGCAACGAGCGTGTCGCCGCTGATGTGGAACAGCACGCGATACCAGAGGCAGTACCGGCGGCGCCCACTGCGCGTTGAGATCGGACAGCTTGTGCGCGTGCACGCCCGCCGACAGGTACTGGCTCTCGTCGAAGAAGTCCAGGTCCTGCGCGCCGGCGAAGCTGGCGAAGTCGCCGAGCTGGAGCCGCGCGCCGATCAGCAGAAGGGCGAATCCGAGGGCGCTCAGCCACAAGCGCCGCCGCGCCATCACTTCATCGCGTCCGGTATGCGGGGCGTTGGCGGCACGACGTCGGCGTTCTGCGCCCGGTGCCGCAGGTAGTGATCCATCAGCACCAGCGCCAGCATCGCCTCGGCGACCGGCGTCGCGCGCATGCCGACGCAGGGATCGTGGCGCCCGGTCGTGCGCATCTCGGTGGCGTTGCCGTCGATGTCGATCGTCTTGCCGGGGATCTGGATGCTCGACGTCGGCT
This sequence comes from uncultured Gammaproteobacteria bacterium, assembly GCA_963776465.1. GTDB lineage: Bacteria > Pseudomonadota > Gammaproteobacteria > Nevskiales > Nevskiaceae > DASRHK01. The sequence continues at coordinate 2,844,237 of CAVZMV010000002.1, forward strand.
TGAGCGCCAGCCGCGCGTAGACCGTCTGCCCGGTGGAGATGCCGCCGGCGACGCCGCCGGAATGGTTGGCGAGGAAGCCCTGCGGCGCCATCTCGTCGCGATGCTCGCTCCCCTTCATCGCCACCACGCCGAATCCGTCGCCGATCTCCACGCCCTTCACCGCGTTGATGGACATCAGCGCATAGGCGAGGTCCGCATCGAGACGATCGTAGACCGGCTCGCCGAGGCCCGGCGGCACGTTCGTCGCCTCGACGTAGACCAGTGCGCCGACGGAATCGCCTTCGCGGCGCAGCGCGTCGATGTACTGCTCGAGCTCGGCCACCCGCGACGCGTCGGGGCTGAAGAACGGGTTCTGGTACACGGCGCTCCAATCCTTGCGCTCGAGCTTGATCGCACCGATCTGCTCCAGGCAGCCGCGGATTTCGACGCCGAGCTTGCCGCGAAGATACTTGCGCGCGACCGCGCCCGCGGCGACGCGTACGGCGGTTTCGCGAGCGGAAGCTCGCCCACCCCCGCGGTGGTCGCGCAAGCCGTATTTCTGGATGTAGGCGTAGTCGGCGTGATTGGGCCGGAACACCTGCTTGATCTTCTCGTAGTCGTAGCCGCGCTGGTCGGTGTTCTCGATCAGGAGAGCGATCGGCGTGCCGGTGGTCTTACCTTCGAACACGCCGGACAGGATGCGGACCTTGTCCTCTTCCTTGCGCTGCGTGACGTACTTGGATGTGCCCGGCTTGCGGCGGTCGAGGTCCGGCTGGATGTCGGCCTCGGACAGCTCCATGCCCGGCGGGCAGCCGTCGACCACGCAGCCGATCGCCGGGCCGTGGCTCTCGCCGAAGCTGGTGACGCAGAACAGGCGACCGAGCGAGTTGCCGGACATCTAGGCCGCCCGCTTCGCGGCGAGATCCGCGCGCGAGATCATGAAGACACCGTCGCCGCCGTGGTCGAACTCGATCCACGTCACCGGCAGGCGGGGCCAGCGCGCAGAGAACTCCGGCACGCTGCCGCCGACTTCGCAGATGAGCACACCGCGGTCGGTGAGATACCGCGTCGCCTCGCCCAGAATCCTGGCGACCACGTCCATGCCATCCCTGCCCGCCTCCAGCGCCACGCGCGGCTCGTGCCGGAACTCCGCCGGCAGCAGCTTCACCTCTCCTGCAGGCACGTAGGGGGGATTGGCCAGGATCAGGTCGTACTGCGCGCCCTTCACGCCGGCGAAGAGATCGGAGCGGACCATGTGCACGCGATCGCCGCAGCGATGACGCTCGATGTTCTGCCGGCAGACCTCCAGCGCCGCCGCGTCGTTCTCGACCAGGTCCACGCGCGCTTCGGGAAACGCGATGGCCGACGCGATGCCGATGCAGCCGCTGCCCGCGCACAGGTCGAGGATCCGTCGCGGCGCCTGCGACAGCCACGGCTCGAAGCCCTTGGCGATGAGCTCGCCGATGGGCGAGCGCGGGATCAGCACGCGCTCGTCGACGTGGAACGGCAGGCCGGCAAACTGGATCTCGCCGATGAGGTAGGCCGCCGGCTTGCGCGAGCGCACGCGCGCACGCAAGAGCTTGAGGGCCGCGTCGCGCTCCGGCCTGGTCACGTTGGCCTCCAGGTACACGGCCGGCAGGTCGGACGGCAGCCGCAGCGCATGCAGCACCAGGTGGAAGGATTCGTCCAGCGCGTTGTCGGTGCCGTGGCCGAAGTAGAGACCCGCGCGCGCGAACTCGCTCGCGCCCCAGCGCACGAGGTCGCGAACGGTGCGGAGCGCTTCGGTCCCCCCCGATGAAGGCATGGCCCTGCGTGCGATAATGAGAACGTTCGCGAATTATGCGTTACATCACTTGAAACCCTCCACCGTCCGGGCATTGTTTCTGGCCATCGCCGCTGCGCTGCTGGGAGCCCTGGCCGCGCATCTGTGGCTGGCGCCGCCGGACGTGGTGCTGCAGACCGGCACCCTGCTCCCCGAGGCGCGCGAGATCGGCGACTTCGAGCTGACCGGCGAGGACGGACGCCCGTTCACCGCTGCCGATCTCAAGGGGCGATGGAGCATTCTCTTCACCGGCTTCACGCACTGCCCGGACGTCTGCCCGACGACGCTGGCGACGCTCAAGAACGTCGCGGGCCGGCTGAACGACGACGACAAGCTGCAGGTCGTGTTCCTGTCGGTGGATCCCGAGCGCGACTCGCCGGAGGCGCTGGCGACTTACGTGCACTACTTCAGCCCGCGCTTCCGCGCCGCCACCGGGCCCACGTCCGAGCTCGACCGGCTCGGCGCGAAGCTCGGCTTCGTCTACGTCAAGGTTCCGGGACGCACGCCGGAGACCTACACGATGGATCACTCGGCGGCGCTGATCCTCGTCAACCCGGCCGGACGGCTGGCCGGCTACTTCACACCGCCGCTGCGCGCCGAGATGCTGGCCGGCGATCTGGCGTCGCTGCTGAAGGCGGGATCATGAGAGCGACGGCGCTGCTGGTTGCGTTATCCCTATCCCGTGCGGCCCTCGCCTGCGAGGGCCTCGAGGTCAAGGACGCGTGGATCCGCGAGGCGCCGCCCGGGGCCAGCGTCATGGCCGGGTACGCTGAGCTGCGCAATGGCAGCGCGCATGGCATCACCATCGACGGGGCGCGGTCCGCGGATTTCGGCGACGTCGAGATCCATCGCATGGAGATGGCGCAGGGACAGATGCGCATGCGCCACGAGCCGCGCGTGCTGCTGGAGCCCGACGCCACCCTGGCGCTCGAGCCCGGTGGCCTGCACCTGATGCTGATGGAGCCGAAACGGAAACTGAAGTCCGGCGATCGCGTCCAACTGAAGATCGATTGCGAAGGCAAGTCGCTCACCACCGAATTCATCGTGCGCCCAGGAAACTGATCAATGGAAGCCTCCGTCGACGCGCGGTTCAAGGAGAAGATGTTCGCCTGGGTGCAGTCCTGGCTACCGACGCGGTTCCTGTCCTGGTGCATGTTCCAGCTGACGCGGATCGAGGTGCGCTGGTTCAAGAACGCTTTCATCCGCAGCTTCATGCGCCATTTCGGCATCGACCTTTCGGAAGCGCAGCTGCAGCAGGCCGAGTCCTATCGCAGCTTCAACGAGTTCTTCACGCGCGCCCTGAGGGAGGGCGCGCGTCCACTGCCGATCGATCCCGACGCTTTCGTGTCGCCGGTGGACGGCACGGTCAGCGAGTTGGGCGAGATACACGGCGGCAAGCTGGTGCAGGCCAAGGGCTTCGACTATTCGCTGGTGGAGTTGCTGGGCGGCGACGAGCGGATCGCCCAGCCCTTCGTCAACGGCAACTTCTGCACGATTTACCTTGCGCCGTTCAACTATCACCGCATCCACATGCCGACGGCGGGAACGTTGCGCGAATGGATCTACGTGCCGGGACGGCTGTTCAGCGTGAACCAGGCGACCGCGCGGGCGATGCCGCGGCTGTTCACGCGCAACGAGCGCGTGATCGCGCTGTTCGAGACCGGCCACGGTCCGGTCGCGCTGATCATGGTCGGGGCGCTGTTCGTCGGCTCGATCGAGACCGTCTGGGCCGGGCAGATCACGCCGCCGCACTCGCGCGCGGGCGTCGCCACCTACCAGCTGATGCAGCCCGTGTACCTGACCCGCGGCGCCGAGGTTGGCCGCTTCAACATGGGCTCGACCGTGATCCTGCTGAGCGCGCCGGGCGCCATGCAGTGGTCGCAGGAGCTGAAAGCCGGAACGGCGCTGCGCATGGGTGAAGCGATCGGCGGACCCAGGCAGTGAGCAAGGCGCACGCGCTTCTGTGCGTGTGCCTTCTGCTGGCAGGTTGCGGTGCCGGCGATCCTCCGGCCGATAGCGGCGGCCCACAGCCGATCGCCCAGAAGTCACAGCTGCGGCGCGAGGGACGCTGGCTGGTCGACTCGCAAAACCGCGTGGTGCTGATCCACGGCGTCAACACCGTGTGGAAGACACCGCCATATGCGCCGCCCGCCGACGCCGCGGGCTTCGTGGCGGAGGATGCCGACTGGCTGCGCGATCACGGCTTCAACGCGTCGCGCGTCGGCACCCTGTTCGTCGGCGTCATGCCGCAGCCCGGCGTGATCGATCACGCCTATCTCGATCTGTGGGACCGCGTCGTGCAGCTGCTGGCCTCGCGCGGCATCTACGTGCTGTTCGACTTCCACCAGGACATGTACAACGAGCGGTACGCCGGCGAGGGATTCCCGGACTGGGCCACCGACGACAATGGCATCCCCATGCCGGTGAGCGTCGGCTTCCCGGGGAACTACTTCACCCCGGCGTGCACGCGCGCCTTCGACAACCTGTGGCTGGACACCAATGCGGTGTGGGCGCCGTATGCGGAAGCCTGGCGGGCGGTGGCAGCGCGCTGGAAGGACCAGGATCGCTCGATGGGCTATGACCTGATGAACGAGCCGTGGCCGGGCTCGCATCTCGCCACCTGCGCCAACCCGCTCGGCTGCCCGATCTTCGATACGCAGTTCCTGCAGCCGTTCCAGGAGAGCGCGCTCGCGGCCATCCGCGAAGCCGATCCCGACAACGTCGTCTGGTTCGAGCCCAACGTCATCTTCAACTCCGGCGCGCAGACCAACCTGGGTCTCCTCGGCGCGCCGGACGACGCCAACCTGGGGCTGTCGTGGCACAACTACTGCCTCCCGGCGGCGCTGCTCCACGCGCAGGGCTTCGAGAACATCCCGGGGTGCGACCTGCTGCACCAGCTGGTGTCCGACAACGCCGAGGCGGCGATCGGCACGCTGGGCTCGACGACGCTGATCACCGAGTTTGGCGCCACCGACGACCTGGTCGACTTGGACCAGGTGGTCTCACAGGCCGACGCACAGCTCACCGGCTGGATGTACTGGCACTACAAGGAATGGGCGGATCCGACGACCGAGAGCGGCGAGTCCGGCGGTCAGGGCCTGTTCGCCGACGATGCCGATCTCTCGTCAGTGAAGCTGGAAAAGCTGCGCGTGCTGGAGCGCGCGTATCCGATGGCGACGTCCGGCATCCCGCTGGAGCTCAGCTTCGATCCGACCAATGGCGCCTTTCACTACCGTTACGCTCCGCGCGCGGCGAGCGGCCCCACGGAGATCCACATGCCTGCCATCCACTATCCCAATGGTTATCACTTGCAAGTGACTGGAGCCACCGTGACCTCGCCTCCCAACGCGACGACCTTGCTGTTGCAGGATTTGCCCGGCGCCGATGAAGTCACCGTCACCTTCCAGCCCGGCATCTCGCCATGACGGACGCCCTGGAGATCCGCTCGGCCACGCGCGATGACGTCGCTCTGATCCTCAAGCTGATCCGCGCCCTGGCCGAATACGAGAAGCTCGCCCACGAAGTCATCGCCGACGAAGAGGATCTGCGCGACACGCTGTTCGGCACGCGGCCCGCGGCCGAGGTGCGGATCGCCGAGTGGCAGGGACAGCCCGCCGGCTTTGCGCTGTTCTTCCACAACTACTCGACGTTCCTGGCCAAGCGCGGCATCTATCTGGAGGACCTGTTCGTCCTGCCCGAGTACCGCGGGCGTGGCATCGGCCGCGCGCTGCTGGTCCATATCGCCCGGCTTGCCGTCGACCGCCGCTGCGGCCGTTTCGAGTGGTCGGTCCTGGACTGGAACAAGCCGGCGATCGACTTCTACCGGGGCCTGGGCGCCCGCGAGATGGCGGACTGGCGCATCTACCGGACCGACGGCGCAAATCTTGCGAAACTTGCGGCGCGCGCCGATCTCTAAGGGGCGGATACCCGAACCACCTTCCATGAAGAACTCCTTTTCCACCGCCTGCTTCACCGCGGTGGCGCTCGTTTGCGCCGCCGCGTCCGCGCAGCAGGCGCCCGTCGACCTGCCGCAGATGGGCGAGCCTGCCGACGCAGCCATGTCGCCGGCGCAGGAAGCGGAGATCGGCGCCCGTGTCGTCGCGGAGTTCTACAGCTACGACCTGGTGCTCGAGGACGCCGAGGTCTCCGAGTATGTGAACAGCGTGGGCTGGAAGCTCGCCTCCAATGCTGCCGGCGGCGACAAGCCGCCCCGCTTCGTGTTCTTCGTGGTGCAGGATCCGCGCATTAACGCCTTCGCCCTGCCCGGCGGGTACATCGGCGTGAACGCCGGCCTGCTGACCGCCTCGAAGAACGAAAGCGAGTTCGCCGGGGTCATGGGCCACGAGCAGGCCCACGTCACCCAGCGCCACATCGCGCGGTCGCAGCAGGAGGGCGAAGCCGCCAACATCGCGACCTGGGCGGCCGTGCTCGCAGCGATCATCGCCGGCTCGGCCGATCCCAACATCATCATCGCCGCGCTCTCGCTCGGTCAGGCCGCGAGCTACCAGCGCGCGGTCAACTACACGCGCGCCCACGAGCTCGAAGCGGATCGGCTCGGCATCCGCACCATGGCGAGCAGCGGCTTCGATCCGGAAGGCATGGCCAGCTTCTTCGCACGGCTCGAGCAGCAGTCACGCCTCTACGGCAACCAGCTGCCGGACATCCTGAAGACGCACCCGGTGAACACCACGCGCGTGTCGGAAGCGCGCGCGCGCGCCACCAGCTACGGACAGCGCGACCACAAAGACTCGCTGGACTACCAGCTGATGCAGGCGCGCGTGCGCATGCTGACGAGCCAGGCGCGCGAGGCCGTGGACTATTTCGCGGGGGAGATCGGCGTCGGCCATACCTCCGTCGCCAATCGCTACGGGCTGGCGCTGGCCTTGAGCCAGCAGGGTCGTTACGCCGAGGCCGCGGACGCGCTGGCGCCGGCCCTCGCCGTCTATCCGCGTCAGGTCAACCTCAACCTGCTGCAGGCCAGCCTGCTGCTGGCGCAAGGCCGCGGCGAGCAGGGGCTCGCGGCCTTCGCCAAGATCGTGAGCATCTACCCGCGCTACGCACCGGCGGTGCTGGACTATGCCAGCGCGCTGATCGGCGCCGGCCGCAGCGTCGAGGCGCGGCAGCTGCTGCTGTCGCACGACCTGCCCAGCCAGCGCATGGAGGCCCACCGACTTATGGCGCAGGCGGCGCACGAGCTCGGCAACACCGCCGAGGAAGCGTTCCAGACGGCCAACTATCGCTTCGAGCGCGGCGACCTCATCGGTGCCCGCGAGCAGCTGGACGCGGCGCTGCGGTTGAGCACGCTCAGCGGCCGCGACCGCGCGCGTCTGCGCGCGCGCCGTGACGAGATCTGGGATGCGACGCCGCCGGAGCTGCGGCGCACGGGGTCGCGGCCTACTTAGCCTTCGCGGGAACCTGCAGCGGATCCAGTGCCGGCGTGATGCTGCCCCACTGCTTGCAGCTCGGGCATTGCCAGAACAGCACGCGCGGCTTCAAGCCGCAGTGGTGGCACTGGTAAAGGGCCGTGAGCCCAAGCTTCTCCATCGCTTCGCGCACCGGCTTGATCGGGAGGTTGGGGGTCGCGGTCGGCCGGCTCTCCATCAGCTCCATCAGCTTGAGCGTGACCGCCCAGCTGGCGTGCTTGTGCAGCACCTCGGAAAGGTATGGCACCGGGTCCACGCCCTCGGACTTCATCAGCTCGAGCTTGGCCAGCACGGGGGCGGGATCGGGCCAGCGCTCCTCGGCTTCCTCCAGGAATTTCCAGTACGCCGCCAGGTCGTGCAGCTGCTCCTGGCAGCGGCGTAACGGCGACAGGATTTCCCGCAGGAAGCGTGGATCCTGCTCCGGGACGCGCCGGTAGGCCTTCGCTGCAGCGGCGAAATCCTGCAGCGCTTCGTGCGCGCTCGCCTGCAGGAGGCTGGCGCGCACGCACTCCGCATGCACGGACAACGCCCGCGCCGCCAGGCGCAGGACCTCGGGATGCTCGCCCTTCAGCCGCGCCGCCTCGGCGCGCTCGCAGGTGAACTGCGCGATCAGCGGCTTGAAGCTCTGACCGCGCACGCCCTCCAGCTGCTGCGCGAAGTCGATCGCGTGCGACCAGTCCCGCAGCTGCTCGTAGATGGCCACCAGTGCTTCGAGCGACTCGGCCAGGTGCACGCCCTGCCGCACCAGCTCGCGGAACAGTTTTTCGGCATCGTCGACCAGGCCGGCCTTCACGTAATCCTGGGCCAGCTCGAAACGCGCGCGATGCGCCAGCTGCGGGTCGATGCCGCTGCGCTTGAGCAGGTTTTCGTGCAGCCGCAGCGCCCGATCCACCTCGCCGCGCCGGCGGAAGAGACTGCCAAGCGTCAGCTGCAGCTCGGCGGTCTCGGGTTGCAGATCGGCAGCTTGCAGGAGCTCGGCGACGGCCTGGTCCGGATCCTCGGCGACGAGGTGCTCCAGGCCGCTCAGGTAGGTGCGGCGTTCCGGTCCCGGGCTGTTGCGCCCTTCGCTTTGCCAGAAGCTTCGCGCCAGGCCCCAGCCCAGCGCCGCACCGAGCGGCAGCAGGAACCAGGTTAGGGACAGGCTATCGAGCACGGGCGTTGCAAGCGAACAGCCTCACGGCGTCGGCGTGCCGGTGAGTCCGCGCAGGTTCTTGAGCTCGACCTCGTTGGCGGCGAGCCGCCGGCGCAAGCCGCGGATCTCGAGCTTGAGTCTCCAGACGCGGCCGGCGAACAGCGCCAGGCCGATGAGCGTGACGACGACCAGCTCGACGAGCAGCAGGTAGATCAGCGGCAGCTCGACGCTGCCGGTGAGATAGTTGAAGCGGACGTGCTCGACGTTGAAGAAGCCGATGGCCGCGCCGCAGGCAAAGATGGCCAGCACTACCACCAGGACGATCGCGCGCAGCATGCCTGTCGTCCCGGCGGCTGGTTAACGCCGTGCGGAGGCGTTGACCCGTTCGCGCATCTCCTTGCCCGGCTTGAAGTGCGGCACGCTCTTGGCGGGAATGTGCACCGCAGCGCCCGTCTTGGGATTGCGCCCCAGGCGCGCGGGTCGGCGATGCAGCGAAAAACTCCCAAACCCGCGGATTTCCACGCGATCCTGCTGCGCCAGCGAATCGCTGATCTGATCCAGCACGAGCTTCACCGCCAATTCGACGTCCTTGAGCATGAATTGGGGGTGCCGCGCCGCGAGACGCTCGATCAATTCGGACTTGGTCATGGCGTTCTTGGTGACCGGGTATGGCCCGACGATAGAGAAAAAATCCTTGTCGTGCAAGCGCCTAGATTTTCCTGGGTCGCCAAGCGACCCTTGGAAAATCTGGCGCCCCCGCGCAGGCGGGAGCCCAGTTGACCAACAAAAAAGCCCCGCAATGCGGGGCTTTTTTGACCAACTTGCTGCTTACCGGTCGTCGCCGCCGATCTGTTCCTTGAGGATGTCGCCCAGGCTGGTTTTGCCGGAAGTGGCGCTGTTGCGGTACTCCGCCACGGCCTCCTCCTCCTCCTGGATCTCCTTGGCCTTGACCGACAGGCTGACGATGCGGTTCTTGCGATCCACGCCGATGAAGCGCGACTCCAGCTTGTCGCCCTCCTTCAGGACGCGGGTGGCATCGTCCACGCGGTCGCGCGAAAGGTCGCCGGCCTTGATGTAGCCCTCGACGCCTTCGGCGAGGCGGATGAACGCTCCGCGTGCATCGACGCTCTTGACCGTGCCGGCCACCATCGTGCCCTTGGGGTTCTCCGCCATGAACTGCGTCAGCGGATCGTTCGAGAGTTGCTTGACGCCCAGCGAGATCCGCTCGCGCGCACCGTCGATCGCCAGCACCGTGGCCTCGACTTCCTGGCCCTTGCTGTAGTTGCGCACGGCGACTTCGCCCGGCAGGTTCCAGTCGAGGTCCGACAGATGCACCAGGCCGTCGATGCCGCCTTCCAGCCCGATGAAGATGCCGAAGTCGGTCATGGACTTGATGGTGCCGCGCACGCGGTCGCCCTTCTGATGGTTCTGGGAGAACTCTTCCCAGGGGTTGGGCTTGCACTGCTTCATGCCCAGCGAGATGCGGCGGCGCTCTTCGTCGATGTCGAGGATCATGACCTCGACCTCGTCGCCGACGTGCACGACCTTGCCCGGGTTGACGTTCTTGTTGGTCCAGTCCATCTCGGACACGTGGACCAGGCCTTCGACGCCCGGCTCGATCTCCACGAACGCGCCGTAATCGGTGATGTTCGTGACCTTGCCGAACAGGCGGGTCTTCTCGGGATAGCGGCGCGCGATGTCGACCCAGGGGTCGTCGCCGAGCTGCTTCAGGCCAAGCGAAACGCGGCGGCGCTCGCGGTCGTACTTGAGGACCTTGACCTCGAGCTCCTGGCCGACCTGCACCACTTCGCTCGGATCCTTGACGCGCTTCCACGACATGTCGGTGATGTGCAGCAGGCCGTCGACGCCGCCGAGATCCACGAACGCGCCGTACTCGACCAGGTTCTTGACCACGCCCTTGAGCACCACGCCTTCCTGGAGGTTCTGCAGCAGCGAATCACGCTCGGCGCTGTACTCGGCCTCGAGCACTTCGCGGCGCGAGACCACGACGTTGTTGCGCAGCTTGTCGAGCTTGATGACCTTGAACTCGAGCGGCTTGCCTTCGAGGTACGCGGTGTCGCGCACCGGACGTACGTCCACCAGCGAGCCGGGAAGGAACGCGCGCACCGTGCCGATATCGACGGTGAAGCCGCCCTTGACCTTGCCGGTGATGATGCCGGAGACGATCTCGCCCTTGTCGAACGCGGCCTGCAGCCGGTCCCAGGTGCGGATGCGCTCGGCCTTCTCCTTGGAGAACCGGGTCTCGCCGAATCCGTCCTCGACGGTTTCCAGCGCGACTTCGATCTGGTCGCCCACGGCGACGCTGATCGTGCCGTTCTCCAACATGAATTCCTGGATCGGGATCACGCCTTCTGACTTGAGTCCTGCGTCGACGATGACGACGTCGGGCTTAACCTCGAGGACTCTGGCGCTAACGATGGACCCGGGCTGCATCGATTGCCCGCTGGTCAGTGATTTCTCAAACAGCTCCGCAAAACTTTCGGTCATGTCTACTCTGTTGTGGTTGAACATCCGTCTGCATCCTGCGGACGGTCCTATGGATGAATGAAAGCCGGAATCCTTTCCGGCCGCCTTGTCTCACATCTACAAAAGTCGATGCGCAAAAAAAGAAACTAAAGACCGCGGTCACGCAAAAGCTGATCGACTCTGGTTCGCACGGCCTCGGGCGACAGCCCCGTCGTGTCCACCAGGATCGCGTCGGCAGCGGGCTTGAGCGGCGCCACTGCCCGGTTGCGATCGCGGTCGTCGCGGGCGCGAATTTCTTCGCAAAGACTCGAAAGTTTAGCAGTGATACCCGCTTGGCTCAACTGCGCGGCACGCCTGCGCGCCCGCTCCTCGGGCGTCGCATCCATGAAAATCTTCAGCGGCGCGTCCGGGAACACCACGGTCCCCATGTCGCGGCCGTCGGCCACGAGGCCCGGGGGGCGACGGAAGTCGCGCTGGCGGTCCAGCAATGCTGCGCGGACGGCGGGTGCGGTCGCTATCCGCGACGCCAGCCCGCCGGCGTCTTCCGAGCGGATTTCAGGCCTCCAGTCCGTGCCATCGACCACGATCGCTTCGTCGTCTTCGGTCGCGCCCTGGAAGCGAATGTCCAGATTCGGGGCCAGCCCCGCGACCGCCTCCGCATCTGCGAGGTCGATGCTTCGATGGCTCGCCGCCAGAGCCAGAATGCGGTACAGCGCGCCGCTGTCCAGCCGGTGCCATCCGAGCTTCGACGCCAGCCAGCGCGTGACCATTCCCTTGCCGACGCCGCTGGGCCCGTCGACCGCGATGACCGGCGCGCTCGTCATGAGGCTTGCAGCCGCAGGCCGGCGCCCTGCGCCAGCGCGAGGAATCCGGGGAACGACGTGTTGACGTTGGCGCAGTCCAGGATCGTGATCGGCTGCTCGGCCCGCAAGGCGGCCATCGCGAACGACATCGCCACGCGATGATCGCCCCGCGAATCCACCGTGCCTCCGCGCATGCGGCCGCCGACGATGCGCATGCCGTCCGCGGTTGCCACCGCGGAGATGCCGAGCGCGCGCAGGCCATCGCACATCGTCTGGATGCGATCGCTCTCCTTCACGCGCAGCTCCTCGGCGCCGGTGACCACCGTCTCGCCTCGGGCGCATGCCGCAGCCACGAAGATCGCCGGGAACTCGTCGATGGCGCTGGCGACCAGCGCCCGGTCGATGGAGATGCCGTTCAGGCGCTGCCCGCGGACGCGGAGATCGGCGACGGGCTCGTCGCCGAACTGGCGCTGATCGACGATCTCTATGGCCGCGCCCATGGCGCGCAGGATCTCGATGACGCCGGTGCGCGTGGGGTTGATGCCGACGTCGGTCAGCACCAGATCCGCGCCCGGCGTGATGGCAGCGCCCACCAGGAAAAAAGCGGCGGACGAAATGTCGGCCGGGACCTGGATGCTGGTGGCGCGCAGCCTCTGTCCGCCTTGGATCGCGATCCCCGCATCGCCGATGTCGACGCGCGCGCCGAAGGCCTTGAGCATGCGCTCGGTGTGGTCGCGCGACCGGTGCGGCTCGGAGATCGTGGTCGTGCCATGGGCGCTGAGGCCGGCCAGCAGCACGCCGGACTTCACCTGCGCGCTAGCAACGGGTGAAACGTAGGAGATGCCCTTCAGTCCCTGCGAGGCGGAGATCCGCAGCGGCGCCCTGCCCTCGTCGGAGTCGATGCGAGCACCCATCTGCTTGAGCGGCTCGATGATGCGACGCATCGGGCGGCGGGTCAGCGAGGCATCGCCGATCAGCGTGGTAGGGAATTTCTGCGCGGACAGCAATCCTGCCATCAGCCGCATCGACGTCCCGGAGTTGCCGAGGTCCAGCGCCGCGGCCGGCTCTTTAAGGCCATCGGCGCCCACACCGTGCACGCGCAGGTGCGTCGCGGCGATCTGATCGATCTGCACGCCCATCGACTGGAATGCCTTCATCGTGCACAGGCAGTCCTCGCCGGTGAGGAAGCCGGTGATCTCCGAGGCGCCGTCGGCGATCGAAGCCAGCATGACGGCGCGGTGAGAGATCGACTTGTCGCCCGGCACGCGGACGCTGGCGTCGAGCCGGCCTCCGGGTCGCGCGGTGTAGGTAACCGGCTTGTTTGCCGACGCCGACATCGCTATTCGATCTGCGACAAGTGCCGCTCGCGCGCCGAGCGAGCCCGCGCGAAGCGGGACCTGATCTCTTCCCAGCGCGCGCCGCGCATCAGCTCGAGCAGCTCGCCGAGCTCCTTGATCTGGCGCTCGAGCATGTCGCTGACGGTGGCCGTGTTGGCGCGCAGGATGTCGTGCCACATCTCCGGCGAGGAGGAGGCGATGCGCGTGAAATCCCGGAAGCCGCCGCCGGCGTTGGCGAAGATCTCCTCGTGATCCGGCAGCCTCGAGAGCATGTCGACGAAGCTGTACGCCAGAAGGTGCGGCAGGTGCGAGGTCGCCGCAAAGATCGCGTCGTGCTTCGCAGGGTCCATCTCCACGACGCGGGCGCCGGCGGCCCGCCAGAGCCAAGCCACGCGCTCGCGGGCGTCCGCGTTTTGCCCAGGATGCGGAGTGAGGATCACGCGGTGCCCATGGAACAGCTCTGCGAACGAGTTGGCGACGCCGCTCTTCTCGGTGCCGGCGATCGGATGGCCCGCAACGAACCACGGCGGCACGACGCCATCGCAGACGCGCGCGACGTCAGTGAGAACGGACTGCTTGGTGCTGCCGACGTCCGTGACCACCGCCCCGGTCTTGCGCGCAGACAGGAACGAACGCAGCGCGTCGCCGGTGTGGAGCACCGGCACGGCCACGACGATGATGTCGGCGCCGGATACGGCACGCGCGGCGGTGTCGGACGTTTCGTCGACGACGCCCAGATCCATGGCCAGGCGCATCTGCCGTGCATCGGTGTCGAATCCGGTGACGGTCAGGCCGGCCGCACGGCCGGCGCGCAGCGCCCGCGCAAGCGAGCCTCCGATCAGACCCAGGCCGATGACGGCGAGCTTCACTGCAGGGCTTCTTTGAGCGTCGCGACGAAACGCGCGTTCTCGGCCTCGGTGCCGATGGTGACGCGGAGAAACTCCGGCAGACCGTAAGAGGCGATCGGACGCACGATGACGCCCTTGGACAGCAGGTGTTGATGGATGGGCTTGGCGTCACGGCCAAATCCGATCGCAAGAAAGTTGCCTTGCGAAGGCAGGACTCTCAGGCCGAGCGATGTCAGTTCATCGGCGACGCGCGCCCGCTCCCGCGTGTTGAGCTCGACCGATCGGCGCACGTGCTCCTGGTCTTCCAGCGCGACTTCCGCGGCCAACAACGCCAGGCTGTTGTTGTTGAACGGCTGGCGCACACGATTGAGCAGATCCGCAATCTGCACGCTGGACAGCGCATAACCTGCGCGCAAGCCGGCCAGGCCGTAGGCCTTGGAAAAAGTGCGGAACACGACCAGGTTCGGGAAGCGCTCGAGCAGCGCGCGCGAATTGCCGCGCAAGGCCGGATCCATGTACTCGTAGTAGGCCTCGTCCAACGCGACGATCACGTGACCGGGGACTTTCTCCAGGAACCGCTCGATGCTGGCCGCATCGAGCCACGTGCCCGTCGGGTTGTTCGGGTTGGCGATGAAGATCAGTGAGACGTCAGGTGCGAGCGCGCGCTCGAACTCCGCCAGGTCATGGCCATAAGGCTGGGCGTCATCTTGCGGCCGGGGCTTCACCACGATCGCGCGCGCACCTTGCGCCTGCGCGATCAGCGGGTACACCGCGAACGCGTGCGCGGAGAACATCGCGGCGCGATCGGGTCCCAGGAACACGCGGCCCAAGAGCTCGATGATGTCGTTGGAGCCGTTGCCGAGCGTGATGCGGTCGGCCGCGATGCCGTGCATGCGCTCGAGCTTGTTCTTCAGCCGGAAGCCACTGCCGTCGGGATACCGCGCCAGCTCGGCGCCGCCGATGCACGCTGCCAGCGCGTCGCGCGCCTTCTGGCTCATGCCCAGCGGATTCTCGTTGGAGGCGAGCTTGACCACGTCCGCGACGCCGAGCCGACGCTGCAGCTCCTCGATCGGCATGCCGGGCGTGTACGCCTCCAGCGTCAGCACGCCCTTGGCGACGTTCTGCGTCAGCGCGGTCATCAGATGACGGCCCTCGGATAGGAGCCGAGGATTGCGTAGTGCGCAGCGTTCTTCTCCACCTGCGCCAGCACCTTGGCAACGGCGGGCTCGTCCTGGTGACCTTCGAAGTCGATGAAGAAGTTGTAGTCCCAGCGTGCGCGCCGCGAGGGCCGCGACTCGATGCGCGTCATGTTCAGGCCACCCTGCGCGAACGGCTCGATCAGGCTGAACAAGGCGCCGGGCATGTCCTTGCGCGCGCCGAGCACCAGCGACGTCAAGTCGTGTCCGGTGGGTTCGGTCTTCTTGTTGCCGATGATCAGGAAGCGCGTCGTGTTGTTCGGATCGTCCTCGATGTTCGAGGACAAGGCCTTGAGGCGGTAACGCTCGCCGGCAGCCAGGCCCGCGATCGCCGCTCCCTCTTTCTTGTCTGCCGCGAGGCGCGCCGCGTGGCCGTTGCTCGGCACGGTCACGCGCTTGGCGTTGGGCAGGTTCACCGACAGCCACTTCTTGCACTGCGCGAACGACTGCGTGTGCGCGTAGATGCGCTTCACGTCGGCCAGTTTCTTGTGCGCCGACAGCAGGTGATGATGCACGGGCAGCATCACCTCGCCGCAGACTTTCAGCGGCGTGCTGCCAAGCTCGTCCAGCGTGTGCGTGACGACGCCTTCGGTGGAGTTCTCGATCGGCACGACGCCATAAGCGGCGTGCCCGGCCTCGACGTCGGCAAAGATGTCGGTGACCGTTGCTTTCGCGCGTGCGCTCACCGCATGCCCGAAATGCTTGTAAGCCGCCTGCTCGGTGTAAGTGCCCTCGGGACCCAGGTAAGCGACGGCCAGCGGCGACTCCAGGGCCAGGCACGCCGACATGATCTCGCGCATCAGGCGCGCCATGACTTCGTCGTGCAAGGGGCCGCCGAGCTCGCGGTTGCGGCGCACGCTGCGCCGCAGAACCTCAGCCTCGCGCGACGGCCGGTAGTGGTCGCCGTCGCCGCCGGTGCGCGCCTTGATCTCCCGGACCTGCTCGGCAACGCGGGCGCGATCGGAGATCAGCGCCTGGATCTGGGCGTCGATCTGGTCGATCTTCGTGCGCGCTTCCGCGAGCGTCTTGGGCGTCGTCATGGGGCGCACATATTAGTGGAGACGCGAGAGCCTGTTATGGAGTCCGCGGTCGCTGCGACGGTGGCTGCTTTTGCGCAGGGCGAGGCGGAGGGAGCGCAGTTTGGTCATTCCAAATAAGCGACCGACAACGCTGCCCTGCGCAAAAGCAGCCCCGTCCCTCCCGGGTTGCGGCCAGAATTGCGCCAGGCTGCGTTGCTCCATCCTCATTTGGAATAACCAAACATCGTCGGTCGCGCCTTGCCTGGCGCAATTCTGGTCCAGCAACGCAGCGATCGCGCACTCCATAACAGGCTCTACTCCCTTGCGCCGATCACCCGCACCTGCAGCACGCCCTGGATGGCGCAGATCGCCTTCACCGTCTCCGCCGGCGCCGGCTGATCGATGTCGACCAGTGTGTACGCCAGGTCGCCGCGCGACTTGTTGAGCAGGTCGGCGATGTTGAGCTGCTGCTTGGCGAGCGCGGTGGAGATCTGGCCGACCATGTTGGGCACGTTCTCGTTGACGATGCACAGCCGGGTCTTGCCCGGCAGCAGCGGCAATTGCGCCTCCGGGAAATTGACGGAGTTGCGAATGGTCCCTACCTCGAGGAACTCGCGCAGCTGGTCGGCGACCATCATGGCGCAATTGTCTTCCGCCTCGCCGGTGGAGGCGCCGAGATGCGGCGTCGCGATCACGCGCGGATTGCCTTTGAGCGCAGCGCTCGGGAAGTCGCACACATAGGCCTGCAGCTGCCCGGAGTTGAGCGCCTCGATAACCGCGGCCTCGTCGACGATCTCCGCGCGCGCGAAGTTCAGCACTACGCCGGGCTTCTTCATCAGCTTGATGCGCTCGGTGTTGACCAGGGCACGGGTGGCATCGAGCAACGGCACGTGGACCGAGATCAGCTGCGACTTGGACATCAGGTCGTCCACCGACACCGCCTGCTTCACGCCCGAGTTCAGCTGCCAGGCGTTCTGCACCGTCATCGCCGGGTCGAAGCCGTAGACGTTC
Organism: uncultured Gammaproteobacteria bacterium; assembly: GCA_963776465.1. Lineage (GTDB taxonomy): Bacteria > Pseudomonadota > Gammaproteobacteria > Nevskiales > Nevskiaceae > DASRHK01. Next base: position 2,861,294 of record CAVZMV010000002.1, read on the forward strand.
ATGCCCAGCTCGAGCGCAGCGTTGGCGACCTTGACGCCGATGGCGCCGAGGCCAATCACGCCGAGCGTGCGTCCCGGAAGCTCGAAGCCGACGAATTTCTTCTTGCCGGCTTCGACCGCCTCGTGCATCGCCTTGTCGTCGCCGTCGAGCTTGCGCACGAAGTCCAGCGCCGGCGACAGGTTGCGCGCGGCCAGCAGCATGCCGGCGATGACGAGCTCCTTGACCGCGTTGGCGTTGGCGCCGGGCGCGTTGAACACCGGCACGCCGCGCTTGCTCATCGCCGCAACCGGGATGTTGTTGGTGCCGGCGCCGGCGCGGCCGATCGCCTTCACCGATTTGGGGATGTCGATCTTGTGCATGTCGGCCGATCGCACCAGCACCGCGTCGGGCTGCTGGAGCTCGGATGCAACCTCGTAGCGATCGCGCGGCAGGCGCTCGAGGCCGAGCACGGAGATGTTATTCAGGGTCTGGATCTTGAACATTGTCGTCAGCCTCTCGCCTTGGCGAATTCCTTCATGTAGTCGATCAGCGCCTTGACGCCGTCCTCCGTCATTGCGTTGTACAGGCTCGCGCGCATGCCGCCGACCGAGCGGTGCCCTTTGAGTCCGAGCAGGCTCGCGGCCTTCGCGCCTTTCAGGAAATCCGCGTCGAGCTCGGCGTTGGGCAGCGTGAACGGCACGTTCATGATCGAGCGGTTCTCCTTCTTCACCGGGTTCTTGTAGAAGCCCTGGCCGTCGATGTAGTCGTACAGCAACTTCGCTTTGCGCTCGTTGCGCTCGCCCACTTTCGCCAAGCCCCCGTTGGCCTTGATCCACTTGAAGACGAGGCCCGATACGTACCAGGCGAAGCATGGCGGCGTGTTCAGCATCGACTCGTTCTCGGCCACGGTCTTGTAGTCGTGGACCAACAGCGTCCCGGGCAGCGTCTGTCCCAGCAGATCCTCCCGAACGATCACCACGGTGAGGCCCGCCGGGCCAATGTTCTTCTGCGCACCGGCGTAGATCAGGCCGAACTTGCTCACGTCGATCGGCCGCGAGGCGAAGTCCGACGACATGTCGGCGACCAGCGGCACGCCTTTGCTATCGGGGATGTTCCGGAACTGCACGCCGTGGATCGTCTCGTTGGTCGTGATGTGCAGGTAGGCCGCGTTCGGATCGAGCTTCCACTGCGACGGATCGGGGACGCTCGTGAATTTCTCCGCTTCGCCGGATGCCGCGATGCTGACCTTGGCGAATTTGCCCGCCTCCTTGGCGGCCTTCTTGCCCCAGTCGCCGGTCACCACGTAGTCGGCGGCCGATTTGCCGCGCAAGAGGTTCTGCGGCGCGACGCCGAACTGCGCCGTCGCCCCGCCTTGCATGAACAGCACCTTGTAGCTCGCCGGGATGCCGAGGATCTCGCGCAGATCCTTCTCCGCATCCTGCGCGATCGACATGAATTCCTTGTCGCGATGGGACATCTCCATCACGGACATGCCGCAGCCATGCCAGTCGAGCAGCTCGGTCTGGACTTGCTGGAGAACTTCCTGTGGCAGCGTGGCGGGTCCCGCGCTGAAGTTGAAGACACGTTTCATTTTGGTTTTCCTTGAGAGTCCGTTGACCAGTTTTCGACATCGAGGTTGGGCACGGCCGCGAACACGGCCGGACGATCCGTCACCAGCGTCATCTGGTGCGCCTGCGCCGTCGCCGCGACGAGCAGATCAATCATGGACAGTCGTTCGCCGGATACGTGCAGACCGACGGCCAGCGCGCTCGCGGCCTGTGCCTCCAGCGCGCCGAGCTCCATCACGCGCACCTGCGACAGGAACTCGCGCAGCAGCTTTCCGAACCGAGCCTGCGCGCGCGGCTGCGTGCGCAGCGCGGCCTCGGCTTCGACCCGGCTCACTGCCGAGAGTGCCACCTCGCCCGGCTTGAGCGCGGACAGCTTCAGCACGACCGAGAGCCGTCCCTTGATGGCAGCGCAGACGACGCTCGCGTCGAGCAGGTAGCTCACCATCTGGGCTCCTCCTTGACGGGCAAGCTCTGCCGCCACGCCTGGAATTCGACCGCGTCTTCTGCCAGCTCGGGCGCCGGATTACGAAAGTGCGCCTTCAGGGCCGCCGACCAGTCCTTCTCCTCGTTGCGGGCCAGCCACTCCTGCACTGCGAGCGAAATGATGCGGTTGCGGGTCAGCTTCAGACGCTTCACGGCGGCGTTGAGCCGCTCCAGGGTGACGTCGTCGAAGTGCACGCTGAAATTCATGGGCGTGCATGCTGTCCTAACAGGACGTGTTAGTCAACTTTCCTGTTGTAGGAGGCGCTGTTAGCGCCGACTGCTTCGGGGCCAACGGCCCCTCCTACAGCAGCCCCGACAAGCTACTCCACCTCGACCTGCTGGCGCTTCGCGTGCCGGCCGACCAGCTCGTTCTGGACGCGCGGCGCAGCCGGCTCGTAATGGCTGAATTCCATGGTGTACACGCCCTCGCCGGCCGTGTGCGCCTTGAGCTTCTGGTGATAGTCGCGGATCTCGGAAAGGGGCGCGCGCGCCTCGATCACCGCAAGGTTTCCGGGCAGCACCGACTGGTCGCGGATCGCGCCGCGCATGCCGACGAGGTCGCCGGTGATGTTGCCGATGCTCGCGGCGGGCGCAGTGATGGTCAGGTTCACGATCGGCTCGAGCACGATCGCGTGCGCCTTGCTGATCGCGTCCAGGAACGCCTTCTTGCCCGCCGAGACGAACGCGACTTCCTTGGAGTCGACGGGATGCGTCTTGCCGTCATACACGGAGACGCGGACGTCCTGCAGCGGGAAGCCTGCGATGGCGCCGGCGCCGAGCACCTGTCGCACGCCTTTCTCCACGGCCGGGATGAACTGCTGTGGGATCGAGCCGCCGACCGTGTCGTCCTCGAACTCAAAGCCGCTGCCGCGCGGTAGCGGGTGCACGCGCAAATAGACCTCGCCGAACTGGCCGGCGCCGCCGGTCTGCTTCTTGTGCCGGTGATGACCTTCCGCGGTGCGCGTGATGGTTTCGCGGAACGGCACGCTGGGCACGTGCGTCTTCACCTCGACGTTGTGCACGCGCTTCATCCGCTCGATCACCACCTTCAGGTGCAGATCGCCGAGCCCGTAGAGAACGGTCTCGTTGAGCGCCGGCACGTGCTCCAGCCGCAGGCTCACGTCCTCGGCAAGCAGCTTGTGCATCGCGTCGGCGAGCTTCTGCTCGTCGCCATGTCGGGCCGGCAGGATCGCCAGGCCAAGCATCGGCGGCGGACCGGCTTCGCGCCGCAGATGGTGATGGTCTTCGTCGTGCGAGTCGTGCACGACCGCGTCGTAGACGAGGTCGTCGACCTTCGTGATGGCGCACAGGTCGCCGGGCGGCGCCGAGGCAATCTCCTGCATCGTCTTGCCCTGGACCGAGTAGACGTGCGACGCCTTGAACGGCTTGCGCGCGTCGCCGACGTACAGCTGCGATCCGGCGCGCAGCGTGCCCTGGTGCACGCGCAGGAGCGCGATGCGGCCGACGTAAGGGTCGAGGCTCACCTTGCACACGTGCGCCAGCACGTGACGTCCTGCATCGGGCCTGACCTCGACCCGCTCCGGATCGTCGCCCTCGCCCTTCACGAACGCCGGCGGATTGGCCTCGGTGGGATTCGGCATCAGCTTCGCGATCAGGTCCAGCAGCTCGGCAACGCCGGCGCCGGTCGTCGCGGAGGTGAAGCAGATCGGCACCAGGTGGCCTTCGCGAAGCGCTTTCTCGAAAGCGTCGTGCAGGGACTCCTCCGGCACTTCCTCGCCGCCGAGATAGCGTTCGAGCAATGGCTCATCCACTTCCACCACCTGCTCGATGATCTTCTGGTGCGCCGCCTCGACGCTGGAGAAGTCGGTCGCGGGGCCGGAGCGGGTGAAGAAACAGTCCACCACCTTCTTGCCGCCTCCCGCCGGCAGATTGATCGGCAGGCACTCGGGGCCGTAAGCCGCTCGCAGCTGCTCCATCAGCTCCGGGAGCCCGGCGCCGTTGAGGTCGATCTTGTTAACGATGATCAGGCGATCCAGGCCGCGCTTGCTGGCGGCGTCCAGCATGCGGCGCGTCGAGATCTCGATGCCGGACTGCGCATTGACGACGACTGCCGCAGTCTCCACGGCCGCCAACACCGACAGCGAGCGTCCGAGCAGATCCGGATAGCCGGGCGTGTCAAAGAGGTTGATGCGCTTGCCCTGGTGATCCAGGTGGCAAAGCGTCGTGTCGAGGGAGTGCTGGTATTCCTTCTCGAGCGGATCGTGATCGCAGACGGTGGTGCCGCGGACCAGGTCGCCCATGGCGCGGATCGCGCCCGCCTTGAACAACAAGGCCTCGGTGAGCAGTGTCTTCCCCGAGGCCGCCTGTCCTACCAGCGCGATGTTGCGGATGTCCGCCGTGCCGTAGCTCATGGCGCATCACCTGTTGGAGGATGGACGCCAAAAATAGCAGGGATCGGGCGCCGGAGGCACCCGCGAACGCTACGCCGGAGCGGGCTCTCCGCCGGTGTCGCCGCCACCATTGCCGTTGCCGTTCTCGCCGGCAGGCTCGGCTTCGATCCGGTCGACGCCGACCAGGCGATCGCCTTCGTCGGGCCGCATCAGGCGCACGCCCTGCGTGTTACGGCCGGCGATGCGCACCTCGGCGGCGCGCGTGCGGATCAGGATGCCGGCTTCGGAGATCAGCATGATCTCGTGGCTGTCGTCGACGACGATGGCGCCGATCAGGCGACCGGTCTTGTCGTTGAGCTGCTGTCCGATCACGCCCTGCCCGCCGCGCCCCTTGCGCGGGAACTGGTCGAGCGGCGTGCGCTTGCCGAAACCGAGCTCGGAGACCGTGAGCACGTCGCCGCCGGCGCTGCTGGGCACGATCAGCGCAATCACGCGCGCGCTCTCCGCCGTCGATCCCGCGTCGGCTTCGTCGCCGTCATCGCCTGCGTCGGCGGGGGCTTCCTCGGATTCTTCTTCGCCGCCGGCAAACGTCTTGAGCAGCTTGATGCCGCGCACACCCGTGGCGCCCCGACCCATGACGCGAACGTCGGCTTCGTTGAAGCGGATCGCGCGTCCGGCGTCGGAGATCAGGATGACGTCGTCGCTGCCGGAGGTGAGCGCCACGTCGACCAGCGCGTCGTCGACGCGCAGGTCCACGGCGATGATGCCGCTGGCCCGCACGTTGGCGAACGCCGCGAGCTCGGTCTTCTTCACCGTGCCGCGCCGCGTCGCCATGAAGATGAACTTGCCGTCCTCCGCGAACGACTTGATCGGCTGCACCGCGTTGATCTTCTCGCCGGCTTCCAGCGGCAGGAGATTGTTGAACGGCTTGCCGCGCGAGCCGCGCGAGCCCGACGGCAGCTCGAACACCCGCAGCCGGTAGCACTTGCCGGCGCTGGAGAAGCACAGCAGCGTGTCGTGCGTATGCGCGATCCAGAGCCGGTCGACGAAATCCTCGTCCTTGGTCGACGCGGCCTGCTTGCCGCGGCCGCCGCGCTTCTGCGCCTGGTACTCGACGAGCGGCACGGTCTTGACGTAGCCCTCGTGCGACAGCGTCACGACCATGTCCTGCGGCGCGATGAGATCCTCGTGCGCGATGTTGAGCGCCGCGGCAGTGATCTCGGTGCGGCGCGCGTCGCCGTACTGCTCCTTCATCTCCAGCAGCTCGGCGCGGATCACCGACATCAGGCGCGCCGTCGATGCCAGGATATCGAGGTGATCGGCGATGGAATCCAGCAGCGTCTTGTATTCCTCGTGGATCTTCTCCTGCTCCAGCCCGGTGAGGCGGTGCAGGCGCAGGTCCAGGATCGCCTGGGCCTGGGCTTCGGACAGGCGGTATTTCGCGCCCACCAGTCCCATGTCGGCGGGAAGATCTGCCGGACGTGAAGCATGCGCGCCGGCGCGCGCCAGCATCTCGCTCACTCCACCCGCCGCCCAATCGCGGGACATCAGTCCCGTGCGGGCCTCGGCCGGCGACGGCGAGCGCTTGATCAGGTCGATCATCTCGTCGATGTTCGCGAGCGCGACGGAGAGGCCTTCCAGCACGTGGGCCCGCTCGCGCGCCTTGCGCAGCAGGTAGCGCGTGCGCCGCGTCACCACCTCACGGCGATGGCGGACGAAGATCTCCAGCAACGCCTTCAGCCCGAGCGTCTTGGGCTGCCCGCCGTCGAGCGCGACCATGTTGATGCCGAACACGGTCTGCAGCTGCGTCATCTGGAACAGGTTGTTGAGCACGACCTCGGCGTTCTCGCCGCGCTTGAGCTCGATGTACATGCGCATGCCGTCCTTGTCGGACTCGTCGCGCAGCTCGGAGATGCCCTCCAGGCGCTTCTCCTTCACCAGCTCGGCGATCTTCTCGAGCAGGCGGGCCTTGTTCACCTGGTACGGCAGCTCGGTGACGACGATGGCCTGCTTGTCGTTGCTGACGTCCTCGAAATGCGTGCGCGCGCGGATCACCAGCCGGCCGCGGCCGGTGGCGTAGGCGTCGACCACGCCGTGGGCGTCGAGGATCAGGCCGGCGGTCGGGAAATCGGGCGCCGGCATCAGCTGCATCAGGCCGCGCAGGTCGATGTCCGGGTTGTCGATCAGCGCCACGCAGGCGTCGATGACCTCGCCGAGGTTGTGCGGCGGGATGTTGGTGGCCATGCCGACGGCGATGCCGGAGCTGCCGTTGACGAGCAGGTTGGGGATGCGCGTCGGCAACACCGCCGGCTCGGTCTCGGAGCCGTCGTAGTTGGGGACGAAGTCGACGGTTTCCTTGTCGATGTCGGCGAGGAGCTCGTGCGCGAGCCTGGACATGCGCACTTCGGTGTAGCGCATCGCCGCGGGCGAGTCGCCGTCGACGCTGCCGAAGTTGCCCTGCCCGTCGATCAGCATGTAGCGCAGCGAGAACGGCTGCGCCATGCGCACCATGGTGTCGTAGACGGCGGTGTCGCCGTGCGGGTGGTACTTACCGATGACGTCGCCGACGATGCGCGCCGACTTCTTGTAGGCCTTGTTGTAGTCGTTGCCGAGCTCGCGCATCGCGTGCAGCACGCGCCGATGCACCGGCTTCAAGCCGTCGCGCGCGTCCGGCAGCGCGCGCCCGACGATCACGCTCATGGCGTAATCGACGTACGAGCGCCGCATCTCGTCCTCGAGATTGACGCTCAGAAGCTCCTTGGCAAAATCGCTCATGCGCCCGTCGGTCGATGCACAAAAATCGAGGGCGCCAACCCCCGGCGCCCCATAGATGAAATTTTATCAAAAACAGCTTCGCGAAAGCCGCGTTTGCCGACCCTTTTTTCTTGGCTTTTAGAGGCCCGTTTTTCTTGACGCTGGGGGCTGGATCGGCTAGCCCAAAACGGCCCGGATCGAGGCCTCGTTCACGGGGGAAATCACTCCCCGCTCGCAGACGATGACGTCGATGAACTTGGCAGGCGTGATGTCGAAGACCGGGTTCAAGGCTTCCATGCCGGAAGGCGCGATCGCTTGCCCCGCAAGCTCGGTCAATTCACGGGCTCCGCGGTCCTCGATCGGGATCGCGGCGCCGCTGGGACAGTCGAGGTCGAAGGTGCTGCTCGGCGCCACCACCATGAACTTCAGGCCGTGCTGCCGCGCGGCTACGGCGAGCATGTAAGTGCCGATCTTGTTGGCGGTGTCGCCGTTGGCGGCAATGCGATCGGCGCCGACGATCACCCAGTCGATCTTCTCGCGGTCCATCAGGCTGGTGGCGGCGCTGTCGGCGATCAGCCTGGAGGGGATCTTCTCCTGCTGCAGCTCCCACGACGTCAGGCGCGCGCCCTGCAGCCACGGTCGCGTCTCGGTGTTGTAGACCATGTCCAGCCCACCGGCGGCGTGCGCGCTGCGGATGACACCGAGCGCAGTGCCGTGGCCCCCGGTCGCAAGCGCGCCCGTGTTGCAGTGGGTCATGACCCTTGCATGCGGCGGCAGCAGCGCAGCGCCGAGCTCGCCCATCTTGAGATTCTGCGCAAGGTCCTCGGCGTGGATCAGGCGCGCCTCGGCGAGCAGCGCGTCGGCCTTCGGCGTCTTCTGCCAGGTCACGCGCATGCGCTGCAAAGCCCAGCGCAGATTGACCGCCGTCGGGCGCGATGCGGCCAGCACGGCCTCGGCCTTCTCGTAGGACTCGCCGCGCTGCGCCGCGAGCACCAGCCCATAGGCGGCGGTGATGCCGATCGCTGGCGCGCCGCGCACGACCATCTGGTGGATGGCGCGTGCGACGTCGGCAGCGCTGCGGCATTCGACGTAGCGCTCCTGCAACGGCAGCAGGCGCTGATCGAGCAGGCGCAGCCCGCCTTCATCCCAGACGATCGGCTGCACTTTCGAATTCATTGTTTCGCGCACAGGTAAACTTGGCGGCCGAATTGTAGCCGCCTCTTCGTCCTTCCATGCAGATCGATCTGCTCGTCGTGCCGCGCTGGCTCGTGCCCATCGAGCCGGCCGGGACCGTGTTGACCGGCCACGCGCTCGCCGTCGACAAGGGACGCATCGTCGACGTGCTCCCCGTCGACGCGGCCAGGCAGACCTACCAGGCGCGGGAGACACTCCAGCTCGACGCGCACGCGGTCATGCCGGGGCTCGTCAACGCGCATACGCACGCGGCGATGACGCTGCTGCGCGGGCTCGCCGACGATCTGCCGCTGATGGACTGGCTGCAGAACCACATCTGGCCCGCAGAGGGCGCGCACGGCAATCTCGAGTTCTGCCGCGACGGCGCGCAGCTGGCCTGCGCCGAGATGATCAGCGGCGGCATCACCTGCATCAACGACATGTACTTCTTCCCCGAGGCGACGGCCGAGGTCGTGCTCAAGGCCGGCCTGCGCGCCACGCTCGGGATGATCGTGCTCGACTTCCCCACCGCCTGGGCCGCCAACGCCGACGAGTACCTGCACAAGGGCCTGCAGCTGCACGATTCGGTGAAGGGCGAGCCATTGCTGCGCACGATCTTTGCGCCGCACGCGCCCTACACGGTCTCCGACGAGCCGCTGCGCAAAGTGCGCAAGTACGCCACCGAGCTCGGCGTCGGCATCCACATGCACGTGCACGAGACCGCGGGCGAGATCGAGATGGCGACGCAGAACGGTGGCAAGCGGCCCTGGGCGCGGCTCAAGGATCTGGGCCTGGTCGGCCCCGATCTCTTGGCCGTGCACATGACGCAGCTGACCGACGCCGAGATCGCCGAGTGCGCGCAGTTCGGCGTGCACGTCCTGCACTGCCCCGAATCGAACTTGAAGCTCGCCAGCGGCTTCTGCCCCGTCGACCGCCTGCAGAAAGCCGGCGTCAACGTGGCGCTGGGCACCGACGGCGCCGCGAGCAACAACGACCTGGATCTGTTCGGCGAGATGCGCACCGCGGCGCTGCTGGCCAAGGGCGTGTCGGGCGACGCCCGCGCCGTGTCGGCGCCGCAGGCGCTGCACATGGCCACGCTCGCCGGCGCCAGGGCGCTCGGCCTGGATCGGGAGATCGGCTCGCTGGTGAAGGGCAAGTCCGCCGACTTCATCGCGGTGACGCTCGAGGGACCTTCCAACCAGCCGCTCTACAACCCGCTGTCGCAGCTGGTCTACGCCGCCAACCGCGATTGCGTGACCGACGTGTACGTTGCCGGCCGCGCGCTGCTGCGCGATCGCAAGCTGCAGACCATCGACGAGGCCGCGGCCATCGCCAAGGCGCGCGAATGGCGCGTCAGGATCAAGCCATGACCGGGACAAACGTCGATACGGCCGAGATCGCGCGCTTCGACAAGCTGGCGGACCATTGGTGGGACCCGCGCGGGGAGATGGGACCGCTGCACGTGATCAATCCGCCGCGCGTCGCCTGGATCGAGCAATGCACGGGCGGGCTCAAGGGTAAACGCGCTGCCGACATCGGTTGCGGTGGCGGCATCCTCACCGAGGCGCTGGCAGCCAAGGGCGCCCACGTCATCGGCATTGATCTCGCCGACGACGTGCTACAAGCCGCGCGCCGGCATGGCGCGAAGACCAAGCTCGGAATCGACTACCGGAAGATCTCTGCCGAGGAGCTGGCCCGCGAGCAGCCCGCGTCCTTCGACCTGGTCTGCTGCCTGGAGATGCTCGAACACGTACCGCACCCGGAGCAGAGCATCGCCGCTTGCGCGAAGCTCGCGCGGCCCGGCGCCGACGTGGTGTTCTCGACCATCAACCGCAACGCCAAGGCCTTCGCCCTGGCAATCGTCGGTGCCGAGTATCTGCTGAACCTGATCCCCCGCGGCACGCATGACTACGCCAAGCTGATCCGGCCGTCGGAGCTGGAGCGCTGGGCGCGCGCAGCCGGCCTGGAGGTCTGCAGCATGCGCGGTCTGCGCTACAACCCCGTGCTGCGCACGGCGTCCCTGTCGGACGATGTCGATGTGAATTACCTGATGCACTGCCGCCGACCGGGATGAGCACACCGACGCGCGCTGCGCTGTTCGACCTGGACGGAACGCTGCTGGACACGGCAGAGGATCTCGGCCACGCCGCCAACCACGTCCGCGAGGCGCTCGGCATGGCGCCGCTGCCGCTGCCGACCTATCGCCAGCACGCTTCGTCCGGCGCCCGCGGCATGCTGCGCACTGCCATCGGCATCACCCCGGAGCATGCAGACTTCCAGGCGCACCGCACGCAATTCCTGGAGCACTATCGACAGAACCTCTCCCGGCATTCGCGCCAGTTCGACGGCATCGCCGAGCTGCTCGCTTCGCTGGAAGCGCGCGCGATTCGATGGGGTATCGTCACCAACAAGCCCCGGCTCTACACCCAGATGCTGCTGGCGGACCTGGCGCTCGATCATCGCCCCGCCGTCACGGTGTGCGCCGACGACGTGCCGAAGGCCAAGCCGGCGCCAGACTCTCTCCTGCTCGCGTGCGAGCGCCTGCAGCTCTCCGCCGCGGAATGCGTCTACGTCGGCGACGACAAGCGCGACGCCGATGCCGCCAAGGCCGCGGGCATGCGCTTCATCGCCGTCGCCTGGGGTTACGAGGGCGATCATCCGATGGCGAGCTGGAACGCGGATGCGACGATCGATCAGCCCGCCGATTTGTTGAAGCTGCTGTGAGCGCTCCCGCCGAATTCGTGCCTGCACCGGACGCGCTCGAGGGCCGAACGGTGCTGATCACCGGCGCCGGCGACGGTCTCGGACGCGCCGCCGCGCTGGCCTGCGCGCGCCATGGCGCCGCCGTCGTGCTGCTCGGACGCACGGTGAGCAAGCTCGAGAAGACCTACGACGACATCCGCGCAGCCGGCGGCTCCGAGCCCGCGATCTACCCGATGAATCTCGCCGGCGCGAGCTGGAACGATCACGTCGAGCTCGCGGCGACGATCGAGCGCGCGTTCGGCAAGCTCCACGGCCTGCTGCACTGCGCCGCGCACTTCAAGGACTTCGGGCTGCTGCAGAACCTCGATCCGCGCGAGTGGATGGAGAGCCTGCAGGTCAACCTCACCGCGCCGTTCGCGCTGACAAGGGTTCTGCTTCCATTGCTCGAGAAGAGTGGCGCTGCATCGGTCATCTTCGTCACCGATGGCAGCCGCGGCGCGGCCAAGCCCTACCAGAGCGCTTATGGCGTCGCCAAGCGCGCGCAGGAAAGCCTGATGCAGATCTGGGCCGCAGAGCTTGCGAAGGAATCGGGCGTGCGCATGAACAGCTTCGACCCGGGACCGTTGCGGACGTCGCTGCGCGCGCGTGGCTATCCAGGCGCACCCGCAGACACCGCGCCATCACCAGACTCGGCAGTGCCGACGTTGCTCTGGCTGCTGAGCGATGCGAGCCGCGACGTCAGCGGCAAACAGCTCTAGCGTCGCAGCGACAGCTTTCTCTGCGGCTTCGACGGCGCCGGCGGATCCATCTTCACCGCCTGCATCAGCGCCTTGATCTCGGCGCCAGTGGCGTCGCGATAGCCGCCGGTGCGGATGCCGCGGCCGAGCTTGATCGGCCCGTAGGCCACGCGGATCAGCCGCGACACCTGCAGGTCCTGCGACTCGAACATCCGGCGCACGAGGCGATTGCGCCCTTCCCTGACGACGACGCTGAACCAGCGATTGGCCGCGCCCGACGGCTTCTCCTCTTCGCCCTCCGGTCCGCCGGAGATCGGATCGATCGACGCGAACTTCGCCAGGCCGTCGTCGAGCTGCACGCCTGTGCGCAGGCGCTCGATGGTCTCCTCGCTGACGTCGCCGAGCACGCGCACGGCGTATTCGCGCGTGATCTGGAAGCTCGGATGCATCAGCCGGCGCGCAAGCTCACCGTCGGTGGTGAGCAGCAGCAAGCCCGAGGTGTTGATGTCGAGGCGGCCAATCGCGATCCAGCGCGCGCCTTCGAGCTCGGGCAGCTTGCGGAAGATGGTGCGGCGGCCTTCCGGATCGTCACGCGTCACCATCTCGCCGACGCGCTTGCGATACAGCAGCACCTGCGTGGCCTGCGGCTTGCTGTCGAGCTTGATCGGCGCGCCGTCGACGCGCACGCGGTCGGTCGGCTCGATCTTCTGGCCGATCTCGGCGGGCTTGCCGTTCACGGTGATGCGCCCTTCCAGGATCATCTTCTCGATGGCGCGTCGCGAGGCGACGCCGGCCGAGGCCAGCAGCTTCTGGATGCGCTCGCTCAATGGAGCGTGGCTTCCGATTCCGGATCGGCAGGTGGCGGTGTTTCCGCCGCGCCTGCCTCGGTCGTGTCCGCCTGCGCTGCCACCGGTGCGGCGACGCCGAGCTTGGCCAGCGCGGCCTCGAGCTGCGCCAGATCCTTCACCTCCGGCAGCGTCGGCAGCTGGTCCAGCGAGACCAAATTGAGATCGTCCAGCAGCTGCTGCGTCGTCCCGAGAAGCGCTGGCCGTCCCGGCACTTCCTTGACGCCGACCTCGCGGATCCAGCCGCGCTCGATCAGCGTGCGCGTGATGTTCGGCGACAGCGACACGCCGCGGATCTCCTCGATCTCGCCGCGCGTGATCGGCTGGCGGTAGCAGATCAGCGCGAGCGTCTCCAGCAGCGCGCGCGACAGCTTGGGCGGCTTCTCCTGCCAGAGGCGATGAATCCACTCGGAGAACTCCGGCCGCACCTGCAGGCGGAAGCCGCTGGCGACTTCGCGCAGCTCAGCCGCGCGGCCCTCGTAGCTCGCGCTGAGGTGCTCGAGCGCCTGTCGGATCTCCGCCTTGTTGATCGGCGCGTCCGGCGCCAGCAGGCGCTGCAGCTGGTCCAGCGACAGGGGCTGATCGGATGCCAGCAGCAGGGCTTCGAGCACTTTCTCGAGTCGGTTATCCAGGTCCACTTTTTCCATCCTCGGGGTTCTGGCGATCGAAGGAGCTGGTCAGCTCCTCCTCGGTAACGACGGCGCGGGCGCGCGCGACCGCAAGGCGCAGCGGACCGAAGGCCTGCTCCTGCACGACTTCGAGCATCGCGCCGCGCGCGAGCTCCAGGATCGCAAGCAGGCAAACGACCACCCCGGCGCGCCCTTCGGCCGGATCGATCAAGTCGAAGAAATCCGCGGGACCAGCGCGCAGCCGCGCCAGGATTTTCGACATGCGCTCGCGCACGGATAGCGGCTCGCGCGCGACCTGGTGATGCGTGAACATCTCGGCGCGATGGAAAGCGTCGCGCAGGGCCTCGATCAGCTCGCGCACGGTCGGCGCCGGCAGTGGATTGGTGCGCGCGACGACGTCCGGCCGCGCCTGGGCGATGTGCACCTCGCGACCGACGCGTGGCAGCGTGTCGAGCGTCTCGGCCGCGCTCTTGAAGCGCTCGTACTCCTGCAGCCGGCGGATGAGGTCCATGCGCGGGTCGCCGACCTCCTCCTCGAGCGTCGGCTTGGGCAGCAGGATGCGCGACTTGATCTCCGCCAGGTACGCGGCCATCACCAGGTACTCGGCCGCGAGCTCCAGCCGCAGCTCGCGCATCAGCGCGATGTACTCCATGTACTGCTGCGTGATCTTCAGGACCGGGATGTCGAGGATATTCAGGTTCTGCCGGCGGATCAGATACAGCAGCAGATCGAGCGGGCCCTCGAACGCGTCCAGGAATACTTCCAGCGCATCGGGCGGGATGTACAGGTCGTCCGGCATCTTGTCGATGGCCTGGCCGTGGACGCGCGGCATCTGCTTCGCCGCATCGGCCGGTGGCGCATCGGTGCCGGGAGGAATCTCGCTCATTCCGGGATGAACCCTAGCACGTCATGCACACGCCGCAGCGTCGCGTCCGCGCGTGCCGAAGCCGCCTGCGCGCCGGCGCGCAGGATCTTGCGCAAGCCCTCCTCGTCGCTGCGGACCTCGCGATAGCGCGCCTGCACCGGCTTCAAGCATTCCACCACCGCGTCGGCGACCGCCTGCTTGAACTTGCCGTAACCCTGGCCGTTGTACTGCTCGGAGATCTTCTCGAACGACTGGTCCGTGGTCGCTGCCAGGATCGACATCAGGTTGGAGACGCCGGACTTCTCCGCCGGCGCGTAGCGGACTTCGTTGCCCATGTCGGTTACCGCGCGCTTGATCTTGCGCGTGATCACATCCGGCGCGTCGAGCAGATACACCGCGTTGGTCTCGGCGTCGTCGGACTTGCTCATCTTCGCGTCGGGCGTCTGCAAGCCCATGATGCGGGCGCCGACCGGCGGGATCATCGGCTCCGGCACGGCGAACACCGGACCGTAGAGATTGTTGAAGCGGATGGCGACGTCGCGCGTGAGCTCCAGGTGCTGCTTCTGGTCGTCGCCGACCGGCACCTTGCTCGCCTGGTACAAAAGGATGTCGGCGGCCATCAGCACCGGGTAGTCGTAGAGCCCGGCGTTGATGTTCTCGGTGTTCTTCGCGCTCTTGTCCTTGAACTGCGTCATGCGGTTGAGCTCGCCCATCATCGTGTAGCAGTTCAGCACCCACGAAAGGCGGGCGTGGGCCGGCACGTGCGACTGCACGAACAGCACGTTGCTCTGCGGATCCAGCCCGCAGGCGATGTACAGGGCCAGGAACTCGTAGCAGCGCTCGCGCAGCTCGGCGGGATCCTGCCGCACCGTGATCGCGTGCAGGTCCACCAGCATGTAGTAGCAGGCGTACTGTTCCGACAGGCGCACCCAGTTCTTCAGCGCGCCGAGATAGTTGCCGATGGTCAGGTGGCCAGAGGGCTGGATGCCGGAGAGGACGATCGGTCGCTGGGCTTGGCTCATGTACCCAGCCCGACGACGCCGTAGAGAAAGCCCTGCACCAGCACCAAGGGCGGATAGAGGATCCGCGACAAGACGCCGCTCGCCATCAGCGCCAGCAGGATGAACAGCCCGTACGGCTCGATGCGGGAAAAGGAGATCGCCGCGCGCGTCGGCAAGAGACCCGTCATCACGCGCCCACCGTCCAGCGGCGGCAACGGCAGCAGGTTCAGGACCATCAGCACGGCGTTGATGGTGATGCCCGCCTGCGCCATGTACCGCAGGCCCAGCACGATGCCGCTCTCGGCGGACACCAGCGTCGTGAGTTTCAGGATCACGGCCCATGCAAGACCCATGAGCAGGTTTGACACGGGCCCGGCCGCGGCGACGATCGCCATGTCGCGCTTTGGATGGCGCAGGTTGGAGTAGTTGACCGGCACCGGGCGGGCCCAGCCGAACAGGAATCCGCCGAGCACGAGCAGCACCGCCGGGACCACGATCGTGCCGATCGGATCCACGTGGCGGATGGGGTTGAGCGACAGCCGGCCCATCATCTCGGCGGTGCGGTCGCCGAAGTAGCGCGCGACCCAGCCGTGCGCCACCTCGTGCAGCGTGATCGCGAACAACACCGGGAGCGCCCAGACCGCGATGGTTTGGACGAGATTGAGGTCTGGGGACATGGCGGAATTATAGAGGGCCGCCCAAGGCGCGGCTGACCTCGCCCTTGCCCTGGCGCAGCAGCACCGGTGCTTCCTGGCTCAAGTCCAAGACCGTGGTCGGCTCCACACCGCAGTCGCCGCCGTCGAGCACGACGTCGACCGTGCGCTCGAGCTGCTCGCGGACTTCCTCGGGATGCGCGACCGGAAGCTCAGCGCCGGGCAGCTGCAGCGTGCAGCTGATCAGCGGCTCTTCCAGCGCATCGAGCAGCGCGCAGGCGATCACGTGGTCCGGGATGCGGATGCCGATGGTCTTGCGCCGCTCGTGCGCGATCCGGCGCGGCAGGTCGCGGCTGGCAGGCAGCACGAAGGTGAACGGCCCCGGCGTCAGCTGCTTGAGCAGGCGGAACTGCCAGTTGTCGACGCGGGCGTAGCGGGCGATCTGCGAGAGATCGCGGCAGACCAGCGTGAACTGGTGATGCCGGTCGAAGTTGCGGATGCGGCGCAGCCGGTCAGCGGCGTCCTTGTCGTCCAGGTGACATCCGAGGGCGTAGCACGAGTCCGTGGGATACGCGATCACTGCGCCCGCGCGCAGGCGCTCGGCAGCGCGATTGAGCGCGCGCTTTTGCGGGTTGACCGGGTGCAGTTCGAGCCACTCTGCGAGCATCGGTCATTGTACCTGCCGCCTATAATCCGCCGCATGAAACTCCTGCTCGATTACTCGCCGCTCGCCGCGTTCATGGCGGCCTACTACCTGGGCGGCATCTACGTCGCCACAGGCGTGCTGATCGCGTCGCTCTGGATCGCGATCTGCCTGCACCGCGTGGTGTTCGGCAAGTGGAGCAAGACGTACTTGTGGGTCGCGATCGTCGCGACCGTGCTCGGAAGCCTGACGCTCTACCTGCGCGATCCGGTCTTCATCAAGCTCAAGCCCACCATCGTCTACGGGGTCATCAGCATCGCGCTGCTCGGCAGCCACTTCGTCGGCGATCGCGTGCTTCTCGCGCGCCTGCCGCAGAAATTGCTGGTGATGCCCGACACGGCCTGGCGCAAGGTGAACGTCGCTTGGGCGCTGTTCTTCGCCGCTTGCGCGGCCCTCAACCTTTACGTGGCGCAGAACTTCGCCGAGGTCACCTGGGTGAAGTTCAAGGTGATCGGCTTCACGGTGCTGCCCATGCTGTTCGCCCTGGCCAACGCCCCCTTCCTGGGCCGCTACATCGTGGAAGAGCCGAAGTGACCCGCGAGGATCGCATCCGCCAGGCGCTGAGCGCGAATCTGCAGCCGGAAGCATTGGCGATCGACGACGAAAGCCATCGTCACGTCGGACACGCCGGGGCGGCGACGGGGCGCGGCCATTTCGCTGTCCGCATCGTCAGTCCCGTCTTCCGCGGCGTGACCGCGATCGAGAGGCACCGGATGGTCTACGCGGCGCTAGGGTCGCTGATGGAAACGGACATCCACGCCTTGAGCATCCAGGCGAGGACGCCGGAAGAGGCCGTTAGCTGGACGTGATCTGCCGCAGGATCGTGGCGCTGTCGAAATAGACCCGCTCGCACACGATCCCGGCACCCTGGTCGAAGACGAAGTGCGCCGTCATCCGGCAGCGGAATGCCTTGCCGGTCGGCTTGATGCCCATGAGCGGGCCCTTGTGCGTTCCCATGAGCCAGAACTCCACGATCACCGCATCGTCGGCATGCCGCAGCGAAATCAGCTCGTTACGCTGGTCGGGGAAGGCGGTGCGGCTCTCGCGGAAATACTCGCGCACCGCCGCCTCGCCGTCGTAGACCTTGTCGGTAGGGATGATCTCGTAGCGGGGGTGGGAGAACGTCGCCATGACGGCGTCGTACTCGTGGGTGTTCTCCCGCTCCATGTGGCGGCGGACGGTCTCCTCCCGGGAGGCGCGCAGCGAAGCGGGGCTGGTCATGCCCGGAAGTCTAACCGCCGTAACCCTCCAAGCGTCCAAAAGGGGCACAATGATCGCCGGCGCGGCTTGCAAGCCCACTGCACCCGATGAAAACGAGTATCGACATCCAGAGTCGACTGCGGTCGCTCAAGCCGGCGGGCACCCCGCCGGCTGCCGACGGCGTGTCGGCGCAGGAACCTGCCGCCGATGTCCTGGACTCGCTGATCGACGAGATCCGGCATGCGGACTTTGCCCGCCTGGCGGACGCCATCGAGCTCTTCAAGCGGGCACCGCGCGCTGCCTCCGGCTACCCGGCGGTGCGCCCCTCCGATTGCCGGGCCGTCACCGATGCGCTGCGCGCCTACCTGCGGACGCATCGATCGCGCTTCATGCACGGCGACCCGGTCGTCCCGGAACGGTTCTTCGCGCTGCTGGAGCAGTTCTCGGACTCGGACCTGCGCGCATACCCCAACGAGGTTGCGCAGCTCGAGCTCGTGCGCATCGAAGCGTTGCTGCTGGCGGGCCGCAACGAGGAGGCCGTGGCGCTGGTTAGCCCCTGGGCCCAGCGGCCGTACCTGATCGAGGACGACTTCGGGCTGCTCGAGAAGGTGCTCGAGCTCGACACCCTCGCCCGCCTCAACGCCGGCCGTCACGACGAGGTCAAGGTGGTTGCTCTCGGCCGCCTGCTGCTGCTGGCCAAGCAGCGCCGTCGCGTGCCGCAGCTGCTGTTCCAGAAATTCTTGGCCGCCCTGGCCGTCGGCCCGACGTTCCAGCGGCAGTATTCCGTGCTGGAGTTCATCCCCCGGCTTTGCGCGCGCCTGGCGCTGACGCTGCGCGTGCGCGAGCAGCGACGACGGCGGTTCGCGCGGTATCTGGCCCGCGCGGCCGGCAGGTGCCTGACGCTCCTCGGCAGCGTCACGCTCCAGATGATGGCGTTCCGCAATCGCCGGCTTCGCGTCCAGGTGCTCGAGACCGACGACGCCGCGCAGGTCTCCGAAGGCGCGCACGAGGTCCTCGTCACCCGGGCCATGGGCGGCATCGGCGACATCCTGATGATGACGCCGGGCCTCAATGCGCTGGCCAAGCGGCTCAAGCGGCCCGTGTACTTCGCGACCAAGCGGCAGTTCTTCCCGCTCCTGGAGAACAACCCGGACATCCGTCTGCTGGACGTGGACGACCCCATTGCGGTGCATCGCTTCGGGCGCTGGTTCAACCTGTCGTTCTGCCCTGCGTCGCGCTACGAGGCCCGCGCCACTCCCGACATCCGCAAGGGACGCGTCGAGCTCTTCGCCGGCGGCATGGGCGTCACGCCGGCCGAGCTCACGCGCCACGGCTGGAAGCCGATCTGCGTGCTGAGCGAAGACCAGAAGCGCGAACGCGACCTGCAGCGGGCCAAGCTGTCGGCCGATCGCCTGCAGGTGGTCGGCGTGCAGCCGTTCAGCCGCGAGAACTACCGCAGCTATCCCGGCCTGTTCGAGGCGCTCGGCCGGGTGGCCGATCGCGCGCGCATCGTCTACTTCCACACCTCGCCCGTGCCCGCGCCGCTGCACGTGAACGTCATGCAGATCCACGGACTGCCGCTGCGGCAGACCATTGCCGCGGTCGCTGCCTGCGACTACTTCGTATGCGTGGACTCCGCCTTCTTCCATCTGGCCGCAGCCTTCGACATCCCCACGCTCGGGATCTTCGGGCCGACGAGCGGCCGCGTCCGCGCCATGCATCACCCGCGCAGCATCGTCCTGGAAGCACCCGAGGGATTCCATTGCGCCCCGTGCTGGCGCACCGAGGATCAGCCGTGCCTGCTGACCGGCGGGCAGACGAGCGCCTGCCTGGCGAGCCTCGCCTCGCAGCGGGTGACGGAGCAGGTAGAGCGGCTGATGCGCCCCACGTCCGCATAAGCTCCGGACCCTCTCGCCCGCATGTGGAACCGCAAGCTGGAGCAGCGCATCCAGGAACTGGAAACGCGCTGCCGGGATCTGGAGGACATGGTCCGCAAGCTGCAGCCGCCGGACCAGCCTCAGTTCGCCGAGCGCGTGGACTCCGTGCTGCGCGATCTGGCGCGCAAGGTCCTCGGCGACCAGCCGCAGATGAGCTACTTCAACGAGCGCTTGCGCTCGTTCGAGTTCGCCGTGCTCAACATCAAGCAGCTCGGCTACGAATTCGGTCGCCAATTGGCCGAGACCAATCTCCAGAATCGCGCCATCACCGCCGCGCCAGACACCGAGCTGCGGTCGTCGCTGTGCACGCAGGCCGACGTCGAATCCGACTGGTTCGTGTTCTGGTGCCAAGAGATGAAGTCCGCACCGGTGTATCACCGCAAGCTCTGGGAGCTTGCGTACATCTGCCAGGCGCTTTGGTCCACCCGCAAGCTGGCGACCGGCATGTCCGGGCTGGGTTTCGGTTGTGGGCGCGAGGTGCTGCCGAGCGTCTTCGCCAAGTACGGCGCTCGCGTCCTGGCCACTGACCTCGAGCCTTCACGCCCCGAGGCGGCGCAGTGGGGAGCGACCAACCAGCTGTCGGAGTCGGTCGAGAGCGTGCGTCATCGCAAGATCTGCCCCGATGACGGCCTGCTTGCGAACATCCAGTTCCGCTACGCCGACATGAACGACATCCCGCGCGACCTGGATGGCGGCTTCGACTTCTGCTGGTCGTCCTGCGCGCTCGAGCACCTGGGCTCCATCGACAAAGGCGTGCGATTCATCGAGCAGTCGCTCAAGACCCTGAAGCCCGGCGGCGTTGCCGTCCACACCACCGAATTCAATCTCCAGGACGGGGACACCATCGACAACTGGAGCACGGTGCTATTCCAGAAGCGGCATCTGACCGAGCTTGCCGAACGCCTCACCGCGAGCGGTCACAAGGTCGCGCCACTGGATTTTTCACCGGGCACCCAGATCCTGGACGGCTTCGTCGACATCCCCCCGTGGGGACACGACGCGCTGCCGCTGGCCGCCGCATCGGCGCACCTGAAGCTCGGCAACGACGGCCTCCCGTGCACGTCGGTCGGACTGATCGTGACGACGCGGAAAGTGTAAGAGGCCCAGCGGCTCTTTTTTTTACGCCTCGAGCAGCTTCTTGAGCGCACTCACGTCGATCACCGCAACGCCGAGCGACTCCGCCTTCGCCAGCTTGGATCCCGCCTCTGCACCTGCGACGACGTAGTCGGTCTTCTTCGACACCGAGCCGCTGACCTTTCCGCCGTTGGCTTCGATCAGGGACGTCGCCTCGTCGCGCGACACCCCCGGCAGCGTGCCGGTGATGACGAAGGTCTTGCCCAATAGCGGGCCCTTGGCGCTCGCCTTCTTCACCGACGGCCAGCGGATGCCTGCGGCAATCAGCTCGTCGATCACCTGGCGGTTGCGCGGCTCGACGAGGAAATGCGCGATGTGCACCGCCACTGTTGGTCCCACGTCCGGGACTTCCTGCAGGCGCGGACAGCGATCCTTGGCCTTCTCGGCGTGCGCGCTCGGCGCATCGGCTTCCGCGGCCTCGATCAGCGGACCCAGGTCGCCGAAGTGGCGGGCCAGGTCCCGCGCCGTGGCTTCGCCCACGTCCGGGATGCCCAGCGCGAGCAGGAAGCGCTCGAGCGTCGTCTGCTTGCTTCCCTCGATGGAGGCGATGACGTTCGCTGCCGACTTGTCGCCCATGCGCTCGAGCTCGGCGAGCGTCTTGACGTCGAGTCGATAGATGTCGGCTGGCGTATGCACGAGCTTGAGCTCGACCAGCTTGGTCAGCAGCTTCTCGCCCAGGCCTTCGATGTTCATCGCGTGCCGGCCGACGAAGTGCGACAGCGCCGCCTGCACCTGCGTCACGCAGCCGAGCTTGTTGGTGCAGTAGGCGACCAGCTCGCCTTCCTCGCGCTCCGCGCGCCCACCGCAGGCCGGGCACTTCGTGGGCGTCTTCACGGGCTCGGTTCCGCGCGGGCGCTTCTCGAGCACCACGCGCACGAGCTCCGGGATGACATCGCCGGCGCGCCGGATCACGACGGTGTCGCCGGCGCGCACGTCCTTGCGCGCAACCTCTTCCATGTTATGCAGGCCTGCATTGGAAACCGTGGCGCCGCCGACGAACACGGGCTTCAGGCGCGCAACGGGCGTCAGCGCGCCGGTGCGGCTGACCTGGAACTCGACGCTCTCCAGCAGCGTCTCGGCTTCCTCGGCAGCGAACTTGTGCGCCACCGCCCAGCGCGGCGCGCGCGAGACGTAGCCCAGCTCTTCGCGACCGGCCAGGCTGTCGAGCTTGTAGACGACGCCGTCGATCTCGTACGGCAGCTTGGCGCGCTCCTTCTCCATCTTCCTGTAGAACCGCAGGCAGCCGTCGACGCCGTGCGCCACCGTGATGAGCTTGGACACCGGCAACCCCCAGCTGCGCAAGCTCTCGAGCACTTCGGAATGCAGGCGCGGTGATTGCCAGCCCTGGTGATGGCCGACGGCGTAGGCGTAGAACGACAGCGGACGCTTCGCGGTAAGCGCAGGATCCAGCTGTCGCAGCGATCCTGCAGCGGAGTTGCGCGGGTTCACGAAGGTCTTCTCTCCGTGGGCGGCCGCCTCCTCGTTCATCCTGCGGAAGCCCTCGCGCGTCATGTACACCTCGCCGCGGATCTCCAGCGCTGCCGGCGCCCTGCTGCCCTTGGGCCAGCGAAGCTGCAACGGGATCTGGCGGATCGTGCGCAGGTTAGTGGTGATGTCCTCTCCGGTCTCGCCGTCGCCGCGCGTCGCCCCGCGCACGAAGACGCCGTCCTCGTACAGCAGCGAGATGGCCAGCCCGTCGATCTTGGGCTCCGCGACGTAGTCGACCTCGTCGCGTCCGAGCCCCTGGCAGACGCGTCGGTTGAAGTCTTCGAGCTCCTCCTCGCTGAAGCAGTTGTTGAGCGAGAGCATCGGCTGCAGGTGTCGCACTTCCGCGAAGCCCGCACCGGGCGCGCTGCCGACACGCTGGGTCGGCGAGTCCGGCGTTTTCAGCTCGGGATGCTGCTGCTCCAAGTGCTGCAGCTCGCGGAACAGCCGGTCGAACTCCGCGTCGGAGATCGAGGGCTCGTCGAGGACGTAATAGCGGTGGTTATGCTCGTTGAGCTCGCGGCGCAGGCGCTCCGCGCGCTGGCGCGCGGAATCCGGCGTCTTCACGCGCCGCCGGCGCGAGAGGCCCAGGCCTTGATGTCGCCGCGCAGCTTCTGGATCGTCTGCTCGTTGAGCGGCTGGCGCCGATCGTCATAGACCTGCGCCTCGAGCTGATCGGCCAGTGCCTTCACGGTGTGGAGCATGTCCTCAAAAGCCGCCTGCGCTTCCATCGGTCCTGGCAGCACCATGAACACGGACAGCGCCATGGTGCTGAACCCTTCGGCGTCCTCGGGGATCAGGAACCCGGGCTTGAGGAGACTGGCGACGCTGAACACGCGCTTGCCATCGTGCTTGCGGTGGTAGATCTGCATGGGACCGAACGACAAGCCGCATCCCGACATCGCCGCGTGGATCCTGGGACCGGTCATGGCGACGCCGTTGTTGCGCGCCACCAGCAGCGTCACGATCTTCTCCTCGATCTTGCGCTGCGCTGCCGGCGTCGAGGCGGCACCCGGACTCTGCGCGAGCGTCAACGTCGGCGGCACCTGGGCGGGCTTCGCCGCAGGAGGAGCAGCAGCGGGAGGAGGAACCGGCGTTGGCGCGGGCGCCGACACTGGTGGTGGTGTTGGAGGCGCGGGCTGCGGCGCAGGCGGCGCCGCGACTTGCGGCTGCACGCTCGGCGCGATCCTGCGCGTGACCGGGGCGACCGTCGGCTTTGGCTGGGTCATGTAAGCCGGCGGCTTGCGCTCCGGCGGCGGTGCCGCGCGCACCGGACCGGGCTCGATGTTGAGTTGCGGCATTTTCCCCGCCGGCCTCGCGTCGCCGTGCCGGCGCGGCTTGCCGACGCCGAACTCGTCGAACTCGCCGGTGATGCCGTACGTGGAGGGCTCCTCCACTCGCGGCTGGGCGATCACGCGCGAGCCGCGCGCGTCGGTCTTGACGTTGCCCTTGTCGCGCTTGCTGAACACCACGACCAGCAGCACCACGACGACGCCGAAGATCAGCAGCGCCAGCTGCAGTTGCGTCAAGCCGAACGGCAATGCGTTCATGCGACCTGTCGTGCCTCCGCGTTCCCGGTGAGCTCGACCGCTTCCTGTACGTTGACGCTGACCAGCCGGGACACGCCCGGCTCCTGCATCGTCACGCCGTGCAGCTGGTCGGCGAGCTCCATCGTGATCTTGTTGTGCGTGATGATAATGAACTGGACGTTCTGCGCCATCTCGCGGACCACTTCGCAGAAGCGCGCGACGTTGGCGTCGTCCAGGGGCGCGTCGACTTCGTCCATCAGGCAGAACGGTGCGGGATTGAGCTGGAACAGCGCCAGCAGCAGCGCCACCGCCGTCATCGCCTTCTCGCCGCCGGACAGCAGCTGGATCGAGCTGTTGCGCTTGCCCGGCGGACGCGCCATCACGCGCACGCCGGTATCGAGCAGGTCCTCTCCGGTCATCTCCAGATAGGCCTCGCCGCCGCCGAACAGCTGCGGGAAGCGCTCGCGGAAGATCTGGTCGACGCGGTCGAACGTCGACTTGAAGCGCTCCTGCGTCTCGCGGTCGATCTTCTTCATCGCCTCAGCCAGCGTGTCCAGCGCGCCGGTGATGTCGGCCTGCTGGCGCTCGAGCTCGTTCTCGCGCGCCTGCGCTTCCTCGAGCTCCTGGATGGCGGCGAGATTGATCGGGCCCAGCCGCTCGATGCGGCGGCCCATCGACGCGAGCTTCTCGTCCCAGGCTTCCGGCGCATCGTCGGCCTTCAGGCTCGCGAGCAGCTCGACCCGGTCGATGCCGGTCTCGGTGATCTGATCGGTGAGCGTTTGCCGGCGCACCGTCAAGCCCTGCAGCTCGATCTGCGCCTGTTGCAGGAGCTCGCGCGCGCTGTCGCGCTCGAACTCGGCGCTCTGCACGCGTTGCGCGATGCCACCCAGCCGGGCTTCCGCGGCATTGAGGCGCTCGCGCGCCCGGCGCAGCGCCTCCTGCGCCGCCTGCACCGCATTGGAGGCAGCGGCGCTGCCCTGCGCTTGCTCTTCGATCGGTGCGTCGAGCAGCCGCAGCGAGCCTTCGTGCTCGGCCCGCTCGCGCTGACGTGCCTCGCGCTGCGCCGCCAGCTCGCGCAGCATCCCGCTCAGGCTTTCCTGCGTGCTGCGCTTGGTCGCGGCTTCCAGCTGCGCGCGGCTGGAGGCGGACGCGGCCTCCTGCGCCGACGCGCGTGCACGGTGCGCGGCGTCACGCGTGTCGACCAGCGCCTGCTGCAGCGTGCCGCGCTCGTCGCGCAGCTTTGCCAGCGTCTCCTCGAGGTCCTTGAGCCGCTTGCGGGCTTCGCCGAGCTCGGTCGTCTGCGCTTCTCGGCTGGCCGTCAGCGCCATCAGCTCCTGCGACAGCTGCCGCGTGCGCGTCTCGGTCTGCTCCAGCCGAACGGTCTGTGCCTGACGGAACGCGAGGCTGCGTGCTTCGCGGGAGCGGGCATCGTCGAAGCCCGTTGCCAGCTCGCGCCGCTGATTCTCCAGCGTCTGCGCTTCCGCGCGCAGGCTGTCCACCGTTTTCTCCTTGGCGGCGACGGCCTGCGCCTGCGCTTCCGCTTCGGCGCGCAGCTGCTTCAGCAGCATCGCGCGCGCCAGCACGCCGGTTTGATCTTCGTGCGTGCGCGGATATCGCGCCCAGTCCTTGCCCAGCCACACGCCATCCTTGGTGATGACGGATTCGCCGGCGTGCAAGCCGGCGGCCTTGGCGCGCGCCTGGGCGATGTCGGCGGCGACGAAGATGCCGTGCAGCAGCTCCATCACCACGCCGGGGCCGACGATCTTGGAGCTCAGCCGCTCGTGCGCGTCAGTGGCGATGCCGGGAGAGTTGTGCAGCAGGTTGACGCCGGACTTCGGCGCCGCGGCGATGGACGCCACCTTGTCCATGAAATCCGGGAGCAGCGGCGCCTGCAGCAGATCTCCCAGCACGTGCTCGACCGCCGTTTCCCAGCCGCCCTCCACCTGCACGGCAGCGGCGAGCCTGGGCGCCTGCTCTAGCCCGTGGTTCTGGAGCCAGGCGTTGAGCTCGGCATCGTCCTGTCGCAGCGCCGCAGCCTGCAGCGTTTCCAGCGAGGAGAGCCGGCCGCGAGCGCCTTGCAGAGCCTGTCGTGCTTCGTGCAGCGCGCCTTCGGCGCTGGCGCGGGCATCGCGCAGCTCCTGGATGCGGCGATCGAGCTGCTGCAGCTGACTCTGGGCATCGCCCAGAGAACGCTGGATCGTCTGCAGCTCCGAGTCGGCGTCCGCCAGAGTCGCCTGGATCGGTGCCGCATCGAGCTTGGAGCGCTCCGTGCTGAGAAGGTTGTGCCGCTCCTCGGCCTGCACCAGCGAGCGCTCCAGCTGCTGCACGCGCACGCGCTCGGCTTCCAGCTGGGTGGTCGAGCCTTCCGAGCGCCCGAGGAATTCATCCCATCGTGTCTGCTGGCGCAGCGCCGCTTCGTCGGCAGCGGTCAGCGCCTGCAGTGCCTGCGCTTCCCTCCCCTTCGCCTGCTTGGCAGTCGCTTCGTCTGCTTCCAGCGTGCGCGACAGCTCCGCCAGGCGCTGCGACTCACGCTCCTCGCGCTGCCGGATCTCCTCGAGCTGGCGCGTCAGCTGCTCGAGCTCGCGGACGCGCTGCGCCTTCATCTCGCGCGCGTGCTTGAGGTCCTGCTCCTGACGGGACTTGGCAGCCTCGGCCTCGTACAGCCGGCCCTGCAGCTCGTTGAACTTCTGGTTCTCTGCGTGGTGCGCGGCTTCCGCGGCGGTGCGCTCCTCGTGCGCCTGCGTCAGCTTGCTCTTGGCGCCGTCCAGGGTCCGCGTCAGCTCGACCATGGACGCGTCCTGCGCGGCGCACTGCTGCTCCAGCGAGCGCCAGCGCAGCGCGAGCAGCTCGGCTTTGAGCCGGCGCTCCTGCTCCTTGTACTCGCGATACTTGCCGGCGTTGGCTGCCTGCCTGCGCAAGGTCTCCAGCCGCGCCTGCAGCTCGACGCGCAGGTCGTTGAGCCGCGCCAGGTTCTCGCGGGTCTGGCGGATGCGGGTCTCGGTCTCGCGCCGGCGTTCCTTGTACTTGGAGATGCCTGCCGCTTCCTCGAGCCAGTAGCGCAGCTCCTCGGGCTTGGCCTCGATCATGCGCGAGACCATGCCCTGCTCGATGATGGCGTACTGGCTGCGGCCGCCAAGGCCGGTGCCGAGGAACAGATCGGTGACATCGCGCTTGAGGCACTTGGCGCCGTTGAGGTAATACTGGGACTCGCCATCGCGCGTCAGCTCGCGGCGCACCGCGATCTCGGTGTACGCCGCGTAGGGCCCGGAGATCGTGCCGTCGCTGTTGTCGAACAGCATCTCCACCGACGCGCGCCCCGCCGGCTTGCGGGTCTTGGAGCCGTTGAAGATCACGTCCTCCATCGTCTCGCTGCGCAGCTGCCGCATCGACTGCTCGCCGAGCAGCCAGCGGATCGCGTCGATGATGTTCGACTTGCCGCAGCCGTTGGGCCCGACGATCGAGGTCAGGTTGGACGGGAGAGGCAGTGAACTTAAGTCGACGAAGGACTTGAATCCGGCCAGCTTGATGGCGGACAGACGCATCTAGTGTTTCGTTCTGGTCAACTAGGTCCCCGTGATGGCGCGTAGTGTAAATTGTTGACGCGTCCATGCCCACCCAAGCCGCCAAAAAAATCGAGACGTTCGCGAATCCGGCGCCGGGCCGCGACTACGCCATCCGCATGCGCATCCCGGAATTCACCTGCCTGTGTCCCAAGACCGGGCAGCCCGATTTCGCCACGCTCTACCTCGAATACGTCGCCGACCGGCTCTGCGTGGAGCTCAAGTCGCTCAAGCTCTACGTCTGGAGCTTTCGCGACGAGGGACACTTCCACGAGGACGTCACCAATCGCATCCTGGACGACCTGGTCGCCGCGGTGAAGCCCAGGTACATGCGCCTGACCGCGGTGTTCAACGTCCGCGGCGGTGTCTACACCCATGTGGTCGCCGAGCATCGCGCCCGCGGCTTCAAGGGAGAACTGCCGCCCGCCGCCTGGCATGCCGATCCGACGGCTTTGGGCGACCCGCCGAAGTCCGCGACCTAGTCGAAAACCCGCATGCAGGCGCTCTGGCAGCTTTCCGCGCGTCAGCTCGCCGCCCGCATCGCCAGCGGCGAGACGTCGGCGACGGACGCCGTCGAGAGCCACATCGCTCGCATCGAATCGGTCAATCCGGCGCTGAACGCCGTCTGCTGGAAGCGTTACGACGAGGCCCGGGCCGAGGCGCGGATCGCCGACGCCGCGCGCATCCGGGGCGAGCAGATCGGTCCCCTGCATGGCGTTCCGATCACCATCAAGGAATGCCTGGATCTGGAGGGATCGTCTTCGACGTTCGGCCTGCCTTCGCGGGCCGCGATCCCGGCGAAGCAGGATCTGATCTACGTATCGCGCCTGCGCAAGGCAGGCGCCATCATCCTGGGCAAGACCAACGTCTCGCAGCTGCTGATCTTCGTGGAGGCAGACAACCCGCTCTACGGCCGCACCAACAATCCCTGGGATCCGGCGCGCGCACCGGGCGGCTCGAGCGGCGGCCAGGCCGCGATCATCGCTGCCGGCGGCTCGCCGCTTGGCCTGGGCACCGACATCGGCGGATCCAACCGCGTGCCGGCAGCCTTCTGCGGCATCACGGGGTTCAAGCCCACCGCGGGCCGCCTGCCCGATCCGGGCCGCTTCAGCGTGCCGACCGGCCAGCAAGCCATCCCCAGTCAGGTCGGCGTGTTTGCGCGCGACGTCGGCGACGTCGCGCTGGGGCTCGAGATTGCCAACGGCGGCCGGGAGTCGGCGGCGCCGGCGCCGCTGCCGCTGGGCGATCCGGCCACCGTCGACGTGAAACGGTTGCGCATCGCCTATTTCGCTGACGACGGCACGCTGTCGGCGTGCCCGGCGGCACGACGCGCGGTGCGTGAGTCAGCGGCGATGCTCGCCGCGGCAGGCGCCAAGACCTTCGAGTGGGAGCCACCCGACGTCAACGAGGCCGTCGCGCTGGTCTACGGAATCTTCGTCGCCGATGGCGGGCGCGGCTTCAAGCGCGCCTTGGGGCGCAATCCGCGCGATCCACGTGTTCGCGAGATCGAGCAAGCAGCCTCCGCGCCTGCTTTCATGTTGCCGCTCATCCGCAAGCTGCTCGCGGCCATGGGCCGCGGCAAGACCTCCGAAATCCTGCGCAACTACGGACGTCGCGACGCCGACCACTACTGGCAGCTCGTCGAGCGCTTGATGGACTACCAGTCCCGCTGGCTGAGCGTGCTCGATCACGCCGGGATCGACCTGATCCTCTCGCCCGCCACGGCGCTGCCTGCGGTCCGGCACGGGGCCACGCGCGAGCTCGGGATCATCGGCGGCTATAGCTGCGTCCACAACGTCCTGGGCTATCCCGCTGGCGTCGTGCCGGTGACGACGGTTGGCGTTGGCGAAGAGAGCGACCGCGCCGAATCCACGGACAAGATGGATATGGCCGCGCGCGCTACCGAGGCCGGCTCCGCCGGCATGCCGATCGCGGTGCAGGTCGCGGCGCGCCCCTGGCAGGATCACGTCGTCCTGGCCGCGATGTCGGAGATCGAACGCCTCGCGAAAAAACAACAAAGCTATCCCGACCTCACCGGGCTCTGGGCCCGGACCTCGCAGCCTCAGGGCGGATAGCCGGTGATGGCGCGGATGCGGCGGTAGATGGGGCGCAGCCGCGGATACATCTCGCTGTACACGTCCTTGTACAGTGCGTCGTAGGTCGCACGCGCGGCCGGGTCCGGCTCGAAGCGCCGCCCCACGCGGCACATCGCGCGGACGGCAGTTGCATAGTCCGCATGGATGCCCAGGCCCACCGCGCAATTGATCGCCGCGCCCAGCGCCGACGTTTCGTAGATCTCGGAGCGCTCCGCCGGCAGGCCGAAGATGTCGGCGGTGATCTGCATCGCCAGGTCGGACTGCGATCCACCACCGGCGACGCGCAGCACGCGCACCTTGGTTTTGATCTTCTTCTCGATCTTGTCGCGACCCGAGCGCAGGCCGTAGATCAGACCCTCGAGGATGGCGCGGTAGAAATGTCCGCGCGTATGCACGTCGCCGAAGCCGATGATCGCGCCCTTGGCTTCGGGCCCGGGGTCCCGCACGCCCGGGGACCAGTACGGCTGCAGCGTCAGGCCCATGGCGCCGGGCGGAATGTCTCGGATCAGATCGTCGAACAGCATTTCTGCCGCGACGCCGCGGCTGTCCGCCAGGCGCTGCTCGTTGTGCGCAAACTCGCGCTTGAACCAGCTCACCATCCAGAAGCCGCGATAGATCTGGATCTCGGTGTTGAAGCCTCCCGGTATCGCCGCCGGATACGGTGGCAACAGCCGCTGCACCTCGACGTAGTCCGGCTGCGTCGTGTTGATCGTCGCGGTGGTACCGAACGACAGCTGCGCGATGTCGCGCTCCAGCACGCCGCAGCCCAGGACCTCGCAAGCCTTGTCCGCTGCGGCCGCGATGACCGGCAGCCCCGCCGGCAAGCCGAGCTCCGCCGCTGCAGTCTTGCCCAGCCGCCCGAGCTCGGCGCCCGGTGCAACCAGACGCGGCAACTGCTCGGGTTTGACGCGGATCGCCTTCCACTTGAAATCGCCAGCAGGCGCCCATCGATGCCGTTTGTAGTCGAAGGGCACGTAGCCGACCTGGCAGCCGATCGAATCGACGTAGTCGTCGACCAGGCGATGGGTCAGCCATCCGGACAGGAACAGGAACTTGCGCGTCTCGCCCCACAGCGCCGGCTCATGCTCGGCCAGCCAGTTGGCGTCGGCCTCGGTCTGCAGCTGCCGGACGAGCCCGGAAGCGCCAGCGAGACGAAACGCCGTGCCCCAGAGCGGCCCCAGATTTGGCGGCGCATCGCTGCGGCGATGGTCGAGCCAGACGATGGCGGGCCGCAGGACACGGCCGGCGCCGTCCACGCAAACCATCGTCGCGCGCTGCGTCGTCAGCGAGATCCCGGCGATGTCGGAGGCCTTGACCATGCCGCCGCTCCACAGCGCCTTGCAGCACTCCCGGACGCCATTCCAGTAGACCTCCGCATCCTGCTCGGCCCAGCCCGGATGCCGCGAGACATACGCCGGGTCGAACACGGTCTGGGACTTGGCGAGCAGCCGACCCTGCTCGTCGAAGACGATGGCGCGGGCGCTCTGGGTGCCGACGTCGATCGCCAGAAGCTTGGTCATCGGGTCGACGCCATCGGCGCGTGCCAGGTTTGCCAGTAGCTCGCATAGTCGCTGGCTTCCTGCTGCCAACGAGCCTCGCTCCATCCCAGCTCGCTGCGGCAGATCTCGCCGATGCGAGGCAGCAGCTGTTCTCCGCCCTGGGGCATCGTCAATCCGATGCGCGTGCGGCGCATCACCAGGTCCTTCAGATGCACGACCTGCTCGTTGCGCGCAGCCCAGCGCAGCTCGGCCCAGCTGTAGGGCGTGCCTTCGATCGGCGTCTGCTCCTCGCGCGGCAGTTCCGCCATCAAGCGCTGCGCCGCGCCACCCAGCCGCCCGAACAAGCGCACGGCGCCGGTGTCGGTTGCGCCCGCGAACGCGGGCAGCGCGCGGCGCGGCTTCAGCTTGGCGAGCTGCAGCGATGCTTCGCGCAGAACCTGGCGCGCAGTCACGCGGAACGTCGTGAGCTTGCCGCCGGTGATGCTGACCATGCCGGGCGAGCTCCACATCGCCGACTCCCGCGACTCCTCCGACGGATTGGCTTTGCCGCCCGCGACCACCGGCCGGATGCCGGAATACGTAGAGATGGCATCTGCGGCTCCAAGCCCGAGCTTCGGGAACTGATGGGCAAGACCGTCGATGAGGTACGCCGACTCCGCAGGCGTCATCCGCGCTGCGGCCATGTCGTCGCCATCGTGATCGAGATCGGTGGTCCCGTAGACCGTGGCGCCTTCCCACGGATACGCGAAGATCGGCCGGTGATCCTTCGGGTGCATCCACGAGACCGCATGCCGGATCGGCAGGCGGGACAGCGGGAAGACGAAGTGGCTCCCCCGCAAGGGTCGCAACGCAGGTCCGCCGGGCGGAGCGTCGGCAAGCCGGTCGGCCCACGAGCCAGTGGCGTTGATCACGAGACGCGCGCCAATCGTTCGTTCCCCGACGCGCGCTTCGTCGCGCAGGCGAACACCGGTCACGCGGCCGCCGTCACGCACGAGGCCGGTCGCGCGCACGTAGTTCAGCGCCGTCGCGCCCTCGGCAGCGGCATCGAAGATCAGACGCAGAACCATGCGCGCGTCGTCCGTGCCAGCGTCCTGGTACTGCACCGCGCCGAGCAATCCGTCGCGGCGCAGGTCGGGTTCCAGCGCGCTCAGCTCAGGCTCGTCGAGCCAACGCGATCTCGCGCTCGCACCCATCATGTCGTAGAGGAACAAACCGATGCGCATCGTCAGGCGCCCTGGTTTGGCACCGCGATAGATCGGCATGAGGAACGTCTGCGGGTTGATCAGTCCCGGCGCCTCGCGCATCAGTCGCTGCCGCTCGCGCACCGACTCCAGCGTCAGGCGCCACTGACCCGTCTTGAGGTAGCGCAGGCCGCCGTGCACGAGCTTGGACGAGCATGACGACGTTCCCGACGCGAAGTCGCCCTGCTCCACCAGCAGCACCGAAGCGCCGGTGCGAACCGCTTCGCGCAGGATGCCGGCGCCGGTGATGCCGCCACCGATGATGATCAGATCGTATTCGCCCGGCAGCGATCCGAGGATCGGCCGCGAACTCATACGAACAGCTTGCCGGGATTGAGCATTCCCTGGGGGTCGAGCTCGCGGGCCATCGCGCGGATCAGGTCCATCCCCAGCGGGCCTTTCTCGGCGGGGAGGTACGGCGCGTGATCGGCACCCACACCATGCTGGTGGCTGATCGTGCCGCCGTGCGCCACGATCGTTTCGGAAACCTTGGTCTTCAGGCCGCGCCAGCGCGCGTAGTCGGCGTCGTGCGAGCCAGCCGAGCGGTAGACGAACGTCGAATAGATGCTGCAGCCCTGCCGGTAGACATGCGACAGGTGCGTGAACGCGTGGATGCGCTCGTTCTCCGCGCCGAGCGCGTCCTTCGCTGCCTGCTCGATCGCGCGCATCAACGGCGTCGCCTTGGGCCAGTTCACCGCGGTCTCGACGGTGTCGATCGCATAGCCCGCGTCCCACATGCTGTTGCGCAGATACGGGCCGCGGAACCGGTTCTTCACCCAGGCCTTGCCGATCGCTTTGCCGACGTGGACGCCATGGTGGGCGCGGCACGTCGCCAGTGCTTCACTGCGAGCGCGCTTGACGCGCGTCGAGCTTCCGGTGATGCCGATCATCAGCATGCACTGGCCGGCGCCGATGCCACGCATGCGCAGATAACGCTGCAGCCATTCGATCGCCGAGCGGTGGCCTGAAACCAGGGCGAGCTGCGTTTCTGTCTCGGCCTCGTTGGACAGGCGCAGCATCGACAGCGGCACGTCGCTCTGGGCCAGCTGCCGCACGCACTCGATTCCCGACACCCAGTCCGGGAAGAACACCGCGCGGAATTCATCGACCTCCGGCAACAGGCGCACGCGCGCCGTGACCTCGGTGAGCAGACCCACACGTCCTTCCGATCCCATGATGGCTTCGCGCAGATCGGGGCCGGCGCTCGAGGCTGGGTGCCCGCCGACGACCAGTTCCCCCTTGGGCGTCGCCAGCCGTCCGGCAGCGAACAGGTTCTCGATACGGCCGTAACGCAGCGACTGTTGTCCGGACGAGCGCGTCACGACCCAGCCGCCGATCGTCGAATACTCGTAGGACTGCGGAAAATGTCCCAGAAGGTAGCCGTGCGCCTTGAGCTGCGCTTCGACGCGAGGACCCGGCGTGCCAGCCCCGAACGTCGCCGTCAGCGATCGCTCGTCGACGCCGGCGAGACGATCCAGCTTCTCCAGCGAGATGTTCACCACGGGCCGATCCATCGTCGGCACGTTCAGGTGGCCGACGACGCTCGTGCCGCCGCCGTAGGGGATGACGATCGCGGACAGCTTGCGCGCCTCGGCGAGCGCAGACGCGACCTCGTCGTGAGTCGTCGGGAAAGCCACCGCGTCGGGGAACGGTCCCATGCGGCCATAACGCATGGCGATCCAGTCGGCGAAGCTCTGGCCACGGGCGTGGTCGACGCGGGGTGCAGCGTCGGACTTGAAAGCAGCCGAGCCGCGAATCTTGCTTTCGGGGACGCTGCGCAGAACTTCATCGCGCGAGGCGTCGACGGCGGGCTTGCTTTCGCCCAGACGGGCTTGCACGAAGCCGCGCGCCTCGGCGCTCAGAGAGTAGCTATCGGAATCGTCGCCCCAGCCGTTCCAGCGTCGCACGGCATCCCCTCTTTTTTTGTCGGGGGAGTATAGCTGCGGCCGCTCAGGCGGCGACGGCAGTTTCCATGATCTCCTGCAGGAACCCGGCGGTCACGCAGCGATGGCCATTCAGATAGCCGCGCAGGATCTTCGCTGGAAGATCCGGTTCGCCCAGGCTGTCGACGACGAGCATGGCGTCGCTGAAATCCTGATCTTCGGTTTCGGCGTTCACCGTGATGATGGTCGGAATCCCGGCAGCGCTGGCTGCGCGCAGGCCCATCGCCGAGTCCTCGACGGCAATGCAGGAGTTCGCAGGGAGCTGCAAGCGCTGCAAGGCCAGGTGATACAGGTCTGGCGCCGGCTTCTTGGCGACGCCGTCCTCACCGCAGACGACCACGTCGATGCGATCGACCAGCTCGTCGCCAAGGCTGTAGCGGAGCAGCGGGTCGAGGCTCGCCCGGCTGGCGTTGGTCACGACACCGATCTGCACTCCATTGGCGTCCGCCTCGCGCATCAGGCGCGCGACGCCCGGACGCAGTGGCAACGCGCCGCCGCGAACGAGCCTGCGGAAGTAACGGGATTTCAGATGATGGACGTGCTCGACCCAGGCTTCCTCGCACTCGCCAACAGCGTCGGCGTGCTCACCCAGCTCGGGGCGATAGCGCGTGAGGTAATAGCGCAGCCGTTCCTTGCCGCCCGGCTGCTTCAGGAGCCGACGGTACAGCTTCGGGCCCCAGCGGAACGCGAGACCGAGCTTTCGGAACGCGCGGTTGTAGGCTTTGCGATGACCAAGGCGCTCGGTATCGGCAAGCGTGCCATCGACATCGAAGAGGAGCGCTCGCAGCATCAGCTCAGCCTTGCGCTGCGCGCGAGAACATCGCAATCGGGACTACTGTCCACCTGGCAGGGCACCTCGCCCATTGGCCGGTATTTGACGGATTATACTCACTTTACAGTGCAATGTCGTGATTCCATGTAGGTTTTATCCATGACTGCAGGCATGCGCTATCGCGGCCGGTTCGCACCCACCCCTTCGGGGCCCCTGCACCTGGGCTCTCTGGTCACCGCCGTGGCGAGCTACCTGCAGGCCAAATCCGGGGGCGGCGCCTGGCTGCTGCGGATCGACGACCTTGATACAGCCCGTTGTCCGCCCGGGGCGGCTGACACCATCCTTGGACAGCTGGAGGGACACGGCCTGCACTGGGACGAAACCGTGCGCTGGCAGTCGGCGCACCTGGACGATTACGAGCAGGCGCTCCAGGCCCTCGAGGCACAAGGCATCCTGTACGCCTGCTCATGCACGCGCGCGCAGCTCGAATCGCGGTCCAGGCCGGGTCCCGACGGGCCCGTCTACCTGGGGAACTGCCGCGCTGAGGCAAAGGCGTCCGGCCCCGGCTGCAGCCTGCGGATCCGGGTCGGTCCGGACACGCTCGGTCTCGACGATGGGTGGCAGGCACGGCGCACCTGCAACCTGGAAGCAGACATCGGCGATTTCGTCGTGCGGCGCGCCGATGGCGTGGTGGCCTACCAGCTTGCCTGCGCGGTCGATGAAGGCGCGCAGGCCATCACCGAAGTTGTGCGTGGCGCCGACCTGCTGAGCTCGACGTTCCGGCAGATCCACCTGATGGATCGTCTCGGCGTGCGCGTGCCTCGCTATCGGCATCTTCCGGTCATGGTCGATCAATCGGGGCGCAAGCTGTCCAAGCAGAACCAGGCCCCCGCGGTCAGCGCCGCCCGAGCGACGCCAAACCTCATGGAATGCCTCAATTTCCTGAATCAGGCTCCCCCTTCCGACTGGGCGAGCGCTACCCCATCCGAGCTGCTCGCCTGGGCCGTGGGGAACTGGCGCCCTGAACGCGTCTCGCAGGCACCCTGGCGACCTCTGGCGACGCCGGGTGCACTGCAACATCCCGGCTATAATGCGCCGCAACATAGCGAGGAATGGCTGGAATGAGCGGCGACGTCCGGGTCATCAAGAAATATCCAAACCGGCGTCTCTACGACACCGAGATAAGCCGCTACATCACGCTCGAAGAAGTTCGGCAGCTGGTGCTGCAAAACGTCAAGTTCCGGGTGCTGGACAAGCGCACGCGCGAAGACATCACGCGCAGCATCCTGCTGCAGGTGATCGCCGAGCAGGAAGAAGGTGGAAACCCGATCTTCCGCACCGAGCTGCTGACTCACATCATCCGCTTCTACGGGGATCCCATGCAGACCAGCATGGGGCGGTACCTGGAGCTGTCGATGCAGCTATTCATGGAGCAGCAGCATCGCTTCACCGATCAGCTAAAGCACGTGCTGGGTCAGGCGCAGCACCCGATGCAGGTCCTGCGCGAGATGGCCGATCAGCAGATCCCGATCTGGCGGCTCGTGCGTCGGGAGTTCTTCCGCAACCTCTCGCGCGCCCGCGGCGGTCTGAAGGTGCGTCGCGCTGGGACGGCGACCGACAAAGCCGGCGCGGAATAGGGTCGAACTGCACCGTTTTGTGGCACGTTTCGCGGCCTGCACATTCCTTTCGGTTAATTCTTAACCAGCTGTAACTATGCGGGTTTACCTGCAGCTGGCGTTGTTGACTTAAAGGTAAGTCGTCCCTATACTGCACTGCAACAAATTAAGCAGGCGGGACAGGGCAAAAAACACTGAAATTCTGTTGAAACGTCTCCTCCAGAAAGGCCTCGCGCCTTTCTCGCACCTTGCCCCCCATACCCCTGGGGGGCTCTTTTTTTGCGGCGCCAAAAAAAAGCCCCCGGACTGGCCGGGGGCTCATTCTTCGCGACTAACTCAGGCGGACTCGGCCGGAGTCGGAGTGTCTACGGCCTTCATCGACAGGCGAATCTTGCCCTGACGGTCGACCTCCAGAACTTTAACTCGGACGCTCTGCCCTTCCTTGACCACGTCCTCGACCCGCTCGACGCGCTTCTCGGAGATCTGGGAGATGTGCACCAGCCCGTCCTTACCCGGCAGGATCGTGACGAACGCGCCGAAATCCATGATCTTGGCGACGCGACCTTCGTAGACCTCGCCCACCTCGACGTCGCGGGTGAGCTGCTGGATACGGGCGATCGCTGCGTCCGCAGCCTTCTGGTCGACGGCCGCAACCTTGATCGTGCCGTCGTCCTCGATGTCGATCTGCGCGCCGGTTTCCTCGGTGATGGCGCGGATGGTGACGCCGCCCTTGCCGATGACCTCGCGGATCTTGTCGGGATGGATCTTGATGGTGGTGATGCGCGGCGCGTACGGCGAAGTATCCGCGCGCGGCTTATCGATGACCTTCACCATCTCGCCGAGGATGTGCAGCCGCGCCGTCTTGGCCTGATCCAGGGCGGTCTTCATGATCTCGCCGGTGATGCCCTCGATCTTGATGTCCATCTGCAGCGCGGTGACGCCATCGCGGGTACCGGCAACCTTGAAGTCCATGTCGCCGAGGTGATCCTCGTCGCCGAGGATGTCGGTGAGCACGGCGTGGCGGCTGCCCTCGAGGATCAGGCCCATCGCAATGCCGGCGACCGGTGACTTGATCGGCACGCCCGCATCCATCAGCGCCAGGCACGAAGCGCAGACCGACGCCATCGACGAGGAGCCGTTGGACTCGGTGGTCTCGGCGACGACGCGGACGATGTACGGGAATTCGCGATCCAGGTCCGGCATGACCGCGGCGACGCCGCGCTTGGCCAGGCGGCCGTGTCCGATCTCGCGGCGCTTGGGCGCGTTGAGGCGGCCGGTCTCGCCGACGCAGTAGGGAGGGAAGTTGTAGTGGAACATGAAGTTCTCATGCCACTCACCTTCCACGGCGTCGATGATCTGGTAATCCTTGCCGGTACCCAACGTGGTTACCGCCAGAACCTGCGTCTCGCCGCGCGTGAACAGCGCCGAGCCGTGCGTGCGCGGCAGCAGGCCCACGCCCATGGCCAGCGGACGCACGGTGAACTTGTCACGGCCGTCGATGCGGGGCGCGCCGTCGAGGATGCGGTTGCGCACGATCTTGGCCTTGAGCTCGTCGAGCTCGGACTTGACCTGCTGCTCGGACAAGGTCTCCGGCATCGCGGCCTTCGCCTCTTCCTTGATCTTGTCGAGCGCGGCATAGCGGATCTGCTTGTCGGTGTTGTTGTAAGCCTGCGAGATCTTGCTCTCGTACGCCTTGACGAATTCCTTGACCGCGGTGCGATCGGCCGGCTTCCAGTCCCAGCGCGGCTTACCCGCCTCGGCAACCAGCTCGTTGATCGCCTTGATCGCGATCTGCATCTGCTCATGACCGAACATGACGGCGCCGAGCATGACCTGCTCGGTCAGCATCTTTGCCTCGGACTCCACCATCAGCACGGCGTCCTTGGTGCCGGCGACGACCAGATCGAGCTGCGAGGTCTCAACCTGTGACGAGCTCGGATTGAGGATGTACTTGCCGTCGGCGTAACCGACGCGCGCGGCACCGATGGGTCCGTTGAAGGGAACACCCGAGAGCGCGACGGCGGCGGAAGCGCCGAGCAGCGCGGGAATGTCGCCGTCCACTTCGGGATTCAGGGACAGCACCGTCGCCGTGACCTGCACCTCGTTATAGAAGCCTTCGGGGAACAGCGGACGCAGGGGCCGGTCGATCAGGCGAGACGTCAGCGTTTCCTTCTCTGTCGGACGGCCCTCGCGCTTGAAGAAGCCGCCAGGAACGCGGCCGCCGGCGTAGAAGCGCTCCATGTAGTCGACCGTGAGCGGGAAGAAATCCTGGCCTTCCTTGGCTTCCTTGCGACCCACGCAAGTGACCATGACGACGGTGTCGGCAACGGTGACCATGACCGTCGTCGCCTGGCGGCCGATGGCGCCGGTCTCGAGGGTGACGGAGTGCTGGCCGTACTGGAAGGTTTTCTTGACGGGCGTGACGGGATACACCATGGGAGGCGCCTTTTGGTTTTAGGTTGCGAAAAAGGAAACGGCGCCTTGTCGAGGCGCCGTGCGGATCTCAGCGACGCAGGCCGAGATCGGTGATGAGTTTCTGATAGCTCGCCGAGTTGGTGCGCTTCAGATAGTCCAGCAGCGTGCGGCGCTGGTTCACCATCTTCAGCAGACCCATGCGGGAATGGTTGTCCTTCTTGTGCGCGTCGAAGTGCGGCGCCAGGCCATTGATGCGCTCGGTCAGCAGCGCAATCTGCACTTCTGGCGAGCCGGTGTCGTTCTTCGCGCGGCGGAATTTCTCCACCACTTCGCGCTTGCGTTCTACGGTTGCAGCCATTGTCCTTTACTCAGTTCGGTCGTTTTAGAGCCGCGCATTGTAAGCCTTGCGCTGGGGGCCAACAAGCCAAAACAGGCGGTTTTGCGGCTTAGGCCAGCCAGCGGCTCGGGGCCAACATCCCGTCGGCGTCCCGGCGGGCAATCCCGAGCAGGCTGCCGGCCGCATTGAGGACGGCGATCGCCTGACTGTCGGGGCAGGCGGTGAGACGCACCGCCTGCCCACGAGCCAGGTAGAACGCCCGATCCTCGTCCACCTCCACCCGGGGAAGCGAAGCGGCTCCGGCAACCGTGGGCAAGAGCAGCCGATCCAGCGCGGCCGGCCCTTCCGGCGCAGTCGCCTCCAGGCGATCCAGAGTGATCAGGTCGGGGGACCAGAACGGCGCAGCGCCCGTCCGGCGCAGCTGCCATACGTGACCGACCTGGCCCATGGCCGCGCAGATGTCCTCGACCAGCGTGCGGATGTAGGTGCCCTTGCTGCACGTCACCTCCAGCTCGAAATCCGGGATGCCAAACGACAGCAGCTTCAGCGACGTGATCACCACCGGTCGGGGCGCGCGCGGAACTTCCTGCCCTTGGCGTGCCAGCTTGTACAGCCTTTGTCCCTCGTGCTTCAGCGCGGAGTACATCGGTGGAACCTGCAGCTGCGGGCCGATCATCCGGGTCAGCACGGCCTCAAGCTGCAGGCGCGTTACCTGCGCGGGGTCGGAATGCGCGATCGCTTCGCCTTCGCGATCCGCCGTCCGCGTCTTCACGCCCAAACGGGCGACCACGCGGTAAGCCTTGTCTGCGTCGAGCAGGAAGGACGAGAGCCTGGTCGCCTGACCCAGGCAGATCGGCAGCAGGCCGGTCGCGATCGGGTCGAGGCTGCCGGTATGTCCGGCGCGCGCAGCCTGATAAAAGCGTTTGACCCGCTGCAGCGCCGCGTTGGAAGTAATGCCGTCAGGCTTGTCGAGCAGCAGGATCCCGCTCACGTTGCGCGTTTCTCGCCGCGCCGCCGGGCGGCTCACTGCGGCTTGTCACCGCGGTCGGCAGCGGACTTGCGGTCCTGGTCCAGCGCCTCGTGCAGGAGCCGGTTGATCTTCTCGGCTTCCCGGAGCGTCTGATCGATTCTGAACGTGAGCTCCGGGATGTGCCGCAGCCGCAGCCGCCGCCCGATCTCGCCTCGCAGGCGTCCGGCAGCGTGATTGAGTCCCTTCACGGCCTCGACCAGATCTGCGCCCTCCTGCAGGCTGCTGACGAGCACATGCGCATGGCTCAGGTCACGCGCCAGGTCGACCGCAGTGACGGTCAGGTTGATGCCATACACGCGCGGATCGCGAAGCAGGTCGGCGCGCAGCATCTCGCTGAGCTCCTGCTGCAGCTGGGCCGCCAGCCGCGCTGATCGTGGATATTCCCTCGGCATGAGAACCCTGGCCCCGCTGTCAGCGCGCGGCAGCTTTCTCCGCGCCGCTGTCGGACTTGACCGTGCGCTTCACCTCGATGCGCTGGAAGCATTCGATCTGGTCGCCGGCCTTGACGTCGTTGTAGTTCTTCACGCCGATGCCGCACTCGGTGCCGGCCTCGACCTTGTTGACGTCGTCCTTGAAGCGGCGCAGCGACTCGAGCTCGCCTTCGTAAATCACCGTGTTGTTGCGAAGGACACGGATGGGCAGGCCTCGCTGGACCGAGCCGTCCATGACCAGGCAGCCGGCGATGGCGCCGAACTTGGAGCTACGGAACACGTCGCGCACCTGCGCCACGCCCACGATCTGCTCGCGGGTTTCGGTGCCGAGCAGGCCAGACACGGCGCTGGCGACGTCGTCGAGCAAGTCGTAGATGATGCTGTAGTAGCGCACGTCGACGCCGGTTTCCTGCACGCGCTTGCGCGCCGTGCCGTCCGCTCGCGTGTTGAAGCCGATGATGATCGTGCTGGACGCCAGCGCCAGGTCGACGTCGGATTCGTTGATGCCGCCGACGCCGGCGGAGACGACGTTCACCTTGACCTCGGCCGTCGGCATCTTGCTCAAGGCCTCGACGATCGCCTCCATGGAGCCCTGGACGTCGGCCTTGATCATCAGGTTGAGCTGCTTGACCTCGCCCTCGCCCATCTTGGCGAACACCTGCTCCATGCGCACGACCTGCGCCTGCGCCAGCTTCTGCTCGCGCAGCCGGCGCTCGCGCAGCTCGGCAAGCTCCTTGGCCTTGCGCTCGTCGGCGACGACGATGACGTCGTCACCTGCATCCGGCAAACCCGAAAGTCCCAGGACCGAGACCGGGATCGACGGGCCGGCTTCCTTCACCGGCTGACCAGCGTCGTCGAACATCGCGCGCACGCGTCCGAAATGCGAGCCGGTGAGGATGACGTCGCCGGCGCGCAACGTTCCCTGCCGCACGAGCACCGTGGCGACGGGGCCTCGTCCCTTCTCCAGGGAGGACTCGATGATCGCGCCGCGGGCCGGTGCGTCTGCCGCGGCCTTGAGCTCGAGCACTTCGGCCTGGAGCAGGATGGCATCGAGCAGCTCGTCGACACCCTTGCCGGTCTGCGCCGAAACGCCGACGACCTGAACCTCGCCGCCGAAATCCTCGGCGACGACCTCTTCCTTGAGCAGGTCGTTCTTGACCTTGTCGACGCTGGCGTCCTGCTTGTCGATCTTGGTGACCGCAACGACCATCGGCACCTTGCCTGCGCGCGCGTGCTGGATGGCTTCGCGCGTCTGCGGCATGACGCTGTCGTCGCCCGCAACCACGAGGATGACGATGTCGGTGACCTGGGCGCCGCGGGCGCGCATGCGCGTGAACGCGGCGTGGCCCGGCGTGTCCAGGAACGTGATCGTGCCCTTGGGGAGCTTCACGCTGTAAGCGCCGATGTGCTGCGTGATCCCGCCCGCCTCGCCCGCGGCCACGCGGGTCTTGCGGATGTAGTCCAGCAGCGACGTCTTGCCGTGGTCGACATGACCCATGACGGTGACGATGGGCGCGCGCTGCTGCTGCGGCACGTCCTTGACCTCACCGGCGACGTCCTTCATCAGCGTGTCTTCGGCGTCGGTGGACTTGACCACGCGCGCCTTGTGTCCCATCTCCTCGACGGTGAGCACGGCGGTGTCCTGGTCGAGCGACTGATTGATCGTCGCCATGACACCCATGTTCATCAGCGTCTTGATGACTTCGGTGGCCTTGACCGCCATGCGGTTGGCCAGGTCGCCCACGGTGATGAACTCGGGGACGTCGATGTCGCGGACGATCGGCGCAACCGGTTTCTCGAACGCATGCTGCGTCTCGAGCTTGATCGGACCGGCAGGCCGGCGCGTCTTCTTGGCGCGCTTGCCGCTCTTGCCCGCAGCGACATGGAGCTCCAGGCGCTGCGGCTGCTCGCGGTCCCGGCGCTCGTGCTCGACGACTTTCTTGGGCTCGGGCTTGTGCTCCGCCGACCGGCGCAGGTTCTCCTCCGCGCGGCGACGCGCGACTTCCGCCGCGGCACGGGCGGGATCCGCAGGCACAGCGGGCCGGCGGCTCTCCTCCTCGGCGCGCTTGGCGGCTTCGTCGGCCTCACGCTTGGCAGTTTCCTCGTCGCGCAGGCGCTTCTCGGCCTCTTCCTGATGGCGCTTAGCCTCGGCCTCGGCTGCGGCACGCGCAGCAGTCTCGCGCTCGGTCTGCTCCCGAGCGAGTGCCTCGACGTCGTCGGCGGACTCCGGCTCGTCGGCCACGTCGCGCTTGATGTACGTGCGGCGCTTGCGCACCTCGACGGCCACGGTCTTGCCGGTGCCGCCCCGCGAGGGTCCGAGCTTGAGTTCGCTGGTCTCCTTGCGCTTGAGGGTGATGCGGCGGGGCTCTGCGGAAGCGGCGGCGCTGGGTGCCGCGCCGGGCCGCGTCTTCGTCTTCAGGTACGACAGCAGCGCAACCTTGTCCTCGGCGCTGATGGTCGAGGCCTCGTCCTGCACCGACACGCCGGCCTCCTTGAATTGAGACAGCAGCTCGGTGACGGGCCGCTTCAGCTCGTTGGCGAAATCCTGAACGGTGTGGGTCGACATAGTTGTTCCGCCTCGTGCTGTTAAGCGTACGCCTTGGCGCGCGCCGCCATGATCAGTCCCGACGCCTGATCGGCATCCATCGGGATCATCTCGACGAGCTCGTCCGTCGCGAGGTCCGCCAGGTTCTCGCAGGTCACCACGCCGGCAGCCGCCATCTTGAATGCGAGGTCTTCCGTCATGCCCTCTACTGCCAGGAGATCCTCGGACGGCTTCACGTCAGCGGCGTCCTCGACCTTCTTGATGGCGCTGGTGAGCAATACGTCGCGCGCACGCGAGCGCAGCTCCTCGACGATCGCATCGTCGAACTCCTCGATCTCGAGCAGCTCGCTCGCCGGCACATACGCGACCTCTTCGAGCGTGGTGAAGCCCTCCTGCACCAGGATCGACGCGACCTCCTCGTCGACGCCCAGGTTCTCCATGAAGACCTGCTTGATCGCCTGGTTCTCGGTGTCGGTCTTGGCCTGCGCCTCGGCCGCCGTCATCACGTTCAGCACCCAGCCCGTCAGCTCCGACGCCAGGCGCACGTTCTGGCCACCGCGGCCGATGGCCTGGGCGAGCTTGTCCTCCGCGACCGCGATCGACATGGCATGTGCCTCCTCGTCGACGACGATGGACTCGACCTCGGCCGGTGCCATTGCGTTGATCACGAACTGCGCCGGGTTGTCGTCCCAGGGCACGATGTCGATGCGCTCGCCGGCGAGCTCGTTGGAAACGCTCTGCACGCGCGAGCCGCGCATGCCGACGCAGGCGCCGACGGGATCGATGCGCTTGTCCTTGGCCTTGACTGCGACCTTGGCGCGCAGACCGGGATCGCGGGCAGCGCCCTTGAGCTCGATCAGACCCTGCGCAATCTCGGGTACCTCGAGCTTGAAGAGCTCCAGCAGAGTACTGCGGCATGGTGCGGCTGACGAAGAGCTGCGGTCCGCGCACTTCGGCGCGAACCTCGAACAGGTAGCCGCGCACGCGATCGCCGGGGCGCAAGGGCTCCCGGGGGATGACGTGCTCACGCGGAATGAGCGCTTCGGCGCTGCCGCCCAGATCGACGATCACGGCGCCGCGCTCCAGGCGCTTCACCAGACCGGTGAGCAGTTCGCCGACGCGATTCTTGTAGGCCTCGACCACCTGCGCGCGCTCGGCTTCGCGCACCTTCTGCACGATCACCTGCTTGGCGGTCTGCGCGGAGATGCGGCCAAACTCTTCGTTCTCGAGCCGCTCCTCGATGTATTCACCGATCGCAGAACCGGGCTTCTTGTCCTGCGCCGGCGTGAAGAGGACGTGGCGCTCGGGCGATTCGAAGTTCTCGTCCTCGTCATCCATGACCAGCCAGCGGCGCCAGGTCTCGTAGTCGCCGGTGGTGCGGTCGATGGAGACGCGCACGTCCATGTCGTCGTTGCTGTGGCGCTTCTTGGTCGCGGAAGCGAGCGCCGCCTCCAGCGCCTGGAAAATGATCTCCTTCTCCACGCCTTTCTCGTTGGAGACCACGTCGACCATCAGCAGGATGTTCTTGTTCATGCGTGCTTCCGTTTGGTTTCAAATTGCGGCACCAGGTGCGCGCGCTCGATCTCGTCCAGGCCGAAGGCAAGATCACCTTCCTCGGTCTGCACGGAAACCGAGCGGTTGGCGTAGCCCAGCAGCCGTCCGGAAAAACGTTTGCGGCCGGCTCG
This sequence comes from uncultured Gammaproteobacteria bacterium, assembly GCA_963776465.1. GTDB lineage: Bacteria > Pseudomonadota > Gammaproteobacteria > Nevskiales > Nevskiaceae > DASRHK01. The sequence continues at coordinate 2,906,193 of CAVZMV010000002.1, forward strand.
CGGCGTCGACAGCTTGATCGCCACATCGCTGCCCACGAAGCGCTCGAAGTGTTCCGGCTTGACCAACGGCCGGTCGATGCCGGGAGAGGAAACCTCCAGCCGGTAGCCCTGGGGCAGCGGGTCTTCCACATCCAGCGTGCCGGAGACTTCCCGGCTGACCCGCTCGCAGTCCTTCAGCGTGATCCCGCCCAGCGAGTCGATGAACAGGCGCAGCGTCGCCCCGCCGCGCTGCGGCAGATATTCCAGCAAAACCAGTTCGTAGCCGAGGCTCTCGACCACCGGTTCCAGCATTTGCGTCAGTTTCCTTTCCAACATCTCTTCGTCAGCCCTAAAGAACAAAAAAGGCCCACTCGGGGCCTGGTTTTACAACACCAGATTGTTCTTTTTGGTAGCGGGGGTAGGATTCGAACCTACGACCTTCGGGTTATGAGCCCGACGAGCTGCCAGACTGCTCCACCCCGCACCAGTGAGTCGCGCATTCTAGTGACCCAGCCCTGCTGTGGCAAGGCTCCAAAGCCCCAACATGCCTGTGAATTTCGGGGCTAATCGTGCCTTTTCAACAGCCCCGCGAAGACACTCGACAGAAATGACTAGGCCGGCTTTCGCCGGCCTAGTCATTTCTGGTGCCCACGGAGAGACTCGAACTCCCACGGTGTTAACCGCTACCACCTCAAGGTAGTGCGTCTACCAATTCCGCCACGTGGGCAAAGCGATGCAAAACCTATTCAGGGACCGCCGGCGCCTTCGGCTCCTGGCTATCCGTCGACGGCGACACCGGCATGATCACTTCCGGCACGGCGGGCGAAGGGGCCGGCTGCGGCTGCGCCGGCGCCGGCGTTGCCCCCAGCTGCTGCTCGATGACGCTCTCGCCGCGGAGCGTGCGGTGGCTCACCAGATACGCCAGCGACAGGCTCACCAGGAAGAAAACCGTGGCGAGGGCCGCGGTGGCGCGCGACAGGAAGTTGGCCGCTCCACGCGAGCCGAACACGGTGCCGGACGCACCGCTGCCGAAGGCGGCGCCGGCGTCGGCGCCCTTGCCCTGCTGCAGCAGGATCAAGCCGATCACGGCGATGGCCACGACGACCTGTACTACGACCAAGACTGTATGCATGACGCTCCAACTAGCTCTTGACCCGCGCCTGGGCGGCGGCGCAGATCGTCAGGAATTCCTCGGCTTTCAGGGAGGCGCCGCCGATCAGGCCGCCATCGACATCCGCACCGGCGAACAGCTCTCCTGCGTTGTCGCCCTTCACGCTGCCGCCATACAGGATGCGCGTTGGGGCGGCGATTCTAGCATCCCTTTTTGCGAGGGTGCCACGCAAAAAAGCATGCGCCTCCTGCGCCTGCGCCGGGCTAGCCGTACGGCCGGTGCCGATCGCCCATACCGGCTCATACGCGATCACGGCGCCAGCGAACGAACCGATTCCGCAAAGATCGAGGACTGCGTTGAGCTGCCGGGACAGCGCGCTCTCCGTCTGTCCCGCTTCCCGCTCGGACAGCGTCTCGCCCACGCACAGGATGGGCGTAAGCCGATGCGCCAGGGCAACACGGAATTTCTGCGCCACGCGGACGTCGTCTTCGCCGTAGAGCGCCCTGCGCTCCGAGTGTCCGACGATCACATAGCGGCACCCAACCTCGACGAGCATCGCTGCGTGGATCTCGCCGGTGAACGCGCCGGGCTTTTCCTGCTCGCAGACGTTCTGCCCCCCGAGCGCGATGGAGCTGCCGGCTACCGCGGTGCTCACGGACTCCAGGTACGCGGCCGGCGGACACACCACGACGTCCACGTCCGAACAACGGTTCGATCCAGCCTTGATCGCGGCCACAAGGGACGCGTTGGCAGCGCGCGAGCCGTTCATCTTCCAGTTGCCGGCGACCATGGGCTTGCGCATCACGCGGCCGCCTTGCGGACCTTGTCCGCCAGACGCTCCGCCATCTTGCGCGTCAGGGCATCGTCGTCCGCCTCGACCATCACGCGGATCAGCGGCTCGGTGCCGGAGGCGCGCAGCAGCACCCGTCCCCGGGTCCCCAGTTCCTGCTCCACGGAAATGACTTCTGCCTTCAGGCCCGCCTGGTCGAGCAAAGGCTTCGCTCCCCCGCCGATCTTCACGTTGATCAGCATCTGCGGGAATTTGGTGATGCCACCCGCGAGCTCGGCAAGCGACTTGCCGTCTGCGGTCATCGTCGCCAGGACCTGCAGCGCGGTGATGGTTCCGTCGCCGGTCGCGCACCGGTCCAGGCAGATCGTGTGCCCCGACGTTTCGCCGCCCAGGATCCCCCCCGTGGATCGCAGCATCTCCAGCACATGACGATCACCCACTTGCGCCCTCCGGAACTCGGCGCCGAGTCCCTGCAATGCTTTCTCGAGCCCGAGGTTGGACATCAGCGTTCCGACGACGGGGCCCTTGAGCTGGCCGGCCTGCAGGCGCTGGCGGGCGATGATGAAGAGGATCTGATCGCCGTCGATGGTGGCTCCCGCTCCATCGACCATGAGGCAACGGTCGGCATCGCCGTCCAGCGCGATACCCAAGTCTGCCTTGTTGGAGCGGACGGCCTCCTTGAGAAGCTCCAGGTGCGTCGATCCACAGTTGCGATTGATGTTCAGGCCGTCGGGCTGATTGCCGACGACGCTCACTTCCGCGCCGAGCTCGGCGAAGACCGCCGGCGCGGTCTTGTAGGCGGCGCCGTTGGCACAATCCAGCGCGAGCTTCAGGCCCGCCAGGGTCTGCGCGGTCGGAAACGAGCCCTTGCAGAACTCGATGTAGCGCCCCTGGGCGTCGTCGATGCGGCGCGCGCGCCCGAGATGCTCCGGCGCCACGGACTCCATCGGCTGCTCGAGCAGCCGCTCGATCTCGAGCTCGACGTCGTCGCTGAGCTTGGTGCCGTCGGGTCCGAAAAACTTCACGCCATTGTCGTCGTGCGGATTGTGCGACGCGGAGATGACGACGCCGGCCTGCGCCCGCAGCGCCCGCGTCAGATATGCCACGCCCGGCGTCGGCAGCGGCCCGAGCAGATCGGTCTCCACACCCGCCGCTGCGAATCCGGCCTCGAGCGCCGACTCGAACATGTAGCCCGACCGACGCGTGTCCTTGCCGATGAGGACGCGGGCACCAGGGCGCTGACCGAAGACCTTGCCGGCGGCCCAGCCCAGCTTCAGGGCGAAGTCCGGGGTCATCGGCTTCTCGCCGACCTTGCCCCGGATGCCATCGGTGCCGAAATACTTGCGAGTCATCAGGACCTGCTGGAGAGAAGGCGCGCCTCGTGCGCGACCCGGATCGCGTCCCGCGTGGCTGCCACGTCGTGCGCACGCACGATCGAAGCGCCGTTCAGGACCGCAATACTCGCTGCCGCCAGACTTGCTGGCAAGCGCTCCGTGGGGCCGCGCTCCAGCAAAGCCTTGAACATCGACTTGCGCGACAGCCCGACCAACACCGGGACCGCGGCCGCGTTCAGCACGTGCAGCCCGGTCAGCAGGCTCAGGTTGTGGGCCAGCGTCTTGCCGAAGCCAAAGCCCGGATCGATGGCGAGCTGGTCCCTGGGCAGACCCGCCGCGACGCACGCATCGACGCGCCCGAACAGGAAGTCCTGGACCTCTGCGACGACATCGCCGTAATGCGGATGTTGCTGCATCGTGCGCGGCTCACCCTGCATATGCATCAGGCAGACGGCGGCCCCGGTCTCGCGGGCAGCTTCCATCGCGCCGGTGGCGCGCAGCGCGAACACGTCGTTGATCATCTCGGCGCCGGCGGCGCAGGCGGCGCGCATCACGGCCGGCTTCATCGTATCGATCGAAACGACGCAGTCGTGCTGCGCCCGCAGCGCTTCGATGACTGGGAGCACGCGATCCATTTCCTGCTGCTCGGCGACGGGCTCGGCGCCAGGGCGCGTCGACTCGCCGCCGACGTCGATGATCGCGGCGCCCTCGTCCAGCATGCGGCGCGCATGCGTCAGCGCCGCGGAAAGATCGACGAAGTGTCCGCCGTCGGAAAACGAGTCAGGGGTGACGTTGAGCACGCCCATGACCACGGGCGTGGAAAGATCGAGCGTTCGGGTGCGGAGCCTGAGGGCTCGCTGCAAGCCTATGGCTGTGCGACCGGCTTTGGCACGCCGTGGCCCGGAAGCCCGCTGGAAGGTTTGGCCGTGGGGGCTGGCCCGCCGCCGCTCGACTTGCCGCTGTCGCTCCAGCTGCCCGGCTCTCCCGGAGGCTCGCCGCGCATCAGGCGGCCGAGCTGGCCGCTGTCGATGGTCTCGTACTTGATCAGCGCGTCCGCCATCGCGTTGAGCTTGTCGAGGTTGTCCTCGATGATCTTCTTCGCGGACGAGTAGTTGCGGTCGATGATCTCGCGGATCTCGCGATCGATCGCGTGCGCGGTGTCGTCGGACACGTGCTTGGTCTGGGTGACGCTCTTGCCCAGGAACACTTCGCCGTTGTCCTCGGTGTAGGACAGCGGGCCGAGCTTTTCCGACAAGCCCCACTTCGTGACCATGTTGCGGGCGATCTCGGTCGCGCGCTCGATGTCGTTGGAGGCGCCGGTGGTGACGCGCTCCGGCCCGAAGATGACTTCCTCGGCGATGCGGCCGCCGAACAGCGAGCAGATCTGCGAATTCAGGCGCCGCTTGGTGTAGCTGTAGCGGTCCTCCTCCGGCAGGAACATGGTCACGCCCAGCGCGCGGCCGCGCGGAATGATCGTCACCTTGTAGACCGGATCGTGCTCCGGCACCGACAGGCCGACGATCGCATGACCGGCCTCGTGGTACGCCGTGAGCTTCTTCTCGTCTTCCGACATGACCATGGAGCGCCGCTCGGTGCCCATCATGATCTTGTCCTTGGCGCGCTCGAAATCCTCATGATCGACCAGGCGCTTGTTGGCGCGCGCGGCGAACAGCGCCGCCTCGTTGACGAGGTTGGCGAGGTCAGCGCCCGAGAATCCCGGCGTCGCCCGCGCGATGATCGAGCCCTGCACGTTGTCGGCCAGCGGCAGCGCGCGCATGTGGACTTTCAGGATCTGCTCGCGCCCGCGCACGTCCGGCAGCGGCACCACGACCTGGCGATCGAAGCGGCCAGGTCGCAGCAGCGCCGGGTCGAGCACATCGGGGCGGTTGGTGGCGGCGATGACGATGACGCCCTCGTTGCCCTCGAAGCCGTCCATCTCGACCAGCAGCTGATTCAGCGTCTGCTCGCGCTCATCGTGACCGCCGCCGAGGCCGGCACCACGATGGCGGCCGACCGCGTCGATCTCGTCGATGAAGATGATGCAGGGCGCGTGCTTCTTGGCCTGCTCGAACATGTCGCGCACGCGCGAGGCGCCGACGCCGACGAACATCTCGACGAAGTCGGAGCCGGAGATCGTGAAGAAGGGCACGCCCGCCTCGCCGGCGATGGCCTTGGCAAGGAGCGTCTTGCCGGTGCCGGGCGAGCCGACCATGAGGACGCCGCGGGGAATCTTGCCGCCCAGCTTCTGGAACTTGCCGGGATCCTTGAGGAAGTCGACCAGCTCGCTGACTTCCTGCTTGGCTTCCTCCACGCCGGCGACGTCGGCGAAGGTGATCTTCACCTGGTCAGCGCTGAGCATGCGCGCGCGCGACTTGCCGAAGCTCATGGCGCCGCGCCCGCCTGCCCCACCCTGCATCTGCCGCATGAAGTAGACCCACACTGCGATCAGCAGCAGGATCGGGAATGCGTTGAACAGCAGCTGCAGCGGCCAGGGCGTTTCCTTGGGCAGCTCGCCGTCGACCTTGACGTTGTGGTCGAGCAAGGTCCCGATCATCGGCCCGTTGTTGTTCTCCGGGCTGATGGTGGTGAACTTGGTGCCGCCCTTGAGCTCGCCGTGGATGGTCTGCCCTTCGATGGCGACCTCGGCGACGTTACCGCCTTTGACCTGATTGATGAACTCGGAATAGGGCAGCGCGGACTGCGCTTGGCCGCGGCTCGAAAAGCTCTGGAAGACGCTCATCAGCACGACGAGGATCACGACCCACAACAGCAGATTTTTTGCGAGATCGTTCAACGATGACCCTCTTTAAGACCCAGCTTTCCCGACAATTTTGAACACTACACCACGTGGAAGTTGCGCGCCAGGAGATAAATCTCCCGGCTGCGGGACCGCGACGCCTTGGGCTTGCGCACCTGCACGGTGGCGAAGTGCGCGCGCACCTGCCGCGTGTATTCCTCGATGCCTTCACCCTGGAAAACCTTGGTCAAGAATGCTCCGCCCGCTTTCAGGTGCTCCCGCGCAAAATCCAGCGCCAGCTCGCCCAAGTGGACGATCGCAGCGGCATCGGCGGTGTCGATCCCTGTGATGTTGGGGGCCATGTCCGATAAAACAAGGTCCACCTGTCGCCCGGACCCTACCAGGGCCTCCAGCTGGCGCAGGACGGACTCCTCCCGGAAGTCGCCGAGGAGGAAGTCGACGTCGGGCAAGGGCTCCATCGGCAGGATGTCGAGCGCGATCAAGCGTCCTTTGGGGCCCAGCAGCGGCCGCGCGAGCTGGCTCCAACCACCCGGAGCAGCGCCCAGATCCACCACGGTCATGCCGGCCTTCAGCAGCCGGTCCCGCTCCAGGATCTCCTTGAGCTTGAAGATGGCGCGGGACCGGTAGCCGAGCCGGCGGGCCTCGTGCACGAAGTGATCGGTCTCGTGCTCTCGCAGCCAGCGCTTGGAGCTCGGCGTCCTGTTCTTAGACGTACTGCACCTTAACTATTTCCAGCTCGCGCTCGCCGCCAGGGACCTTGACGCCGACCACGTCGCCTTCGGCCTTGCCGATAAGGGCGCGCGCGATCGGCGAATTGATCGAGATGAGCCCGCTCTTGGAATCGGCCTCGTCCTCGCCGACGATCTGGTAGCGCAGCTTCTCGTCGGTCTCGACGTCCGCGAGATCGACCGTGGTGCCGAAGACGACCTTGCCGGTCTTGGCCAGCTTGGTGACGTCGATCACCTGCGCCATGCCGAGCTTGCCCTCGATCTCGGCGATGCGGCCCTCGTTGAATCCGTGCTGCTCGCGCGCGGCGTGGTACTCGGCGTTCTCGCGCAGGTCGCCGTGGGACCGGGCCTCGTCGATCGCCTTGATGATGGACTGGCGCAGCTCGCCCTTGCGGTACTTCAGCTCTTCGCGAAGCTTGTCCGCGCCCCGCTGGGTCAAAGGAATCTTGCTCACGTGAAGGCTCGTGATGGAGGTCGTAGCGGTTGAGTTGCCGGCGCGGCCGGCGGATCAGACGGCGGAATTCTAGTTTAAAGCGCGATGCAAGTCTTGCAGGCGATTGACGTCCACCTTGTCGAGATGATCCATCGCCACGGCGGCGGCGAGCGCACCGGCAATCGTGGTGAAGTAGCAGACCTTCTGCTGGATGGCCGAGGCGCGGATCGAGCGCGACTCCTCGATCGATTTCTTGCCGTCGGTGGTGTTGGCGATGAAATGGACCTCGCCGTTCTTGATCATGTCGACGCAGTGCGGGCGGCCTTCCTTGACCTTGTTGATGGCCTCGCAAGGAATGCCGGCAGCGACGATCGCGGCCGCCGTGCCATGCGTGCCGACTACGCGGAAGCCCTTGCCCGCGAGCACCCGGGCAAGCTCGATCGCCTTGGGCTTGTCGACGTCCCGGACCGAGATGAAGGCGCCGCCGTTGGACGGCACGCTCATGCCGGCGCCGGCCAGGGCTTTGGCGAACGCCTCGCCGAAATGCGCGCCCGACCCCATCACCTCGCCGGTCGAGCGCATCTCGGGACCCAGGAGCGGATCCACGCCGGGGAACTTGCTGAAGGGGAACACCGATTCCTTGACCGAGAAATATCGCGGCACGATCTCGCGGACGATTCCCTGGCTCTTCAAGCTCTGACCGACCATGCAGCGGGCGGCGATCTTGGCCAGCGGCCGTCCGGTGGCCTTGGACACGAACGGCGAGGTGCGCGAGGCGCGCGGATTGACCTCCAGGAGATAGACCTTGCCGCGCTGCACGGCGAACTGCGTGTTCATCAGCCCGACCACGTTGAGCGCGCGCGCGAGCTGATCGACCTGCTTGCGGATCTCGTTCTGGATGCTTTCCGGCAGCGAGTGCGCCGGCAGCGAGCAAGCCGAGTCGCCGGAGTGCACGCCGGCCTCCTCGATGTGCTCCATGATCCCGCCGATGACGACGTCGGTGCCGTCGGCCAGCGCGTCGACGTCGACTTCGATCGCGTCGTCGAGGAACCGGTCGAGCAGCACCGGGGATTCATTCGAGACCTGCACGGCCTCGCGCATGTAGCGCTCCAGGTCCTCGTCGTCGCGGACGATCTCCATGGCGCGACCGCCGAGCACGTAAGAGGGACGCACGACCAGCGGATAGCCGACCTTGTGCGCGACGGCCAACGCCTTGTCTTCGGAGGTCGCGGTGCCGTTGGGCGGCTGCAGCAGATCGAGCTTGTCGACCAGCTTCTGGAAGCGCTCGCGATCCTCGGCGAGATCGATCGCATCGGGCGACGTGCCGATGATCGGCGCGCCGGCGGCTTCCAGCGCCTGCGCGAGCTTCAGCGGCGTCTGCCCGCCGAACTGCACGATCACGCCCTTGGGCTTCTCGAGGTCGATGATCTCCATCACGTCCTCGAGCGTCAGGGGCTCGAAGTACAGGCGATCCGAGGTGTCGTAGTCGGTCGACACCGTCTCCGGATTGCAGTTGATCATGATGGTCTCGTAGCCATCCTCGCGCAGCGCCAGCGCGGCGTGCACGCAGCAGTAATCGAACTCGATGCCCTGGCCGATGCGGTTAGGCCCGCCGCCCAGCACCACGATCTTCTGGCGCTGCGAGGGCATCGCCTCGCATTCCTCGTCGTAGCTCGAATAGAGATACGCGGTCGACGACGGGAACTCGGCGGCGCAAGTGTCGACACGCTTGTAGACGGGCCGCACGCCGAGCTTGTGGCGGCGGGACCGCACCGAGTCCTCCTTCACGCCCATCAGCGTCGCCAGCCGACGGTCGGAGAACCCCAGGCGCTTGTACGTCCGCAGCGTGGGCGCGGTGATCTTGCTGATCTTCTCGCCCGAGATCTCCGATTCGACCTGGACGATCTCCTCGATCTGCTCCAGGAACCACGGATCGATCTTCGACAGCCCGAACACCTGCTCGACCGTCATGCCTGCGCGGAACGCGTCGGCCACGTACCAAAGGCGCTTGGCCCGCGGCGTCGCCAGCTCCTCGCGGATGCGATTGACCGAGTAGGCATCGTAGTCGGGCACCTGCGGGTCGAAGCCGTCGGAGCTGATCTCGAGCCCTCGCATGGCCTTCTGCAGCGACTCCTGGAAGTTGCGGCCGATGGCCATCACCTCGCCCACCGACTTCATCTGCGTGGTCAGGCGCGAATCGGCCTGCGGGAATTTCTCGAACGTGAAGCGCGGGATCTTGGTGACGACGTAGTCGATCGCGGGCTCGAACGACGCCGGCGTCACGCCGCCGGTGATCTCGTTGCGCAGCTCGTCGAGCGTGTAGCCGACTGCGAGCTTGGCCGCGACCTTGGCGATCGGAAATCCCGTCGCCTTCGACGCCAGCGCCGACGAGCGCGAAACGCGCGGATTCATTTCGATGATGATCACGCGGCCGTCGCGCGGGTTGACCGCGAACTGGACGTTGGAGCCGCCGGTGTCGACGCCGATCTTGCGCAGCACCGCGATCGACGCGTTGCGCATCAGCTGGTATTCCTTGTCCGTCAGCGTCTGCGCCGGCGCCACCGTGATCGAATCGCCGGTGTGCACGCCCATCGGGTCGAGGTTCTCGATGGAGCAGACGATGATGCAGTTGTCCTTGCGGTCGCGGACCACTTCCATCTCGAACTCTTTCCAGCCGAGCAGCGACTCCTCGATCAGCACTTCCGTCGTCGGCGACAGGTCCAGGCCGCGGGTGACGATCTCCTCGAACTCCTCGATGTTGTAGGCCACGCCGCCGCCGGACCCGCCGAGCGTGAACGAGGGGCGGATGATCACCGGGAAGCCGATGTCCGCCTGCGCCTTGCGCGCCTCGCCGATCGTGTGCGCCACCGCCGAGCGCGCCGACTCAAGGCCGATCTCGCTCATGGCATCGCGGAATTTGAGCCGATCCTCGGCCAGGTCGATGGCGTGCGCGTTGGCGCCGATCAGTTCCACGCCGTACTTCTTCAGCACGCCGTTTTTGTCCAGGTCGAGCGCGCAGTTCAGCGCCGTCTGCCCTCCCATCGTCGGCAGCACCGCGTCGGGCTTCTCCTTGGCGATGATCCGCTCGATGGTCTGCCAGCGGATCGGCTCGATATACGTCGCGTCGGCCATCTCCGGGTCGGTCATGATCGTCGCCGGGTTGGAGTTGACCAGGATCACCCGATAGCCTTCCTGCCGCAGCGCCTTGCAGGCTTGCGCGCCCGAGTAGTCGAACTCGCAGGCCTGGCCGATGACGATCGGGCCGGCGCCGATGATCAGGATCGACTGGATGTCGGTGCGTTTAGGCAAGCTTGGACTCCATCGACTTCACGAACCGATCGAACAGCAAGCCGACGTCGTGCGGACCGGGACTGGCTTCCGGGTGTCCCTGGAAGCTGAACGCCGGCGCGTCGAGCACGCGCAGACCCTGGTTGGAGCCGTCGAACAGCGAGCGGTGCGTCACCTGGACGTTCTTCGGCAGCGTCGTCTCGTCCACCGCGAAGCCGTGGTTCTGGCTGGTGATCAGGACGCGGCCGCTCTCCAGATCCTGCACCGGGTGATTGGCGCCGTGGTGCCCGAACTTCATCTTGAGCGTCCTGGCGCCGGCGGCGAGGCCGAGGATCTGATGCCCCAGGCAGATGCCGAACAACGGCAGCCTGGCCTTCATGAATTCGCGGGCCGCGTCGATGGCGTAGGTGCACGGCTCCGGATCGCCGGGCCCGTTGGCGAGCAGCACGCCATCGGGCTTGCGCTCCAACACCTCGGCGGCAGGTGTTTGCGCGGGGACGACGGTCACCCGGCAGCGGCGATCGACCAGCATGCGCAGGATGTTGCGCTTCACGCCGAAGTCGTAGGCGACGACGTGCAAGCGCGGATCGCCGAGCTCGGTCTCGCGATTGGTCGCCAGCTCCCATGACCCGCGCGTCCACTCATACGGCTGCCGGACGCTGACGACCTTGGCCAGATCCGCGCCCTTTAACCCCGGGAACGCACGCGCCGCGTCCAGCGCTGCCTTCTCGGACGACTTGCCGCCGACGATGCAGCCGTTCTGCGCACCCTTGTCGCGGAGCAGGCGCGTGAGCCTGCGCGTGTCGATGCCGGCGATGCCGACGACGTTGTTCTGGCGGAGGTAGTCGCTGAAGCCGAGTGTGGACCGCCAGCTGCTCGCGGATCGGGGAACCTCGCGCAGCACCAGGCCGGCGATGTGCACGGCGTCGGACTCGGCGTCCTCGGGATTGGTGCCGACGTTACCGATGTGCGGATAGGTCAGCGTGACGATCTGCTGGCGGTAGGAAGGATCGGTGAGGATCTCCTGGTAGCCGGACATTGCGGTGTTGAACACCACCTCGCCGGAGGACTGGCCGTCGGCGCCGATGGAGACACCTTTGAAAATGGAACCGTCGGCAAGGGCGAGCAGGGCCGGCGGTAGAGAAGTCATTCCTTAGATCTAATCCGGTGGTGGGTACACAAACGGGGGCCAACGCCCCCGTGGATTAGGCGAGCATTTTACTTTCTCTTGTTGGGCGCGTCTACGAAAAAAGCGCGAATTGATCGCCGGAGGTCGGCGGCGCATGGAATTGCGAGGTGTCCAGCCGCAGGCGCTGCCATTGGTTCAGGCCCAGGCGCTTGACCGCGAGGCTGAATCTCTGCTCGATCAACTGTGCGAACGGGCCCTTGCCGCGCTGTCGCACGCCCCATTGGCTCGAGTAGTACCTGGTTCTTGCGGTACGGATCCGGCAACGGCGTCGACAGCTCGGGCTCCATGACCTGGCTTTCGTCCTCGACATCGATCGCGCCTGATGGAGGCTGCTGCCGCGTCTGTGGGAGGCCGCCGAACATCTGGCGCATCAGGCTCATCACGTGCGCCGCCTTCATCGGCTGGTGTGCCTGCAGCCAGTCGTCGAAGAGATCCTTCACCTCCCAGGGGAGCCGGAGCATGACGTAGCCCGCCGCCAGGGCGCCGGCGTCCTTGGCCGCGGCTAGGATGTCCTCCAGCTCGCAGTCGGTCACCGCAGGGATCACGGGCGCCACCATCACCATCACCGGCACACCCGCCTCGCTCAGCTTGCGCACCACGCGCAGGCGGCTGGCGGGCGCGGCAGCGCGCGGCTCGAGCGTGCGCTTGATCTCGTCCTTGAGGCTGGTGATCGAGATCGCCACCATCGCCAGCTGCGAGCGACCCATCTCCGAGAGGATGTCGATGTCGCGCTCGATCAGCGCGGCGCCTTTTGTGACGATCGACACAGGCTGCCGGAACCGCTGCATGACTTCGAGCAGCCCGCGCATGACGCGCAGCTTACGCTCCGCCGGCTGGTAAGGATCGGTGTTGGTCCCGATCGCGATGTTCTGGCAGCGGTACTTGGGGTGGCGCAGCTCACGGTCGAGGAGCTCTGCGGCGTTCTCCTTGTAGAAGATCTTTGTCTCGAAATCGATCCCTGGCGATAGGTTGACGTAGGCGTGGCTGGGCCGGGCGAAGCAGTAGATGCAGCCGTGCTCGCAGCCACGGTACGGGTTGATCGACTGCGAAAACCCGATGTCGGGCGAGGTGTTTCTGGTGACGATGGTCCGCGCGGTCTCGGCGGTTAGGCGGGTATCGGGGTGCGAAGCGACGTCTTCTTCGCGCCACCATCCGTCGTCATGCCCGACGGTGGTGGACTTCTCGAAGCGGCCGGCCGGATTGATGCCTGCGCCACGGCCCTTGATCGTTTCCCGGCGATGGAAGTCCGACACGCGCGCACCTGAAGCGAAACCCGTCTAGTGTATATTTATACACTAGTGACGCGCTAAGGTTCCGCGCGCCCTCACTCCCCCTTGGCGTAATCGGCCGCCAGGTGCGTCAGCGTCTTCACGCCCAGCTTCAGGACCGCTTCGTCGATGTGGAATCGGGGCGAGTGGTTGGAAGGGAAACCTTCCTTCGGCTCCTTGGGCGGGCGCGAGCCGAGGAACACGAAGAAGCCGGGGATCTTCTCGACATAGAAGGAGAAGTCCTCTGCGCCGAGGATCGGTGGCGATTCCATCACCTTGGCTCCGCCGATACGCTGCAGCGTCGGCAGCATTCGCTGCACCAGCCTGGGATCGTTGTGGGTCACCGGATAGGAATTGTGCCCGCCGAAGACGATCCTGGCCTTCGCGCCGGCACTGTGCGCGATGTCCTCGACCGTGCGCTTGACCCGCATCTGCAGCTCCTTGCGCATCTCCGCGTCGAGCGCGCGCAGCGTTCCCTTGATGTTCACGGAGTCCGGGATGATGTTGTCGCGCGTGCCGCCCTCGATCTTGCCGACGGTGACGATCACCGGCGCCTTGGTGACGTCCATCTGTCGGCTGGCGATGGTCTGCAACGCCAGGACGATCTGCGCTGAAACGACGATCGGATCCACACCCAGCCATGGCGCAGCGCCATGGGTGCCCTTGCCTTCGACGACGATCTCCATGTCGTCGGCGCTCGCCATGGCGCCGCCTGCGCGGTAAGCGATCTCCCCCGCCGCATAGGTGGAGAACACGTGCTGGCCGAAGATCACCTCGGGCTTCGGCGCCTTGCTCAGCACGCCTTCCTTGACCATCTGCTCGGCGCCGCCCTTCTCGCCGTACGGCGGCGATTCCTCGGCGGGCTGGAAGATGAACTTCACGGTGCCCGGCCACTGGTCCTTGAGCTGCGAGATCACTTCCGCGACGCCGAGCAGCATGCTGGTGTGCGCGTCGTGGCCGCAGGCGTGCATGACGCCGACTTCCTTGCCGTCATACGTCGACTTCACCGTGGACTTGAACGGCAGATCCACTTCCTCGGTGACGGGCAGCGCGTCCATGTCCGCGCGCAAGGCCACGACCGGCCCGGGCTTGCCGCCCTTGAGGACGCCGACGACGCCAGTCTTGGCGACGCCGGTCTGCACGTCGATGCCGAGCTGCTTCAAGTGCTCGGCGACGTACTTCGCGGTCTCGACTTCGCTGTTGGAAAGCTCGGGATGCTGGTGGATCCAGCGCCGGTGCTTGATGACTTTGGGCTCGACCTGGTCAGCGAGCTTGTCGATCTGCGTATCGAGTGAGTCGGCCGCGCGTGCCGGCATCTGCAATGCGCACGCAACTATTGGGATCAGCAGCCACAGGTATTTCATACGCGCACTCCTAGTAGGGCGCGCCGCGCGCGCCGTCAGTTACCCAGCACGTCGAGCATCGAATACAGGCCCGGCTTTCTGCCGGACAGCCACGCAGCGGCACGCACGGCGCCGTTGGCGAAGTTCATGCGGCTGGTCGCGCGGTGCGAGATCTCCACGCGCTCGCCATCGCCGAGGAACATGACCGTGTGATCGCCGACGACGTCGCCGCCGCGGATGGTCGAGAAGCCGATCGTCTGCCGGTCGCGGGCGCCGGTATGACCATGCCGCTCGTAGAGCGCGCAATCCTTCAGGTCGCGGCCGGCGCCGCGGGCCACCGCTTCGCCCATCGCGAGCGCAGTGCCGCTGGGTGCGTCGACCTTGGCGCGGTGATGCGCTTCGACGATCTCGATGTCGAAGGTGTCGCCCAGCGCCTGGCCGGCCTGCTCGAGCAGCTTCAGGCACAGGTTCACGCCGATGCTGAAGTTGGCGGACAGGCACACCGGGATCTGCCCTGCCGCCTGCGCGATGCGCTGCTTCTGCTCGGGCGAGAAGCCGGTCGTGCCGATGACCATCGCCTTGCGATGCTTGAGGCAAGCGTCGAGCGCCGACAGCGCGCCGTCGGGTCGGGTGAAATCCACCAGCACGTCGAACTGCGGCGCCGCAGCGTCGAGGCCGCCGCTGATCATCACGCCGGCAGACCGGCTGCCGGCGAGCAGGCCAGCGTCCTTGCCCAGCTCGGGCACGTCGGAGCGGTCGATCGCGGCCGCAAGCCTCAGGCCCGCATGCGCCTGCACCGCCTGGATCAGCGCGCGTCCCATCTTGCCGGCGGCGCCGTGGATGCCGACGCGTGTCGGGGGCGTGTTCATGGCCCGTATCCTACTCGTCGTTGCCGAAGAACTTGCGCGCCTTGCCGAGCCACGAAGAGGTTTCCGGATGGTGCTTGGAGCCGTCCGCGTCCAGCGTCGCGCCGAACTCCTTGAGCAGATCACGCTGCTTGCGGCTGAGCTTCACCGGCGTCTCCACCATGACCGTGCACACCAGGTCGCCGAGGCCGCCGCCGCGAACCGAGCGAACGCCCTGCCCGCGCACGCGGAAGACGCTGCCGCTCTGCGTTTCCTCCGGGATCTTCAGGCTGGCGCGGCCCTTGAGCGTCGGGATGTCCTGCTCGCCGCCGAGCGCCGCGGTCACCACCGACACCGGCACCGTGCAGTAGAGATCGTTGCCGTCCCGCTCGAACATGGGGTGGGGCTTGACGTTGATCTGCACGTACAGATCGCCGGGCGCGGCGCCGACCTCGCCCGGCTCGCCCTCGCCGGTCAGGCGGATGCGGTCGCCGGTGTCGATGCCGGCCGGGATTTTCACCTCGAGCGACTTCTCGCGCCGGACCTTGCCGATGCCGCGGCAGGTCTTGCACGGATCGGTGACGGTCGTGCCGCGCCCGCGGCAATGCGGACAGGTCTGCTGCAGCACGAAGAAGCCCTGCTGGACGCGTACCTGGCCCTTGCCGCCACAGGTCGGGCACTTGGATGCGGGCTTGCCGCTTGCCGTTCCCTGCCCCGCGCAAGCCTCGCAATCCTCTGCCTTGGGGATGCGGATCATCTCGACCGTGCCGAAGGCGGCCTGCTCCAGCGTCAGCTCCAGCAGGTAGCGCAGGTCAGCGCCGCGTCGAGGTCCCGTGCGCGCGCCGCCGAAGATGTCGGAGAACATATCGCCGAAGACGTCGGCGAAGCTGCCGCCCATGTCGCCGAACCCGGCGCCCGCGCCCGAGGTGCGCTGCAGTCCTTCGTGGCCGTACTTGTCGTAGACGGCGCGCTTCTGCGGGTCGGTGAGCACATCGTACGCCTCGCCCACTTCCTTGAAATGGACTTCGGCGTCGTGGTTACCCGGATTGCGGTCCGGATGGAATTTCATCGCCAGGCGGCGATAGGCCTTCTTGAGGTCGTCGTCCCCCACGTCCTTCGCCACGCCGAGGACTTCGTAGTAGTCGCGCTTCGTCATTCCCTAGATTCTGACCGATCCACCCCACACAACGAAAACGCCGGATTGAGCCGCGCGCCCTTGGCGTCGGCTCGAATCCGGCGAGTTAGTGCGGCGCTACGTCGCCGCACTAACAGCGGTTATTTTTTCTCGTCCTTCACTTCGGTGAACTCGGCGTCGACCACATCTCCTTCCTTGCCGCCTTCCTTGCCACCGGTGCCGGGCTGCTGGGCGCCGGCGCTCTCGGCGCCGGCACCCGGCGCACCGGACTTCTGCGCATACACCCGCTCCATCAGCTTCGAGGACGCCTGCATAAGCGCCTGGCTCTTGGCCTCGATGGCGGCCTTGTCGTCACCTTTCAAGGCTTCGCGCAGCGCCGTCACGGCTTCCTCGATCGACTTCTTCTCGTCGGGCTGCACCTGCTCGCCGAGATCCTTCAGGGACTTCTCGACCGAGTGCACCATCTGGTCGGCCTGGTTGCGCGCCGTGATCAGCTCGTTGAACTTCTTGTCCTCCTCGGCGTGCGCCTCGGCGTCCTTCACCATCTTCTTGATCTCGTCTTCCGACAGACCCGAGTTGGCGGTGATGCGGATCGATTGCTCCTTGCCGGTCGCCTTGTCCTTGGCCAGCACGTGCAGGATGCCGTTGGCGTCGATGTCGAAGGTGACCTCGATCTGCGGCACGCCGCGTGGCGCCGGCGGCAGCCCGGTAAGGTCGAAGCGGCCGAGCATCTTGTTGGCCGACGCGATCTCGCGCTCGCCCTGGTAGACCTGGATCGTCACCGCGCTCTGGCTGTCGTCCGCCGTGGTGAACGTCTCGGACTTCTTGGTCGGGATCGTGGTGTTCTTCTCGATGAGCTTGGTGAACTTGCCGCCGAGCGTCTCGATGCCCAGCGACAGTGGCGTGACGTCGAGGAGCAGCACGTCCTTGCGATCGCCGGACAGGACTGCGCCTTGGACCGCGGCGCCGACGGCGACCGCCTCGTCAGGGTTCACGTCCTTGCGCGGCTCCTTGCCGAAGAAGTTCTTGACCGCGTCCTGCACCTTGGGCATGCGCGTCTGGCCGCCGACCAGGATGATCTCCTGGATCTCGCTGGCTTTGAGGCCCGCGTCCTTGAGCGCGATGCGGCAGGGCTCCAGCGACTTCTCGATGAAGTCCTCGACCAGCGACTCGAGCTTGGCGCGGGTCAGCTTCATGTTGAGGTGCTTGGGGCCGGTCTGGTCCGCCGTGATGTACGGCAGGTTGATCTCGGTCTGCGTCGTCGACGACAGCTCGATCTTGGCCTTCTCGGCCGATTCCTTCAGGCGCTGCAGCGCCAGCGGGTCCTTGTGCAGGTCGATGCCGCTGTCCTTCTTGAACTCGGCGACGATGTACTCCATCACGCGCTGGTCGAAGTCCTCGCCGCCCAGGAACGTGTCGCCGTTGGTGGCGAGCACCTCGAACTGCTTCTCGCCGTCGACGTCGGCGATCTCGATGATGGAGATGTCGAACGTGCCGCCGCCCAGGTCATAGACGGCGATCTTCTGGTCCTTCCTCCCGGCCTTGTCCAGGCCGAAGGCGAGCGCGGCCGCGGTCGGCTCGTTGATGATGCGCTTGACGTCCAGGCCGGCGATGCGGCCGGCATCCTTGGTCGCCTGGCGCTGCGAGTCGTTGAAGTACGCCGGGACGGTGATGACCGCCTCGGTGACCGTGTGGCCGAGGTAATCCTCGGCGGTCTTCTTCATCTTGCGCAGGATCTCGGCCGAGACCTGCTGCGGTGCGATCTTCTTGCCCTTGACCTCGACCCAGGCGTCGCCGTTGTCGGCCTTGATGATCTTGAAGGGCGAATGCTTCAGCGCCTTCTGCACCTCGGCGTCCTCGAAGCGGCGGCCGATGAGGCGCTTCACCGCGTAAAGCGTGTTGTGCGGATTGGTCACTGCCTGGCGCTTGGCCGAGCGGCCGGTGATGGTCTGGCCATCGTCGGTGTAGGCCACGATGGAGGGCGTGGTGCGCTCGCCTTCCGCGTTCTCGATCACCTTGACGTTGTTGCCTTCCATGATGGCAACGCAGCTGTTGGTGGTGCCAAGGTCGATGCCGATGATGCTGGCCATAAGAAGTCTCCGGGTCCGAAATGTTTACGAATGGCCTGAATCTGTGGACGGACCGCCGCGATTCAAGCCCTTGGCGACGATGACCGTGGCCGGGCGCAACAGCCGCTCGTGCAGCTTGTAGCCCTTCTGCATCACCTGCAGCACGTGGTTGGGCGCGACGTCGCCGGATTCCACCATCGACATCGCCTGGTGCTGCTCGGGATTGAACGGCTGGCCGGCGGGGTCGAGCTGGCGCACGCCCTGCTTCTCCAGCAGCGCCATCAGCTGGCGATACGTCAGCTGCTTGCCCTCGATCAGCGCCTTGGTCTGGGCCTTGATGTCGGCTCCTTCGGCGGCTTTCAGGCCCAGCTCCAGGCTGTCGGCAACGCCAAGCAGCTCGCGAAGCAGGCCTTCGTTGGCGTACTTCTGGCTGGTCTGGGACTCGCGCTCCAGGCGCCGGCGGATGTTGTCGAGCTCGGCGATCGCCCGAAGCTGGGCGTCCTGGGCTGCGGCGGCGCGCGCCTCGGCGTCGGCCAACTGCGCCTGGAGCACGCTGACTGGATCGGAGGCCGCGCCCTCGGCATCGGCGGCCTGGCCATCGTGCGGCGGGGTCTCGGGGCGTTCGGTCATATCCCTGGTCTTGCGCAAGGCGGCGCAGTATAAGGAACTGCCCGCGCGGATTCCTCCTAAGACTTGGGACTCAGCCTTCCGGTTTCAAGCCTTTGGAGAGAATTCTTGCGGTCTCGGACACCAGCGGGATGATCCGGCTGTAGGCCATGCGGGTGGGTCCGATCACGCCGAGGATGCCGGCGACCTCGCCATCCACGTAATAGGGCGCGGTCACCACGCTGCACTCGTCCAGGACCCGGTAGCCCGATTCGTCGCCGATGAACAGCTGCACGCCCTCGGCATTGAGGCACTGATCGAACAGGTCGAGCAGCTCGCGCTTGCGGTCCAGCGCGTCGAACAGCCCGCGCAACCGCTGGACGTCGCCCAGCTCCTGGAACGCCATCAGGTTGGCGCCGCCGGCGACGACGAAATCCTTGCCGCTCTCGGGCTCCAGCGCGCGGCTGGCCATGCTGGCCGCGTCGCGAAGGATCGCGCTCACGCGCGACTCCGCCGCCATGGCTTCGTCCTGCAGCGCCCGCCGCAGGCTCACCAGATCGCGGCCCGCGAACTGGTCGTTGATGGCGTTGGCGTAGCGCTCCAGCTCGTCGGCGCCGTAGGCGCGCTCCATGTTCAGCACGCGGTTCTGCACCTCGTGCTGATTCACCACGAGGATGACCAGGACACGGTTGTCCGACAGCGGCAGGAACTCGATCCGCCGCAGCACCGCGAGATTGCGCCGCGGCACCGTCACCACGCCCGCCATGCGCGACATCTGCGACAGCAGGGACGAGGCGACCTGCACCAGGTCGGCGGTGCTGTGGCTTGCGCCCAGCTCCTCGATGATCCTGCGGCGCGCCTCCTCCTGGATCGGCTCGGGCGCCAGCAGCGCGTCGACGAAGTAGCGATAGCCGCGGTTGGTCGGGATGCGCCCTGCCGACGTATGCGGCGACGACACGAAGCCGAACTCCTCGAGGTCCGCCATCACGTTGCGGATCGTCGCCGGCGACAGATCCAGCTGCGCCGCACGCGACAGCGTGCGCGAGCCCACGGGCATGCCGTCGCGGACGTAGCGCTCGATCAGCAGGCGCAGCAGGTCGGCAGCGCGTCGGTCGAGTTGGATGGGGGACATGCGGCGAAGTTACTACTTTTTCCCAAGACGGATAAGCCAGCCATCGCCGTTGAGCATCATGGTCTCCGCCTCGCCGCCGTCGATGATGTTCATGGCGATGCGGTCGTAGTGCTCGGCACGGGGAATGACCACCCAGCGCGTGTTGAACTGCTGGCGCAGCGCTCTGGAGGCGCCACCCGGGATCGGCACCTGGCGGTAGATGTCATACCAGAGCTGGAAGCGCTGAGGATCGGCATAAGCGAGGTAGTTGCCGTCCAGGCCCGACACGTAGCGGAAGCGATCGCTTTGCCAGAAGAGGAACGTGAACGAAGGCCAGTCCACGTTGCATATCAGCTCACCGGGCTGCGCGTGGCTGCCGAGGGTACTCCATGATCTCGGCATAGCGCGTCCAGGGCCGCACCTCCGTGGGCATCGCGGCTACCCGGCCGACGCCGAGCCACAAGACAGCGGCGGTCGCGCCACAGGAGACCAGGGTGGCCGCTCTGGCGAGATGCTTGCGCTCCACGCGCACGGCGGCGTCCCGCCAGAGAAGCAGCGCCGAGAGCATCGCGAACAGCACGTAGTACACGCCGTTGCGGTACGCGGACTTGTACATGCCCAGACAAAGCAGCGCCAGCAGCAGTGAGGCCACTGTTTCCGCGCGCAGCCGCAAGGACGGATTTGCGCGACGGCGCGCGGCGAACAGGCACAGCGCGCCCGCCACCAGGATGTGCATCGGCCAGGAGATGATCCACACATGGGCCCATGGCGGCTTGTGCCATTCCATGCCGACCAGGTCCAGGTTCTGGCTCTGGAGCTTGAACAACGTGTGGAACAGCAGGTAGTCGACGTTCTGCGGAAACCATGGGCTGACGACTAGACCGACCGTCAGTCCGCCGAGCACCGCGATCGCGCTGCGCACCGGAAGTGGCTCACGCACCAGCAAGGCCGCGACGCTGAAAGCCGCAAGCATCGGCAGCAGGAACACGGCGCCGTGGTACAGACTCCATGAAGATCCAGCTCAGGAAAAACAGGGCGACGTGACGACGCTTCGCCATGAACAGGAGCGCCAGCGGCAGGAACGCGTACATCACATTCTCCGAGCGCAGTCGCGTAAGGCGCTCCGGCATCGTCGCGTCGGCACAGATGATGAGGATGGCGGCCAGCGGCGCGAGCGGGATAGCCAGGCCGCGGCAGACGAGCAGCACAGCGGCAGCTACGGCTGCGCAGGTCGCAGCTCCGGCGACGTGGATGGCAACCTGCGGATCCTGGATCGCGGCGAACGGCGCGATCACCAGGTGCCAGAGCCAGTGATGGTCCGTGCCGCGCTCGCCCAGCACGGTGAGCGGCAACCAGCTCACGTCGACCCACGGCCAGTGCCGAAGAATGAGCGCAGCCATCTTGAAGTGGTACAGGGTGTCGCCTTCGGCGATGCTTCCCCGGCGGCTCAGGGCAAGGTAAGCAGGAACACCGACGGCGACGGCGAGCGCGAGCGCCTCGAGAACGTATCGGCCCCACGCGTTTCCCGCTCGCGGCGAGGCATCGATGTCGTGCGCCATTCTGCTAAGTTAGCAGCGTCTGCGCCGGAAAATCCATGATCAAGTTCCCCGTCGTCGGCGTCATCGGCAAACGCACGTCTGCAAGCGCCAAGGACACGCTCTGGGTGCTATGCCCGCTGCTGCGCGAGCTCGGCGCCGAGGTGCTGATCGAGGACGGGGAGCACATGCCGCCGGGACTGCCCGGCGCGCGCGTCACCCGCGACGAGCTGGCCAGGCGCGCCAGCCTCGCCGTCGTCGTCGGAGGAGACGGTACGCTGCTCAACGCGGGTCGGTCACTTGCGCCTGCCGGCGTGCCCATCCTCGGCATCAACCAGGGACGCCTCGGATTCCTGGTCGACGTCGCGCCCGACTCGATGCGCGAGACGCTGGCTGCCGTGCTGAACGGCGAGTATGAGACGGACGACCGCACCATCCTGTCGGCGCGGATCCGTCGCGTCGGCGGCGCCGAGGTCGGCCCGTTCCTCGCCATCAACGACGTGGTGTTCCGCAACCAGGCCACGATCCGCATGCTCGAGTTCGAGACCTGGCTCGACCGCCAGTTCATCAGCCTGCACCGCGCCGACGGCATGATCGTCTCGTCGCCGACCGGCTCGACCGCGTATGCGCTGTCGGGCGGCGGGCCGCTGCTGCACCCCAGCCTGTCGGCGATCGCGCTGGTGCCGATCTGTCCGCACACCCTGTCGGATCGCCCGATCGTGGTCAGCGGCGATCGCGTCGTGCGGCTGGTCATGGGCGGCGCCGAGCGCACGGGCGCGACGGCGACGTTCGACGGCCAGTTCAACGAGGAGCTGCAACCGGGCGATGCGGTGGAGGTGGCGCGCGCGCCGTTCCCGCTTCGGCTGATCCATCCACGCGGCTTCGATTACTTCTCGATCCTGCGCGACAAGCTGCGCTGGGGTCGCGGCCCCCAGACTCCCGCCGAGAGGGCCTGAGCACCGCGATGCTGCGACAGCTTTCCATCCGCAACCTCGCGGTGATCGACGAGCTGACGCTCGACTTCGACGCCGGCTTCTCGGTGCTCACCGGCGAGACCGGGGCCGGCAAATCCATCCTGGTCGACGCCCTGGGACTGCTGCTGGGCGATCGCGCGGACGCCTCGCTGGTGCGCACTGGCGCCCAGCAGGCGGAGATCTCCGCAGAGCTCGACGTGGCGCCGACGTCCCCTGCCCGCGCCTGGCTGCGCGAGCAGCTGATGGAGAATCCCGACGAGCCGCAGTCCTGCCTGATCCGGCGCGCCATCCTCGCCGAAGGTCGCACGCGGGCAAGCGTCAACGGCATCCCGGCGACGGCGACGCAGCTGCGCGAGCTGGGCGAGCAGCTGGTCGAGATCCACGGTCAGAGCGAGCACCACTCGCTGCTCCGCGCCGACGCGCAGCGCGCGGTCGTCGACGAGTTCGGCAAGCATGAGCACCTGCTCGCGGCGGTGGCTGCGGCCGTGGAGACCTGGCGCGCAGCCGAGCACGAGATCGAGCGGATCCGCGGCCTCACCGGGCGCGACAAGGTCGAGCGCGATCTGATGCGACACGAGCTGCGCGATCTGCAGGCGCTGCACCTGCAGGACGGCGAGCTCGAGCGCCTCCACGACGATCAGAAGCGGCTGGCGAACATGGGCAAGCTGCTCGGCGATGGCTCCCACGCCGAAAGCATGCTCTACGGGGGCGAGAACAGCCTCCATGACCAGCTCGCGAAGATCAGGGCCCGGATCACCGCGCTGGTGCACCTGCACGAGGGCTTCAGCGACGCGGCGTCGGCGCTGGACCAGGCGCAGACCTGCACGCAGGAGGCTGCGCGCGCCATCCGCGCGCAGCTCGATCGGCTCGACCTGGATCCGCAGCGGCTGGCCGAGGTCGAGCGCCGCATGAGCGCGGTCCACGAGCTGGCGCGACGGCACCGGATCCGCGCCGAGCAGCTGCCGGCGCGCATGAACGAGCTGCAGCAGGCGCTCGACGCGTCCGAGCATGCTGCCGAGCAACTGGCGGCGGCCGACGCGCAGCGCGCGCAGGCCATGGCCACCTATCGGGACGCGGCCGCCAAGCTCTCGGCGGCCAGGGGCAAGACGGCGACGGAGTTTGCGAAAAAAGTGCGCGCGGTCGTGCGCGAGCTTGGCATGCCCAAGGCGGAATTCACGGTGGCCGTGACCACCGCCCCGCGCGAGCTCCCCAGCGTTCAAGGGGACGATCAGGTGCGTTTCGATTTCAGCGCCAACCCGGGCCAGAGTGCGCGCGCGCTCTCGAAGACCGCGTCCGGTGGAGAGCTGTCCCGCCTGAGCCTGGCGATCCAGCTGGTCGCGAACCGTCGCGGCGCGGCGGCAACCCTGATCTTCGACGAGGTCGACGCCGGCATCGGTGGAGCGGTTGCCGAGATCGTTGGGCAGAAGCTGCGCGAGCTGGCGGCGGGACGGCAGGTGCTGTCAGTGACGCACCTGCCCCAGGTTGCGGCCCAGGGTCAGCAGCACTATGCAGTCGCCAAGGAAGTGCGGGACCGCAAGACGTTCACGATCGTCCGCCGCCTGCTCGCGGATCAGCGCGTCGAGGAGCTGGCGCGGATGCAGGCGGGAGTACAAGTCACCGAAGCGGCGCTGACGCACGCGCGCGAATTGCTCGCGCGCGCGAGCCAGGCGTAGCTTCGGGCCTGGGGCGACTTAGTCGTTGTCGCCGTCGACCGCGTCCTTGACGCCGTCCTTGACCTCGATGGCGCCTTCCTTGGTCGCGTGACCAACGGTGCGCGCGGTGTCGGCGATGGCGTGACCTGTCGCCTTGGCCGCATTCTTGGTTGCGTGACCCACTTTCTTGGCGGTGTCGCGCGTGGCATGTCCGACCGCAGTCGCGCCGTGCTTCACGCCGTGACCGACTTCCTTGGCGCCTTCCTTCACGCCGTGGCCGACCGTCTTGGCGCCGTCCTTGACCTCCTCGGCCGGCGAGTCGTCGGCGAGGGCCAGTGCCGGGGCGGCGAGCGACAGCGCGGCGGCGAATAGATACGTCGAGATTTGCTTCATGGAACTGTTCTCCTCTTAAGACTTGCGCGATCCGACGCGGTTGTTGGGGCAGCTCGGACGCAGACATTCACCATACATGATCAGGCTGTGCTCGGTCAGCCGGAAGCCCAGCTCCTCGGCGCGGCTACGCTGCCGCTTCTCGATGACGTCGTCCTCGAACTCCACGACGTGTCCGCAAGTCAGGCACACCATGTGGTCGTGATGGTGCCCGCGCTCCAGCTCGAAAACCGCGTGGCCGCCCTCGAAGTGGTGCCGCCGCACCAGGCCCGCAGCCTCGAACTGGGTCAGCACGCGGTACACGGTCGCAAGGCCGATGTCTTCGCCGAGGTCCATCATCCGCCGGTAGATGTCTTCCGCCGACAGGTGCCGCGCCGGGTTGCTTTCCAGCATCTCCAGAATCTTCACGCGCGGCAGCGTGACCTTCAGCCCCGCGTTTCGCAGATCTTTGGTTTCCATGCCTGGCTCTAGAAGGCGGCTCGCGGAACGGCGGCGTCGACCGTTCGAGTATTATTGCACGCAGCCCCACCCCGACCTTCACGACCATGCGCCTGCTTGCCGCGCTGTGCCTCTGCATTGCCCTGCCCGCCTGCGGGCTGGTCTACAAGCTGCCGACCCGACAGGGCAACGTCATCGAGCAGAAGCAGCTCGACCAGCTCAAGACCGGCATGACGCGCGACCAGGTGCGGTTCCTGATGGGCACGCCGCTGGCCGCGAGCCCGTTCCGCGAAGACCGCTGGGATTACGTCGGCTATTACAAGACGCCGCGCGGCCAGCTGTTCACGCGCAACGTCACCCTCTACTTCGAAGGCGACAAGCTCGCGCGCACCGAAGGCGCCGAGGCGCCGAAGGTCGCGGACCAGACCGTGCCGGACGCCGGCGGCGCGATCAAGGAAGAGAAGAGGCTCAAGGAAGAGGCTCAGCGCGGCAATTAGCCGGGCTAGGTGTTACCTGCGCGCGCGATTGCGCCGCGCCTCCTTGGGGTCGATCAGCAACGGCCGGTAGATCTCGATCCGGTCGCCCGCCTTCACCACGTCGCCGAGTCTGCACGGTCGGCTGAAGATCCCGACGACCGCGGTCGCAAAGTCGATCTGCGGGAACTGCTGGAGCACGCCTGAGGACTCGATCGCCTGCTGCACGGTCGTGCCCGGTGAAACCTCGACCTTCAACACCACCTGTCGCATCGGCAGCGCGTAGGCCACCTCGATCGCGATCACGCTAGCTCCAGAGCGACACCAGCCAGTCGACGATGCCGGTGCTGACGAGCAGCACGGCGATCAGGCTCAGGCGGACCGGATACCGCAGCAGCGCATACCAGGGCCGGAACAGCGCGCGATCACGCTCGCCCCAGCCGCCGCGCGCGACGTCGGCGGGCAGCACGCGCACGATGTAGGTGCAGATGAGGAACACGCTTGCCGGGACCAGGAGACGGCTCGTCAGCCATTGCAGCAGCTCGAAGAAGTTCTGGCCCATGAGACGCCATTCGCCGATGACGTTGAAGGACAGCAGCGTCCCCAGGCCGATGTACCAGATCACCATGGCGCTGTAGGCGGCGGCGAACACGCGCGGAACCCGGTAGCGCTCCATCAGATACCGCGTGGGCGGCTCGAGCAGCGCCACCGCGGACAAGAGCGTCACTGTCAGCAGGGTCACGTACAACAGGATGGCGAGCATGTGTCCGCCGAAGTCAGGCGACAGCGCCTGCGGCAGCTGCAGGAAGATCTGCGTGACCGTGGTCGCAGGCTCGACGCCCGGACGGTCGATCAGCACGAACAGTGCGGTGCCGATGAGGAGCGTGAACGCCGCGTCCATGCCGATGACGACCATCGCGATCCGCGGCACTGCCGTCTGCGACGGAAGATAGCTGCCGTAGGCGATCATCACGCCCAGCCCCAGCCCCAGGGTATAGAAGGCCTGGTACAGCGCTTCGAGCACGCCCCTCCAGCCGAGCTCCGCCGGCCGGAAACCGTAGAGACGGCCCAGCGCCTCGGGGGCGTGCACATCGAGCATGGTGCTGACGAAGATGACCGCGGCGAAGATCATGCCGGCCGGCGCCAGGTACGAAGCCGCCCGCTCGATGCCGTCGCGCGCGCCGTGGGCCACGACCAGGCAGGTGGTGGCCATGAAGACCGTGTGCCACGCAAGGCTGCGCTCGGGGTCCTGCGCAAGGCCATAGAAAGCGAGCAGGATCCGTTCGGGGGCGACGCCGTGGAGCAGGCCGCTCGCGGAGCGCAGCGTGTAAGCCATGTACCAGCCGGCGATGACGCTGTAGTAGGACAGGATCAGCGCGGCCGAAGCCAGCGCCAGCACGCCCAGATGCTTCCACACCGGGGGCGCGGCAGCCGCCTTGGTCAGCACCGAGAACCCCGAGACGACATCCTCGCGCGTCCAGCGACCGATCAGCAGCTCGGCCGTGAGGAGCGGCCAGCTCAGCATCAGCAGCGCGACCCCGTACACCAGCCAGAAGGCCAGGCCGCCATACTGCGACGCGAGGAACGGCAGGCGGCCGACGCCGCCAAGACCCATCACGGCGCCGCCCGCCACCCACACGAACGCGCGCGTGGACGACCAGTAGCCGTGGCTGCTTTCGCGGATGCGCATCCGCCAATTCTAGATGTTTGCGCCCCTTATAATTTCCCATGAGCGACAAGAACGAGAAGAAGGACGAAGCCCGCCTCATCGCGGAGAATCGCCGCGCGCGGCACGACTACTTCATCGAGGAGACCTACGAAGCCGGCCTGTCGCTGCAGGGCTGGGAGGTCAAGAGCCTGCGCGATGGCCGGGCGCAGATCGCCGAGTCCTACGTGATCATCCGCAACGAGGAGGCGTACCTGTTCGGCGCGCACATCACGCCGCTCTCCTCCGCCTCGACGCACGTGCATCCCGAGCCCGCGCGCACGCGCAAGCTCCTGCTGCATGCCGGCGAGTTGTCCAAGCTGATCGGAAAGGTGGAGCGCGCTGGCTACACGCTGGTGCCGCTGGACCTGCACTGGACCCGCGGCCGGGCCAAGCTGCGGGTGGGCCTGGCCAAGGGCAAGAAGAAGCACGACAAGCGCGATGATGAGAAGAAACGGGACTGGCAGCGGCAAAAAGACCGATTGCTGCGGCACTGAGCCGTTAAACTAGAACCCCGCTGGAGGAGAACCGGCGCGAGGCGCCGATGGCACAGACCGAAAACCTCACCGTGATGTTCACGGATATCGTGGGCTTTACCGAGCTGACCTCGCGTCAGTCGCGGGACCAGAACCGCACGATGCTGCGGGACCACAACCACCTGCTGCTGCCGCTAGTGGCGCGCTTCGGCGGCCGTCGCGTCAAGTCCATGGGCGACAGCCTGATGCTGGGCTTCTACTCCCCCACGGACGCCGTGCGCTGCGCGATGGCGATGCACGACGCGCTGGCCGAGTACAACTTCGGCCGACCGGACCAGCAGCAGATCCACATCCGGGTAGCCATCAACGTCGGCGAGGTGCGGGTCGACGGCAGCGACATCTTCGGCGAGGCGGTCAACGTGGCCTCCCGCGTCGAGGGTCTGACGCCGCCGGACCAGATCTACTTCACCGAAGCGGTGTACCTGGCCATGAACAAGGCCGAGGTGCCATGCGCCTTCGCCGGCAAGCACAAGCTCAAGGGCATTCCCGAGGCAGTGAAGCTGTTCACCGTGCCGCCACGCCAGGTGAACCGCCTCGTGCCCGGCGGAGAGGACATGGGCAACGCGCCTGGCGAGCTGCCGTTCGGCGGCATGCACCGCGCCCCACCCTCGGTCGGCCGCGTCACCGCGCTGGTCAACGTCATGCGCACCATCCATCTGTCGCAGACCTCGTCCTGGAGCGGGCTGCGCGCAATCCCGTCCCTGCTCAACCTCCCGCCCAGCGAGCGGCTGATTCCCCTGCTGTCTGGCCTGCTGTTCGCGTTGGTCCTTGCCTGGGCCGTGCAGCGCCAGGCCGGCGGCGATCAGTCCGTGATCCCTGCGACGGCGCCGACTACGGTTCCGTCGGCAATGCCGTTTCCCGCGACGATGCCCTCGCCGCCGCCGGTGGCTTCCGACGCATCGACGCCCCAACCGGTGGAGTCGCTGGAGTCGATCAAGGATCGCGAGGCCCGCGAGCTGCTGAGCCGCGGGCACGCTGCGTTCGAGCACAATCGCCGCCGCGAGGCAGCGCCCGCCTACGGCAAGGCGCTGGACCTGCGACCCGATCTGCAGGACGACGCGCTGGTCGCCACCCGGCTGGTCGCGTGCCTGAGCTGGGCGAGCGACCTCGCCATCCCGATCATCAAGAAGTATCCGAGCGCCACCGTCATCGCCGCGCTTTCCAAACGCACCGGCCAGCAGCGCGACCTCGGGTCGCGGCGTGCCGCCGACCTGCTCAACGAGCTCGGCTTCGCCGACCGCATCGATCCCTTCTACGCGGCGCTCGACCAGCTGGAGCGGGCTGACTCCTGCGACGCCAAGAAAGCGGCCATCGCCCGCATCCGGTCGATGCGCGACACGCGCACACTGCCAGCGCTGCAGGCGACGCTAGGAAGCGGCATCGGCGGCTGGTTCAAGAACGGTTGCTGGCGCGACGAGGCCAAGGCGGCTATCGCCGAGATCGAGAAGTCGGGACGCAATCCCGGAAACTAGGGTCCTCTGTCTACATCCGGCGGGGAACTCGACCTCCCTGTGCTAGTCTTATCCCGGCACATGGGGGCGATCTGGGCTCGACGGTGATCGCGAAACCTGAGGTGCATGCCGATGTGCGGAAGACATCGTAAAACCATCCGCAACCAAGCTAGTTGCGAACGACGCTAACTACGCCCTCGCTGCTTAGGCAGTGAGCGTCTGACCAGGCGGTGTTGATGCCCCTGAATCGGATGTCGACTCTCATCAACTCGCGGTCAAGCTCGCCCTTAGCCGAGCCGCTAAAACCCTAAGGGGATAAGTGCTGGTCTTTCCTGCCTGTCGGGTAGCCAGCATCGAAAACCAAAGACGTGGCTAAGCATGTAGGTCCGAAGGCGGAGGATTGTCGGACGGGGGTTCGATTCCCCCCGCCTCCACCAAGCAGCAAGTGAACGACCCCTCGAAACGAGGGGTTTTTCTTTTGTTACTTCTTCCTGCCGTCTTCGCCGAGCGGCTTGGCGTCCTCGCCGAAGATGACGTTGCCCTTCTTCTCGCCGACGTTGAGGTGCACCAGGCCGCCGACCGCGCCGCTCTGGGTGCTGCAGAAGGAATTGTCCGCGCAATGCGCAGGCTGCCACTGCACCGTCGTGCGCACCAGGTAGTCACCGGCCGGAAGCCCCTCGAAGGTGAAGCGTCCCTCGGCATCGGCCGTGGTGGTCTTGCGGGCAGCGAGGAACTTCGGATCGTCCGGCAGCCGCGGCTCGAGCCGCTGGTAGGCCTTGGCGGCGTTCCACCAGTTGCGGCTCAGGCTCGTGAGCGGATCCAGCGTGACGGTCTTGCCGGCAGCTTTCTTGGCGTCGCCGCTGCGCGTGACGAGGAACGCCTGTCCCGAGATCGCTCCGGTACCTGCTTGCTGGTAGGGCCGATATTCCGACTCGTCCGCCGGCGGCAGCTTGAGCGAGGGATTCTGCTGATTGGCGCGCCAGAGATCCTCGCATCCGAGGAGCGCAAGCGCGATCAGAGGCGCGGCGAGCGCGCGCAGGATCCTGGAACGCATGTCAGGACGCGCGCTTGGTCGACGGGTTGCGATCGCCGCGGCGCGGCCGCGCGATCAGCTTGAGCAGCTGCGCGCGATCGACCGGCTTGGTGACGTGCTCGTCGAAGCCCGCTTCCTTGGCGCGTCGGCGATCCTCTTCCTGTCCCCACCCGGTCTGCGCCACCAGCATGACGTTGCCGCATACGGGATGGGCGCGGATGGCGCGCGCGACGTCGTAGCCGCTCATGCCCGGCATGCCGATGTCGAGCAGGACCAGATCAGGGCGGAAGCCGTCGATGACCTCCATCGCCTCCCGGCCATCGTGGGCGGTGAGCACCTCGGCGCCGTCGATGCGCAGCATCGTGGCCAGCATCTCCGCCGCGTCGATGTTGTCGTCCACCACCAGCACGCGGCCGTACGCCGAGGCGATCGACACCACCCGCTCGCCCTCCTGCTGCGGCGGCCGCAGGTCCGGGCGCAACGGCAGGCGCATCACGAACTCGGAGCCTTTGCCGATGCCCTCGCTGTAGCCGTCGATCCGGCCGCCGTGCATCTCGGCCAGGTTGCGCACGAGCGCCAGGCCGATGCCGAGGCCGCCCTGGGCGCGGTGCAGCGACTGATCGACCTGCGTGAAGAGCTCGAACACCTTGGGCAGCATGTTGATCGGAATGCCGACGCCGTTGTCGACGACACGGAACAGCACTTCCTGGCCGCCCGAAGCCTTCTCGACGCGCAATGTCACCTTGGCGCCGTCGTTGGAATACTTCGCCGCGTTGTTGAGCAGATTCGCCAGCGCCTCCGACAGTCTTGTCAGATCGCCTTCCAGGATCAGCGGGTCGCCGGGCAAGTCGACGTGGAGCTCCTGGCGACGCTCGTCGTAGATCGGCCGCTGGGTCTCGACTGCGCGCTGCACGATCGCGGATACCTCGATCAGCTGCTTCTGCAGCCGCAGCTTGCCGCTGGTGATGCGCGAAACGTCGAGCAGATCGTCGACCAGGCGCGTCAGCTGCTCGACTTGGCGGCCGATCACGTCGCGGCACTGCATCAGCGCCGGGTCGGTCAGCACCTTCACCCGCATGATGTCCGCGGCGGTGCGGATCGGTGCCAGTGGATTGCGCAGCTCGTGCGCCAGCACGGCCAGGAACTCGTCCTTGCGCCGGTCCGACTGTTGCAGCGCTTCCTGCAGGCGCTTGCGCTCCTCCAGGTCGCGCTCCAGCTCGGCCGTGCGTTCGGCGACGCGCATCTCCAGCTGCCGGTTCATGCCTTCCAGCGCCGTCGTCTTGCGGAACAGGTCGGCGAACACCCGCACGCGGGCACGCAGTACCTCCGGCACGACCGGGACCGAGACGTAGTCCACCGCGCCGCTCTCGTAGCCCTTGATCTGATCCATGTTGGTCTGCTGGATCGCCGAGATGAAGATGATCGCGGTCTTCTGGCAGCGCGGATGGTTGCGGATCAGCTGCGCCAGCTCGAAGCCGTCGATGTTGGGCATGCAGACGTCCACCAGCACGATGGCGAACTCGGTCTTCAGCAGGTACTGCAGCGCCTCGTTGCCGGAGCTCGCCTTCACCAGGTTCTCGCCCAGGTCGGCAAGGATCGCCTCGTAGGTCAACAGCTTCCCGGGCTGGTCGTCGACCAGGAGGATGTTGATCTTGTCGCTGGGCATCATCTGGCTTCTACCGGTGCAGCCAGGTCCGCAGCACCGACAGCAGCTGCTCGGTGTTCACCGGTTTGGCCAGGTAATCCGAGGCGCCAGCCTCCAGGCATTTCTCGCGGTCGCCCTTCATCGCCTTGGCCGTCAGGGCGATGATCGGCAAGCGCCGCAGCTGCGGATTCTTGCGGATCACGTTCATCGTCTGATAGCCGTCCATCTCGGGCATCATGATGTCCATCAGCACGATGGCGAGCTCGGGCGCGGAGTCGATCAGGGAGATCGCTTCGCGACCGGTGGTCGCGGTCTTCACCGTCATGCCGCGGCGCTCCAGCACGCTCGACAGCGCGAAGATGTTGCGCGCGTCGTCGTCGACCACCAGCACCGACTTGCCCTGCAGATCCTCGTCGGAGTCGTGCAGCTTCTTGAGCATTTCCTGCTTGCTGCTCGGCAGATCCGAGATCACGCGATGCAGGAACAGCGAAGTCTCGTCGAGCAGGCGCTCCGGCGACTCCACGCCCTTGACGACGACGCTGCGCGCCAGCGTGCGCAGCCGCGCGTCCTCCTCGGCCGACAGCTCCTTGCCCGTGAACACCACCACCGGCAGGTCCGCCAGCGTGTTGTGATCGCGGATCTTCTCCAGCACCTCGAAGCCGGACATGTCCGGCAGGCGCAGATCGAGCACCGCGCAATCGAAGGTGTTCTCCTGCAGCTCCTTCAACGCCTCGGCGCCGCTGGCCGCCGTGCGGATCTCGATGTCGTCGTGTCCGAGCAGCTCGGTGATGCTCATGCGCTCGGTCGGGTTGTCCTCGATCACCAGCAGCTTGCGTCGACGGGGCGCGGAGTACTCCTTGATGCGCCCCAGCGCTTCCTCGAGGCCTTCGGCCGTAGTGGGCTTGGTGACGAACGAGAACGCGCCGCGCGCCAGGCCATGCTGGCGATCCTCGTCCAGCGTCACCATCTGCACCGGGATGTGCCGCGTCTCGGGGTTCTGCTTGAGCTGCGACAGCACCGTCCAGCCCAGCATGTCGGGCAGGAACACGTCGAGCGAAACCGCGCTCGGCTTGTGCTTGCGCGCCAGGTCCAGGGCCTCGGTGCCGCGCATCGCCACCAGCACCTTGAAGCCCTTGTCGCGTGCGAGGTCGAGCAGCAGGCGCGCGTAGTGGGGATCGTCCTCGACGATCAGCAGCACGTTGTCGCCTGGCTCGATGGCTTCGCGGTCGTCGGGGACCTGCACCAGCGGGCGATCCGGCAGGCGCACGACCGGGAATGCCATGCCGCCCTGGCCAGCACCGGACTTGATCTCGACGGCCCGGCCCGGCGCCGACGCGCCGGCGTAGCGCACCGGCAGGTAGAGGGTGAACGTGCTGCCCGTGCCGGGCGTGGAGTGCAGCTGGATTTCGCCGCCGAGCAGCGACGCGAGCTCGCGCGAGATCGCAAGGCCCAGGCCGGTGCCGCCGTACTTGCGCGACGTGGACGCGTCGGCCTGCTGGAACGCCTCGAAGATGAGCTTCTGCTTCTCCAGCGGAATGCCGATGCCCGTGTCGGACACTTCGAAGGACAGCGCGGGACCGGCCATGCGCAGCACCGGGTGATCCTGCGTCCAGCCGCCGGTCGCCGACGAGACGTGCAGCCGCACGCCGCCGTGCTCGGTGAACTTGAAGGCGTTCGAGAGCAGGTTCTTGAGCACCTGCATCAGGCGCTTGGAGTCGGTGACCATGGTCTTGCCGACGTTGGGGTCGACCACGATCTCGAAGGACAGCTTGCGGTTCTCGGCCTCGTGCCGGAACGTGCGCTCCATCGTCGACAGCAGCGTCGAAAACGCAATTTCCTCGGCGTCGACCGTCACCGTGCCGGACTCGATCTTCGACAGATCCAGAATGTCGGTGATCAGGTTGAGCAAGTCGGTGCCGGCGCCGTGGATGGTGCGCGCGAACTCGACCTGCTTGGGCGTCAGGTTGTTGTCGGCGTTGTCGGACAGCTGCTGACCCAGGATCAGGATCGAGTTCAGCGGCGTGCGCAGCTCGTGCGACATGTTCGCGAGGAACTCGGACTTGTACTTCGAGGTGAGCGCGAGCTCGGCGGCCTTCTCTTCCACCGCGCGCCGGGCCTGCTCGATTTCCTGGTTCTTGCGCTCGACCTCCGCGTTCTGCTCGGCAAGCTGCTGGGCTTTCTGCGCCAGCTGCTCGTTGGTCTGCTGCAGCTCGCGCTGCTGGGTCTGCAATTCCGTCGCCAGCTGCTGGCTCTGCGTCAGCAGGGACTCCGTCTGCATCGTCGCTTCGATGGAGTTCAGCACGATGCCGATCGACGTCGTGAGCTGGTCGAGAAACGCCAGGTGCGACGGCGTGAACCGGTCCAGCGACGCCAGGCCCAGCACGGCCTTGATCTGGCCTTCGAACACGATCGGGAAGACGACGATGCTGCGCGGCGTTGCGCGCAGCAGGACGGTGCCGATCGGCACCGCGGTCTGCGGCACGTCGGTCACCAGGATGCGGCGCTTCTCGACCGCGCACTGTCCGAGCAGTCCCTCGCCCGGCTCGAGACGATCCGGATAGCCCTCGTCCTTCGGGTTGCCGTATGCCGCGAGCAATTTGAGGAACGGCTTGCCGTCCTGCCCTTCCACCATGCGGTAGATGAGTCCCTGGTGCGATGCCACGAGCGGCACCAGCTCGGACAGCAGCGTGCGTCCGACCGTGGCCAGATCGCGCTGGCCCTGCAGCATGCCGGTGAAGCGCGCCATGTTGGTCTTGAGCCAGTCCTGCTCGGTGTTGCGCTCGGTGGTCAGGCGCAGGTTGCCGATCATGGTGTTGAGGTTGTCTTTGAGCTCCGCCACCTCGCCGCGCGCGTCGACCTGAATGGCGCGCGTCAAGTCGCCCTTGGTCACGGCGGTCGCGACCTCGGCGATGGCGCGGACCTGCGTGGTCAAGTTCGCCGCGAGCAGGTTCACGTTACCGGTCAAGTCCTTCCACGTGCCGGCCGCGCCGGGCACGTTCGCCTGTCCGCCGAGACGGCCTTCGACGCCGACCTCGCGGGCGACCGTGGTCACCTGGTCAGCGAAGATCGCGAGCGTCGAGGTCATGTTGTTGATGGTGTCGGCCAGCGCCGCCACCTCGCCCTTGGCCTGCACGGTGAGGTTCTGGTTCAAGTCGCCGTTGGCGACCGCCGTCACAACTTTCACGATGCCGCGCACCTGCTCGGTGAGGTTCGCCGCCATGACGTTGACGTTGTCGGTCAAGTCCTTCCAGGTTCCGGCGACGCCGGGCACCTGCGCCTGACCGCCCAGCTTTCCTTCGGTGCCGACCTCGCGCGCCACGCGCGTGACTTCGGCCGCGAAGGAGTTCAGCTGGTCGACCATCGTGTTGATGGTGTTCTTCAGCTCGAGAATCTCGCCCTTCACGTCCACCGTGATCTTGCGCGACAAGTCGCCGCGCGCGACCGCCGTGGTCACCTCGGCGATGTTTCGCACCTGCGTGGTGAGGTTGGCCGCGAGCAGGTTGACGTTGTCCGTCAAGTCTTTCCAGGTTCCGCCGACGCCGGGCACCACCGCCTGGCCGCCGAGACGTCCGTCGGTGCCGACCTCGCGCGCGACGCGCGTGACTTCGGCCGCGAACGAGCGCAGCTGCTCGACCATCGTGTTCAGCGTTTCCTTCAGCAGCAGGATCTCGCCGCGCACGTCCACCGTGATCTTCTTGGACAAGTCGCCCGAGGCGATAGCTGTCGCCACCTCGGCGATGTTGCGCACCTGCGCCGTGAGGTTCGACGCCATGAAGTTGACGTTGTCGGTCAAGTCCTTCCAGGTGCCGGCCACGCCGGGCACGCCGGCCTGGCCGCCGAGCTTTCCTTCGGTGCCGACCTCGCGCGCGACGCGCGTGACTTCCGATGCGAACGCGTTCAACTGATCGACCATCGTGTTGATGGTGTTCTTCAGCTCGAGGATTTCGCCGCGCACGTCCACCGTGATCTTGCGCGACAAGTCGCCTCTGGCGACCGCGGTCGTAACCTCGGCGATGTTTCGCACCTGCGAGGTGAGGTTACCGGCCATCGCGTTGACCGAGTCGGTCAAGTCCTTCCAGGTTCCGGCGACGCCGGGCACGGCGGCCTGTCCGCCCAGTTTTCCTTCGGTGCCGACCTCGCGCGCCACGCGCGTGACCTCACCGGCGAATCCGTTCAGCTGATCCACCATCGTGTTGATGGTGTTCTTGAGCGCGAGAATCTCGCCCTTCACGTCCACCGTGATCTTGCGCGACAAGTCGCCGCGGGCGACCGCCGTGGTGACCTCGGCGATGTTTCTGACCTGCGCGGTCAGGTTGTTCGCCATCGAGTTGGCGTTGTCGGTCAAGTCTTTCCAGGTTCCGGCGACGCCGGGCACCTGCGCCTGGCCGCCGAGCTTGCCTTCGGTGCCGACCTCGCGCGTCACGCGCGTGACTTCCGACGCGAAGGCGTTGAGCTGGTCGACCATCGTGTTGATGGTTTCCTTCAGCAGCAGGATTTCGCCCGACACGCTGACGGTGATCTTCTTGGACAAGTCGCCGTTGGCGATGGCGGTCGCGACGTCGGCGATGTTGCGGACCTGCGACGTCAGGTTGCCGGCCATGGCGTTGACCGAGTCGGTCAAGTCCTTCCAGGTTCCGCCGACGCCCGGCACCTCGGCCTGGCCGCCGAGCTTGCCGTCGGTGCCGACCTCGCGCGCGACGCGCGTGACTTCGGCCGCGAAGGCGTTGAGCTGCTCCACCATCGTGTTGATGGTGTTCTTGAGCTCGAGGATTTCGCCCTTCACGTCGACCGTGATCTTCTTGGACAAGTCGCCGGAGGCGATGGCGGTCGACACCTCGGCGATGTTGCGCACCTGCGCCGTGAGGTTGGACGCCATGAAGTTGACGTTGTCGGTCAAGTCCTTCCAGGTTCCGGCGACGCCGGACACCTGCGCCTGGCCGCCGAGCTTGCCTTCGGTGCCGACCTCGCGCGCAACGCGCGTGACTTCCGATGCGAACGCGTTCAGCTGATCCACCATCGTGTTGATGGTGTTCTTGAGCTCGAGAATCTCGCCCTTCACGTCCACCGTGATCTTGCGCGACAAGTCGCCTCTGGCGACCGCGGTCGTGACCTCGGCGATGTTTCGCACCTGGCCGGTAAGGTTCGACGCCATGAAGTTGACGTTGTCGGTGAGACCCTTCCAGGTTCCGGCTACACCGGGCACCTGCGCCTGGCCGCCGAGCTTTCCTTCCGTTCCGACCTCGCGCGCGACGCGCGTGACTTCGGCCGCGAATGCGTTGAGCTGATCCACCATCGTGTTGATGGTGTTCTTGAGCTCGAGCACCTCGCCCTTCACGTCCACCGTGATCTTGCGCGACAAGTCGCCGCGCGCCACGGCCGTGGTCACCTCGGCGATGTTTCGCACCTGCGTCGTCAGGTTCGCCGCCAGCAGGTTGACGTTGTCGGTCAAGTCCTTCCAGGTGCCGGACACGCCCGGCACCACCGCCTGGCCGCCGAGCTTGCCGTCGGTGCCGACTTCGCGCGCGACGCGCGTGACTTCCGATGCGAACGAGCGCAGCTGATCGACCATCGTATTGATGGCCTCTTTCAGCTGAAGGATTTCGCCGCGGACGTCCACCGTGATCTTGCGCGACAAGTCGCCGTTCGCCACCGCGATGGTGACGTCGGCGATGTTGCGGACCTGCGCGGTCAGGTTGGACGCCATCGAGTTGACCGACTCGGTGAGCTCCTTCCACACGCCGCCCACTTCCTTGATCTGGGCCTGGCCGCCGAGCTTGCCGTCGATGCCGACTTCGCGCGCGACGCGCGTGACTTCGTCGGTGAACACGCCCAGCTGCTGGATCATCGAGTTCACGATCGTCGCCGATCGCAGGAACTCGCCTTCCAGCGGACGTCCCTCGACGTCGAGGCGCACGGTGGTGAGCAAGTCGCCGCGGGCGACGGCCGACACGGCGCGGGTCATTTCCGTGGTGGGCCAGAGCAGGTCGTCGATCAGGGTATTGATCGAGTTCTCCATGTCGCCCCAGGAGCCGCTGTCGCGTCCGAACTTGGCGCGACGCCGCGTCTTGCCGCGGCGGCCGACGGTCTCGCCGACGCGCTTGAGCTCCGCCGCCATGCGCTCGTTGGCTTCGACGATGTCGTTGAAGGTGTCGGCGATCTTGCCGTCGAGCCCCGTGCGGTCGCCGGGCAGGCGCACCGAGAAGTCGCCGCCGCGCATGGCCTGCAGGGCCGCGAGCAACGAGTGGGGATCAAGCGCGATGTCACGAGCCGCCGGACCGTTGACCGCGAGATCCACGGTCACAGGCGTGGGGGATACCCTTTCCATACGAAACTCCCTACTGCCGATCGCCGCGTGGCAATAACATCGGACAGGTCAAATCAAATTGGCAAACCACGAAGAGCTGTCGTAAAACCCCCCGCGGACCCGCCTCCTACCCCCCCCGGTGCAGTCGGTGGCGCCGAAGGCACGATATCAGTCTGCATGGGCGGGGGGAAGTTCCCCGGCCAACTTGTCGCTACGCTTCCGTACGTCCCGGCAGGATTCCGTGCTTCCGCAGTGCACTACGGAACTGGTGGTAGTTCAGATTCAGCAGCGCGGCCGCGCGCTTCTGGCTGAATCGTGCTTCCTCGAGAGCCGCTTCCAGGAGTCCCCTTTCCTGCTCCTGCATCACCTGCTTCAGGCTCACTGGAAATGTGACCCGCGCCACGGGCGCCGCCGCCTTGTCGGGGGGTGACGCCACCTGCACGGGGCGACCCTCCCCCGATGACGACGAGGGCGTGGGCCGGAACGGCGATGCAAAAGGATCGACCTCCACCGCCTCCACGGTCTGCTGCGCGTTCTCCAGCCGATACACGGCGCGTTCGATCACGTTGCGCAGCTCACGCACGTTGCCGGGCCATTGATAGGCGAGCAGGTCGCGCTCCGCAGCGGGCGAGAAGCCGGCGAAATACTCGCGCCCCAGCTCACGCGCCATGCCCTCGGCGAATTTCTGCGCCAGCAGAACGACGTCTCCGCGCCGCTCGCGCAGCGGCGGCAGGGTGAGCACGTCGAACGACAGGCGATCGAGAAGGTCCTCGCGGAACCGGCCCTGGCGCGCCAGCGACGGCAGGTCGGCGTTGGCGGCGCCGATCAGGCGCACGTCGACCTTGAGCGTTTCCGACGAGCCGACGCGCTCGAACTCGCCGTACTCGATGACCCGCAGCAGCTTCTCCTGCAGGCGCTGCGACATCGACGACAGCTCGTCCAGGAAGAGCGTGCCGTGGTTCGCGAGCTCGAAACGCCCGACGCGCGGGCGCGTCGCACCGGTATAAGCGCCCGCTACGTGCCCGAAGAGCTCGGATTCGAGCAGCTCTTCGTTGACCGCGGCGCAGTTGAATTTCACGAACGCGCGCTGCCATCGCTCCGACAGGTAGTGCAGGCGCGCCGCGATCAACTCCTTGCCCGTTCCCCGCTCGCCGATCACCAGCACCGGCTTGGACAAGGGCGCAACCCGCGACACGCGCTCGAGCACGGCGAGGAAGCAATCGGCCTCGCCAATGATCGGTTCGGGTGCATCTCGTTCGAGCATGGGCAGCATTGTAGCTATTTTGTGGTCTTTTTCACCACTTTATGGTTTATGTGGTTATGACCCGCTGCCGGCATTGAGTTGAGCGATTTCGTTTTCTCCGTTTTGTTCAGTAACTTACGGTGACGTCTCGCAGTTGGCACGGTGCTCGCTATATCTGTTCGCACAAGCGGCGGGGGCGCCGCAGGGAAACCGGTCAGGAGACCAAGTCATGAAAGCCACTCACCTCACTGCTGCAATCGTCGCGCTGTCCGCCGTCGGCATCGCCCTGCCCGCGCAGGCCCGCTGCAAGCGTGAGCCGATGCCGACGGTGCTACCCGCGATCGTCGTCACCGAGAAAGCCAGCTACACGCTCGCGGAGTGGGAAGCCCGGCAGGTGGCCAAGACACAGCTCGCGGCGACCAACGTCGTGACCTTCGAGCCGGTCGTGGTGACCCCGGACTACGAGATCAGCCCGCAGGAGCGCCGGCAGTATGCGCAGCACAAGGCGCACGTTTCCTCGACCGCGCAGGTTTCGACCGCGCCGGGCGCGCCGATGCGGCCGACCCTCATCAGCTTCCTGCGCCGGCTGTTCTACTGAATCGGGGCTGGAGCAATTTTCCGATGAGCATCTTTTCCCGCACGCGCGACGCCAAGAGCGCCAACCTGGACCGCCTGCTCGGGCAGTCCGGCGACCCGCTCAAGACCGTGCGGCTCATCATCAGCGAAATGGAGGACACGCTTGTGGAGGCACGTTCCACCGCGGTACGCGCACTGGCGCGCAAGAAGGAAATCCAGCGTCAGGTCTCGACCCTGAAGGATCAGGCTGCCGACTGGTCGCGCAAGGCCGAGCTCGCCATCAGCAAGAATCGCGAGGACCTCGCCCGCGGCGCGCTCACCGTCAAGGTGCGCGTGGAATCGGAGATCGCCGAGCTCGAGAAGCTCTTGCCGCCGGTGGAGGCCGAGATCAAGCGGCTCGACGCCGACCTTGCGGAGCTCCGCGCCAAGCTGGGCGAGGCGCGCAGCCGTCAGCGGATGCTGGCGCTTCGCGGCGAAGCCGCCGAATCGCGACGCGAGATAAAGCAGCAGATCCACGAGAAGAGCCCGGCGCGCAGCGACGCGCTCGACGACCTTGCCCGCGAGATTGACCGGGTCGAAGCCCAGGCGGAAGCTTACGACCTGGGGAGCCAGAAGCTCGCGGATCAGTTCGCGCAGCTCGAAACGAGCGACGCCGTCGAATCCGAGCTTGCCAGGCTGCGCGGCAAGCTGGGCAAGAACGCTTAAGGCCGGACTTAAGGAGAAGCACAGTGGAAGATGGCCTCGCAGTCTTCGCAATCCTCATGGGCGTGTCGCTGGTGGTGTTCGTGTTCGTGGTCATGCCCATCTGGATCCTCATGCACTACCGGCATCGCGCGCGCCAGGAGCCGGCGGTCGCGCCGGTCGGCTTCTCGCCGAACGACGCCAACGACCTCCTATCCACCGCCGACCGCATGGAGCAGCGGGTCGCCGCCCTGGAGGCCATCATGGATTCGGAAGCCCCGGGCTGGAGGAGCAAGTCATGAGCAGCGTGCGACCCGGATTCCTGTCCGAGATGCAGCGTTACCCCAACCAGGGATGGATCGCCGGCGTCTGCGCCGGCATCGCCGACTACTTCAACTGGAAGGTGCAGATCGTCCGCATCATCGCCGTGCTGCTGCTCTTCGCGACGGGCTGGGTGCTGGTGGTCTACTGCGTCCTCTGGTACGTGATGGACGAAGGCTCGATGCAGGATCCGTATCGGCCGAATTACCGCAGTCCACCGCTCACGCCCGGTCCCGCTCCGGCGCCCGCGTCGGCGCCTGGCGCGACCGCGAGCGCGCGTCCCGCCGCGAACATGAGCGACGTCAAGGCGCGGTTCGCCAAGCTCGAGGAGCGGCTGCGCAACATGGAAGAGTGCGTGACGTCGAAGGACTTCGAGCTGCGCAAGGAGCTGCGCCGCCTGGAAAGCTGAAGAAGAACACACCGGGGGTCACATGAAGCTGGAAATCCAGGCGCTCTCCAAGCGCTACGCCAACGGCGTGCAGGCGCTCGACCAGGTTTCCCTGAGCATCGCGCCCGGCATGTTCGGGCTGCTCGGGCCCAACGGCGCCGGCAAGTCCACGCTGATGCGCACGCTGGCGACGCTGCAGGGCGCCGACAGCGGCAGCGCCAAGCTCGGCGACATCGACATCCTGCGCCAGCCTGCGCGGGTGCGCGAAGTGCTCGGCTATCTGCCGCAGGATTTCGGCGTCTACCCGAAGGTCACCGCCTACGACCTTCTCGATCATCTGGCGCGACTCAAGGGCTGCGTCGACGCGCGCTCGCGCCGCGAGGCGGTCGAGGCGCTGCTGCAGCGCGTGAATCTTTACGACGTGCGCAAGCAGAAGCTCGGCAGCTTCTCCGGCGGCATGCGCCAGCGCTTCGGCATCGCCCAGGCGCTGCTGGGATCGCCCAAGCTGATCATCGTCGACGAGCCGACCGCCGGCCTCGATCCCGAGGAGCGCGTGCGCTTCCACAACCTGCTGGCCGACATCGCCGAGGACGTCGTGGTGATCCTGTCGACGCACATCGTCAGCGACGTCACCGACCTGTGCTCGCGCGTGGCCATCATCAACAAGGGCCGCGTACTGCTGACCGGCAAGCCTGCCGAGCTGGTCGCGAGCGTCGCCGGCCGCATCTGGCTCAAGACCGTCGCCAAGTCCGAGGTCGCCGCATTGCGCGCGCAATTGCCGGTGATCTCCACGCGCCTGTCCGCCGGCAACACGCTGGTGCGCGCCTACGCCGACGCACAGCCGGCTCCGGGCTTCCAGAGTGCGGAGCCAGACCTCGAGGACGTCTACTTCAGCGCCATCGCCGGGCGGCTTCAGCCCACCGCGGCACTCGCGGCTTAAGCCGATGCGCACCATGTTCGCCATCGCGGCCTTCGAGCTGAAGACGCGCCTCAAGCTCGCGTCGACCTACGTCTACTTCGTGCTCTACGCCGCGATCGCCGCGTTCTGGATGGCCGCGGCCGGCGGCGCGATCGAGAGCGCGAGCGTCTCCTTCGGCAGCGAGAAGGTGCTGATCAACGGGCCCTACGGCCTGGCGCAGATGCTGACGCTGCTCGGCTTCATGGGCGTCTCCGTGATCGCCGCGAACATGGGACGCGCGGTGCAGCAGGACTTCGAGTACGGCACGTTCCACTTTCTATTCACGGCGCCGATCCGCAAGCGCGACTACGTGCTCGGGCGCTTCCTCGGCGCGTACCTGACGCTGCTGCTCATCTTCCTCGGCATCTCGCTCGGCGCCGAGATCGGCATCCACTGGCCGGGCGTGGATCCGAGCCGCGTCGGGCCGGCGACGCTCTCCGCCTACGTGCGTCCCTACCTGATCGCGATCCTGCCGAACATGCTCTGGCTCGGCGGCGTGTTCTTCGTGATGGCCGCGCTGACGCGCCAGATGGCGCCGGTCTACATCACCGGGGTGCTGGTGCTGCTGGGCTACCTGCTGTCGCTCGGACTGATCGGCGACATGGAGAACAAGACGCGCGCTGCGCTGATCGACCCCGTGGGATCGATGGCGATGAGCGTGCTGACGCGCTACTGGAGCGTG
This sequence comes from uncultured Gammaproteobacteria bacterium, assembly GCA_963776465.1. Taxonomy (GTDB): domain Bacteria; phylum Pseudomonadota; class Gammaproteobacteria; order Nevskiales; family Nevskiaceae; genus DASRHK01. The sequence goes on from CAVZMV010000002.1 coordinate 2,949,165, forward strand.
GCCGACCGCAACGCGCGTCCGGTGCCGCTCGAAGGCGTGCTGCTGTGGAACCGCGTCATCTGGGTCTGCATCGGCGTCGCCGTGTTCGCGATCGGCTACCGGATGTTCCGCATGGATTACGGCAGCACCGCGTCGGGCAAGCGCAAAGCCCAGGCCGACGATCTGCCGCTGGCGCCCGCAGGCAGCGGAGCAACCTCGCTCCCAATACCGCGGACGAGCTACGCAACGATCTCCTGGCTGCGCGCCCTGCCCGGTTTGGCGCGCCTGTACTTGAGCGAGATCGTGCGCAGCCCGCGCTTCCTGGCGATCGTCCTCGGCGGCGTGATCTTCATGATCGGCAACGCCTCGAACATGGGCGCGTTCTACGGCACCGCCACCTGGCCGGTGACCTACCAGGTGCTGGAGTTCACCTCCGGGCTCTTCGGCCTGTTCATCCTGGTCGTGACCGCGATCTACGCCGGCGAGCTGGTGTGGCGCGAGCGCGAAGCCAGGATGGACGAGATCGCGGATGCGACGCCGCATCCGGTGTGGCTGCCGTTCGCGGCCAAGCTGGCGACGTTGTTCGCCGTGCAGGCACTGCTGCTGACGGTCGTGTTCGTGTGCACCATCGGCATCCAGCTGCGGTACGGCTACACGCGCTTCGAGATCGGACACTCGCTGTTCGAGCTGTTCGTGCTGCAGCTGCCCGGCTACTGGATGCTCGCGGCGCTGGCGCTGACGATGCACGTGCTGATCAACCAGAAGTACGTCGGCCACTTCCTGGTCCTGCTGTGGTTCCTGGTGACGATCAAGCTGCCGGACTTCGGTTTCGAAGACCGTCTCTACCTGTTCGGCTCGACGCCGAACGTGCGCTATTCCGACATGAACGGCTACGGCCATTTCCTGCCGGGCTTGTGGTCGTTTCAGGTGTACTGGGGCGCCCTGGCGGCGCTGCTCCTCGTCGTCGGTTATCTGTTCTGGATGCGCGGCCGCGAGAGCGGCCTGCGCGCGCGGATGCAGCGGGCGCGCGAGCGCGTCGGTTCACCCGTGATTGCGTTCGCCGTCGCGAGCGTTGCGATCGCGGGCGTCAGCGGCGCCTGGATCTTCCACAACACGCACGTGCTGAACCCGTTCCGCTCGCAGCACGACGCGCAGAAGCTGCAGGTGGAATACGAGAAGCGCTACAAGTCGCTGGCCTTCGCGCCGCAGCCGCGCATCGCCGGCGGCGAGGTCGCCGTCGACATTTATCCCCGCGAGCTGCGCACGGACCTGCGCGGCCACTACGACGTCGTCAACCGCTCCGACAAGCCGATCGCCGATCTCTACGTGCTGCTGCCGTCCATGGCCGAGGTGCGCGCGATCGGCAGCGACATCCCACTGACGCTGGCCGAAGCCGAGCCCGACCTGTCATGGCGGCACTACACGCTCGCGCGGGCGCTGCAGCCCGGCGAGACCACGCGCTTCACCTTCGACATCGGCTACGCCGTCAAAGGCTTCAAGAACGCCGGCGCCGATCACACGGTCCTCGGCAACGGCACCTTCGTCAACGGCGCCTTCGGCAGCGGCGTGGCGCGCATGCCCTCGTTCGGCTACGACGAGAGCCTGGAGATCGAGTCGGATCGCGACCGCAAGAAGTTCGGCCTTGCGCCCAAGGAGCGCATGCACGATCTGGACGACCAGCAGGCGCGCCAGCTGGGCTTCGCCGACATCATGGATCACTACGTGGCGACGATCTCCACGGACGTGGACCAGGTCGCGTTCACCTCCGGCGCGCTGGAGAAGGAGTGGACCGACGGCGGACGCCGCTACTTCCGCTACCGCATGGACGACAAGTCGCTGGCCTTCTTGCCGTTCCTGTCCGGCCGCTACGCCACCCGCAAGGACAGCTGGACCGATGGCCGCCGGACCGTGGCCATCGAGGTCAACTACCACGAAGGCCACGAGTTCGACATCGACCGCATGATCGCGGGCGTCAAGGATTCGCTGGACTATTTCACGGAGCACTTCACGCCGTATCAGTACGACCTGCTGCGGATCATCGAATTCCCGCGCTACCAGTCGTTCGCAGAGTCGTTCTCCAACACGGTGCCGTTCTCGGAGTCGATCGGCTTCATCGCCCGCGTCGACGACAAGGACCCCAAGGACATCGACTATCCGTACTTCGTCACGGCGCACGAGGTCGCGCACCAGTGGTGGGGCCACCAGGTCACGCCCGGCAACGTGCAGGGCGCGACCTTCGTCGCCGAGAGCCTGGCCGAATACTCGGCGCTGCTGGTGCTCAAGCACAAGTACGGCGACGCCAAGATGCACCGCTTCCTGCGCTACGAGCTGGATCGCTACCTGATGGGACGAGGGGCGGAGACCAAGAAGGAGCAGCCGCTCATGCGCGCCGACGGGCCCGGCTACCTGCACTACCAGAAAGGATCGCTGGCCCTGTACGCGCTGCAGGACATGATCGGCGAGGACACGCTCAACCGCGCGCTGTCGGCCTTCGCGACCAAGTGGAACTACAGCGGCCCGCCGTTCGCGACCTCGCGCGACCTGCTCGCGGAGATCGACAAGGTCACGCCGGCGGACCGGAAATATCTGATCGCCGACCTGTTCGAGAACATCACGCTGTTCGAGTTCCAGACCAAGTCGGCGTCGTACCGCGAGCTCCCCGACGGCAAGTTCGAGGTGACGCTGATCGCGCAGGCCAAGAAGCTGCGCGCCGACGGCCTGGGCGCGCAGACCGAGATCCCGATGAGCGAGCTGGTGGACGTCGGGGCGCTCGACGACGACGACGCGCCGCTTCTGCTTCAGAAGCAGCTGATCAGTAGCGGCGACAACGAGCTCAAGTTCGTCGTGGACAAGCGCCCGGCCAAGGCCGGTGTCGATCCGCTCAACAAGCTGATCAACCGGCACCCGGAAGACGCTACCATCGCGGTGGGCAAGCTCTAGGGACAAACATGGCCGCTTCCGACCTTGCAGGAAAGACCGCGCTGGTCACCGGCGCGTCGAGCGGCTTGGGCGTCGACTTCGCGCGCGAGCTCGCAGCGCTCGGCGCCAATCTGGTGCTGGTGGCGCGGCGCGAGGACCTGCTCAAGCAGGTGCAGGCGGATCTGAAGGCAAAGCACGGCGTGCAGGTCACGACCATCGCCCTGGACCTGGGCACGCCCTCGGCGCCGCAAGCGCTGTTCGACCTGCTCAAGCGCCAGAAAGCGCAGATCGACGTGCTGATCAACAACGCGGGCTTCGGCCTCTTCGGGCGCGAGCTCGACCTGCCGTGGGAGCGCACGCAGCAGATGCTGCAGCTCGACATCGTAACGCTCACGCACCTGACCAAGCTGTTCGCACGCGACATGGTGACGCGCCGGTCCGGCTACATCATGCAGATCGCGTCGATCGGCGCATACCAGCCCTCGCCAGGCTACGCGGCGTACTCGGCCGCGAAATCCTACGTGCTGTCGTTCGGCGAAGCGCTGAGCTACGAGCTCAAGGGCACCGGCGTCTCCTGCACGGTCGTTTCTCCCGGCGTGACCGCGACGGAATTCCTGCAGGTGTCCGGCCAGAAGGCGACGCTGTATCAGCGCTTGACGATGATGCAGAGCCCGGAGGTCGCCCGCATCGGCGTCAGGGCGATGCTCGCGCGACGCACCAGCGTCATCACCGGCTGGGTCAACTGGATGATCGCGATGTCTGTGCGTTTTACGCCCAAACCATGGGTGCTCTGGTTCGCCGACAAGGCGATGAAGAACTAGGGCGTCGGCGGCGTGACCGGCCGCATCAGCGGCCGCAAATCTTCTGGCACTTCCACGGTGGGATGCGCGTCGCGATAGGCGTCGAGCTGCTTGCGCGCCTCCTCCATCTCGCCTTTGTCCTTGAGCGCGCGGATGCGCTCGAGCCACGCCCGCGACGAAGACAGCTTCGACCTCGGCCGTGGCGTGGCCTTGGCCAGCGGCGCAGCTGCCATCGCGTCGGCGCTGGATTCCGGTTGCGCGGATGCACCTGCCAGCTGCCCTGCCGCAGCCTCTTCCTTCTTGGCGGTCAAGGCCTCCACGGCAGGCGGCGGCGCTGCCGCAGCCGGCGCAACCTGCACCTGCGCAGCCATCTCGTGCTCCTGCGCGGCCCGAACCGACGGCTCGCGCGCGTCGGCGCGGCGTGCGAAATCGTTCTCGCGCATTGCACCGACTTCGGCCGGTGGCGCCACCGACTTCTCTTCCCTGGCGAGGCGCGCCTCGCCATCGGACGGCGGCAGCCCGCCGGGCTTGTCGCGCATCGACAGGAACACGCCGAACGACAGCACCACCGTGGCCGCCATCGCCAGCGGCACGGCGAACCGGAACTTGCGGGCGCGCTGGTCCTGCTCGATCGCCTGGCGCGCGCGATCCTGGATCGCGCGATCCAGCTCCGGCGGCGGGCCCTCGCGCTCGACCGAATCCTTGTAGCGCCGCGACAGCCCGTCGCGTCCGGACAGGAACTCGTCCAGCTCACCGTCGTCCGGGCGGCGTGGATCAGACATCGGCGAGCTCCTGGCGCAGCTTCGCGAGCGCGTAGCGCAGGCGGCTCTTCACGGTCTCGCGCCCGACCTCGGTGACTTGCGCGATCTCCTCCAGGCCCAGCTCGCCTTCCTCCTTGAGCAGGAACGCGGTGCGCTGCTCCTCGGGCAGGATCTTGAGCGCCCGCAGGATGCGCTGGCGCTGCTGACGCGATTGCTCGCGCCGCTCCGGCTGCTCATGCGCCGGCGCCAGCGGCTCCGGCACGTCGTCCAGCGAGTGCAGCGTTCTGGGCGTGGCGCGGAAATGGTCCATCAATCGATTATGCGCGAGGCGGTAGAGCCAGCCGGCGAAGCTGCCGCTGGCGACGTAGCGCGTCCTGGCCACGATGACCTTGGCCCAGACATCCTGGAACAGCTCGCCGGCGACGTCGCGGTTGGCGCAGGAGCGCAGCAGATAGCCGAACAGCCGGTCCTTGTGGCGGCCGTAGAGCGTGTCGAAAGCGCTCGCGTCCCCACGTCCGTAGCTCAGCATCAGCTCTTGGTCGGTCGGCGCAGCGTCCGCTGCGCCGACCTGCTCTCCTGCCGCTTCCAGTCAATCCTCCATTCGCGCCTGGGTGCCGCTGAGCGTGCCGGCCCGCGCGATCATCTGCCTGAGCTCGTCGATGCGATCGCCGCGACCGGCGCTCGCCGCGAGCTCGCGGGCCTGAGCATAGCCGAAGCTCCCGGTGTAGGTCCCTCCTCGCAGGATCTGGCCAAACGCGGCGACGGCCGCGGCGAGACGGAAGCCATCGCTCGCGGACGCAACGTCGCGCTTCATGTCCTGGCGACGCAGCACGCGCTCGATCAGATGGCTGGCGGCGTCCGCGCCATCCTGCGGCTGCTTGTAGCGCAGGCGCAGCAGCGCGATCTCGTCGCCTGCATGCGCGTCGGCAGCGGCACGGCCGTATCGCAACGGCTCGATCCGCTGTCCGCCCGATCCGGCGAGCGCCACTTCGTAGAGCGCAGTGACGCGATGACCGGCGCCGATCTCGCCCGCATCCACCTGGTCGTTGTTGAAGTCCTCGCGCTTGAGCATGCGGTTCTCGTAGCCGATCAAGCGGTACTCGCTGACCAGTGCCGGATTGAACTCGACCTGGATCTTCACGTCCGCGGCGATGGTCTGCAGCGTGGCGTCGCGCTGCTCCACCAGCACCTTGCGCGCTTCGTCCAGCGTGTCGATGTAGGCGTAGTTGCCCTGCCCTGCGTCGGCCAGCTGCTCCATCAAGCGATCGTTGTAGTTGCCGGTGCCGAAGCCAAGGGTGGTGAGCGCGATGCCGGACTTGCGCTCCTGCTTCACCAGGTCCAGCAGCGACTCGAAGCTGGTGATGCCGACGTTGAAGTCGCCGTCGGTGGCCAGAAGCACGCGGTTGTTGCCGTCCTTCATGAAGCACTTCTTCGCCATCGCATACGCCAGCTGGATGCCGGACGCGCCGTTGGTCGATCCGCCGGCCTGGAGCCGGTCGAGCGCGGCCTCGATGTCGCCGAGGTGATCGGCGGCCGTCGGCTCGAGCACGACGCCGCTGGCGCCGGCGTAGACCACCAGGCTCAGGCGATCCTTGGCGCCCAGCTCGCGCGCGAGCATCTTCAGCGACGACTTCACCAGCGGCAGCTTGTTCTCGTCCTGCATCGATCCGGAGACGTCGACCAGGAACACCAGGTTCGAGCGCGGCCGCGGGCCATGCGGTCTCCAGCCCTGGATGCCGACGCGGAGCAGATGCGTCTTGGCGTTCCACGGCGTCGGCGCCATCTCGGTGCTGACGGCGAACGGCACCTTGGTGTCGTCGGGTACGGCGTAGGCGTAGTCGAAGTAGTTGATCAGCTCCTCGACCCGCACCGCGTCGCTGGGCGGCAGGCGGCCTTCGCGCAGGAAACGGCGCACGTTCGCGTACGAGCCGGTATCGACGTCGATGCTGAACGTCGACACGGGATGCTCGGCGGCGACCTGCAGGGGGTTCGTCTCGTAATGGCCGTAATTCTCGTAGTCGACCTGCGGCTGCGGCGCGTAGGCGATGCCCGCGCCCGCAACCTGGCCGACAGCGATGTTGGCCCGCTTGGCGACGGCGGCGGTCGACGCCAGCACGTCGCGCTCCTCGGCCTTGATCTCGCGAAGTGCTTCGACTGGCGCATCGATCAGGAGTGGCGCAGTGGCAGCGGGTTCCGGCTTCTGAGGCTGCGGTGTCGAGCAGGCCGCCAGCGCGACCAGGGCTGCGGTGAGGCTGGAAAGGAAAAGACGCTGCGTCGAACGTTGCGGCATGGCGATACTCCATGGGAGGGGTATCGCTACAAACGGACGTCGGCGATGAATGGGGTTAGGCGCGGAGTGTCTCTGCGGGACCGCTGTGAATACGTCCCTGTACGCTCCGTATGCAACGTCCCTGTTGCATACGGTCCCGCAAAGACACATCCGCGCTGGACAGTCGGCCTAGCGATGCGCTCCGTCCTGGCAGGACCGTGCGCGGCATGGACGCCGCGCTCGGAGCGTACAGGGACGTATTCACAGCGATCCTGACTGGACGGAGCGCATCGCTTGAAGAGACCTCAGATCCTCTTCAGCAGCTCCGGCAGCACCACCGCCGCCCGCTCGCGCAGCCGGTAACGGACCAGGTGTGACACTTCAGTGTCGCCCGGGTTGATCTCCACCGTCGGCAGCCCCTGACGCGCGGCCTCCATCACCGGCCCGGCGATGTACGGGAAGACGCTGGTGGTGCCGATCGACAGCACCAGGTCGACGCCCTCGCCGAGCACGGCGTACAGGCGCTCGATCGCCTGCGCCGGCAGCATCTCGCCGAAAAGCACGACGCGCGGACGCACCAGGGCACCGCACTGCTCGCAGCTCGGCGGGATCCGCATGCCGGCGTAATCGTCCACGCGGCGCTGGGCGCCACATTGCACGCAGAACAGCTCCTGCACGCAGCCGTGGATCTCGATCAGGTCGGACGACCCGGCCGCGCGATGGAAGCCGTCGATGTTCTGCGTCAGGACGGTGAAGCGCTGGTAGCGCGACTGCAGCGACGCCAGCGCCTCGTGCGCGACGTTGTGGCGCTTGTCCCGGCAGGCGGATTCGATCTGGTGGATGTACTTCCAGGTCACCTCCGGCCGCCGCCGCATCATCTCGCCGGACAGCGCCACTTCGATGGGCATGGCGTCTTCGGTGAGATCGGACTCGTAGAGCCCGCCGATGCCGCGATAGGTCGGCAAGCCTGAATCGGCCGAGATGCCCGCGCCGGTGATCGCCAGCACGCGACGCGCCTTGCGCAATTCCGCGGCGACCGCGTCGAGCGTATCGTTGGCGTTAGTCATGCCGCGCAAACCCGCCCACGAGCAGTTCGACACGCTGCAGGCGATCCGCGACCAGGCGTTCGCCCTGTTCGGTCGCTACGGCTACGAAGGCGTGTCGATCGGCGACATCGCCAAGGCGGCGAAGCTGACCAAGGGCGCGCTCTACTGGCATTTCCACGGCAAGGACGAGCTCTATCTCGAGTGCCTGAAGCGGCTGCATTCCATTTTCGACCATTACATTTTCGACCCGATGCGGGCCCAGCGGCAATCGGTGCCGCGGATCCTGGCGCTGTTCGGCGGGCTGTCGCGCATGCTGCAGGACCCGCGCGTCGCCCACGGCATCGCCGGCTACTGGCTGGTGCCGTCGCGCACCGGCGGCGAGGCCTTCTCCCAGGCACAGCGGCGTTTCGAGAAGGCGTCGATCGACGCGCTGAGCGAATCGCTGCGGCTCGGCGTCGAGGAGGGCCGCTTCGATTTCGGCGACGACCTCGACGAGATGGCGCGCGCGATCATCGCGCTGGTGGAGGCGATCGTGCTGCCGCTGCGGCATCTCAAGCCCGACGAGGTCAGCCGCATGATGGGCGTGCTGGCGCGCACGCTGTTCCGCGCCTACGCCAGCGCCGACGACCTGCTGGCGCTGACGCGCGCGCTGTAAACTTACGGCCGAACAAAAAAGGAATCGAGACCATGGATCGGCGCACCGCGCCCGGCGCGTTCGCGGAAACCCCGCGCACGCCGGCCCACCCCTGGCGCTGGATGATCGGCATCGTCGTCGGGCTCGTGCTCGTGATCGGCGGCGTCAAGGCCTGCGGCGTGATGTCGATGATGCGCGGCATGCAGGGCCAGGCCGAGCCGCACGCCACCGTCACGGCGATGAAGGCGCAGTACCAGGAGTGGCACTCGACCATAGACGCGATCGGCAGCGTGCACCCGGTGCACGGCGCCGACCTGTCCGCCGAGCTGCCGGGCATCGTCGACACGATCAACTTCCGGTCGGGCCAGGACGTCGCCGCGGGCGACGTCATCGTGCAGCTGCGCGCGACCGCCGATTCGGCAAACCTGCGCGCGGCGCGGGCGCAATACGACCTGGCGCGCACCACCTTCGAGCGCGCCAAGATGCAGTCGGCGGTGAAGATGATCTCCAAGGCGGACTACGAGTCCGCCCTTGCCGGGCTCAACAGCGCGCGCGCGCAATACGAATCGATGAAGGCCACCGGCGAGAAGAAATCGGTGCGGGCGCCGTTCGCCGGCCGGCTCGGCATCATCATGGCCAGCGTCGGCCAGTACGTGGACGCAGGCCAGCGCATCGTGACGCTCCAGGCGCTCGACCCGATCTACGTGGACTTCGCGATGCCGCAGCAGGCGCTGTCGCAGATCGCCGCCGGCCAGAAGGTGAACGCGGCCGTCGACGCCTATGCCTCCACTGCCTTCACCGGCGCCATCGAGGCCATCGACCCCAAGGTCGACGAGCGGACGCGCAATGTCGCGGTGCGCGCGGCATTCCAGAATCCCGACCACAAGCTGCTGCCGGGCATGTTCGCCAGCGTGTCGGTGGACGTCGGCACGCCGCAGCGCCTGTTGACGCTGCCGCAGACGGCGGTGACGTTCAATCCGTACGGCGAGACGGTGTTCGTGATCGTGCCTCGCGGCCAGGAGAACGCGCCGGATCCCAACGCGCCCGCAGCGGCGCAGAAGACGTCCGGCGAGCAGAAGCCCGCCGAAGACAAGCCCAAGGACGCGGAGGCCAAGCCCGACACGACGCCGGTCGCGCGCCAGGTGTTCGTGGTCGCGGGCCCCAAGCGCGGCGACCAGGTCGCCATCGTCAAGGGCTTGAAGGAAGGCGACGAGGTCGTCACCAGCGGTCAGCTCAAGCTGCGCAACGGAATGCCGGTGGACGTCGACAACAGCGTGCAGCCCTCGTTCGACCCTGATCCAAAGCCCGTAGAGCAGTAAGCGAACAAGATGAAGTTCACGGACGTCTTCATCCGCAAGCCGGTGCTGGCGACGGTCGTCAGCCTGCTGATCCTCGTGCTTGGGCTGCGTGCCTTGTTCGGGCTGCCGATCCGGCAGTTCCCAAAGACCGAGAACGCCACCATCACCGTCACGACGGTGTACTACGGCGCCAGTCCCGACCTCGTCGCGGGCTTCATCACCACGCCGATCGAGCAGGCGGTGGCCGAAGCGCAGGGCATCGATTACCTGACCTCCAACAGCTCGAGCGGCGCCTCGACGGTGACGGCGACGCTGCTGCTCAACTACGACGCCAACCGCGCGCTCACCGAGATCTCCGCCAAGGTGAACTCGGTGCGCAACCAGCTGCCGCCGCAGGCGCAGCAGCCGGTCTACACGCTGCAGGTCGGCGAGCGCGTGTCCGCGATGTACATCGGCTTCAACAGCGAGACCCTGTCAGCCAACCAGATCACCGACTACGTGATCCGCGTCGTGCAGCCAAAGCTGCAGGCCGTGCCTGGCGTGCAGAACGCGCGCCTGCTGGGCGAGCGCCAGTACGCGCTGCGCGCGTGGCTGGATCCGGCCAAGCTCGCCGCCGTTGGCGTCACCGCCGACGACGTCTACGCGGCGCTGCAGAACAACAACTATCTCTCCGCGCTGGGATCGACCAAGGGCCAGATGGTGCGCGTCGATCTGACCGCCGCCACCGATCTGCACAGCGCCGACGAGTTCAAGGAACTGGTGGTCAAGCAGACCGACGGCGTGCTGGTGCGCCTCAAGGACGTCGCCAGCGTCGTGCTCGGCGCCGAGGACTACGACTCCAACGTCGCCTTCAAGGGCAAGCGCTCGGTGTTCATCGGCGTCAACGTCGCGCCTGACGCCAACGTGCTCAACGTCATCGAGGGCGTGCAGAAGATCTTCCCCGAGATCCAGGCGCTCATGCCCTCCGGCCTGCATGCCGAGATCGGCTACGACGCCGCCGGCTACATCAAGGAGGCGATCAGCGAGGTCAAGAAGACGCTGGTGGAGACGCTGATCATCGTCACCGTCGTGATCTTCCTGTTCCTCGGCAGCATGCGCTCGGTGCTGATCCCGCTCGTCGCCATGCCCCTGTCGCTGATCGGCGCGTTCTTCATCATGCTGACGCTGGGCTACAGCATCAATCTGCTGACGCTGCTGGCGCTGGTGCTGGCCATTGGCCTGGTCGTCGACGACGCCATCATCATCGTCGAGAACGTCGACCGGCACATGAAGCTGGGCCAGTCGCCGCTGCAGGCCTCGTTCGCTGCGGCCCGCGAGCTCGCCGGCCCGATCATCGCCATCTCGGTCGTGCTCATCGCCGTCTACGTGCCGATCGGCTTCAAGGGCGGCCTGACTGGCGCGCTGTTCTCCGAGTTCGCGTTCACGCTCGCCGGCGCGGTGGCGATCTCCGCGGTCGTGGCGCTGACGCTCTCGCCGATGATGTGCTCGCGCTTCTTCCGCTCCGAGCACGGCGGCGAGAACCGCCTGGTGCAGATGATCGACCGCAACTTCGAGTGGTTCACCGGCCTCTACCAGCGCGTGCTCGGGACGATGCTCGGCGGCTGGAAGGCGGTGGTGGCGTTCGGCTTCGTGGTCATCGCGCTGATCTGGGCGATGTGGTCGGCGCCGATGATGGGCGTGCTGGCCAAGAGCGAGCTCGCTCCCGCCGAGGACCAGGGATTCATGTTCAGCGTCATCCAGGGTCCGCCCACCGCCACCACGCGGCAGATGGGCGTCTATCAGCGCCAGGCGTTCGAGGCGATCGCCGCCACGCCCGAGTACGCCAACGCCTTCCAGTTCGACGGCACCGCGGTCGGCCCGATCAACCAGGGCTTCGGCGGCATCGTGCTCAAGCCCTACGGCGAGCGCGATCGACCGATCGAGGCGGTGCAGCAGGACCTGCAGGCCCGCAGCAGCAAGATCGCCGGCGCCAACATCTTCTGGATCAACCCGCCCTCCCTGCCCGGATCCAGCGGCGCCTATCCGGTCGAGTTCGTGCTGCAGTCGACGGCGCCGTTCAAGGACCTCTACGAGGTGGCGCAGGACGTCATGGGCAAGGCCATGGCCAGCGGCAAGTTCTGGTTCCTGGACCTCGACCTCAAGATCGACAAGCCGCAGACCACGGTGATGGTCGACCGCGACAAGGTGGCGTCGCTAGGTCTCACGCAGAAGGACGTCGGCGCGGCGCTCTCGAGCATGCTCGGCGGCGGCTACGTCAACTACTTCAGCATCGCCGGCCGCTCGTACAAGGTGATCCCGCAAGTGGAGCAGGCGCACCGCCTCAACCCGGAGCAATTGTCGGGCTACTACCTGCGCACGCCGGCGGGCGACGTGGTGCCGGCGTCGACGGTGATCTCCTTCAAGTCGGAGACCGTGCCCGAGTCGATCACGCGCTTCCAGCGCCTGAACTCGGCGACGATCGGCGGCGTCACCGGTGCCACGCTCGGCGAAGCGCTCGACACGCTGCGCAAGATCGCCGCCGACACGCTGCCGCAGGGCTACTCGATCGAGTACGGCGGCGGCTCGCGGCAGTACATGCAGGAGGCGGGCGGCTTCCTGACCACGCTCGCCTTCGTGCTGATCATCATTTACCTCGTGCTCGCGGCGCAGTTCGAGAGCTTCGTGGATCCGCTGATCATCCTGATGTCGGTGTTCATGGCGATCTTCGGCGCCATGGTGTTCATGTTCCTGGGCTTCGCCACGCTCAACGTCTACACCCAGGTGGGACTGGTGACGCTGGTGGGCGTCATCAGCAAGCACGGCATCCTGATCGTCCAGTTCGCCAACGAGCAGCAGCGCGCCGGCAAGGGCAAGCTCGAAGCGGTGGAGAGTGCCGCCGCTATCCGCTTGCGGCCGATCCTGATGACCACCGCGGCGATGGCGATGGGCGTGGTGCCGCTGCTCATCGCCGGCGGTGCGGGCGCGGTGGCGCGCAGCCACATGGGCATCGTCATGTTCTGGGGCATCTCGATCGGCACGCTGTTCACGCTCTTCGTCGTGCCGGCGATGTACGTGCTGCTCGGCGCCGACCACTCGCGTGGGCGGCAGATCGTCGCCGACGAAGCGTCCACTGCCCACTGAGGTAAAACAGCGCCAGAGCCGCTGCGGCCTCTGCCGACAGGGCGCCGCCACCGCTGGCGCCGCCACCGCCGGCCCCGGCCCCACCCGTTCCGCCTCCGCCGCCGCCCGTTGCCGGTGGAGGTGGAGCTGCAGGCGGCGGTGGAGGCGTCGTCACGCCGTTGGGATACAGATACGCGACGCCGGCGACGTCGTCGGCCCGCAACGCCGCGCCGCGCCCGTCGCCGTGGGTGTACGGCCGCATCAAGGCCTCGTTGAGCAGCGTGTTCAGGACGCAAGAGACCAGTCCGCTGTCGCCGCAAGGGTGCGACAGCCCGAGCGTGTGCCCCAGCTCGTGCGCCATCACCTCGGGCGCCATGGCGGTGCCCGGTCGTCCAAGCGCGCAGCCCGCGCCGTCCTGCACGACGGTATCGACCTCCTGGATGATCTTGAAGCTCGTGCCCTTCATCGTGCCGACGCCGTAGCTGCGCCAGCCGCTCACCGCCACGATGCCGCCGCCGCCGCAGTTGTAGCTGCCGGCGATGTCACCGTTGGGATCGTTGAACAGCACCGTGTTGACGCCGTCCGTGCGGTTGAGCCCGCCGCTGGCGGCGGTGGTGCCGGCGTACGAGTAGCGGATGTTGCTGCCGGCGTTGCCGTTCCAGGCGCGGATGGCCGCCTGGATTGCGTCGTAGCCGCCGCCGGCGAGGTTGGCCTGGCCGCGGCTGCCGCCGTAGATCTGCACGGCGGTTCCGCGATCGAACTCGAACCAGCGCGGCGGCGTCGTGCGGCCGAAGAGCGCGAACTTCTCCTCGACCACGTCGTCGACGCGCGCGTTGCTCCAGTAGTCCGTCGGGATGTCGAGGCCCGAGGAGCGGGCATTGAGCCAGCGTGCGAACCGGTCCAGGCGCCGCAGCGCTTCGGGCTCGGCGGCCTTGGCGGACTTGGCGGTGTCGTCGAGGACTTCAGCGTCCTCGAGGTCGCGAATCAGCACCTGGTCGCCCGTCTTGGTCCGGCGCACGTGGAACGCGCCCAGCGTCATCTGCGCGATCTCGTAGCGGCCATCCGCGCGCTGGCGCAGGAACAGCAGCGCCCGCTCCGACGTCTGCAGCTTCGCCGCGCCGGGCACGGTCAGCGCGCCGTCCCGATCCGGGTCCATGCTGCCGGGCTGGCGCACGGCCAGCGAGTGCTCGTCCACCTGTCCCTTCAGGACGGTATCGACGTCGACCTCGTAGTAGGTCGCGTCGAGCTCCTCGCCGACCGCCGGGGCCTGGTGGCCGATCTTGCCCACCACGATCACGTCGGCCTCGTCGGCCAGCGCCGTGTCGGCGATGGGCACGTAGCTCATCGCCGGCGCTCGTGACGCCGGTGCCATCAGGCCCACCATCAACAACGATTTCCAGTATTTCGTCCACGGTTTGCTACGTCGCATTGCTGTTCTCCCTCACGTGCTATCAGCATCCGCTGACAGACGCGGACAACAATGGAGAAATCCATCTAAGGCAGAATGGCGAAAGATCCCCTTGCAGAACGGCGGAAACCTGATACGGAGGAGCTATGGGAAGCTCTGGTCAATTCCTCGCGACGCGCGTTGCGACCAAAACTTGTGCGAGACAAGGAGGAGGCCGCAGCGCCTTAGCTCGACCTAAGGTCAAGGCCGAGGACGCCGTATCGCCAATTTTTGGCGCAACCCGAAGGGGCGCGGTCTTTTTCGCGCGGGGCATTGTCGCTCGCCTTGCCGTAGCCCGAGCTACTGTCTGCGGCTTCGCTTCGCGCCCCGCGCGAAAAATCCTCACGCCGCGCGCGTGAGGAATTGACCAGAGCTTCCCATGAGGATCACGGCGGACACGATTCTTCGCTTCGTCATCCCGCTGGTGTACGGACGCCGCTGGCTCACCTTCGGCGCGCTGATGGCGCTGACCGCGGTGCTCGGGCTTTACGCGCTGCGCATCCAGCCCGACGCCGGATTCGAGAAGCAGATCCCGCTCGACCACGCGTACATGAAGGTCTTCAAGAAGTACGAGAAGGCTTTCGGCGGCGCCAATCTCATCTCGATCGCGCTGATCAACGCCAAGGGCGACATCTATAACGAGCGCGTGCTCGATCACCTGAAGAAGATCACCGACGAGGTGTTCTTCCTGCCCGGCGTCGACCGCTCGCACGTGACGTCGCTGTTCACGCCGGGCGTGCGCTACATCGAGATCGTCGAGGGCGGCTTCTCCGGCGGCGACGTCGTGCCGCGCAACTACACGCCGGGCGACGAGGCGTTCGAGCTGATCCGTCACAACGTCGCCAAGGCCGGCGTGATCGGGCGCCTGGTCTCCAACGATCAGCACGGCGCGCTCGTCGCCGCCGAGCTGCTCGAGCACGATCCCGCTACCAACGAGAAGCTCGACTACCGCTGGCTGGCGAGCGAGCTGGAGAAGATCCGCGGTCACTACACCAGCCCGACGCTGTACGAGTTCCGCGCGCGGCGCGACGTCCAGCACTTCAAGGCCGGCGACGTCGTCGCGCACAGCTACCAGGATCCAGGGCGCCCGCTGTTCTTCTCCAAGGTCGCCGCCGATCGCAGCAGCGCCGACGAGCCGGTCGTCTATGTGCGCCGCGGCGCGCTCGAGGTCACGTCGCGGCCCAACCCCGACTACGACCCCGACGTCAGCGTGCACATCATCGGCTTCGCCAAGGTGATCGGCGACGTCACCGACGCCAGTCTGCAGGTGATCGGATTCTTCTTCGTCGCGATGGCGATGACGATCGCGCTGCTGTGGATGTTCTGCGGGTCATTCCGGCTGTCGCTGCTGCCGCTCTCCGCGGCGCTGACCGCGGTGATCTGGGAGCTGGGCCTGCTGCGGCTCACCGGCTTCGGGCTGGACCCGTTCGCGATCCTGGTGCCGTTCCTGATCCTGTCGATCGGCGTGTCGCACGGCGTGCAGTACATCAATGGCTGGGGCAACGAGGTCGCGTTCAACGGCCGCAACTCCTTCGACGCGTCGGTGGAGACCTTCCGCCGCCTGTTCGTGCCCGGCACCGTCGCCATCGTCACCAACGTCATCGGCTTCGCCACGCTCGCCTTCATCAAGATCGACATCGTCCGCGAGATGGCGATCAACGCCGCCATGGGCATGGCCGCGGTGATCGTCACCAACAAGGTGATGCTGCCGATCGTGCTGTCGTGGGTGAGCGTCCCCAACGCCGAGAAGTTCCGCCGTCGCCAGCGGCAGCGGCAGGAGCTGTCCGACCGCCTGTGGCGCGTGCTCGCGGGCTTCACCGAGCCGCCGCGCGCGATCGTGGCCATCGTCATCGCCGGGCTGCTGCTCTGCTGGGCGGTCTTCATGTACCCCAAGCTCACCATCGGCGACCAGCAGATCGGCGTGCCGGAGCTGCGGCCCGAAGGGCGCTACAACCGCGACTCCATGGCGGTGATGCAGAACTTCGCCATCGGCGTCGACGTGCTCAAGGTCATCGGCGAGGCGCACCCCTACGCCTGCGTCGAGTATCAGGCGATGGAGTCGATCGACCGCTATACCTGGCACATGCAGAACGTCACCGGCGTGCAGTCGGCGCTGTCGCTGCCGCAGATGGCGCGCAAAGTCCGCGCGGGCTGGAACGAGGGCTCGCTGAAATGGGCGGTCCTGCCGCGCAACAAGGCAGCGTTCGCCGAAATGATCAACCCGCTGCCGACGTCGCTGGGTCTCGCCAACCCCGACTGCTCGGCGATGCCGATCCTGCTGTTCACGACCGATCACCGCGCCGAGACCATCCTGCGGATCACGCAGGCCACCGAGCGCTTCAACGCCGAGAACAAGGACGGCGGCGTCAACTTCGCGCTGGCCTCGGGCAACGTCGGCGTGATGGCCGCCACCAACGACGAGATCCGGGCCCGCGAGATCTGGGTCATCGTCTGGGTGCACCTGACGCTGCTGCTGTTCGTGTGGGTCTCGTTCCGCTCCTTCGCGGCGGTGGTCTGCATCATCGCGCCGCTGGTGCTGTGCTCGCTGCTGACCTACGGCAGCATGGCGGTGATCGGCATCGGCATGAAGGCGGCGACGCTGCCGGTGGCGGCCTTCGGGGTCGGCATCGGCGTCGACGCCGGCATCTACATCTGGAGCGTCATCGCCAAGTACCTGGACGGGGGCCTGCCACTGCGCTCGGCCTATTACGAGGCGCTGCGCTCCACCGGCAAGGCAGCGCTGTTCACCTCGCTGTCGCTGATCATCGCCGTCTTCACCTGGCTCTACTCGCAGCTGCAGTTCCAGGCCGACATGGGGATGCTGCTGCTGTTCATGTTCACGGCCAACCTGTTCGGCGCGATACTGCTGCTGCCGGCGTTGGCGTGGCTCTACTTCCGCATCAGCCCGCCGCGCGGCGTCGCACTCAAGCCGGCGTGAGGAGTCTCAAGCAGATGCAAACGCGAATCAGCCTTGCGATCACATTGGCGCTCTGCGCCCTGCCGGCCCTCGGCAAGGTCACGGCCGACGAGGCCGCGAAGATCGGCACCACGCTGACGCCGATCGGCGCCGAGAAGGCCGGCAACAAGGAAGGCACGATCCCCGCGTGGGAGCCGCTGGTGCAGAAGGACGCCCAGCGCGGCGACAACCCCTACGCCGCCGACAAGCCGCTCTACACCATCACCGCGGCCAACCTGAAGCAGTACCAGAAGGTGCTGACGGAAGGCTACAAGGCGATCTTCCGCACGTACCCCGATTACAAGATGAACGTGTACCCGACGCGGCGCAGCGCCTCGTATCCGCAGTGGTTCTACGACGCCACGCTCAAGAACGCGACGCGCGTGGAGCTCACCAACAACGGCTTCGGGTTCTCCGGCACGGCGCAGGGCTATCCCTTCCCCATCCCCAAGAACGGCACCGAGGTGATGTGGAACCACATCATGCGGTACAACACCAAGGGCTTCCGCGGCTACATCAACGCCGCGGCGACGCAGGCCGACGGCGCCTTCGTGGTGGAGCGCGAGTACCTGGAGCTCACCTACGTCTACAACAATCCCAAGACGACGCTGGAGACGCTCAAGAACCAGAACCTCTACGCGTTCGTGAAGACGGTAGCGCCGCCCAACAAGTCCGGCGAGGCCAATCTCCTGCACGTGCCGATCGACCGCATGGCCGCGCAGACCGGCGTCTGGGTCTACTCCAACGGCCTGAACCGCGTGCGGCGCATCGGCGAGGTCGGCTACGACAATCCGTTGTTCGACGGTCTGATGACGCACGACCAGATCGACATGTTCAACGGGCCGCTCGACCGCTACACGATCAAGCTGCTCGGCAAGAAGGAGATGATCGTCCCCTACAACAGCTACGCCATCTACGACCCCAAGCTCAAGTACAAGCAGATCGTCACCAAGGGCCACATCAACCAGGACCTGGCGCGCTACGAGCTGCATCGCGTCTGGGTGATCGAGGCGGAGGTGCGCCAGGGCTTCAACCATCGCTACAAGCGCCGCACGTTCTATCTGGACGAGGATTCCTGGATCGCGCTCTTGCAGGACATGTACGACGAGCGCAATCAGTTCTGGCGCACGGCCGAGTCCCATCTCATCAACTTCGTGAACGTGCCGGTCGTGGTCAACGGCGTGCAGGTGCATTACGACCTGCAGTCGCGCCGCTACGTGATCGTCAACATGACCAACGAAGAGAGGAAGCTCATCGAGTACGACTGGGAGCAGAGCGCGGGCTATTTCACGCCGCAGCAGCTGCAGAAGTTCGCGCAGGGCAGCCAGAAATAAACTTGCGGCGGTCCACCGGATAGGTTCGTCGGGCCGCTCCGCGCGTCCATGCGCTCTCGCGGCACTAGCACATCCATGTGCGGCGGGGACGCCTTGAACACCCGGCCCGGCGAACCTATCCGGGAGTCCGAAACATCCCCTCGCAAACCCTCATCGCCACAAGGGAAATCGATTCAGGGTCAATTCAGGTAGCAAGCCTAGACTCTCCATCGAACCCGAAGTAAAGGGTTCCTGAACTGGAGAGAGACCCGTGAACAAGCTGACCCTAGCCACTGCCTTCGGCGCAATGATTGCCTCGGCTGCGCCAGCCTTTGCCGGACACCGCGACGACGACCGTTACGAGCGGCCTGGCCGCTACGAGCGCTACGACTATGCGCAGGTGGTTTCCTCGCGTCCCATCGTGCGCCAGGTGCGTGTCTCACAGCCGCGCCAGGAGTGCTGGGATGAGCGCGTGGTGTATGAGCAGCCGCGCAACTACCAGCCGGCCATCGGCCCGGGCACCATCATCGGCGCCGTCATCGGCGGCGTGATCGGCAACCAGTTCGGCGGCGGCAACGGCCGCGCGGTGGCGACTGGAGCCGGTGCAGTGATCGGCGCCAGCGTCGGCTCGCAGCACGACGCCTACGCCTACGGTGGTTATCGCGGCCGCGGCTCCGTCGAGCACGTCGGCTACGAGCAGCGCTGCCGCACGGTCGACGACGTTCGCTACCAGAACCGCGTCGAGGGTTATGACGTCACCTACCGCTACCACGGCCGCGTTTATCACACGCGCCTGCCGTACGACCCGGGCAACCGGATCGCGGTCGACGTCAACGTCCGGCCGGTCCAGGACCCGATCGCAGTAAACTACGTCCCATGCGCCGCCTGGCCCCTCCACTGCTTGCCGCTGTTCTCTGTGCACTCAGCGCGGGCCAGGCCATGGCGCTGGGGCTGGGAGTGGGCGTGAGCGTCGGCGTGGATGACCGTCGCGACGAGCATCCGCGATCGGCCCGCGGGCACGCCAGCCGCCCCGGCCGCACTGACGAGCCCGCGCGCCGCGCCCAGCAAGAGAACGGCGGCGGCCGTGTCCTCTCGGTTGAGCCCTGGGACGGCGGCCATCGCGTGAAACTCCTGAAGGACGGCGAAGTGCGCGTGCTCACCGTCCCCGAACGCGACCGGGATCAGCGCTGACCCCATGAGAGTCCTCGTCGTCGAAGACGACGCCACCCTGCGTGAGCAGATCGCCGGTTTCCTGAAGGCCGAGGGCTTCGTCGTCGAGACCGCTGCCGACGGCGAGCAGGGCGCCTACATGGCGGCCGAATATCCGCTGGACCTCGCAGTGCTGGACCTGGGACTGCCCAAGGCGTCCGGCATCGAGGTCATCAAGCGCACGCGCAAGGCCGGAAAGTCCTTCCCCATCCTGATCCTCACCGCGCGCGACGCCTGGCAGTCGAAAGTCGAGGGCCTGGAGGCCGGCGCCGACGACTACCTGGTCAAGCCGTTCCATCGCGAGGAGCTGATCGCGCGTGCGCGCGCGCTGCTGCGCCGCGCCGGCGGCTGGGCCACGGCCGCGCTGCAGTCCGGCCCGATCCTGCTCGATCCGTCGTCCAAGACCGTCAGCGTGAACAGCGCCGCCGTCGAGCTGACGAGCTACGAGTACCGCGTGCTCGAATACCTGCTCACGCATGCCGGCAAGGTCATTTCCAAGAGCGAGCTGACGGAGCACCTCTACAGCGACGACGAGGAACGCGACAGCAACGTCATCGAGGTCTTCATCCGTCGGCTGCGCTCCAAGCTCGATCCGGAAGGCACGCTCAACCCCATCGCGACGCTGCGCGGTGCGGGGTATCGGTGGGATTTGCCGCGCGCGTGATGCGGTCTCGCTAGATCCTTCGCTCAAGGGAACACTTGGGCAGCTTGCTGCCACGCTCAGGATGACTCGCAAAGCGAGTCACCTACAATCCAGACATGAAGTCCCTGCGCACGCGCCTGCTGACCGCTGCCTCCGTGGTGCTCGCGGCGTTCGTGCTGCTGTGCGGACTCTCCCTCGAGCAGGCGTTCGAGGACAGCGCGCTGAAGGCCGAAGAGGACGAGCTGCGCGGCATCACCTACGCGCTTCTCGGCGCTGCCGAGCCGCAGCCCGATGGCGAGTTCGACATCGCGCCGCTGGATCTGCCGGACTCGCGCCTGCAGCAGCCGCAGTCCGGCCTCGAAGCCGCGGTTTTGGACGAGACCGGCGCCGTCGTCTGGAACTCGCCCAGCGCCGGTGGCGACCTGCCCGACCTGAAGCCGGCGGAGGTCGGGACCTGGCGCTTTCACCGGCTCACGCATCCGGACCGCTTCCTGCTCGTCTTCGGCTTGCGCTGGCTGGATCCGTCGGAGGACCCGCAGCGCTACACCGTAATGGTGCTCGAGGACGCGCGCGCGTTCCACGAGCAGATCTCCGTGTACCGCCGCACGCTGTGGGCATGGCTGGTCGGCATCACTGTCGCGCTGCTGATCGCGCAGTTCCTGGTGCTGCGCTGGGGGCTGGCGCCGCTGCGCCGCCTGGTGCGCGAGCTGCGCGGCATCGAGACTGGCCAGCAGACTTCGGTGCAGGCCGACTACCCCGACGAGCTGACGCCGCTGACCGGCGCGCTCAACGCCATGATCGTCGCGGAGCGCAATCAGCAGGCGCGCTACCGCAACGCGCTCGGCGACCTCGCGCACAGCCTGAAGACGCCGCTGGCGGTGATGCGCGGGCTCGACGGCGAGCGCGCCGCGCACCCGGAGACGCAGCGCAGCCTGCGCGAGCAACTGGACCGCATGCAGCACATCGTCGACTACCAGCTGCGTCGCGCGGCCGCGGCCGGCAGCCGCACGCTGTCCGAGCCGGTGGCGCTGCTGCCGCTCGCCGAGAAGATCACGGCGGCGCTGACCAAGGTATACGCGGCCAAGCGCATCGCCTTCGAGGTGCGCGTGCCCGCCGGGCTCAAGCTGCGCGCCGACGAAGGCGATCTGTACGAGCTCGTCGGAAACCTGCTGGACAACGCCAGCAAGTGGGCGCGCTCGAGGGTAGCGCTGGCCGCGCAGGAGACCGGAAGAAAATTCGTGATGACCGTGGACGACGACGGACCGGGCTTCCCCGCCGACGTCGACTCGCTGGCGCAGCGCGGCGTGCGCGCCGACACGCAGGTCCCCGGTCAGGGCATCGGCCTGGCGACCGTGGCCGAGCTGGTCAAGGCCTACAATGGCGAGATGCAGCTTCTCGCCTCGCCACTCGGCGGCGCCCGGGTGGAAATCCGGCTGTCCGCCTGACTTTCATCAAAGGAATCCGCAAGTGCTTCACCGCATCCTCGCGCTCGTCATCCTGTGCACCGCAACGCACGCCGCAGCAGCCGACGCCGGCTTCCTGCGGCCGGGCAAATGGCAGATGACCATGCAGATCAGCCGCAACGGCAAGCGCCTCGGCAACGACTCGGTCTCGACCAAGTGCATCACGCCGGAGAACCTCGCCAAGGAGGAGCAAGGCACGTTCCAGCCGTTCGAGACCGGCTGCACCTCCGAGCATCGGCAGTCCGGCAACACCATCGAGTGGTCGGTACTCGTGCGTCGGCGGCGCCCCGATGAAGGGCAGCGGCAACCTGACTTTCGAGAAGGATCGCTACGCAGGAAGCAGCGAGAGCTTCGCGGACCTGAGCGGAGGCAAGCGCCTGCGCATGGTGCGCACGCAGGCGACGTTCGTGGCCAAGCGGGTCGGCAGCTGCACGGTCAAGCAGGCGGCGCCGCTGGCGCCGCGCAAGTCACCCTTTCGCAAGCCGAAAGAAGCTCGACCGGTAATAGCCAAGCTCGGCGATTGAGTCGCGCACGTCCGCCATCGCCAGGTGCGTGGAATCCTTCTCGAAGCCCTTGGCGATCTCCGGGGCCCAGCGCACGCACAGCTCCTTGACCGAGCTCACGTCCAGATTGCGGTAGTGGAAGTGCTTCTCCAGCGCCGGCATCCAGCGCGCCAGGAAGCGCCGGTCCTGGCAGATCGAGTTGCCGCACATCGGTGACTTGCCCGGCGGCACCCAGCGTGACAGGAACTCCAGCGTCGCCTTCTCGGCCTCGGCTTCGGTGACGAGGCTGTCGCGGACGCGCTGGGCGAGTCCCGATTTGGTGTGCTGGCGTGTGTTCCATTCGTCCATCGCCGCCAGCTCGTCGTCCGGCTGGTGCACGGCGAGCACCGGACCCTCGGCGAGCAGGTTGAGCTCCGAGTCGGTGATCGCGGTCGCAATCTCGATGATCCGGTGACGCTCCGGAACGAGGCCCGTCATCTCCAGGTCGATCCAGATGAGGTTGCCGGCGCTCGGAGTCGGAGTCGTGCTCATGAGGCTTTAGGGTAACAGGCTCGCGTATCATTCTGGACGACAAGATAAGGAGCACCCATGCCCGCGGCGCGTTCCATTCTCGACACCATCGGCAACACGCCATTGGTCGAGATCAAGCACATCGACACCGGGCTGTGCAGGCTGTTCGTCAAGCTCGAGAACCAGAATCCCACCGGCTCGATCAAGGACCGCATCGGTCTGTCGATGATCGAAGCCGCCGAGCGCGACGGCAAGATCAAGCCCGGCGGCACGCTGATCGAAGCCACCGCCGGCAACACCGGCCTGGGCCTCGCGCTGGTCGCCGCGCAGAAGGGCTACAAGCTGATCCTGGTGATCCCCGACAAGATGGCGCAGGAGAAGATCCTGCACCTGAAGGCCCTCGGCGCCGACATCCGCATCACCCGCAGCGACGTCGGCAAGGGCCACCGCGACTATTACCAGGACATCGCCGAGCGCCTGTCGCAGGAGATCCCCGGGTCTTTCTACGTCAACCAGTTCGCCAATCCCGCCAATCCCCTCGCGCACGAGTCCACGACCGGCCCGGAGATCTGGGCGCAGATGGACCAGATGCTCGACGCCGTCGTCGCCGGCGTCGGCTCCGGCGGCACGCTCACCGGCCTCTCGCACTATTTCGCGCGCGTGGCGCCGCACGTGGAGATGGTGCTCGCCGATCCGAAGGGCTCGATCCTCGCGGACGTCGTGCGCACCGGCAAGATCCAGAAGGAGGCCGGCTCCTGGCTGATCGAGGGCATCGGCGAGGACTTCATCCCGCCCAACTGCGAACTGGAGCGCGTAAAGACCGCTTACGAGATCAGCGACGCCGAAAGCTTCGTCACCGCGCGCGAGCTCCTGCACAAGGAAGGCATCCTCGGCGGCTCCTCGAGCGGCACGCTGGTCGCGGCAGCGCTGCGCTACTGCCGCGAGCAGAAGTCGCCGAAGCGCGTGGTGAGCTTCATCTGCGACAGCGGCAACAAGTACCTGTCGAAGATGTACAACGACTTCTGGATGTTCGACCAGGGCCTGCTCGACCGGCCGCGCGAAGGAAACCTGGTCGATCTCATCGTCCGCCGCTACCAGGAAGGCAGCACCGTCACGGTGTCGCCCACCGACACGCTCACGCACGCCTATCGGCGCATGAAGCTCTACGACGTGTCGCAGCTGCCGGTGATGGAGGGCGAGCGCATCGCCGGCATCCTCGACGAGTCCGACCTGCTGGTGCACGTCGGTGACGATCCCAAGAAGCTCGGCGATCCAGTGAGCAAGGCCATGGCGCGCGACGTGGAGACCATCGCTCCGGACGCACCGCTGTCGGCGCTGCTGCCGATCTTCCAGCGCGATCACGTCGCGGTCGTCGCCGATCGCGGGCGCTTCATCGGGCTCATCACGCGCATCGATTTCCTCAATCACCTGCGCAAGCAGATGACCTGACCACCATGAAAAAGAACGACAGGAAGGCCGGCTTCGGCACGCGCGCGATCCACGCCGGGCAGTCGCCCGATCCGTCGACCGGCGCGATCATGCCGCCGATCTACGCCACCTCGACCTACGTGCAGGAGAGCCCGGGCAAGCACCAGGGCTACGAGTACTCGCGCACGCAGAATCCGACGCGCATGGCTTTCGAGCGCTGCGTCGCCGACCTCGAGGGCGGCACCCGCGGCTTTGCGTTCGCGTCGGGCATGGCGGCGACGGCGACGATCCTGGACCTCTTCCCTGCCGGCTCGCACGTCATCGCCAGCGACGATCTCTACGGCGGCACCTACCGGCTGCTGACGCGCGTGCGCGAGAAATCAGCCGCTACCGCCGTCAGCTACGTCGACATGCGCGACGCGCGCGCCATCGAAGCCGCGATCACGCCGAAGACCGCGCTGATCTGGGTAGAGACGCCGACCAACCCCATGCTGAAGCTGGTCGACCTTGCGGCGGTAGCGAAGATCGCGCGCAAGCATCGCGTGCTGGCCTGCGCCGACAACACGTTCGCCAGTCCCTACCTGCAGCGACCGCTCGAGCTCGGCTTCGACCTGGTCATGCACTCGACCACCAAGTACCTGAATGGCCACTCCGACATGGTCGGCGGCGTCGTGGTGGTCGGCGACGATGAGGAGCTCGGCAAGCGCCTGGGCTTCATGCAGAACGCTGTCGGCGGCGTGTCGGGCCCCTTCGATTCCTTCCTGGCGCTGCGCGGATTGAAGACGCTGCCCCTGCGGATGCAGCGTCACTGCGACAACGCGCTGGCGCTGGCGCAGTGGCTGGAGCGACACCCCAAGGTCGGGCGCGTGATCTATCCGGGCCTGGTCTCGCACCCGCAGCACGCGCTGGCGCGGCGACAGATGCGCGCTCCCGGCGGCAAGCCCGCATTCGGCGGCATGATCACCATCGAGCTGAAGGGCAATCTGAAGTTTGCACGCCGGTTCCTCGAACGTTGCGAAATCTTTGCACTCGCCGAGAGCCTGGGCGGCGTAGAAAGTCTCATCGAGCACCCGGGGATCATGACGCACGCCAGCGTGCCGGCGGCGCAGCGTGCGGCGCTGGGGATCGGCGACGGCCTGGTTCGCTTGTCGGTCGGCGTCGAGGACCTGGACGATCTACGGGGCGATCTGGAGCGGGCGCTTCGATCCTAGTTAACCCCGGATCGCCCGCCCGGACGTTGTAGCTTCAAGGACGATTGCGGAGGGAATGCATGAAGCAGATCCAGATTTGGGGTGTCGCCAGCTTGCTGATGCTGCTGGCCAGCGCTGTGCGCGCCGCGCCGATGGCGGAGGCCGACGTGCCGGCGCCGCTCAAGCCCTGGATCGGCTGGGTGCTGCACGATCAGGACGTGCGGCGCTGCCCGACGCCGTCCAACGATTCCTCGCAGCGGCTTTGCGTGTGGCCCGCGGAGCTCGCCCTTTCCCTCACCGCTTCGGGCGGGCGTTTCACGCTGGCGGCGGAGCTGTTCGCGCCCGGCTGGCTGGGGCTTCCCGGAGATGTGGAGCTCTGGCCGCAGGACGTCACGCGCGCCGGCCAGCCCGCGGCAGTCACCGCGCACGAAGGGCGACCCATGCTGTACCTGCCGGCCGGGACGCACCGCGTCGAGGGCGCGTTCCGCTGGTCGCAAATGCCCGAGTCGCTGTACGTGCCACCCGACGCCGGGCTGGTCACGGTCACGGTCGACGGTGTCTCGCGCAGTGCCGGCCGCGACGGGCGCAATCACGTCTGGCTCGCCCGCACCGTCGCTGCGACGGCAGCGGCCAGCGGCAACCACCTCGAGGTCAAGGTCTATCGCCTGATCGAGGACGACATCCCACCGCGCCTGACCACGCACCTCGACCTGGAAGTCACCGGCGAGGTCCGCGACGAAGTGCTGGGTCCGGTGCTGCCACCGGGCTTCGCGCCACTGACGCTCTCCGGAAATCTCGCGGCGCGGCTGGACGATCAGAACCGCCTGCACGTGCAGGTGCGTCCGGGCGTGTGGTCGCTCGACGTCACCGGGCGCGCGACCGCGCCGCTCTCCAAGCTCGCGCTGGACGCGCTGCCCGCGCCGTGGCCCGCCGAGGAGACCTGGTCGTTCGCGGCGCACAACGAGCTGCGCGTGGTTGAGATTGGCGGTGCGCCGGCGGTGGATCCGCGGCAGACGCAGATGCCCGAGTACCTGGCACACCTTCCCTGCGTATCTGATGTCGCCCGGCGTCACACTCGCGTTTGCCGAGAAGCAGCGCGGCAGTCCGCAAGCCGATCCGGATCAGCTGTCGCTGCAGCGCCAGCTGTGGCTGGACTTCGACGGACGCGGCTACACGCTGCAGGACAGCCTGCAGGGTCGGCTCTCGCGCAGCTGGCGGCTGGAAGCCGCGGCGCCGATCGACCTCGGACGCATCGAAGTCGACAACGAGCCGCAGCTGATCACGCAGCATCGCGAAGGCAAGGGCGTGGAA
This sequence comes from uncultured Gammaproteobacteria bacterium, assembly GCA_963776465.1. GTDB lineage: Bacteria > Pseudomonadota > Gammaproteobacteria > Nevskiales > Nevskiaceae > DASRHK01. The sequence continues at coordinate 2,975,943 of CAVZMV010000002.1, forward strand.
GTTCGCCACGGCCAGTTGAACCTCGTCGCCGACAGCCGCATCAACGACGCCCAGCGTCAGCTGCCGGCCGCCGGCTGGAACACCGATCTGCAATCGGTCAACACGATGTTGCACCTGCCGCCGGGCTGGCGGCTGCTGGCGGCGCCAGGCGCCGATAGCGCGTTCACCTGGATCAGCCGCTGGACGCTGCTGGATCTCTTCATCGTGCTGATCGCGGCCGTCGCCGCGCTGCGCCTGTTCGGCCCCGCCTGGGCCGCGACAACGCTCTTCACGCTGGCGCTGATCTGGCACGAGCCCGGTGCGCCGCGCGGATCCTGGCTTGCGCTCATCGCGGTCACCGCGCTGCTGCGCGTGCTGCCGGCGTCGTACCGGGAAGGACGCCTGCATGCGTGGCTGCGGAGGTTCCGCTGGGCGGCCGCCGCCGCGCTGGTGCTGATCGCGGTGCCGTTCGCCATCCACCAGGCGCGCGTGGCGTTGTACCCCCAGCTGGACATCCCGCTGTACAGCACGCCGCTGGTGAGCGGCGGGGTTCTCCAGGACGCCATGCAAAGCAAGGAAATGGAGATGAACGCCGAGGTCGCCAACGCGCCGGCGCCTGCGCCGATGGCCGAGGAGATGATGGCTACCGATGCCGCCAGCGCGCGCCCACGTCGCGACTTGCGCAAGTACAAGATGCAGGACCGCGACGAAGGCCGCGGCGCCGCGCAAGTGGCGCAGCAGTCGATCAAGCGCATGGACCCCAACGTGCTGACGCAGACGGGGCCCGGGCTTCCGAACTGGCAGTGGCAGGACATCAACCTGCACTGGAACGGTCCGGTGACGCCGGATCAGCAGGTGCGCCTCTGGCTGCTCTCGCCCGCGCTGACGAGAATGCTGCAGGCGCTGTCGATCGTGCTCGTAGCGCTGCTGATCGCGCGCTGGATGGAGCTCAAGCTGCCGCGGCTGCCCAGCCGCGCCTCTGCAGCCATCGTGCCCTTGCTGCTTGCTGCCGGACTATTCGCGCAGCCTCGCGAAGCGAGCGCGCAGGAGCCGACGCCGCCCGGCCCGCCCTCGCCCGCCATCCTCGACCAGCTGCGCGAGCGCCTGCTTGCCCCACCCGCCTGCGCGCCGGACTGCGCGCAAATGCCGCGCCTGCAGATCGGCATCGGCGCTGGCGGCGCGCTGAGCCTGCGCGCGACCATTGAAGCCGCAGCGACGACGGCCGTGCCTTTGCCGGTGCCGGCAGTCACCGCCGGTGCGCAGGGAGCGCAATGGCAACCCAGCGACGTCGTCGTCGACGGTCGCGCTGCGACGTTGCGCCGCGCGCCCGACGGCCTGTTATGGCTGAGCCTGCAGCCGGGACGTCACGACGTGCTGATCACCGGACCGCTGCAGGGGCTCGGACAACTGCAGATCCCGCTGCCGCTCAAGCCGCACCTGGTCACGTCCTCGCTGGACGGCTGGGTGCTGAGTGGCGTCAACGAGCGTGGACAGCCGTCCGACGCATTGCAGCTGCTCAAGTCCTCCGGCACCGCCGACCCTGCGCCGACGGGTGACGGCGAGAGCGCGCAGGCATTGCCGCCGCTGCTCATCGTCACGCGCACGCTGCACCTGGGGATGGACTGGGACGTCGAGACCAGCGTGCAGCGCATCGGCGTCATCCATACGCCGATCGTCGCGCGGATCCCGCTGCTGCCGGGCGAGCGGCTCACCGGCGAGCGCATCCGCATGCGCGACGGAGAAGTGGAGCTCAGCTTCGCGCCGGGCCAGTCGGTCGCCGGATGGAATTCGCGCCTGCCGCTTACCGACACGCTGTCCCTGCAGGCGTCGGGCGCGACCGACCGGTTCGAGGTCTGGCGCTTCGACGTGAGCGCGCTGTGGCACGCGGAGTTCAGCGGCATCGCGCCGATCCTGCACATGGCCAACGACTATCGGCTCGCGAGCTTCCAGCCCTGGCCCGGCGAGAAGGTGCAGGTCGCCATCTCGCGGCCGTCGGGTATCGGCGGCCAGACCGTCACGCTCGACAACGCGACGCTGACGGTGCGCCCGGGACAGCGGGCCACGGACGACGTCATCGATCTGGACGTGCGCGCCAGCCAGGGCGGCCAATATCGCTTGCCGCTTCCGCCCGCGACGACGGCGCAGAGCGTGGCGGTCGACGGCGCCAACCAGCCGTTGCGCCTGGAAGGCGATCAGCTGGTGCTGCCCCTGCGCCCGGGCGCGCAGCATTTCCAGATCGTGCTGCGTGCCGAGCAGGGCGTCGGCACGCTGCTGCGCACGCCGGCGCTGCAGACGGGCCGCGGCGTCAACGCGCGCGTGAACGTCGAGATGCCGCCGGATCGGTGGATCCTGCTGCTCGGCGGCCCGCGGCTGGGTCCCGCCGTCCTGTTCTGGGGCGTGATGGCCGTGCTGCTGGTGATCGCCTACGGCCTGGGCCAGGTCCCGCTCACGCCGCTGCGCAGCCTGCAGTGGGCGCTGCTGATGATCGGACTTTCACAGCTGCCGGTCTGGGCAGCGGGCGTCGTCGTCCTCTGGCTGATGGCGCTGGGCCTGCGCGGGCGCCGCGCGGTGGAGCTGCCATCGCGTCAATTCAATCTCGTGCAGGTCGGCCTCGTCCTGCTGTCGTTGGCAGCGCTGAGCCTGCTCTTCAGCGCCGTCGCGCAGGGACTTCTCGGCGCGCCGGACATGCAGATCGCCGGCAATGGCTCCGCCGATCACAGCCTCTATTGGTACCAGGATCGCTACGACGCAGCCCTGCCCCAGGCCTGGGTGCTGTCGGTACCGCTGTGGAGCTACCGCGTGCTCATGCTGCTGTGGGCGCTGTGGCTCGCCAACGCGCTACTGCGCTGGCTGCGCTGGGGCTGGGACCAGTTCTCCTTCGGCGGCCTCTGGCGCAAGCCCTCGCCGGTCGTCACCGCGACGTCGCCCACCGGTCCGCCGGCATAGAATCCGCACCTTCATGACCGGAGTGCCCATGAGCGACCTTGCCAAGAAAAAGTGCGTGCCCTGCGAAGGAGGCACGCCACCGCTGAATCGCGCCACCGTCGACGAGCTCAAGAAGTTGCTGCGCAGCGAGTGGACGCTGAACGTGGACGGCAAGTCGATCCAGGCGACGTTCACGTTCAAGAACTATTACCAGACCACCGCGTTCGTGAACGCCATCGCCTGGATGGCGCATCGCGAGGATCACCACCCCGACATCAGCTTCGGCTACAAGACCTGCACCGTGCTGTATTCCACGCACGCCGCCGGCGGGCTGACGGAGAACGACTTCATCTGCGCCGCGAAGGTGGACGTGCTGCTGGCGTGACGTCTTGTCGGCCACCCGGATAGGTTCGCCGGGGGACGACTTAAAAGCTCCGTTCGCCTCGAGTGGCGCCATCCCTGGCGCCACACGCCCCCGGCGAACCTATCCGGGCGGCCTCGTCAGCTAATCAGCTACCGCTTGCGCGCCAGCGTCACCCCGTCGGCGATGGGCACGAGGCAGAAATCCACGCGGCGGTCGCGCGAGACGTGCTCGTTGAAGTCGCGGATGGCTTGCGTGTCCGCGTCGTTGACTTCGGCGTCGGCGACGCGGCCGGACCAGAGCGTGTTGTCCACCGCGATCAGCCCGCCCTTGCGCAGCAGCTTGAAGCACGCCTCGTAGTAGCGGACGTAGTTTTCCTTGTCGGCGTCGATGAAGGCGAAGTCGTAGCTGCCGGGATTGACGGCAAGCTCGCGGTCCAGCGTCTCCAGCGCGGGCGCGAGCTTGAGCTCGATGCGCGGCGTCACGCCGGCCTCGTCCCAGTAGCGGCGCGCGATATCGGTCCACTCGCGGCTGACATCGCAGCACAGCAAGTGGCCGTCGGCCGGCAGCGCCAGCGCCGTGACCAGGCTGCTGTAGCCGGTGAACACGCCTACCTCGACGCAGCGACGTGCGCCGATCATCCGCAGCAGCAGGTCGAGGAATTGCCCCTCCTCGGCTGCGATCTGCATGCGCGCCATCGGCAGCTTCGCAGTCTCCTCGCGCAGCTTGGCCAGCAGCGGCGCCTCGCGCACGGCGACCTTCGCGTAATAGCGGCCGAGGGCTTCGGGGAGGAGAAAGCTGGTGGCGGACATGGTCGGGGCTAAAGCCCTTCCTACAGCTGCTGACGCCCGGCGATCGCGTGCGCGAGCGTGCCGCCGTCGACGTACTCGAGCTCGCCGCCCATCGGCACGCCGTGCGCGATGCGCGTGACCTTGACGCCGCGCGCCTTGGCCATCTCCGCCAGGAAGAAGGCGGTGGCCTCGCCTTCCTGCGTCGGATTGGTGGCGATGATCATTTCCTTGACCCCTTCGTCGGTGAGCGTGCGCCCGAGCTGCGGCAGCCCCAGCTCCTCGGGACCGACGCCGTCGAGCGGCGACAGGCGGCCCATCAGCACGAAGTAGCGGCCGCGGAACGGCGTGTTGTTCTCGATCGCCTGCAGGTCGGCCGGGCCTTCGACCACGCACATCTGCCCGCTGGCCTTGCGCGCCTCGGTGCAGTAACGGCACTGCTCGTCCTCGAAGAACATCCGGCAGCTCGGACAGCGGCCGACGCCGGTGAGCGCATCCGTCAGCGCCCTGCCCAGCTGCTCGGCCGCCGGGCGGTCGCGATCCAGCAGGTGAAACGCCATGCGCTGCGCCGACTTCGGGCCGACGCCCGGCAGCTTGCGCAGGGCCTCGATGAGCCGCGCCATGCGCGGTGTGTAGCTGCTGGAATCCGAACGTCCCTTCACGACAATCCTTTTCTCAAAACGGCATCGTCATGCCAGGCGGCAGCTGCAGGCCGCCACCGAGCGTGGCCATCTTCTCCTTGGACGCCTGCTCGAGCTTTTGCGAGGCGTCGTTGATCGCCGCGGCGATCAGGTCCTCGACGAACTCCTTGTCTTCCTTCAGCGCTTCCGGCGAGATCGCCACCTTGCGGCACTGGTGCTTGCCGGTCAGCGTGACCTTGACCATGCCGGCGCCGGACTCGCCGGTGATCTCCATGCCCGCGATCTCATCCTGCGCGGCCTTGAGCTTCTCCTGTATCTGCTGGGCCTGCCGCATGAGATTGCCCAGCGCACCTTTCATGTTCGGATTCATAGCTTCACTTCACTTGTTGAGCGGCTCTATCGAGCCGGGTCGCACGGTCGCGCCGAAGCGCTCCTTGAACATCTGGATGACCGGATCCTTCTCGATCGCGGCCTGCGCGTCGGCGGCGCGCGCGGACTTCTGCTGCAGCTCGCGCTGGGCGGGCGTCTCGTCGATCGGCTGTGCCGCCACCTCGATGGCGACCTTCAGCGTCTTTCCGGATTGCCGCGCCAGTGCCGCCTCGATGGCGCTGCGCCGCGCGTCCGACAGCAGGTGCTTCATGCGCGGATCCAGCGCCAGCCGCACGCTGGCGTCATCCGCTCCGACCCAGACGCAGTTGCGGGCGAGCTGCTTGTTCATGCCGTCGAGGCCGAGCTGCTCGATCCTCTGCTCCCACGTCGCATCGACGGGAATCGTCGACGCCGCGCGCACAGGCTCAGGAGCGCTTTTCGCCGGTGCCTCCTTGGCAGATGGCGCGGGCGCCTGGCGCGCGGGGCGCTCGTCCTGGCGCGCGCCCTTGGCCGGCTCGCCGGTGCGGAAGGCCAGCAAGCGCAGCAGCGTCATCTCGAATCCCAGCCGCGGATCGGGCGCCCACGGCAGGTCACGCCGGCCGAACACCACGATCTGGTAGTAGAGCTGCACGTCGGATGGATCCAGCCGCTGGGCGAGCGTGCGCAGCGCCGGATCGTCATCGTCGTCCGCGGCGTCGGGGAGCACACGCAGCAAGGCGATGCGCTGCAGCATCGCAGCCAGGTCGTTGAGCAGCGCGCCGTAGTCGGGAGCCTGCGCATCGAGCCGCTGGATGCACGCGAGCAATGCGGCGCCGTCACCCGCGGCCACCGCCTCGAGCACCTCGAACAGGGTGCGCCGGCCGACGACACCGAGCATCTCCTCGGCCTGCGCCTGCGTGAGCTTGGTGTTGCCGGCGAAGGCGATCGCCTGGTCCAGGAGCGACAGCGCGTCACGCATGGAGCCATCCGCCGCGCGCGCGATCTCGGCGACGGCGCCCGGCTCTGCTGCGATGCCCTCGTCGCCCAGCACCTTGGTCATCTGCTCGCGCAGGAGCGCCTGCGGCAAGCGCTTGAGATTGAACTGCAGGCAGCGCGACAGCACGGTCACCGGCAGCTTCTGCGGGTCCGTCGTCGCGAGGATGAACTTCACGTGCGGCGGTGGCTCCTCCAGCGTCTTGAGCAACGCGTTGAAGGAGTGACCCGACAGCATGTGGACTTCGTCGATCAGGTACACCTTGTAGCGGCCCCGCACCGGCGCATAGGCGACGTTGTCGAGCATCGCGCGCGTGTCGTCGACCTTGGTGCGGCTGGCGGCGTCGATCTCGAGCAGGTCGACGAAGCGGCCCTCGTCGACCTCGCGGCAGGCCGAGCAGGTCCCGCACGGGTTGGCGGTAACGCCGGTCTCGCAGTTCAGGCCCTTGGCGATGATCCTCGCCAGCGTGGTCTTGCCGACGCCGCGGGTCCCGGTCAGCAGGATCGCAGGGTGCAGCTTGTCGCCGGCCAGCGCGTGCTCCAGCGCCTTGACCACGTGGCCCTGCCCCAGGACGTCCTGGAAGCGCCGGGGGCGCCATTTTCGGGCAAGAGCGAGATAACTCATGAAGGTCTTTCGGTCACGAACAACGGACGAGTCTATTGTCGCGGATGCATCAGGCCCTGCCTAGGGACATTCTGGCTACTCTTTCGCCAAGCGAATTGAGCGGCGCTTCGCGTTAGCTCCAATTCGCACCACCATGCGCCGTGACTATGGCCTCCATAACCAAATTTGCTTTGATTGATCAGGCATAGCCACCTAGAATTCCCGCCTCAACACGCGGTCCGCAGATCGCGCGACCCGCAATCGAACCGGAGCTCCTGATATGAGCGTACTCGTGAACCGTATGGCCCCCGATTTCAAGTCCGCTGCCGTCATGGCCGACGGCAGCATCAACGAAGCCTTCAAGCTGTCGGACTACCGCGGCAAGAAATACGTCGTGCTGTTCTTCTATCCGCTGGACTTCACCTTCGTCTGCCCGTCCGAGATCATCGCCCACGACCATCGCATCAAGGCCTTCGAGGAGCGCGGCGTGCAGGTGATCGGCGTGTCGATCGACTCGCAGTTCAGCCACTTCGCCTGGCGCTCGACGGCGATCGAGAAGGGCGGCATCGGTCCGGTCAAGTTCCCATTAGTCGCCGACGTCAACCACGAGATCACGCGCGCCTACGGCGTCGAGCACCAGGACGGCGTCGCCTTCCGCGCCTCGTTCCTGATCGACAAGAGCGGTGTGGTGCAGCACCAGGTCGTCAACAACCTGCCGCTGGGCCGCGAGGTCGACGAGATGCTGCGCCTGATCGACGCGCTGCAGTTCACCGAGCAGCACGGCGAGGTTTGCCCCGCCGGCTGGAAGAAGGGCGACGAGGCGATGAAGCCGACGACCGAGGGCGTCGCCAAGTACCTCGCCAAGCACGCGGCAACGCTCTAAGTGCCGACGCAACATCATCGCCTGATCATTCTCGGATCGGGCCCGGCGGGCTACACGGCCGCGGTCTACGCCGCCCGCGCCAACCTCAAGCCGGCGCTCATCACCGGCTTGGAGGTCGGCGGGCAGCTGACGACGACGACCGAGGTTGACAACTGGCCGGGCGACGTCGAGGGCCTGATGGGGCCGGCGCTGATGGAGCGCATGCAGAAGCACGCCGAGCGCTTCGACACCACGCTGATCTACGACCACGTGCAGAGCGTGGACCTGAAGAAGAAGCCGTTCACGCTGACCGGCGACCAGGCCACCTACACCTGCGACGCGCTGATCATCACCACGGGCGCCAGCGCCAAGTACCTGGGGATCCCCAGCGAGCAGTCGTTCCGCGGCAAGGGCGTGTCCGCCTGCGCCACCTGCGACGGCTTCTTCTACAAGGGCCAGGACGTGGCGGTGATCGGCGGCGGCAACACTGCCGTGGAGGAGGCGATCTACCTTGCCAACATCGCCAAGCACGTGACCGTCGTCCATCGCCGCGACAAGTTCAAGGGCGAGAAGATCCTGCACGACAAGCTGTTCAAGCGCGCCAAGGAAGGCAAGGTCGAGATCGTCTGGGACTCCACGCTGGACGAAGTGGTGGGCGACGCCACCGGCGTCACCGGCGCGCGCATCAAGAACGTCAAGACCGGCGCCACGCGTGACCTGGCCGTGAAGGGCGTGTTCATCGCCATCGGCCACGAGCCGAACACGAAGATCTTCGAAGGCCAGCTGGACATGGCCGGCGGCTACATCAAGGTGAAGTCCGGCAACGAGGGAGACGCCACCGCAACCAGCATCCCGGGTGTGTTCGCCGCCGGCGACGTGATGGACCACGTCTACCGCCAGGCGGTGACGTCCGCGGGAACCGGCTGCCAGGCCGCGCTCGACGCCGAGAGGTACCTGGACAAGCCGACGGCGTAGCAACCAGCCCCGTTACAATCGGGCGATGATGAAACTGTATTGCAGTCTCACGTCGCCCTACGCGCGCAAGGTGCGGGTGGTCATCGACGAGCTCGGGCTGTCCGAGCAGGTCGAGGAGATCATCACCGATCCGTTCAACCCGCCGCCGGAGCTTCTGGCAGCCAATCCCTTGTCGCGCATCCCGGTGCTGATCAGCGATCGCGGCGAGCCCCTGCCCGACTCGCGCCTGATCATCGACTACCTGCAGGCGCGCAACCGTCCGCTGTCGCCGCTGCCGCGCGGATCCCAGCGCTGGGCGGCGCTGCGTCGCCTGCACCTCGCGGAAGGCATCACGGACGCCGCGGTCGCGACCGTGCTGGAGAAGCGTCGGCCCGAAGGGATCATCTACACCGCTCACCTGGACCGGCAGGCGCAGCGCATCAAGCGCGCGGTCGAAGTGCTCAACGCGGAAGCCTCGTCGCTGTCGCTGCGCAGCGTCAGCCTGGTGGAGATCACCACCGGCGTGGCGCTGGGCTACCTGGACTTCCGCATGCCCTACCTCGAGTGGCATCGCGGGCACGAGGGTCTCGCGCAATGGTTCGAGTCGTTCGCGCACCGGCCCTCCATGAAGAAGACCCAGCCGCCGGAAAATGCGTAACGCGGTCGTCCTCGGGCTGGCCGCGCTCCTGCTGCACGGCTGCGCCAGTCATCCCTTCGACACGCCGGAGATGCGCGAGTCGATCAAGCGCACGGCGCTGGCGCAGGTCGGCAAGCCCTATCGCTTCGGTGGCAGCAGCCCGTCAGGTTTCGACTGCAGCGGCCTGGTGCAATACGTGTTCGCCCGCAACGGCGTCCAGGTGCCCCGGTCTTCCGACGATCAGCGCGACGTCGGCGAGGATGACCTCGATCTGGACGAGGCCCAGGTCGGCGACCTGCTGTTCTTCAAGATCGATTCCTGGTTCGGCGTCGATCACGTGGCGATCTACATCGGCGACGGCTTCGCGGTGCACGCGCCCGTGAGCGGACGCCAGGTCGTCGTCACCGACATGACCACGCCGTTCTGGGAAGACCACTTCGTCGAGGGCGTCGACGTCCTCAAACAATGATGCGGCTCGGCGCGGATTGCCCGAGCACGAGCTTGTTCAGCCGCTTCACGAACGCGGCGGGATCGTCGAGCTGGGCGCCCTCCGCCAGCACCGCCTGCCCGTATAGCAGCTCGGCGTAGTCCGCAAAGCCCTCGTCACTCTCCGCGGTCTTCAGGCGCGCCACCAGCGGATGCGACGGGTTGAGCTCCAGGATCGGCCTGGTCTGCGGCATCTTCTCGCCCGCGCGCTTCAGGATCTGCTCGAAGTGCCGCGACAAGCCGTGCTCCGGCGCAACCAGGCAGCTCGGCGACTCGGTGAGCCGGCCCGACAGGCGCACGGATTCGACGCGCGACTCGAGGAGCTTGCCCAGACGCGTGAGCACATCCTTGTACTCGCTCTCGTGCCGCGCCTTGTCCGGCGTCTCGATGCGGCTTTCCAGGTCCTTGCTGGCGCGCGCGACGGATTCCAGCTTCTTGCCCTGGAACTCGGGCAGGTGCGTCACGAGCCACTCGTCCACCCGGTCGGCGAGCAGCAGCACCTCGTGCCCGCGGCTGACGAAACCTTCCAGGTGCGGACTGTTGCGCGCGGCGGCCAGCGTCTCGGCCGTCAGGTAGAAGATCTCCTTCTGCTCTGCCGGCATGCGGCCGCTGTACTCGGCCAGGGACACGGTCGGCTTGTCCGGGCTGCGGCTGCTGTGGAAGCGGCACAGCGCAGCGATGCGCTCACGGTTGGCCGCGTCCTCGACGACGCCTTCCTTGAGCACAGTGCCGAAGGTCTCCCAGAACTTCGCGTAATCGTCGGGTCGCTGCGCCGCCATCTCCTCGAGCAGATCCAGCACGCGCTTGACCAGCGCGCTCTTGATCTTCTCGACCATGCGGTTGCCCTGCAGGAGCTCGCGGGAGACGTTGAGCGGCAAGTCGGCGGTGTCGACCAGGCCGCGCACAAACCGCAGGTACGCCGGCAGGAGCTCGGCCGCCTTGTCGAAGATGAACACGCGCTTGACGTAAAGCTGCACGCCGCGCGCGTGCTCGCGATCCCACAGGTCGAAGGGCGCGTGCGACGGGATGTACAGCAGCGTCGTGTACTCGAGCGTGCCTTCGACCTTGTTGTGCGCCCAGGCCAGCGGTGGCGCGTGATCGTGCGCGATGTGCTCGTAGAACTTCTTGTAGTCCTCGTCCTTGAGCTCGGACTTGGGACGCGTCCAGAACGCGCGGGCCTGGTTGATGGTCTCCGACTCGCCCTTGTCGTCCTTCAGCCGGATCGGCAGGCCGATGTGATCCGAATAGCGGCGCACGATGGTGCGGACGCGGCCCGGCTCCAGGAATTCCTTGGCGTCGTCGCGAAGATGCAGGATCACCTCGGTGCCGCGGTCCTGCTTGAACGACGGCTCGACGGTGAACTCGCCCTGGCCGTCCGATTCCCAGCGCACGGCATCGTCCTGATCTGCGCGACGGGACAGCACTGTCACCTTGTCGGCGACGATGAACGAGGAATAGAAGCCGACGCCGAACTGTCCGATCGCCTGCGCGTCCTTCTTCTGGTCGCCCGACAGGGACTCGAGGAACTTGCGCGTGCCGGAACGGGCGATGGTGCCCAGGTTCTCGATCACTTCGTCGCGGGACATGCCGACGCCGTTGTCCTTGATCGTCAGGGTGCCGGCGGCCCTGTCGACGGAGATCTCCACGGCCAGCTCGGAATCGCCGAGCAGCTCGGGCTTGTCGATCGCCAGGAAGCGCAGGCGATCGCACGCGTCGGAGGCGTTGGAGATCAGCTCGCGCAGGAAGATCTCCCGGCTGGAGTACAGCGAGTGGATCATCAGGTGCAGCAGCTGCCGCACCTCGGCCTGGAATTCGCGCTTCTCGGTTTTTGGTTCGCTCATGGGGTCCCTAATTTGGGGAGCATCGGCAAAGGATCAAGAGGCTTGCCGTGCTCGCGGATCTCGAAGTGCAGCAAGGGCTTCTGCTCCGGCCCCATCCCCAGCTCGGCGATGGCCTGCCCGGCGGTCACCAGGTCGCCCTCCGCGACCAGGCGCTTGCGGTTGTAGCCATACGCCGAAAGGTAGGTCTCGTCGTGCTTGATGATCACCAGCTCGCCGTAGCCCTTCAGGCCTGAGCCGCTGTAGACCACGCGGCCCGGCGCGGCAGCGATCACGCTCTGGCCCAGCTCGCCGCCGATGTCGACCCCCTTGGAGCCGCCTTCGGGCGAGTACGTCTTGGCGATGGCGCCCGAGAGCGGCCACTGCCATTGGTAGTAACGCTCCAGCGGCGGGGCGGCCTTGGCCGCGCCCGCGGGATGCGGCGCGAGCGTCGGTTCATCGTCCGCGGCGGCCGGCGTGCGCCTGGGCTTGAGCGCAGCGACCGGGTTCGATGCCTTGCCCTTCGGACTCAGCCGCAGCACCTGCCCGACATCCAGACGATAGTCCGAGCCGATGCCGTTCCAGGCGGCGACGTCGTGGTAGTCCAGCTGATGCCGCGTGGCGATCGAATACAGCGTGTCGCCGCGCTTGACCGTGTAGGACCGCGCTTCCGCGTCAGGGGCATGTCGGCGGGTCGAAGACGACCGCGACGCTCCTGCGCGACGGCTGTCGCCTTCATCGCTCCAGCGCACGGCCTCGGTGCAGGCCGTCAGCACCAGGCCGACGACGACGATCAGGGCAGCGCGCATCAAGCCCGACCGCCGAGCAGAGGCACGAAGCTGACGCCGCAGAGGTCCGCGGCCCTGACCCCTTTGTCCGTGCGCTCCACCAGCTTCAGGTTCTGGAATCCCAGTGATCCGACCGGGATGATCAGCCTGCCGCCGGGCGCGAGCTGATCGATCAGCGGCTGCGGGATCGTCTCGGCAGCGGCCGTCACCAGGATGCCGTCGAAAGGCGCGTAGGTTTGCCAGCCGGCGTTGCCGTCGGCGTAGGAGAAGTGGATGCGGTGATAGCCCAGCCGCGCCAGGCGTTCGCGCGCCTGCTCCGACAGTCGCTTCACGCGCTCGATGGTGAACACCGCCGCCGTCACTTCCGCCAGCACCGCGGTCTGATAGCCGCAGCCGGTCCCGATCTCGAGGACCTTGCGCAGCTTGCGCGTGGCCGGCTTGCCGCCCGAAGCGGCGGTGCCGTCGAGCAGGGCCTGCGTCATCAGCGCGACGATGTAGGGCTGCGAGATCGTCTGCGCCTGGCCGATCGGCAGCGCGTTGTTCTCGTAGGCGCGACCGCGCAGCGCTTCCTCGATGAACTGCTCGCGCGGCACGCGCGCGAGCGCGGTGAGCACCCGCTCGTCACGGATGCCCTGGCGGCGCAGCTCGTCGAGCAGCCGGCGACGCTGCGCGTCGAGCGTCGAGCCGCCTGCAGGCAGCTGCGGCCGCAGGACGTTCCTCATAGCCCCTTGACCCACTGCTGCACCTGCTCGAGCGCGGCGTGGCGGGTCAGGTCGGTCAGGATCGGGGTGATCGACACCGCGCCGGCGGCGATGGCGTGGAAATCGGTGCCGGGGCCGGCGTCCGCTTCTGGTCCCGCGCCGCCGACCCACCAGATCGGACGGCCCCGCGGATCGGTCGAGGCGATCACCGGCTCCGCACGATGGCGATTGCCCAGGCGCGTCGCGCGAAAGCCGGTGATCGACGCCCACGGCAGGTCCGGAACGTTGACGTTGAGGATCGAGTTGTTCGGCAGCGCCTCGCGTCGCAACAGCTCGATCACGGCCAGCGTGGCGCGCGCGGCGGTGGCGTAGTGCTCGGGGTTGGTGCCACAGCAGGACACGGCGATGGCCGGGTACCCCAGATTGCGTCCCTCCATCGCCGCGGCGACCGTTCCGGAATACAGCACGTCGTCGCCCAGGTTGGCGCCGGCGTTGATGCCGGAAACGACCATGTCGGGCAGCTCCTTCATCAGGCCGGTCAGCGCCAGGTGGACGCAGTCGGTCGGCGTGCCGTCGACGCAGAACACGCCGTCGGGATGGCGCTGCACGCGCACCGGCGTCAGGAGGGTGAGCGAATTGCTCGCGCCGCTGCGGTTGCGGTCGGGCGCCACGACGGTCAGATCGAAGTGCGTGTGCAGGGCATCGGCCAGGCAGCGCAGGCCCGGCGCCTGGCAGCCGTCGTCGTTGGAGAGGAGAATTCGCATCAGAGATTACAAGTGTACTTCCAAGCACCACCCCGATGAACAAGCTTCCCCCCGTTCCGCCACCCGCCGAGGACGACGATGCCTTCGCCGAAGCGATGCGGGAGGTCAGGCCGCTGCCCAAGCCCAACCGCGCTCCGCCCCATCGTGATCCACCGAACGGCCGGCCCCTGCAGACCGAGGCAGACGAGCGCGCGGTGCTCGACGAGCTGCTGGCGCACGATCCGGAGCGCTGGATCGACAGCGGCGAGGATCTCGCCTACCGCGCACCGGGTTTGCAGGACTCGGTCTTTCGCCGGCTGCGCCGAGGCACTTACCGCGTGGGCGCCGAGCTCGATCTGCACGGGATGAACAGCGCGACGGCCAAGGTCGCGTTGCATCATTTCCTGGCGGAGAGCATGGCGCGCGGGGTCCGTTGCGTCCGCGTCATCCACGGCAAGGGGCTTCGCTCCAGCAATCAGGGACCGGTGCTCAAGAGCCGCGTCGATCACTGGCTGCGGCGTCGCAAGGATGTGCTGGCCTTCTGCTCCGCGCGGCCACAGGACGGTGGCAGCGGCGCGGTCTACGTGCTCCTGCGCGCGTCCGACCTACGCGGCCTGGGCGGAGGACCAGGTCTGGCCGAATAGCTCCAGCGACAGCTGCGCCAGCAGCTGATCCAGGCGCTCCGCGCCGGCAACGCGCGCGATCTGCAGCCCTCCCTGCAGCGATGCGCCGAGCTGCACCGCCTTGTCCTCCGGCTTGCCGATGAAGCGCAAGCTGCCCTGGCTGCGCCCCAGCTCGAGCGTCTCGATGAGCCAGTCGTAGATCTCGCCCATCAGCAGGCGCGCTTCCTCCCGCATCTCCTCGGGGATCGCCTGGAATTCGGCGCCGAGGATCCCGGAGGGGCAGACGCGGCATTCGGCGTTGAAGTAGGCGACGTAAAGATTGAAGTAGCTCTGCAGCCGCGACCAGGCGTTCTCGGTCTTGCGCGCCTGCACGAACCACTCGCGGAAGCGGTTGCGATAGCGCTGGATCAGCGCCACGCCCAGGCTCTCCTTCGACGGGAAGTGATAGTGGATCGCGGCGTTGCGGATGCCGAGCTGCACGGCAATGTGGTGATAGGAGAAGCCGTTGTAGCCGCGCCGCTGCCAGAGCTCTTCGGCGCAGTTGAGGATTTCCTCGCGGGTGTCGCGCCCCTTTACGGCGCGACGTCGATCCCCGTCGGCGTGCATCGCTGGTTTCAGCATCGCGCGAGTATAGCCCCGCGCAAAAGCGCGAGCTACGGCGCAGGGATTTTTTCGAGCAGCACGATCGCGTGCGCGGCGATGCCTTCGGCGCGGCCGATGTGCCCCATACCTTCGTTGGTCGTTGCCTTGACGTTGATCAGGTCGATGGAGATGCCGAGCTCGGCGGCGAGGAGCTGGCACATCGCCGCGGTGTACGACGCGACGCGCGGCACCTGCGCGATCAACGTGAGGTCGGCATTGCCCACGCGGAAACCCGCGGCCCGCACGCGGGTCATCACGTCCGCGAGCAATCGCTGGCCGGCGATGCCCCGGTATTTCTCTTCGGTGTCCGGGAACAGCTTGCCGATGTCGCCGCCGCCCATTGCCCCGAGCAGTGCGTCGCAGAGCGCGTGGATGATCACGTCGCCATCGGAATGCGCGATGACCTTGTACGGACAAGCGATGAACACGCCGCCCAGCGTCACGCCCTCGCCGCTTTCGAGGCGATGCACGTCGAAGCCGTGGCCGATCCTAAACATGCGCCAAGGTTAACGGCCGGCGACGGCGAAGTCGAAGGCTCATCGTTGCGCCTCGGGCCGTGACAGCCAGAAATCCGCCAGCGCCAGGTCCTCCGGATACGTGACCTTGAGATTGCTCTTGCGGGCCTCCACCAGCCGGGGTCGGTAGCCGGCGCGCTCCATCGCGCCCGCCTCGTCAGTGACCTCCACGCGCTGCGCTGCGCAGGCTTCCAGCGCAGTGCGCAGCAGGTCCAGCCGGAACATCTGCGGGGTCTGGGCGCACCACAAGTCCCGGCGATCCACGGATTCGTCGACGCGCCCGTCGGCCGCGCGCTTGACGGTGTCGGTCACAGGCGCGGCCAGGAGCCCGCCGTTCTCGTCCGTCGCCTGGTCGCGGAGGCGCTCGATGTCGGCGCGCGTGACGCAGGGGCGCGCGCCGTCGTGCACCAGCACGTAGGTGTTCTGCGCCTGGCTGCGTGCCAGCTCGGACACGCGTCGCAAGCCGGCGAGCACCGAGTCGGCGCGCGCGGCGCCGCCGGTTGCGATCTGAAGGCGCGCCTCGCGCGCGACGGCAAGACTCTCGAATCGCTGGTCGTGTGCCGCTACGACGGCGACGACTCCGTCGACCCAGGCCAGATGGAAGAAGGCGGCGAGGCTGTGCTCGACCAGCGTCTTGCCTTGTGATTCGAGGTATTGCTTGGGAAGCGCTGTCTGCATGCGGGTGCCGCCACCGGCTGCCACGACGATCGCCCAGTAGCGCGGTGTGCCGCCTGGAGCCTCGCCCAAGGTGGTCGCCTAGCGGCGTACGACGAGATAGAACGTCTCGCCCTGGCGGACCATCCCCAGCGACTGGCGCGCGCGGATCTCGATCTCGTCCAGCCCGGACTTGAGGTTACGCACGCTCGCGTCCAGCGCGGCGTTGCGATTGCGCAGCTTTTCGACTTGCGCGCGATTGCGCGCGAGCTCGCTGCGCAGGCGCAGGCTGTGGGCGATGCCGCCGTCCGCGACCCAAAGTCGATACTGCAGGCCGACCAGCATCAGCACGAGCAGCGTGGTGAGCCAGGTCGTGAGCTTCACAGCTTCACCGGAAACGCGGCCTTGCCCGGATAGCGGGCGCGCGACCCAAGCTCCCGCTCGATGCGCAGCAGCTGGTTGTACTTGGCCATTCGATCGGAGCGGCACAGGGAGCCCGTCTTGATCTGCGTGGCCGTGGTGCCGACCGCGATGTCGGCGATGGTCGCGTCCTCGGTCTCGCCGGAGCGATGCGACACGACGCTGGAATAGCGGTTCTCCGACGCCAGCTGGATCGCCTCCAGCGTCTCGGTCAGCGTGCCGATCTGGTTGGGCTTGATCAGGATGGAATTTGCGATGCCCTTGGCGATGCCCTCGGCCAGGATCTTCGGATTGGTCACGAACAGATCGTCGCCAACCAGCTGCACCGTCTTCCCGAGCTTGTCGCTGAGCAGCTTCCATCCTTCCCAGTCGTTCTCGGCGCAGCCGTCCTCGATGGAGATCACCGGATACTTGGCACAGATGCCAGCCAGGTAATTGACGAACTCGGCGCGCGAATATTTCCGGTCTTCGCCTTCCAGGTGGTACTGCCCCTTCTGGTAGAACTCGCTGGACGCGACGTCGAGGCCCAGGTAGACGTCCTTGCCGGGCTTGTAGCCGGCCGCCTCGATCGCCTGCAGCAGGCAGTCGAGCGCGGCGACGTTGGATTCCAGGTCCGGCGCGAAGCCGCCTTCGTCACCAACGGCCGTGTTGAGCTTGCGATCGCGCAGCACCTTCTTCAGCGCGTGGAAGATCTCCGTGCCGTAGCGCAGCGCCTCCGAGAACGACGGCGCGCCGACCGGCAGGATCATGAATTCCTGGATGTCGACGTTGTTGTCCGCGTGCGCGCCGCCGTTGATGACGTTCATCATCGGCACCGGCAGCGTGGCGCTGGAAATCCCGCCGAGATGCCGGAACAGCGGCAGGCCCGATTCGGTTGCCGCAGCCTTTGCGTTCGCAAGCGACACAGCCAGGATCGCGTTGGCACCGAGCCGCGCCTTGTTCTCCGTGCCGTCCAGATCGATCATCGCCTGATCCAGCGCCGGCTGATCCTGCGCCTCCATGCCGGTGACGCGCTTGGCGATCTCGGTCTGCACGTGCTTGACCGCCTTGCCGACGCCCTTGCCCAGGTAACGCTTCTTGTCGCCGTCGCGCAGCTCCACGGCCTCGCGCGTACCGGTCGAGGCGCCCGACGGCGCCGCGGCGCGGCCGTGCGCTCCGCTGGCCAGGCGCACCTCGGCCTCGATGGTGGGGTTGCCGCGGGAATCCAGGATCTGCAGGGCGGTGAGTTCGACGATCTTCGACATTAGCTGTGCTTTTCAGGAATGCAGGGGTCCGCTAACATGCGCGACCCTCGCGGTTTGGTGGAATTCAACGATTCGGGGCGTAGCGCAGCCTGGTAGCGCACTTCCTTGGGGTGGAAGTGGTCGGAGGTTCAAATCCTCTCGCCCCGACCAATCTTTAAGCTGCTGTTTCTCCATTTGTTTCCTAGCCTAGCACACCCTGTGCATAAACAGGGCTGCCAGAAAATTGCCAGACTATTTTCCGTAAATCGCGGGTGGGTTTATCTCGACGTAAGGCGCGTCCGGGCGATCCAAGTAGGTATCCGTCATGTTCTCATCCGCGTGACCGTATAGGGCTTGTAACTGCGTCTTGGTCCAACCGGCTTTACGGTATAGATCGCCACCGAGAGAGCGAATTTCGTGGAAGGTAGGCGGGTTCTTGCAGTCCGCAAATTCAGGACAGGCATCCCGTGCTTCCTCGAACAAACGGGTCAATTGCTCTGGAAGGACCTGCGTATGGTGAACGCGCTTCACTGCCCTCATGTGCTTTGGTCGCGCCTTTACCGGTAGACGGTGAATGACGAAAGGTGACACAACGTCATCACGACATCGTTTGAGCACCCTATCGAGCGTCATTCCACGCTGAGAGAGGGCGCGAGATAGTGAAAGACGGACCTTGGTGGAGTCCCTAGTTTTCTTTGGTTCAACCTTGAGCGGGCCACCTGCGCAATCCTCGAACCGTGCATATGCGACATCGCCTCGACGCAGGAGCGTTATCAGCGACAGGTCCATCGCATTCTGCAAAGCACGCATCTTCGGCTCGCCTGCCGTGACCAATTCCGCTGCTCTGCGGTAGACCGCGTCAAAGCCTTCGATGGTCAATCGTTCGCGCTTGCGCGTCTCTGAACCCGGCTTGCGTGTTTGTGATGCAGGATTGAAATCAATCCAACCCTCTTCGACTGCACAGTCGAGTATCCAGATCAGTAGCGTGCGGTAACGCCTACGCGAGTCTAGTGAATCTGTCACCGCTCGCAGATAGTCTGCACAATCCTTGACAGTGAAGGTCCGCACCTGACGGCTTCCAAGATCGGATTCGATTTTGCTGATGCGAATTTCGTTGTTCTCGCGTGTGACCTCACCCCAATTGCGGTCTGGCACGTCTTCATCGCGGAAAAGTTTGATCGCCTCCTTAAGCTCTCGTTTCTCTCCCAAAACGTCCGCGACCAAATCGGTCGTCGCCATGAGCATGGCGTTTAGCTTCTTGGCGGATTGAATCGCCTTAAGCCGGTCATCAGGCCAGAAATGCCGATTGCCAGTTACTGGATGCCTGTATTCGAACCCTCGCGTGCACGGATAAAGATTGACCGGCAGGTCACGGTTACGAAGGTCGCGTCGTCTTCCCATGGGTCCAGACTAAGCGGACAAGACCGCTTCAACCAACTCGTCGCCTTGAGCGAGCCAGCGGTGTTCATCAATGAACCAAGCACCACCCACCTTCCTTGCAAGGCCGGATTCTTTCCAATTTCTGCACCAGCGTCGGATAGTGACTTCGGCTGGGCGACTGACCTCTGAAAAATATTTCGCAGACCATTCGGCCGTGGTGATCAGGCGCATTGGAGAATGCCCGTATTGAAGTCCGGAAAAGTCGCGGGGCCGCTTGAGACAGTCTCTTCGGTGTTCTTCTGCACGTTCTACATCCTGTTCTCCGGACCAATCTCGCCGGATGAGTTCGGACGAGGGTCCGACCTGAGTCATTCGTCGCCTCCGTTGGAGTGAAAGACACATCCAGAATCATCGATGAATCCTCGAATAGCAACCCAAAACCAATCATTCAGGAAATACCGGCTGTTCAGACGGTGCTCAAGCCACCGAGGCCGTCACGACCTCTTCCGCTTCGGCCTCTCCCATCCCTCATGCCATCCAGCCTGCTTAGCCTTGCGCCAGTCGCGAGTTTTGCCGCCGACATAGGGTGAGGTAGCCAACTTGCCAACCACGCCTTCCATGCGCATTTCTGAGGCTGCAGCGAACAATTCTTTGCCAGTCCGCTCTACGTGGGCCACGAATCCAATACCAAGGGCCTTCTTCGGGATCAGATTCCTGAGCTTTGCCTTGCGCTCCACGAGGGACAAAGCCCGTAGGTCCTTCCCATCGAGAGCAAGAAGATCGAAGGCGTAGAGCACCACGTTGGCCACCCTCTTCCGCCTTGGCCTTGCCAAGCCCCTCAAAGCTTCGAAGTCAGGGATACCCTTCTCATCCACGACGCAGACCTCACCGTCGAGGATGAAGTCGAGATGAGGGAGAGCAGCAAGGGCGTCAACGACCTCGGGAAACCATTCAGTCGCGTCTTTGCCTTTCTTGGAGATGAGGGTTACGTCGGTGCCGTGCTTACCGCAGATCATGCGGTAGCCATCAAATTTGAGTTCGTAGACCCATTCCGGCTTACTAAAAGCCGGTGCGAGGCTCGGCTCCATCGGCTTGATGTCTCTGACGGTGATTGCCATCCCGCTAGTTTCGCGCCTTCCGGGTCGATGCCTTCTTTGGCTTCTTTGGTCGATCTTTGGGCTTCTTTGATGCCTTCTTTGGCTGCTCCTTGGCCTTCTTTGAACCCTTCCCGCTCACCCGCTCAGGCAGCTTTGACCCACCCGTTTCACGATTCCATTCCTCGAACGTCTCGGGTTTGATCTTTCCCTCAACCAGCAGTGCCGCGAACTTCCGACGCTGCGCTTTGCTCTTGAACGGCATGGGACCGCCTCTGCTGCGGGTGTGTATCCCTTTGAGTGGTCGGGCGAGTCTTGAGTGCCATCGTGCGCTGAAGCTCGTCCGGTGAGCCAGCAGAGACATAGCCTGCGTCACAAGCCGACGCTTAGCACGGTCGCATCATCCAAAACTAGTCTCATTGACTCGTAGAGTATTCGAGGGTCTAGCCTCGACAGATGTCAGTCATCACCCGCTTCAACAAGTTGACCTTGTCAGCCTTCTTTCGTGAAGTGCATGCGTTATGCGGCGAACTCTTTGAGGGAAGGAAGCGGACACCAGCCGAGCGTGCCGATCTTGTCGAACGCACGAAGCATCTGATCAGCGAGTTTTGCGAACGCTACGAGCCGACAATGGGACCTGAGTCGCGATGGTCAAGTGACCACTACCAGACGCACCACTTGGAATTCCGGACCCAGAGTTTCTTGGATTTCTACGAGTCCAATGCTCGACACGAGCGATGGCGGACGTATCGACGTGCGGTGGAATGGGTCTTCGGCGACGGCAATCGCGAGGACGCTGAGTTGTGGGATCGCGAGGTAGTTCGGCACGACATCTTGGCTGGCAATCGATCTTGCGTTGCACAAGCCAGCGATGAGGGGTTGCGTCAGCAGATCGAGGCTCTGGAAGCCGAGTGGCACCGTCGCTATCCGCATGGTCGAGTGGAGCACGGCTTAAAGACCGGTTCACAGGCAAGTCCAAGCCTTTAGGATGTGGCCATGTGCTACTCGGCTTTGGTAAAGCAAGACTGGAAACGTCTTGAGCGGACGTTCGGTGCTCGTGCGGACCTTGCGAGTTTCGAACGCCTTTTCGTCAGGCGGTTAGAAGACGCCACTATCCGCATCCCCAAGGGCATGGAGCTTGGCTTTCACGATCCGGTTACCGCTCAAGAGCAACGCATCTACGACGCGATTGCGGCTTTCCACTCCCAGCGCACCCGGCACCTTGAAGAAGGTCTCTTTGCGCAGAAGAAGCGGCTTGGTGACGCGGAACGGAAGTTACAGGTGCGTCAAACCAAGGCTGCTCGCGACAGTCAGCGCATCGCCTCGGACAAGGTGCAGTGGCATCTCTCAAAGCTGGCTGAAATCAGGCGCACTGAGCTTGATCCCGAGGACGGTCGCATCTTCCCTTTCTGGTATGCCCCTGTCGTGATCGCAGAAGGCAGCGAGCTTGTCATCAAGCCAATGAGGTATCACTGCCGTCCTGCCGGGAAGCCTGCGTCCTACGACCGCAGGTTTGAGGGCTGCTACAACGCTCGTCGTGACAACCTGACTGGCTTCTGGAAGCACCAGTTCACGAGTCACCACGCCATCGTTGCCATCACGGGCTTCTACGAAAACGTAGCCCAGCATGATTTTGAGAAACGACAGCTACAACCGGGTGAGAAGGAGCGAAACGTCGTGCTGCAGTTTTTACCGAAACCCGAACGTGAAATGCACATTGCTTGCCTTTGGAGTCACTGGTCAGAAACCGGCAGTCCAGACCTAGACTCGTTCGCAGCGATCACCGATGAGCCACCACCGGAGATTGCAGCCGCTGGACATGATCGGTGTGTGATTCCGCTGACGCAGGAAGGTGCTCGACGCTGGCTCTCACCTGCAGGATCGACCGCGGCACAGCTTGATCAGCTACTGGACGACCGAGAGCGTCCTTACTACGAACACCGGTTGGCAGCTTGATCCATGCCTACCGAAGCCCGACATCATCACTACCTTCCTCAGTGCTACCTAAAGCGATTCACTCGCGACGGAACGCGTGACTCCCAGCTTCATACGTGGGACTTCAAACAGAAAAGGAGATTCCTGACTTCGCCTCGCAACGTCGGTGGTGAACGCGACTTCAACCGTGTCCAGATACCCGGTGTCGCACCCGATGCTATCGAGACCGCCATGAGCAGGCTTGAAGGTCACTTCGATCAAGCGTTAACCAGTTTCGCCGCCAATCCGAAATGGGATGACGACGACAAGCTCAAGAACTGGATTTTCAACTTGATGGCATTGCTGGTGGTCCGTTCACCGCAGACGCGTGAGAATCGTGGAGAGTTCATCAAACATACCGCGAGGCTCATGATGGACAACGTCCTGTCCTCTGAAGATGTATGGAACCGCGTCAGTAAAGCAGCACGCGAGGTTGGCGATCCAGAGATTAGCTACGAACAGGCGAAGCTGTTTCAGGAACCGGGAAACTACGAGATTTCAATTCCCAACGAACGTCATATCGTGGATGAGTCCAACTTGATCGACGCTGTGCTCCCATGTCTGGCGCGGCGACGATGGACCCGGTTGATCACCAGTCCACAAACGGGACTGTTCGTTACGACAGACAACCCTGTCGTGCTCATGTGGGACAGCCCTGACAAGGTGCCACCGCTCTATCGCGACAGTCCGGGTTTCGGCAGGCTGAATACGACGGTCCATTTCGCCATCTCGCCGACTCTTGCCATCTTTGGCACCTTTCATGATGAGGAACGCACCATCGCCTGCACGTCCGAATTAGTTTCGCTCTTCAATTCAAAGCTTTTGTATCAGAGCTACGGGCGGGTCTTTTCGTCTACATCGTCAATTCGACTTCCCGCAGACGCAAACACCACGAATGATTTAGGCGAGGCGGAAGTATTCGCCAGTTGGAGTAATGACTAAAGTCGACCACATAAGACTTAGCGCACTGGTGCTGATCGCGCTCGTAACGACCCGCGTTTGGGGCACCGACCTCACTGCCGGTTTCTCTCCCGGCGTCTCAGGTCCCACTGCTGAATCAGTTGTTCTCCAAGCGATCAATGGCTCGAAGAAGAGCATCCACCTTGCCGCTTACAGCTTCACGAGTAAGCCGATTGCGGAAGCTCTCGTGGCCGCACACAAACGTGGCGTAGAAGTGAAGGCACTTCTCGACAAGAGCAACAAGGCGAAGGCTGGAAAGCAGAATTACAGCGGTGCTCAGTTCCTTGCGAACATGGGAATCGAAACGCGCATCAACAGCCGTTATGCGATTCAGCACAATAAGTTCATGGTCATCGACGGCACGAGTGTCGAGACCGGCTCATTCAACTACACCACTGCTGCTGCAAAACGAAATGCTGAGAATGCGCTGCTGATCACGGACGCACCTGACCTCGCGAAGAACTATGAGCGCGAGTGGCAGCGGCTGTGGGACGAGTCTGATCCATTGGCTAATCGCTACTAACAATGGCTGAGACAGCGTCGGCACCGGCATTGGCGACTGAGCGATTGCTTGACGTTCTCGATCACGAAGCTCGCACCGCAGCGAATGCCTATTGGACTTGGCGTCACCTGAACTCAATAGCGACGGAAGACAAGACTGCCTATTCGGCACTCAATCGCAATGCGCGAACATGGAACATAGTCATGCATTCGTTACAGGAGACATTCCTGTTGACCTTGGGCCGTCTTTTTGACACTGACGGAGATGCCTTCTCCGTTCACTCCGCACTCAAGAGTTGCATACGACAGATAGACGATTTCAAGAAGCCCGCACTGGAAGAGCGCAAGCGGCGAACGTCGAAGGGACCATTTCATTGGGTTGCTGGATACGTGGCTGCTGCATACGAGGTTAGCGAGGCTGACCTGCATCAGCTAAAGCCAGCCATTGCGGAAGGCCGCAAGCTATATGACACCGTGTATCGCTGCATTAGAAACAAGGTCATTGCCCACACAGATCAAGCAACGATCGACGCGGCTCATGAACTTTACGAACGAACGTCATTGCGAGAGATAGAACGCCTCCTTCTTTTGCCGCACCAAGTGCATGGAGTCCTTTCGCAACTTCTCTGGAATGGACGCCTTACTTCGCTCGATGACCATAGAGACAGTGTCGAGACGCTTACTCGACAAGACGTAAACTCGCTCTACGAGGCCCTTAAGAACGATGTCGATGAGAGTTAGGCCGCGATGCCAGATGCGCCCTAACCCTGCGAGGCTGGATAGCCTCGGCGGATAACGTCCATCGCACTGAAGCAGATACACCTTATGGTGACCACTCGGTCAGGTCCCGTCACGCAGCGTGCTTGCTAGTCTTCCAAGACCACTTCGGGAAATGACATGCATACGCACGCCGCGCTCCCACAAATCTGCGATGACTGCCTGACCGCCTTTCTATCACTCGTGGAGACGCGAGCAGCCGCAGGTGCTTTCGAAATGGTCTGTTGGTGCGAACATCACAAGACACTTGCCGAGGTCAGCGTGCGCGACGGCCACATTCAGTCTTGGATGATGGACTCACCGCTATCTGAGAGACAGGCACGGCAACGACTTATTTGCTGCGATGAGACAGAGGACTTGCAGCCGCATCCTTGCTACGAACAAATACATTGACCTGAGTTCTCTACTCATTACGTCGATACACTTCGACTCTTCTGCGAAAACCACAGGGCTACCAATGACTGCCGCCATCGATGCGCTTGAGGAAGCCGAATACATGGTTGAACGCGCCTCCGGTTTTTCGGGAGACCTTGTGGAAGACGCTATGCGTGCAAGGATCGGAGAGTTAATTACACGATGGAGCTTCATCGAGTTCCAACTGAAGGTCGTCGTCCGCGAGGGTTTCGCAATCGATTGGGCGCGAACGCTGACACTCACGCATGCGAAAGACGTCCGAGCACTGTGTCAGTTAGTCAGCAATCTCATCGCCACTGATCACTGGATCGCCTCAGAGCCTGTCCGCACTGAGCTTGCAGGTGTGGTTGCAACAATCGGTAGGAATACAAACGGCAGGAACGACTATGCAGCGCATGCCGTCTACGGCATACCCTCGAAGGGACCACATACAGGACGAATGTGCCGTTATCTCCACAAGGAACTTCGACACAAGATCGAACCACAATTCGTTCCCGTGACGCTCAAAGACCTTGAGAAGAAGTGCAAAGCCGCCAAGAACCTCGGTGCACTAGTGCAGAACGCCACCGTGCATTTGAAGGATTGGAAGAAGTCAGTTCGACTGCGCTTACCGAAGAGATAAAGGTCTGCCTTCTCATGACTGATGCGGAAGATGATTCAAGCCGACGCTACACCGAAGCCTTAGGGGATTTGCAGCTTCTGACCAAGCATGCCCATGCAGTGTCGGCATCAATAGCGAACAAGGAGACCAACGAGGAAGTCTGCTACTACGCGTCTATCGTTCTCTCGAAGATGGTGTCACACGCGATTACACTCACACGGATTCTGCCCACGACACTTGCCCTGTCACGCGACAGCAGTGCTGCACAGTGGGACATTTCGTCTGTCTGTTGCCTGTCTCGTGCGATTCTTGAGGCCAATGATGTGCTCGCGTATTTGGCCGATTCCAAAGGTGGTCAGGACGTGAGGCTCATTCGGCTACAAGTCTGGCAACTTCACGATCTAGAACGGCGAGTCCAAATGCTGGAATCGATCGGATCATCTGATCCGCAAGTAGACGTGCTAAGGAAGTCCGCCGCGAACATACGCGCCACAATATTGACTTCAAAGGCCATTGACTCGATTGAGGCCAGTCACGTTGGCAAGATTCGAAAAGGCAACTCTCCTGATTTCCTTTTGCACATGGAGGAACGTTGCAGGAGAGCCGGCATCAACCACAGCCACTACATAGGCGCGAAGATGTTTCTCTCGGCCTATGTGCATTCGTTCCCCTTCGCGCTGCATCAGCTTGTGCACTTTCGAGCGGGTGATGCGCGTAGTCTCGTAGTGCTATCGGTTCCCGTGAGGTATGCCCTTACCTACCTCGCGAAGGGATTGAAACTGTTAGAACCCATCTTTGCTACCGGGTTGCCAAGTCCCGATATGGCTACGCAACGGGTGATTTCTATTTGGGCTGGCATCGCGGAAGCGGGCGTCAGTGTGTTTTAGCGTGAGTGCCTATGGCCGATCACGCGAGAGTCTTCGACTTGGAATGAAGAGTAGATCGACAGTGATCTATAGACAGTTGTCACTTCGATGGACGAACGCAGTCACCGACGCGAGGTTCGTCGTTGCGCTCGCCTTGCTCATCATCAACGACTCAATACTCAAGCAGGCGATTCCCGGGTTGGTGACCGGGAAGCTTTCCGACATTGCTGGCTTGTTCATCGTTGGTCGCATGGCGGTCGCCGCTTTGCCACATCACCGCTGGAAAGGCTTGGCACTCGTTGCAAGTGTATTCGTGTGGTGGAAGAGCGAAGCCTCGCAGAGCTTCATCGACTTGCTAACCCAGCACAGCATCTATGTTGGGCGCATGGTCGACGTGACCGACCTTTGGGCGTTACTGATTCTGCCGCTCTGTCTAAGGTCGGCCCATAACGTCCAATATCTTTCTCGCTTGCGAACATCAGCGGCGGTGCTTTCTACCGTTGTGACGACGCTCGCGATCACGGCTACGTCGTCAATCGGAGTGAGGCAAGACTTTGCCGTCGCCTCCCAGCAACCGATTACTCGCGCAGATGCGGGAACGGTAGCTTCAATCGTTGCCGCCATTGCCAAGGCGCACGACCTTGATCAATGCAACGAGTGTAGAAATAGCAACGAACAGATCGCCTATTCTGGTGGCGGCATTCACCTGAGCTACACGTTGCTGACGAAGTCGAAAGGAATCTACTTCCATCTGCTTGGCTCGCGCGGCAACATGCCTGAAGTGCTCAGAATTAGAAAAGACGTGGAGACGATGCTTGCGCAGCAGATGCCGAGCATGGCGTTTGCAGTCGATGTGGACGGGTCGCTAAGAGATGAGTTTGGGATCGGCTCTGGATACAAGACTTTCATCTTCTCTCCGCCACCATACTTTCAGGGTCCCTACCCGACGAATCCAATAGCTGGGCAGCCTCAATCCTTCTTTCGCAGGCAGGAGGGCTTGGTCTCTTGGATCGATCTTTGGACGGTAGACGAGCCTGTGGATGCACAGGGTGTCGAACCATCGAGTTTGAAGTGCGCAGGCGATGCATTGGAAGGTCGCAACAATGGACACGCGGTCGTCGCTCGCGAACCGGCTGAAGGGATCGTTGGCGGTGGCACTTACGGAACGCTGATTCGCTACACGACAGAGCGTGATGGCAAAACTTACCGAGCATTACTTGCCTGCCTAACCCAAGCAACCTTCAACGTGATTATCGTCTTTCGGGAGCCGGTCTCCTTGCCTTCGTCCGACGCCGAAGGCGTGCTGGCTGCGATCCGGTCGATGGTCTTTCCCGCATGGACATCCGAAGGTCCAAAAGACAACCGCATCAAGTATCCGGCTGGGTGACAGCATCATCGATGCCCATGGATCACCTGCAGCCAAAAAGGCCCGATTTCTGGACGATCACCTTGGCTGTCACCCTCGGAGTCTTCGGTGGAAACATGCTCACCGATGCTATGCATGCTGCCGAAGCTGCATATGCGCTACAGAAGGTTGGTGACGCTTTCAAGAAGGCGACACAAGATGTTGAGTTGCCCTCACCAGCCTCGAGTGAGCGGCACCCATCGGGCCATTGGGTTACTGAGATAGTTGAAGGTCAGAGTCGTGAAGCGTGCTTGGCCTACACCCATGGGGTGGCCAACGAGCAATACCAGAAATGTCGCGATGGGTTCAGGTAGCGGAAGTGGGTGGCTGATTGAAGCCCCTTCGGGAGGCCACATGATCAGCGCAACGCTGCCGATTTCGTTACAACCTCTGATCGGTAGTCGGCCAAAGCCTTCGTGACAATCTCGATCCATGCACCCTCAGAAGCGACCTGACGAGTGTCTTCTGCGTGCACGCTAACCGTGATGGGGTTTGCTCCATCCGATATCACCAGATCAGTTGCGATATTCGTGTTCAACGTAATCGCAAAGAATCCGGGCTTGAACCATGCCCAAAACTGTTTGATGTGCACATCTAAGGTGAGTGCAGGCCGATCACGCGACGTTTCATCGACCACATAACCAGCCTGCGATAACGCACTCGTAAGGTTTTCTCGCACCACTCCAACTACTGTCTGATCACCCTGCAAGAGCACATCACCAAGTGCCTTTCCGTAGCTGTTGCGCTTACGGCCAATGGCACGAGCCTTCAGAGCGGCTGATGCCTGACTCGCACCCTCAAACCCTAGTGATGGAACGCTAGGGTCCTTGGGAGCTTGTTCAAAAACTCGCTCGTCCGTGATCGACCGGATTACTACAGCGCGAGATGCGGTTGCAGTTTTCGATGGCGTCGGTGGACTACTCAGCCTGATTTCGCTTCGGCTAGTAGCGCAACCAGCCGTGATAACACAAAGAAGAACTATAAGGACCCTGATGTGCTTTGCCATCGCAAGCCTCCAGACTCATCGCGATTTTGAGACTGATCAATAGCAGATGTTCCGCGCCATCGTTTCTTCGAATGCTCGTTGCTAGGCCTCCATCAAAAGTAGTAGGGTTACTTGCTCCCAAATAGGGAGAGGGAGGCTTCGAATGCCCACACAAAATCAAATCAGGGCGATGGTGGAAGACAAACTGGCTAATGGCGTTCTGCCACGGGCAATGCCTGAGCGCGTATGGGGTGGCGCGAGCTACGGCGGCTCTGTCTGCTCTGCATGCGACGAACCCATCAGCCTCGGAAAGAGCGAACTTGAAGTTGAATGTCAGGACGGAACGCTACGTCGTTACCATGTCCTGTGCTTTTCGGTGCTGACAACCGCGAGAGACACACTCGCATCTGCAGACCAAGTAGCAGGTTCTGCTGCAGGGTCCGTTCGCTTATAACTTCGCGCTTACCGGCGTCTGCAGCAGGAACGGCTTAGCCTGTAACACCATTATGTCGTGAGCAGTCGTCATCACCTGAGCGGCATTCAGCAACTCTTCTTCGCTCGCCTGTCCGCCCTCTAGCACCTTCCAAACCAATGCGTCATAGGTTCGAGTGGCTTCGAGCCATACTCGGTGCGCCTGACTCAATTCTTCGCGTGCATTCATCGTGGCTCCCACTTTATTGTTCTTAGCCTTATCTTCATACAGTCAATGGTCCGATGAAAGAGTTTCTATCTGCCTCCACGCCTTTCTAGCCAGCACGACCTCTAATGCACGAGCGGATCGACCCTCACCCTCGCTCGTCGCCCAACGGCGAAGCAGGAGCGACTGAAAGCGGTTCGGTCAGGCCCTTGGCGTGTGGCAGTTCGCCATGCCGCATCAATGCTGCCCGGTGGGGCTGTTTAGGTGTCGAGCATGTCCCACTCGTCGCCTAATGCCCATCGCAAGGCGGACAGCTTTCCGTTAATCATTCCCCACTCGAAATCAGACCATGGTCCGGTGTTGCCCTTGCCGAGCTTCTTCTCCGCTCGCTTGCCTGATCGGAGTGCACCCTTCCAAACACTGTCGATGGTGTGGTTTTGCGTGTATCCCTTCCTCCTCTGCCAATTCGCTTCCCACTCGGAGCGAGTGACGATCTTGTGTTTTCCCGCTTTGATCTTCCACTCAAGGTTCTTGTGTCGGTTGAACCAGACCTGCGTCGTTAGAACGTCCATGGCATCCAAGATTTCCGACAAGGACCGAACATCTTCTTGAAACGATACTTCCCAAGCCAACTGATCAAGAGCTTCAGGATCGAAGTGGCGAAGGCAGTCAGCGAGCGTTACGAAGTAGAGCGATGACTCCGTAGAAAACTCAGCAGCCAAGTCGGGATGAATGCACCGCTGGTCACCACTCGTGTCGCTGAAGTCCCGCTTGTTGTGCGTAACGAATGCGAAGCGATCTTCAGCAGTTCCCCTTCGGACGCATTCGATGTAGGTCTCGATTATTACGCCATCTGCGATTGAATTCTTGTTCTGGTGACAAGGTGCCTTACGGCCAAGTGCTCGCTCCATGGCACGCAGCTTCAGGGAATCGCTCGCTTCCACCGGTGTCGCTCCCTTAAGCAACGACTCGATGCGA
The DNA here is from genome assembly GCA_963776465.1 of uncultured Gammaproteobacteria bacterium. Taxonomy (GTDB): domain Bacteria; phylum Pseudomonadota; class Gammaproteobacteria; order Nevskiales; family Nevskiaceae; genus DASRHK01. The sequence continues at coordinate 3,006,219 of CAVZMV010000002.1, forward strand.
TCAAGAGCACCGGTGGCCATGCCACCTTCCAGAGGAATGCGGTGATTCACATCGGACAAATACTCAAGCACCCGTTCAGCCTTCTTGTCCTTTCTGCCAGCCTTGCGGATCGCGTCCTTCACCAAATTAAAGTGCGTGCTCAGGCTCTGCTGTGCACGCTGGGCAACTTGCTGACGGTTCTTCTGAAACTCGCTAATGACTATCGGCGGAACTACCAGTGTTATGTCTCGCTTCCTGACCATTTCTGCAAGAGCGTCTATTAACCAGACTTGCCGCTGGTCCTGCGCGAGGTCAAGCCACACGCTGGTGTCAATCAGAATGCTAATCACCGCTTGTCTCCAGAAGCTTTACGTGGTTGCTGCTGCGTTGTTGAATAAACGATTCGATAACAACTCCCGATTCAGGTTACGGCACGACCCTCGGAATACCAATCATTCAGGCAGTCGGATGAAACGACGCTCTCAATGATTGCGTTTCAGGACTTCGTGTGTGCGCTTTCGTCTTTCGGCACGGCAACCGACATCAAGACTTGTGCAGGTCCACTACGTCCTTCTAGCTCGGACACGTATGCCAGCAAGTCCTCGACCGGATGTGCACACAGCAATGTGGCAGCGTCACCAAGAGCGGTCGATGACAACTCTGCACCAAGGTCTGCGATCAGCCCATGCAGGTCTGCGGGTTTCGTCCCTTTGGCAGCACACATCGTCCATCTGAAACGAGGCCCTGATTCAGTCGCCTCGATCACAGCCACGCGCAGTGCGTTCTGATCGACGTTTGCGTCATCCCATAGCATGTCATCCGCAAGGTTCAGAACTCGCGTCACGTCGCACGAGAGAGCGTCCTGCAGCCATCGGTGACCGTCTAAGGCGAGTTGAAGAAGTGGACGAGTGTCTTCGTCGCAAGGCCATTCGAAGGTGATCCAAGCACAGTCACCACGAGCATCGCGTTGAAGGACGCTGGTGCGAAAGGAGTCCCATGGGCCACGCCGAGGGGTATCGGACTGCAGATCGATTGCTGCTTTGAGGGTCTTGTAGCTCAAGGTGTTGTGCTCGCTTGAATGAAGGTCTTGTTCTATGTATGACGCGAGAAGACAGGCAGTCGAGCACAGTGGTGTGGGCAAGGACAAACGGCTCGCATGTGAATGGCTTCACCAGATGCGCCAGAATCGATTCTCTGGACAGATGGCACCCTGACATCGCCCGAAGCAGGAACGCGCAATGGAAGCGGTCCTGCAGCGATTGTGGTTATGCGCAAGCAACCAGATCGCATCGACATCACCGCGATTGGAATGTCGCTTTGGGAAGTCCTGAAACATTAGAGATTCAGCACTTCAGGTGATAAACTGTGGTGTCCCTGTGAAGGGACAGAAGCTTTTTAATAATAGTAATAAGAGATAGGAAATACCTATCCGGTGAACGAAGCAGTCTGCTCGTTCCGAGTGTTCATCAGATCAGTGATCTTGTTGACCGGATACACAGTCAGCGTTCAGATCAAAAGATCATCACATGCTTCTCCAACGACACGAGCCATCTGATTCGTCATGGCTGTGCGTTTCTGCTCTTCTCCAACATCATGCGTCCCGCAAGGGATTCGAGTTGGGATCGAACCCATGTGCTGAGACACTGTTGTTGATAACGAGAACACAGCTTCAAATCAGCCAACAAAGCCTTTGAACATCTAACCGACAAGAGTTTGTCGAAGTGAATGGATCGAGACTTCTTCATCGGTGTGGTCACATTGAAAAGGGGTTCACCTATTTACCTCTGATGCATTCTTGTTGATCAGGAGGTTTTGTTGCTGTGGATTCACACATGGACGTTCGTTGACGAAGAGAGTTGTGGCTGCACAGTGGATACACATACAAACTCTTCGGACACACCAATAGAAACCAAGGCTTCTCAGCCTCGATAGGTTGCAGTTTCGAACCCGATGATCCGTGACTCACTCACGTCCAGCGTGCGTCTTCTCAACGCTTAGGTATGTGAACCGTGACGAGCAAGGGTGGCGACCAGCCGGTCTTCTCATCGAACACCCCATGTGGAACTCCCTGTTCGGGATACTTGGCGAGGTAATCCAGCCATCCGAAATCTGCTTGCCGAATATCTGGAAACGGAAGCAGCAGTTTCGAATTCGCCTTCCTCCTGTGCTCGCTGACCAAGCCCTTCACCACAGCGAGGGCCATCGATGTCGGAATCCCCATCGTGAAGTGAACATGTGGATGCCCGTCTCGCGAACGCTCGAAGGTCACCACGTAGAAAGCCAGTGATCGCCAACGCCGTCTACCAAACAGGCGGCCACATACCCTCTCCATGAGCACATCCGTTTCGCGTCGAAGAACCGAGAACACTTCATCCGTGCCACAAGCACTGCGCATCGCCGCTAGGAGCTTGCGGTCAATGCCCAACGTGATTCCCACGTAGTTTCCGTTCGGCTGTATCGCACCCTTGATCCAGTCAAGATGGTGCTGATCGAAGTTGTAAAGCGCACTCTGCCGCAAAGGTGTCCCGCATCAGTTGCTGTAATGCGGGTATTTAGGTTTCGCGTATGACCTGAAGCTTTTGCGGGTCCAGTCTTCGGTCGTCCAGCCGGTTTTCTACCCGTCTTTCCGCATTTGGATCATAATGCGGAATGTCTTACCCCCTGAGGACACCACTTGGCAAGTGCAACGATTCCAACATCGGCATCGACTCACGCATCGAAAAGCGGAAAGTCAGTGCTCAAGGGCCGGAAGCGGAATTCCGACTACCGGACACGAGAGCACCTGACACCCGATGAGGTTGACCGGCTGATTCGGGCAGCGGGAAAGGCGGGACGCTATGGCCACCGCGATGCAACCGCGATCCTGCTTGCCTATCGCCACGGCCTTCGGGCTTCAGAACTATGTTCCCTTCGCCGGGATCAGGCCAGCCTTGAGCGCAAGGAGCTTTATGTTCGCCGGGTGAAGGCTGGCAAGCCCTCCACTCAACCGCTCGCTGGTGACGAGCTACGAGCGTTGCGCAGGCTATTCCGCGAGTCGGATGGCAACTACGTCTTCCAGACCGAGCGAGGGACCGCTCTCGACAGGTCAGGACTATTGAAGATAGTCCGAAGGGCTGGCGAACTAGCTGGGCTGACGTTCTCGGTCCATCCGCACATGCTGCGCCACGCCACTGGCTATTATTTGGCCAATCGTGGCACCGACACCAGAACAATTCAAGATTATTTGGGCCACAAAAATATTCAACACACGGTGAGGTATACGGAACTGGCACCGGGACGCTTTAAAGGGCTTTGGGATGGCCTTTGAGCCGCGAGCCCGCTGCCAGACCGGTCGTTTTTTGGGCAGTAGGCAGGTAGCCCAACTAAGATGGGTCAGCAGGCATCCATTTCTCCGGGGAAAAGAACATGCGATTTGCTCTGACCGTTGTGCTGTCGTTGCTGTTCGTTAGCTGCGCTACGTGGAAAGACTACAAGCGCGTAAATCTAAACAGCGTCACACCGGATGTCGCGAGCATGACCGGCGAACGCCGCACTGCACAGGCTGGTGACTACTTCCTCACCAATTGGCCATACGTCAACAAAGACACCGTTAGAAGCGCGAAAGGCGGGACAGTGCATGGGAAGAATCGGAAATACTTCCTTGGCCTGATCCCCTTGGGTGGTCCGAATTTTGATGCCATCGTTCCGGCAGGCAGAGCCGAACTCATCGGTCGAGACAAGGATGGCGACAGCTACTTCAGGCTTCGCGAACCGCTCGACTACAAATATGGTGGCTGGGCGAGAAAGCTTGTCACCGGAGGTTTTGTAGTCCCGGCAGACTCGACCGCATCGGCACGCGTTTTTTGGCAACCACCCGAATACAGCACTGCGACTTATGTGTCTGCTGTGCCTGACCAGAGCTTGGAACTGCAGCCCGCTCAGAAGACACACACGTATGTGGAGTTTGCCCGGAAGGATGGTAAGACGATCACTTACATCGGGCTTGCGCAAAACCAGATTCGGTTCGTCTACAAAGAATTCGATTTCAACTCGATCCGCCCAGCATTTACTCAGGAATTTGGGTTCGATTTTGTTCCGGAACGTGAGTTTGGATACAAAGACTCACGCTTCATTGTGCATCGCGCCACATCAACCGAGATTGAATACACCGTGCTCAGCGCGTTCGGTGACTGACGAGAATATTTGTTTGGCTGAAACAAATATTGGCGACCGGCAAACAATATTTGCGCACCGGCCTGCTCATGGCACCGAATATTGTTTAGCTCAAGGGGTTTTGGCCAACATTCCAGCCAATATTGGTCAAAGACCGGACGGTCTTAATCGCCTCTAGATGGTCATCCGACCATCAACGCAATAACGAGAACATTTCCATGTAGGGGATTTTCCGCGAGGGGAATATTCAAGTCTGAATATTTGATCGAATCAAAAATCGGCCTTGTGTCCCCGACACTCGCCGTAGATTTTCGCCCAGCCATTCAGCAGTCGATCCTGATCGGGTGCCTTGTCCGCACCAACCCAAGCTCGATTAACGCTAAACAGTGGTTTGCCCTTGTGCTCTACGAACGTATTCTGCTCATTGACGCCAACTTTGATGTATTGCGGATCGAGCGAGTTAAGGTCGATGACGCGGACTTCCGGATCGAATGTGTTCGCCCTAGTCGTGACAGCTTTCGCATAAACGCAGTTGCTCTTCTTATACCAGCACGGTCCAGCATCGCCACAGCCGTCTGAGTAGTTGAGAACCTTTGCGATTAGATCAGGGGATCGAGAAGCAAAGAAGTCCTTTGCGTTGGTCTCGACTGCAGCTTGTGCATCTGCGCGGGTCTTTATCTCCTGCTGCACTCGGTCGTTCTCGGCAGACTGGCGAGCTTTTAATTCTTCGAGGATGTGAGCACGAGAACCGTTGAAGTTGTAGCCGACCACGCGGTCTCGGTCGGTCACAGCACCCGTGTATTGATTTAGCTTTCGTCCTGATGTGACCTTTGCAAGCCGATATTCCACGACCACGTTGCTGACACGACTCGGGTCGCTCTTCACTTCTGACGCCAGCAGTTCACCTTCATATTGGTGTTCCAGCAACCGTGTTCCCTTTTCTATCTCTGCATCCATGTCGGTCTCAGAAAGTGGACCTGATGCACATGCATGCAGCATGGCAACCACGGCCAGCACAGTTGCGGTTCGAAAATTCATGGACTCACCCCGTTCAAAGTCGGCACGCCATAGTCCCCGGTAGCGAACCTACGCCTAACGTTCAGGTTGATCGTCAGCGAGGGAATCCAACTCCCTCGCTCGTGAGGCGGTAGCTTGGAGCACGCAATCGTTCGAATTCACGAGTGCGTTCGTGCCTCCATCAGGATCGGCGTAGAAGCCGCAATTGGCATCCCGGTATTGAACCCATAGCCGTTGCGCTGCTTGCAGTTGCTTCTTCCGATCCGGCTCAAGCTGTGCACCCAACTTTTTGTAAGCAGCGTTTAGGCGACCGTCTTGTGCCTTGGTCTCCGTAGCGATGCACGCAAGCATTGCATCGGTCTCCGACGCCTTCTCCATGCATGCGGTGTATTGCTTGGAAAGCGGCGTCTCTTCAGCGAACGATGGCTGGACAACGCAGAGGACAAACATCGGCACGAGGGCGATGACTTTCATGGTTGGTTCCCCGCAAACGGCTTCTCCTTCTGCATTGCGAGTGCGGCAGGAAGGCCAGCATTCGCGGCCACCGCAAGCCAAGCACGCGCCTTTCCCATATCGACCGGGATCGTCACGGCCTTGTTGAACTTGGGAAGGGCATACCAACGAGCAAGACGGACTGCCGCGTTGCAGACTCCCAAACTGGCCGCCTTGCTCATCCAAGCGATAGCCAACTCTGCGGAAGGTGGCGTGTTGTCTCCGTCGTGATACTCATTTCCCAACCCATACATCGCGGACGGATCACCGGCCTCGGCATCAGCTTCGGTGGTAGCCATGATCGCCTTGGAATCGCCGCTTTCGATAGCCTGCATCACGGCATCAGAAATCTTTGTGAAGGACCCGTTGGGATCGCCGTCCTTGCACTCCTTCAGAACGGGATATGGGTCGCCTGCGGCCTGCGCCTGAACACTTAGTAGTGCGAGAGCCGAAGCGAGCAGCATTCGCTGGATCGCAAACCAGTTCTTGCGATACCACGGCACTTGGTCGTAGCTGGAATACGGCAACGCATCCGCGTCACTGGCCATAGGCATTCCCCGGAATGTTTTTGGTGAGCCGCGACAGTATGCCGTGTTAACAGGGCTTTTCAACTAGTTGGCTGTGTGGCTCGCCGGATTCAGGCAAGCGAGGCTCGGTGCATGCCAAAGCACCACAAGCCAAGCCCTGCACGCGGTTATCTCGCTCGCAATGTTCGATACGCCCGCAACACGAAGCGTTGGTCTCAGGAAGAGCTAGCTGCCCGCGCCTCTGTTCACCGCAACATCATCGGTGCGATAGAACGGGCAGAAACAGCACCCACGGTCGATACGGTCTTTGCAATTGGCAAAGCCTTCGGCGTCGATTGCTACCTCTTGCTCATGGCACCAGCAGAAGCACAGCCGAGGCTGTTGGCACTCATCGACAAGGCTTAAGAGGGCTCATCCGAGCGGGCCGAAGGTCGTCGGGAGGGCATCACACAGGTCGCTTGTCGAAGAAGCTCAGCAAGCATCAGAGCTTCGTTTCCGACTACGAGCGTGGTCACCGCAAGCTCGATTGGGTCGCGGTCCGTGAGTTAGTTCGAGGCTGTGGCGACGACATCGTCTCGCTTGCCAAGCACTGCGCTGCCAAGCGGGACGTGTGGCCAAGTAAGACGTGACGCAGGCAGCGGGTGCTACGGTGCTAAGGCGGATTTGCCAGAGAATCGACTTGCATCGTATTGATCTGTCTAGATCACTGATGGTCGTTTTTTACACCGCGCTACAACACCGATCTGCTGACAATTCAGCGCGATGCAGCCGACACGATGCTCTCTTGGGGTGGAAGTGGTCGGAGGTTCAAATCCTCTCGCCCCGACCAATCTAGCGTTCAAACAGCTTGAGCAGACTCTCAAGCTCTGTGCGCAGCGCCGACAGCTGCGCCTTCTTGGAGTGCGGCTTTGCCGGCGCGGAGCGCTGCTGGATGACCGCGGCGGGTGACGTGCGCGGCATCTCCTTCAGGCGCTGGCGTGCGCCACCGATGGTGAATCCCTGGTCGTACAGCAGGCTGCGGATGCGCCGCACCATCTGCACGTCCTCGGGCTGGTAATAGCGACGGTTTCCGCGCCGCTTCACCGGACGCAGCTGCGGGAACTCCTGCTCCCAGTAGCGCAGCACGTGCGGCTTCACGGCGCAAAGGTCGCTCACCTCGCCGATCGCGAAGTAGCGCTTGTGCGGAATCTCCGGCAGCAGGGCCGGCTTACTCGCTGCTTCCCGCATCGCTCTCGACCCTCAGCCGCAATTTCTGACCGGGCCGGAACGTCACGACCCTGCGTGCTGAAATGGGAATCTCCTCGCCCGTTTTCGGATTGCGTCCGGGCCTCTGGTTCTTGTCGCGCAGCTCGAAATTGCCGAAACCGGAGAGCTTGACCTGCTCGCCGGCTTCCAGGCTCGCGCGGATTTCCTCGAAGAAGAGATCCACGAAATCCTTGGCTTCCCGCTTGTTCAGTCCAAGCTGCTCAAACAGCGCCTCGGCCAACTCCGCTTTGGTCAACGCCACTCGCGCCCCCCTACGACCTGAATGTCGCCCCAAACTCCCGTTCCAGCGTTCTCATCACGGCCTGCACGGCCGTGTCGATGTCCTTATCTGTAAGGGTGCGCGAATAATCTTGAAAAATCAACCCCAAAGCCATGCTTTTGAAACCTGCGCCTAAGGCATCGCCCCGATAGATGCTGAGGACGCGCACTTCTTGCAAATTGGGACCCGCTGCGGCGCGGACCGCGCCGAGCACGGCTGCGGCCTCCACCGCCTCGGTCAGCACGGGTGCCAGGTCGCGACGCGAGCCCGGGAATTCGGACAGCCGCCGGGCCTTGGGAACCGCGATGTCGGCGATGGTCTCCCAGTCCAGCTCGAACAGCAGCGGCGTTTCCGGCAGATCCAGCGCCAGCACGATGGCGGGATGAAGCGCGCCGAGCCAGCCGGCTTGCCGACCCCGGTGGACCACGCGGGCGCTCCGTCCCGGATGCAGCACCGGGTGGGTGCTTTTTTCGAACTGATAGCCCGTTCCCAGCATCGCCTCCAGATCGCCCTTCACGTCGAAGAAATCGACGTCGCGGCGAGGCGCGTCCCATTGCTCCGGAAGCGCGGGGCCGCTGGCGATGCCGGCGAGCCTCGGGGTCTCGACGATCCTGCCCTCTTCGCGCCGGAAGCACACCGCATGCTCGAAGAGCCGCAGGCGCTTCTGCTGCCGTTGGGAATTGTGTCTCCAGGCCGCGATCAGGCCACCCCACAGAGTCGTGCGCATGACGGTGAGCGTGTCGGCGATCGGGTTGTCCAGGCGGATCGCCTCGACCCCGGGCGCGAGCCTTTCCTGCAGCTTGGGTTCCACGAAGCTGTAGGTGACGACCTCCTGCCACCCGCGCGCAGCAAGCGCTCCGCCCGCCTGCGCCGCCGAGCGTCGCGTCTCGGGCACTGGCGCAGGCGCCAGCCCCGCGGGATAGGACTGCGTCGGAATACGGTCGTAGCCGTGAAGCCGCGCCACCTCCTCGATCAGATCCACCTCCAGGCGCAAGTCGTAGCGATAGCTCGGCACGGTGCAGAGCCAGACCCCGGAAGACTCCACTGCCAGCTCGATGCCCAGCCGCAGCAGCAGTTGCGCGGTCTGCAACTCGGAGATCTCGTAGCCCAGCAGCGCCAGCAAGCGCTGGTGCCGAAGCTGGATGTGGATCGGCTCCGGCTGCTCGGCCCCGGCATGTGTGACCGGACCGGCCTTGCCGCCGCAGATCTGCAGCAGAAGGTGCGTTGCCCGCTCGAGCGCCTGTCGCTGCAGCGCCGGGTCGACGCCGCGCTCGAACCGGTACACGGCGTCGGAGGTGAGCTTGTACCGCCGGCCAGCTCCCGCGACCGCGCCAGGAGCGAAGCAGGCGCTCTCGAGGAACACCGTGGCAGTACTTGCCGTCACCTCCGACTCGGCGCCGCCCATGACGCCTGCCAGCGCCAGTGGTCCCGTGTCATCGGTGATGAGCAGGTCCGATGGGCTCAGCTGGACGAGCTGGTTGTTGAGGAGACGCAGCGACTCGCCGGCACGCGCGCGTCGAACGCGCACCGCGCCCTTGATGCGGGCGAGATCGAACGCGTGCATCGGCTGGCCGAGCTCCAGCATCACGTAGTTGGTGACGTCCACCACGGGGTGGATGCTGCGGATGCCGGAGCGGCGCAGCTTCTCGCGCATCCAGTCCGGCGTGCGGGCCTCGAGGTTCAGACCGCTCATCACGCGACCGGCATAGCTCGGGCAGTCCGCGAGGTTCTCGATCTGCACTTCGACGCGGTCACTGATGGCCGCGCCGGCCAGCTCGATGCGCGGCGCGCGGACAGTCGTTTCGTACAGAGCCGCCACTTCACGCGCGAGTCCCTGCACGCTCAGGCAATCGCCTCGGTTGGGTGTGATCTCCAGCACGAGGATCTGATCTTTCAGGTGCAGGTGATCCGTGACAGGTGCGCCGGGCTTGGCGTCGGCGTCGAGCTCCAGCAGGCCTTCGGAGCGCTCCGCAAGGCCCAGCTCTTTGGCCGAGCAAAGCATGCCGGCCGAATCCACGCCGCGCAGCTTGGCTTGCGTGATCTTCACTTCGCCGGGGAGCGTCGCGCCGACCAGCGCAACCGGAGCGACCATGCCCTCGCGCGCGTTCGCGGCGCCGCAGACAATCTGCAGCCGCTCCTTGCCGGCGTTCACCTGCGCGACGCGCAGCTTGTCGGCTTGCGGATGGGCGGTGAGCGCCTCGATGCGGCCGACGACGACGTGCTGCAAGGGCAAAGACGCGGGCTGGATCTCCAGCTCCAGACCGGCCATGACCAAACGGTCGGCGATCTCGCGCGTCGACGCCTGCACGTCCACCCATTCGCGCAGCCAGGCTTCCGAGATGTTCATGGTGCGGCCCCGACGTGGAACTGCTCCAGGAAGCGCAAATCGTTTTCGAAGAACAGCCGCAGATCGTCGACGCCGTAGCGCAGCATCGCCATGCGCTCGACGCCCATGCCGAAGGCATAGCCGCTGTACTTCTCCGGATCGAGGCCGACGGCCTTGAACACGTTGGGGTGCACGACGCCGCAGCCCAGGACTTCGAGCCAGCGATCACCCCAGCGGATGTGCACGTCCGCGCCAGGCTCGACGAACGGGAAGTACGACGGCCGGAACAACGACTCCACTTCGCGCTCGAAGAATCGGGACAGGAACGTCTGCAGGTCGTACTTCAGATCGGCCAGCGTCACCCGCTCCGCGACGTAAAGGCCCTCGACCTGATGGAACATCGGGCTGTGCGTGCGATCCGAGTCGATGCGATAGACGCGTCCCGGGCAGATGATGCGGATCGGCGGCTTGCGGCCGCTCTTCACGCAGTTCTCCATCGTGCGGATCTGCACCGGCGAGGTGTGCGTGCGCAGGACCATGGCGCCGTTGTCGACATAGAACGTGTCCATGCCGCTGCGTGCAGGGTGCAGCTCCGGGATGTTCAGGGCGCCGAAGTTGTGAAAGTCGTCCTCGATCTCCGGTCCCGACACCGACTCGAAGCCAAGATCGCCGAACAGCCGCTCGATGCGCTGGATGGTGCGCGTGATCGGATGGATGCCGCCGGCGCCCTCGCCGCGCCCGGGCAGCGTGACGTCGATGGTCTCGGCGGCAAGCCGCGCGTCGAGCTGGGCGCGCTCCAGCTTGCTCTTGGACGCGTCGAGCCATGCAGCGACCTGGTCCTTGGCGCGATTGACCCGCTCGCCGAAGGTCTTGCGCTGGTCCGGCGCCATGCCGCCGAGCTGCTTGAGCAGCTCTGTCACCCGGCCCTTCTTGCCGAGCCAGTCGACGCGGAGCTGCTCCAGCCCGCGCAGATCGCCCGCAGCGTCGATCTCGCGTTGCGCGCGCACCAACAGTTGGTCAAGGTCTTCGCTCATCAGATCCCCGAAGAAAAGAAAAAGGGAATGGCTTGCGCCATTCCCTTTTATCAAACGGACTGCGTTTGCAGCGAGGTTAGGCGGACAGCTGGGCTTTCGCCTGGGTCGCCAGCGCGGTGAACGCGGCCTTGTCGTGGATCGCCATGTCCGCGAGGACTTTGCGATCGAGGCCGACGCCCGCCTTGGCGAGCCCGTTCATAAATCGGCTGTACGAGATGCCGTTCTCCTGCGCAGCGGCGCCGATGCGGATGATCCAGAGGGCGCGGAACTCGCGCTTCTTGACCCGCCGGTCGCGGAACGCGTACTGCCCGGCGCGCGTGACGGCCTGCTTGGCCGCGCGCAACACCCGTGAGTTGGCCGCGGTATAGCCCTTGGCCTTCTTGAGGATCTTCTTGTGCTTGGCGCGTGCGGTTACGCCACGTTTGACTCTTGCCATGTCTTAGTCCTCCCGTCAGGCGTACGGCAGCATCTGGCGGACTTCCTTCACGTCCGACGGATGCACCAGGCAGGGACCGCGCAGATCGCGAATGCGCTTCGCGCTCTTCTTGGTCAGGATGTGGCGCTTGTGCGAGTGGGCTCGCTTGAAGCCGCCCTTGCCGGTCTTGGCAAAGCGCTTCGCTGCGCCTTTGATGGTCTTGATCTTCGGCATTTGATTACTCCTTCAGGTTGTTTATCGGCTTCACAGCGGTGCCACCCGCGCTAACCGAGCCTCCGACAGCCGGAGGACTTCCTCTGGAACCTCTTACCTCTTCTTCGGAGACATCACCATCACCATCTGGCGCATCTCCATTCTCGGCATCTGCTCGATGACCGCAACCGGGTCGAGCTCCGCCTTGACTCTCTCCAGCAGCTTCATGCCGAGCTCCTGGTGCTGCATCTCGCGGCCGCGATAGCGAACCGTCACCTTGATCTTGTCGCCCTCTTCCAGGAACCGGTTCAGCGCCCGCAGCTTGGTCTGGTAGTCGCCTTCCTCCGTGGTCGGCCGGAACTTCACTTCCTTGACCTGGATCTGCTTCTGCTTCTTGCGCGCCGCCTGGAGGGCCTTGTCCTTTTGGTAAAGGTACTTGCCGTAATCCATGATCTTGCAGACTGGCGGATCGGCATTGGGGGAGATCTCCACCAGGTCCAGTCCGGCGGCCTCGGCCTTGGCCAGGGCTTCCGATCTGGTCAGGATGCCCACCTGCGAGCCGTCGTCGGCGATCACTCTCAGACGCGGCGCAGATATCTGCTCGTTGCGCCGGTCATCTTTTTCAGATGCGATGCTTAAACCCTCCCACTAACCATTAGTGCCTAAAAAACAAACCCAATGTCGACGTGCGCTCCCGCGCAGACGGCATCGGGGGGCGGAATTCTAAGGCTAAACGCCTTGGGCCGCCAGGGTTAGAGCGTCGGGCTCGGCTTCGGCCCGGACGTCCAGGGCGGCGTCCGGCGATTCGTACAGGTTCCCCTGATCGTCCAGGAGAGGCGATTGCGCCTGCAGACACTGCGACAGCACCCGTGCCAGGACCTCGAGGTGCGGCGTCCGGATCATCGTGCGGTGATCTCCCGGGACGTCGCAAAGCTCGACGCTGTCCGTGAGGTGGCGCCAGATGATCGCCGGATCGCTCAGGTGAGATACGGTGAGGTCCGAGCGGAACAATGTGACCGCCAGATCGCTCTCGCGGGGACGGTAGGCGGCAGCGGCGGCCATGCCGGCGTCGCGGACGCGCTGGAATTCGGGGGACAGCACCACTTCGTGGACCTCGTCCGGCAGCGGCGCCGACTGCATCGCGCGGACCAGCCGCCTGAAGAGCGAGCGCAAACGCGAGGACCAGTGCGGAATCACGTCCCGCAGCTGCAGCGTCCGCGCGGTGCGAAGTCCCGAACGAAGGCGACGCCCGAAGTACTCGATCCACGCCGCTGCGGGCCAGTCCCGCTCGAGCGAGGTCGAATCCATGATGCCCAGGAAGGACACGCTTTCCCCCGCCGCCTTCAGTATTCGCGCCATCTCGTAGGCCACCCAGCCGCCGAAGGAATAGCCGAGCAGCAGGTACGGCCCGCTGGGCTGCACCGACCGGAGCGCGGCGAGGTATTCGGCAGCCATCGTCTCGACCCGGTCGTTGGGCTGGTCGACAGAACCAAAGCCACGCGCCTGCAACCCATACACCGCGCGGTCGGTTTGCAGCGCCTGCACCAGGGGCCGCAGCTCCATGACGCTGCCCCCGACGCCGTGAACGATGAACAGCGGTGGTCCGCGCCGGCCTCGCGACAGCAGCACCAACGGCTGATGCGGCATCGGCTGCCGTTGCTCGAGCGCTGCGGTGAACGTCGCCAGGGTCGGCGATTCGAACAGCAGCGCGGCAGCGACGTCACGTCCGGTGCGGCGCTTGATGTCGGCCACCAGCCGCATCGCCCGCAGCGAATCGCCACCCAGGTCGAAATAGTTGTCGTCCGGACCGACTGGCGAAACCTCGAGGACGTCCTCCCAGGCTTGGCGGATGCTCTGCGCAAACGTGACGTTGCCGCTCTCGGCCGGCGCCGCGGTCGGCACGCGCCGGGCCGCCCAAGCCTTCAGCGGATCCAGGCTCTCGGGATTGCGCAGCGCGCCAGCGTTGACGATCGGCAAGCCGCTCAACGCGTCGCGGGCGCTTCGCTCGGAACGTTTGCCGCTGAACGTCGTCGGCAGCTGGTCCACTGCGAGGATGGCGGCGGGCACGTGCGCAGCAGATCTCCGGCTGCCGAGCTCGCGCTTGATGCGCGCGGCCAGCTCGTTTGAGAGGACCTCGCCTTCCTTCAGGACCAGGAGCAACACCAGTCTGGCTCCGCCGGGCTCGTCGGCGCTGTGCTGCTCGACCGCCATGGACTCGCTGATCTCGGGGAAATCCGCCAAGACCCGATAGAGCTCCGCCGGTCCGATGCGGATGCCGCGGATGTTCAGCACGCCGTCGGAGCGGCCGTGCATGCGCGCGGAGCCTTCGGGCGTGAATTCGATCAGGTCGCCATGCGTCCACAGGCGGGGATTCTGCGAGAAGTAAGCCTTGTGGAACCGTCGCCCGTCGACGTCGCCGAGGATGCCCAGCGGCCGCGACGGAAATGGATTGGCGCAGACCAGCTCGCCGACGCTGCCCTCCGTTTGCGCGTCGAGGCTGCGAACGTCCAGCCCGAGACTGCGGGATTGGCACTCGGCGCTGTAAGCCGGCAGGTTCGGATTGCCCAGGACGAAGCAGCCGACGATGTCAGTGCCACCGGAGATGGACTGGATGTGCAGCGGCTTGACCTGGGTCCATACCCACTCCTGCTGACGCGGGTAGAGGATCGAGCCGGTCGAGAACATCGCGCGCAGCGCGGAGAAATCGAAATCGTCACCGGGCCGCCAGCCGCTGCGCTCGCAAATCTGCAGATAGGCCGGGCTCGTCCCGAACATCGTCACGCGCTCGTCGGCGACGATGCGCCACAGGCGATCGGCGCTGGTCACGGGGCCGTCGAACAGCACGATCTCGCTGCCGACGGCCAGCGCCGACAGCTGCCAGTTCCACATCATCCAGCCGGTGGAGGTCTGGAAGAACAGCTTGTCGGATCCGCGCAGATCGCAGTGCAGCCGGTGTTCCTTCACGTGCTCGATCAGCGTGCCGCCCGCGCCATGGACCAGGCACTTGGGCGCACCGGTGGTGCCGGACGTGAAGAGAACGAAGAGCGGATGGTTGAACGCCAGCCGCGGCCATTCCACGGCGACGCCAGCGTGGCGCGCGAGCAGTGCGCTGGCGCGATGCACCGGCAAGCCGAGGTCGGTGGGCACCTCGAAATCATCCAGCAGCACGATCCCGCGCAGCGTCGGCAGGTTTCGCACGACTTCGGTGAAGCGCGCGCGCTGCTGCGCGCCCATCGTCGTCGCCGGATCCGGCAGATCGGCCATGAGCAGCACGGGCTCGACCTGCGAGAACCGGCTGATCAGCGCGGCGCTGCCGACATCCAGTGCGCCAGTCGAGACCGTGCAGCCGATGCCTGCGGCGCCCAGGCATCCCGCGATCGCCCATGGCGTGTTGTTGGCGACGATCGCGATCCGGCTCTGGGATCCTAGCCCAAGGTCCAGCAAGGCGGCCGACAAGCCTTGCGCGCGGTCGCGCAGCTCGCCGCGCGTCCAGCGCTCCGTGGGGCGATCGGCGTGCACAGCGGTGATTGCCGGACGGCTCGCCTCGAAGGCGCCCTCGCCGATCCGCAGGAGGTTCTCTGCATAGCTGAGGCGGACGTTGGGAAAGAACGTCGTGGATTCGATCTGATCGCCGACCAGGGACGGCGCCGAACTGCCCTCGCACTCGAGCGCCGACCATTCGAGGAACCACTGCCAGAAATCGGCAGCGTTCTCGATGCAGAAGCGTTCGAACGCGGGATAGTCGGCAAAGTCGCGGCCGGCACGCTGGCCGCAGAACTGGATGAAGGCGGAAAGCTGCGTCGCCGCGACCTGCGCAGGGGTCGGCGCGAACAAGGGTCGACGCGTAGGCGGCGTCGCCGGGGGTAGCCGGTCCGGTGTCTCCATATGTGCGCTCACACGATCCCCTTGCAGACCTCCCCTGCGGGAAGGGGCCGGCCGGTCGACGGGACCCGGTCGGACAGCAGTAGCTTTCGCCAGATGGCGACAGGGGTCGGTACGGGAGGGTACGGTGCTGCGAAATACGGCAAACACCTGACGCGACGCTGCTTTTCTATCTCGCGAAAAGTCCGATCAGCTGCTCGGCAGTGGCGGGCTTGGCGACGACGGAATCGAAGCCGGCCTCTTCCACGGTATCCATGAACGCTGCTTGCGTGAAGGCAGTCAACGCGATGATTTTCGCTTGTAGCCCCAGGGACCGGAGGAACCTCGCGACGACGAAGCCGTCGACGCCCGGCATCACCAGATCGAGCAGGATCACGTCAGGTCGGAATGTCTGCGCGACATCCACTGCGGAGACGCCGTCGTAGGCGGCCACTGCCGTATGCCCGAGCAGCTGCACCAGCGTGACGAGCGTATCGGCGGCGTTCTTGTTGTCGTCGACGATCAGAACGCGGCTTGGCAGTGGACCGGGCATGACCCATAAACGTAGCGGTCGGAATGCCGTTGCTCTGTGCGATATCACACATAGCGCGCAACGAAAAAACCACGCTTCGCAACCCAAACAAATGACCCCGCCTTTTAGCGGGGTCATTTGTTGAGATTGCTTGGTAGGCGCGAATGGACTCGAACCATCGACCCCCACCATGTCAAGGTGGTGCTCTAACCAGCTGAGCTACGCGCCTGCGAAGGCGCGCAAGATACTGACTAACCGGCCCCTGCGCAAGCTGGAGCGGGCCTCTAGGCGGCCGACTTGAACGCCACCTCCCGCAGCTTGCGGATCTCGTCGCGCTTGGCCGCGGCTTGCTCGAACTCCAGGTTCTGCGCGTGCTTCTGCATCTCCTTCTCCAGCTTGGCGATGGTGCGCGCCAGCCGCTCCGGCGGCATGGCGGCGTAGATCGCAGCCGCTTCGGCGGCCTTCGCCGACGGCACCTCCGTCACCTGCTCGTACCCCGCGTGCATGACGTCTGCCACGCGCTTCTGCACGCCCTTGGGCGTGATGCCGTGCTTGGTGTTGTAGATCACCTGCTTCTCGCGGCGGCGGTCGGTTTCGTCGAGCGCGCGGCGCATCGAGCCGGTGGTGTGGTCCGCGTACAGGATCGCCTTGCCACTGAGATTGCGCGCGGCGCGGCCGATGGTCTGGATCAGAGAGCGGTCGGATCGCAGGAAGCCCTCCTTGTCTGCATCGAGGATCGCCACCAGCGACACTTCGGGGAGGTCGAGGCCCTCCCGCAGCAGGTTGATGCCCACCAGCACGTCGAAATTGCCCAGGCGCAGATCGCGAATGATCTCCGCTCGCTCGACGGTGTCGACGTCGGAGTGCAGGTAACGCACCTTCACGGCGTGCTCGTGCAGGTAATCGGTCAGGTCCTCGGCCATGCGCTTGGTGAGCGTCGTCACCAGCACGCGCTCCTTCTTCTCGACCCGCAGCCGGATCTCGCCCAGCAGGTCGTCGACTTGCGAGCTCGCGGGCCGGACCTCGACCTGGGGATCGACCAGGCCGGTCGGGCGCACGACCTGCTCGACGATCTGTCCCGCCGACTTCTCCAGCTCGTAGGGGCCTGGCGTGGCCGAGACGTAGATCGTCTGCGGCACCATCTTCTGGAATTCCTCGAAGCGCAACGGCCGGTTGTCGAGAGCCGACGGGAGCCGGAAGCCGTACTCGACCAGCGTTTCCTTGCGGCTGCGATCGCCCTTGTACATCGCGCCGAGCTGCGGCACCGTGACGTGCGATTCGTCGATGACGACCAGCGCGTCGGGCGGCAGGTAGTCGAACAGGCATGGCGGCGGCTCGCCCGGCTTGCGGCCGGACAGATAGCGCGAGTAGTTCTCGATGCCCGAGCAGTAGCCGATCTCCCGGATCATCTCCAGGTCGAAGTTGGTGCGCTGCTCCAGGCGCTGCGCCTCCAGCAGCTTGCCGCCCGTCCTCAATACCTCCAAGCGTACGCGCAGCTCCTCCTTGATCTCGTCCAGCACCGACATCAGCTTCTCGCGCGGCGTGACGTAGTGCGTCTTGGGGAACACCGTCAGCCGCGGCACCTTGCGCCGCACTTCGCCCGTCAGCGGGTCGAAGTACGACAGCGCGTCGATCTGGTCGTCGAAGAGCTCGACGCGCACCGCCTCGTCCTCCGATTCCGCCGGATGGATGTCGATGACGTCGCCGCGTACGCGGTAGGTGCCGCGGTCCAGGGCAACCTCGTTGCGGGTGTACTGCATCGAGGTGAGATGCCGGATCAGGTCTCGCTGCGTGATCTTCTCGCCCTTGATCAGGTGCAGCACCATCTGGAAGTAGCTCTCGGGATCGCCCAGGCCGTAGATCGCCGACACCGAGGCGACGATGATCGCGTCACGCCTCGTCATCAGCGTCTTGGTCGCCGACAGGCGCATCTGCTCAATGTGCTCGTTGATCGCGCTGTCCTTCTCGATGAAGGTGTCGGTCGAGGGGATGTAGGCCTCGGGCTGGTAGTAGTCGTAATAGGAGACGAAGTACTCCACCGCGTTGTCGGGGAAGAACTCCCGGAACTCGCCGTACAACTGCGCCGCAAGCGTCTTGTTCGGGGCCAGCACCAGCGCCGGTCGTTGCAGCCGCTGAATGACGTTGGCGATGGTGTAGGTCTTGCCCGAGCCGGTGACGCCGAGCAGCGTCTGGTGCGCCAGGCCGTCACTCAAGCCTTCCGTGAGTCCGGCGATCGCTTCCGGCTGATCACCGGCCGGTGCCCAGTCGGCTTTCAGAGCGAACTGCCCGTCCAGCCGCCGCTTGCGGCGGATGAGATCGAGCGTTTCCCGCGGTGCTTCTTTCATGGTGCTAGAACACGTCTAATGGACCGAGTATCATCGCGCGCCGTTTGTTCCATTGCCTAGTGACCAGTCCACATGGAATTGACCCTCTCGCAGCGCTCGACCCGCATCAAGCCCTCGCCGACGCTGGCGGTCACCGCCAAGGCCGCGGAGCTCAAAGCGCAGGGCAAGGATGTTCTCTCCCTCGGCGCCGGCGAGCCGGACTTCGACACGCCGCAGCACATCAAGGATGCGGCCGTCGCGGCGCTTTCCAAGGGCTTCACCAAGTACACGGCGGTCGGCGGCACGCCGGGGCTGAAGAACGCGATCATCGCCAAGATGAAGCGCGACAACGCGCTCGACTACAAGCCGAACCAGGTGCTCGTCTCCAACGGCGGCAAGCAGTCCTGCTACAACCTGTGCCAGGCGTACCTCAACGCCACCGACGAAGTGATCATCCCGGCGCCGTACTGGGTGAGCTATCCCGACATGGTGTTGCTGGCCGATGCCACGCCGGTGATCCTGCCGACCACTGCGGCGACCCGCTTCAAGATCACTGCGGCGCAGCTCGAGGCTGCGATCACGCCGCGCACGCGGATGATGTTCCTGAACAGTCCGTCCAACCCGTCAGGCATGGCCTACACGCGCGCCGAGCTGACCACGCTGGGCGAAGTGCTGCGCAAGCATCCGCAGGTGCTGATCGCCACCGACGACATGTACGAAAAGATCATGTGGACGGGCGAGCCTTACAGCAACGTCGTCAACGCCTGCCCTGACCTGTACGAGCGCACGGTCGTCATCCACGCCGTGTCGAAGACCTATTCGATGACCGGCTGGCGCATCGGCTGGGCCTGCGGTCCCGCGAAGCTCATCACGGCGATGGCGGACATCCAGTCGCAGTCGACCTCCAACCCCAACTCGATCGCGCAGGTCGCGGCCGAGGCGGCACTGTCGGGCGATCAAACCTGCGTCACCGAGATGTGCAAGGCGTTCCGCGAGCGCCACGACATGCTGGTCGCGGGCTTGAACAAGATTCCCGGCATCAGCTGCCTGCCGGGCGACGGCACCTTCTACGCGTTCCCCAACGTCGAGGGCCTGATGCGCAAGCTCGGCGTCGCCGACGACCTCGCGCTGTCCGACCTGCTGCTGCAGAAATCGCTGGTCGCCGTCGTGCCCGGGTCGGCGTTCGGCGCGCCTGGCCACCTGCGCCTGTCGTTTGCCACGAGCGACAAGGTGCTCAGAGCCTGCCTCGAGCGGATCGCGGCCATCGCGTAACGTTTCGTTACACGTCGCATCCTATGATGGGCGGATGACGACGCTGCGACACGGACTCTTGTGCCTGGCGATCCTCGCCTGCAGCACGTCAGCCTTGGCGGTCGAACCCCTGCCCCCGCGTCCGCTCGGCCTGATCGAGCTGACCGATCTTGCGATGCGCAACAGTCCGGTCACCCGCGCGGCGTGGGCGCAGGTGCGCCAGTCCGAGGCCGCGGAGACCATCGCGCGCGCAGGCTACTGGCCGACGCTGAGCGCCAGCTACAGCATCCAGCGCACGCAGCAGCTCGCCTTCGAGGGCAACGCGGTTCCGGCGCAGACCCGCTACGGCCCCACCGTCAATTTCAGCTATCTGTTGCTGGACTTCGGCGCCCGCGGCGGCGCCCTGGACCGGGCGAAGGCGGAGAACCTGGCGGCACAGCTGATGCAGGACCAGACGATCCAGGACCTGCTGCTGACGGTGGAATCGGCCTACTACGCAGTGATCGGCGCGCGCGGGCTCGAGCGGGCCGCTCGGCAATCGCTGACTGAAGCGCAAGCCAGCTCGGATGCGGCGCAAGCCCGGCACAAGTCCGGAGCGGTGACGATCGGCGACCTCTACCAGTCACAGGCCGCACTGTCGTCTGCGACGCTGACGCTCCAGCAAGCCGAAGGCTCCCGCGTGGTCGCCGAGGGCGCGCTCGCGGTTGCTCTCGGCTATTCCCCCGACACGACGGTGCAGCTGACCGACTGGCAGGCGCCGCAGAACCCCCAGTTGCCGGCACGAAGCGTCCAGGAGCTGCTCGAGACGACGCGTAGCGCGCGACCCGAGCTCCTCGCCGCGAAAGCACGAGAGCAGGCCGCCGACGCTGCGGTGCGGCAGGCTCGCTCCGACAACTGGCCGACGCTCAACCTGACGGCGAGCGGCGGCCGGACCACCATCGTCGGCCGCGGCACTGCCGAGCAATACAACGCCGGAGTGCGGCTCGACCTGCCGCTGTTCTCCGGCTTCTCCGTGCAGGGCGCGATCGAGCAGGCCAAGGCCGGCGCCGATCTGGCGCGCGCCGACACCGAATCGCTGCGCCTCTCCGTGGAGCAGCAGGTGTGGGTCGCGTATCAGAACGTCCAGACCTCGCGCAAAGGCCTCGATGCCGCCAGCGCCCAGCTGCGCGCGGCCGAGCAGGCAGCGGACGCCATCCGCGCCCGCTACCGCACCGGCTTGTCTAGCATCCTCGAGATGCTGACCGCAGAGCAGGCGCTGGCGCAGGCCCGCATCGCCGACGTCCAGGCCGGCATCGATTGGTATCAAAGCCTGGCGACGCTGGGCCATGACGCCGGCGGGCTAGGCGTCACCACAGCAGCGCCGAGGGGATCGCCGTGAAGAGAAAACGCGTCCTGCTGGTCCTCGCGGTCGCCGGGATTGCCTGGCTGATCTGGTGGCGCATCACCACCGACAGCGAGAAGACCTCCACGCGGCCGGCACCCGCCGAGATCGCGACGACCAAGGTGCGGACGGGACCCGCGCCCATCGAGCTCGTCGCAATGGGACAGGTCCTGAGCCTGCACAGCGTGGCGCTGCGGCCGCAGGTCAGCGGCGCGCTGATCGAGGTTTACTTCACCGAAGGCGCCGACGTGAACGCCGGTGACCGGATGTTCCTCATCGATCCGGGCCCGTCGCGGGCCGCGGTCGCGCAGGCGCGCGCCCAGCTCGCGCGCGATCGCGCCGCCATGGATTCGGCGCTGTCGCAGTATCGTCGGCTGGAGCCGCTGGCCAAGAAGGAATATGCGTCGGCGCAGGAGATCGAGAGCGCCCGCGGCGCGATGATGCAGGCCCAGTCCGTGGTCGAGAGCGACAAGGCCGCGCTGGAGCAGGCGCAGATCAACCTCGATCGCACGCTGGTGAAGGCGCCGATCGCCGGCCGTACCGGGAGCCTGGCCGTGAAGGTGGGAAACGTCGTTGGTCCCTCTGACGCGACGCCGGTGGTGGTGATCAACCAGCTGCAGCCAATCCAGGTCGAGTTCTCCATTCCCCAAAGCTCGCTCGGCGCGGTGCAGGAGGCGCTCGCGCGCGGTGACGTGCCGGTTCGCGTCAGCGGCGAGCAGGCGGGCCAGGCGCTGGGAGAAGGTCGGCTCGTGTTCGTCGACAACGCGGTGAATCCCAGCACAGGCACGGTGCGTCTCAAGGCCGAGGTTACGAACCGCGACTTGCGCCTGTGGCCCGGCGCATTCGTCACCGTGACGGTAACGTTGAAAGTCGAGCAGGACGCGATCCTGGTGCCGGAGCTCGCCGTCCAGCCCGGCGCCGCCGGTTCCTACGTCTTCCTCGTCGACGCCGAGGCCAAAGTGTCGCTGCAGAACGTCACGGTCGCCCGGCAACACGGCGGCGACGTCGTCATCAGCGCAGGTCTCAAAGGCGGCGAAACGATCGTCGCCCGGCCGCCGCGTGACCTGAGTCCCGGCATGAGTATCCACGGCGGGCGCCGCGGCGGCGGCAAGTCGCCCAAAGACCGCAAGTGAACGTTTCCGGCATCTTCATCCGCCGGCCGGTCGCCACGACGATCCTGATGGCGGCGCTGGTGCTGTTCGGATTCGTCGCCTATCGCAATCTGCCGGTGGCCGAGCTGCCCTCGGTCGATTTCCCGACGATCAGCGTTTCGGCAAGCCTGCCCGGCGCCGATCCGCAGACCATGGCGGCCACGGTGGCAACGCCGCTGGAACGCGCGTTCACCCAGATCTCGGGCGTGGATTCGATGACCTCCAGCAGCGGCACCGGCAGCACGAGCATCACGCTGCAGTTCGCGCTCGAGCGCGACATCGACGCCGCGGCACAGGACGTGCAGACCGCGATCTCGCAGACCTTGCGCCAGCTGCCTGCCTCGATGCCGTCGCCGCCGACGCTGCGCAAGCAGAACCCTACCGATTCGCCGGTGATGCAGATCGCGCTGAGCGCGACCACGATCCCGCTGACCACGCTCGACGACTTCGCGGAGACCCGCGTCGCCGACCGGATGTCGCAGCTCGAGGGCGTTGCGCAGGTGCAGATCTACGGATCCAAGCGCTACGCCACGCGCATCTACATAAATCCGCGCGCGCTCACCGCCCGCGGGCTGTCCCTGAGCCAGGTGCGCAGCGCCGTGGCGTCCGGCAACAGCTATCAGCCTGGCGGCACGCTCTACGGCGCGCAACGCAGCTACACCGTCGCCTCCGACGCGCAGCTGCGCAATGCCGCCGAGTACAACGATTTGATCCTCGCCTATAGCGACGGCGCGCCAGTGCGTCTGCGCGACGTCGGCCGCGCCGTCGACAGCATCCAGAACGACAAGCAGCAGACCGAGTTCAACGGCCGTCCGGCCATCGTCGTCGCCATCACGCGTCAACCCGGCTCCAACACGGTGCAGATCGCGCGGTCCGTTCGCGAGCTGCTGCCCGACCTGGCCAAAGCCGGCCCCGGCGACACTCAGATGGACGTCGTCTACGACCGCAGCGAATTCATCAACCAGTCGGTGGGCGACGTCAAGCTGACGCTGGTGCTCTCGGTGGTGCTGGTGATCGGCGTCATCTTCCTGTTCCTGCGCGACACTCGCGCGACCGTCATCGCCGCGCTGGCTCTGCCCTCCTCGCTGCTGGGCACGTTCGGGATCATGTACTTCTGCGGCTTCTCGCTCGACAACCTTTCGCTGATGGCGCTGACGCTCTCGGTCGGGTTCGTGGTCGACGACGCGATCGTCGTGCTGGAGAACATCACCCGCCATCGGGAGAAGGGGCTGTCCGGAAGTGAAGCCTCCGAAGTTGGCAGCCGCGAGATCGGCTTCACCGTCATCTCGATGACCTTGTCGCTGGTCGCGGTATTCATCCCGCTGCTGTTCATGGGCGGCATCGTCGGCCGCCTGTTCCGCGAGTTCGCGGTGACCGTTGCGATCGCCATCCTGCTTTCGGGTGTGGTGTCGCTGACGCTGACGCCGATGCTGTGCTCGCGCTTCCTGCGCGAGCAACAGCACCGCGCCGGCGGCCGCATGGCGCAGCGGTTCGAGCAATGGTTCGAGGGACTGCGCGACGCTTACGGCAGGAGCCTGCGCTGGTCGATGGACCATGTCGGGATAATGCTCGGCGTCGCTGCAGCCACGCTGCTGGCCACGCTGGCCATGTTTACGGTGGTCAAGACGGGATTCATCCCGACCCAGGACACGGGCGTGATCAGCGGCAGCACGCGTGCGCCCGAAGGCGTGGCCTACGAGGACCTCGTGAAAATGCAGCACCAGGTCGCCGACATCGTGCTGAAGAACGAGAACGTGGAAGCCCTCGTGTCCTCCGCAGGCCAGGGCGGTGGCGGCGTCACCGGCGGCAGCGTCGGTCGCGTGACGGTGCGGCTGAAGCCGGCAACGGACCGCTCGCTGAGCGCTGACGAAGTGATCGCCAAGCTGCGCAAGGAGGCTGCCGTGGTTCCGCAGATGCAGCTCCTGCTGCAGAACCCGCCGGCGATCCGCATCGGTGCAGGCCGCTCCAGCTCCAACTACCAGTACGTGCTGCAGGGGGACGACATCCAGGCGATGTCTGCCGTCGCCAAGACGATGGAGGCGCGGATGGAAGAGATCCCCGGCCTGCGCGATCCCAGCAGCGACGTGGAGCTGGCCAATCCGCAGATCAACGTCAGCATCCTGCGCGACCGCGCCTCGGCGCTCGGCGTACCGGTGTCGAGCATCCAGGACACGCTCTACGCGGCCTATGGTGCGTCACGCGTCAGCACCATCTACGGCAGCAGCGCGCAGTACGACGTGCTGATGCAGATCGATCCCAGCTTCCAGCAGGACATCAACGCGCTGGGCGCGCTGTATGTGCCGGCTGGCGACGGCCGCCTGGTGCCGCTCGCCGCGGTCGCGACCGTCACTCCCGGGATTGGGCCCCTGTCGATCAACCATTACGGCGAGCTGCCGTCGGTGACGCTGTCGTTCGACCTGGAGCCCGGCGTGTCGCTCGGCGACGTGACCGGCCGCATCGAGGACCTCGCAGGTGAAGTGCTTCCGGACGGCGTCAGCGGCGCGTTCACCGGCACTGCGCAGACGTTCAAGCAGTCGACCGTGGATCTTCCGTTGCTGCTGCTGTTCACGATCCTGGTGATCTACATGGTGCTCGCGATCCTCTACGAGCATTTCGTGCATCCGGTGACGATCCTGACGGCGCTGCCGCTGGCGACCATCGGCGCGCTGATCTCCCTGTGGATCTTCGGCGCCGAGCTCAACGTCTTCAGCTTCGTCGGCCTGATCCTGCTGGTCGGCTTGGTGAAGAAGAACGGCATCATCATGATCGACTTCGCCATCACCCGGCGACGGGAAGGCGTGGCGGCGCGCGACGCCATGATCGAGGCCTGCCTGGTGCGCTTCCGGCCGATCATGATGACTTCCCTGGCCGCGATTCTCGGCACGCTGCCGGTGGCGCTGGGATACGGCGCTGGGGGCGAGGCCCGTCAGCCCCTGGGGATCGCGGTCGTCGGTGGGCTGCTGACCTCGCAATTGCTCACGCTGTACGTCACACCCGCCTTTTACCTGGCCATGGAAAACCTGACAGGACGCTGGTCACGGCGGCGTCCGAGCATTGCGCCGGCCTGACCGCATCACTACAATCTGCGGCCCTATCTTTTCCGCGATAGCTCAGTCGGTAGAGCAGCTGACTGTTAATCAGCGGGTCGTTGGTTCGAGTCCAACTCGCGGAGCCAAATTTCTGGAAGCCAGGCCCCCGGTCCCCGACCGGGGCCTTGACAGTGCCTTGCCGCCGTCCGACCCTTCGGTCCGGTTGTGAGTGCTTTGCACGGGGGACACAGCGATGAAGTCACGGACGACTGCGCGACGCACGGACCGCGGTGCTGGATCGCGGATCAAGATGATCATCCTCGGGTGCGTCCTGTTCTTCGGCGCGATCGGCGTGTGGCGATCAGGGCTGATCGGCCAGTCGACCGCCCTGTCCAGCCGTCTGTTGCCGACGAGCTCTTCCGGAGAGGACGCGCGTGCAATCGCCGATCGCCTGCGCGATACGCCCGAATGCGCCAAGTACCGCGCCGCGATCCTCGCGCAGCGGGGCCAGCAGGGCGAACGGGCGCGCTACCTGATCGAGCAGGCGTACCGGGAAGGCAAAGCCGAAAACTGTCTGAAGCTCGACATCGAGTAACGCAGCCGGGGTGCAGGGGCGGCACCGCTCTTGCTTGAGAATTCCCGAGGAACTTTCGGTGGTTCGGACGTTGTCATACCTGCGACCCGTGAATCGCCGCAGCGATTCGCAAGGACAGCGTCCGACATGCACGGACGTCTCGTGACGCAGACATCTCCCAATGTAAGCGAGCGAGCAAAACCGACGGGGCGCGCGGCACGTCCATGCATGGATGCCGCCACTTTTCCGACAGGGAAAGCGGACCGCGACCCTCACTGCTCAGGTTGCTGCCACCATGGCTTCAGCGCCTCGTGGGTCGGCGTGTAGTCGTAACCGAGCGCTTCGGCAACCGCCTTGTAGGTCAGCTGCCCCAGGTGCACGTTCAAGCCCTCGCGCAGGTTGGGATCGTCGAGCAGCGCCTTGCGATAGCCCTTGTTCGCCAGCGCCAGCGCAAACGGGAGCGTCGCATTGGTAAGCGCGAACGTCGACGTGCGCGCCACGCCACCCGGCATGTTGGCCACGCAGTAATGCACGATGCCGTCGACCACGTACGTCGGCTGCTGATGCGTCGTGGGCCTGCTGGTCTCGAAGCACCCACCCTGATCGATCGCGACGTCCACGATCACCGTGCCGGGCTTCATGCTCTTGAGCATTTCGCGCGTGACCAGCTTGGGCGCGGCTGCGCCCGGCACCAGCACGGCACCGATCACCAGGTCGGCGGTCCTGACGTATTGATCGACAGCGTCCCGCGTCGAGAACATCGTGGTCAGGCGACCGCCGAAGCTGTCATCCAGCCATGCGAGCCGTGAGATCGAGCGATCGAGGATGGTGACGTTGGCGCCCATGCCCACGGCGACCCGTGCGGCGTTATAACCGACGACACCGCCGCCGATGACCACGACTTCGGCCGGTGCCACACCCGGCACGCCGCCCAGAAGCACGCCAGTGCCGCCCTGCGCCTTCTCCATGGCGTGCGCCCCCGCCTGGATCGACATGCGGCCGGCAACCTCGCTCATCGGCGCCAGCAGCGGCAATCCGCCGCGGCCGTCGGTAACGGTCTCGTAGGCAATCGCCACGCACTTGGATTCGACGAGGCCCTTAGTCTGGTCCGGATCGGGGGCCAGGTGCAGATAGGTGAACAAGACCTGTCCTTCGCGCAACAGCCTGGTCTCCGAAGGCTGCGGCTCCTTGACCTTGATGACCATGTCGGCGCGCGAGTAAATCTCGTCGGGGCCGCCGACGATCTCGGCGCCGGCCGCGCGGTAGATCTCGTCACCCAGCCCGATCGCCGCGCCGGCCTGCGTCTGGATCATGATCTCGTGGCCATTGGCCTTGAGCTCGCGCACGCCCGCGGGCGTCAAGCCGACGCGATATTCGTGAACCTTGATCTCTTTCGGCACGCCGATGCGCATCGTGTCCTCCCGCTTTTCGACATTATTCCACACGAGAACTGCGCGACAGTGCTTGGTTTAGACTGCGCCGCGCCATGGCATACGCTCCGTTCCTGTTCCGAAATCCGCGCGCGCTGCCGGCGCTGATGCTGGTCGGCGGGCTCGGGCTTGCGGGCTATTACGGGCTTGCGTGGTACGAAGCTCCGAAATACAGCGACCGGGAGATCGAGCAGTCGGTCGAGCTCAACCTCGCGCTCGACCTCGGGCGCATGGGCCCGCAGCTGCGTCCCACCGGTGAGAAGCTCGAGCGGCTGCGCGCGATCGTCCGCGCGGAGGTGAAGGCAGATCTCGAGCGAGACGTGCGCAAGGCCCAGCTTCGATTCGCGCTCGGCCTCATTGCCATGGTGTTCGGGCTGGGCCAGCTGGTGTTCGTCGCGCTCAGCGGACGGCTGCGCGAGCGCGACGGCGCGCGCTGACGTTCCGCGACGCAAAAAAAGAACGCGGCCGAAGCCGCGTTCTCGATTCAGCGAGTATGTCAGCGCCTGCTGGGAGCGAGCAAGCTCTCCTTCGTCCTGGGCATGGCCTTCAGAAGCAGACGCTTGACGGCACTGGAAGCCTCGACGTCGATCTGCGGATCGAAATCCCCGTAGATCAGGTCGCCCGGATCGCTGAAATCACCATCGCCGTTGGCGTCGATGTGCTGGTGACAGTCCGGATCCACCGCGTCGATGCCCTCTGCATCATCGTCATCCGACCCGTTCTGGCACTGCGACAGCTCACTGTCATCGTTCGGGTTGAACGTTCCGCTGTCGTCGTAACAGCCGCGGTCTGCCTCGTCCACGAACGTGTCACCCTTGTTCAGAGCGGTTCCGTCGAAGTTGACCCCCGGGACGGTCAGGTCGTTGTTGACGCCGTCGGTGCACTGCGTATTGGACCTGATCGGGAACGCAAACTCCGTCAGCAACGTGCCGCAATCCCCCGGCGCGCTGATCTTGAGCTTGAGCAAGCCATCGATGAACAGATCGTTCTGCGTCTTGATGGAGAAACTGTAGGTGTTCCCTGCGTCGCTCGCGTCGTTGGTGTTCGGAACCGTGTAGGTCGCCGTGCCGTCGATGGTGACGCCGGTAGGCGCTTCCAGAGTCACTGACGTTCCGATTGGCAGGGTCTGGCCGTTGATGTCCTTCACCACGAAGGAGATCACCATCGACGTGTCGTCCTCGGTAACCAGCGGGAAAGACGGCGACGTCGATACGATCACCGGATGCTGACTCGACATCACGATCACCAGGCTGTCGCGCACGTGCACGCTCTTCTTGGGGTCGCAAGCGGCGCCGGCAGCGCAGAGAACGCCGCTGAACAGGTCGTTCTTCGGTGAATACGCGCCGTCGAGGTTGAAGTCGAGGAACTCCTCGTTGGCCTGACGGACATCGTCCTCGTTCTTGTCCACGAACGCTTCCGGCAGGTCTTCGAAGACCTCGCCGTCGTCGAAGATGCCGTTGCCGTTGGAGTCGACGAAGCTTTCCTCACCGATCGCGGTCACGAGCACGGTCACCCGGCCGTTCGTCGGACGCGGATCCTGGCTGACCCAGTCGGCCGTGCAGACGCCATTGTCCGTCTGGCAGCTGCCGGCGATGCTGCCGCCCTCGGTCGTGAACGCGAAGGCCGTGCCGTCCGGCACCGGATTGTTGAAGCGATCCGCGGCCCGAACCGTGAGCGTGTCAATGACACCGTCGCAATTGAAGGCGGCGGGGTTGAATTTTTCGACTGCGAGCGAGACGCTGTCCTGATCCGGTATCCCGGTCGTGATCACCAGCAGCTCCGATTGGCTGCTGATGGTGTCGCCGTCCTGGGTCGCCGTGGCGGTCACGCGCACCGCGGTATGGATGGTGCCGGCGCGCACGACGGTCTGCACGATTCCCTGCGCATTCGTGGTACCTGTCGTCGGAGTCAGTTGAATGCCGCCGACCGTCGTATTCAGCGTAAAGGTGACCGGCAGGTTTGCGATCGGGCCACCGCTGGCGTTGCGCACGCGGAAGATGACCGTCGACGTTTCGGGCAGCCCGGTGCCACGGACGCCGATGGTTGTCGGCGTTGCCGACACGAACTCGATGCCGCCCAGGGCCGCCTGCGTGACCGCAATGGTGCCCGTCGCGATAAGGTTGTTGCCGTTAACGGTGGTCGTTGCCGTGATCAGATCATTGCCCGCGCAGCCGAGCGCCTGGTACGTGGCGTTGGCGGTCCCGCCGGCGCTTTCCACCGGGGACGTGATGGTCGCAAGTCCCTGAGACACGCACGGCGATGTAAAGGTCACAGTGCTCGGCGTATTGAACAACGAGTTGCCGTTGGCCACGTCGACGAAATCGACGCGCAGTCCGGAACTGCCTCCGGCGGCCAAGGGCGACTGCCCAATTTCGATCACACCGGGAGTGAACGAACCGCCGTTGCTTACGCCGAACCGGACGTCCGGCGGGCTTGGTGCCTGGATCACCGCTATGGAAACGGAATCCTGCTTGTCACCGGCAACCGCGGCCACTTGGATCGTGCGCAGGCTGGGGTCGCCCCCCGTAGTCAGGATGGCAGTGGCCTTCCCGTCCGAGCCGGTCACCGGATCGTCGACGATCAGCGCGCCAGACGAGGCGGCGAAAGTGACCGGGACACCGGGGACGGCATTGTTGTTCGCGTCGACTACGATGGCCGTTATGACGATACCTCCGACGTCGTCGATCGCATCGGAGGCAAGCGACGTCGTGCTGGCCAGCAGCGTCAATGAGGAGACGGATACTCCATTCCCGTCACCGGGCCCGAACCCTCCGGTATCGCCAAAATTGGCCTCGCCGCACGCGGCAAGGCCGCCAACCACGAGTACAGACGCAAAGAACCCCCGGAACCCCATGCTGCGCATCTCTTCCTCGCGTGCCGCCGACGACGGCTCGTAATGTGTTGCGAATGCTAAGGATGCTAGCGCCAAAGGCTTGCTGAAACAAGCAATATGGGTGCGAAAAGGCGACGGCCGTGGGGCCCGGACTGATCAGCGGCGAGGACGATCTCGCTAAACTGGCGTCCCTTTTCCGCCAACTGCCATGAACAAACCCAAGGCCGAGGAGAATTCACCGGTCGCGCAGTTCGAGGCCGCCTTGAAGGAGCTCGAGGGAATCGTCGCGATGATGGAGCGCGGCGATCTGCCGCTGGAGAAATCCCTGCAGCTGTTCGAGCGCGGCACCCAGCTCAGCCGCCAATGCCAGCAGGCGCTGTCCGCGGCCGATCTGCGCATCAAGACCCTGCTGGAGAGCAGCAACCCCGGCCCGGTGGACACAGAGCCTTGACCCAGACCGAGTTCTCCGCCCGCGTTCCGGATTACCTGGAGCGTCTGCAGCGAGGTCTCGACGGCTGGCTGCTCCCGGCGCAGCACCACCCCGCCCGGCTGCACGAAGCGATGCGCTATGCATGCGACGGCGGCAAGCGCCTTCGGGCCTTGCTGATCTACGCGGCCGGCGAGGTTCTCGGAGTCCCCGCGCGGGCACTGGACGCACCGGCCTGCGCCATCGAGCTGATCCACGCCTATTCGCTGGTCCACGACGATCTGCCGATGATGGACGACGACGACCTGCGGCGCGGCAAGCCGACGGTGCACAAGGCGTTTGGCGAGACCATCGCAGTTCTCGCGGGTGACGGCCTGCAAGCCCTGGCATTCCACGCGCTCGCGCGCGAGGACGACGCCGGTACGGAGCCGCGCCAGCGCCTGAAGATGATCGATCTCCTTGCGGAGGCCGCCGGGTCCCGCGGCATGGTCGGCGGGCAGGTGATCGACCTGCAATCCGAGAGCAAGACGCTGACGCTGGCGGAGCTCGAGGCCCTGCACATCCACAAGACCGGCGCCCTGATCCGGGCTTGTCTGCTGATGGCGTGCCACGCCAAGGCTCCCATCGACGCCACGCACATGGAAGCGCTGGATCGCTACGGAAAGTGCGTCGGCCTGGCATTCCAGATCCAGGACGACGTGCTCGACGAGATCGGCCAGACCTCGGCCCTTGGCAAGACCGCCGGCAAGGACAAGGTGCATCAGAAATCCACCTACCCGGCGGTGATGGGCCTGCCGGCAGCGCAACAGCGCGCCACGGACCTGTTCAACGAAGCGCGAAATGCGCTGTCTGTATTCGGCGAGCGCGGAGCCCCGCTGAAATGGCTGAGCGAGCACATCCAAGGAAGGAAGCGCTAGGGCTTCTGAGGCTGGCTATCGTCAACGACGCCGCGTAATATCGCGCCGCAACAAAAACGGACCTCCATGACCGACATTCCTGGATACGCCCTGCTCGGGCGCGTCAATTCCCCGGAAGATCTGCGCCGGCTGCCTGCCACCGAGTTGCCGCACCTGGCGGTCGAGCTGCGCCGCTATCTGATCGAGACGCTCGGCCGGATCGGCGGCCACTTCTCGGCCAACCTGGGCACCGTCGAGCTCACCCTGGCCCTACACCGCTGCCTGGCAACGCCGCGCGATCGGCTGGTGTGGGACGTCGGCCATCAGGCCTATCCGCACAAGATCCTCACCGGACGCCGGGCGCAGCTCGAGACCATCCGCAGGCTCGACGGCCTGCATCCCTTCTGCCACCGCAAGGAAAGCGAGTACGACACGTTCGGGGTCGGCCATTCCAGCACCGCGATCTCGGCTGCAGCCGGAATGGCAGCGGCGCTGCGCACGCGCGGTGACAAGCGGCGGGTGGTCGCGGTGATCGGCGACGGCGGCATGACCGCGGGCATGGCCTACGAGGCGCTGAACCACGCGGGACATCTGGGGCTGGACCTCCTGGTCGTCTACAACGACAACGACATGTCCATCTCCGAGAACGTCGGCGCGCTGCGCGACTACTCGGCCCGCCTGGTGAAGAAGCTGGGGCTGACGCAGGCCCCGCACCACGCGCGGCCTTCCCTGTTCCGGGACGACGAGGATCACAACGAGGCGCACCTGGACAACCCCGGCGCCTTGTTCCAGACGCTCGGCTTCGACTATCACGGCCCGATCGACGGCCATGATCTCGACGCGCTGACTGGAGCGCTCGAGCGTCTGAAGGATCAGCCCGGACCGCGCTTGCTCCACGTGATCACGATGAAGGGCAAGGGCTTCGAGCCGGCCGAAAATGATCCGATCAAGTATCACGGCGTCACCCAGTTCGACCCGGTCACCGGCGCTTTCCCGCTGAAGAAGCCCGACCTGATCCCGAGCTACACGCAGGTTTTCGGCGACTGGCTCTGTGAAGCCGCGTCGCGCGATCCGCGCGTCGTCGCGATCACGCCGGCGATGCGCGAAGGCTCGGGCCTGGTGGAGTTCTCCAAGCGATTCCCGGATCGCTACTACGACGTCGGCATCGCCGAGCAGCACTCGGTCACCCTCGCCGCCGGCATGGCCTGCGAATCGATCAAGCCGGTCGTCGCGATCTACTCGACGTTCCTCCAGCGGGCGTACGACCAGCTGATCCACGACGTCGCCGTGCAGAACCTGCCGGTGGTGTTCGCGCTCGATCGCGGCGGGCTCGTCGGGCAGGACGGCGCCACCCATCACGGCGCGTTCGATCTGTCTTACCTGCGCTGCATCCCGAACATGGTGGTGATGGCGCCCTCCGATGAAGCCGAATGCTGGCGCATGCTCAGCACCGGCCTGTCGCTGCACCAGCCGAGCGCGATCCGCTACCCGCGCGGCCCCGCGACCGGCGCGCAGATCGAGCGCAGCCTCGAAGCCTTGCCGCTGGGGAAAGGACGCGTAGTGCGCGAGGCGCGCGGCCGCCGCAAGCCGCGCGTGGCGATCCTCGCCTTCGGCTGCATGGTGCAGCCGGCGCTGGAAGCCGCGGAAATCCTCGACGCCGTGGTCGCCGACATGCGCTTCGTGAAACCGCTGGACCACGAGCTGATCCTGGAGCTGGCGCAGTCGAGCGACCTGCTGGTGACGGTGGAAGACAACGTGCGGATTGGCGGCGCCGGCAGCGGCGTCAACGAAGTGCTGACCGCGCAGCATCACCTGGTTCCTGCGTTGAACCTCGGCCTGCCCGACCAGTTCGTCGAGCACGGCACCCGCGAAGAGCTCCTCGCGCAATGCGGACTCGACACCGCCGGCATCCTGCGCGCGATCCAGAAGCGCATCCGCAGCAAAGACCTCGACGAGCGCAGCCAACAGCGCGCGGTGTGATTCAGCGACCCTTGAACTTGTCCGCGTATCGCGCGGGTGTGTCGGCATAGCGCTGCATCTGCCACTGCGCCGGAGCGGCGACGTTCTCGAACCGTTCCTGCTCCTCGCGCGGCAGCTCGCTGAAGAAATCCAAACCCGTGCGCTCCTCGATGTCCCGCACGGTGACGACGTACTTGGTCAGCGTCTCGTCGCCGCGCACGTCCTGCGGCACCAGGAACCCGATGCTGCGGACGGTGCCTTCCGCGCTGCGCGAAAGCCAGATCCGGTAGAACGCATCCGGCACGACGACGCCTGAGCGCAAGCGCGCCGCTCCCTCGCCGATCACGGGACCCGTGACGATCCACAACTGATCGACCAGCGGCGCCACCGTGTCGGCCTCCGCTTCCTCGATGCGCTGCCACAGCAGCTGGTTGAGCCGCGGCGCCTGCGGCGCGACGTTGCTCATCAGGAACGTGGCCGCCTGCGCACGCTCGCCGTAGAGCCGCGAGATCAGGAAATTGGGCGCCAGGTGTCCGCGGTCGTAGCCCGACTGCCGGTAGTCGTCGCTGCTCACGCGCAGTAGCGTGCGCGCGTCGACCTCGAAATGATCCGGGCGACGCATCTCCGGGCGAAACGGCGGCTTGCGCGCGCGGAACGCCGCCCAGAGCGCCTCGCGGTACCACTCGTTGTAGCCCAGCGCGAAGCCGGGGTTCTGCAGGACGTGTGTCGACATCGCCACCCAGCGGTCGCGCGCCTTGGGCAGGCCGCCGAACACGTCCGGCGAATGCGACGGCGTCACCCAGAAATAGATGAAGGCCGCGATCGCAGCGACGATCGCCAGCGCACCCGCGCGGCGCGGGAAGCGCAGCCTCATTGCCCCGGCGCGAACCACTGCAGGCGATCGCGCAGCTTCACCACCTCGCCGACGATGATCAGGCTCGGGCCGGCGACATTGGCCTCGGCGACGCGACCGGGCAGATCGGCGAGCGTGCCCGCCAACACGCGTTGCTGCTCCGACGTGCCTTGCTCGACCACGGCCGCGGGCCAACTCTCCGGCAGTCCATGCTCGATGAGCTGGCTGCACAGCTGCGGCAGCGACGTCAGTCCCATGTAGATGACGACCGTCTGCCCGCGCCGGGCCAGCTGGTCCCAATGCAGCTGAAGCTCGCCGTCCTTGCGTGCGTGCCCGGTCACGAAGATGCACGTCTGCGCGTAGTCGCGATGCGTCAGGGGAATGCCCGCGTACGCGGCGCAACCATTGGCGGCGGTGATGCCCGGCACGACCTGGAACGCGACGCGATGCTCGGCGAGCGTCTCGATCTCCTCGCCGCCGCGACCGAAGATGAATGGATCCCCGCCCTTCAAGCGCAGCACGCGCTTGCCTTCCTTGGCCAGCTTCACCAGCAGCGCGTTGATCTCCTCCTGCGACATCTCGTGGCTGCGCGGCCCCTTGCCGACGAAGATCCTCTGCGCGTCGCGGCGCACGAGCTCCAGGATGCCAGGCGTGAGCAGGCGATCGTGGAGCACGACGTCGGCCTGCTGCATGAGCCGCAGCGCGCGGAACGTCAGCAGATCCGGATCGCCTGGGCCGGCGCCGACGAGATAGACCTCGCCGGTGGCGACGTTGCCTTCGTTCAGCAGCGCGTCGAGCTCCGACGCTGCGCTCTTCTCATCGCCGGCGAGCACGCGCTCCGGCGCGCCGCTGTCGAGGAAGCGCTCCCACAGGCGACGCGTGTCCGACGAGCCCTGCCTGGCGCGGTCGCGATGCTTTTCCATGAAGTCGGCCAGCCGACCGTAAGCGGCGGGCAGCAGCGCCTCGATCTTCTCGCGCAGCCTGCGCGCGAGCACGGGCGCGGCGCCACCCGTCGAGATCGCGATCGTCACCGGCCCGCGCTCGACGATCGACGGCGTGATGAAGGTTCCGCGCGAGCGATCGTCGACGACGTTCACCGGCACACCGGCCGCCTCGGCGGCTCGGGCGACGGCGCCGTTCAGATCGGAATCCGAGGTCGCCGCGATCACCAGCCGGCAACCCTGCACCTGTTCCTTCTGGAAGTCGGCCGCGATCAGCCGCGCACCGCCCTGCGCGGCAAGGTCGCGAAGCTCGTCGTTGAGCTCGCGCGCGACGATCTCGATGTGCGCGCCGCTGCCGCGCAGCAGGCGGATCTTGCGCGCGGCCACCTCGCCGCCGCCGACCACCAGCACGCGGGCGCCCTCGAGCCTCAGGAAGATCGGGAAGTACTTCATGGCCGGGAGCGTGCCACCGGCGCGCGCAGCGCGCCCTACGAATAAATGGAATAGCCAGTATACTTTTTCAGATCAGGCAAGAATATGCAGGAGGCCGACCCGATGAAGCTCCGGCAATTGCGTTACATCCACGAAGTCGCCCGGCGCGGGCTCAACGTCACCGCTGCCGCCGAGGCGCTGTTCACGTCCCAGCCGGGGGTCAGCAAGCAGATCCGCATGCTGGAGGACGAGCTGGGCGTCGACATCTTCCTGCGCAACGGCAAGCACCTGGCGGAGGTGACCGCGGCCGGCAAGCGCATCCTGGAATACACCGAGCGGCTCCTTGCCGAAGCCGACAACATCACCAACATCGCCGAGGAGTTCCGCGACCAGGATCGCGGCGACCTGTCGATCGCCACCACGCACACGCAGGCCCGCTACGCGCTGCCGCCGGTGATCCACAAGTTCAAGGTTCGTTACCCGAAGGTGTCGCTGCACCTGCACCAGGGCTCGCCGCCGCAGATCGCCAAGCTCGCCGCGGACGGCGTCACCGATTTTGCGATCGCCACCGAGGCCATGGAGCACTTCGACCAGCTGGTCATGCTGCCCTGCTATCACTGGAACCGCTGCGTGCTGGTGCTGCCGAACCATCCCCTCGCCGGCAAGAAGCGCGTCTCGCTGAAGGACATCGCCGAGCATCCGATCATCACCTACACCTTCGGGTTCACCGGCCGCTCCAAGCTCGACCAGGCTTTCGCAGCGCACGGGCTCAAGCCCGACGTGGTGCTGACCGCGGTCGACGCCGACGTGATCAAGACCTACGTGCGCCTGGGACTGGGCATCGGCATCGTCGCCGACATGGCCTACGACGCCAAGGTCGACAAGGACCTGGTGCGGCTCGACGCCAGCCACCTGTTCGAGCCGAGCACCACGCACATCGGCTTCCGGCGCGGCATGTTCCTGCGGGGCTACATGTACGACTTCATCTCCGGATTCGCGCCGCACCTGTCGAAGAAGCTCGTCGACGAGGTGGCGCAGATCTCCGACCACGAGGCTCGCGGCCGTCGCACGCGGCAGCTGATCGAATCCCTCCACCAGATCTAGGAGCACGCATGAGCACGCGACCGACTGCAGACACCGCGCTTGCCTGGACGCTGTTCGTCGTCGCCGCCGTCACCGCGCTCTACTGGATCGTCTGGTATCTCGTACCCGGCGGAGAACAGGAGCTGGCCGTCCTCCCCAACGACGAGGCGCACGCGCGCTTCGAGGACGCATTCCTGCTGGCAGACACCTGGATGGCCTTCGCCGCCATGATGGCCGGCGTGGGTCTGCTGCGCTCATCCCCGCGCATGATCGGCTGGCTGTACATGGCCGGGAGCGCCGGCATCTATCTGGCCGCCATGGACGTGCTCTACGACGTGCAGAACGGCATCTACCAGATGGTTGCGATCCCCGAGCGCCGGGAAGCGGTGCTCACCGAGATCATCGTCAACGTCGGCACCGTGGCCTTCAGCGCCTGGGCGATCGCGCGCGCACGCAGATCCTTGTAGGAGGGGCTTTCGCCCCGACGAATCGGGGCCAACGGCCCCTCCTACAACGCCGCTCCTACACGCTTCCAGAATCCGGACAGCCTCTTCGGCCGTCGCAACGCCTCGCGCAGCAGCACCACCTGCCAGGCCATCGCCAGCCAATCGGCCTGAGCGAGATCGCCTTGCGTCGGTGACGGCTTGTCGATCAGCGCGAAGATCTTCGCCTCGGTGTCGTCGCGCGTGGCGCGCAGCTGCTCACGCAGGTCCAGGTCGAACAGCGCCCGCAGATGGATCGCTTCCTGCGCGTGCCATAGCGGCGCCTTCTGCTCGTGCTCCGCGTCCGTCAGCACGGAGAACGTTCCCTCGAACGCGGCCGGCCGGAAGATCGACAGGCACGTCGCCGACGTGCCGGTGAACGCGATGCCGATGCCCTCGCCGCTCAGGCGGGCGATCATCGAGCCGGTGGTCTGGTGGCGGCGCACGAATCCCGAAGCATGCATGCACACGTCGCGATTGCTGCCGCGCAGCGGGTTCTCGTTGCCGGCGTAATGGCTGCGCAGATGGCGGGCCATGCGTCCGAAGCCGACATCGCCCGGCTGCGCGAGGCAACGCAGCGACAGCGCGCGCCGGCGGGACGCGCCCGAGAAGAAGGGCAGCCAGCGCGTATCGTTGTCGCGCGCAAAGTCGGCGTGCCGCTCCGCGACGCCCGCCGACGCGACGTCGTAGTCGGCCCCGAGGGTCAGCCGGTTGGAAATCGCGTAGTGGGATGACACGCGCTTGGCGGCCCAGTCACGACCTGCGGTCTCCAGCACCCAGGCCTCGCGCGCGTCGGCGATCAGGTAGCTGTTGTCGTAGGAGAAGGACTTGTCGCGGAAGCCGGCGCCGCCACCCTGCCCGTGCTGCTCCAGAAGCGCCGTGATCACGTCCAGCGCTGCGCGCGCAGTCTGGCCGCGCTCCAGCCCCAGGCGCACGAGGTCCATGCCCAGCAGCGCGTTGCCGCTGGACACCCGGCGGGAGAAGATCGCCTCGTTGCCGATGGCCACGCCTCGCTCGTTGACGCCCATCTCCGCGCCCCAGCACCACACGGGCTTCGAAAGGACGACCGCCATGCGATCCGGCACCTGGGCGACGTCGATGTAGGTCAGGCGGACTGTGGTCGCGGAATCGCCGCGGACGGCGGCGTGGCGGACGACCGGCTGGGGTTCGTCCGGCTCGCGATCGGAGTTCTTTGCGAACCAGACGGCGTCGTTCGCGATCAGAACCTGTGTGTCACACATGTAAAGAAGTCTAGCCACAACCCGCCGCCCCCGTTGTCCGGGTAAAGTGAACGCCATGCAAACCATGAACCTGCGAACGTTTCTCCGGCCCCTGACCCTGGCCATGCTGCTGCTCACCGTCGCCTCGTGCGGCGGCAGCGGCCGGGATGGCGACGGCGACTGCGGCGTCGAGGCGGAGAAGCGGTTCGTCCTCGACGTGGTCGACGACTGGTACCTGTTCCAGGACGACCTACCCTCCAGCATCAACCCGGATGCGTACGACACCGCCGACGAGCTGCTGGACGCCCTGACCGCCAACGCGCGGGCGCAGGGCAAGGACCGCTTCTTCAGTTTCCTGACCACGCGGCAACAGGAAGAAGCCTTCTTCGGCGAAGGCGAGACGGTAGCCTTCGGCTTCGTCACCAAGCTGCGTGAGGACGACGACGGCGACTTCCACCTCTTCGTGGCGAAGGTCGAGCCGGGCTCGCCCGCCGCGGCCGCCGGCTTCGCGCGCGGCGACGAGATCCTGGCGATCGGATCGAGCCCGCAGAACATGACCTCCATCAGCTCGCTGCAGGGCGATGCGGACGACGTGCAGTTCCAGATCTCGCAGCTCTTCGGCGCCTTCCAGGTCGGCGTGACCCGCTCGTTCAGCGTGCAGCCGCTCACGGGGCCCACGGTCACGCGCACGATCACCAAGGCCGTGATCACGCTCGATCCGGTGCCGGGCACGCGGATCATCAACCGCACCGGCATGACGCCGATCGGCTACATCGCCTTCGACACGTTCATCTCGCCGGCCGAGTCGCAGCTGCGTGACGCCTTCGAGACCTTCAAGGCGCAGAACGTGCGCGACGTCATCGTCGACCTTCGCTACAACGGCGGCGGACTGGTGTCGGTGGGAGAACTGCTCGCCGACCTTCTGGCGGACGACCAGGACGGGGAGGTCATGTACCGCCTGCTGCTCAACGACAAGCACCAGGACGAGGACGAGACCGTGCGGTTCAATTCGCAGGACGAATCGATCTCGGCGCTGCGCATCGCCTTCATCACCACCGGCTCGACCGCATCGGCCAGCGAGCTGGTGATCAACGCGCTGGAGCCGTATGCCGAGGTCGCCCTGATCGGCGACCCGACGTTCGGCAAGCCCGTCGGCCAGGGTGGATTCGAGATGCCGGGCTGCGACACGGTGCTGCGGCTGATCGCGTTCGAGACCGTCAATGCCGACGACGAGGGGCGCTACTTCGACGGGCTGCCGACGGATGACTTCAGCGGCGATTTCTGCCCGGCCGAGGACGATCTCTTCGCGCCGCGCGGCGACGAGTCCGAGGAATCGACGGCGACCGCCCTGACCTGGATCAACAGCGGCGCATGCCCGTCCGCAAAGGCGCTCGCGCGCCCGATGCTGACGCCGCGCCTGGCCAAGCCGCAGCTGGCGCAGGAGCAATTGCCGGGGCTGTTCTGATCGGCATCGAGGCGCTGCGTCTCGACTCGCGCTTCGCCGTCCTCGGCGAGGACTACTTCTCGCGGGTCGCGACCACGCCGCTTCCGGATCCGCGGCTGGTCCACTTCAACGAGGAGGCCGCCGCGCTGATCGACCTCGATCGCGGCGCGGCAGCCAGCGACGAATTCGTCCAGGTGATGGCCGGCAATCGCCGGCTCGAGCGCGGCGATTACTTGTCGATGCTCTACGCCGGCCACCAGTTCGGCGTCTATGTCCCGCAGTTGGGCGACGGCCGCGCAATCCTGGTCGGCCAGGTGCGCAACGCGCGCGGACAGTCCTGGGACCTGCAGCTCAAGGGCGCCGGGCAGACGCCTTACTCGCGCTTCGGCGACGGCCGCGCCGTGCTGCGCTCGACCATCCGCGAGTACCTCTGCAGCGAGGCGATGCATCACCTCGGCATCCCGACCACGCGCGCGCTGTGCATCGTCGGATCAAAGCAGCCGGTGCAGCGCGAGACGCTCGAGACCGCCGCCGTGCTCTGCCGGATGGCGCCGACGCACGTGCGCTTCGGCAGCTTCGAGGTGTTCTATTACCGCAACCAGCACGACAAGCTGGCCCCGCTGGCGGATCACGTGATCGCGGAGCACTTCCCTCATTTGCTTGTCCCCTCTCCCCTTGCGGGAGAGGGTGGCCCGAAGGGCCGGGAGAGGGCGGGCGTTTACGCCCGCTGGCTCGCCGAAGTCGTCGAGCGAACCGCCGGCCTCATGGCGCAGTGGCAGAACGTCGGCTTCTGTCACGGCGTGATGAACACCGACAACATGTCGATCGTGGGCCTCACGCTCGACTACGGTCCGTACGGATTCATCGACGGATTCGATGCGCATCACATCTGCAATCACACCGACGAGGCCGGCCGCTACGCCTACGATCAGCAGCCGATGGTCGGCCACTGGAACTGCTCGCGGCTGGTGCAGGCGACGCTGCCGCTGCTCGCCGACACGCCGGAGCAGGCGGTCGCCATCGGCACGGACATTCTCGAGCGCTACGCGCCGCGCTACACCGAGCGCGTGCTGCAGGGCTGGCGCGCCAAGCTCGGGCTGCGCGATGCGCGCGACGAGGATCGCGAGCTGATCAACCGCTTCCTGAGCCTGCTGCACCGCGGCCGCTCGGACTTCACGCTCTCGTTCCGCCGGCTGTCGACGGTCAGGACGGACACCGAGGAGCCGGCCCCGATGCGCGACCACATCGTCGACGTGGAGGCCTTCGACGCCTGGATCGTGGATTACCGCGCCCGCCTGCGCGCAGAGCAGTCGGACGACGCCCGCCGCGCGACCGCGATGAACGCGGTGAATCCGAAATACGTCCTGCGCAATCACCTGGTGCAGGCGGCCATCGAGCAGGCGCAAGCCGGCGATTTTGCGGAGATTGATCGGCTGATGCGGCTGGTGCAGCGCCCCTTCGACGAGCAGCCGGCGATGGACGCGTACGCTGCCGGACCGCCAGCCGGCGCCAATCCTGTCGAAGTAAGTTGCTCGTCCTAGCTGTCTTAAGGGACATGGGACTTACGAGAACCGCCATGAACAGGAAATTGACCGTCGCGCTGGCCGCCATGCTGTCGTTGCCGCTGATCGCAGCCGCCCAGGATTCCGCAGAGATCAGCAAGTTCGAGACCCAGGTGCCGGCCAGGATCACTGCGCCGACGACACCGGACAGTCCGCTGCCCGGTCCCAGGGTCGTGACCGCCGAGAAGTGCGCGCACGCGCCGGAGATCTGCAAGGCCCGCAAGGAAGAGATGCGCCGCAAGCGCCAGGCCTGCGCCGACACTCCGGCCGACTGCCGCGACCCGGTGCTCCACGGCAACCTGCAGGCCAACCGGAATCCGTAGCGACTTACTCGCGGCGGCATACGAATGCCGCCCTACGCTAGGATTCCCGGATCATGCTCCGGGAGATTCGTCATGATCCGCCTGCTGGCGCTGGCTTCAGCGCTGCTGTGCACCTCCGCCATGTGCGCTGACCGCGTCACCGGTGCTGCCTTTGCCACGCGCGCGGAAGTGATCGCCACGCATGGCATGGCCGCGACCAGCCAGCCGCTGGCCACGCAGATCGCCATCGACGTCCTGAAGCAAGGGGGCAGCGCCGTCGACGCGGCCATCGCGGCGGACGCGGCCCTCGGCCTGATGGAGCCTGTCGGCGCCGGCGTCGGCGGAGATCTCTTCGCCATCGTCTGGGATCCCAAGAGCGGCAAGCTGCATGGGCTCAACGCCAGCGGCCGCTCGCCCAAATCCCTGACGCTCGAGCATTTCCAGAAGCAGGGCCTGAAGCACATCCCGGCGCTCGGTCCCCTGCCCGTCTCGGTGCCGGGCTGCGTCGACGGCTGGTTCGAGCTGCACGCCAGGTTCGGCAAGCTGCCGATGAAGAACGTGCTCGAGCCCGCGATCCGCTACGCGCGCGAGGGCTTTCCGCTCTCCGAGCTCATCGCGTTCTACTGGGACAAGTCGGTGCCGCGCCTCGTCCCGTTCCCAGGCTTCAAGGAGCAGATGACGATCGACGGCCGCGCGCCGCGCAAGGGCGAGATCTGGAAGAACCCCAACCTCGCCGCGACGCTGGAGAAGATCGCCGACGGCGGACGCGATGCGTTCTACAAGGGCGACATCGCGCGCACGATCGACAAGTACATCCACGAGCAGGGCGGCTTCCTGTCGTACGACGACTTCGCCGCGCATCGCAGCGAGTGGGTGCAGCCGGTCTCCACCAC
Source organism: uncultured Gammaproteobacteria bacterium (assembly GCA_963776465.1). GTDB lineage: Bacteria > Pseudomonadota > Gammaproteobacteria > Nevskiales > Nevskiaceae > DASRHK01. The sequence goes on from CAVZMV010000002.1 coordinate 3,048,759, forward strand.
CTATCGCGGCTACGAGCTCTGGGAGCTGCCGCCCAACACGCAGGGCATCGCCGCGTTGCAGATCCTCAACGTCCTGGAAGGCTTCGACTTCGCCAAATCCGGCTTCGGCAGCCCGCAGCACATGCACGCGTTCATCGAAGCCAAGAAGGTCGCGTTCGAGGATCGCGCCAAGTACTACGCCGATCCGGAGTTCGCGAAGGCGCCGGTCGCCGAGCTCGTCAGCAGCAAGTACGGCGCGCAGCGCCGCAAGCTGATCGACCCGCAGAAAGCAGCGAAGCGCTACGACGCCGGCGCGCTGCGGCAGGGCGACACGATCTATCTCACCACTGCCGACGACAGTGGAATGATGGTGAGCCTGATCCAGTCCAACTACCGCGGCATGGGCAGCGGCATGACGCCGCCGGGCCTGGGATTCGTGCTGCAGGACCGGGGCGAGCTGTTCTCGCTGACGCCCGGGCATGCCAACGTCTTCGCGCCCGGCAAGCGGCCGTTCCAGACCATCATCCCTGCCTTCCTCACCAAGGGCGGCAAGCCCTGGGCGAGCTTCGGCGTGATGGGCGGCGACATGCAGCCGCAGGGCCACGCGCAGATCGTGATGAACGTGGTCGACTTCGGCATGAACCTGCAGGAGGCCGGCGACGCGCCGCGCATCTACCACACGGGCTCCTCGGAGCCGACCGACGAGGTGATGATCGACGGCGGCGAGGTGCACCTGGAGAGCGGCTTCCCGTACGAGTCCGTGCGCTGGCTGGTGGAGCACGGGCATCGCATCACCTCCGAGCTCGGCGGCTACGGCGGCTACCAGGCGATCCGCGTGGAGCAAACGCCGCACGGCCGCGTCTATTACGGAGCTTCCGAATCGCGCAAGGACGGCCAGGCCTCCGGCTATTGAACGGCGATCGCAGAACTTGAAACGCCTTTGCGCAATCGTCGCCCTCGTCCTGGGCCTGGGCGCCGCCGTGTCTTCCGCAGATCCGTCGGGCAGCGCCGACCACGTGCTGATCGCGCGGTTTCCCGGTTCGGAGATCCTGCGCTACGAACGGCGCGCGCCGAGCGATCACGCGCTCCTGACGCACCCGCTCGAGGACGCGGCGAGCGGATCGTCCGAGCCGATGCAGACCTTCACGCCGCTTCGCGGAGACGTGATGCGCATCGGCTACGCCTCGCCGTCCGGGGCGCGGCTGAAGGAGGTTTACCGCCACTACGAGGCGGCGCTGCAGTCCGCGGGGTTCGAGGTGCTCTACAACTGCGCCGGCGAATCCTGCTCGCCCAACAGCGCCGGCGCGGACTTCAACGCGCGGCTGACGCCACCGGATCTCGGCAGCGAGATGCAAGGCAAGCAGAAGGGGCAGCGCTACCTCGCGGCCAAGCGCCCCGGATCCGGCAGTGACCTGTGGGCATCGCTCTACTGCGTGCGCCAGGAGCCGCTCGGCGCCGACGACGGCAATCGGGTTTACACGAGCCTGGTGCTCGTCGAGGCGGTGAGCGCGAGGTAGGCGGGGCCGCTCCTACAAGGGCGGCGACTTGCCTGTCTTCACCAGCGTCTCGACGATCGGTCGCACCGATGCAAATCCCGAAACGCTGAATCCCTGGTAGCTGTAGCGCACCACGCCGTCGCGATCGATCAGGTAGGCGCCCGGCATCTTGATGATCTCGTAGGCGGCCACTGTTTTCTCGTCGACGCCGCGCAGCACCGGGTAGTGCGTGCCGCCGCTGCCGAGCGCGTCGCGCGCGCGGGCCGCATCCTCGTCCAGGTTCACGCCGAGCACCTCGAAACCCAGCGGCGCGAGCTCCTCGCGCATCGCCTGCAGCCGCGGCAGCGACACCTTGCAGGGCGCGCACCAGCTCGCCCAGAAATCCAGATACACCACCTTGCCGCGCAGATCGGTGAGCCTGACCGCGCGACCGTCCGTCATGGAGACGCCGACGATCTCGGGCGCCCTTTCTCCCGGCTTTACGGCGTGCGCGGCGCCGCAGAACGCGGCGAGCAGCACCGCCATGCGCAGTCTGTGAACCATGCCTGCATGCTAGCGCAGTGAGCCCGTGTAGCGCCCATCCTCGCCGACGTGCGGCTCATCGTGATGGGACGAGCCGTTGAGGCCCGCCGGCCGGCCGAACATCACCGACTCGAAACGCTCCGCGAGCCGCACGAGCTCCGGATCGCCGTGGTGGCGCGCCAGCCGCAGGATCTCCCGGGCGTAGTCCGCGTTCTCGGTCATCCAGATCGGATCGGTCGTTCGCGCCGCGTGATGGCGCAACCGCACGTAAAGGCGCGTCGCCACCGTCATCCGCTCGTTTTCCGTCATGGGTCCCTCACGCAATGCGCTCGCCGTGCAGCGACAGATCCAGCCCGGCGTGCTCTTCCTCGGACTCGACGCGCAGTCCGATGGTGAACTTGAGCAGCAGCAGGATCGCGCTGGACACCACTGCGCTGTAGGCGAGCGTCGAAAACGCGCCGATGGCCTGCACGGTCAGGCTCGCGTTCATGCCGCTGAGCTCCTTGTCCGCGAACACCCCCGTCAGCAACGCGCCGACCAGCCCACCCACGCCGTGGATGCCGAACACGTCCAGCGAGTCGTCCGCACCCAGCAGGCGCTTCAAGCCAGTCGCCCCCCAGTAGCAGCTGACGCCGGCCACCACGCCGATCGCCAGCGCGCCGGGCACGGCGACAAACCCCGAAGCGGGCGTGATGGCGACGAGACCGGCGACCGCACCGGAGCACGCGCCGAGCAGCGACACCCGGCCTTTCCACAGCCATTCGCTCCACATCCAGGTCAACGCGGCGACGGCGGTGGCGAGCTGCGTCACCAGCATCGCCATCCCCGCGCGTCCGTCGGCCGCGACGGCCGAGCCGGCGTTGAAGCCGAACCAGCCGACCCATAGCAGCGATGCGCCGGTGAGCGTGAACGCAAGATTGAACGGCACGAACGGCTCCTTGCCGTAGCCCTGGCGCGGCCCGAGGATCGCCGCGCACGCCAGCCCCGCAGCGCCGGCGTTGATGTGCACCACGGTGCCGCCGGCGAAGTCCAGCGTGCCCATCGCGGCGAGCCAGCCCCCCGGCTCCCACACCCAGTGCGCCACCGGCGCATACACCAGCAACGACCACAGCCCCATGAAAATGATCATCGCGCGGAACGACATGCGCTCGGCGAAAGCCCCCGCGATCAGCGCCGGCGTGATGATGGCGAAGGTCAGCTGGAACATCACGAACACCGATTCGGGGATCGTCTGCGCGAGGTGACTGACGCTGACCATTCCGGTTTCCTTCACGTACGCGAGCCCGGACAGGAACACCTGGTCGATGCCGCCGAGATAGGGCGAGCCCGGCGTGAACGCCAGGCTGTAGCCGACGGCGACCCAGAGCACGGTCACGAGACACGTCACGGACAGCGTTTGCAAGGCCGTCGACAGGACGTTCTTCTTGCGCACCATGCCGGCGTAGAACAGCGCCAGTCCCGGAATGGTCATCATCAGGACCAGCGCCGTCGACGTCAGCATCCAGGCGGTGTCGCCGGCGCTGATCTTGTCGGCAGCGACCAGGAATGGTTCGGTTGGCATCGCGGCGTTCTCCCCGTTTTGCCAAAGGCCATAGCACGGAAGATGCCAACGCAAATCCGGGCCGCGGTGCGCAATCCAGGGGCATCGCGGCGCATCAAGCGCCAAAGCGATGCGGCCTGATGTTCCGTGGAGGAGCGGCGTGAGCCGCGATAGTGCCTACAGCGTCTTCAGGTACTCGATCAGCGCGCGCCGCTCTTGATCGGTGAGCACCGACGTGAAGGCGTGGCCGGCGTTGCTCTGGCTGTAGTAATTGGTGTTGTAGATCTTGCGATCCTCGACCATCTGGTCGTTCATGATCGGCAGGTTGGCGATGTTCCAGACCAGGCCACCGTTGGCATACGCGGGGCCGAGCGCGTCCTGGATCGTGATCAGGTCCTGGCCTGCCGGGTTGCAGTCGATGATCGTCGTGGTGCCCGGCACGCCGCACTCCAGCGCGTCGTACTTCCAGCCCAGCTTCTCGGCGTCGTAGCCGTCCGTCAGACTCGAGGTGAAGCCCATCACCACGCTGCCGGCCTGATCCCCGCGCGGCGGGTTGGACAGCCGGCGCCAGATCTCCTTGCGGTCCGCGGGCTGCAGCACTTCCCAGACGTTGGGCACGGCGCCGTTGTGGAAATACGGCGCCGTCGCCCACACACCGTACAGCGGTGGCGCGAGATAACCCAGCGGCCGGTCACCGCGCAGCGCGGTGTCGTTCCAGTCCGCGCACAGTGGAATGCCCTGCTCGTTGAACGGACCGTCCGAGTACGCGAACCAGTTGTCGCGCGCGGCCAGCGCGACGATCTGGCTGTTGCCGTCGACGCGCTTGCTGTCGGTGCCGATCACGGCGAGCGGCACGACGTGCGAGGCGATGCCCTCGAGCGCGGGGCTGTCGAGGTACGCCGGATCGTTCACGTAGCGCGGCGAGTAGGCGCCGTGACAGCTGGCGCACGATCCGTTGCCACCCTGCGGCGGCGGCACCGGGTTGCTCAGCGCCGGTTCCCAGAGGTTCTTGCTGTGGAAGAGGATCGCGCCCTGCCTGGCGAGGTCGAGGTCGATCGCGCCGAGCGTCTGCTCGGGCCAGGGCGGCGATTTCTGCGACGTGATCCAGGCGTCGCCGTCCTGCTGGTGATCCAGGATCCATTGCTTGTCGTCGACCATGCTCGCGCCCGGCGGGAAGCCGTGATTGGGCGTGCCCGGGAAATGGAACGACAGCTCGATGCGCTTGGAGTTGGTGACCTGCCCGCCGTCGAAGAACTTCGCCGGCCGATGGCCGAGGTTCCACCACACAGGCGGATCCTCGGTGCCCGTCGAAGGCTGCGTCTGGATGGACAGGTAGCCCGGCAGTCCGCCGTAGTCTGTGACCGTCAGCAGGCCGAACAGCTGGAAGTTGGTGATGTTGCCGGTGCCGCGCACCTTGTTCTGCGAGATTGCCGCGAGCGCCGACTGCTGCGGCGCCAGCGCCGAGAGATCGGTGAAGAACACGGTGATGTCCGACAGGCTGTTGGTGCCGTAGACCGCGCCCAGGCCCGGGCCGTCGGCCGGCGTGCCGATCTGGCCGCCGTGGCAGGAGCTGCAGGTGACGTTGAGATTGCCGGTCCAGCTGCCGTCCTCGTTGCGCAGTTGCGTGAGCGACAGGGGCAGCTGCCCGCTGCCGCCGTCGGTCTGGTTCGGATCCTCGCCTGGCAACGGGTACGGGTTGCGCGTCGGCGACAAGGGCATGCCCCAGCGCTCCGCGAGCAGCTGGTCGAAGTTGTCCGGTCGCGCCGGCAGCTTCATCACCACGTCCCAGAGATTGTTGTAGTCGGCCGCGGGGAATGCGTAGCTGGAGTCCGCCGAGCTGCCGGAGAAGAAGCTGCCCGCGCCCATCTGCCCGGCGCTGGCGACCAGCGGATAGCCGCGCGCGACGCGCGCGCGCTGCTCGCCGCAATTGGCGGGCGTGTCGTCCTGCTGGCAGACCTGCCACCAGATGTTGAAATAGACCGCCTTGCCCGCGTTGGCGCCCGGCACGACCAGCGTGCGCGGATCGACCGGCAGCGGTGTGTCGTCGGCCTTGCCCTCGCAGAAGTCGTCCCACAGATGTCCGCCGCGCTTGCTGCCCAGCAGCTCGAACTGCTCGGCGCCGACGTTGCCGCCGAGCCCGGACAGCAGGCACGCCTGCGGGTCGACGAAGCCGAGCAGCATTCCATCCATTACCTTGTAGGCGTCGCTGCCGACCGGCCACGGCGAGCCGCCGGTGTGCGAGCGCGTGTCGGTGCCGGACGCCATCTTCAGGATGCGCGACTTGCCGTCGTCGTTGCGGCCGAGCCGCTCCCAGGAGTCGCGCAGGTTGGCGCGATCCTGCGAATGATCGGACGAGAGCATGAACAGGTGGCCGTCCGGAACGTCGGCGACGCCGCCCGGCACGTGGCAGTTGCGGCAGAACTCGAGCTTGGGCTGCACCAGCGCGAACAGCTCGTCGCAGCTCTTGGTGGCAACGGTGCCGCCACCACCGCCGATCGGCGGCGCCTCCACGGGCAACGTGTAGCTGCCGCAGGCGGAGAGCAGGAAGGCGAGCGCGGGGACGTAATGACGCATGGATGACCCGATTGTGAGGCCGCGGCGTCAGGCCTTCAATTTTTCGTGGACCACGGTGCCTTCCGGACGCAGCCGCGAGTCGAAGCACAGGTGCGGCAACCCCAGCTGGCGCAGCCAGACCGGGCCGAGCTTCTCCTTGAGGATGGCGACCGTCGTCGCCGTCCCCGCGATCAGGCATTGCGGCGCCAACACGCTGACGGACGACAGGAATCGCGCCGGCCAGCCCGTCCGGGGATTGAGGATGTGGCAGTAGCGCTTGCCGTTGACCTGCATGAAGCGTTCGTAGTCGCCGCTGGTGGCGATCGCGCCTTCGGCGAGCTCGACGTAGGCAATCGCCTTCTCCACGGCGCGCGGGTTGCGCACGCCGACCACCCAGGCAGAGCCGTCCGGGTGCGGGCCGATGACGACGATGTCGCCCCCGAGCTCGACCAAGCCGTGCTGGATGCCGGCGTCGCGGCAGGTCTGCGCGGCGCAATCGGCGGTGTATTCCTTGACGAAGCCGCCGAAGTCCAGCTCCATGCCGGCGATGGGCAGCGCCATGCGCGGCCGGCGCCAGAGAACCTTGTCCCAGCCCACGAGCGGCAGCAGCTCGGCGATCTCCTTCTTGCGCGGGATGCGCTCCGACTTGAAATTCCACGCGCGCCGCAGCACGCCGGAGGTCAGGTCGAAGAGGCCATCGCTCTGCTCGTAAGCAGCCGCGGCGTAATCGAGCAGCCCCGCGGTCTCCTCGTCCACCTCGATGCCTTCGGCATCGCCAGCCGCGGCGTTGATGCGGGCGGTGATGCTGTCATCGCGATAACGGCTGTAAGCGGTCTCCAGCCGCGCGATCTCCGCCTTGGCTCGCGTCGCGGCAACGTCGGTTTGCGCGCGATCGGCCGCGTAGAGGCGCAGCTCGCAGGGGCTGCCCATGGCAGTGAAGGTATAGGTGTGGCAGCGCATGGGGCCATTGTAGGAGGGGCCGTTGGCCCCGATACCGGTCGGGGCTGACAGCCCCTCCTACAAATCTCTAGAACTTGCGGCTCACCGACGCGCTGATCACGCCGAAATCCACCAGGCCCGGATTGCCCTCGTCGACGGCGTGCAAGGTGAAGCCCTCGTTGGAGTCGTAGTACTCCAGCGCCATCGCGAAGGCCCACTGGTTCCAGGTGTTCTGCGCGCTCAGGCGATAGGCCAGCGATCCATAAGCCGAGAGCCGGTAGTCGCTGGTGTAGTTGCCGTCGTCGCGCGCGACCGTGAAGTACGGCCGGTAGAAATCCGCGTGCCCCTGCTCGTACCAGCGCACCGACGGCGCGATCTTCCACGCATCGCCGACGTTCTGGTACCAGCCGAGCTCGACGGTGTCGGCGGCGACGCCCCAGTCGTCGTGGAAATAGCGCGCGTCCAGGTGCAGCGCGCCCTTGTAGCCCGCCCAGGTACTGCCGCAGCTTGACGTTCACTGCCAGCGAGTTGCGCTGGTCGGGCCGGCTGTCCGGCACGATGTCGCCGGCGACGTAGGCCTGCTTGTACGGATCCGAAAGATATCCGTCGGCGAACGTGTAGCTCAGCGAGATCTGCGCGACGGTCTGCTCGTTGAGCACGCGGCTCACGCCCGCGTAGGCAGTGACGGTGTTCTTGTCGGCGCTGTCGATGCGGTTGGGGAAGCGCTCGCTCGCGCCGTCGGTGGGCTTGAGCGAATCGCGCGAATAGAGCGCGCCGGCGCTGACCGTCGTGCGCTTGCTGTCGAGCTCGAAGTCGACGTCGCCGCCGCCCGAGAGCGACAGGTAGTCGCGCTCATTGGAGACCGACAGCGTCAGCGAATGCTTGCCGTCCTCGCGGTACTGGCGCGCCCTGCCCTGCAGCGCGAAGCGCGTGTCCTCGATGGTGGCGCCGCTCATGATCTGGATCGGCCGGTTGTCGTCGCCGGGTACGATGTACCAGGGCGAGGCGCCGCTCATGGTCTCGAAGGTGAAGTCGGCAGCGTAGTCCCACTGCTCGCCCTGCGGCATGAGCAGGTGGAACTGGTTGCTGATCACCTGGTAGCGCTCGCTCGCCTTGCCGTTGGTGGCGGCATCGGAGATGTCGGCCTCCTTGTAGAAGGTGAAGCGATAGCCCGCGTCGGAATCGGTGTCGGCCCAGGCTTGCGCCTTCGGCGCGTATCCCGGAAGGCTCAGCGCGGCAGCGGTGAGGGCGAGCAGCGTCTTGGAGTCAGACTTGGCCATGTCAGTTACACCCGCATCCGCCGCCGCCGATGGTCGCGCCGCCGGTCGCCGCTTCCTTGCTGACGTAGGTGTGATCGCGCATCGTCTGTTCCCCGACGAGGCCCGGATCCCAGTTCATCTCCGGGCGCGCCAGGTACTCGCGCTGCCAGGGCTGGACCGTCTCCAGCACGGTGCAGCCACTGGAGACGAGCATCAACAGCACCACGATCGCTGCACGCATCACTTGGCGTCCTCCTGCAACAGCTTCTCGATGTCGTCGCGCATGGACGGGAACTCGCCCTTGTGGAAGCCCCGGTGGATGTTGCGCACCTTGCCTTTGCGATCGATCACGTATGCGGACGGCATGGCGGTGATGTCGTACCACTCGTAGGTCGACTCCTCGACGCGGATCATAGGGTACTCCAGGCCCAGGGCCTTGATGACCTTGCGCGCCTCCCCCTCGTCCTTGTCGACGTCGACGCCGAGCACTTCGAATCCTTTCGCCGCGAAATCCTTGCGCATCTGGTTGAGCAGCGGCAGCGACACCCGGCACGGCGCGCACCAGGTTGCCCAGAAGTCTACATACACCACCTTGCCGCGCAGCTGCGAGAGCTTGAGCTCGACGCCGTCGTCCATGCGCTTGCCCCAGATGTCCGGCGCCGTGTCGCCACGCGCCAGCGCGTGCGCGCTCAGCGGCACCAGCACGCACAGCATCAGGAGGAGGAGTCGGCGCATAAATGACAAATGTCACCTTATGACTCCGCCGTGCATCCGTCAAGACGGCGGCGCATTCACAAGGTCTTCAGGTACTCGATCAAGGCGCGCCGCTCGGTATCGGTCAGCACCTTGGTGAACTCGTGCCCCTCGTTGCCCTTACTGAAGGCGTTCGTGTTGTAGATGGCGCGCTCGGCCACCGTCGGCTCGGTCGGCGACAGCAGGTACGGCGGCGCGAAGTAGTCGGCGATCACCTGGTAGGGCAACAGCAGCAGATCCAGCGCCGTCGGCACGTACTGGTCGAAGTTGCAGCTGAGCGCGGAGAGGTCGGTGCGCGCCTGGCACGGCAGGGTCTCGTATTTCCAGCCGAGCTTGTCGTAGTCGTACGCGCGCGTGAGCTGCGTGTCGAAGCCGCGATCGCCCGTCGGCGCCGCTTCTTCCTCCGGCACGCGCTGACGCCGCCAGACGTCTGGCCGATCCTCAGGCTTCAGCACGTCCCACACCGTCGGCACGCTGCCGTTGTGGAAATACGGGCCGCTGGCCCAGACGCCGTGCAGCGGCTGCGCGGTGTAGCCGCCCTTGGTATCGAGGCCGCAGTTGCCCTGCGCATCCGACGGACGGAAGTCGTCGATCGACTCCTCCAGCACGGTCTTCTCTTCGGGCAGACGGTAGCCTTCGCGCGCGTCCGGGTAGCCGAACCAGCTGTGGCTCAGCGCCCCTTCCTCGCCGCGGCGCGGCGCAAGCTTGAATGCTCCGAACAGCTGCGTCTGCGCCGGATCGGTGCCGAGGATCTCCATCGGCACCGTGTAGCCGCTCATGCCCGCCAGGCTCGGGTCCGGCAGGAAGCCGGGCTGGTTGATGTAGCGCGGCGAATAGGCGCCGTGACAACCGGCGCACGAGCCGTTGCCGCCCGGCGGCCTGGGGATGTCCGAGTTACCCGTGCCGTCCCATAGGTTCTTCGAGTGGAACAGGATCGCGCCCTGCTCCGCTAGCTTCGTATCCACCGGTGGCCCGACGAACTTCGGCGCCTCGACCGCGTTGAGCCACATGTCGAGATCCTGATAGTCGCCTTCGCGCGCCTTGCTCCAGTGCCCGTCGTTGGGATTGGTCGACGACGGGAAGAAGTTTCCTCGCGAGCTGCCGGCGCTGCCGAGGCCGACCCAGAGATAGCGCGTCTTGTTGTGTGTCCACCACCAGGTCGGCATGTCCTGGTCGCCGCCGGCGAGCGGCGCGCTCGGCACGAGCTTGGTCAAGCGCTCCGCGTATGGCACGTTGCCGCGCCAGTCGAGGCTGTCGAGATCGCGCATCAAGAGTACGTTGACGATCTCCTGGTCCGCAGCATTGGTGCCGCGCGTGCGGTTGGCCATGTAGCCCGGCGTGTTGAGCGCGGTGCCGAACGAGTCGGGCCCGATCGGACCGAGGTTTGCCTGCTCGATGTCCCACAGCGCCAGGCCCGGGTCGGTGTTGCTTCCGTTCAGGCTCACGAACATGCCGTTGGCCGAGCCGCCGTAAAGCTCGGGATGACCGTCGCGCGCGGCGCTGTTGCCGACGACTTCGCCGGTGCCGATCTGGCCGATGTGGCAGGCGAAGCAGGTGTTGCCGAGCTGCCCGGTCCAGCGGCCGTCCGCGTCCTTGACCTGCACCAGCGCGATCGGCAGCTGCAGGCTGCCGCCGTTGGTGGCGTTGGGATCTTCGCCCGGCATCGGGAATGGGTTGTCGATACGGATGCGCCGGGTAGCCGTAGCGCTGCTGCGAGACCCTGGCGATGAAATCGTTGGCGGTCGCCGGATCGCTGGGGAATTCGCCGCCCTGATTGAGGAAGCCGCCGTTGGCGACCGCGATGATCTTGTAGAGCGAATCGCGCGTGAGCACGGCGCCGGTGATCGGGTTCGACATGATGTACTGCCGCCCCTTCTCCACCGCCGTGCGCCACTCGCCGCAGGTCTTGGGTCGGGGCTTCGCCGAGTAGATCGGCTTCTCGCCCCGCGAAACCAGGATCGCGTTCTGCTTCGCCTGGTTCTCGAACAGCGTGGGCGTCTCGCAGAGCTCGAACGCGTCGTTGTACCAAACCGCGTAGTTCTGGTTCTCGATGTTCTCGCCGGCGATCAGCTCGCGCGGATCGATCGGGAGCGCGACGCCGTCCGCCTTGCCTTCGCAGAACACCGCCGCGTAGTTGCGCCCGCCGTTGGCCTGCAGATCGCCGAGCAGCGGCGCCAGCGCGGCAATGCCGCCGAGCTGACCTAGCGCGCACGCCTGCGGATCGACGAAGCCGAGCAGCTGCGCGTCCATCTCCTTGTACGCATCGCTGCCGATCGGCCAAGGCGTGCCGCCGGTGTGCGAGCGATCGTCGGTGCCCGAGGCCATTTTCAGGATCCGCGACTTGCCGGCGTCGTTGCGGCCGAGACGCTCCCACGACGCGCGCAGGTTGGCGAAGTCTTCGCTCTTGTTCTGCGACAGCATGTAGAGATTGCCGTCCGGCACGTCGGCGACGCCGCCGGGCACGTGGCAGTTGCGGCAGAACTCCAGGCGCGGCTGCACGCGCAGCGAGAACAGCTGGTCGCAGTTCTCCACCTTCACCGCGCCCGTGGTCGGTGCGCCGCCGACGGTCGGCGTCTCGACCGGCAACGTATAGCTGCCGCACGCCGCAAGCAGCGCGCAGCCCATCGCCAACCATCCGATCCCCCGACGCATGACCGCAGTCTGTCGAAGGGGCGCCCGCCCCAGCAATCACCTATACGGACATTCTCCTACTCATTTCACGCCAGGGATGCGCTAGTCTGGCTGCGTGCGCGCCATCGAGCTTGCCAAGCCCACCGTCCCGATCAGCTACGTCCTGCTGACACTGTCGCTGGCGGAGGAGCGCGGCGTCGAGCGCGCCGCGATGCTGCGCGGCATGAGCATCCCGGCGAAAGCCCTGCAGCAATCCGACGCCAGGATCGGCCTGCTCGAATACGGCCGGCTCTGCATCCGCGCGATGCAGCTCACCGGCGAGCCTGCGCTCGGCTACGAGTTCGGCCTGCACAACCGCGTCACCGATCACGGCTTCGTCGGCTTCGGGATGATGAGCCAGGCGACGCTGCGCGACGCCATCGAGTTCGCCATCCGCTTCTTCGTGCCGCTGCGCCTGCCCGGGTGGGACCTGCGGCTGTTCTCCGACGGCGCGCAGGCGGTGATCGAGGGACGCGAGACCGTGCCCTACGGCGTGCTGCATCAATATGCGCGCGACATGCTGCTGGTGAGCCTCTACTCGATGCTGCGCCGCTTCCTGCCGGCGAAGACCGGGATCGAGCTGTGGTTCGATTGCCCGCAGCCTGCGTACTACGCAGAGTACCGCCGCAAGCTGCCGACCACGCGATTCTCCAAGGGCGCGAACCAGGTTCGCCTGCCGCTGGCCGAGCTGACGCGTCCGATCAAGACCGCCAACCCCGTCACCGCCAAGCTCGTCGCCGAGCAATGCGAGCGCGAGCTGGCGCTCGTCGGTCCGGCTGGCGAAGAGGACCTGCTCAAGCGCGTCCGCGCCGCGATGGTCAACGAGCAGGGGAAGTATCCCGACCTCGCGCGCACGGCGGCGCGCCTGAACCTCAGCACGCGCACGCTGATCCGGCGCCTGGGCGAGCACGGCATCGGCTTCCAGCAATTGCTCGACGAGGCGCGCCATCGCGACAGCGTCCGGCTGCTGGAAGACCCCACGCTGACGCTGGCCGTGATCGCCGACCGGCTCGGCTACAGCACCGCGGCCAACTTCTCGCGGGCGTTCGAGAAATGGACGGGTCTCACGCCGGGACGATTCCGCGCGCGCTGACCCGTACCCGAACGATCGTTTGCCTGACCGGCGCTTCTGGGAGTAGGCTGTCGCCGTCGCCGACCGAACGATCGTTCGTATGCCGAAGCCAAGCGCCTCCCTGCACCGCCGGCTGCTCTCCGAGGAGATGCTGCTGCCGCCCGGCGTGACGCCGCCCGGATCGCGCGGCGTCATCCTCGGCGCCGCTCTGCGCCTGTTCGCGGACCACGGCTACGGCGGCACCTCCGTGCGCGACATCGCCAAGGCCACCGGCATCCAGCCGGCGACGATGTACGCGCACTACCCTTCCAAGGAGCACATCCTCTCCGAGCTGATCCGGCTCGGGCACGAGGAGCACCACCGCCGCCTGCGCGCGGCGTTACTCGACGCCGGATCCGACCCGCGGCGCGAGATGGCCGCGCTGGTGCGTGCGCACGTGCGCACGCACACCGACTACCCGATGCTGACCGTCGTCGCCAATTCGGAGCTGCACGCGCTGTCGGGCAAGCTCGCGGCGCCGACGCTGGAGCTGCGCAAGCAATCGGAGCAGCTCTTGTTCGACGTGGTCCAGCGCGGCGTGAAGTCGCGCGTGTTCAAGACCCCGGACGCGTGGCTGGCGATGGCGGCGATCGGGGCGATGGGACTGCGCGTGGCGAATTGGTACACGCCCGATTTCGACAAGAGCGCCGAGGAAGTCGCGGAGAACTACGCGGAGTTTGCGCTGAGGATACTCGGCGCGCGTTGAGCATGCGTTGAAGGGGGAGAAGTGATGGCATTTCGTTTCGGCTGCGTCGTGCTGTTGCTCGTGAGCGCCGTCTCTTTCGCGCAGGAGACCGCGCCGCCGGCGGGGCCTGCGCCGGCACCCACGCCCTACCCCGAGACCGTGCCGGTGCCGGTCAGCGAGAAGGAAGCGCCGCTGCCGCAGGAAGCCCCCGCGACGATGAAGTTCGAGGAGGTGACGGTCACCGCGCAGAAGGTCAAGCAATCCGCGCGCGACGTGCCGATCTCGATGTCCGTGATGAGCGACAAGTTCATCGCCGAGAAAGGCATCGTCGACATCGTGCAGGCGATGCAGTACGTGCCCAACGTCAAGATCGCCTCCGGCGGGTTCTTCGCCGCGCCGCAGGCGCGCGGCTTCAGCTTCAACAACAACAACAAGGCGTTCGAGTCGCCGCTGGGCATCGCCTTCGACGGCATCCCCTACACCAATACCACCTACTTCAACTCGGGCCTCTTCGACATCCAGCGCCTCGAGGTGCTGCGCGGGCCGCAGGGCACGACCTTCGGCAAGAACACCACCGCGGGCCTGGTCTCCATCGTCACCGCCGACCCGACCGCGAACTGGTCGGGCGTCGCGTTCGCGCAGTACGGCCAGATCGGCCGCAAGCACGCGGAGGCCGCGATCTCGGGCCCGATCATCGACGACGTCGTGCAGTTCCGCATCGCCGGCATCTACGACAAGCGCGACGGCTTCATCCGCAACACCGCCGTGGAGGAGTCGCCGACCGCGATGAACCCGCTGCGCGGCTACGACCACAAGGGCTATCGCGCCAAGCTGAAATTCCCCGACCTCTTCGGCACGGATCTCAAGCTTTCGTACGAGAGCGTCGATCTGAACAACACCGGCGCGGGCGTCGAGCTCTGGCACATCTACCCTGCGGTGGCGACGGTCGTGCGCAAGTACGACCCCGACGCCGACTTCATCCTCAACAACTACGTCAACTCCGAGGACGCACCGGACTATCGCTACGCGCACACCAACACCGCCGTCGGCGAGTGGAACGTCCCGATCGGCGGCTGGACGTTCACGGCGCTGGGCGGCCACTCCGAGCTCAAGGAGACGATGGCGGTGGACGTGGACTTCACGTCCGTGCCCGCTCTGCCAGCGACGGCAAAAGACCGCTTCCCGACCACGACGCTGGAGCTGCGCCTCAAGGCGCCGACGCTCGATGGCCTCTTCGGCATCGGCGGCGACTGGCTTGGCCACACGGAGTTCCTGACCGGCTTCTTCTGGCAGCACCGCACGATCCGCGACAGCAACTACCGCTTCCTGCTGCACGATGGGCCATTGCTCGAGCTCACCGCCGCATCGCAGGCGGGCAGCAACGGCACCAGCACCCAGGGCGAGCTCGACACCCTGCTGCAGCTCTTCAGCGGCGTCCTCACCCCGCTCGAGCTCCTGCTGCACGACGAAGTCTTCAACATGGGCTTCGACCAGACCGGCAACGTCGTCGCGTTCTTCCAGCAGACCGACTGGAAGTTCCTGCCGAAGTGGACGCTGCAGCTCGGCGCGCGCTTCAGCAAGGAAGAGAAGATAGGCATCTGGGACATGCACTTCGAGACGCAGGGCAACGTCGTCGCCACCGCCCTCGGCCTGCAGGAATTCCAGGCGGTACGCGAGCATTCCGAGAAGCAGTTCCAGCCGAAGGTCTCCCTCAACTGGCAGCCGACGCGCCAGCTGTCGCTGTTCGCGCACTGGGCGCGCGGCTTCAAGGGCGGCGGCTTCAACGCCTTCGCCTACCGCAACGTGCCCGAGCAGCTGGAGTACAAGTCCGAGACCACCGACGAGATCGGCTTCGATCTGAAAGGCAGCTTCTTCGGCGGTCGCTTCCGCCCCAACCTGTCGCTCTACCGGATGGACGCCAAGGACTTCCAGGTGCTCGGCCGCGAGAAGCCCCCCATCGTCGACGCGCCCGGCGGGCAGACGTGCCAGGACACCGGCACCAGCATCGTCTGCGTCCCGCCGAGCGCCGTCATCGGTCTCGGCACCACGCGCGTGTTCAACGCCGAGCAGGCGGTCGCGCAGGGCGTCGAGGGCGACCTCAACTGGATCGTCGGCGGCGGCTTCAACATCTTCGCGACGCTCGGCTACAACAGCACCAAGTACCACCTGTTCACCCAGAACGAGTGCGCGGCCGACAACATGCGCACCTACTGCAATGCCACCGGCCGGCCGTTCGCGTTCGCGCCGAAGTGGGACACGACGCTCACACCGAGCTGGATGATCTCCCTGCCCTGGGGCCTGACGCTGACGCCGAGCTTCACCGTGACGTATCTCGGCACGCAGCTGCTCGACACCGATCTCGACGAGCGCAAGCGCCAGGGCGGCCTCGTGCGCTACAACGCCTCGATCGCGCTCGCCAACCTCGGCCACGGCTGGACCTTCCAGGTCATCGGCAACAACCTGGGCGACAAGCGCAGCGCCGTGCGCTACGGCGACGCGCTGGCGAACATCTTCGTGTCCGTGCCCGAGCCGTCGCGCGAGGTGTTCGCGCAGGTGCGGTACGTGTTCTGATGCGCCGCATCGCCGCCGTGTGCCTTCTGCTGGCCGCCTGCTCCAACGGCGGAACGGCGCCCACGGTCGGCACCGACGACCAGGCCCTCGGCCCCGGCACCTACAGCAAGTTCGAGTACGCGGTCGACCCTGCCCCGCATCGCGAGTATTTCGTCTACGTCCCGTCGACGCTGCCCAGCGGGCCGGTGCCGCTGATCGTCTACCTGCACGGCTGCAACCAGGACGCTACCGACGCCGCGATCGGCACGCGCTGGAACGAGGCGGCCGAGGAGCACGGGTTCATCGCGGTGTATCCGGAGCAGCGCGTCAGCAGCGCCGACAGCGAGGATCCGACCGACGGCAACGGCGCGCATTGCTGGAACTGGTACCTGCCGCAGCACGAGCAGCGCGACGCCGGCGAGCCGTCGACCATCGCCGGCATCACGCGCCTCGTCATGGATTCCTACGCAATCGATCCGGATCGCGTCTACATGATGGGCACGTCGGGCGGCGCCGGCATGGCCAGCATCATGGGCGCGACCTATCCCGATCTCTACGCGGCGATAGCCCTGGTCGCCGGCGTGCCTTACGGCGGCAGCGACTACAGCGGCGCGCAGGCGGCGATGGCGATGGGCGAGCACGCGCGCGTGATGCCGGTGTTCGCGCTGCACGGCACGCTCGACGAGGCGGCGATCTTCCCGCTCGGCGTCGCCGAGGTGCAGCAGTGGCTCGGCACCAACGACCTGGTCGACGACGGCTCGGCCAACGACAGCATCTCGCGGCAGCCGGCGTCGATCGACAACGTCGGCGTCGACGCCAGCATGCTGGAGAACATCGGCACGATCGGCGACCTCTGCATCACGCCCCCGCTCGCGGTGCCCTGCGTCGGCGCGGCGCTGGGCCTCGACGAATATCCGCACACCATCGCGCACTACGTCGACGCAGCGGGCGCGCCGCTGATCGACTTCTGGATCGTCCACGGCATGGGCCACACCTACCTGGGCGGCAGCCGCGATGGCAGCTTCACCGACCCGATCGGGCCGGACACAACCCGCCGCGCATACGAATTCTTCATGGCGCATCCGATGGTGCGTCCATGAGCGATACCGGGGCTACCCCGCGTCACCAGGAGGAGAAGTCATGAAACGGATCGGAGTGTCATTCGGAGCGTTGTTCGCTTATCTGCTGATGGCCAGCACCACGGTCGGCAGCCTGGTGTTCCCGGCAGAGGCGCAGGCCGCGCGCTGCACGCAGAACGCCAACGGCTGGAGCTGCACGCACAACAAGGTCTACACCTACTACTGGTGCGGCGCCTATCTCACGCCGCGGACGGTGCGCTGGCAGGTGCCGGAGGGCACGCCGCCCGCCGGCGGCTGGCCGGTGGCGTTCTACTACGCCGGCACGCAGCCGACCGACACCAGGCACGCGTTCGCGCGCAACTACGGCGAAGCCTTCGGCGTGGAATACGAGCCGCAGATCATCCGCGAGCTGCTCGACAACCCCAACGGCGGCGGCCGCAAGTACGCGGTATTCGTGGCCGATCCACCGGCGACCGGTGGCACTGCCCAGTACCTGGCATACCAACGTGGTCTATCCGTACAGCGCCAGCTGCGACTACTCGTTCTTCAACACCTTCTTCCCCAACATCAAGAACGGCAGCTACGGCAGCGCGTCGCAATACAACATGAACCAGCGCTACGCCTACGGCATCTCCAGCGGCGGCTTCAACACCAGCCGCATGGCGGTGACGTTCAACAGCGGCACCGGCAACGCTGATACCTGGAAGGCGCTGGGCATCGTCTCCGCGTCGTACGCGACCTGCTCGTATTCCTGCGGCACGATCCCGACGCTGCCGGCCAATCATCCGCCGACGAAGTTCTGGCACGGCCAGGCGGATTCGATCGTGCCCATCACCACCATGTACGCTTACTTCAACAAGCTGATCAACGGCGGCTTCACCACGACCAAGGTCGAGCATTCGCTCGGGCACCAGTTCACGGTGGACACGCTGGGGAACAGCGGCGTGAAGAAGTGGTTCGACAATTACTAATGGCGATAGCGAAAGTAAACGGCATCAAGCTGAACTACGAGAGCGGCGGACAGGGTCCGCCGCTCTTGTTCATCCATGGCCTCGGCGGCTCGCTCGAGGACTGGGAGGGCCAGGTCTCGCATTTCGCCAGGGACTTCCGGGTGTTCAGCGTCGACCTGCGCGGGCACGGCCGCTCCGACAAGCCGCGCGCCGTCTACAGCATGCAGCTCTTCGCCAGCGACCTGGCGGCGCTGATCAACGCGCTGCGCCTGGGGCCGGTGCACGTCGTCGGCATCTCGCTGGGCGGCGGCGTGGCGTTCCAGCTCGCGGTCGATTCGCCGGAGCTCGTGCGCACGCTGACGATCGTCAACAGCGGCCCGGAGATGATCCTGCGCACGTTCAAGGAGAAGTTCGCCATCTGGCTGCGCTTCGCCATCATCAACACCATGGGCCTGAAGAAGCTCGGCGACGTCGTCGCCGCCAAGCTGTTCCCCGACCCCGCCGACGCCGCGCGCAAGGCGGGCTTCCTGCAGCGCTACGCCCGCAACGAGGCGCAGCCCTACAAGGCGGCGCTGCGCGCGTTCGTGGGCTGGAGCGTCACGCCGCAGCTGGGCTCCATCAACTGCCCCACGCTGATCATGAGCGCCGACCAGGACTACACGCCGGTGTCGTTCAAGGAAGCGTACGTCGGCAAGATCCGCGGGGCGAAGCTGGTCGTGATCCCCGACACGCACCACGCGGCGCCGGCCGAGCGGCCGGAGGTGTTCAACGAGCTGCTGTCGGAGTTCCTCGACGCGACTGCGTCAGCCCGGACGTAGGTCGGCGCAAGCGCCGTCGCGGAGCCGACGCTGCGATGTCGGGTCGGCTGCGCTTGACCCGACCTGCCAAGGGCGATGCGCGCAGAATGGTCGCGGGTGCCCCGGGGAAATGGTCGTGCGAATCCTGTTTGCGCTGAGCATCGCCGCCGCGAGCGGGTTTCTCGCCGCTTGCGCCAACGGCGGCGACGGCGCGGACGGCGCGGACGTTTCCGGCGGCTGCACGTCCACGCACGCCTTCACCCAGGCCTCGGTCGAGCGCGCCGTGGTCACGCACTACGGCCGGCGCGTCACGCCGCTTGGCCGTCTCACCGACGTCGGCAACTTCCCGGGCGGCGGGGCGCTGACGCCGGACGGACGCTTCTACTGGTCGGTCGACACCGGCAAGGACGTGACCTACGTCTGGATCGTCGACGTCGCCACCGGCAGCGTCGTGCAGCAATTGCCGCTACCGGGTACCGGCGGCCACGCGGTGTTCTCCGCCGACGGCAAGACCGCTTACGTGCCGGGCAATCCGATGGGCGGCGAAGACTTTCCCGAAGGCACCGAGGTGAAGGCGCCTGGCGGCGACGCCATCCACGTGTTCTCCGTCGACGTCGCCAGCGGCCACGCGACCGAGCAGGATCCGATCACGATCCCTTCGAGCGCCAATCCGGCGGTGCCGGTGGGCTCGTCGCGCATCAACCACTCCGTCGTCGCGACGCAGGGCGTCGCCTTCAGCTACAGCGAGTGGCTCGAGGACATCGCCATCTCGCCGGACGGCAAATACCTGCTGACCGCGTTGCTCAACTCCGATCGCGCAGCGATCGTCAACACCGCGACGCGCGCGGTCACCGTGCTGACTGTCGGCACCTATCCGCGCGGCGCCGCGATCGAGCGCGCCAGCAGTTTCGGCTTCATCGCCAACTCCAACGACGGCACGATCTCCAAGATCGATCTGGCCACGGCAAGCGTCGTCGCGACGATCCCGCTCGGGCTCACCGGCGAGGACATCTCCGACGCCGAATCCGGCGTGCTGTCGCTGCTGGCCGATCCCAAGGCCGACCGGCTCTACGCCACGGTCGCCAACCGTGACCTGCTGATGGTCATCGACACGGCGACCAACGCGATCGTCAAGCGCATCGATCTGCGCCGCGAAGGCGGCAAGGCCGGCCTCGGTGCCAATCCCGACGGCCTGGCGGTCTCGCCCGACGGCTGCACCCTGTATGTCACCAACGCCTACGAGAACGCTGTCGTCGCCATCGCGCTGCAGAATCGCAGCGACAGTACGACCAAGACCTACGACCGCATCGGGGCGATCCCGACGGCCGACTATCCGACCGCCGTCGCCATCACGCCGGACGGCGCGCGCATGCTGTGGGTCGCCGGCAAGGGCATGGGCGTCAACAAGGGCGTCGGCGGCTCGAAGCCGCTGCGCAACAAGCAGTTCTGGCAGCGCGGCCTCGTCGGCGTGCTGCCCCGGCCCGACGACCGCTACTTCCGCGAGCTCGACGAGATCGTCACGACGAACCTCACGCCGGACGCGCAGGCCGTTCCTGCCGCCACCGTCGTCCACGGCGCCGCGACGGGGCCGTTCACCTACGCGCCGAGCACGCAGATCAAGTACGTGTTCCTCGTCGTCAAGGAGAACCGCACCTACGACAACATCTTCGGCTCGCTCACGCGCGGCGACGGCGCCCCGAAATACCAGCTGTACGACGACAACTGCAGCACCGCCAACACCGCGTTCGAGAGCGTCGACCGCAGCTTCCCCGGCTGCGGCGTCACGCCGAACGCGCACGCGATCGTGCGACGCTGGCCGTTGCTCACGCAGTTCATGGCCAACTCCGAGCAGTCCGAGGAAGGCCACGTCTTCACCACCGGCGGCTATCTCACGGACTACCTGCAGCGCAATTCGCATTGGGAGCCGTCGGGCCGCGGGCGCCCGTACGACACCGGCCTGTACCCGGTCGCCTATCCGCCGAAGTACTTCATCTTCGACCAGCTCCTCGCCGCCGGCATCCCGTTCCGCAATTACGGCGAGCGCAGCGGCGGCATGAACCCCGAGCCCTCGAGCCAGGGCGCCAATCGCACGACCACGCAGTTCGCGCAGGTCCAGGCATCGACGATGGCTGCCTACCCGATCAACGGACTGTCCGCGTGCATGCAGACCGCCGCGCCGGTGGATCCGGCGCCGCTCTTCGCAGGCTGCTTCTACGATTCCTCGGCGCGCAACCAGTCGCGGCTGACCGGCGCCAACGTCGCGCCGCCGGGCGCGATCTCGCGCTTCCAGATCTTCGAGACCGAGTTCACGGCGATGAACGCGCTTGGAACCTGGCCGCGCTTCGCCTACCTGATCCAGTTCAACGATCACGGACAGGGCAACACGCCGAACAACACCACCGAGCCCGCGCAGGCCGCCGACAACGACCTCGCGCTCGGCCAGCTGGTCGACCTCGTCTCGCATTCGCCGATCTGGTCGCAGTCCGCGATCTTCGTGATGGAGGACGACAGCCAGGACGGCGGCGATCACGTCGATTCGCATCGCATGCCGGCGTACGTCATCTCACCGTGGGTCAAGCAGGGTACGAGCGCGGCGAGCGCGCCGATCATCTCGCGCCGCTACGACCAGCTGTCGATGCTGCGCACGATCCAGCTGATTCTCGGGGTGCCGCCGCCGTCCCTGCTGCACGCGCTGGCCGTGCCGATGTACGACGTGTTCATCGCGCCGACGCAGGCGCTGAACCTTGCGACCTACACCGCGATCCTGCCCGAGCGCTCGCTGGTCGAGCAGAACGGCAAGACCGAGACGACCAAGCGCTTCGAGCGCAACGCGCCGGAGCTGTATCGGCTGTCGCAGCAGCTGCCCTGGCACCTGACCGATCGGGTGCCGCAGCAGATCGCCGACCGCATCCACTTCGCCAACGTCTGGGGCGACGACCGGCACTATCCGGGGCCGGGGCCCAACGCCTCGCCGCTGGAAGCGTCGCGCGCGGCAGCCGCAATGAAGGCGTTCGAGCGGGGCCAGGACGTCGGCAAGGCTTTGGCGCAAAGCGCGGACGACGACTGAAATCCTTGCCCTAAGCCTCGGAATCTGTAACGCTTCGCGCCAGCAGGCGTCCCCCACGCGGGCCTGCATTAATAAAGAGTCGGGAGTATCGAACAATGAAAGGTTTTCTCGTGCGACGGGCTGCGCTGCTTGCCCCGATTCTGTGGATCCCAGCCGCGCTGGCCGTACCTGTCGATCCCAACGCTGGGCAGATCATCACCATCGGGCCCGGGTCGACGCAGTGGGAGGTGCGAAACGACGTCGGCACCGACACCGGCGAACCGTTCAGCGGGGAGTGCGACGACACGCCTGCCTTCGGCATCCGCGATGCGCAAGGTGGGAGCGGCGACGGTGACGCCTACGACGAGGCCTGGCTGACGTTCATCAACGGCGCCCCCTTCGTCGCGCCCAACCCGGCCGAGCTCAGCCAGACCTTCCTCAACGGGCCCATCACCTACACCGCAGGCCCGGTGCTGATGTCGGGTGTCAACGTGTCGGTCGAGTACACCTTCTTCAGCGACCGCCAGCTGATGCGCATGTTCGTCATCCTGGCGAACCCGGGTTTGACTGCCAGGACGGTCACCGTCCAGATCCCGATCAACTTCGGCTCCGACACCGGCACCGTCGTGCGCGGCACCTCATCGGGAGACACCACCTTCGACAACCTGGATCGCTGGGTCGTCACGAGCGATGCCACCGCATCGGACCCGGTGAATACCACCGTGTTCGCCGGCTCCGGCTTCCCGGCCGTCACGCCCGACCTGGTGACGTCGACCGTGTTCTCCTGCTCGGCCACCAATGGCGTCGGCGTGGGCTTCACCTCGAGCGTCACCATTCCGCAGGGCTCATCGCGCGCCCTGATGTTCTTCGCGGGCCTGGGCGACGTGGTCAGCACCGGCAACACGATCGAAGGCGCGCTGGAGAACGCGCCGGTGTTCGACCTCGGCTTCGGCGCGCTGTCGCAGGTCGGCCTGCTCGACAACATGCCGGTCCTCGCCGGACAGATCCTCAACTGGGACTTCGCGCCCGTTCCACGCGACTACGGCGACGCGCCGGCACCCTACCCGACCCTGCTCTCCCAGGATGGCGCCCGGCACCTCTCGGCGGAAGGCCCGTACCTGGGAACGGCGCCACCTGACCTCGAGAACGACGGACAGCCGAGCGCCGACGCCCTGGGCGACGACAGCGACGTGACGGACGACGAAGACGGCGTGGTGACGCTGCTGCACGCGACCGGCGGCGCCTCCGTCGCCCGCGTCACGGTTTCGGGCGCGGACGCCCTGCTGGACGGCTGGGTGGACTTCAACCAGGACGGCGACTGGAACGATCCGGGCGAGCAGATCTTCGACTCGCAGCCGGTGCATGTCGGGATCAACGACATTCCCTTCATCGGCATGAACACCACCAATCCCAGCGGCCCGGTCTATGCGCGCTACCGCATCAGCACGGCAGGCGGCCTCGCGCCGACCGGCCAGGCCGCCGACGGCGAAGTCGAGGACTACATCCTGCAGCCGATCGTCGACCCGAACGACAACACCGGCACCGGCAATGGCGGCAACAACTCCGGCGATCCTCCGGTCCTGCCGACGCACGGCGGCGCAGTGCCGCTGTTCACGCTGGGCGGGCTACTCCTGACCCTCCTCTGGCGACGCCGCCGCATGTAGGGCGCGCGCGCGCCGAAAACCCCCGACGATTTCGGGGGTTTTCTTTTTACGGCCTATAATCCGCGGCTAACGTCGGGCATATACAGGGAGAGCGGGATGAATTTCGACATTTACGCAGTCGCGCGCCGCGTGGGTTCCGTGCTGGCGCCGGTGCTCTGGGCTGCCTCGGCCCTTGCGGCCCCGGTCAATCCGGATCAAGTCATCAACTTCACCGGCGGCCCCCTCTGGCACCTCACCAACACGCTGGGAACCTCCACCGGCGACCCATTCACCGGGACTTGCGGCCAGCAGCCTGGTTTTGGCATCACCGACGCGAGCACTAACGGCAACGGCGATGCCTTCGACGACGGCTACATGGTCTTCATCGACGGCAACGTCTTCGTCGCGCCGAACACGATCGACCGGACCGGCAACACCCTGACCGCCGGGGCGGTTTCGATGTCGGGCCTCGACGTGACCGTGCAGTACCACTTCTTCTCCGACCGTCAGCTCGCCCGCATCCTGGTCACCTTCCAGAACCCGACGGGCGGCGACATCGCCGTCAACGTGCAGGTGCCGGTCAATTTCGGATCCGACAACAACACCACGATCCTCGCGACGTCCAGCGGCGACCTCGTGCTCGACGGACTCGATCGCTGGGTGGTCACCAGCGACGGCGATCCGGTCAACGGCGACGCGGTGAACACGACGGTGTTCGCTGGCCCCAACGGAACGCTGCCCAGTGCGATCACCCAGACGGTCTTCTCCTGCTCGGGCTTCAACGGCGTGGGCGTCACCTTCAACGTCGGGGTTCCCGCGGGCGGGCAGCGCTCGCTGATGTTCTTCGCGGGCCTGGGCGACATCGAGGGCAACACCAACACCGCCACCGGTCCGGGCGGCGCCGTGCCGAACGCGTTCTCGCTGTTCAACGCTGCGGACATCATCACCCCCGCCCTCGGCCTCCTCGACGAGCTGTGCGTGGATCCGGACACCATCGTCAACTGGAGCGTCAACGGCGTCGGCGACTGCGACCAGGGCGTGAACACCACGAGCACCGGCCTGATCGCCGTCGATCCGTTCGACAACGGCCTGGTGGCGTTCGACACGTTCGGCAACATCCTGCGGGCCGGCCCGATGACCAACGCCGGCGGGCCCGTAAGCGGCGCCGTGCTCAGCGCGCAGGCGCTGGCGCGCGACCCGACCAGCAACCTGGCCTACGTCATGCTCAAGCTCGACGGCGTCAGCGGCCGCGTGCTCGGCACCGTCAACACCGACACGCGCGAAGTCACGACCATCGCCAACACCGGCCAGAGCTTCGCGTCGATGACGTTCGGCACCGACGGCACGCTGTACGCCGTCACCGGCGACGGCGACCTCGTCTGCCCCGAGTGCCTCTACACGATCAACAAGACCACCGGCGTGCCCACGCTGCTGACGCCGCTGGGCAACGGCGACGACGGCGAAGTCATCGCCTTCAGCCCTGCCGACGGCCTGATCTACCACTGGTCCGGCAACGGCCTGGGCGACGTGATCATGGAGTCGATCGACCCGGTCACCCTGCAGGTGACGGACATCCCGATGAGCGGCGACATCGGCGAGGAGGAGATTTTCGGCGCGGTGTTCGACCCCTCCAACAACACCTTCCTGATCACCGACATCGAGTCCGATCTGCTGACCGTGACCCGCGAAGGTTTCGGCGTCCAGATCACGACCATCCTCGTCAACGGCGAGGAGACGGACCTGCGCGGCCTCATCCTCGCGGCGCAGCCAGCGGATTACGGCGACGCGCCGGCACCGTACCCGACGACCCTGGCGCAGAACGGCGCCCGCCACCTGCCCTCGCTCGGCGGACCGGTGCTGGGCAACGTCGCTCCCGACACCGAGCCCGACGGCCTGCCTTCCGCCAACGCCCTGGGTGACGACTCCAACAACACCGACGACGAAGACGGCGTGGTCACGCTGCTCCATTCGGTCGCCGGCGCTTCCGTCGCGCGCGTCACGGTGTCCGGAGCGGCTGGTCTGCTGGACGGCTGGGTCGACTTCAACCAGGACGGCGACTGGGACGACGCCGGCGAGCAGATCTTCGATTCGGAATCCGTGCATGTCGGCATCAACGACCTGCCCTACATCGGCAACAACGTCACCGATCCGAGTGCGCCGGTCTACGCGCGCTATCGCATCAGCACAGCGGGTGGCCTGGCGCCGACCGGCGAGGCTTCCAATGGCGAAGTCGAGGACTACATCCTGCAGCCCATCGTTGACCCGAGCGATCCCACGGGGACCGGCAATGGCAACGGCAACGGCAATCCGGGCGACCCGCCGGTGCTGCCCTCGCACGGCGGCGCGTTCCCGCTCGTCACGCTGGCCGGCCTTTTCATGACGCTGCTGTTCCGGCGCCGACGCTAGGAGCGATATGTAAGAGGGGCTTTAGCCCCGAATGGTCGGGGCTGAAGCCCCTCCTACAAGAAGCACAAAAACCCCCGACGACCTCGGGGGTTTTTCTTTGCGCGCCTATAATTCCGTCATGAACCTCCGCTTCGCTGTCCTTCTCCTCCTTCTGTCTGCCCCGCTGCACGCTGCCGACCCCAAGGGCAGCGCCGACCACCCGATGATCTCGCGCTACCAGGGCGCGGAGATCATCCGCTACGAGACCCGCGCCTTCGAGAGCGTCGAGCTGGTGAGCGCGCCGATCGTCGCCTACGACCATCGCCGCACCGCGGCCAACGACGATTCCTACACGCGGGTCGAAGGCCGATACACGCGCATCGCCTACGCCGCGCCGCAGGGTCGCACGTCGGTCGAGGTGTTCCGCAATTACGAGGAGGCGCTCAAGGCCGGCGGCTTCGAGATCGTCTTCTCCTGCGAGACGGCAGCGTGCGACACCAAGCACAGCGGCCGCGCCTTCAACCTGGCAGCCAGCCCCAGCGACCTGCACAGCAAGATGACGAGCCAGCACGACGAGCAGCGCTACCTGCTCGCCAAGCTGCCGCGCGCGACGGGCGACGTCTACGCCTCGATCTACATCGTCGCGGCGACCAAGCTCGGCGGCTCCGAGAAGCATCGCGTCTTCATCAACCAGATCGTGGTCGAGTCCAAGCCGATGGAAGGCGGCAAGGTCAAGGTCGACGCGGCGGCGATGTCCAAGGGGCTCGATGCCCAGGGCCACGTCGCGCTCTACGAGATCCTGTTCGACACCAACAAGGACGTCCTCAAGCCCGAGTCCGACGCGGCGCTGACGGAGATCGCCAGGCTGCTCAAGGACAAGGGCGACCTCAAGGTGCTGATCGTCGGCCACACCGACAACGTCGGCGAGCTGGCCCCCAACCAGGTCCTGTCCGAGAAGCGCGCGCGAGCGGTTGCCGACGCGCTGGTGGGCAAGCACGGCATCGCCCGCGAGCGGCTCAGTGCGGTCGGCGTCGGCATGGCAGCGCCGGTGGACACCAACGCGACGGAATCGGGCCGCGCGCGCAATCGGCGGGTGGAGCTGGTGAAGAGATGATTGCGACCGGTCGGGGCTAACAGCCCCTCCTACAAGCGGTACGATCCTGGGCGGTTGTTCGTCCACTTCTTGAACGCGCGCCGGAAGGCGCTGACGTCCTCGAAGCCCAGCGCGCGCGAGATTTCGCCGACCGTCTGCGTGGTGTCGTGCAGGTGATGGATCGCAAGGTCGCGGCGCACGTCGTCCTTCATCAGCTGGAACGTCGTGCCTTCCGCCTCCAGCCGACGTCCCAGCGTCGACGGCGCGACGTTGAGCTCCGCGGCGATCTCCTCGAAGCCCGGCCAGTTCCCGCCATCGCTCTGGCGCAGGCGCCGGCGCACGCGGGCGGACCAGCCGTCGACGTTCTTGTACTTGAGGAACACCGACTGCGGCGCGTGGCGGAGGAACTCCTTCACGGTCGCGTCGGTTTGCGCGACTTTCGACTTCAGCACCGACGCGTCGAAGGAAAGCGCGGTGCGCGGCGCGTCGTAGGCGATATGGTGCGAGAACATGATCGCGTGCTCGGCGGCGTGCGGCGGACGCGCGAATGCGAACTCGGCGCGTGTGAGCGCGATGCGCCGTCCGGCCAGCCAGCACAACAGGCCATGGACCATGACCAGGAACGTCTCCTCGGCGAAGCGGCGCTTGTCGACGCCGCGCACTTTGGTCTGCAGGCGGATGAAGGCCTCATCGCTCTCCACCACCAGCTCGCCGCGGATGTCGCTGAGCATCGCGGCGAAGGCATGCAGCATCCGGTTGAGCGCCTGCTTCAAGTCGCGGCTGCTCAGCACCGAGTAGGTGATCACCGCGAAGCTGCCGACCTTCATGCCGTGCGAGTCGAGCCCGAAGAACTCGTCACCGCGCTCCTGGTTGGAGGCCAGCCACACCTTGGCGAAGGCGTCCGCCGTCACCCGCGAGGACGCTGACGCCAGAAGGTTTTTCGGGATCCCGGCGGCTTCGAGCAGGCGCGCCTGCGCGGGCGCTTTCAGGCCAGCGAGCGCCGCCTTCACGAAGTGAATGGAGACGGTGTCGCGCTCGGAGACGGGGGGTGGCATAAAACGTCAGGCAGTTTGGCAAAAGCGGCACTGCCTGGCCAGCCGTCGCGAACCTAGAATGTTGCAGGAGGGGCTGTTAGCCCCGACCGGCGGCGCGCATGGCGCGCCCTACAGAGAGCCCGAATGTCCGCCCAAATCCACAGCATCAAAGAAGCCCGCCCCGACCCCGCCCAGCAGACGCCGGTGCGGTTCGTCACGGCGGCCTCGCTGTTCGACGGCCACGACGCCTCGATCAACATCATCCGGCGGCTGCTCATGGCGCACGGCTGCGAGGTGATCCACCTCGGGCACAACCGCAGCGTCGAGGAGATCGTCACCGCTGCGCTGCAGGAGGACGCCCACGGCATCGCCATCAGCTCGTATCAGGGCGGGCACATGGAGTTCTTCAAGTACATGCTCGACATGCTCCGCGAGCGCGGCGGCGAGGACATCCGCGTGTTCGGCGGCGGTGGCGGCGTGATCGTGCCCGAGGAGATCGACGAGCTGCACAAGTACGGCGTCGCGCGCATCTATTCACCGCATGACGGCCAGAAGATGGGCCTCGACGGCATGATCGCCGACATGCTCAAGCGCGCGCGGCACGAGCTCGCCGGCGACTCGGCGGCGCTGATCGCGAAGATGAAGAGCGGCGATCGGCGGGCGCTAGCGCGGGTGATTTCGCTGATCGAGCAGAAGAAGCTCGACTATCAGAAGCTCTTGGTGGGTGGATCCCCTCTCCCGCTTGCGGGAGAGGGCCAGGGAGAGGGCGGTGGAAGCACCCCTCTCCCTACCCTCTCCCCCAAGGGGAGAGGGGAACACAAAAAAGTCCCTGTCCTCGGCGTCACCGGCACCGGCGGCGCCGGCAAATCGTCGGTGACCGACGAAGTCGTGCGCCGCTTCCGCATGGACCAGGACGACAAGCTCAACATCGCGGTGATCGCGGTCGATCCGTCGCGACGCAAGTCGGGCGGTGCGTTGTTGGGCGATCGCATTCGGATGAACTCGCTCTACCCTCGTCATTCCCGCGAAGGCGGCAATCCAGTTTTCTTCCGGTCCCTCGCTACCCGTGAAGGCGGCGCCGAAGTCTCCGCCGCCCTCCCCGGCGCGGTCGCCGCGTGCAAGGCCGCCGGCTTCGACCTCGTGATCGTCGAGACCGCCGGCATCGGCCAGGGCGGCGCGGCCGTGGTCGAGCACGCCGACGTCTCTCTCTACGTGATGACGCCGGAGTTCGGCGCGGCCAGCCAGCTGGAGAAGATCGACATGCTCGACTTCGCCGACGTGGTCGCCGTAAACAAGTTCGACCGCCGCGGCGCCGAAGACGCCGTCCGCGACGTGCGCAAGCAGGTCCAGCGCAACAAGACCGCGTTCAAGTCCAAGCCCGAGGACATGCCGGTGTTCGGCACCATCGCCGCCCGATTCAACGATGACGGCGTGACGGCGTTGTACATGGAAGTGAAAGATCAGTTGGTGAAGAAGGGTTTGAAGGCGGGGGACGGGAAACTCTCCAAGCCCACCACCAGAGTCTCAACCAAAGCCTCCGCCATCGTCCCCGGCGCGCGCGTGCGCTATCTCGCCGAGATCTCCGACACCATCCGCGGTTACAAGAAGCGCGCAGACCACCAGGCCAAGCTCGCGCGCGAGCGCCAGCACCTGCGCGAGGCGATCCGCATGGTCGAGCACGCCGGCCAGCCGATCGACACGCTCAAGGCCGAGATGCACAAGCGTCTGGATCACCTCTCCCCTGAATCTAAGCAATTGCTGCACGCGTGGCCCGAGACCAAGAGCCACTACGTCGGCGACGAGTACAAGTACAAGGTGCGCGACAAGGAATACACGGTGCAGCTCACCGTGACCTCGCTCTCCGGCACGCACATCCCCAAGGTCGCCCTGCCCCGCTACAGCGACGAAGGTGATCTCCTGAAGTGGCTGATGCTCGAGAACCTGCCCGGCTACTTCCCGTACACGGCTGGCGTGTTCCCGTTCAAGCGCGAGAACGAGGACCCGACGCGCATGTTCGCGGGCGAAGGCGGACCCAAGCGCACCAACTCACGCTTCCACCTGCTCTCCAAGGGCATGCCGGCGGCGCGGCTGTCGACCGCGTTCGACTCGGTGACGCTCTACGGCGAAGACCCCGACGAGCGCCCAGATATCTACGGCAAGGTCGGCAACAGCGGCGTGTCGATCGCCACGCTCGACGACATGAAGGACCTCTACGCGGGCTTCGATCTGTGCGCGCCGAACACCTCGGTCAGCATGACGATCAACGGACCGGCGCCGACGATCCTGGCGATGTTCCTCAACACCGCGATCGACTTCGAGACCGAGAAGTGGACCAAGGAGCACGGCGCGCCGAGCGACAGCGCGCGCAAGGAGATCAAGGCCAGGGCGCTCGCCACCGTCCGCGGCACCGTGCAGGCCGACATCCTGAAAGAGGATCAGGGCCAGAACACCTGCATCTTCTCCACCGAGTTCGCGCTCAAGTGCATGGGCGACATCCAGGAGTACTTCATCCAGAACGACGTGCGGAATTTCTATTCCGTGTCGATCAGCGGGTACCACATTGCCGAGGCCGGTGCGAATCCGATCTCGCAGCTCGCCTTCACGCTCGCCAACGGCTTCACCTTCGTCGAGGCGTACCTGGCGCGCGGCATGGCGATCGACGACTTCGCGCCGAACCTGTCGTTCTTCTTCTCCAACGGCATGGACCCGGAATACAGCGTGCTCGGCCGCGTGGCGCGCCGCGTCTGGGCGGTGGCGATGCGCGAGAAATACGGCGCCAACGAGCGCAGCCAGAAGCTGAAATACCACATCCAGACCTCAGGGCGGTCGCTGCACGCGCAGGAGATCTCCTTCAACGACATCCGCACCACGCTGCAGGCGCTGATCGCCGTCTACGACAACTGCAACTCGCTGCACACCAACGCCTACGACGAGGCCATCACCACGCCCACCGGCGAGAGCGTGCGCCGCGCGCTGGCGATCCAGCTCATCATCAACAAGGAATGGGGCCTGGCCAGGAACGAGAACCCCAACCAGGGCGCCTTCATCATCGACGAGCTGACCGAGCTGGTCGAAGAGGCCGTGCTCGCCGAGTTCGAGCGCATCTCCGAGCGTGGCGGCGTGCTCGGCGCCATGGAGACCGGCTACCAGCGCAGCAAGATCCAGGAAGAGTCGCTGTTCTACGAGCACCAGAAGCACAGCGGCGAGCTGCCGATCATCGGCGTGAACTCATTCCTCAATCCGGAAGAGAAAGCGCCCGAGAAAACCACGCTCGAGCTCGCGCGGTCGGACGACAACGAGAAGAAGGACCAGATCAACCGGCTGCGAGCGTTCCAGGCTCGTCATTCCCGCGAAGGCGGGAATCCAGTTTCCGAGAAGGCTCTCGCCCATCTGAAACAAACAGCCATCAGCGACGGCAACGTCTTCGAAGCGCTGATGGAAGCCGTGCGCGTGTGCTCCCTGGGCCAGATCACGCACGCACTCTTCGAAGTCGGCGGCCAATACCGCCGCAGCATGTAGGAGGGGCTTCAGCCCCGACGCTTTTCCTTTGTAGGAGGGGCCGTTGGCCCCGACCGCACGCCAATGACCTTCCAACCCAAAGACCCCAACTACGTCGCCCGCATCACCACCTCCTTCGCCCTGCAGGCGGCGATGAGGCACCTGGGCATCACCCTCGCCCGCGTCGAGCCCGGCGAAGTCGAGCTGCGCTTCGACTATCGTCCCGAGCTCACGCAGCAGGACGGATTCATCCACGCGGGCATCACCGCGACCGCCGTCGACAGCGCCTGCGGCTACGCCGCGTTCACCTTGATGCCGGCCGACGCGCGCGTGCTGACGATCGAATTCAAGATCAACCTGCTGGCGCCGGGCCAGGGTGACTACTTCCGCGCGATCGGCCGCGTGGTCAAGCCCGGACGCACGATCACGGTCTGCGAGGGAGAGGTCCTCGCCTGCAAGGGGCAGGACGCGAAGCGGGTCGCCACGATCTCCGCGACGATGATGGCGGTGAAGCAGCCATGATGCGCAGACCTACCGTCCTGACCCTCCCGCCAGCGACCGCGCGCTCGCAAGCATAGCTTCGTCCGGGTGTGGTACCTGCTTCAGGGCCTCCAAGGCCTCGGCCGCTTCGCTGCGTGCCTGCTCCATGCGATGCGCATGGGCCAGGAACGTCGCGTGCTCGACCAGGGCTCGCGCGAGCGCCTCTGGATTCGACGCGTCGCCGCGGCAGGTGGCAAGCGACTGCTCGGCCAATGCCATCCCTTCTGCATCGGCAGCCGGCGTGTTGTCTGCGGCAAGGTCGTGCGAGAGCTTCAACGCGTAGTCCGCCCACACCGGGCTCGTTCTCGGGAATTTCGTCTCCACGATCTTCAGGCTGTGCCGCCGCAGATCCTCGGCTTCCTTGCGCTTGCCCGCGCTCATCTCCAGCGTCTCCGCCAATGCGTCCGCGAGCAGCGCGTTTTGATACGCCTCGGGTCCCATGATGGCTTCGAGCTTCGCCAGGGCTTCGCGCTGGATTCTTTCGGCTTCGGCAAGCTTGCCGATGGCGGCCAGCCCCCGGCCATACTCGCTCGCGTAGTACCAGGTGAAGGCGTTCGAATCGCCCGACCCTTTCCGGCGCAGCTCGTAGGCTTCGCGCAGGTAGCGTTCAGCCTCCTCGGCCCGATGCAACACCAGCGCCACGCGGCCTCTCCCGCGCAGAACGTCGCCTCGCGTCATGTCGTTGCCCGCGGGAAGCACTCGCGCAGCCTCGGCGTACGCCTGCTCGGCCTCCTCGAAGCGCCGGAGGTCGCGCAATTGAACTGCCATCGTCGAAAGAACATGTGCCAGGTCGTCGTTGAGCTGCGCGGGGAACTGGCGATGCATCGCGGCGGCACGTTGATAGGTCTCCACGGCTTCCACGAGCTTTCGCTCGCTGGCAAGCACATCGCCGAGAAATCCCAGCGCATGTGCGAGCTGTACCGAGGGATCCCCGTAGCGACGCTGGTAGCGCGCCACCACCTCCCGCACCTCCGGCTCGGCGCGATCGAGCTGGCGTGCCTGCGTGTGCATGATCGCCTGGGCAGCGACGACGCTCAGCGTGTCCGGTGCATCCAGCCCCAACTTGCGCTCCATCGTCCCGCGGGCCTCGACGAAGAGTGCTTCCGCCTCCGGCGGCGCGCCGTTCCCATGGCTGACCGCCTCGGCCAGCACTGATTTCACCCGTGCGACCTCGACCGACTCTGCATCGCCGTGGGATTTGAAGATCGCGAGGGCTCGCCGCGCCAGCTGTTCTGCCTCGGGCATCTTCGACTGCATCAACCGACCGGTCGCGAGCTTGACGAGCGTCGACGCGACCTCGAGGCTTCCGCCGCCGTAGAGCGCGGTGCGCTCCTCCAGGGCGCGCTCCAGCATGACTGCAGCCGCGCTCGTATCGCCGATTGTGTTCTCGATGCCGCCGAGATCGTCGAGAAGCTCCGCGTGCACCTGCGGATCGCTGCCGAGCTCGGCGTCCAGCTTCCGCGCGGCGTCGGAGATCATCTGCTGTGGCGTCCGCGCCGTCGCGGTATCGCGCAGCAAAGGATCCTGCTCGTTGAACAGCGTGATGAGGAAGTCCTTGACACGTTCGGTCCGCGCACGCTGGTCCTGCGCCTCGTTGCGTGAGCGGATCGCCCATAGCGCAAGGGCGGTCGTCGTCACCGCGATCACGAGTGTTGCCGCGACGCTCAACGCCATGAGCTGCATGCGGCGGCCGTGCTCCCGTCTCCGCAGCTCGTCGAAACCCAGCCCGAGGATTCCCGCCGTGAGCTTGAGGAAGCCATCCGCTTTCCCGTCTGCCGATTCCCGTGCATCCGCGGCCAGTGGATGCGCGCCACGCAATGTTGGCGGGAAACACTCCTGCGCCGGATCGCTTGCGTTCGGATGACCGTCGACGATCAACGCGTAGATGCGATGCTCGCGTCCCAGGCTCCGGAAGAACTTCACCTCCTCATCGACCCAATGCGACGTCGCCGAACGCGGGCTGCAGACGACGATGAGGACCTGCGAATCCTGCAGCGCCTCCTGCAGGGTTTCGCCGAGATGGCTCGCCGCAGAAAGCTCGACCTGATCGCGGAAGCACCGGCCTATGCGGCGCGTGATAGTCCCCGTACGCGTCTGGCGTCCCACCAGCCGGGAAGGAACCCGGTAACGCTCCAGCTTCTGATGAAGCCACTTCGCCCACGCCTCGTCGGCGTGGCTGTAGCTGATGAACGCGGCGTACTTGAGTCCTTCTGCTGCCATGTCCTGCCTCCGACTGCGCAAGCCTATGCTTTCACGAATGCCGCGGCCAGCGCGGTCCGGTGATATCACCTATGGGACTAACCGGTCCAACAGCATAGATTTTCAATCGTGAAGATCCGCGCCTTTCTGTTGCTCATCGCGATGGTCCCGGCACACGCGCAGGAAGCGCCTGCGCCGGCCGAAGAGCCCGCGCCTGCCACGACCGAGCCTGCGACATCGGAGCCCGCGAGGCCCGAGCCGCTGCCGACCGTTCCGGTCACGCCGCTCAGCGACAAGCCTGAGCCCGTCGTCACCGACAACTCCGGTCCCGCGACCAAGCTCGAGGACGTGGTCGTCACCGCCACCAAGCGCAAGCAGGCTTCGCGCGACGTGCCCAGCAGCATGGCGGTGCTCCAGGGCGAGAAGCTGGAGCAGCTCGGCTACCGCGAGCTGAAAGAGATCTTCACGCTCGTGCCCGGCGTCAACATGACCGACGAGATCGCGGGCATCCAGCGCAAGGTCTCGATCCGCGGCGTCGGTCCCGACACCAACACCAACCAGACCGTCGGCTCGGTGATGGGCGACATCCCGATCTCCGACCCCTACGGCGCGACGACGATCATCGATCCCAATCCCTGGGATATGCGCACGGTCGAGATCCTCAAAGGCCCGCAGGGCACGCTGTTCGGCGCGACCTCGCTCGCCGGCCTGATCCGCTACGTGCCGAACCTGCCGGAGCTCGGGCACTTCGCGGGCAAGGCCTTCTACGACTACACCACCGTCGACATGGGCGGCGCCGCATCGGCCTACGGCGCCATGGTCAACGTGCCGGTCGGCGAGACGATCGCGCTGCGCGCGTCCGGCATCCTGCAGAACAAGCCTGGCGTGATCGACGTCGTGAATCCGGCGCGCACGGAGGAGGACGTCAACACTGGCCGCAGCTACAACTGGCGCGCGATGGCGCTGTGGCAGCCGACCGATCGCTTCACGCTCAACGCCTGGTACACGCAGGACGAGCGCCACTCCGACGAGATCAGCATCGTCACGCACCGCGATGGGACCTACACGCGCGACGACGCGCCGACGCCCTCGCCGAGCGAGAACGGCTACCGGCTGGCTACGCTGGATCTGCGCTACGCGTTCGACTGGGCGACGCTCGTGTCGCTCTCCGGCTACCAGCAGAAGCACAGCCGCGTGCTGGTCGACACCAGCTACCTGGTGCAGCCGATCGCGCAGGCCGGCCAGAGCTTCCTGATCTCCGACCGCAAGGTGGACACGCACGGTTACCTGCAGGAACTGCGCCTGGTGTCGCCCGACGGCGGCGGCGCGTTCTCGTGGATCGCCGGCGCCTACCACAGCACCTTCGAGCAGAACATCGACGGAACCATCTTCGTGCCCAACACCGAGGTGCTGGCGCTCCTCGTGCAGCTGCTGCCGCTGCCGGTGCTGCAAGGCTTGATCGACGAGCACGGCCTCACGGCGACGCAGACCGGCTACCAGCCGCTCGAGGCTGTCGAGTCGGCGTTGTACGGCGAAGCCAACTACGACTTCACGCGCAGCCTGCGCCTGACGCTCGGCAGCCGTCTCTACCGCACGTCGGTCACGGGCACGCTGCGGGCGAGCGGCGCCTCCAGCGCCAACAACGGCGCCGAGCCCGGCACGACCGAGAAAGGCTGGAGCCCCAAGATCGCGGTGACGTATCGGCCGTGGAAGGACGCGCTCGCCTACGCCAGCGTCTCACGCGGCTTCCAGTTCGGCGGCTTCAACCTGCCGACGATCCCCAACCCGGACGTCCCGCTGCGCTTCAAGTCGAGCACGCTGTGGAACTACGAGGCGGGCCTGCGCACCGACTGGTTCGAGCGCACGCTGCGGGTGGACGTCACCGGCTTCTTCCTCGACTGGAAGAATCCCCAGGTCTCGCAGGTCGACAGCGCTGGCGTGAGCGGCTACGTCGACAACGTCGGCCGCACCCACAGCATCGGCGTGGAAGGCACGATCCGCTGGCTGCCGCCGATCAAGGGCGTGTCGATCGAGGAGTCGGCTTCGTACATCGAGGCGCGCACGCAGGAGCCGTTCGATGACGCATCCGGCGTCGAAGTCCCGCCGGGTACGATCATGCCGAGCTCGCCGCGCGTGCAGTCGGTGACGACGCTCGCCTACACGCACGGCTTCGGTGTCTGGATCGCGCAGGCCGCGCTGATCAACTCTCTCAAGACCAAGGCCTATAGCGAGATCACGCACGAGACCGAGCTCGGCGCCTTCTCGCTGCTGTCGTTCAACTTCAACGTCAAGCGCATCTCCGCCAGCTTCTCCCCGGCGCTGACGCTCTCGGTCAACAACATCACCAACGTGCAGAAAGTGGTCGCGGGCTTCGGCCCCGCCGGCGGCGGCGACTCGACCACCAGCCCCCTCGTCGCCGACACCACCTACGTCTACACCGTGCCGCGCTCGATCGTGCTGCGCGCATCGGTGGAGTTCTAATAGGCGATGAGCGCCTATCCGGTCCAGGAAGGATTCGCCGATACCGGCGCGGGCAAGATCTTCTATCGCGTCGCGGGGGCCCCGAGCGCACTACCGGACGTCGTCCTCGAAGCCGGCGGCCTGTGCACGGTGCGCAACTGGTCGGTGGTCGAGGAAGTGCTGGCGCCGCACACACGCGTCTTGAGCTACGACCGCGCGGGACTGGGCCGCAGCCCGGCCGATGGTCGCGGTTGCGGCGTCGACGCCGTCACCGACCGGCTCTCCAGAGTTCTGCAGTCGACCGGCATCCGCAAGCCGTTCTTCCTCGCCGGCTATTCGCTCGGCGGCGCCTATGCTCGCTGCTTCGCTGCGCAGCATCCGCAAGACGTCCTCGGTCTCGCGCTGATCGACGCGACGCCGGAGGACCACGAGATCCCGCCGGAACTGCAGCGCAAAGCGGTCGGCCGCATGAAGCTGCTGCACTGGGCCGTGCGCCTGGGCCTCGGCAGGCTGTTGTGGCTCGCGACCGGGCGCACGCTGCGGACCGATCAGTTGCGGGCGGCGATCGCCGAGCTCGGCGCGCCGGATTTTCTGCCCAACGCCCAGGCCGAGCTTCACGCGATCCCGGGCGTGATCGCGGCGATGCGCCGGCAAGCGTCTGCCCTCGCCCATCCGACGCTCTCCGTGGTCGCCGGCCAGAAGCCCAAGCAGATGGCGGATGAGAAGTGGGCGGAGCTGCAGGCGCAGTTCCGCGCACTGCACGCGCGCGCGCCGCAATCGTCGAGCCGCTTCGAAGTGATCGAAGCCGCGGATCACAGCACGCTGGTATCGCAGGCGGTGAATGGGGCGAGGCTGGGCAACATGCTCCTAGACTTCATCCGCAGGCTTCCCACCAGGCAATAGCAGCAGGCGCAAACAAGCCGGAGCGTTTAGCATCGTCGGGAATGTCCAGCGCTCCCCGCTTCCGCGTCTTCATCAGCTACAGCCACGCCGACGAGGCCTGGGGCAAGTGGCTCCACCAGAAACTCGAGCGCTACCGGGTTCCCTCGCGGCTGGTCGGACGCACGACACCGCGCGGCGTCGTGCCGCGCCGGATCGGGCGCTGCTTCCGCGACCAGGCAGAGCTCTCGGCCGCCACGCATCTTGGTGAAGCGCTCAAGGAAGCGCTGCGCGACTCGCAGACGTTGATCGTCATCTGCAGCCCGCGCTCGGCGGGCTCGCACTGGGTGAACGAGGAAGTCGCGCACTTCCGCTCGCTCGGCAAGGGCGACGCGATCTACGCGCTGGTCGTCGACGGCGAGCCGAACGCGAAGGACCCCGCGCGCGAATGCCTGCCGCCGTCGTTGCGCGAGGCCGAGCCGCTGGCGGCGGACGTGCGCGAATCTGCCGACGGCAAGAGTGACGGATTCCTCAGGCTGGTGTCGGGCATCCTCGGCGTCAGCTTCGACGACCTGCGCCAGCGCGAGCGCACGCGGCGCAGGCGCCTGCTCATCGCAACCGTTGCCGCATCGCTGGCCATCGCGACGGTGACGACGGTGCTGGCCGTTGCCGCCTACCACGCGCGCAACGAAGCCACGGCACGACGCCAGCAGGCCGACCGGCTCATCAACTTCATGCTCGGCGACCTGCAGGATCAGCTCGCCGCCGTCGGCAGGCTGGACGTGCTCGACGCGACGGTCGCGGAAGCGATGAGCTACTTGCGCACGGACGAGGCAAACCAGGCTGCTGCGTCGGATGCCACCGCCTTGACCCAGCGCAGCCGCGCGCTGGCCGCGATCGCCGAGATCCAGTACGCCCGAGGCCAGCTGACCAATGCGATCGCGACCGCCCAGGAAGCGCTGACAGCGGCCCGCACACTGCAGACCCACTTCCCGGGAGACGCGAGCGACGAAGCGACTGCACGCGCGATCTATGCGCTTGCGGAGCCCTCGCTGGAAGGCGGAGCCTTCGACACGATCACGCCGCTGACGCGGGAGGGGCTCACCCTGGCGCGCGAGCTCGCCGAACGAACGCCCGGCAACCACGACAGGACGCTCCTGCTCGCGCGGTTCCTGGATGAACTGGCCTTCATCGACGGCAATGGCCCGAACATCGACTACGCGCGAGCCCATCGGGGCTGGCGGGAATGCATCGATCTTGTCGCGCCGCTGGCCCAGGGTGAGGCAGCGAAGCCGACGTATGTACGCTTCCTCGCACGATGTGAGCTCCAGATGGGCATCTCTCTGGCTTCCGCCAGAAAGATGGATGAGGCCACCGAACGGTGGCTGCACTTCGTGGCGCTGTCCGGCGATGCCAAGCGCCGCTTTCCCCGCGACCAGGCGCTGCTGTACCTGCTTCAGGCCGGGCTTGCCAACGCCACGCTGCACTTCAGCGACGTTGGCAAGCTCGACGCGGCGGTGGCGGCGTCGACGGAATCCCTGGAGGTCGGTCGGCAGCTGGTGTCCTTCGATCCGGCCAACGTGGAATGGCAGCGTGCGCTCGCAGTGGCGTTCCTCGCAGATCTGGACCTGCGGATCGAGCGCAAGGACTGGGACCAGGCGCGTCGCTCGGCCGATGAAGCCGCCTCG
This sequence comes from uncultured Gammaproteobacteria bacterium, assembly GCA_963776465.1. Classification (GTDB taxonomy): domain Bacteria; phylum Pseudomonadota; class Gammaproteobacteria; order Nevskiales; family Nevskiaceae; genus DASRHK01. Next base: position 3,088,107 of record CAVZMV010000002.1, read on the forward strand.
CGCTTCGACGATGCCATGGCACGGAATCCCGACAGCGTCCAGCTGCGGCGGGCAGCCATCGATCTGTATCGCCTCCGCGCACTTGTCGAAATGAAACAGGCACAGCCTCGGCAGGTAGCGCTCTCGGAGATCGCTAGAGGTCTCGCGCTGGCCCGTGCAGATGACAGCCCGGTTGTGCAGGCGTCTCTTCTGTCTCTGCGGCAACGACAGTGGCTGCTCGCAATGGAGGATGGAAATGCCACGCTCGCGCGAGAAGCGGAGGGGGCGTCTCGCGATCTTCTCGATCAGCTTTCTGCCGCAGCCTTCACCAAAGACATGGACAGAGCAAAGGCGGCGTTTACATATATGGAAGGCAGGATCGAGGACGGAGACGAGCTGTTCGCCAAGCTGAAGGCCTCACCGGCTTATTCGGGTTCGTGGATCGAGGAATTCCGGAGCGCGGCCTGTGCCCGGCGCGTGAAGAAAGGCGGCGCAGCCTGCGACTGATCCGGTGGTATCACCTATGGGACTGACTCGCCCAAGCGCATAGATTTCCGACCAGCCCCGATGAAACTCTTCGCCGCCACCTTCGCCACCGAGACCAACACCTGGGCCGTCGTGCCCACCGGTCGCGTGGACTTCGAGCGCTACGGCGTGCATCGCGGTGACGGCAGCATCCGCTCGGCCGACGGCATCGGCATGTTCCACGCGCACTTGAAGAAGCTGGCCAGCGCCGATGGCCACAGCATCGTCGAGAGCCTGACGGCATTCGCGCAGCCTGCGGGGCGCACGCGGCGCGACGTCTATGAGGACTATCGCGATCAGATCCTCGAGGACTTGAAAGCCGCGCTGCCCGTCGACGGCGTTGTGCTGGTCCTGCACGGCGCGATGGTCGCGGAGGGCTACGACGATTGCGAGGGCGACGTGATCGAGCGCGTGCGCGCGATTGTCGGCGCCAAAGTGCCGATCGGTGTTGAGCTGGATCTGCACTGCCATTTCACCGAGCAGATGCGCCGCTTCGCCGACGTCATCGTCTGCTACAAGGAATATCCGCACACCGACGGCCTGGAGCGCCTGACCGAGGTGTATCGCCTCGTGGTTCAGCAGGCGCAAGGCCGCATCCGGCCCGTCACCGAGGTGTTCGACTGCCGCATGGTCGGCCTGTGGCACACCACGCGCGAGCCGATGATGTCGTTCGTGCAGCGCATGAAGGATTGCGAGGGCAAGGACGGCGTGCTGTCGGTCTCGCTCGGGCACGGCTTCCCGCGCGGCGATGTCGCCGACTGCGGCGCCAAGCTCTGGGTCGTGACGGACAATGATCCCAAGAAGGCCGCCGCGCTCGCGCGCGAGCTCGGCCGCGCCTTCTGGGATTTGCGTGAGCAGACCTACAAAGCGCCGCTGAACGTGACGCAGGCGATGCAGCACGTCCTCAAGAGCAAGCACGATCGGCCGATCGTCATGGCCGACGTCGGCGACAACCCCGGCGGCGGCGGCATGGGCGACAGCACCTTCCTGCTGCAAGGCCTGCTCGACAACGGCATCGGCAACGCGGCGATCGGCGTGTTCTGGGACCTCGGCGCCATCGCGCTGTGCCGCAGCGCCGGTGTCGGCGCGACCATCGACCTGCGCATCGGCGGCAAGTGCGGACCGACTTCGGGCACGCCGGTCGACCTGCGCGTCACCGTGCGCGCCATCGTCGAGGACCACGCGCAGACCGGTCTCAACGCGCGGTTTCCGATGGGCACCGGCGTGTGGGTGCAGGCCGAGAACGGCGTCGACATCGCACTCGCTTCCGGGCGCGGTCAGGTGCTGTCGCCCGAGGCCTTCGAGGGTCTGGGCATCAAGCTCGCCGGCAAGAAGCTGATCGTGGTGAAGTCCTCACAGCACTTCCACGAGACCTTCGCGCCGCTCGCGGCCGAAGTGCTCTACGTAGATTCGCCGGGCTCGACGGCGCAGGACTTCGCCGGCACCCCGTTCACCAAGCGCGATCCGAATTACTGGCCGCGGGTGGAGAACCCGTGGTGAGCATCGCCGAGAAGCTGGATCCGCTGTTCGCCACCTGGAACCGCAACGACGCGCCCGGGCTCGTCGCCGGCGTCTCGCACAAGGGCGAGCGCATCTACGAGCGCGGCTTTGGCCTGGCCAGCATCGAGCACGCGACGCAGAACTCGCCGTCGATGCGCATGCGCATCGGCTCGACCACCAAACAGTTCAACTGCGTCGGCATCCTCATGCTCGCCGAGGAAGGCAAGCTCGATCTCGACCAGCCCGTGCGCACCTATCTGCCGGAGCTCAAGGACAGCCCTGCCGGCGACCCGACGCTCCTGCAGCTGATGCAGCACACCGGTGGCGTACGCGATCCGATGGCGTCGTGGTTCCTGATGAACTTCGGCGGCTACGGGCACATGCCCGCCGGCAGCAGCCTGCAGCTGATGCAGCGCTTCACCGAGCGCAACTTCGCGCCCGGCGAGAGCATGGCCTACAGCAATGCCGGCTACACGCTGCTCTCCTTCGTGATCGAGCGTGCCAGCGGCAAGTCGTGGGAAGCCTTCTTCGACGAGCGTGTGTTCGGGCCGCTGAAGATGAAGGACACGCAGATGCTGCGCAGCGACCTCGACATCGTCCCCAACATGGCGACGCTGCACGTGCCGCATGGCGCCGGCTGGCGCCGCGGCATCTATCCGATCGACGAATTGATCGGCTCCGGCGGTCTCATCTCGACCATCGACGACATGCTGCGATGGGCGGCACAGGTGCGCGGCCCGCAGCGCGCGGTTGGCAGCGCAGCGTTGTGGACTCGCCTGCTCCAGCGCACGCGGCTGACGAGCGGTGTCGAATCCGGCCTGGGTCTCGGCCTCGCGCGCGAAACCTATCGCGGCGTCGAGGTCATCCATCACGCGGGCGCCACGATGGGCTCGCAATGCCAGATGATCACCGTGCCGGCGCACGAGCTCGACGTGGTCGTCATGGCCAACCGCATGGACGCGCCGGCGCCGCTGCTGGCGATCAAGATCATCGACGCGGTGCTGGAGTCGTCGCTCGCGCCGGTCGAAGTGCCGCCGCCGGCATCGGACTATCCGTCGATCCTGGGCGCCTGGTTCAGCCGCGATGCCGGCATGCTGCTGTCCATCAAGCCGCAGAAGCCCAAGCCCGACGCCGCCGAGGCGCTCCTGCTTTCGCTCTACCACTCGCCGGCGCAGTTCCTCCTGCGACGCGGCGAAGGCCTGTCGACGCCGCCGAGCCCGATGCGCAACGTCGAGGTCCGCAAGATTCCCGCAGAGGCCAAGCCGCAGACGCTCGAGATTCACGTCGGCGGCGCACCCGAGCGCTTCGAGCGCCTGCCCGATCCGGCGCCCAAGGTTTCTGAGGTCGCCCCCGCACTCGTCGGACGCTATCGCTACAGCGAGTTCGGCAGCGAGGTCGAGATCGTTTACCAGAACGACAAGCTGTTCCTGGATTTCCAGCCTGCCATCGGCCGCGCGCAGTGGGAGCTCGAGCCCTACTCCGCCGACGTGCTGGGCTGCGGCACCTTCCACACGGTGCCGATGCCGGTGGTCCCGAATCGCGCGGCGCTGTGCGTCGAGCGCGACGCCGCGGGCAAGGTGCGCGGCTTCTTCCTGCAGAGCGATCGCTACCGCAACGTCCGGTTCGAGCGCCTGTGACCGGAGTTCCGCCGCTCAAGCGCAGCCTGCTGCTGGTCTTCGCGCTGCCGGGGATCCTGCAGGCGTTCATGACGGCGCCGACGCTCTCGATCCTGCAGGGCGTCTACGCGAAGGAGACCGGCATCGCGCTGGTGGGCCTCGGCACCGCGCTGATCGTCGTGCGCGTCTTCGACCTCCTCAGCGACCTTCTGATCGGCTACTGGTCGGATCGCCTGTCACTGCGCGGCGCGGGCCGCAAGGTGTTCATCGGCGCCGGCAGCATCGTCGGCGCGGCCGCGTTCTGGTTCCTGGTCCATCCGCCGGCGGGCGTGACGCCGCTCTGGTTCGGCTTCTGGTTCCTGATGGGCAACGTCGGCTGGTCGCTGATCGAAATCCCGTATCGCGCCTGGAGCCTGGAGTTCACCAGCGACTACAAGCAGCGTGCGCGCGTCGTCACCTGGATCGTGATGATGATGCTGATCGGCAACATGCTGTTCTTCGCGACGCCGGCGCTGGCCAAGGTCCTGGGCCTGCTGCCGAGCGGCGAGCTCAACCTGCAGTCGCTGAGCTTCACCGCGCTCGTCGTCGCAGTCATCGCACTGCCGCTGACGTTCCTCACGCTGGTACGCGTGCCGCGCGTCGTCGCCGGTGCCATCGAGATCACGCCGCCGGCGCACGAGAGCCCGCGCGCGATCTGGGCGTCGATCATCGGCAACCGGCCGCTGATCAATCTCATCTTGGCGCTCGCGGTGATGAACTTCATGTCCGGTCTGCACACCGGCGTGCAGCTCCTCTACTTCACCAACTACCTGGGCATGAAGGACTCGGCGGCCGTGCTGTTCGCGATCGCCGTGCCGGTCGGCATGCTCGGCGTGCCGTTCTGGGGCTGGGTCGCGGGCCGCGTCCCGCGCGAGCGCATGTGGGCCGGGACGCTGGCGGGCGCGGGACTGGCGACGCTCGCATTCAGCTTCCTGGATGCGCAGTCCAGCCTCGTCGCCGTCACGATCCTGTACTGCACCGTGATCTTCTTCATGGTGGCGTCGGCGGTGGTCGCGCCCGCGCTCCTGGGTGACATCGTCGACTACGGCAAGCAGAAGCTCGGCGTCGACCGCGCCGGCCTGTATCTGGGCATCCAGGGCCAGGTGGTGAAGGCGATCAACGCCGTCGCGGGTGGTGCGGGTCTGATCGGCCTCGGCTGGCTGGGCTTCGACGCGACGCACACCGGCGCGGACTTGAGCGCCAGCGACGTCACTGCGCTGAAGGCGCTGGTCGCATGGCTGCCCACCGCCGGATACCTCTTCACCGCGGCGCTGATCTGGTTCTTCCCCGTCGGACGGCATCGCTGACCGAGCCGCAGATGACCCTTGCTATGCTGCGGCGCATGGCTTCTCCCGCAAAACCGCTGGCGCTGCACGACGCCAACGGCGATCCGATCGGCCCGGTGGTGGCGCTGCAAAGCGCGCTGGACCTCGAGAGTTTCTGGACCGCGTGCGTGGCGCTGCTCGACAGCCGCATGCCGCACGTCTCCTGCAGCCTGATGTTCGACATCGTCGATTTCCAGCCGGCGAGCGCCAAGCATCGCGTCGCGCGCGCCCGCGATCCCGATTACGTGCCGGCGACCAGCCTGACGATCTCCGGGCCGTTCCTCGCCCGGCACCCGCAAGTCTCGCTCTATACCTATTCGCAGATCGCGTCCGAGGATCCGGATGCGCACCGCCGCCGCCTGGACCAGGAGCCCGATCCGCAGTGGAACGAGTTCGTGCATCTGGCGTTCTGGCGCGAGGGCCGGCCCGAGGCGATCCTCAGCATCCATCGCGAGTCACGCCTGACCGCGGAGGAGCGTGCGTTCCTCGAGCAGCTGCACCCGATGGTGGAAGCAGGCCTGCGACGCCTGCGCGCGCTCGATGCCGAGTGGACGCGCCGCGCCGCTTACGAGAACTTCCTGCGGCGCATGCCCCTGTCGGTGATGTTCGTGAGCACCGACGGCAAGGTGATGTTCGCGACGCCCGAGGCGCAGAAGCAGTGCGATCGCTGGGAGCGCGGGCTGCGCAACACCATCCTGGAGACGCTGCCCGAAACCATCGTGCGCACGCTGGGGCACAAGGCCGGGCCGGTGAAGCTCGATCATCCCAACCTGCCGGGCTTGAGCGCGCGCGTGGAGCTCGGCTGGCAGAACCCTGAGCTCAAGCTGCATCCCTACTACACCGTCTCGCTCACCGACCAGAGCACTGCTTCGACCGAAGTCGAGGCGTTGTCAGAGGGAGCGCTGGCGTTGCTGGAGCAGCTGACGCCCAGCGAGCGGCGCGTGGCGCTGAAGGTGGCGCTGGGCCTGCGCAACGAGGAGATCGCGCAGCAGCTCAGCCGCTCGCGGCGCACGGTGGAGTACCAGCTGAACTCCATCTACCGCAAGCTCAACATCGATGGAAGGAATCAGCTGATCCGCGCGTTGAGCTAACCCCTCGATACGACGCTTCGCGTCTCCTCGGGGCGAACGGTCACGGCAGGCCCCAGCCCTTCTGCGCCGGCGGCGTCACCCAGCCCGCTGCGTAGTCCAGCCCACCGACGCGGTCGTTCTTGAGTAGCAGCGGCCCGTCGATGTCGACGTAGTCGCACAGCTGCGCCAGGACGTGCGCCGGCGCCATGCTCATCGAGGTGCCGCCCATGCAGCCGACCATGAGGCCGAGCTTGCGCTCGCGCGCGGCGCGGGCGATCGCGAGCCCTTCCGTCAATCCGCCGCACTTGTCGAGCTTGATGTTGATCATCTGGTAGCGGCGCGACGCCTGCTCCAACTCGCCCAGGTGCAGGCAGGATTCGTCGCCGCACAGCGGTAGCGGCGCGCGATAACCCTCCAGCGCTTCGTCCTGTCCGCGCGGCAGCGGCTGCTCGATGAACTGCACGCCCAGCTGCGCGAGCGGCGCCGCGACTTCCTTCAGCTGCTCGAAGCTCCAGCCCTGGTTCGCATCGACGACCAGGCGCGCATCCGGGCGCGCCTTGCGGATCGCGGCGACGCGCTCGACCGGACGATCTCCATTGAGCTTGATCTTGAGCAGCGCATTGGAGGATTGCGACGCCTTGCGCGCCATGTCCTCGGGCTCGGGCTCCAGGCCAATGGTGAAGACGGTTTCCACTTTCTTCGGCGACACGCCGGCCAGCGCCCAGACCGACTTGCCGCTCTGCTTGGCTTCCAGGTCCCAGAGCGCGCTGTCCACCGCGTTTCGCGACCCGCCGGGCGGCAGCAGCTTCTGCAGCGCCTCGCGCGTCACGCCCTGCTCGATCGCGCCGCGCACGGATTCGATCTGCGCCGACATCGTCTCGCTGTTCTCCTTGGCGTAGTAAACGCCGAGCGCTTCACCGGTGCCGGAGTGCGCGCCGCTGCCGATCTCGCAGATCACGCAGTCGAAGTCGTTCCAGGTGTAGCCCGTGATGTGGAACGGGATCTTCGCGGCCCAGAGCTCGCGATGGATGGTGAGCTTGCGATTCATGCGTCAAGGATGCGCGAAACCACGCCCGCGAGCGAGGTCTTCAGCGGATCGAAGCACGGCAGCCCCAGCTCCTGCTCGGTGCTGCGCAGCAGCTTCTCGCGCGCGGCCTCGTCCAGCGTCGAGGTGTTGTAGCTGATGCCGACCATGCGCGCCTTCGGGTTCGTCAGGCGCGCGGCCTCGAGGTAGCGCTCGACGGCCAGCGGCAGCGACGGCGTCGGATAGTCCGGGAACGCGTGGATGTGCGTGCGATGCGGATCGTGGCAGAGCACCATCGCGTCGGGCTGCGAGCCGTGCACGAGCCCGAGCGTCACGCCCGCATACGCCGGATGGAAGATCGAGCCCTGCCCTTCGACGACGTCCCAGTGATCGGGCGCGGCATCGGGCGACAGCGCCTCGGCGGCGCCAGCGCAGAAATCCGCGATCACGCAATCCAGCGGCACGCCACTGCCGGCGATGAGGATGCCTGTTTGACCGGTGGCGCGGAAATCGGCGGACGCGCCGACTTCGCGCAGCGCGCGGGTCAGCGCCAGCGCCGTGTACTTCTTGCCGAGCGCGCAATCGGTGCCGACGGTGAGCAGGCGCTTGCCGGTGCGCTTGCGCCCCGTGGCCGTGGTCAGGCCCGCCGGCGGCGTACGCACGTCGACCAGGCGCACGCCGCGCGCAGCGGCGGCAGCGGCCAGTCCCGGCACGTCCGACAGCCGGCTATGCATGCCGCTCACCACGTCGAGGCCAGCCTCCACCGCCTGCAGCAGGCTCGGGATCCAGGTCGGCTGCACACGGCCGCCAACCGGCGCGATGCCGATAACCAGCGAGCCGGCGCCGCGCGCCGCCGCCTCAGCCGGGGTCATGTCCGGCAGGGTGAGCGTCACCCCGCACCCGGGCAGGCGCATCTGGCCCAGGCACGACTCCGCGGTCCAGTCGCGCAGGCCGAAGGCCGTCTTGGCGTCCGAGGCTGCCGCGACCTCGCCGAGGAACAGCAGGTAGGGCTTGCGCACGGAAACGGTCACGGTGGACACGGCTCTAGTCTCGTCGGGGTTCCAGGTGCGCAGTAGACCAATCCGGGGGTGGCCGGCGCATCGGTAGAAACGCGTGATGAGGGATGGATTCGTCCCCTCTCCCCTTGTGGGAGAGGGCCAGGGAGAGGGGTATTCTTGCTATTGGACGAAACCGCTCCGATTGCGATCATCACCGCCACAAAACCATCAAGGGGTCGAGAAACCGTGATTTCACCCGTTTGGCGTCACCTTCTGGGCGCAGCCGTGACCGCGCTCGCCCTCGCGGCCTGTGGCGGAAGCGGAAACACGACTCCGGCCCAATCCGGCGACGTCGAGACCCCGGGCGACACCGAGAACCCGCCGCCAGAACCGCCGAATGAAGGCGTGATCACCGCCCAGGAGCTGCTGCACGTGGTCGAGCGCAGCGGCCTTGAGTCGCTGCCAACCGATCCTGCCGCGGCGCTCGTGTCGATCCTGACTTACCCCGGCGGGCTCGGCGACGTCATCGCCATGCATCTGGGCCGCTACTACCCGACCCCGGACGAGCTGACCCCTGGCGTCGGACCGCTGACGGACCTGCTGCAGGCGCGCGCGAACTTGCTGCTGAGCGGCAATCAGGCTCAGCGAAACATCGAGGACGCGATGGACGCCGAAGTAGCCGTCCTGATGCTGCCGGTGGATGCGACGACGGTCATCGTCATCCTGCCGACCAAGGTCGTCGAGAACGATCCTGCCGCCGCGCCGCTGCCCGAGGCGAAGGAGGACCTGAGCCAGCTCACCTACGAGATCAACGGCCACACGCGCACCATCGAGCAATACATGCAGAGCGGATCCACCAACGCGATCGCGCTCGCGCACAACGGCCAGTTCATCTACGAGGCCTATCAGAACGGCTTCAACGCCAACACCCGCCACCACATGTGGTCGGTGACGAAGTCGGTCACGACCTCGCTGGTCGGCATCGCCGTCGGCGAAGGGCTCGTCAACATCCACGATCCGATCAAGACGTACATCCCCGAGGCGGAAGGCACCGTCTGGGAAGACACCACCGTCGAAGACATCCTGCAGATGGAGTCCGGCACCTTCTGGATCGACGTGCCGGTGCATCAGCCCGAAGAGCTCGTCCTGATGGGCGCCGACTTCCACTCCAACGGCCTCTACGGGATGACGCGCGACGAGTACCTGCTGCGGCTGACGCGCGTCGCGCCGCCAGGCGAGTTCTACCGCTACAACAGCGGCGATGCGCAGATGATGGCGTGGCTGCTCGAGAACGTTTACCAGAAGCCTTACTGGCAAATCCTCTCGGAAAAGATCTGGCGGCCCGCGGGCATGCAGCACGACGCGCTGGTCATGCACGACCGCCTGGAGAACACCTTCGCCTCGATGGGCCTGATGGCCACGGCGCGCGACATGCTTCGCTTCGGCGAGCTGCACCGCAACGGCGGACGCAGCACCGATGGCCGGCAGATCATCCCCGCGGACTGGGTCCGGATGTCACACAACTACGACAAGGAAACCGGCGGCGGCCCGCGCGGCTACATGTGGCCCTGGTGGGGCGAGAACGTCGAGGCCGGCAACTACACCGCCGAGGGTTACGGCCACCAGCTCGTCATGGTGTCGCCGTCCCTGCACATGGTCGGCGTGCGTTTCGGCAACGATCCCGTCGACTCCATCGCGCAGAAGGAGTGGGAAGCCGTGCTGACGGCGGTGGGGAATTATCTGGAGGGTGGTGGGGTGAAGTAAGGTGCGGATCCCTCCCCCGCTTGCGGGGGAGGGTCAGGGAGGGGGCGATTTGGTCGGGCGCGCAACGCGCCCCACTTGTCCCCTCTCCCCTCGCGGGAGAGGGTGTCCCGAAGGGCCGGGAGAGGGGCGCACGGTCCGTTCGCTGGACCTCGCGCTCCGCGGTAATGACTTAGCTTGTTGAGCGCAGAGCAGGCCGAGAGAGAGTCTTCGCGCCCGGCTAACGGAGTCCGCGTTAGGGATGCAACGCTTCGCTATAAAAGCAGGCCGGCTGTATATCTGTCCGCCATAATTGCCCAAGGCAGAACCTCGGGGAGAAGCAATGAAAGGATGGAATCAGGATACCGCGCTCGCGCGCTTCCGGAAGCTGCCTTCAACTTACGGAGATCTCTCCGAGGCAGACACAAGAGCAAAGATCATAGATGTCATTCTTCGCGAAGTACTCGGTTGGCAAGAGGAGAACATTAAGAGAGAAGAGAGATGCCTCGAGACCGGAACATTCATCGACTACAAGCTCATCACCAATGTCCCTCACATCATCATCGAAGCAAAGAAGAATGGATTCGATTTCGAACTCCCAAAGGGTTCCTCTCATCGCGAGTACAAGATTGGCGGAGTCCTCCAAACTTCCCGTGACTTAGTCGCTGCAATGGTGCAAGCCCGTGACTACGCAGTTTCAAAGGGCATTGTCTTTTGCGTTGTTACCAACGGTTCCGACTTTGTTTTCTTTCGTGCACAAAATCAGCTTGGCATTGATTGGACTGAACACGTCGCTGTCCTTTTCCGGGGGCTGTCCGACATCGAAAGCAACTTCGACCTGTTCTGCCAGCTCTTGTCCAAAGACTCTATTGAGCGAGGCGCGCTGCCGCGCGCACTTCCCGTTTCCAGAGACACCGAGCAGGACGCAGCTCGGTTCCGCAATCTCGACCCAAGCCATCTTGCGAAGCCACGAACTAAGGATCGCAACAAGCTTTTCCCCTACTTGGGCGACATCGTCTATCGAGTCTTTCAAGATCTTGCGCGCGAAGATTCAGACTCAGAGATCTTGGAACATTGCTATGTCGAGACCCCGCGCAAAACCGGGCCCCAGCCATATCTAGATAGAGCCGCACTCCCTTTATCCGTCAACAAGAAGGATGCCGGAGAGTTTCAAACCAGAGTGGTGTCCGCGCTGACAGCAGGGAAGAAAGAGCGGGCAGAAGTTATCCTTCTACTAGGAAGCGTTGGCGTTGGCAAAAGCACTTTTATCCAACGATTCCGCAAAGTTCTCGCCAAAGGCGATATCGACAAGAATGGCATATGGGTGTACTTCAACTTCAAGAAATTTAGCGACACCGGCGAATCGCTAAACGGTTTCATCGATGGGCAGATTGAAGACTCGCTTAGCAAGGATTACAAAGATCTGCCTCTTTTCGAGTGACCATTCATTAGGCAAGTCTTCCACTCTGAATACGAGCGGCTAAAACGCGGAACGCTGGCCCCGGTCTTCCAACGCAATCCGGCGGAGTTCGAAGAGTTATTCGCCAAACGTATTGATGAGGAAACCAAGCTTCGAAGGGGCGAGTATCTGCTTCGCACCTTGCAAACTGCTTCGCGTCAGCTGAACAAAAGTGTGTTTTTGGTTTTTGACAACGCGGACCAACTACCGCCGAGCACTCAGAACGAAATCTTTCTGGTCGCGCAGAAATTGGCCGAGAGCCTGCATTGCTATGCACTCATTGCGATGCGCGAGGAAAGCTACTGGAAGAATCGGGATTCCGGACCGCTCAACGCTTTTCACACGACGGCGTACCACGTCCAGCCAGCCAGCTTCAATCAAGTACTAGCTAAGCGATTCCAGTATGTAAAACATTTGATTGACGAACGAGGCTTGGTCTCTCCTGGCGATCTGGACATTACAAACGAAGGATTGAAGTCTGTCTTCGACCGATTGGTGCAGACTCTTCTTGGCGAAGATCGAAGGTACATCACCCTCATCGAAGCGACGGCAGCCGGCGACACGCGCCGGGCTCTCGATACGGTGGCCGCCTTCCTTACGTCGGGCCACACGAACATTGACGCCATCCTGGCAGACGAACAGAAGGCCTCACCGGCTAGGTTCCCAGTGCCTTTTCACGAATTTCTACATGCCATCATGCTGCGCGATCACGAGAGATATTCAGAGACCCTGAGCGACATCCTGAATATCTTTCAGGTTACTGGTTCCACCGACGCAAGCAATTTCAATAGGGTTGCGGTGCTGGGCCGAGTCCTCAAAGCCAAGAACGACAAATCGGAAGTAGGCAATGGGTTCGTCGCCATTGAGACAGTTGTTACTGACTGCCACGTGAGTGGACTACTCCCAGAAACAACGATGGCAGTTCTCACGCTGCTTATCTCACGGCGACTGATAGAAACTGAGACAACGATTCGAGATGAAATTGCGCCGAGCAGATACGTCCGCGCGACCGTATCCGGAGAGTTCTACCTGAGCGTTCTTGCCAAGGAGTTCGAATACCTAGATTCAATCCTGCCTGATACCCCGATAGGTAGAGGGAAAGCATTTAAGCGGCTTTCTAAGCTTTTCCACGAACTTGGACCTCTATCGAGCGAGAACCCCTGGGTTCGACTTGAACGCGTTAAGACTCGGCTCGATTTGTGCGATGAATTCATCAATTACTTAACGACCGAATTCACGAACTGCGCATTCAGGAGCGAGAAGGACAAATTTGATGTCGCAGCTACAACTCTAATCCCCGCAATACGGACGGCGTTCGACGCTACGAGACCTTTGATCGCTGCGCGAGCTGAGCGACTGCTGGGACGAAAAATAAAACAGTCGTAGTGCTGACGTTACGCGCGAATGCATTGGGCAGGGGTCAAGCAGCTGGTTCCGACAGCAAGAGAGATCAGAGCACGGGTATCCGGAGATATTGACGATGTCAGAGCAGCAGACAACCCCCACCCGCCTCCACGCCTTCCGCGCCGACGCCCTCGCCGACCACGACGCGGTCGCGATCGCAGACCTGATCCGCCGCGGCGAGATCAGCGCGACAGAGGCCTGCGAAGCGGCGATCGCCCGCGCGCAGTCTGTGGAGGCGCTCGGCGGCGTGCAGTTCGCCGCGTTCGAAACTGCGCTAACCCAGGCGAAGCAGCCCAAGCCTGGCGTGTTCTCAGGCGTGCCGACCTTCGTCAAGGACAACGTCGACGTCGCGGGCATGCCGACCTGTCACGGATCGCTCGCGGTGCCGCATCACCTGGCGGCGCGCGATGGCGCGTTCGCGCATCAGTACCTGTCGCAGGGATTCGTCGTGCTGGGCAAGAGCCGGCTGCCGGAGTTCGGCTTCAACGCCTCGACCGAGTTCATGAGCGGCGATCGGCCCACGCGCAATCCCTGGAACACGGCCTACTCCAGCGGCGCCTCGTCCGGAGGCGCGGCGGCGTTGGTCGCTGCGGGCGTAGTGCCGATTGCGCACGCCAACGACGGCGGCGGCTCGATCCGCATTCCCGCGGCGTGCTGCGGCCTGGTGGGCCTGAAGCCCACGCGCGGGCGCTTCATCGACGGCGAGCAGTCGCGCAGCCTGCCGGTGAACATCATTTCCGAGGGCGTGGTCACGCGCAGCGTGCGCGACACCGCGCACTTCTACGCCGGCATGGAGCAGACCTGGCGCAACGAGCGCCTGCCCGCGATGGGCCTGGTCGAGGGTCCGGGCACCAAGCGTCTGCGCATTGGCCTGGTCTATGACTCCATCACCGGTCATCCGATCGACGCCGCCACGCGCGCGGCGGTCGAGCGCACGGCCAAGCTGCTCGAAGGCGCGGGCCATCGCCTGGAGCCGATGCCGCTCACCGTCACGCCGAGCTTCGCCGAGGACTTCGCGCTGTATTGGGGCCTGCTCGCGTTCTCGGTCTCGCGCTTCGGCAAGAAGGTCATCCATCCGTCCTTCGACGCGACGCAGATCGACAACCTGAGCCGCGGGCTCGCGGCCATGTTCCTGCGCCGCATCGCCTGCACGCCGATGATGCTGTGGCGTCTGTCGCGATCCAGGCAGCACTACGCGGAGATCTTCAAGGAATACGACGCGGTGCTGACGCCGGTGCTGGCGCACGCGCCGCCCAAGCTCGGCTACCTGTCGCCCAGCCAGTCCTTCGAGGAGCTGTTCGAGCGCCTGCGCCGCTACGTCGCGTTCACGCCGCTGAACAACGCCGCCGGCAGTCCGGCGATCTCGCTGCCGATGGGCGAAAGCCCCGAGGGCGTGCCGGTCGGCGTGCACCTCATGGCCGCGCACGGCGCAGAGCGCACGCTGCTGGAGCTCGCGTTCGAGCTGGAGCAGGCACGGCCCTTCCGGCGCATCAACGCGTAGTCAGCGCCTTTGTCGCTGCTTCGAGCGCAGGGTCCGTAACGCCTGGATCCTCGGCCGGCTCGACGAGATGGGTCGGCGCGAAGGCTTCGCGAGGCGTGCCATTGACGTGGTACAGCCGCTCGGCCGGCAGGTTCATCGCGATACCTGTGTTCGGCAAGGTGATCGTGTACGTCGCGCCCCGCAGGCCTGCCATCGCCGTCCCGAAGGTCTGGCACTGCGTCGTGGCATCGAGGCCGATCGCCATGCCCTCGCCCATGCTTCCGGTCCAATGGCCCACCAGCACGGCGATCGGTCTGCCGAATTGGAAGTCGCCTCGCGGTGTCACCAGCTCCAGCCAGCTGCGCCTGACACCGGTGTCCCGCTCCTCAGATGGCAGGACGTGCTTCTGATAGGCGACCTCCCGCGTCACGAAACGACCGAGGATGCCCCGCGCAACGCTGGTGTTTCCGCCGCTAGGCGTATCACGAAGGTCCAGGATCAACGCAGGCGCGTCCCGTAATCGCGCGAGCGCTTCTTCGACAGCGCCGATCGTGGCGATGTCTCCGAGAGAGTCGTTGAACCGGATGTAGCCGATCCCCGACGGCAGCAGCGATGAGGTCACGGGGCTGCGTGCAGGCGCTGGATATTGATCGCGCGCATCCAGTTTCACCTTGCGGCGAACGCCAGCGCGTGACACCTCCAGCTCGCGCGCCGCACCGTGGGTCCCGGCGAGGACGGAGCGCAACGCCCAGTCGCGCGCAGCGGCCGTCGAATGCGGGTAGCTGCGCCCCATCCGAGCATCCACCGCTTGCTCGATCGCAACACCATTCAGAGCCAGGACCTGGTCTCCGGGATGCAGAGCGGCGGCCGCATCGGAGCCGGCGCGCACGTCCACGACGAACGCCTTGGCATCGCGCCATTCGGCCCACAGGTCCGTGCCGGAGGGAACCAGACGGTAGGACGTCGGGGTGTTGGTGTTCAGTTGCGCGTGCGGATCGTAGAGCTCGTCGACGACGTGCTCCATCAGGCGCACGAACTCGCGCTTGTCCCGGACCGCGGTGAGATCGGCTTTGTAGAGCGCGGGAATGTCGCGCCAGCGCGTTGCCTTGACGTCGAAATATGCGTACGTCGAGGCGATCTGCTCGACCGCATACCGAAAGTCGCTTTCGAAATGGGACGACGGCAGCGGAGCCGTGGCGGCGATCAGCAATGTGCAGGCGATCGCCACCGCCCGTTTCACGGACACGCCCCCGGCGTACCGCTGATCGCAAACTCGCGCGTGGTCCCGGTGTAAGGCGTCGGCTGCGCATCGACCGAGGCGCGCGACACGCCTTCGTGGCGGATTCGGTAGGTCCCGGCAGGCGCGTCCATCGGGATGGTCCAGATCGCCTGCGCCGTCGAGGAATCGACGACGTGCGTCTCGATCGTCACCGGGTTGGACGCCCAGTTCCAGAGGAACAAGAGCTCCGGATCCTTGTCGGTGGCGACGACGTCCCAGCCGCCGCTGGCGTTTTGTCGCTCGACGTACAAATACGACGACATGATCTTGAGGTCGTTGCCCGGATAGCCGGCGACCCAGGACACGTCGACCGTGCCGCCCTGGGTGTAGGAAGCCCCGGCGTCGGTGACGATGGCGCCAAAGTCGGCGTCTGCATCGGTCGTGATCGGCGATGGATCGCCGAGCTCGCTGTCGCCAGGCGCAGCAGCACCTTCGGGCGCGGGCTCGCCCTTGGCCAGGGTCAACGCGAGGCGCCGCGATTCCTGCTGCGCGGCCGCGAGCTGCCAGGGCCCGAAGACCGTCGACGCGCCTTCGTACATCTGCGCGGTGAACTCCTCGCGCGTGGCCATGTACTGGAAGTACGCGTTCGAGAGTCCCGCGATCACGACAGTGTCGACGCCGGCCGGCGCCAGCGCATCCAGAACCGTCTGGCGCAGCCGCCGCGAAGCCATCGTCGTGACTTCCCACGGCACGCCGAGCACTGCGAGGTTGCCGATGCGGAAGATCTGGAACGGCGCCGCGTTGCCGCCGATGCCGCCGACCAGCACCGGCTTCTCCGTCTGGCAGTCGGTACTGCGACTGCAGGGCGGTCGCCTCGCACAGCAGCGGCGTGGTCACGGTCATCAGCGTCACGCCGTCCACCGGCACCGTGAAGAAGATGCCCATCTTCATGAACTCCAGCCCACCGCTGCCGTTGTAGAGCCCGTTGTAGCCGGTGCGCAGATCGTCCTGGTACGGCACCGGCGCGTCGTCGACGCACACGAAGCCCGGCGCGCCGAACTGCGGCCCGTTCACGCCGCCGGCGAGGAAGGCCTGGCCGAGCGCGCTCGCGCAGGTGGTCTTGGGCTGGTCGTAAAGCTCGGCCGGCAGATCCGGGTAGACGAGCGTGTCGGCGACGGCCGGATCGTCGATGGCGATGTTGTCCATGTCGACGTAGAAGAAACGGTAGTCGACGGGGCCTGAAAGCGCGCTACCCGCGTCGAACTGCTTCAGGGCCTGCGCGAGCTGCTTCACGCCGAACGCGAGCGCCGCCTTGGGCGCGCCGCGCTGGCTGCCGGGCTCGTCGAGCCAGTACGGATCGTCGGTGCCGAAGCGATAGCGATACGGCACGCCCTGCCCCGGCCCGTTGCCGCCGTCGACGTCGGCGTCGAACACGAACAGGTCCGGGATCGAATTGCCTTCGTCGGTCTGTGCAAACGCCGCGACGAAGTTGTCGGCGCCGCTCAACGCGCCTTCGGCGTCCGGCTCGTAGCGCGTGCCCATCAGGCGCTCGAAGCCGAGCGACGCCACGCCCTTGGAGTCGCCGGAGATCAGCCGGTCATGGTTGTGCATCGTGGTCGGATGCACGCCGAACCAGTTCAGCGCGCCGACCGCGCTGCCGTCGCCGCGGACGAAGGACATCTGCACGAAGCGCTTGTCGACCGTGATGTCGTGGCCCTCCGCGTTGCTGAACCTGGCGCGCTCTGCGGGGGAGTTCTGCTGGTAGGCGGGCGGATCGCGATTGGTGTTGGCGTTCAGCAGCTCGCCGACCGACAGCTTGATCGGCGCCACTTGCGGGTGCGCCTCGAGGTTGGCGTGCGCGCGGCGGATCGCCTGCACGATCCCGCCGACCAGGACGCGGAAGTTGTCGGCGTCGAAGTGGTTGGGGCTGTCGCCGGCGCTGATGGCGTAGTTGTAGGCGTCGCGCACTTCCTGCGGCGTGCCGGCCGGCGGATCGACCGGGAAGCTGCCGACACCGAAGCCGCCGTTGGCCGCGTGCGTGTGCGTCGCCGACAGCATCACGTTCTCCGGGCCGTAGAGCGGCGACAGCACCGGATCCGCCGCGATCGCCTTGAGCACTTCCTGCCGCACCAAGCCGGTGACGAACGCGTGATCGTCCGAGACGAAGACGACGCGCTTGCCGTTGCACGGCGACTCGATCGCAAACGCGCGCGCATACAGGCGTGTGTGGATGCCGTTGATCGTCTGATTGGGTGCGACCATGCCGGCAAGATCGGCGTGGCCCGTGGGATCGCCGCCGACCGGGCCGGTGTTGTCGTAGATGCCGCTGCCGTAACGGTAGCCATTGCTGCCCTTGCAGGGGCCGTCGGGCTGCGGCCCGGGATTGGCGATCGGGGTCTCGAGCGGTCCGGGCGCGTCGGGTTGATGCGTCAGCGTGTAGGTCACGCCATTGACCGACAGCTCCTTGCTCGCGCCGATCTGGTTGAGCGGGCTCTCGATGACACAGGTCGCGCCGACGTGGTCCTTGATGACGGAGGCGCCGCCAGAGCCGGGGCTGCTCGCGCCAGGAAACGTGCTATTGCCGCAAGCAGCGCTCAGGACTGCGCCCGCGCCGATCACCAGCCGCTTGAAATCGTTCATTCGCGATCAGTTGATCGCGCTGCGCAGCATTCCCGCGTAGCTCGACGCCACCGACGCCGGCCGCTCGAACGCGCCGCGCTCGCGCAACATCCGGTGCAGTCGCGGCAGCTGCCAATGCGGCGCTGCGACGAGCATGTGATGCTCGAGGTGATAGTTCACGTTGAGCGGCGCGTAGAGCAATCGTTCCCACCATTGCGCGCGCGTCGTGCGGGCGTTATTCAGAGCGTCGTAGGGATCCGGCGTCAGCGCATGCTCGGCAATCGAGCGGATGCGCAGGAACAGCTGGAACGTCGTCAGCCAGGCTGCGGCCCAGACCAGATAGAGCCACGCGGCGCCGCAGCTCCACAGGATCGCCACGATCGCGAGCTGCGCGAGTACCGGGCCGTGCACACCGGCGATGAACTGACGCACCTTGGCGCCGAAGCTCATGCCGCTGCGATCGGCCTTGCGTGCGTTGCCGCTGACGTCGTAAACCAGCAGGCCGCCGAGCATGAGCGTGCTGCCGAGCAGCGCCTTGAGCCCCGTGTATCCCGCAAGATCGCGCGCGACCTTGCGCGCGAAGCTGGCGCGGCTGATCGGAAAGCCTTGCGTGAGCGAAAGGTCTGGATCGCGATCCGTGTTGGTGAATCGATGATGCGCAAGGTGATGGCGCCGATAGCGGTGCATGTCCTGGATCACCGGATACGCCGCCAGCCACCGCCCCACCCATTCGTTGGCCCAGCGCGTGCGGAACAGCAGGTTGTGCGCGCCTTCGTGCATCGACACCGCCAGCGCCAGCTGCTGGCCGCCGATGAGCACGACGGCAAGAAGGACCACCAGCGGATGCGGCTGCAGCGCGACTGCGATCAGGCACACCGCGATGATCGCCCAGCTCTGCAGCAACGCGCGGGCGCCCTGCCAGTCCGAGCGCTGCTTGAGCTGCGCGATCTCGGCGGCATCGAGGAATTCGTCGATCGTGTGCTTGATGGCTCGATCCATGGGAACAGTTTACGACGGGTCGGTATGCTTGGACGATGCATGAAGACGTCCTGAAGTTCTGGTTCGAGGAAACCAAGCCCAAGATGTGGTGGGTGGCAGATCCCGCGTTCGACGATCTGCTGAGGGACCGTTTTCTCGGTTTGTTGCGCAGAGCCTCGCAAGGCGAGCTGTATGACTGGCGCTCAAGCCCCGGGGGCCGCCTGGCGGAGATCATCGTGCTCGACCAGTTCTCCCGAAACATTCACCGGAATACGCCGCAAGCGTTCAGCCAGGACGTGACCGCCCTGGTTCTTTCGCAAGAGGCAGTCGCTGCAGGTGCATTGGAAGCGCTTGCCCCGATCCAGAGAGCATTCCTGCTGATGCCATACACGCACAGCGAGTCGCGAGCGATTCACGTTCAGGCCGAGGCGCTGTTCAAGGAGTTCGCGCCGCCGGATAACTACGCGTTCGAGCTGAAGCACAAGGCGATCATCGATCGCTTCGGGCGTTATCCGCACCGCAACAAGATATTGGGTCGTGTATCGACAGAAGAAGAGCTGGAGTTCCTCAAGGAGCCTGGGTCCAGCTTCTAGTCGGGGCCAACGGCCCCTCCTACAGGGGCCAGGACAACGGGTCGGGGCTTACGCCCCTCCTACAGGGTCTTCAGATACTCCAGCAACGCCCGCCGCTCCTCTGCCGTCAGCACGTCGGTGAAAACGTGGCCGCCGTTGTCGTTGCCGAGGATGCGGGTGTCGTAGATGAGCCGCTTGTCGGCGGCGCCCGGCGCGGGGTCCGGGATCGTGGCGAGGCCGGCCCAGCTCACGAGCCCGTCGAGGTAGTTCTGCGCGAGCTGCGGCAGCGACGGGCCCTGGTCGTCCACCGGGTTGCAGTTGAAGAGCACGCTTCCGGGCATGTCGCTGCAGCTCAGCACGTCGGATTGCCAGCCCAGCGCGCCAAAGTCGTAGGCCGTCGACAGGCGCTGATCGAAGCCGGTGACCGGCCCGATCGTCTGCAGCTTGCGCCGCCAGATCGTCGATCGTTGCGAGGAATCCAGCACCTGCTCCACCGTCGGCACGGAGCCGTTGTGGAAGTACGGTGCGGTCGCCCACACGCCGTAGAGCGGCGGGGCCTGATAGCCGATGACTTCCTTCTCCCAGCCGCAGACACCCTGCGGCCGCATGTCGGCCAGCAGCATGTCGTCCGCGATTTCCTCGAGCGGGTTCTTGTCCTCCGGAGCGACCCATCCGGGCATGCCGTCGGTGAAGCCCCAGTAGGTCGTGTCCCAGCGTTCGCGCAGCGTCGGCGTGAGCATGTCCGAGCGCGCGCGATCGGTGCCGATCATGTCCACCGGCGAAATGTGCCCGGCGACGCCTTCGAGCGACGGATCCTCGAGGTAAGCCGGATCGTGCACGTAGCGCGGCGAGTACGCGCCGTGGCACGACGCGCAGGAGCCGTTGCCGCCCAAGGGCCGCGGATGCTCGGCGTTGCCGGCCTGCCCCCAGAGATCCTTGGTGTGGAACAGGATCGCGCCCCGCTCCGCCAGCGCCGTGTCGATCGCGCCGGGATATTGCGGTGACGTCAGCGACAGGAAGAACGTCCCCAGGTCGAGGTCGTAGTCCTTGATCCGGTTGCGGTAGGCGGCGCCGTCCATCGTGACCAGGTCCTCATCCCCCGGTCCTGCCGCCATGATGATGCGCGTGCTGTCGTTGGAGACGCCGGCATCGAAGAACTTGCGCGGCCGCGAGCCGAAGTTCCACCACGCCGGCGTGTCCTGCGTGTGCGCCAGCGGGTGCGCCGTGTCCTGTATGCCGGTGGCGCCGACTTCGTTCTTCAGCACGTTCGGGTTCACGCCGAGCGAATCCATGTCGAGGATCGTGACCAGGAGCTCGAAAGCGCCCACCGCGTTGTTCTGGCCGCGCTGCCGGATGCCGATGTTGAACAGCGTGTTGGTGTCCACCGGCGGCAGCAGCGTGGAGAACAGCGAGCCCGCGAACGGACCGTTGTCCATGCCCGACTGGACCACGTCGTAGTTGTTGTTGCCGAGCCCCAGGTTGCCGAGCGTGATCTGTTCGGTCTCGCCGGCAGCCGGATCGCCGATCTGTCCGCCGTGGCACTGGAAGCACGCCGCGGTGCCGATCGTCCCGGTCCAGTGTCCGTCGGCGTCCTTGAGCTGGCGCATGCCCAATGGGAGTTGTCCCGATCCGCCATCGGTCGCGTTGGGATCTTCGCCCGGCAGCGGATAGGGATTGCGGAACGGCGCGTGGTTGAGCCCGTAGCGCAGCGTGTACATCTCCTCGAAATTCTCAGGGCGCTCGGTGAGCCCCCACTTCTTCCACGCGTTGTCGAAGTCCTCCGCGCTGGTGGACCCCTGCGGCAGCTGGTTCAGGAAGAAATCCAGGCCGCGATCGCGTCGCGCGCGGTATTCGCCGCAGGTCCTGGCGCGTTGCTGATCTTCCGGAAGGTTGACGTGGCAATCCTGCCACCAGGCGTTGTAATAGACGGCCCTGCCCGCGTTCACGCCGGGCTGGATCAGATGCCGCGGATCGGTCGGCAATACGGCGTCATCGGCCTTGTCTTCGCAGTAGCTCGCCCACACATGCTTGGCGTGCTTGCTGCCCAGCAACGGAAACTCCTGCTGGATACCCGACACGCCCGCGAGATTGCACGCCGCGGGATCGACGAAGCCGAGCAGCTGTGCAGACACGTCCGTATAGGCCTGGCTGCCCGCTGGCCATGGCGTGCCGCCGGTGTGCGAGCGCGAGTCGGTTCCAGAGGCCATCTTGAGGATGCGCGAAAGTCCGCCGTCGTTCCTGCCGAGCGCTTCCCAGGAAGCCTCGAGGTTGGAGAAGTCCTGCGTCTTGTCCGGCGAGAGCATGAAGAGCTTGCCGTCCGGCACGTCGGCGACGCCGCCCGGCACGTGGCAGTTGCGGCAGAACTCCAGGCGCGGCTGCACGCGTTGCGAGAACAGCTGCTGGCAGCTCTTGGTCTCCGGCAGGCTGCTGGCGCCGGAGACGACGGGGCCGCCGGCGATCTCACCGGGAAGCGTGTAGCTGCCGCAGGCCACCAACGAAAGCACCGCGAGCGCGCTGCACCCGCGTAAGAAATCCACGCGCATCTCCCCCATCCCCAAACGTAACAAATGTCAATTTATGGGTTTGCGCACGAGGCGTCAACGGGACCGGAACGTTGCGAATTCGTCCACCGGCGCGCGCTCGCTGCGCAGGCGGTTGATGGGCGCGTCGGGATCGGCATGGCCGATCGCCATGCCGCAATAGACGAGCTCATTCTCCGGCAGTCCGAAGTGCTGCTTCAGGCTTTTGCGCAGCCGACCCCAGAATTCCTGGAAGCACGTCGCAAGGCCGCGGTCGGCAGCGGCGAGCGAACAGGACTGCATGAACATGCCCAGGTGCGCCCACTGGCCGTGGCCCATGCGCTCGTCGATCACGAAGAACATCGCGGCCGGGGCGTCGAAGAGCTGGTAGTTGCGCGCCAGCTGCCGCAGCCGCGCGGGCTTGTCTTCGCGCGGAATGCCGAGCAGGCCGTAGAGCTGCTCGCCGACCTGGTAACGGCGGGTGCGGTGCGGCTCCCAGAGATTCGGCGGGTAGACCGGCCGATCGCCCTCCTCGTCCGCGCCCATGCGTTCGCGGCCGAGCGCGACGATCGCGTCGCGCGCTGCGCCGGTCACGACGATGACCTTCCACGGCTGCAGGTTGCCGCCCGACGGCGACCAGCGCGCGACGTCGAGGATCTCTCGCAGCATGGACTCGGGCACCGGCGTCGACAGGAACGCGCGGGTGGAGATGCGGCTCTTCAAGAGTTCGGTCAGGCTCATTTCATTGGCGCGCATGGCTTGCCCTACACCCGCAACGCAAGGAGCCCGCGCGCCGTATCCACGATGCACTCCTCTGCCGATCGCGGCTTCCAGCCGAGCGCCCTCGCCTTGTCGATGGAGTAGTGGTTCTGCACGCCGAGATCGCCAGTGATCGAGCGCAGGCCCGGGTCGAACAGCGCTGCGATGCGTACCACGAGATTGGGCATTTCCTTGGTCGGCACCTTGGCCGCGTCCGCACCGAGGCGGTCGCGCAGTATCTTCGCCATCTCGGCGAACCAGAGCGACGGCCCGCCGGCGATGTAGCGCTGGCCGGCGGCCTGCGGCGAGGTCATCGCGAGCAGGTGCAGGTCGGCGCAATCGCGGACGTCGACGACCGGGAACGACAACCGCGGAAGGCGCGGCATGCGGCCCTCGATCATCCGCACGATGACCGACAGCGACGTCGACATGTCCCGGCTGAGCGGCGGGCCCAGGATCAAGGAGGGGCAGACGACCGTGAGCTCGGTCTTCGGGTGCTGCCTGGCGAATTCCCATGCGGCGAGCTCGGCAATGGTCTTGGACTGGCCATACGCCGACAGCTTGGGTGAATCGGGATCGCTCCAGTGCTCTTCGGTGAAGTTGCGCGTGGTGACGCGCTTCGGATTTCGGATCGCGACGATCGAGGACGTCATCACGACGCGCTTCACGCCGCACTCGTTGGCGAACCGCAGGGCGCGCAGCGCGCCTTCGCGCGCCGGCACGATGAGCTCTTGTGGATCCTTGGGCTGCGCGATCGGGAACGGCGAGGCAACGTGCTGCACGAAGTCACAGCCCTGCATGGCCTCACGCCAGCCGTCGTCCTTGCCGAGGTCAGCCGCGTGAAAGCTCAGGCGGTCGCCGGCATCGACCTGCGTAGCGATCCAGCTGCGAACCTCGGCCTCACGCTTCAGATCGCGCACGGTCGTGCGCACGCGGTAGCCCGCCTGCAGCAGCTTGATGACGCACCAGCTGCCGAGGAATCCGGAGCCGCCCGTGACGAGTACCGTGCCTTTGTCGTTCATCGGGGGAACATAGCAGACGCTGTCGAAGTGAACGCCCGGTCATGAACTGCGGCCGCTGAGGCACACCGGCGGAGAGGCGACACGGCTAGGATCAATCGCCCCACTTCGGGGATTTCTTGCACTTCACGGAGCCGCCATGACCGCCTTCAACGTAGTTCGATTCCGGACCAAGCCCGGACAAGAGGAAGCCTTCCTCAACGAGCATCGCGACCTTGCGGTCTTCCCCGGCATGCGGCGCTTCTCGCTGATGAAGACGGGCGAACGCAGCTACTGCATCGTCGGGGAGTGGGAGAGCATGGCCACGCTCATCGCGGCGCGGCCAACGATGATCGGCAAGCTGGATCGCATGCGCGGGATGCTCGAGGACCTGGGCGGTGGCCTGGGCCTGACTGACGCTGCCTCGGGCGACGTGCTGATCGAGGCCTCGAGCTGATCACAACAAAGCAAATCGGGGCTGACGTCCTGTCAGCCCCGATCCGCAGTACAGCTTAGTGGCGGCTCTTGTCGCGGGACATCTTGTCCTTGACGACGTCGACGCCGGCCTTCACGTAGTCCTTGGCGTCTTCGACCTTGTCCTTGATCTCGCCCTTCAGGCGGTCCTTCTTGCCTTCGGCGGTCTGGGCCTGGCCCTTGACCTGAAGGTCGCGATCGCCGGTGACGCTGCCGATCTTGTCCTTGACCTTGCCGATCGTCTCGTTGACGCGGCCCTTGGTCTTGTCTTTTGCAGCATCTTCTCGGGCGGAGTTGTATTTATCGTCCATGACCGTGTTCCTCGTTGCTG
Organism: uncultured Gammaproteobacteria bacterium; assembly: GCA_963776465.1. Lineage (GTDB taxonomy): Bacteria > Pseudomonadota > Gammaproteobacteria > Nevskiales > Nevskiaceae > DASRHK01. The sequence continues at coordinate 3,112,735 of CAVZMV010000002.1, forward strand.
GGGAGTGGCATAGATAAGACCCCCAGAGGCGGTATGGGTTCGATCAGATTTTCTCCAATCCATGCGCTCGACAGAAGCGTCTTGTGAATACCGATGCGGCGACCGGCGCCTCGAGTTTGGCCTTCCATTGCAGCGCCTGCTCCCGATCACCCCGCAACGCCTCATAGCGCATCATGCTGGCGGCGCTCACCGGGCTCGATTTGCGCGCCTGCTCCAGCCACTGCCCGGTCTCCTTCTCCAGCGCCGCGCGCTGCGCGGGCTCGGCCAGCTCCCAGCGCAGCAGAGCGGTCTTCAACCACCAGGCCACTGCCGACGGATCCCGCGGCTGATGCGTGGTGATGAGATCCGCGAGGACCCGCAGCTGCTGCGCCACCGTCGCGCGATCTTTGCGCAGCAAGGCGATCTCGATCGCGCTGCCGATGATGGCAAGCCGGTTGCGTAGCACTTCGGTGTCTTCCGGTGCGCGTTGCTGCAAGTCGCCGGCCAGCTTCAGCAGCGCCTCGCTCGCGGCCGCACTCTCGTCCAGCCGCCCGGCTTCCGCGAGCGCGGTGACGTGATAGTGCAGTGCCAGGGTGCGGTTCTTCGCGTACTCGGCGTTTTCCGCGTCGAGCTTCGCCAGCTTCTGGCTCGTCGCCAGCGCTTCCTGCAACGCCGGGTCGTCGGGCGTCAGGACGCGCAAGGGCCCCTGGGATTGCAGGATGGTCAGCGTCGCCGCGACCAGGGAACTGAGCGCATCGGCGTTCTCCGGGTCGAAGGCGAGGATCCTGCGGCGCCAGCTCGCGTAATCCTGTGCCCTGGCCACTGCGGCGTGATAGTCATGCTCCGCCAGCGCGACACCCCATAGGCCGCTGACGATCAGGGCCATCGCGTTGGCGTAATCGCGCCTGCCGGGCGCCTTGTCCACGAGTGGCTGCATCTGGCTGGCCGCCTTCTCGAACGCCGCCTTCGCCTGCTGCAGATTGCCGCGCTGGAATTCGGTGGCGCCCCGCGCATACACCTCCTCGGCCACCGCGGATTTCCAATGATCGTCCTGCGGGTCGAGCTCGCGCAGCCTCGCGTAGGTGGCCATGACGCGCGCGCCCCAGACATCGGCCTGGTCGGCGTCTCTCTTGTAGTAGGCGAAGATTTCGAACTGCGATTCGACCTCGGCTCGCGCGCTCAAGGCTGATACCTGATCGGGGTTGCGCCGGACAAGCTCCTCGACCGTCGCCAGCGCCTGGTTCATCGACGGCACAGCACCTTCGATATTCCCCTGCTTGAAGCGGACAGCAGCGATCTGGAGCAGGGCCTTCACCTTCGAGCGCAGCGCGGAATCCGATAGATCGTCGCCACCCGTCGCCGCGAAATGATCCAGCGCCTTCTCCGCGACCGCGTCGAGGATCGACAGCTTGCCGATCGGCTCGAGCTTCTCGGTCAGGTTGCCCAGCATGAACTGCAGCAGATCGTCAGCCTGCTCGCGCCGCAGCTCGGCGAGGCTCAACGCGCGGCGCGCCTCGTCGCGCGCCCGGTACGCGGTGATTGCCAGGATCGAGGTCACGGCAGCGATGGACAAGGACGCGGCGACGACCGCTCCGGCGATGCGCGTGCGGCGTCGGCGCTCGCGCTGGCGCAGCTCGTCGAAACCGACGCCAAGAATCCCGGCGACGAGCTTCAAGAACGCGTCGGCCTTGCCGTCGGCGCTCTCGCGCCCGTCGGCGGCAAGCGGCTCGGCGTCGCGCAACGCCGGTGGAAAGCATTCGCGCAACGGATCCTTCGCGTTCGGCTCTCCATCCACCACCAGCGCCAGGATCGATGCGCCTTTCCCCAGCGAACGGAACGAAACGATCTCCTCGTTCACCCAGTGCGAGCTCGCCGAGCGCGGGCTGCAGACGACGATCAGGGATTGCGAATCGCGCAGCGCTTGCTGAAGCGTCTCGCTGAGGTGCGGTGCCGCGGACAGCTCCGCCTGGTCGCGGAAGCAGCGCCCGATGCGCTTGGGCACCGTGCCGTGCGCCCCGGCCCGCCCCACGAGCCGGGACGGGACGCGGTAGCGCTCCAGGCGCTGGTGCAGCCACTTCGCCCACGCTTCGTCGGCGTGGGCATAGCTGATGAAGGCGCGGTATTTGAATCCGTCCGCCACGGGCCCGTCCCTGGGTTTTACAGCTATTTCTTACGGCTTTGGTAGTACTCCGCGACCTTCGGATGCGAAGCGACGCGCTCCGCATGCTTGGCCAGCGACGGCGCAGTGCGCTCGACGATGTCCTTGGGGATGTGGTCGAGCACGCCGGATCGCAGCCAGCGGGTCAGCATGAACACCTTGAGATCGGCCACGGTCAGGCGCTTGTCGGCGAACCACTCGCCGCCGCCCGCCTTCAGGCGCGCCTCGAGGATCTCCAGGTGCCGCGGCAGCGCGTCGGCCGCAAGCTTCTCGCGTGCCGCCTTCTTCTCGGCGTCGCCGAGCATGATCGTCGCGCCGATGCGCGAGCCGATGTCCTCGGCGGCGTCCATGACCTCGTCGACGACGACGGCCTGCCAGTCATCCTTTGGATACAGGCCGGAGAGCTTGCCGACGTAACGGATGATGGTGTTGGACTGCGTGACGGTCTTGCCGTCGACCTCCAGCACCGGCATCGCGCGCAGGGGCATCTGGTCGCGACGCTTGGGCCAGTCGGCGCCGGCCACACGATGATCCTCGAAGGCGATGCCGCCGATGAACAGCGCCAGGCGCGCGGGCTCGCCGCGGCCACCGTCGAAATCGAAATAGGTCAGCTTGAGCTTGGGCATGTGGCTCTCCGTGGATGCGGGCAATGGCGCAAACTTTACGGCATTCACCCACTACCCGATCGAGATCTCCGCATGTCACGACTGCGCGTCCAGAGCTTCGGCCTCTCCCTCGACGGCTATGGCGCCGGCCCTGACCAGAGCCTGGAGCATCCGCTCGGCGTGCGCGGGCCCGAGCTGATGGAGTGGTTCTTCCCGACGCGCATGTGGATCGAGAAGCACCAGAACGGTGTCGGCGGAGAAACCGGCGTCGACAATCACATCGCCGAGCAGAGCTTCGAGAACGTCGGCGCGTGGATCCTCGGCCGCAACATGTTCGGACCGGTGCGCGGTCCGTGGCCCGATGACAGCTGGAAGGGCTGGTGGGGCGAGGAGCCGGTGTATCACTGCCCGGTCTTCGTGTTGACGCACCACGCGCGCCGGCCACTCGAGATGAAAGGCGGCACGACGTTTCACTTCGTCACCGATGGCATCGAGTCCGCGCTGAAGCAGGCCAAGGCTGCTGCCGGCGGCCGCGACGTGCGCCTGGGTGGCGGCGTCGCGACGGTGCGCGAATACCTGCGCGCCGGCCTGCTCGACGATCTGCATCTGGCGGTGCGGCCGGTGCTGCTCGGCAAGGGCGAGAGCCTGTTCGCGGGACTTGATCTGCACGCGCTCGGCTACCTGTGCGACCGGACCGTCGCCGGCGAGCGCGCGACGCACGTTTACATCCGCAGGCGCGCGGACTGAAGCGCATACCTCGCGCTGTTACAACATTTCCGCGATCTGACACCAGAACGCGATACGCGGTCGCTAGAGTGTGGGCATGTTCCGGAGATCAGCCATGCGCCCAAACACTCTTCCCTCTCGCCTCGCGATCGTCACTGCACTTGCGATGACACTGGCCGCATGCGGCGGCGGAGGCGGAGACGCCCCGCCGATCGTTCTGGATCCGCCTCCCCCGGATATCGAGGTGGTCACCGAAGGCGCTGGCGATCCGCCACCCGCTGCCGTCGGCATCGAGCTGCCGACGCCGGTCGACGGCGTCGTGGTGCTCGAGAGTCAGACGATTCCCCTGACTTTGCGCAACGCCTCGCCGGATCCGGTTCGGGCCAAGGTCATCGCCGACGTCCAGACCGACGACGCGTTCGAGGAGGTCGAGGTTGGGACGTTCGATCTCGAGCCTGGCGCCGATCGCGAAGTGCCCATCGCCCTGCGCGTGCTCGGGATCAACCTCGATTCGCTGGAGCTGCCGGCCGGCATCGGCTTTCGCATCGTCGTCGACGATCCCGCTGGCGAGCCCATCGACGGCTTCGCCCTGTCGACGTACTTCGTGCATCGCGATGGCGACGACGTGGTGCTCTTCGACGAATCGGTGCTGAATGAGCGCTTCGACAAACTCATAGGCGCCGGCGGTGGCGATCCCGATCCGGACGTGCCGGCTCCGGATTTCAGCTCGGGCCTGCAGACGATCTGCGTCTACTGGAAGTACCACTTCACTCGGCCACCACGCCGGCGAGAAGTACTACAAGAACGCCGAGCCCATGGCCGCGCGCGGCGTGAAGGTCAAGCTCGGCACGCAGACCTTGCTGACGAACCGCAACACCGGCTGCCTGTCCGCAGCTGTACCCGAAGGCATATTCCAGATCACCGTCTACGCCCACGCCGTCATCGGCGTCGGCCACGACATCGTCATCCGCGCCTTCGAGATCGACGAGTCGCAGGAGAACACCTCCCTGCCCGACTCGCTCGAGCGCACTTGGACATTCAAGGCGCTCCCGAACCCGCAGGGCGCCGTGCACATCTACGTCCCCGCCGACGACTCGTCGACAATGATGGCGTTCGGCACGTTCAGCGTGGCCACGCTCGACACGCTCGTGCCGGTGACCAAGGAGAATCCCAAGCTCGACCTGCGCCTCGTCGAAGGGCGGGACAATTCCGAGGCGAATGCGACGTCCGTCTACATCGCGCCGTCGCAGAAGGACATCAAGTTCCTCTATGGACATGAGGTCGGGCACTGGTACGGCCAGAACACCGGCTTCGGTAAAGGGTCTGGCTACAACGTCAGCAGCAGCGACCCCGACTGCGCCTCCAATTCCACCAACGCGCAGGACAGCAACGCGCGAGATCACCTGCTGCGCAGCACGGAGCTCCATGGCGCCGCCTACAAGGAAGGGCTCGCGCACGCCTTGTCGACGTTCATCTGGAACGGCACGGCTGCGAGCGCGCCACGGTTCCGCTACTACAAGGACCTGGACAACATCGCCGCCTACGACGACCTGCAGGAGGATCATTACCGGGTTGACATGGCGGCGCGGACGAGCGACGCCAACACGCTGGGCGGCATCCGGGCCTGGCGCTCGGAGAAGTGCGGGGACGAGGCGAACTACGCAAAGGAATCCGTCGAGCTCGACTGGGCGCGGTTCTTCGTCAACTACATCGACCCGTCCACCAGCCAGACCTACGGAAACGCGCCGACGTTCGCGCAGCTCGTGCAGCTGCTGCAGGCGGCTCAGACCGAGCAGGAAGAGATCAACGAAAATCCGACATTCGACTACGAGATCTACCCGATCCTGCGGGCCAAGGTCAGCGACGATTTCGAGGATCGCTTCACGACGCTCGCGCAGATCTACGACGTCATCAAGCCCTGATCCTTTTTTCGCCCCATACTGGGAGAAATGTCCGAAGCTCCTCGCTTCCGCGCGTTCATCAGCTACAGCCATGCCGACGAGGCGTGGGGCAAGTGGCTGCACCAGAAGCTCGAGCGCTATCGCGTCCCGTCGCGGCTGGTTGGACGCACGACGCCTCGCGGCGTCGTCCCGCGACGCATCGGCCGCTGCTTCCGGGATCAGGCAGAGCTCTCCGCCGCCACCCACCTGGGTGAGACGCTCCAGGCGGCGCTGCGCGACTCGTATGCGCTGATCGTCGTCTGCAGCCCGCGCTCTGCTGGATCGCACTGGGTCAACGAGGAGATCAAGTACTTCCGGTCGCTGGGCAGGACCGACGCGATCTTCGCGCTGATCGTCGATGGCGACCCGCACGCGAAGGAGCCATCGCAGGAATGCTTTCCGCTGGCGCTGCGCGACGAGCACCCGCTCGCGGCCGATGCGCGCGAATCCGGCGACGGCAAGACCGATGGCTTCCTCAAGCTCGTCGCCGGCATCCTCGGCCTCGGCTTCGACGAATTGCGTCAGCGCGAGCGCCGGCGGCGGGCGCGGCTGACGATCGCGGCCATTTCCGCGTCGCTGGCGATCGCCGCAACGACGACCGTTCTCGCCATCAGCGCCCAGCGCGCGCGCAACGAAGCGACTTCGCGCCGCGAAGCGGCCGACGGACTCATCGCCTTCATGCTCGGAGACCTGAAGGAGCGGCTCGACAAGGTTGGCCGCCTCGACGTGCTCGACGTCACCGTCGCAAAAGCGCTCGATTACATGGGCAGGGCCGAGCTCGCAACAGCCGACGCGGCGACGCTCGCACAGCGCAGCCGGGCGTTCGCGAACCTGTCGGAGATCTATTACGCCCGCGGGCAGCTTGCCGAAGCGGTCAGCGCGGGCCGGGAGGCGATTGCGGCGGCCACGGCCCTGCAATCGCTGCAGCCCGGCGAGGAGGCCGACGAACTGCTGGCCCACGCGCTGCTGGCGCGCGGCGAGCCGTCGCTGGAGGCCGGCGTCGACGAGGAGAACACGCGGGGCGCCCGGACGGCGCTCGAGATCTCGCGCCGACTGCACGGCGCCACCCCAGGCCCGGCGCGCGCCTATCTGTTCGCGAAGGCCAACGACCAGGTGGGCTACGTCGAGTCGAACATGGCGGCCGCCGACATCGACCAGGCCGCGCTCCGGTGGCAGGAGTGCAGCAAGCTCATGCGCCCCCTCGCGCAGGCGCAGGCCGCGGACTCCAAGTTCCTCGTGATGCAACTCCGATGCGAGCTGCAGAGTGCGATCATTCTGTACAACAACCGCCGCCTGATCGAGGGCCTTCCGCCGTTCGTAAAGGAAGCCACGGCGGCTGCGCAGCGTTATCCGCGCGATCTGGCGGTCGCTTATATCCTGCAGGCGGGGCTTGGCACTGCCGCGTTCGCCCTCAGTCACGGCGGGCGGCTGCCGGAGGCAAAACAGGCGTCCGATGCCGCCATCGCGCTTGGCGAGCGGATGACCGCCTTCGATCCGGACAACGCGGAGTGGCTGCGATGGCACGCCAACGCCGTCCGGGCGGCCGTCAGCATCGACCTGAAGATGGGTGATCTGGCGGCCGCACAACGACATGCCGATGCAAGCCTCGCGCTGTTCGAGGTCGCCCGCTCGCGTGATCCGGGCAGCATCAATCTGCGCTGGGAGCTGGCCAATCTGCGCGCGGTCCGCGGTGAGCTCGCCCATCGCCGGGCAGATGGCGCTACGGCACGCGCAGAGCTCGCCGCCGGCCTCGCAGTCTCGCCAACGGCTGGCGAGAAGCCCGCCATCCTGGCGACCACGATGGACTTACACCTGCTCAGGTGGCTCTGGAGCACCCGGCCGCCAGGACAAGCCGACGAGGACCTGGTTGCGACGCGCGACATCCTTTCCACGATTGAAGAATCTGAGAGCTCATTGGCCGTCTCGGAACAGCGCGCCGCCCTCGCCTACGCGCTCGGCGACGTAGCGCTCGGCGACAGCCTGGCCGCCAGGTCTGCGGACGACCCCGCCACCAGCGCCAAGCTCAAGGAATTTCGGGTGCGTGCCACCGCGCAACCAAAAAAACACTAGCGCCGCCCTTCGCGGGCACGGCGCTAGTCAGGGACGTCTAGAGCTTCTTAGTTGGACCTTTTTCCTTTGCTTGCCCGCTCGCCGTACGGCTACGGCTCACGGACGCGGCAAGACTAAGGGGACGCCGCGACGGTTTCGTGACGGCGGTAGGAAATGTCGCAAGGTCACGACCTTGTAGACTCGGTCCAGTAGTATTTTTTTTCACCGATGACCGACGACGACGCTGATCAGGAAGACGAGAACGCGCGTGGCCCCGCCTCCGGCGCCCGCCGCCTATTCCGTCTGGCCGGCATGACTGCGACGCTGGCGGGCCGCTACGCCGGTCACGCAATCGCCAATGGATTCCGCAGCGCCGACGAGCGCGCGCAGGCGCGCGGCAAGCTCAACGCCTCGGCTGCCGCGCATCTGGCCAACACGCTGGGTGAGCTCAAGGGCGCAGTGATGAAGCTCGGCCAGGTTGCCTCGCAGGCCGCGAGCATCCTGCCGGCAGAATTCGCCGAGCCGCTCAAGCGCCTGCAGAAGGACGCGCCGCCGATGCCGTTCGCGGTGATCCGCAAGCAGATCGATCGCGACCTGGGCAAGACGCTCGCGAAGCAGTTCAAGCGCATCGACCACAAGCCTTACGCGGCGGCGTCGATCGGCCAGGTGCACCGCGCGGTGCTGCAGGACGGTCGCGAGGTGGTGATCAAGGTGCAATACCCGGGCGTCGCCGAGTCCTGCGACACCGATCTGGGGCAGTTGAAGCTCGCGCTGCGCATGGCGCGCATAGTCAAGGTCGACAAGGCCGTGCTCGACGATCTCTTCGAGGAGATCCGCGAGCGCCTGCACGAGGAGCTCGACTACGAGCAGGAGGCGCGCAACATCGCCCTCTTCCGGCAGTTCTTCGCCGACGATCCGCACATCGTCATCCCGGCGACGGTGCCCGAGCTGTGCTCGCGGCACGTGCTGACGATGATCCTGGAGCCCGGCGATCATCTCGAGACGGTGGCCGAGCGCTACGACGCTGGCTTGCGCAACCAGATCGCGATGCGGCTGTTCGACTTCATGTGCCGCTCGGTGTTCGAGCTGAAAGCCGTGCACGCCGATCCGCATCCGGGCAACTTCGCGGTGCGCCGCGACGGCAGCCTGGTGATCTACGACTTCGGCTGCATCAAGCGGCTCGAGCAGGAAAGCGTCGACGCTTATCGCGACACCGTGCGCGCGGCGCTTGCCAAGGACTGGCGCGCGGTCGATCGCGGCCTCGTGCGCCTCGGCGTGCGAGTGCCCGGCTCGCGTCCGGTGCCGGATGAGTTCTACGAGTCGTGGGACCGGATCGTGATGCGCCCGTTCCGCGGCGATGCGCCGTTCGACTTCGCGTCGTCGACGATGCACGTCGACGCCATGGCCCGGGGCTACGAGGCGCTCCAGCATCTGGACCAGTTCCGGCCGGCGGTGAAGACTGCTTACCTGGATCGCATGGTCGGTGGGCATTACTTCACGATGATGCAGCTGAAAGCACGCGTGGCGTTCGGGCCGCGGCTGAAGGAATACGTGACCGCGTAGAATCGGGCCCTGACCGGGGAAGTCACGTGGTGAAGCGAGCATCGATCTGGCTATTGGCTGCCTGCCTTTCAGCGTGCGGCGGCGGCACCGACGTCGCGGCGCCACCGCCCGGCGGATCTGCCGGTGGTGATCTCGCGGCCTGGCCGGAGCATGCACCCGCCGCGAACCCACCGCCCGCGCCCGCGCCGATCGAAGCGGTCATCACCAATCTCGATGCGCTGGCTGCTGCGCTTCCCACCGATGTTGCGACGGCGCTGTTCGATCCGATCGCGTTCGGCGTGACGATCCGCGACCTCACCGATCCGGCGCTGGTCGCCTTCCAGGTCCGCGCGACGCTGGCGCAGCTGCAGGGCGCGTGTCGCGTGGCTAGCCCGTACCACTGCTTCGGCAATCCGTATTACAACGACAAGGTCGAGCTGGTGCCGGTGGAGTTCCTCAACCGCTACGGCACGCGGCTTTACGGCGAGATCGTGCTGCCCAATCGCGGCGTCACGCCGCCCTCCGCCGGGCCGTATCCGGTGATCCTGGCGCTGCAGGGCCTGGCGACCAACACCGGCGTATACCGCTGGTGGCACCAGGTGTTCGCCGATGCGGGCTACCTCGTCTTCGCCTTCGACTTCAGCGGCCAGGGACGCTCGCAGGACGCGATCGCCGGCGATCCCGGCAACGCCATTGAGGAAGCCCAGGACGCGCTCACCTATCTCTTCGGCGAATCGCCCGTGCGCGCGGCGCTCGATGCCTCGCGTGTCGGCGTGATCGGTCACAGCATGGGCGCGATCGCGACCATGGGCCTGCAGGCGATCGAGCCGCGCGTCCACGCCGCGGTGGCCGCGGCGCCAATCAGCACGCAATCGTCGCCGTTCGACGCCAACCCGATCCCGGTGATGATCCAGACCGGCGATCACGACGGGCCGGTAGCGCCGATCCCATTCGTCAACCCTGCCGTCACGCGCGCCGTCTACGACAAGCTCACCGTCGACCGCGCCTTCATCGTCACCGACGCGGCCTCGCACGCGCAGCACACCAACTATCCGCTGCTGCCGACGTCGAGCTGGGGTCTTGAGGTCGCCGGTCTCTACTCGCTTGCCTGGATGGATTTCCATCTGCGGCACGACGCGGCGGCGCTCGACGTGCTGCGCACCGCGCATCCGCACCTCTCCTACCTCTGGGACAGCGAGGTGCAGGTCGGCGGCGAGACCACCGTGATGCGCGGCGCGCCGGCGCTGCCTTAAAATTCGCGCCATGGCTACCCACGACATCTCCCTCACCCGGTTCCTGATCGAGGAGCAGCGCGCCAAGGCAGCAGATCAATGCCGACCTGCGCCTGCTGATCGAAGTCGTCGCGCGCGCCTGCAAGGCGATCTCGCATCGCGGTCGGCAAGGGCGCGCTCGGCGGCGTGCTCGGCGAGCGCCGGGCACCGAGCAACGTGCAGGGCGAGGCGCAGAAGAAGCTCGACGTGCTGTCGAACGAGATCCTGCTCGAGGCGAACGAATGGGGCGGCCATCTCGCCGGCGCTCGCGTCGGAGGAGATGGACGATCCGCACCCGATCCCGCACCGCTATCCCGAAAGGCGAATATCTGCTGCTGTTCGATCCGCTCGACGGCTCGTCGAACATCGACGTCAACATCTCGGTCGGCACGATCTTCTCGGTGCTGCGCTGCCCGCGAAGGCGTCACGGCAGCCGAGCGACGAAGCGCTTCCTGCAGCCGGGCACCAAGCAGGTCGCCGCCGGCTACTGCGGTCTACGGCCCGACGACGATGCTGGTGCTGACGCTCGGCGACGGCGCGCACGCGTTCACGCTCGACCGCGAGCTCGGCAGTTCGTCGCTGACGCAGCGAGACATGCAGCATCCCGCGAAGACACCAGGAATTCGCGATCAACATGTCGAACATGCGCCACTGGGAGGCGCCGATGCAGCGCTACATCGACGAACTGCTCGCCGGCAAGACCGGTCCGCGCGGCAAGGACTTCAACATGCGCTGGGTCGCCTCGATGGTGGCCGACGTGCACCGCATCCTGACGCGCGGCGGCATCTTCATGTATCCGCGCGACGCGCAAGACCCGAGCAAGCCCGGCAAGCTGCGCCTGATGTACGAGGCCAACCCGATGGCGTTCATCGTCGAGCAGGCCGGCGGCGCGGCGACCGACGGGCACGCAGCGCATCCTCGACATCCAGCCCGACCAAGCTGCACCAGCGCGTGCCGGTGTTTCTCGGCTCGAAGAACGAGGTCGAGCGCGTGACCGGCTATCATCGCGAAAAATAAGGGTTCCCGCACGAAC